>NZ_CP042467.1:2070000-4470000 GCF_007993755.1 Microvenator marinus
TCTTAGAGTAGTATAGTCGATCACCCATTTGCTTTCGAACGGCGACCCAATTGTGCCAGCATCCATATCGACTCGGATAGTCTTCGTATCGATGCGTAGACCACACCTCTCGGCTTTCAGGATCGCCTCCTTGATCGTCCACAACGTGAAGAACCGCTGCCGATGTTCCAACTCCGAGGTCGACTTTGATATCCACTCGTTCTCCGGCGCGTTGTATTGCCTTCGCATGAGGAGTTCGCGATCCGATCGCCTCATGAAGTCTTCAACATCGACCCCGAGTTCAGAATCGGTGGTCCACGCGAGAACGATGCACCGCTCTACATGCGAGAGGTTAAAGGAGAGATCTGGGTGAGTTGGAAACTCGCCTTCGGTATCTAAGAGACGAAAGTCCGCTCCAGATCTCTGACACGCCTCAAGGATCAAGGCACGTCCCACCATGAACTGTTGGCGTGCGCCGGGGTGCTTGATTCTGGCGAGTCGAGTACTATCGGCGGTGTTGAGGTCATCCTTCGAAAAGGAGTCTGCGATTCGAGCGATCTCAGTCTCGAAGGAGATAAGTAGTTCGATGGTCTTCAATCCGTTAGCCGCAACGAGGTTAGAGCCCTTGTTTACGGGGTCTCTATCTCCGAGATTCCGCGATCAGTAAAGCCTCCCTCTTCGCCAAAGGTTGTATGGGGACAATCCATGGCGCGGAGGGCTGTGAGCAGCACTCGGGTCGTGTTCGCGCCCGCAGACCTGATGTGGTGACCCGTTTGCAGTGCCCCACCGCCATTTCCAGCAAGTATGATGGGATAATCATCAATGTTGTGTCTTTGACCGGAATTGGTATCGGACGACGCCAGAATCACCGAGTAATCTAAGAGGGTTCCATCGCCCTGCGGAATGGCCTTAAAGGCATTCAGTAGGTAGGCGAACTCCTCCATAATGAACGTGACAATCTGGTGGACTTTGGGCTGCTCGCCCGGCTCATCATGAGTCAACTGATGGAAACTATTTCCGGAGTCGATATTCCAGAAATACGTCCCGGAAACCGACCCATTGAACAGGTTTGACCACACGCGTGTCGCGTCACAGGCGAGGGCCATGGCGATGAGGTCGGACATGGCCCGGGACCGAGCTCGCTGGCGTTCCTGAGTATCACTCGCAATCTCGCCGGGATTACCCGGGACGAGGCACGCCGAGGGCGGTGGTGGCGCGTTTTCAATGGCTAAGAGGCGATTCTGCAGGGCCTGAATTCCGTCTAAGTGTTGTTCGAGCCTAACCCTATCTGCAGCACCTAGCCTCTTGTGCAGTCGATTGGCGTCATCCTTGACGGCATCGAGAATGTTTCGGCGCAATTCGAGGCGAGGGTCAACCTCCGGATTTTGGTCGGCCGGGTCCACAAATCCTTCGCCAAATATGCGACTGAAGAGTTGATGTGGACTGTATTCTGGCGGGTTAGCGTTGTCAGGACCGTTATGCGAAAGGTAGCGCAAGGTCGTGCCTTCCACGGTCGTCACCCTTGGGTCGATACCGAATTCGATAGACCTAAAACGGGTGCCTTGAGCCACGTGATCCGCCACGACCTGATCGATCGAGGGTTTAGAGAATGTCGAGGCATAACCCGCGTTTCCTGGATCTTGAGGAATCAGAGGGGCACCGGACAATATGCCAACGGTTCCGGCGTGGTGGCCGCGCGGATTTCCAGTCTTGATATCGTGCCCGGAGATCACATTGATATGCTCACGTAGGCCAGCGTCGGTTAGAGGGCGAAGCTCTTCGCTCGGCGTCCAGTTCAGGCCTGTGCCGGTTGGTCGCCAGCGAGAAGGAACCACGCCGTTACCCCAAAAGAAGACTCCAAAACGCTTTGGGATCGGCGCTCCGTTGGCATAAGCCGTGCCGTTTGTATTGAGCATGATCTCAAGCGTTGGAAGTGCCACTGTGGCCATTGAGCCACCCAAAACACCGCGCAAAAAGGTTCTTCGGTCTAGATTGATACTCATTGCTCCACCTCTTGAACCCAGAGAAATGCTTCACTTGCGGCAATCTCGATGACAAGATCTTTGAATCGGTAGTCCGAGGCTTCGAACTTTGCCTTGAGCTCGTCTACAAGTGGTTTATCGCCCTCACCTTCAATTCTACCCACGACGTGCCGATAGGTCTTTCGCACCATACAGTCCATCGTTGCCGGATCCTGAGCGATGGCGGCCCCTAGAGATACACCGTCGTCAAAATTCACACCGTTCAGCTCTCCAGTCGCGTCGATCGGAAGTCCATTATCGAGAGTGCGGAACCGTCCGATTCCGTCGTAATTCTCGAGCCCGAATCCGAGAGAATCCATGGCCATGTGACAGCTTCCGCAAGCGGGATTCGAAAAATAGTCTTCAAGTCTCTGGCGTAATGTTTGTGGACCCACGTTCGGGTCGGGATCCGGAATAACGGTGCTCGCGTTTGGAGGTGGCGGCGGCAAGGCCTGGCACATCAAGGCTTCGCGAATGAATTTGCCACGGTGTGAAGGGGAGGTGCTTACGGAATGGCTGTTCAGCGCAAGTATACTTGCGTGCCCCAAAATACCGGCGCGCTTTGCGTCTTGAGTCAGTTCAATCTGGCCAAAATCGCTGCCTTCGAACCCGTCTAACCGGTAGATTGCGGCGAGTCGACTATCTACGAAGGTGGTTGTGGACGTGAACATTTCGCGCATATCCGATGGATTCTCGAAAACGAGATGCTCCATTAGACGCACAGTCTCTTCGCGCATACTTTGGGCAGTAGCTTGATCGAAGTCTGGATAGACGTACTGATCCTTTGTGATGGATTCGATTTTCTGAAGGCCGAAATACTCAGTCCAGAAGACGCGGAAATTCTCCCGCGCCTCGGGAAGCGCGAGCAATCGTAATGCTTCTTCCCGAACTTCATCTTGGGTTTGAAGACCACCGGCATCCACAAGGGCGAGTGTGGCGTCGGTTGGAGGTTTTCCAAGAATAAAGAAGCTCAGCTTGGTGGCTACTTCAGCAGGCGTGAGCTTTCGCAAACCAGGGCGATTTGGGTCAGATTCGCCGTATTCAGCTCGGTACAAAAAGCTAGGGGACTGAAGCATCGTGGCGATCGCGAACTCAACACCCACCCAGAAATCTTGGAGGGTAGTCGCCGCCTGAAGTGAAGGCACTAGGATTTCCTGAACTTCAACATCGTCGAGATTGCGGCGGTAGAGTTTAGGACCGAGATCTTGAATCATCTCCCGCAAACACTCGGCATCGCCGAAGTTGCTGCCATCACACGAGACCAACGAATTCCTTAGCGATGGAACCTCCAAGATCATCTTTGCGACTTCGAAGCCGGCTGTTTCGTACTGCTCCACGCCCAGGGGTGAAATCGACGTCGCCGCCATAGCAATGGAGGTTAGACCGTTGGTGGTCTGATCTTCGGGCAAGATGAAATCAGCGACGAATCCCATTCCAAATGCGGCTTCGACCGAGTTTTTGTACTCGGTCGAGGTCAATTTTCTGAGAACAGGCGGTCCGGGCTCAAAACCGGTCGGCGTGAGAACAGGCTCGGGAGACTCCGATGTTGGAGTGTTGGTTTCCATTGGAGAGTCGGCGAAAATCGCCATATTCCCCTCACACCCAATGGCCAAAACCAAAGGGACCAGCAGCGCTGCGTAGAGTTGTCGCATGCATTCTCCGAGATTGCTTGTCGCCCAATTCCCTACATCTTAATGAAAACCTTAGTGTTTGGCCAGAGTCACACGAATACTTTTGGAAGCAGGCGTATTGCTCTTGTGTGCGAATTCGCTCAGGGGCACGAGTACGTTGGTTTCTGGGAAATAGGTGGCCACAGAGCCCGGCGGAATCTCGTAGTCGACCAACACAAACTCGGGCGCCCTGCGAACCTTGTCGTAGGAGGAGATGATGTCGACTCTCTGGCCGGCTTGAAAGCCAAGTCTTTCTCTATCCTTCGCGTTGATGAGCACCACGCGCCGGCCGTTCATAACCCCGCGATATCGATCATCAAGACCGTAGATCGTGGTGTTGTACTGGTCGTGCGTTCTAATGGTCATCATCATCAGCTCGCCATCCTTCAAATCCGACGCAGGTATCTGATGAACTTTGAATTGGGCACGACCGTCTGGGGTGTTGAATTTGCCGACTCGGGGGCCGTTTGGAAGCTCAAACCCGTGAGGATTTCGGACGCGATCGTTGTAGTTTTCAAACCCTGGGACACAGGCTTCGATGGCGTCGCGGACCTTGCCGTAGTCGGTGGCGAGGGACTCCCATGAGATTTTGGAGCCCGGGGAGACGGCACGTGCCATGCCGGCAACGATTTGTGGTTCACTTCGTAGTTTTGCGCTTGCCGGCTTGTTTCCTCCGCGGGAGGCGTGCACGACCCCCATCGAGTTTTCGACCGTGACAAACTGCAAACGACCATTTTGAATGTCGATTTCTGTTCGCCCAAGACAAGGAAGAATCAGGGCATGTTTTCCGTGAACAAGGTGCGAACGGTTGAGTTTTGTGGAGATATGAACAGTGAGTTCACATTGTCGAAGAGCCCCGGCAGTGGCTTGAGTATCCGGAGTTGCGGAGAGGAAGTTTCCGCCCATTCCTATGAAAACCTTTCCTCGACCGTCCAACATGGCTTGAATGGCATGCACGGTGTCGAATCCGTGTTCGGTCGGCACCTCGATTCCAAAATAGTCGGCCAGACCTTTGATGAGATGAGCCGGCGGTTTTTCCACAATACCGACGGTTCGATCGCCTTGCACATTGGAGTGACCACGCACGGGGCACGCTCCAGCGCCGGGCCTTCCGATTTGTCCCCGAAGGAGTAGGAAGTTGACGACTTCTTGTACGTTCGCGACGCCGTTCTTGTGTTGCGTGAGTCCCATTGCCCAACAGGCGATGAGCCTTTCCGCCTTGATCGCGATCTCGGCGACTGCCTCGAGGTCGCTACGGCGCAAGCCGCTGGACTCTTCGATTTCTTGCCAAGAAACCGATTCAATGTGTTTGGCAAACTCGTCGAAACCATTCGTCTTTGATTCGATGAAGTCAGTATCGAGGCACGCTTCGGTTTGGTGCCGCTCCAGCATGACCTTCATGATCCCCTGAAGCGCGGCCACGTCTCCGTTGATCTTAACGGGCAAATGCAGGTCGGTGAGCTTCGTGCCACCCCCCATCAACGTGGTGACCTCTTGAGGGTGAATGAATGAGGTGAGACCGGCCTCTTTGAGAGGATTTAAGGTCACGATCGTCGCCCCATTGCGCTTTGCCCCTTGTAGCGCGGTCAGCATGCGCGGGTGATTGGTTCCTGGATTTTGTCCGAGGATGAAGATCGTGTCGGCCTTATCAAAATCCTCGAGTGTGACAGTTCCTTTGCCGATCCCTATCGACTCTCCGAGCCCCACACCGCTCGATTCATGGCACATGTTGGAGCAGTCCGGCATATTGTTAGTTCCGAACTCGCGCACCATGAGTTGGTACATGAAAGCGGCTTCGTTGCTCGTTCTTCCGGATGTGTAGAAGATTGCTTCGTTGGGAGAATCGAGCCCCCTTAGCGTCTTGCCGATAAGCTCGAATGCCTCGTCCCATTCTATGGTTTCGTAGTTTGAGGCGCCTTGGCGCAGCACCATAGGCTCTGCGATCCGACCCGCGCCGTTGAGTTCGTAGTCGGACCAGCGCGTAAGCTCTTCGATCGTGTGTTGTTTGAAAAAATCGGCATCAACACTAGCCTTCATCGCCTCATCAGCAACGGCCTTGGCCCCGTTTTCGCAGAATTCAGCCATCGCACGATGTTTTGGATCTGGCCAGGCGCACCCAGGACAATCGAAGCCAGCGAGCTGGTTCACTCGAAGTAGGGTGCGTGCGCCCTTGATGAGTCCCGATTTCTTGGTGGCATGTTTAATCGACGAAATGACAGCGGGTATCCCGCCCGCTACTTCCTTTGGAGCTTGGATCTGCAAACCCTGAGTCTCGACGGGCACCAAGGCACCTTCATCTCTCGATTTCTCCATGTGTTCCTCGCTTCAGATTTGAATGCGGTGGGGGTGCGTGTAAACGTTAAAGCTCTTTCCCCGGACAAAACCAGCGAGGGTGATGTTGAATTCCTCGGCGAGGTCGACGGCAAGGGTTGAAGGCGCCCCGACGGAAGCAACGATGGGCACCCGCACCGAGATCGCCTTCTGAACCAACTCAAAACTCGCTCGCCCACTTAGGACCAAGATATGCCCGCTCCAGTCTTCACCAACCTCGTCGAGACCCCAGCCGATGAGTTTATCCATGGCGTTGTGGCGGCCTACGTCTTCGGCGGCGTGTAGGAATGTGCCGTCGATTTTGAAGAGACCTGCGGCGTGTAGTCCGCCCGTCTTTTGAAAGCTGCGTTGCGCCTCGCGCATAATATCAGGCAGGCTACCGAGGAGGAGCGGATCGACTCCGGCCTCACATTCCGTGGGCGCCCTGCCCTCTTGCTTCAAGGCCTCGAGACTCGTCTTTCCGCAGACCCCGCAACTCGACGACTGCACAAACTTTCGTTCGAGCCGCTCCAACCCCGATAACGCCTCTTTAACGAGGGTAACTTTGACCACATTAGTTGAACTTGTGCACGACTCAGCGTGGAGAATCGCACTTCGGTCTCTCACCACGCCCTCGGCCCACAGAAAACCTACCGCGAGTTCAGGATCGCGCCCCGGAGATCTCATCGTGATGGAGATGGATTGCTGCCATCCGTTCTCCCCGACCAGCCGAATTTCAAGGGGCTCTTCTACGGCGATCAAATCACGGGAGGCCACAAATGCCTGTCCGTCCCACCTCAATGCAGTCTTCTTACGTTCTTGCATACACCCTCGGCCTCACTTTAGGCCTATGATTGTTGGGCACGCAATCGTTTTCTTGCTCGCATGAGGTCTTCCGGTGTGTTGACGCCATGAACATTGGCCCAACCCTCGGGCGGGTCAACGACACTAGCCCCTAAATCATCGAGCATCTTCCAAATCGAACTGTTTGATGAAGGGCGGTATCCTTTAAGCGCAGTGACTTCCCAAGCAGAACACATACTCTGCCAAACCTGATTCTTCACGGCTGCTGCCGGACGTGCTTCAGACGCAAGTGCCCTTGGCCATTCGGGGGCCAGTCCTAAGAGATCGCATGATGTCAGGAAGACATGGGAGTATGAGTTCTGGGCTGCCCAGCCTAACGCTGCGACCAAGCCAGCAACAGGCCCTTCAAAACCTTCGGCATCTGGAATGCAGGGGGGTGAGTCTTGAGCGTTCAGCTCAAGTGCGGTTCTACCCACTACTAAGGTCGCATCACAGAGACTGAGCGAGTCCAACACATGAGCGATCAGCGGTCGGTTTTCGACCTCCGCAAAAGCCTTATCGCTCCCGAACCGAGTGGACTTCCCACCTGCGAGCACAACACCGAGAAGTCTCAAGATGGCTATCCTTTTTCTTCGATCACCACGATAACGTCGTCGGCCACCTTCAATTGCCCCATCAAGGCACTGTAGGGCTCGATTCCGAAATCAGGCTGATTGATCTTTGTGGTCCAAACTCTATCGCGTTTGGTGAGGGTCAGTGGTCTTGAAACCCCGCACAAGTGCAGCGTCCCCGTGATTTTTCCGGAATCCATGTCGCTGATGTCTGCGTCGAAAATAATCTCGGGAAACTTTGCGACCTGGAGCACCTTCTTTTGGATATTACCCAAAATCTTTTCTCTGTCTTTGGGCCCGGGAGACTTTGTGTCGAGCCGTCCATCGGTCATCGCGCCGTAGACTTTGACGGAGTCTGCTTTGACCACGGCTCGGATTTTGTCTCCCGTAGCGGTGACTTCTAAGTGTTCAGCAATGAGGTCGAGGTCGTGCCCAAGGCCCGCGAGTGCCCCCGCTCGAGATGTCCGAAGATGAAGTTCGTATTTCATGGTTTAGTGATGTGTTTCGCGACGGTGTCGGAAAGGCCCTCGGAGAGCGGCATATTGGGATTGGTATAGGATTCCTGCGGTAACTCAGTCGCAGGATCGTCTTTCAACACATGGGATGCTTTCGGAAGGGTGAGAAACTCAGCGTCCGACCGAAAAAGCACGAGCCGTTCAGCATCCTTGAGTGAGACTTGTAGATCTCGCGCCCCTTGAACCACGAGAACCCGTACCTTGAGTTCTTTGAGTTTCTGAGCCGGATCGACTGAGATGGCCGACTTAAGGAAGGGTTGTACGGAGGGCCTAAAGAGCCCCATCAAAACATCCGGAACGACCTCAGGTTCACGACCGTTTTCGAGGTCGTCGAGGATTCGACGAACATCGGGCATGAGGGCTGGTGCTTGTTTGGCCAGCTGTTCCTCGAGCACTTCACGCAGGGGTCGTCCCGCGGTGGCCAGCAGTGTTAATGACTCGGCGTCGAGACTTGGAGCTGCCAAAATGGCCAACAAACCGCCTTCAGAATGGCCGATGATATGGAGCGAGTCGAAGCGAGAATCACCTTCGAAATGCCGGACCACGCCGACCAAATCATTCACAAAGGTATTCAGGTCGACTTGAGATTCATCCACGGTTGTGGTGCTCGCCCCGATGCCCCGTTTATCGTAGCGGAATGTTGAAACGCCACGTTTTGCGAGGTCGGTTGCGAGCATTTTGTAGGCATCCGTCTTGATGCCGGCCACGCTATTTCCATCGCGGTCCGTCGGTCCAGAGCCTGCCACAATCACCGCTAGGGGTGTTGGATTTACTGCGTCAGCGACGATGAGCTCACCTGCAATCTTTGCCTCTGGCCGCGAAATCTCAATCTGATGAGTTTCAACTTCACGCGTCGTGGTTGGTTTCATTTCAACCTTCGTTTCTTTTGGAGCGGGAGGGACGTTCTTCTCGCAGCCTTGGCCCCAACCAATACAAAGTGCGAGCAGAATCAAAGAATGTGCAATGGAGCGTTTCATAGGTAAAGGAGGGTAGTCGCATTTTCGCAGAGGTCTAGTGCCACTTTGGAGGCTCAGCGGTCTAATCGGGCAAACGAACCGACTAGTAGGTAGGTTTCTTTCCTTGAAAGTCGCATGGTGCAAGGGTAAACGCATGTTCCACCCGTGCGCGAAGGCAGCGCGGAACAGGGTCGGTTTCGCCGATCTGAATGAGCGACAGGTGAAGATGGATTCCTCCCGAGATATTGCGATCATTGGCTACTCGTGCCGGTTTGCCGAGGCAGACCACATCGAAGCGTTCTGGAAAAACCTGGTTGAAGGCCGAGCGTGTTTCAATGAGATTCCCTCGGACCGATGGTCGTCGGAGGTATTTCACTCGGAGAATCCGCGTGAATTTGACCGCACTTATGTTCGCAAGGCAGCTTTTATTGAGGATGTAGAGTCTTTTGCGGCGATGCATTTTGGAATTGCGCCTCGGCGTGTCGAGGTGATGGACCCTCAGCACCGACTGATTTTGGATGCTGTGCGCGTCGCGGTCCAGGATAGCGGCTATGAGCGCCGCCAACTCCCACTTGCGCGTGTTGGCACCTTTATCGGCGCCTCGAGTTCGGACCACAGACTGATTATGGCAGCTCGAACTCTGGCGATGATGGCTTCGGACGGGTCTCTCGGCGAGGTGGTTGACCCCGAAGCGTTGTCGAAGAGCGTGGACCGAGTAGCGCCGGTGAACTCATTCTCGATTCCAGGCTCCCTGATCAATATGGCTGCGGCCAACGTGGCGTATCAATGGAAGTTCGGCGGCCCGGCGTACACGCTGGATGCGGCTTGTGCATCGGCGCTGGTGGCGGTTCATAACGCGGTGACGCATATCCGTGCAGGCATGTGTGATGTCGCGGTCGCGGGCGGAATCCAACTCACGTTGACACCAGATACGCTGGTAGGCTTTTCCAGAATTGGTGCAATCTCGAGGCATGATGCGTGCCGGCCCTTTGATGCCGAAGGCGACGGGTTTGTTCAGGGAGATGGCGTAGGAATTGTGGTTCTGAAGCGGCTCGACGAGGCACAGAAAGACGGCGACCGAATTCATGCCGTGATTCGTGGAACGGGTATCAACAACGATGCAGGCGATTCGGGGCCTATGGCTCCGTGTGTTCCCGGTCAGGTTGCGGTTATTCAGACGGCGCTGCGAGACGCGGCGATCGACGCGGAAGACGTGGATCTTGTGGAGTGTCACGGCACAGCCACACCGGTTGGAGACCCTGTTGAGGTCGAAGCCATTCATCAAGTGTTTGGCAACTCGCGCTCACGCTATATCTCGAGCGTGAAGGGCAATATCGGTCACACACTGGCGGCCGCTGGAATCGCAGGGCTCTTGAAGGCGACCCTGGAGCTAGAGAACCAGACCAAAGCAGTGCAAGCGGGCTTTCGCTCAGCGCATCCAGACTTGAAGCTCGAAGAACGCAGGCTCGAAGTGCCGAGAGAATCAAAACCTGCCTCAATTCAGGTGGCGGGTGTGAGTTCATTCGGGTTTGGCGGGACCAATTGCCACGTGGTTTTGGAGCGCGCGCCTTCGCGAGAAAGAACGGTCGACGATGAGCCGCAACTGGTGGTGTTGAGTGCCGGAAATGCAAATCTCTTGGCCGAGCATGCACGAGAGATCGTGCAGACGATCCAGGACAAAGAGCCGCTACTCCAAGATATCGCGTATACCTTGAGCGCAGCACGCCGGCACGAGGCGTACCGTTGCTCACTGATTGCATATTCGCTCGACGACCTAGTCAGCAAGCTGAATCAGGTCAGTGAAGCAATCGAAAAGAGCGAGAGCGGCGAGCTGGGACCAGAGGTTTTCGTCGGTGAGGCCGGCTCGGGTCCCGTTGCAGCGCTTTTCCCAGGGCAAGGTGCTCAGGGCATCAATATGTTCCGCGACGCATTTAAGCGTTTCAGTGCGTTTCGAGACGAGGTGACGCGCCTGGCACAAGCGAGCGGATGTGACGGAATTCTCGACCTACTCTACCCGTCGCAGAACGAGGACGAGGCCGAGGCAGCGCTGCGAGAAACCCGCAACACCCAGCCTGCTCTTGCGATCTTGAGCCTTGCGCTCTTCAACTTCTTGTCGGGCCTGGGCCTTCAGGTGGACTTCGCGCTAGGTCATTCCTTAGGCGAATTCTTGGCCCTCGGAGCCTCAGGCGCGCTGTCTGACGAAGAGTGTGTTCAACTGGTGGCAACTCGTGGGCAACTCATGCAAGAGCTGCCGGGAGACCACGGCGCGATGGCGGCACTTCGCCTCTCTGCGGAGGAACTATCGATCCTTGGGCCCCTGCCGCCGAGCGTAGAAGTCGCGAATATCAATCACCCAAAACAGACTGTCGTAGCGGGGCCAAGTACAAGCGTCGACGCTCTGGTCGAGCTCGCTGAAAACAAAGGTGTGAAGGCGACGAAGCTCAACGTTTCCCATGCTTTCCACTCCAATATTGTGAAGCCAATTCTTGGGAACCTCGGCAGCGCGATATCAAAAATCGAGTTCCGAGCTCCTAGATTCGACGTTTGGTCTTGCACCTCTGATTGCCTGATAACCACAGAGAATGCGGCAGAGCTCTTGGCAAGCCACGCTACTAGCCCAGTCAACTTCCTTCGAGGAATGCAGGAGCTTGAGTCACGCGAGATCCTAAAGGTTGTTGAGCTGGGGACAGGAGCCCTTCGTTCCTTGGTTATGCAGAGCACGGGTGGGCGAGTTGGGCACACGAGTTTCGAGAATATCCTGATGGGGCTTGGGCGATTGGTCGTTCAGGGACAAGACCTCGACCTTTCTGCGCTCTATCCCTATTCGCAAGTGGTCACGCTACCTCCGACAAGACTCGAGACGCAGAGATTCTCTGCGATCCGAGAGCGCTCAATCCCCTTGAAAATCTCTCGTTCCGAGACTGCGACCCGCGTGGCTCCGGTCGTATCAACACAGGTGAACACCGTGCAGGAAGACAAGAATTTGAGCGAGTTGCTCGCTCTTTTCCAATCCCAGAACCAAATTTTGGCGCAACATGCCGAGGTCATCGCGAACCAATCGCGTGTGCTGGCCTCGATGGGGATGTCTCTTCCGGATTCCCCTTTGACGGCGACGGTTGAGAAGACGCCTGCACCTCTGAGCGAGCCCGTTGAGATTCAGAAAGTTGAGCTTCAGAAAGCCGCCACGCCTGAGCCCGAGGTGCCTACAGATTGGTTGCCTCTGGTGAAAGACCTGGTCTCCGAGATCAGCGCATTTCCTCTCAAGAGCTTGCAACCTACTCAAGTACTTGCGACCGAGCTCGGGTTTGATTCCTTGATGTTTGCTGAGCTCGCGAGTGCGCTTCAGAAGAACGTCCCGGGACTCGTGGTACCGCAGACGGGATTTAGCGCTCGCACAGCACTGCAGGACGTCGCAGACTCGATCCCTCTATGGCTTGGTAGCTCCGAATCACCGAAGTCCGAGATTGGTGAACTCGACCTTTTTGAGGCCGCCTGGGTCATATCGCCAATTCAAGAACACATTCTGGAAGAAGCTCACGGGCGCCGAGTGGAGTTCGTTGGAGATCACACCAAGCGAAGTGAGATCGCTGAAGCATTCGAGCAAAGAGGAGCCGCTGAGGGTTCTGGAGATATTTTGGTGGCGTTTCTAAACGACACGCCAGCGGCATTCGCGCTTGCGAAGGAGAGGAACGCCAACCCTCCGCAGGTGTTTCTCGGCATCTATCCAGAAAGCCATGGGATCGCGGGATTTCTTCGAGCGCTCCGGCACGAATGGCCGAACACGAGGATTGTTCCAGTATTCTGGGACGGCAACGACGCTCAAAGCCTTGTTTCAGAGGCTTTCTCGCCAAATGAAGAACAAGAGGTTCGCCTCCAGGGCCCCCGAGAGACGAGACGCTTTACAAAGGCGACCGGTAGCCAGAACGCGAGGTTTGACGGGCTGAACGTTGTGGTCTCCGGAGGTGCGCGAGGGGTCGGTTTCGTGCTGGCAAAGGCGATTGCGCCACGTGTGAAATCGCTCCTACTTCTCGGACGACGTGCCGAGA
Organism: Microvenator marinus; assembly: GCF_007993755.1. Lineage (GTDB taxonomy): Bacteria > Myxococcota_A > Bradymonadia > Bradymonadales > Bradymonadaceae > Allomicrovenator > Allomicrovenator marinus. Next base: position 2,082,913 of record NZ_CP042467.1, read on the forward strand.
GCGACTTGAGCTCTGAGGAAAAGGCGGCGATTGCCCAGCTTTCAGCTCAAACAAAAACCGAATACTTGCAGCTCGATGTCTCTGCCGCAATTCCGAGCGACCTTAGCCAGAAGCTCGCGAATTACGACGGCCTGATTCATGCCGCTGGACTCTTGAAAGATCGGAAGGTCGAAGAACTGAGCGAACAGGACCTCAAAGCCGTTTGGAGCGCCAAAGTCCTCGGGCTCAGGCACTTGATGCAATCTATGCCCAACCTCAAGGCTGTTGTGGCCACAGGCTCTTGGGCAGCACGTTTTGGAAATCGCGCCCAGACCATTTATGCAGCAGCGAACGACGCGTTGGCAGACGAGCTCAATGGGTTTGAAGGATTCGCTCAGATTCACGAGTGGCCGCTCTGGGCAGATACACCGATGACCGAAAGCTTGAGTGACGCGATGTTGAGCGGTCTCGAGGATATGGGAGTCCCCGTTCTTTCGCACGAAGAGGGCACGAGGCTCTTCTTCGCTGCGCTGGAGAAGACGGCGAGCATCGTCACGATTGGCCCAGAGCTCGACAAGCTCCAGCCGGAGGCTAAGCGGTTCGCGGTGCTCGGTACGGATTCGTCCGATTGGGTTTTTGATCATCGACTAAAAGGAAAGGCGGTGATGCCTTTCGCGGCCGCGCTGGAATTGGCTCTGAAGACGTCAGGAGCCTCCGGCCTTGAGGACTTTAAACTCATCAGCGGTGTTGAGGTTTCGGGACCGACTGTGATTTCGGCAAAGGCCGACAAAGATCGTGTGGTTCTGAGTGTAGATGGAGCGCCAAAGTACTTGGGACGGACTCACAACGAACACGCCGATTTGCCCGAAATCTCGCGGCCCAATGGGCACGAACACCAGAGCTGGCACAACCTGAATGACTTCTACAAGGAGTTCAGTTTTCACGGCCCAAAAATGAGAGGGATCGTATCGGTCGAACATGCCGATAAAACTGGCTTTGTGGGCCTAGTTAAAACACAGAAACCGAGCAGTTTTGGTGGCTTTGGAGAACACTTCAGCGCCGACCCCTTTATGGTGGATGCTGGCTTCCAGTTGGTCCTCTATTGGTTGCAAAACACGTTGGGGTTCGCGGCGTTCCCGTCATCGATTGAAAAGCTGCAGGTGCTTGGTGCGCCGAATGGTGAGCAGGTTCGGGTCGTTCTGAAAATCAAATCTTCTGAAGGTGACCTTCGCGGAGATATGATTTGGGAGAACCTCGATGGCAGCCCAATCCTCGTGGCTCATGATCTCAGAGCGACGCGACTCATGGAGTCGAGCAAGCCTAAGATCAAGCCCGAGTACTGGAAGGTCGACGAATTCCCAGAAGTGCAAGCCCTCAAACAGCGCCTGGAAATGGCCGCGTTGATCGGCGTGCAGAATCCTTATTTTCGTGAGCATGACGGAGTCGCCAAGAATCGCGCGATGATTGAAGGCGAGTCGATGTTGAACTTCTCGTCTTATAATTACCTGGGGCTCTCGGGGCATCCGGTGGTCAATCAAGCGGCAAAAGACGCCGTTGAGCACTACGGCACAAGCGTTTCAGCCAGCCGTCTCGCGAGCGGCCAGATTCCGTTGCACCGCGAGCTCGAGCACGCGATCGCAAGCTTTGTGGGCGTGGATGCGGCGCTTGTCTTCAGTGCTGGTCACCACACCAATGAATCGGTAATCGGCCATTTGTTCGGCCCTGGCGACCTCATTCTTCACGACTCGTTGGCTCATAACTCGATCGTAACGGGCGCGGATCTCTCTGGAGCAAAGCGTCTGCAATTCCCGCACAACGATCACGTGGGTCTCGGAAAAATGCTCGAGCAGCTCCGGCCGAACTTCAAGAAGGTCGGCATCATCATTGAGGGCGTGTACTCGATGGATGGTGACATCCCGAATCTGGCGGAGTTTATCGAGCTCAAGAAGGAGTACGGCGCCATACTCTACGTGGACGAGGCACACTCTCTTGGGTGCATCGGTCCTCGCGGAGGTGGAATCGCGGACTACTTTGGCCTCGATGCGCGGGAGGTTGACCTTTGGATGGGCACTCTCTCAAAGTCGTTCGCGTCATGCGGTGGCTTTATTGCTGGCTCCGGCGCACTGATCGATTATCTCAAATACACCGTGCCTGGGTTCATCTTCTCGGCAGGCATTTCGCCCGCGAACTCGGCGGCAGCTCTTGCGGCAATCCAGCTCATCGAACAAGAGCCTGAGAGGGTTCTTACGCTGCAAGACAATAGCCGCGTGTTCCTTGAGGCATGTCAGAAACACGGCCTGGATACAGGGCCGAGCAAAGATTCTGCGGTCGTTCCGGTGATTGTCGGGAACAGTTTCTACTGCCTGCAACTCTCCGAGCGTTTGGCGCTGCGTGGGATCAATGTGCAGCCCATTGTGTACCCTGCCGTGGACGACGAGGCCTCGCGGCTTCGCTTCTTCATCAGTTCCACGCACACACATGACGAGTTGCTCGAAACCGCTAAGACTGTAGCGCAGGAATTGGGCGAGCTAAGCACGAAGGCAATGTCTGCGTGAGATGACTGGCCTAGGCGGCCCGCCTTTACTCGCCAGGAGTCGGAAGTCCGCCGAGAACTAGTGCTTCGCCTTCTCGAACGAGAGTTTGGTCGCGGCCACCTTCTCGTCCGAAGCTGACATAGTCCACCATCCGGCCGTCGCGGTCGCTCAAGGTCACGGCATCGCCACCGTTGTTCAGGTAGAGGCCTTCGCTCTTAAACGTTGGTACATCGAAGCCCTGAGGCTCACCACCACCGAACACCACCACCTTCTGGCCAGGCTCGATTCGAGCACCAAGCGGGAAGGTGAAGCGAACCATCACGTTATCTTCAATGGTGTAGCCCGCAAGCTCCACGGCCTTGGTTCCGGGATTGTGAATCTCGATGAACTCGTCCTCGGAGAAATGGCGTACGCCATCGCGGTTCGCATCGCCGGCTGAATCATCGGCGGGGTCGGCAAGTACTTCGGTGATGATCAGACCTGGCTCTTCAGCCACAGGAATATCGTCACATGAGAAACTTGTGGGCATGCAGTAGTTGTCGGAGAGCCAACCGCTCGTTGACGTCTCGCGGCAGGTGTAGCCATCTGGACAACCTGCATCGCTCGTACACTCGAACGTACACACGTTTGAGCCTTCGAGGGTAACGCACTTGTTTCCAGCACCACCACAATCGGCATCCGAGCGGCACTCACCACAGAGAGCGTCTTTGTTTCCATAGGGGTGGCCATTGGGATTGTCGTCAATCCCATGCACGCCGTACATGGTCTTGAACCAATAGCTCGCCGAATCCATGGATTTGAGCATCTTGCCGTATCGAGTAGGTTCGTGGCGGTTGCCAGAACTCGTACCGACAAGGGCGTCCAAGAAGTCTGTGACGACCTTGCTGGTGGCGGCGTTCGAGAAGCTTGTGGTGGTCACGATGTCGAGGTTCTGCCGGTCAGATTTGTTTGGATTTGCCCAGAAAGCCTGACCCAAGGCGTAGGTATCACAACCCTCAGCAAGGACGACCTGGTAGCGGTCCGCAGGCATGTCTAGGCCCGGAACTTCCGAATCGTCCAAGTCTCCTTCGAGGGTCTTCTTCCAGTTCGCGAGTGCGAAACCATACCAGGGGCCAGAGTGGCCGCTGAACATGATCACGTCGTGTTCTGCGAAGCTTGAACGCATCTCGTTTTCGAGACGCCGGCCACCGGCATCGGTATCAGGGTCCGTTTCGGTGCCAGGCTCTCCCCACCAAAGGGTGATCGCGACTTCAACCTCTTGCCCGTTTGCGTCCAGCGTGTAGGTCAGAGGACCACGGTTGGTGGCGTATTCAGCCCACGAGCTGACGGGGGATTGGAAGCCCCGACGAACGAGCCAGTTGTACGTGCTCTCTGCATGAACGCGGTGATATTCACCGTGATAATCCCAGCCGAAGAACGCTCCAATCTCAAGCTTCCCGTCCTCGAAGAGGCGCTCATAGTCCATCCAAGCATCTCTGGAGCGCTCTTGGGGAACGAGTTCGATGTCCTGATAGTAGATCTGGCTCGCATCAACGCTCGTAGGGGAGAACGACGACCACGGAGCACGACGATACCATTCCTGCTCGTGGTCCAACTGAGTCATCTGATCGTTGGTAAGCACGCCAACCGCAAGGCTGAAGCGATAGGACCCGTCTTCCATCTCCTGAGCGTTCGCGGCACGTGACAACTCGCGAAGGAGGTCGAACTGACCGCCAATCTCCTGAACGAAATTAAAGGTGTAGGTCAGATCATCAACCTTCACGATGTCCATGTCTTCGTACGAGCCGTTCTTGGTCAACGCCTTCATTCCGCCGTAATCGGCATTCTCAGAGTCGCCAGACTTGTCGATGAGGTAGGTATTGAGGAAGAAGCCGATCTGAACCTGCTTGTAAGGAATGAGTTCAGCGATTCTCTGAAGTCGCTCTTCCTCAGTGGCGGTGGCGTACTCAGGCTCGAGCTTGAGCTCGGCTTTACCGCGCACAAAATACTCTTGAGCTGATTCACTGTAGAAGTTGTCGGCTTTCTCATTTGGGCCGAGGAAAACCGGAGTTTCTTCGGCGGGCTCCGAAGAGTCGCTGCCACAAGCAGCTGTGAGTGCCAATCCCATTCCTAATGCCAACGCGTACCATTTATTCTTCATCACTCTCTCCGATCGAGGTGCACCATGTGCGATTCATCTATTCTGTATACATCTATGCATACAACGGGCCAGTGCCTAGGGATACAAATTTCAGGGATTTAGCATCACATCCACCGGAAACCGGCAACTCAGCTTGCCACTTCATCCACCGACCATGGCAAGCCCAGCTGCCAACGCGAAATCTGGAATACATTGACCATAATGGAGGTTTGTGCGAGCCAGAATCTACTCGTTTGTAGGAGCTCGAGTGAACACACTAAAGATCTTTCGTATGACCAGCGTTCTCGAGGGAATCTCTCTGGTACTTCTTTTCTTCGTGGCAATGCCTCTGAAGTACGGATTCGATATGCCCCTTGCGGTGAGGATTGTAGGAAGTGCTCACGGCGCCCTTTTCATCGCCTTTGTTGCCATACTGATCTGGGCACAATCCGAACAAGAATGGTCACTCGTAAAAACGGCCAAACTCTTCGTCTCCTGCCTGATTCCATTCGGGTTTATCTGGGCTGAACGGCTCGTGCGCGAAGATGCTCAAACCACGCCCGCGGCGTAAATCAGGCCGTTAGACTTCAACACAAATCGACCAAGGCCTCGAATCTTCTTTGAAACCACGATTGGGGTGTCTAGCTCGATTCTAATCTTCGGCTGAATATCTAAGACACTAGGCTCCAAGCCCTCAATCGCGAGCACTCGAGCAACCTGAGGCCCCAAATGCAGCTCGAGTTGGTTGAGTTCTTCAGGCAGACCAAAGAAGAGCGCCTTCGCCTCTAGATGAGGCGTGGTGTTCAGAGGAGCGTCGGAAAAGAAGATCTGTCCGCGGCTTGCGGGTCCGCTCAACTTGAGGGCAAGTGAGTTGAGTCCCTGGTAGACCTGCTCGACCACCAATTCGCCCTGGTTGCTCTGCAGGACATCCCCGGCACAAACAGAGCCAGAGTAGAGTTCCGCAAAGATCTTTCCTTCGTATTGCCCAACAACCCCAAGGGCTGTGCCCAAGTCTGAGTCGGGCCGCGGGGCTTGGTCTTGGGTCAGGGCTTCGATCAGAGTCGGTCCTTTAAACCATTCAAATCCGGTAGAATCAGGTGTCAGGTTCTGACCTAGCTTGGCGGAAATCGGGACTATTGAGACGTCTTCAACCCCACTTTCCTCCCAGAATTCTAGAAACTCCGCCTTGAGCTGAAGGAATCTTCGGTCACCTTCGAAGAGATCGAGTTTGTTGATAGCAACCACAAACTCCTCGACGCCTAGAAAGCGCAGAATATCTGCGTGCCGTCGCGTTTGCTCCTCGATGCCCGCATCGGCTCCAACGATGATCAGCCCCACGTCGGCTCTCGAGGCGCCCACGACCATGTGCCGCAAGTACTCAACATGACCGGGAACGTCCACAACGCGCCAGGTTTGATTTCCCTGCCGAAAGAAGTACTGGCTCGTGTCTACCGTAATCTGAGCGTCCCTTTCCGCCTTCAAGGCATCCGAAAAGAAAGCCCATTCCATGCCCTTCTCCCGGGATTCGGAGGCTCTCTCGAGGGCCGCCTTGCGGTCATCCGGAACGGCCCCAAGTTTCCAGAGCAGATGACCTAATAACGTGGACTTTCCGTGGTCCACATGGCCGGTTATGGCGATCGTTCGGGATACCTTCACATGTAGCCTCGGTTTCGAAGCTCCTCAAAGGCCGACTCTCGCTCCTTATCCTGGGCACGCCCATGCCTCTCGGAGCTCCGAAGAGCCTCGAGTTCTGCGATGATCTCGGGCACAGTTTGGGCGTTTGAGTCGTGAGGAAAGGTGCAAGGCGCACAACCAAGGCTACGATATCTCTTCCCATCCTTAGAAAAGTAAAGATCGACCACAGGAATCGACTCCAGAAGGATGTAGCGCCAGACGTCTAACTCGGTCCAATCTAAGAGCGGATGCACCCTCATATGCCCGTTGGGAGGGCGAGTGTAGTGCCCCCAGATTTCGACGGGTTGGTCTGAGGGATTCCAGCGAGACTCCGAGTCGCGGGGCGAAAAGACGCGTTCTTTAGCTCGGGTGCCCTCCTCATCCCTTCGAATCCCCAAGATCAGAGCGTCCCAACCGTGACTCGCCACTAGTCCCTTCAGAGGCTCACTCTTCAAAGCATTACAGCACTCTACCCGGCTCAGCTTGCCCGTCGGGTAGGTGTTGCCTTCCAAGAACTCGGGACTTGGCGGTGAGGTGACGAGATCAAGCTGCCATTGAGAGGCTAAATGGTCGCGAAAGGCGATCATTTCGGAAAGCTTATACCGCGTATCCACATGGACACATGGGATAGGAACCTTGCCTAAGAACGCCTTTCGGATGAGCCAGAGTAGAACCGAGGAATCCTTGCCCACGCTCCAGAGCAAGGCTGGCTTTTCAAAGCTAGCCCACGTCTCGCGAATAATCGCGATGCTTCTGTCTTCGAGCTCTCGGAGATAGGCGCTCATGATTCCTTGGGTGAGATCACTGGAAGCAGACTCCAGGTAAGGTTCGGCAGAAGCCGTTATCGCAAATTCCGCTTACACACTGAGAGCTTGAGGTACACGGAGCAGCGCCCGAGCGCAATGACTGGCAGGTGTTTTCGACCGAATCACAATGCCCCGAATAACAGAGTCCGGGCTCACACGACTCGCCTAAGCCGACTTGCGCCTGACACACTCCGCCAACACATTGGGCGTTGTAGGCGCAACGTTGCACCTGATTGCATTCCTCGCCGACCCCAACCACTTGAGGTCCCTGGCAGGTTCCCTGGTTGCACCATGCCCCTAGCCTGCAGGGGTTTTCATCATCGCACGACTCACCCGGTAGTCGCCGTGCCACACAAATCCCGTCTACGCACCGGTCGAGAGGCGAGCATCGAAGGTCGGTATCGCCAAGGCATGGTCCACCCGTCTCAGAGACGGTCTTGCACTCACCGCAGAAGGTCGTGTCCAAGACACAGGTCGTTCCCGCGTCGCACACAAACGAGCCGATGCCAGGCGCACAATCGCCCCCGGCCTCCACGAGTCCATCCCAAACTTGGTCACATCCGAAGTCGAGGTCGAAGACCTGCTGGTCGCACGCAACCTGCTCCAAGTGAGTTTCGCATTGGCTCAGGCCTTCGGCACTCAGGCGCAACAAGCCGGCCTCTTCGTGTGCGATATAATGAGGCTCATAGACGGCGTTACACGAAGCATCGAAGAGCTCTAAACACTCCTCCATGGTATCAGCCGCGATCCGTCCGCATCGCAAGTAATAGTCACAGAACATGTTCGCGCTGAGTTCGCAGTAGTTCTCAGCCACCACGTCGAGCGCGGGAGGTAAATCAACCTCAGCGTCATCGGCCATGTCGAGGTCTTGCGAAAGATCGTTCCCGTCATCGCCCTGGTCCATCTGATCACCCTGGTCCGGCTCAGTGGTGCCGGTATCAGCAGGCATATCGACACCGAGGTCTGGTGTCGTCTGGGTGGTATCCGAGCCGCAGCCAGCGAGTAGCAAAAGTACAAATACAAACTTCTTCATTTGGAACTCCGCACCGTTAAGACGCGGCCTGCTTAACAGCGGATCGGCGCCGCCGCAACACCCTGTAAAGAAGAGTTACTCAAAAAGGTGGAAGTACATTCTCTCGAATGCTGTGGCCTTGACGTAGCTGACATCCCAAAGCTCCGCGAACGAGGCGAATGGCCGATTTTCGCGGATGACGACGATATTCGCGGCCGCTCTAGAGTCGAGGCCAACTTCGAAGTCGAGTTGGTCTTGGGTGGCGGTGTTGGCGAGTTCGAGGATGCGGTTGACCACAGGACGGCATTGCGCATTTACGACGCCGTTATCGTCAAACTCCACCGGGCATCGCCCAGTCTTGTAGAGGTAATCGTACATCTTCATGACGCTGACAGGACCGATATAGGGCACGTCTTTGAGCTGTTGGAGCGTGTTGAATGGCGTGGTTCTGCGAGTGTCCACGATGATTTGGGCAGCGCGGATATCGAGGCCAACCCAGATGTCGAGCTCTTCAAACGTCGCCGTATTTGCAAGCTCCAACATTTGGTGGACCACTGGCTCACACGTATCGAGCACATCGCCATCGCGGGTTTCTTCGTCGCACCTCGCAGCCGTGTAATCATTGAAGTCCGGGTAGAAGAACGATGCACCACGACGATCGATATCGCTCAGCGTCAGGGCCCAGTCGCCCTTTCCGTTGCACTGAGGATAGTGCATCACCGACGTGGCGTCATATGTGGTGATGGGTCGATAGTCGTCTCCTTCACGGCAAAAATAGGCATTGGCTTCGTCGCGGATATGTTCGTGGCGGAATCCGAGTACATGGCCTATCTCGTGGCGAAGCACACCTTGAAGCGTGTAGTCGCCTTCGATGGTGTCGCTCTCGGCCATGCGGTCGTGCTCGTCCATGGCGATGATGACTTCCCGCTTCTCTCTTTCTTTGTAGTTCGGGAAGAAGGCGCGCGCGATATAGCTCGCGAAAGGGTCATCGCCCGGCCGGACGTTGAAAACAACCTGGGCATTGCGTGTGCTGCATCGTGCGTCATGCTCCGTGGCATAGACGAGGTCGACATCCGCAATCTCTTCCCATTCCTCAACGGCGGCGTTGAACGCTTGTACGACCTCAGCCTTTCTCTCGCCAAAATCGTCTGAGATGCAGTAACGGAGGTCGAATCGCTCGGTCCGGTCCCAGATAGCATCCACAGCAGAGGTGTTCATGACGGTCAGGCCCTGAACCAGACCTCGTCGTGAGTAGTAGTACTCTTGAAGTGCTTCTTCGCCCCAGATTGGAACGTCACCCTGAACGATACACGCACCACCTTCTTCGCAGTATAACCCTGCACGAAACTCTTCGTATGTTGGCGCGAGTCCTGAGTCGACCTGGTCTCCTTTGCCACCACCAGTGGGTTGAACACTCTCGGTCGGTGCATCCGTTTCCTCGGCGCAGCTAACGGCGAGAAGACTTAGAAAGAGGACGATAAGCGATTTTTGCATACTAAGACTCCAAACACTTTGGTCGAGCAAATCTTCTTCAAGAAGCGTACCACTCACAGAGAACCTAGCGATTCCGGGCCTTCAGCCGTTCGGTCTCCAATCAAGCACTGGCTATTGGAAGCCCGAGGCGCCCCTTCAGAGGCTCAAAGCGGCAAGTATACTTGCCACTCAGTGTATTCAAAGTGTGTACGGTTTTGGCGGCCCCAATTCTCCAAAGACTTCGGATTTCTATTAGACTCGCAGAAGAGAAACCAATTTTCTACGACACGAGAGGTCTACATGAAGCGGGTCCTAGCCCTTGCTCTTTGTTTCACAGTACTCGCCTTACAGGCGTGCGGTGATTCAACGAGCGGAACGAATCAGAATAATCAACCAGGTACCAACAACACCACGGGGACCAACAACCCGCCTGGGACCAACAACCCGGCTGGAACAAACAACCAAACCATTGATCCCGGTGCGGATAACGACAATGACGGAATCATCAATTCTGAGGACAACTGTCCGGGTGATGCGAATCCGAATCAAGAAGACGCAGATGGCGACTCGATTGGTGATGCTTGCGACAATTGCCCAGGGGTAGCGAATTTCGATCAGGCCGACGAAGACCAAGATGGGGTGGGCGATGCGTGCGCCGATATCATCGACCCGACGGGCGACGATGATGGGGACGGAGTGCTCAATGGATTGGACAACTGCCCAGATGTGGCAAACCCCGACCAGACGGATTCGGACAACGACCTGAGCGGAGATGCCTGTGATAACTGCCCAACCGTAGCCAATTTTGACCAAGCCGACTCGGACGGAGACGGCGAAGGAGACGCCTGCGATGGCCTTCTCGACCCGAACGCCGATGAAGACCAAGACGGCGTGACGAACGGAAATGACAACTGTCCTACCGTTGAGAATGCTGACCAACTCGATACCGATGGCGATGGCGTGGGAGATGCCTGCGATAACTGCCCGATCGTTGCGAACTTCGACCAGGCAGACACGAGCCAAAACGGCGTCGGCGATGCGTGTTCTGACGAGGACACAGACCAGGACACGGTGCCTGACCGAATCGACAATTGCCCCGAAGAGCCAAACACAGACCAGGGCGATATTGATGGTGATGGTGTTGGCGACGCTTGCGATAATTGCGGCTTCGTTGCGAATGCAGACCAGGCTGATTCAGACGGGGACGGGACCGGCGATGCATGCACCTTCATCGATACGGACCAAGACGGCGTCACAGACGATAATGACAACTGCGTGGATGTCGCAAACCCAGACCAGACCGACCGAGACCTCGATGGTGTGGGCGATGCGTGCGATAACTGCCCGTTTATCCCTAACGTCCTCCAGGAAGATGCGGACGCCAATGGAACGGGCGACGCCTGTGAAGGAGCGGATACGGACGGCGACGGCTGGCCTGACTTCGCGGACAACTGCCCTGTGGACTCAAACGCCGACCAACTCGATGTAGATGGCGACGGCATCGGTGACGTGTGCGATAACTGCGTGATTGTCGCGAACGATGACCAGCTTGATACCGACGGCGACGGAGAAGGCGACCTCTGCGAAGGGTTCAACTCCCCCGCCCCAACGGATCGTCAAAGCTTCTGGGATAAATGCGATGATGGAACCTACTCCGCGTCCAACTGTACAACTGAGTGTAATGACGGGATTGATAACGACGGCGATGGCTTGATCGACATTCAAGATCCAGGCTGTGTGAGTCCTTGTGATTCGAGCGAAGACGAACTGGTCTCCGGCAACACCCCTACCTGTATATCGGGGGATAACTCGTGTTTTGATTCCAATCCTCGCTGCCGCCAGGAGTGCCTCTTTGACGGCGATTCCGGATCCGGAAATGACGCCACGGATTGTGAGCCGCCAGCAGGATGTGATTGCTACGGCTGCTGCGGCGAAGGAAGTTGCCAAGACGGCACGTGCCGAGGCAGCGCGTGTACGGTAGATGCCGATTGCGGTGCGCAACAGGTTTGCGTTGACACAAACTCGGACGCAACTGCTGACTCATGTGCTCCGAGTTGCGCAAACGGTAACGATTGCCCACTTGGGTCCACATGCACCAATGGTGCGTGCTCCTTGAGCGCGTGCACCACCGATTCAGATTGCGGCACATTCATCCTCGATGGCTCGGGCTGCGCCAAAAACCTCGACTGCTACAACTCAGGTTGTGGCGTCTGTGTGAACTTGAGCTCGCGTGCCTGCACCATGGACACAGACTGCTATATCGACGGAATGGACCGCGGCGGCTCATGTATCAACGGACAGTGTGCGTGTGGCCAAGAGTTCTGCGAAGCTTGTCCTGAACAATGCGACGGGGTGGACAATAACTGCGACGGAGACGTGGACGAAGTCTGTACACCCAACTGCGTTCCTACAGTCGAGATCTGTGACGGAGTAGACAATGATTGTGACGGAGAAGTCGACGAGGGCTGCGGTGGATGTACGCTCGAGGTCTGCGACGGTGTCGACAACGACTGCGATATGGTTGTTGACGAAGGATGCCCGACCTGTGTGCCAAGTGCAGAAATCTGCGACGGCCAAGACAACGACTGCGACAATCAAGTCGACGAGGGCTGCCCTGTTTGTGTGCCGTCCCCGGAACTCTGCAACAACGTTGACGACGATTGTGATGGTGAAGTGGACGAGGATTGCACGTCGTGTACTCCAGAAGCAGAAGTCTGTGATGGCGTGGATAACGATTGCGACGGAGACGTAGACGAAGGATGCGCCACATGTGTGCCTTCACTCGAAATCTGTGACGGCGTAGATAACGATTGTGACGGAGACATCGATGAAGGCTGCTCCACGTGTGTGCCCACCGCTGAACTCTGCGACGGCGAAGACAACGACTGTGACGGTAATGTTGACGAAGGCTGCCCGAACTGCACCTTCGACGGTCAAACATGTGCCGCGAACGACGATTGCTGCAGCGGCTACTGTAACCCCGACACCTTGATCTGTGGCGACGAGCCAAATCAATGCTCGGGCCAGCTACAGGATTGCACCACAACCGCAGATTGCTGCTCAGGCCTTATCTGTGGCGGAGGCCTTTGCATCCTGCTCTGATTCGCTCAGGGCTTTGGCAAAGTCGGTAGAACCGTGAGCCGCCCAGACTCTAGCATCGCTGGAATCTGTGGCGGCTCTTTTACTAGAGAAAAGAGATTGGCCAGGGCTGGATCTTTAGACTCGACCTCGATCACACGAAAACCCGGGATTTGACTCGCGCGCCATGGCTCACATGGCTCGCACTCGTCCCCCACAAAAATGAGCTTGAGTGCAGGCTCTTCTTCTAAGCCAAAATCTTCCAATTTAGGGCGAACGGCGAGAGCCCAACGCGTCATTCGGTCACGCTGCAAGCGCCCCATCTGAATCTTGTCGGCACCGGGCACGCCCTTGAGCTGCTCCTTTAAGAGTGCCATTTGCTCGGCGAGCTCTTTTTCGGCATCGGACTCGGGATGTTCTTCAGCGAGCGCGTAAGCCCTGCTTTGAACGAGCCGGCCAGCCCAATCAGCACTTGCTCCGGCCCATGCCCTGAGAACGGCCGCGTCGCGTGGCTCGACCCGGGCCTTCTCATCCACATGGAAGTTAACGGCCCACTCCGCCCCTTCAGGAAGCACCGGAGTAGCCTCTGAGTTGAAGACGAGCACGCCAAACGCAGTAACCGCATGAATCTCACCCGGTTCTGTCGTGGCCCTCGCTCCAGACTCATCGAAGAAAATATAACGTGTGCCCGGCTCTAACTTGAGCTCAGGAAGCTCCCACGAGCCCTGCTCCGTCGCCACTTTGACGTCGGAAGACTTGCACCCCACAAGAGTCAGGCCAAGGGCCATCAAGATTGCGCTAGTTCGTCCCACAGGTACACGCTCGTCTTGATACCGTTGAAGAAATTTTCGAGGTCGAACTTCTCGTTCGGGCTGTGCAATCGGTCGTCATTCAGACCGAGTCCAATTAGCACGGTCGGCACCTTCAAGACGTCGGAGAAGGTCGCCACAACCGGGATGGAGCCGCCACCACGAATAAAGACAGGGTCTACGCCCCAGGCCTTTTTCAACGCGCCCATCGCCGAGTTCACTGCAAAATGATCACGCTCGGTCATCACCGGCCTTCCCCCATGATGAAACTCGATCTTCACCTTAAGACTTGGGTGAACGGTCTGACGAATATGCGCTGCGACCAGTTCCTCGATAGCTTTCGGGGTTTGGTCGGGCACGAGACGGCAGGAGAATTTTGCGCGCACCTTGGATGGGAGCACGGTCTTTGCGCCCTCGCCGGTAAACCCGCCGATGATGCCGTTGAAGTCGAGTGTGGGACGCGCCCACACGCGCTCGAGGCTTGTAAACCCAGCTTCGCCTTTGCCAGCTGTAGCGCCGGTACTTCCCACAAACTCAGACTCGTCAAAGGGGAGCGCTGCAAAACCGTCACGCTCTTCCTGACTAAGCTCACGCACTGCGTCGTAAAAGCCCGGAATCGCAATATGGCCCTTTTCATCGTGGAAGCTCGCGATAAGCCGCCCAAGCTCGTTGATAGGGTTCGGAATCGCTCCACCAAAGAGACCACTGTGCAGATCGTGATCTGCGCCTTCTATCTCGATTTCAAAGTACGCAAGTCCTCGCAACGAATACATGATGGCCGGCAAACCTCGCGCGTACATCGACGAATCCGAGATCAACACTGCATCACACGAAAGCTTCTCGCGATTGGCCTCGACCCAGGGGTCGAGGTGCACACTTCCGACTTCTTCTTCGCCTTCGATCAGGATCTTGACGTTGACCGGCAAGGTACCGGTGGCTTTCAAGTGCGCCTCGAGCCCCTTAACGTGAGCGAATGACTGGCCTTTATCATCGGTGGCGCCACGAGCGAAGATCTTGCCGTCTTTGACCACAGGTTCAAATGGAGGGCTCTCCCAGAGCTCCAGCGGATCTGGAGGCTGCACGTCGTAGTGGCCGTAGAGGAGAACTGTGGGTTTCCCAGGCGCCTCCAAGTGCTCAGCGTAGACGATGGGATGGCCGCCGGTTTCGTGGAGTTCCACGGTCTTCAAGCCGATGCCTTTGAGATGAGAGACCAACCAATCAGCGGCGCGACGCACGTCGGGCGCGCTCTCCTTGTCGGTAGAAATCGATGGAATGCGCAAGAAGTCCAAAAGTTCGTTCAGGAACTCATCTTGCTTTGACTCTGCGAATTCAATGGGTGTCATAAGGGCTTACCTTCTTCGATAGTATTATTTTGTGGCGTAGTGGAGCGTGTATTTGACCGGTCCTGTAATCTTCGAGCTCGTCACGACCACCTGCACGATCAGCTTTTTATTATCCCCGCCAAAATTATAGGTCATGACCTTTTTCCCGTCGTCAGACGTATAGGTCTGAACGATCTTCTGGCCATCGAGCTCCTGTGTCACTGTGAAAGACTCGCCGTCATCACGCTTCCACTTCACAGCTTTGCCATTTGTGGTGATGGGCTTTCGATCATCGTGCTGAATGGAGATAGATTTACCTTTGATCTCTAACGTAATGGTCTCGAACGGGGTGTTCGATTTCTCGAGCTTTCCGCGAGCGATGGGCTTTGTGATGAAGCTCATATCGTCGATGGCGGACTCAATGCCACGCTTGATAGCAGCCATGCTCTTGTCTTTTGCATCCACGGCGCTGTACGTGACCTTGCCGGAAGGTTGGGCCAGAGCAGGCGAGCTGAACAAGATCAAAAACAATGCACTCAGTAGGAATCTCATACCATCTCCTCGTCAGATTTCTCGGCCACGATACTCCTTTGCCAAGGGTAGAATCAAGCAGCCTCAGAAGCATCGGGATGTGGAGCGCGCTCAGGGCCTTTGTACTTGGAGTACCAATCCAAAAACTCTGAGGCTGCGGCCTCCGCGTAAGGGACCGGAATCCCACCCGCCTGCTTGATCATTTCAGCCTCGGCATCCTCAAATACGCGCACGAGCGTTGGGATTCCCGAGAGTTCGCGGACAATTCGGCAATTATCGGAAACCTGTTTCAACGTACTGACCACGAGTTTCGCGTGATGCGCCCGAATCTCTTTCAAGATTCGCGGATCTGAGGCGTCTGCCTTGGTGACACGCGCCCCAGACTTCTCGGCCCATTCACATACCACCGGATCGTGATCCACCACCACGACCACGTGATCCTCGTCTAGGAGCCGTCTTACAAGGGTTTCGGCATTGCGCCCTACCCCAAGCACTACGACGTGATCTTCTACGTCGAGCTGGTCGATTTGCCGCCGCAAGGTGGACGGATGAATCTTGAGAAGACGCCAGACGTTCTTCTCGGTTGCGAGGAATTGCGTCAAGACCATGGTCACCACGGTGGCCAGGGTGATGGCCGCCAGAAGTTCCGAATCGAGCATGTCTTGACCCGCACCTAACAAGGCCACAACAAGAGAGAACTCGCTTGTCTGGGCAAGCAAAAGTCCTGATTCGATAGACGACCGTGCGGTCATACCACTGCGCTCAGCGAACCAAGTCACCAGTAGAGGAGTCGTAATCATGACGCCAAGGGCCATCAGACCTGCGACGAGCACCGTCTTCAAGGTCGGGATGACCAACATCGCACCCAGGGCTGTGAAGAAAAGCGCGATGAAGAAGTCCGACATACTCGTCAACTGCCCTCGAATCACGGCGTTGACCGGAAACGGCGACACGGCAAAACCCGCACAGAAAGCCCCAGTCACAAGCGGCACATCCAGGAAGTGAGAGCCCCCGATAAAGATAAAGAGTATCGCCATGACCACGATTAATTGAGCCTCCTCGTCGAGCCTCAACTTGGTCAAAAGCCATGGCACCAAGGTACGCGCTGAAACCCACGCGACCACCAGGAGAGCCATTGAACGAAAGAGTGCGCTTTCCACCGCGAGTTGGCCCTCAGGCCATCGCATCAGCGCCCCGAGCGCAAGGACAACCAAAACGTCTTGGATAAGCAGCACGCCAAGCACCATGCGCCCAAACGGCTCATAGAACTGCCGTCTCTGCTTCAGGATTCGAACCACGATGAACGTGGAGCTCGCCGCGAGTGCGAGGGCAACATAAGCCGAGCCCAGCGGATCGAAGCCTAGCCAATAGGCGATGCCAAATCCCATCGCTCCGAGGGCGAGAAACTGTGAGATGCCGACTTTGAAGGCTACTACACCCTGCCGTGCAAATCGCGCGGGGTTCAGCTCGGCACCTGCAACGAAGACCAAAACCGTGACACCCATCAAGAGCACGAAGCTCACGAAATCGCTACTACCTAGGAGCCCGGACGCGTTGAGGCCGATTCCGGCGGCCACAAGCAGCGGCGGTGCAGGCACCTTCGCCCACGTCGACACACCGTAGGCAACCGCGGCGCACACCAAGAGAAGGGCAAAAGCGCTCATTGCAGCTCCAAGTCGAGAACTCTATCCACCAACACGCCCATCCCAGCCTTCTTCGAATCGATGAGATACGTCACCCCCAATTCCTTGAGAGCGTCGTGTACCGTGGCGTCAAATCCGTGCACCACACAAGGCACACCCGCCTGTTGCGAGTGGTACGCGACAAGGTTGTTTGTATCTTCGATATGCAGTGTGGAAACCACCAACTTCGCGCGATCGAACCCTGCCTCTTCAAGAACTTGAAGGTACTCGACGTTTCCAAGCATCGACTTACACTCGAGGTCTTTGACCTTGTTGATGTCTGTGTCGATAGCCAGCACCGTTTCGCCCTGGTCGTGCAATTGAACAGCGATTCTGCGCCCCATCGAATTCATTCCGATGATGATGATGTGGTCGCTCAGGACTTCGGCATCGGATTCTGGCGCTTCAACGTCCACGCCTAGAAACGAGAGCAACTCCCATTGTTTCACGCGTTCAAAGAGCCAATCCAAATGGATGATCAGGTAGGAACTCAAGATAATCGTCGAAAGCCCCACGATCGCGATGACAGCCAAGATCTCTTTGCCTATTAGGCCAGTCGACATACCCATCGCAGCGAGTATGAACGAGAACTCGCTGATCTGAGCCAGCGTGATACCGGTCTTGAAACTCGTTTCCTGCGAATACCCAAGCCGTGAGACCAGGAAGATCAAAATCACGGGTTTGGCGATCACCACAAAAACCGCAAGCAAAATGGCCGGAACGAGTTGGTCACCTGCCTCTGTTAGCTGCATCTGCGCGCCAAGAGTCACGAAGAACACGGCGATGAAGAAATTCATCAGGGCTTGAAGCCGGCGAATCAAATCGTGGGCACAACCGAGCTGGGCGAGGCTCATCCCTGCCAAAAATGCACCGATCTCGGGACTTAGACCCAGCGACTCTGCGGCAACGACGGAGCCGAAACAAAGCGCGAGGCTCCAAATCAAGAGCATCTCGGGTCGGCGCGCCGCCCACTCGAACGGCTTCGGAAGCACATACTTTGCCAAAATCAACGCACCAACCAACATCACGACCATGCCCGCAAAGGCCTTTGCGAGGTCGAGCGCCATATCGGCCCCGTTGGCTGACCCCTCACCTCCAATACCTGCTAGAAACGTCAGCGCGATGATGACTACGAGGTCTTGAACCAAGAGCACACCGACCGCGATACGACCGTGGAAGGAATCCGTCTCTTTTCGCTGCCCGACGAGTTTCACCACAACCACGGTCGAGCTAAAGGTCAGCGCCACCGCCAGAAAGGCGGCGTCGACCATCGAAAAACCCAATACGTAACTAATCCCGAATCCAGCGGCGGCAGTCAGCGAAATCTGGCCAAGGCCTGCGATTGCCGCAACTTTGCCCACGTCTTTGATTCGCTCCAGGCTTAGTTCCAACCCAACCAGGAAGAGAAGCAAGGCAATGCCGAGGTGCGACATCATCGCGATTGCTGCATTTGCTCCTTCGGCGTGGTGGTCCGCTCCAAACGCGGAGCTCAGGTCCACAAGACCCAAAATCGGGTCTAACAAGAGGCCCGCGAAAATAAAGAGTACGATACTCGGTGTGGATAACTTCTTGGCGATGACGAGGAGAAACCCCGACATCACAATCATCATCCCGAGGGTCTCCAAGAAGACTGTATCTTTCATCTTCCCTCGATGAGCGCTGTAGATTCGTAGAGCGCGCGGCAGAGTGCGACCGCCCGAGGCGAGCGGACGTGCCAGTCCATTTTGTTCATGACATATCCGAAACTGATTTCGTTGACCGGATCTACCCAACCCAGGGCACCGCCCATTCCCGCGTGACCAAAGGACTCGGGGTTCGGTGAAAAGAGATGCCTTTCTTCTTTCAAGAATCCGTTGGACCAGCCGAGTGGCTTTTGAAGCACGCGATCATGGGTCGACCATCCGAGTCGCCGGTACGCCGGCTCCAGAGTTTCAGCCTTGAGAAATTGTCTACCCTCGAAGCTTCCTTCCATTGAGAACGGCAAGTAAGCGCGCGCCACCCCCTGCGCACTCCCCGTGGCCGAGGCCCAGGCGAGCTCGGAGCGCCGGACCGGCTCCTTGTTGTAGAGCGTCATATCGTTGCCCGGAATGGCAGGGTTGGTGAAGGCCTGACGCATCGTGGATTTACGGTCCAAAAACTCTTTGAGTACGAAAGCCTCTGTAGATTCCGGCTCCAGAGTCGCACTGGTCATCATCCTGAAGACGCGGGAAGGGGTCGCGGGCGGGTAGAGTGTGGCGATGAAGCTATCCTCGCTCTGCGGCGTTCCCAAATGTACGTCCGAGGCCAGTGGCTCAAAGATCTCGCGACGCAAGAATGCGCCCATCGACTCGCCAGCGATCCGCTCAAAAAGCTCACGTGCGTACATTCCAAAGGTTATCGCATGGTATCCCTGATCTTCACCCGGCCTCCACGAGGGCTTTTGAGTCTCCATCGCTTCAAGGACTTTGGGATACCTTGAAGGATCCGTGAGGTCGTCCATGCTCAGTTTGGTATCTAAGAACGCCAAACCGCCACGGTGGCCAAGGAGTTGCCCGACCGTAATCTTTGACTTTCCCGACTGCGAAAACTCTGGCCAATAGGTGCCAACGGGTTCGGACCAATCCAGCAGACCACGGTCTGCCAGAAGATGCAGCGCCATGGCTGCAAATCCCTTCGTAACCGAGAAGACCACAATGCGCGTATCTCGCTCCCATGCCCGGCTCGACTTCCTGTCCGCAAGACCACCCCAGAGGTCAACCACGCACTGGCCACTACGATAGACGGCCAGGCCTGCCCCAATTTCTTCGGTCTTGAGCTGATGAGCAAACACTTCGGCCACGCGTTCGTACCCGACCTCGAAGGTACCTTCTGCTGGCGCTGGGGCTGGGTTCTTGGCCATGTTCATCTCCATAATTGGCGGTAATTGCGGCGGACAACCGGCGCGAAACGTACTACAGCTAGGCGCAAATGACGAGGTTAACTCACTTGCGGAGTCACGATGAGTGAAACGATTGTTTCGATGAAGGCGCTCGCGAAAGCTTTTGGAGACACAGAAGTTTTGGCCCCTCTGACCAAAGAGATCTCGGCCGGAGAGGTGATTGGAATCGTGGGACCAAACGGGGGTGGAAAGAGTACCTTGCTTGGCTTGATGGCCGGACTTCAACGCCCATCGAGTGGGAGCATCGAGATTTGTGGGAAGCCCGCACACCTGATCGCTTTGCAGAGCGCCGGCCTGGTCGGGCTCGTCCTCGCGCGTCCAGGCCTCTATCCACTTTTGAACGGCCGCGAAAATCTCGAGTACTTTGGTGGCCTCTTTGGGCTCTCAAAATCGGAAGTGAAATCCAAAGCCGCCGAACTCGTGGACCTTTTTGGCCTCAAGCCACATATGGAAAAACGCCTTCACACGTGGTCGACCGGCATGCAGCAGAAATTGAGTCTGGTCCGGGCACTACTCCTTTCGCCGAAACTCCTTCTTGTAGATGAACCCGCAGCGAACCTTGACCCCGTGGCCGCGAAGGCCTTCTACGACGAGCTCAGACGCCGCGCAGACTCAAAGGAATCTCCACTCGCCTGTGTGTGTGTCACGCATGACTTAAACGCAGCAGAAGCCATTTCTGACCGTGTCTGGGTTGTGAACGGAGGCCTCAAGGAGGAAATCAAACTCAAGAGGAAGACGCATAACCAGGAAGGGCCCATTTTTGAAGCGTGGAAGAGGGCAATCTCATGAATCGAGTTCTCTTGGTCGCAAGAACCGAGGTGATGGAGCAACTCCGTCAACCCTATATGATCGTCATCTTGGCTCTTAACTATGTGTTGTGGGGTTCACTTTTCGTATTTGGTCTCATGGCGCTTAGTAGTGTCCAAGACAACCCACAAGCGTTGGTCCTGCTGGAGCAACAAGCAACGGGACTGGGACTCTGCAGCGGTGAAACTGCACTCATCGCCATGACACGCCTAATGACCTCGACCTTTGGTGCGGTCTTCTTCACCACGATCCCTCTCTTCGTTGCGATCATGTCGGGTTACTCTGTGCTTCATGACCGTGCAGTCGGCGCCTTACCATTCCTGATGTTGGCGCCCCTCTCCCGTTACCAACTGGTATTCGGAAAGGTGTTAGGAGCCTTGGCGATACCTTTTCTGCTCCATCTCGTCTTCGTAGGCGCAATTAGCGCTACCGCGCTTCAGTTCGAGGTGATGGATCCACAAGCCTACAGATTTGGCGGCTCAGCTGCGTGGTGGGTAGCCTATCTTTTAGGAGCACCATCGGCCGCCTTCTTGATTGGTAGTCTTGGGGTCGTGATTTCCGGGCTCTCGAGCGATGTTCGCACATCCATGCAGTACACCTCCTTCTTCATTGGCATACTCAGCCTTGGTTTTGGCTTCGCGCTTTTTGACGGCATCCGTTTTGGTGTGGGCGCTCAGCTCGCGTTTGTCGCCGCCTGCCTTGGAATGGCATTGCTCGTCCTTCTTGCAGGGAGCCGAATCATCAGCCGAGATATCTAGAACGCGAGCGCTCTCTTTTACTTTAGGAGCTCGCTGACTTGGAATTTCTGGACAAAGGTCACCATAGACATGCCATTGGCGTCCGGCGTCATATAGGACCCACAGCCGACTTCACGAGCGTTCCTATCAAGAAGGTTGGCGCGATGCCCTGGAGAATTCAGCCACCCGTCAACCACGGTGCGGGCCAGCGACGCATAGGTGTGCGGGCTAAGAAGCGGCCCATCCGCGGTAATTGAGTAACCACCCTGCCTGACATAGACCCCCTGGTCGGGACCAATTGGGTAGCCGGGAATCCATGCGAGATTCTCAGAGGTAATTGGATTGGCTCCACCCGCCGCCGCGACGCGCTGATCGGGCAATCTCATCGCCGAGTTCGAAGGATGCTCATGCGCCAAGAACCCACCGCGTGCCGACTCTTCGGCATACGCGCTCGCCGCCTTTTCCAGAGTCGCGTTCCAACGTAAGCCTTGCCCCCCTTGGGCGATTCGTGCCTCGTTCGTGGCGAGGTGGCACGCGGCATTGATCTTCTCGTAATCGGGGGAAGACCAATCGATCACGTCTGCAAATTCGCTGGTGCCGAGCCTATTTGGCTCTATGACATCAGGATGATTGATATAGCTATTGGATAAGCCGCCACAGCCGGAAATGAGGGCAGCTAGTAGAAGAGAAGACAAGAGAACGCGCATAAAAACTCCACTCAGGGTTTGAGTCAAACCATGAGTGGGTCTAATTTATTCGCCTTCTTCGTGCATCAACAAACGCATACGGGCACGCTTGAGAGCCTCTTGGTGACGCTCTAGAACCTCGCCTTCGACTTCCTCGGACTTCGCACGCTCCTCCATCGCGAGGAGCTCGCGCTCGGCCTCTTCGATCGCAGCCTTGGCAGCGTTTACGTCGATCTCATCGTAGCCGTCACACGCCTCGGTCATCACGGTGACCTTGTCGGGCAACACTTCGACGAATCCGCCATCAACGAAGAACTTACGCTCACCGCTAACTTGCTCGCGACCAATCTCGCCCTTGAAGCCTCTCACGGTCATTTGACCGATACCAAGACCGGAGAGCAAAGGAAGGTGGCCAGGAAGGATGCCCATTTGGCCTTCACTACCGGGAAGGATAATCTCCTCGGCAGAGCCGACCAATACAGCTTTTTCCGGCGTTACGACTTCAATGGTCAGAGTTGACATGATTAACCTTTCTCAAGTTCGGCGACGAGTCGCTCGTGCTTCTCGCGAGCTTCATCAAGCGTACCAACGAGGTAGAAGGCCTGCTCGAAGAGTTCATCAACTTCACCGTCAACGAGGGACTTGAATCCAGCGATCGTGTCCTCAAGTTTGACGTACTTCCCTGACATACCCGTGAACTGCTCGGCCACGAAGAATGGTTGGGAGAGGAACTTTTGGATCTTACGAGCGCGCTCTACGATGAGCTTATCTTCATCCGAAAGCTCGTCCATACCGAGAATTGCGATGATATCCTGCAATTCTTTGTATCGCTGAAGTGTCGACTGAACACGACGAGCCACTTCGTAGTGCTCGCGACCAACGACGTCTGGCTCAAGGATACGGCTGGTGGAGTCCAAGGGGTCCACAGCAGGGTAGATACCGAGAGCGGCCAGCTGACGCGAAAGAACCGTGGTTGCATCCAAGTGAGCGAAAGCCGTTGCTGGAGCAGGGTCTGTCAAGTCGTCAGCAGGAACGTAGATGGCCTGAACCGAAGTAATCGAGCCCTTCTTCGTTGAGGTAATACGCTCCTGAAGCTGGCCCATTTCGGTAGCAAGCGTTGGCTGGTAACCCACAGCTGAAGGAATACGACCGAGAAGAGCCGAAACCTCAGCGCCCGCCTGGGTGAAACGGAAGATGTTGTCCACGAAGAGAAGAACGTCACGTCCCTCTTGGTCGCGGAAGTACTCAGCGATGGTAAGAGCCGAAAGAGCAACGCGTGCACGCGCTCCAGGAGGCTCGTTCATCTGGCCGTACACCAAAGCCGCTTTGGAGTTCTCCCAATCGCCATTTGGCGCGAGAACCTTCGACTCGAGGAATTCGAAATAAAGGTCGTTTCCTTCACGAGTACGCTCACCCACGCCGCCGAACACGGAGTAACCACCGTGGCTCATAGCAACGTTGTTGATGAGTTCCTGAATAAGAACGGTCTTACCCACACCGGCACCGCCGAAGAGACCGATCTTTCCGCCTTTGGAGTATGGCGCGAGAAGGTCGATAACTTTGATACCGGTTTCGAACATCTCTTTCGAAGTCGACTGATCTTCGTAGGTAGGAGGAGTTCGGTGGATTGCCCAACGCTCGTCGGCTTCCACATCGTAGATGCGCTTGACGTTGGTCTTAGAAACCTTGGTTTCTTCAACGTGGTGGGCGTCTTCGGTGCTTCGAACTTTCACGGTGTAAGCCGTGTCGCCTTCTTCCGAGATGATGCCACGAACCTTGGTTCCGTCATTGAGTTCGATGATCGAGATCTCGTCCACTGGATCGCCGGTCACGTTCAGGATTCGGCCGAGAACCTTTGGGCCCACAGGCACGGTGATATAATCACCAGTGTTATGAACTTCCATGCCACGCACAAGGCCGTCCGTCGTGTCCATGGCGATGGTTCGAACGATTCCTTCACCGAGGTGAAGTGCGGTCTCCAGAACGAGGTTTCCGGTCTTGTCCGAAATCGCTGGGTTGCTCACGCGCAACGCCGTCAGAATCGGTGGTACAGAATCCGCTGGGAACGCAACGTCCACAACCGGTCCAATGACCTGAGTAATTTTGCCGTGATTTGCTGTAGCAGCCATGTTTATCTCTTACGTTAACGTTGTTTTGAAAAAATCGATTTATTTCAGAGCCTCAGACCCCGAGACGATCTCCATGAGCTCTTTGGTAATATATGCCTGACGCGCGCGATTGTACTGAAGCGAGAGCTTCGAGATCATATCGCGTGCGTTATTCGTCGCGTTGTCCATCGCTGACATTCGTGCGCCGTGCTCCGAAGCTTCGGACTCGAGCAATGCTCGAAGAATCTGGACCACCACGTTGACAGGAAGGAGGTGCTCTAGAAGCGAAGTCTCGTCGGGCTCAAAGATGTACTCGCTTGCGACCAAGGACTCTTGGCCCTCATCCGCCGTAGCAAGATCATCGAGCTTCAATGGAAGCAGGGGATGCACGATTGTGTTGTATTTAATGGCCGAGATGAACTCGTTGTACACCACGTACACTGCATCCACTTCTTCGTTGACGAAGCGCTCGGTGACCTCTTTGGCAAGTTCGCGAGCTTTTGCATAACTGACGTTGCCAATGATCTCTGGATAGTTCTTCCACATGCTCTCGCTATTGCGGAAGAACACCGCCCCTTTGCGACCGAGTGTCGCCAACTCGACCTCAACACCCGCCATCTTCTGGTCTCGAACGAACTTCGAAACCGTACGGATCACGTTGGTGTTGAATCCGCCACAGAGTCCACGATTCGATGTCACCACAATCACGAGCGCCTTCGTAGGCATCTCACGAGTTTGCAGAAGTGGGTGCGAGGAATCCTCCACGCGCGAGGCCACACTGGCGATCACTTGATTCATCTTGAGCGCGTACGGGCGCGCAGCTTCAGCCGCATCTTGGGCACGCCGAAGCTTCGCAGCTGAAACCATCTTCATGGCGCTGGTGATCTTCTGCGTGTTTTTGACCGAAGCGATTCGCTTTCGGATGTCCTTCAAACTAGGCATTTCTAACCTCAGTCAAAATTATTCGGCGGCAGCTTCTTGGCGCTGAGCCTTGAACTCTTTGATGTACGACTGGAGAATCTTCACTGCTGCAGCCGTCACTTCGCTTTGCGAGTCCGTATTGACCTTTTTGCCGAAGTTCTTGTCGCCAGCGATCTTCTTCCAAATCTCGCCGTCTTTGTTCTCGGCGTAGTCATAGAGACCGTCTTCGAACGCGCGAAGCTGAGGCACCTCAAGTGCCATGATCACGCCTGCGTTAGCGGCCAAGATCAGAAGTGCTTGCTTGGAGACGTGCAGCGGCTGGTATTGTGGCTGCTTGAGGATCTCCACAAGTCGCGCACCTTTAAAGAGCTGCTGTTGAGTCGCTTTATCAAGGTCGGATGCGAACTGTGAGAACGCCTCGAGCTCACGATACTGAGCAAGGTCGAGCTTCAAGGTACCTGCAACGTTCTTCATCGCAGGAATCTGAGCGGCACCACCCACACGCGAAACCGAGATACCGACGTTAATCGCAGGACGTACACCAGCGAAGAACAAGTCAGACTCTAGGAAGATCTGACCGTCGGTGATCGAAATCACGTTCGTCGGAATGTATGCCGACACGTCACCAGCCTGAGTTTCAATCACAGGAAGCGCTGTCAAGCTGCCAGCGCCCTCAGCGTCTGACATCTTCGCTGCGCGCTCGAGCAGGCGGCTGTGGATGTAGAAAACATCGCCTGGATAGGCCTCGCGTCCCGGAGGACGACGAAGAAGAAGCGAGAGCTGACGATAAGCCACAGCTTGCTTTGAAAGGTCATCGTAGATGATCAGGGCGTGCTTTCCATTATCACGGAAGTACTCGCCGATCGTCACACCGGTATAGGGTGCGAGGTACTGAAGAGGAGCAGATTCTGAAGCGGTAGCCGTTACGATCGTGGTGTACTCAAGCGCATTCGCCTGACGCAACCTTTCCACAACCTGAGCAACCGTGGACTCTTTCTGCCCGATGGCAACGTAGATGCAGTACACATCGGTTTCGCGTTGGTTGATGATCGTGTCGATTGCGACTGCGGTTTTACCCGTCTGACGGTCACCAATGATGAGCTCGCGCTGGCCACGTCCGATTGGAACCATCGAGTCGATAGCTTTCAGACCGGTCTGCAGCGGCTCGTGAACAGACTTTCTCTGAATGATACCAGGAGCCTTGACCTCTACACGACGTCGCTCGCCGGCCTCGATTGGTCCGAGTCCGTCTACCGGAAGGCCCAAGGCATTCACAACGCGTCCGAGAAGTGCTTCACCCACTGGAACGTCAACGATACGGCCGGTTCGCTTAACAGTATCGCCTTCGCTAATCGCGGAGTCGTTACCGAGAAGGGCCGCACCGACGTTGTCTTCCTCAAGGTTGAGAACCATGCCGGTGACGTTATGAGGGAACTCAAGGAGCTCTCCTGCCATCGCCGAATCAAGACCGTGGACACGTGCGATACCGTCACCAACCGAGATCACCGTACCGGTCTCGCTAACTTCGACGCGCTTGTCGTAGTTCTCGATCTGACCTTTGATGATCGAACTAATTTCTTCAATATTGATAGCCATCTAGATGCCCTCGAAGGTTTAGACTTCTTCCAAAATAGATTCACGAATTTTATTGAGATGGGTTCGCACAGATCCGTCGTAAACCGTATTACCCACGTGGGTAACTACGCCCCCCAAAAGGGACTCGTCTACTTCCGATTTGAGCACCACGCTCTTACCCGTCAGACTCGCAAGTGCTGACTTCAAAACTTCTTGTTGCGCTGGCGCGAGGGCCCGTGCGGAAACCACGCGGGCGCGCACACGACCTTCATGCTCATCGAGCAACCGACCGAACTCTTCGGCGATTTCTGACACGTATTGAATACGGTCTTTGTCCACCAGCAGAAGCGCGAGGTTTTGGGTCATAGGATCCCAACCGAGCTTGCCCGCGATGTTCTTCACAACGCTTCTGCGCTCTTCAATTCGCACGCTCGGGTTGGTCACCACGTTCTTGAACGCGTCGCTCAACGTGTGGATCTCTGCGAGCTCATCCAACTGCTTTTGCAACACGCTCGCGTTATTGCGCTCGATTGCAATCTGCAAAAACGCCTTTGCGTATCGCTTTGATGCGAGATGTCTCATGATTAGGCCGCCTTATCCAAAGACTTAATATCGTTGAGGTAGCCGTCTACAAGTTCAGTTTGAACTTTGTCGTCCACCTTCTCTTTCACCATGTTTTCTGCAAGTCCAAGCGCGAGGTCGATAGCCTCTTGCTCGATCGATTGCACTGCGCGGCGAACTTCCTGCTTGATCACCATTTCAGCGTCGGCACGCATCTTCTCAACCTGGCGTTGCGCCTCGGCCACGAGCCGCTCTTTCTCGCGCATTCCTTGCTCATGGTAATCGTCCATGATGGATTTACGCTCTTCTTCGAGCTTCTCAAGCCGCTGGCTCACTTCTTCGAGCTTCGCCTCTGCGCGCAATCGAAGGTCCTTCGCTGCGTTCAAATCCTGCAGAAG
The DNA here is from genome assembly GCF_007993755.1 of Microvenator marinus. Lineage (GTDB taxonomy): Bacteria > Myxococcota_A > Bradymonadia > Bradymonadales > Bradymonadaceae > Allomicrovenator > Allomicrovenator marinus. The sequence continues at coordinate 2,110,642 of NZ_CP042467.1, forward strand.
GTTTTCTCGTCGGCTCGCGAAGTGCTCTTGGATCTTAGGACCCGCGAAATAGACAATGATGCCGATATAGATGATCAGGTTGACGATGCTTGTGACCCATGAGGCCCACGGAAACTCACCACCACCGGCCGCAAACGCGTCAACCGGAAAGAAGACCAAGGCTAGGAGAACTGGAAGAACGCGCGCGACGAGTACTTTGGCAAGTGACTCAGAGCGCTCTTTTAGCTGAACAAGACTAGACTCACGCTCCGCCTCGATTTTGGCGCGCTCGGCTACCAACTTCTCGCTGATTTCTTCGCGAGCTTCACCGAGGATATCTTCGAACTCATTTTGCCCTTGGGTCCGAAGGCCTTCACGGACTTCGTTGGCCTCGCGACGCGCGTCGCGCATCTTGCGCTCGTAGTCGGCGAGCGAACGCTCGGCGCGAGCGTCCATTTCATCAGCTTCTTCGCGCGAGCCTTGCAAACCGTCTCGCCGAGCTTCAACCGCCTTCAAATAGGGGTCAAAAATCAGCGGACGCAACACAAGAAAGAGCACTAAGAAAAGGATCATCTGGATGGCTAACGTACCATCGAGGTCGATATAGCCGGCGGCTAGCAAAACAGTGTTTCCGAACATGCTTCCTGACTCCGGATTGGGACCCTCTTTCGCCACTAGGAACTTCGACGAAGAAGGCTTGCGAGCATGGGTTTACCCGCAAGTCGGCCGCGTCTAACATGCCCCTAAACCAGTGTCAACGTGGATCGGAGCTAGTTGGTCTCAAGGGTGGACGGAGTCAATCCGAAGAGCATGGATTTCAGTGTCAAGGTCACGCCTTCTTTGGTTCCCGTTAGCTGAAGTCCTTCGCGGGTACACTCCGACTCGATGGTTGAGATGCCGCGCCCGAGCTGCTCGACCATACCAAGTGAACGGGCGATTCGAGCCAAGAGCGGATTCCGAGGAATCGATACCCCGGGCTCGGGCACGCTTACCATCGCGCCAGGCGACCAGATCTCCAGGCGATCCACGAACATGCGAACTTGGATTTGGGCAGCTGATTTCAGGTCGCGGTGGATCAGTGCGTTGGACAAAGCTTCTCTGACGGCACGTCGTGGAAACTCCAGGTCTGAATTCTCTGGACGCACCTGATCCACAACCGGACGGGCGTTGTCTTCGATGGCCGCCATAGCCTCCTCCAACAACACGTGCATCCGTCCAGAGAGATGTTGGGTGAGTAGAAGCTCAGACGTCACACTCCCGCCGGCGTACGCCGAGAAACTGAGCGTCAACTGTGGTTGCAACCATTGTGGATTATCTCCGAACGCATAGATCAGGGCGATGGTAGGGATAACTCGACTACCCATGGGCGCCGCGAGGCGAAGCTTCTGCAGGGCGTCTTCGAGCGATCCTCGGCTAGAAAGGCCTGGGATATTCGCGTCCAGCCACTCTCGAAACGCGACCAAGTCAACGTCCTCAAGGGTGCTCGCCGGCACTGTTGTCAGCTCGTGGGACATCAGGATGCTCCGATCTCAGAAATCTGAAAAACTCGACCAACTATCTCAGGTCAACCTATCAAATTTCTGATATTCTCCTAGTCCAAAGTTTCACCAAAACCCATGAAAAGCCAAGCTGCAAGCGGCCCTGCGCGATTTTTGCATTCGATGGTGTGACTATTGCTACTTAACTCTTCGCACAAGAGCTGAATCAAACATGAAGCGAGAGATGATGATGAAACACACACTGAATACCTTGACACTCATGGCTGCGTTGCTGGCCTTCTCAAATGCCGAGGCACGCACTCCCGTTCAAGAATGCACGAGCGATGCAGACTGCCCCGATTCATACACCTGCATCACCGAGGACGTCGGCGCTTGCCCTCCTTGCGAGAGCGGTATGGAGTGTGAGCCTTGCAGTTCAACCTCCTACTCGTATTGCTCGCCGCCCCCACCCGAGGAGTGCGAGTCGGATGCCGATTGCGAAGGCGACAATGTGTGCGTCTCCTACACCTATGAATCCTGTACGGGTGGAGACGTGGTTTGCGCGGCCGACCCCGATGGCAACACCACTTGCGACGACGAACCAGAAGTGGAAGTGAACTGCGAGTCTCACTCAGAAGCCTATTGCGTGCCTCCGTATTACGCGCCGTGCCAGGTTGACGCGGATTGTGGTGGCGGATTCGCATGTAAGGACATTGAGATTTGTTCGTGTAGTTCAGATCCTTCACCAGAACCAGAGCCGGGCACAGGTAATGGCTCTGACGGCGCGCCGGATGAGGGTTCTTGCGAATGCGGTCCAACGGGTGACAAGTATTGTGAACTCATTCCCGTAGAATGTGAGACCGACGCTGATTGTGGGGCTGGACAATCTTGTCAAGACCTCTACGGCGGTGAGACGGAGCCAGCACCACTTCCTGCCGACGATGACCCAGACACCATGGATGGCGACACTGGAGACACTGGGTCTGGTGAGATCATGCCTTATCCCGAGGAGTCCTACTGTATCCCAGACGGTTACTGGGGAACGCCAGTCTATTCGGGCGATGATTCCGCTGGCGAACAAGCTCCAGTTGGCAATGCCTCGGGCGCCGAGCGAGTTGGATGGGGCGAAGGAGACTCAAGCGGTTCCAAGGCCACCGACTCAGGCTGTTCCGCAACGAATTCGAACGCGACCCTTGGGTGGCTCGGACTCTTCGGCCTTATTGCGCTTCGCCGCCGCCGCCGAGCTTCTCGCTCAAACCGCTAAATCGCCGAACGGGGTTTAACACCCCGGCCCGGTAGACTTCCTCCATACCAACTACAAGCACACCTCTACGGGCCCTCGTCAGGGCTGTGTAGAGGTTTTCTCGTGTAAGCAAGGGAATCGGCTCCTCAGGAAGCACCACCGCCACATGGTCAAACTCCGAGCCCTGAGCTTTGTGCACCGTCATCGCAAACGAGAGGTCAACTTGAGCCTTCAGCGAGTTGAGGTGGTGGGCGGCAAAACCGCCTTCACTCTCAAACACCGCCATCAAGACCTCTTCTCTATCGATTCTGGCTCGGATGACCACGCCCTGGTCGCCGTTAAAGAGGCCACGAGAGTAATCGTTGTGCAGCATCATCACAGGCACGCCGGGCCCAAGCCCCTTGAATCCGAACTCGTCTTCCATGCGGGACAAGATAGCCTCGTTGAGCGCAATGGACCCAGTCGCACGACGTTTGGTCACACATAGAAAACGCTCTCGTTTGGTGAAGGCAAAGAGCCCTTCCAGGAGTTGACGATCGAACTCGTCGAAGCCGCCTTCTCTAATCTCAAAGGTGTGCCCAACGGCTTCACGTAGGACTGCCTCATCAATTAAACGCGTGCGCACCCATCGAGAAATCATCTTCTCAAGATTCGCCTTATCTTGAATCTCGAGACGGGACACGCCGGGTTGCGCCTCCCATTGCTCCGCGAGATCCATGCGCGCCCACCCCTCAGTGGACCCATCTCGAACCAGCCGAGCTTGCAGCAGAATCTCAGCGCCGCCAGAATCGTCGGCTTGTCGAAAACTCTGGGTCAATCGAATGAATCTCGGCCCGAGCTCCCCTGATTGAGGCTTGAGGTCGCGCAATACCGTCCCACTTTCCACGGAAGGCAATTGTTCTGCGTCCCCGATCAAAACCAAAGTAGCTCCACCCAACGCATCCAAAATGGAGCGCATCATATGCAAATCGATCATGGATGCTTCATCCACCAACACTACGTCTTGGCGCAATGGATTGAAGCGATCTCGACCAAATCGGCGTCGCGTCACGGAATACTCGAGGAGCCGATGAAGCGTTCTTGGTGCCACAATCCCTTCGATGTTACGCGTGCGCTCACCCATTCGATTTGCAGCCTTGCCGGTCGGGGCTGCCAGAGAAATCCGGCCCTGCTCGACCCCAAGATGGCTCAGTGTGCGCACGATATATTCGATGATGGTGGTTTTTCCAGTTCCAGGCCCACCGGTAATGACAACAAAACCGCCTGAGCACGCGCGAACCACCGCTTCTTTTTGTTCGACGCTGAGCGCGTCTGCGCCGTCCAACGACTCAAGCGCGCCACGGGCATCCGATTCGCTGACCAACCCCTTGACCTCGTGATCTCGAATAAGTCGCGCGAGCTCAATTTCCAATTCCCAAGTCTTGTGGTGATAGAACCAGTCCCCCTCAACCACAAAAGGCGTATAGGCGTGCCCCGTCGATACAAGCCCGCCAATCCTCCTCAGTTCATCTTTGATGCGTTCGTAGACGCCGGCTTCAAGCTCCCCCATCGCCTTGAGCACTCGGTCAACTGCCGAATCGTACCCGGGCATCAATGGCACTCGAGTGCTTCCATCCTGCACAGAAATCAGGGACCCCAAAATCAAAGGAAAAACAGGCGATTCCAAGCTAATGGCTTCAGAAGCTCGAGCCAAACCCAAGATATCTTTGGCCAAAAAGGCGAGGTCTTCGTCGATATCATGGGCTTCGCAAAGGGACGATATCTCTGCCCACCTTTGACTCAAAACATCCTCACTAATAACGACCCGTAGTCAGGTACGATTCGATCGCCTTGTAGGCACGCGTCAATTCCTGGCTGAGCTCCGTGGCCAGCTTCTCGGTCTCGGGATCATTGACGTGCTTGTCGGGGTGATACTTACGCATCAAGGTTCGATAAGATTCCTTCACCGTTTCAAGGTCGGAACCGTAGGGGACTTCAAGATTCGCGTAGTAATCGCGAATGCTTTTATGGCCCTTAGGTACAGGTGGGTTAAGCCCGATCTCTTCAAAACCCATCTCGTCGGCGATGGGCTCGATAATCTTTTTGAAGCCACCTTGGGCCTCAAATTCCTGAACTCGGTCGAGGATTTCGTTGAGGTTTGCCCTGACCCGTCTCTCAAATTTATCTCTAATTCCCATCGGTCGATCTCATATATGAGCCAAGTAGACTCAGGTAAAGCTGGTTCCACCACCGGGAAGAATTTCGAGAGCGTAGGGATTGACATCCTCTCCAATCGAGACCTCGATATCTTGACCCCACTTTTCAACGGAGAGATAGCGATCGCCCTGCCCTTCGAATTCGTAATACTCCATCTCCATTCCTCGACGCGCTCCAGTCTGGCCCATTTGTGAAACACGCGCCTTTCCACGTTCGACCATCCGGAATCTTTCACCTTCAAACTCGATGAACTCTGGAACGCTTCCATGGAGCACCACATCGGTCTCTTGCCAGATACTCACCTCGAGTTGGTCATCTTCTTCCACAGCGAGCCACCGAACATCGTCTCCGTCAACCAACATGAAACACGTCCATGGCCAGCCGGAATCATTGTAGTCAATCCGTCCTTCGACCACAAAGTCCTGATCGAAATGCGTCACGATATCGCCAATTTGCAGGTTCTTAATGCTGCGCTCCCCGCTCACTTCAGACACAGGCTGAAAGTCACCTGCGCTTTGAAAACCAGGTGGCAATTGCTTCATGTTCTCAAGCGATTTGGTCTTTTTATAGAAATAGACCGTGGCAACTATCACCACGATCAGCGCTATCAAGGTCAATAACATCATGAGTGATTCCTCAAATTTGTACCGCCCATGCGTATCATAGCCAAACCGGTCAAACTAGACTGGAATCACAGCCCTAGAAGTTCTTGAGCCGCCACTCGTGTCTTGTCGGAAACCCTTGCCCCGCCGAGCATTCGAGCAATTTCTTCGATTCGCTCTTCGACATCTAGAAGTCGAAGGGTCGACTCGGTGCGATCGGCTGTAATCACCTTCTCGACCCTGTAGTGGTGCTCCCCTCGGCTCGCAATTTGCGGCAGGTGTGTGATGCAGATGACCTGGTGGTCGATCGACGTTCCGGCGATCTTAGAACCCACGAGATCCGCAGTTGACCCGCCGATTCCGGTATCCACTTCGTCAAAGATATAGGTAGCAATCGTATCGCGCTCTCGGAGCACAGTCTTCATGGCCAACATGATTCTCGATAGCTCGCCGCCACTGGCAATTTTGGCCAAAGGCTTGGGAGACTCCCCAGGGTTTGGCGAAAACTGGAACTCAACGGTGTCGATCCCTTTGGCACCGAGCATGGTGGCGTTGGGTCCTTCAAGGCTCTCGGGAGCAAACTGCACACTTAGCTTCGCACTCTTCATGTTGAGGTCATGCAGTTCACGCTCAAGGGCCCGTGCGAACACACTGGCAGCTTCTCGGCGCTCTCCTGAAAGCTGAACAGCAAGCTCTATTGCGGCGCGTTCGGCCTTTTCCAGCTTCTTTTCGAGCTCGGCGCCCCTTTCCTCCGCATTTTCCAGACGATCGAGTTCCTCGCGCATGCGCTCTGCTTCTTCGAGGATGATCGCGATCTCATGTCCGTGTTTGCGCTTGAGGAGTTTGAGAGCCTCAAGGCGAGCCTGCACAGCATCGAGGCGCGCTGGGTCAGACTCGGCACTATCGGTAAACTCACTGAGCTCTCGCGCGACATCTTCCATCAGATATCGCGCATCATTGAGCCGAGCGTGTAGTTCCGCGATTTTCGGGTCGACGTGCTCGATTTTAGCCAGCGCGTTGCTGGCTTCGCTGAGTTTGGAAACGGCCGAAGCCTCACCGTCATAGATTAAGAACGTGGCACGTTGGGTTGAATCGCCGATCTTCTCGGCATTCTTGAGGCGCAAGAATTCAGCCTCAAGTTCGTCATCCTCTCCAAGCTTCAGCTTTGCCGCATCGATCTCACCGAGCTGATACTTCAGGAAGTCGATACGATGAAGCCTTTCTCGCACATCGCCACGCAGAGACTCCAATTCCTTTCGGAAATTCTGCACCGTTGAGTAAGACCCCGTGTACTCGTCTCGCAGGCAATTCAAGGCCGCAAACTCGTCCAGAATATCCAAATGCCTCGGTACATCGAGAAGGCTGATATGCTCGTGCTGTCCGCTGATATCGACGAGTCCAGAGGTCACAGCCTGCAGGGTCCCCAACGTGGTTAGACAACCATTGACAAAGACCTTATTTCGGCCGCTGCGAGCGATGATGCGCCGAATCAAGAGCTCATTATCACCCGGCTCCACGCCAAGCTCTTCTAGAATCGACTGTGTCCGACGCTTGTGAAAAGCGCTCAGCTCAAAACATCCCTCCACGACCGCCTCGTCCGCATCCCCACGAATCACGTCGGTAGAGGCGCGGCCGCCAAGGAGCAGATTTAGGGCGTCGATGACGATTGACTTTCCGGCCCCTGTTTCCCCGCTCAGGACCGTCAATCCCTTATAAAAGGGGACTTCCAGATGATGAATAATTGCAAAATTGCGAATCACAAGATGAGTTAACATCGTCTTATCCTCGAGGTCATGGACAGGGACTGAACAAACAACCCCTGAACAAATTTTCATTCCATAGATTGAGAAAAAAGGCAATCATGCCCAAATTCTTTTTCGGACGTTTTTCGAAAGTGTTGAGAATTTTTTTTGATTGGGACGAATCCTAAGGAGTCATGAAGCCCACAAAGATCGAGCACTGGGGACTAAAAGGACTTCTGAGCGCTGGACTTATCTTTGCACTCTGGGGTTCTCTCCTCTCCTATCTGCTCCTGAGCGAATTTGCGATTTGGAAGCTGGGTCTGATCATTTTTCAGACCATGCTCTACACAGGGCTATTCATCACGGCACATGACGCGATGCACGGGACGGTCATACCATCAAATCGGAAGCTCAATGACATCATTGGCTGGGCGGCTGTGCTTTTGTACGCTCTCTTTTCTTTTCGCAAACTTCGCGAGCGCCACACCTTGCACCATGACCATCCAGGCCAAGAAGAGGACCCTGACTTTCATGATGGTGAGCATTCGGGCTTCTGGGCATGGTATTGGCGTTTCCTGACCCACTATGTGACGTGGAAGCAAATCCTCGGGATGGCCATCATCTTCAACGTGTTAGAACATCTCGTAGGCGTTAGCCTGGTCAATCTCCTGGTGTTCTGGGTACTTCCCTCACTCCTTTCAACCCTACAACTTTTCTACTTTGGTACCTATCTTCCGCACCGCGGCGAACACGACAACCCGCACCACGCAAGGTCCAACACCTATTCCGAAATGGTCTCTTTTCTGACTTGCTACCATTTCGGATATCACTTCGAACATCACGAGTACCCCTGGGCGCCCTGGTGGTATTTGCCTACAGTCTTCAAAAAAGAGCGAGATCTCGCATGAAAAAATTACTCCTAATGCCCTGGTTCGATTCTCTAAAGGACCACGGCTTACTCTGGATGAGAGTCGCACTGGGCCTAAGCTTTGTGGCTCACGGATGGCCGAAGCTCGCAGGCGGTCAGGAGCGCTGGGAACAAGTGGGCTCCGCGGTCTCCCATATCGGAATCGACTTTGGACACCTCGCGTTCGGCTTGGCCGCAGCGGGTACCGAGCTCATCGGTGGCATGTTGCTCGCCATAGGTTTGGCGACTCGTCCGGTTTCGTTCCTTCTCGCGTTCACCATGTTTGTTGCCATGATGATGCATATTTCCAATGACGCTGGATTCGTAAAAATCTCGCACCCGATGGAGCTCGGGATTGTATTCATCGGTCTATTGTTGATGGGTCCTGGGCGATTTAGCGTCGATCACAGACTCAAATAGGGGTGACGTTATCTTGACGCATCGCAACATTCGGGCGAACCTCAGGCCGAAGGTTGCTTTGGCACGTTGACCTTCCATGAAAGCGGATGTTAGGTTTCCGCCGCAGATTTTCTCTCGTACTTTTCAAGGCCGATGCCCTATGGAACTTCGATCACGGGATGGTGTTTTACCTGTTATCCTCGCCCTTTGCGTCGGGTTGGTCTCCGCTTGCGACAAGCCACAAGTTGGCTCAGCCGGAACTCCTATCACGGCTGGTGGCGTTGAATTCAGCGTTGGCGAATACGACGTTCGCTACCTTGAGATCTCGGAGGGCGAGCAGACGTTCGAATATCCGAGACCAGTATTGATCTTACCGATTACCGTTAAGAATGTTGGGGAAGGCAGTTTGGTCTACAGCCCAAACCACTCCTCGCAACAAATGACGGAGACCACAACGCCTCTTCTCTACCTTGATCCGGGCGCCGAAGCCACGCTTCCACCTGATAGCAAGAGCCTGATCAATGGCGTAGTGTTGGAAAAAGGAACCCCAGTCGGCCAGGCAGGCTCGACCACTCTTGAAAAGGGGCAGTCCGTCGATGACATCTTGCTTTTCGAGGTGCCCGACCAGGCGCTCGATCTCGTTCTGAGCCTTCCTCCGGCCATGCACCGGGAGAAATTGCCGGTGCTCTTCAAATGGCGTTTTGAGCCTAAAGAGCCAGCCGGTCCTAAGGTCTACACTGTTGGGCAATCGCTGGAGTTCAACGGCGTAACGTTCACCCTAGATGGCGGTGAGCTCACCTACGTCAAGACCAACGATAGTGCCCAGGGTGAGGGTTTCAGCACTGAAGCACTCTACAAGGTCGACTACACGATTAAAAACGATAGCGAGGCCACCATTCGCTACGAGCCTGGCCATAAGGCCGTGGGCACTCGCGGTGCCGCTCTCTTTACGGCAACGGACGCTCTTAAGAAGGTTCGCTTCCCGGGCACCACGTCGGTAGAGGGCCAACTCGACCGCTCAACGGTCGATCCGGGCCAAGAGATCAAGGATTTTGTACTCTTTGAGGCTCCTTCCTCGGACATCAAAACTCTTAGCTTTGAATTCCCTGCCTCGGTCTTCGGTGCTTCCGGACTCGCGCGCTACGAGCTCCCATTCGAATTCAAGGAAGTTCCTAAGCCTGCCGAGCTTACCAAGAAAGAATAAACATGAGCGTCTCAACGAAGCCCGCAAGCGGGTTTAGAGATTTCCTTCCCGCAGACACCGCGCGACGCGAGTACGTCTTTCAGATCATCGAAGAAGTCTACCAGAGCTACGGCTTTGAGCGACTCGATACGCCTTGCGTAGAACGGCTAGACACCTTGATGGGGAAGTACGGCGAAGAAGGTGACCAGCTCATCTTCAAGATTCTGCAGCGCGGTGAGAAGCTTCAGCGGGCCTTGGAATCGGAAAGTCCTTCGGACACCGACCTCGCCGATATGGGACTTCGATACGACCTAACGGTCCCGCTCGCCCGAGTCTACGCACAGAACCGAAACTCGCTTCCGCGCTACTTTAAGCGCTATCAGATCGCGCCTGTTTGGCGCGCGGACCGGCCGCAACGCGGTCGCTTTCGCGAATTTGTGCAATGTGACGTGGATGTGGTCGGCTCCAAATCCATGACGGTAGAGGCTGAGGTCACCGCCGCACTCGCCCAGATTCTCAAGCGACTTGAGTTTCAAGGTTTCCGTATTCACCTCAATCACCGAGGCGTGCTCCGTGCTCTGATTTCGGTTTCGGGCATCGGTGCAGACAAAGAAACGGACGCGCTCGTAGCCATCGACAAGCTCGATAAGGTCGGAATCGACGGTGTGCAGAAGGAACTCGACGAACGAGGAATCTCCGCCGCATCGAGTGCGACGCTTCTTGGAATCCTATCAAAGTTCAAGAATCCTTCTGACGCTGAGTTTTCAAACGAAAACACACTCTCGCTCCTCGAAGAGCACCTTGGCTCGGACGAAGACGGTCGGCAGGCCCTGAGCGAGCTCAGCGAACTCCTCTCTCTTGCCAAGAGCGGACCCGCGGCCGCATCGCTCAAGCTCGACCCATTCCTCGCGCGCGGGCTCTCGTACTACACGGGTCCGATCTTCGAGATTCGAAGTGATGATTTTTCGGGAAGCCTCGGTGGTGGAGGTCGCTACGACGGACTCATCGGCATGTTCATGAAAGAAGACGTGCCGGCCTGCGGCTTCTCCCTTGGAGTCGAGCGCATCCTAGTGCTTCTCGAAGAGAGACAACAACTACAAATCCCAAGTGCCAATGCGGACGTGATGGTAGCCCTCTGGGACGCCGATTCGGCGCCTGAGTGCATTAAACTTGCCCACGAACTGAGGGCCTCGAGCCTACGCGTGGACATCTACAACGATTTCGACAAGTACAAGAAGCAATTCGCCTATGCGGATTCCCGAAACATCCCTTTTGTGGCCATCCTTGGGCCCAACGAATTGGCGAATTCAGTTGTAAGCGTGAAGAACCTGAAAACTGGTGAACAGAGCGAAGTGGCACGACGCGAAGTCGCAGCATTCATCAAGGGCTAGTCGGGGAGCCATGATCGACGAAGACGATATTCCCACGGGTGAGGTTGAGTTAGAGGAGGAGCGACGGGCACTCTCCTTTGCCGACCAGCTTGAGTTTCACGCGCTGGTGGAGGAACTCCTTCAGCACGAAGATACCCGGATCATCGACTTCGAAACGTACAAGCCCGCACCTGATGTCATTGTTTCAACCATAGAAGCTGGGATTGGACTGACTGTTCCCGAAGCGATTTTATCGTTCTTCCAGAGCATTTCGGATGGCTTCGACCTTGAATGGTCGTACTTGGAGGAAGGAGAGGAGCGGCCCGGAGGCCAAATCGGTATCTACAACTTTGCGCGTGTGTTTGGCACGTGGCTCGATGAGTTGTGGGGCGTCTTTGAAGATCAATCGCGCGAGGACTTCACGTGGGAAATCCGCGGCTTCGAAAAGCCCGTTGCGCATCTAAATGAGCTCCAAACGGTCTTGCATCACAATGCGAACACGCGGGAATTCTCGCTCTACTATTACGCGGCGCACGGTCCGAACTTTCGTCTGAAGGTCGATTTTCTCGAATATATCGAATTGTTGAAATTATCCCGCGGGTTCTTTGGTTGGCAGCTACTGATTTCTGACGCGGACTTCGATGATTTTCCGGTCGCCGCAGAGGTGGCCGAGCGATTTCACCGAGTCATGCCACGGCTCTTTCCGAAAGACGACTTTTCGCGCTTTCGAAAAGCATAGCTTGGCAAGATTGCACTGAAATTGTTAGTGTCCAGACGAATTCCAAAGGAGGTTCTATGGCGTCATCAGCCGTTGTGGAAGAAGCGCGTACCATTGAGAAGTACAGTCCAGTAACCGGTGAGAAGATCGCCGAGTATCCCATCGCAAGCGTCGACGAGGTAAAGGCAGCCGTCGAGGCCGCCAGCCAGGCATTCGGCGCATGGCGAGATCTCTCAATTTCAGCGCGATTCAAGTACATCAATCGACTTCGAGATGTGATTCGCGAAGACGGCGAGTACTACGCGGCACGAATCTCCGAGGATACGGGAAAACCGCTCTCGGACTCGTTGCTCACCGAATTGATGGTGACCGCGCTCATGATCGACCATTATGAGAAAACCGCGGAAAAAGTCCTTTCCAGAAAGCGCGTTCGAAACCCCTTGGTGTTCCCCTTCAAAAAGAGCTACGTGGAGCATTTTGCGATGGGAGTCGTGGCAGTGATCTCGCCGTGGAACTTCCCATTTCAGTTGGCGGTTGTACCGGCCATCTCCGCGCTGATCGCGGGGAGCACGGTGATCGTCAAGCCCTCAGAGGTCACGCCGATCGTGGGCGAGATCATAGCCGAGGTGTTTGAAAAGGCGGGATTTCCGAAAGGCGTCTTCCAGCTCCTACAGGGCGATGGCACTACGGGCGCGGCACTCTGCGATTCCGACGTCCAAAAGATCTTCTTTACCGGGTCGGTAGCCACGGGTCGACGCGTCATGCAAGCTGCCTCAAAACGCCTGATTCCGGTTGAGCTGGAGCTTGGAGGAAAAGACCCCTTCATCGTCTGTCACGACGCCCCGCTGGAGCGTGCCGCAAAGGCCTGTGCGTGGGGCGGACTCGTCAACTGCGGCCAAATGTGTACGTCTGTGGAGCGGGTCTTTGTTGTAGAGTCCGTCTACGATAAATTCATGGCACTCCTCAAGAACGAGGTCTCTCAAGTCAAGGCAGGTGGTCCCGACGAGGACGCCGATATCGGCCCGATGACCTTCCCAAAGCAGATCAAGATCGTTGAGGCTCATATCGCCGACGCGAAGGCAAAAGGGGCCAAGATTACGCTCGGAGGAAATCGCATCGACCGCGATGGCCAGTTCTTTGAGCCTACCTTGATCGAGGACGTCACCACCGAGATGGACGTTTACGTGGAAGAGACGTTTGGCCCGGTCATTCCGGTCATCAAGGTTATGGACGAAGAAGAGGCCATTCGCCTCTCAAACGCCCACCAATACGGCCTAAACGCATCGGTTTGGACCCTGGATGTCAACCGTGGAATTGAGATCGCGTCCCGTCTTGAATGCGGACAGGTCACAGTCAACGAAATCGTGCAATCCGTGGGTAACCCTGTGCTTCCGTTCGGAGGCGTCAAGAACAGCGGGTTCGGCCGCTATCATGGTGATGAGGGTTTGCTCAGCTTCACTCATACGCGGGCCATCATGGCCGATTATGGCCGTCTTAGTACTGAACCATTTTGGTTCCCCTACGCGGGCAAGTATCCGGAAATGCTCAAGGCGTTCAAAGCCTTGCTGGACGGGAAGTTGCCCAAAGCACTCATCTCCCTCGTTAAGATTCGCTAAGTTATGCAATATCCCTGGCTCGATACATTTATCCATTGGCTCAAGATAGACTCTACGTCTGGAGATGAGGCGGAGTTTCTCGAAGCACTCGAGAAGTATTTCGTGGCTGAGGGGTATACCGCTCAAAGACAGCCCGTGGAGGAAGGACGTTGGAATTTGCTCCTGACCACGTCGGAGAGCCCGAAAGCCCTCTTCTCGACACACGTAGATACCGTGCCCCCATTCTTCGGGCCGAAAATTGAGGACGGCAAGGTTTTCGCGCGCGGCGCGTGTGACACCAAGGGCGGAATCGTAGCCATGGCTGAGGCCGGCCGGCGCCTCAAAGATGCGGGCCACCTCGCCCATGGATATTTGTTCGTGGTGGGTGAAGAGGTCGATCATTGCGGAGCTAAGGCGTCAGTGACGCTCTCGGTTCAGACCGACCAGATCATCCTCTGCGAGCCGACCGTTAATCAGGTGGTGAAGGCACAAAAGGGGATGGTGAAGCTCGAGCTTCGCGCGGCTGGCGTGGCTGGCCACTCTGCATTCCCAGACCGAGGAGAATCCGCAATTGAGAAACTTCTCGTGGTCCTTGAGCGCATTCGAAGCCATGAATGGCCGACCAACGAAATTCTGGGGCCGACGACGATCAATGTCGGCGTGATCGAAGGTGGTGTTGCAGCGAATGTCTTCGCACCTAGTGCCCGAGCCGAACTCCTGATCCGAGCGGTGTCTCCAGTAGAGCCATTGATGGAGACATTACGGGAGTTGAGCGCAGGAAACTGTGAGATATCCTTTCCTGCCTCCAACGACCCTGTGTTCTTTGAGATTCCCGACGATGTGAGCCATACGATCGTTCCGTTTAACACGGATGCGACCTACCTCTCGGAACTTGGGCCTGTATGGTTGGTTGGCCCCGGAGATATCCAAACCGCACATTCGGATCATGAACATATCGTTTTGGATGAATTGGAGCGTGGAATTGAACTTTACGAAAGACTCGCGTTGCGCGTTTTGAACGCTTGAGTATAAGACGTTTCTAAAGCAATTCACTGATTTCTGTGGACGTTTTTCGTCCGATGCGTCTTAACAAAACTTCAATAGTCCGCTAGTTTGTGCAAATTCTGGCACAAAGCAGGTCCATCATGAGCAAAAATATCATGGTGGTGGACGATAACGCCGATATCCGAAACGTCGTTGTCGCCACCTTTGAAAATGAGGGTTGGAGCGCAGTTGGAGTCTCTGACGGCCCCACGGCCCTCAAGAAACTTGAGGACCTCCGCCCTGACCTCGTGGTCTTGGATATCTTGATGCCAGGAATGAGCGGCATCGATGTGTGTCGAGAGATCCGCCAACGCTCAAGCGTTCCAATCGTCTTCCTGAGCGCACGCGACGAAGACGTGGATCGTATCGTCGGCCTTGAAATTGGCGCGGACGATTACGTCACAAAACCTTTCAATCCAAGGGAGCTCGTCGCGCGAGCCAAAGCAATCTTTCGGCGCACAGAGTCTTCTGGAAATAGCGTTTCGAAGACTGAAATCGGCGAAAACGTGCTCGTACACGGAAAACTGATGCTCGATGTGGAGCGATTTAAGGCGTTTTGGGCAGATGAGCATATCGAACTCACGAAGACGGAATTCCTGCTGCTCCGCACCCTTATGAGGCAGCCAGGCCGTGTGTTCTCCCGAGATGAGCTGATGAAAGGTGCCTATGATGACGGGATGTTCGTGAGTGACCGAACCATTGACAGTCATATACGCCGACTCCGGTCCAAATTGGCCGAAATCGGCGCAGATCCCATCGAAACGGTTCGAGGCGTAGGTTATACGCTGGGCGAACTCGCTTAGAACTGAACCGCGTCTACTTCAACGGAGGGATCCTCAAGGCCATTGACCATGATGCCAAGGCTCGAGATCGAGTAGAGGTAGTCATCCATGAAGATACTTCGGCGAACATCGACCCACCAGTGGTATTCATTCGGGTCACAGCCCTGGCAGCCGGTAAGTGGTGCGTGGTCAACCCGACCGAGCTCCGTAAATCCAGTGCTGCTGCTGGCTCGGAGTACCACCAATCCTGAGAATGGGTCAGCGTTGTTTTCCCACGAGTTCAAGGGCACGGCCAAGATCTCTTTGCCTGCGTGATAGGTGAACGCGTGGTGGTCCCACATAGCCTCAGACCATGAAGACCATGGGCCAGTCGAGAGCAGGTGCTGGTGAGTTCGCGTTGGGTTCGCCATATCCGTCACATCGAAAATCTGGAGGTGAACACCGAGGACCTGACCGTTAGAGTCCGCATCTTGACCGATGGTCAAGAGGTGGTTCTCGCCCATCGGGTGGATATAACTCGAGAACCCGTTGATCTTGAGCTCGCCCAACAATTGAGGGTTCGTTGGGTCGCTGAGGTCAAAGGTGTAGAGAGGATCCGTTTCACGGAACGTCACCACGTATCCCTTATCGCCCATGAAGCGTGCCGAGTACACGCGCTCATCAGGGGCAAGTCCGCGGATGGCGCCCGTCTCAACTAGCTCTCCCTGATCGTCTTTGAGAATGATCACGTGGTTTCCACCTGCCCATACCCAGTTACCGTTCTCGTCCTCTTCTTGACGATTATCCGTCACGGCCAAGCGAAGATGCGCTTCATGCTCAGACATCGAGAATTGGTTCAACAACCAACCATCAACCTCTCCACTCGCTGCGTAGAGTGCTTTTCCGTTCGGTCCATCGAGCGAGAATTTGTGGATATGCGAGTAGTTACCTTCGTTCCAGCCCCACCAGGAGCGGCTAGAGAGCGCGACGTAGAGGTTCTCTTGAGACGAATAGACTGTCCATCCGCCGGCCAAGAGTCCCGTGGAGGTGATCGAAGGATTTGGTGCGTCGATCTCGAAATGACTCACGTTGAGGACACCCAGTTCCGTGGCAATCGCTGGAAGGTAGACATCCGTACACTTGTAGAGATCGGTAGCGGCCGACGCCGTACCATCCGCTGCCACTGACCTTTGCTTTGGTAGGATGGAGAGCGCACCATTGTTGGCTATCATGGCCTCAATTTCTGCCTGCAAAATCGGACGCGCGATGTTCTTTGCGTCTTCAATCTCGTCCTCGGTGGCATCCCAATCAAGTTCTGGAAGGCCGAGGTTCTCGTCCCAGATGATATCCCAATAGCCGTCCATTTGGACCGAGGAGTTCGAGACAACGTAGACGTCATCGTCGATCATACGAGCATTGTTGAACTCTCCGCCGATGTCTGACTGAGAGATAATGCTCGGAGCGGTCCTGTCCGTGATGTCCAGCAGGGTGATTCTCGTTCCGTTGAAATTATCTGTAGAAGTGCACTCACCAGGAAATCCTGGTTCTGCCACATCACCATCAACCACATTGTTCGTAGGGTTGTTGGCGGACGTAACGTCAGAACACCTGTAGCTGTAGATGGACGAAAAGAGTGCGATTCGGTCGCCATGAAGGAACATGGATGTTGGATAGCCATCGCTCAGCGAAACGCGGCCCACGACTTCAGATTGGTCGGCAGGCCAAGACTTCACGATAATCAATTCACCGTTGTTGATCGTGTAGATATGATTGCCGTCAGTCTTGACGAAGTCTGCCTCATCCACACCCACCTCTTGAACGTTTGTGGTGGTGTAATCGTCCGGCGAGTCTCCGGCTTGATCATCGTTACCTGAGGATGGAGGCTCACTGGCATTGTTTTGCTCGGCACCAAAGTCTACGTCGATTCCGCCGCGGTAGTACTCATAACGATCGGTGAGCGCGCGTTCCACAAGCGCATCAACCATGGTGTCTTCAATGTCCTCGCAGCTCGTGGCTGCCGAAAGTTGAAAACGCTTGATTGAGTTGGCGTCACCCTCCTTAGTGGTGTCCTGTGTACATCCGCCCAGAACAGTGCCGCCTACCAAGAGACCTGCCCAAAGCCATCGATTCAAACCTTGTTTTTCAATTTTTCGTGTCTTCATCATCTACCTCGTCTCAGTTTTTTGAGTCTCAATTGTCAACTTCTCACAAAATCCGGCGAAACTGCGTGGGTTCCGCGCTTACCCCCGAAATATAGTGCGAAACTCATGCCAACACCGCTTAGCGGCAGGATTCAGCGAGTTGGCCAAGGCGGGGAGAAGGCGAGCGCTCCTTCCACTGGTGATGAAGGCTTCTGAGTGCCACACAGCGGGCGTGGCGATGGAGCAGCTCGGCAAGAGGGACAGGATTGTTAAACCGGTCGGCTAAATCGCGCAGGGCCTTCTCGGCATTATCAACCGAACCTTCCGACTCCGCGAGCCATGCCTCAACACTCAAACAGAGCACACGCGCCTGCCCTGCCCTATCGGACGTGCAATAAACCTGATGGGCTGCTCGAACGCGTGCTACCTCATTGGCTGGTGCCTCGGTGGCCTTCGGAGTTCTCATTTGCATCAAGACTTGTGCGATTCGCGGATCGCCTGGGACTTCCTTCTGCGCTTCACGAGCCACGCGCAAGGCCTCATCTCGCTTGCCAGCTTTAACTAGGACATCTACCCAGATCCCAAAGCCGGGCGCGTTGCCTTCTTCATCCCGAAGCCTCGAAGCCACCATAGAACGTGCCCAAACCTCAGCCACCTCCCACTCCTTAAGCTCCGAGTACGATTGAATGACGAGCACGGACGCTTCGGCCGATTTCGGCGCGAGTGTTGCGAGCTCCAACGCAAAATCAGCTCCGAACCGCTTACCCTTGCGCTTGTTGACCGCCAGATAGGTGTGCCGCCAAATCTCAGGATATTTTACAACCATCTGAGCCAGCTCAGCCGCCCCAAATAGCGACGAAGCCGCACTTGCAGCGCGGGTGCGCGCCCAGGAGTTCTCCAAGAGTTCAACGTAAAGCTTCTTGGACTCCTCGATCTCCTCGGCCTCAGCCATGACCCATGCGAGGTAGAGACGCATACGTGCCGTCGGCTCAGTATGGGCTGCTCTCTTCGCCAGTTCCAACGCGGCCTTGGAATCACCACGTTTGCGAGCGTCTTGCGCCAGTGAGAAATAGAGCCGTGAATCGCCAGGAGTCAGCCGTACGCGCCTTTCCTCCTGCCTATTCTCATTGAGCTCAGGCAGGGAGTAGACCACCCGGCCCCCCACAAAACCAATGGCGAGCACCGAGAGAACGATCAAGATTTTCGGGGCGAAATTCTCAACCTTCACATAGGGATAGGCTCCCGGCGCAAAGGCTTCCTCTTTGTGAGCCTGATAGACTTGCCGCGCCATGGCCTCCACTGCGATCAACATCGGCAGAGAAAGTCCGAGCGCAATGAAAGGGAAGTGCATGGCTCCAATCGCCAAGAAATAGGCAGAGAGCGCCACATTCAATGAAATGAAGAAGTGGCGCCTTTCCGAGACCTCGCCCTCGATATTGGGCATAAGAAGGGTGAGGGCCAAGAGTCCCAGCATGATCGCGGCCACCGGCCAGCCCATGGTCAAGACCCACTCAACCAACTCATTTTCAATCGTGGGAATGCTATGATCTTGGAGCAAGGTCCAATCGGTGTAGGCGGGAACTACATATTGGGTGGAGCCCGAACCCGAGCCCACTAGCCAAAAATCCACCGAAGCGCGCACGGCCGCACTCATCAACTCCACACGCGTCTCCAGGCTATCAAAAATCCATCGACCACCAGAGATCGCATTCATTAGGAAAGGTAACGCAATGCCTAGACCTACGACGCCGCCGGAGACGGAAAACACCAGCCAACGCCGTTTGATCAACATATGCCCGAGAAAGAGCGCCATAAAGAGGAGTGCGGAAACCAGAAAAGCCAAGAGCGCACCAGCACTCTCAGCCTCCATCATGGCGATGAACATGCCAATCCCCGCACCTCCAAGGGCCATTGCCGCGCCTCGGTTTTGGGTACGGGCCATTCGTGCGCTTAGTGCAGAACAGACCAGAGCCGCCCCACCAAAAAGGCTTGAGGCGTGGTTGGAGCTCACAAAGGAAGACATCTGCGGCGCACGCTTGGCCAGATAGAACCCAAAGAATTCCTGAAGTCCCATCGCGCGATGGACGTACCCTGTGATGAGCGATCCCAAAGCCGCAAAAACAAGGGCCCCGACCAACACCCGCCAGAGAGCCGAGCGATCGCGCAAGTTCACCACTGCGATTGAGGCGAGCGCGAGCACGCCTAAGCGCAGGCCTCGGTCCGCACTCTCGGCGGGAGCCATGGAAAAGGTTCGAAAACCGGACATCTCCAACCCTGCCGCGCTCACGCCGGCCGCGTACCATTCGTGTGAGAGTGGAGAGAAAAGGCTGATCAAACCAATGGGAAGAGGGATGATCTGAACGAAACTCCAAATCGCCCCGAGACCAAAGGCGATCGAGAATAAAGAGAGACGTGGGACTTTATATTTTGACGATTTTTGTTCATGTAGGACTAAAAAACACGCCACGAGGAGCCAGACGAACCAAATTGCGGCCACCCAGAAGTGCACAGACCCCAATAGCAGCGGGGAAATTCCCGCGGCCATGGCCACCATCAGCAATCCTGGACTAAGATCTTCACGCGTCATTGACGTAGACTCTCCAACTCTTTACATTTGCGCCCCTCTGAGGGACGCTTTTTCAACTTACTGAAATGATCAGGTCATGAACGAGATAGATACATTTGCCAATTACCACGTCCCCGACGCGGAGGAAGGCAGTGACTCGCCCGCTCGGCTCATATCGTACTACTGGGGGCTGCTCCGGAAGTACTACTGGATTATTCTGATCACGTCTATTGTCGGCGTTTCTGTCGGATATTTCTGGACTAAACAACAGCCGCGCCTTTTTAGGGCGGAGTCAAAAATCATCTTCCACCAAAACAAGAACAATGTGTTTGGTAAGAATATTGAACGTGTTGACCTTCTGGAACAAGGCGGAAGTTGGCAATTTGAACAGTTTTGGAACACCCAAAAGGAAGTCCTGAATTCGCGATGGTTCGCCGAAAGGATTGCTCAAAAAGTGGGGATGCTCGAGGGAGACACCCATATTCCCCTGACCAAGGCTGACGGAACCAGATACACAGACGAAGAGCGAACCCGCATGGCCATTGGCCGAGTGCGCGGAATGATGAGCGTAACGCTGCAGCGAGACAGCCGAGTGGCGCTGGTGGAAGTTACGGGTACCGACCCCAAATTCGCGACCGAGCTCGCGAACGCCGTCGCGAACGCCTACATCGACTACACCAAGGAATTCCAGTCCGGTGGGCTAAATCAGATCATCAACTGGTTCGATAAGTACGTTGGCGATAAGCGCGGCGAGCTGACTGCGGCGCAGGCCGCGCTGCACAAGTTCAAACGCGATAGAAACATCCTGGCGATCAGTTTTGAGGAACGTCAGAACTTAACGGGCTCGGATATGAGTTCGGTAAATTCGCAGCTCAATGACGTCCGCAACGACCTTTCGGCGGAGCGAGCCTCGCTCGAGCAAATGCAAAAAATGCTTCGTGAAGGCACCTCGCCCATCGAAGTCGCTCAGTTCGCCGAGAACCTCTCGGTGAGCAGCCTTGTTCAGCGCCGAGACGAGCTCAAGCTTCAACTCGCGGACCTGAACACGGTTTTTGGTGAGAAACACGAGAGCGTTCGCGCCGTTCAGGACCAGCTGGCGATCGTGGAGACCCGCCTCAGCGAGGAAATTCAGCGCACGATGAATGAAGTTCAGAACCGCGTAGAGCGCCTTGAGCGCCATCGGGTCGCTCTGGAAGGTCGACTGGCTGAACTTAAAGAACAGGCGTTCGAACTCAACGAGCTGGGCCTTGAATACGGACAGCTTCGGGACAAGGAAGAAACGCTGCGACAGCTCTATGAAACGGTTCTAAAGCGCTCCGAGGAGCTCGATATCAACTCGCTCTTCGAGTCGAATAATATCCAAGTTCTAGAGGAAGCCGAGGTACCTGGCGCGCCGTTCAGCCCGAATCTGCCTTATAATCTGGGTATCGCCCTTTTGGTTGGCATCGCGTTTGGAGGCGGCATCATCTTCCTGATCGCCGCCCTGGATAACACCATGCGCACAGAGGACGATGTCAATCGTTACACGCGCTCGCCCGTTTTGGGCGCTCTTCCTGAAGTGGACGCAGCCACGATCAAAGGCCTTGCCGACAACGCCTCGCTCGATATCATCACGCACGTTGCGCCTAAGAGCTCATTTGCTGAAGGCATCAAGACGCTACGAACCAACTTGATGTTCATGGCGGCTGACGAACCTCCGAAGCTTCTGCTGGTCACAAGCCCTGGGCCAGGCGAAGGAAAGACGCTGATCTCGTCGAATATGGCCATTGCCATGGCCCAATCCGGCCTCAAGACCCTGATTGTGGACAATGACTTGCGTCGCCCTCGTGTCCACAAGGCTCTTGGACTCAAGAACGCCAAAGGTGTCTCAGAGATCGCGATCGGAGAAGCCACGCTCGAAGAGACGCTTCTTCCCTCGGGTATCGAGAACCTCTGGGTACTACCTGCGGGCGATATTCCGCCGAATCCGACTGAATTGATGCATACCGCACGCTTCGAGAAGCTCATCGAAGAGCTTTCTCAGAAGTTCGACCGAGTGATTCTGGACTCGCCTCCGATCGGAGCCGTGGCAGACGCATTGATTCTAAGCCGCTTTGTGGATGCAGTTCTGCTGGTGGTCAAATACGGAACGACGCGTCGCGAAACCTTCCGCCGCTCAATCGACCAGCTCGATGCGATTGGCGCACCTTTGATGGGTTGCGTGCTCAACGACATCAAGAAGGACGCTGCGGGATATGGATACTCCTATTATTACTACCGCTACAACTACGAGGAGAAGCCCACAAAACCAGACTCGAAGATGGCGTCTTGAACGCATTGATTCTGGCGCGGCCTCCAAGTATGCTCCCTTTCGACAACATGTCGGGAACTAATTATGAAACTCAATAATCCACTCTACCGAATTCTCATCACGCTCCTATGTGGTGCGCTCGTCAGCGCTTGCGGTGACGATGAAAAACCTTCTTCAAACAATACCCCTGAGCCAGATATGGCTGAGGAAGACATGCCTGTCGAAGAAGACATGCCGGTAGACGAGCCCGACATGACGGTTGAGCCTGATATGGAAGAGATTCCAGAAGGTGAAGTTCGAGTTCCTCAGACCATCTCGGTTCTGCCACCCACTCCCGCAAGTTGTGACACTCCGGGGTCAAGGCAACGTATCCCCTTTGTGTTTTCGAGCACCGACGTCGTTCCGATTGTCGCCGGAGATATCGTCTCGGGACGGCCTCTCGTAGCCAACAGCACTGTAGATGCTGGCTCCCTGCTTTTCCGACAGCCTCGCGTGGCGGTCGCGAACCAAGAGTCTTGTGAGAGTGACGATGATTGCACTCGCGGCTTCCACTGTGCGTTTAACGGACTCGTGCGTCAGTGTACGGCCACAACCGGCGTTGAGCTCATTCCAGGGACCGTTCAACAAGACAACGACCCGGGAACCACCGAGAAGAGGCAGCTCGTAGCTGTCCTGATCGAGAACACGTCTGGACTTGAAGGACGCCTCCCCGTCGATGTGGGCGGCCTCTTTGGAGAGACTGGAGAGAAAGACCTCTTTGGGAACCCTGCCCGTGCAACCGATATCACTCGCATTCATCGCGAGAGCATCAAAGAATTCATGGTTGGGCTCGCCAGTGTGGCCAAGCCAAGCAACACCAGCGTTTCCGTTTGGTGGTATGCCGGTCAGGTTCCAGCAGAATCACGCCCGCTGGTCTTCCCGATGGAGCTGACGGACCACTTCACAAACGACCTCTCGGTGGGTGAATCGCTGATCGACACCATGCCCGACCCGATTCCAAAGCCTTCAAACCTCTACCAATCGATCTTGAAGGTCATCGAGAGCGACCTCGGGCTTGAGAAGTACGACAATCACGAGAAGTTCCTCTTCGTGTTCACGGACGGCCCGAATGAAGTCTACGACCCGAACGCGTCCTACGCGCAGGTCCTGGAAAAGCTGCAGGAAGAAAACGTCAAGCTGAACATCCTTCAGCTCGACTCCAAGATTGACGATAGCTTGCTCCGCGATCTGCCCACGGTTTATGCAGGCAACACCGCATGTCAGAACGACCCAGCATGCTCGGCTCGCACCTGCACGGCGGATACAGACTGTCAAAACTATGAGGTTTGCCGTCAAGCTACCGTCTATCCGGCTGAAGAAACTGGAGACGTCACGCAGACGAGCTCTACGTACTGTATGCCTCGTTACCAGGACGGTCGCATCGGACCGATCGACCAGTTTGCTGACCTGACATGTCGCACGGGCGGCACGTACATGTACGTCAAAGATCCAAATGAAATGCGTGATTACTGGAGAGCCCTTCCTTCAACCATTGATGGCCAATGGTCGGTTGAAGCGGACTTCTCTCGCTTTCTCAATGAAGATACTCCGGTCGGTTTCTATCGTTTCAGCACCATCGCGCTTGGCCTTTTGGGCGGCCGCGACCTCGCTGCGCAACTCGTTGCACCTGCCGATGAATTCTCCCTCGACCGCCGTCCTATCATCCGTTACGGACGCGTCAGAAACTGAGCTAAAGACATGAACAACAAGAATTTTCCTGGCGCACAAGACCCACAGGTGCGCAAAGCTTCTGCGCCCGAATCCTCGGACTCTCCAATCGCTGCGGATGGCCTTCCCACGCTGAGCCCTCCTCCCCCGGTCGACTCAAACGAGTCGAAGGCTCCGGCAAAACCAAAGAAGCCGGACCATGTGCACGTGCACGTCGAGACCGGATCACTCGCTGATTTTGAAGCGCTTCTCGCCGGCGAATCGTTCGAATCTCCGCGCGCTCGCGTCCAGCCAGGCGACAAAGTGGGCGGCGTGGTCACCAAGGTCGGCGAAAAGTATCTCTACGTGGAATTGGATGGTCGCATCGAAGGACTTGCGTCCACGATCGACTACCCAGATACCAAAGAGGGCGATCGTCTTGATTTCTACGTCATTCACACACGTGGAGGCACGGTGGAGCTCGGAAAGTCGATGTCGACCCGCGACTCAGGTCTCGATGCGCTTGAGCACGCCTACTCTGCAGGTTTGCCGGTGGAAGGTCGTGTTTCAAGCCGCAACAAAGGCGGGTTTGAAATCGACTTCAAAGGCGTCGCGGCATTTTGCCCCTTAAGCCAAATCGAAGCCGGCTTCACGGAGGATCCCGACGAACATCTGGGTAAAACGTATCGGTTCAAGATTACCGACATTAGAGAAGACGGCCGAAATGTGGTCGTTTCGAGGAGCGCGCTCATCCAGGAAGAGAGAGCGGCTGCTGCCCAAGAGACGCTTGCCACGCTCCAAGAGGGTCAAGTCGTTCAAGGTACAGTCACTCGTCTGGCTGACTTCGGCGCCTTCGTTGACCTCGGCGGTATTGAAGGATTGGTCCACGTCTCCGAGATCGGACACGCGCGCATCGCCCATCCTTCGGAAGCACTGAAGGAAGGCGAACTTGTGAGTGCCCGAGTCCTGAAGATGGAAGAGGGTCCCAAGGGTCTTAGGATCGGGCTCTCCATCAAGGATACGCTCTCCGACCCATGGGAAAGCAGAATCTCTGAGTTTGCCGAGGGCTCCAAGATCGAGGGGCGAGTCACGCGCGTTGAGCCATTTGGGGCGTTCGTGGAGATTGCTCCAGGGCTTGAAGGTCTTGTTCACATCTCAGAGATGAGCAACGAACACGTCAAACGTGCTTCAGATGTGGTTAAGGTCGGCCAAACCGTAAACGTCGAAATTCAGTCCATCGATACCGCACGAAAGCGGCTCTCGTTGAGCATGAAAGAGGCTGGCGAAGATGTCTGGTCTGCGATCGACCAGCACTTTGTGGTCGGCCAGAAGGTGAGCGGTGCCGTAGAGAACATCGAGGATTTTGGTGTGTTCGTCAGACTTCAAGGTGCCACAGCGCTTCTCCCGAGAAGTGAGATGGGACTGGCTAGAGACGCGACGCCACATCGACTCTACAAAACCGGCCAAACCGTCGAGGCCAAGATCTTGGAGATCGACCCAATCCGACGGCGAATCGCGCTCACCGTACGATCGGACGAAGAGCTTGAACGCGCGTCTGAGGAAGCCAGCGCGCCGCGCTCGTTCGTCGACAAAGGCTCTTCGTCTTCGCTCGGCACCTTCGGTGAACTCTTGCAGAAAAAGCTCAAGTGAACCTACTCAGTTCCGAGTTTGCCATTTTGAGCGCCCTCATGGGCGCTCTCTTGCTTTTAATCGTCCTGGTCAGGGTCTTAGGTGACTTCAAGAGGATTCGCTCTCTACGTGCGTCTGGCGAGCTCTCAGAATTCTTCGCACTTCTACGTGAGATCAAAAGAAGGGATGGCGAGCTGGAGATGTTGCAAAGATTGGAGCTCTTCTTGGTCCTTAGACAGCTTGAACAAGTCGTGCTTACCCGTACAGATTCTGGGGACGAGCACATTGCAAACCAAACGTGTGAACTTCTCAAAGGCCTCCCAACGACTCGATTATCGCTCTACGAACTAGAGGGCGTTATTCAGCAACTGGAAGAAGCCCACCTTTCGAAGACGGCTCAACCTTAAGTAGTCCCTTCGACTTCTTTTTGTCGTCGATCTTAAACGTATCAACGCTCAAGTCGTCTGACTTTTTCTCGGCCGGTTTGGGCTGCGCCACCACCTTAGGTGCTGGCTCTGGTTCAGGTTCAGGCTCTACCACCTGCTTCGGCTCAGGATTTGGGGGACGAACTTTGGGAGCTGGTGCAGGTCTGGTGTTCACGACAGGCCGTGCGGCGGGCGCAGCTACGGGTTCTGCCTTGGCTTCAATCTCAGGCTCCGCAATTGCCTCGCTCGGCACCGCTGGCTCAGCAGGAGCAATCGCTGCCTGCGTAGGCGCCTCAACAGGCTCTTCTTTCGGCTCGGTTTCCTCGGGCTTTTGCTTCGCCTCGGTTGCGACTTGAACCTCGGTTCGTTGCTCGGCATTCGCGTCCGGACTTTGACTCTGGAGCCAAATAAAGCCAATACCGAAGATGAGAAGGCCTGCAGCAATCGCCGAGATCAGCACCACCGGTGCCTTCTTGGTGTCCTCAGACGCCTCGGAAGGTTCGGTTACGAGGATATCTATCTCGCCGCTCTCCATATCCGAGAAATGCGCCTCAACTTCCATGTCGGATGTTCGAGAAACCGCACGGAAATCTCTGGAGCTCGACGACGAATGAAGCTCGTCAAATCCTGGCACAGACACCGAGTTCTCGGCTAACCCCGCGGGCTCGTACTCGTTGGCGAGTCGAGAGTAGATCCCGGAAAGCTTCTCGAGCAGGGTACGCGCTGTTTGGGGTCTGTCCTTGGGCTGCTTTTCCAGACATTGGTCCACCAATGCTTGAAGCTCAGGGTCGAGGTCGGGGCGCCGCTCAGCCAACTTGGGTGGATCGACGTGCACATGGGCATAAGCCATATCCCCCTTCGGGAAAGGCAACTCGCCCACGAGGGCCTCGAAGAGCGTGATCCCGATCTGATAGACGTCAGTGGCCACGGTCAAATGGATGCCCATGATCTGTTCGGGCGCCATGTAGGCTGGAGTTCCTCGGACGCGAGTACCACGCACGTAGAGGTCGTTCAGAGAACGCGCCAGTCCGAAGTCGACAAGCTTGAGCGTACCGTCCGCCTGCATCAAGACGTTTGATGGCTTGAGGTCACGGTGAATAAGCTCATGGTCGTGCAGGTATGCCACGACGCGCGTGAGTTGGATGGCCATTCTCAGGGCATCCATCTGCTTCATCGGGCCCTTCATCTCGACAAGCTTTTCCAGATTCTGGCCGAGCACGTACTCAAAGACCATGAGCACGCGTCCATCCACGTTCAGAATATCGTGAATCGCGACCAGATTTGGGTGGCTAAGCGTGGCCAAGTTTCGAGCTTCGACGAGGAAAATCTGTTGAGCTTCTTCATTCTCTCGGAGCTCATCGCTGAGCATCTTGATGGCTACAGGTCGGTTCAAAAGACGGTCGATCGCTTTGACCACCACACCCATACCGCCGCGCCCGAGCACGGTCTCAAAGACGTATCGGTCTCCCACGAGATGAGCGATGTCCATCTGCAAGGTGTTCATCGTGGTGATGCCGGCATCAGAGGCCCGAGTGGCATCCACAATGAACAAAGTCGACTCGCCCTTTCGTTGGATGGTCCGAGTAACCTTCTCATGGCCGAGCCAAATCTCGAAGGTGTAGGAGCCCGGGGCCAGGTCGATCTCAACCTTACCCTCATCGTTGGTCACGTAGTCTTTATCAGTCCCCGCCAGGCGAACCGTGGTATTAATCAGCGGCTCAGCTTGGTTAATGAACATTACGGTCGTTCTCATTCGACCTTGCCCTTTGTTCGAGTCCTTTTGATTGTCACTACCTTAACCATGGTCCGAACCCGCGTCAATTTGATCCACTATTTGATGCCGGAGACCTTAAACTGGTCCATGCCCCAATTCTGAAGACTCTTAAATTTTATCGATTTGCCGAATGTGTCTTCGAGCTCTTTGACGGCTTTCTTCTCGGGACCGCGCAAATACTCGATAACAGCAGGGTTAGCTTCTACTTGAAGATTCGGCTCGGTGTAGCGGCGCCCCACGCGTTGGATCTGCCGAATGACGTCGTAGGCGGCGGACTCGCGCGACTTCACGACCCCTGCCCCGTCGCAAACCGGACATGATTCGCAGAGATACTGGTCGATCGACTCCCGTGTGCGCTTTCGCGTCATCTCAACGAGGCCGAACTCAGAGATCGCCAGGGCATTCGTCGTTGCACGGTCGCGCTTCAGCGCTTCTTCAAGCGCGCGGTAGACGCGATCGCGATGTTTGACCTCTTCCATATCGATGAAGTCGATGATGATGATCCCGCCGATATTTCTGAGCTTGAGCTGGTAGACAACTTCATCGACCGCTTCGAGATTCGTTCTCAGAATCGTCTCTTCGTGGGAGGTCGTCTTTCCAACGAATTTGCCGGTGTTGACGTCAATAGCCGTGAGCGCCTCGGCCCGGTCGATGACCAACGAGCCACCCGACTTGAGATCCACACGCCGATGCAGAGCACTGCGGATCTCAGATTCAATGCCATAAGCATCAAAAATGGGCTCAGGCTCGGTGAAGAGCTTAATCTCGCCTGAGAAATTCGGGATATACTTCTCCACGAATTGCTCCACGCGCTCTTTGTCCTGCACATTGTCCAAGACGATCGCGTCGAGGTGCACACCCACAAGGTCACGCACAGCGCGAATGATAAGGTCCGACTCCTCGTAGAGGAGATAGGGCGCCTTGACCCGAGCATGCTTCTCGAGGACCTCACCCCATAAGGCGATCAACGACTTCATGTCGTGAACGAGCTCTTCTTCTGAGACACCGGCACTTACGGTTCTCACAATGAACCCGGTGCCTTCGGGACGATGCGCCTCGACGATCTTTCGAAGACGTCTACGATCTCGGTCGGATTCAATTCGTTTTGAAATCCCTACATGAGAGACCGTGGGCATGAAGACCACATATCGGCCCGGCAAGGAGATATGGCTTGTGAGGCGAGCACCTTTGGTGCCCATGGGCTCCTTGGCGACCTGGACCAAGATCTCTTGTCCAGAATCGAGGGAGTCTTGGATTTCTGTGCGTTGACGGCCTCTGCCGCGCGCCAGCTGCCGGTCCGAGTCGTCCTCGTAGACGGCGAAATCTTCCTCAAAATTGTAGACATCCGAGGCGTGAAGAAAGCCAGCACGTTCGTGGCTAATATCCACAAACGCTGCCTGCATCCCTGGGAGAACGCGTACGCTTTTGCCCTTGTAGATATTGCCTACAATGCCTCGCTCGCGTTTACGCTCGATATGAAATTCACTAATAATGCCATGCTCAATGAGTGCGACTCTCGTCTCATCACTCGTCGAGTTGACAACAAGCACGTTGGACATACACCACCATCCGTGCGCTCTAGACCCCCGAAAAAGTCTTCGCGATCAACCGTTTGATCCATTCGATTTCGCCAGTTTTTACGAGAACAAGAGCACAACTTTATAAGTAAGACTATTAGGTCAGATTCAACAAAAGAAATCTTTGCGCTCGACTCATTATCATAGCCCAGAAAATTCAGCGATAAAAAAACGGGGAGATAGCGCTTGAGCAAAGCTTGCCGTATAAGAGGGCCATGGCATCGGAGCCCACACAGCAGGACGAAAGTCCCCTTGATGCAGACGCCTTGATTCCATGGGAGACGAGCGAACTCGGCTCCGAAGAATCAGAGGTTGAAGCCCAAGACGTCAAAGACCGGCGCACAGAACTCGCCAGGCAACTCGTCGACAAGCCTCATCGCTCGGCCATGTTGAACGAATTCGGCTGGGTTCTGCGCTTGCTCGCCCGCTTCGTCTTCGCACATGTTCTCTTTGAAAAACGCTCTATTGACACCATTCGGAGTATCACAGAGCCGGCAAACGGAACTCAGAACGGTCATATCGTCTATCTGATTCGCACGCGAAGCCTTTTGGACTACCTCTATTTCAACTGGGCTTTTTCCCAACACGACTTGCCGCTCGCGAGCTACGCGAATGGCGTGTCTACTCACTGGTTGCGCGGATTTTTCGGTTGGCTCGGGGCGCTCTTTCGACGAGAGCCGCCAGAAAAGCCAGAGGAACAAGTCCAGGCCTTGGTCACAAACGGTCACCCCGTCGTGCTCTTCCTTGAAGAGCCCAAAGCCAGCGTCGAGAAAAATCTAGAGTTCTCTCAGAAGTTTATCTACCGGTTGATTCGAGGCCAAAAGACCACGTCGGTGCCAGTCATGCTGGTTCCTATGCTCCTTGTGTGGGAAAAGCGACCGGACTCAAAACACCCGACCATCCTCGACGATATCTTCGGAACCGCGCAATCACCGGGATTCTTCAGGAAGGCTGTACACTGGTTCCAGACCATTTGGCAGAGCTTCCTCAAATTTGGGCAACCTGTGGTGCAGCTCGCGCCGCCGGTGAATCTCCAACATTTCATCCAAGAGTATCCAAGCGCAGATACGGCCGATGCCTCAGAAATGCTTCGCCAGCACCTGCTGGAAACGTTCGAAAAGGAACAGCGCGTCATTCTCGGGCCGGTTGGAGAGCCGCAAGATACGATCTGGAAGGATATCCTGACTCGGCCTGCTCTATCCCATGCGATTCGGGACGTGGCTGAACAAGAGGCAATTCCGGAAGGCAAGATTATCGAGCGCGCTCGGGAGCAATTTGACGAAATCGCTTCAGACCACTCGCTCCTGATGATCAAGATTTTCTCATCGGTCTTGAGTTTCGTCTGGTATCGAATCTACGACGGATTTGAGGTGGATGAGGAAGGCCTTGAACGCGTGCGTGAGGCCGCCAAGACGAGCAATATCGTGCTCGTTCCGAGCCATAAATCCCATATCGACTACCTGGTCCTCTCCTATATTTTCTACAAGTACGGCATGACTGCACCTTTGATCGCCGCGGGTGTCAATCTTTCGTTCTGGCCGATGGGCTACCTATTCCGAAAGGCTGGCGCGTTCTTTCTTCGACGCACATTCAAGGGAGACCCACTCTATGCGGTCGTCTTCAAAGAATACGTGATCCGAATGCTCGAGGAGGGCTACCCCATCGAGTTCTTTATCGAGGGCACACGAAGCCGAACTGGAAAACTCATCAAACCCAGGTACGGCATGCTCGAGATGATTATCCGAGCGTTTACGTCCGGCCGCCTCGAAGCCGTTAAGTTCATCCCTATTTCGGTCGGATACGAAAAAATCATCGAAGAAGCGTCTTACAAGTCGGAGATGCTCGGCGGCGAGAAGGAAAAAGAGAGTTTGGGCGGCCTTTTGAAGGCTCCGAAGTTTCTTACGTCGCGCTACGGCCGACTCTACGTTGAATTCAATGAGCCACTCGACCTCGGAGACTATCTCGCGAAGTACAACCTCGACCCAAAGAATCTGGACGAGGAAGACCTGCAAGTGGTCACGGTGCGCCTGGCCCATCGCATCATCTATGACATTAACGAAGCTACCGCTGTAACGCCTTCGGCGCTCGCCGCGACGGTGCTTCTCAACAACGATGCACGCGGAATTGAGCGCGAGCGATTCTTAAGAGAGATCGGATTCCTGGTCCACTTCTTGAGTCAACCGTCTCGAAACGTCCGAGTTTCACGCACCGTGATTCAAGCCCTGGACTCCCAGGCCGCTCGACTCGAAGAGCTAGAAGCGGTGCGTGCACAAGCGACGTCGGACTCGTCTTCCAATTCCTTGAGCACCCTTTCGCGCGTGGACCATTCCATGGACGTGGAGGCGTTGATTGGGGAGATTATCGCTCCGCTGATGGACCGTTCACTAGACCTCTTTGAGGTCAACGATCAGATCAAGTCCACCAAGGACAACGGACTTATCGTCTATTCTGTGCCGGAGGATGCGCGGCTCCAACTCTCGTTCTACCGCAATAATATCGTCCATCATTTTGTGCCCGAAGCTCTTCTCTCGGCCGCGATCAGCCGGTTCCAGTCCGCTGAAATCGAGCTCGAGCCGTTGATGGAAGAAACGCTCTTCCTCTCAAAACTCTTCAAATTCGAGTGGATCTACGAGGAACGCGCGGAGTTCAGAAACGTATTCATGCGTACGCTCCAGTATTTTGAGGAGTGCGCGTGGGTCAGTATCCAGGACGGTGAGAAGCAAATGGTCACGATTGCCCAGCCGCATCCTGTGGAACTTGAGTTCTTCAGGCGCCTGGTTCTGACGTTCCTCGAAGCCTATGCCATCGTGACTGGCCTACTCGAAAATATGGCCACCAAGCCGATGGAGAAGAAAGAGATTGTGGAAAGTGCGCTCAAGAGCGCGCGCGCTGATTACCTCAAGGGGAAGATCCTCTTCCAGGAAAGCCTCTCCAAACCTACCTATGAGAATGCGCTTCGTCTTCTAGAAGACTGGAAGATCGTAGAGCGAATCAAAGACGATTCTCGCAAGAAAGAAGCCTACCAGCTGACCAAGGAATGGTCAGAAAACCAGAAATACGCGGAACTTCATCAGCATATCGTGGAGTTTGTGTATCCCGGCCGTAAAGAGGCATGAGGCAGGTTCCCCTAAGCCGCGCCGGCATCCCTGCAAAGACGGCGGGGAACGTATTAGAGTTCTTGGTCGCGAAGTTTCCGCATATCAGCACAGAGGATTGGAAGAGTCGACTTGATCGCGGCCAAATCCTTGGCCCGGACAAGACTCCGGTCAAGGCTGAAGAAGCAGCTTCGCGGTACACCCATCTTTTCTACACAAGAGAGGTGGCCGAAGAGGATCCGATTCCCTTTGAGCATCAAATCATCTGGGAGAACGAAGAATTGCTCGCGGTGGATAAGCCCCATTTCTTGCCGGTCTTACCTTCGGGGCGATTCGTCAAAGAGACCCTGCTCGTGCGGCTTCGAGAGAGGCTGAAAAACCCCGAACTTGCCCCACTTCACAGATTGGATAAAGACACGGCTGGGGTCATTTTGTTCTCAAAGAGACAAGCCACAAGTGCGGCGTATCACCAGCTCTTTCGGGAAGGTCTTGTCGCCAAGGAGTATAGAGCCGTAGCGCCCACCGCTGAGTTTTCCGAACGCGAGATTTCCAGCAGGATCGTGCGTGACCCTGAGTTCTTCTTTCGCTCGGCAAACGAGCCAGGCCCTGAAAATGCGCGGACTTTGGTTGAATGCCTCGAGCCGGGACCAGAATGGACACTCTACCGACTCACGCCCTACACCGGCAAAAAGCACCAGCTTCGCCTTCATATGGCCACGCTCGGCATCCCAATCAAGAACGACCCGCTCTATCCGGAGATCAACGATCCCGAACCGAACGATTTCTCTTCACCCCTTCAGCTGCTCGCTAAGAAGATTTCGTTCCGAGACCCGGTGGGCGGGGAGGAACTCGAGATTGAGTCTCGTTTGGTGCTCGAGGAGATTGCCCTCGAGCACCCTGAGTGATCACTTTGTCTTGCGACGATTGTGCTCAAGCTCCGCCTTTCGAATACGAATCGATTTCGGCGTAATCTCGACATATTCGTCGTGCTGGATGAACTCGATGGCTTGCTCCAGGTTCAGCTTCCTGGGTGGTGTGAGAATCAACGCATCATCAGCACCCGAGGAGCGCATATTGGTGAGCTGCTTCTTCTTGCAAGGATTGACCACGAGGTCGTTGTCGCGAGCGTGAAGACCCACGACCTGGCCGCCGTAGACTTCCTCTCCAGGTCCCACGAAGAGCTGTCCACGCTCCTGCAAACTGAAGAGTGAATAGCCCGTGGTGTCGCCATTCTCGAGCACGATCAGGGCACCGTTTCGCTTGAACGGAAGGTCACCACGGTGCGGCTCATAGCCATCAAAGTTGCTGTACATCACACCCGTTCCACGGGTGTCCGTAAGGAACTCGGAGCGGTAGCCGAGCATGCCGCGCGAGGGCACACGGAAGGTCAGGCGCTGGGTGTTGTCGTGGTTGACGTGCACACCGAGGAGGTCGCCTCGGCGCTGCTGCAACTTGTTGATCACGGTGCCGGCGTAGTCGGAATCGGTCTCGATCACGACTTCTTCGATAGGCTCAAGCTTCTTGCCGTTCTCGTCTTCGCGGAAAATCACGCGTGGCTGAGAAACCTGAATCTCATAGCCTTCGCGACGCATGGTTTCCAGAAGGATGGTCAAGGAGAGCTCACCGCGGCCTGACACTTCGAATGCTTCCGCGCGCTCGGTCAAATTGACTCGCAAAGACACGTTGAACTCGAGCTCTTTGTCCAGGCGCTCTTTGATCTGACGGCTGGTGACAAACTTTCCTTCTTTGCCGGCAAACGGCGAGTTGTTGATCATGAAGATCATGGAAAGTGTGGGCTCGTCGACCTCGATCGCAGGCATCGGAACAGGATTTTCCAGGTCGGTGATGGTATCGCCCGGCAGAATCGCGTCGAACCCCGTCAAAGCCACGATATCGCCGGCTGAGGCCTCAGTGCGAAGCACGCGCTCAAGGCCCTTGAAGCCCCAGAGCTTGGTCACACGAGCACTGTCTTTGGTGCCGTCGTTTCGGCAAACGGCAACGCGGTCGCCTTCAGTTACACGACCGTTGAAAATGCGGCCGATAGCCACGCGTCCGAGGTAGGCGTCGTAGTTCAAGGTTGCGATCTGCATCTGAAGCGGGGCTTCTGGGTCACCGCTTGGAGGGTCAACGTGCTCAATGATGGTGTCGAAAAGCGGTTTCAAGTCGACAGGCTCGTCGCCGAGCTCCTTCATCGCGTAGCCCTGAATACCGGAGGCGTAGACCACCGCGAAATCAAGCTGCTCGTCACTGGCTTCAAGGTCCACGAAAAGGTCGAAGACCATGTTCAGGACTTCGTCCGGACGGGCATTGGGTCGGTCGATTTTGTTGATCACCACGACAGGGAAGTGCCCAAGACCAAGTGCCTTACGAAGCACGAACTTGGTCTGAGGCATTGGGCCTTCAAATGCGTCCACAACCAAAAGCACGCAGTCGACCATCTTTAGAACACGCTCAACCTCGCCGCCGAAGTCAGCGTGGCCGGGCGTATCGATGATATTGATGCGGTGGTCATTCCAGTCGATACCTGTGCACTTGGCATAGATGGTGATGCCACGTTCACGCTCCAAATCGTTGGAGTCCATGGCGCGTTCTTCGAGCTGACGGTGACTTGCTACAGTGTTTGACTGGCTCATTAGGCCGTCGATTAGCGTCGTCTTCCCGTGGTCGACGTGTGCGATGATTGCGATATTTCTTACGTTCTTCATGGACCTCAACTCCGATTCTGCCCTCGTGGGGGGCGCTCTATAGCGTGTCATTGCGGAAAACTCCACGCCTTCAGGTCGAATTTTTCAAATTGTCACGAAAATTGAGGTTTTTTCTGCACTTTGGGGCTCAAGATCAATGCTGGGTCGGCAGTTGCGAAAGCGTTTGATTTCCTTCACTATGGTTCTATTACGCGAGCGAGTTCCATGGGCGACCCCATACCACCTGTCCCGGGCGACTTATTCGAAGGTCGATACCGGATTGACGCCACCATAGGCGAGGGTGGATTTTCGCGTGTCTATCGCGCGACGGATACTCAGACAAATCAGATCGTTGCCCTCAAAGTCCTGACGTCGCGTGCAGATGATTCGCTCGCCGATCGCTTCCAACGAGAAGCTCAGGTCCTGAGCGCCCTCAATGAAAACCACATCATCCGGCTCTATGGGCACGGGCGCGACCCAGACGGGCTGCTCTATATGGCCTTTGAGTACGTGGAGGGCCGCAGTCTTTTTGAGCATTTGAGGGACCACGGGCGCATGGAGGCAGCTCGGGTGGCCTTGGTGCTGCAGCAGATTTGTCAGGCCCTCCAGGCCGCTCACGCTCAGGGGATTTTGCACCGCGATATCAAACCCAACAATATTATGTTGCGCGACGATGATTACGTAAAAGTCTTGGACTTCGGCATTGCCAAGGCGTTTGGTCAGAGTGCGAAGCCGGGGCAAGATTTAACGGCAGCTGGGACCTTGATCGGAACGCCACGCTATATGTCGCCCGAGCAGATTCGCGGGCAAGCCGTAGGCCCACCGAGCGATATCTACGCGTTGGGAATGGTGGCGATTGAGCTTTTGACGGGGAGAAAGGCACTTCCAGGGCGCGACCGACTTGAGATTCTCGAGCAGCAGCTCTCACACTCACCTAATATCCTGCCCACTGACCTCAACGTCCCGGGCAAGCTCCGTGATATCGTCGAGCGCATGACAGCAAAGGACCTTCGGATTAGGTACTCGAGTGCAGCTGCGGTGCTCAGAGACCTCGTGCACTGGAATGAGAATGTAGCCGAGGTAGATGAAACCATGCTGGCTACGTCTCAGACGCCTGCAAGCATGCCTGTTTCGCCTGATGGTGACTCAACGGTGATGCATCGTATCAACACTCGGGATTTGCCCCTACCAGCACCTCAGGTAACCCCCTCAGCAAAGCCAGAGGGCTTTGAAGAAGCCCCAGTTACTTCTCAAAACTTCCAGGCACCTCAGACAGACCAGGCGGCCAACCCGTGGGCTCCTCAACCCCAAAATGCCTCCAATAGCGGTACGTGGCCTCAAGCATCTTCCAGTGGGTCTTGGCCGCAGGCGGCGGCGAGTGGTTCGTGGCCACAAGCGTCTTCGAGCGGTTCTTGGCCTCAAGCGCAGCCGCCGGTGCCTTCAGCGAGCGGTTCTTGGCCACAGGCACCCCAGAGTGGTCAATGGGTACAAGCACGGCCACCCCTGGTCCTGACCATGGCGCAAAAGGTCATCCTCGGGGTTTCTCTCTTCGTCCCAGGCGTGGCCCACCTGGCATTTGGCCAAACCAAGAAGGGCGCGATTATCCTCATCATTTTCGGGCTTTCACTCGGCACCATCCTCATTGCAACCCTTGCTTTCGCACTCGATGCATTGCTCATCGTGCGTGCAAAACGCTATCGCGAGGTAGGCGAGTTCGAATTCTTTCCAGATTACAAAGAATTCTTCTCCTGAAGCTGTCCTAAGCACGTTTCACAAGATTTTCACCTGACACTTCACTCAGGTTCATTCACAACACGGATAGTGGTCTCCTAACACCAACGAGGAGCCGCTATGACAGCCTTATTCAAACTCAAAAGATTCTACCCCGTCGCTATTGCCCTTGCGATCTGGGGTCCATTTCTCACCTATCAAATGGTCCAAGAGGTTAATGAGAAGTACTTCGAGGAAGTGCCTGCGGAGCGCGCTGACTTGTTGACCATTCAGGACACGGTTGAGCCGACCACAGAAAAACTTGTCGCACTTGACCGTAAAAGTGGGTCCATCATGTATGGCGCCCAGCTCTCGCACATCCAGACCGACAAGCCCGGCACGTTCTATGCTGCGCTAGCCCTTCAAGCCGTGGACACCCTTGAGGTGCAGTCAGCCCCTGTCGACGTCACCATTGTTCTCGATATTTCAGGATCGATGAACGACTCAAACAAGCTCAACGACGCGTTGCAGGCAGCGCGAACACTTGTGGTCGGGCTCGACTCAAACGACCGAGTTTCACTCGTGACATACTCAGACCAGGCCTCGCTTGAAGTTCCGCCAGCGGCCGCAACCCAAGAGCACAAAGCGACGATCTTCGCCGAGCTAAATTCGACCTATGCCCAGGGCGGAACCAATATTGGAGAAGGGTTCACCAGTGCGGGTTTGGCGATGGCCGAATCCAGTGGTGAGTTTGTGCGCCGAGTCATCCTGATCTCGGACGGAAATCCGTCCGTGGGCGTGGTAGATCCTGTCCAGCTTGCACAAAGCGCTGGAGCTCTGCGCGAGAGTAAGAACCTGACGATCTCAACGATCGGACTTGGTCTGGACTACAACGCACGGCTTATGGAAGAGATCGCGAACCAGGGCGGTGGCTCCTACTACTTTGTGGGCAACTCCAACGAGATTTCAGACGTGTTAGCTAAAGAACTTGGATCTATGAAAAAAACGTTGGCGAACAACGTGCGCGTGAAAATCACAACGCCTGAATTCATATCCATCACGAACTCGGTGGGAGGCGCGGTCACGAAGTATTCTTCACGCGAAGGAGAGATCTACATTGGAGATTTCCCGGCCGGAAATCATCGCAGCGCCTTTGTGGAGCTCGAGGTCCTAAACCCCAAAGCACTCATCGAAAACGGTGCAGTCCTAAAGGTTGAGGTCACACACAGCGAAGGTACAAAATTCCTAACTCACTCGATGGACCTCACCATGGGATACGGGTCAGAAATGGTGGAAGAACCCGTGTTGACCCGGCTAAAGCAGATCGAGACGTCCGAATCTGTTCGGACCGCGATGGAACTCTTCGACTCCTATCAAAAGGAACGAGCAGCACAGACACTTGAGAGGCAAGAGGCCATCAACAGGGAATTCCTGAAACGATACGGCATTGAGAGCGCGGCCTTTGACAGGGTCAATAAAGACCTTCTTCGGACGGCAGAAAAGCTCAGAGTGATCGAAGCCAAAAGTTA
Source organism: Microvenator marinus (assembly GCF_007993755.1). Classification (GTDB taxonomy): domain Bacteria; phylum Myxococcota_A; class Bradymonadia; order Bradymonadales; family Bradymonadaceae; genus Allomicrovenator; species Allomicrovenator marinus. The sequence continues at coordinate 2,148,965 of NZ_CP042467.1, forward strand.
CGAAGGAAAGTGGCTGATCAAGGAGAAGTTCAACTACGCGAATGGCTCCATCCAAAGCGAAGTGAACTTCTAGTCTACTTCGACTCAAGGACCTGAGGGACCGCGCCCACCACCAGAATCTCCCCATCCGAATTTAGGGCTGCATCTTCCACACCCGAAGCCAATCGTGTGCTCTCGCCATTTATCCCTACCCGATAAAGCGCTGTGTTGGTGCGGGCGAGTAGAGATTTGGTCTTCGGGTCGGGTGTGATTTCCCACACAACGAAATCCAATTCGTCTTCAAAGACGTGCAGTGGTTTGGCGCTCAGACTTGAGCCTTCTGAAGTCAAAACACTCAGCCTGGGCTCCGCGTTATCTCGGTACTTCTGATGCCAACCATCTGCGAAGGCCACAAAGGGTGCCTCGTTCGGAAATTCTACGAACTCCAACGCTCGCACTCCCCTAACCGTTTCAATCGGAACCCTGGTCCCATCGGGATTGAGCTGAAACGCCCCACCGGGCTCAACCCCCGCACTGCCGTAGATGGTGCCCACAAAGACATCTTCAATAGGGTCCGCGTTGAGATTACCCACGGCCCAGGCCGCTGCCATCCGAAACGCCCCGAGAGGTTCAAACTCCCATTGCGTGCCGGCTCGCCTCGCGGTGCGGGCCTCTACCTCAAATCGGGTCTTGTAGTGGGCGATGAGAAGCCGACCATCCGCACGTTGGACAACCGTCGCAATCTCTTGGCGCTGTGCCGCCGGCCCCATCTCCCAAATCGTGTCGGAAACGAGCTTGCCCCCCTTGAGCTCAAAGAGCTCCACACGGGCTTGAGCCTCCCGCCTTTCCACGGTCAAGCCAGTTGCGAGCACGATCTTATCTTGATTGTCGATTTGTACGGTCGTCAAAACCTGAGGCCCCCCCTGAATCTTGGTCGTGGCGAGTACGACGCCAGCGGAGTCCACGACGCGCAGCTCGTTAGGCGTGGCAACCACCCATTCGTCTTTTTGATCCGCGTTGAGGTCGGCTGCGGCTACCATCTTGGCGCCAGCTGCCCATTCGAAGATGTCCGCGCCCTTTTGAGGCGCTGTCGGCGCTGTCGGCGCTGGAGGCTCCGGTGGCGCAGTCGGCTTTTCACAAGCCGTGGCCAGGATTAGGAGTAGAACTAGGGTGAGCCCGAGCTTTTGCTGTTCATCTTTCATTCTACGCCCGTACCAAGCGACTAGAGGGCGCTTGTGCGTCTACATCGTAATCCCACCGTCCACATCGATGCAACGGCCGGTAAAGTAATCACACTCAAAGATGAACCGAACGGCTTGGAAGATCTCTTCTGGCTTCGCGACACGACCAAGAGGCACCTTCGAGACCATCTTCTCGAGCATCTCTGGACGCATGCCATCCAGAATCGGGGTCTGCACAAATCCAGGTGCCACGGCGCCTACACGAATCCCATGCTTTGCGAGCTCCTCACCCCAGAGCTTCGTATCAGCCACGAGCCCCGCTTTTGCTGCCGAGTAGTTCGACTGACCGCGGTTTCCATGCCGAGAGCACGAGGAGATATTCACGATGACTCCGCCGTTATTGTCGCGAATCATCTGTGCTGCGACCTCACGAGCAAAGAGGAAGGGTCCAGTCAGGTCAACGTCGATCACTGCATTCCAGTCATCGAGAGACATCGTGTGGAGCTCGCCCGTCTTTCGGTCCACGCGCACGAGGAGGCCGTCACGGAAGATGCCCGCGTTATTAACCACACCATGAACGGCACCAAACTTCTCAACGCACGTTTGCACTGACGCCTTCACGTCGTCCTCGCTGGTCACACTGCCAACGAACCCAACGATGCGGTCCGACTCAGCTTCGAGTGCATCGAGACCCTCTTTGTTCATGTCGAACGCCACGACCCCGGCACCGGCCTGCGCCAAATTCAGCGCGAAACAACGTCCAAGGCCGCTTGCTGCGCCGGTCACAATCACATTCATTTCTTTCAAATTCATGACTTTCCTCCTCGCCGCTTTGGCGATGCTTTCGAAGTTTTCTGAGCGTCTTCTGCTACTTCAACACTTTCAGGTGCTGGATCTTTGGGTGGCTCATCCACCAGTGCTACCCGAGACTTTTTCGGTGATTTCTCCAGGGTTTCCAAGAAGAAATCCGTGATGATTGGATAGAGGTCTGTTTTTGCCCTCGAGCCAACCACAGCCCCAACGTGGCCTCCCTTGACGGTGACCATGCGTTTGTCCTCGGCTCCCACCGAATCGTGCAACCCCTGAGCTGCCAACGGTGGGCAAATATGGTCGCTCGAAGTCGCGATGGTCAGCGTTGGGCATGTAATCTGGCTCAGATCGACGCGCTTGCCGTGCACCCAATGCTCGCCCTTAACCAACTTGTTCTCCTGGTAGAGCTCCTTGATATAGGTCACATATGCCGCACCCGGAAATGGTATGTTGTCTGAGGCCCATGTATCCAAAGCCTCAAAAGAGTCACGGAACACCGGGTCGTGCGCCTTGTTCGCGAACGAAACCCATTTTGAAATCTGCGAAGTCGGACGCATCGACACAAAACCAGATTGCATTTGTTGCGGCGCAACATTGCCCGCCTGCGCTATCACCTCAGGGTCAAACCAACGCGGGTCCGTCATTTCACCCAAGACGCCGGCATGCTCGAAATCAAAGGGCCCGGCTAGGTTAACGAATGAGGCAACGTGTTCTGGGTTTAGGGCTGTGTAGATGCCGGTCAGCGTGCCTCCCATGCAATACCCAAGCACACCGATCTTGTCTTCTCCGGTCACTCTCAAGACCTTTCGGAACGCGCGACCAAGGCGTGCAAGTACATCGTCCCAGTTTAGGTAGCGGTCTTCGTCACGCGGCACGCCCCAATCCAAGCAGTACGTATCGAGGCCCGCCTCGACACACGCCTTTACAAGGCTCGCTTCCTCGTGAAGATCGATCACGTACCAGCGGTTGATAAGCGACGGAACCAGAAGGACCACCGGACCGGGGTTGGCCACCACTGGCCTAAACCGTGTCAACTCGGCGGTGCCATCGCGCATGACCACATCACGTGGTGTGGGTGCAATACTCATAGAATTTCCTGAATTCGAAGTTAGAAAAAGGTGAGCACTTGGGTACGAAATGAGGTCCCGGACAAGGTTAAAGTGTCTGCTGAAACCCACGTACCCCGGGACCTCATTTCATAGTCATAAACTCGACACTTCGCTTAGCGTTCTCGAGCATGGTCTGACGCATTTGCTCTTGTAGTTCGAGCTGGTAGTTCACGGTCGACTTGAAAATCTTGCTCATCTCGTCGAATTGCTTCATCGCCTGATCCACCGACTGACGCTGCATTTTTGCGGCTTCTTCGAACGCCGTAGTCATGCGCTCCATGGTGTCAGCGTTTGCTTTGTGGAAAAAATCGTTCGCTTGAGTTGTCTCTGTTTTTGCTGCCATTTCGGGCCTCCTTTTGCAGTGCACCATGCATAGGTTCACTTTTGTGTTGCAGTGCAACATAAGAACCCAAATAGCACTCGTCAAGTGATTTTCGTTGCATTGCACAAAAATCCGCTTGGAACTCGCATCGATTCTAGTTACACAGAGAAGGTATCCCTCAAAGAGCCTCGGAATTTGAAATGGTTAAGTTGATCAAGAAATACACAAACAGACGTCTATATGACACCGATGATAGCCGGTACATCACGCTTGATGAGCTCGCGGAGCTCATTCGAAAAGGGCATGACGTCAAGGTGATAGACGCCCAGAGTGATCAGGATTTAACTCAGGCGACACTCGCGCAGATTGTTGTGGAGTCGAGAGGTGCAGCCAAACTGCTTCCAGTCCCGTTGCTCACGCAAATGGTCCGAATGGAAGACGATGCGCTGGCTGAGTTCATGAGCCTCTACCTGACCTGGTCTCTGGACATCTACTACGCCATGAAACAGGCACGGGTAGCCACAGGGGCAGATGCCTACCAGGAGTTCTTGGGGCGCTATGCACAGATGGCCACGATGCCTTTAAACATGGCGCGTGGGGGCTTGAATCTGGTGCGCGGAAAGCTCAAAAATGAAAAGGATGTAGCTGAGGCTCCGCGCGAAGAAGAAAACGAGATCGATTCCCTCCGAGACGAAATCAATGAACTCAAAGAACTCATCAAAGGGCTCGCCGAAAAGCCCAGAGGACGCTCAAAAACCTAGTCCTGAGCGAGTTTTGGTCTTCGGGTGGTTTCTCGGGATTTTTGCGATCGCGTATTATCGGGCACTGGGTGGCATTCCTCAGGATATGAGTGCGTATTTTGCTGCCGCGGATGTGATTGAGCAGGGATTGAGCCCCTATAGCGAGATCTCCAAATCACCGACATATGACGGCTTTCCGTATGTGTATTTCCCGGGGCTGCATCCACTCACCGAGGTGATCTTTGGAGCGCCAAAACAAGTCTTGGTGGGTATCGATTCGGTCTTGCGAGGCGGACTCGCGGCGTTTTCGATTTGGGCCATCGCAAAGAAGCTAAAGGAGCTCCCGCCCTGGCCACTCTTGGTGCTTGGTCTCGCGTTTTTCGACCCATTTATCACCGACTTTTTCGTTGGAAATCTCTCTACGTACATGTTCGCGATCTTCGCGTTCGTCCTTTGGATTGGCGAGCAAAAAGGGAGATTTAGAAACAAGATTGCAGGGTTGATTGCGGGGGTTGTACTCGGCGTTCTGCTTATGTTCAAACCCTTTTGGGGCATCGCCACGGCGTGGGTGGCCGCAACGTCCAAGCGATGGGAGTTGGTGTCTGGACTTCTGATAGGCGCGCTCGGAACTTTGGCCTGCGGGTGGATTTTCTACGCGTCCGAGATTGAGCCCTGGCGCGAGCTCGTACAATCCATTCGAGTCTATTGGACGAGCTTTGACCTCGGAACCGCATCGCCTTGGCTCGTGCTGCCCGGGGCGCTCGCTTGGGGTGTTGGTGCGTGGCACGTTCGAAAACGGCCCGACGCGTGGGTCTGGGCCTCGGCAACCCTTCTCTTCTGGCCGCGACTAGGCTTCTATTCATATCTGCTGGTCATACCGCTTCTTCTTTGGGCCATAAAAACGTACGGCCGAAAAGCGCTGCTACTGGCTTTACCTTTCACTGTGGCTTTGACGCTTCCTCTTCACGCTTACACCGTTTTGAAGCTCGCTATTTTCTACGGATTTTGCCTTTTGTTGAGTGGCTTATGGCTACTGAGATCGCCTGATGTTGCACCGCAACAAACACTTGACACAAAAAGTTGAACTGTTTAGGGTCCGCTCGAATTTGTTGCAGTGCAACGTAACCCCCTATGTCTTCATGAACACACGGTTAATATTGTTGATCTCAACGCTGCTCTTGGGCGCCCCAGGCACAGCATGTATTGATGCTGACGGCCCTCGCGAGCTTTATGAAGATGATTTGGGTGAAGACGCCGGCACTCAAGACATGGGTCTAGACAGCACCTCGGATATGCAGGTGGGGCCGGATATGGCTCTCGAAGACTCCGGACAAGACCAAAACACAGAAGACCAGGGCCAGCCCGGCAACTGTGTACCGAATCGTGATGGGGTAATCGAGCGTGACGAGGTCACCCTACGCGCGGGCCTCAACGCCAAGTTCAAGGTCTCCACGCGTGCCGAATTCAATACCGCGCCAGAAGAAGTAGAAGGAGAGTCTGTTTGGGATCTGAGCGGAGACTTTGACGGCGACTCGCTCACTATCGTAGAGCTTCAGGAGCCCGATTCATTCTGGTTTTCAGCTGATTTCCCGGACGCAACCTACGTGACCCAGCTCAGCGCTGACTCGGACCTCTTGGGAATCTTCAAGAGCAGTGAGACAGGGCTCGAACTCTTAGGAGTGGCCTCTCCAGAAGAAGGCTTCACACAGACCAAACTTGAGTACGACCCACCTGTTGAAGTTTTGAAGTTTCCAATCGAGGAAGGTTCACAGTGGGAAACTGAGTCATCTGTCAGTGGCACGGCGCTTGGGGTATTCTCCCTCTACGACGAAACCTACGTCACGCGTGAGGCAGGCCAAGGCATTCTCAAAACGCCTTTCGCTGACTTCCCTGTGACCAGGCTTCGCGTTGATCTGGAGAGGGTTGTGGGCTTCGTCACCACCACCACGCGGCAATATGTCTGGGTTTCGGAGTGTTTTGGCACGGTGGGCACCGTTCGGTCGTCAGACAATGAAAGCGATATCGAGTTCTCGAGCCCCTCCGAGATCCGGAGGATCGCCCCTTGAAACTCGCCCACTCCATTCATCTCTTAGTCTTGGCGGGACTTCTGCAAGGTTGTTTGAGTTTTCATAACGGCCCGATCCCCGACGCTCCTCCGAGCGGCAAAAAGGATGTCGGGGTCACACATTACGTGGAGCTCGAGGGGTCGCGGATTCATTATCTGGAGGCAGGGGAAGGCCCGGCCGTGGTGCTGATTCACGGGTTCGCCTCTTCATTGGACGCCTGGAACACCGTGATTGGGCCACTCGCAAAGCACCGCCGTGTGATTGCACTCGATCTCAAGGGTTTTGGCTATAGCGACCGAGCCCCTGGCGACTACTCACCGGCGGCACAGGCCCGCATTGTGAACGCGCTCATGGAACATGTGGGCGCTCAGACTTTTGAGGTCGTCGCACACTCGTGGGGAGCTTCAGTGGCACTTAAGTTAGCCCTCCAAGAGCCCGAAAAGGTGGACAAGCTCGCCCTCTACGACGCCTGGGTCTATTACGAACAGCTCCCAACATTTTTTCAGTGGGCGCGCGCGCCATTCCTCGGCGATATGATGTTTGCCCTCTGGTATCGAGAGCGCCCGCAGGACAAGATTGCAGGAGCGTTCTACGACCCAAGGTATGTGACCCAAGAGCTCGTGGACACGGTGGAGACTGACCTCGCCATTCCTGGCGTGACCGCGGCTGCCCTTGAGGCCGTGCGCGGTCAGACCTATGAGGATTGGCAGCACCAATACAAGACTATCGAACAACCCACTCTTTTGCTCTGGGGCGAGAACGATGCTGTAACGCGGCTTGAGTTCGGAGAGCGACTGGCACGGGACCTGCCGAACGCCGAGCTCGTCATCTATCCACAATGTGGCCACTTTCCGATGATCGAAGCGGCAAAGCAGTCGACCCGAGACCTGCTTGAATTCTTGCTTGCACCGGAGGCCCCATGAAGCTGAGCCGCCTTAGTGCCGCTATGGTCGTGCTAACTTTCACGGGCGCCGCCGCAGCGGAGCAGGCCCCAAGCCTCTCAACCCTTGGGTACGATATCCTTCACGCCCAAGAGCGTGTTGAAGTTGACGGATATTTTCGTTGGCGAGGCGAAGTCTTGAACAATTTGGACCTCGACCATGGGCTGACGCCGTCGGGGCTCCCACTCTATCCGGTGCCGCTATCAGGTGGCCAAACTCTAACCACCTCTGACATGAGGCTCAGGACCGATATCTCGATCTACTCGCCGCTCGGAGACGTGGCCGTTAAGGCACGTTTAGACGTGATCGATAACCTCTCGCTTGGCTCGACCCCATCCGGACCGCCCCAAACCACCACAACTCAAGACCCAACGCTACTGAGCGTCAAACGTGCCTGGGCCGAAGTCTTGACACCGTTCGGTCTCTTGAGCGTGGGACGCATGGGAGCCCATTGGGGGTTAGGGATTTTGGCCAACGCGGGAGACTGCCTTGAGTGCGACTCCGGAGATGCTGCGGACCGCATCGCGTTTATCACCCCGATCGGAGGCCATATCCTGGCCGCTGCCTATGATATTGGTTACGTGGGACCATGGGTGGAGCAGCGCCAGCAGCGGTATGTAGACATTGAGCCCTCAGACGACGTCAAAGCGCTCACATTCGCATTCTTGAACTACGACACTCCCCAAACCTTGGAGCGGCGGAGGAATGCCGAGAGAGCTACCTTCAACTACGGACTGACGTTTTCGTATCGTTGGCAGACCGCAGACACACCGAGTTGGTATCTGCCCAACACGACGAGCACCGAAACCCCGGTCGTACCTCGGAATCTTAGCGCGTGGGCCACCGATATGTGGTTGCGCTTCGATTCTGCGTGGGGCCGCGTGGAGCTTGAGGCTGTATACGTCGGTGGAGAAATTGAGGATGCATCTCTTCTTCCGGGAGTCATCTACCCCGAACCGCTGACGACGAATCAATGGGGTGCTGCGCTCCAAACCGAGTTTGGCAGAAAGGAGTGGTGGGCGAGCTTTGGGGTGGATGCGGGCATCGCAAGTGGAGATGGTGCACCGGGGTTCGGAGTCAATCCTGGACCTTTTGATTCTCCCGCTGAGCCAGGCGATCTAGATGGTCCTCAGTCGCGTCTGCCTTCGGACAACGCGGTCAATAATTTCAAGTTTCATCCGGACTACCGTGTCGACCAGATCCTCTTTCGGGAGATCATCGGTACGGTAACGGATGCCGCTTATGTGCGGCCTCACGTAGACTTCGTCTTCGGTCAGGTCGGCCAAGGTAATTTTCGGTTCGAGCTCGCTGGCATTTACTCCCAGGCGCTGAATGCCGCGTCCACGCCGGGACAAGAAGCGCCGCTTGGAATCGAGCTCAATCCATCGCTCAAATGGGAAGGCACGGCTTTTTCGGCGGCGCTTGACTACGCGATCTTGATGCCACTTTCTGGGATGAACAACCCGAACCGAGGCCTTGAGGCGAGCGAAGCTCAACTGCTTAGACTCCAACTTTGGACACAATTCTGATGCGATACTTACTCTTGATTCTCTTGCTCTCAGGATGTGCGGACAATGTGACCCCACCGGTGTCTATCGCGCCGTGGGATGGGGATGCCCCTGCAACGCCCGAGTGCCTCCCCAACCTTGACGGGAGGATTGATGCCGATGAGCTAGCACCCGGATTTGGAGTACCAGCGAATTTTGTGGTTAACGCCCCTGGTACGACCGTTGAGCTCGATCTCAACGGATTGCGCGACGCTTCAGGAGCGCGGGTTTGGGACTTTAGAGGAGTCTCGCAAAGTGACCGAGAGCTACAAGTTCAGGCTCAGACCGTGGAAGGAACGTGGTTCGAGTCTGAGTTTCCAGGCGCCCAATTCACAACACCTCTTGACCCTCGTGGTGTGGAACTCGGAGTTTATTCACACTCAGACAACGGACTCTTTTTGCACGGGTTCGTAAGCAGCGATCCCGAGAGCAACACCTTGACCCAGATGCGCTACACCGAGCCGCTGCTCCTCTACCCATTTCCGCTCGAAAATGGTGATGAGTGGATATCAGTCGGTGAGGTCGTCAATGGCCAGTTTCGAGGACTGCCGTATGCGGGTCGCGATACCTATACCTCGGTGGTTGCTGAGACCGGCGAGGTCTGGCTGGACTCGATCGAGTTTACCGATGTCCTTCAGGTCAAGACACTCGTGCAGGTGCAACCGGCTGTCGGAGCATCCACAAGCAGGGTGCAGGTCTCATGGCTTTTCGAATGTTTTGGAGAGGTGGTTCGCGCGGCCAGCGAAGATGGCGAAACCGACCTAGATTTCTCAAGAGCTAGCGAGTTTAGACGATTAGGTTTTTGATTCATGTTGCAGTGCAACATGAAACTCATTATGGTCCTTTATGACCAAAAGCAAAGGAGACTTTATGATGTGGCAAATGTGGAAAAAAGGATTCGATCAGTGGGAAGCAACAACGGCCAAATACCTCGAAGAGGTGATTCGAAACCCTGCCGTACTAAAGGCTTCCGGAGACATGCTCAATGGCTCCATGAAGACCAAAGCACAAACCGAGAAGTTCATGTCTCAGTGGTGGTCCATGATGGGCCTTCCAACGCGCACCGATCAGGAGCGTACCCTCCACGCGCTCAACCAGCTTCAAAGCCGTATTCTCGACCTTGAGGAGAAACTCGAAGCACGCGGTGAGTAATCATGGACATTACGCCCTATCTCGACCTTAGAATCGCACCACGAGCCGTATTCGATAGCCTGCCAGAGAGGCGTGCCCGCCCGAGGTTTATGGTGCCAGACGGCAAGGACTGGCGCGCTGTGACTTGGCAAGCCTTTGCCGAACAGATTCAGGCTATCGGCACCTACCTGATGCTTGGACTCGGTCAAGAGAGCGGCGTTAAACCCGGCGAACGATCTGCAATCCTAGCGAATAACCGGGTTGAATGGATTTCCGCGGCCCTTGGAATCCAAGCGGTTGGCGGCGTGATGGTTCCCATCTACCCTTCGAGTACCGATGAGCAGATCGGCTACATCGTCGACCATAGCGACACACGGGTGCTCTTTGTGGACTCAGCCGAGCTCTTAGAACGGGTTGTCGGCGCGTGGGACGACCTTGGCAGGGTTGAGAAGGTTGTGTTGTTCGACACCGTAGATCTTGGCCAATTGGCGGCCAACCTACGAGCCAAAAACCTACGATGCCCAAGCGTCACCGAACTCAGCGCCCGGATTGTGGTTTGGGAGGATGCGATAAGACTAGGGCAGGCGCTCATCGCAGAACGACCGGATGCATTCTTCCAGACCATGGAAAAGGTCTCTTTGGACCAAGCCGGTGTGATGCTTTACACCTCGGGAACTACAGGGCCGCCAAAAGGCGTTCCGCTCACGCACCGCAATATCGGCGTCAACGGGCGCGACTGGCTTCAATCGAATGCCTCTCTGATCGACGAAAATTCGGTGGATCTTCTCTGGCTTCCGATGAGTCATATCTTTGGTTTTGGCGAAGCATGCTTGGGGAATTCGTTGGGCTTTACGTCTTACCTTTCAGACCCAGCTACAGTCTTAACTCGACTCCCTGAAGTTCGACCCAATGTCTTCATGAGCGTACCCAGGTATTTCGAGAAGCTAGCCCAACTCGCCAGTACCGAACGAGACGCGAAATCACGCTCAAAGAAGTTGGCAGAAATCAGCGGGGGCAGGTTGAAGTTCTGTCTCTCAGGTGGTGCCGGCCTCAAACGCGAAGTCAAAGAATTCTTCCACGAGTGCGGGCTCCTCATTATCGAAGGCTATGGACTTACCGAAGCGAGCCCAACTCTGACATTGAACCGTCCGGATGCATTCCGTTTCGATACCGTTGGAAAGCCCCTCCCCTCCGTTGAGATCAGACTTGGGGAAGACTCCGAGATACTCGCCCGTGGCGAATCCATCTTTGGCGGCTACCACAAGGATCCGAGCGCGACCCGAGACGCTTTTACTCAGGACGGCTGGCTCAAGACCGGAGATCTTGGCAGATTCACCGACGACGGATTTCTGCAGATCATAGGACGAAAGAAGGAAATCATTGTCACTGCTGGAGGTAAAAACATTGCCCCTGGTAACATAGAAGTAAAATTTAATGATGACCCCTTTATTGCTCAACTCGTGGTCTTTGGTGACGCAGAGAAATATTTGACAGCCGGTGTCTGGGTCCACCCAGAAGCGATCGAAAAGAAGCTCGGCAAGAGCGCGTCACCGGACGAAATCAAAAGCTTCTTAAAACCTAGAATTGAAGCGGTAAACGGCGAGCTAGCGAAGCATGAGACGATAAAAGACTTTTTGGTTTTCGAGGAGCCACTGAGTGTTGAGAACGGATTCCTTACACCGACACTAAAGGTCAAACGCAACCTGGTCTATCAGGAGTTTGGTCCTCGCATTTCTGAGCTCTATAAGTGAGTAGACGATGATCTCTCGAATATTAAATATCAAGCGCAAGCTCGTTGATGAAAAGGTTCCTGTCGGCCAAACTCCAGCTGACGTCATATTCTCCGAGAATAAGTGGCGCCTGCTTCGATACAGATCTGAGTCGTCGACCGGAACTCCCGTACTTCTGGTGCCTTCGCTCATCAACCGTCACTACGTGCTCGACCTTATCCCAGGTAAGAGCTTTGCCGAGTATCTGGTGGAACAGGGGCATGATGTCTTCATCATCGACTGGGGAACTCCGGGACGAGAAGACCGATATCTGGAGTTTGAGACATTCGTACAAGACTATATTGGGCGTGCGATACGCAAGGCTTGTCAGGTATCTGGGCACCCCAAAATCCACATCCTTGGATATTGTCTTGGTGGCCTGATGACCACCATTCATGCGGCTTTGAACCCTGAACACATCCTTACCCTCACCAATCTTGCGGCTCCGGTATCCTTTGAGGACGAAGGCCTCCTGAGCGTGTTTAGCCGTGAAGTGCCTCTTGACTTGGAGGCTCTCGTCGCGGCGTTTGGAAACGTACCTTGGCCGCTGATGCAGTTTGGGTTTCACCTGCTTCGCCCAACCATGACGCTCTCCAAACTGGCCTATATGTGGGAGAAAGCCGAGGACGATGAGTTTCTGGATGGTTTCTTCGCGATCGAAACCTGGGGTAACGATAATGTGAGTTTCCCAGGGCAAGCCTTCCTGACCTATATCAACACGCTCTACAGGCAGAATCAGCTGATTCGCGGCGAGTATCACGTACGCGGCCGGGCGGTAGAATTGGCCCAGATTCAATGCCCCCTTTTGAACATTGTCTTTAAGCACGACAATATTGTGCCCGCCGAGTCTGCCGCAGTTTTGAACGAGGTCGTGAGTTCCGAAGACAAGACGCTTCTTGAGATCAACGGGGGCCACGTGGGTGCTGTGGTTTCAAGAAAGGCCTCCACAACGCTTTGGCCGGTCGTTTCTCAATGGTGGAGAGCCCATGATCAGAATGAGAGCGAAGAGTGCCCAACCCTTCTGATGCACGGCTAAAACTCGTCCATAGCCTCAAGCTGAGGACCTGTTCTCGACTTATCTTAGCAATCGGCGCCATTGAACTTTTCCGGAATTCGTTTTTGTCATTTCCAAAGAAATTCTTTGCTTTAGAATTGAGGATTCCAAATTAGGAGTCCTGTATGAAATTGTTGACCTTGCTGGTTCTCTCAAGCCTAGCCCTTTTTTCAACCAGCTGCGGCGATGATGAAGCCCTTTTCACGTCTGGCCAAGTATCCGTAAAACTAAACCTCAAAGAAGGTGATGTGGTTTCTGAGCGACTCGAAGACCGCAAGAATATCTCAACCGAGTCTTCTAATCCATACGGGGCGTTCCTGAACGAAGTGGACCGCACATTTGGTGACTCGCCACGAGAGATTCGAGTGGAAGAAGTCAGTATTGAGATCAGCGAAACGAAAGATGATGTAGCGACCTTCGCAGACCTATGGCCTCAGGAGTTTGAGGTGTTCTTCGCGGCCGATGATTCGGTTTCGGGCTACACGATTGCGACCGCCAGCTCCGCGACCAACGTTGGGCCAATTACGATGACCTTGGACGAAAATGTGAACCGCCAGGAAGTACAAGACCTGCTCAACTCCGGAAATTTTCGGGTGGGAGTGCGGGGCAACACCGAACAGACCTCATCCGCCAAGTTCGATACCACGTTGAACATCACAACTGCCTTCGGCGTCTACGAACGATAAGTTCGTCTTGGGCTCAGAGGCTCACGAGTCCGGCGTGAGCCAGCACGCCTATGAGGGCGCCCGTCGAACACGTGGCGAGCGTGCCGGTGAGGATGGCTCTGAAGCTGAGGGCGGCGACTTCCTTACGCCTCTCTGGGATAATGGCGTCCAACCCACCCACCAAGATGCCCAGACTTCCGAGGTTAGCAAAACCGCACATCGCGTAGACCATGATGACGCGGCTCGTCTCACTCAGCCCGGCGCCCGAAGTTGATGCGAAGTTCAGATACGCCACGAACTCATTGAGTACGGTCTTGGTCCCCATGAGCTCAGCCGCGACCATGACTTCCTTGGCCGGAATGCCCATCAACCACACGATTGGCGCAAACACCCAGGCCACCATTCTCTCGAGCGTCAACTCCCCCGGAAGTAGTCCCAGACCTGCGTTGAAGAAATGAACCAAGGCGAAAAGCACGATGATTGTCGCCGCGATCTGGAGGCACATTTCGAGCCCTTCGCGCGTTCCACGCATGAGTGCGTCCATGGTGCTCTGAGACTCAACCTTGATCTCCATTTTTTCTTCGGACTCCGCACCAATTTCGCCGGGCAAATGGAGGTGTGCCATGAGCAATGCTGCGGGAATACTCACTGCGGAAGCCACAAGGATATGGCCCATTGCGTTCGGCAACACGGGCTCGAGCACGGAGGCATAAAGCACCATCACTGTCCCAGCCACCGTTGCCATCGCGCAAGTCATCAGGGCCAAGAGTTCCGACGATCTCATTTTTTGAAGGTAGGGCTTCACAATAAGTGGTGCCTCGATGATTCCAAGAAAGAGCGTGGAAGACGCGGAAAAACCAAGTGGGCCACTGATACCCATCACGCGTTTGAGCAGCCACGCAAAGCCCGCCACGACCCGTTGCAAGACTCCCCAATGAAAGAGAACCGCCGAAATCGCACTCACGACCATGATGAGCGGCAAGACCCGAAATGCCACGATAAACGAGCCTCCCGGGCTTATTTCCTCGAACGGAAGCGCCGCGCCAGCGAGGTAGCCGAACATGAAGCCTGCAGCCTTTGTGGTGGACTGGTCGAGCGTAAGAACTACCGAGTTCAACGCAGCCAAGAGGTCCCTGAGCCCTGGAGTGAACACGAAGAGGATGGCGAGCCCAATCTGAAGGCCGAGTGCGCCCAGGGCCAGGCGCCAAGAGACCTGCTTCGAGCGCGAGCCCAAGACCCAAGCCAAGACTGGGAACACGAGAATACCTAGGAGACTTTGAAACATCCGATGCCCTCGACAATGGCTCTTTCTGCCATCGCCTTTGCGGTTTTGATATCCGCTAATGACGCATTTTCAAAAAGATATCCACTTCGAAAAGGTCCGATAGCGCGAGCCAAAATCTCAAACCCAAAATGTATATTGGCGGCCTTGAAGTTCTCGGCCTGCCAGCTAAAGACTTCGAAGTAGGCATCAGTGAGTTCAGCTGCAAACTCCTCGACGGGGGCCGAATTCTCGGAGCAAAGAGCCCACATCCGAAGGTGCGCCAAGAGATGAGCAAGGTCCTGTTCTGGAAAGCCCCAGTGAGCAAACTCAAGGTCAATGACTCCCCACGAATCACCGTTCAGAAGCAGTGACGCGGGCCAAAGATCGCCCAAAATCATGCACTCGCCTGCACACCCCGAAAACCGCGACGCTACCCACTCCGCGGGCTCATCAAACCGAGGATCGTCCAGCATGGCAGCCAGTCCTCGATACTGAACCTCCGAGCGCACCTTTTGGATAGCAGTGTTGTCAATGCGCCCCGCAAATTCTTCTCGGCGCTCCGAGACCGACGACCTGGCATGCAGCGTGCCGAGCCAACCGCCGAGAGTTCGCCCATGACCCTTCAATCGGCTCACATAATCTTCGTCCGCGAGAATTTCGGCAAGGCCACGGCCTTGTACAAAACTCATGAGGAAGGTGCTCTGAGGGCGGTCATGGACTAGGACTTCTGGCCAATGCACACCGTTGGGCAATTCCAATTCCCCCAATATCTTCAAGGCCTCCACTTCAACGTCCATGCGCGAAATTGGGAGATCAATCTCCGGGTTGGTCGCAAGATGTGGGGCGGCATGTTTCAAAACCAGCACCCGGTCCGGACACACCACCTTGAAGACCTGATTTACGAGTCCCCCAGAGAGAGGGTCGATTCGGTCAACGGGACCACCCAAGTGGTCTCGAAGCCATTGTTCAGGGTCAAAACTCATGAACACTCAGAACGTGTAGATGGAGTTCTTGTACTGAACCGGATACGCGTTGTCCATGAACTCGAACACGATGTCCTTAAAGACCTGACGTGCCGCGACCAACGATGCCTCGACCCCTTCGGAATCAGGGTTTGGGATATCGGGATGAGAGTATTTATGACCCACGACCAGTCCGGCGCATGGAATCTGGAGTTCGTTCGCGAGTACAAGCTCCGGCCCTACCGACATGGAGTTCACTTGTGCCCCCCAAAGCGCCCACATTCGGTTTTCCGCGGGCGTCTTGGTCCTGGGTCCACCTACGTATCCAAACACCACACGATGCGCCTCGTGTCCGGTCTTCTCATTGATGAGTGAGGCGCAAAAACCGCTGAGTTCGTGAGAGACGATACCTTCCTCGAGCACTAGATGACCGCCTTGACCTGGTTCTACAAACATCGTGCACGCACTCCCGTCCGGAAGGCGATTTTCGGGCATCAAGAGGTCATCAATGACGAGCGGCGTGTTGATCGGAATCTTGGAATCCAAGACCCCAACGGAGCTCGTCACAAGCAAGGCGCCCACGCCAAGCTGCGCCAGAGCCGCCGCATTCGCCCTGTAGTTGATTTGATGAGGCAAAGTGCTGTGTGGCACCCCGTGACGAAACAAAACGTAAGCAGGTGGCCCTGAGACCCTCTCTCGTTGGAAAAGGAGCACATTGCCGAACGACGTCTGCACGTTGATCGGAATGAGCTCTCCCTCAAGCCCTTCGTAAAACGCGCTCCCAAGAATGACTCCGACACTTTTTTGTACGTCTTGCATCTCTATGAACTACCCCAACTCGTTCACTTGTAAAAGCGGGGCTGGGTGCGTATTAGCATCACTATGAATTCCAAAAAGAAAGTCGTCATCGCTGGGGGTCGCGGATTTATCGGGCAAGCCTTGATTGCAGCACTGGCCGACTCCTTCGAGATCATCGGCCTCTCAAGGCGAAGCCAGGAATCAGACGGTGGCGTGGAATGGCGCGCCTGCGACCTATTCTCGAGAGCACAGACTCAAGAGGCGCTCAAAGGGGCAGATATCGCGGTCTATCTAGTCCACTCCATGTTGCCGAGCGCGCGCCTTACACAAGGTGACTTTGAGGACATGGACCTTATCTGCGCCGACAATTTCGCACGTGGTGCGCTCGCAAATGGGGTTCAACACATTGTGTATTTGGGCGGTATCTTACCCAAAGGAACTGGCGTTTCGCGGCATCTAGAGAGCCGCCACGAGGTCGAGATTGCGCTCGCCGCTTATGGAACTCCAGTCACATCGCTGCGTGCCGGCTTGATTGTGGGTCCCAACGGCTCGTCAACGGCCATCGTGGTGCGACTGGTCAAAAAGCTCCCGGTCATGCTTTGTCCAGCATGGACGCGGATGAACACGCAGCCGATCGCGCTCCAAGACGTGGTTCATCTCTTGAAGTTCTGCCTCGAAAACCCCGAACAAACCAAGAACCAGGTCTTTGACATCGGTGGAAGGGAGCTCATGACCTACAAAGGCATGATGGCTGAAACAGCGCGAATCATGGGGGTCAAACGCCTGATGATGGATGTGCCCTTTGACTCCCCGCGAATTTCATCCGGCTGGGTTTCTACGTTCACCGAAGCCC
Organism: Microvenator marinus; assembly: GCF_007993755.1. Lineage (GTDB taxonomy): Bacteria > Myxococcota_A > Bradymonadia > Bradymonadales > Bradymonadaceae > Allomicrovenator > Allomicrovenator marinus. The sequence continues at coordinate 2,166,156 of NZ_CP042467.1, forward strand.
CGTTGGAGCTCGTGGCACCACTCATCGAAAGCCTTCAACACAGCATGGTCGCGGAAGATAGCCGCTTATTGGAGATGGCTGGCCTCGAACCTACCCCGTTTGAAATCAGCATGCGCGAGGCCGTGGAGTTCGAGTTCCAGAAGTCCAAGAACCCAGTCGCGTTTGACAAGAAAGGCTCGCGAAATGCCGAGGAGAGTACGGTTCGCTCGGCGCAGAGGCTCCCTTTGCCTCAAGGCAAGCACGCAACGTGGGTGGCCGAAGAATACGCCCGCTGGCTCCCGGACTTTCTGGCTCCCTTAATGCGGGTCAAGGTTCAGGACCGAATGACCTGCTTCTACGTCAAAGGCATCACACGGCCACTCCTCGAACTCGAGCTCGCCGAGATCAGCGCCGAAGACCGTCAGGTGTTTTGGATTCGAGGAGGTCTGCTTGCTCATCCGAACCCCAAGGGGCGCCTCGAGTTCCGAGAAGTCTTGGGTGGGCGGGCTACTCTTGCCGCAATCCACGACTTCCGCCCGAAGCTCCCGTGGTACATCTACCGATATTCTCAGGCGCTCGCCCATCTCTTTGTGATGCATGGATTCTCTGAACATCTTTCGGAATCAACGTAGACCAACGGCTCAAAATCATTAAGGTTGGGGTGCATCTAATCCGGAAACACCTTTGATTTGCACAAATTCCCAAATGCTCAAGTTTGCGCCTTTGATGACGATCTTGCTCGCTGGCCAAGCCAAAGCGGCGGGCTTTGCTTTGGCCGAACAGGGTGCCGCTGCATCCGGCAACGCGAGCGCGCATACCGCGTCCAAGGACTCCCCGGATCTCGCCTACTTCAATCCTGCTCTGCTCGCGTTAAGTCCTGGTTTTCGAGCCCAGCTAGGCGCAAGTTTCCTATTTTCATCTTTAGAACACGACGGAGAGGCTCTTACCAAAACCGAGTCACCTCCGGGTACCCCACCGACCCTTAAGCTTAGCTATATCCATGATTTCGAGGCGTTTCGGGCGGGTATGAGCATCTATGCGGGTGTGCCCTTTGGTTCCGGCGTGACTTGGCCCAACACGTGGCCTGGGCGTTTTGAAATCACCTCCATTCAACTTCGGGTTTGGGAGCTCAACCTCAATCCGGTTGTCCAGACCCGCGTCGCAGACGTGGAACTCAGCCTCGGAGGCGGGCCACGTCTTTTGGCAAGTACGGTCGGACTGACTCGGAAAATCGATGCCGTGGAAAATGAGGGCGAGGTGGAGCTGGCTGGGGAGGCGAGCGGTGTGGCGTGGCAGGCGAATGGCGCGGTGACATGGAAAGGGGTGACGCTCGGGGCTCATTATCGAAGCCCCAAGGACCTAAATTTTGAAGGCTCGGCTGATTTCCGAGACGTTCCGCCCGAGCTCTCAGGGCGCGCTCAAGACCAAAATGTGTCCACCATGCTCGGCCTTCCTTCTCGCCTTGCGATTGGTGTGTCGTGGCGGCATCAAAACCACGAGTTCATGCTGGATGTTGAGAGATTCGGATGGTCTTCATTTGAGACTTTTGGAATCAACTTTGAGAATCCGGATACTCCCGACGTGTTGGAGCCAAGGCTGTGGCAGGATACCTGGTCCTTCCGTGGCGGCTATCATTTGCGGCTTCTCGAAGAACGTCTCAGCACTCGTGCTGGCTTTGCGTGGGACCCATCTCCTGCGCCTGCGGCGACCCTGAGCCCTACTCTGCCGGACGCCGATCGCGTCTCCGGGACCTTGGGAGCTGGCTGGAAATTTGGTTCGGGAGTCTCAACGGATATCGCTTTTGGTGCCACCCTCTTGCTCGAGCGAGAACCGACCAATCCGAACGCCATTCCAGGCAAGATTAGAGGCTCGATACCTTTTGTAGCCGTGGGCGTGTCGTACGAGCTCTAGGATCAACCTACTAGACGTTTTGTGCACATTCAGTGTTCGTTTTGAGCCTACTCACTCCAGTTCAGCGAGTCGCGATAGAGGAATTGCAAAGCATTTAGGGTGATTAGGGCGCGGCACGCTCCTTGAAATGACAACGTTCCAATCGTTTGAACGGAGTCAATATGCGACGATCACCTTTCCCTTCTGCCTCGACCTTGCTCAGCGCAAGTCTTTTCACAACCTTCATCTTGGCCGTCTTTGGAATTCTGAAATGGCTTCAAATCCCCACGGGCGAATGGATGGATTGGCTCTTTGGTGTGGCGGGCTTTTGGTGGCTACTTGGGGTGACCACCATCCCCTGGCGAATTCACTTCAGCGCCGAAGATGTATTGCGAAACCACAAACTCTCGACCGAACGCGGGCTCGAGCCCAAGAAATCTGACTATGTTGCAGCGCAAAAAATATCATCCAAGGCCCGCTCGATTGCCATCGGGCTACACCTCTTTAGCGCGGTGGGATTTGCGGCTCTGGCGTATTTTGGATTCACACCGCTAGGCTGGTTCGCAAGTGTTGCCGCCATTCTGCTCACATTCGTTCAACCACTCGCCCGCCTCTATGCTCATATCGCCGACACACTCAGTGATATGCGACACGACGCACGCTTTCCGCGCGACGACGTTCAAACGCTCAAGGAAGACCTCTTGGTGATAGAGGCCACGGTCGAACCCCTCAATCGCCTCGACCCCACGTCCTGGATCAATGATTTAGACAACCGTTTGGACCGAATCGAAACCCAACTCTCCGAGCTCGACAACGCCGTGATCGCCTCAAAAAGAGAGTCTGAGAAGGCTTACAAACGACTGCATGAAGACACGGAATTTGTAGGAAACGTGCGCGACCTGATTCGATTCTTTAAGCAAGCCTAGTGGAGGATTTGGTCGTGCTCAGCCGCCCTCGCTAGCCCCAGTCGAATGGCCCGTTCAAAGCGTGGGTCGTCCATCACAGGCTTCATATAATCGTCCTCGACGGCCATCTGCGCGTATCTCCGTGAAAGGGCCACGGCCTCCTCCAGGTCTGCGAACACAGTGCTTTCCAAAAGCCCCTTTTTTCCAAGTTCGCACGCACGATTGAAGTAGGCTGTAGAAATCGGGGAGTCACCAAAAGACTCCATGCCAGCCGAATGGTAGAGATCGATTGCACGGGTGTAGGACTCGATGGCCTCGTCTGGCCGGTCCTGAAACGTATGACAGAGGCCTAGGTGCAAATGAGGCAAGTAGAAGTCAGGCTCGTCCTTGAACCAAAGCTCTACGAGTCTCTCCAACCTCGGCCAATCACCACTTAGCTCATGGGCTAGAGCCGAGAAAACTCTACCCAGAGTCGGCGGGCCAAACATCGCGTAATCGTACCATTCGTAGGCAAACTCATCGAAAGAGCCCGGCTGTAAAACCCAGTCCTCTACAGCATCGAGCCACTGATTCCACGTCTCAAATGCCGCCTCCTCGTCCCCGGCTCTCCAAAGCAACTCGCCCTTAAACGGCAACAAAACCACCGAGTCCGGCTCGAGCTCAATAACGGGCTCAAAGGAGTCCCTCAACCCGTAGAGCTTGAAGACGAAGAGCCAGCGCGCACGCCAATCGGGATCGTGTTCAAAGAGCGACTCCAAGGACTGAGCCTCGTAGAGCCCGGTGCGAAGCAAGGAGAGTGCAACATTTCGGGCAGCCTGAGTCACGTCTTGGCCTTCCAGCGCGAGCGCACGCTCCTTCTCTAGGAAGGCAATCATCTCGGGTTTTTCCTCAACGAAAGCGTCCTCGTAGGTATTGGCGAGCGTGTACTCCATGGCAAACCAAGCTGCCCAATGGTCTTCGAGTTGCCCAAAGGCCTCGGCCTGAATCTTTCGTGCCTCCAGAAGATATTCGTTTTCCAAGAGCGCGGCCTGCGCACTCTCGAGCGCGAAGGCCCAGTCGCCACGCGCCATGCCGTCGTGAGCGCGCCCGAGGAGGACATCGATGTTCCGTGTCGGGTGGTAGAATGGCTGCTTTCTGTCCTGAATTTGGCGGAAGACCTGAGTGGCCAAATTTCCGAACACAGGGTCCTCTTGAAGCGTTTCAACGTCTTCCTCAACTCCAGGCACGAAGTAGAGCAGTGATGCGGCTTTGAGCGCGGCCACCTTGATTTGTGTTTCTTCGGAGTTGAGCGCCCTTGACCAATGCGCGTAGAGCGGGCCTGTGTAGATGTCTTGAGTACGCAAAGACCAGCCCAAGAGGCTGAAACGCGAAAGCTCTCTGGGAAGTTCGCGGTCCTCCACAAAATCCATCTGTTTGACCACCTCCTCGAATGAGTAGACGCCAAGCAGGACCTTGAGCGCCTCGGTGTCCTCGTCCTCTTCCGTGAACGTGATAATCGCCCCGCCAAAGGTTGGAACAGACCGGTAAATCACCGAAATATCACCTTTGTACCAGACACGTTCGAAGTCTTCGTGGTTACTCACCGGATAGGTGTATCCGCGCATGAAACCCACGGTGAAACAGGCGCTTTCTACGTCGTGTTGGGTCTTCGATTGGGGCAATAGATACTTCATATATTCCCCGCCAGGAATCGCTCGGAAAGTCTTGCCCGCAGCTCCGGACTAGGCTCTCGCTCCCAGGCCTCGTAGAGAAAAACGTCGAGCATGGACTCAAACGCCACCTCGTAGATCATCTGACGCGCCTCTTGAGAAGCTGAGCTCACTACGCCGGTGAGATACCTCTCGAAATCCGCTCGGTCGTCGTAGAGCGTACGCAGAATCATGATGCCTTCGTTCAGATGCAAGACGGGGTCGAGCTCCATCCACTCTTGGATAGCTCCCAGATTCATGGATCTAAAGCCGATGAGCACCGCCAAAATATCCACGGGAAGATCGAGCGGGAGCTGGGTCTTCGTCGCTCGATTCAAGGCGTCGATGTGCGTGGAATTGACGGGCGCGTAGTTCACTTCAAACACAACATCGGGCGCATGCAGCTCTACCGAAATCACGCTTCCAGAAATCGCGCTTCGAAACGAGCATTTCTCTATGCGCCCCGGCCGCATGGCCCAGTACTCTCGCATGGCCGAGCTCCGCTCAAGCTCAGTCCATTCGCGCGTATTTTCTGGCCATGGGTCCCAATCAAACTCCGAGCCCCAACGGTGGGTGCTCAGCGCCGGATTCGCCGCCAGATCATCGACGATTTGGTCGACGGTCATGTTCATTCGGTCGGTACGACCTATATAAAATCGAGCCTTGTTTGGGAGTTCGTTGATGTACGGTTTGGTGGGTACCCAGGCCTGAATGGCCTTGTCGATGCCGGCTTGGGTGGGCTCCACCGGAATCCACAAGATGGCCGGTATCTCTAGGATCGGCGCAAACCAGATCACGCCTGGAAACACGGGATCAAACCACCACGAGCCCAACCGATCATGAGTCGAATCAAAGACTGCGACTTCCCCGGTGAACGCCAGTGGAGTAGACCGTGAGACCCGTTCTTTGCACATCGAAAGATGGTCGTCGTAGAGCGGGATGAACTGATAGGGAGAGCCCAACGCATGGAGTGCCTCGCCGCGCTCATGTTGGCTATCTTCCTCGCTCATCCACTTAAACCAGGTGTTGTCTTGCGTCAGCTCGTACACCTGGTTGACGGCTGTTTCGCCCAGCCAGTGTCCCATGCGGCCCCCAATGCCCTAAAAGGCGAGTCGATTGGTCCAGTAGGTGTGCCCAGCCGTGGGTGCTTGCGCGGTGCGAACCATCCAGGCTTCGAGCTCTTTGTAGTAGTCGTCACTCATGGAGAAATCATGCGTGAAACACGCCGTCGTCGCATCGTAAATGGCGCGTCCAAGTTCATCGGAGGCGTCTACACCGGCGCGTGCGTTGTAGATCTCTTGAGCTTTTCGAGGCTCTTGTTTGACCAAATCTACCGCACGTCTCAACACTTTAACGAGCGACCTGTACGACTCTTCGTCGGACTCCAAAAGTTGGCTCGACGTGATGAGGATCAGTTGGCAGAAGTCTGGCACGCCCCAATCTTTGAGCGCGAAGAAGTCAGCCGCAAATCCGCGATGACGCGCCTCGATCACTTCAAAGTTGTAGAATACCAGCGTGGCAGCGTCAGCCTTGTCTTCGGCCAACGCATTGGTGTGATAAAAGCTGTTGTTCACCGGAACGATGACCTCGCCAGACACGCTACCGCCGTCGGCCTCGATCATGGTCTGAGCTATTGCCCTACCACCGGGGCCCGGCGCTCCTGGGTATTGAAGTCTCTTGCCGAGCAAATCCCTCGGCCGTTCAATTCCCTTACCCTTGAAGTACATCACGCCCCCGTTGGTATGAAGGAAGCGCGCAAACCCAACTTGGTCTTGGCCTTCGGCCACATCGTGAACCAGATGCAGAGGCTCGGTAATCGCAGCCTCGATCTCACCTCGAGCCATCATCTCTGCGGCATCCAAGTGTTCGTGTGGCTCGATCAGTTCAAGGTCGAGTCCAACCTCTTTGAACCAACCGAGTTCTTGACCCACCAAAAATGGGACGTGGTCTGGATTTAGGAACCATTCAAGAGCAAGTCGAAACGGTTTCATGCCTTCTCCTCAACAAGGGACTTCAACTTCGACAGTCCCTGCTCATAATCCTTTCCAATCCATCCGTCCATCATGAGCCCCATCCATCGGCCAATCGGTGAATTGCCCATATCCACTTTTAATCCCCAGAGCACCTTCGACCCACCCTCTACATGAGTGATTTCGAACCAAGCGACCGCATCCGATTGCCCCTCAAACTGAAGATTGGTCTCCACAAATTCGGGGGGACGAACCTCGGTGATTGTCTGTTTTCCGTTGCCCACATCGGGCTTATCACTTTTCCAGGTCATCGATGCGCCAGGCTGGCCGGGCGCACCCTCAAAGACATATTTTGCAGCCGGGTCACGATCGGCCCAGGGCGACCACTTTTGCGAGAGTTCGAATTGCGCCACATGCGGATACACCGCTTCGGGTGGCGCGGTGATCTGAATCTCTCGTGTGACTTCAACTTCACGTGGTTGCGTATAGGCTAAAGCCGCAACCAGAATCACAACCGCAACAATCGCACCTAGAATTTTCTTAACCATTGATCCATCTCCCTTTTTTTGGCTTTCACCGTCATTCTTCAAACGTACACTGAAATAGATTGCCGTCTGCAGGGGAAAGGCCAAACCCAAACTCGGGCCCACTCGTAAATGTGATTACGCCCGGCAGAGGTAGCGAATCACTCTCATCTCGGCATTGCAACAAGTCTGTGACTTCGCCCTCATAGCGCCAAACTTCGCCGTTTTCGCAGGTCACCGTGTAGTCAGAATCGGTAAACTCCGCGCGAACGGTTCCAAAGCGCGTATCGAGTTGAAACGCGTTTTCGGTGTCTTGAACGCGGGCACATACATCCCCCGTGATGATCTCAAAATCCCAGTCTTCTTTGTCGATGATCGTATCGGCGACTAGACTCTGGCTGAACGCTATTTCCACGCTGCCCACCACGCAAAGATCTGTCTGGGCCATAGTGCCTTTGGTGACGCCTTCCATACACGCGTAGACCTCGCGCACGGCACGCTGCCAACAGAAATTGGGGTCAGCCAATACCTCGCAGCTCAGCTCGCACACTGCTTGGCCGCATTCCAAAAGGGGGGCGATGTTATTCAGACCGGTTCCCGTATCGGGTGTTCCCAGATCACCTTCGGGCTCAACGTAGGGCGTAGACGACTTTTTTTCGTCGCTACCGCACGAAGAAGCAATCGCCCCGGCAACGAGGAGTAGTGCGAATGTACTGACTTTATGAAGGCGCATTTTGGTCCGTGATATTGGGTTTCTTGGTCACTCGCCCTAATAGTGCGTGACTCGTCAAACATCTGGCGCTATACTCCCATTTAGCTCGATAAATCAATGCTTTCGGAGAGGACCGTGACAAAAGGCCGAATCTTTGTTGCCCTGCTCTTTGCGGCGTTCACTGGCTGTGACGGTGAACTCGCGATCAATGCAGATGGACCAAGTATAACTCCCCCAGGGACCCAAAACCCGGGTCAGAACAACAACACGCCCGGGTCCAACAACCCAAATCTGGGGAGCGAACTCACGGAATCACACCTGCGACGACTGACCCCCGTCCAGTTCGAAAACACGGTCCGACACGCGCTTGGTGATGTCTTTGAAGCCGAAGATCTTCCTAGCTTTGGAGACGATATTCCGACGATCGGACTCAACAATAATCCGTCTATCTTGCGCATCAACACCGTCAATATCGACAGTCTTTATGCCTCGATGCAACGCCTGGCCCAGGCTGCCGTTCAAGGCACGCCGGTGGTCAGCGAATGTGTGGAAGCTTCGAATGATACCTGTTTTGCCGAGGTCGTAGACGAAATCGGCCCCAAGCTATGGCGCCGGCCGCTTCAATCCGAAGAACGCGACGACCTCTTGAATACGCGGGCGGAGCTGGCAAATGTGGCTAGCCGAGCCGAACAAGCTGAGTTCCTCATTCACGCGCTACTCGCCTCACCAAATACCCTCTTTCGCACAGAGCTAGGTGAGGTGGATGGAGAGGCGCGAGTGCTGACGCAATTCGAGCTCGCGAGCGCGCTCTCTTACACGTTGTGGAACGCCCCGCCCGACCAGGAACTTTGGGAACTTGCGGCCAACAACCAACTCGGTGATTCCGAGATTTTACGCGCTCAAACGACTCGCATGCTCGAGGACCCAAGGGTCGCAGACGCGCTCGCTGAGTTCTTCGTGGACTATCTCAAGCTCGAAGCGATTTTCACCAAGACTAAAGAGGCCTCGCTCGGCCTAACCCCCGAAGCCAGAGAAGCGCTGGTTGAAGGCGTAAGACGCGACCTTAGACAAATTTTCTCTCAGCCAAACGCGACGCTGCTCGACCCCTTCTCGGTCAACAATTTCCACGTCAACGAGTACGGCGCTACCTTCTTTGGAGTACCTGTAACGCAGGGCGGAGAATACGAAGTCGTGGCCATGGATCCCTCCGAAAGACGAGGAATTCTCTCACACCCCGCATTCCTGAGCGTTCACTCAGGCGAAGGGGATACGGGCATTGTCAAACGTGGTGTGTTCACGCTTGAGCAACTGCTCTGCATTCACCTCGGAGCGCCGCCCGCAGACATCTCAGAGTCCGAAGACGTACCCGAAGACTTCGACGACGCGACCGCCACATCACGCGAGGTGCTGACGGTCAGGCACAGCTCTCAACCCGAGTGCGTCTCATGTCACCGAATCATCGACCCAGCCGGCTTCGGCTATGAAAACTGGGACGGTGTCGGTCGCTACCGCGAAGTCGAGAAGGGCAACGTCGTCATCGACGCAAGCGGAGAGCTCGCCATGGGCCAAGAGGTCCTCACGTATACCAATAGCGTCACATTCCTTGAGAGCTTGACGGGCTCCGAGGCGCTCCGGTCCTGTATCGCTGACAACTTCTTCACCTACGCACTGGGTGACGCACCAAAACTCTCCGAGCGAGAAGCGCTCTACCAAGCCTTTGCAGAAGCTGACGGAGATATCCATGCGGTGCTCGAAGCACTTGTCCTTAGCCCTAGCTTTAGCGCGCGCAAACTGGAGGAAGCACAATGAGTATTTCAAGACGAACATTCCTCAAAGGTGTGGGCGCGAGCGGCCTTGCAGCAAGTCTTTTCGGGTCAAAAGTAGCCATGGGACAAACGGCCGAAGCACCACTACGAGTGCTCCTTGTTGGCCTTCAGCACGGTTGGGGGCGCGACTTCGACTTCGGGCGAGAATTCACAGGCTCTGAGTTCGACTTCACGATCCCGCAGCCCCTTCAAGGCCTAGAGGCCATCAAAGACCAATGTGTTTTCATCGATGGAGCTCGCGGAACACTCTGGGGTAATGCCCACGATGTCTCGTATTCCGACATGTTCACGGCCTCGGTGTGTTGGGACGAGCACGGCTCTGACCAACTTGGTGCGCATTTCCCTGAGCCCATGGGACCGTCACTCGACCACGTCATCGCTCAACACCACTCAGCCCAGGTGCTGCGCGTAAGCGCAAACTATCGCTCTTGGGGCCGCCAAACGCATCCTCTTTGCTTCGACGATAACGCGCGGGTTCTGGACCAGTTTTTCAGACCTCAAGACGCGTATGACGCCATCATTGGACCTATTCGCGAAGCCGCGGCACCGCCACAACCCGGGCGAGCCGCACTTCGTGAAAAGCTCTTTGAACACATGCAACGCGACACAGATCGCATGATGGCTCAGGTCTCAGGCACCGAGCGCGCAAAAATTGAGTCGTACCGCCAGGCATTCACGGACCTTGGCCAACGACTTATGCAGCGCACGACGGTCGAACTCACCGAAGACCAGATTCCCGAGCGTCCAGAGCAGAGCCCGGCCTTCAGCATGATGGTTGACCACTATCTGGATATGATTCGCCTCGTATTCCAAGCCGATACCCACAGAGTTGCGGTGCTCGGCCTGGGCGAAGGCGTGGACGGATGGCAGTGGCGAGACGCGAACGGAAATATCCAAAGCGGCAACCCATGGAGCACTGATTTCCATCATAACGTGGCGCATCACGGCACAGGCCACGAAGATCAGGAACGCGCGCGACTCGCCTACGAAGGCTGGGTCGAGTGGTACGTCGAGAAGATCGTCGGCTTTGCGCAGATGCTCGATCTCACGCCAGATGTGGATGGCGGAACACTTCTAGACAACACGATCATCGTCCTTACCGGTGAGGTAGGTACGGGGCAGCACGACACGCGCAACAAGATCCACGTGCTCATCGGAGGTGGAGACCGCCTCGCCCGTGGCCGATGGGTTAACGCGCCGCTGGTGGACCCGAGAAACCGCAGTGGCGTCTTCATCGGTGGCCAAACGCGGACCGGCAACGACGTGGAATCGGGCCTAAACTACGGCCGCCACCTGAGCATCTGGCACACCGCCGACGTGCTCGCCGAGGTCGGCAGACTCGCCGGCGTTCCTCTGGACGACGGGTTTGGGCTCCCGGCCAACAATCGGGCACCGATGCCGCTCACCTTGCGAACATGACTCTAACGAACTGGTTATGAACTTCACTTCCGGCTAGAGTAGTTGAGTGATGTCGCCAGGTTTGAATTCATGACAGAAGAACCACCACCAACCGATAATCCTTCCGCCGTAGACGCCGCAGGTGTTGACCTGACGTTAATCGCTTGGTTCCAAACTCTGACTCCAACCGAGCGCCTCAAGACTCTCCAAAACTACCTTGAGTCAATAGAAAAGCTTCGACGTGCCAATGAGAACCGCTGACTTTTTAGGCATACTCGAAGTATTGGCGGATCGAGATGTCGACTTCATCGTTGTGGGGGCGTTATCAGCCGTGATTCAGGGTGCACCTGTGACCACGTTTGACTTAGATATCGTACACTCTCGCACTCCTGATAATCTTGACCGTTTGCTCGGCGCACTGGAGTCGTTGAACGCCTACTACCGTGGACATGGTGAACGACGACAGGTGCCCAGTATCAGCCACCTCGCCTCAGAAGGACACCAACTGCTGAGTACCGACTTGGGCCCGCTGGATGTCCTTGGAACCATTGAAGGTGGCCTTGACTATCAAGACCTTCTGCCGTTTAGCAAGAATCTCAATCTCGACGGGAGGACATTCACAGTCCTCAAAATCTCCAAGTACTTAGCCTTCAAAGAAGACTCTCAACTGGAAAAGGATCGAGCACGGCTACCCATCCTCAGAGCCTGCGTCGCTCAGAATCCCGAGGAATAACAATTTCGACGAAAGCAGTGAATGGAGTGTGTTAGCCGCAATCGAAAATGAAAATCATTATCATTTTCATTTACAATCCGAGAGAAGGGAGTTAGAGAGAGCCTGTCTTGAGAGCAGGAGTGCTCATGAAACGAGCTCCAATCCTAGTATTTTTCATCTTGACGGTGCTGGCGCCATCAGCCCAAGCACAGGAAAAAGAAAAAGCGCAAGTAGTTGAGGACCCCGAACTAGAATTCTCAGGCTATGGAGAACTTAGTTTTGGATGGTTAAACTACGGCGAAGACCAAACTCGGGAGGGCGGTGCTTGGAGGGATTCTCGACTCGTTTTTGATTCCACTCGCTTCGTTCTCAAAGCCGAGATGGAGTTGCCCGCAGATTTCGAGTTTGAAGCGGAGATCGAGTTTGAGCATGGCGGCACCGGATCGGCACTTGAATTGGAGTACGAAGAGTTTGGCGAGTACGAGCAAGAGATCGAAAAAGGTGGCGAAGTTATCCTGGAAGAATTCTATCTGAGCCGGACTTTCTCAGATTTGGTCCGTGTCCGCGTTGGTAGGTTCTATACCGCCGTCGGTCTACTATCCTACCACTATCGGCCGGGTGACCTCATAGCATCGGGGCGACCCGAGTCCGAAACCACCATTCTACCTGCGGTTTGGGATGAGATGGGTGCCGATGTTCGGCTCAAGTGGAACTGGCTGGAAGCCACCGCTCAAGTCATCAACGGACTTGACTCCACGGGTTTTAGTTCGCAGGGTTGGGTCAGTACCGGCCACCAGACTAGGTTTGAGTTCATCCGCGCTCGCGGCCTTGCCGGTGTGCTACGCCTCGACTTCGTGCCAATTGATGGTCTCAAGGCGGGCGTATCCGCCTACTACGGAGACACGGCCAAGAACCGCCCTAAACCTGACCTTGCCAAAGATTGCAACGACCCAGAGGAAGCTCGAGTCGCCCCATGTGGCTACGTGTCGGCTGGCCTCTTGATCCTTGACGCGCACTTCAGTCTTGAGCTCGGCCCCGCCCGCGCAAAGGGGCTCCTACTCTGGGGAAATCTTGAAAATGCGGATGTAATCTCGGCCCGTAATCGAAATCTAAGCAACTTCCTTAACGTACTTCGCTCCGAAGTCGCGGAACAGGCGATCCTTGCGTGGGGCGAGCTAGGGGTTGACCTCTTGCATGGGTTCGACACCAAGTGGCGATTAGAGCCGCATCTCAGATTCGAATATTACGACACCATGTTTCGGGTGGCCGAAGGGGTGTTTGACCCACCTAGGTTCGAGCGCTACGTCGCCAGTGCTGGTGTCGGAGCAGACTACGACAACTCGGTCATGGCTCGCCTGACCACACGATATCGCTGGTTTGGCGACTCAAGCTTAAGGGACCAGACCGAGGTATTTCTTACAACAGGCTTTCACTACTAATTTTGAAGGAGAACACAGTGAAACATCTACTATTAGGATTTGGAATTTCTTTGGTCGCGATCTCTTGCTCGGAGGATGATTCAGGCGTTGTCGACAACTCCTTCGACGATCCCACCATCGTTCAAGGATATGCGGAAAACGTCATCGTTCCTAAGTACGAAATGCTCGACAGCAATGCTGCAGCCCTTGTTTCAGCCGTCGAAGCACTTGTGGCTGACCCAACCGATACCAATCTGAGCGCTGCCCAGGACGCTTGGCGGGCAACCCGCACACCGTGGGAGCAGAGCGAATCTTCGCTCTTTGGCCCCGTAGATTCTAACGGATATGACCCCGCACTCGATTCGTGGCCGGTCAACCTCACGGATATCAACGGCGTGCTTGCAAGCAACCAAGAGCTCAATCAGACCTTCTTTGATTCACTCTCACCAGAGAGCAAGGGATTCCACACCATTGAATTCTTCCTATTCGGTGAGAATGGTGATGCCGATGCGGAGTTTACCGAACGCGAAGCTCAATACCTGAGTGCCGCTACGGCTGACCTAAAAGTCAACACCTCCGCATTGCTCGGCAGTTGGACCGAAGGCGATTCAGCCTACAAGACCGTGTTCACAAGCGCAGGAGAAGAAGGCAACACGGTATATCCATCGAGGGCCGCCGCTGCTCAGGAGATTGCCTCAGGAATCGTGGTGATTCTTGACGAAGTCGCAAATGGAAAGATCGCAGACCCGTTTGACGAGCGTGATGTGACCCTCGTTGAAAGCCCTTTTAGCGCAAATTCTTTAGCTGACTTCAGAAACAACATCGCTGGTGCGAAAGAGGCCTATCTTGGCGACTTTTCGACGGGCTCAAAATCCGGTGTAGGACTAGCTGACTGGGTTCAAGAGCAAGATGCCGAACTAAACACCAGAGTGTTGGCGGAGTTCGACGCAGCAATTGCAGCGATTGATGCGATCCCCGCCCCCTTCAAAGACGCCATCTTGAATGACAATGGTCGTGCAAAAATCCAGGAGGCAGTAGATGCCATCAACACCGTTCGTGTCAGTTTTGAAAGCGATATCAATCCGCTCATTTCTGGTAACTAGTCTCGTAGGTATCACCGCCTGCTCAGGGGAGGACTTTCGAATAGAGCTTCCTCCTGCCGGTGGTGACACGACAATTTGGGAGCCCACCTCGTACGCATTCATGATGCCCGCGCCGGGTCTGAGTGAAGACGAAGACCTTTTGCACCGAAAAGGCGACCGTGCTTTCGAAGAGAAGTTTGTGAGTGCCCCTTCAGTCATCAATCCGGGGCTTGGGCCCACGTACAACAACACCAGCTGCAACGGCTGCCACCTCCGTAACGGGCGCGGAGTTCCGGTCGCCGGGCACCCTTCGCTTCGGTCTCATTTGCTGGCTCGTGTGTCTACCCTCGACGGTCAGCCAGTTCCAGGACTGGGTTCACAGGTGCAGGATTTCGCAATCCTCGGCACTGAGGCCGAGGCTCAGGTAGACGTAACGTGGGTAGAGGTTCCCGGCTCTTACCCTGATGGGACACAATATTCGCTAAGGAGGCCTGAAGTTCGAATACTCAAAGATGGAGTGGAGGTCAGAGACATCGTCGTCTCGCTTCGTCAACCTCCACCGGTATTCGGTCTTGGTCTCTTGGAAGCACTTAGTGAAGAAGAGATCCGGCGCAACGAAGACCCGGATGACCGAGACGGAGATGGTATTTCTGGACGAGTGAACCAAGTCCAAGACCTCGCGTCAGGGCAACTTTCGCTGGGGAGATTTGGCTGGAAAGCAAACCAACCGAATCTCGTGCAACAGAGTGCTGAGGCGTACCGCAATGATATGGGAGTGGGAGCTCCAGGCTTCCCAGATGAATTGGGAAATGTCGAAATCAGCGAGGAGACACTTCTTGCAGCGGCGTTTTACGCTGAGTCCTTGGCCGTACCAGCACGTCGCGACTATCCTGAGGCGGGTTTCGAACTTTTCCGTGAGGCGCAGTGCAATGCATGTCACTTGACCTCAATGACGACCGGGGCCTCTGATAGAGAGTTCCTAGCCTTTCAAGAATTCGCTCCTTTTACCGACATGCTGCTCCATGACATGGGAGAGGGGCTGGCCGACTACCGCGCCGACGGACTAGCAGACGGCTACGAATGGCGCACCACCCCTCTCTGGGGGATTGGCTTGACGCAGACCGTGGTTCCAGACACGGCTTTTCTGCACGACGGACGAGCACGCACCATAGAAGAGGCCATTCTATGGCATGGCGGGGAAGCCGAGACTTCGCGGGATCGCTTCAAGACCATGGACGCCGAAGAACGAGAGCTTCTCCTGAGCTTCGTTTCAGCACTCTGACTCAAAAAGAATCCCTTGCTCCCTCCGTCTCTCTAATGCGATGAGAGCTTAGAGGAGGATTTCATGGCGGAACATCACGTGGTCATCATTGGAGCGGGGTTTGCGGGCTTGAGCGCTGCTAAGAGCTTGAAGAGTGCTCCGGTGAAAGTGACGATCATAGACAAACAGAATCATCACCTCTTCCAGCCATTGCTTTATCAGGTTGCAACAGCTGCGTTGAGTGCACCCGATATCGCCGCCCCAATCCGAAAGGTCTTGCGCAAACAGAAGAACGCCACCGTATTGCTGGCTGACGTTGAGGACATCGACCGCGAGACCAAATGCGTCAAGCACTCAAAGGGCTCGATCGCCTATGACACGCTGATCGTCGCAGCAGGCGCGGCCAACTCGTACTTTGGGCATGACGAATGGCGGAAGTTCGCACCGGGCCTCAAAGAGCTCTCAGACGCGTTCGAAATTCGAGAAAGAGTGCTCAAAGCCTATGAAAACGCCGAGCTCGTGACCGACGAGAACGAACGGACCGAGTATCTGACGTTTGTGGTAATCGGCGGAGGACCAACCGGCGTTGAGATGGCCGGAGCACTCAAGGAAATCGCCACGCGTACCATGCGCTCGAACTTTCGGAATTTCGATCCCAAGTCGGCTCGAGTCGTACTCATCGAAGGCTCGGACCGTGTCCTCGGCGCCTTCCCTGCCGAACTCTCAAAGTCGGCGCAGAAACAGCTCGAAGACCTAGGCGTTGAGGTGGTTCTAAACACCATGGTCAAAGACATTGACGCCACGAGCGTGACGACTTCCGATGGACATCTCATCAAGGCAAAGACCGTGGTCTGGGCCGCTGGAGTTGGAGGAGCGCCGCTCGCGAAGAAGCTCGGTGTAGAGTTGGACCGCTCGGGACGAGTCCCGGTGAGGCCGGACTTCAGTTTGGAGGAGGCCCCGGAGATCTTTGTTATCGGAGATCTGGCCAAAGCGACGAGCAAAGACGGCGAAGAAGTTCCGGCACTAGCGCCGGCTGCGACTCAAGCAGGCGCGCACGTCGCCGAGCAAATCGTTCGGCGCCTTGAAGGCAAAGAGCCCGAAGCTTTTCAGTATTTAGATAAAGGCATGATGGCGACAATCGGACGCTCGCGGGCCGTGGCGCTCTCCGGCCCCTTGAAGCTCAGTGGTTGGCTCGCCTGGATGGCCTGGCTCTTCATCCACCTCATCTTCCTGGTGGACTTCAGGAATCGCATGGCGGTGCTCTTCGAATGGGCGTGGGCGTACGTGACGTTCCAGAGGAGCGCCAGGATCATTGTGCAATCCGATTCAAAATCAGCCGTAAAAACTTAGATCCATCTCGAGGGGGCCACGTTTCACCACGTATCAACAACTTCAAGGAGTTATCGTGAAACGCCCAATCTGCCTCGCACTCGCCCTTCTCTTCTCGCATAGCGCATTTGCCGATCCTTCGGTGCAGCTCGCCTCCGTAGAACCACCGAACGAGACCAAGCTCACCGATCTCGCTCAAAACAAACTGCTCTACACCACCTACTTCTACACCGCGGGAGAAGCCATCGTTCACGGCTACGAAAAGGACACGGACGTAAGGATCGTGTCTCTCGCTGAAAACCGCACCATTTGGGAGGGAAGGGTCGGTGAAGGACAATCGCATAACGTTCCAACGGGCCAAGGTGTCTTCGCCTTCTTGGCCGACAAAAAGGCGTCCATCCTAGTTGGCACACCGTCTTCATGCACCGCGGTCGGCTATTACGTCCGAGATATCAACGGAAGCTTCACCGCGAAACGCTTCCTCACCGAGTTGCCATCGAGCGTCTTCGGAGCGGACAACCAACTGATTGTCTGGGCCTGGCAAGACACCGAAGTCACTATCAGTAACCTTTCCGCCGACAAAGAGATCAAACGCGCCAAGGTTAAAGCGGGCGAGAGATTGGTGCTCAACAACACGGACCTTGGGGCCCTGAACAGCCATATGCTCGATATTCAGTCGACTGGCGCGGTCTCCGTTCAAGTCTACTACGACCAGGGGTTTCACGTTCCTTCGATGGACGGACGTGTATCTGGCAAGATTTTCAGAACCTATGTCGGCTTGACCACGGAAGGCCACAACGACCTCAACCTGATTAACTACGGCCGAGACACCAAAGTACGTGTGAAGAATATCGATACCGGCGAGAAGATCTGGGAAGGCAAACTCGCCTCGCAAGGGGTCAAGAATCTGAGGTTGAGCGGCGTGTATGTTCATATCGAGTCTGACGATGAAATCTCGGCGCTCGTGGCACCCTACAATTTCCAAGGATACGCACAACATCACTTTTCCGGTGGCCATGAAGGAACCGGAATCGAAACCAATTTCATCACCACCACTAGCGAACAACTCTGGGTCTTCTCGTATTTTGACCAAAATCCGGTCCAGATTCTCTCTATGGATGACAAGGTTCTCTGGTCCGGCAATCTGAACGCGGGGCATGCCCAAGGCTATCACCCGGGCGCCGGAACCTACAAAATCAAGAGTCGCGAGGGCGTGTCTGTGATGGGCGGTTCAGCGGCTTGTGGGGCTGAGTACTCACCCGCTGGCGGGCTCTTTAGAATCGACGAGGAACTCTTTCAAGTCGCAGCGCAGATTGTCCAAGCACGGAAATCGGCGGCAAAGGCTGAGGGACGTGAAATCTCCGAAGACGAACTCAACGCGCCTTTAAGCTCGTCCGAGCTAGAGAGGGCGGCGGAAGAAGTCGAGAAAAAGACGGGAAACAAGATGTCGCCGGCAGCCATCGACTCACGTATGAAGTCTATCCAGACTCACTAGATTCAGCTCAAACTCTACGCCTCAGCTCAATAACGGCGTCATCCAAACCCTCCAAAGTCAGCGGGAACATCTTGAAGATATTCGCAATCACCCTGACCGTATAATAGCTAGCCCAATAGCGGGGCTCGTCGGGGTTTAACCAAACAGTCCTCGGAATTTTTTCCGCAATTCGCTTGAGCCAGATGATGCCAGGGTCCAAGTCCCCGCCTTGGCGCGAGAAGTAGTAGTCAATTGCCCCATTCGAATCCATGAGCTCGTAAGGCGCCATCGCGGCATCGCCAACGATGATGCAGCGCCAGGTGCTGTCTACCTTCTTGAGGACTTCGGAGGTCTTGATCGCTTCACGACGTGCGATATCGGTATAAAGCGTGCCGTAGGGGCAATTATGAAAATAGTAGCTCTCGAAATGCTTAAAATGAGACGCCTGATGCGCGGCTGAAAACAACAACGACGTGAGCTGCGAATAAGGTGTCATTGAACCGCCCACATCCATGAGAAGCAGGAGTTTGACCTCATTCTTTCTAGGTACGGTGAAAACGAGCTCGATTTCGCCAAAGTTTCGCGCTGTTTCGTCGATAGTTTCGTCCAGATCCAGCTCTTCTTCGCGCCCGTCTTTTGTCAGAATACGCAGGCGCTTTAGCGCCGTACCGAACTGCCGCACGTCTAGAACAAGGTCGTTTCGAAGGTTCTTAAAGCGTCGCTCGGTGGCCACCTGAACAGCTGAGCGATTGCCACCTTTGACGCCCACACGAATCCCTGCCGGATTGTAGCCCGAATGACCAAACGGACTTGTTCCGCCCGTACCTACCCACCTATTGCCGCCGTCGTGACGCTCGTCTTGCTCTTTGAGACGCTCTTCAAATCTTCTCCGAAGCTCATCTAAATCCAAATGCTCCAAGAGCGCCCGTTCTTCTTCGGTCAAGCCACGAAACGCAATCGGGTCCTCAAGCCAGTCGAGAAGTTCCTGATGGATATCCGCATCGAGAGCAGCCCAATCCACCGTGGCATCTTCGAAGAACTCGGCGAATGCGAGGTCCCATCGGTCATAGAGCTCGGGCTTCTTGACCAGAATACTCCGCGCAACCCCGTAGAAATGACTTAGGGAGTCTTCGGCGAGCCCGCCCTCAAGGGCCTCAAGTAAGGTCAAGAACTCTTGAAGCGAGACCGGAATCCCCCGTTCGCGCAGATGATAGAAGAACTCGACAAACACTCAGACCCGCTTCTGAATCGCCTTCAGGTCAGCCTCTTTCTTGAGGAGGACGCCCAAGAAAGGGAAGGAGTTTCGCACCATGTCTTGGCTCAAGCCCGCGCGTTGCAGGGCAGAGAGCCAATCTACCAACTCACTGGTAGACGGCTTCTTTCGGACGTCCGGCTGTTCTCGCAACCAATAGAACTTGAGGAGCACCTGGGCCAAGAGTTCGTCTTCGATCTTGGGGAAGTGCACGTCGACGATTTGGCGCATCAGCTCCTGTGACGGGAACTCGATATAATGGAACACACAGCGCCTTAAGAAAGCGTCAGGCAGCTCTTTCTCGGCGTTTGAGGTGATGATAACCACGGGCCGGTGTTTGGCCTCGATCGTCTCATTGGTCTCACGCACGTAAAAGCTCATCTCGTCTATTTCGCGAAGCAAATCGTTCGGGAACTCAAGGTCTGCCTTGTCGACCTCGTCAATCAGGAGGACCACACGCTCCGGGCTCGCGAACGCTTCGCCGAGCGGCCCCAACTTAATGTAGCGCCCGATATCGCTGACATCTCCGTCACCAAAACGACTGTCGTTCAGGCGTTGCACGGTGTCGTAGACGTAGAGGCCTTCCTGAGCTTTTGTGGTTGATTTGATATGCCACTTCAAGAGCGGCATTTTCAGGGCATCGGCTACGGCTCTAGCCAAAAGGGTCTTTCCAGTGCCCGGCTCACCACGAATCAGGAGCGGACGCTTTAGGGCCACAGACACGTTGACGGCATCGCGAAGCTCAGGGCTTGCGATGTAGGACTCGGTCCCATCGAATAGATTGAAGCTCATTAGAAATCCGTAAAACTCAAGGATCGACGCAAGACTGGTTCTGGCACTCTTGCGGAAACGGGCAATCCGCCGAATCCAAACACTCAACGCCGCGTTGGCATGTCCCTGCGATACAGAGCTCACCCACTCGGCAGTCAGCATTTAAGACGCACGACGAAGGCTGAGGATTCTCGCAGAATCCGAAATTGCACTCTTCGCCGGCCGGACAATCCGTGTCACGGCTGCAAACCGGTGCAGGGATGCTGAAGCATGCTCCTGCATAACACGATTGACCGGGAGGGCAGCTGGCATCGCTCGTACAACCACCGGCGTTGAGGCAGCGAGCGTTCACACAGGTGCTCGGTGCCGGGCATTCGGAGTCGTTCTGGCAATACGGGCCCGGAATACAGCGGCCAGCCTGGCAATCAAATCCGTTTCGGCACTCCGCATCACTCTGACACACAAAGGGCTGGCAGTAGCCGAAATCACAACGTTGGTCCGCCGGACATTCGGCGTCTTGAGTACATTCAGCAGCCACGAGACAAACATTGTTTCGGCACTCGGTGGTAGGCGGGCAGTTTGCATCCGACTGACAGCCGGTTACTCGCTGACACTGGTCTCCGATACACGAGAAGCCGTTCGGACAATCGAATGTTGAGGAGCACGACACGGGTACAATGCAGGTTCCCGAGAAGATATCGCATTCTTCGCCCATGTTGCAGTCGGCATCTTGGCGACATTGCGGAGCTGTTTGACAAAGGCCGAAGAGGCATTCCTCACCGGGGTCGCAATCGGCGACGGACGTGCACTGTTGCGGGCCAGCGGGCTCACACACGCCATTGACGCAAGATTCATTTGCTGCGCAATCAGCATCAGATTGACACCCAAGCTGGACACATTGACCGTTGACGCACGCGCCATTTGGACAGTCGGCATCTACCTGACATTGATTCGGGTCGGGTTGACACTGACCGTTAATGCAAGGTCTTCCGTCTGGGCAGTCTAAATCGCTCATACACTGTGGTGGCGCCGGGAAACAGACGTCGTTGATGCAAGACTCGCCAGGGTCGCAATCAGAGTCCGTGGAGCATTCACCGACGAACTGACACTGGTAGTTAAGGCAGCGCTCACCCTGTCCACAATCCGAGTTCACGCGGCACTCGGGGGTAAACGGCAAACAGAATCCGAACTCACAAATCTGGTCGTTTGGACAATCGACGTCGGTGGAACAATTACCTGGTGGCAGTGGCACACACGCCCCTGCAATACACTGGAGGAAGCCTCCACAATCTGCATTGCTCTGGCAACCGTTTGGAACCATGCAAGTATTGTTCTGGCAGACCATGCCTGGAAGTGGGCAGTCCGAGTTGCTCTGACAGACAAGTGGTGGCGTGCAGCGTCCGGCAGCGCACATCCATGCGGGCGGACACTCTGCCGAGGTCATGCATGCGGTTGGAACGCAGTTATTGAGGTCACACCGCTCGCCTGGGCCACAGTCTTGGTCCAAAGAACACTCGGGTGCGGGTTGGCAGAAGAAGCCGTTACAAACCGCACCCACCGGACAATCCGAGTCCACTGTGCATTGTCTGAAGTCCACACAGCGGTCATTCAGGCACGTGAACCCTGGCTGGCAATCTGAGGAGTCCGCGCACTCTACTGCGGGCTGGCATTGCCTCGAAATCGGCTCACACTCTTGGTTTGCCGGACAATCCGAGTCACGGCTACAACCATTCTGAGGCGCACAGAAGTTGTTGACGCAGACCTCTCCGGCGCCACAATCCGCGTCGTTGACGCAATTGCCAGTGAAGACGCACTGACCGTCCACACAGACCTCGCCACCCGAGCAATCACCATTAACCTGGCATTGTGGTGGCGGGGTGGTGCAGATGCCGTTGACGCATCGTTGTGATGGTGGGCAATTGATATCGCTCAGGCATTGCGAAGGCGGCTCGCAGCGGTCGTTCACGCAGCTCCAACCCTCGGGGCACAAGTCGTCCTGACATTGGAAGTTCGCCTCGCAACGGAATTGAACACAGGTTTCGTTTGGCGCACACTCAGAGTCTGAGCGGCAATCACCCACGAAATAACAAGCGCCGTTGAGGCAGATTTCAGCAGGCCCACAATCGAGGTCCACCTGACATCCGCCATCGGGAACACACGCGCCGTTGGCGCAACGCTCTCCAGGCAAACAATCGGAGTTTACCTGACACTCAGGATTGTCCACGCAGATTCCCTGAACGCACGAGGAGTTTGGCGGGCAGTCGATGTCTGAGAAGCAGTCGGGCATGCGAGGTGTACACATTCCGTTCAAGCAGAATTGGTCGGCCGGGCATTGATTGTCGGTCATGCACATTGGGGCGGGGATACAAGCGTTGTTCACGCACTGCTCAAATGGGCCGCAATCCTGGTCGGTTTCGCAACCTTCGAACACACATTGGTTGTCGTCACAGCGACCACCCGGGCCACAATCCGTGTCTTGGATACACTCCAGAATTTCGCATTCAAAGTCTACACAACGGCCGCGTGGGCCACACTCGGCGTCCACCACACACTCGCCCGCAAACTCACACACACCTGCGTCTGTGCAGATGAAACCTTCTGGGCAAGGTCTGCCGTCTGCGCATTCGGTTGGAACTGGGAAGCACTGACCGTTTTCGCACGCGAAACCTTCGGGGCACTGGTCGTCGGACATGCATTGGTTCTGAGGGATACAGGCGTTTGCAATGCAGCTAAATCCGGCTGGGCAATCGATGTCCTCGCGGCATTCCACATCGGGCTGGCAGACGTTCTCAACGCAGATCAGGCGAGGGTCGAGACAGTCTGCGTCCTCGGTACACTGAACCGGAACACATTGACCGTCCACACATAGTGCGGTCCCCGGGCAATCGGCATTCTCCTCACACACCGCTTCAACGCACTCACACCCATCACACGTTCCGCTCGGACACTCAGAGTCCTCGGAACACTCGCAGTTGTTGAAGCAAACACCGTCAATACACGCCTCATTCTCCGGGCAATCCAGGTCTTCTTCACACTCTGGCGTACAGACTCCCTCGATGCAGCTCGTGTTTGGCGGACATTCAGCATCATCCTCACATTCCGGACGCTCCACGCACTCACCGTCCTGGCAAACTTCGCCCACGTTGCAGTCGGAGTTGGATTCACAGACCTCGGGGACTTCCCCGTCGGTGCAGATCCCGTCTTCGCAAGTCTGCCCAGGGTCGCAGTCCGTCTCGTCAAAACAAAGGTCCGGAACCGAGCAGAAGTTCGATACGCATTGCGAGCCCTCGCCGCATTCTGCGTCTGAAGAACATCTATCGACGAGCGCCAACTTGCCACAACTCAAGGTTGTAGCGAGCGCAAACAAAACGAGTGATAACCAACTAAATTTCAAGGACTTCAAAGGTGCCTCCGCCGCGCCTAATTCGGGAGTCGAGCCATACCTCTCCACGCTAGCATAAGTCTTTGCAGACTTCGAGAACTTCGCTCGACTTGATGCATTCGTGTATCTACGCCAAAGTTCGGGCATGGAACTCTCTCAGCTTCAAACATTTTTGGTGATTGCGCGCGAAGGCCAAATGACACGGGCAGCGAGCGTCCTGCACCTGACGCAACCTGCTCTAAGTGCGCAACTTTCCAAGCTCGAAGAAGAACTGGGAGGCCCACTTTTTGACCGCACACCTCGTGGCATGACGCTCACGCACGCGGGAGAGGTCTTCAAGCCCTTTGCGGAAGAAGCTCTCGGGCGCCTCAAAGACGGTGAACGGGCGCTGCGAGAACTTCGGGGTTTGGAGGCTGGAAATCTAGCCGTCGGGGGTGGTGCTACAGCCACAACCTATCTACTTCCCCCCGTCTTGGCGCAGTTTCACGAGGCGCACCCTGGTTTGCAGCTCTTCGTCAGAGAACAGGCGAGTAGCGGGGTTATCGACGCGGTGATTTCCGGGGAATTGGACCTTGGAATCGTCACACTCGGGAGCGGAGAGCGGCCACCAGAGCCACTGACCATGGCGCGTTGGGTCGAGGACGAGCTCGTCTTGGTGGTGCCGCCCGGACACTCGTTCGAGGGGCGCGAGACCTATGAATGGAAGGATCTGAACAACCTGCCCTTGGTACTCTTTGAAGCCGGCTCGGCCGTGCGAATGCTCATCGACACCCGGCTTCAGGCAGAGGGCACCCGGCCCGAAATCGTCATGGAATTGCGGTCCATTGAGACCATCAAGCAAATGGTGGCTCAGGGGATTGGCGCCGGGTTTGTATCGAGATTTGCATTGAGTGAGACCACCAAGGGAATCCGCGCCAAACGAGACGCTATCAAGCGAGAGCTCGCGATAGTCTGGCGCGTGGACAGAAGCCTAAATCCAGCGGCGGCTGCGTTTATTCAGGTACTGACGGCTTGACCGAAAACGCATGAGATTTATGGGTTTTTCGCGTTGAAACCGTACCGTGCGGTCCGTCGACCTCCGGCACATGACACGTACTGCACGCCGTCTGAGGAGATTCCTTTGAAGCCTTGCAATGTGGCACCTGGTGCGGACTTCCCAACTCTGAGTGACAGGCGAGACAGAGAGTCTTTCCGTCTTTGATTTCGGGGAGCGCATCGCCTGTGTTGTGAACCGGTGACGCATTAGGAATCACGTCACGCCCACTCCTGAACTTTCCGGGTTCAGCCCATTTGATGGCCTCGGAGCCAACCTTGCCTGACTCAAGGTGCACCGCTTCCACATTATGGCAAGCCGCACACGAGACTCCCTGCGTCGCGATGTATGAGTCGGGCTCGTCGGGCGCCCGAGGCGCATGACACGTCGAACACTCGGTGATCGCTTTTGGGTTCTCTTGCGAGATTTCCGCGAGCTTCGTTTGATAGACGGCATTCTTCGAGTGGTGCGATCGGCTGTGGACCGATTGACTCCATTCCTTAAAAACGGCGCCATGACACGGCGCGCACTGAACCGGATCGTCTGTATCAACAAGGACTTCCTTGTCTTGAACTTGCGCGGCTCTCAGAGGCTTAGGGGCATGGGCCTCCTCTTTTTTGCACCCACAAACAACCAGGAAACTAAGAAAGAGAAACAAGACACGAGCACCACAGACATCAATCATTTTTATACCACCAATAGCTTTAATCAATTTTCATTATCGAAAGCCGTGATTACACTCACTATCGGTACAATAACCAACGGAGCAAGCATATGACCAACCTCAAAGACAACGCAAAAACAACAATCAAGACATCGAGCGGCGAATTCGGCGCTTATGACCTTAACTCACTTGGGCAATTCGGAAATATCAACTCCCTGCCCTACTCAATTAAGGTCTTGCTTGAGGCGTGCCTCAGAAACCTGGACAACAAGGTGGTCTTTGACGAGCACGTCAAGGCCCTCGCCGGTTACAACGCAAAGGATGTTGGCGAGCAGGAGATCCCGTTCATGCCCGGCCGCGTGGTCCTTCAGGATTTCACCGGTGTTCCTGCTGTGGTTGACTTGGCGGCGCTTAGAAGCGCGATGGACCGCCTCGGAGGTGATGTCCAGAAGGTCAACCCATTGACCCGCGTAGACCTGGTGATCGACCACTCCGTTCAGGTCGATGCGTTTGGAACCCCGGGCGCCATCCAGATCAATAAGGAGTTTGAATTCGAGCGCAACCGAGAGCGCTATGAGTTCCTGAAATGGGGCCAGAAAAGCTTCGATAACTTCAGCGTGGTCCCACCTGAGACCGGTATCGTTCACCAGGTAAACCTCGAGTATCTGGCATCGGTCGTGCTTGAGAAAGACGGTGTCCTCTACCCAGACTCATTGGTCGGGACCGACTCACACACCACCATGATCAACGGCTTGGGCGTTTTGGGATGGGGTGTTGGCGGTATCGAAGCCGAGGCAGCAATGCTCGGTCAGCCAAGCTACATGCTGATTCCCGAAGTTGTTGGCTTCAAGCTGACCGGTAAGCTTCGAGAAGGTGCCACGGCTACCGACCTTGTCCTCTTGGTCACGCAGATGCTTCGTAAGCACGGTGTGGTGAGCAAGTTCGTGGAATTCTACGGCCCTGGTCTGAGCGCATTGACGCTTTCAGACCGTGCGACCATCGCGAACATGGCACCTGAATACGGCGCCACCATGGGCTTCTTCCCCGTAGACGAGAAGACCATCGAGTATATGCGTTTGACAGGTCGCGACGAGGCGTTGCTCGAGAAGGTCGAAGCTTATACCAAGCTCAACGGTCTCTGGAGAAACGACGACTACGAGATTGAGTACAGCTCGAGCATCGAGCTCGACCTCGGCGAAGTCCAGCCTTCCCTGGCTGGCCCCAAGCGCCCGCAGGACCGCATTTTGCTCTCCGATATGAAGGGTGAATTCCAACTGCATCTCGAGAAGACGTTCTCGCGCAAAGACGGAAAGTCGGTCCCAACGAAGTATGCTGGTGCTGAGTTTGACCTCACCGACGGTGATGTAGTCATCGCGGCGATCACGTCGTGTACCAACACGTCGAACCCCGCCGTCATGATCGGCGCGGGTCTCGTGGCCAAAAAAGCAAACGCTCTGGGCCTCAAAGCCAAGCCATGGGTCAAGACTTCTCTGGCACCTGGTTCGCGCGTGGTCACCGACTACCTGGATAAATCGGGCCTTACGGAGCACCTGGAGGCTATCGGCTTCTACACGGTCGGCTACGGCTGCACCACATGCATCGGAAACTCCGGACCACTCCCAGCTGAGATCGCGAAGTCCATCGAAGACGGCGAGTTGGTAGCTGCTAGCGTTCTCTCCGGAAACCGTAACTTCGAAGGCCGCGTGAGCCCGCACACACAGGTGAATTACCTCGCGTCACCACCGCTCGTAGTGGCCTATGCCCTTGCTGGGTCGGTCAATATCGATATCTATCGCGACCCAATCGGCAAAGACAAAGACGGAAAGGACGTCTTCCTCAAAGACGTGTGGCCAACCAACGCGGAGATCGCGCAGGAAATGGGCACTGCGGTGACACGCGAGCAGTTTGAGACGCGCTACGCTCATGTGTTCGAAGGTCCAGCGGAGTGGAAGGAAATCCCAGCTGCGGAATCGGCTGTGTATGGATGGCCGCCTGAGTCGACCTATGTGCAAGAGCCACCGTTCTTCATCAACATGCCTAAGACTGCGCCTGCCATTCAGCCAGTCGAAGGCGCACGCGTTCTCCTCAAGCTCGGTGATTCGGTCACCACGGACCATATCAGCCCAGCCGGCTCCATCCCCAAAGAGAGCCCAGCTGCCAAGTATCTTGAGAAGCATGGCGTCGAGCGACGGATGTTCAACTCGTTTGGGTCCAGACGCGGAAACGACCGCGTGATGACGCGCGGAACCTTCGGGAACATCCGTATCCGAAACCAAATCGCCCCTGGAACCGAGGGCGGTTACACCACGTATCTCGGACCGAACGAGACGCCCGCAGGGCCGTTCTCATGGCTCACCTACGACTCCGACGTCGACCCAAAGACCGGCGAAGTCTGCTTCGTATACGACGCTGCCGTGAAGTATCAGAAGAATAAGATCCCGTTGGTCGTGCTCGCCGGAGTGGACTACGGCATGGGATCGTCGCGTGACTGGGCGGCAAAAGGCACCTTCTTGCTCGGTGTCAAAGCAGTGATCGCGAAGAGCTACGAGCGAATCCACCGCTCAAACCTCATCGGAATGGGTGTCCTGCCGTTGCAGTACAAGGGCTCAGACACAACCGAGTCCCTCGGACTGACGGGTCACGAGACCTTCGATATCCAGATCACCGACGACGTCGAGCCGTTGCAAGACATCAAGGTCAAAGCCACGTCGCCGGATGGAAAAGTCACCGAGTTCGTGGCGCAGTGCCGCATCGATACCCCTGTTGAGGTCGATTACTACCGTCACGGCGGCATCTTGCACTACGTCTTGAGACGAATGGCAGGCCAAGCGTAGGCGATTGTACTTGACCTAAATTATTCGGGAATAGAATTATACGGCGCAGATATTTACACTGCGCCGTTTCTTTTTGGAGGAGACCATGGAAGCTCAAGTTTGGAACTCAGTATCGACCGCATCAACAGACGAGCGGGTCGCATTCATACGAAAAACTTACGCCCACCTTTTGTTCGCCATTCTGGCTTTCGTGGGTATCGAAGTCGCACTTTTTGCGACGGGCCTCGCCGAAGTCATCGCACAGACGATGCTTAGCGTGAGCTGGCTCCTCGTCCTCGGACTCTTCATGGGCGTGGGTTGGCTCGCGGATTGGTGGGCACATAAAGACACAAGCCCTGGCCTTCAGTACATGGGGCTGATTCTCTACGTGGTGGCTGAGGCGATCATCTTTGTGCCGATTCTCTACATCGCATCGGCGTACTCAGACCCAAGCGTGATTCCATCTGCCGCCGTCACAACGTTGCTGGTTTTTGCGGGCCTTACCGTGAGCGTCTTTGCGACCAAGAAAGACTTCTCCTTCTTGAGGTCAGGCCTCATGATCGCGGGATTCCTCGCAATCGGTCTCATCGTTGCGGCCTCTCTCTTTGGATTTGAGCTAGGCCTACTCTTCTCAGTGGCCATGGCTGGGCTGGCCGCTGGCTACGTCCTTTACTACACATCCAACGTGTTGCATCACTACAACACCAACCAGCACGTGGCTGCGTCGCTAGCTCTCTTCTCGGCGGTGGCATTGCTCTTCTGGTACATTTTGCGCATCTTCATGTCGCGCGACTAAGCACCACTAAACACTTGCCTTATCTCGGCATCCTGCGAAACTACGCGCACTGAGACTTTTGTTGGAGTGCGTGTGTCCAAGATATCTGGTTTTGCAATTCTTCTGGCATTGATTGGGGTTTCGTATTCACCTGATGCCCACGCTCAATACGTGGACAAGGATGATTTGGCGCGATTTGACTCAGAGCTCGATCGCGACTCGTTCATGGCTACCGCTCGATTCCGTGCGGTCATGGTGCCGCCCTTTCTACTCGGGCTGGCGTTTGATGAGCACGCCAACAACTGGCAGGACGGCACCACGAATTTCGCCTACGGCGTGGAGTTTTCGTGGCGCCGAAATCAGGATTTCGAGATTGGCCTGGCCATCGATTACGCGGACTTGAGCATGCCCGGGCAATTCTGGCTGGCGTCTGACGACCCACCAGACGATGCCGACTGGACCACCGTGGATATTGGACTCCTAAGCCTTGTTCTCTCTTCGTACTGGTTCTGGGACGTCAATGAGTGGTTCTCGCCCTATATTGGCGGGGGTATCGGCCCAGCTTTGGTCATCGGCGAGGTCAACAAATACAATCCGCGTCCGGGCACACCGTGCCGGTCGGCAGGTACTTACAATCCCCCAGGATGTGTGGGGGAGAACGGGGAACCCGACTTGGAAGCCTATTTTGACCCCGCAGAAAAAGAGAATATTCCTCCAGTTTTGCCCGTCTTGAACCTGACACTTGGAGCACGATTCAATATCTCGAAACACGGTGTGCTCAAGCTCGAGTTCGGCTTCCAAAACTACCTCTTTGCTGGCATTGCCGCGGGAGGACAGTGGTAGACACATGAAAGCATTTGTTTTTGTCTTATTCTCATTGATTTCATTCAATGCTTGGGCAACCGAGCCTGTACCGGGTCAAGAGTATACCGGCCCGCAGAAGTTCGAGTTGGCGCAACTCGGCCTCAGCTTTGACCTTCCGAAAGGATGGAGTGGCGGGATCCCGCCCGGACAAGAGATCTTCGTCATGGCTGCCCCTGGGGTTGAAGGTTTCATCTTCCTCAGCGTGAATCAGTCCTCTCAAGCTGAAATCACCCAAACGATGGCCGGCCAGATTCCCTTGGATGAAGGCATGGTGCTCATCCCGAGTGCCACTCCCAAGACCAAGAAGAACAAGGTTACCAACACATATACGGTGACGGGCACCGAGTACTCTGGTGAGGGAACGGCCATCATCGGCCCTGGCGGCGTTTCTCTGCTCGTTCTCGCGCTAGCTGCGCCCGCAGGTATGGATGTTACAAAGAAGGCCGCAAACGCCGTCATAGCCAGCGCAAAGCTCGCCAAACCGAAAGCCGCAAAGTCAAACGTGGGAAAAACAGGCTCCGGTCCCTGGGACGCGCCGCTCAACCTCAATCGGGCGACACGTGGAGCGTGGAGCTCAATCAAGTTGGGAACGAGCTGAGAATCAACGGTGTGAAGTGGTTTATCGATGGGGCGGCAGCTTGTAACTAAGCTTCTTAGACCGCGAAGCTCGTTCCGCACCCGCAACTTCTTTTGGCATTGGGGTTTTGAAACTTGAACCCGCCACCGGTCATGGTCGACTCGTAGTCCACTTCGGTTCCGGAAAGATAGAGATAGCTCTTGGGGTCCACGAATACTCGTACGCCATTCTGGACGAACACGCGGTCGTTATCTGCCGGGGTTTCAACGATATCGAGCACGTAGTTCAGACCTGAACATCCACCGGCTTTCACGCCGACTTTGACACCCGCACTTGCGGTGTCGATCTCATTCTCGGTCATAATTCTTAGGGCGTGTTTGGCTGCGTTTTCTGTAATCAAAATCATAGGTACCTCTCCATGGGCCATTTGGCCTAAACGTAACGCTCAAAGAGATACCCGAATTCCCCAAAATTGTACAATGGATGATGTACCCGCGGAGAGAGTCCGCGGGTACGACGTCGCTACTGCTCGAGAATGTTGAACTCGACGCGGCGATTCATAGAACGTGCAGCGTTGTTGCGATTAGGCGTCAACGGCTTGGTCTCGCCGTAGCCTTTGGCCACAAGACGGTCACCGGCGATTTCACGCTCCATCAAGTAGAGACGAACGGAGTCAGCACGCTCTTGGGATAGCACCATGTTCTTCTCGTCAGCTCCCACATCGTCGGTGTGACCAGCGATCTCCACCTTCTTGATGTCCGGGTTGCTTCTCAGAATGAGGGCAACCTGATCGAGCAAATTGAAGGACTCTGGCTTGATCTCAGCCTTGCCGGTCTCGAAGTAGACACGATCCATGATCTTGATGGCTTCGCCTTCACGAACCGCCTTGGTTTCCTTCGGAGGACAACCGTTGTCTTCTTTCAAGCCAGGCTCGTTGGGACACTGGTCCTCAGCATCAAAGATGCCGTCGTTATCGTTGTCTGGCTCCGGGCAGCCGTCTTCGTCTTGGAATCCATCCATGTCTTCAGCATCATCGGGACACTTATCCGATTCGTTCGGGATGCCGTCACCATCCACGTCCGGATTTGGGCAGCCGCCGTCTTCTTGACGTCCTGGCTCGTTTGGACAGTTATCATCAGCATCCAAAATGGCGTCGCCATCATTGTCAGGGTCAGGACAGCCGTTTTCATCCTCAAACTCGTCCATATCTTCGGGCTCGTTCGGGCATTGGTCGTCAGCATCAGCGATGCCATCGCCATCGTTATCGAGGTCAGGACAACCATCTTCGTCTTCAAAGCCGTCCAAATCTTCGGGGTCGCGAGGACACTCGTCTTTTGAGTTCGGAATGCCGTCTTTGTCGAAGTCGCCATCACGAGGCGACCATGAGACGCCAAGGAGCGCACGGAACTCTGGTGTTCCGACGCCGGGGGTTAGACCGGCGCCACCGGCGGTCATGATCGTGAATCCTGGGTCGATATTGATCTTCGCGCCGAGGAGGCCTTCGAGCGGTGTTTCTTCGCGCCCAAAGATCGAGCTGAAATCACTCTTTCCAGTAACTTCGGCGCCGAGTTGAACCATGCCTTCGAGGAACGCAAGTTCAGCACCTGTGCCAAAGACGACCTGTTGCGAGGCCTCAAAATCCTGAACTCGACGCGAGCCTTGCACAAGCACACCGGCATTCGCCGCAAGAGTGACCATGCCGAGTCGGACGTCGAACAAAAGTTTTGGGGTTGCGGTAAATCCACCGGACCCAACAAAGGCATCGCCTGAGCCTGTCGGAAAGGTCAAATCGATCATCGCACCTAGCCCGATCATCGAGTCTTCATCGTTGAAAAACGAAAACTTCGGCCTCAATGAAAGGTCACCTGCGGCAAATCCGCCGCGATCTTCGGCCTGAAAGGTCACGTCATTAACCAGATAGAGCGGCATGGAGAGGTCCACCTGAATCCACTCGGTCAAGCCGATTCCGGCCCCGAGGTGCAGCGCCATCTGCTGATCGACGATCGAATTCCGGGTTCCGTCGGGAAATGCCTCAGCCAATGGACGGCTCGAATAATTGAGCACCACACCGAAAGCAGGATCGAGGTGCTTGAGCGTGCGACCGTACTCCAGAGAGTAAAGTCCATGAGGCCCGACGATCGGTGAGAAGTTCTGAACGTTCAAATCTTGCGCGCTCGCGAGCGTCGGCAAGGTCATTAACAAGGACACCAAAAAGATTTTTTTCATTTTAAGATTCCCCACGCGGAGTGCGACTTTCCAAGCTTAACAGACCCCATGTTAGGCCAGATTTCCGATTTCTACACGAAAAACTTTGAGGAATTTTCGCAACACTTGCGAAAAACGTCCGAAAATATGTTTAGAGCGTGCGTTGCGCTCTCTTGAAACTCGAATAACGAAATTGAGGAGAACGTCATGGAATATGGCATGAAATCATATCTAGAGCTGGTCGAACACGGAAACCCTTTGCACCAGGAGGGTCCACAATGCCCGCGAGAAACTCTCTTGGAGTTGATCGACTTTTGCGAATATCGCCCTCCACTGGAAATGGCGAGCCCGTGGCGACTGGCGCCCGCAGCGGCTCGCGAGCTCGAGGAAGCCACAGGTTACGCACCTGAAGGAGGTTGGGGAAATTTCGTCACGCTTGCCGCGGCAGGCGGATTTTTTGCCGTCAAGAACGAGGGGATCTTATGCGTGTTCAATCGTCACACCGTCGAAAAGGAAAACACTGCCGCGGATGTTCAGAAGAAGCTCCTCGAGGGCTTTACGCGCTGGCTTGCGCCGCCACAAACCATGGCCGGACTTCTGGTGGGCCTGGGCCTGCATCCCATGTGGGGCCTGAGGGTGGCACACGAGGTCAGAGCGCGGCATTTCGGTGGGCACATGGAGCTCAAGGACTCCCGGATATTTCCACCAAACCAGCTGGCTATCGTCGAAGAAATGATCTTTGGCGCTATCGCGGCAATCTTCGGCGTGCTCCAAGAGCTTGACCCAAAGAAGAGCTATCCGGTGGACGCACTCGCCCAGGTGATCGCCGCGTCGATGCATAGCAGTCGCCTCACTCATGCGGAGAGAATCTCCAACGTGCACGGCGCACTGCCGGTGTTCGTTGACGAGGTCTCACGCTCAGGTTGTTATGAGTTTTCGTCGAGCGACTTCCTTCGTGCTGTACTGGTTCCCTCTGGGGCAGCCTGCCTCGTTCCGCACGAGCGGTTCGCGGTGGCTCCGGGTGTGTTTGAAGGTCTGAGGATAGGGATTTTGACCGAGGACGCTCAGCGCTCCTGCCTCGAATGGCTCAAAGCCGACTCGTGCGCCTCAATGGTGGCTTAGCGAGGAATCCCGTCAAAAACTGCGTTGATGGGCGTCCAGTCTTCGGACTGGGCGTCCCATCGACCGACTACCCAAAACTCGTCCACAGCATTGATCAGGCGAGTCATGCGCTCGATCTCTACGCCGTTTGAATAGACCTTGACGATGGCGCCGGCGCCAGGAAAGGCGAAGAGATTAGAGGCGTGAATTCCAATCTCCCACACATCTGCGCCAGAGTTCGAGACCACAACTTCTGGTCGATCGCCACTCCAGCTTGTGGAACGTACTTCCGCGCCATCGCATTTAGGCTGCAGGATATGACAATCATTAACTGAACCCCAACGGGTCGACTCGCCGTTCTGAGCCTTCGACACGTGAAGATCCAGATTCACACCTCGGCCGATGCCACCATCTTCCGGAATCAAATCTCCGATATTCTCCCACGAAAGCTCCACGTAAAAACGGTCAGTGGGTAGCGCCACGAAGCTCAGCTCCGTTGCATCACACGAGACGCCACTTTCCGAAACACTGCGTTGCGCGACGCGGTATCGGCCAATCCAGTCCGCGCGCACGATCATTTCGTTGCCAAAATTCGCGGTCACGACGCGCCCCGCAGCTGGCGACTGGTCAAGCCAGAGTTCCGCCGGGGTATCCTGCGATTGACTTTCTATGCGGGCGAGCGCACCGGGTGATACCTCGAGCTCGGCAACTTCTGACAACTCTTGCCATTCCGGATCTGCGAACACCGTCTGTGCCACGTCTTCATTCACACACGGCCCGATGACCCGCCCAGAAATCTGCGAGTCAATCTTCTCTCCCTCGTCCAAATACAAGGTGGCATGCCCACTAAACTCGCCCACGGCCGAGGGAGCTTGGACCAAGAGCTCCACATGTTCGCCAGGTCTCACCTCGACCGGCAACTCAAGCTCGGAGGAGATCTCTAAGTCGCTCGTGAAATCGAGCCACGTTAGTTTTCGAGTCCCACAATTTTGAAGCCAAATCGACTGAGTATCTCCAGGTTCAACGAAGCCCATCTCGAGCCGAGGCGTAAGAGAAACGCACGAATTCTGGGTGGTAATGGGAATGGAATACGTTGAAAAACTCGAGGTGATCAGTCCAAGCTCCACGCTCCCCTGAACCTGGCTTAGGCCCGGTGCCGGACGATACTCCACGATGAGCGTTGCCGAGTCTCCGGGCGCCATCCTCAGACGCTGTACAGCGCTTTGAAGTGCAAAGACCGGCTCTCCATCGGGCTTTAAAGGCCCACGCACTTTGACTTGCTCCACGACCAAGACCTGTGTGCCACAATTCACGATGGTCAACGGAAGACGCTGCGTCTTGTAATCAGCCTGCACTACAAAGCTCAACTCTCCCGAAGAAATCGAAAACGGCTGGCCCTGATCACACGTATTCTCAATCGGTGTGCAGGTTCCGTCGACGCATGAAGACTGGTCCTGACAAACACGCACATCAAAATCACTGCCTAACGGGTCGCAGAGAAGGACCGTCTGCGAGCTGGTACAAACTTTGGAATTGGGCTCACATACTTGAGGAGTCGGCGGGGGCAGCGGATCCGGCAAAGGTTCCGTGGTGATGCCTGGAAGGTCACAGCCAGACGCGAACCACAGGAGGATCAAGAAGACAATCGCCACCCCACGGCCAGCGTATGCTATTTCTGAATCCTGGTTCCTCATCTGGTGCTCCAAAAGCTCTTGATAGTATACGTGAGGATGAAGATTAGTAAAAAGGTGCAATTATGTGTGGCCGTTTCACGCTCGCAACGACACAGGATCAGTTGAGTTCCACCTACGGATTGAGCATGGATCCGCCCGCTCCGCGGTTCAATATCGCTCCAACACAAGATGTTCTTCTGGTTCGAAAGACACCAGAAACCGGGCTGACGGGTGGCGTTGCTCGTTGGGGCCTCGTGCCCGAATGGGCCGATGACCTGAGTATTGGCTCAAAATGTTTCAACGCGCGCGGCGAGACGGTTTTAGAGAAGCCTGCGTTTAAGGCAGCAATCCAAAGGCGACGCGGCATCTTACCAATGAGTGGGTTTTTCGAATGGACCGAGAAGTCTCGGCGCGCATGGTACATCTTTGGAGAAGAACTCCTGAGTGCTGCAGCTATTTGGGAGTCTTGGACAGACGGCGACCAGGTCGTTGAATCCTGCTCGATGCTCACGCGGCCAGCAGATGACTTCATGGCTGAAGTGCACGACAGAATGCCTGTTTTTCTGAGCCCGGAGGACTTTGAACCATGGCTCGACGACCACCCGATAGGGACGCCTGAGATCCAAAGCTACCTTCAGAAATCGGTGCCATTAGAACGCCACGAAGTTGCGACAAAGGTCAACGATCTCAGCCAGGACTCATCAGAGCTCATCCAGAAGATCGACCCCATTCAAGGCTCGCTTTTCGGCTAAATGTTATTGAACACGGAAGAAGAGCTCACCGACCTTGTAGATTTCCCCGGCGTGAAGGCCAGTGGTTCCGCCTTCGACCACGGTCTCCTTCTTTGGGTCAAACTTGTTGACCTTCTTGAGTTCGGCCCCTTCGGACGCTCTGATCACCATTTGATTCTCGCCCACGGCTTCGATGACTGCGGCTTCAGCACCCGAAGCGAGGAACGATTTGGGCCCACCAATCCTAAGCTGGGCGTTTCGCCTGAAGCCCCGACGTGCGCCGGCGATCTCTCGGATCACACTGCGATTTTTGTCGAGCCTATCGAGCGAATTGCCCCAGTTTATGCGGGCGTCTGGCGGGAAATCGTGTGGCGAAAGGAACCCGTGAATCAAGAAGATCAAAAATAGGATGGCCAATGTGGCAGCCAAAATCTGAATGATGAGGTCTCCCCAACGCTCCCAGAACGTGAGCGGCACAATCCGTACCGAATAAGGAATTTCCACCTTCGCAGGGCCAGACTCAGCACCGAGCAGGCCGATACTCAACGTAGATTGAACTTCGCCCCCTTCGTGGGCTTCAGATGTCTTTAGTCGAATCTTGAACTTTAGATTTCCGGGCGCAATCTGGGCTCGTGAAGGCTCTAAACTAAGGCCTGATTCGCCTGTCAAAATCTCCAAGTCAGAGGAGCTCAAGATGGTGGAGCCTTCCAGGTCGATCTCATGCTCCCCAGAAAGCTCGCCCGCCTTGACCTCTCCAAAATCGATCGCGTCTGCGTTCGCGACCTTGAGCTCCACACGAGTGATTTCAAACGAGCGTGATTCTGCCCCTTTATTGAGGCCTGATTTCATGCGTGCACGGCCGTTTAAGGTCCAGACGCCCTCGGCGGGAAACGCGTTCATGGCCTTAAGACGACCATCGGCGCCGAGCTGAGGACTTAGCGCCATCGACTTCCCGTCCGGCCCTGTGGCCTCAAGGGTGGCCACCACACGTTTCAAGAATTCCTGGTCTTGAATCTGCGCCCCGTCCGGGTCCAGAAGGACCATCCCGACCTCAATCTCTTGCGCCCCAAATTTCGGGACCCCAGTGTCCTTGACCTCAAGCGTCTCAGCGCCCGTAGAAGCCGCATAAAGCCTCGGGTTCAGACCGTAGTTCTGAATGAGCAACCCGTTGACCTGGCCTGCTGAATCAACCAGAAACTCCCATTCGCCGGCCGTCGGGTTCTGGAGCCGAATCACGGTATAATGGGCGCTTCCTACGGATTGGGTGGAGAGATAGTACTGGTCTTCCTTGGTCTCAAACGGGGCGCGCCCAAGAGGCAACGCGAGGCTTTTTGCGTCGGGCCCCACGGCCCTCGTGACTCGGATGGGTTTATCGGACGTGAGGATCAGCGAGGCGTCGAGCACGTAGGAATCCACGTCAGCTTTGATTTTGCTCTCGGAGACCGTCAGAGGAGTGGCTTCACTTCCGACCAACCGCGCGAGAATCGTGGCAAAGACTCCCGGGAGGTCAGCTGCCTCCTTGGCCCGGAAATATTCGCCGTTGGTGGCCGAAGCCAATAGCTTCAGGTCGCGCTCTGGGTCCTCGTTGGCGGTGGCCGCATCGTCGAAAAGCCCAACCGAGAAGACCTGAATGCCAGCGGCTTTTAGGTCTGAAACGGCCTTGTCGAGCGCCTCGACTTGCTCAGGGCGTATCGGACACATGCCGTCCGAGAGAAAGAGCAGCGCCTTGGTGTTTGGGTCTGTGGTGAGTTTCTTCGCTGCGAGCCCGAGGGGGCCGGCACAATCCGTTCCGCCATCGAATCGCAATTCCGAGAGGGCCTTCCTCGCTTTGGATCGCGCTGCACCGGCAGCTTGATAATCGGAGAGAGTGTAGCGTCCGCGGCGCATCGTCTCGATCCCCACCGTGGTGTGGTCAGAGAGCACGTCTAAGAAAATCATGCCCGCGAAGATCGAGAGGCGTTTCGGGTCGTTGTCGACCATGCTTCCGCTTGAGTCCAAGACCACCTCTAAGGCGAGTCCCTTCTCTTGAGCAAAGGCCGCGTTACCCCATAGACAAAGGAGGAGCGCAGAAATGAAGCCGATGACGCCTAGATTTCGAAGATGGACGCCACGCATTCTAATAAGACCTCACACTCGCCTTCCAAACTAGCAGCCTCTTCACAAGGCAAGATACGCTCAAAACTCTCTTCAGTAGTGGTTCGAGCAAGCTGATAACACCCCTGAAAAACCTCAGCACGGGTTTCTGAATCCACTTCGCACGAGTCCATAGATTCGATGATTGCGTCGCAACGCTGGGCCCGCTCTTGAGGGAGATCCAAAGACTGGTAGCAAAGCGTTGGGGCATCGCCGGAGAGGATATCTTCACAGGTAAGGTCTTGGATCACACACTGCCCAAATCCAATGACCGCTTCGTCGCTCCAGGGGCAAGGAAAAGCCTCATCACAGACGCCCGCGAGGGTCAGCTCACAGTCGCCAACGCAGCCATCATCTTGAGCACCGCACCTGCGAATTCGTTCACACATGGAGGGGCAATCAAAGTCTGCAATGGCAGATTCACGGCATACCCCCGCGAAGCAGGTATGGCCCGGCCGGCAATCGCTATCGCGACCGTTGCAGACTTCTAGCGCGCTTCCCTGCTTAACCTCTTGGTCAGCCTTACAACCCGTTAGGGCTAGTGCCGAGGCGACGAATAAAACGACGAAGAGAAGACGCATCACGCCGGGTCCTCACTGTTCAAGGTTGCGTTCCCAAGGTCGATCTCAGGATCCAACGAAAGTTCCTCATTGAAGCATGTTGCTATCCCTGAGCAGATGCCTACTTGAAGGGCACTCTCGCAACGCTCGAGTCTAGACCATGCTGCCTCGTCTCCGGTACGTGCGAGGCGATAACACGCGGTCTGAAGAGCTTCAAAATCAGCGG
Source organism: Microvenator marinus (assembly GCF_007993755.1). GTDB lineage: Bacteria > Myxococcota_A > Bradymonadia > Bradymonadales > Bradymonadaceae > Allomicrovenator > Allomicrovenator marinus. The sequence goes on from NZ_CP042467.1 coordinate 2,205,084, forward strand.
AATCAGTGCATTCACGCGCCCCACCGACCAAGAAGTCGCATTGAGTCCTTCGGTCTGGGTCGAGCGGAATTCGTTCGTAGCAAAGCTGTGGCACAAACGAAGTCTGAGCCTCCTCGCACGTGATATTCGCTGCGCACTCGCCGAAGAGTTCTTTTGCCTCGATACTCCAGTCTCGGGTGGTCGCACGGCAATCCACCACACACGAAGATTCGGCTGCCCCGCACTCATCAAGCCGAGCGCACACGGCGTCGCAATCGTTGGAGGGCTGTTCACCCGCGAGCTGGCAGACACCTTCTTCGCAGACCAAGCCCGGCCGACAATCGGAATCGCCTAGTTGGCAGAACTCATTGACATCGCCTTGTTTGACTTGCTCCCCCGCTGTACATGCGGCCAGGACTCCAACAATGGCAAATAAGAAAAAGCGCTTCATGCCGCTACTCCAGAATAGTTCGAAGCATTGCTAACATACTTCTGCCTCTAGTGCGAAGTTTCCACCCCGCACTTTACCACTCACACCGACATCTAAACCACTGAGCGATGAATTTTCGCCCTTTATCTGATTTCAGATGGAAATGCGCGGAGACGTCACTAAAGGTTAGCCTCGAAAATAGTGTTTCAAACGAGTTCTCAGATGAGTTCCAAAATGCAAAAGAATCCAGTTGAAGATGCGTTGTTGATGGTAGCCGGCACGGGTTCGCGGCTTAGGCCGCTTACAGACAACGTGCCGAAGTGCCTGATCGAAGTCGCTGGCACCCCCATCATCATCCGACTCCTTCGCCAACTTCGTCAAAGCGGTATCAAACGAGCACACCTCGTGACGGGATACCTCGACCACGTTCTCGTTGAGCATCTGAGCGGGGTTCCTGATCTTCCGGAGCTGCATTTCACGCATAATGAGGCTTACGAAACGGCCAACAATGCCGTCTCCCTGCTCTCCGCTATGGAGCATATGGAGCCTTGCTCGTTTTTGCTCTGCGACGGCGATATCTTGGCGCCAAACGACGCGTGGATTCGCGACCTTATCACGGACCCTCGTCCAAACGTGCTCGCCGTTGCGCTGCAGCTTCAGGGCAAACTTGGCGAAGAGGAGATGAAAGTCACGCTCGAGCCAGTGGATGTCCCCTGGTATTCGCGCCGAGTCGTGGCGCTCTCCAAGGCCATTCAGCCCCTTTTCGCCCATGGCGAATCCATGGGAGCTCAAATCATCGACAAGTCGATGTTTGCGCCGCTCTTGGAGCGCCTCAGAGGAATGACGCCGGCCGAAAGAAAGGTGTTCTACTATGAGGATGTCTTTGCACAGCTGATGACCGAAGGTCACGATTTCTACACACTGGCAATCCGCCCAGGGATGTGTACCGAGATCGATACCGTCGAAGACTTGGCTCATGCCGAGTCCCTCATGGTATCCTGACCGCTACTTCACTGTGAAATGGGTCACCATCGTGGGTTGACCGGGCACGATAACTTCGCAGCGCCATTCACCAGGCGTCTGTTGGTCGATCTCTAAGAACTCCCAACTCATATCCGTCTTGGGCGGAAGCGCGTGGTTCGGGATCACAACTTCTTCGTTGTTCGGCCCAAAGAACTTCCACGTGCCGTTCATCTGCGGGTTGTTACGCCACTCCGCGACACACGCGATTTTATCCTTACCGCCTTCGTATTCGTACGAAGAATCGTAGAAGTAGGTACCTGAGCGGAATCGCTTGAAACGTGCGCTGTAAATGTGAACTCCGTGACGCTGTGCACGGGCATCCGGACGTCCGCGCACCACCTCAAAATGCCATCCTCGGTTGACCGCAAACGAACCGCCGACGTTATACGAACCGTTGAGCATTACGTAGAAATTGATATCGGGATTGTTCTCGATCAACCACTGCTGCCAACGTCTCGAGGCAACTACATCTTCGTCTGGCCACTTCACCCAATCGAAGTGATCGCGGAACCAATCGCGGTACCATGTCTTGTTCGCAAGCCCGAACATCACCGTATCGATGGGCAACATTTGTTCGCGCTCGGGATGATTCACAAAACGCTGGTACCACATGGGGAAACTATGGCCGTCAACGGATGTGAAGATGATGGACGGATCCTGCATATCAGCAATGACCTGGGAACTCATATCCTCGGCCAGCGCTTCGCGCCACTGGTTGACCGAAGAGCGCCACATCAACGCCCCAATCCAAACCAAACATCCGAGAAGCAGCCCGTGAACCATATACTGTTGCTTCTCCGTGAATCGCTGTTTGACCAACCATTCGATTCCCACACCGGCTCCAAGAATCACCAGAAGGTGCATGGTGGTGTAATACGTGGAGATATCGTTAATTGTGTAGGTCGCAACGTAGACCAAATAGGAGACGAACCCAATGACGAGGACCACCAAAAACCGCCATCTCTTGAATGCCATTTCGATGGCGCCGAGCACCGCCATCACGAAGATCCCCGGGAAATAGGCGTTCTCCGTGTTTCGCACAAAATCATTCATGTTTTTGGCGATTTTAGAGGTCCCTCGGAAAATCGAGTATTCCTGCCCCGTCACGTGAAACCAAAACCGCTCAAACGTCTGGGGATCATTCCACGAGATCCTATCCCCTTCATTGGCCATGGCTTGCCACGGAAGATAGAGGTAGACGGAAGCACAGGCGGCCGCGATCCCCAGGAAAATAGCCACGTTCTTGGGCTTCAGAATCGCCTTATAGTCTGTCACCATTAGCCCAACGACCACCGGAATGATGAGCAAGGCGGTGGTCAAATGATTCGTCAGCCCCAGGCACACGAAGAGCACCGCGAGCCGAGCCTGTTTGATGTCCTTTGTGGTCTGATAACGAAGCAACCAGAGCAGCGCCAGAGACACGCAGAGGCCGTGAAGCGCATAGACCTCAACGCGCGTGGCCAAATAGGCGACGGTCGCTCCGAAGACCCAAACCAGGCTCAAGACCGCCGAAAATGCCTGGCGAACCCCAAGCTCCCGACCCAGATTGTACATCACGCCGGCCGTCAGAGCCGTGGGCAGCGCTGAGAGCATGAAGGCCACGTTGTAGAACGGTGAGATAATCGGAAGCTTGCTCGGAATGTGCGCGAGCATCGTAAAGAGAGGATAACCGCTTGGGTGTGGTCCACCCAGCAAATACGCGGCCATCACAAGCTCCGGACCATCTCCGTAGGTAAACTTCACCCGAATCAAAGACGCGAACCAAATCAGCGGCAAGAGCACCACCGCGAGCTTAATCTGCGTCTCTCGGTCTTTCCAAAACTCTTTCATTTAGAGCCCTATATAAATCCATTAATTCTGCTTTCGGACTACTCGACACCAATCTTGGCCAAGATATCCGCGGGCACTTCGTGAGCCTCGGGCTTGGTGATCGCAACCACGGAGTGTCCGGGCTTCAAATATCGATTCACAAAAGACTGGATGTCCACGATCGAAACCTCGGAGATTCGGTCGGAATACTCCAAGGTCTTCTGATGGCCAAAACCATAGAGCTCATCAAGTGCAAAGGACATAGCGCGGGAGCCGTACTTCTGCAGGCCGATATCGTGATTTCCGATCAAATACGTCTTTGCGCGCTCCAACTCATCTGGCGTTACGCCATCATCCAAAAGGCGCTGAACCTCACTGTAGATGCCGCTCAGAGCCTGTTCGACCTTCTCGGGACTCGTCCCGATATTGATGGTGAATGTGGAGCACTCAAGTCCCAAGAGCATGGACGCATAGACGCTGTAGGCTAGACTTTGACGGTCACGAAGCTCGTAGAAAAGCCTGCCACCCTGGCCACTTAAGATCGCGTAGAGCACTTCCATGGCATAACGAAGAGGGTCTGCCATCAAGGGGGCGTGAAAGCCCACGGTGACGTAGGCCTGCTCTTTCTCAAGATTCTGCACCGCCAAGAGTGGTGAAGTATGAACGGGAGGAGTCGGCAGGTTGACGCCCATGGACTCTTCGGATTCGGTCCTTACGAACCACTTTTCAACCAGCGCAGCCACGTGTTCCGCTTCAACATCACCAACGGCTGTGAGAACAAGCCCAGAAGGGCGCACGAGCTTCTTCAAGAAGGTCCGCGAGGCTTCAGCGCTCAATCCCGAGATGCTCGCCTCGGTGCCCTCTACCGGCATTCCGTAGGGATAGTCCCCGAAGAACGTGCGCATGAACTGCATGGAGTTCACGTAGCCAAGCTGGTCTCGGCTGGAACGGATCCCTTGAATCTGCAACGACTTCTCACGCGCAAACTCCTCTTCGGGGATGATCGAATCAGTAAGGCATTCACCAAAGATATCAAAGGTCTTCTCGAAGTATCTAGAGAGCCCTGTGAGTGCCATGCCAAATGAGTTTCGACCAGAAATGCCGCTCAGACCGCTCGCCATTCCCTCCATTCGACGCGCAATATCCACGGCACTGCTGCTCGATGTACCCGAAGTCACGAGCTCAGAAAGTAGCCCGCTGATCCCGTTGTTCTGAGGAGTCTCAAACCGAAGGCCACCCAGGGTCAGAGCGCGCATCGCGAAGGTCGCGACGCTCGGGTCCTCTTGAACGATAAGATGAGGACCGTTTGGAAACTTCACGGATGAGAATCCGCCGTTGGACTGCATCACACCGATATCGGTTGCCATAGTCTCCACGCGCTCAAACGCCTCGAGAGCCCAGGACTGGAGGTCATCAACCGAGACGTCGGGGCTACTCGCCGAGCGCATGAGCACCGCTGTTAACTGGTCGGGTGTCAGGTATTTTTGCGCAACTCGAACCAAGTCTTTAGGAGTAACCTTGGCGATGGCTGCGTAATAGCGTTGGTCAAACTCCGGATCGCCGGTGACCAAATCTCCACGGCCGAGCTTCATCGCGAGCCCCTCAGCGCTTTGCTGCGAATAGATTTCCTGACTTTCTATCTGAACGCGGGCGCGCTCGATGTCTTCGATTGGCGGGCTTAGGTGGCGGAAACGAAACACCTCTTCGAGGACTGTTTTCACAACGGCTTCGTGAGATTGCTCCTCGAGTTGGTAGTCGGCTCCCACCATGAAGATCCCAGAATCCTTGGGTGTGTAGGACATGGAATAGACGGCGTTGACCAGCTCTTTTTCACGCTGAATCACGTTGTAGAGGTGAGACGCGTTACCTGCGCCCATGACAACGCCAAGAATATCGAGCGCCGGGATATCGTCGTGAAGCACGCCTGGAATATGCCAGGACATTCTCAGGTGATTGTCCTGAATATCACGAGACTCGACCTTTCCTCGGAACGACTTTTGGGTGGGCTCCTCAGGACGCGCGACCTTCTTCCGGCCTCCAGCGACCCAATCACCAAAATACTTGTCGACCAATGCCCGCGCGCCGGCTTCCTCGAAATCACCGACCAGAACCAAGGTGGTATTATCTGGACGATAGTGTTTGGAGAAGAAGGAGACGACGTGGTCTCGGGTAAACGAATCGACCGATTCTTTGGACCCGATCACTGGCAATTTGTAAGGGTGAACTTCAAAGGCTGTATCAAAAAGCATTTGACCCACGACGCGTTGCGGTGAGTCGTTCCCTCGCTTGATTTCCTCTTGAATCACTTCGAGTTCACGGCCGAGCTCATCGGCATCAAAGGCCGAGTTCCTGATGGCGTCGGACAGAATGTCCACGCCGGTCTCGAAGAAACGCGAGCTCATCACGACGTAATAACAAGTTTGGTCGAACGAGGTAAACGCGTTGATATGGCCGCCCGCGGCTTCCACATGGCGAGCAATCTCGCCCACGCCTCGACGCTCGGTTCCCTTAAAGAGCATATGTTCATGAACGTGGGCCAGTCCTGCCTCGTGCGGCTCTTCATCCGCGCTACCAACATCGACCCACACATTGCAGGCCACAACGGGGGCGCTTGGACGCGCTTGAAGAATCACCCTGAGACCGTTTTCCAATTGATAACGAACAACTTCCATGGACTGCCCTCTACACTCACCAAAGCGGCGAGAAAAAAATCTGGCACACTATGGCTTGTCGTCTGGTCAGGGTCAACCGGGCGCACCAGAAATGAACGTCAATTCATTGACACAACGAATATGCTCGCACCCGCATGACGCCTAGCCCTCCACGAAAACCGCACAAGCCCTTGAAATATAAAGACTCGTGCCTATGTTCTATCTATACAGTTGAGGAATGGCCCTCTCTGTGTCCCTTAGGAGGCACTATGAGTAACCAAGAGTTTGAAAACGTCTTTGCAGAGGATCGCAAGCGGAAGATGATGTACGCCGCCGTAGGTGTGACGTTGCTTATCGCACTCACAGCTTTCGGTGTTTACTTTGGCACCATGGCAGCTACGGCGGGCTAATCAGATTCACTGAGGCTTTTTAAAGCGCAAAGTCATACGGTCGCTCTCACCAATCGCGACGTACTTCTCGCGGTCTTGATCCCCGAGTCGTAGCGAAGGTGGGAGTGTCCAAACCCCTTCCGGATGGTCCTTGGTGTCTTTCGGATTAGCGTTCACTTCGGACTTCTCGTCCAAAACAAATCCTGCCTTTTCGGCAAGTTGAACTACGTAAGACTCAGGGAGGTAGCCTTTTTTGGCCCATTCAAGGGGGTCTCCTTCTTCAGGTGCGCGGTGCTGGACCACGCCTAGTACTCCGCCTGGCTTAAGGGCATCGAAGGCGGCCTTCATCACAGCTGCATCATCACCTTTGCCATCACGGGCCAAACCATGAAGGTTTCGGAACGTCACCACAAGGTCCGCCGTTCCTGGCTCACCCAACTCTACGCGCTCACCCGGGATCAAGTATCCCTCTTCCACAGCTGTGCCGTACACTGCGGCATGTGTGGAGAGGTGCTCGTTGAGGGCCTTTCGAATTTTGACACGATACGCCTCTGGGTCCCCATCGGCTACGGCATTGTGCGCGAGCACGAGTTTGCCTCCACCTTGGGCAAGTGTTGGTCCGAGAACACTGGTGTACCAGCCGCCTCCTGGCCAAACTTCAACCACGCGCATATCCGACTTGAGGCCGAAGAAGCTCAGAGTCTCAGCTGGATTGCGGAATTCATTGCGCACTCGCCACTCACCACGATGCTCACCATCCACAGCGGCGGCCAAGTATTCAGCGGTCTTGTCGGTCTCAACTTCTGTGGGCTCAGTCTGCGTCACCTCTTGTGGCTCTTCAGCAACACTCTCCTCGGACACATCCGGTGAAGATGCACATCCAGCCAACAAAGCGAGTCCTAAAATCCAAGATACTTTCATTCCTTCTCCTTTTTGTGTTCTCAAGAATAAAAAAGTGCCCTCCTAATCTCATAGGAGGCGCCTTTATTCCCAAAATGTTGAAAAATTTTCGCGCACGAACAAATGACTCAGAGGAGCGCGAGTAATTGAGCCTCCAAGGCTTCCTGAGCGGCGGCAAAGCTCTTGATGCCTTCATCGAGTTTTTCAAAAGCCATCCGGTCCTCTTGGTGCATCCGGTCAAAAGTACTCTTGTCCATGGGGATTCTGTCGATCGTCATCGCCTCTGACTTCTTGGGGTCGAGCTTGCGCGGAAGCTCCCCGGACGAAGACTGCAGTTCCTCGAGCAACGACGGAGCGATGGTCAAGAGGTCGCAGCCGGCGAGCTCGGTGATTTCACCCATATTCCTGAAGCTCGCGCCCATCACCTCGGTCTGATAGCCGAATTTCTTATAATAATTGTAGATTTCAGTGACCGAGAGCACACCAGGATCTTCAGCCGCAGGATAGCTATCGCGCCCCGTTTCCTTCTTGTACCAATCGAGGATACGACCGACAAAAGGCGAGATGAGGGTCACGCGAGCCTCAGCACAGGCCACGGCCTGGTGAATGCCAAAGAGCAAGGTCAGGTTGCAATGGATACCCTCCTTCTCCAGCACTTCCGCGGCCTTGATGCCTTCCCATGTGGAGGCAATCTTAATGAGAACACGGTCGTTGGTGATGCCGGCCTCATTGTAGAGACCGATGAGGTGACGCGCCTTCTCGACGGTTGCTTCGGTATCGTAGGAGAGCCGGGCATCTACCTCCGTGGAGACACGGCCTGGAATGATTTGCAGGATTCGTTTTCCGAACTCGACGGCGAGCAGGTCGATAGCCATCGCCACAATCTCAGCTGGATTGGTTGCCCCTGATTCCTTGGCCTGAGAGAGCGCTGATTCCACAACGTCTTTGTACTTATCCATCCCGGCAGCAGCCTTGATGAGGGATGGATTGGTTGTGGCATCTCGCGGGGTGAACGCCTCGATCGAGTTGATATCACCCGTATCTGCAACCACCACAGTCATCGTCTTAAGTTGTTCGAGCAAATTAGGCATGTTCGTGTCCTCGTGTTGTTCGCCGCAGAGGTCACCGAATCACACCCATTTTGTCAACGTCGAACTCGTAGCGAGGAGACTAGAACTGAAAGAAAGGAACGTACGCACTCAGAGCCGCCGTGAAGAGGGCTAGTAGGGCCTGCTCGACCCTGAAGTGCTTAAATCTAGTGAGGGTATAGATGAAGAAGACTAGCGCTGGGACCGCGGTGAAGTAGGCTAAATCCCGTGCTCCGGTCACATCCATCCAGAGCAACCATGGAGCACTTGCGAACCAGAAGTTCGCGCTTGTGCAATGATACGACCCGAAAAAATCCGCAAAGAACGGAGCAAAGGCTATCTGACCCGAAATCACTCCCCACAAGAACCATGTTCTTCGGCGCATCCTCATCCCTGCATTATCGCAGGTTTAGGCACTTCAACGCAAGCATTTCGTTAAACTCTCAACAAAATGCGCTGTTTAGAAGTCCGAAATTCGCCCCACCAATTCTGGGTTTTCGATGAAGGGATTTCGAGAGCCTTGGTACATGGACACGCTGCGATTTCTGGCCGCTTCGACCTCGGTAGGCGGAAAACGCTGATGCCAATCTCTGAGAACGTTTTCTTCATGAGCAGGGATATCGAGCTGATACATCACTGCCACGTAGAACATGGCTCGCGCGGACTTTCCTTTTTGTTCATCCCGCGGCTCAAATCGGGTATCTCCCGAGGAGTCGCTGCCGCGCTTGGAGCCACCTTCCTCCCATGTCGCTGAATTCACAACGCCAAGATAAAGGTTGCTACGCTGAATGTTGGAATCGGGCGTTGCCGGCGCGAGATGGTGCAAATCACTACGGGCCAGACCATCGCCACCTCTGGATTGCGGCCAGATATGCTCGGTGTTCATCACTTGTCCGTCCGGGATGCCGCGCGTCTCCACCAGCGTCCCGGTGTAGACGCATTCCACCCTTCCGTCCTCGTTGTCGATTGCCGAGAACATAAATTGCCGCGCATCACGGTAGTCGAGCACCGTGTGCGTGGCCGAGTGCCTCTCACGCATTGCAGCCTCGAGTTGGGCGTTGCTCAACCCGGGGAAAGGGTCAACGCCTTCGCAGGCATCCCCTTGACCATTGGAATTCGAGTCTTCTTGGCCCGGATTCTCCACAAACGGGCAGTTGTCTTCGGCATCGGGAACACCGTCTTGGTCAGTGTCCGCAAGCGCCTGACGGCAAGGGCCATCGAGGCAAATCAACTCGAACTCAAACTTGCCTTGAACGTCTGTTCGGTTTTCGACCACGAGGTCGTAAGTGCCCGAGCTAAAGAGCACAAATCCGTCAGAGATATCTGCCTCGTCCCAGGGAATCGAGGCGTCGCCTTGTTGGGGAAACGAGTAGGCGATGCGGCTCTGAGAGCCTTCTCGGAAAAGGCTTAGACCGGGACCCCAGCTTGATTCTCCGGTGTTCCGAAACCAGATTACGAGCGCATCTGATGCGGAGGCTTCTAATTTGATGGTTGCGCGTTGATTTGCATCGACGTGACCCGAAAACCTCGCGCCCGAAACAGGGATTGAATCGGGAAAATCATAAGGCTCAAACACATCGTCATTGTTGGGCTCTTCGACGAAATCAGGCTCCATGTCCTCTTCGCCAAAATCCTCTTCCGTACTCATGTCTTCGACAGGAGGATTAGGGTCTCCCTTGGGCTCTGGAGAAGAACAGCCGAGTCCCAAGAGCAAAAACAAAATCAACAAACGATGCATCAAAACCTCAATTCAACCGGCGCATATGCTAGCGATTTTAGTAAATCGAGTCCACGCCCGATGTCGATTGACCGCAATCTTGCTGGCCCATACACTCTCAATCTAGTCTTAAGTTGAGTAGATGATTGAAGAAACTTAGCGTTCATCACATTGCACTGGGCGCCCAAGATCCTCAGCGAGTTGCGGAGTTCTACACGCATTATTTCGGGGCGCCCGAACTACGCAGAAACTACTACCCGGACGGTAGCTTACGCTCGATTTGGTTGGACTTGGACTTTGTCCTCATGGTGGAACATATCTCGGAGTCCGAGCGTCCCGAAGAGCACTCAAGCGGGATGCGCCCAGGAATGTTTCTCATTGCATTAAGTGTGGATGCCCAGCAGCGCATCAACCTGGAGACCGCGTGGGCGGCTGATGGTGTTCAGGTAGACCAGAAGACCGAGTTCACCACGTACGCACGCGACCCAGAAGCAAATCGTGTGGCCATTTCCACGTACCCATTTGAGGAGAGATCATGAACTACGATTCTATCGTTGAGAGACTCTATGCTCACGCGCATTTGACGCCCGGGCGTGCAGCGCTCTGGTACAAGGACCAGCGCACCTGGAAGAACTACACGTGGGAAGCCTACGCAAAGGCCATCACTCGGTTTGCAGGGGCCCTGATTTCGCTCGGGTTCGAGGCTGGCGGTTGCACAGCGATCATTGGCAACAACTCTCCAGAATGGCTGATTGCCGACATTGGAACCATGGCGGCGGGTGGTTGCCCGGCGGGAATCTATCAGACGAGCACACAGGAGCAGGCATTCTACGTCGCTGACCACTGCGAGGCCGAGGTGCTGGTCGTGGAAGACTTGGGGCTCTTTCACGCTTTGGGACTCGACCAGAACCGCGGGAAGCTCTCCAAGGTCAAGAAGTTTGTGCTGATACGTGATGCCGAGAAGGTCGACGCCGACGACGTCATGTCGTTCGAAGAATTTTTGGCGCTTGGCGACGCACATGAGGCCGACGTCGCGCAGCGTCGCGCCGCCATAAAGCCCGAGGACCTGGCCACGCTCATCTACACAAGCGGCACAACAGGACCTCCTAAGGGTGTGATGCTCTCACACGAGAACCTGGCCTGGACGGCACGCCGTGCTGTAGAAGCCGTGGGCGAGGTGGGCGAGGACGATTGTGTGGTGTCGTATTTGCCGCTCTCTCATATTGCCGAGCAGATGTTCTCTATTCATCTGGCGATCACAGCGGGCTATCCGATTTGGTGCTGTGACGATATCTCCAAAGTCAAAGAGACGCTCGTTGTGGCGCGCCCCACTCTATTTCTGGCCGTACCGCGCGTGTGGGAGAAATTCCGCGTTGCCCTCGAAGCCAGATTTTCTGAGGCCACCGGCCCAAAACGCAAAATCCTCGACCTCTCTCTAAAGACCGGAAGAGATGTGGGTGAAAAGGTTGTCGAAAAAGGAATTGCGGGCCTTAGCCTTCCAGAACGCGCACAATTCGAGCTCGCCCAACGACTCTTTGGAAACAAACTCAAAGCCGCACTCGGTCTAGACAGGCTAAAAGTAGCCGTTTCGGGAGCGGCCCCTATCGGCAAGGACGTCCTCGATTTCTTCCTCGCAACGGGCATCATCATCCACGAAGTCTATGGGCAGTCCGAAGGGAGTGGACCATCCTCCTTTAACTTCCCGCGCCCGGGAGAGCGTCGGATTGGTTCGGTGGGAAAGGCCTTCCCTGGAGCCGAGATCAAGATCGCCGAAGATGGAGAAATCCTTGTGAAGGGTAAGAACGTTTTCAAAGGATACTTCAAAGATCCTGAGTCTACGTCCGAGACGCTGATCGATGGTTGGCTTCATTCCGGCGACGTGGGACGGCTGGACGGCGAAGGGTTCCTCTACATCACAGATCGCAAGAAGGACCTCTTGATCACCGCCGGAGGTAAGAATGTGGCGCCCCAGAATATTGAGGCGAAGCTTCGAGAAATCGACGGAATCAGCCAGGCTTTTGTGATTGGCGACCGCCGAAAGTTTCTAAGCGCCCTTTTGACTCTGGACCCTGAGCGTGCCCCAGCACTTGCTCGTGAGCGAGGCTGGCCAGAAGACCTGGATTCGTTGGCGACTCATGTGGATTTTCTGGCCCATGTAGATCACGGCGTCGAAAAAGCCAACGCGGCGCTTGCGAGGTACGAGTCCGTTCGAAAATACAAAGTGTTGGCGAATGATTTCACGACTGAATCCGGTGAGCTCACGCCTACTCAAAAAATGAAGCGCAAGGTCATCAACGAAAATCACGCTGATATCATTGAGAGTCTCTACGAGGGTCTGGACTAATTTCGAACCCCGGCCCTCCTTAAAGGCATCCTTTGGTCACATTTTACCCCAACCCGAGAGGATAAATTATGGCTGAAAACCCTAAACTCAATGTCGGAGACGCCGTTCCAACCTTCAGTGCCGAGTCGGATGACGCAGGCACGGTCTCATCAAAAGATCTCAAAGGTAAAAAGTACGTACTCTACTTCTACCCCAAAGATATGACGCCGGGATGCACCACACAGGCTTGCGACTTCAATGACAACCTCGGGCACTTCAAAGAGCTCGGCTACGAGGTCTACGGCGTCTCTCCGGATAGCGTCGCCTCGCACGAGCAATTTCGAAAAAAACACGACCTTGGCTTCACGCTCTTGGCCGATCCAGAACACAAATTAGCTGAATCGTTTGGCGTGTGGCGGGAGAAGAAGAATTACGGAAAGACGTATATCGGTCTTGTTCGCTCTACGTTTTTTGTGGGCGAGGACGGAAAGATTAGCGCGATCTACGACAACGTTCGCGCCAAGGGACATGTCGCGAAGCTCCTAAGAGAAATGGCGTGATTTAAGGCGTAGTCCGTTCGCGGAAGAAGAGCTTGATTCGAGATCCGTCTCTGACGCGGACGATCTTCTTCTCCGAAATCTCACCCCCATCATACTGGACCTGAACTTCGTGGCGCCCGTTTTCGGACTCTACGGTTCCGGGGGTTTTTTCACCCGTGTTCTTTCCGTCGATAATGATGGTGCCGGGGGGCTTTGAGTAGACGGTGATTTTTCCGGGATCAGCGCCTTCTTTTTTCTCTTCTTCAGGCTTTGGTGCTGCCCGAGGCGCAGGTTTAGCCGCCACGGGTGCCGTTCCCGAGAACCCTGGAATCTCCACGATCAATAGGCGCGTCTCGTACGGTTTCAGGTAGACCTTGTACGCCTTTGTCTTTCCTGCGTGCGTGACCCGAACATCATATGGTCCACCTGCGGGTAGAACAACGCCTTCGGGTTCATCAGGTTCAAAATAGCTTGGGTAAGGGATGCCGTTTACGGTGACCTCTGATTTTTGGAAGTTCGCTACCACTTGGAGCACGGCCGGCTTTAGGGTTGTCTTTTTCTGTTTCTTGGAAGTTTGACCCACCAAGTCTTCTTCTGCAGATTCGACCAAAATTGGCTCGGACTCGGCCAGATCCTCGACGGCTTCAAATGGTACCGAATCGGGCGCAACATGTGCCACGAACTCTGGGTGAGCCTCAGCCTTCTCTGTCCCCACAAAAGCGCGCTGAGCATCGAGCCCCATGATCACAGAGAGGATCAGGACCAGCACGGCGGCCATTGCGATTCCCAAATTCCAAGCTGTGTTCGCGTTCATCATTCGTCTCTGGTTAAACCGCGGGGAAATTCACGTCAAGAATCACCGTAGAGTATAACGCCAAAAGACCCAAAGATATTCTATGGGCGGAGATCAGGCGTTATGACGGAAATGCATGATATCTCCGTCTTTCACCATGTACTCCTTACCTTCCAGACGCAACTTACCGGCGGCTTTAATGCCGGCTTCCGAGCCGTACTGCTCCAAATCTTCCAGGGTGAAGACTTCTGCGCGAATAAACCGTTTCTCGAAGTCCGTGTGGATCACACCTGCAGCCTGAGGCGCTGTGTAGCCTTCGTAGATGGTCCAGGCGCGAATCTCTTGCACGCCTGCAGTGAAGAAGCTGCGAAGCCCCAACAACGAGTATGTAGCGCGAATCAGAACGTGCAGCGCGGGCTCTTCGATCCCAAGACCGTCGAGCATTTCCTGACGATCTTCTTCGGAAAGCTGGGCCAATTCGGCTTCGATGGTTCCGCAAATGGTGACGACCGAGGCATTGGTTTCCTCGGCATATTGCCGCACCTTAGCGACGTGCTCCGAGTTTCCGTCCAGGTCATCTTCAGCCACGTTGGCTACATAGAGCACGGGCTTGAGCGTCAAGAGGTGTGAATCATAGATCAACGCCTCTTCCTGCGGGTCGAGACTCACCTTTCGTGCTGGCATGCCCTGATCGAGCGCGGCATGGATTTTCTCCAAAACCTCCAGACGAGCGATCTCGGTCTTGTCTCCGCTCTTTGCCGCCCTTCTGGTCTTGTCGAGGCGCTTTTCTACGGATTGTGCATCCGCCAAAATGAGTTCCAGCTCAATCGTTTCAATGTCACGAATCGGGCTGACGCTTCCATCAACGTGCGTGACGTTCGGGTCGTCAAAACAACGAACGACGTGCAAGATCGCGTCGACTTCGCGAATATCTGCAAGGAATTTATTGCCGCGCCCTTCACCTTTTGACGCGCCTCGAACCAAGCCCGCAATATCCCAAATATCCACAGCGGCTGGGATGACGCGATCGGTCGGAATATACTTCTGGATGCGTTTTAATCGTGGGTCTGGAACAGCAACCACGCCCTTATTGGGGTCGATCGTGCAAAAAGGATAGTTTGCCGATTCAGCCCCCGCGTTGGTCAACGCGTTATACGTAGTGGACTTTCCGACATTAGGAAGACCGACAATACCCGCAGAAACACTCATAATTTACGCCTCGATTCAGCCGCGTCCCGTATTGGTCCGCCAAAAATACGCGCGAACATTACGGGATTCTGGCCAAGGCGCAAGGCTAACGTTTGCCGAACTTCTTTTCAGCATCCGATCTAAGGCGCCTGACAGTCTCAACACACCCATCTCGGAGAGCGGATCCCACCAAAAAGTCTGGCACCCACGTCCCTGGATCAAACCAGAGCCGGTATGAAACAAGGGTTCGCGCACCATTCTCGATAGGTTGCAGAATGTAGGAGCCGGCCACAACGGTTGCTCGCACTACCCCGTCTTTCTCCTTCGGTCCCTTGGAGTTGTCTTGTACCCATTTCCAACCATAGGGGCCCTTGTTCGTCCCCTCAGGCTCAAAAAGGTTGAGCTTGACGGTGAAATCGCGGTCTTGAATCCCAGTGGCGCTCACACGCTGGTAGAGATAGCCCCATGTCCCGTAATTGGCGATGGGTTCGAATTCTTCGATAAACGAGTATGTACGAGCACGTTCCGGGTCAGTGATGATCGGAAACATATCCTTTGCCGAGTACGGCAGAATGACGTCCACACGAATGGCGTCCACCCCGGTAGGGACTTTACTGTTGGTGTAGACGGTGATTCCGCCCTTCTCCTTTGAATGGACCTTCCAAGGGCCTTTCTGCCAACCCGTATATTTGTACATATGCTGGGCGGTCGCGGGAGCTGACCAACCCACGAAGAAAAGCAAAATCAGAAGAAGGGGCGTAATTTTCAAACGGCTCATTGGGCTCTCCATGCGGAGGGTCTCTCAAAAGGTGAACTACAAATCAACTATGGCTTGCTTCTGATGGTGAAACAGTGGTTCGGTTTCGTTCTATTTCGGATTGAAGCCCGATTTCACTCTTCGCCCACGCCTGAACAAGCGCCTCAAACAACTTAGACGCATCCCCTGTTCCTTTATTCTTTGCGCTTACCTCGAGGCGCTGTGCGAGCTCACTGACCCTTGTAGACCCAAAGAGCGAAGCGGACCCCTTTAGCGAATGAGCGGCTACCTCAAGCCCGCCCCAATTCTCTTGATGCAGGGTATCGTCGATCTGACCGATCAGCTCACGTCCATTCTCAATATGGTCTTTAATCAGTTCGTTATACTTATCGGGTTGTTTGGCAAACACCTCTTTGAGGCGCATTAAGGGCTCCTCGTCTCGCTCCAGAGCGGAAACCATATCGTTCGAGGTGGTGATTCCGCGCGCCTTTCCGTATCGCTCAAGCGCGCCGATCAAGCTTTCAATCTCAATGGGCTTCCCGATAAAATCGTTCATCCCAGCGTCCAGGCACTGCTGGCGCTGCTCCTCCAACGAGCTTGCCGTCAGCGCTACGATCCATGGCCTACTGGTCCCGGACTTTTGACGGATTCTTCGCGTGGCTTCGAGCCCATCAACTTCTGGCATGTGCATGTCCATGAGGATCACATCAAACTCGGTCTCGGTGTTCAATTCCAGCGCCTGGGCGCCCGTGGCCACAATGTGTGGGTCGTACCCAAGGCCGCGCAGCATGGCCTCGGCGACCTTTTGATTGACCAGATTATCTTCTGCCACCAAGACCCGCATAGGAATGCGACGAGCGAACTCGCCGTCAAACGGATTGAGGGAGCGAGGAACTTTGGGAACGGTGGAGGCCTGTCCTCCGAGCAACCCCTCGAAAGTGTGCACGACCTGCCGATAACGCAAAGGCCTGTAGATGGTGCCCTGGAAACCCGTTTCGCTTGCCACCGACTGCGGATCAGCCAGCGTTCCAACCAAAACAATAGGCAGATTCGGCCGGTGTTCTCGCACCGCCTCCAGATGTTCGGGTCTGTAGTCTTCGGCAAAGAATACAGCCATCGCCAAGCCTGGCTCCAATTCCAAGGTGTGACGAATTCTCACCGGGTCGAGCACGAGGAAAACATCCATGCCCCACTGCATCGCGAATGAGATCAGGGTGTCTCGAGAGATTCCTGGTGAAGCCACCAGTAGAATCTGCTTTTCGAAGAGTGTTAGGTGGTCGGCGGCCGGGTCCAGCCAGTCAAGATCCCAGCCTGAAACGTCTGCTGCGATAGCCGGATCGAGGGCCTGCACATTGGACGTGAAGCGAAACGCGGCTCCTTCACCGAGCTTACTCTCGACCCAAATTTTGCCGCCCATGAGCTCAGCGATTCTCTTGGAAATCGCGAGTCCTAGACCCGTTCCGCCGTATTTGCGCGTGGTCGATGCGTCCACCTGAGAAAAGCTTGCAAAGAGCTTATGCTGATGGGCCTCATCAATGCCTATGCCCGTGTCGATCACAGAAACCAGTATCTGCTCCTCCAACATCGATACTTCAACCCGCACCTCACCTCTCTCGGTGAATTTAACGCCGTTGTTGACAAGGTTGAGCAGGATTTGCCTAAACCGCGTCACGTCTCCCATCACGCGGGTCGGAACGTCCTCCTTCATGGTGTAGCCGAGGTCGAGACCTTTTTCGTAACTTGGGCCGCTGAAAAGATCGAGCACGTCTTCGATACACTCTCGAAGATCAAAAGCCACGGTTTCGATTTGCACCCCGCCGGCCTCAAGTTTCGAGAAATCAAGCAAGTCGTTGATAATACTCAGGAGCGACTTTCCCGACTTATCGATGGTCCGCAGGATCTGATGCTGTTCGGGCGTAAGCGGCGTGGCGAATAGCACGGACACCATACCCAACACGCCGTTTAGCGGGGTCTTAATCTCGTGCGAGACGTTCGCGAGGAACTGACTCTTGATATTTGAGGCTCGAACAGCCTGGTCGCGGGCACGCTCGAGTTCGGTGGCGTTTCGGCGCAAGGCAATCGCCTTTTCACGCATCAGCTCTTCGTGATGTTGAATGCGGGCAATATAGTGTTTCGTGGTGCGAAACGATGCGATGGCGAATCCAAGGACCAACCCAACGAGGAACATCTGCCCGAAGAGTAGCTCTTGGCCCGATGAGACGTACTCAGGCGCAAGGTAGAAATAGTCGCCGGAGAGATGAATCCCCGCGAGCGCGATGCTCACGAGAATCGCCCAGAGCACAGCTGCTCGAGCACCACTCTGGAACACGGCGAGCAGTGGCGCTGCGGCCATATACCAAAGGGCCATGGCATCTCCCTGCCCCGAAAGGAGCGAGACCACCACAAGTCCTGTGATCGAGATGCCCAGATTGACGTGCGCAAGCCAACGGTGATGCGCCTCCTCAACTTGTCGAACGATTACCCAGAGAATCCCGGTCAAAGCCAGAACGCCGAGGTCGATCGCCGAATGAATCATTCGCCCCTTCATCAGATGAAGCAGCGTGAAGAGCACCCAACCTGCCCCCACAATCATGATGAGCACGTCGAGCCGAGCCCCATGAGGCGGGGTCTCGATCTTGGCGGAAAGGAGTTCTTGTGTGTCGTTCTTGGCCATCCGGCGAGTCTATATCAGGCGCGAAAAACTTTCACTCATCCCATGGCGTCATTAACTCGTCTCCATCAGGGGGCGAGAAGCCTTCACCGCAATAACATGGCGAAGCAGGTGGGTTGAGCGGGTCCTCTGGACCATCAGGACAAACACAGACGTTGAGGAACTGGCATTCTTGCGGACCACATTGTTCTTCACCGACCGGACACGTTGCAGAACCAGCTGGAGGAGGGGTCTCGTTCAGCTCTTCGAATTTCGTATCATTTTTGATGTCTACCAGGCCGTCACAATCATCGTCGAGCCCGTTGCAACGCTCCACGGCTCCCGGGAAGATCTCAGGATCGTTGTCGTTGCAGTCGGTGCCCTCTGGACACGTGGCTCCATCCTTTCCTAGATAACCATCGCCATCGGCATCCCTACAACGATTGCATGCGTCATCGTTCGGACCCGAACACGATACAACGCCTCCGACCCCACACTGATAGAGCCCTAGACCACAACCGTTAACAGTCGTGAGCCCATCGGCATAACACGCCGTATTTTCTGGGCTTGTTGCGCTCAAGCGCACATGGAAGGTCCGTTGTCTTGAGATTTGGAGGAAGTCCTCACCAGGTTGATGCACGCCGAACCTCAGACGATCGTCGGAATTGCTATTGTCGGTGTGATTTCTCCAGCGATAGGTCATTTCCACTTCACTTAGACTGACCTTAGCTCCGCTCCAACGTGTCATCATCGCGATGGAATCTGCCTCTCGGTAATCATCGTCGCTGATCTCGTAATCATCGAGATCAAACTCGAGGTCCATCCTTGAGTTTCTGAATCGATCAGGAACGTCGTCACCACGGTCACCGGGCTTCCTATCATCCCAGAAAGCAGGGAATGCTTCAGCAATGGTATTTGAACCGGGGAAGCCGAGCCTCATCCTCGCTTCATAATCGTCTCGATTCGTTTCTTGATCACGGCCCATCGCGTTGATGAAGCTAAGGCCGCCAGTCTTGAGGTCGCGGTACATGGCCATAACCGACCGGTCGACCGCTTGAATATTGGTACCGTCAGTGCTCTGAATGTCCGTGCTTCCGACACGATCCCGTGAGCCGCGTTGCGTAAAGTTCATCGCATCTTGGACCCGTTGATCTTGGTCAATGGTGGTCATCAGCTGCCAGGAAGTGGAGTCGGTTCTCCACTCCACCATTGGGAACCGAAGTCTGTCCGGCTCGTCTACCGATCCATTGCAGTTGTTATCGATGCCATCACAAACTTCGAATGCCCAAGGCTGAACTGTCTGGGTGCAGCGGCGCTCACCATTTGCGCAATAACTTGTTCCACTGCGGCAGATACCCTCTTTTCCGGTCTGACAGCCCTTTCCGGCATCACGAGAGTAGTAGTTTGCCCCGGCTTCGGAGATTGCCAATCTCAAGGTCTCACGAGGATCAAGTTCGATCACGCTGCCGTCGGCGTTGATCCACTCCCATTTCCGCACGTCTCCACTGAACTCTGCGTCGATTTCGATGCTCCAGCCCGAGCTATGATGTGAGCCGAACCTTCCAATCGCGATACTTCCGGTGTCTTGAGCGCCGCTCGTCACCATGGCGTGAACCACGTATTCGTCGTCAAACTCGCCGTCTTGGACGATGGAGTAAGACTCGTACTCATCGTCCTCAAAGACCCTGTCCGGCGTTCCCTGAGCGTTGAAAATACGCACACGATAGCTGGCCATCGCCGGCTCCTGCGAGACATCCTTGGAGCCCTGACTCAACCACAGGACGTATCGGCCTTCGGGGTTGCTCGTGGTGGCCATCGTCCTGTCGAGGAAGAGTGTTGCCCTAGCCGTGTGAGCCTCAGGTACATCTGGATTTTCGGAAACGCCGCTCGAGTAATTTACAAAATTCTGGAAAGTCTGGCCGCCGGCACCGACAAAAGGTTGAGGCCAGAACCAGTGCAAGGAGCTGCGGATACCAACGATATGACCATCTGCGACTCGGAAGATGAAGTTATCGTTGTAGTCGTCGTCGAGCGCTGCACAATGGCTGCTCGCGCACCGTCCGTCCACGCACACATTGGGCGCTTCGCAAGACGAGCAGTCGTCAAAGCAGATTCCCTGGTGGCAGACCTGAGTCCCGGGGCAGACCACGGAGTCACAGGAATTCGGCTCACACACGCCCTGATAGCATTGTTCGTCGGCCCCACATTGGGAGTCGTCCGTACATTCACCACGGCATTCTCCGTCTGAGCATGAGTATCCATCGGGGCATACAAAAGCGCCGCCGAGGCAAGGATCACCCACACAGACACCGTCCAAACAGGCCTCGCCAGCCGCACAATCGGAGTTCTGATTACAAACAGGCTGACAGACCCCGCCGTAACAGCTCTCTCCTTTTGGACAGAGCACGTGGTCACACGCTTCTTCTCCACACCTTCCGTCAAAGCAATACTCTTGCGGCTCGCCGGCTTGCTCGGCCGAAGTCGCCAAGAGCTTCCAATCGCCGGCGTTATCACATGCATCAGTGTCGTCGGAGTCGGTGTCCAGAATTTCGACGAGTTGATACTCACCGAGCGTAGAAGGAACCACGCACTTTTCAACGACCCGACCGTGCGGCCAGGTCACTCGGAGGTGGTACGGAACGTTCTCACCATAGGGCAAGCCGAAGTGCATGATCGCGGGATCTTGGCTACCGCGCCCACGTCCACCGCTGACCTCACGAAGCCCCAAGATATCTCCGTCGGCGTTGCGAATCACCACGGTCGCTCCGATACCATCACGCGTCGTTCCATCGTTCACATTGGCGCCGATCTCGCGGAGGTCCACCAAAGCTCGGATCATCAGGTATCGCTTGTCCGTGCGTGGGTTTTCCCAAAGTTCATTTTGGCGATAGGCGTGCACAAGAATGTCGAGTGAACCGTCCCGGTCGTAGTCGGCCATGGCCCCCGAGTAGGCGCGGACACGTGAATCAATTCCAAGGTTCTTTCGGACAAATCGCAGCTCGGTCGACGAGCTCTTATTGAGGTAGAGCTCAGAGCCCGCCTCTCCAATCCAGAAGAGGTCTTGACGGCCGTCATGGTCCACGTCACCGCATAGCACATCGTTCATATTGGTCATGGCCACACCGGCCGAGGCTCCAGGTTCCCCTGTAGGCGAGAAACTCCCATTGCTGCGCTGAAGCCAGATCTGATTTGTGCCGTTATCAGTCCAGATGATGTCAAAACGACCATCATTGTTCACATCACAGATCGTGACTCCACCCTTGTTGGAATTGCTCGCGTCGGAGCCAATGAGCGAGGTCGCAGTGAACGTGCCGTTTCCGCGATTGAAGTAGACCTGATGGTGCGAAAGTGCCGTCCAAGGCCGTGGTTTTCTACAAACCAGATCCACATTCCCGTCGAGATTCAAATCGGCAGCCGCACAGAAGTCGCCGTTGCGGTCGAAGAAAGCTCCGTCAGTGATTCCGACATCGACCCTATTGAACGACCCATCACGTTGGTTCTGATACGTAATGACCCCGTATTCTTCATCTTCAGCAAAGAGGTCGAGCCAACCGTCACCGTCGTAGTCGATCCATGCCATGCCCTCGCTGTTCATTTGGCTGCGTCCCGAGAATGCACCGCCCGCGGGAATGGTAAAGGCCTGGTCAGAGACCAATCTATAATTGGGAGCACCCGTGTTTCGATACAACGAGATAATATTGGAGGTATTTCTTGCGAGGTCTGGGTTTCCGTCATTATTCCAATCGCCCCAGATGACCGAGCGTTCACGCGTGTACTTCTGGAAATGTGACTCACCCGATGAGTCAATCGGTGCCACGGTATCCGTAACGTCGGTAAAGCCAGGGCTTGTACAATTGGCGAGGTAAAGTCTAGAGCCCGCGGCGGGATCGGCTGTGTTCAACGCCAAGTCGAGGCAACCGTCAGCGTTGACGTCCGCCCATGCAACCCCGGCGAACTTCTGCCAAGGCGTGGCTAGCCCAACGCTATCGGCGACGTTTCGGAATCCGGCCGAGCCTACAAATCCAGGGCAATCGCCATTCGTTGCACAAGCCACATGGCAGGTACCGGCACCACACACGGTACCAATCGGACAATAGACGCCTTCGCACGGATCGTCGGGGAGACAAACTTCGTTGTTGTAACAGATATGTTCCGGATCGTCGCAGGTGCCGTCGGAATCACAAACGGGGGCACAAACACCACCGAAACAGGTCTCGCCGAGCTCACAGAAGACGTTATTGCAAGGCTCGCCGGCGCACCGATCTGGCCCGACTGGGGCGATCACGCTCACGTGACATACCTGATAGCTCACACAGTCCTCGCTATCGGTACATGCGGTATGACACCCGTTTTGGTAGCAAACCATGCCACTAGGACACGTCACGGAACAATCGTTTTCGGCACATATCCCAGAGTAGCAGGCGAAGGGATCCACACACGGATCGGTGTCCGAACAATTGTCCAAACACTGGCCCTGATGGCATTGAGTTCCAAGTGGACACACGATGCCATCGCAAAGATCCTCGACTTCCAAACAGACCGATGCGTCCATACAGTATGAGTACGGAGGCGTACAATCGCCTGAATCTGAACACGAAGGAAAACAAGCACCTAAGTAACAGGACTCTCCTTGCGGGCAGTTGACCCCATCACAAGGTGACGGGCCTGGTCGGCACACGCCCTCGGCGCAAACATCCGTGACGCTACAATCATCATTGGACGTACATTGCCTAAAGCAACTTCCCTCTTCACACGAGAACCCTGCAGGGCAGATTACAAGCCCGCCGCAGATATTCTCAGGTGCGCAGAATTCCTGGTTGAAGCAGACGGTTCCTGACGGACAATCGGCGTTGTCGTCACACGCTGGCTGGCAGCTAACACCTTCGGTACCCGCAGACTCAACGCAAACCTCATCGATTGAACACTGCACAAGGTCACAAGGACTCGAAGTCGGATCATCGGGGGCTGGGCCGCAACCAAATGCATACTCGACAAGTGGCGCGGTGCAGACGCTGGTCGTGTCAAAACAACCACCTTCGGTACAGCTCATCCCTGAAGGGCAAACGATGGCATCGCAGGGATCTTCAGGGCCGCATGCCGAACTACCCACTGCCGCACCTGCGTAACAAGCTTCGCCCGATCCACAATCGGCATCGGACGCGCAAAGGTCCGAGGAACAATCACCCAAGACACATACTTCGCCGGACGCGCACGAGACACCATCACAGGGATCGGCGGGATCCGCACAAACACCCGCATTACAAATTTCGCCGGCGCCACAATCGGTGTCTTCGGAGCATTGGAGCACACAATCTACGCCGATGAGCACTTCACCTGGCAAACACGAGATATCCGCAGACACGGTGGATGGATCAGCGGTCTCACAGAAGCTCGAGTCGTAACATACCTCTCCAGCCGGGCAGTCAGCGTCAACCGAACACGAGGGTTGGCAGGTCAAACCGATACAGACTTCGTTGGCAGCACATGCCGGACAATTCACCACGAAGATTGGGGGTGACACGGCACGTGTTGTTACAACCTGGACAGGTGGAATCGGCGCCTGAGAAACATTGGCACGCACCTCAAATTCACCAGTGCCAAGACTGGAAGTATCCCATGAGAAGTAGTAGTAACGACCGCCTGGCGAGGTCTCAAGTTGTGGGAATTCAAAGAAAGTTGTCCAAGTGCCAGCGCCTACTTTTCGGTATTGCATTACTACGTCGGCCTTATCGCTCTCAGCATCCCTCAAAAATACGGGGATCGAAGTGATACCTGTAACCGGCCTTCCTGCGCCGCCATCGTCAAAGTTCAGAGGAAGATTTGGACGATAGACCACTGCTGTAGTCAGTTGGTTTTGCCCAGGGGCCGAATCTACATAGAAGTTGTTCCACATGATATGGAGCTCGCCGCTCACAGGTGCCAGAACCAGGTCTAGGTCGCCGTCATCATCCATATCGGCCGTCGCACTCGAAGCCCAGGAACCTGAGTCGTCGATTTGTGCGGCGCTGAATCCAAAATCAGGGGAGTTCGGTCCGTTGTTCAAGTAGACTTGGACCGAGTTGTGCGTAGCGCCAACCACCACCAGGTCCGGCCAGCCGTCACCGTTGAGGTCCGCAGCCTCCACATCCGTGACAAGTTCTGCTGTGAAGATTTCGGATGGGGTTTGCCAGTCGATTGCAGGAAATGGTGTCGCAGCAAATGGATCTTGGAGCATGACCGCTGTCGGCTGTCCATCATGCCCAAAGACCACGTCGAGTCGCCCATCGTTATTGAAATCAGCCAGCGCCACGGCGGTCTGGGTCCAATTGTTCAGATGCGGGAAGTTGTTGTTTTCATACACTATGCCCTCACCATCGTTCCTCAACCATCGAGCCGTTTGAGCGGCGTCATGCACTCCGCCGATCACGAGATCGGGAATACCGTCTTGGTCGAGGTCGCCAGCAGCGATCACGTTGGTGCGTGCTGAGGAGGCCCCCGTCCAAGTGGGCAAGAAGCCTTCCGGTGCCATCACGTCGGACTGAAGCAGGTAGTTATATCCCGCTGCATTGCCAACCATGACATCGGCACGACCCGCGGCGGTCAGCGCCGCCACCACGCCTGAGCTACGCGATAATGCCGGCAGCGCGCTGGTGCGGTCGTTAGAGAGCTCTACCCATGGCCCAAATCCTCCACCGTCAATTCCATAAGCAATTTGGCTCTTGGCCGAGTCGGTAGACGAGAAGAAGACCGAATCCAGCTTTCCGTCGCTGTTCAAGTCACCAATCGCAAATGACTCATAATCCGCCGCTGGGTCGTATTCCTCATCTCCATCAGTAAACTCAGGTCCTCGGCGTGAACCAAAATATGTTGACCCGAACGCGAGGTATGCAATGTCCGGATTCCTGTCGGAGTTGACGTCCGCGACGCGAACTTTTGCGAAGTCGCGGGTTGGTCCACCTATCGATGTGGGCGCCGAGAGCGGAGTCGTCGAACCTGGGTATATTGAAAGAATCGTGTTCGCAGCAGTCCTCGCGACTACATCTCTGACCCCGTCTCCCGTCACGTCCACCAAAAAGACCTCGTCAATATCGGTCGATAGATCCGTATAGAAGAGGGTTGCCCGCGCCCCTCCATATTGCAGCATCGCCATACCGGAGTTGCGAGTGCCGCTGTGGTAAGTACCGGGGAGAAGGATCACCAGTTCGTCCCTTCTATCTCCTCGAATATCTCCAACGGCTCCGCCGACCGCTCCCCACCCTTGATGGTCAATCAGGCCTAGATACTGCAATTGTGTGGTGTGCAGGATGGGGTCGTACGCATAGATCAGCGTTCGATCGAACGTGATGATTGCAATCTCTTGTGTATCGGTGTCCGGATCAATGAGGTTGCCAATCTCCAATTCGAAGGCACTTACATTGATCAAGTCGTTGACCACGGGAATAAAGGTCCAGTTGTTGGGGTCAAATCGATAGACTCTTAGGGTGCCGTTGGCATAAGTTACGATTTCGTAATCATCGATCCCATCTATATCTGCGGCTCGCATGAATCCAGAACCATGCGTGACCGTTCCAAGATATCGTTCTTGGAACTCGCAATTCCCAAGACCTTGAAACACCCGAAGGAAGCCGTTTTGCTCCAAGAGGGCCACGTCCACGTGACCATCCTTATCAAAGTCCACCATCTGAATCTCTTGAGCTTCTTTTCCCTGATAAAGTGTTTTGCTGAGAGTGACTGCATTGAGACTATGCCCCTCAGTTGAACGCGCAACCATGAGGCTAACGCCCGGGGAGTGCCTTACGCTAAAGGCGAGATCTGAGATTCCATCGGAGTCACAATCACCAACTCCTTGTGCGTACATCACGCCGTCGACAACACCTGAATTGTCAAAAATGTCGTCTTCAGTGAAATCCGGTAGAAGAGGATCCACAGTTTCAACTGTGTGAACTTCATTTAATGCCCCCATGCGAAAATTCGCAAAGAAGTCCACCTTACTGTCATTGTTCAGTTTGGCGGGCGTCATTCCCGTATAGAAGTCAACTTCGGCAAATGTATTGACATTCGACTCGCAACGCCCGTCCGCAGCGCAAACGCCTCCCAACCCACAATCATCGTTCACCAGACAAGGCTCATGACACGCGTTTGCCGTGGGATCACACGTGGTACCTGCGGGACAATCTAAATCGTCGGCACAACCGCCGACGAGGCACTCTCCAAAAACGCAGGCATCATCATTCGGACACTCATCAGATGTCGTACATTGAGTCAGACACTGCCCAGTTCCCTGGTAGCAATAGCTGTTTGGGAGATACGAACAATCTAAGTTGACCGAACAGAGCTCCCGGCACTGTCCGGCATCGCAATAGGCCGGAGCCGGGCAGTCGGGGTCTGTGAAACATGGCAGAGCACATTGTCCGTAAACACATGAATCACCAGCCTGGCAACTACCTGCAGTGCAAGGGTACTCACACTGGCCCGTCGCGAGATAGCAGTAGGTCAGACCAGCCTCAATGCATGGCAGATTGTTGGTGCAAAACTCCAAACACGCGCCTGACCCACTGTTGAGCGTTGTTTCACAATAAGAAGAACCCGCGGGGCAGACAGAGGGATCAGCGGTGCAAGGAGGCACACAAACTCCCGCGAGGCAGGTATCATCGGCCTCAGGACAGTTCGAGTTCTGAACACAAGGTTTTTGCACGATCATTCCGATCGTCCCAGGTTGATTTTGCAGAAACACGACGTCGGGCAGACGATCCCCGTTGATGTCTATCTTGCGGAAGTTCCTTAAGGCGTCTCCTCCCGTACTCAAGACCTGAACTTGTGTACCAGTCGTCTCTTTAACTTCGAGGACTGAGTTATCGGTCTGTAGGATAAGATCTGGCGAGCTTATTCGATCAAATAGCCCAACCAGACCAGCACCATCGTTTAAGAGTGGGGTGGTAATGTTGCTGATAGTTAAAGACGACGTGCCAGAGGGTTGTGCATAAGGAACACCCGTATTGTTGCTCCCAAAGAAGTAGTAGGTACTGTTCACAAATGAGAAAGGCCCTGCGGTTGCCACGCCCACCGGAGTCACTGGAAGTGGATCGGTCGGGAAATCCAACCGCAGCGGAGGAAATGGAGCTGCTATCAATGAGATAAACCGTCCTCCATCTACACCTGAGCCCACGAAAACGGTTTGCGGGTTGTGAAGCCGGATATGTCCAGTAGAATTAAAGCTCGCGATTGCCGGTTGAGGAATCTGGGCCCAGACGGCCCCGGTAAACCGGAACATTCCGAACAGGCCCCCAGTTGAAAATGCGATAAGATCGTTGTAGGCGTCGCCGTTGCTCGCTTTCATGTCTAAAAGAGCACAATCCACCAACGAGGGGACCCCAATGTCCGCCTCGACCGTCGTTGTCCAAGAATTTGTCGACTTGCTGAATATCCTCAGCTTAATTGGGGCGCCTCCCATTGTCGCATCAGAGTAAGCCACCAACGCTCTAGTCCCGCTGACCGACAAACAGTGAATCCTCGGCGGAACCCCGAATGAAGCGGGGGGTATAGAGCTGTCAAAACTGAATACACCCGCATCATTCTTGTAGAAATCAACAGCTTGAGTGCTCCCAGAAGTTCTTACCAATACGATGTCCCCGTCATCATCATTGTCAAAGTCGCCCACTTCGAAAAAATGAACGTTGCTTAAAAACAATCCTGGAACCGGGCTGACCGCATTGAAATCCAACTCGTTGCGCGCTTCGAGGTTTTGACTTGTTGAAAAGACAAGAAACAATAGCGATGCGCAGAGAATGCGCCTTATCCAATATAAATTCATGGGCAGTGTCCCCTTTCGACCTGCGGTTCAAACAAAATTGTACAGTATTCCTTAAATTGGAGGGTACCAAATTCCCCGCAAAAGTGAAAACGTTTTCGTCTTAATTGACTTCGGAGAGGTCATGTAGCGCGAACCCTGAAAATGATTGGGCTTCAAGCGCTTGCGAAAATTCTTCGCTCACAAAAATATGTTGTGGAAGTCCCCTAACCTTAAAAATCTTGGCTCCCTGAAGCTTCTTTTGTTTGAAGGTTAGGTTATCGACCTGCCACACAAATGAGGGGTCCATCTCATGGTAGACAAGCGTAGACTCTTCTTCGTCGATCCCAGAGATATGTTTTGTGAAATGCACGAGCTTGTAGCCGTCCACGGGCGTGCGACCTTGCCAAATTCTGACATCCAAAACCTGCAAATCAGGCACCTGATTTTCCTCCAAAAACTTCGCGAATCGCTCGCTGACGACCAGGGCGTTTTCGTGGTTCGGAAGCACATCTCCCATCACTTCTTTGACGCGGTGCCTTCGGTTCACGGCTCCATCGAGCTCAAAGCATCCCTCCCCCAGACTCAAGACGGGCTCGGTCGTCTCCAAAAACTCAGCGTCGCATTCCAAGAGCTCGCCGAGCGCAGAAACCTCGGGCCCAGCTGTGGGCAAAAACCAAAAAAACTTACTCATGTTCACCTTCCATTTTCTCAAGTCTGTAGAGGAGCACGTGCCTCGGAATGTTCAAGTATCGCGCGGTTGCCGACTGATTTCCTTGATGCATATCGAGCGCAGCCCTGATGATATCATTTTCCAATTTTTTCAAGTCGAGTTGACCTGGTGGCAGCATAAAAGGAAGCCCCGACACGTGTGAGGCCTTTGCGCTGAGTTCCCCCGGCAGGTCACTGAGCTCCAGGGTGTCCGTGCGCCGGAGCACTAACATGCGTTTCGCCACGTTCTCGAGTTCGCGCACGTTTCCTGGCCAATGGTATTGAATGAGCGCGGCATCAAGTGCTTTTGAGACTTGCACATCCTTGTCTTGCGCGTGTTTACGCAGGAAGAACCGCAAAAGTACGGGGATGTCTTCGGGGCGATGCCTGAGCGGCGGGATAAAGAGCGGCACCACATTGATTCGGTAGAAGAGATCTTCGCGAAAATGGCCTTCTCGCATCAAGGCCTCGAGGTCCTGATTAGTGGCGGCGATCACCCGGATATTCACAGGTTTTGGCGCGCCACCACCTACCACCTCGAGCTCCGATTCCTGCAAAATCCTCAGGAGTTTCGCCTGCAAACGAAGCGACATCTCTGCGATTTCATCGAGGAAGATGGTTCCCCCGTCGGCGAGCAGAAACTTGCCTTCGTGACGAGCTGTGGCGCCGGTGAACGCGCCTTTTTCGTGGCCGAAGAGCGTACTTTCCAAGAGCTCGTCTGGAATCGCCGCACAATTGACCGCAACAAAAGCTGCCTTGGCGCGGCTAGACCCGTTGTGCAGGGCTCTAGCGACCAACTCCTTTCCAGTTCCCGACTCACCGCGAATCAAAATGGTGTGGTCCGTGTCTGCCACACGATCCACCACCTCGAGTAGATGGCTCATGCTCGGGCTTGCGGAGATGATCTCGTGTTTTCGGCTGCGCAGAGTCTGGTTTTCAGCCCGAACTCTCGAAAACTCCAGCGCCCGCTCCACGATGGCAAGAAGTGCCTTCGCGTGGACGGGCTTCTCCACGTAATGAAAGGCCCCCGCTTGCATGGCGGCTACCGCACGGTCAGTCGAGCCATACGCCGTCAGAACTACTGCCGCAGCGGAGACGTTGAGGGCTTTGAGCTTCGCTAGGAACTCGAGGCCGTCTGTCCCCGGCATATTCAGGTCGGTCAAAATGAGTTCGAAGCTCTTCAAGTCGAGGCTCAAGGCCTCGTCGGCGCTCGGAGAGTAGGTCACATGATGACCGGCTTCTTCGAGGTGGAATTGCAAGACTTTTGCTAGGTTTTTGTCGTCTTCGACGAGCAGAATTTGGCCACTCATGGCTCCTCCGGAAAACACGCCCAAAACACCGTATGATCGCCCTGTTCCAAGTCCAAGATCCCGCCGTGTTTCTCCATGATCGTATTGGAGATGCTTAGCCCTAGCCCGCTTCCATCAGATCGCGTTGTAAAATACGGCTCAAAAATCGTCTCCGCCAGCGAATCTGGAACGCCCTCGCCGTTATCCTTCACTCCGAAACACGCGTAAGGCTTTCCGGCGATTTTCCTGCGCTCAAAAACGATCACAACCGTGGGATTTTCTGCGCTTTGGGCGGCATCGGCGCCGTTCAAAACCAAATTCAAGAGCACTTGGCCGGCCTGGTCTGAGTCGAGTTCAACCATCTCGTCGGGCACCTGAGTTTCGAGTCGAATCTTTCGGCCTTCTAGCGTGGTCCGCAAGAGCCCTTCGAGCCTTAGAACCAGTTCACGCGCAGAGATCTTTCGCTTTTCGGGTGGTGCGGGACCCGCGAACTTCAAGAACCCGCTGACCACCTGATCGAGCCGCGAAATCTCATCGAGGAGTACCCGAGTCAACGGATACTTCCGATGCTCTTCCTCAAACTCACTCGTGATGGCCTCAGCGCTCCCAAGAATTGACGCCAACGGGTTGCGGATTTCGTGCGCGAGACCGGATGTGAGTTGGCCGAGCGCGCTCAACTTGCCGGCCCTAACTAGCTGTTTTTCAAGCACCTCTTTCTCGTTGAGCGCCACCGAAAGCCGAGCGTGCGCGCGCCTTTGGAGCTCCACAAGCCACCCGGTCAAGAGACCGATCACGAGATAAAGAACAATTTCCAGAAGCTTATCGACCGTGGGTGCGGGGTCTCGATGATGCGAGAAAAACGCATGGGGAATGTAGGCTGCGCTGACGACAAGCGCCATAACTCCGCCTCCTTTGAGGCCGTGGGCGAAAGCGGCGAGCACGATTGGGAGATAGTAGAGTCGTCGGTAGACGTTGTGGAAGGCCACGTGGTGCATGTCGGTGACGTAATGCCCCGCTGTGATGCCGAGCACGATGACCACGGCGGCAATGAGTAGATTTCTTCTCGTTTTTTGCGATTGAAACATAGTCTGGGATCGCCGGGTTCTCTGTGCTCTCGATCGTGACAGCCTGTCACATTTAGCCCTTTTGCACCAAAACAGCCAACGCCATTCAATTTACACATCTTGCGCACATTATCCTACATCACACTACACCCGGCCCCAGATTTGCAACAATAGCGGAATTGAGTAGTGGAAAACACGAATTGGAAAGTGCTAATAGGTTTGTTGACCAAAAAAGCTGGAGTCATAGGCATGAAGAGAATGTTGTGGGTCGCGTTGTTTGCGATCGGTTGTCACGAGACGGTCTCATCCCCGGTTGAGACTCAAGAAAGTACGCTGGAGGCTGAAAGCCCGAGTGTCGTAGATTCGCTGGATGTGGAACGGACTGAAAAGCTCAAATGGTCTGAACCTCATCAAATCGCCCAGATCGATTGGACGGAAGTCAATAAACATCAATCCGCCAGCCCTGGCCTCTTGCCAGCAGCTCAGTCTGCGAAAATCGCCGGCCTGGGCGTGCCGGTCCTGCTTCCTTCAAATCCTGAACTTATCTCGCGCGCTGAGATCGTCACGGGCGCAACGTGGTACGCCGCTTCGATGAATCACGACGGCATCAATGTGGTCATTCACGGTTCCAAGCAGTCCGAGAATCTGGAATTGAATGTAACCGACGAGGCCCGTGAGTTGATGCGCAACTTCACAGTCTATCGCACGCACGAAATCGTCACGCTAACCTTCAATATGTACGGCGTCGCGTATTCGTTGGACATCGAGTGCGCCGCTCCCACCACCGACGATCGTTGCAACAAAGACGAGACCGTCATGACCATGGCTGAAAACCTCGTGCTCGCAGGAGGTCAGCCATGAAAAACCTTGCCTTTTTGATACTCTTGACCATGCCCGGCCTCGTATTTGCCAACGACTTTGCATATCAGCCGCCTGGCCAACTTGTTTCGGGAAGTGGCACCGGCCGCTCGGACAATACGGTTTACGTAGAGAATATGCGCTATCCCATCGAGAACGCGCCTTCGTACCCGAACTCTCAGGTGTGGGGTGTTGGCGGCTCGCAGGGTCCTGCCGGCGGTCAATGCGATTCACGCAATTACTCTTATCCATGGTGGGATAATTTCTGTGAGTCTCGAAGCTGGGATATGCCACTTTGCCCAAGCGGAAGAGGCCACCAGGGCCAAGATATTCGCCCGGCCACGTGCGAAAATAAGGTCCACGGGACCGTTGCGGCCGAAGCCGGAACGATTACCAGTATCGGAACATACAGCGTTTACCTCACAACGGCCTCCGGCACGCTCCATCGCTACCTTCACATGGACCCGGGAACTTTGGCCGTAAGCCGAGGTCAGACCGTGACCAAAGGCCAACGACTCGGTCTGGTCTCGAATGCCTTTGGCGGAACCCCCACCACGATTCATCTCCACTACGATATCATGAAGAACGTGAGTGGCTTCGGTCAGGTCTATGTGCCGCCCTATATGAGCCTTGTTCGCTCGTACGAAACACTCATCGGCCAACCTGCCGTGCCATGCGCCATCCTCCCTGCGGATGGTGGTGTTTTGGACAACCAGGGACCTTGCTTCACGCAGTACGGGCCATCGCAATATTGGCGAGTGGTGGATGGTCAGGGCGAAGGCGGTAGCTTCCAGTGGACGAACGCATTTGATGGCGCAAACCCAAGCAATTGGGCGTCATGGAGAATCCACGTGGAGCAAGACGGTGAGTACACCGTAGAGTTCAACGTGGTACCCGGATTCAACAAGTCCAAGCAAGTGCCCTATCTCGTCAAACACGACGGCGGCGAGGACCGCAAAGTCGTTGACCAGAGTACCGTACCGACCTGGCATATGCTTGGAACCTACACGTTCAAGGCCGGCGGAGACAATCTCGTCGCCGTCTATGATAATACCGGCGAGTCCGCGAGTGATATGCATATCACGGCGGATGCGATTCGCGTTCGTCCAGTATCCGCGGGACCAGACCCAGAGCCGATGCCGGACCCAGATCCAGATCCAACTCCAGATCCCACACCTGACCCGACTCCGAACCCTACGCCGGACCCTGACTATCCAGACGATCCAAAGGTGGATCCAACGATTCCCGGTGGCGAGCTTCCCGAGGGTAGGAATCAGGTTTCGACGAGCAATGGTTGCTCAGCTGCGCACGGGTCGCCGGGATGGTTGTTGCTCTTGCTTGGGTTTGGATTTGCGCGGCGTAACTTGTCAGCAGAATCTAGAAAACATCGGCCATTTTGAGCTCCTCCATTGTTCTTCCAACGAGGACAGAGCCCTCGTTGACAAGTGGCAATGACAAAACCTCGCGATGAAGCCTCGACGACACCCCTAAATCTCCGGTGCGCGAGCCCTTCAGAAGCGGTTGCTCACTCGATTGCAGGGGATAATACACTTGAGTCTCGATACCTCGCTGACTCAGTGCTGCCCGCACTTCATCCCGCTTTGCGAGGGTAATCGTGTACTGATGCCAGTTCGACTCCGCCTTGGGTTTGGGAAGCCCGATTCCAAGCCCATCCAGGCACTCATCGTAAAACTCGGCCACCTCACGACGCCGCGCGTTCCACCCGTCCAAATGGGGCAGTTTTGCGCGCAAAATGGCGGCCTGAAGGGCGTCCAGTCTAAAGTTGCCCCCCACCCTGACGTGCTCGTACTTATGCGTTCCGGTACCATGCGAGCGCATGGACCGGATCTCGCGAGCGACTTCGGTCCCACACACAATTGCGCCACCATCGCCAGCCGCCCCCAAGTTCTTGGTCGGAAAGAAACTAAAGGTCGCCATATCACCGAACCCACCAGCCATGCGCCCCTCGAGCGAGGAACCGATGGCCTGGGCGGCATCCTCCACAAGCAAGAGCCCGTGTCGCTCAGCCAGGGCTCGAAGCCCCTTCCAATCCGGCAGGTCGCCAAAGAGGTCAATCGCCACCACCATTCGAGTCGCAGGTGAAATCAACCTCGCTACAGACTGCACGGAGATCTGGAAGTCGGGCCCGACATCCGCAAAAACACAGGTCGCA
The DNA here is from genome assembly GCF_007993755.1 of Microvenator marinus. Classification (GTDB taxonomy): domain Bacteria; phylum Myxococcota_A; class Bradymonadia; order Bradymonadales; family Bradymonadaceae; genus Allomicrovenator; species Allomicrovenator marinus. Next base: position 2,239,181 of record NZ_CP042467.1, read on the forward strand.
CCAAGACGAACAACGCATTCAGCAGCTGCGAAATAGCCAAAATCTGGAAGGATGACCTCGTCTCCGGGGCCGATTCCCGCGTGCATCATGCACATCAAGAGCGCGTCGGTCCCGCTTGAGACCCCTACAACTTCGCGGTCCTGGCCCAAGCCCAGATAGGCGGCCAGCTCAGACTCAAAAGCGCTAACCTCGGGCCCGAGAATATACTGACCGCTCTTCAGAACTCGGCGCAGTGCTTCTTCGATTTCCTCTGAAACTTCATGCGTTTGAGCAGCTATATCGACGAATGGGACCTTCATCCTGACCTTCCGAAACATGGTTCGAGCTAGCGATCTCAAGACTATATCTGTTAAGGCTAGCCTCACCAAGGAGCGATGATGAGTACCACAGTCACAACGTTAGCCGAGAGGTTCGACGCCCTAGAATCACGCGATAACGACACTCTATTTGACGTTTTTGTGGAGTGGGCCATCGACCGTGGACTTGAGCTCTATCCCGCTCAGGAAGAGGCCATCCTCGAGATTTTCGACGGCAATCACGTCGTTCTCAACACGCCTACGGGGTCCGGAAAGTCGCTCGTCGCACTCGCCATGCACTTCTACTCGTTCGCGCACGGAAAACGCTCGTACTACACCTCGCCGGTCAAGGCCCTAGTGAGCGAGAAGTTCTTCGACCTATGCCAGCATTTTGGCGCGGAGAACGTTGGCATGATGACCGGAGACGCGTCCATCAATGCAGGTGCTCCGATCATTTGCTGCACCGCAGAGATCCTAGCTTCCGCGGCTCTCTCGGACGGCGCGCTCGCTCTCATTCATCACGCCGTTTTGGACGAGTTTCACTACTATGGGGACCGAGAGCGCGGCATGGCCTGGCAGCTTCCGCTCTTGTTGATGCCTCAGACCACGTTTTTGCTGATGTCCGCGACGCTCGGCGACACGCGCGATATTATTCGCCAGCTCGAGGACCGAAGTGGGCGGCCGGTGGCTCATGTGAAGTCCAACCAGCGTCCGGTGCCGCTTGAGTTCAAATACTCTGAGACGCCACTCTTAGATACCATTGAGGAGGTCACGCGAAAGGGCCTGACGCCACTCTATATCGTCAACTTTTCGCAGCGAGAATGCGCCGATCTGGCCCAGAGCCTGATGAGCATGAACTTCTGTTCGAAGGAAGAAAAGCAGGCGATTCAAGACGAGATGGACGGCGTAAAGTTCCCGACGCCGTACGGCAAAGTGATTCGGAAATTTCTCTCGCACGGAGTCGCGATCCATCACGGTGGACTTCTGCCGAGATACAGGCTGCTCGTGGAGAAGTTGAGCCAGATGGGGCTACTCAAGATCATTGCCGGCACGGACACGCTCGGCGTAGGCATCAACCTTCCCATCAGGACGGTGCTCTTCACCAAGCTTTGCAAGTACGACGGCCACAAGGTTCAGATCTTGAGCGTTCGCGATTTTAAACAGATTGCCGGCCGCGCGGGGCGAAAAGGCTACGATACCGAAGGTCTCGTCATCGCTCAGGCCCCGGAACACGTGATCGAGAATATCAAGATCAATCAGAAGATTTCCGAGGACCCGCGCAAGAAGAAGAAACTTCAGTTTAAGAAGCCACCCGAGCGCGGTTTTGTGCATTGGGACGAAGACACCTTCAACCGGCTCATCGAGAGCGATTCTGAGGCGCTGACATCGCGCTTTACGGTTACCCACGAGATGCTTCTCAATCTGCTCCAGCGCCCTGAAGAGAGCGAACAACCCATGGGATATCGTGCGCTTGGAGAGCTGATTGAGGCCAGTCACGAACCCATGGCTCGAAAGTCGCAACTTCGTCGAAAGGCGAAGATGATCTTCAAGTCGTTGCGGTCTGCGGGGATTCTTCAGGTCGTACCTCGGGAGGAGCGAAGGGGCTCCAAGGTTCAGCTCGCGCCGGATCTGCAGCACGATTTCTCGATTCACCACGCGCTCTCGCTCTTTTTGGTCTGGGCAGCCGAACAACTCAACCCGGAGGCGCCCGAGTTTCATCTCACCCTGCTCAGCTTTGTGGAGGCTATCCTCGAAGACCCGCACTCGGTCCTCAATCACCAGAAGGATAAGGTGATTCGGGAAGCGATTGCGCAGATGAAGGCCGAGGGGATCGAGTACGAAGAGCGAATGGAGAAGCTCGAGAAGATTACGTACCCGCAACCCGATGCGGATGCGATTGAGGCGGGCTATCGTGAGTTTGAGCGCCTTCACCCGTGGGTTTCAGGCTTTGAGCCGAGCCCCAAATCGGTGGCTCGAGATATGGTGGAGCACTACAGCTCCTTCAATGATTACGTGAATAAGTATGGGCTTGAGCGCTCCGAGGGCATCCTTCTTCGGCACCTCACCCAGACCTACAAAACGCTCAAACAAAACGTCCCTGATCAGTTCAAGACCGATGGTGTCTACGAAGTAACGGCCTACCTCAGGGACGTGATTGCACGCGCGGACAGCTCGCTCATTCAAGAGTGGGAAAGCATGCGCTACGCGACCGAAGAGGAGGAAGTCGAGACCGGCCCGCAGCCGCTCGACGCCGACACCAAAGCGTTCACGGCCAGGGTTCGGGCCGAGCTTCGCTCTCTGGTCCAAGAGATTGCGGCGGACAACTTGGAAGAGGCCGTCGGGCTCGTGCGAAACACGCCGGAGCACTTCTGGACTCCAATGAAGCTTGAGCGCGCTTTGGCCGGCTTCTTCGAAGAATATGACCATATCGTCTTCAACCACCGCGCGCGTGCCACGGATCTACTTACTTTGAGGCGAGTCGGCCCAGGCCAGTGGTCTGTGGTTCAGGTGCTAGTGGACCCAGAAGACCACAACGAGTGGTTCCTGCGCGGACATATCGACGTGCGCCCCGAGGTCTTTCCTGATCCGGAAGAACGACTCTTCGTCCTCGAGGAGATCGGGTCTTGAGATCGAGGGGATTTTGTATTTTGGAAAGCTGACCAAGATCCCCTATACTCGAGGGCATGAAGACGCTCGCCGTAGTTTGCATTTTCGGGGTGACAGCCACACTCACCGTGCTCGCCGTGGCGTTTACGCAATGGTGGCCACCGCTACAACCACTCTGGGTAGGCATTGGGGCTATCGCGCTTCCAATGCTTTTGGCGATGGCGTTTTTAGAGCCCGAATTCCGTCAATTCAATATCGTGACCATCGCACTGAGCCTCGCAGCCAGCATGATTTTGGGCGTGGCATTGCCGGGGCTCTGGGCCAAACCCGAGGTCCGAAGTGCCGTAGCGGCTCATACGACCACTCGAAACGTGGACCTCGCGCTCGGCGACGAAAACCCTTCAGTTCAAATGGTAGCCTGCCATCAAACCTTCGCTCTCAATCTGCCCGTCATCGATGTTTTGGGACTTCTAGAGCCGCATCCAACGATCGCGGTTGAATGTCTGGGAAGAGAAGACGCTGGAAATATCCCCGAACAAATGGTCGCTCGCTGGGGCTCAACGCTGAATTTCGGGGACTCATGTGAGCTCCTCGAGCCTATCATGAGTTTGGGCAATGTGGACCCCAAGGCCAAAGCGATCGAGGTCCTACAATGTGGCGTGACGGCGAAGTCTGATACCGTTCGCGCCTGCTGCCTTGATAGCTTGAGCAAACTTGGCAAGCCTGAAGATTACAAGGCCTGGATTTCTAGAATGAGCTTCGACGTGGACCAGCGCGGCTGGCTTGCGGACCTCGTCTTGGCGTCTCATCTGCAAGGCGACTCTGTCCCTAAGGCCCTTATGGCAAAGACGGCCTCATCGGGTTTGAGCTCCCCTGACGTCAAAGCAGGGATTCTCTTCGCGGGATGCGAGGCCTACCTGGGAACGGCGAAATCCGCAGGACTTGGCGGCGCTATGCGTTGGGCCATCGGGGAACACACATCGTGCATCTCCGAGCAGTCCACCCTTGAGGTGTCCCCTGCGGTTGATGAAGTTTGCAGGGAATACATCTCGAGTAAACCGTCATTGGAGGCGTTTTGCGCAGCCAATGAACAGGCGAGGTTGAGCCGAATCGCCGCGGATGAAGCGGTCGCGCAAACACAATCGTCGGAAGAACTCGGGGCCCTAGCAGGGGCAATAAACTCGGGATACAACCGCGAAGCTGCTGTGACTATCGACGACTACCTCCACGCCGCCGACCAAATCCAACGAGGTGAAAAGCCGCGCCATTTCACGGCAACCGAACGCGAAGCCTTGAGGCGAGATGTCGCAAGGACAAGGCCAAACGTTCGAGGCAAAGAGGATATCACCTCCATTGTCTCTCAAACTCAGAAGCGGATTGCTGAATTGGAGAAGAACCCGGACCTAAAGAAGCTCAAGGAGGCTAAGACCAAGAGCGAAGTCGATAAGATCCGTCAGGGATTTATCGAAAGAGAGAAGAACGCAGGTGGGGCACCTAAGTCCCAATAATGCGAGATCTGTGACACGAACGCACACCTAATCGCAAGAATCATCGCTAGATGATTGAATTCGAGTCACTTAATGAAAATGGATCGATTTTTGCTTGGTTATAAGACCAAGAAATTTGTTGTAAAACACATAGCCCGCTGAATGCGTATGCAAACCACGACTGGAAAACTCACTCGATGGCTAGGTTGGGGCGTTGCTCATAGCCTTGGAATCGCAACCATTGCGGTACTTTTTAGCTTCTTCGCCTTTGACCTGACCCGGTTCCAACTGGCCTGGAAGTCGCTTGGAAATGGATTCCAAATTGATTGGGCGTCACTTGCGCTCCACGTTGGCCTTAGCGCCTGTGCGTGGTTCCTTCTGATCATTGCTATCATGTGGGGCGTTGAGCGGCGGCGCGAATCGAAACGCAAAGTTGTCAAACTGACGCGTGGCTCGATCATGATCGAGTTCTTGATCATCTTAACCCCATTTCTATTGCTCACGAGCGGCTTGGCCCAGCTGACGATGCTCAATATCACCGGTATGCTCGCAGACCTTGCAGCATTTGAGGCGGCTCGTGTGGCGTGGGTATGGGCCCCAGAATTGGACGCAGACCGGAACGTGACGCCCTACTTGGTCAAAGACCGCGCACGCGCTACAGCCTCCATGGTCTTGGCCCCAACGGCACCCAATGATTATTATGTGGGTCGAACAACGCCTCCGGGTAGTTCCAACTACTACCGGCGCCAACGCGCGATTTTGACCGGGGCATTCCAAGCTGATGGGACCCAAGGCCCCTCGGTGTACGAATGGAGTGGAGGTCAAACAGCCTTGACTGGAGGAGGCGCTTTCGACCTCGACGTTGAAGAGGCAAGCTCCGAGAACCTCTACTTCCACCGCTCCTTTGACGAATCGTCGTTTGCGCACCGCGCAGCAAGGAAAATGACTTTTGCTGAATGGGGACTCTGGGATGATTTCGAAGTGATTCAGGGCGACCGGACAGGGGTTCGATTTACGTATCGATACAATCTGATTTTCCCATGGTTCGGCTATATCTGGGGCCAGAAGAACGAGGTCGGTATGCGCGAGGGATATTATTCTCCCATCCCTCGTGAGCACACGTTCGCAAGCCAGAGGAGTATGGAATGAAAGAGCTCATCTCCCGCACGCTTGAGCGTTTCCATAAGTCGCAATCTGGTGCCGTGGCGCTTCTTTGCCTCGCTTCCTTGCTCATTCTCTTTATGTGCGCGCTCATCATGTACGACGCGAGCCTCGTGATTCGAGGTAAAACAGACGCCCATATGGCGGCTGACACAGCGGCCTATTCGCAGGCCTCCGTCGAGGCCCGTTCCATGAACATGATCGCCTTTGCTAACGTGGGTAAACGCACCATCGTCGGCATCCACAACATGTACTATTTCCAGTACCCGATGTACCTGATTTGGTGGCTCGGTCAGTGCTCCAAATGTTGCTGTGGTTGGTATTGTGGGTGTTGGACCGAGTGCTTCAACTGTTTCGGAAACCTCATAGACGGCTCTCCCATTATGGAGGCCATCGACTGGGCTAGTTTCCTCGGCAATGACGACCTCGAGCAAAATCTAGAAGATCTCGATACCTTCCAAGACGACTTGAGAGAGTATGCGGCGTACTGGGGTGTGGGCGAGGCCATGGTGCGTGGCGTCAGAAATGGCGCGAACATGATCACGAACTTCCCTGCCCCCGACAATAGCGAGTATGGCCCGCTACCGTTGGAGCGAGGCAACCCGTCAGAATCATGCCTGACCCCGACACCACTGGCGGATAACCCTGTCACGCTCGTGACCTTGATCGAGTGGTATGCAAACTTCCAAGATTTGAAGGACCGAAGTACCAGCAGCCCGAACATCGCGAGCGAAGGCCCTGCCGAGCGCGTTAATATAGCGTACTCGTTCCTCGCTTGCCCGCTAATGACGCCGGATGAGGGGGCTCCGTTCTTTAACGCGGCGGACTCCAATAGCAGCGAGCACATGCTTCAGCGCTCCAACTACGTCTGGTCGTACAAGCACACGCCAGATAACGACGGGATATTGCGCAATAACTACATGTTCATGTCCAAGGAATACACGCCACCTTCAAACGTCACGATGCCCAAAACGGGCATTTGGTCTATCGCTCGAAGCGAGTTCTACTTCCCGCCGAGCAACAAGCCGGACACCATCCTCTTTGACGGTGCGCACGATATGTGGATGTTCCACCCCGGTTGGTACGGAAAGATCAGGCCGACCACGCTGCCACGCGAAGAACCTCCGGTGGATCACGACGAGATGTTCGACGAATCGCTTGAGCTCGGACGAGACATGGCTCAGGGCCAGTTCTTCATCTTCGCAGTCGATAACTTCGATTTCATGGGCTTCCAAAACGATATTCGATACATGCAGCGAAACGTCACCCCTGCAATGAAGGGCATGGTCGACAACGGTGGTGAGGATCGCCACATCACAGACGGGATGTCACGATGATTCAAAAGATTAGATATTGGATTCGAAACGAAGATGGCGTGGCCATGACCGAGTTTGTGATCACGCTCCCAGTCTTCATCTTGATCTTCACCGGGATCGTGAACCTGCACAAACTCGAGTGGAACAATAACCGCGTGAAATACCTGGCAGCCACCGAGATGTGGGACAATGCCATGGCGATTCACGACACCAACCTGATCGGCATGCTGCCGTTTGAGCATTCGTTCCCGATGTATTCCGCTGCAATGGAACTCAGCGAAATTGGCTCTCATCAAAGTCCACAAGGTGACATTCAAGCTATGCAAATCGCATTTGGACTCTTCGATGGCTCCAAAGGCGAAGCCGAAGCAGCAGGCGGATTTGCTGATGGCGGTTCTACCGCTTACGAATACGGCTCCGATTTCTCAGAAGACATGACCAAAGACACCGGGATTAACCCACTCAGCTTCTCGGGCAAGACGGCAATGATGGCGTTCAATGTGGCCGTACCGTTCACGTACATGGGCACCAGACACGCCTCGGCACTCGGTACCCGATACGGAATCGTAACCGGTGAAAACTCAAGAACCGTGAGCATTCCGGGACACACAGGCAATTTCAACTACGGATACGATGTCCTCGTATCCCCAACCTCAGTACCTGGCGGATTCCTCAACGAACTCATCGTCGTGGGTCACTCAAGGCTGGCCGCTGAGGATTCACCCTGTCTCAGCTCGGTGCTGAAGATCAGCAATGACGGAGATTACGATTGTTAGAGCAACTTCCAAAAGTATTCGCCAAATTCGCGCTCAGTGGGGCTGTGCTTGGGGGCATCTTTTGGGGCGTCATGACGCTCTATCCCTCGACTCGCGGTGTAGAAGTTAAGCCATCTGATGCCGATATCTTGACCTTCGGTTTTGCCGGTCCCTCGGACATGCAAAAGTTCAGTGAGGCGCTGAACCGAATGGGACACGAGACCCCCCGTGTCTACAACATGAACGAAAACACGGTTTTCTTCTCGACCGCCGTTCATCCGTACAAAAAGCCCGACGAAGTTCTGCGTGAATATCAAGAGGAGTTTGTGCGCCAGGGCGTCAACAAGAAAGCCTATCGGCACGCTCCAGGAAAACTCCTCACCATGGGTCAAGAGGGAGCAGACGAAGAGTTTAGGGCCATGCAAGAGGGTTCGCTCAACGGCGAAGTCATCCCTTATCAAATCTCCTCAAACCATTTCGCCATGGGTGGCACCCAAATGGATCTCGGAGACGAGGACCCTGACTCTGAAGATTTCAAACGCAAGGTCGACCTACTCGAGAAGAACGTCCACATGATTTCTGGCGCCTATCGCGCATGTGGGGGCAAGCCCCTTTACGAGCCACAACCCGCGGCAAAGAAGACGTTCGTTGAGACAGCGAATGAGGACGTCAATAAGGCGGCAGCCAAAGAGTGCGCTAGCGAAGGCGGCTTTTGTGAAGAGACGCGTAGCCGACACGCAGAGCTCTCGGCGGAGCTCGGTGTGCTTCAGCGCGCAATCCAAGCGCAGCCACATCTCAAGCAATGTGAGATCATGAAAAAAGTCGGCGAAGGCATGATGGGGAACGCCACCGACGAGTTCGCGCGCCGCGTCAAGAGCTTCAAAGCGCTCGAGGCGTTCTACGATGCCGAGCGCAATATGACGCACGTCAGCGCAACGTGGACGGATGTAGATTTCGACGCGACCAAGACCACCCCAAATCAGGCGAACCCTCTCAAAGAAACCAACGTCTCATCGCGCCTCCCGCTCTGCGAAGGATGCGAGCGCACTTGGGATTTTGGAGGCAGTGGTAAGGAAAGCAACTACTCGGTTGGCCAGGTAACAAGCCCTCAATCCGTACGTCAGACCTCGGATTATTATATTCGTGAACTGACCCGCAAGGGCTGGCAGGTTTCGGAGGCACAATCCGCCATCAACGAGATTTATCGGCTTTCCGGCAAGCAGGACGACGGCAATCGCTGGCTACGTGTCGTCAGAGGGCGCGAGCATATGACGGTTCATATTCGCCCCGGCGAAGGTGGAAGCAGTCGAGTGACGGCGACCACAGCGAACTGATTTCAATCAGTTCTCGGGCGGCCCATACACTGGGATCCGCTCACCGCTCCATTGTAAATAGAGAGGGATGATATCCGTGGCATCACTGGTGAGGTCGAGGATATGAACCACTGCGCCCGGCTGTGCGGATTGTAGGTCGAGCACCACAAGTCCGGTGGTAATTTGGCCAAGGAGCTCAGCCGTGCGGCTAAATCGCGCGAGCTCAAGCTCCTCGCCGGTCAAGATATTGAACTGAACGAGCACACTCGCGTCGTCTTCTTCAAAGACCTGATAGAAACTTGCGCCATTGCCAACCACAGCGCCCTTGGGCTGAGGAAACTCCACGCGCTCACCACCTGGTCCGAGGTAAATCACGGAGTCCTGCTGGAAATAGGCGCGAACCATGGAACCCGGAATGAGTCGTGCCAGAGCGGGTGAAAATGGCGCCTCAAACTCGATTTCCTCGTCGGAGTTCAAGGGTAAGAAACTCATCTTGGGGTCAGTCGGGAGCGGACGCCGCACCAAGATCAAGGCGCTATCCGCAAAGAAGTTCGCCTCGATGGGCACCTCGGACTGCAAGGTCTTGATGCGTGTCGAACGCTCAAGATCGTATACCACGATGCGGCTGTCTTCGGTGGGCACCGCCACGAGCGTGCCGGTTTCTGAGACCTGCGCGTCTTGCCAGAGCATCGCACCTTCGCCTTCTTCAGCGGGAATCTCTACTTTGGTGAGCGTGAGTGCTTCACCTGGCCTATCGACTGGAGCCGACGCAAAATAGAATCCGTCTTCTCGCCACTCGTAGATTTGAACCCGCGTATTGGAGGCTGTCACGTAGACGTTCTCACCGAGGTCGGCCGAAAACACACTCGCTCCCGCCGGTCTGACGAGTGCGACGCGACCGAGTTCTTCGTTCTGATAGAGCCAGCCCGTTCCGTCTGGCGTCCGTGTCACAAACGCGAACTCGGAGTCGGGATGAGTTTTCAACGCGAATCTGGGGCGAATAGGGAACTCCAGTGCACGGATATCCGAGTCTTCTGGGTCCATGACCAGCATAAGAGGCGTTGTGGGCCCGTCCGGCTTTCCCTGACCTGAGACGCGCGCTGTGGCGCCATGTACCGTAATGGTGTGGCGGTCCTGATATTCCCACTCTTCTTCTTCGCAAACCTCTTCGGGACACGGGAGCACTTCTGGGCGCTCGGCCTCAACCACCACCAGGTCTGCGGCGGGAACCACGTACGCAGCTGTAACCTCGTAGCGAGGCATTGGCGTGGAAGAGCAGGCGCCCAAGACGAGCCCCAACAAACTAACTAACAAGAACGGTTTCATCACACCCTCTCAGCTCAAAATACGCGAGCCAAGATCCCCCAGAGTGTCCGCCAGAGCAACTTTAATCGCTGTGTTTACCGAACGCCCGCATCGGATTCTGGAATCGGGTCATGAAGATCAGGTCCCGTAATACAGTACGAGTGCACCATCGTGACGAGGTCATCTCGACGGGAGAGTTCGTAGTCAAATCGGCCTGTGGCATCCGACTCTAGCTCGGTTTCCAATGTCTGGAGCTCGAACGAAGCTCGTAAGTTCTCGGGTAGCTCATCACACTCTAAAGGCTGGTGCTGAAACGCCCACGTACCATCGTCAGTTCGTTGAGCCATCGGGAAGACAATTCCACTTGCGCCGGATTGGTCTTCAGCACTGAATACCAGAAGTTCTTGGCCCACCTGAACACCAGACGTCTCCGTCCATGCGAGGGTGCTTGAGAGTTCAATCGCCGGCTCAAGCTCTGGCTTCCACTGACCCTCCACCTTCTGCAACGGCAAGCTTCTCCAAAGCAGGTTCTTTGGGGTGAGGTAGAGATCCAAGGTGTCCCCACTTCCCTTAATATTCTGTGAAACATCCAAGCTAACTTTGATGGTCCACGTATATAGCAATGGTCGACATTCGCCTTCAGCGGGATCGTGTCGGCCGTCAAGTGTACGCAGCTCGTCAACAAATTGGATATCTCGCACCTCGCCGACCGCAATGCGATCCGCGAGAGCCATCAAATCTCCGCCAGTTATCTGAGTAACCTCGATGCAACTGCTGGATGCATTCGTACCAGGCAATGAAATCTCTTGCTCGGTGACGTTGCTTGGTTCGCCACCTGATTCTGGCGGCTGGCACCCAAGCACTCCAAACAGAACAATCGCTAGACATACGTTAGTCTTCAATCAAAACTCCCACAGATAAAACCCTGCTCCATGTCTAAGGGTGAAGATTATTGGGGTTGAAGTCAAACACTTAGTCAAACATCGGTTGAACAATCGAAAAACACACGCTATGTTCAGGTCACATTCGAGATCCGTTCTTTCCCTGTAGTCGTAAAGTGGGGGGAACCCGGTAAAAAGGAGACTCATGCGAGATTTGCGCTGGGTAATAGTTTTAATCGCTATCTATTCTTCCGAGGTCATGGCCGCTACACCCGTGGTGGAGACGCCGAGCTACGGATGGGTGCTCTTCCGCATGGTGCTCATGCTCGGAGCGGTCTGCATACTCGCCTGGGTGAGCCTAAAATGGGGGCTTAAACGTTGGGTGACACCAGACGCCAAAGCGGGACCTATGCAGGTGCTCGCGCGATTGCCGTTAGAGCCAAGGCGAACCATCAACCTTATCAAAGTAGGTCAACGCGTGCTGGTGGTGGGAAGCAGCGAGCACGGCATGCACGCGCTCGGCGATTTGAGTCTCGATGAGGTTGAACTCGAAGAATTGGACGCGAAATCAGAAGACGCAGAAGAGGCCGAGCCTAAGGATGAGGACTCTGAGTCAAGTCCGTTCAAGAATATTCTCGACCAGGTCAAGCGTGCAGGGCTCATCCTTCTGACTGCGCTTCCGGTGACTTTGATCTCCGATACGGCGTTCGCTCAGGTTCCCGGGACATCACAGAGCCCGCTGACGCTCGTAGCGCTCCTGGCCATCCTGGCTCTTCTTCCCTTCCTCTTGGTCATGGTCACGAGCTTTGTGAAGATCGCGGTGGTCTTGAGTATTTTGAGGACGGCTATCGGCGTCCAACAGGCTCCGCCCAACCAGGTCATCACAGGTTTGGCCATGATTCTGAGCCTCTACGTGATGGCGCCGGTGGCCATTGAGGCGTGGGAGGCGAGCAAGCCGTCCATAGACCAGATGGAAGCGGGTGAATTTGATGCGTCAGTGGCGAATTACCAGTCGCTGGGCGAGGAAGCCGCAGCGCCGCTGAAGACCTTCTTGCTCAAACACACCGATGACGAAGAGCGCGTGCAACTCTACGAAATCTCGCTGCAATTGCGTACCGAAGAGCAGCGAAAATCCATCACTCCAGAAGACCTTCTGATAGTGATACCGGCCTTCGTCATGACCGAGCTCAAAGAAGCCTTCATGATAGGTTTTGTGCTCTTTATCCCGTTCATTCTGGTGGACCTTGTGGTGGCCAATATCCTGCTTAGTCTCGGCATGCACATGCTCAGTCCCACCACGGTCAGCCTCCCATTCAAACTCTTGCTCTTCGTGCTCGTGGACGGATGGACACTGGTGATTCGGGGACTTTTGCTGGGGTATGTCTGATGCAAGATCTACTGCTTCAATTGGCACGTGAGGGCATTTATCTCTCGCTGATCGTCTCGGCGCCACCGGTGCTCGCGAGTATGGGGATCGGTCTCGTAATCAGCGTGATTCAGGCCACGACGCAGATTCAGGAACAGACACTGACGTTTGTTCCTAAACTCGTTGGGGTTTTTGCGAGTCTCGTGATTACGGGCCCGTGGATCGGCTCGCAGCTCGTTCGCTTTACGCGGGTGCTCTTCGAGACCATTGCGGTGATGGGGTAGACTGGTGCAAGGGCTGATCAACACAGGCTACGTTTTTCAGGAGGGATTTCTGCTCGTCATGATCATCTCGGCGAGAATTGTGCCTGTAGTCCAGCTCGTGCCGTATCTGGGTGGCAAAGCCACGCCACAAGTCGTCAAGATGGGCATCTCGCTTTGCCTGGCCCTGCTCTTGATGCCGCTCGTCTGGCAAACAAAAGACGCACTTCCGAACTCCCCACCGGCGCTCGCCGTCATCATCGCCAAAGAGGTCTTGGTAGGCATGACCATCGGGTTTGTGGGCGCGCTGGTCTTTGAGGCGTTGCGTATCGCAGGCCAGATCATGGACACCACGCGCGGCCAAAATATGGCCACCGCTATGGTCCCCCAACTCCCAGAGCGCGTGAGCCTCTCCGCGGATGTCTTGCTTCAGCTTGGGATCGCAATCTTCCTGATCATCGGCGGCCACCGCGTCCTGATTTCGGCGCTCTTGATAAGCTACAAAGCTGTCCCTGTGCACGTGTTGCCGGATGCGGCCACCACCACCCAGGCGGCCGCACTGATCGCGGAGCTCTTTGGGGCGTCGTTCACCGTTGCGCTCCTGATGGCATTCCCCGTGGTCGCGTCGGTATTGCTGGCTGAACTGGTTCTCGCGCTCATCAACAAGTCAGCACCCAACGTCAACGTCTTCTTTCTCGGCATGCCGCTAAAAGCCATGATCGGCCTCTTCGCCCTCATGGTTTCGCTAGAATCCATCATCAACCTGATGATTTCCGAGTCCTTGTTTGAACTCCGCGCACTCAGCGCCCTTCTGGAGAGTCTCGCGCCATGAGTGACGATAAGACAGAAGAGCCAAGTGCACAGAAACTTCGTAAAGCCCGTGAAGAAGGCAATGTCCCCAAATCCCAAGAATTCACGGGTATGCTCGTCATGGTCACGGCGCTGGTTGCCACTCTTGCGTGGTGGCCGTCTGCGGCCGGGCGAATTCTAGGGTTCTTTAGGGAAGCCTCAGAATTTGCAGCGCGCACGCCGGACCACAATGACCTGCTCAACTTTCTAAAAGACTCCGTAGAAGTCATGGCCTTTGCCATCACGCCCATTTTGGCGGCGAGCTTCGCGATCGCCCTCTTTGTGAACTACGTGCAAGTTGGCCCTGTATTCGCCAAGAAGCCGCTGATTCCAGATATGACCAGGCTCAATCCGGCGGGCGGTCTCAAGAATATGTTCACCAAGCAGAAGCTGATCGAACTTGGTAAGAACCTGCTCAAACTAGCCATGATGGGTTGGGTTGGGACTTGGCTCTATACAAAGTATGTTGGCCAACTCGCGCTTTCACCACGACTTGAGCTCATCCAGGCCATCGCTACGTTCTATGAGATCGCCTACCAACATGCGAAGTACTTGGTGGGCGGGCTTGTGATCTTTGCGATCATCGATCTCCTCCTGGTTCGTCGTAAGTATCGGCAAGATATGATGATGTCCAAGCAAGAGGTCAAAGACGAGTACAAGCAGAGCGAAGGCGATCAGAACGTCAAAGGTCAGCGCAAACGCTTACACCAAGAGATGCTGCGTGAAGCCGGCACTAGTCGCGTCAAGAAGGCAGATGCGGTGGTGGTCAACCCCACGCATATCGCGGTGGCGATTCTCTATGACGAAGACACCATGCGCGCCCCCGAGGTGATCGCGAGTGGGCGCGGGGGAAAAGCGGATGAGATACGCCGCCTTGCCAAACGGCATGGCGTACCGATCGTTCGCAACGTCAACCTTGCGCGCGCATTGATCAACGTGGACGTGGAGGACGAGATCCCGGGCGATCTCTATGAGGCCGTGGCCGAAGTTCTTATGTTTGTTTACGATTTGAGGAAGAAAGATGCCGCTGAAAAAAGATGAACTCTACAGTGTGTCCATGCTTGGCCGAGAACTTTTGGAGCTCGGGCGCCTAGACGAGGCAAGGGCGATTTTTGAAGGCCTCAGCGCCACCAACCCTTCGGAACCTTTTGCGTGGATGGGCCTTGGGTGTGTGGCGCGGGCAAAGGGCCAGCTTGACGCGAGCGTTGATCTTTTTGCGCATAGCGTGAAGCTTGGCGCGGGTTCGCAGGCCCAGCTCTACCTGGCGGAGGTCCTCCTGAGTCTTCGGAAGATTCCGGAAGCCAAGGCACAGATCCAAGCTCTGCTCAACGATGCGGACCCCGATATCCGGGGCCGCGCGACGATCCTGCAGCGAAGATTAAACGGATAAGGTCGAAACTTTCACATTTTTTTGAAAATTTTGTAGGGAGTGCCTAGTCTTTGGAATTCGAAACGGGTAAGAGTGTTCTTTCCATGTGGAGACGCCCGTTACGAGGCAAAAGATATGGCAACGAACCCACTCTCGGAAACCCTGATCTCTCAAGTCGAAGCGGCGAGGGATCTATCGAACGCATTGAACGACGTGGAAAACCTCTTAGAGGCGACGTCGAGCGCTGCTGGCCCAGCGTCAGCGATCATCAAGCACGTCCTAAATGCCGGTGGAAAACGGATTAGGCCTCGCCTTGCTCTGCTGATTTCTGGAAGCCTTGGCGGCCCGTTTCCGGTGGGATTTGCGGCGGCATCGGAGCTTATCCATACGGCTAGCCTGCTTCACGACGATGTGATCGACGAGGGTACGGTGCGCCGTGGCCAGCCTACGGCCCGCCTTCAGTGGTCCAACACCGAGAGCGTGCTGGCCGGCGATCATTGCCTCGCTGGCGCCGTTGAACTTATTCGCCAGGAGGATACCGCCGAAACGCTCTCCGAATCTCTCAAGGCGGTTCAAGACCTTGTGAATGGTGAGCTCCTGCAGCTACGTCTTCGCGGCCAGCTCATGACAAAGACTAGTGAGTACGAAGACATTTGTGACCTTAAGACCGCATGCCTCTTTGTATGGACCGCTCGCGCTGCCGCTCGCTACAGTGGCGCCGACCAAGCCACTATAGCGGCGATGGGTGAAATGGCTCGAAAGGTCGGGCTTGCATTCCAGATTCGTGACGACTTGTTGGACATCGCGGGAGACGAGAAGTTTGGCAAACGCCTGCTGGACGATTTGCGCCAGAGCCGAATGACGCTGCCAGTTTTGGTCGGCATCGAGAAAGACACCACCCTACTTCCGCTTCTTGAACGCGTCTTTGCCTCCGATGAGCCGCAGAGTGATGACCTCTTGGAAGTCAGACGCAAAGTCCTTGAGAGCGGCGCCATTGATGACGTCAGCGCCCGCATCAAGGCCCTTTCCGAAGAAGGCATTGCCCTTTTGAGTCATCTCCCTGAGAGCCCCTACCGAGACTTGATCGAAGAACAGATTGAATTGCTCGGTCAACGCGTCGTTTAACGCGATCCGCCCCTGGGTAATTGCACCCACTCAGTGCCTGGGGAAACGGACTCTGGAGAAATCTGACACCGAATGAAGTGATGATACTGCGTGGTCGTGTTGTAGTTATCCTCTCCTCGCACACAGGTTTCTTCCCAATAGTGCCCCATCGAAGGAACCTCTAGACGAAGTAAGATCTCATCAAAATTGTGAATATCCTCGTCCCAAGGAAGCCTTGATTCCTTGGTGAGATCGGTTAATCGCAGGGAAAGAAAAGAACCGGTATCTGCGATTAAACTCCCGTGAACCCAAGGATGGACATATGGAGACGGCTGTGAATATGACCTTTCCCATTTGAAGTTGAAACGTCGAGGTCGGGGGTCCGGAGAGTTTGGAAACGAGACTATCAACCAGCGAGTTTCTGTCTTCGAAGGAATCATCCAATGTGGAAAAAAGGGCATCTCATGTCGCGGTCCGGGTATTGTAGGCCAGTAGATCGAAATAGTGACACCTCCGATGGGCTGAGCCTGAACATCGCCCGTTGTAGCCCGCCTGTGTTCTATATCCCAAACTTCACGGTAACGCTCTCCATTGGGGTCGGCATTAGAATCTGAAGCCGGTTGTTCTGCGGATCTCTCTTCAACGGGTTCTTCCACCATCCAACCATCTGTGGGCTCCACTACTGGGCTTGTACACGCCGCAATCGAGGAAGCAACCAAGAACAAAATTGAAGTAATCTTCCTCATTTTTTTTCTAAACTCCCAACCGGAGGACTTCCGCTCGGAGCTCCGGCTTTGCATTCATTTGGTGTATCTCGCGCAGTTGGCACTGAAGTACAGTAGGCTTGAGCGCCTTTGATCACAGAATTGGAATCACGGAAGACCCTTAGTCCCGATATCGACATTTCACCCTGACCATTTGAACAGCTAAGAGTCGAGTTAGGGCCTGTTTTTTTGACTACTTGGAAGGGTACAATTGACGGTTTGGGATTTCAAGGACCCAGCCCTGGCAACTAAAGTTGCCACAACATAGTGGCCACTAAAGTTTAATCCGCCACCTCTTTTGTGTTAGAATTCACCTGACAAATTAACCAAACTTGGTAAAAGACGCGTGAACTCTCCACTTAGAGAAGAAGCTGTGCTCTGGCACGTGCTTTGCTCCTACTAAGTCGGACCAATGTTTTTTGGAGCACTAATGATGAAAATACGGGCGCTCATATTTCTTTTGATTATCTCGATGTTCGGAGCCGCATGTGGCACTGACGACGCCGAATCTCAACTTCCTGCTGATGAGTGGGGACGCACACTTTTTGACCCTACTGGGGATGAAGAGATCGCCCCTACCAAGGACGATGCGGTCACCGGCCAGCGCGGGCTTCCTGTGTCGGTGGACACAGCTTCCACGGCGGTTTGGGAAGTAAAGAACGCGTGGGAAGACACCAATACGGCAGCGGCACGCGCGGCAGGCATCGCCTGGGGCGAAAACAGCGGCCTGAACTGGGATCAGAAGTATCAGGCGTGGATCAATTCTATGCCCAAGACTCAGACCGAGGGTGGATACAGCAGGGATACCTTCATGCTCAAGACTCCATGGGGAGTCGAGCTTCCTGCGCCTGCCCTTGAGTGCGCCGAAGTCGCCATTTTCCTTCGAGTGGCATTCGCGAGTTGGTACAACCTCCCATTCTTCATGGAAGCGCGTGACCGCGAAGGCCGCATCTACTTTGGCCACTTTGGGATGCGCCGCGACTCGGGCAAATACGGCTCGATGCCTGACTTTAAAAACCGCTACCGCGACTATAGCGATCGTGCACTTGACGTGATGGCGGGCGGCGACTGGCCTAGCGATCCGGACCTTGCGAAAAAGAAGATTCCTGGTTCGTTTGACGACGCTCAGCCGATGATCGGCCCCGATGCTCACGCTGGTGCGTATTTTGACCGCGTCTTCTTGAACAAGCGAACCGGCCATTTCCTCTCCATCTTGCTCGCCTATTTCGGCTCGGTGAACCTTGCCGACCCTTCGAACACCTTCAATATCAAGGCGGAGGCCGTTCAAGCTGGTGACGTCTTGGTTGACCGTTGGCAAGCTCAAGGTATTGGCCACGTGATGGTGGTCGTACGACGAAATGATGCCGGCCAGAAGCAGGTGGGTGACGAGATGATTCCTCAGATCGAGGCCGAGCTCGCTTCGGGTTCCATGCCTCGCCGTCAGCCAGTTTGGGAGTCGCCAGGCTCGTCCAAGTACGCGTTCACCAAGTCCAGCACAGGTGGTGAAGGTTATGAAGCAAACAACGGTGGAATCAAGCGATGGAGAACCGCAAAGAATGTTGGCGGCTCTTGGACCAACGTCGTTCCAGCCACTCACACCCGTGACTGGATCAACAGCACGGATAAAGAGGCTATCGCGGCCCGCCCTGAGCGCTTCAAGGAGATCCTTGTTGAGCTTAGCCCTGACCAAAAACGCGACGTTCTCCTCGAGACGATCGAAGCTCGGCGCCAACACCTTCAGCAATATCCGGCGAGCTGCTCGGCACGTATCAAGCGTGAAGAGGCCTTCGACGCGTTCTATGTCTTGATGAAGGAAGAGTTCAACATGGACCCAGCCACCGTAGACGCTG
Organism: Microvenator marinus; assembly: GCF_007993755.1. Classification (GTDB taxonomy): domain Bacteria; phylum Myxococcota_A; class Bradymonadia; order Bradymonadales; family Bradymonadaceae; genus Allomicrovenator; species Allomicrovenator marinus. The sequence continues at coordinate 2,257,864 of NZ_CP042467.1, forward strand.
AGTACAGAACTCTTGCTGACTATGTCTTTGCTGAGCTCGATTACGGCTCTTCAAAAACCTGCTGCTGGAATCGGTCCACGTCCAACATGTACGAGATCGCCATGGACTATAACGTCAAGCTCCAGGAGACCCAGTGTACGGCTCCGGTTGTCTTCATGAACCGTGACGACGCCGGCGACGGATACGACCTCTTCCGCCAACACGCCATCGAACTTGGTCGTGGAGACCAATGGGTTGCGTGGAGTGCCGACGAGAGCTGCCCACAAGCTGGCGTGGCCGTAGACACCATTGTTGAGTCAGATGTCGCCGACTACTGCTCGATCGCTTCTGACCTTCCAGAAGATCCCGTCGACCCTGTACAAGGAGAGGCGCTCGACCTTGAGTTCAGTGGTGCCGGAGCGATTCCGGACAACGACCCGGCTGGCCTTTCACTGAGCGCGTCAACTCAAGACGAGAGACTCATCGCTGAGGCATCCGTATTCGTCGATATCACCCACAGCTGGAGAGGCGATCTCTCGATTACGCTGGTTCACCCAGACGGTACTCGTGAAGTCATCCAAGAGGCGAACCCTGGCGATTCGGAAGACAACCTTAACATTCGACTGGCATCGGCTGGCCTAGTGGGTAAATCCGCTGCAGGCGCCTATGAGCTTATCGTGATCGATAACGCTGGATCGGACACCGGCTCAGTCGTCAAAGCCGTACTTGAGCTCAAAGTCGCTGAGTAAGCGGAGCTCTTTAATTCACTTTTCTTCCAGTCAAGGTAAGGTGGGACAACGCTATCCTTTGAGGCGCCATGTCTGAAGAAAAAGTCCCATCACGATTTGACTCGAAAAAAGTCGGCATCTTTGTCGCCATTTTGGCCGCGGTCATACTAGCCGCTGGGAGCATCGGGCACTTCAGCGGTGTCGGCTTCTTTTCGTACCGGCTCTTCCTCTACGGGCAAGGCGACCTCTACTTGCTCAATATGTCCAAGGAGCCGCTCTTCGTGGAGATCCCAGGTCATGAGAGGGTCGAGGTTCCGGCTGAGAACGCACAGGTCGTCGAGTTTGTTGGTGGGGAGATAGAAGCAAAAGTCTTCAACGCGGACTCCAAACTCCTGGACACGCATAAGCTTGACGCACGAAACTCGCACGCTTTCATCAAGTTGACCCAGGAATCCTGCCTCGCCGTTGTAGAGCTCGACCCATTTTATCAAGGGCAAAAGAAGCAAGACATCTTGTTTAAGGCGCTATTGAATGAGGATACACGGGTCTGGATTCCGAACTCAAAGAATGTAGTTTGGCCCCGAAAGCCTTTTCCGGCACGGCTATCGAGCGAAGACGGCCCGGGCCTCTGGGTGGAATTGGTGGGGTGTCCTCTGCTAGAAGATCCCACGTTCCTTGACGCCTACCTCGCGGTGAGGCTCGAAGAAAGAATTGCCAAGGCCATGGGGCGCAAAGATGAGTCCCAGGGCAAGAAGAGTGAGTAAGATATGAAGTGGTTATCTCTGGTTTTTGTTGGATTGTTGGCTGCGTGTTCTAGCGACGACGGAACGAGCCCGGGTCCAAGACCTATGGACATGGAGTCGGACCAGGCCGTGCAGGACGCAGACATGAATTCGCCTGATGTCACGGTGGAGCCTGACATGCCTCAGCGGCCGCGGCAGATGGAGATCGACATCCCCGAACTGCTCTTTGATAGCGTTCGTATCGGTGAATCGCGAACTCTGACCTTTGCCGTGACCAATTTGGGCGATGAAGATCTGGTGCTGACGCGCGCGGATATCTCTCAGTTCAATCGCACCTCGGAGCCTGAGTTCGTCCCCGGTGAGAACTGGATAGATGGCACTACGATTGTTGAAGGGCAGACGTTTCGTGAGTTTGATGTGGTCTACACGCCGGTCGATCACGAGACCGACCGTGGATCGGTGACCATTATTAGCAACGACCCCGATCAGGCTACGTGGGAAGTCCGACTCGAGACCATCAATCCGTACCCCGAGCTCGAAGGCCCACAACTTCTGAAGTTTGGCAGCGTTGCGGCCAACGAAACCGCCACGCGCCGCGTCAATCTCTACAATAGAGGGCGAGATCCGTTGACGTTGAACTCGATCGAGACGACCGGTTCGAACCGATTCTCGATCGCCCTGATCCCAACCGAGCCCCTGCCCCGCGTGGTGCAGCGTGACGAGCTCTACGCGTTTGACGTGGTCTTTAGCCCGAACAATACCAACGTGGCGCGCGGTACGATCGTGATCAATTCTGATGACCCAGACGAGCAGCCCTTCGAGATCGCCGTTTCGGGTAACGACCCTGGCCCGTGTATGCAGGTTTTGCCTGATACGCTCGACTTTGGAGAGGTGGCTCCAAACACCGCACAAACACAAGAGATCACGTTATTCAACTGTTCCAATGCTTTGGATTTGGAGATCAGCGGGCTTGAGATTGTAGACGGCGAGTTTGCATTTGAATTGGTGGACTCGCCGGAGCTCCCGATTACGCTCAACGCGTTTGAGAATGTGACGCTCGAGGTTCGGGCAAATATAGAGGGGCCAGAGGCCATTGGTGCACTACGCGTCGAGAATTCGGATTCGAATCGCGATGTGGAACTACGGGTGCGAACCCCAGAAGAAGAGTAAGTCTCGGCAGAACTTGAAATCTTTGTGGAGTTCCTTTAGAGACTCCTGTCTTTGTTGCTTTTGTTTGGATAAATTTTGGCGTTAAAGCGACTCGCCGTCATCATTCTGGTTTCGCTCTTTTGTGTTGCCTTTTCGCACCAGGACACTCCGCCGTGGGAGAGTGCTCCTGAGCCAAGTGCGCTTGAACTTGACCATCCGTGGTACGAAAACGGCAGGTCCATCAAGCGTGGTGCGATCGAAGTATCAAAAGCCCTGGGGCCTCAAAACAAGTCTGAGCTCATCCTCAAAGGCGGAGACGCCCTGATCGGACTGGCCTACAGGGCCACCGAAGCCATCGAGGACTACGAGGCTAAGCGTGTGCCAACCGTCCAGCTGGTGCGGATTTCCAGCCGGTTCGGCATGCGAGTCCATCCTGTTCTAAAGCGGCGGAAGTTCCACAACGGTGTTGATTTTGCGGCGCCGCGCGGCACACCCGTGAGGGCGGTTGCAGACGGAGTGGTCACCTATGCGGGATGGTCTGGTGGCGCGGGGAAGATGGTCAAGATCAAGCACGACGGTTTTGAGTCGGGCTACGCACATCTGGCTTCCATAACGCGCGATGTGCGGGTAGGCGAAACGATCAAGGCCGGTGAAACCATTGGTGGTGTGGGAGCAACGGGCCTCGCCACTGGAAACCATCTGCACTTCACGATTCGCAAGAACGGACGTTTTGTTGACCCCATGAAAGATGGGCTCGAACGAATCGAACCAATGGTCGAGCTCGAAATCATTGCTGGACTTGAAAGGAACGTGGGGAAACTCTTCACCGCGCTTGAGAACTCGGCCGCGAGCTTTTTTGATGGCGAGGAGTTGAACCTCAGTGAGCTTGAGCTCGACGAGTTCTGGGACGACAGCTTCCTCTAGGCGCTCAGTACCAAAAGCCAACACCGAGACCGAAGTTTGCGTACTTCGGCGCAAGATCGACGGCGAAGTTTAGACGCCAATCCCAGATCACAGAAACCCTTAGGTCACCACCAAAAGTGCCGTGAAGGCGCCCCGAGTGCGACGCAACTCGCGAGGGTTCCCAATACGTACCGGCGCGGGCCACAAGCCTGTTCGCCAGAAACTCGGACTCAATCCCGAGCCTTGGTGTAAGGCTCACCTCTCGTCCAGAAGCTTCAGGCTGATTCTCAATGAATGAAACTGGGGAAATGGAGTCCTCGGTTGGAAGCTCCATGCTCAGGTCTGCACTCACGAGTACGTAACGCCTGCCGTCTGTGCGTGCTTTGCCGGGCGCGTCGCCTCGAGTCGACTCCGGGTTGTAGATGCGCTCCCAACCCATCCAGGACGCGCCTACGGCGATCCTAGAAGGTACGTTCATGGCGGCTACAGCCCCGTACTCGGAGCCTTCTGGCGGCCTCAACGTCTCTTCAGCTGCAATTACGGGCGAGGTGTATGCCGCGCCTATCCGATAGGGCTTGTGGGTGGGCGCCCATTGAGCCCCTGCCGAGTACCCGGTGCCTTCGAGTCGCAGAATATCTTCCAGATTAGAGTTCTGCAGGGATACCGTAGCGGGCGTAGCCCCGACTCCAAGACTTAGATCTATGGCGCGAATTGTGTAACCAATCCCAACTACGGCGTAAGTTTGTACGAGTCGGAGTTCCTCTCCACTCTGACTCCTGAACACGAACTCCTTGTTGTAGATGTGGAAACCCATTCCGAGGTCGCCGAAATGCACTCCCAAGCCCGCGCCGAGATACGCGGACGCATCCACGGCACCAGGATTGAGCCCAACCTCCGGCGATGATTCTCGGTTTGGAATCCCGTCGAGCCAGTAGAGGCTAAAGTCCCAATCAAAGAACTCGTCTTTGGCGTACCGATGTCGAACGGCAAACGAGGCTGGATTCAAGAGGTAGGAATCGGCGCCTTCAGCGATTGAGACGAATGCGCCTCCTAGGCCAATTAGCCTATTGGAGGCGATGACGGGGCCGTTCGTAAACTCGAGGGATTGGTTTGTTTGCGCGTACACGCTCGAAGGGGCTGCAAACATCGCGAGGCATGTCGCGACCTGTGTGACTCCACGATCAGAAATCCGGCCCACAAACATCTGACGAAGCCAATGACGCACCCGAATCTCCTACAAATCTCTCAAACGTCTCGACCCGCGTGCCCGGAATCTCTGAGCAATAGTCATTGCGATCCTCAGCCTTAGACACACAGCGGCCCTGCCCAACCTCAAGTTCTACGCAAAACGTTGTGGCTTGACCACTACGGTCTGGACATCCTCCGGCACAAGGAAGCGTACAGAAACCCCGCTCCTCATCGGCTTGGTCTACAAACCGGAAACAAAACCCTTCTTTTTGCCCGGAAGAAAATCCACAATCTGCATCCACCGCGCACTGCGTTCCAACCCAGGGTACCGGAACTGGAGAATACGCCCCCGTCGCCTCCAAATGAGACAGGAAGCGCCGGCCAACGTTCCAAACCAACCAGTTGCCTCCTCGCCCCTGAAGCACCCACGGAGTGTAGGCATAGAGTGCGGCGGTGGCATGATTTCGAGGTGTCACACTGAGCGGGTCCAAAGAGCGTTTGGTACGACCGGCAGACCAAGCGCCACCATTTTCGGAAAGGTCGAAGAGTTTGCGATGGGTCTCAGCACCGCAGCGCATCTGATTTTTGAACCCTTTGAACTGAGACATACACGGCCTGTTGTCCGGGCAGCCACAACCAAGCGCACGGTCTACGCGCGTCTGAGACGGCCGGGTCGTTTTGCTCACCAACCCTTGCTCGACCTGCATACGCAATAAGAGCAGTAGCGGATTGATGCGAAACTCAACGGAGGCATCCATAATCAAGTCGGCTGCTCGCTTTCCATCGAACCGCGCATCTGCAAGCCACGAGCGCGTGCCGTACGGGGTCTCCTCAAAGAAGTCCTGCAGTTCGTCGGCGCCAACGCTATCGATGTCCTCGTAAAAGGTGTCGGTCACGACAAAATGGCGGTCAAATACGGGTGTAAAGACGTCACCCGGACCTTCGTAGTCTTGGATTTCTTCGTAATCGAGTGGGTGAGCTGCGTTGGAGTCTTCTTCCATGCTCTCAGAACACGCCTGCGAGAAAACCAATAGGGCGACCAACCAAAAACGCGACATCAACACTCCTACATGTAGGTTCAGCAACCACATCTTTACAAAATGGCGGCCCTCTGCCAAGCGAAAAGCCCGGAAAAGGGTTCCACGGGTGGACCTTAAGTTCATGGCGCGTTATCTTGGAGACATCTGATTTAAGACGAGTCTGGACGATGAAGAAAATAGCCGTGTTGTGTTTCGTTCTGGGAGTCGGTGCAAGCTGCACTTACGAGCCTGGCTTTGGGGATTTGAGCTGCTCAGACGAAGGCGCCACCGATGCTCGCGGAAGAACATGCCAGGGTGGTTTCTGGATCGGTGGAACCGATACGCCGGACATGGACCTCGACCAACCTGTGGATATGCCTGAGCCCGATATGCCCCAGGTGGATATGACGGACATGGCGGACATGACCTGCGAGCCCGAAGCTGACTCCGAACTCTGCGAAGGAGTGGAGGCTCAGTGTGGTGCCATCACAACCACGGACCGGTGTGGCGTCCAGCGCACGGTAGACTGTGGAACGTGCACCGCGCCCGAAGAATGCGGTGCCGTAGAAGCCAATAAGTGTGCGTGCATCCCAGAGACAGCGCTCCAGTTCTGCCTTCGGAACTCGAAGACATGCGGCGAATTCACCGGCGAAGATAATTGTGGAGAAACGAGGACTGAGGAGTGTGGAACGTGTACGCTGCCGGCCGTCTGCGGCGGCGGTGGTACGGACAACGTCTGCGCCTGTCCTGATCAAACCGATCAAGAGTTCTGCGACTTTTACGGCGCAGAATGCGGGCAACTTCAGGAGCTCGACGCGTGTCAACAGACACGACTTGTAGACTGCGGCGGATGCACAAACCCGGAAACATGCGGTGGCGGCGCACCAGGACAGGACAATATCTGCGGCTGCACTCCCGAAACCAACCAGGTCTTCTGCGACAGAAACTCAAAGGATTGTGGAACTTTCAATGGCACCGATAATTGTGGTGACCCGCGCACCGCTGAGTGCGGGACTTGCACAAGCCCAGAAACATGTGGCGGGGGCGCATCGCCCGTAGCCAATGTCTGTGCATGTACGCCAGAATCCAATCAAACGTTCTGCGATAGAAACGGAAAAGATTGTGGGTCCTTTGCTGGAACCGATAATTGTGGAGCAGCAAGAACCGCAAACTGCGGAACGTGCACAAGCCCTGAAACATGCGGCGGTGGAGCCTCCCCAGTAGCCAACGTCTGCGCATGCACGCCAGAATCCAATCAAACGTTCTGCGACAGAAATGGCAAAGACTGCGGCTCCTTTGCTGGAACCGATAATTGTGGAGCAGCAAGAACCGCAAACTGCGGAACGTGCACAAGCCCTGAAACATGCGGCGGTGGAGCTTCCCCAGTAGCCAACGTCTGCGCATGCACGCCAGAATCCAATCAAACGTTCTGCGATAGAAACGGAAAAGATTGTGGGTCCTTTGCTGGAACCGATAATTGTGGAGCAGCAAGAACCGCAAACTGCGGAACGTGCACAAGCCCTGAAACATGCGGCGGTGGAGCCTCCCCAGTAGCCAACGTGTGTGCCTGTACGCCAGAATCTAATCAAGACTTCTGCGATAGAAACGGAAAAGACTGCGGCTCCTTTGCCGGAACCGATAATTGTGGAGCGGCTAGGACCGCAAACTGCGGCTCATGCACAAGCCCTGAGACATGTGGCGGGGGCGCATCGCCTGAAGCCAACGTCTGCGCATGTACGCCAGAATCCAATCAAGACTTCTGCGATAGAAATGGAAAAGATTGTGGCTCATTCGCCGGAACCGATAATTGTGGAGCAGCAAGAACAACAAACTGCGGCTCATGCACAAGCCCTGAGACATGTGGTGGGGGCGCATCGCCTGAAGCCAACGTCTGCGCGTGTACGCCTGAATCCGATCAGGACTTCTGCGATAGAAACGGAAAAGATTGTGGCTCCTTTGCCGGAACCGATAACTGTGGCGCGGCCAGAACCGCAAGTTGCGGAAACTGCGCTAACGCGAACGAGACCTGCGGTGGCGGAGACCCAGGAGAAGCCAATGTTTGTGGTTGCGATCCAGAAGCCCAGACAGATTTTTGCGAGAGACTTGGTGTCTGCGGAGCCGCCGTCACGGACAACGATATCTGCGGCAACGAAGTAACCTTCGACTGCTCCGCCGTCGCCTGCCTTGGACAGCTTAGCTGCGACACCAACGAAGAGTGCTCGTGTACAGATTGTTCCGCCTGTGACACGGGAACTCGTTGTATCAAAGGCGATAGCTCTTACGGGACTTGCAATGCCGGAGGTAATTGCAATTGAAGCACGCACTTTTTCTGGACGTCATGGACACGCTTGTCTGGGACCCCTTTAAACTTGAGATGCTTCAGTTCTTTGACTCTTCGATGGAAGAGCTCTTGAGGGACAAAAGCGCTGACGCATGGCCAAGATTCGAACGCGGCGAAATCAGCGAAGAGGAATTCGCAGCGGAGTTTTTCGCAGATAGACGCTCTTTTGATTATCTGGGGCTCAAGGACGCGTTGCATAACGCGTATCGGCTTCTTCCCGGCATTCCTGAGCTACTCGATGACCTAAAGCAGGCGGGCGTGGAGATGCACACGCTTTCCAACTACCCGGTCTGGCACCAGATGATCGAGGAGAAGCTTCGACTCAGCCGGTGGCTCGAATGGACCTTTGTGTCCTGGCAGCACGGAACCCGAAAACCGGAACCAAAAGCTTTCGAGAGAGCGCTCGAACTCGTGAATAAGTCACCCGACACATGTGTCTTTGTTGATGACCGCGGCTCCAATTGTGCTGCGGCTGAATCGCTTGGTATCCATGCGATTCACTTTGAGTCAGCAGACCAACTCCGAGAAGCCCTAAAGCCATGTTTCCCCGAACTCTCATAGCCTTGGCGCTCTTACTCATGGCGTGTGGCCCAAGCGCCCATGTTGTGGCCGGCGACCAGCATTTAGCTGCCTCCAACTATCGCGCAGCTCTAGCCTCCTACGAAACGGCATTGGCTGAAGACCCGGATTCCGAGGAGATATCTAGAAAAGCGGAGCTTGCGCGGGGACGATACTTCGAAGAACTGAGCATACAGGCTCGCGAAGCTCAAAATCGTGGCGACCATATCGGGGCCCTCAAAACCACTCGCAAAGCCTGGGAGCTCTATCCAAAGTCCGCAAAAGCCCAAGATCTGGTGAAACAGACGAGCCAGGCCGTAAGCTACGCGGCGGGCAAGCTCCGCGAAGACCAGGACTATTCTACGGCCCTTCTCCTTCATGAAGTCGCAATGAATGAGCTTCCAGCGCCAAACCCACATGCAGCAGCAGCAGTGGAGATGCGGAATGCATGGGAGGACGATCTGAGGGCTCAAGCTGAAGAGGCGCGCGCCTCCGGAGATCCTGCAGCTGAGCTACTCTTCGTTGGCAAGCTAGCCCAGCTCAAGAACACGGCGGACCTCGATAGGCAGAGGCTCGAACTCCTGACTCAGGTCGCCGACGAGGAGACGTTCCTTGTAGACGTCAAAGGCGAAGGTTTTCCTGACCGAATACAGGCTGACCTTACCCGCCTAAAACTGGGCGTGTTGCAGGTGCGCACCCAGGTCAAAGAGCCCGACGTGAGGTTGAAGGTATCCGGCAAGAAGCCTGTGTTCATCGAGTCAGAAAACGAAGTCTGGCGGAGCGTGACGTTTCAATCAGGGACGCGCCAGGTATCAAACCCCTCGTACAAAAACCGCCTCAACGATTTGGAGCGCGCGGAGAGAGATGTGGTGGACGCCGAGAACACGGTAACCCGTGCTGAACAAGACGTTACCGACTACGAATCTAGGGCTTCTCGCGAAACTCCCGAAGTCTCATCGAGCACCAAGTACGGCCTTGAGCGCGCGCGCAGAGACTTGCAAAGCGCCCGCGACCGCCTCATTCGCGAACGAGATGATGTCATGCGCGCAAGGGAAGCCTTGAATCGCGAGCCGCAAACCGTGGAAGAACCCGTCTACTCCGAACACCAGTACGCGGTCAAAATCCACACATTGACCGCGAAGATACAGGTCCAACTCGAATTCAGCGGCCTGCACAAAGAGGAGAAAAGCATTCCACTCGAGGTTTCGGTTTCTGACGAAACTCATCCTCCGCAACCGAGCATGACAGGCGTCGGAGCCGACCCATTGACCCTCCCATCTGACGAAGCCCTTGCAGAAGACCTGCTCGCGGACGCGCTGGCGGCCACCAACAAAGAGATCCTGCGCGTGTTTGACGAGTGGCGGGAGAAGGAGGCTCAGAAGGCACTCGATGAGCCAGGCGCTGGGCGTCTTGATTCCCTGGTGCGAGTTCTCGTTCGAGACTTAGAGCGCGCTGACCAACGTGTCGCCGGTGAGATCAAGAGTTTGAGTGGGATTCCCGATGCGGTCTCAGCTATTCGCGGCGGGCGTTGAGCACCCGAGCGACCTTCCGACAGATCGAAAAATAGACTTTTCCAGCCTTATTCGCAGCCTTTCTCCACTTCTCACGATCTTTCGAACCCTCTTTGGGGAGTGTGGCTTGAGTCCGATCGGGTTCTGTAGCATGAAGGTCTGGCATCGTTTGAGGATACCATATGAGTTCAGACCTGCCAGAAGTACTCGTCGAAAAAGTTGAAAACTCGATCGCCACGCTCACCATCGACCGGCCGGACGCGATGAACTCCATGAATGGCGCGCTCGTGGACGCACTTAAGACCAAATTCTTGGAAATGAACACGCGTGAAGACGTGCGCGTGGTAATCCTCACGGCAAGCGGAGACCGCGTCTTTTGTGCCGGCGCCGACCTCAAGGAAAGACGGGGGATGTCTGACGAAGAGGTCGCTCAGCGAATCCGTGACTACAAATCAGCGTTCAGCGCGATCGCCGAGTGTTCAAAGCCCGTGATTTGCGCACTCAACGGGCACGCGTTCGGGGGCGGCCTAGAAATCGCGCTATCGTGCGATATCCGTGTTCTGGCTGAAGAAGCTCAAGTGGGTTTGACCGAGCTGCGACTCGGCATCATCCCAGGGGCTGGGGGTACTCAACGCCTCGCACGACTCATCGGCGCATCCAAGGCCAAGGAAATGATGTTCAGAGGTTTGCGACTCGGTGGCCAAGACGCCTTGGACTGGGGCGTAGTCTCGCACTGCGTGCCTCGGTCCGAGCTCAGCACCTATTGCCGCTCCCTTGCCGAAGAAATCGCTAAAGCCGCACCAATCGCCATCAAACAAGCAAAGCTTGCTGTGGACAGGGGAATTGAACTCCCACTTCAAGACGCCCTTGATTTTGAGGCTGAATGCTACGCGCTGACCATTCCCACCGAAGACAGACTTGAAGGGCTCAAGGCCTTCGCCGAAAAACGGGAGCCAGTATGGAAAAACAAGTAAAGTCCAAGATCACCGCGGCGGCTCTCGTGTTGCTGATACTTCTGGGGGCTGGAATTTGGTCCTACTTGGAATTCTCGGCCGATGTCTTGGTAAGTCGCGACACAAGTATGGATTTCGCGGCAGAGTTCGAAAAACGCTGCCAGGGCAACTTTGAGCCCGAGTATTGTCTGAAGTTTGCTGGCATGCACCATTCCTCGTGCTTCCGGGCGGCGACAAGACCCGGAGAAGACGGCGCGGTTTACGACGAAGACGCGTTTTTCAAATGTATGGACGATGCCCTAAAGACCTATGAACCCTGAGATGCACCCATGTTAGCCCCTGTCAGAACCGCAGTAAAAGACGTTTTAAGGCTCCGTGAGATCACCCGCGTGCTCACCAAGCACGGGTTCAAGGCCGTGGCACGCAGACTTGGTGCCGAAGAAGAAGTCGAGGATACCGACGCATTCGAAGGCCCTCAAAGCTTAATCGGTGAGGATCACGACGAAGCCGCGGTGCGGTTTAGGCGCGTTTTGGAGGAGTTGGGGCCCACTTTCGTCAAGCTCGGGCAAATCATGTCGACTCGCCCTGACATCATGCCCCCGGCCTTCATCAACGAGCTCAAACACCTTCAGGACCGCGTCCCGCCCCTGCCATTTGAGACCGTCAAGGAGGCCATCGAAGAAAACCTGGGAAAACCCATGCCCGAGCTCTTCAAAGAGGTGAACGAGAAGCCCATTGGGGCGGCGAGCATCGGGCAGGTTCATCGCGCGAAGACCCACGAAGGTGATGAAGTCGTCATCAAGATTCAACGGCCGGGGATCGCAGAAGTAATCCGCAGCGACCTCGACATCCTCTACTACCTCGCCCGGATCCTCGAGGCGACCATTGAAGAGGTCGAACTCTACACGCCGACGGCCATCGTCAAAGAATTTGAGAAGGCGATTCTCTCAGAGCTCGATTTTCGCCTCGAAGCCCGCAACATCCAGGAGTTCGGGCAGAACTTTGGAGAGGTCGTGGAGGTATCCACGCCGAAGGTCTACGAGGCGTTGAGCAACGACCGAATCATGACCCTTGAGTTCATCGATGCGATCAAGCTCTCTGAGCTCGAGTCCGGCTCTGACCGCGCCAAGCGCGTCTTGAACACCTTGCTCGACGCGATGGTGAAGATGGTGCTCGATGACGGATTTTTTCACGGCGATCCGCACCCTGGAAACATCTTGGTGCGCGAAGACGACACTCTGGTCTTCATCGACTTCGGGCTTGTGGGCCGCCTCTCAGCCGCCCAGCAGGACGACCTGATTCTGCTGATCGTGAGCGTTCTGACCGGCGATGTAGAGGGAATCTCACGGACACTGCTGCGGATGGGAAGTCCGGTAGGACGCGTCAACCTGCGCGCGTTTAAAGCCGACGTGGTCAGAATCCGAGACGAATATCTGCTCTCGAACCTCTCGGATATCAACGTCTCCCAGTTTGTCACCGAGTGCACCACAGCGGCTCAAGCACACAAGATTCGCCTGAATCCGAACTACGCGGTGCTCACTAAAGCCGCAGCCACGATCGAGGGCATCATGAGGTTCCTCGACCCGAACCTCGATATCATGGCTATCGGGATGCCTTACGCATCCGACCTGGCGAAGCGACGATTTACAGCCAAGAAGATCGCACAGGGTGCCATGACCTCGGCGATGGGCCTCTCGAGCTTTCTGACGCAAGTCCCACAACAACTCGACCAAGTCTTGATGGATTTGGAGGGTGGAAACCTCACCATTGAGGTCAAGAATCAGGCCATCGACGAGGTTGGAAAACACCTGAACACGCTCGGGACTCGACTCTTCCTCGGGATCATGGCAGCGGGCTTGAGTATTTGTGCCGCGATTCTGCTTGCGCCTCATGACTTCAAAGTCATGGACGTCTCAATTGGAATGGTCCTTGGTGTACTCTTGGCCGGTATCGCGACGCTCTTCTTCTGGTGGGCGCTATCGTGGCACGTGGTGGGCAGCGGCAGCGGGAACAAGCTCAAGCTCGGACCGATTATGCGCCTGATTCGTAGAGAATGACCAAGGATGGCCATGAAAAATCTCCTTTTGCTTATCGTTGGCCTCGTTTGTTTGGCTGGATGTGAGACATCCAAGCCGAATCCCAAGAACACCGCCCCCGTTAAGAGTGTGCCGGATATCAGTTTCGACGCGCTGGTAGCTAAGGCCGAAGAGCTCAGAGACCGAGAATTTAAGACGCCCCCAAGACTCACGTGGGTCGAGGCGGCTCCCGACGCGCTGGTGCTTCCCGATTCCGTTGCGACCGATCGTGAACTCATCTTGAATCTGCTCTTTGGTCTAAGATCTACAAACCAGGCAAAGTGGCCCCTTCCCGGCGACCGCGCCGCGAGTTGGGATTCGTCGACGAATACCGTTCAGCTCGTCAATATCGGGGTGGATCAGGCCACTCTGCGAGTTCATGTGCTTCAGGCGCTCACCCGCGGCCTGAACGCCCAGCATTTCGATTCTGGCGCTCAACCCACCTCTTGGGACGCCTGGCTTGCTGCGCGAGCACTCGAGGCCTCAGACGCGCTCCTCGTAGGTGCGATGGACCAAGTTCAGAACGAGGGAGTCGACGCGAAGATTATCCTGCAAAGACCCGACCTCGCACAAAGTTTGCGCGGCACGCAGTTCTTGCTCTCCCCGCCTGCGGCTCGTACCCGTCAAGAGTCCACCCTGGCCGACGAACACTTCACGATTCATACTGATGGTCTCGTCTTTGCGGCTTCGCTGGTCAGAAGTGGGGGTTGGTCAGCGCTCGAGGCCGCGAAGATTCGAGGTGTGGATCAGAGCGCAGGAATCGTTCGACCCGACCTCTGGCTCGCTGGAGAACTGAAGTCGAGCTGGAAGCATAATGAGCTCCCTATTCCTTCCAAATACAAACTCGCGCACGAGACGCGCGTTGGCCCGGCGATCAACTCGTTCCTGCTCGCTCGGTCATCCGATCCACAGCTAGCCCGAAGTGTGCTCTCGCTCTGGCAATCCGACTCCTTGCGAGTTTGGAAAAATGGAGAAAAGACCATCGTTGGGTGGGTGAGCTTCTGGGGACTTCCCGAAGCCGCACTGAAACTCAAGGGCCTCTTTGACGCCGCATTCACGAACCGCAAGGACTTGAAGTTTGTGGTGCTACAAGAAGGCGGAACCTTGGTTGTGGTGGGAAGCGACGCCAACATTGACCTCGGTCCCGTCGCCACAACTCTCGCGACCGATTCACCCCGATTCTACCCTGAACCTCCACTCAATACCTTTGTTCCGGGCACGATCGACCAGTATCTGGTCGGACTGAGCCAAGCCAAATTGGACCCGGAAACCAAGGTCTGGACGGACCCCGCTACGCAGTCGGTGATCGACTTCAGCTCTCTTAAGGATTGGAAATTTCAGGCGACCGAGGATGCCAAAGCACGGCTCCTCATCAAGGATTCAACGTCGACCCATCACGTCCTGCTCAGCACCGAGCTTCGCGATCCGATGGGCCACCAGTTTGGAGGGGCGGAGTTTGCCAGCGAAGTCACCAAAGCCTTCGAGAGTTCGATGGACCAACCCAGACTTCTAACGTCCGAGTACGCCTCAATCGGTGGTCTCAAAGCCTTCAAGATCTCGTCAAAGGGCCTGTTTCCAAGCGGAGAAGAGTCCGTTAGCGCGTGGATCGTCGAATCCGGGGAAACCCTCATAACCTTGAGTGTTCGTGGTCCGATGGATTATGAAACTCAAGCAAACCTGGCGACTCCTATTCTTGAAACCATGACGGTTTCAAACAAGCCTGAGCAACCCAAGGATGACGGCATTTTGGAATTTAAAGTGGAAGAGTAAAGCCGATGACCGGACTTGAACCGGTGACCTACTCATTACGAATGAGTTGCTCTACCAACTGAGCTACATCGGCTTTCCGGACACGAGATCCGGGGGCAAGGGAATTACCCAAGCCTCAAGGCACCGTCAAGCAAAAATAGAGCAGTGAGCGTCAAATGTGTAGTGTTGTGATTCGCCTGGAAAACGGCTCTGAACCCTCGCTCTGGCTCGCCGCAAATCGCGATGAAAACCTGGACAGGGCAAGCGCACCGAGTCAGCTGCGCGATTTTGGGGGAACTCGTGTGCTTGCACCGGTTGATTTGGTCGCCGGAGGGACCTGGATCGGCATCAATGAATTTGGACTCCTCGTGGCCATCACCAATCGCTTCATGGAAGGTAGGCGCACGGATCTTCGCTCGCGAGGTGAATTGGTGAAGACCGCGCTGAAGTTCGATTCGAGCAAGGCGGCAGCGAGTTGGATGAGGTCGGTCGACCCGCGTGACTACAATCCATTCCATCTCATCGCCGCCGATTTGAGCGGTATAAACCTCTTGGTGGGCCGCCACGATGCGCCTGAGATTCAGCACTTTGATGGAGGCATTGTGGCTGTGACCGAGCGCAGCTTCTCGTCCCACGAGGACATGAGGGTGGACTACCTGAGCCGCAAAATCGCTGAAGCAAAGCACCTTTCTGACATGAAGGCGGCCATGAGCGAGCACCGCTCGATGGATTTCGGGATGCCGAAGATCCACGTCCCTGAGATCAACTACGGCTCACGAAGCTCATGGTTGCTCAAGCTAGGCGCATCGAACGAGCTCTGGATAACAGAAAAGCCGCCTCAAAGAGACGGCTACGAGAACTTTTCTGAGAGTTTGGACGCGCTCTTGGCTTAACGGCGCCGCCTCAAGAGGAAGCCAACCAAGAGGAGTCCGAGCCAACCTGCATTGGATGAGTTTTGCGTGGCACAGCCTGCTTGTGGTCCAGTCGAGCCGCCGCCGATCGATGCTGGCTCACCTTCGCTCGATGTCGGCTCAAGACCTTCACCACAGCCACAGATTGCAGACCAGTTATCCACAAACTCACTAAATGTCTGGCCGGAATGCGTGTCAGACACACCATCTGGACACATACACGTGTTAGTGAAGTTACATGCTTTGGGCTCGTCTACTGGAGCCAGGGTATAGACCCCTTCGAAGTCTTCCCAAGAGTCCGTAATATTATCCACGACGCCATCGCAGTTGTCGTCCAAGCCGTTGCAAAGCTCCGGCATTGGATCGAGCTTGGAAACACAGACCTCTGCGGCATCGATGCACTCAATACGTCCAAGTGAGCAGCGCCCAAATGCGCCCTGAACCGTACAATCACGACTGATTTCATCAACTTCACCGTCACAGTCGTTGTCGAGGCCATCGCAGATTTCTTCAGACGGGAAAGTAACCTGTTCACAAACTTCCACGCCATTGACGCAGGTGGTCAAGCCCTCGGCGCAAACTCCTTCTAGGCCAGGCACGGTACAGGCATTGCCCGGCACACAACAATCCGTATCAGGCTGACAAACGTCCACACCTTCGATACAGGTCCAAACACCCTTCGGGCAAAGTCCAAGTGCATCAAAATTAGGGACATCACATTCGGTGCCTTCCTCTTGTTCGCATAAACACGCCAAGTGGGTTGTCACCTGATTGATGTCGCGCTTCTGCACCATGTTGCAGAAGTGCTCGGACAGGTTGACACGGTCACGAAGGGAGGGGTTCACGAAGTCCCAGCCCTCGCCCGGTGGTTGCGCATTGGGGCTATCTTTATGGGCAATCGCATCCACACCTCGTCCAGCAACGTAGAGATATGGGTACTCGTAGCTGCCGTCTTCGGGCACGCTATTAAGGTTTTGGCCTTCGAAGTTCACATCGAACATACATTGAAGTTCTTGAGTAATGGCCGCAATCGCCTCCAAAAGCTCTTGTGAGTTGTTGGTCTGGAACGCACCAGTACAATCGCCTCGCAAGTTCCCCCAGGCTCCCATGTTGGCACATGGGTCCACGTCCACCCCGCCGACGGAACAGGTACCTGTTCCGCCTGCGGCCGCTAGAATGTCGTTGAACTCAACATCGGTGCCGGAGCCCAGTCCGACAACATAAAGGGCCGCTACGTCCCTATGCTCACACGCCGCCACGATAGCCTGATAATAGGCATCAGACTGGCAGCAAGGTTGACCGTCATTGATCAACATCGTTGCGGAAGTTCGCTTGATCGCTTTGTCACTCTTCAACCTAGCGATCGAAATGTTTTGAGAACTCCCACATGTGCCTACATCAGACGACGAATTGCACGTCATTGAAGGTGCGGCAGGTTCGCCCGAATTTCGCGGGATGACTCGAATCTCAACCTGCCCCGTGGCGGCAAGGGCTCGAGGGACGGTGAACGAGTAAATCATCGACTCTGAGCAAGAGCGTCTGACAACGTGATAGCCAAGAACCACCGTTTGGGCAGGATTTCCGCCCCGTGCCTCGATCGTAGCCGTCTCGCAATCGTTGTCGTAGTCTCCCTGGAGATAGAGCAAGAGTTCCATGTCACCGGTCGACGACGCGACGTTGAATTGATGTGAATAATAGGAAGGACGATTGTTGAACTGCCGGTAGTCGTCCTGAATATCAAAGCTTGCTTCACGCACGCATTCGCTATTAGCGGACACACGAATCGCCGTTCCAGTAGGCGTATTACCGCCTGGGCCGGTTGCATTCAATGCGTTCATGATCGCGGTATGGTTATCCGTATTGCAACCTTCGACGGTCCACGCGCTGGTTCCTGCAAAGAGAGAAAGGCCAAATGCAGCGAGGTCTGGGTCTCGCTCGGACGACTCGTATGTCAACATCGAGATAGCCTTCTTCGCCTGTCCCCACTTGTCTAGTCTTCCGCATGCTTCGCGGTTTGTGATGGTTCCCAGGTAGGTGTTGGCCCTGTTCTCGAGAGTGACTTCGAGCCAGTTGTTGTTATTGTTGCAATCTAAGCAAGTGTCAGAGGAAGCGATAAACTCGATGGTAATCTCTCCACCCACGACAGAACTCGGATCAATCAAGATCGAGGTGTTTGCTGTGTTTTGGCACTTTTTATCTGGGTCCCAAGTATCAACTTGGACACCATTGACGAAAACACGATAGAATTCGCCTCCACTATTGAAGTTGCCTCGCCCTTCAGCCTGAATCCAAAGCTCTCCGGTCGCGGGAGGTAGACCAGACCATGTAAACGTATGCCGATAGCCACACGTTGAATTGGATTTACTCAGTTCGCTGCGATCTGAGACTGCCCAAGACCCCATAGGCGCGCACTCGGCGGCTGAACTCACCTCAAATCTGTCCCCGTCGAACTCCTGACAAACTTTACACGTTTGGTCAGCTTCGCCCTGATCCATTGATCCCGAGCGGTCCAACATCATCATGATGTTGGGCGGAAGCTCAGGTTCAATTTCGGTCACGTTAGCCGGGCTACACGTGAAATCCCACGCCATCGCGCTGGCGGGGATAAAGGAAAGAATGGCGCCAAGGGCCAAGATTCGAGAAAAAAAGTTCATCTGGTCACTCCCATCGAGGTCGTCAGAGAGGTAAACAGCAAGTTACATGCCGAGAATATTGCGGCGGACTCGCCGAACTACAAGGTGTATTCAGGGCGAATACACTTAGGTTGAGACGATCCAAGAGTAGGTGGGGAATGGTCAATGGATTGACAGATCGTGAACTTTTTACGTAAGGGGGACTTAGTTGATCACGATCGAATAGTTGAAGGGCGTTGAGGAATTGATGACTTTGTCTACGACGATGAAGTAGTCGCCGGCAGCTGGAGCGACCCAGTCCACATCTTCGATTCCCGTGAAGTGTTGCAAGCAAGTTGGCGTCGCACTGCACCCTTCCATGATGAAAATACCATTGGCATTGGAGTCACCCGTCTCCGTATCGATGGTCACGATCGCACCAGCCTGAAGCCCGGGCAACGAGAAGACTACGTCGTAGCCAGGTTGATTGGTGTTTCCGCACGAGTCGTTGGTGGAGAAATTGAAATTGCTATCGTACGCACGACCGCTACCCGCAAATGTACCACCGTTTCCGGTGACTACGATCGGGGCCGCACACACGTTTCCATCGCATGCTCCGGCGGTACAGGATGCGCCGCACTCTGCAATCTCCGGCTGCCCGGAAGGGTCGCAAATTGCAAGATCGTCGCCCATACAGGTCTCTTCACCGGGCGTACACGAGGCGGCCTCGACTTCCAGACTAAGTTCGAACTGACCCGGATTTCCAAACTTCACTTCCAAAACCAGGAAGTGCTCGCCCGCTTCCAAGAATGCTTCGCCGAATTCGATATCGGTACAACGCTCAGTGGTGCCCGCGTCTTCGCAAGTCCTGCGGAAATCGAGCACACCGTCAAACTGCCCCGACCAAGACGCATCATAAGAAACCAAGCTGCGTTCGGAGAGCTCAAAGCGGAACACTCGCTCACGGCCTGACATCTCGCCGCCACACTCAGAGGCAGTGGTGTCCACGCCTTCGGTCACAAACGATCCCGTTTGAGTAACCGGAGTTCCGGGCACTAGCATCCCCAAGTCCACAGCAATCTCGCACGAGTCACGACTCAGACACTCTTCCTCAATACAAACCTGGTCTTGTGTGCACGCATCACAAGGATCCGGTGGATCCATATCAGGGTCCATGTCTGAATCCATGTCGGGATCGGGCATGTCCGTGTCTGCGTCGGGTTCTGAATCCGGCATATCTTCGCCTGAATCTCCGGCCGCGTCAGGCTCTCCCATATCCGACATGTCCTCCACCGGACCTACGTCAGGGAAAACCACATCAGGTGGACCAGTGGGGTCGTCGGAACAACCAAAAGCCACCAACCCCAAGAATAACAACAAGATGATTCGCGCCATCCACATATCCCACGTAAAAAATCTGCCTTTTAGGCGAATTGAGCTACTTGGGAGATTAGTTGAGGATGCCGCCAGAATCAATAAACGAGGGACGCAATCGGCTGTTAATGTACGCCCGGGAGTCCTCTCAACGGCGCGTGAAGCCTCTGATCGTGAGTCTCAGCTTCTTGAGCAGGTTGCACAAAACTGACTACCGCGCTGCAAATCCATGCGATTTTCCCGGGGAGACTCACCCATACACGGCCTTTGGTTGGATCCGCATTGCCTCGCAACACCTTGAGCCCAATTCCTCGGTAGAGGCGACTCGCCACAAGGATGGCGAATCGAGAGCGTGCGGGGATAAATTTCATCCCGATTTGTGCAGACTCATAGTAGCGCTCGGCGAGCTCCAAAACGTCAACGATCACGGACTTGAGCGCCGCATGTTCTGCACTCCCACTCAAGACCGATTCGCTCGTGATACCAACGCGATTGAGCCTTTCAGCAGGTAGATAGACACGGCCCCTAGCGGCATCTTCCACCACATCACGGCAGATATTTGTGAGCTGCATCCCCACGCCCAAGTCGATCGCGTGCGCCATCGCTTTAGGGTCCTTAACTCCGAGAATTGGGCACATCAAAAGGCCCACCACACCCGCCACGCGGTACGAGTATCGAAGAAGGTCTTCATCACTCTGGAAAATCACCCGGCCAAGGTCAGACTCCACACCTTCAATGAGCTCGTAGAGCCCTTGCACGTCCAAGCCGCGGCGCTCGGCCATCTCCAAAAAGGCGGTCACAACGCGCGCTGTCTGCTCGTCCACCAGTGCGTCTTCTTCGCCCGCGAGCATCTTCCTGAGTCCAGTGAGCTTCACCCTCGCCACATCGGCGTCAGGGGCTTCGTCGGCCATATCGTCGATGACGCGGCAGATCGTGTAGAGAACAGCCGCATCATCTCGCTGGTCCGGCGCAAGGAAGAACGCAGCCCACCGAAACGAGCGTGCGTGCTTCGAAAGCGTCTGCCTCGAAAGTCGAACAATATCGCTCACGCCGACTTCCTCAGCTTAAGTTCCGGAAGAGGCAGCCGCTCAGATGGCGAGAGATGAGGCACCACTCGCTCCAAGACCTTTGATGTGCAGAGAACGCCCGGAACTCCGGCTCCCGGATGCGTTCCAGCGCCTACAAAGTAGAGCCCTTTCACGTCTTCGGACTCGTTGTGGTAACGGAACCATGCGGACTGCTGCAAAATGGGTTCAGGCCCAAAGGCCGCACCGTCAGCCGAGCGCAATTCCTCTTCGAAATACGTCGGGGTGATGAACTTGGACGTGACGAGGTTTTCGCGAAGCCCTGGCAGCATACGCTTTTCCAACGATTCCATAATCCGGTCGAAATAGGCTTCGCCCTCTTTCTCCCAGTCGATGCCGCTCTTGGTGTTCGGGACCGGCGAAAGCACGTACATGTTTTCATGCCCTGGAGGTGCTACGCTTGCGTCACTGCGGGTCGGGGCGTGCAGGTAAAGCGAGAAATCATCAGCGAGAACTTTCTTATCGAAAATATCGTCGAGCAGGCCCTTATAGCGAGGTCCGAGCACGATCGTGTGGTGTGCCTGCTCAGGCCAAATCTTCTTGGCCCCGAAATAGGCTACAAAAAGACTCATCGAGTTCTTGACCCCGTTGACCTTTCGGTTCGAGTGCTTCCGACGATTTTCCGGCGCCACCATCGTGCGGTAGGTCATGGTCGGGTCTGCGTTGCTAACCACGAAACTCGCCTCAAATCGGCGACCGTCTTCAAGGCGAACGGCACTCGCCTGCCCGTTTGTCACCTCGATCTCAGCAACCGGCGCATTGTAATGCACCTCCACCCCAAGCTCGTCGAGGAGGCGCGTCAACGCGTTGACCAGTGCGGTGGTCCCGCCTTTGGCGTAATGAACACCCCACTTTCGCTCGAGCCAGTGAATCAGCATATAGATCGAGGTCGCTCGGAAGGGGTTTCCGCCGATCAGAAGTGGCTGGAAGCTGAAAGCCTGCCTGAGCCGCTCGTCTTTGATGTACTTGGAGACGAGCCCGTACACCGAGCGATAATTCTCAAGCTTCATCATATCCGGCACGACTTTAAGCATGTCGGTGACTTTGCCAAACGGAATATCGGCGAGCTCTGTGTAGCCTACGTCGAAGATGCGGCGGGAATGCTCAGCGAGCTTTAGGTAGCCATCCACGTCTTCAGGGTTGAGGTCGCGGATGTTGGCGAGAAGCCTTTCCTCGTCCCCAACATAGTCAAACTGAGAGCCGTCGTCGTACATGATGCGGTAGAAAGGATCGACCGGCATCAGTTCGTAATAATCTCGCCAGTCTCGCCCCGCTGCTTCGAAAAGCTCCTCGAAGAGATAAGGTGCGGTGATGACGGTTGGTCCGGCATCGAACGAAAACCCATCTTGTTTGAAGACCCGAGCTCGCCCGCCGGCTTCCGGCAATGCCTCCAAGAGCACAACTGGATAACCGAGTACACGCATTCGAATGGCGGCCGAAAGCCCCCCAAACCCACTCCCGATGACAACTACTGGCTTCATTCACATACCTCTGACATTCGTCGTTCTGAGCATCTCATTGTTCTCGCACTTATGATGCTCAGGGTCGGCCGCAGATACATCGGACCCCTACTTTTTGAACAGGGTTGGACCTAGCCGAGCTTTGGACGGTGCTCGATCACGTGGTCGATAAGCCCGTACTCTTTGGCTTCTGCCGCACTCATGTAGTAATCACGGTCGGTATCTTTATCGATACGTTCTGCGGCCTGGCCTGTGTTTTCGACCAAGATCTCGTTGAGTCGCTCTTTGAGCCGCAGAATTTCACGTGCCTGGATCTCAATATCAGTCGCCTGGCCACCGATACCACCCCGCATCAAGGGTTGGTGAATCAGGATCCGTGAGTGTGGCAACGCATAACGCTTGCCCTTTTGGCCTGAGCTCAACAAAAGCGCGCCCATCGAAGCGGCCTGCCCGAGGCAAATCGTACTCACCTCTGGACGGATGTATTGCATGGTGTCGAAAATCGCCAAACCCGCAGTCACACTGCCACCCGGCGAGTTGATGTAGAGGTCGATGCCCTTCTCAGGATCTTCGCTCTCAAGAAAGAGCAACTGAGCAATGATCGAGTTTGCAATATCGTCGGTTACTGGCGTGCCGAGGAACACAATCCGGTCCTTAAGCAATCGACTAAAAATATCCCAACCGCGCTCACCGCGATGCGTTTGTTCAACCACATAAGGTATAAAAGACATAAATCCTCTCTATGTTTCGCTCATCGCGCTCTCGCGCGCTGCTTTGCGCTCATTTTGGCGCGTGAAGTACCATGCGACGCCGATCGACAAAAAGTATAAAACGGATAGCGGAAGAGCCATCAGGACCTGGGTAATCACGTCAGGCGGCGTCAAAATAGCGGCCACAATGAATGAAGCCACCACGGAATGGCGCCAGTACGTGATCAAATGACGGTGCGTAATCAGCCCAACTTTGGCCATAAACGACGTCACGACAGGCAACTGAAAGATGATCCCAAATCCAATCAAAAGTTTTGAGGTCAGCCCGAGGTATTCGCTCATCATCAACTCGGGTTGAGACACCGTCTCAGAAAACCCAAGCAGGAATTCGTAGCCTTGCGGCATGACCACCACAAAACAAAAGGTCGACCCTAGGAGAAAGAAGAAGAACGACGAAACCATGAACGGGAGCAAGGTCTTTTTCTCGTGGTCGTAGAGCCCCGGTGAGACAAAAGACCAGAGCTGGAAAATCACCACCGGCAGCGCGATAAACACACCGCCGAGGATCGATGTCTTCAAGAGCACAAAGAATGGCTCAGCCAGATCCTTGTGGTGCATTTGCGCCAGATCGGCTTCGGAAGCGGCATTCTGAAGCGGGATGAGTAGGAACTGAAAGAGAGGCTCGGCCCAAGTCCAGCAAATCCCGAATCCTACAGCGATCGCCACAAAGGATTTCAAGAATCTCACACGGAGTTCTCGAAGGTGCTCAAACACGCTCATTCGCGCATCGGCATAAGGATCTGGTGTCTCGTCAACGCTCATATCGTTTCGATGTAGGGGATGTGAAGGTAGACTTCGCGCATCTTCTCAACAGTCTTGCGCTCACTTAATTCCACTTCGGTAATTTCATCGCTCTTTAATCTTGGCGAACAGGAACTCAACTTGATATCTCGCTGAGGCGTTGGGTCTGGAACCCAATCCTGCTCTTCTTCCATCGCGGGCTGAGACGCGCGAGGCTGAGGCTTCGGGCGCGCCGAGGGCCCGGGATCGTCGATCATCAGCGCATCACGCATCATATTGCTGGCTTTGCGCACCTCTCGGATACCCTTTCCGAGCATTCTTGCGACGTCAGGAATTTTCTCCGGACCGAGCACCACAAGTGCCACTGCCAAGATTAACAAAATTTCTGTGAGCGAGAATCCAAACATACTAACCTCTGGAGCGGTGTACCATTGACGCCCATGCAAATCTAGCTCAGCACTTTACTATGCTCCAAACATCCATCATAGCTTTGAGCCGCGGCTCACTCGTATTCATGGCGCGGCGGCGCCCGGAAATGACCTTCTTGGGCGGTCATTGGGGTTTCGTTGGCGGTCGAGTCGCCGACGACGACCATAGCCACTCTGACCCATTTCTAGCGTGCGCGCTTCGAGAAACATTTGAGGAAACTGGAGTCGTCGCAGACGCCGAAGCCTTGCGGCTCATCGGAGATTGGCGCAACCCAGATTGGGCGCCTTTTCGCTACCACTCGCGATTTTACGAGCTGCAATTAGGCGCGGAAGCGGAGCCTGAGATTAATCACGAGTTTGACGACTCCTGCTGGATTCGGCCCGCAGACGCGCTCACGATGTGGGCGCGCGGCGAGTGGCTCCTCTCAGACCCAATCCGGGCGGTACTCGAACACCTAGACGGCGCTGAAAACGCGTGGCCACAGTTCTCTGCCGGTACCCACTTTTCAGACAACCAAATCTTCCCCGGTGTCTGGCTTCTATCCGTGCGCTCAAAGACGATTCCCGCGGGTATGCACACGCCAGGGCTCGAGCACGAGCCGATGGCTCTCGGGCTTCGTACCAACACCATCGTGCTCGAAGGTGACTCGCTCTTTGTGATCGATCCTGGCTCGGATTCCCCAGACGATCACCAACGGTTGAACGCGTTCATCCGCTCGACCGGAAAAGCTGTCGAAGCCGTCATCCTCACGCACCATCATCCCGATCACGTTCAGGGGCTAGAGGCGCTCAGACAGGAATTCCCGGCCGAGGTCTGGGCACATACGCACACGCTCGATGAACTTGGACTTCAAGGGCGAGCTCTCGAAAATCTGGAGTTCACGGTCGGAGGTAACCGATGGGCGATCCACCCCACGCCGGGTCACGCCCAGGGGCATTTAATCCTGCATTCACCCACCCTGAACACGATTATCTGCGGGGATATGATGGCTTCGGTGGGTACGATTCTTATCTCCCCTCAAGATGGGAACATGGCGGACTACCTGCAGAGCCTCGAGTCCATGAAGGGCCTGAGTCCAAAGACGATCATTCCCTCCCACGGTTGGCCGTTTCCCGACGCGCAAGCGCGCATCCAACACTATATCGACCACCGTCTTCGACGAGAGCAAAAGATCGTTAACGCCATGAATTCAACGCCACAATCCCTCGACGAGTTGCTCGCGGTAGCTTACGCCGACACCCCTCGTTCTGTTTGGCCACTCGCCCGACTGAGCCTTGAGGCACACCTCGACTTCCTCGTAGAAAAGCGTGTCGCAAAGGTGGAAAACGGCTTTTTCGTACTCGCCTTGGCGGACGCTTGATTCAAGGGTAGGCTTCGATTCCCCAAGTTGTTTTAAGGACTATGAACACTCAACGAACTCGAGCAGGAGAGCGCATCGGCGACACCTATACGGTGGATAAATTGATTGCGCGTGGGGGATTTAGCTCGGTTTATCGCGGAACTCGACTTGTGGACGGCCGCGAGGTGGCCATCAAGATCTTGGAGTTGGACTCCAAGGTGGAAGCCACGTGGGTGGAGCGATTCGCGCGGGAAGCGCGTCTGATCAACCAGCTCAAGCACCCATCCACCATTCGAATCTTAGATTTTGGGCAGGGTGATCGCTTCCTCTACCTTGTGATGGAGTACATCAAAGGTCGCTCACTTTCCCGTCAGATCAAGAAGTTTGGGGCGCTCAGCGCAATCGACACCGCCAAAGTCACCCAACAAATCTTGGAAAGTCTCGAAGAGGCTCACTCATTGGGCATTCTCCACCGAGATTTAAAGCCCTCCAACATCATGCTTGGACGCGATCAAGACGGTGAGATCTACGTCAAAGTCTTGGATTTTGGGGTGGCGAAGATTCTCGACCCTAGCCCCGACGTCGATATCGCACTCACTCAGGTCGGTGCATTTGTTGGCACGCCGCGCTACGCATCCCCAGAGCAGATGCGGCGCGAAACCTTGAGCGTTTCCTCGGATATTTATGGCGTTGGGATGGTGATGTGGGAGTGTTTGGTGGGAGATCCTGCTGTTCCCGGAGTCGACTACCAAAGTGCGGTGGCTGGCCACCTCAGTTCCACACCATGGCGACTCCCTTCTTCGATTGAATGCCCTCCCAGACTTGCCGCTATTCTTCACCGGTCGCTCGAGAAGTCGCCCAGCGGGCGCTATCAGAGCGCTACGGCGATGCGCGCCGATGTCGAGGCGTTTATTGCCGACGAGCTCGGTTTTGAACCACCGACGATCACGGGCCATTTCGAAGGTTTGGAAAGTGCGAGCGAGTTCGAAGAAATCTCCGATCCGATCTTCGACTTTGAACCCGATGGTGGATGGTACAGCCCAGAAGCCGCCTCAGAAGAAGTGCCGCTCCTGCAACCGGCCCGCCCGCCAAAACCGGTTTCCAAGCCGAGGGTGAACAAAGCGCAGGAGATTCCTGTCGCGGTCGCCCAGCGCGTTCCCGATGAGCCTCCAAAACAAGATTTGGCGTTTAACCCTCGCAACCAAGGGCCAAGACCAACGATCGAGAATAACGCCTCGTCGCGCGGAGCTTCGAAGGCTGCGCCCGTATTTATCGCCTTGCTCGCACTCGTTTTGGTCGTCATGGGAGCTGGTCTTGCTTTTTTTGTGAGCTATTCAACCATTGAGGGGCCGGAACCCATGGCAGAAATCATCGAGCCAGACGACCACGGTCCACCCGCTATCTCCCGAGACCTGGTTCTCCTCGCCATTCGCACCGGAGGTTGGAGCGTTGGTGCGACCGAAGAGTCGAGCTTTGAGGATGTCCGCCAAACAAGCTTCAAAGCATCCAAGGACCGCCGAAACGTCTTTGTGACCATCTATGAGTGTTCGAATCAAAAACTTGTCGATGACCTTTTGGCCAGCGTCACATTCCCAGATGAAGCGATTTCGTACGGCAAAACAGTGATCAAGGTTTCGCCCACTAAAGAGGACCTCCTGCCAGTCAACGGCATGATGGAGCTCCTCAAAACCTTTGAAGATACCCTTCGAAAAGACGGCCATCTTTGAAAAATTCAAAATTATTTTACCCAAAAACCTACATGGTGCGTAGATGTAGGAGAAAGCGTTGACTCTAGTGGAGTAGCTCCCTATAGTGCGCCCCTTGATTAACCGCCCTAGTTTGCACGGGTACACCAGGAAGTAAGATGATCAATAACGTAAAGCATTTGAGTTGGTTGGCAGTAGCTGGCGTCCTCTTTGCCGCAGCCTGCTCTGACGACGAAGGAAAAGATGGCAATATCGGCGAGGTCGATACCGGACAAATCAGTGTTATTCCTAACCCTGTTCAGTTCCCGGACGTTCCGCTCGGCGGAAGCCAGGAAGAGACGATCATCATCAGCAATGTCGGTGACGGAACCTTGAACATCACGTCGATCGAGTTGGTTGAAGATACTGACTCAGATGCTGGTGGCGTGGAGTTCCAAAAAGGGACCTGGCAAAACACCGCTGAGATCGCTCCTGGCGACCAGATCATTTTGACAATAGCTTATACGCCACTTGACCAGAATCCGGACAACGGGCGCCTGATCATCAAGAGCAACGATCCAGACGGAGACTTGGAAGTGCCGATTCAGACGGCCGACCTTGCTCCTAGCATCTCCTCGACGCCGGTCGTGAACTTCCCTCGCGTTGCTCCCGTCACTGAGACCACACGCAACAAGTCATGGCAGTTCCTTGACGTGCAGAACATCGGTCTGGCTCCGCTTGAAATCAGCCGGGTGGTTGTTTCACCTGCAGACAGCGACTTCTCAATCTCGTTCCCTGAGACCAAAGACGTGATGGTCGACCCTGCAACCGATGGCACCGAGCCAACGAGCACCGTTGCTCCAGACGAAATCTTCCCAGTTCGCGTGTACTTCAACCCACAAGACAATCTTCCTTCATCGGCAGATCTGATCTTCTTCAGCAATGACCCAGAGAAGGGCCAGTACACCGTGTCTCTTCAAGGAAACAGCGGCGCTCCATGCATGCGTCTGAGCCGCGAAGATGAAATCAACTTCGGTGAAGGCGGAATCGGCTACGCGAATAGCCGTACCATCACCATCGAGAACTGCAGCCCAACTCAAGACCTCAAAGTTTCTGAGATCTCGATCACTGACGATGGCGGTGGCGTATTCGACCTCCGCGATGGATCTCTTCCAGAGGGACTTCCGGACGCTGAAGCTGTGATTCCTCCAGACAACACGGCGAACTTCGTCGTCACCTACACCCCCACCGCTGAAATCGTCTCTACAGGCGAGCTTACCGTGCGCTCGAACGACCCTTCGAAGGCTAACCTTCGAGTTCCAATCGTTGGAAAAGGCACCACGAACGTCTGCCCACAAGCTATCGCTCAGGGCCGCATTCAGGAGCAGAACGGTACCGCGATCGGTCCGTATCGCCAGCAGTTGAACACGATTCCTTTGAAGTACATCGGATTCGACGCAACGCAATCAACCGACCCGAACGGCTCCATCGCGAGCTACGAGTGGACCATCGTTCAGCGTCCTCCAAACTCGACAGCTCGCCTTGAGACGTCGAACACAGTGCCTCAGCCAACTATGTTCCTCGACCTTGCTGGTACGTACATCGTTGAGCTGACTGTTTATGACGACCAGGGCCTCTCGAGCTGCAACGATGACGAGACTCGTCGCGTTACCATCCTTGCTACGCCAGACGAAGACATCCACGTTCAGCTTGTTTGGGACACCCCAACCGACGCTGACCAAGAGGACACCTTCGGAACAGACCTTGACTTGCACTACCTGCATCCAAACGGTCGTTGGAACAACGCACCATGGGATATCTTCTGGAGAAACCGCACAAGCGATTGGGGCTCCTCCGGCGCTGCTGACGACCCAAGCCTCGATATCGATGATACCGACGGTTCCGGTCCAGAGAACGTCAACCACAACAACCCCGAGAGCGGACTCTCGTACCAAGTCGGTGTCTACTACTACGCTGACAAAGGCTTCGGTCCTAGCTACGCGACATTGCGTATCTACATCCAAGGCCAACAGCGCTACGAGTGGAGAAACGAGTACCTCGCAAGCACTGGCACCTTCTGGCGCGCTGCTGCGATCTCCTGGCCATCGGGTTCTATTACAGCCCTGAACCAGAAGCAGCAAGGCTTCCCAGGAACCACTCCCTGATCTCCTCCAACTAGGTTGAGTAAGTTCATACGGCGCGCTACGGTGCGCCGTCTTTGTTTCTTGTGACCTGCGGAGCATCGGATGGAATCTACAATTCGTTTGAGGATCGGTATGGAGATGGCCCACTACGCCGGCAATCTGGTGGATGGCGCCTTTATGTTGAAATTGTTTGGAGATGTCGCCACAGAACTCCTAATCCGCCATGATGGTGATGAAGGACTCTTTCGCGCTTACGACTCCGTTGAGTTCCTGGCACCTGTGCGAGCGGGGGACTACATCGAGGCGCGCGGAAAGATCGAATCTGAAGGTCGAACGAGTCGCAAGATGAGCTTCGAGGCATGGAAGGTGATCGAGCTCATCGAAGGCGCGGAAGCACCGTCTCAGGCGCATGTTCTCGATCCACCGGTGTTGGTTTGTCGCGCTTCGGGAACCTGCGTGGTGCCCATTGAACTTCAACGGAAAAAATCATGAAGCCTCTTATCATTACCGCAGCCGTCAACGGCGCGGAAACTATGCGCGAGCAAAATCCGGCCGTTCCCTACACACCGGAAGAGATCGCCCTTGAAGCGAAGCGATGTCGAGATGCTGGTGCAGCGATGGTTCACGTGCACGGGAGAAAGGAAGACGGGACGCCTACGCAGGACCGTGAGACCT
Source organism: Microvenator marinus (assembly GCF_007993755.1). Lineage (GTDB taxonomy): Bacteria > Myxococcota_A > Bradymonadia > Bradymonadales > Bradymonadaceae > Allomicrovenator > Allomicrovenator marinus. Next base: position 2,287,985 of record NZ_CP042467.1, read on the forward strand.
TCTCAGCCATCCTCAGCGCCGTTCGAGATCAAACAGACGTACTTGTGCAGTTCTCGACCGGCGGAGCCGTCTGGATGGACGTGGAGACCCGTATCGAGGCACTCGATCTCAAACCCGATATGGCGACTCTCACGACTGGAACCGTCAATTTTGGGGAAGATGTGTTCATGAACCCACTCCCTCTGATTCGCACAATAGCTGAGCGCCTCAATACCTTTGGCATCCGACCAGAGATCGAGGTTTTTGAGGTCGGCATGTTAGAGACCGCATTTAAGCTCGTGGATCAGGGTCTTTTGCAAGCCCCACTCCACGTCGATTTTGTGCTCGGAGTCCCCGGGGCGATGGGTGGAGACTTACGAAACCTCGAATACCTTGTGTCCAGGTTACCCCAAGATTGGACGTGGTCCGTTGCTGGAATTGGCCGCTACGAGTTCCCTTTGGCCGAAGCTGCGATCCGAATGGGTGGCCATGTAAGAGTCGGACTCGAAGACAATATCTACGTCTCAAAGGGCGTACTTGCCCAAGGTTCGTGGCAATTGGTCGAAAAGGTCGCGCAAATGGCAAAAGAATTCGGCCGTCCTCTCGCAACGCCTGAAGTTGCCTCGGAAATCTTGCACTTAACAAAATAAAATCAACCACTTAACCACCACAAACCCTAACCCAGATAGTGTATTCCACATGCCTATTCGTGCCGATCATGAAGGTTTTTTGCGGTCTTCCGCAATTTTCTTTTGGAAATGCGCTTGACAAGGATCGGTGGGCATAATTAAATCCGCTACGTTTTCAAGCGGTAAGAGTCGAATCTCAGGAGGACGTGAGTCCTTGTGGGGTTCAAGTAGGTAAACTAGTTCAACTTAACCTTGATAAGGGGATTGACATGACGAAATCAGAATTGATCAACAAAGTTCACGAAAGAGCAGAAAACGAAGGCATCGAGATTACCAAGAAGGCAACGGGCGAGATTCTCGACCTTGCATTCGACGTAATTGCAGCTGCTATCGATCACGAGAAGCGTTTCTCGTACCCACAGTTCGGTACCTTCAGTGTTAAGCACCGCAAAGCACGCGAAGGCCGCAACCCACGTACGGGCAAGCCAATCAAGATCAAGTCTTCGTACACAGTTTCGTTCAAGCCTGCTCCTTCGTTGAAGGACCGCGTGAACTAATTCCAAGTTTTGGAATCTGTTCAAAAGAGGCATCCTTCGGGGTGCCTTTTTTGTTGCCACAAAGTCCCAGAACGCGAAGTACATGAAAGATAGACTCGATAAACTACTAGTGGACCGAGAACTCGTTGAGACTCGCTCGAAGGCAGCTGCCCTTATCATGGCCGGACAGGTCTACGTGGACGACGTCAAAGTTGAGAAGGCCGGCACTCGGGTTGATGAGGGCGCAACCATCGAGGTGCGCGGACTTCAGAATCCCTACGTTTCTCGCGGAGGACTCAAGCTTGAGGCGGCCCTCGATGCATTCGACTACGATTGCACCGACAAAGTCGTGATCGACGTGGGCGCATCCACCGGCGGCTTTACAGACTGCGTGCTACAAAGGGGTGCGGCCAGAGTTTATGCGGTTGACGTGGGGTATGGCCAGCTCGCGTGGAAACTTCGGCAAGATGAGCGCGTAGTTAACCTAGAGCGCACAAATATTCGAACCCTCGACGCGCTCCCCGAGACGTGCGGCCTCGCCGTTATCGACTGCTCGTTCATTTCTTTGGACAAGGTTCTGCCGCCAACCCTGCCATTTCTAGGGCCGTCGGCAGACGTGATCACCCTCATCAAACCTCAGTTTGAAGTCGGTCGTGACAATATTGGTAAAGGTGGTGTGGTTCGCGACCAAGACGCTCGAATCGGGGCCATCGAGGGCGTGATTTCAGACGCAGACACCCTTGGCCTTGAGTTTGTCAACGGAATCGACTGTCCGGTCCACGGTCCGGCCGGAAACATCGAGTACCTCGCCTGGTTCAGGAGAAAAGCATGAAGATTCTTTATGGTGTGGTGGGATCAGGAATGGGTCACGCCATTCGAAGCGCAGTCGTGATTCAACATCTACTCGATCAGGGCCATGAAGTTCACGCCGTAGCGTCAGGTGGGGCGGTGAAGTACCTGAACCAGAAGTTTGGGGATCTCACGGAGATTTGGGGGCTCGACATGGTGGTCGAAGACAACGAGGTCGACCGCCTAATGACTGGCGTAGAGAACCTCAAAGGCGCCATTCAAGGGCTTCCTGGAAACGTCAAAGACTTCTTTCAGGTCGAAGCAAAGTTCAACCCGGACGTGGTGATCAGTGACTTTGAGACGTGGACCTGGCTCTTTGCAAAGGCGTACGGACTGCCGTTGATCTGCGTAGATAATATCCAAATCATCAACCGCTGCACCCATGACCCTGAGATCCTGGTTGGCGCCTATGACGACTTCAAGCTCGCGAAGTCGATCGTCAAAGCCCGAACGCCTCACGCCAATGAATACCTGATCACCACGTTCTTCTACCCTGAAGTTAGGAAGCGCCGAACCAAGCTCGTGCCGCCGATCCTTCGTGAAACCATCTTGCGCGCGAGCCCCCGTCAAGGAGATCACCTACTCGTGTACCAAACTTCAGAGTCGTTTGGCTCGCTGCCTAATATGCTCAAGGAGCTCGAGGTCCCGGTCTTCGTCTACGGGCTGCGTCGTGACCTCAAAGAAGAACTTCAGGACGGCAATATCACGTACAAACCATTCAGCGACCAAGGGTTCGTTGAGGATCTGGCGAGTGCCAGGGGCGTCATCGCTTCTGCTGGATTTACGTTGATGTCGGAATCTGTTCACCTTGCCAAGCCCTACCTCGCGACTCCGATTCGCGGTCAGTTCGAGCAAATCATGAACGGGCGGTATCTCGAGAAGCTTGGCTACGGCATGAGTGATGAGAATCTCGACCTCAAGACCATTGAGCATTTCCTAAGAGAACTCCCAAGGTTTGAGGAGAATCTCGCGACCTATGCGCGTCACGATAATTCGCTCACGCTCGGTGCCCTAGATGAGTTCCTCGATAGAGTTGAAGCGGGAATGTTCTAAGTTCAATCCATCTCAAGGCCCAGAATATCCCAGTTCATTTTTGGTTTGGGCATTGCCGGCATGAGTTGGTCCAACGCTGCCCCATATCTCAAGACCGCTTCGTCGGCCCAAGGGCGCGCCATGATTTGCAGGCCGATTGGCAAGCCCGCGCGGTCCACTCCGCATGGTATCGAAAGCGCGGGAAATCCAGTGAGCGTGCCGCAAAATGTGTAGCGGGCAATCGCATCATTGAGGGCGGTGTCCACCTGCCCCTCTTTTTCAGCCGCCCGCTCGATCGGCCGAGCGGTACAGGCGAGCGTTGGGTTTAGGAAAAGATCATGTTCGCCGAACACGCCTAGGAACTCGTCGCGAATCAGACTTCGCACCCGCTGAGCGTGCAGATACTCAGCAGCGCTTACCCTCTCACCGACAGCCAGAAGCAAACGCGTGTCGAGGTTGTATTCTTCGCGATACTTGCGAAGAGAATCCGCCTGAGATGCCGCAGCTTCCGCCACAAACGTCACGTAGCCGACCTTTTGGATCAGTTCCACGTATTTGAGAGACACCTTTTCAACTTTCGCACCCATCTCGCGCAATGTGGCTAAAGCCTCGTGAAAGGCGCGCCTGACCTCTTCATCCGCGTCATCGGCGAACTCGGGACACCAGGCAACTTTCAGGTTCTTCGCCTTTGGGATTCGCAAGGTCGCGATCCGACGCGCGTGTGGTGCAAGTTGCGAGGCACGATCGCTCGAGTCTCGCCCGCAAGTCGCGTCGTAGAACATTGCCACATCATTGATGCTCGCCCCGAGTGGTCCGGCGTGGTCAAGACTCCAGGCCAAGAGCGCTCCTCCAGTGGTTGGCAAGCGCCCAAACGTAGGCTTAAACCCGTAGATCCCGCAAAGCGAAGCAGGCATTCGAATTGAGCCCCCTGCATCACTTCCAAGCGCGATTGGACAAAGCCCCGCCGCCACGGCCGCTGCAGATCCGCTCGAGCTTCCACCCGTCATCCGAAATGGATCGAAAGGGTTTCGTGGAGCGGGAAAATGAGGGTTGACGCCCACTCCTCCCATTCCGATCTCGGTCATATGGGTCTTGCCGAGGATGATGGCACCTTTGCGCCGCAATCTCTCGACGACGCTCGCGTCCTTAGACGCGGCACGCTGCCCTAGAAACGTGGTGCCAGCTCGAGTGCGATAGCCCTCCACATCGAATTCATCCTTGATGGCCACGGGCACACCGTCGAGCGCGCTTAGAGCCTTGCCCTGACGCCAACGCTCGTCGGACTCCTTTGCCGCGTCCAAGATCGCAGCGTCTCTCAGCTCGATGAAGGCACCGAGAGAGGGCCGAGCTCGGTCACTCTCACGAATGGCGTGAAGGGTCTTCTCGATGACTTCGCTCGGGCTTAGGCGGCCGGACTCATAAGCCTCGTTGTAGTCCTTGGAGGTGGGTCTAAAAAACATCAGTGCTCCTCACCTTCTGGATGTAGCGGAAGCGAGGCTGGCTCAGGGTTTCCGTGTTTTGACAAATCGAGTTCAAAGACTCGGTCGAGTCCCAGATCGGCGAAGAGCTGACGCTTGACAAGCTCGCCGCTCACGGGTGTCTCCGCAGCCCTTACGAGGCCTTTCAAAGCCATTCCCGTAAGAACTAGATCCTTTGTTCGTGCCATTCTTGGTCCTTTGCAGATGCTTTGCTCGCTTTTCATACTAATGCTTTCTCTCGATTTGTACACGCGGCGTCTGCGTTGAGAGGCTTGCGATCAAGGTGGTGCGGTGCTAATCAGGCAGTCCTTGCGGCCAGATAGGCTGGGCGCGTTTGCCGACATCATCCCCAAAAGGGACCACACTGAGTTAATCATGGAACTCCAGATCCTAGGTATTCTCTTGGCGATCGCCGTGGGCGCGATCCTTTTCCTCGTTCGAGATAATCTCAACTGGAAGAATAAATTCTTGGAAGCCGATGCACGTCCCTCGGGCAAGCGATCGTTGCCAACCAATGACGCACCGAAGTCTTCCAAAGAATCGACGCCAAAAGAGTCCAAATCCAAGCCCGAAAAAGCCGCCGATACGTCCAAGCTCGAAAAAGAACTCCAAGACGCCAAAGATGAAGTCAAGGAACTCAAGGCCAAGATCTATACGCTCAAAGGCGAAGTCAAAGACCTGAAGGTTGCTGAGTCTGAAGCGCCAAAGCCGATTGTAGGCTCCGACGACCTCTTCGAATTGCGAGAGGAACTCGCGCGAGCCAAGGCCGAAGCCGCTGAATGGAAGACAAAAGCTGAATCGAAGAAATCGGCCAAAACCGAGAAGACCGAAAAGGTTGAGCCTGTTGCGGCGACCGCTACGGTTATCAACGAAAAAGACGATGCCGAAGTCAAGGAGCTCAAGGAAGCCCTGCGCCGTGCAGAATCTCAGCTTGAGAGTGCACGACGCGACGCGAAGAAAGCTCAGGACGAACTCGATGCGACCAAGAAGCGCTCGAAGAAGAGTGGAAGCAACGTGGACAAGATGCGGCGCCAGGTCGAAAACAGCGACCGCGCCTACAAGATCACTCAGCGCCAGCTCGATATTTCTTTTGAGAAGATCGCCTATCTCGAAGGTAAACTGAACGAAGCTGGCGTGGTCTTTGAGACGCCTGAAGTGCCAGAACTCGTGCCTGCGCCTAGGAAGCCCAAAGCACCAGTTGTAGACGTGCGTGACGCGGTCCAAGAGCCGGTGGAAGAAGCGCCTGAGCCAGCCGAAACCGTAGTAGCTGCCGAGCCTGCTCCAGAAGCCGAGGCAGCAGCCCAACCGAAAGCAGCCGAGACAGAAAGTGAGGCTGCTGCTGAGCCTGAGGCAAAGGAAGAAGAGTCAGATGTGGCTCAACCCATCGTCAGAGCTAAGGCTCAGGTCCCGACGGAAATCGAGGCCCCTGAAGAGGTGAAGGCCCCTGAAGAGGTGAAAGCTCCCGAGGAAGCCGAGAAGAAAGATTCCAACGGGCAGACGAGCCTTCTGGACAGCAACCCTGGCGGACTCGCCTCCTTCCTCAAGGCAGCTGACGACGCCGCCAAAGAGGCCGACGACGATGATGACGTCAAGAAGACTCAATTTGGTATCCCAGGCGTGACCGAGTCGTCGCCAGCCCAAGAGGAATCCAGCGTCGATGACGGCTGGGCCGACCTCGAATAGTCGAAATATAAGGATTGATGATGACCCTGAAAACGCTGCGCGTCTTTGATACACTGAGTGATACCAAGAAGGACATTGTGCCGATTACCCCCGGCAAACTCTCAATGTACGTCTGTGGCGTCACCGTGTACGACCTCACCCATATTGGTCACGCACGCGTCTACATCTTTTTTGATGTGGTCCAACGCTTCCTTCGACACCTTGGTTACGAAGTCAAATACGTCCGAAATCACACGGACGTCGATGATAAGATCATCAAGCGGGCTGCTGAATTAGGCATGGCCCCTCTCGAACTCTCGGCGAAATTTATCGACGAGTTTCACGAAGACATGGGCCGCCTTCACGTCGCCGAGGGCGACGTTGAGCCAAAGGTTTCTGACCACATTCCACATATCATCGCCATGGTTGAGCGGCTGATCGAGCGTGGTCACGCCTATAACGCCAATGGCGATGTCTACTTCCGGGTCCAGAGTTTTGACGGTTATGGAAAGCTCTCGCACCGCAAACTCGAAGATATGGAAGCAGGCCGCTCTGGTCGTGTCTCGGATGACGAAGGTCAAAAGGAACATCCCTTTGATTTTGCACTCTGGAAGAGCACAAAAGGCGATGAGCTCAGCTGGGAGTCCCCTTGGGGCCCCGGGCGACCTGGATGGCATATCGAATGTTCGGCAATGAGCTCGGAGTATCTCGGGGAAACCTTTGATATTCATGGCGGTGGCCGAGACCTGATCTTCCCACACCACGAAAACGAAATTGCGCAATCCGAGGCGTGCTCTGGGAAAACTTTTGCAAACCACTGGATGCATATCGGCATGGTGAATGTGGCCGAGGTTGACGAAACGGGACGGAAGATCGAGCGCAAAATGTCCAAGTCGCTCGGAAACTTCTGGACAACCCGTGACGTGCTCAAAGGCTATCACCCTGAGGCGCTGCGCTATTTTGCGCACACCACGCTCTACCGAAATCCTGTGACGTACTCGTCGGATAATCTCGACGAAGCTACCCAACGAATCGAGTACCTCTACACGACGCTCGATCGCGTCCAAGACGCTTTGGCGAAGTCTGGCTTCTCAGACGATAACCCGCCCCCAGAGGCTCGATGGTACGAGAACAAGGGGCAGGTGCTTGAGGGATTCCAAGAGCGTTTGGAAGATGTGCTCTCCGATGACTTCAACACGCCACGTGCGTTGGCTCTTTTTGGCGAGGTTGCTCGAATCGGCAACGAGCTCACGGAGTCGAAGAAGAAACTCAACGACGAACGAGCGTGGACGCTCTGGCACGTCCGGGCATCACTCCTGCTCGCTGGCAAAATTCTCGGCCTCCTGGAACTCGACCCCAAGCAGGCTCTCGAAGAAATTCGAGACCTCAAGGTCGAACTCTTGGGTATCGACCGGGCACGTGTTGAGGAAAAAATCGAAGAGCGCCGTCAGGCCCGTGAAAACAAAGACTGGGCACAAGCTGACGCTGCTCGAGACGAGCTACTCGCCATGGGTATCGAGATCATGGATTCCCCCGAGGGCACGACCTGGCGCGTCACGACCTGAGTCTCGCATCTTCTCAAGCCTAGATGCATCATAGGGTAGATGGCCTTAGGGAGGTTCATTGTGGCCCAAATGATGAGTTTTAGTTCGCCGGATCACCGGCTTGATTCCGAGTATTTCAATTCACCCGGTGGTTTTGCGTGGTGGTATACCGACCTCGTGAACGAGAGCGGGGACGGCGCAGTGATCATCTGGTCGTGGGGCCTTCCGTTCTTACCCGGCTACGCCAACGCAGAACGAAGCGGCAAAGCAGAGCTTCCTAGCTCGCGCCCAAGCATCAGCGTGGCCATCTACTCAAAAGGAAAGCCCGCTTTCTACTTGCTCCAAGAATTCACGGCGCAAGATGCGAGCTGGGATCAAGACGGGCAATGGCAGTTTGGTCGCTCGACCTTCACCACCAAGGTTGTGGACGGCGTGCGGACGTTGCATGGCTCACTCGATCTCGATATCCCTGGGACGAATGAGAGGCTCCAAGGCGAATACCGGCTCACCGCGCCAGCACGAAAAGAGTTAGGCACCGAGTCGCGCGACCCCACCCACGATTGGTCACCACTCAGTGGCCCCGCCCAAGCCTCTTTGCAGGCGACGATAGGCGACGAAGAAGTTCGAATTGATGGCCGAGGGTATTTCGACCGAAACGGAGGCACTCGAGCATTGCACAGACTTGGGATCAAAGATTGGCTCTGGGGGCGCGTGCCCTTGGCCGACCGAGAGCGAATCTACTACGTGCTCTGGGGCGAATCGGGCCAAATCGAGAGTCACGGCCTCGATATTCTAGAGGACGGCTCCACCATCACCTACCCACTCGAAGCAACGGTTCATCGTGCTAAATGGTCGTATACTGGCGTTTCGTATCCCACAGGACTCAGCCTTAGCTCGGGCGGCAAACCATGGTTGGAAGTGAAGCATCACCATACCGTGGATGAAGGGCCCTTCTATTTGAGGTGGATCGTTAGTGCCGAGACCGAAGACCAACGGGCCAAGGGCATCGGTGAGTTTGTCGTTCCAGACAACATCGACCAAGACCTCATGCGCCCGCTCGTGCGAATGCGCGTCCATGACCTCAAAGGGCCAAATTCGATGTGGCTTCCACTTTTTGCGGGTCCGGCTAAAGGACGCGTCAAGAGGCTCGTTCGGAGCCTCGTGTCATGAGCATGCTCTGGCTTCTTTTGGTCTTGCCTGCACTCGGCGCGCTTCTACTTACGGTTTTTAACGAGTTTGTTTGGCCTCGAGGCCGCATAGGCGCTCGTCCCGACGGCTCCATCAGCGTGCTCATTCCCGCTCGGAATGAAGCCATGAACATCGAAGCCGCCGTGCGCTCCGTCATGTCCGGCACTGTGAAACCCGACGAAGTCATCGTGTATGACGACGGGTCTACCGACAGCACTCCAGACATCCTCAAACGACTCTCAGAGGAGTTTAGAGAGCTTCGAGTCGAAAACGGGATTGGTCTCCCGCCCGGCTGGGTCGGAAAGCCTCACGCGTGCCACAGGCTCGCCGGATTCGCACGTGGCGACAAACTTCTCTTTCTGGATGCCGATGTGAGACTTCATCCCGAAGGTTTGCAGCGGATCCTGAGTATTTTTGAAGATTATGGCGCGAAGGTCGTGACCGCTGTACCGCGTCAGGAGATGGTAACCTTTCCGGAAAAGCTCGTCATGCCGCTTCTGCACATGACCTATACAAGTTGGCTACCAATGCCACTTGTATGGAAAACGAATGACCCTCGGTTTCTCGCAGCCAACGGCCAAGTCCTCGCCTTTGACCGAGACGCTTACGACCAAGTCGGTGGCTTCGAGGCCATCAAAAAGGAAGTCGTCGACGATATGGCGATCTGTCGGATCGCAAAAACCAAGAAATTGCGTGTGGTTTTCGCCGACGGACACTTTATCGCGACCTGCCGGATGTACCGAAACTTCAGGGAAATCTGGGAGGGGTTCTCAAAAAATCTTTACGAAGGGATCGGCGCACACCCAATCGGGCTCGTCTTCCTTGTCGCGCTCTACATCGGGACTTTTGTCGCCCCCTATCTCGGACTCGTGAGCTTCGCTTGGTCACAGACCTGGGGGCTCGCAGCCCTTGCAGGAGTGCTTGCGAACCTGAGCTTGAGATTCGTGCTCAGTATTAGACATGGACACCCCTTCGTCTCCGCCCTCCTTCACCCCGTCGCTGTGGTGGTGCTGATGGCCATCGCGATCAACTCCTGGTGGTGGAACACCAAGGGTGCAATCTCTTGGAGCGGACGGGTCTATCAGGCCAAAAAGAGCCGCTAGTTTCGCTCGAAGAATTCCAAGGCTCTTGACGCGATCAGCGCCGATTCGCCCTTTCCCGACTCTTCCAGAGCACGAAGAATGGAGCGCGCCTCCCACAACGATTCCTTGTCTCGGAACACGTTGTAAGTCGACGAGGCTAGCGCCTCATCGAGTTCCGCCCGTTGACCCAAGACGCCGCGGAAGATCGAGACTAGCTCTTCAGCCTGACTCGGCGTCCAACTCTCATAACCCACGAACTCCACCAACGACTCGGGGACTGGCTCAGACTCTTTGATCAGCGCTTTGACCTCATCCATTCTAAGACCAAGGCTAGCTCTAAGCGCCACCCAAGCTGCACTAGCTTCGGGTGAAGCAGCGGTAACAGCCTCCAGCTCCTCAACCTCTATCTCCGAGCGCAGGCGTTTTCCGACCTCATAGAGCCCACGGGCGCAGCGATACCATCCGAGCTTCTTCGAAGCCTCTGATACGGCAACCAATGCCTCCACAGACGGCCGATGGGACGCTAGAATGAAATCAACGGCACGCTGACTCTGATGGATATCCTCACCGAGCGCATCAGCCACAAACGTACTTTGTGTCTCGTCATCCGGCAAAAGCGCCTTGAAAAGAAAGGTACCCTCAATCTGCTCGCGCGCTTGTGCCAGCTCGCTGGCTCGCTCCACCACATTCTTCAGCTCGATTCCAAGCTGGCTTGAGAGTTTGTCGAGTGTGCCTCGGTAGAAGCTGAGCCCGAGCCTGAAAGCCCAGTAGAGTTGGTCTTGAGATTCATTGACAGGAAACTCAAAGACCACGGTTGTCTCGTCCGCTCGCGAGGTTCCAATATAGGGCCCAGCCTCTACTTGATACCGGCGCGCAAACATCACGAGACCATCCCATAGTTCTCGCGCGATGATCTTGGGAGTCAACGCGAGACCGGGATCCACCACTTCATATCGGATCTCAAGGGTCCGCGTCATGAACTGCGCTGGACTGGGTTTCGCAGCACACCTATGCCTTCGACCTCGACCTCGACAACATCTTGGTCGTGAATCGGTCCCACGCCCGAAGGCGTTCCCGTGAAGATCAAATCTCCGGGTTCAAGGGTCATAATGCTGGAGATGTACTCGATGCACTCACCCACCGAGAAGATCATATCGCTAACCAGACCGCGCTGACGCTCCTCGCCGTTCACACGACAAATCACGGCCTGGTCGCCAGGGATCCACTCGGAGAGCGGAACGAATCTTGGCAAAACCGGCGCAAACGTATCGAATCCCTTCGCACGGGTGTAACGCTTGTCTTTGCGCTGCAGATCTCTCGCGGTGACGTCATTGCCGCAGGTAAAGCCCGCCACATAATCGAGAGCCTCGGCAGCATTGACCTTCTTCGCGCGCTTTCCCATCACCACCACCAACTCGGCTTCGTGATGAACCTCTGAACTTTCTTCAGGAAGGACGATGGGCGAAGACTCCCCATGGAAAGCTGACAAGGCTTTCAGGAAGATCACCGGCTCCTCTGGAATAGGTTTTCCCTGTTCCAGAGCGTGGAGCCGGTAGTTCAACCCGATACATACGATCTTCGTAGGTGAGAGCACTATTCCTCTTTATTCGCTGCTTCGAGACGCTTTCGCTCAGCTTCGTTATGAGCTTCGATTCGTGCGATCTCTGCGTCGCGGTCAGCGATGAACTGCTTGAGTTCATCAAAGCTAAAGTTGAAATCCCAGGTGTAATTGCACTTTTTCTGAATGCTATCCGAGTCTGGGTTGAACTTTTCAGCCTTGAGCTCAGCCTCCGACTTCCAGTTACATGTCCACATCTGACGTTGCAGCGCGGTGACGTACTTCGGATAGTCGCTGTCCGGAATAAAGAGCTCGATCTTGTGGCCCTGATCAATGGTCGTGTCCACGTACACAGGCCGCTCTTCGAGCTTACCTTTGTCGTCTTTGACCCAGTACTTCTCAAAGGTCACTGGCGTCTTCAACTCTTCGCCTTTCTCGTTGAGAAGCGGATAGTTGTTGAACATCACTGTAGCGCCTGGAGGCGTAGTGTTGATGGTGACCTTTCCAAAATAATCAGTCTCGATATCCGAGCTCAGTCGAGCATCGTACTCAAGCTTGTGATCAGGACTGAGAGGGGTCAGGTTCGCCGTGAGATTGTACGTGAAATCTCCGCCTGGGTTCTCATTCCACATTCCCTGAGTCAGCTCCACATTGAGCGGTTGAAACCCTGGCGAGGTAATCTCAAAGAGTTGCTTCTCCTTGACCTTGAGGTTTTGGAACGGTGTTGAAGCCGTAAGAAGAACTTCGCGGAATTGACCGGACGATGTCTCTCCATACTGCAACTTGCCATTGAGCTTCACGGCAGCGTACTTCGCGTTTCCGCTGATAAACACGGTGCCAAAAAGTTCTTGCGCATCGAGGAGCTTTTGCTTGTGCTCCTCTTCAATGCGGCGTTTCTCAGCTAGTCGCTTTTCTTTAAGCTCACCACGGAAGAGTGCGCCGAGGTCGTCCACATCTCCCACCATGAACACAGCGCCAGCGGCCAAGGCGAGCACGCCGATCACCACGCCGGCGTAAAGCGCAGTATTGGATTTTTGAGGGGCGTCGTAGTCTCCCAAGTCCTCGGTTCCCAGATAGGGCGAGCTGAGGTCTACGTCATCGCCACCAGCAAAAATCTCAACCCCTTCAACCTTCTTCTTAGGCTTATCGGACTTAGGCTTCTCCGCTTTTTTCTCGGCCTTTGGCTTCTCAGCCTTTTTCGGAGCGGGCTCTTCGGCCTCTTCATCCTCAGAATCCTCGTCAGAGGTGTCTTCAACAACCTCTTCCTTTTTCTTCTTTTTCTTCTTCTTTGCGGGGACATCAAAGATTCCGCCGAGCCCAGCCATCACGTTCTCTGATGACTCATCACTCTCTGGGACTTTCGCATCATCCACACCCATCTCTGCAGCGGCATCGTCAACGATCTCGTCTGCACTCTTCTTTTTTTTCTCGTCGGACACAGCATCTCCTCGCAAATCCTTGAAACGGCGCGCAGACTAATCCCCAGAGAACATATGGTCAAGTCGACGCGCAGTCAGAGAAGCGCGGACGCCAAGTCAGTTATGTTTAATGCAGATATTCTTGGTCTCTGAGTAGAAGTTCAGCGAATACTCGCCCCCTTCTCGCCCGATACCGCTAGCTTTGCTTCCGCCAAAAGGAGTTCTCAAATCGCGCAAGAACCACGTGTTCACCCAGACCAACCCGGTTTCCATCGCCGCAGCGACTCGATGCGCGCGATTCAGGTTCTGAGTCCAAATTGCGGCGGCCAGGCCATAATCAGAGTCATTTGCGAGCGCGATGGCTTCGTCTTCGGAGTCAAAAGGCATGATGTGACACACCGGGCCGAATACCTCTTCCTGCAGACAACGTGCGTCATTGGAAAGCCCCGTCCAGATAGTGGGTTGAACCCACGAGCCTGCAGCATACTCGGCAGGCATTTCTGGAATACCTCCGCCCATCACCACTTCGGCCCCTTCTGATTTTGCCAGCTCGTAGTAGCTCAGCACTTTTTCTCGATGCCCTGCAGAAATCAACGGCCCCATCGCCGTAGCCGAGTCGAACGGATCTCCGAGCCGCAATTCTGATGCACGTTTGGCAAGTTCCTCGACAAACCGATCAAAAACTGAGCGTTCCACATAGACGCGCTCGGAGCACAAACACACTTGCCCACAATTCGAGAAAACGGACCGCATCGTACCTGCAATCGCAGCCTCAAAATCGGCGTCAGCAAACACAAGTGCGGGATTCTTGCCGCCCAACTCGAAACTCAACTTCTTCAGGCCAGACGCTGCGTTCCGCATAATCGCCTGCCCCGTCGCGCTCTCACCAGTGAACGTTATCGCAGCCACATCTTTATGCGTGGTCATCGCCTCACCCGCTGAGCCCGGGCCGAATCCGTGCACCACATTAAAGACGCCGGGCGGCACTCCTACGTCTCGCATGACCTCGGCCAACAAGGTAGCCGTCGCCGGCGTCTCCTCGGATGGCTTGACCACCAACGCGTTGCCCGCTGCAAGCGCCGGCGCGACCTTCCAGGTCATGAGCAACAAAGGAAGATTCCACGGACAAATCACGCTCACAACGCCCACGGGACGCCGAGACACGTAGTGCAAGGCCCCTAAGCCATCGGCCGTATCCTGATGAAATGCAGGAACTCCCATGGTTTTGATCTGGTCGGCAAAGATCCGAAAATTGGCGGCTCCACGAGGGATATCCACCGCCGAAGCCCAGCTCACGGGCTTTCCGGTATCCTCGATCTCGGCGCGCAAAAAGTCATCAAATCGCGCCATGATGCCGTCTGCCACCTTGTGCAAAAGGCTCGCTCGCTCACTGACGCTCAACTTTCCCCACGGCCCGCTCAAGGCTCGCTTCGCTGCAGCCACGGCCCGGTCGACTTCCTCGGGTCCCGCCTCCTCCACCTTCGCGATCACTTGACCCGTCGCGGGATTGATATCTTCGAAGGTCGAGCGCCCTCCACAGAATTCACCGTCAATGAACAATTTGAAGTGTTTCACTCTCATCCCCGCTCAAAAGAAAGACATCTGACCCGAATCCTCAGGCTCTTTGTCCTTGGCTGGCTTGACCTTCTTGATCTTCGACCAACCGCCAACCGGTTTTAGGTCAGCGATACGGCTGACCCTGAAAATCCGCTCGTCCCGGCGCATATGGCAATAGGCGTGTAGATAGGTCTCCGCCTCAAAGCTCAGGGGCGTGATGCGCCTGTGCGTCAACTCGCCACGATTCGCACTGTAATAGTCCAACTCAAGGTCTTGCCCCGTGGCGATAGCGAATCGGATAAGGTCGGGTGGACCCGACCGCGGGTCCAAATTCTCTACGTCCACCCCTTCTTCTACACGCCATTCCGGGTCGATCGCAGCACCGATCCAAAGCATCATTTCATACGCTTCGATCTCGATATCCATGACTTCTTTCGGGCCAAGTGTCGCAAGCGTCTTCTTCAGAATGGTCTCGAGAGTACGCTCGGGCGCATTGGAGCCGCCGGCCTCGCGCAGATTCTCCAGCACAAGGCAGGCAAGCGCCACCACAGCTCGCTCCGAAGGCGTCTTCAGCGTGACCTCGCCAATACTCTCGCCAAACGCCAAATCCTCTGGTTCACGCGGGTTTGCCCGCTGAAGGCGCTCCAGAATTCGCCCACGAATCGTGGGAATGCTCACTCGATCCAACTTATTCATGCTTCGCTCTACTTGACGTTCTTTGCCCCGACAAGGTCTTCGGTCAGGGCCTCTTTAAGGCGCGCCTTCTTGAAATTCGCGCCCTTCGCCGCCACGCCGGAAAAATCACTTCCGCGTAGATCGGCCTTCTTAAATGCTGCCTTCTCAATATCAGCACCTGAGAAATCGACAGCCTGCGCGAGCGCCTCGGAGAAGTCGGTCTTCCGAGCACCCGCGCCACTCAAATCCGCGCCTTCAAGCAGGACGCCCTTGAAGATCGCCCCACCAATCTCCACTCCGGAGAGATCCGCATCTTGGAAAATCGCGTCCAGCGCGTCCGCTTCGTGGAGCGACGCCCCGCTCAAGTCAGACCCCGTAAAATCCGTGTGATGCAATACCGATCCGGCCAAGTCAGCACCAGCCAATGAACACTCCATGAAGAGTGCCCCTGAGAGATTCGAGCCGCTCAAATCTGCACCGCTCAGGTCAGATCCGGAAAAATCAGACCCGTCGAGCTCCGCGGCCGAAAGGTCCGCACCACTCAAGTCGGCCTCGACCACCAATGCCCCTGAGAGCTTTGCGCCGTTGAGTACCGCACCTGCCAGAATGGCCCCGGAAAGGTTCGCACCCGTCAGATCCGCATCCATCATGTTGACGCCGGCCAGATTCGCGTTGACCAGCACTGCACCCGCAAGCTTGGCCTCACTCAAATCCGACCCAGCAAAATCCACGTCTTCGAAGGTATAGCCGGCGAGTACCGCGCGCTCTACATCTTCGACGGTCTCGATATCGTCGAAAGAAATCTCGGGAATCTCCGCAATCTCTTTCGTCTCTTTTTTCTTCTTCGCCATCTAGTCCTCCTCGTTAAAATCGAACGCTGTCTCGTCTAGCTCTTTATCCATCCTGTCTGGGTCTACCAGACCCCCGAGGCGCACCTGGTCGAGCATGGCCTCAGCCCGCTCCACTTCTCGGCCACTCGGCCGACGCGACTCGTAACGCAGCATGTCCTTATCCATTTCGAGCGTCTCGAGCTTGAGCTCGATCTCCTTGATCCGGGTCTTCACCTCCACAACGCGCTGCTCGGCTTCTGCAGCCAGATCGTGCATACCCTTTTGTTTCGCGAGGCCCACGCGGCGCTCCCAAACCGGCACCTCTTCGATCAATTTAGCCTTCTCCTCAGTGAGTTTTTTCTCATCGAGCATCAACTGCGTCATTCGAGCATGCACCACTGGGTCACTCATCACTGCCTCCTCGTCATGCGGCGAGCCTCGCCTTGGTTCATCGGCGCAACATAGCGGAGTTCTTTTGAACACTCCACCGGTATCACTGCTCTGGTTCCGCGTGACAAACGTGTTACAATTCGAGTCCCTCCTACTTGAAAGGTCGATATGAAGATTATCAAGATTCAAGAAGTCGCCGAAAACCCTGAACACATCAAAGCCCTGGCTAAGACGCTCGCCAATGGCGGACTCGTTTGTATGCCATGCCGAGGAACGTACAGAATACTCGCCGACCTGCTCAATGAAGACGCAGTGATCAACTTAATGCAGTCCAAGAGACGCACATCGAAGGCTCCTTCACTCGTCTTTGTGCCGAGCAAAGATCACCTTTCGAAAATCACGGATGAGGTGCCAAGCGTGGCCAATCAGCTCGCCAAGGATCATTGGCCTGGGCCGCTCACCATTCTTTTCGAACCCAGCTCAGAAATCCCGCGCTCGGTAGTCAAACAGCTGACCAAAGCGAACGGTCATATCGGCGTGCGGATCCCGGAAGACGAACTCATGGTTAGACTCCTTCAGGAGTTTGGTGGACCGGTGCTTGTCTCGAGCGCCAACAAGGAAAAGAAGGCAGGTGCGAGTTCACCTGCTCAGATCCGAAAGAATTTTGTCAGCAGAGTCGACCATTTTGTGGACGCCGGAGACCTCTCGGGCGATGGTTCCTCGACCATCGTTGAGATTAAAGACGGAAAGGCCCACGTAACCCGCGAGGGCAATATCTCATCGGAGCAACTCAAGAAGTATTGTTGAGTATGGCCAACGAAACACCTGACGAAAAACCTGACCTAAAGACCGACCTGATATCTCAGGCTGAACAACTCCTAACCGGGCTGAGCGCCGCAGACCGAGACAAACTCAAAGGCGATTTTCAACTCATCAAGGAGATTGCCCAAGCCGTGTCTGATGCTCACCCTCCGAGCATTCTACTCATTGGCGAGCCCGGGGCTCCTCTAGGCGAAATCCTGAGCCAGCTGGCCCCACTCTCAGATCCCCCTGAACAATGGGATATCCACCAAGAGATCGGGCGAGGACGCTGGCAGAATTGGAAATTGGAGCTCGGCGAGTTTCGCGTTTGTGATGCACGAAGCGAATCGCCGCATGAGTCGCTCCCAAAGGCCCTGAACTTCGAGCTCCCCGAGCTGATTCTGAGTGTCGTTTCTTCAAATACTCGCGCCCCGGGCCGAGTTGAGGAACTACAGATGGTCGTCGAGGGCGTGGAAGATCTGGCGAACAAGCTCCCATCGGGTGCGCTCGTCATTTGGCGGCCAAGTGCTGGGCGCGAGGTGGGAGATTTTGTGACCTTACAAGCGCTTAAACAGGCGTTTGTGGACCAGGGCATGGCCCGAGACGCCTTCCCGGTTGTTCAGCTCGCTCGCCCCGGAAAGCTCCTTTCAAGTGCGCTCGCGCAGCTCAATGAATCCCAGCGGCTCGGACTCGCCAGGATCTGCGGCGACCCGACCTCCAAGAAGGAAATCGCACAAGCCATCGTGCGCACAGCCACCTCGGTCAATGCGTCGATTGCCGTCGTCCCGATTCCTGTGGCTAGCTCACTTCCCATCACAACCGTTCAAGTCCTGATGATTTCCTCTATCGCGTGGTTAAGCGGCAGAGAGGTCAACGCCAAGACACTCGGAGAATTCGGTGGCGCACTCGGTCTCAATATCGGTGCTGCCCTCGCGCTGCGTGAGTTCGCGCGCGCTTTGATAAACTGGATTCCCGTAGCCGGTTCGGTAGTCTCTGCCGCGATCGCCGCAGCCGCCACGCAGACTCTGGGTAAAGCCGCTATCCGATACTATATCGACAAAGAATAGTCTGTAGGACTGCTACGTGAACAACGCGAGTCGCATGGAGTCGCCGTGAATCGACCGTGTGAGCAGCTCGATCGCCTGGCCCTGCAGCTTGTTGAGAGCCAACGTACGATCACAGAGCCAGGTTGCGCCCGAACCCGGCGAGGTCCGCACTGCACGAACGCGAATCGGAGGCCCGGTGATTGTAGAGTTTAGGGCCGAGAGGGGTACGTAGAACGGCGTCTGAACGCCCTCCTCAGTGTTCTGCACGGCAACGACAAGAGTCAACGTAGGAAACGGTGACGGCTCGTCTTGAGAAGGCTTCAAGAATGCATCGATCACCATCGGAACTGTGAGCACCGACTGAATCCCGGTCACCAAGATGAAATACTGCTCAGGCCTCGGCCGATTGCTCAAACCGAAAAAATGCCTCTCCCAAACCTCGCGGAAATTGGGGAAGAATCCGTCATACGAATCACGGATTCTCTGCAACATATCGGTCTGAGCCGCCTCATCCAACCCATCAAATTGTTCGCAAAGCCGCGAAATCACAGCGGCCGAAGCCCTCGTGATCGCATCTTCGGCGATCGGCAGCATCTCGGTGTCGATCGGCGCAAGGTGGACCCCAAGATTCGCAAGGTCCTCCGAGTAATCCAGAGTTGCGCCTTCGAGGTCCAAACTACCCAAAACAGGATAGCCATCGTCCTGAGGGATGGGCAATGTCCTTGAGAGCCCCACAAAAAGGTCGCGCAACGCGCCTTGCTCACGGACCGTCCAACAAACCAGAGGCAGTTCCCAAGGTAAGGTCGTCGGCTGATCGAGCCCGAACGCGTCCCGAGCGACCTCCAGAACCGAAACGCTCGGAGCCGGAAGGTCATGTAACATCATGCCAAACGCCCGCCGTTCATTCTGAGCGAGTTCGGACCATGCTGTCTTGATATCTTGAAACGAAGGCCAGGTGCTGAGCTCAGTCGATAACCACTTCTCTTGAACCTTGAGTGCGGCGAACATCGCATCCAGGAGCGCTGCCGCCTCACTGACGTTCGCACCACGAATCGCCCTCCCCGCGTGCTTAAAGTACGAGTGCGGAGTCAGCCCAAGGCTGTCCCAAAGAAGCTCTACAATCAATTCCGAGGTGGACTCCCATTTGGTTTGACCAAGTGAAGTCCGAAGCGCCGTGGACACACCCTTAAACGCCTCAATATCCTGAATATCCTGCCACTCAGGCCATGCAGCGCTGCCTTTTAGAGCCCCTCGGAGTTCGTCGGATATCTCCACATCAAACGAAGTCTCTTGTCCCAAAAGGGCGGCAATCGACTCCAGCCTCGACGTAAACACACCAATCTTTACCGACACATACGAGGGCACATCTACCGCTCGAACAGGCGCGTTTTCGGCCTTCTTCGCGATTTTCGTGGTTAAACTCTTGAGGCTCTGCTCGTCCCGTGTCTTGAGCGCCAGCGTCATCGAAAGGCTTGAAAGCCCAAGAACTTGGGCGATGGGACGGCCCAACGTGGCCACGATCTCCGCATCGCTAATCCTCCCGATTAACTCCTCATTGAGTTTGAGCACCTGTGGTTCATCTTCGCTCAGGCTCAGCGCTATGCGCCTTCCGCCTTCAAAGATGGTGGGCTCGTACTCGATGCGCTGCATGAGTTGATAGAGCGTATCGAGCCGACTTGTCTGCTCCTCGGGCTCAACACCCGCTTCAGCCAAGAGATGCGCAAATAGATCGAGATGCGTATCAAAAAGCTCACGAACAATGCGTCCAATTTTATCTTGAAGTGTCTCAGACACTGTCACTCCTTATCGTGCACGTCCTCGGGAGTGTAAGCCATGATTCGGATTGAATATAGTTATTTCCGGCCATAAAGCGTCAAAGCTTGCCAGCAAGGCTTCCTCCGAAATCTTCCAACCCGTTATCGACGTTGGATTTACGCTGATTCCAAGCACCTTTTGAGAGGCCAACACTCGGACCTGCCAGTGGCGCCTAAACTTCTGAAACCGAGATGCGTCCGCGTGAATCGAGGTGCCATCTGAGACCAAAAGCGTTCCTTTCGAGCGCGCAGCCATGAGCCCATCGAGCACCTTGTCGGACACAAGCCCCGGAATTGCCACAGCATCTTCGCCTGCGCTCAGACTTCCCTTGAGCTCCTTGAGAGCAAGCAACGCAGAACGCGCCTGAAGCGGCCTCGGTGGCTCCGTTTCGCCGCCAACCATCACCCGCTCCTCGCGCATACTCGCCCGCAACAACTCGCGTTCCCATTCGGTCTCGACCTCAGGCAGCCTCAAACGCTCCACAAGCTCGCGGGTCTTCGCGATCACCTGGTCTGGTCTAGGACTGATAATGGCCCCCGTTGAGACGATCACGGAATCTACTAAGTCCGCGTGTGCTGCGGCCACGCGCCCATAGGCGCCATCGATAAGAACCCGTGTGACGCCATGCGCCTCAAACACGCTCATAATCTCATGAAGGTCCGCCCGCTGCCGAACACCGGCGAGCATCAAATCACCCGCCTCAAGCACGCGCGCCAAAACGGGTCGACCCAAAGGAGTCTCAAACGAGAGCGGCTCCACAAACTCAAATCGTGCGTCACTCTGGTCAAACGCGGACCTGACACTCACGCACCACATCCCTTCCACCACCCTGACCGGAGGTTTTGGCGTCCCGATGAGATAGTCACTGGTCTCCCCATCGATACCGATCGAGCAAACGCCAAGCTCAAACTGGTCGCGAAACTCTGCCGCATACAGCTCGATCATGAAGTTTAGCGTTGTGGTTTTCCCACAATTCTTGGCCACTCCAATCACCGCACTTCTTTGGCCAGAAAAGAGATTCAGTAGCCCCACGGTGCTGTCCTCTGTTCTCGAAGCTCCACCAGCAGACTCGCAAACTCTTGGATCATCGCATGCAGGTCGGTGGCAAATCGCAGCTTACGCAAGACGTCCACGTGCAAGGTTGGCATCATCTTCAAGGCAAACCCCGTTGGAATGTATGGGTTCTGCACCAGGGCCTCGCGCACACGCATCTCGCGGAACCACTGATCAGACTTCATGACTTCGCGCAGAAGCTCTGATTTGGTCGGGCGTCGCGCTGCGATGACGAGCACGTCTTGAAGTCGAATATGGGGATTGGCCAGAACCTTCTCGATGACGAGAGGACTCGACTCGTAAATCAGACGCTCCAAAAACCTCCGATCGGGCCCCGCCGCAAGCTGACGCCTCTCCCCAAGAGTCACTTCTCGGCCAATTGGCATGCGCACTTCCGGCAGTCTGGCGTTCTCACCCATCGCTCGGTGTGCTGGCAAATCTCTCAAAAGAAAAAGGACCGCTTTGCGGTCGCTCTCGTGGGCTGCCAGGTAATATTCTTGGAGCGTTTCATACTCGTCATGCTCTCGCAGACCCACCAACCATGCGGCGCACGTCAACATGGCGTCCATCTCGGCCTCTCGGCCCCAGAGTGCGCCTCTGACGAGTTGATCCATGAACCAAACGGCAACGTCGGCCTCCAGGCTTCGTATGCCTTCGTCGAGCTTAGCTCGGCGCATTGCGAGCTCGGGAAGACTCGTAATCGCTCTCACGACCCTACGGTAGTGCTCAGCAACCGGGTCCGGCGCGTCGACTTCCCCCACAAGGTCTTGATCGACACTCATGCAACCTCAAGGCGATACGACCTCAACTTTAACGCCAAATGCACCCCCGTCGAGCACCGTTTGTGGAACGTCAAAGATGATGCTTTGAACTGGCTGAACCCCATTGGAGCCCACGGGCTTTGCCGAGTCCGGGCTAAGCCCGCGCAGGTCCTCGATAGACTTCGCCCCAGAGATATCTGCGAAGGGAATCTGACGCCCTGCGGATACCGTGGATTCTCTCAGCACTTTTTGGGTCTCGTCGGTAATCATCACGCGAATCTTGGCCTCGCTGACTTCCGAGTCCGAGCTGTTGAACGCCACACCGCTCACTACCAAGATCTGGTCGCGGCGACCGATCGGGACGAGGCGGGCAAAGACATCCTGCACTTCAATCGCAGGAACTTCAGGCACTGGAGGCGCTACCGGCTCTGGAATCCACTCCGGGCGAGCTTCAAACGTCTTTCCCTGGAAGCCCACCTCAAGCATGTGGTCGATCCGAGCGAAATCCAGAACGCCGCCAGATTTAAACGCCACAAAACCGAGCACACAGGCCACTGCAATCAGCAGAATGAAGAGGAAGTTCGAAAACTTCTGGAAGCCACCACCACCCACGCGGTGCGGCTCAAAGTCGAGGTCATCCACCACCGCTGCCTTCTTGGGCGGACCAGAACTCTGCAAGTCCTGTGGACGATTCGGCGCTGCCGCCGGAGCAACCCTTTGCGGAGCCACAGCTTGAGGCGGGGCCTGTGCCGCTGCAGGTGGAGCCACAACCCTACCCGAATTCGGGTCAAACGAAGGAGAGTCGTGCCCGAAGTTCGGGTCGACCAAGTCTTCGGCGGACCCGAACATAGCATTCGGATCGACGTGTTGCTCAGCGGGTTCAGGCACCTCAGGGAGAGTCGCCATTCTCGGCGCCGCCTTCGGAACCGGAGCTGACTCGATATCAAATTTCGGTTTCGGTAGCGGTGCTACAGGACCTCCCATGGGAGTTCCGTGATGAGCTCTCGAAGGCAACTGCTTCGGAATCGCACTCTCATCATCAATACTCGAAGCTTGCTGAAATGCGCCCGCGAACGGATCAGGGTCTTCCTCGGCCACCGAAACAACGGACGGATCCTCGCCGTCGAACAAGTCGATGCTCGGTTCTTCGAGCGCGGGAGGTGGCGTCATCGCGGACGCGAACGGGAAAGGATTGTAGTCGGGCGCAGCACTCTTGGACTTGCGCTCAGATACAGGCAATCCAATCATGGTACTTCGAGGGTCAAACCCATCCTCCTCCGCTGGCATCGGCTTGCCCTTCACTCCGGGAAAAACGTCGTCGAGGCTATCTGCAACACTTTCCTCAAACAAATCCGAGAGGTCTTGAGTTGGAGGATCCGCGACGCCTTCATTCTTGTAGAAAACCTCAGCTTCTCCTTCCCCTGTCAGGCGGACCCGAAAGGTATGTGAGCATTTTGAGCAACGAACCTTCGACCCTTTTGCAGACATCCGCTCAACCGGAAGCTGAAACGTCGTACTACATTTTGGACACTCGATGACCATACATCGTCCTTGGTTTTTCAGGGCAGGTCTTTGAATGGATCATTCGCTGTCACATGGCGTACCGGCTGCCCATCGCGCAGATTACCCTCGAGCCGTTGCACCATCTTTTCCAAATGCTTTACGCGCTGCTCAAGTTCCTGAACCTCGCGTCGCATCTGAGGAATATGTGTCAGTTGATCCACTGCATCTTTGAATCGCTCGTCCATCCGATTCTGCATCTCGTCTAGGGAGCGCTGGGTGGACTCGATAAAATCTTTGACCGCTTTGCCACTCTCCTCGAGCGCATCGGTCTTCCGTTTCACTTCGTCTTTAAACTGGCTTACCGGATTCTGAATCTTCTGGAAGATATCCTCGCCGGACTGCTGAATGATGTATCGTAATGATGCCAGCGGAAGCAGGCGTTTATGCGCCTTTTCCTGCTCAAAGATAATCTGGGCCAGCGTGACGTTCGTCAGATCCTCTTTCGTCGAGTTATCGATAATCCGAATATCCTCGCCGTCACGCACCATGTCCCTAATCTCCTCAAGGGTGATGTAGGTACTGCGTTCGGTGTCGTAGAGTTTACGATTCGAATATCGTTTGATGATTTTTGTCATACCGCCTCGGGTGGTTCAGAAATCCACACCGACAGCGAGCGACGCCTGAGAGACGTCGGCAAAAACACCCTCAAGCACGAAGTTGAGAATCCACACGTTCAAGCGCGCACCCACAAAGAATCGGTTCGCCTGCGTGTTATGCTGCTCAAAGACAAACTCTGGACTGAAGGTCGAAGAACCCATGCCAGACGGATTGTCGAGGTCGAACTGAGGAGGCCGCGGATCTTGCGGATAAGCATTCAAAAGGCGGCTCGACCCGATGGTGAAGAGCATCTGGTAGCCAAGATATGGCGTCAGCGTCATCACACCGCTAATCCCAAACGCCTTCGACATCGACATATCACCGCCGGCGTTGATCAAGTTCAAATCCGGCGAGCCCATCACGGTGTTCACACTGCCGCGTACGGCGAGATCCGGGAAGTAGTAGAACCCTTCGTTAAGCGCCCATTTCAAGTCCGCACCAAGCGCGAACATCTCGGAGTTGTAGAGGTAGCCAAAATTACCCGCCAACTCGAACGAGAAGGGCAAGCCCTTTCGAACCTGAAGGAACGTGGTGAACATGGTGCCTGGGTCTTGGTCTTCAAGACCGACCTGCCAGTGTTCTTCCTCAGTAGGGATGAAATTCAGAGACGTGATGATATTGACCGCGAATCCGGCCTCACCAAGCGTTTCTGCGGGCGCAGCAATGCGCGGGGCCATCAAAAGCCCCATATCACCCACCATATTTTCAAAGAGCACCCTGTTCGGCTGCACGATGCCACAGGCGTTCGGACAGTTGCCGAACTCTTGCGGGTCAAACGTCGCAAATCGAGAGAGTACAAGATCGTTATCGAGCGCGGATGCAGGGGTCGCTGCTAATACGGCAACCAGACACACCATCACGTTGAGACTATGTCGAAGCATCGAACAATCCTCCAGCACAAAGAGTGCATCGGGTGAGGTCGCAAGGACGGAACACCCTCATCTAGCACCGCACGCAAAAAATCGTCAACACTCAGAGGGTGAGCGCCGCGAATTTAAGCCTAAAGAAAATAAAGTACCGTCATTACACCACCCCAGACTACCAAATTCGCCACAAATGGGATGTCTCGCAAAATCAGCTCCGTCGGACTTTCATCTGTATCCTTCGAGAGAAGCAGGTAGAAGCGCGTGATTCCAAGCACCGTAAACGGAATGGTCAGGGGTAAGTACGGGCTATGAAACGGCGTGTACACTGAGCGCAACGGCTGATCGGGCAACGAGGAACTCAGCGTGTAAATCGTATAACTCGCAATGGTTAGACCCGAGACAAAGAGCACCGCAAAGTTCAAATGCTCCGAATTATAATGCTTGAGGACCTTCCGGACCTCCTCTGCACGCCCAGACTCCACGAGCTTGAGCTCGTTCATTCGTTTGCCGAGCGCGAGATAGATGGCCAGCAGGAAGGTACAGATGATGAGCCAATTCGACATCAGAACATCGATGGCCCAAGCGCCGGCCATCACACGCATCACAAAGCCTATCGCGATGATCGACACATCCAGATAGGGCACGTGCTTGAGCTTGAACGAATACGCCAGATTCATCACCAAGTACGCACCGAGAATCGCCCCAACCCTCCAATCCAACACAAACCCCAAAATCACTGAACCAGGGCCCAGAACACCCGAAAGCACGCGCGCAAAACCCACGCTCAGGTCGCCAGCCGCGATCGGACGGAACTTCTTGACCGGATGACGCCTGTCCTTCTCCACGTCGAAGAGATCGTTCATGGTGTAGACCGCGCCCGC
The DNA here is from genome assembly GCF_007993755.1 of Microvenator marinus. Taxonomy (GTDB): domain Bacteria; phylum Myxococcota_A; class Bradymonadia; order Bradymonadales; family Bradymonadaceae; genus Allomicrovenator; species Allomicrovenator marinus. Next base: position 2,313,775 of record NZ_CP042467.1, read on the forward strand.
CACCAATGAAAAAAGCAGCGCCGCCAAAAGCGCCTGAAGGGTCAACCCAATATCGACAAACGCCTTGGAAAAAAACAAAGGCGCGAGCACGAAGAGGTTCTTGATCCACTGGTGTGGCCGAAGAGTCCGGATAATCGCGCGTGGTGTGGAAGCAGGTGTACTCATCACTGACTTTCTTAGAACAAGGTCCGTCCTTATAAGGACTAAGAACACCTTTTGTCATCAAAATACCTAAATCTTGCGTCCTGATGCGTGACCAATGCATCCACTTTGAGTATGTAAACGGCGTTGGTCTTTTCTGGTGAAGTGGAAGTTCGATGGTTGACCAGGGATATTCGTGGATCCATTTAGCGATCCTGGGCGGATATTTTTTGATGTTGGGGTTGCTCGCGTTTTACGGGTCACACCGCTATCTCATGGTCTACCTTTACAAGAAGTACGTTGGAAACGACCCGGAGCCGGCCGGCTTCTTTGACCCGTCAGACCTCCCGAAAGTCACGATACAACTGCCTCTTTTCAACGAACGCTACGTGTGTGAACGGCTCATCGAAGCCGTTGCCGCGATCGAATACCCACACGACAAGCTCGAGATTCAGGTGCTCGACGATTCAACCGACGACACCACGGACATTTGCCGAAAGGCGGTCGCGCTGCTCAGGGCCCGCGGCATCCCAATCACCCATATCCACCGCGTCGACCGCACCGGATACAAGGCAGGCGCACTCGCGGAAGGCCTCAAGACCGCAACCGGAGAGCTGGTCGCCATCTTTGACGCAGACTTTCTTCCAGAACCCGACTTCCTGCTCAAGAGTGTCCACCATTTCTGGGACCCTAAAGTCGGCATGGTTCAGGCCCGTTGGGCTCACCTTAACCGTGACTATAGCTTGCTTACACGGGCCCAAGCCGTGCTCTTGGACGGCCATTTCGTGATCGAACACACCGCACGAAACCGCTCCGGGCGCTTCTTCAACTTCAACGGAACTGCAGGAATATGGAGGCGCGAAGCCATCGACGAAGCCGGAGGATGGGACCACGACACGCTGACCGAAGACCTCGACCTTTCGTACCGCGCACAACTCAAAGGGTGGAGATTCATCTTCCTTAGAGATTTGGCGGTCCCAAGCGAGCTCCCAGTGGACATGTCGGCGCTAAAATCCCAGCAGCATCGCTGGGCAAAAGGCTCGCTTCAAACGGCTCGAAAACTTCTTCCAACCATTCTTAGAAGCCCCCTTCCCTTCAAGATCAAACTTGAGGCCTTCTATCACCTCACTGCAAATATCGCCTATCTCTTGCTGGTCGTACTCGCCCTCTTGATGCCGATTGCCACAGTTATCCGACTCCACGAAGGCTGGTGGATTACACTCTTTGTGGACCTGCCGATTTTCCTGGGCGCCACATTCTCAATTTGTGTCTTCTACTGGACCTCACAGCGTGAGCTTGGCCGCGGCCGCCTCGAGACGCTCAAGCTCCTCCCGGCCGTCATGGCTCTCGGTATCGGCATCTCACTCAATAACTCCAAGGCCGTTATCGAGGGCATCATCGGACATCAAAGCCCATTCGTACGCACCCCAAAGTACAACATCACTTCCGGAGAGGCTTGGACTACGCGGGTCTATCTCAAGCCTGGGAATCTCTTGAGTCTTTTGGAATTCGCCTTTGCCGCATGGTTCACGCTATCGATCTTTTTTGTGATCCTCTTTGAGCCCGGCGGACTCTTCAGCCTGCCGTTTCTGCTCCTCTTCCAGGCGGGCTTCCTTTACGTGGCCATGACGAGCCTGATGCACACCATCAAATCGCTTCGGGCGCGCCGAATCCTAAGACTCAGCGCCGAGCTCGAGGCGTGATTCGGCTCCTTATCCTAGCCTTGATGGTCTCGGCACTTCCCCTCCTTGGCGCGTGGCCGGCCGTACTCCTTGCAATCTACGCCTTGGCGTTCATCCCCTATTTCGCGCTTTTACCTACGCGTGAATCACACTCAGCCATTTCATGGACGTGGTTGCTCGGTGCGGCCCTACTCGTGCGAATTTGGCTTGTGTTCTGGCCACCGATTCTCTCGGACGACCTCTTCAGGTACGTCTGGGAAGGCCGAGTTTTTGTCGCTGGACTAAACCCCTTCGTACTCGCCCCAAATGCCGACGAGCTCGCCTTTTTGAGAGATTCGGAGATTTGGCCCAGCATCAACCACTCACATATCCCAACCATCTATCCGCCGGTTGCGCAATTCGTGTTCGGCCTCAATGCGTTGTTCGACGGTGGAACGACGAGCTTGAGACTCATCTTCGTGGCGTTCGAACTCATCTTGACGGGACTTATCGTCAAAGAGCTGCCTGCGCTAAGGCGATATCAATTCTGCCTGATCTACCTGCTCAATCCCCTGGTCATCACCGAACTCGCCTGGAGCGGGCACCTCGATGCACTCGCCTATTTGAGCGCACTTTGGGGGCTCTTGCTCTGGCTAAATCGACGTTCGGTGGTATTTGTAGGACTGGTCCTCGGCCTGAGCATCTCCACGAAATTCCTCGGGGTCATGGCCCTCGCTCTCATTCTTCTTACGCCGGGCCGAAGTCTTGGCCAAAAGGCGTGGGTCGCCCTCGTGTCCGTGACCACGGTCGGAGCAACCTATCTACCCTTCGCGGAGGCCGGCCCCGATCTCCTGGCTGGTTTCGGGACCTATGCGGCCTCCTGGCGCTCAAACGATATCTTCTTTCGGGCAATTTACTCGCTCTCAGAAACCGTACTGACGCTTCCCGACGGCCAGAAAGTCGTCTTCGATTTGCCGCAAGGAAGCTTGGCGTCAGACCAGATTAGCGCAACTCTCGGCAAGGCCTTCGCGGTCCTTGCGATGTCTTGTGCCTTCGTCTGGTCGGTCACGGTGATCAGGCGGCCCGCACAGGGCTTCTTGCTCCTGATGGGGACGCTACTGCTCTTCGCCCCAACGGTTCACCCCTGGTACGTTGCGTGGCTGGTTCCATTTGCGGCCGTTGCAGAGAAGCCCGAAGACACCCCAATGGCGCGCGCTGCCTTGATCTGGAGTACTTCGGTGATCCTCGCCTACCTCGCGTGGCTTTCGTATGGAAACGGTGGCGCATGGCACACCCCGAGTTGGGCCGCGTGGGTTCAGGGTGGTCTCGTTTTGTTCGCACTTGCGACCACCCGAGCTAAGCCGCATCTGAATTCTTGAATGCCGGAAGCCGAAAAATTCCCGAAATGAATAGACGGCGCCCCTAACTCGTCGTAACACGAGACAAACTGGAATTTAGGAATGCCAATGAGAATCGTACTTTTTTCAGCACTAATCGCCCTTCTCCTCGTCCCAGGCACTGCAATGGGCTGGGGAAAAGGCTCCGGCAAAGTCAGCTCAAAAGACCTCGTCCCCAAGATGAGCTCTGAAGAAGGCTACTCGGAGCGCTACACCTTCGCGGTGGACCTCGAGGACGGCGGTCACGTTGGTGTGGATTTTACGATTTCCAACCTCGGCTGGGGTTCCGGCCACGGTGCCGTGCAAGTACGCGTCAACCTGCCCAATCAGCCCAAGTACAAGTATTCAGAAAAACTCGATGAAGGCGAATGGTCTTACTCAAAAGGCACGTTCGGCATGAAAGTGGCGAACACCGAGGTCAAGCGAGTGGGAGACGGATTCAGAATCATCCATACAGGCGCCAAGCCCTTTGATCTGACCTTCGACAACAAGATGCCCGGCTGGAAGCCAGGCTCGGGAAGAATCAAGGTCGACGGCGGATACTACCAGTATAACCTCATCGCCCCACGCGCCGACGTCTCGGGTACCGTCGCGGGCAAAAAAGTCAGCGCTTCTCGCGCAGGCTACGCAGACCATGTCGCCACCAACGTCGCTCCTTTCGACCTCGCGACGCGTTTCATGCGCATGCGCCACTACAACGGCGATATTTTCGTGATCTGGCGTGAAATCACGTTGACCAAGGACCACGGCGGAAAATCGCTGACCTGGATGATGGTAGGTTTTAAAGATGAGATCGTTTTCTCTGACGCGCGGGCGCGTATGCGTGAGGGCAGCATCAAGGTCGACCCAAAAACCAAGTATCGCGTACCCCTCGCCGTGCAAATCGACGGAAAGTCTGGAGATGACAGCGTAAAGTTTGTGGCGCGCGGCAAGAAGTATAAGCGAAAAGACCTTCTCGATGACTATGGATCCGTAGTCAAAGTGGTGGCTTCAGCGGTTTCCGAACCTATCCAATACACCGTGGACGTAGAGTACCAACTCCAGATGACCATCAAAGGCGTGACCGCCACCGTGTCGGGAAACACGGCATTCGTGGTTGACCAACTGAACTGAGGGGCGTTTTCATGGACCGTTGTGGTTGACACGAAATTTTTCTGTCTGCTACATGTTTCGAGGCTTGTCCAAAGTATTGCGAACGCCAAAAGGCAAGGTTAGCGCCATGAGAAATTCCTCGAAGGTGTGGTGGACTCGTTCAGCACTATGCTGTCTGGGCGGATTAACTTTCGTGTTGAGTGCGTGTGGACCCGTTCAGTCCACACAAAGAGTTAGTGAAGCAGCGGTTGCGCTAGAGCGTGCTCGTGTGGCTGAGGCTGACCAAAAAGCGCCTTACGAATATTATAGTGCCAAGTTCTATCTGCATAAGTCGCGTGAAGAATGGGGTTATTCGGATTTCGAAGCCTCGTATGACTACGCGACGGAGGCCAAGAGAGCTGCGGAAGCCGCACTTTTGAAGGCCAAAGAGGATCCCTGGGCCGGCTCTCCAGTCAATCCCAAGATCAAGCCCGTCACCATGCGTGATACCGGTCGACGCGAAGGAAATCCTGCAAAGGATCCTGTACTCGCTGAAATGCCTGAACCCAATGAAGTACTTGAGGGAGGCGAACAATGAGACGTGTGATCATCAGCGGGCTCGCCATTTCCACGCTCTTCTCCCTCGGCTGCACCACCGGTGCAACGCTTCGTGGACGAGCGCTGGAAATTCAAGAGATCAATAAAGACATCCACGTTCGGGCGTACAATTGCGCGCCGAAGCATATTGCATTTGCCGAGTCGAATGTTGAGTTCGGGCTTTATGAGCTCGGCCAGGGCAACTTCGTCCGCGCCCGTGAGCACTTGGACCTCGCCGAAGAAAATGCGAGATTGGCTGATAAACTCTCGGATTTCGAGAAGTGCGTCGACCAAAGCGTGGCCGTGGTGGTGGAACAGAAAGAAGTTGTTGAACTTGAACCAGCGCCTGGCGATCAGGACGGTGATGGCATCCTCGACGATGTCGATCAGTGCCCTCTCGATCCGGAAGACTTCGACGGATATCAAGACGAAGATGGTTGCCCAGACCCCGATAATGACGGTGACGGCATCCTCGATATCAACGATCTCTGCCCGAATGTCGTTGAAGATAAGGACGGCTTCCAAGATGAAGACGGATGTCCTGACTTCGACAATGACCTCGACGGAATCGCGGATATCAACGACCAGTGCCCAATCGCGGCCGAAGACTTCGATGGCTTCCAAGATGAAGACGGGTGTCCGGACCCCGATAATGATGGTGATGAAATCGCTGACCTTATCGACGAATGTCCGTTCGAACCTGAAACCTACAATGGCCATCAGGATGAGGATGGATGCCCTGACAAGGAGCCGAAAGCCAAAGTGGACGGCGGACAGATCCGACTCAATGAGAGCGTCTTCTTCAAGACCGCCAAGTCGGACATCCTTCCGCAGAGCTACCCGCTACTCAACGAAGTGGCGCAGATTCTCAAGGATAATCCGTCCATCAACATTCGAGTCGAAGGACACACGGATAACCGTGGGCGCGCAGCCTACAACAAGAAGCTCAGCGACCAACGTGCCGCAAGCGTCAGGACCTACCTCATCCAGCAGGGTGTGGAACCAAGCCGCATGACTTCCGTAGGCTTCGGTCTTGAGCGTCCGATCGATGATAATACGACGGAAGCCGGCAGAGCTGCCAACCGACGTGTTGAGATTCACATCACAAGCCAGTAAGGTGGCGCGTCTAATGGGGCTTCGGCCCCACTTTTCTTTCTGGTTGGTTGCTATGCGTGCTCTTTCCCGTGTTCTCCTTATTCTCTGCCTTGGCACCTCCTTCACACTCGTGGGCCCCCAAGGTGTTCCCGCGGCCTTTGCCCAGTCTTCAGTTGAGAAGAAGCTTCAAAGCTCCCTTTCCGACGCCATCGACGACTACGATATCCTGCAGATTCAAGACGCCGAGAAACGGCTTGAAGACGCCATCGCACTCGCTGAGAAGGAGAAGTACACCGGGCCAGTACTCGCCAAGATATACGTGATGCTTGGCATTGTTAGGTTTGCGGCTACGCGTGACGAAGCCGTAACCGAAGATGCCTTCGCGTCTGCGCTAGAGAACGATTATAGCGCTGTTCTGGACCCTGCCTACGCGACGCCTACGCTTGAGGACTTGATGGCACGCGCCAAAAAGCGCGTTCCGCCTCCTCAGACTAGCACCACCGTTTCCGAATTCACCCACACGCCCGTCAAAACGACAGAGGGCGGCCAAGCGCTCGTACTCAAAGCTCAGGCCCCTGCAGACTTGAACGTGGCCAAGATGATGGCGCTCTATCGGCGGTTTGATGAGCAACAATACCAGCGCATCGAAATGAAAGCCCAGGGCACCGAGTACACTGCGACCATCCCGGGCTCTGAGGTTCGCACCTCACAAATCGAGTACTTTATCTTCGTTGAAGACCAGAACGGCGACATCGTGGCGCGCGCTGGCTCAGACCAGGCACCATTCAACGTCACTGTACTTGGGTCATCCAACGTAAAGACAGACCCGGATCCAGACCCGATCGAGCCGGACCCAGAGCCAGGTGCTTCACGAAAGTACGCGTACGTATCGGTGTTTGGCGGCACAGGCGGCGGACTCTTGCTCTCCGGAAGTGCCACAGCGAACCCTAGCGTGGTTCCTGGCGTTGGCACCGCGCCAGCGTTTGGACACACCACCATCGAAGCCGGCGGTATGATCACGGAATCCGCACATCTCGGCGTCTTCTTTAAGTTTCAGTTCGCGCCGGCACAAGACTTTTCGAGCCTCAATCCTGACCCAGGTTCTGGGTTCTGGGATACCGAGGAGCCTTGCTTCGGGCTCGGGCTGCCTGGCGACTGTATGCTTGGACTCAAGTACAAATGGTCCTTCGTCAAGACGGATTCCCTGCGTGTGTACTCGTCGTTCGGCTCCGGCATTGGTCGCGTCCGAAACTGGATTCAGTTCAAGCAGCGAAATGTTCAGAGTTGTGGCGGCAAGGAGATCCTCTCGGATTCCACCAGCTCGTACTGCTACCTTCGTGACACCGTGCGTAACGGCTGGTTCCACGCCGGAGCTGGTGGTGGTGTGGGCATCCCGCTCACCGATTGGCTCGAGTTCACCGGCGACCTCTACGTCATGGTCTTGCTCCCAAAGACCTCGATCAACGCCGACCTCAACGCTGGCTTCACGTTCCTCTTTTAGGGAACGAACTTCTCCAAAGTTTTGAGCAAGTCATCGCATGTGGCTAGTGGCTTAGAGCTCTCATCCGGCGACAAGCTGTAAAGGAGCTTCATCTCAGGCGTAAGCTTGAGTTTGCCACGCGTAGTCTGAATAAAGTCCAACAACTTTGCTGGCTCAATAGGCGTGTCCGGCAAAAGATCGATCCTGACGGACGAAGGTCCGATATCGAGGCGAGAAGCCTTGAGATGCCTCAGGCGCACCTTGATTCCAATCACATCTCGCAGCGTCAAGACCTCTGCCGGAGGCTCGCCAAAACGGTCGACCATCTCACCGAAGGTCTCGTAGAGCTCATCGAGTGAACGCGAGAGCGAGAAGCGCTTGTAGAACATCAGGCGCAACGACGTAGCCGGAATATACGTATCGGGAAGCGAGGCTTCGAGAGGAATATTGACCTCGGGCTCCACATCGCTCTCGTGCACGTTCCCTCGAATCTCGGCCACGGCCTCTTCCAGAAGTTCGTTGTAGAGGTCGAGCCCCACGGCGGCCACGTGCCCGCTCTGGTCATCGCTTAGAAGATTGCCGGCACCACGAATCTCAAGGTCGTAGGTGGCCACCTGGAAACCACTTCCGAGCTCAGTATAGGTCTGGATCACCTCGAGGCGTTTCTCAGCATCAGGCGTAGGCTTCTGCCTCGCCGGCACCAACATGTAAGCGTACGCACGCTCCTTGCCACGACCCACACGTCCACGCAGCTGATAGAGCTGCGCGAGCCCGAACATATCGGCGCGATTGATAAGGATGGTATTGGCATTTGGTATATCCAAACCCGACTCGATGATACTCGAAGCCAAGAGCACGTTGGTATCGCCCTGAACATACGAAACCATGACTTCTTCAAGCTTGGTCTCGTCCATCTGGCCGTGCGCAATCGCCACCCGAGCCTCAGGCACAATTTTGCCCAGGTGCTCATAGATTTCAGGAATCGTTTGAACACGATTGTGGACAAAGAAGACCTGACCGCCGCGATTGAGCTCGCGCATGATGGCTTCACGTATGAGCACGTCGTTGAACTTCGCGACATGCGTTCTGACGGGCAGACGATCGTGTGGAGGCGTCGCAATGACCGAAAGGTCTCGGATCCCAAGCAGGCTCATCTGTAGGGTTCGCGGAATCGGGGTGGCAGTGAGCGTCAAACAATCCAGGTTTGTTCGCAATTGTTTGATCTTCTCTTTATGCGCCACTCCGAATCGCTGCTCTTCATCCACAATCAGAAGTCGCAGGTCGCGAAACTCCACCGACTTGGACAAGAGTCGGTGCGTACCGATCAAGACATCAACCTTGCCGGCCTTGGCGGCGTCAATGATCTCCTTCGTCTCTTTGGGCGACCTGAAGCGGCTCAAGGCCTCCACGCGTACACCGAAGGGCTCACATCGCTTTCTAAACGAGACGAGGTGCTGTTCCGCTAGAATGGTCGTCGGCACGAGCACGGCGGTCTGACGCCCGTCCAGAGCCGCCTTCATCGCTGCCCGGATCGCGACCTCGGTCTTACCAAAGCCCACGTCCCCACAAACCAGCCTATCCATGGGTCGCGGACGACACATATCGGCCAGTACGTCTTCGATCGCACGCGCCTGGTCGGGCGTTTCATCAAAGGGAAACGCGTCCTCAAACTCGCGGAAATGCTCGTCCGGAGGCGAGAACGCAAAACCTTTGCGAAGCTCGCGCTCGGCGTAGAGCTTCAGGAGATCAGCCGCGATCTCACGAATATTGGCTTTGACCTTCTCCTTGGTCTTCGACCACGTCTGGCCGCCGAGTTTATCGACCCGCACGCCCTCGGTAGATCCGATGTACTTTTGAATCCGGCTCAGGCGGTAGATCGGAAGGTAGAGCTTATCGGTCCCGTGGTATTCAATGAGAAGGAATTCGTTCGAAACACCTTCGACCTCAAGGCGGACAAGCCCCTGATACTTCCCGATTCCAAAGTCGAGGTGCACCACGAGGTCGCCAATACTCAAGTCGCGGAAGTGACTGATCGCAGCGTGCTCGAGTATTGAAGGGCTCGATGGCTTTTGCGCGGCGCCAGCCCTATGACCAAAGAGGTCCTGCCCGGAAATCAGGGCGAGGCTCAAGAGCTCGGAGCGAAAGCCGTCTGCGAGATTGCCTTGATAGATCTCGATCACGCCTGTCGGCGGAGGAATCGGCTCGCTCACATCCACCGGAGGTTCGAGCACCAGCGGATCTTCGTCGTACTCTCGCAAGAGCGCGACTAGCCTGTCGACCTGCCCTCGCGTCTTGCACACAAAGCAAATACGACCGTAGAGCTCCCGCCATTGGTCGATCTCCGGCATGAGGTGCTGAATCGTCTCCTCCACCTTCCCGGTGCGCTTTCGAAGCGCGACCACATCGGCGTTTGTCCGAGCCGAGAACTCAAGGACCTCCACACCGTCTTCCACCGACTCGATGACCCGAAGTCCATGTTCTATGCGTTGAAAACGCTCAAGGTCTGCAAACACGGCATCGGCGCTCAAGTAGTGAGACTCCACCGGGAACACCAATTCAGACTCTTCAAGGCAGGCCGCATGTTCTTCATGGCGCAACGCCTCAAGATGCGAAGCCGCTTCATAGCCGGTAGCGCGGTCCATCAGCACAATTGTTGTGTTCGGCCTCAGGTGTCCGGCGAGCCCGGTCATCTCCTCGTAGAACCCAGGGAGCAGCGCATCGATCCCCGCAAAATGCATGCGCGCATCCAGATCTTGGACCATCTGCGAGACCCGTTTTGACGGATAGTTCAGGTCGGCCCCAAGCACTCGAATCGCATCACGAGCGTGTTTGACATGAGCATCCGTAAGGATCTCCTCCCGAATCGGGAAGGTGTGGATCGCCATGACCTCCGTGACTGTGCGCTGTGTTTGAGGATCAAAACTACGCAGCTCACTTACGTCATCGCCCCAGCGCTCCATACGAATCGGGTGGGGATGTGCAGGTGAGTAAACATCCACGATATCGCCACGAATCGCGAAGGTGCCGGCGTCCTCAACCAGAGGAACCTCCGAGTAGGCGCAGGCTTGAAGGTGCGCACGAATCTGCTCGTTGGTCAGGACATCGCCGACTTTCCAAAGCGCAGAATGCTCACGGACGAGTTCTGCCGTCAGAGTCTTTCGCATCAAGGCGCCCGGAGTCGTGATCAGGATGCGAGGCGCTGCCGGCTGTGCGAGCGTCCAGAGCGCGGTCATGCGTTGAAGGGCCAGGCGCCGGTCTGGGCTCGTGAGGTGGTAGGGGCCCACTTCTTCCTCTGGATAGAGGAGCACGGTGTCCACCAAATCCTCATCCGCATAACCACTGACAAAGATCTCAAAATCGCGAAGCAACGCCTGCGCCTCGTCATTCGACGGCGCGACCACACAGATAGGTCGCTGCGTCTTGACGCTATAATCGCTCAACGTGGCCACCATCAACGAGCGTGTCGACGCTTGCGTGTACGCCACCTGATCACTTTCAAGCGACTCGATCAGGCGAGCGATCGGATAGGCTTCTCTGGCTTCGTGGGGTTTGATGTCCATAGGGGTGTGCACTTTAGGCTCAGTTGGGATCGCGACGCGTGCGCTTGGGGGGTGTAGTCAAGGCCATGAACTCTGTCAAATGCCCACTCTCTGAGATGCGCGGAAATGTTGGATCGGTGTTTGCATTTGTAAATGGTCAGGAAGACAGGGTCTTCGCTCAAAAGCGGCTAAGAAAAAAATTCGCCTATTTTGAGTAAAAGAGTTGAAGACCTGATTTCTGTCTGTTACTTTGATTTTAAGACGATTTCACAACAACGAAAAAAGCGGTTCCAAATCGGTCCAAGGACCAAAAAACCGAGTTGGCGTGAAGAGGAGAACACATGACTGGTAAAGCGAAACAAATGCTTAAACGCTTCCATAGCGACGAGTCGGGTGTTGCGATGACCGAGTACATCATTGTGTTCAGCTTGATTAGCTTGGGCGCAACCATCTCTCTCTTGAGTACGGCGGTGTACGTGAAAGGTTATCGAGATTTCCTGGTCTGGTGGTTAGCGCACCCAGCTGTTTGAGGTCGTGAATCCCCCTTGTGTGTCTTTATGGCACACAGCCGGCCGTGAGGGTCGGGTGAGACCTAGGTCTCACGCTTGATGGAAAGTATGGCACGTAACTGGCACTACTAACCATCGACACTCTAAACCGAGCTTCCACCCGTGTTGGGTGTTTGCTGACTGGGAAACCAGTCTTATAGAGTGCGAAGACATTATGTCTTCACAAAACTGAAAACACGGCCCTTAGGCCAATAAAAATTTGGAGACTCTCATGGACCTCAAAAACTTGCTTATCGCATTTCACTCGGACGAAGACGGAGCAACAGCAACTGAGTACATCATTCTACTCATCCTCATCGCTTGCTTCGTGATCGCTATCGTCAAACTCTTCGGTAACACTGTCTCCGAAAAGTTCAACGACGCTAACGACGCCGTTGTGAGCGAAGTGACCTTCTAATCCGGTCTCGGATAGAATACAAAAAGGCTGCTCTCGAGCAGCCTTTTTTGTTTCTTGTACACCTACCCAAAAGGAGACCCATGTCAGAAAACAACACCATCTTCGGCAAGATCATTCGTGGTGAGCTGCCGGCCGATGTCGTTCACGAAGACGACCACGTCATGGCGTTCCGAGACATCAATCCCGCGGCCCCTACACATATCTTGGTGATCCCCAAGAGATACATCGTGAACACCCTCACAGCCGACTCTGATGACAAAGAACTGCTGGGTCACCTTGTGCTCGCCTGTGCAGAAGTCGCGCGAAAAGAAGGCCTAGACGGCTACAGACTGGTCATCAATAACGGTGAAAGCGCCGGGCAAACCGTGTTTCATCTGCACGCGCACGTTATTGGGGGCCGCTCCCTTTCATGGCCTCCAGGCTAGATTCGTGAAGATGTTTTTGCGATTAGCTCCGCGGCTGATCAAAAGCTCGGAGAAATAGTCGATAGACGCCTCCGAGCCGCACAGAATCACCGCGGTCCCGTCGTGAACCACTACATCCATCTCTTCGATTCGCTGGCCGTTTGAGACGAGCCTGAGGCCAATACCTGCCCTTTGCGTGAGCCGCTCGAGTTCTTGGCGCCACGCAAACTCGGTGTCCAAAGCCTCCGCGTATATGAGCTCAGACGGCAGCGCCGAAGGCCAATTCTCGAGCATGCCCATCACGCTCGCCACGCCGCTTCCGGTACAAATCACAAGAATGTTTTGAAAACGTTCAAAATCTGCCGGGTAGCCAGGGCCCTCGGGATAAGAAATCTCCAACCCCGCGTTCGGCTCCAGCCTCTTGAGAATCGGCTCGAGCCCACCTTTGGAGGGGTCCACAAGAAATCGCCAAACTGAAGCACCAGGCGCCGAGGAAATCGCCAGAAAACGCGGAGACGCGCCCGGAAACCTAACCACAGCGTACTGGCCCGGACGCTCATGCATTTTGAAAAACGGCCCGGGGTCCACATTCACGGCCAGATAGCGCCCGGTAGGCTCCAGGTCGATCACTCGACCGTCAAAACTCTCCCTTTCATGTAGGTGCAAGGTACTCATGCGCTTAAGATGATCGAATTCGAGATTCAGTTCATCTAGTCTCGTTTGGAATCGATCATTATGGTCACAGGACCTTCGTTCAGAATCTCCACGTCCATCATTGCGCCAAAGACGCCGGACTCTACTTTTGACACACCCAGTGCCTTTGCTGCGTCGATGAACCTCAAATAGTAGTCCTCTGCAAGGCCGGGCTCCATGGCTTTGACAAAGCTTGGGCGCCTACCCTTTCGTGTGTCGGCCATAAGCGTAAACTGCGAAATCACCAGTAGTTCGCCCCCGACATCCAGCAGGCTGAGGTTCATCTTCCCCGCGTTATCTGCGAAGATTCTCAGATTGACGACCTTCTCGACCACGTAGGCGAGGTCTTTCTCCGTGTCTCCTTCTTCGGCTCCGAGAAGAAGCACGATTCCACCCGAGATTTGGCCGACGGTGGTGCCGTCCACGGTGACTTTTCCGTATTTTGCGCGTTGTATTAATGCTTTCATAAGTAAACTAGCTGACTAGAACTCCACGTTCACCCCAAGACCCGCAGCGATGTAGGTCTGGCTGTACTCCCCGTTCCCTACCACCAACGTCAGTTCGTTATCCGCATCGGTGGGGTTGATTTGCCTGACCTTAGAGTTCGTGATCGAACGATCTGGCATCAGATACGCCGCCAGTCCAGCGTCCAGTGACCACGCGCCCAATCGCCACGAAACACCTCCAGCTAGCATATGCTTGTCTCCATCAGCAAGAAACACGCTGTAGCGTTCATCCGGAATGGCACCCAATTCAAATCCGTAGCCCGCACGAACCACCCACGCAGGTGAAAGTTCGATATCCGAACCAATGTGAACGCCAACCGTATCCGTCCAATCTTGCTGGATACTCAAGGGCCCAACAGGGATGGCGCCAATGCCAGGCACGCCTGTCACGGCAATATCATTGGGCGTGGCAGCGATCTCCGAGAACGAGTTCCAATTCTCATAGTTGACCATGAGCTCGAGGTCCCAGCCCGCCCCGACATACCGAAGGCCGGCCCTCGCCATCCACGGAAAACCCATGGAGCTCGAGACCGAATCATTGTCCAGCGCAGCGTTATTGAAGGCCGGACTCGAAGGTAGACGCACTCGCAGCTTTGCATCCTCATCATCGAAGGTCACCGGGAGCTGCACGGCGGCACCGAACTCCAAAAACGGCGCTATCCCTACCCAAATGCCTGCGTTTCCTGAAAAGCTCGTCAGCGACGTCACCGTGACCTCGGAGAGGATGTCCAGGTCTCGGTCCTCGGGGTCCCCATAGAGCCCCGTATAGCCCGATGTCACCGTGATAAAGTTGAAGCTCGCCGGAACCCATTGAACGCCCGCGCCGAGCCTAAAACGTTTTCCTACCTCGTAGGCGAGCGCCAGATGGAAGTAGCCGAGCACCGAGGAATCGTTGTCCACCTGAACGTAGCGTTGCGCACCGTCTTCGGGAAACCGATGGCCAGAGAGGTAGGGAGCATAGACGCCAAACGCCCAGGCGAGCCCTTCGACCCCCGTTGGGCCTCCAATCAAGACTTGTGGATCCGTCTTAATGGGCGCGTCGTTCTGGACGGGCTCGTACGTTCGAATCTCCCCATTTGGCATCTCCCTGGGCGCCCGCTGGAACTCAAAGCTGAGGTTGATCAACGCGAGATCCACCGTCAGTTCAAACTCCGACTTACCGGCGAGGTTTGCCGGGTTATGCCAGAGACTGTTGAGATTTTGCCCGCCGGACGCCACAAAGGCGCCAGCTCTACCGAGCGGCCGAACGCCATGTCCAGGCAAGTGAAAACCCGCCGCAAACGCGTCTGAGGCAAAAGCTAAAAGCCCAAGACACACCAAAAGACCAGTTGTGTTCTTCATCGCCGCCGCAGACTGACGAGTTCGTAGAGCCGCTCGATTCCGTGGACGTCATCTTCCACGTACTTCGCCAATTCGAGCAGGAACGCTTGATAGTCCTGCGGGGTCTCGAGCTTCGCGCTCATCGGTGCCGGGCTGAAATAAGCCGCGATGATTTCCGCAATGACCGAAATCGGTGACGGCATTCCGGGGGTTTCGTTCAGCGCCCGATGAATCATAAAAATCCCGGTATTTTGTGGGTCATTCTTGAGCGTGCCGTCCAGAAGTTCGGCTCCGAGCGTCAAAATCGGCTTTTGAGCAAATGGTTCGGTATTCCAAACACGGTCGGGATCGAGCGCATTGGCCAGGAACTGAGCCACCGGCAGCCACACATCGATATTGACCGAATTCACCAGAAGTTGATGCACGGCCAAGAGTAGGTTCGTTCGCCCCACTTCCGTTCCGAAAAGGTAGTTCACAAAATCGTCGATGAGCACCTTATCTTGCGGGTCAGCGAGAACGTCGGCGCCAAGGTCAACAAAACTCGTGAGGAGTCTAGACGTCCACAAATCTTCCAAGAACTCCACCACATCGCCCCTCAACCACGTGCTCAACTCGCCGCGGTCGATACGTTCGCGAGCCTCCTGCCCGAGATAAGACGTCAGGTGCGTAGCCAGAACGGGTGAGCCTGTTCGGATGAAGCGCGGGCGCCCAGCAGAATCCTTCTCAGCTCCGACGGCCACATCCACGATATTACCGAGGGACTCGATCAGGCGCTCTCGGCTTTCAGGAACTTCGTTGATTCGGTCGCCTGCTTCTCCAATCGCATGCGCCAAAAAGTGCAGGCGGCTAGGATTCGAGACCGTCCGGGTATCATTGAGCACGATGAAGTTCTCGCCGCGATGATTCGCAAAACCATCTTCCTTAAGCGTGTGCCTCAGAAGCTCTCCGAGGTCGTCGCGGATTGGTTTTCCGGTGATCAGCTCCACTTCGTGAACGGCGATGGCGAAGTCGTTGAGCGCCTCAAAGAGCTCTCCGGCCAAGAGTATATCGCGCAAGGCCGGCTCATAGCTTCGCAAATTGGCGGCCTTCATCGGCGACGGGTCGCCGTCTACGTCTTGGTATAGTGCGGCATCGGCGGCGTAATGGTCGTGAAGCACCGTGAAGATACCTGCCAGAACGTGCTCTTTCTGATTGTCCGAAAATGCCTTAGCGAGTGGCACCATCGTATCGATGACACCGGCAGCCTCGCCCACAAAGAGCCCGTAAGCCAGGTGATGCGCCAAAACAAAGCGGTCACGCCCTTTCGGGTCGGCCACGTCCAGAACCACACGCTCGGTCTCCCAACGAAGATTCTGCTGGTTGAAGAGTCGCGTAATCTGGTGCGGCTTAGCCATCACCTCAAGCTCGGCGCCGAAGAGTGGGCTCAGCGTGGACAAGAGCGCAGCCACATTGCCGGAATCGATACCCCAATACTCCAAGAGAACGCCGAGATCCGAATTCCAAAGTGTATCGGGCACGTAATCGGCGAGGTTGAGATTGCCGGCGATTGACGCCAAAAAAGCTTCGCCCGAGCCAGGCAGCGAGAGGAGCGGCGGCAGCGCCGGAAGCGGCTCACCGTCGTAGAGCGCCTGTTCAATGTCCATGGTGTAGGGCACGCCAGCGGTATCCCAGATCAAGTGAAGGAACTTCTGAAGCAGGCTTCGGCCGCGTGCTGTCTCCGAAGCCGTGTAATCCATGGGCTGCGAGAAAATCTCGGTGTTGGGGCAATTGCGAATACACGAGTAGCGCGGGAGCGTTCCGAGCTCGTGCTGAGCCGCACAGGCTTGGAAACACGCGTCGTAAGGCCCACCGGGGGTCGGAACGGTGTCGCTATCGCTGTAGAGCAGAAGGGTTCCGAGCGCCTCGCCCGTTTTTCGATTGATCGGGTCGCGAAGCTCGTCCATCAGGTCGCGCCAAAGCTCCGGATCATCCACGATCTCTTTGAGATAGGGCAAGAGGTCGTAAATCATGGTCTGATCGTCGTCCATCTCGGCGCCGGGATATTCGCGAATGGTCCGAACCACGTTCGTGATCGCCAGAATGAGTCCAGCGACCTGGTCAGGTCGATGTTCGAGCAAGGCACCAATGCCTTCCATGACGTCAGGCAATACGGGCGTGTCCACCGCATGAACAGCCGCGTAGCTGATATCCATGAGAGGCTGATTCAACGCATACCCGCTATAGGCGCCAATTTCGTCGGTATGCACCACTTTTGGCCCCAAAATGGCCTGAAACGCGTTCAATAGGTCGTAGAGCGTGTCTTCGTTTGAGAGTCCTCTAAACTCACGAATCAAGAATCCGAGTCCGGTAGAATGTATGTCTACGTACTGAAAGACCGGCCCGCCTGGAGCCACAGCACGTCCCGTGGCATCGCGTGTGGTCGGTTCTTCAACCGCGCTCTGCAACGAGAATGGCACGATTTTCCCGGCCCCGCCGTTTTGAAAGATGAACTCGCCCTCCGCGTTGATATCCGCGAGGCCGTCGCTGTCGTTGTCCACAAATGGATAGCTCAGCGAATCGCCGTATTTGGCCGCCAAAGGCAGGCCGCGCTCATCGTAGAGCACCACGTAAACCGGCGAGATATCCTCGTCAGCCATATACTTCGAGTCCGCCTCAAGCGCGAGGTCCCGCACCATCACCGCCGCTGAGTCCGACCCGCTCAAATCGGCTTCACGTAGCGTCTTGACCAGGACACGCGTCATATCGGTCAGGGCCGACGGCTCCTCAAAAGTCAGGACGCCGTCTTCATTGAGCCCATCGTTTCTGAGGCCCACACGAGCGACGAGCGAGAGCATTTCGGGAAGTCGCGGATAGGCCGTGGCATACCCCAATAAGTTCGGGACGCTCTTAAGCTCAATAAACTCGCGCGCATCCGGGCCCGTTGGGGTCACCAACGCATTGAGCAGCGCCTGATTTGCCGCGGCTTCCTCCATCAAGACTCGCAATTTGCGGCTCAAGGCCGGCAGGATGCCCTCGTCCACCAAGGTCAAAAGCCGCTGCAGAAAGAGGTCAACAGCCGCGTATTCTGACTCGGGAACGATGGTATCCACGGCGTCCACGAAAGGGCCGTAGTTCGCCTCGAGCATAGCCGCCTTCTCATCAGCGAGAACGGCCGCACGTTCGGCGTCCTTCTTCCAAATGATGAAGAGTTCATGCCCAAGCGTCTGAACCGGGGTGGGTTCACGCTCGAACTCATACTCACGTTGGCAGGCGCTGAGTAGGATTGTCAGGGCGAGCAAAAAACACGTCCGCCGCATAATACCTCGATATACAAGCTTCATGGTTCGGCGATTCTATCAGGAACCGGACGTCGGGACACGCGTTTTTTGAGCCCAGAGCAATCGGCGAAGCTCCACCGTCTTAATCCCGGGTGGAACCTCGCGAGGGGCGCTTAAAACCTCGGGTTCAAGGTAGTGAACACCCTCCGAGAGGGTCATGGCATGGATGGCATCGGACTCTTGACCCTCGCCGATTCCAGATTCCAACTCAATATAGATGGTCTGACCGACCTCGGGGAGAGGCTTTCGAAAAAGGTAAATCGTCTCCTCAAGACCGGGCTCGGGAGCGCACGCCAAGTAGCCCGTGGCCATGAGAGACGCTTCATCCACGTGCTCCAGCTCCGAGAGCTCAATGGCCTCGAGCTGCCAAATGGCCTCCACGATTTCGAAGTCTGCAAAAACTTCCGCCCATTCGGGCGAAATCTCGCACCGCGGCGGAACGGCCAGAATCTGCGTATGCAATCCGAACTTCACCGGCTCATCGTTTAGATCCACGCACTCCGCGCTCTCGTCCACCCTAAACTCCTGCACAAGCTCTCCGTAGCCATTGAACTCGCCCCAAATCACACGTTGAGCAACCTGCAAACAGGGTGGCTCAAGCCAGTGAGCCCTGAAAAATCCGACCGAAAACCCGAGTTCATAACCCTTTAGCTCCTCAAGATAAGGCGCGATCCGCTCGGGACGGGCTGACATCCCTTCCAGGATCAACCAGTGAACTGGTGTTTCGCGCGCCTCGGCGAGCGCATTCAGTGTTTTCCATGCGCGTTCGCGGGTCATTGGCTCGGAGTTTTCGCGCAGCTCGTAGAGTTCAAGCGGGTTCGAGCCAAGGCTCGGCGAGTCGGGCTCAGAATCGACGGGGAGAGGGTTGGAGTTGAGCCATATCTGCCAATGGCGGAGCGCCGCGCTATCCGGGAGTCCTTGAGCGTGGCGCTCGCGGACCGCCCAACGAACGATCTCCCGATCGAGGGGACTCTGGTCAAAATCATTCGGTGTACACGTTGGCGCGATATCCTTGAGGATCAGCGCACGGACGGTTATGAAAACAAGCCCCCAAAGTCCAAAAAAGGGCACAAAGCTCAGCGTCTGGATTTGATAAGCCCCCACAGCCACGAGTCCACCTACAACACCCGGTGGGCCAATAAATCCGCGGGCCCCAAAGAGGAGAGCATCTAGCCCGGGCCCAAAGAGCCTATCTGACCAAGTCCACTTTCGGCCAAAGAGGCGCAAGAGCACGTATTTCGCATGAGGCTCAAGGCCCGTCGCGACATAATTTCTAAACTTCGCGTCAGCCTTTCTAAGTAGCGGGATAACTTCGGTTTCATCGGCGAAATAGAGACACGTCGAGAGCAATTCCTCGCTCTTTATTTCAGGAACTCGGAGCGCGTGAGTCGCCAGTAGCGGGCCGACGTAGGTGTGGGGGTGCGTCTGAAGCCATGCGTCTCTCACGCCGCGGGAAGCCGGCCAATTCTCAACGATATAGGCTGCAATCTCCCCTTCATTCTCTTCGGAGCGTGCCCCGTCCAACCAATCCCAAACAGCCTGCGTTCTCGGGTCCCTTTCAATTTCTAGTCGTGTCTCGGAGCCCAAAATCTCAAGCCTAAGGAGTTAAGTCAGGGTCCACGCGTAGATTCCAGCCACGAGCATCAGGAACACCACCCCTGCGGCTAGACCAATCACCAGGTAAGGCGGCTTCGACTTGGGGCCGAGGTCGCTCAGGTCACCGGGTTCGTCGGCCGTAGCCGCGGCCGCAACTTGGGCGCTCGACTTGAAGAAATCATCGGCCTGTTCGCGGGCGATTTCAGACGAGAAGTCATCAATGCGCAGCATTTCGAGGCTTTGTTCTTGGTCGTTCGAAAGGGAGATTGGCCCGGTAGATGGGCGTTCTAATGGTTTGTCTAACTTCGGCAAAACAGGGTGCTCATCATCGTCGGAAGAAGGAACTTTCTCGGGGCTCGAAGCCGTTTTGGTCTCACGACTCACTCCTAACCCGGGAAGGTCGAGTTTGCCTTTTAACTCAGGCTTTTTCAAACTTGGAAGCTTCAAACTCTCCCGAAGCTTTGCATCACGGTCCGGTGGCCCTGTTTTTGAAGGGCTCGGAAGCCCGGGCGGCTTAGCCGGCCGTGTCTGAAGCTCACCTTCTTTGACCGTCTCGTCCTCGAAATCGACCATAAACTCGGCCAGTTCCTCGCTGATATCCTCGGGTTCTTGAGGCTCTGGCGGTGTGATCAGAGTGACATCTTCTTTTGGCGGTTCTGCCGCATCATCTGGCTCATCCTGAGGTTGGGCGTCAGGAGTCAAGAGTGTGACCTCATCCTCCGACTGAAACACCTTGGCGAGCGCGGAATCTACTGAGAGATCCTCTTGAATTGCTTGTTCACCTGACGTGTCAGACTTCACGGCCGGATACCGATTGGTGTCCACGGAGCGGCGAAGAGGGGCGTCTGGCCGAGCCATAGCACCCGACGTGGGTTCTCTGAGGGATTCGGAACTCGTGGCGCCCAACTCGGGAAGACTTTCAAGCTCTGGGCTCTCAGCGGGCGTATTCGGCTCAACCTCAGAGATTTCACTGAGCGGCTCTAGTTCAATCTCCGGCAGATCCATGGGTTCTTCCACAGAGTCCTGAGACGAACCGGCCTCGCGAAAAATCTCTTCTGAGGGCTCGGGCGGCTGGGATTTCGGCTGAAAGAGTCCATTTAGGCGCGCAAAGAACTCATCGACCTTAAAGCTTCGCTGCACCACCGATGCTCGGTCTAGCCTGGCCAAATCCCAGGCAAACTCACAATTCGGGCACGCAATAACGGCCTGCGGAATGATTCCGGTTTTTAACTTTATCCAGAACGACTGCTTGCACTGTGTGCAATCGACGCGAATGCTTGGAATGGATGACATGGCTTAAGATCTAAACCATGTTTTGACCTTGGTCAACGAGGGCCTCCTGCTTGGCCATTCTGGCTCGCCTCGTCAAGATACCCTCGACACTAAAGACCGCCAACGCAGTCCAAATCAGGATGAAGCCCACCAGGCGCGTGGCGTCCATGGGCTCGTTGTAGAGAAGGACCCCAATCAGAAATTGTAGCGTCGGGGCGATGTATTGCATGACCCCCAAGACGGTGAGCGTCAGGCGGCGAACGGCAGCCGCAAAGCATAGGAGCGGCAGCATGGTCGCCACACCAGATAGCGCCAGCAAGGTTTGCGTGAGCCCGTCCCCGCCCAGGAAGTACGAGTGCTCCATCTCAGACCAGATGATGAAGCCAAGCGCCGGAATGAAGAGGAGCGCGGACTCGAGCGTCACGCTCTCGAGCGCGCCGAGCGGCGACATCTTCTTGATCAGCCCGTAGAGTCCAAAGGTGCTGGCCAAAATCAGAGCGATCCACGGCACTTGCCCATAGAGGAACGCCAGATGGAAGACACCCATCGCCGCCAACAAGATGGCTATCCACTGCCCCTTGCGCGGCCGCTCGCCCAGCACCAATGCGCCGAAAACCACGTTGATGAGTGGATTGATGAAGTAGCCGAGCGCGGTCTCCACCACAAACCCGGCATTGACCGCCCAGATATACGTTCCCCAGTTAGCTGCCAAGAAGAGCGACGCACCAAAATACGCAAAGACCACCTTGCGGTTGAGCTTTGAAATCCACGACCAGCGTGAGCGAACGGTCAATAGCACCAGGAGAAACGCCAGCGACCAGACCATGCGATGCGCCAAAATGTTCAGCGCGGGGATATCGATCAGGAACTTCCAATAGATCGGAAAGACTCCCCACATCAGGTACGCACCGAGGGCAAAGAGCAGGCCGCCCTTTGATTCTGAAGTTGACATGTTCTGTGTGTTTCGCCCGAGGGAGGGAGGAAAAAAGCGGGTGATGGGGGTCGAACCCACGACTTTCAGCTTGGGAAGCTGACACTCTACCACTGAGTTACACCCGCGAACTCGCGATGAATATTGTTTTAAACTCTTCGTACTGTCAACTCGGTAGGATTGTATTGTAGACTTAAGTCAAAAGTTGAAGATTCGGAGATCGTTGTGCTCTCATATGGCCCGTACAAAGTAATCCGCGAGCTTGGAAGTGGTGGTATGGGCCGCGTTTATCTGGCGGAGGGGCCGCGTGGAGAGCAGGTTGCGGTCAAGAGCCTGAAGGACCTTGGACCATCCCGTATTGAGGCCATTCGCCGCGAAGTGACGCTTCTTCGCGACCTGCACCATCCAAATATTGTGCGATTCTTCGACGAGGGTTTGGACGAGGAGCAACCCTGGTACGCCATGGAGTTTATCGAGGGCATCTCGCTCCGCGATATGATCGACGGTGAGACTATGGAAACGGTGGTCGACGCCTCGCTTTTGTCCACAAATATTGTTGGGAAAGGCCCCGCAGCCGAGCCTGCGGGCGTCAAGAACTGGCGCGAGCTCATGCCTGTGATCTGCGACGTCCTGAGCGGGCTCAACGCCATTCACGCTGTCGGAGTCATCCACCGCGATATTAAGCCCGAAAACATCCTCGTTCGCCCCGACCATAGTGCGGTCCTCTTGGATTTTGGCGTAGCCGGAAAGCTGACGGGAATCATTGATCGCGAAGAACTCTCGGACTCGACTGACGTGGGCGCTACGCCTGCTTACGCCCCGCCGGAACAACAAGTGGGCGAAGCAGTGGACGCGAGGGCGGACATGTACGCCCTTGGCGGAACGCTCTTCGAGGTGCTCACGGGCATGCTCCCCTATCGCGCGCGCACTGCCATCGCCATGTATACGGCGCATGTGGAGGAGCCGATTCCGTCAGTACGCGACTTCAACCCGGAGGTGCCCGCCTCGCTCGACCGCCTCGTAGGCCGACTCCTGGCCAAGGCGCCGCGGGACCGCCCTGGATTTGCATTCGATGTGGACCTCGAAATGCGCGAGATCCTCGGCATGCCTGCCCCTGAGTACAAGCCCGCGTCGTATATCTACCACCCAATGTTTACCGGACGTGCCGCGGAGCTCGACCAGCTCCGAGATTTCCTGCGCGGAACCGCCCAGGGCAAGTCACTACTGGCCACAGTGAAGGGGATTGCGGGGATCGGGAAGACCCGGCTCCTTCAAGAGCTGGTGCGCGACGCGCAGGAACGCACCCAGATTGTAGTGGTGCAAAGTCGCGGGGCACGGACCGCGGTGGAGCGCGCGTGGGATCGAATCAGTTTTGAGAGGCAATCGGCATTTGAAGCGCTGGATCTGAGCCAGATTCACGACCCGACCTACGTCGAGTGGATGCGAAGCGTGCTGGTGCGTGCCGTCAAAGAAAAGCCGCTCGTGATCGTGTTTGATGACGCACCGAATCTGGACGACGACTCCATTCACGCGATTGTGGCGCTGGCTGGCGCGCCGATTCCGGGTATGAGCGTGATTTTGAGTATGCGAAGTGATGACCCGGAGACGCCGGCCTTCGCTGATATGCCCGTGGACCTTTCACTACACCTCAAAGAGCTCACCCGCGCGGACGTCGAGCTCATGCTTCGCTCCATGCTCGCCCTTAAAACCGTGCCCGAGAGGCATCTGGACTTTGTGATCCGGCAGTCACAGGGAAACCCTTTTGTGGTGGCGGAATTGGTGCGCTACGGCATGGAGCTCGGCCTTATCTGGCGGCGCGATGGCATGTGGGAGTTTAAGCCGGACGCGAACGTGGACGTCTGGAAGGATATCCCGGTACCCGACAGGCTCGCGCGCATGTACTTCAGGCGTTTTGTGCGGCTGCCGAGCAAGGAGCGCGACATTCTCTACGCGATTTCGATTGCCGGGGATGGTGCGCCCGAAGAGCTCATCCGCTCGATTTGCCTGGACCTCACTTCACTCGGGGCATTGGTCGCACGCGAGATTGTGCTTCCGGTGGACGACGGCACGGTCCGTCTCTATCAGCCGCGTATGGTGGAGATCATTTTGGAGTCGATGGATGCGCATAAGCGCGAGCTTTATGAGGAACGCGCGACCCATTGGTGGAAAGCGTTTTCGAAGGCTCGGACCAAGCGGTTGGGAGCCGTCAAAGGTCCAAAGAGCTAGAAGGTGACGTCTACACCGCTCAAGAATCCCACAAAATGCGCGTCGCGGTCAGCATCCATGATGTACGTGCCTGAGAAGCCGCCCCATGGCTCAATCTTAACGCCGGGAGAGACCTGAAGGGGTACGCGCAAACCTAGTGACCAGAGCACCCCGTACGAGGTCTGAGGGGTTTGCCGGAAAGTCCCCGCCTCTTCTCCGATAGGTGTAAAGTCGATCTCTTGAGCGTTCACGGGTTGACTCAGAAACCCCGAGACATTGATCGCCGGCACGAGCACTGGGTTTTCTAGGGCGAGCACGATGCCGAGGTCTGGGCTAATGAATTGGCCGGCATCGCTGGTGCCGGCACCTACGCCGCCGCGAAGGGCGATATAGTCCTCCAAGATGGTGTACTTTCCACCGACATGGCCGGTGAAAAAGAGCGGACTCAGGTCTTCATCGATGGGCTCGTAATCCGCATCGATTTGCCCCAACGCAAACTCTGCCCCAATTTCCAAGCCACTACCGAGCCCCTGACGGGCGCGAAGCGCGCCACCCAAAATGCTCGGGTCGAACGACTCCTGCTGCGTGAGGAACATGCCGCCGACTTGCGTTTCCCCACTCTTGAGCGCATTCGCTCCCTCAAGCCCACCAATCTTGGCAGGCGGTGAAAACACATGGGCCACACAACCGGTGCCCAAAAGAACAACAACCAAAAATAGTAATTTCTGCATTCCAAACCGTTACGCCGCATTCGCAGGGCAGTCAATTGGAGCCAGAGAACTCTACCTTTTTTGCGCTTGCACTCGAAACATAAGTGCCATCTCCCAATTGCCCGCTTGAGTTTCGCCCCCAGCAGTAAAGCCTTCCTTCAGAATCGATAGCACAAGCGCCCCCAGAACCAGCGTCCACACGTGTGGCATTGGGCACCTCTGTGTTGAGGGTGGGCTGCATCAGTGTTTGGGCGGAACCACCACCTGCAAACTCGCCCCAGCAATAAAGTTGGTCAGACACAGTTACAAAACACCGGGTCGTCTTGCCAATCGAGAACTCGGCGATATCGAGAGTAGTAATCTCTGTAGGAAACTCGAAAAACTGGTTGAAATCCATTCCGATACAGCTGGTCCCGAACGCGACGTCGGCAGATATCATGCACGTTAACTCGTCCCCAGCCGCCACGGCCTTTATGTTAGCAATGCTATAGACCGATCCAGGAGACGTCCTTTGTTCAACCGGAGGATTGCTTTGATCGCCGAGTTTGTTGAAGCCATTTGCTCCCCAGCATTTAACAATTCCGTCGAAAAGGTCCTCGATCACGCATGTATGGTCATCTCCCGCACTAACTGCCAATACGTTGGAAAGCCCTGTTACCTCCATCGGAGAAAACTGAGTATCCGTGTTACCAATACCCAACTGGCCGTCGACATTGGCCCCCCAACAACTTGTTTGGCCGTCGATTAGAACGCAGGCATGGGAGGCGCCACAAGAAAAGGAGTCTACGCCTGACGCTACCATGCGTGGCACGTGGTCACTCGTCGAACCCCCAATTCCAGTTCCCAAAGCACCACTTTCGTTTGATCCCCAACACCGCAAGACGGCGCTGGTATCCAATGCACAAGTGTAATTGCGACCCGCATTGATACTAACAACATCAGTCAATCCCTCCACGAGGACAGGTGTAGGAGATCCGGGACCGTCGTAGCCAAGTTGATCGAAGTCATTGCTGCCCCAACAATAAACGCGCCCTGTTGAAATCAGCGCACAAGCGTGCTCCTCGCCCAATGCCACATCGGTTGCCCCAACACACTCGCCCTCATCACATAAAGTGTCACAGATATTGGAGCAAACCCCGCAGTTTTCCGAGTTGGAAAGGAAAAACTCCGGCGCCCTACAACTTCCTCCGCAAAGGACCTGATTTGACGGACACTCACAATTTCCTTGGTCACACACTTGACCCATCTCACACGCGTTCCCGCATGTTCCACAATTTTGAGTGGAGTTAAACCAGACTTCTTCCCTGCATTCCCCTTCACAAAAAAGGCTAGGTACCGCATCACAGAAACTTTGGCTGCCGTCACACCGAATGACACCGTTGGACCGACAATCTCCTTCTTGGATCTCACATGACTCGCCCTCACCGATGCAGGCTGTAGACAAGTCGCACCCGGAAGGAGGTTGCTCCGTGAGATTGCAGATTGTGGACACTTGGTCGTCAGCACAAGCCTTTACACCAGGGGTTTCGCATTCGCCTTCCCCCACCAGACAAACCTCACCGACATCATGAGTTTCATCAACTTCACCATCACAGTCGTTGTCGAGACCATCGCACAGCTCGATACCACCTGCGGTCAGTTTGCATTCTTCCGGATTGTTGGTCGTGCCAGAGCCATTCTCAGGTGATTTGGTCTCCCCCGAACAACCGCTCAAACAAAGACTCAACACTCCGGAGATTATCAGGTTTCTATTGGTCCAATTTGTCATGCTGCTCCCCTTCATTCACGCTTACGTCCTGGGAGAATTCAACAGCTTGGATTCCCCCCAAAGATCGTGGGTTACTTAGATTTCGAACACGAAGTGCACCCTAAAAATGCCTGCAGGTCAAGTCTTTAATCCATCTGGCAATCGTAGAAATTCGATTCCGCCGGCACTCATTGCGCAAGATTGCGGCGGGTTATTCGAATGTTAGGTTGGAATCGTTAGATTCGGTTGTTGCCAAAGCCACCGGCGTAAATGTTACCTCAAATCACTTAACCTTTTTCGGTTTATTGTGGCCGGCAGTACTCTTGTCCGACTGGACCGCAGAAGGCGCCGGTGCGACAATCTCGCTCTGCAACACAACCGTAGGTGCAAGCGGTGGTTGGTGGATTGGTGCCAGGATCAAACACTCTACAGATTCCAGCATCTCGCGGGCAATCGTCGTCGTCGTCTGTATGGATTGTGAAGTAAGGATTAACAGCTTCCGGGGTTGTTGACCCACCATTAATCATACACACGCTGACCTGGGCGCCATTAATTGAAGATCGTCCGCACAGCATAGGTCAATGGGAGGACTGGCTTAAAGGCAGACGTCGCGCCCCTCATTCTCATTGCCACAAGATGCAGCCAAACCCAGGGTAATTGTTGCGAGTAAAATTAAATTTTTGGCGTTCATTCATCCCCCTAAAACATCGGGAAGGTGTGTTATTGTGTCGTCAATTTATAGGTGACTCGAAAACTTGAATCAAGTCAATTTTTTGGCGCCAATGTCTATCGACACACGGCAGTCCTTGTTTGCGAAGTGCGGGTTCCCTCACACTCTTGAAGAATCTGATTGTACGTAAAGGAGCACGTCGAATACGCGGCAGAAGTGCCGCAAGCGGGCAAACTTCCGGCCCATCCCTCCACGCCGTCCCTCGGAATACACGAAGACCTAAAGCGGTCAGCCACGCAATTTTGCCCGGAGCGATTTGTCACGGTATAGAGATGTTCGTTGGTCCCGTTACAGTTGTAGTCGTGGGTTCGCGTCGCGCTCGGCGGCGGGTTCATTCCATCAGCAAAGTAGGAAGTCTGACCGGGGTAGGCGTCGGGGTCCGAATCCTGACAGTCGTTGCCATTGGTCGTTCGCCAAGTAGCGGTGCTGGCGTTATTGCATTGTGCACGCGCCGTGGAAGCTGCTGGAGCCGAACAGAACCGGCCAATCGTTCCACTCGCAAATCCGTCGCCATCACAATCTAAGTAATAGACCGTCGCGTCCGTAGCGTTCTCGTCAATATTTCCATCGCAGTTGTTATCGACGTTATCGCAAACTTCGGCGGCACCCGGGTTGATGGCCGAGTTCGTGTCGTTGCAGTCATTCCCGCCTAAGATACACACGGCGGGGTTGCCCACCACCGTCATCGACTCGTCGCAATAATTATCCCCGTCGTCATCACAGCCTTCGTCCACCTCGCCGTCACAGTCATTGTCGATTCCATCACACGTCATCTCTTCAGCCTCAGGAGGCGTGGCAGGTGAGACGCTGCAAGTTGTGGTGCCGTCTTCGGCGCAGACCAAGGCTCCCGTGGCAACACATGCGCCCACACCCACAGTGCACTCAGTGCCTAAGTCAAAACCTTCGTCCACCTCACCATCACAATCGTCGTCCGAGTCGTTGCACAACTCGGTGCCGCCCTCTTCGCCGGCAACGGCGCTGCATGCGGCCGTGCCGTCGTCCTGACACACGATGGTGCCTTCATTGAGACACGCACCCTCCCCAGCTGAGCACGCCTCGCCCAAGTCGAAGTCTTCGTCGACCTCGCCATCACAGTCGTTGTCGATTTCGTCGCAAACTTCGGGCTCGGGCGTTCCCTCTTGGGCAATACACGCCACGGAAACTTCGTCGTCACCGCACACGGTCACACCCTCGGCCTGACATGCCCCGACGCCAGCCGTGCAGGCCTCTCCGAGCTCAAAACCTTCGTCCACCTCACCGTCACAGTCGTTGTCGATTCGGTCACAGACCTCAACGCCGGCCTTGGTGACCACGCAATTGGGGTCCGGCGTAGGCGTGGACTCGTTATTCGACTCGTTGTTGGAATTATTGATGTTGTTTTGCCCATTGTTTTGAGGCTGCTGAGTCGAGGGACCATCATCTCCACAGGCAACGAACGCCGAGACAAGTACAATCAAAGCAAACGAGCGGTTCAATCGAGTATTCATACGTTACCTACTTAATTTCCGATCACTTCAAAGGTGATAAACGACTCGCCTGTGCGGCCTTTTGAGTCAGTTGCGCGGGCACTTACCGTGTGTTCGCCCACGGGGAATTCATGTGTGACATCACTTCCCGTTTTAAACGGAGTCTCATTCTGAAGCCAAACAATTCCGCTTGAGATATCGTTTTGGTCGACATCGGCCGCCACGGCCACGAGCCTGACAGGGCTCGTTACTTGAGCATTATCTCTCGGTAGCGTGATGGTGATGATAGGGAGCATCTCCTCGACCGGCATATCTGGCTCGCTCTCGTCTGGCTCGTTCATATCGGGAACTTCCCCACCAGGAGGGTCGTACTCGAAGGTGTAACAAGAGGCGCCCAAGAGAGCGCAAAGCAACACGAGGAGAAACTTCATTGGAACCTCCAGACGAAACCGTCGGCCGTGGGGGTTAGGCGACTCGCTTCAGCTTCATCATCGCCGGCCACCAAGCCATAAATGCCCCAAACGGCGAGCCCGAGCCCCGCGCCCACCAGCGAGATTCCGCCCACAGAGTAAAGGTTGGCCTTGGATTTTCGGTCGTTGAATTCGTCTTCGCTGATGAAGTCGGCTGTCCCCGAATCACAACCGGAAGCACTCTCGGTGGTAAAACCCGTACAAATCAAATCCTGAGCCTCGCCGTGCCCAAGGTAAATCAGTGCACCTCCCACGCCGGCGAGCACGATTCCACCCGATGTGAGGGCGATAGCGGACCAATTGGTGGAACCCGAATCGTCCTCGGCTGCTGGCGCGTCCACACTCACAGCGAAAGTCTGTTCTACGAATCCGACGAACGCTGGCGTGTCGCGCGTCTCGGTCCAGGTCACACGCCCCTGTTTCATGTGCCCGAAAAGCGTGGGCGCGGTATTCATAGTCGCAGGCTGCCTTAGCCCCACAACCTCATCAAATCCGCCCCAGAATGCGACTGCGGCCATCACTTCTTCGGCACTTCTTCGGGCTTCAAACGAGTCGTCTCCCATCACGAGTGAGTCGATTTCTTTGGTGGATAGCGGAACCACCACGGACTTTCCGGCAGGGACTTTGAGTCTCCAGACGGGGCTTCGCTGGCCTTCGCACTCGATATAGAGGAATACGTCGGAGTCGGGAGCTACAGGATAGGCGCCTTCCTTGATCTGGGTGCCATTGAGGTAGCGACGGCATTCGCGGTTTTCACGCAATTCGATACCCACGCGCGAGCCCGGAGTTTCCAAGAGTTCAGCCTTGGTATCCTTCATCAAGGCAAGTATGTCAGGCGGCGAGCTCTTGAGGTTTGGGGCCATCATCGGGAAATAGCGCGCGAGCAGCGTGGCCGTGGTCTTCATGTCATCTTCGCGCTTGAGCCCTTTGTATGCCCTGACCATGATAAGCGAAGCTTCGTAGAGTTGGGCAATGAGGTCTGGACGCGTCACGACGTAGTCGAAGTGTTGGATGCCCTTTTGAAGTACGGGCGAGAGGATTTTGAGCGCGTCTTCGTTTCCCGCATAGAAAAACTGGTTGATACCTGATGCAATTTGCTCGGAGATCCCGGAGAATTCTGCGGCAGCATCAGGATCGGGCTCGACTCGGTGTTCCAATACTCTCTGGAAGACTGGGTCGCCGAAGACCACGTCTCTTCCGCCAGCTGTTAAGAGCTCTGCCATTCGCGTGGCTACCGAGGTGGAGCCTTCGGTATCATCGAGCGGGAGGACCGCGATTCGTCCCTGAGCGTGAGCAGATGCCGAGAGAAAAAAAAGTGAAAGGAAAATCAGAATCTTCAAAACTGCCCCCTTAAACCAAAGGGAGACACGTTAAGGCTCATGGGCGCCGGTTCTTCGGGTGTTCCGAGAATCCACCACGCAACGCCACCACCGATGGCGAGTGCTCCGGCTGCGCTTAAACCTATCGCAAGCCCGTATTGCGGATCGCCCTCTTCAAGACAGACATTGTTGACTTGAAGTTCACACTCAGCCTGCCAAAAAGGGATCGAGCCAAGCGCGAGACCAAGCCCGGCGACCCCGAGCACGATCGGTCCCACGGTGTTCAGCGTCGTACGCTGCTCGGGGGTGATGACCACGGGTGGCTCCACGGTCTTGATCTCCTTTTGCTTGTCCAACTCACGGCGAGAGCGCTCCTCCATCAAGTGGAGTTCTCCGCCTTCAGGCGCCGTGAGCAACGCATCGCGATTTTGGTCGATCAGCTCAAGCACGTGGGCATGTTCACCCATGGCCTGTAGTGTTTTGATGCGCCAATAGAGGTATTGTGGGCTCTCTTCAGCTCGCAAGGCTTGCTCAAGACTGAGCATCGCAGCCTCGTAGTTTTGAGCCTCATAGGAAGATTTGGCCTTCTCAAAATGCTCCGAGCCCGCCCCTTGTGCAAAGGCGGTTGAGCTTAGGGCCAAGACGAATACGGCGTAAATTGTTGCGTGCTTAATCATCCCCCACCATTCTGCGGGTCCACAAAGTTGAGTCTTGAGAAAACCGGAGCGTCAGAATTCTGTCAAGCCTGAATTTTTGTTGTTGCCCAAATTTTTGCGCCAAAATCTTGACTTGATTCGAATTCTCAGTTCTTCTATACACTGACGACACAATAACACACCTTCCCGATGTTTTAGGGGGATGAATGAACGCCAAAATTTTGATTTTATTCGCAATGATTACC
The DNA here is from genome assembly GCF_007993755.1 of Microvenator marinus. GTDB lineage: Bacteria > Myxococcota_A > Bradymonadia > Bradymonadales > Bradymonadaceae > Allomicrovenator > Allomicrovenator marinus. Next base: position 2,345,309 of record NZ_CP042467.1, read on the forward strand.
CTGGCCCTCTCTGCGTCGTGTAGCGATGAAACGCGCGACGACTGTGCAAGTCCAAAGGCCGAACATGTGGAGACGTGTTGCGCGCACGACCCAACTTACTCCTACTGCAACACAGTTGAGGATATGGACATCGACCTACCGGTGTCCGATATGGGCGGCGATGATGGCCCTGTAGAAGACATGCCTGAAGCGGATATGCCTGAAGATGAAGGCCAGCCCGACCAGAGTACACCCTGTGATAGTGCATGTGGCGGACAAACACCCATCTGTGACGTCGCCACCGACACATGTGTGCAATGCCTCAACAACAACGAGTGCGGGAACGGCGTCTGTGATACCAACGCTAAATCGTGCGTCGAGTGCCTCGGGGACGAAGATTGCACCGAGGGCGTCTGCCTCCAAGGGAATACCACACAAGATAACGCATGTGTCGAGTGCAGAGGAAATGCGCAGTGTTTAGACGCGCAGGCATCCTTGTGTAGCGCTGCAAATGAGTGCGCACCTTGCGCAGTAGATGCCGACTGCAGCCACCTAGAAGACCTCGGCCAGTGTGTCGCAGGCACTTGCCACGAGTGTACCACCGAAACTGAGAATGACGATTGTGGGGGTAATGTCTGCGACCCGTCCTCTTTCACCTGTACCAACCTACCCATAGGCCAGACTCAACAACTTCAAACCTGTGTCTCCGATACACAATGCACCACAGGAAATGCGTGCATTCCCCTTAACTACATGGGTGCACCCCATGGAAACTACTGCATGCCCATCTATGTGATGGACAGTGGACCGTGTCCAAAGCCATATGGAGCGGACCGGCGCTCTAGAACCTCTGTGAATGGTGTCGAGTTTGACGTGTGTATGATCAAAGAAGCCAACACCACCCCTGAGGCGATCAACGCCTATGAAACGGTCTGTACGGACGACAACGATTGTCCGGGGGATGCAGGAATCTGCAGATTGCTTAACATGCAGGCAACAACCAACCGCTGTACCTACGCGTGTGACGGACCCAGTGATTGCGTCGGAAGTGCCGTTTGTGGACCGGTTGGCTCAAAATACTGCCGGCCACAATAGCACTTAGGGCCGTGTTTGATTTGAGGAAACGCAACGACTTATGAATACCAACCACACGAAAACTCGGCCACACACCTCTCGGGTGTGCCTCGCCATCCTATGCGGCGCTATCCTCTCGATGGCCCCTGGATGCTCCGATGATTCAAATCCCCCGGCAACCACCAATAACGATACCGGTACGTGCACGATTACCGCCGGTGGCATCGAGATCTGTGATGGCCTCGACAATGATTGTGACGGTGATGTGGACGAGGATTATCAGGTCGGCGAGCCGTGTAGTGTGCAAGGATGTGACGAGGCCGGCACACAGGTCTGCGCCGATGATCAAACCTCGACTCGCTGTGAGAGCCCTTTAAGCTGCGTGGGCGATATGGGCCACGTGGATATCCCTGAAGACCAAGGCCAACCCGACCAGAGCCAGCCATGTGATAATGCATGTGGTGGACAAACACCCATCTGTGACGTCGACACAGACACCTGTGTGCAATGCCTCACCAACAACGAGTGCGGCAACAGCGTCTGTGATACCTCCACCAATTCATGCGTTGAGTGTCTCGGCGACGAAGATTGCACCGAGGGCGTCTGCCTCGAAGCGAACGACACACAGGATAACGCCTGTGTCGAGTGCAGAGGAAATGCTCAGTGTTTAACCGCTGAAGCCTCCTTGTGCAGTGCGTCGAATGAGTGTGCGCCTTGTGCAGCTGATGCCGACTGCAGCCACCTAGAAGACCTCGGACAATGCGTGGCAGGAACATGCCGTGAGTGCACCACCGAGTCAGAAGACACCGATTGTGCGGGTAATGTCTGCGATCCGACGACCTATTCCTGCACAAACCTACCCATAGGCCAGACTCAACAACTTCAAACCTGTGTCTCCGATACGCAATGCGCCACAGGAAATGCGTGCATCCCCCTTAACTACATGGGGGCACCCCATGGAAACTACTGCATGCCGACTTACACACAGGGCGAATGCCCGAAACCCTATGGAATCGGTCCGAGCAATCGCACTTCTGTCAATGGCGTCCAAGGGCTTGTTTGCATGATCAATGAAGCAAACACCACCCCGGAAGCCATTAATGACTATTTTGAACCATGTACTCCCGCAACCGAAGCGACAGACTGCCCCGAGATCGGCAGCATTTGTAGAGTCTTTAACGAAAGTGCAATACCACCCATCAACCGCTGCACCTACGCATGTGGTGGGGATGTAGACTGCGAGGTAGGCGCTACATGTCAAGGAAATCCAGGTGCAAAGTATTGTCGACCATAAATGACTTTTTGTTTCGCAGAATGCCTTGATGGGAGCGCCAAGACTCATGAATACCAACCACACGAAAAATCGCCCACACGCCTCGCGCATGGGCCTCGTATTGGAGTTGCGACCTAGATTGCAAGCTAGCGACTAGTTGTTTCAGCCCGCTTCAGGGTGATGACTACTGTCGTTGAGCAGTACGAAGGGGTGAGCACTTTTGGTTGGAAGAATTGACCTTGAAGGGACACAAAACCTATGAACATTAAGCACTTACAGAATCATCAAGACAGACTCGCCTCGTGGTTGGGAACGATACTTTTGGTTGGAATCGCAGCGCTGACCACCGGCTGTTCCGAGGATTCAAATCCTCCCGCCACCAACACCAACAACACTACGCCTTCAAATACGTGCGAAGTTAGCGCAGGCGGGATCGAGCTATGTGATGGGGTGGATAATGATTGTGATGGTGAGGTGGACGAAGACCACGATGTCGGCATGGCATGTAGCGTAGAGGGTTGTGAGGAAGCTGGTGCCAAGGTGTGCGGGGAGGACCAGATATCGACTCTTTGTGAGGCACCACTGAGCTGTATTGGTGATATGGGCATGCCTGACGAAGGGCAACCGGACATGCACATACCATGTGGTAATACGTGTGGCGGACAAACACCCATCTGTGACGTCGCCACCGACACATGTGTGCAATGCCTCACCAACAACGAGTGCGCGAACGGCGTCTGCGATACCAACACCAAATCGTGTGTTGAGTGTCTCGGAGACAACGATTGTAGTGACGACTTGGCTTGCCTTGATGGGGCAACTACACAGGACAACCGATGCGTAGAGTGTCTAACCAACTCAGATTGCACGGATCAATTCGCTTCAAGGTGCGACGAAACTTCTGGCATGTGCGTGGCTTGCGAGGGGGCGTCTGATTGTTCACATCTGGATATGAGCTTCTGTGTTTACAATCCGGACAACCCAGGATTCTGTATTGAATGTTTCCCGGGCCAAGAAGACGAAGGTTGCGATGGCGATGCTTGTGACCCGCTCACGTATAGCTGTACAGATGCCGAGATCGGCGCTGCAATGGATCTACAACCGTGTGTTTCAGATTCACACTGCCATGGGAATAGCTATTGCGTTCCCGTAAACTACCAAGGGGGTCCTCACGGGAACTACTGCATGCCGGAGTACAACGGCACCTGCCCTCCGAAGTTCGGTGGTGGACAGCAGGGCGTCGCGACTATCGACGGGAACAGCGCAACCGTGTGCACGATCTCAGGGGACGTCGTCACACCAGAGGCGCTCGCAGGCTTTGGTCAGTCGTGTCCAAACGGCAATGCAGACTGTCCTCATGGTGGCCAACGTTGCGAACCGCTCGGGGGAGGTGACCCTATCTGCACACATGCTTGTAATACCGCCGCCGACTGCTTTGACGGACTCTCTTGTGCGCCGTTGGGCTACTGTCATCCTGCATTCAATTAAACGCTGAACCATTTCAGGCGGGAGCCGTACCAGGAGAACGCCTCGCCATCCACGATTTGGATTTGGGCGTCTGGGCAGATTTCGGCGAACTCCGCAAAATGGGATTCTGTGAAGGGGAAAGGTTCGCTCGAGAGCAAGATGCGGTCGGGGTTTAGGGCGCGAATTTCTTCGGCGCTGAGGGATGGATAGCGGGTTTGGTCCGCGCACACATTTTGCCAGCCAGCGCGCGAAATCATGTCGTGGATGAAGGTGTCGTGGCCCACGCTCATGTAGGGTTTTCGCCAGATGAGGTAAAGGACGCGCTCGCCAGATTTCGGCCTAGATTCTAGGTCTTGAAAGGCGGTTTGAATTTCAGTCACCAAGGCGGCTGCTTGTTCTTCTCGGCCTACCCATTGGCCTACGTCTTGAATCATTTGCAGCGCCGAAGGTAGGTCCACCACATCTGTGACTTCTACGCGGGCGAATTCCGCGATTTCCAAAACTTGTTCGCGGACATTCTCTTCTTTGTTGGCGATGACCAAATCTGGCTTGAGCTCGCGGACTCGGTCTACTTTCACACGTTTGGTTCCGCCGATACTCTGCTTCTTTTGAAGCCAGTCGGCGGGGTGCACGCAGTAGTCGGTAATGCCCACCACTTCGTCGTCTAGGCCGAGATCGGCCAAGAGCTCGGTTTGGGAAGGTACTAAGGAGATGATTCGCATGGTTCTAGCCGCTTTTGCGTTCGTCGAGCTCAAGGGCGAGCATGGTGCCGCTGATGACGTTGACGGGCATTGCGGCGAAGTTGATGATGGGCACCCACATCAGAAGGCTCGCGCCGAGGCCGAAGCCGAGGGCGATGGGCCGTTCATCAAAGATGACACGCCACTTCTGACGCCAGCCGTACTCGCGGCGCTCCAGAGACCAGTCCATGAACTCGAAGGCCAGGAAATGGGAGGAGACGAGCAGACTGAGTACACTCGAGACCAAGCTCCCAATGCCGGGAATCAGGTTCAGGGCGAGGATGGGGACCATGAGCACGCCGAGCATGACGAGGTTGCCAATCGAGTGGAGGGCTCCACGAATCACCCCGCGGATATTCGCCTTCAAGTCGTCGGCGCCCAAAACCGCCTCGCCCCTCACTCGCCGCTCGATGCGTTGAGAGAGAATATCGTTGAAAGGACCGGCCAAGATGGCGCCGAATACCACCGCAAAAAGGTACGCGATGCCCACGGTGAGTACGGTCCAGAGGACTCGGCCCACCCACCAGAGCGCAACCCACCAGGAGTCGGGCTGGGTAAACATGGTGGCGAAGATATCGCCGCTGAAATAGAGCAAGGTACCCGCACCGCCCACAAAGAGAAGGCTCGTGATGATGGCGGGGATGGCTGCCGACGGCCAAAGCGCGGGCGTCTTAAAGAGGTACTTCACGGTCTTGAGCGCGAGCCCAAAGCCCTTGAATGCCTGGTTGAAAGTACTCTGTCCGCGCACGTCGTGGAGTTCACGAGCAAGTTCCACCGCGCGTTGGTCAAAGTTGCTGGGGTCGAGTGCTCCCGGAGCCTGCTTTTGGATCTCGTGATTCATCGGCCGTCCGCGTGTAGAGAGATGATTTCCAGTATTTGCCGTGCGAGCTCTGCCTTTGGTGCACGTGGCAGTTCACGGTGCGAGTCCGGCTTGATGACGTATGCGCTTGATTCGTCGGCGCCAAAGCTCGAATCCGGCCCACCGACCTTGTTCGCCACCAACGCGTGCGCCTTCTTTTTGAGCATCTTCTCTCGTCCGAGCTCAAGCACGTCATGGGTTTGTGCGGCGAAACCAACGATGATTGGGCCTTCGTCTTGGTCCACGCCGTAACGCTCTCCAAGCGTCGCCAAAATGTCCGGATTTCGCTCGAGCTCCCATGTCTGTCCGAGCTCAGCCTTAGACAATTTGCGGTCCCCGGAAGTAGCGGGTCTGAAGTCGGCTACAGCCGCCGTGCAAATCACCATATCAGCGCTAGGCGCCGCGCGCATTGTGGCGTCAAACATCTCCTGGGCGGTCGTGACGTCGATTCGAAACACGCCAGGCGGGGTCACAAGGCTCACGGGCCCGCTCACCACGGTCACCTCAGCGCCCATATGACGCGCGGCTGAAGCCAGCGCGAACCCCATCTTGCCAGTAGACGGATTCGAGATAAATCGCGCAGGGTCTGCGTGTTCTCGGGTTGGTCCGGCTGTAATCACCACGTGTTTTCCGGCCAAAACCTTGGGCGTCAAGACGTTATCCAGGGCGTCTAAAAGCACCCACGCATCGGGCAGTCTGCCCTGCCCTACCTCTTTGCAGGCGAGCTCCCCGGAATCTGGGTCCACCACGTGAATTCCGGCATCGCGCAACCTGGTTAGGTTCTGCTGAACAAGTTTGTTTCTGAACATCTCGGTGTTCATGGCCGGGCCAATCACCACGGGTGCACGGGTGGCGAGTATCACGGTGGTCAGGAGGTCGTCCGCCATTCCGGCGGCGATCTTGGCGATGGTGTTGGCGGTGGCCGGTGCCACAAGAATCACGTCGGCCCAGCGCGCGATCTCGATATGGCCTATTTCAGACTCGTAGGTCGGGTCAAAAAGCGTTGTACCTACTGGATTTCCCGAGAGCACCTGAAGGGTGAGTGGGGTGATGAATTCGGTGGCCGACGCGGTCATGATGACGCGCACTTCGTCGCCCCTCTTGGTCAGCGCCCTGACGAGCTCAGCCGCCTTGTACGCTGCGATTCCCCCTGTAACTCCCAAAACAACTTTCATTTCATCATCTCCAAAAACTTCAGGAATTCGTAGATCATGAAGCCTGTAGCGCCCCAGATATTGTGTCCCTCAAAATCGAAGGCGTGCATATCAAAAACTTTTCCCTGCCATTCGTGGCGCTCACGTGTGTAGATGGCCGGGTCGAGCAGGGCTTCAATCGGCGCGATAATCGTATGTGCGACCTCGGCCGGATTTGGCGTGAGCGTGTACGGATGCGGCAATTCCCCAACAAACGCGGTCACGTTAAAGCCGGTAACCGTTGGAAGCCGCAAGAGTGCTCCGTAGAGCCGCACGTCCTCGGGTTGAATGGCAAGTTCCTCCCAGGCCTCGCGCAGAGCTGTGGCCGCCAAGTCGACGTCCTCAGGGTCTCTACGACCGCCCGGAAACGAGATTTGACCGGCGTGTTTTCTCAGAGCCTCGGAGCGTTTTGTAAGCACGAGCTCGGGGCCGTGTGGACCGTCTCTCAGAGGGATGAGCACGGCTGATTGTGCTAGGTCCGTAAGGCCTTCGAATTTGAAATCAAGCCGCGGTTCGGGCTTCAACAATCCCAGACGGGCTCTGATTTCATCGGCATTCATCGCTTGATCTTGACCTTAAACACATTACGTCCGCTCTTCTCCTCGACATGCGTAATCTCGCAGATTTCGAGGGCGAGTTTTCGGATACCACCGCGCTCGAGGCGGATGTGGGCGAAGTCTTCGTCTTCGATTCGCATCACACGGCAGCGTCCAAGCGTAGGATGATCCAAGATATCTCCGGGTTCCACAAGGGCTCGGTCGTCGTCGGCTTCGTCGAGCTGGTCGAGCCCGCGCTTACTCTTAGGCGTAGGCATGGGCTTCTTTGCAGCGCGATTGGTCTTTGAGGGCTCGGCGCTCGCTTGCACCACATCGGCCCACGACGCGGTAGGCACCGAGAGGTCTTCATCCGGGTCCACCTCGCGCGCTTTAGAAGGCGCGTCTGAGGGTTCGGGAGCTTTACCTAGCCTTGGCTCCGCAATTCGCTCAACAGGGCCCCTAACGGGCCTCTGAGGCGTTTCTGGAGGCGGTTTTGGAGCTTCGCTCTTTGCCGCTGGCGCATTGAAGGCAGGATTCGGCTTGATCTCGGCCAATCTCAACAAACCCGCATCGAGCCGGCGTTCGGCGTGAAGGTCGTCAAACGCGGTCAAGGTGTACTCGAATTCCACCACGTCAGCGGACTTCAGGTGGCCGTAGACCAGTTGTTGGCCAGCCGGGGCATCAACACTGAGTAGGACTTCCACACGCAAGGCTGGCTCGGAGCCTACGCGCGCGATATTCCCTCTAAAGTGCACGATTCGGCACACGGCATCGCCCAGAGAGAAGTCTTCCCAGTCTTTTCCTTTCTGCGTCAGGAGGACCACGTTCTCTAGGGTTCCCATGGCGCCGAGCGTACCAGAGACGATATTCCTCAGCTCCACAAGCCGCGTAAGCTCTTCGACTGGGTCCACGCCTGAATCGATCACCCCATAGAGGCACGACTGATATTGAGACTCTTGAAAATGCATTATTACTCGCCAACTTAGGGGTACACGCAACAAGGGTTTGCGCGAGATGTCCGCTGAAAACCAGTCGGACCGAACGGCCCTAAAATGAATGGCGAAGGGCCAAAAGACAAGCGGCGATTAGTCGCAAAATGCGGGATTATTGATGGCCGAGACATCGACCACCGGAAGCGTGCCCGTCTCGCCCGGCGCTGTCCAACCATTGGCGTCCACGTCGATGTAGACGGGGTTGGAGAAAGCCAGGGTGGGGTTTCCATAGGGCGTTCCCTGCGGGCGAGGACCCACGGCGAAGAAAATCACCCACGAATCTTGAGTCAGTTCCAGATCAACGGCCTGATCGAAGTCGAACTGGCCGCTGCCATCGGATTCAAACTCTTGAACGACTTGTCCATTCACGATCACGTTGAGGCGCGTGGCGCTTGACCATGAAGGCGTTTGAACCCGCACATCGAAGGTGTGCGAGCCCCCGGTCAGCGTGTCGCCAGGGAGCACGTCTCCGAGCGTCATAAACGCGTGTGAGGCCACAATGGCCCGCCCTGCCTTAAGCGCTGCCGTGACATCATCGACTTGAATCTCGCCGGGCATCTGCACATCGATGGGCAAGTAATTGCGCGGTGAGCCGGCTGGATCACCGTTTAGCGAGTGGGAGTCCGAGTTTCCAAGACCCGTCTTCTTCAAGCCGGTGTTGAGGAAGGTAGACCAATCGGCCACGAGCGCGCAGGTCGAGCCCACACGATTGACGATCTCCAAGGTGTCGAAATCGGTGGACCATTGTTCATGTGTGAAAGTTCGTGGGTCTTGGTCAGGCTCGTAATCGGCCGTCTCAAAGAGGCTTGAGCTTCCGCGGGGGTGGTTGAGTTGGACCACGGGATCATTTGGCATGGCGCGTGCCGCGGCAAAAATCTCAGGAATTCCACGAATCTGGACCTCGTCGTTCTCAATGTACGCAAGCTCGATGGTGCCATTGCCACGCAGCGAGCGGTCTTGGATGGCGGGATAGACGTTCACATGGCTGATGGTTGGACTGATCTCCATGCCGGGAACGGTAGAGAAATAATCTTCAAGGCCGAGCTCATTGAGAATTGGCCTGAGGTCGGTGACCACGTCGTGGTCGGTCGCAGCGGCAAACTCTACACCTTCAGCGATATTGTCCAAAATGCGGTCGCGCACGTGGATTCGACTATCGGTGCTCGGCTCCATATGCTGATGGAAATCCGAGGCAATCCACCCCGGCGTTGGCACGCTTTGTACCAGCTCCACATCCACTGTGGTGTCTGCGGAAACTTCAACGCTGCTCTGGAAGATTTCGTACTCCATGCCGCGCGTGACCTGCACAGAATACGTGCCTGGGACCACTTCCAACCTCAGCACACCGTTTAGTCCTTCGGGCATGGTGAAAGCTTCGTGAGCTTGGTTTTCCGGGCCACCCGCAATACGCACGAGGGCTATGCCGGGGCCGGCTGGATCGGTCACATTGATGGTGAGTTCGCGAGGGGGCTCAAGGTTGATGGTGACGTCTTCGGTCAAATCCACGTCGGTTTCAACGCTTCCTTCGCCAATCGAGCCCTGAACCTTGGCACTATACGTGCCGGGCGCGAGTTCGAAGACTACCGCCCCGGTTTCATCGGTTACACCCAGAGTCACGGGCGTTTCGTCTTGCCAAAGCTCGACAGTTTTTCCAGCGAGTGGTGGCTCGAGCAGGATGGTTGCGGTGCGCGTTGGTGCGTCTACTTCGAGGCGCTCAAGAAGCGTTTGCCTCACAGACTCTACGCTCCCATCTCCCACCGCAAACCAGCGCCGAAGCACGTGTTCCTCGCCGGACTGAAGGGTAATCTGCCCTGGATCGAAGATGGTGTACGGAATGTCAGACACGGGTAGCGAAAGGATGGCCGTGGACTCGCCCATGGTCCAGCCGAAGCTCGAGCCGGGGCCCCAAGTCGCAAGCCAGTCAAAGCGGCGAGAACCCGTGAATTCCGAGCCTGTCGAGGAGTAGAAAATACTCGAGCGGTCGCCAACGGCGAGCCAGTCGCCCGGGGCTACGTTCTTGAGGACTGGGTTGGGATTTTGAATCCAGGTGACGATCTCCACATCTCGACGGTCGGGCCAGAGTCGGTACTCGGTAACGACTTCGAGGCCGAGCGTGTCGAGGAAGCGGCCGCCGAGCACACCGAGCAAATACGCGATGGGGAAGTCTCGGCCGGTCACGCGCAAGACCGCAGGCCCGCCATCCGAGCCGTCGCGAACAACTTCGACCTCCTCGGCATAGAGCACGTTGAACCCGATGCGTGGCGCGAGCATATCGAAGATATCGTCAGCCTCCGAGCCGACTTCGCGCGCGTCCACAATGAGTCCGCCGGTAAAGACTTCGTTTCGATTGGTGGTTTCGGACTGGATACACACTTCGATGAGCGCGTTGTGCAGTTTGAAATCGCCTACCCTGCAATGTGCCCAGATGCCCGTAAAACCTGGCTCTGAGGTCAGCCTACCAACTCCTGCTTCGCCCTGGCCTAAAGGACCGGCGGGCGCGATGCCGTCCGGCGAGACGCCCTCTTGGGATGGCGTAAAGTTGAGCCCTGGGTTGAAGGGGTCTACGGGTTCGCCCATATCGGCCATATCCCCCGCCGAGTCGGGCTCACCGGTGTCTTGCTGCATGTCGGGTTGAGACATGTCGGGCGTTGATGTTGGCGCGTCGTCTGAGCAGCTCAGGGCGGATAGAATGAGAAGTAGGGATAGATGGCGTTTCATTGGTTTGTTCAGGTTTCTTGGGTTGTTCTTAGAAGAAGTCGAGGACTTTGCGACGGCGCGACGCGCGGCGTGCGCGACCTTCGGCCCACTGCCTCAACTCCTTGATATTTTCTTCATAGGTTCTGTAGAGCGGAACTGTTTCTTTGGCAGCATATTCCAAATCTTCTAGCGTCAAATCTCGCCCGTTGGCAAAGGCGGAATACATGCCTGCCACGATTACCTGCTCAAGCTCGGCACCTGAGAAATACTCAGTCCGTTGGGCCAACGCCTCCAATATCTGGTCGGGGAAAAATCGCCCGCGCCGAGTCAGGTGAATGCGCAAAATATCCATGCGCTCGTGAATCTCGGGCAGGTCCACGAAGAAAATCTCGTCGAAGCGGCCTTTGCGCATCAGCTCTGGCGGAAGTGCCTCAACCTGGTTGGCGGTAGCGACCAAAAACACCGGAGATTTCTTCTCCTGTTGCCAGGTCAGAAGGGTTCCGAGCACGCGCGCCGTGCCGCCGTCCTTGGTGTCCATGAAGCCTTTTTCGATCTCATCGAGCCAGAGCACGCATGGCGCGATGGCGTCGCAGGTTTGGAGCGCAAAACGCAGTGCTTCTTCAGGAGTTTGGCGGCCCTCAAAGATGGCGCCGAGGTCCATTCGCAAAAGCGGAAGGCCCCAATGGCGCGCAATGACCTTAGATGTGAGCGACTTTCCACAGCCCTGAACACCGATGAGCAGGAGCCCGCGCGGATGCGGCAGGCCGAACGCGCGCGCATCGTCTCCGAACGCGCGTTGACGCTCGGTCAGCCACGCCTTGAGCTCGTCTAAACCACCCACGTCAGCGAGCCCGACGTCCAGCGGGAAGAACTCCAGAACGTCGCTATTGGCCACGAGCTGCTGCTTTTCGCGAAGAATAGATTTTTCGATATCAAAAGGCTGGTTGCGCGCCACAGCCTCTTGGATTTGGAGTTTGACACGATGAAATGCTCGGTGAGCCTCGCGCACGGTCAGGCCGCTGGCGCCCCTAACCAAGACCTCGGTGGTCTCAGCATCGATGACCCCAGAAAACACGGTTTTACACTCTTCCAGGAGAACATCTCGGCCGGGTAAGGGCAGAGAGAGGCGAGTGATATCTTTGGAAAGCTCGGGAATCTCGATGCGCTCTGGCCCAAGAAAGACGATGGTTTTCCCAAACGCGGCGCACGCGGCTTCCATCTCGCGAAGCCGCCGGCGCGCACGTGGCTCCTTCAAAAGTGGCGCAGCGTCCTTGAGCACGAAGATTTGCGAGAGCTGCGCGCTTTCGATCACCCCGAGTGCCTGCATGATATCGCCGGAGCTCGCCTGCCCATCAAATCCCGTCATCGCGCTCCATTCGCGCACTTCGCGCCCATCTGCGAGGTCTCGTAAAAGGCTCAAGGCACGTTCTTCCTCAAAGGTTGTGAGGTGGATAAACGCGTACGGGCTCTTCAGGAGGGACCGAAGTTCGCGGACAAATTTGGAGTGGTTTTCGGACATCAGGAGCCTTAAAAAACGCTAATCAAAGACCAATTGTAGCAGCACATCGTTCGGGCGCACGGAAACATTTTGCACGCGGATCGCCTCCGTGCTTACCAGGGGCAGCGGAAACACAAACGCGTTTTCCAGCGCGATGACCAGAAGTCGACGGGCCCAATTTTCGGTTTGTTCGTTCAACACCACGTCGGTCCAGATGGACGAGACTTCGGCGGACTCCACCTCGAGCGATTCTACACTAAGCCGGACCACGCCACTCGTATTGTTTTGCGGCCTGAGCCGAACTTTGGCCTTGGAGCGCAGCTGAAAGACCTGAACTTTGGCGCCATTGAACGAAGAATAGGCTTCGATGGTGAAGTCTTGCCACTGAATCTCAACGAGGCCCGAAACAGCATCAAGGCTCAAAGTCGGCAGCCCGCCTGGTCGCGAGGCCAAGGTCGAGACCTCGCCAAATTCCAAATCCTGGAGGCCGATTTCTTCGAGCAGAAGAATCTCGGTGGGTAGCGCGTTGGGATCGGATTGCAGGGTGAGTTCGCGGTCGAGACCCCGGCAGAGAAACCCGCTCAGAATGAGGCCGTTCGCCACCTCTTGGAGTACAGATTGCGAAAGCGCGAGCGTGAAGTCAGCCGAAGATGCCTCGAGCGCCGAGATATCACCGGCGGGCACTGAAGGTAGCGTTGGCGCACTTAGCGGCGGCACGCAACGTGCCCGAGTGGCTTCGAGACCCAGCTCAAAATCAATGGAGAGCCCACCATCTCCGAGCGTCACACCATTGAGGTCACCCCTTAGATCCGCGCTGAAAACACCGCGGCGCCCATCGAATGGAGAGAGCCGAGCAATGCGCTGCGGGCCTTCCAAGACGCCCATCAAATCAAGCGGTGAGAGGTTTAGGTTCTGCGTGGCCGAAGCGATGAATCCAGCCTCGACGTTTGACTTGATCGCGTCCTCAAGCGTGATGGATTCGAGAGGCGTATCGAGCTGAATTGAACACGGTACAACTTCGCGAACCTCAGCGGGTTCCTGGTCGATCTCGACATTGCCGGTCAGCCCCAAGAGCGGGCGAGGGATGGACTCGACGAGCCCGACTTGGGCGTTCAGGTCGAGGCGAGACGTGGCGTAGCTAAACCTGCAGATTTCGATTTCGACTCCACGTTGGATTCTGACGGGGACCAAGACCTGAAGGGCCTGAAACCGATTCCTCAGGATTGCAGGGTCAGACGCGAGTGTTCGAGACGTGACTTCCGCAAGGCCTTTAACGGGACCAACGCTCAGCTCACCGCCGTCAAACGCGTAGGCCTCAGACGCAAACTCAAGGCTAAATCCCTCGGAGTACGCGAGGTCATACATGTTGGACACACCACGATTTGAGACGCGTGCCTTGACCGTATCGGGACGCCTGACACTTAGGCTCTCGCCCGAAGAAACTGAGGCCTCGTCGCATCCAAGAATCACGGCCCCGAGCCCGGCGAGCAGCAGCAGTTTCAACGCCATTGCGCCTCCCAGAGCGGCTTAATGCCTGCTTCCGAGCTGACGAATCGCGCCGACCCAACCACCTGGTTTTCGCCAGCGAAGAGCATTTGAGCCCACCATCCCACGGGGCCATCCGTGGCTATGGTACTTAGAGTCCATTCTGAACCGGCCTCAGTGGCGAGGCGCAGGCGCGCTCGGGTACCGTCCAGGTAGGCGATGGAAGGCTGATTCCCAGGGGAGAACGCAAGTGAAGGGAAGAGGCCGACCACGCTCTTTGACTCCCGAGCAAGTCCGTCGATCTCGAGGCCAGGGTCCACAATTTCAGCCGCAAAACCTCCCTCGGTGAGGACCGCAAATTTAAGCGCCGCGAGGCCTTCGTCATGGTAGGCAATACCGATTTCGCCAGCTGACGAGCGCGCCATGGAAATATGAGCCCCGATGCGGCCGTCTTGCCCCGACGCGCCGCCCTTATCCACGATATCGATGGTCCATGTGGTTTCGCCGAGTCTTGCGAACCTGAGGTCCCCGCAATCGCGGTCTAGATACGCAACGAGCACGCTCGTAGCACCCGCCACCACTGATGGAGCGGCCCCAACGCCACGCGCCAGTGGGCCCGGAGGCGGAGTGCAAGCTCTGAGCGTTGAGTCATGGGAGCGGTCATCCACCGTCTCCAGGGTCCATGTCCCATCGGGCGTTGAGATATCGTCGCGCCAAACCCTTTTTAGAGTGCGGTCATCATCTTGAAAGAGTACGTGGAGGCGGCCAGACGCGAGCGCAATGTCGAACTCTTGAGAGCCTTCGTAGCTGCCTCTCACGGATTCAAAGCGCCAAGTCCGTTCGCTAAAGCGCCGTGTCGCCAGGACGAATTGGTTTTGGGGGTCCAGCCAGACCGCAGCAATTCTCGACTCGTTTGCGTCTATTCTGAGCCGGGTTCGGCGAGTTGAGGTAGCTAGAATCTGGGTGTCGTGCCCGTCTTCGAAGAGCTCGCCCACAAGGATTTGGCCTTCATCTGCGGCACCAAAGAACACGCGACCGTCCGACTCGACGAGCTGCGCTGAGCTCCCCGGCAATTCGCCTTCAAACTTGCCGACGATCGCGGGGACACATTCTACCGTCTCGGGATCGCAAACCTCTCCCATCCCGCAGGCGGGCGAGCAGACTGCGTTCGTGTTGTCGAAACATGCGCTCGACAAGGCGATGAGCAGTGAAACGATTGCGAATTGTGGAGCGTGGTTGTTCAAGGCCGTTCACTATTTGAAGACTTGCTCCCGATAATAGCGCAGCTCCTCGATCGATTCACGAATATCGTCCAAGGCACGGTGCGAGGCGCCCTTCCCGGGTGATTTGACGGTCGGGTACCAACGGCGCGTGAGTTCCTTGATCGAAGAAACGTCTACAATTCGGTAGTGCAGGTAGGCGTCGAGCTCACGCATGTAGGCGCCGATGAAGCGCCGGTCTTGCCAGATGCTATTACCGCAAAGAGGAGCCTCACGCGGCCCAACCCACTTCTTGATGAATTCGAGCGTCTCGAGCTCGGCTTCACGCGTATCGATTTTGGACGACCTCACCTTTGCCGTTAGTCCTGATGCGCCGTGGTGTTGCACGCACCAGTCGTCCATCTTTTGGAGCTCGTCTTCAGGTTGATGAATGACGATATTGGGGCCTTCGGCCAAGACGTTGAGTTCACCGTCGGTGACGATCGTAGCAATCTCAAGAATGACGTGATCTTCCACGTCGAGCCCAGTCATTTCGAGGTCCATCCAGACCAGGTTTCCAGCCATTAATTGTGCTCCGTTTTGGGGCGTTGAAGTTGAGCGGGTATACACCATGGCTCAACGTGCGACTACCTCGACTTGGCCCACATACGGCAAGGTGACGCCCTCGCCTGCAAAGACCTTGATATGCCACGTGCCAGACGCAGGAACCTTGCACGAGATTCGGGTACGGCTGGTGCGCTTTCCTTTGACGATGCAGTCGTAGGATTTGCCGCCGCCTTTGGGCTCAATATTGGCCAGAATGGAGAGCTTTTTGGCGTTGCCCAGGATCACCTCAAACGTGTCGGAAACGTCCACCGAGGACTGGGAGCGCGTGGGCGAAATCAAAGACAGACCTTTGGCGTAGAAGGCGGGCGAAATCATGGGTCGGCGCATCCATTCCCCGCGTGAGATGGGCTCGGGAACGAGTTGCCACTCGGGGTTATCGGGGAAATGCGAGACGTTGAAATACTGGGGAGGAGTGAAGAGGTAGTCGGTCCTGTAGACTTTCTTAAACTGCCCGTTTTCGTAGTAGCCGGCGTTCCAAGTCACATCCACAAGGTACCAGGCGCCCTCAATTTTGACGGCATTCCACGCGTGCCCGACGCCTTGGACTTCGCCGTTGATATCGCGCGAAACGCCCACCACGTAGACGATTTCATCGCCCGTGTACGAGCCGAGCTGCGCGAATAGTTTGGAGTAACCAGCGCAGACGGAGGCCCGGGTTTCAAAGGCGGCTTCGGCCGTCTGGCCGCGGTCTTTGGCATTCAGGTCGTAGCGGACGCGGTCGGCCACCCAATCGTGCAAGGCTTTGACACGCATGTAGGGGTCGGTTTCTCGCTCGGCAATATAGCGCGCCACCGCCTCAGGGCTTGTCTCGGCGCTAGCCGGCATATTTGCGACCACGGGATGCAGCTCGGCTGCCTGCGGCCAAATCGCGGTTTCTTTGTAGACAGGTTTGGTGGGCTCTGGTGGATCAGGCCCGTCTGGAGTCGGGGTCGGAGTTGGAACCGGGACCTTTACCTTGACCTTAACCTCGTTTGGGTTTGGGCCGGGCTCCGGATCCACATCAGGGTTCGGGGTGTCTTCACTGGTCTCGTAGGGGTTGTCACGCGTGGCGTTATGGACCCACTCCAGCGCATCCGCGACGCCAAAAACTACGCCGCGTGTCTGCGCTATCGCGTTCTCTGAAAGGTGGCCGCTGGCATGGTCTAAGAACCAATCACCACGGGTCGAAAGGGCCGAGAACGATTGTTTTGGGAAGCTCCCAACCAGCACCACCAAGGCCAAGATATTGATGAAGAGAGTGCGGAAGATTAGCCTGTCAAAGACGCCAAACCACGCCGTTTTGACCTTCTTTCCGGCAGCTTCGCGTTCGACTTGTTTTCGATTGAATCGCCGGGTTGCCCAGGCCTCCCAGATGAGCGGAAGACCCGGAAAGAGCAGCGCACCTGACAGAATAGCCACCCAGAGTGGACCGTTCAGGAACACGGCGAGCGAGCTTGCGAGCCATACCGCGAGGAGCGGCGTGAGGATGACTGCCGCCCACCAAATGGCGTGAAAAATATGGCCGATAACTTTCATGAATTCCTATCTACTGCCGCCTAACCTGCCACTCTAAACGCCGGCTAAGCCGTGGATCTTCCACGCGCGTATTTCCTGAGGTTTCCACCACTTCGGCAGCTACCACTGCCTGACCGGAGATATCACCGGCGTTGAGCTCAAAGCTTGGCCCTTGGCCAACGGGCTCGTCGTTGACAAACCAATTCGCGGTCCAGGGGCCTTCCTCGTGAAGTGGGGCATGGAAGACGATGGAGCTGCCGTTTTCTTCGACCAGAGGCTCCTCGTTGGCAGTGATATCCACAACTGAGTAGAGGCGGCGCGTCATTTGCTCCATGCAGACCGGACAAAAATCGCCCTTTTCGTCTGTGTTCATCTTGCATTCATAGGACGGGCGGTAGAGGAAGTCGCAGTTGTAGGCGCCTTCGTAGGCCCCGACTGGGTGAGCAATTTTCTCTGAATCCGGCGTAGGGATGGGCGTGCTTGGACCTACCCACTGGCTCCATTTCACCTCGCCGTCATCAAATGGAGCGATATTGACCGGTAGAGGCACGCGCGGCTCGTTAAAGAGGCAAGGGTCGCCCTGGACCATGTACTCGTCGCCGAGCACGCCAAAACTATGGCCGAGCTCGTGAACAGCCACATCAGGGAAGACGCTACGATCACCGCCGTAGGTGGTAAGAACCGAGATGTAGAGGCCCGCAAAGCCTGATGGGCGGCGGGTATTGGAGATGAGCACGATCTCGTCAAACTGAGCCTGAGAGGCCACATCATAGATTCGGGCGATTTCGAGCGGCATGGCCACACGGTCGGAGGCGCCGAAGTCTAGATTCAGGCGGTCCGCCAAGGCCGTCACCACAAAAGTGGTCCCAAAAACGGTGTCTCGGAGCTCGGTTCTGCAGCCCGCGTCAAGGAAAGGGTTTCCGGTACAATCGTAGCCTGCACCACGGTCAACGCTCGGCGTGAAGACCGCATGGATATTGATGATTCCCTTGTGCGAAGCGAAGGGCTCGGTGCGCAAAATCGCGTCGGAAATCGCCTTTGAATCGAGCTCAAAATTCTCGCGCTCCTGGGTGCGATAGCCGTCTCCGAGGATCACGATATCGAGACTATCTTCAGGTGGACCGGTCTCATGGTAGGTGGTGATTTCAGTTGCGATCTGTGGCGGCTCCTCACGCTCCACCAGCTCAGCCACGCCGCCGCGAAAGACCTCTTGGAACTCGCCGTCTGCATCCGGAACTTCCAGAACGAGGTCCACTCCACCAGGAATGCCGATGGGCATGCGCACGGCGAATTCCACAAGCGCCGGGTACTGTTCGTACACAAAGGTAAAGGACTGGAAAGGCCCGAGCGAGAGGTTGGTCTGTTGGGCGATAACCGTGCTCAAAAACTCCACCAGTTGGAACATGGTGTTGATCTGATCAGCCCATAGAATCTGGTTCTCCGCGTCTCGAATCGACACACGTGAGATCCAGAACGTGTCTCCGCTGAATTCGGTATCCCAGTCCATGTAAACGGGCGAGTCGAGCACGCGTGAGACTGTTGCCGAGTAGACGTCGCCGCGAGCAACGGCCCCCTCGAAGATCACCACGCGGGCACTTCGGTCCTCTACGTATTCGGGACTCGAGACTAACTCAAGATTACCGGGTGCATCTTCGGCACATGAGAACGCTACAAGTGCGATAAAAAGGGCAAAAACGAACTTCATAAAACCTCGGGTCGAGTCGCCGGCGAATGCTAGCCTAAAGCAAACGCTGAGGGTAGTCTTAGGGGAAATCCAGTGATAGTCTCGGCGCCATGAGAGCGTATCTACTAGTCATACTCTGCTTTTTCTCGGGCTGTTCCCTCTTTGAGGACGTGGACCAGATCACCTACTTTCCGGGCAATGCCGAGGCCGATATGGACCTGGGCATGCCGGATACGCCTGTGGATATGCCCGACTCGTCAGATATGCCCGATCAAGATGCCCCGGATTCGCCAAATGATGCGGATATGCCGGTTTTGGAGGGCTGCAATCTGGATGGATGCCCAACGCTCGCCGAGGCCTGCAATATTGAAACGGGCGAGTGCGAAGCATGTGTAGAGGGCGATGGCAACCTCATCTGCCGAAATAATACCGTCTGTGTTGCCGGCGAGTGCGTGTGCCCGGAAGGCTCGAACCTCTGCAACGGCATCTGCGTGGCGCAGTCTGCCCAGAGCTGCGGCGAGTCCTGCGAAGTCTGCCCGGGCGTTCTGAATGGCACGCCGACCTGCGAGAACAATCGCTGCAGCGCGGATTGCGAAGACGACCTCGTGCTCTCCGGCACCACCTGCGTGGAAGGTGGCGGTACATGCGGTGTTGCGGCACCTCTCGATGGGCGTTGCGATCTAGTAGTTCAGGAAGGTTGCAACGCCGCATTTGAGCTATGCAGCGCGTTTCCTACCGGTGGCTCGGACTGCCAGAGCCAGGCAGATTGTGAAATCGGCGAACTCTGTGCGGTCTTGCCTCCCCAACCTCAGACACGTTGTGTGAGCTTCACGAGCGCGTGTGCGAGTGCGGTGACCGTCATTGACCGTTGCTCCACCGCGGCGGATTGCACCGGCGGAAAGTCGTGCATGGGCGGATTCTGCGGACCATGCACTCAAGACACGGATTGTGAGGCGGAACAAAGCTGCCTCGGCGGCGTGTGCCGAGGAGTCTACAACGCCACCCTTCAAGAGGGCGAAAGCTGCGCGGCCACCGAGGAGCGCTGTGCCCCCGGTTTGATTTGCCTCGCCAACGTCTGCAAGAAGCTCTGTGTCTCTTCAAACGGTGCCGGCTGCGAAGCCGAACAATTCTGCCGCCCGCTCCAAGAGGCAGGTTCTGTGGGTGTTTGCGAGAGTTCATGTTGAGATGAGACTCTATCCACTGGCAAAACGAAGTCTGGATATCTGTGTGGCATCAGGAGCGATTGTGGCCACGTTGCCACTCACCCTTCCGGCGTCAGTCGCGATTTTGAGCACCATGGGCCGGCCGATTTTTTTTGAACAGGAGCGCCCGGGACTTGGTGGAAAGCCCTTCAAGCTCAAGAAATTTCGCACGATGCGCCACCTTCGGCCGGGTGAGGATATGCTCGCCACGGATGCCGACCGAATCACAAAGGTCGGTCAGTTTTTGAGGTCGACGAGCATCGACGAGCTCCCGACTTTGCTCAACGTTCTCACGGGCGATATGAGCCTTGTGGGGCCTCGTCCACTGCTTATGCGCTACTTGTCGCGCTACTCGCCTGAACAGGCGCGGCGCCACGAGGTCAAACCTGGCGTGACCGGCTGGGCGCAGGTTAACGGCAGAAACACGTTGAGTTGGGAGGAGAAGTTCAAACACGATGTGTGGTACGTGGACCACGCGAGCTTGGCTTTGGACCTCAAGATTCTGGCGATGACGGCACTTAAGGTGGTCCAACGCGACGGAATCAGTGCAGAGGGAGCCGCCACTATGCCGGAGTTTATGGGATGAAAGCGTTTGTTGCAGGTGCCACGGGGTATACAGGCCAAGAGGTTGTGAAGGCGTTGGTTGCGGCTGGCGTTGAAGTCGTGGCGCATATCAGACCTGATTCTACCAAGCTCGCCGAATGGACCGAGAAATTCAGGTCGTGGGGGGCCAAAGCCGATTCCACGCCGTGGGTCGAAGACGAGATCCAGAAGGCCATTAGCGTGCATAAGCCAGACCTTGTTTTTGGATTGATCGGCACAACGCGTGCCAGAAAGAAGACGTCTACCGATCCCGAGAACGAGACGTACATGAGCGTGGACTACGGCTTAACGGCCATGCTTCTGCGCGCGGCCGAAGCCCAGAACCCGGCGCCTGGCTTCGTCTATCTTTCGTCTTACGGTGTTGGACCCGGCTCGCCGTCCGCGTACATTCAGGCTCGGCATAAGCTCGAAGAGGAGTTGCGGGCGAGCGCGCTTGATTTTCTTATCATCAGGCCTGCGGTGATTACTGGGGACCGCGATGAGTCGCGGCTTGGCGAAGAAATCGCCGGCGTGCTGGGCGACGTCATGCTCAAGGGCCTCAAAGCCGTGGGAGCCCGCAAAATTCACGACAAGTACGCCTCCCTGGACGCCCAAACGCTGGGCCGTGGCATGGTCGCGTGTGCTCTGGAATCCGAGCTCGGGCGCCGCGATGTGGACGCCGCGGAGATCCGCGAGAAGGGGCAATGAATATGCTCGGGCGTTTTGTGGAGGACCGGTTTGAGCTCACCGGCATTGTGGGCGAAGGCGGAATGTCGGTGGTCTATGCAGCTCGGGACCGTGTGTCCGGCCGTAAGGTCGCGGTCAAAGTTCTCAAACAGGTCACGGCGGACCCCTCGATGCGTGAGCGATTCCTGCGCGAGGCTGAGAGTCAGGGCGCGATCGACAGTCCGCGAGTCGCCCAGATCTACCATTTTGGCCGTGATATGGAGCTCAACCTGCTCTTTATCGTGATGGAGTTTTGCGAGGGCGAGATTCTCTACCAGACTCTGGAGCGCGGGCCTTTGGCTTTGAGAGATGGGCTTGACGTAGCCATTCAAGTTGGCGAAGGGCTTATGGCTGCTCATGCGGTTGGCGTGATTCACCGGGACATCAAACCCGCGAATATTCTAGTGGGCCGTTTCAGGGATGAACTTCGCGTTAAACTTCTGGATTTTGGTTATGTGCGAGTGCAGGAGAGCTCGAAGCACCTCACTCAAGATGGGTTTGTGGGCGGCACACTCTCGTATATCTCGCCGGAGGAGCTGGAGCTTTCGCCGCTCGACACGCGGCTGGATATCTATTCGGCGGGATGTGTGTTTTTTGAGATGTTTGAGGGGCGTCCTCCCTTTGTGGCAAAGACTCCGCAGGCGGTAGCCGTCAAGCATCTAGCGGAGCCACCGCCTCGCCTTAGCCAGGGGCCTGAAGAACTGGTGGATCTGGTGCATTGGATGATGCAAAAGTCGCCGGATAGCCGGCCTCAAACCATGGCTGAAGTCGTTGAGTATCTCAGTGCAACCCGAGCTCTGTCCTAGGTAGATATGGACTTGCCCGTTTACTTGTGTTTACCCAACTCCTCGGTGATACTCCCGCCGTGAAACGTCTGATCACCATCGGAGCGCTATTATTCGCTCCTTCAACGGCGTTTGCGGCACCGCAAGAGCAGCTCTTCGCCGCAAATTTGCTGGTTATCATCATCCTTGGGATAAGCCTCGCCGTGGTGTTGGGCCGAGTCTTGAAGAGTCGTGGATGGCCGAGTGGATTGGAGTTTTTGGCGCTCGGCTATCTGGTCGGGCCTGTTCTAAATCTGGTCCACGAAGACCAACTCGAGCTCAGACATGTTGCGGAAGTGGTGGAAGTTGGGGCTGCCGGAGCCTCTTTCCTAGGCGTCATCCTCTCGATCCTCTGCGCCGCGCTGGGTCTCATCGTCGCATTCTCGCTGGACTTCAGATGGTTTCGCGATTGGGAGTTGGAAGCCAGCGCCGAGGCCGTCCCGATTTTGATCAGTGTACCGGTGGTTTTAAGCGGCGTGCTCTGGTGGGTCTACACCATGGACTTCCTGAGTGTGGAAGTTTTGGCTCTTCTCGTTGGAGCCGCGGCAGTTCTTGTGGCGGTGGACCTCAGACCCGCCCATATTTTCCTCACGCATTTCAACGTCTGGGGTGAAAACCGTCTCTTTGGTTTGCGTCTCGGAACTACACTGCAGGCGGCGGCGATCATCGCAGCCGGCGTGGCGTTTGCTATCCTTCAGAATCATCACGCGGGAAAGCCCGGCCTTCAAGCCGTGGTTTTGCTCGGTATCCAGGCGCTGATCGCGGCGGGCGTAGGACTGGTTGCTCGCTCCGTGTCCCCACTCAGAGCGCGGCCCGCCTGGACCTTGAGTGTATCCATTTGCGCGGCGCTCTTCATCGGGACTTTTGCCCCGGCCATGAGTGCATCCGCGCTGCTCATGGGCATGGTCGCAGGTCTTGTATGGGTTCAGTTTGACCGAGACCTATCCACCATTCACCGAGACATCGAGCCGGTTTTACACGCGTCCATCTTCGTCATCGCGGGGCTTGTATGGTCGAGCAATCCGGAGCCCTGGGTCTTCGCAGTGGTCCTCGGCTGGCTATTGATTCGCTGGGTGGTTTTCAGGTTTTACCAAAATGTGTTCCGCCGAAAAAAGCGGCCCGTTTACGGGCTCCTTTGGCCCGCCGGCGTGCTGGGCATCGCCATCGTGCTCGAACTGCGCCTTGCCTATCCTCCCTATGAAGCCGAGTGGTCTACCGGCCTTTTGCTCGCGATCGTGGTGTCTGAGCTGATTTCAAGACGATTGTTCCGCTACGCGATGATCGACCAGGGCACGTTCCAACGGGGTGGCACATGAAGTTTGCGCCATCGTTCGAGAACACGACCACCCAATTGATAGTGGGCACCCTTGGGCTGGTGGGAATCATGGCGCTATCGGTGTCCATGCAGTCTCCGTCATGGCCGCTGACGCTCGGACTCGCGGCGATTTCGACCATCATTCTGGCGCGATTCCTCGCGATTCTCGGCATCCCGATGCTGCTGAGCGGGTTCCTCGCGAGCGCCTTCTGGGTGGCACTCGACTTCCCGACGCCCGATATCTGGGCCGTGTTTACACCGCTCGCAATGTCGTTCTTCGGCCTTGTGATCGGAACGCGACTCGACCTCGAGCATATCAAGAAACAAGGGCCAGGGTTGGCGCTAATGAGCGTAGTCCTCGGTCTCGCGATTGTGGCCAGCGTTGGCCTTAGCTACGTGGTCTTGGACCACACTTTCCGGCTCGGAATCGAGGCATTCTCGCCGGAACATCGCCTTCTCTACGCGGTAGGCTTTGGCTATCTGGCCCTTTTCGGGGCCCCCGTGATCACGTTGGCCGTGTGCCAACAACGCGGAATCTGGGGAAATCTGGCGCAGGCCACCCTGCTAGTCAGCGCCCTCTTGCCGATTTTCGGAGCCTTGCTCTACCCCTTTTTCGCCGCATGGGCCTTTGAGATTCTGGAGATTCAAACGTCCGTTACAGGCTCATGGACCGTACTCTGGCGAACCCTCGGTCTCGGTCTGGTTCTGGCCGCTCTTGCACGGCTGCTCGGCAAGATGGGCGAACGCGCCCAGGCCCCGGCCCTCGCGGCGCTATTCGCGCTCGGCTCGTGGTTCGCGGTACAATACGACGCGATTGGGTTCCTCGCCTTCATTCCCGCTGGAATCGTGCTCAAACACCTTCCGCGCACCGAACTTGCCGCACATATTCAGGAATGGACCACACCGAGCACATTGCTCTTCTTCCTGGTGCTGGGCCTCTCCATGGGGCTTGTAATCGACGAGTCGACCCTGGTCATCGCGCTAGCGCTCACGGTCGGGCGTGCTGCCGGAATCAGCCTTATCGTGGGGCGTATCGCGGCCTATATCCCCAGGTTCTCGCAAGCTGAGGTTCGCCGCACACTATACTCCACGGGTACTTTGGCGGTCTTTTTCGCCACGGATCTGTCTCACGCTGCGCCTTTCTTCGTTCCAGTCGCCAACATCACGGCATGGGTCGTGCTCGCCTCGGCATTCTTTGGGGCGGTGACACTTGATGCCGCCCTGATGCGCACCGGCGAGGACACGCAACAGGTCGAGGAAGACGAGAAGCTCGAGGAGCTCATCCCAATCGAAGCGGTTGAGCGGGGCTGGTGGCTCGATTCACGCGGATTTAGAGACCGTTGGCTCTCAGGCCGCGTGCGCGAGTTGCGCAACGTCATGCTTGAAGCCCACAAGCCTATCTTCGAGGCCGTTCAGACCGAGTACACGGTCGTCATCAAGAGCGTTGATGAGCTCGAGGAGCGGGTCGCAAAGCTTAGCGCCCTTCTCGAAGAAGACCTCAGCGATTCCGAGCGAACGCTTCGAATCAACAAGATTATCCAGAACTTCCGACAGATGGACCTCGACGCGAGCGCCAAAGCGAGCATTGAGCCGACGATTTTGAGGCGCCTCGACGAGGCTTTAGCCGCGGCGGAATCGGAGAACCGAAGCCTGAAGGTCGAGCTAGAAGACGCGTTCTATCAGGCCCCTCTAAACGCCTCTTTTTCTCACCGCGCATTGGTCATGCTGCGCAAGATCCGCCGAATGGTTGTGGGCGATACGGTACGCAACGTGCCGCTTGGGCGCATCTGGCACTATGAGATTCGACTCGGGATGCCAAACACCCTCAAGTTCCCGATTCTTCGAACCACACGGCGTATCGCGACCACATGGCAGCATATCGCGGAGTTGACTCGCGACGCGTCCTCATTGCTCGTGGATATCCAGACGTATTGGGAGCAAGAGGCCAACGACGAGGTCTTGGAAAGTCTCAAAGTCCGCTCCAGAGAGGTGCTCGCCGACCTCGACCTGACTCGTGAGATGCTCGAAAAGAGCTCTGACCAGAACATTCGTGAGTGCGCGACGCGTGGAAGCGAGAATTTCGACCGATTCCTCTTCGCGGTAGCCCGTGCAGGGACGCTAGAATGGCCGGCGTTTCGATTCCGCCTCTCGGCCAGATTTGACCAAGCTGCCCGTCAGCTTTCGTCCACGGAGCGCCAGATCACGCGCAACGTTTCTTTGCGAGACGCGAGCATTGGCCAGACCATGCTCTGGCTCACTCGGCTCAGGTTTGATGAGTGGTATCTCGACTTTTTGACTCAAGTGGGACAGTCGGTTCAGCGGAATCTCCAACCGAATATCTATCTCGATAAACTCAAGCAATACAGCGACGCTGACGGCTCTTCGCTCGATTCCCTGCTCCAAAACACAGCCGACGTGTTGAGGGTGCGTTCGGCAAGGTTCGCGGAGAATGATGTGACGGCGGATGTGCTCAGGAGACTTGAGCGCCGCGTGGCTGGTCTTCCTAAGGAATTGCGGGTCCTTGGGCCTCAGCGCCAGCCGCAGGTTGTGGCCGTGCGAGACGCGGTTCAGAACGAGATTCTGCGCGAAGTCGCGCTCGTTCTGCTCGAAGGAAACGAGCTCGCCGAGCAGCTCCTGAGGCGCACTCACGCGAAGATTACCGAGTTAAGGCAGGATATCGCGACCAACGCGAATGAAGAGAGTCGCAGCGCTGCGCTGAATGCGCTTGTGGACAAGCACCGAGCCGAGAGTGAGGAGCTTGTCGTCGGCCTTAAGAAACGGCTGCGCGAGCGTTGTGTGGGTCTTGTTGAGCGCGTTGTGAAGCGCCCGACATTCTGGCGGCGTGCCGACCCCACGACTCAACGTGCCCGTGCGCTTTATGAAAAGTTTCGCGACTATACCCGGCCCGCCGTGCGCCGCCTTCTGGTTCAGTTTGAGTCGCGCCTAAATGTGCCCGACGCCGCCGAATCACGCGTTCATATCCACGATTGGAACCAACACTTCCACGAGCGGATGAACGCCCTACCCGCGATGTACCGACGCCTCTTTGACACCAACGTAGTAGATATCGCGGACTTCTACGTGGAGCGCCCCTCGCAGGAAAATCAGCTACTGATGGCGCTCCAAGAGCCCGACCTCTCGATCCTTGTGCACGGCAATCAAGGCGTTGGGAAGACGAGCCTGGTGCACCACGTTTTGGACCGGTCTGAGCTT
This sequence comes from Microvenator marinus, assembly GCF_007993755.1. Lineage (GTDB taxonomy): Bacteria > Myxococcota_A > Bradymonadia > Bradymonadales > Bradymonadaceae > Allomicrovenator > Allomicrovenator marinus. The sequence goes on from NZ_CP042467.1 coordinate 2,371,968, forward strand.
GGCAACCTGAGGCGCGTTTCGCAGATACGACTCGTTCGCGGCATGAGCGACCAGGAAATTCTGCAAGAACTCGCGCAAGCGCTGAAGCTCACCGAGGGCAAAGACGTGGAGCGCGAAGTCTCCAAAATCACTGACCGTCCGATCGTGATTTTGGAGAATGCTGATGAGTTCTTCTGGCGCACCCTGAACGGGTTCCGGCGTTTCTCGAGGCTTCTCGATTTTATCTCGCGCACAAGCCCGCGTATCTCGTGGATTGTGGTCATGCGCACACCCACCGTGGTGATGTTGGATACCTGCCTCGGGCTCAAGGACTACTTCTCACATGTCTTGGAGATTCCGGATTTCTCGGCCGAGGGCCTGCGCGAACTAATTATGAAGCGCCACCGAGCCAGTGGTTACGCGGTGGACTTCGGCGAAGAGCGTTTTTGGAATAGATGGTTCGGAAAGACGCCAAAGGACGTGGTCTTTGAGGACCTCTGGTCGCAATCAAACGGCAACCCTTTGCTCGGCCAGCTGCTCTGGCTGAGCGCGCTTGAGCGCAAGAACGAGCGAACCCTTTCCATCGAGCATATCAAGGCGCAGCCTCGCCATATGACCCGCTCATGTCAGGTGGACCAACAACATATTCTGGCGGCTTTGATACGGCATCGCTCGATGAGTGTTGAGGAGCTGCACCAGGTCTTGAGGATTTCGAGGTCGGCGATTCAACGTGAGCTCAATCACCTGATGCGCCTGGGTCTGGTGCGCCTGCACCTGGATCTGGCCGACCGATTTGAGGTCTCTTCGCTCTTCTCGATGACGCTCGAACATGAACTACGTGAGGAGAACGTTCTATGATTGCTCTTCTCTGGTCAGAATGGATCGGACATTGGCCCACCGCGTGGTTTGCGTGGCTGGTTCTGCTTTGCGCGACCTTGTTTGAGATCGCGTATGTTCGTGTTGGCCACACTGCCCCTCACCTCTGCCGCCACCGCTACACGGTCGCGCTAAGAACGGTTTTGCTTGTCGCCGCGAGTTTGATGCCGCTTGTTCTGCTTGGCCATATTCTCGAGGCCAAGTCCTTCGGACTCATTCTCCTAGGCTCTATGCTCTTGGTCTTTGGGTTTTCTACCTGGCTCAAGGATATTTTGCTCACGGTGGTCATCGCGTTTGACCAGCGCCTGCGCGCTTCGGACGACCCGCACGACGCGGGCACACTCAGAATAGGTCCACACGAAGGCGTTGTGGAAGGATTTAGGCTCGGGCGAATCGTACTTCGTGATCCCAACGGCGCGCTCTACGCCATCCCATCGCGGCTCTGGTTCGAGCATACCGTCTCGGTGCCCGGCGAGGGTTTTGGAGACGCGGTGTGTGAGGTGATTTTTGAGATCGAGAATCCGGGAGATTTGGAATTCATGCGCGAGACCCTACGTTTCCTCTCGATGACCAGTATTTACGCCTCTCCGAGGCACCGTCCAGACGTCTATTGGCTCGGATCCGAAGGCGCTACACATCGTTTCCGAGTGTCGACCTTTGCGTCGAGATCTCAGCTCAAGGACCACTTCGTCGCCGATATCCAAGAGAGATTTCGGGCGTGGAAACTTGAGCTCGAACAAGAAAAAACGGAGATCTCATGATGTCCTTGATTGCTGCCCTGCCAACCGAACTGCCGGTCACAGACCCAGTCTTGATCTTCGCGATCGTGATGCTGATTCTGCTGATCGCGCCGATCCTGATCAAACTTCTGCGGGTGCCCGCGCTTATCGGCCTGATCGCAGCTGGAACCGTCTTTGGGCCCAATGTGCTCGGCGTGCTCGACCGCGACCCCACCATCGTTCTCTTGGGAACGGTGGGCCTGCTATACATCATGTTCCTCGCGGGTCTGGAGGTAGACCTCAACGAGTTCGCGAAAGCCAAGGTGGCATCTGGATTTTACGGCATCTTGACCTTCGCCATACCGCAGGCCGGCGGCCTCGGAATCGGACTCTTGCTTGGCTATAGCTTGCCGGCGTCTATCCTCCTGGGCTCCATTCTGGCCTCTCATACGCCTATCCCCTACCCGGTCGCGAGCCGGCTAAAAATCCACAAGACACCGAGCGCCACCATGACCATGGGTGGCACCATCATCACGAACTTCCTGGGCCTCCTCGTGCTCGCCGTAATCGCAGGGTCCGCGGGCGGTGAGATCAACCAAGAGTTCTGGATCAATCTTCTGGTGCCCCTGACCATCTACGGCCTGGTTGTCTTCTTTGGACTTCCGAGGCTCGGCCGATGGTTCTTCTCAAAGGTCGACCCTGAGGCCACGGCCGAATACGTCTTCGTGATGGCCGCCCTCTTCGTGTGTTCTTACGGCGCTGTGGTCGCGGGAGTTGAAGCCATCATCGGGGCTTTCCTTGCGGGCCTCCTGCTCAACCGTCTGATCCCCGAATCCTCCACGTTGATGAACCGCGTCAACTTCGTGGGTAACGCGCTCTTCATCCCATTCTTCCTGCTCTCGGTAGGAATGCTCGTGGACCCCATGGTTCTGATTTCCTCTTGGAAAGCAGGCCTCTTGATGACACTCGCGCTCATCGTCACCAAAGTCATCGGCGCAGTGCTCGCCAAACTCACGTTCAAGTTTTCGTTCGATGAATTCATGGTCGTAGCAGGGCTTAGTATCCCGCAGGCGGCAGCAACACTCGCTGCTGTGATGATCGGTTACGAAATGGGCCTCTACGACGAAGTGGCCCTGAACGGGGTCATCATGATGATTTTGGTCTCGTGTAGCCTCGGCGTGTTCATGGTGGAGAAGTACGGCAAGAACGTAGCCGAAGCCCTGAAGGACGAGGCGCCCAAAGACGACTCAACCCCGCACCGCATCATGCTTCCGCTTCTCAACGAAGAGTCCGAAATGACGCTCGAATTGGCCTTCGCCCTTCGCGGATCGAGCGGCGAGGAGGCTCTTTATCCGGTGACAGTCGTACCGGATTCGGAGGATGAAGAGTCGAGCGACGAGGTTGCGAGAGCGGAGAAACTCCTCCAACAAGCTGTGACCTACATGGCAGGCGCGGATATTCAGGCAATTCCGCTCACACGCGTTGCGGCCAATGTGCCTTCCGGCATCAAGCGTGCCGCAATCGAAAGGCGTATTTCTGACGTGATCATGCCTTGGGATGGAAAGCTCTCGGAGGGCAGAATCTTCGGGCGAACCATCGACGTACTCTTAAGCGAGCTCAAGCCTCAGCTCCTGATCGCCAATGTTCAACACCCGATTAACACCACACAACGCCTGGTGGTTGTGGTTGCCGAGGGCGCCGAACAGTCGGTTGGGTTCGAGCGTAGCGTCAAGGACTTGAAGCAGCTCGCAAGCCAGCTCGGGGCGATGATTACGGTGATTTCCACCCATGCCCAGCTCGACACGCTCGAAAGCACGTTCCAAAGCACGGGCGCAAGCGTTGCGGTCTCATGTGTAGGCTTCGATTCCTTCGACCTGATGCTCGCTGCAGCGGGTGAGCGTGCGGATGAAAATGACCTCACGATTTTTGTGCTCCCGCGACCGAATAACCCGACGTGGCGGCCTGAGCTTGCGGCCCTGCCGCGTAGAATTAGCGATTTGATGACCGGTTCCTACGTGTTCATCTTTCCGTCCGAAGTTGTACAGACCAAGCAAGAGTCGGCTCAAGTCGCCGAGGTTCTGGCCAAGGTACGCCTGCATCTCGGCCTGCAGGAGCCGTCCATCGAGCTCGTCATCCGAAATATCCTGGATGCCGAATTCCACCTCGACCACGAGCTGCCTCGCCGAATCGCCAAGATTTTGGGCGAGAACGGACAGTTTACGAATGTGGGCGAACAAGGAGTCGTGATCTCCGCTCAGAATGCGGACTTCCCATGCGATGTTCATATTATCGCCACCTCGGATGTGCCGGTCCAACTTTCCCCTCGCGACAACACAGACACGCGTTTTGTAGGGCTGGTGCTCTCGTGCAAGGCTCGAACACAGCGCGAGCATCAGGAAAGAATCCAAGAGACCATCGCAGCCATCTCACATCTTCAAAGCGTACCCGGAATTCTCAAGGTCTATAGCCCGAAAGAATTCGTGCGCCGCGGTGGTGAAAAGAAAGAGAGTGAGTCATGAAAGCCCTTATTCTAGTGGACATTCAGTACGATTTTATCCCCGGTGGCGCGCTCGCCGTGACCGATGGGGACAAGGTTGTGAGCGTGGCAAATGAGTGGATGCCCAAATTCGAGCATGTCATCGCCACCCAGGACTGGCATCCCGCGGGTCATCAGAGTTTCGCATCCGAGCACGCCGGGAAAAACCCGGGCGATTTAGTCGACCTGCACGGCCTGCCGCAGATTTTGTGGCCCGACCATTGTGTGCAGGGAAGTCACGGCGCGGAGTTCGTTGAAGAGCTTGAGTTCCCTCCAAACCTGGAAGTCTTTCAAAAAGGGACCAATCCAGAAATCGACTCGTACAGCGGATTCTGGGACAACGGCAGGCGCGCAAATACAGGACTTGGTGACTATCTCAAGAAGCTCGGTATCACTCAGGTCTGGGTGATGGGGCTCGCCACAGACTATTGCGTGAAGTTTACGGTTCTGGATGCCGTTTCGGAAGGGTTTGAGACCTTCGTGATCCGAGATGGATGCAGGGGCGTGAACCTCAGCGCAGGTGATGATCAGAAAGCTTTCGAGGAGATGGAGCGTGCCGGTGCCACCCTCGTCTAGTGCTCGCGAACGAGCTGACGCCATTTTGCCGCGGCTCGAAGGCACAAAAGAGATCGCCATCCTGGGCGGAAGCTTCAACCCACCACACGTAGGGCATGCCCTCTTGGCGCTTGCGATTTTGGCCACCCAGGATCCAGACGAGCTCTGGATTCTGCCCGTGGCGGACCACCCTTTTGGCAAGGACTCGGCTGCTTTTGAGCACCGAATCGCGATGTGCAAGCTCGCGTTTGGCCGACTTCCGCAGGTTCGAGTCTTGGAGCTCGAAGACGTGATGGACCGACCAAACTACACGGTAAAGACCCTGCGCATGATTCGCGAGCTTCGACCGAACTTGAACCTGAGCCTCATAATCGGGTCTGATATCCTCCCTGAGCTCGATCGTTGGAGTGAACCGTCTCAGCTACCCAATTTGGCCAGAATCATCGCTGTGCCTCGCCAGGGCGCTCCTGAGATGAAACCAGCCGTGGATATCCCCCTCCAAATCTACAAGGGATTTACCCTGCCCATGGTTTCTTCGAGCCAGATCGTGGCGTCATTGCGTAAGTCTGCGGACGTCGAGGGGCTTCTGGACCTGAGAGTCTTGGAGTACATCCGCTCGGCTGGGCTCTACAAACCTCAATCGGCCTGAGCACGAAGGTAGTGCTCGGCAAAGCCCGTCACCTGAAGCATCCCCGGGAAGTTCAGCTTTTCGGCTCGGTCGGTGTGTTGGTGATAATCCACCGTTCTGCCGGTGGTCAGGGATACCGCCTCAAATCCAAGCCTCAGGTAGGGCCAATGGTCGCTCGGGCTTGCCGCAGGCTGGTCACAGGCGATTTCAACCTTGGTGAATTTTCCCGATTTCTGAGCCTGCAGGCATTCCTCGGCGTTTCCGTGGAACCTAAGGCCAGATTCCCGAAGGCGCCCAACCATATCGAGATTGAGCAACTTGCCTTCCTTTCCGCGAGCCTTGAGCCAATGTGCGGTGCGGCGCGAACCGTAAAGCCCGAGCTCCTCGGCATCATGAAAGACCACGTAGACGTCACGATTCTGGATGGGGTCCTTACTCAGCCGGCGCGCGAGCTCAAGCACCACCGCAACCCCAGACGCGTTATCGTCTGCTCCGGTGTAATCCTTGCCGGCACGAGCCTGGGAAAGGCCGTCATAATGTGCGGCGAGCATCAACGTGGGGCCTCTGCCGCCCGGGATTTTCGCCACAATATTTTGGGATTCGGCAAAACTTCGCTCTATCTGGAGTGTCAGTCGGAGTTCCACACTCAACGGCGAGGGAGAATTCGAATCGGCCTCAGCCTGCATGGCCGCCAAGTCTGCGCCCATATCTGCGAAAACTTCCAATGCAACTCGCTCCGAAATCCTCAGCGCCGCTATCCCTTTGAGAGGTAGCTCAACGTTGGGGAGCGCGAGCTTGTCTTCACGCTCGTCCGCGCCATCTCCGTGCGCACGAGGGTCGTTGATAAAGACGATTCCTCTCGCGCCTTTTGCAAGGGCTACGGCTGCTTTGGACTCAAGCGACGCCAGATGTTCATCTCGAACACCGAGTTCTAGGCCCTTAGGAATTCCGGTAAACGCGAGCACAACTTTGCCGGCTGGATCGATGCCTTGGTACGAATCGTGCCCAAGGTGTGCCGCGCTGATTCCATACCCCACGAAGACTGCATCGCCGCTATATTCAAGATCATCGCTAAAACCGAGAACCTGGAATTCATGGTCAGGAGCCAGAGTCTTGGCCCCCATCTGAAATGTGGATTTCGCCTTCAGGTCAACCGGAACCTGGTGGCTGACGAACCAGCCATCATCTCCAGCCGGCTCGAGCCCGAGCTCATCGAGCCTCAACACGAGCCACTCGGCGGCGAGCGGGGCTCCGACGCCCGTGGCGCGCCCTTGCCATGCGGGTTGGGTGAGTGTGTTCACATGACGTTTCATGCGCGAGATGGAATCGGGATTGGCCTGAGCCGCAAGCGTGGCAAAGAAGATTCCGCCCAAGACCAAGACCGCGATTTGCCTCATGGTCTCCCGAGACCCGTGGCGCTTCGTACTCTCTCCATCACCTCTTCTACGACAGGACGCACACGTTTGGACCCGGCTTCCAAGACGTCTTCTAAGGTGTCGGGGTCGGCCATCAGGCGCTCGTAATTCTCGCGATAAGGCGTGAAGTACTCGTTCATCTTTTGGAACAACGCTTCCTTGGCGTGGCCGTAGCCGTAGTTGCCGCCGCGATAGTTCGCCTCCATTTCGGCAAGCTCGTCGGGCGTCGCAAAAAGCTTGTAGAGCGCAAAGGTCGCATCATTCGTGGGATCCTTTGGGTCCTCAAGGGATTTCGAATCCGTGATGATCTTCATACATTGCTTTCTGAGCGCTTTGGGTGGGGCGAGCGGCTCGATGATATTGTCGTAAGACTTGGACATCTTTTGGCCGTCGATGCCGGGAACCACCGCAACTTCTTTCTGAACGAGAGCCTGTGGGAGCTTCAAGTCAGCGCCAGGGAACGCGAGGTTAAGCTTGGTGGCCATATCTCGCGTCATCTCGAGGTGCTGAATCTGATCTTGGCCTACAGGAACCACGTCTGAATCGTAGATCAAGATATCGGCTGCCATGAGCACCGGGTACCCAAAGAGCCCGTGATTCGTCTCGTTGGACTCGCCGCGATCCTTTGCGGCCTTCCACGCGTGAGCACGCTCAAGCAAACCCATATGCGTCACACAACTTAGGATCCACGCGAGCTCTGTAACTTCAGGAATCGCCGATTGACGAAAGAACGCGGCTCGAGCTGGATCTAGCCCAAACGCGAGGAAATACGCGGTGATCATCTGGGTAGACCGCCGCATAGCTGCCGGGTCGCGCTCGGTGGTGAGCGCGTGATATTCCGCCACAAAATAGAAAGACTCGTAAGACTCCTGCAACTCAATCGCGGGCTTAATCATGCCCAGATAATTTCCAAGGTGCGGGATTCCCGTGGATTTGATTCCTGAAAGACTGCGCTTAACCATCACCACTCCAAACAATGACCTCGTGGTTCTACAACACGGAGGATTGCTTAGACAAGCGAGCTTGTTCAACCTTGTAGAGCCTGCCTGTATACGGAGGGGATCTCAATCTTCTCAAAGGTCGTGCCGTCCACAAAAACGCTCACCATCCGGACCCTCGCCGAGACGCGTTCTCCCACCTTCACGGTATAGGCCAGCGTCATGGAGGTGGAGCCCAGTTTCTCGACCACCACCTCAACAGTCAAGACATCTCCGGGGCGCATGGGACTTAGGTGATCGCACTCCGTGTGCACGAAGGGGACAAGGACATCTTTCCCCGTGAAGAACTCAGGAAATCCTAGGTCCCGTATGAAGGCCTCATAGGCTCTATGAGCGTAGAGATAGGCGTTCGCAAAGAATGCGATTCCGCCTGGGTCTCCCTCTTCAAAACGCACGACTTGTTCGTGGACGAAGGTCTTCACGCCACCGTCCCGACGTAGAGGTAGGCGATGCCGCCATTGAGGCTAAAATACTTGATTTCCGAGAATTTGGCGGCCCCTTCCATAAGCTCCACAAAGGCTTCGCGGCATGGAAACGCTTCCGAGGTACGGTTCAGGTAGTCATAAGCGTCTTTCTTACCGCTCATAATGCCACCCACAGTTGGGATAACGACCTTAGAGTAGACGTTAAAAAGAGGCTTCATGATGCCTCGCGGCTGACCAAACTCAAGGATGACAAGGCGGCCACCTGGTTTGATGACTCGAGCCATCGAGGCCACGCCCTTGGCTGGGTTGTCCACATTCCGGATTCCGAACGCAATCGACGCGATATCGAAGGTGTCATCCTCAAAGCTCAAATTCATGGCGTCTTCGACAGCCCATTCGATATCAGGGTAGCCTTCTTTGGCAGCCTTCGGCGGCGCGAAGTCGAGCATTTCCTTGCAAAAGTCGGTGCCGACTACTCGGCCCTCGGGCCCGGTCGTCTTTCGGAACTCGAGCGCCAAATCACCCGTGCCCGTCGCGCAATCAAGGACGTGGTCGCCCGCTTTGACGCCACACTCTTTTACCGCTTTCTTGCGCCAAAGGTGGTGGATTCCAAGGGAGAGCACCGTATTCGTTGAATCGTAGGATTCAGCGATTTCTGCGAACATCGAACGAACTTCTTCACTCATACATTCTCCATACGCCGTCCAACGGCTTCAACAATCGGGGCGAGGTTCGACATGAGGGTCTTGAATTGTCGGGAGGTCAGGGCCTGATCGCCATCGCTAAGCGCCTGATCTGGGTCGTCATGGATCTCGACCATGATGCCGTCCAAGCCAGCAGCAGCGGCTGCCCTTGCCAACGGGTCGATAAGCTCAGGGAGCCCGGTTCCGTGCGACGGGTCGATGATCACCGGGAGTTTAGTCTCCTGCTTCGCCCAGATTGCACCGGCCAGGTCCAGAGTGAACCGAGTTTCCGGGTCGAAAGACCGAATCCCACGCTCACACAGGATGATATTATGGTTGCCACCTTTCGCGATGTACTCAGCCGCAAGGACCCATTCACGCAGCGTTGCCCCAAAACCACGCTTCAACATCACGGGTTTTTGGGTCTCGCCGATCGCCTTTAGCAGCTCAAAATTATGCATGTTGCGGGTTCCGATCTGGAACGCATCCACGCGAGGCTCGAGCTCCCAGACCTGATCTACAGACATGACTTCCGTGATGAACGGAAGCTCAGCTTTGAGCGAAGCGCGTCGCAACAACTCGATACCCTCAAGCCCGAGGCCTTGGAAGCTGTAGGGCGAGGTTCGAGGCTTGAATGCTCCGCCACGAAGCACGCGGGCTCCGAGGGATTGGACCACTCTGGCCGCGTTCTCGATCTGGTCCTGGCCTTCTACAGCACACGGGCCGGCAATGACCACGAACTCATCAGAGCCGAACTCCACATCGGAGATGCGCACCACGTGGGGTGCTGCTTGCCTCGCGACGAGCGGGTACGGAGAATCTGAATTCGTGACTGGGATGGCAGCTTTTGCGTCGGCCATAAGTTCCTCGGGGGAGCGGAGCATCGCCCGCACTCTATCAACAATCCGCGGAAGACAAAATTTCAAAAATTTTTGAAAACCGTGAATCCGGCCGCATGACTAGCAGGGCGTCACGCGTGATGCAAGTATCACGAGCACCCGGACTTTGCGGCCGCGGGTTTGGGTTTTGGAGCCGGTTGTGGCTCTGTTGCTGGAGTCGTTTCCCTTTTGAATGCGCGCACTTTGACCTCCTCTTCTGAGGGGCTTCCCGGGCTATCTTCGCACGCTTGGAAAGGCAGATTCGCGGAGTCCGACCACACGATTTTGGCGTCCTTTGGACTTTGAGTTCGGCTCCCTAGAAAAAAGATCCCCGGCTCGCCAATGGAATACCCATCAGGACTTTCAACGGCACCCTGAGCGCGGATTCCTTTGCCGTCGGGACAATATCCGGCCGGAGCAGCGCCTTGTGAATCCGCTTCAAGGTCTATGCACGACACTTCCAGATGAATGATGGAGTCCTTGGCCATCTTGACTTGGTCATCTCGCGTGTAGAGCGACTCTTGAACCTTGAGCTGCACGCGCACATAGAACATATCCTCGTGTTTTGTGTGCTCCACCTTGAGAGGTGCTGCTTTGACCACATGGGACGAGACGCGGGCCTTGGTAATCGGGCCTGGTATACAAGGTTCTGGGGCTTGTGCGGTGGTTGGGGTAGCGAAGCTTAGCGCCACGAATCCGATCAACCCGGCTTGTTGAAGCCGCAATCTCAAGTGCAAATCTCCACTGAGAAGGATCCCTGTACCGAGCTCGTGTCTCCGGAGGCGTCGATGGTGCCAGAGATTGTGCCAAGATCTGTGTCTACGGAATCTATGGACACGGTGCCCGACGTAGCGGCCTCAGTCGTGTTGATATTGTCTTGGAAGTTGTTGAAGAAGACATTACCCGCAGCAGGAATTGACGTAGGGCCATCCACAGACCCGATGACGACCGTCAAATAGGCGTCTTGGGAGCCGACCGGGAAACACGAGAAGGCGCTCGAATCGGAGAGCGTGATTGTGTAGCCGGCCCCGTCTGATTCAGCCGACCCCGCGGTCGAGAAGAAATCAGACCCCATCACCGCGCCGCTCACATCCGACGTGTTTCCGAGGTCGCCACATCCGGTAATGATAAGGGCCAAGGTTAAATGTAGTAGTAATGCTCGCACACGCGATGTCTACTCGTCAGGAAAACAAATGTCAACGCGGCCCACCTACCTAAAGGCGACGACCGTTTCTTCAAAAATTTCAAGCTCTCGGTCGAGCTCAGCGAGGATCTCCTGCATCAAGATACCGTCTTCGGCGTCTTTTGTTGCGGCCAGCGTGGTGACGCGTTGCCGCATGGCCTCTAACGATCCCCCCATCGCTCGCAGCTGTGCCGCAAAGCTTTCCCTGACCTCCGGGAGTCTCGAGGAGTAGTCCAGAGTTCGCTCGAGATGGCGAACCTCGTCCTCAAGGAGCTGGCGCGTCCGAGGATCAGCATCAACCACCTGGCCTTTGATCTGCTCAAGCCGCCATTGTGCATCGGAAGCCTGAACGGAATTTACGGTGGCGTCCAATCTCGCGTAATGCTCGGCGCTGCGCACGATCTGGTCGATCAGGTCCTTGAGCGCATGATGGCTAGGTAAGAGCACTTCAGACCATTGTTCTTCGTGCTCCTGAAAGAGTTTATGCAGGGCGTAATACTCCATCACGCACACGCTCATCAGCCGCCTCAAATCCTTATCCTGCAGGGCGTTGATGGCATGGGCCACATTGCTCGCGCGCTCACCCTCAAAGCCGGAAAGATGGTTCAGAATGACGTCTGAGTCCAAGTTGTAGTGGTCGCGGTACCAGATAAGCCGACGATGAAAGAGCCACGCAATCGCGGCGATCCCAAAGAGTAATGCTGGCCAGCCGAGCAAGGACATCAACAAGACGGCCGCCACAACCACACCGAGAAACACGCCGATCTGCTTGGGCTCCCTGAGAATCGACTCCAGCGTCTCGGTAAACCAAGGAATGCCCGGATCTTCCACGGAGAAGGTTTTGGAGAACACACCGTGTTCGGCCAGGCGCTGAACCAATCCGGCTGCGCGCTCCCGATAAGTCTCAAGGTTGAAGACCGCCGGAGGCTGCCGAAGCATGGCCTCCACTTCTTTGAGCCCAAGACCTATGCCGGCGCTCACCAGAATCTCAGCGGCTGCCGAGATGGAGGATTCACCCTCAAAATCCTTGATAACCAGGCTGTATCGTTGTTTGAGGCCGGTCCCACGCGGTGCTCCACCACAATGCGCACAGAACGTCATGTCTGGAGGACACGCGGCACCACACGTGTTGCAACGGTGGAAGGTACCAAAACCCACCGCGCCCTGGCGTTGAGTATCCCTAACCTTTGACCAGTCCAAAAGCTGGTTGGATGACCGGCTCGGGGTAGGCATAGGCTGGACCGAATTGGTGGCGGGATCTAAGAATTCCCACCACTTACCATCGTCCGTCAGAAGCGCTTTCCCAAGCGCATCAACGTCGGTTTCAGCCTCATTCCACTTACTCATAAACCCAAATCTCCGAGTTTGGCCTGAGTGTGGCGCGAGGAGTTAAATAAATCAACCCGGCAAAAGAAAACCCCCGAACTCAGGGAGTCCGAGGGCTTAGCTAAACTCACAAGAGATTAGGGAAGGAGCTCTGGCAACACGATTGCTGGCCCACCCGTTGCTGGGAACGCCACCAATTGGAAGTCCTCACCGTCGTTGTTGGTGCTTGGGTCAAGGAAACCACTTGCCAACACGGTCAATGCTGCACCACCCAGGGTGGTTGCGTCCAACGTAGCCGAGTGGGCAATGAATGCTGGATTTCCGGCTGCGGTCACGTTCAGGAGGTAGCTAGCAGGATCGATAGCGAGGTAGTCCGAGATATCGCCGTACATGATATCTCCGAGCAACACATCAGCGCCTGTGCGGATATCCACGTTTGGTGCGTCGGTCGCGCCGTGAACCCCAAAGAACTCAACTTTGGTTGGGTCAAGGGCGGCTTCACGTGCATCTGTCTTGACCCAGAGGCCAAAGGCGATGTCTTCCCCACTTGGATTTTCCACGAAGTCAGCAGTGTCGAGCACGCCGTTTGCGATGATGACGTTGGTCGAACCTGGCTCGAAGCGAACCGTGGCAACCGCGTCGCCAGCCTCGGTGCTATCTCCGCCTTCCACACTTACAGGGATGTCAGCGCTGGAAGGTACGGTGATGAATGGCGATGCATTTCGGAATGCGAAGTCATCAAGGGCGATGTTGCCATTGAGGTACACGTCTACGACTGCTGCACTTGGGTCAGCCGCGTTGTGGATGACCTGTGCACGTGCCGCTTGTGGGAGTGGGATTGCTTGGCCACCGCTCGCAAGGAACGCGTAGAGCCCGAATCCAGGGACTTCGTCACCACCGGCGATGAAGCCAGAAGCTGCAACGACAGCTGCAACCTCAGGGACAAGCGCTTGGAAAGAAGCTGCGCGTGCGCCGGACTCGCTCACGAGAACGTCCAGAAGAATCAGCTCACCCGCAGGAAGGTCAAGGTAAGCTGTCGCGTCACCAAATGCTGCACCTTCAACAGGCACTGCATTCGGGTCGTTGTTGAGTCGGATGTCCACAGCTGGGGCATCAACTCCGCCGTGGAACACGGCTGCGCGTGCGCCACCTGTGGCTGTCTCTTCTGCGTTTGCGATGGCAAAGAGATTAAACGCGCCCTGCCCATCAGGAATCGAGTCAAAGGCTGATGGGTCGAGCACGCCACCAGCTACAAGGATGGTGCTCGAGTCAGCTTCAAGGGTGTACTCAAAAGTCGCGATGGCATCAGCGACCGACTCTGAGTCTCCGCCAGCAATAGCTACGCTGAGCTCAACGCCAGCCGGCACATCTTGGAACGGTGTCGAGGTCAAATAGTCAAAGTCGTCCAAGAACATCTCGCCGTTGACGTAGACGTCCACGGTCTCCGCGCCTGGGTCTGGCGAGTTATGAATGACCTGAAGACGAGCGGTTTGAGCGACCGTCGTGTCGTTGTTGGTACCGGTTGTGTCGTTGTTAGTACCGGTTGTGTCGTTGTTGGTACCGGTCGTGTCGTTGTTGGTGCCGGTCGTGTTGTTGTTGTTGTTGTTCGTGCTTGGTGCCGGGTCATCATCACCACAGCCAATACCTCCCACGAGTAACGCGCCACCAATTAATGCGATCCACTTGTTCGAAATCATCATCATCTCCTCTATCTAGTTATACGGGTCCTCCCGCTTGGTCCATAGGATGCACGGAGTTCAAAAACAGAACAAATAATCGTATTTTTTATTTAATTACATAAACTTAAGACCCTTGGCGTAAACAGATACGAGGTTTTTAGCCTTTTCTACACGCATGCTGACCAACGCATCTCCTTCACAGGGTCCGGAAATACACGTTCCAGAATTCATTTCGAAGGTCGCGCCATGGAGCGGACAAATAATGAGGCCGATATTGTCGTGAAAGAGCTCGTTTCGATCCGTGATCGGCACACTCCAATGCGGGCACCGATTTTCGTACGCATAGAACTCGCCTTTATGCAGGACAACGAAGCCTTCCTTGGGAACCCCTAACCTGTCTTCGAACTCGAAGGTCGCGATGTCTCCGTCCTTCTTTAGCGCCGAAATATCGACCTCTGCGAGCAGCCCGCTCCCGGGCAAATAGATCTGATCGTCCACATGGACCTCCGAAAACTTGAGGGCATCACGATGCGACCTTATAGTGCCCCATGATCTTTGGGTATCCAAGAGCGAGTGGAGTTAGATGAGCTCGGGAACGTGGCGAGTTTTGGGGACCATCTGCCTTGTGCTCTCGGTTTGCGCGCTCGCGGCGAGTGTATGGCCGTGGTTTGGGTGCAGCTTTTCGCTGGCTGAATCCGTTCAGAGCGAGCCAGCTGCAATCGACGAGAGCCCTTCGGCTCATCGCGTGAGACTACTGCGAGCTCACTACGAGAGCGCTTCTCAGCCCATTCCACTCTCACAGCTTACCCGCGTCAAAGATGCAATGGGTGTGTGTTCGCCGGCCGAGGACATGGGTGTGACCGGCCCGGCACTTGCAATTTTCCTCGCCATGCTCGGATGTGGCGGACTATTCAGACGCCGCGCGACGATTGTGGAGTTAGACGAACACCAAGAACGTGAAGCCGCGCGCCGTGCACAGCGTTCACCGACGCTGGGCGTGGCTGATTCCATACCTGCAATCTCGGCCCCTGCTCGGCGAAGAAGCCTTGTCGGAGACGGCCATCACACGTCTCAACTCGAACCTATCCGAACCAAATCACGGCCCGGTGAGACCGTCCCCAGGCGCCCGTCGAGCCCTGGAGATATCGGAATCGATGTCGATATTCCGCTCGAGTTCGGCAAAAGAGACGACGATATCGCGGAAGAAGAATCGGTGATGAAGTTTGTGGAGGAGACGCGCGAAGCCCGCGAAACACAACGTGAAGAGATGGTGGTCGTCGCCTCACAAGTCGGTGGGTACTATTGCCCGCCCGCGTTTCGAGACAAGGCGGTGATCTACGTGGACCCAACCTCTAAACTCGCGCGCGACGAATGGCCTGAAAAGACGCCTCTCAACGAGCCAGAAAAGCCATTCAAGACTTTGGAAGGTGCAGTAAAATTCGCCCAAACACGCGTGCTCAAAGATACGCCCGGAATCCAGATTCGACTCGCGCCCGGGACATACAAGGCAAGCGTTCTAGTTCCAGACCGTGTGGCCATCATCAACCATCGCATGCCGGCGATTGGCTCCAGAGAGTCTGAGGACGAAGCGTTGACCAGGCACTTGAAGTGGATCACCGACCAGGCTCACGACGCCCCAGACCGTGTGACCATCCTGGCTCCGGCTGATGCGGAGTACGCAGTGAAGTTCGTGGGCGGGACCACGCAGGGGATCTACGGGTGCCACATCATGGGCAACGAAGGGCGCGCCCAGGCCGGAATTGTGGCGAGCCGTTGCCAGCGCTTACATATCCGGGCATGCGTGATCGATGGGTTCGCACGTGGTGGAGTTCGGCTCGACCAGTGTGGCACGGACGTTCCTGGACAAGGAACCTTCGTTCAGGCCACAGAACTTCTGAATAACGCGGCTGCCCACGGTGGCGGAATCTCAGCCGAAAAATCAGTTCTGAACGTGGTGGAATGCCTGATTCATGGCAACAAAGCTCATCGTGGCGCCGGAATTTGCGCTCAAGACATGCGCGGCCTCCTCTCAATCGTCCGGACTCGCATCTCGAGAAATACTGCGGCTGCCAAAGCTCCTAAAGAGATCCCGTGTGACTCCCCTTCTAGCGTCTGGAAAAGCGAAGACGGACTCGGGGGCGGGGCCTGCATCCTCAACTCCAAGACCCGGATCGCCGAGAGCGAGTTCGTGGACAATAAGGCCACCGGCGCTGGCGGCGCTGTGATGATCCTTGGCGGTAAGGCGGCATTTCAGGGCAATGATGAGGTAGACGTCAGGATGCACCGAAATGCCGCCCCGGTGGGCTCGGCACTTTGTGTGGTGGGTTGGCAAGGGTCCAACGCAGTAGCCAAGTATGTGGGCGCGGATATCCAGCAGAACCGCTCGAGCGTTGGGGGCACCATCGCCCTTTTGGGATTGGTATCCGTACAGTTCGATGATGGCAAAGTAGCGTACAATGAAGCGCCGGACCGCAAGTGCATCGGGGCCGCTTTTTCCGTGATCAACGGCGCGGAACTTGTGCTCAAGGATATGGAGATCAAGGAGAACCAATGCGGTGGTCCGGGAGGCGCGTTGGGCGCGCTGAACTCAACGCTTCGCGTTGGTGAAGGTTGTGAGATTCGCAACAACTCGAGCAAAGATTGCGGCGGTGGCCTCTACTTTGTGACACGCCCAGACACCGCGCTTGAGGAATTGGTAGCCCATCACGGACTTAAAATGCCCTTTGTGCTCGCCACCCGAGACTGCATCTTCTTCAATAATAGTGCGGATGATCTGGGTGGTGGACTGTTTGTGGGGAATCACCTGCCGCAAGCCACCTTCCCGATTGGGATGCGCGTGGAGGGCACCACAAAAATCCGCAATAACCGCACCAGACACCCGAACGCTCATGGCGACGATATCTGGGTGGTTTGGGCGGATGAGGTGGTGGCGAGTTCTGAGAATCGACCACCGGCAAAAGTACTATTGAAGTGATTTAGGCGATCGCGGATTTGACCGCATTTTCGAGCCAGCCGAGGAGTTCGTCACGGCGCTCAGGGGTGCCAGCCTCAACCCGCATCACGAGAACAGGCCCGGTATTGCTGGCGCGCACAAGCCCCCAACCGTCTCCAAAATTGATCCGAACGCCGTCCAGAGTGTTGACTTCCCACTCCTTGGAAAACTGCTCGGCAACCTTGCCTGGCACGTCGAATTTCACATCATCAGGACAATCGAGTCGTAGCTCCGGTGTGGCAAAGGTCTCGGGTACATCACCCAAGAGTTGGCCCAAATCCTGGTCAGTATTGGAGAGGATCTCGAGCAAACGCGCCGTGGCGTAGAGCGCATCATCAAAGCCGAAGTAGCGGTCGTTAAAGAAGATATGACCGCTCATCTCACCGGCGAGTTTCGCGCCCGTTTCTTTGATCTTGGCCTTGATCAGGCTGTGCCCAACCTTGCTCATCACGGCATTTCCGCCGTGCTTCTGAATGTCGTCAAAGAGGGTCTGCGAGCACTTCACCTCACCGATAATCGTGGCCCCAGGATTGGACTTGAGCACATCTCGGCTCAGCAGGATCATCAACTTATCACCCCAGATGACCTCGCCTTTATGATCCACGACACCGATGCGGTCGCCGTCTCCATCGTAGGCGATTCCGAGGTCTGCTTGATGCTCACGCACTGCCGCCATCACGTCTTGAAGGTTTTCCAGCACAGTTGGGTCGGGATGATGATTCGGGAAGTTGCCGTCCGGCTCCACAAAGAGCGGAATCATCTGAGCTCCAAGCACGTCTTGAACCAGCTGCGGTGCGGCCACACCGGCGATTCCGTTACCGCAGTCGACCACGACCTTCAGTGGCTTGGAGCCCATTTTAACATTGCCGCCGACGTAATTGAGATAGTCCGAAATCACATTCTCATCTGCGATGATTTCGCCGGGCTGAGCGGCCTCAGCGGCACTCTTATCGGCGATGATGCCGCGCAATTCTTGGATGGCTGCACCGTGCAGAGTATCTGCGCCCACCATCATCTTGAAGCCGTTGTACTCACCCGCGTTATGCGAGCCTGTAATCTGAATACATGCGTCGTGCGAGCCCTGAACACGGGCAAAGTAGACCAAGGGCGTAGGAACCATGCCAATGTCCACAACCGTTGCCCCGCCTTTGACCAAACCGTCAGCGAGGGCACAAAAAATGCGGTCGCTTGAAACACGTGCATCGCGGCCCACCACAACGCTCAGCTCGGACTTTCCAAGCTTCATTTTCGCGAAATGGGCAAACGCGAGTCCAAGCCCAAAAACCAACTCATTGTCCAGATCGCGGTCTGCGATGCCGCGGATATCATATTGCCTAAAAATCTGCGTATTCATCTGAGCTCACTTCAAATCACTTCAAATAACCGGGGAGTCCGTTCTCTAGATACTTCTTCTGTCGCTCGCAATGCTGGATTGCCTCTACTGTTTGGTCCAAAATCCGCTCTTGACCCTCAACTTTGGGCTGCCCGGCAAAGAACGCACGCGCCTTTTCAGCGCCATCTGCGGAACAGAACCCGCTGGCAACCCGTGGAAGATTGGACGCAGCCTGCTGGCCAGCCTTCTCCACAATCGCCGAGTAATTCGATGTGAACCAGTTCCATGTGTTTGCGAACGTGGTGTCATCCGAGAAACTCGGGCCCATAATCGCCCAGAGGTCCTGAGTCCGGATGGTGCCTTCAAGGTAAAGTCCAAGGCTCTTATTGTGCAGGTCCTTGTCCTTGAAGCTCCCGAGTGCTCGGATGATCGACGAGCGTGCCGCTGGTGTTGGCGCCCCTTCAAGAGCGAGCTTCAATGAAAGCCAGAGGTCGGCCGTTCCTTCTCGGGCCACAATTTCAAGGGCAACACCAGCAACATCGGCCGGCACCGTCTTCATGTCCTTGAGAAACGCATCGGCGATCTTTTGAGCTTCGGCTTTGGCTTTGGGGTCTTGAGTCAGCGCAAAATGAGAATCGAATAGGCGGGCCCGCAAGAGCCCCTTCTCAGCCGCATCATTGGCCTTCGGGAGGTAGCCCACACTTCGCATTCTGCGCGCCGTCAATGCACTCATTTTTCGCGTCCATTTGGCGCGCTGCTCGTCGGTCACAAAACGGTTCACAAACTCCATGGCCCCAAGCGTATTGAGGAGGAGCGTGCGATTCGACTCGCGGCCAAGCGCCTCCATCGACTTCAAATAGGTGTCTGGCGGAATCTGCTCCGAGGCGAGCATGGCGCTCAGGTTGCTTTGCAGACCTACCTTTTCTTCGGTTGTGAGTTCGGCCAAATACCGGCTCGAGAGTTTGTTCAACGCGTCTTCGCTCATGGTCCAACGCCAATAGCCACTCTCATTTGCGTTTGGATAAAACCATTTCGGGCATCGAGTGGCCTCGAGCGCCACATTCTGAGTGTCTTGAGTGATGAGCTCACAATGAACTTCGGAGCGGCCGCGCTGCTCGTACCTCACACAAAGGGGCACCTGCCAGAGTCCCTGATTGGGAGCGTCGGAACCCGCCGGAAGCCATCGTTTCTGAGTCACCTTCAGAACTGGTTTATCCTCACAAATCAGGTCCACATGAACCGAAGGTGTTCCAGGCTGGTCCAAAAACGTCTTCATGGCCTCGCCAACGGGCTTCCCAGACGCTTTGTCGAGCTCGGCCAGGAGTTGTTCGGTCGTTGCTCCTTGATTGGCGTAGGTGGACGTGTAGGCGCGCAAGGCCTCCTGCATCTTCTCGGGGCCCATCCAAACCTCGAACATCTGAAGGACACGCGCGCCTTTCCCATAGGTTATCGAGTCAAAAGCGTTGTGGATATCACCCACGGTTTCAATGGGATTTCGGATGTTTCGAGCGCTCTTCCGAGCGTCTTGCATCATCACCCAACCCTTGCCCGAGACCGCATCCACTGAAGATTCGAGCTGTGGCGCGAGGTCCACCAATCCCTTCGCGGCCATCCAAGTGGCGAACGACTCGTTGAGCCAGAGGTCGTCCCACCAGGGCATGGTCACAAGGTTTCCGAACCACATATGCGCGAGCTCGTGAATCATCACGCTGAGCGCGGAGCGGCGCTGCGCCACGGATGCCGTCTCGGAATCCAGGAGGAGCAAGGAGTCGCGAAAGGTCACGAGGCCGATATTCTCCATCGCGCCCGCCGAGAAGTTCGGAACGGCCACGATGTCCAGCTTTTCGTATGGGAATGGCTGACCGAAATACTCCGTCAAATACCGCACAACTGCCGGCGTACGCTTGAGCATGTACTCGCCGAGCGCGCCCTTTCCTTTCGGGGCCACAAGTCTAAGCGTTACGCCATCAAGAGGCTCTTCCGATTCGAGAATATCGAAGTCACCAACGGCAAAAGCCACAAGGTAGGTGGGCATGGGTTTTGAGACTTCGAACCGGAAGACCTCTAGGTTTCCTTCGGTTACACGATCGGTCTCTTTGGTGTTGGTCAGGGCCACCATTCCTGCTGGAACGCGCATGGTTGTGCGATAAGTGGTCTTGAATTTGGGTTCGTCGAATCCAGGGAAGGCGCGCCGGGCATCAAGCGGCTCAAACTGAGTGTAGGCGTACCAGAGCCCCTCTTCTTTGACGCGGTAGAGCCCGTTGAGTCCCTCCTTGAAAGGCGCCGTATACTTAAAGACCAGTGTCGCCTCGCCGGCCGGTGCCTCCTCGTTCAGGATCACAGCCATGCCGCCATTGGCACCAAACACCGCCTCGCCGCCGATCTCCTTGGTCCCAGAGACCAGCGTTAGTGCCTCAACGTTTAGGTCTTCACCGTGTAAGTAGAGTACACGTTGAGGAGAAGACAAGTCGATGTTGATTCGGGTCGTACCCCCAAATTGTTCGGAGCTCGGATCGATAGTCAGATCCAGCTCGTAGTGCTTCGGAACGGTCACGTCGGACAGGCGCATGGCGCCGTCGATATTGAGGGAATCGTGCTGAATGGTCGCCACCGGCTCGGCCTTTTGTGAGCCGGAGCAAGCTGAAAGAGTCCCAGCCACCAATCCTAAGGCAAGGACAACTAAGTATTTACGCATATTAAAAGCCTTAACTTTTCCGGGAAACTTCTGAAAACTTAGGGTTGGAGGGTTGCCTCGACGACATCACCCTCAAGTCCGAGCGCGGTCTTCTGGTTGTCATAAACTTTGACTCGGCGCTTCAACGCAATATCATCTACTTCATAGATCCATAACTCGTCGAAATGAACCTCTGCATTTAGATCACCCAGTGTGATCTTCACACCTCCCTCCAGTGCATTTGAGGCCGAGGTTGTTGAAACCTTGGAGATTTCGGCGTCTCCAGCACCCAGTGCGAGGGTTATCAAATCGCCTTTACGAAGATGTAGATAGGTCCAACCCCCGGCATATGGAACGGTAAATGACTCAGATCCGGCCCCCAAGAGACTCAGATTGGCGCCAATACTGTCGCCCTCAAAGAATACAGAAATACCTTGCCCGTTATCGTCTTCGAAGGAAATGAACGGTGTTCGCATGTCTACGAGTGACATTCGACGTACCCAAACATCCATTGCCCAATCATCGGGCAGGCCATTGAGTTCCACGGAAATGGTTCCGTTTGTGATGGAGAGCGCGCGGCCCACCAGGTTTTCGTTTCCTCTACAGGCTATGTCACACTCATCGGTGTTAAACACAGCCAACTGCGGGCTGCTTCGAAAGGTTCCTATGGTGCCGAAGTTCCAGACCCAGAGGTAGTCGTCAAAAGGCGAAATCTCAGAGCCTCCCTCCTCAATGCGAATCGCCATTTCTTCCAGACCGAATGTCCACTTTGTGAACCCTACAAGCCTGTCTTGGCCCGGGAAGTAGCTTTCTATCTGCCCTTCAACGCCGTCAAGCTTTGGCCGAAAGAAGCCGTTGGCAACTTCATCTTGAAACTCGAAGAAGCGCGGCACTGAGACGACATCAGCCACCGTCAATGGAGGCGCGGTAAGGTTCAACGTAAATGGCTCAGCCGGTTCTCCGTTGGTATTGGTCTGGTTGTTCGTAGACGTCTGGTTGTTCGTAGACGTCTGGTTATTTGTAGACGTCTGGTTATTCGTAGACGTCTGGTTGTTCGTAGACGTCTGGTTATTGGACGAATTGTTCGACCCAGTGGTTTGGTTGTTAGAACTCGATCCGTTGTTAGGAAAGGAAGTAGAAGGAGGTTCTTCGATACACCCCGTTCCCAAAATCAGACTCAACATGATTAACTTCTTCATCTCAATCCCTGTTGGGTGGTAGGCATAGTTTGACATCTTCCGTGACCTGAACACAGCCTAATCCACCTACACAATCCTCGGGTGTATTACACCTCTCTATACAAATTTTTCTGCCTTCCGGGTCGTTTGGAATCTGACCGCAGAAATCATCTCCACAAAGAGAATCGCTGTCTGTGCAATCCAACGTACAAAACGCGACTTCAAGAGTGAGTCTCAAACAAGTGCCTTGAAAGCCTCCGGCGCAATCAAGCCGACTTTGACACACATCCCCTACTTCTCCAGTGCCCGTAGCTGAAGGAAAGCATGCCTCTTGCATGCCCAGATTCACTTCTTCGTATCCTTGGCGCCCATCACACGAGTTCGCCAGACAGAAGTCTTCCAAACACACGCCAGAGTCACAGTTTTCTGGACCGATGCACCTTGTGCTGCAGTAGCCACCCTCGTACCCAACTGAGGCATCGAGGCAAATTGCGCCGTTACCACCGGCACAGTCTGTAGTTGTGGTGCATGCCTGGCCCACGGCAGCGGGGCCTTCTCCTCGCGGCCAACACTCCTCTTTGGTGTCTAGATCGAAGTCGAAACATCCGAATCCCGGGCGTTCACACGTGTCCTCGCAGCTCCGGACGCAGATTCCGTTGTCTCGTGCATCTGTGAGTGCGCAATGCGCTCCCGCTGGACATCCCGTGTCGGTGTCACATGGTGCGTAGCAGTAGCCACCAGGCATGCCTAACGTACCTGGCGTAAGACAAAGGTTTGAAGCGCAATCGGAGTTCGCCTCGCAGGCATCTCCAATCTGTTTTGGAGCGGCTACTGTACCGTTGTTGGTGGTGACAGTCGCATTATTGGTATCAGCGTTGTTGGTATTTGTTTGCTGCTCAGGCGGTGGCTCGATGCAGCCTAAGCACAGACAAGCGGCGAGTAGTCTCAACTTCATAAAGACCTTTTTTGCGTCAACGAGGGCTCTGTCCTCGTTGGTGGGTAGTGCAGAATTAGAAAACTTCCAGAATACTAGAAGAATTCGGGTTCAAAGACCAACCCAAGAAAGAGGAAGAGATTGGGCTCTTGTAGACGATCAACCCGGAGACAAGGCGTCTACAAGGTAGACGGCCTGTGGGCGAATCTCGTCACAAAGCAAGTTGACCTGCTCGCGGATAGCGCGCGCTTTCGGCCCGCTGATATAGCCCTGCTCCTGGAACCATCCCGAATCCTCGTGGATGGTATTGAGCGCATAAAGCGTCAGCAGACGCTCGAGCTCGGCTTTCAGCGCCAAGTCCTCAACGCGGTCCACGGCGCGCGCAAATGCCTCAGAAACCACACGGTCTGTGTACGCATGTGCGGCTGCCACAAGGTGGTCAGCCATCGAGTCGAACGCATCAAAGGCGTTCATCTTTGCCATTCGACCACGCAGACGATTGACCGCCGAGAACACGAGGTCATCTTCGCGATACTTCAGGGCCGCCATGAAGAACTCACGACTTCTCAAATGCGTTTGATCGGCTTGCCGGGTCACAACGGGGTTAAGTTGTGAAACTGCGGTTTGCGCCATCTTGCCAATAAAACGCGCAACCCCCACCACACGCTCCTCGGCAAACTGGCTCTGGAAATTGGTCAGCAAGGATTTTGCGACCAACAAAGAGAGCACTGTGTTATCGCCCTCAAAGGTAGTGAAGATATCGGAGTCTTCTTTGAGCGACGCGAACCTATTCACGCGAAGATACCCCTGCCCGCCACACGCTTCGCGCGAGGCCTGAATCGTATCCGTGGCATGCCAGGTAGCGGCCACCTTGATCGCCGCCGCCAGCGCCTCGATTTCACGCTTATCTTCTTTGTCCTGATCCTCAAGGTACTTCTGCACCAAATCGTGGCCGGCGAAGGTCATGGCGTAAGTCTTAGCGAGCCTAGGCAGCAGCCGAAGCTTATGAGTCCGGTAATCTAGAATCGGCACTTCGGGGGCGTTTTCAGGACCAAATTGCCGGCGCTGATCCGAGTATTTGATGGCGATATCCAACGCGGTTTTGGCCGCGGTATTGCCCGCTGCACCCACTGCAATTCGACCCCCGACAAGGGTGCCAATCATGGTGAAGAAGCGCCTTCCTGGGCTTGGAATCTCGGTATGGTAGACGCCCTTATCGTCCACTTGTGCATAGCGGCTGAGCAAGTTCCCACGGGGCACACGCACCTGGTCAAAGTAGATAATCCCATTATCAACACCATGAAGCCCCATCTTCTCGCCACAATCCTCGATGCGGATACCCGGCATCGGCTTTCCATTCTCGTCTCGAATCGGTACCAGGAGAGCGTGAACGCCATACGACTCGTCACCGATCTCAAGCTGCGCAAAAACGGTAGCAAGGGTCCCATGGAGCGCGGCATTCCCGATCCACTCTTTGCGCGCCTCACGCCGCGGTGTGTTGACGATAAAGGAATCAGTCTCCGGCTCGTATCGCGCCGTGGTCTCCAGGTCGCGCACGTTTGAGCCGTGCCCGAGCTCGCTCATCGCGAAACATCCTAGAAGCCGCCCAGCCGCCACATCAGGCAAGTATTGCTGGCGTTGCTCCGGGCTTCCCAAGTGGTAGATGCTTCCGCCAAAGAGCCCGAATTGAACTCCAAACTTGACCACGAGCGAGAGGTCAAAGCTCGCGAGCGTTTCGAAAATCGTGACAAAAGCCCCCATATCGCTCTCGGAGGTCACGCCTGGGTATGCGTAGGTTCCAAGGCCATGACCCGCGATTTCTTTGAGCCATTCCAAGACCTGCTCCCGCGCCTGGGGCGTGGACTTTGTGTAGTCGTAGGTAAATGACTCGCCTTGAAGAAAAGAGAGCACTTCGTGCTTGAGCTCAGCGTAGGGTCCGTCCAAGACCGTCTTCATGGCCTTCACATCAAAATTCGCGGATTCGCCCGAACGCTCGCGGTCATGACGCGCATCTTGGATGATGTCCGCCACAGAGTCGCCGGCCAGCCCAAGAGATACCTCCAGTTCGGCGAGTCCGGCTTTCGAATAATCATCCCCAGCCAGGGCTGCCCCTAGCTCGGCGAGCCCCAACCGCTCGGCATTGGAGAGTGATTTCGAGCGCGCCTTAAGTTCGCGCGCCAACTTCAAAAGCTGAGACGTGCTTGGAGGATCCTGAGGATTGAGCCATGTTTCCAAAATCGCGCGATCATTCTCTGGCAAGAGCTTAGCCTTCGACTTGATCTGAGCGATTTCGTCGTCGCTCAGCTCCCCATCGGCCCAGGCCACGTAGAGCATGGGCATCCAGGCCGTCAGGTACTTGCTCGAGAAAATCGCGTCCAAACTCTCAGTCATGGCTTCTCCACTAATTCAGGGTAACAGGTCTCGAAGGCGCTCTGGTCTTTGGTGCACTCGGTAACCTCAGCGGACCATCCAGCCAGCATGTAGACAAGGCTCAAGGCGAGTGCCCCAGACAGAATACTTACGCCGTGATTCTTACGCGGACGGTGCCGCGTGTCCAGATATGATCGCATAAAAAGCGCTATAACTCCGCCACTTAAGAAACCGCCTATATGAGCTGCATTGTCAAATGGGATGGCATCTAGGAACCCGATTCCGATCCCGAGAACGATCCAAGGCATCATGCCAGTGGTGAGCGAGCGCGAAACCCGAGGCGGCAGCTCGCGCCTAAACTTCATTCCAAAGACGCCGAGCGCCCCTGCCAGGCCGTAGATCGCACCCGAGGCACCTCCGCTCGGGGCATCGGTGAAATAGACGCTCGCGAAAGCACCCACCAAACCCGAGAGCATATAGATGATGAAGAGGCGCCGGCTTCCATAGGCCTTTTCCAAAAGGCGACCTAGCGCGAACAACCCCCACATATTGAACAAAATATGCGCGAAGTTCATATGCACGAACATGCTCGACCAAAGCCGCCACCATTCGCCCTCATGGACGTGTGTGCTGACTTTCATGCCAGTGTAGAAGAGCAACTGCAGCGGTGAGAATCCTGGAAATGCCGGCGCGATGTTCTCAAAGAGGAAGAGCCCAAAGACAAATGCCGCCACAAAAAGCGCGACATTCACCGCCAGGAGCCACCATACCAAATGGTCTGGGTGGCCGAGCACTCGCGCGAACACGAGCTCCCTGTGGATCGCGTTGAAATAGTCTTTGGGGTCTTGTGCGGTGGACAAAATAGGGCTCGTCAAAAGCTCATCAGCCGACGAAGGATAAACACACAAGTGACCAGCGGCAAGGACTACCGCATCAGTCTTGGAGGAAATCGGTAACGCAATTGACGTATGTGGTTCCCGTAATCACGGGCTGCGGGTTCACAGCGTTTTGAATGCAGACTCCGAAAGACTCGACCGTATTGTTTGTGATGGTGGGTGCCACGCCGCTCGTACCCGTGACGGAGATACCCACCTGTTGACCTACCGCTGCGTCCACCGCACGGATGGTATTGTTTAACGCTGAGATCACACCAGGGGAGTCAATTCTGAGGGTCGTGTATTGCGTAAAGCTAGCAAAATCGAATTCCAAGGTAGAGTTCTGAACCGTGCCGAACGAATTCTCGAAGAAGGAAATTCTCATGTTGCGCAAGCTCACACCATCTGCGGCGAGTTGGGTGGTATCCCGCATATAGAAGTTCCTGAAAGTCCCGGAGGAATTTCTAAACGCGGTGCCTGGTACGAGGGTGGCACTCACAGTATTTCGGAAGTCAAAATCGCCCGTAGCCAGCCACTCGGTTTGGTGGTCTGACTCGAAGAAATCGAAGACATAGGTGCCACTAGAGATGAAACCAGGACGAAGATAGAAGCCCTGGCCTAGCTCCGAGTTCCAATTGTTGTTGGTCGTCGTGAACGTATGACCGTCGAGAAACGCCTGGAACGCAAAGTTTCCGGCGATATCGCCGCTCTGAATCTGGATATCCAGGTTTCGATAATCGAGGCTTAGCCCGGTTTCATTGGTCTCGGTCCAGATCACCGTGGAGGTCAGCGCGGGATCGTTGTCGATGATGGTGACGCCGTCAAAGATAAGATCGGCATTACGCCTCATATCGGTAAATCGCGTGTAGTTTTCCCAGACGCCACCGGTGATTGTCGCCGCGGCGAGACGCTCCATCAGCACGCCATAGCTCAGGTCGCTTCCATCGAGGTTCGTCACTGTTGAAAGTGAGTTGTCGCCCCAGAGATGCAGCCCCCCGATATTGCGAGCGCTATTCCCGATCATGGTTGAGTTTTGCAGCGTGAGCGTGGAGTTGTGTCCGATCGAAACGTAGTTTCGTCCGACGGCGTCCGCTGAGACCTGGAACGTCGCGCCATCAATAGTTGCACCTCCGCCATTAATCGGCGCAACGGTAATATTCTCAAGCAGAGTGCCCGTCTCAATCACGACGCTCGCGTTTGTTGTGGTGGGACGAACGAGGCGCACCTGGGTCGGCTCGCCCCTTAAAGTCACTCCGGACGCAATGGTGAGCTCGGAGCCGGCTGCGACCTCAATATCTCGGTCGTAGAGCGTGAAGGTGGACTGCCCTCCCAAAGGCGCAATGATCGCGGTGGCCGCATTGAGCGGCCCTCGGATCACAACGCCCCTTCCCTGCTCGCCGTTTGTATAAGTGAGGTTTGAGACGGTAGATGGAGTGGCATCAAAGTCGTTCGGCGTCAGAGCGAGTGGAATATCTTCCGGGCCAAACGTGAAAGAAGCGCTCAAGAGATTTAAGTGCGAGTTCGCTCCGGCATCCAACATGATGATGCCGTAAACGACCCGCTCAGACTTATCATCCACAAAGGAGTTGCCGCTTAGAGGGTCGAGTTTGGCGTCTTGCTGAGCCACGATACCCGCGTTGGAATCCTCAAAAAGAGACCCACTTATGCTCAGGGTTGCCGTGTTGGTCGCGTGTGCACCCCACTCCAAACTACGGAATGTGGAATTCGCCACCGTGACGGTTGAGCTACCTTGTGCCGAGACCCCTCGGTGCAGCCTTTGATTGGGGTTCGAGAGCTCAGCAAGCGACTCAAAACTCGACCCTGTGATGCTGACCACCGCACTATTTGTAGCCGTGACCAGAGCGTCGTTCTGAGTGATGCGATTCACACTCATGACCACGTTTTCGAGCGAGCCCTGGTTTCGGATCACCATCCTCAGACCTTCAAAGACAGTTGAACTGGCATCGAGAAGCGCCCCTGAGGTTGCCTCGATGTACCAATTGACGTCCGGGCGAGTTGAGATGATGGAGGTGTTGGGAACAAAGGTGATCGAACCGCCGAGTTGCCGAATGTTCCCGGATACGTAGATATCTGTAGCTCCCGGCAGTCGAGCGGGGTCAATCGTATTGTCCGAACCATTGCCAGTCCCGTCCAAGAGCCATTGGCGCTCAAGGGTAAGCCCGTTGAACGTCGTGCCCGTGAAGATGGAGCCAGTAGTGGCCGAGAAGTTGTCGGGATTGAGGTAGACACCCGAGTCTAGCGAGGTCCCAGAGATAGCCGTGTTCAAAATGTTTGCGGTACTTGTTGCCCGGTAATCGTAGAATCTCATGGCGGAGCCTACGTGGCCGGCGTCCGTGAGGTCGATGGTGTTTGCGTCGGCCTCAATGCTTGCAAACCTCCAAACGTCGAGCCCTAAATCAGCGTCAAACACTTCGTTGCCGTAGACCTCTGCACTTCCATCCACACGAATGGCCGTCGAGGTGTACTCGAACCGATTGTCCACGAGCATGACGTTTGGCCCAACAACCCTGACCCCATCTTGAACACGTGGCACCAAGTTTCGACCCACAAAATAGTTATCCGCAACCCAGCCGCCGTTGGCGATATCCAAAAGAATTCTGGTGCGGGTATCGGTGCTTTCAAATCGTGTGAACTCAGCAAATACCGAACGGACATCAAACGCGAGATTTGTAACTCGACCGCTTCGAATCACGACGTCTGCGCTCGTGATCGAAAGCAAAGAGCGGGTCCCGTCGTCGCTGCCTACAAGGGTTGTGCCTTCGAACCAGGTCTTTGAGCCTGGCTCAAGCCGATATCCAAGCCCCTCGAGCTGCGCAGCTCCGACATCAAAGGTCTGACCGATCGCGATTTGAAGCCGGTTTCCGTTGCTGAGCGGCGAGCGAACGCGAGCCCCATCGTCAACCCTCAAGTACCCGGTGGACACGATATCTCCGTCCACCACATATTCACCTTGCGGAAGGAGGACGTTGGTCAGGGTTCCCATCAAGACCACGGGCGCGTCTGGGTCGGCGGAGGGGGTTGCGCGGCACAAGACGAGGCCCTCGTAACAAACTTCGTTACCGGTGGCGCTAGCGCCCACGGCGCAGGTTTGCGCGGGGTCTGTGCCCTCGTCAATCTCACCATCACAATCGTCATCGAGACCGTTGCAGACCTCAGCGCTGGTGTTCTGTGGGTCGCACGTTGCTGGCGCGGGCTCGCACCGATGAGTGGACGACGCACAAATCTCACCTGCGGCACAGGTGGTTGGATCGCCAAGTCGGCACCCGGAAGCGCACCTCCCAAAGCCGTCACAATATTCGCCGGTAGCGCATTCCGTGTCGGCCGCACATTCGGGCGGCGTGGGCTCGCAAGTGCGACCAGCCGAGCACTCAAAACGAGGCGGGCAGTTATCCGGCGCCTGCCGGCAGCCCGCTTCACAATAGCCTGAGGCACTGCAGAACGAATCAAACGCGCATTCAGCGTCCGTGGTGCAATCAAGACTTCGGGCTTCGCATCGCCGCAAGCTAGGGCTGCAAAGTGCGCCGGATCCACAGCTATCGGGGCTCGTGCGGCACCCGACTCTGCAGAAACCATTCGGATCGCAGTACTCGTCAGCCAAACACGCCGTGTTATCCGTGCACTCGGTCGGAACCACGATACATCCGCCTTGGATGGTGTCGCAGATTTGCCCGCCGGGGCATGGAGTGGCCGGATCGCGACAATCATCGGTCTCAAAAAAGACCTGGATATCGCGCAGTACGGGCTTGTTCTGAGCATTCGTGGACGTGAGCTCGAACTCCATCTCCAGGTATCTCAAGTCGGGAGGCAATAAGTTGAAGAGGTCCACAGGCGAGCTCGGGTAGTAGACTGTCCAGGGCTCCTGCTCGAGTTGGGTACGGTCCGCACTAGCGCGCACACGCACCTCGACATTAGCGCCAGCTGGCTCAAATGCAGTCCAGGTCAGGGCACGGAATCGCACCTCTTGTCCCGCATCGAAGATATGCCGCCATGTCCCTTCATTCGCCGTATAGTTCAGGAGCTGAAAGCCGGTGTTATCGCTGTACGAATAAGGACTTACACCCTGAGACGGGTTGTCGTAGCGGACGATGCTATAGCTCCCGAGCGCAAGTCCGTCCGGTCGCATCTTGATAAGACCGCTGGAGCCGCGTGCGATTCCCCAGAGATTTCCGTCGCTATCAATGGTGACGCCGCGGGCGGTACTTTGGTCCATGAGTCCCGTGGCGGCATTTCTAATTGAGAAAATCTCCCACTCTTGAGTACTTGGGCGGAACTTCCCGATCGAGCTCGAGTTGTAGCCCGCGGCGTAGACCGAGCCATCGAGACCTACAACCATACCGGTGGTCAGGCTGAACGGCTGGGCTCCTGGGTAGATATGACGCGTCCACGTACTCGTGTCCGGGTCGAGGTGCCAGATTCCATTCGAGTAATCGGCAAACCAGACGTCATCGTTACCATCCACGGCAAGGCCGTAGCGCGTGCCGCTCGGCCCACAATGTGTCTGGGTGACAGTGGCCGTTTGAGTGTCCACTTCGACCGAGCAATTGCTTGTAAAACCGCTTGTGAAGAGGCGCCCCTGGCTGTCGATGACCACGCCGTAGACCGCTTGATTGACCGGGACGACGTTGAGTACGTTGCAATCCGTGTCCACCTGAACAACCTCGCGGGCTTGCCACGTCCCGAACCACGCGTGATTATCGGAATCCACAGCCACACCGCGGACAAGGTCGGTGGAGCTTCCTAGACGAACCTGACATTTCAGACACTCATCAGCAAAGACATCGTCCGGTCCGTTCACGACTTCACCGCCGGTAATCCGTCCATCACCGTTCAAATCGCGTGAGGTCTGAATGACGCCGTCATTGTTACGATCGATGCAATCCGCCGGATTCGCGATGATGTAGGAGGCGAGCCCATCTCCACGGTGGGCGACCCACGCGTTACCCACCAAATCCACGGATGTCCTCGAAGGGTCATTGCCGATCCACATTCGAGCCTCTTCGCGGCCGGTTCGGGTATTCCATCGAGACGCGGTGTTTTCGGCGCTATTCGGAACCCAGATAGAGTTTCGGCTCACAGAACCTTGACCGAGCGTCACACCACCGTCTGGAGCCGGGGCTACCGTGGGATCTGAGAACCCGCTTTCACCTGGGAAAATCTGTGATTCTCCGCACGGTCCGCACGTTCCACATCGGTTGAGGGCGCCTTCGTCCACGTCTCCGTCACAGTCGTCATCCACACCATTGCAAATCTCGCGCGGCGCGCTGCCACACGTCCCGCACGAATTCAGAAGGGTCTCGTCGGTCTGGCCATCACAATCATTATCGATGTCGTCGCAGACTTCTTCGGCTGGAAGAATCTGGTTTTCGCAACCGCTCCATTCACCAGCCACACAGGTTTGTGCTCCGGCACGGCACATGCCAACATTTTGCGTATTTTGCGGACCTTCGTAGCACGGTCGAGTTTGGCCTTCTACACAGGTATCCTCACCACAAGCGCCTTCGTCGATGACGCCGTCACAATCGTCATCGAGGCCGTTACAAGCCTCTACGGGTGGCGCTCCGCAAGTTCCGCAGGCATTGAGCACACCATCGTCAACGATTCCATCGCAGTTGTCGTCTAGTCCGTTGCATGTCTCAGATGGCGTTGGTCCGCACGTGCCGCAGGCGTTCAAGAGCTCTTCATCCACGTCGCCGTCGCAATCGTCGTCGATGCCGTTGCAGGATTCCGTAACGCCTGGGTTTTGCTCAGCATTTTGGTCATTGCAGTCGGGACCAAGGCAGGCTCGGCCTGCGCCATATCCGTCACCGTCTTGGTCTACGCAGATATTGGAGGGCACGCAAGCACTTGCACCACCGGGGAAACGCTCACACGTCCAGCCCTCGTCGCAAGCGAGCAGGTCACATTCTCGTGTACACACGCTGTACTCTGGCCCTTGAAGACAGATGCCGCTGAGGCAATCGTCGTCTGCCTCACAGACTTCACCGATCGTGCCGTTGCTTCCCTGATCGGGGCTCATATCGGGTTCGGAATCAGGACCAGAGTCCTCATTGACTCCTTGGTCTGCCTGGTTGTTGGTGGTCTGGTCCGGGCTCATGTCCGCCATATCTGGGGTCTGCATATTGTTGCTGGGCGTTGATGTAGTGTCATCTCCGCAACCCACCATGAAGGCCAAGACCACACACGGAATCAACTTCTTGAGGCGCTCACGGATTTTCTTCCTACGAGGACGGAGCCCTTGTAGACAGATGAGCAAAAGGAGCAGCGCGCCTGGCTCTGGACCCGACCCCGACGAGGCGCACCCGCAGCCATCGTCCACCCCATCAGGCCTGTCGATCCCCGAGTTGGTCTCATTGTTGGTCCCAGGCTGATTGTTGGTCCCAGGCTGATTATTGGTCCCGGGCGGGTTGTTGTCCGGATTTGGGTTATTCGTCCCAGGCGTCTCTTCCTCAGCTTCTACGAGCCTCAAGACCCCAAAGTCTTGGACTTCAAACGGCTCGTTTACACCCTCGGCCCACATCCAAAGCTGGCGAGGACTCTGAGGTTCAATTGCGTCTCGCATCGTGGCGATGAGCCCGAACTCTTTGCCGAGCTCAAGCCCGTCCACTTCTTCGGAGTCGAGCGTCCAACGGAGCACTGATGTTGCGCCCTCAATCCGGAATCCGATCTCACCAATATCGGCAAACTCGCTATCTGGAGTCCGTTCCACACGGCCAAGCACCTCACCATCTGAAGCCAAGATAAGCTGCAGCGCGTCTCCAGCCTCCTCGGAGTTATCTTCGACCACAAGCTCGATCACGAGCTGGCGAATACTCCAAGACGCTCTCACGAGGCCGCCGATCAAGGGACCACCGGAAACATATCCAAGCGGTTGGAATTCAAGCCGGCTTGTCGGACCAACCAAATGCTCAAGCTCTTCGACCTCAGGCGCCAAGAGCTCAAGGTCTCGCCAAAGCGTAACGGCGGCTTGAGCCAAGAGCGCCCCGTCTGCTCGCATCTCCAAGAGGTACATACCCGGCGGCAGGCCGATGGTCTCAACGGCCAGAGTGCCGCTTTCGGTGGACTGTGCAGCCACATCGACCGCGCCTTCATAGAAGGGCTGCGCCAGTCCACGAGCCTGAATGGTGACCTCGGCCGACTCATCAATCTCGCCCGGATTCGCAAGCTCCCACTCAAGATTAATTGCATCTTCCACACGTACACGAGGCTCGACCACCTCTAGAACGCCGGTCAGCCTCGTGCCGATCATAAAGGAATCTTGGTCTGTCAAAAGCCTTGTGTTGCCTGCAGATACGGTTGAGACCACCTCACAGCGTCCCTTCACGTCTCCTTGCAAGGTCCAGAGAAGAAGCTCAGTTTGTGCGGAAGCTGGCTGCACGGGGTCGAACACAAAATCGGCCTCGAACTCCGGTGGCGCAACCTCGTTGCACTCCACATAGGTCCTGACGCTCAGCGCCCCAAGGCCCTGAAGTGCACTCAAATTGGTCACGCGGTGCGAAATGCCCACAATATCTCTCGATGCGTAGACAGCTTGGGTTGCGGACACATCAAAGAGAAGCGCATTCGCCGCCACCGTGTCCGATGTCAGCGGATTGCAGTCATCGTCCACAAAATTCCCCGGAATCTCGGGACTAGCCGGATTGACCAAAGGATCTTGGTCATCACAATCTTGAAGCGTGCAGAAGCCATCCTGGTCTTCGTCGGCATCACAAACCACCTGCGCTGGCTCCACGTCTACGACCCAGCTCTGTACGGCTGAAGCTCCGCCCTCGTCCTCGACGGCAATCACGAACGACGCCTGCCCCTGCCCTTGAGGAGTCCAACGCACGAGACCATTCGCGCCGACGTTAGCACCCGCGGGACCACTCACCAGACCAAATCTCAGGGACGTGCCCTCAGGGTCTGTGGCTTGGGCTTGATATTCATAAACGTTGCCAACGCCAGCATCTGTGAGGGGAATCGAGATAATCTCGGGCGGGAGGTTCACGCAGTTCGAAGAGATCAGTCCTTGGGGACCTTCACTGAACTCCAGCAGCTCACCGCTCGCGTCCACGAGCCTCAAGATCCAGGAACGCCCTTCCCCTTCAACTACCTGGCTGGAACCGCTGAGCCCCACGTCCTCAAAGGCTCCAGGCTCAAGGTCTTGGGACAATTCCACCTGGCCAAGAACGTTGGTTCCACCAGCGTGAATCTCTACGAGTTCCACTCTTGTGTAGCGCGAAAGATCGGCACTTCCGGCACTTCCAATGCGTGCGCTTGCGGAAACCGCAGTGGAGCACGAGTCAGTGTCAAAATTCACCCTATCTAAAACAGCTTTAGCCGCTTTGGGTTCGGACCCAAACGCCCTCAGGAATTCGCCCTGATCAAAGTAGCGATCGCCACCGCCAAAGAGCTGCACCATGACCGGAGAAGACGCCAAAATCTCAACGACCTGAGAGTCTGGAAGAATGAGCTTAGAGAAGGGCTCGAGCGCGCTCGAAACCGCATCAACACTCACGCTCACGCTTCGTGGACCGTTTAGAATCACGCTATCGCCGCCATCGTTTTGGAGCGTTGGGATCACAAAATACTGCCCTAGCCTTCCTGCGGTTTGCGTGATGTCCTCCCCCATAAAGTCTACAGACGACGCACCCGCTCTGGACATGTCGCCGGCGAGCAAAGACACGGGTCCTGTGGCGCTGAGGTGGAGGCCGTTGAGATTGCCGAAACCGGTCTGGAAGAAGATTTCTCCGGCATTTATCGTGCCGGAGACGAGCTGGCTCGAATCTTCACGACGAATGGAGAAATCCACGTCGTCGTAGGCCATAATCGCCACCGAACCGCCATTGGGGCCTCGCGCACGTATATTGAATCTGAACTCGGTGCCCACATCGCCCGCGGCAGCAAGCTCCCGCGCAGCGGGTGGTACAGCAGACATTCCCGTGACTGACGCCGAGTGCACCACCACGTCTGCCGTGGACACGAGCTTGTAGATGGTCTCCTGGTTCAGTCCTTGAGGCTCCCATGCCTGCCCCTTGAGCAGTCCGAGCATTCCCAACGAAGTCCCGAACTCGTCTTCGAGCTGAACCGCCGTATCCTCAAGGGCCACGACGATGACGCGGTTGTTCACGGTCAGGGTCGGGGTCCAGATCAGGAATTCTCGGCCGACTCGGTTTCCTTCGACATCCTGGTGGTAGAAATCACCGCCAAAATCATCCACGAAGATTTCGTGATTTAGATACGCCTGAACTGGCCCAGAAGTCTGAATCACAAATGCGTCCAAGAGTGGCTCGAACACACCATTAACCTCACTTCCCACATCCACCAGAGTCGGCACTTCCGCTTGAAGCTCGCCCGAATCGAGCACCACGCCTGTGGCGGCATCAATGACTTGGAACTGGGTGGCGCGCGAGGCAAGGAGAGTCAATTCGGATGGCTGGTCCTGCACGCCAACGTAGGTATTGACCAGCGGGACGTCGATCTCGGTGCTAAACCGGGTGTTGTTGGTTTCGTCGGATTCGGTCACAAGATCTTGGGGGTCGACCATGGCAAAGACCACATTGCCATCAAAGGCCACCGCCGCATTCACGCTGAAGATCAGGGTCTGCGATTCACCCGGCGCGAGCCCGGAAACGGACTCGAGTCCAAAGAGCGTATCTTGCGCTCCAAGCTCCTCAAAGAGCTCCACTTCTGTTGGCCCAGCGGTCGAATCACCAATATTGGTCACCACGACGCCTACGCTCCCGCTAATTTGTCCCTGACTCCAATTCGCCTGAGTCATATCAAAACCGCTAACCACAAGGTCCGGTCCAAGGGCTTGTGCGCGCACATCGACCAAGAAGCGATGAGGGGTCTCGGCGCCAGTACTGTCTTTGGCCACTATCTCCACCCAATGCTGCCCGGCATCTCCAGCCGTTGGGGTCCACGTAAGGGTCGCCTCGTCTCCACTTGGGCTGAAGGTCATCCCGGCCGGCAATGCGCCAGCCTCCCAGACCACCGTATCGCCTAAGTCTTGGTCCTGGGCGCGAGCTACGTAAGTCCATAGTTCGCCGGCAACAAGGCGTCGATGCGGACGCGTGAGCACTTCTGGAGCCGTGTTCTGCAACGAAACGGGTGATACGTTCAGCGTCCAAGTCTGAGTGGCTGATGCACCCCACCTGTCCGACGCCACAAGCAGGACCTCGAACTCGCCCGCACGAAGCGGCTTTCCGACAAGTTCACCGTTCAGGAACTTAAGGCCCGGCGGGCGAACCAAGGCATCCACAAACACCGTGTCACCGTCAGCGTCAAAGACCTGTGGCGAGTAGTTAAAATCAGCTCCTACGCTCGCGGACGTGGGAGCAGAAGAGGTGAACACAGGGGCCGTATTGGTTGATGGCGGCGCGTTTGCTGGCTGAACGCCAAGGGTCACCACCGCACGATTATCCGTCTCATCCAA
This sequence comes from Microvenator marinus, assembly GCF_007993755.1. Classification (GTDB taxonomy): domain Bacteria; phylum Myxococcota_A; class Bradymonadia; order Bradymonadales; family Bradymonadaceae; genus Allomicrovenator; species Allomicrovenator marinus. Next base: position 2,408,639 of record NZ_CP042467.1, read on the forward strand.
CTCGCGAACCACATCTTCGGAGTCCGCCTCGAGGGTCAACACGTAGGTCCCAAGATAGGCGGTGGTGTCTAAATCGATCGAAAGAGGGAACGACTCACCGGCCCCGAGCTCAGGAATAGCAACGGTTTGAAGCACCGTCTCAGCGTCGAGCCCTCGGCGAATCTTGAGTTGGGCTTGAGTCGCTGGAATCTCGGCGTTCGACGTGTTGACGATCGATCCCGACAAGGTTGCAGGCACGCCATTGATGGCAGGTGATGCGTTTAAGGTCGCACCTAGATTCGGGAGCGCCGTGAACTCGGAGAGCGAGTTCCCGAGCGCCGAAACCGCCTCGAGGCCGGCGCACCCATCGGCGGCAAGCGCTGCTAGGGCGGCATCTACCTCAGCTTCGAGCTCGCTCAGGCTACGCTGTGCCGCGAGGTTCTTAAGAGCATTGAGCGAGGCAACGAGCCCGTCAACTCGGGCCGGGTCGCAGCCCTCGAGCGCCTGATCTTGCGAAAGCCCGACACCCAACGTGGCAACCGCAAGCCCTCGGTCCTCGGCGGCAATAAGGTCAAAGTAGGACCCCAAAATCCCTTCCATCTCGGGCGCACTCTGCACCAAAACCATCTGAGCTTGCGGTCCCGAAAGGCCACGCTCGGCCTCAAAATCCGTGGGCGCGACCTCAAAAATCACGTTATGAAAGAGAGGCAAAGTCGTCTGTCCAAGTGCCCCGGCCTGAAAGGTAATCGGCACAGAGATGGTTTGCCCGGGTGCAACTTGAGCTCCAGGCACCGAAACCTGTGTGAAGATTTCGGGCTTTGAATCCACGAGTAGGACCGGAGCGCGTGCCGCATTGCCCGTGTTGGTGAGCGCCACCTCTACCGCCACGCTTTGGCCCGGATTTACGAATCGCTGACGTTCCTGAAGCTCAACTTTCCAGCCTCGAACATCCGGAACCACATAGGTCCAATCAAAGTCGTGTGATTGTGCGCCTTCGGCAGCAAATGTCACCTGCACGGCCTCTTGTGCCGCCGGCCACACCCCGACGGGCTTCATCTGGAAGCCGATATAGACGGTTTCTCCCGGCTCGATGCGTACCTCTTGACCGGCGAGGTCGGCACGCATGCTTGGATTCGAGGTCTGAGCGTTAAGCGTGTACGTTTGTGGCTGAGGTCCAAAATGCGTCAACTCCAGGAGACGCGCGGTCTCGCGAGCCCCGTCAGTATCCACAGAGTGACGCAAATCCTCGATGACTCGCATGGTCAAAGTTTCCGAGGTTGGCGGCTCAAACGTGTAGACCACCCACTCGGAAGCCTCGAGCCCTTCGGAGCCTCGCGCTGAAACAGCCACCAATTTGGGACCAGACTCAGCGCCCTTTGCGGCCTTGATTCTAAGGTTCGTTCCGCTCCACGAAAGCTCCACATCCTGAGGGCCCTGAGCGCTGAGCTGCCAGTCGCCGGCGAGCGAGGTCTGAAGGTTCACTGAGACGTCTACGGGCAAGTAGGTGGGGCCCGCAGGCTCGGAAACCGTAAGCTGCGCCTGATGCGCATTCGTAAGGTTGATCTCCACGCTATCAGCGCTCGCCCCGGCCACGACCTTGATGCTTCCGCTCGCCCCAGCGAGCGAGAGTCCGTTGGTCACGGTGACCGTGTTTTGACCTACCTGAACTTGGCCGGAAGCCTCTTGCAGCCTCAGGCCTGCGTCGGTCAACGCGTAGGTGGTTTCCGCAGCCCCGAGCGCGCCGATAGCGAGCGTGTTGGCGCTCAGAGCACCCTCGGCTACGAAAAGCCCCGTCTCAAATTGGTCGGTCCCAAAGCCGAGTCTTCCCGAACGCACATTCTCAAGAATGGCCCCTTCAGCCTGCGACCACGAAAAGCTGGCGCCGTTTCCTGCCGCCCAGACGAGCTCGGTATCCTTGAGGGTCGCGTCACCAAATGCGATCAAGCCAACCGGCTCTTGGATCGCACCATGATAATGTGCGGCACGCAGTGTGCCAGAAAAAGCGGTCTCAGCGGAGGTCACCGACATCGTGTTTTGACTTCCAACCCACTCCAAATCTTGGCTTCCCGCACTTGTTCCGTCTTGCGTCAGTGAAACACTTGAACCAGCCAGTCGATTCACCAATGCTGCCTGAGGTTGAGTGCTTGAGTAGACCACATTTCCGGTTCCAAATACCGTGGTCGTGTTGGCATTTAACGTGCCGGACACATCCACTCTTGGCAGCGTTGCCAGAGCGCTGATTGTGGTAGTCGCCGCGAATCTATCGCGCGCATCACCACCCACGGGAGCCATAACGCCTACGGGCCGAGGTGCGAGCACCGGGTCGGCGAGCACCCCGTTGAGAGTATCTTGGACCTCCGACCATCCCTTGATGAAGGCGCAAGCACCAGTGATCATGCCCTCAAACGGCAAAAGCGTGAACGCATCTCCAACCACTTCACCAATACCCCAGCCTGCTATACCCACGACGGGTGACGAACACTCGTCGAGGGACCCACCAAAATTGAACGACTGAATCATCGTGCTAAGGAGCCCGTCCACCGCGCTTGACCAAGCGGGTGAGGCCAGCTTTTGGCAAACGCCAGTGAATCCAGCAGCACAGGTTCCGGCTGCGGCTACACCGAAGTTAATGAGGCTATAGGAGTATCCAAGGAAGCCCAAAATCCCTTGAATCATCGAGTCACGCGAAGGCCCGCAAGGAATGATTGCGGAGCACACGATAGATTGAAGAAGGGTGGCGTAAGAGAGGAGCGCGCCACCAGCACCGGTGTCGATTCGACCAAGCAATGCGCCGTCCTCGCCCACTTCGAACCAGGCCGAACGAGGCTCGGAGTTCACCATAATCGGCCCGAGTGGAGCCACGATCGCATCTCCTCGCAAAAGCGCCTGTCGCATGCGAATTCGCGCCTCCGCCGAGACCCCAAAATCAGGCGAGTCCACCACCGCAAGGCCCACAGCACCTGAGAGGTATTCAACGCTGACACCTTGAGCCTCTGCCGCACTGAGAATGGTCTCCGCGGATACGAGCCCATTGCTCCCAAAGCCCAACGCCATCACGGCCGTTTCGGCCTCACTGGTGGCCGCACCATAGGCCATTCGGAACTTGTAAGAATCACCGCTCGCGGCGCCATCCTTCCCGACGGCCTCCATCCGCTCGTGCATCAAGTCGATGCCATAAGTCGCCTCAAGAGTAGCGGGCTTGATGCGTGCAAAGGCCGACGTGACGCGAGGTTCCACGTTGTAAGGAACCTGTTGCATCGCCTCCGCAATACGGTCGTTTCGCTCACCCATATTCGAAGAATGAAGGGCCCCCATCGCGCTTGTCAGCGCCTGCGCATAGACCTTGAGTTGCTCAATATCCTCCGAATCCACAGGAGCAAGAGGGTCGAGCAACTCCTTTGCCTGAGCGTTTGCCTGAGCCTGATCACTGATCGTGTTTAGGACCTGAAGGGCGACTGACGTGGTGCGCGAAGGAAGGTGCGAAGCCTGCACCAAAAGCGTGGTCATATCCACGGCATCGAGCACCCGTTGCTGAAAGTTGATGTCTAGATTCGCCGCCTCGCCGTTTCGAGCGTTAAATCCCACTCGATCAGCAAGACTCTGCACCAGTAGACGCCCCTCTCCCTCGCTCTGGCCGGGCCCAAGAAGCTCGATTCCAACCCATGCGCTAGTCACGAATGTATTGGCAATTCCACCACCAAAACTCGAGACCAGCTCCGAATAGGTCTGCCCTTCAATGCGCTCGGATGCTTCCAATCGCTCTAAGTCTCGCACCTCGATCGCCGGCGTGTAATGCGCCTCAGCCGAATAAAAGACCATCCCAGAGCCTCCCGAGGTCTCTACGGTATGAGAGACGATCACGGGCTTTCCTACGAACTCCGCAGCACCACGAGTCAACGACAACGAAGGCGTCTTGAACTCGAGCCCTCCGCCAACAAAAGCGGGAGCCATCTCTTCATGGTAAACGCTGATCTTGACGCGATGCCTAAAGGCCTCGGGAATCGTATCAAACTCCTGCCCACCTGACCCAAACACATCACCGATTTCAGCATCTTGAAACGACGGATCCAAACTCACCCAGGCCTCGTTAATCCACGCTTCTACCCACACATGGTCTCCCTGAGCCCATGTCACGACCTCCGGTGGTGCGGAATCCGCCCAGACCAAGTCTTCCAAGTCCTCGTCGCTCATGGCCAGTATGGACGCGACCCGTTCCGCGCGGCTCTGACCCAACGCAAAAATCTCGAAAGGTGCCAGAAGCGCCAAGGCCACATCTGGAGCGGCCTTGAGCTCGGCCGCACTCAACGACACACCGGCGCGCGAACCGTTGGAGGCCAAGGCCTCGGCCACCAGTTCTGCCTGACGGTCGGTGTTCAATGTACCCACCTGATATCGCGCCGGAATTCCCGATGCTTGAAGCAGGGCGAGCAGGAGACTTGCGCGGTCTACGCGATTCGCTCGCATGCCGTAAAGGGCGCCTCGTGCGCCGTGCAGCGAGCCTTCATAGAACTGATGTTCAAGGGATGCTGCGAATGCCAGAATCCGGGCCACGTCGCCTCCCAGAACTCCTGCCTGATGCAAAATCGCCGGGTCGTTGGGATCCGCATCGGGACCACCCACAAGATTTTGTGCTGGGAAACCCTCCCCCGCCAAGGACACGGTGCGCCCCGAGACTTCGGTCCGCACTCCGGCGAGGTTACCCACAAGGCGCGCGCCCTCGAGCACGATCCCCTCCGCCGAGTCCGCAACCAGCGTGAAATCAACAGAATCCCCAGCCGGGAGATCTCCGAGCGGCCAGAAATAGCTAGCCCCGCTCTCAGTTGGTTGAGGATGCGCCCGAAGTATATTCTCGGAGTTGACCACCACAAAAGCGTTCTCGAGTGTGTTTGGCCCTTGATTCTGCGCCCGGATCCGAACCTCGAGCCCGTCTGGCCCGACATCATCAATCACCCATGCCGATTGCGTGATCTGCAGAGACAAAGACTCCGCCTCTGCGATCGAAACGCTCGAAAACACAAACAATACAGCCGCCAACACGGCAGAAACGTGCGAAAATAGGGTGGTTGCCCTCATAGAATCCCCTGTTCAAAATCTATCCAAGTGAAGGGGGAATAGACGTTATCAGGGCATGTTTCAAGGTTTATTTTCGCATACTACGCATGACTAAATTGGACTTCACTCGATGAAAATGCGCCGGACGCGCGGCGAGATTTTGCACAAGACTTCGTAGTTAATGGTGGAGCCTCGGTGAGCGATTTCATCCACTGAGATCTCCGCGGAATCTTGGGTCCCAAAGATCACGACTTCGTCCCCCACTTCGACGCCTGAAATCTCGGTCACATCCACCATTGAGACGTCCATGCACACATTCCCCACGACCTGAGCACGCTTGCCTCGAATCAAGACTTCGCCGCCGTTTGACATGAATCTTGAGAAGCCGTCGTTGTAGCCTGCTGCGATAGTCGCAATCCGACGCTTAGATTCGGCGATATACGTGCGCCCGTAGCTAATGGATTCGCCGGGTTCCACATCCTTGACATGAATCACCTGCGTGGCGAATTTTAGCGCCGGTGAGGTGTCTTTGGCCCATTCCTCCACGTCGGCACTTGGGTGATAGCCATAGAGCCCGAGCCCCACTCGCACAAGATTGTAGCGCGCAGCTGGCACGCGCCATGCCGCAGCGGTATTGGCGGCGTGAACCCATTCTGGCTCAATACCTGCGGACCTAAGAGCGACGATGGCCTCATCAAAAAGGGCCAATTGTTTTGTAGTGTATGCGTCATCCTGCGCCATATCGGCGCTCGCAAAATGCGTCATAAGCCCCACCAATCTCAGACTTGGCCGCTTTAGGATTTCCTTCGCAAATTCTAGGACATCCTTAGACTTGACGCCGAGGCGACCCATCCCGGTGTCTACTTCTACATGAACCTCCACTGCCTTTCCGCGGTACGATGCGTGCCGCTCAAGATCATCCAACACTGGGACGGACCCGACGAGCGCCATAAGGTCGTACTTAACGATCTTATCCGCCTCGCCGCCGAGTGTGTTCGTCACCAAAATCGGAAGGTTTAGCCCGCGATTTCTAAGCGGAATCGCCTCGTCAGCATACGCCACGGCCAGCGCATCAATCCCTTCACGCACCAGAGTTTGTGAGACGCGCGTCGCATCGTTTCCGTAGGCGAAGCTCTTGACCACGGCCATCAGACGTGTCCCCTGAATGCGCGTTTTTATCGCCTGTACGTTTTGCCGAATGGCCTCCAAATCCACATAGAGTCTGGTCGGCGCCACACTCTCGAGCAAGCCGCTGGCCACGCGGTCGAGCTCCAGGGCCTGACTTCCTTTGAAGAGCACCACATCACCCGACTCGAGCTCCCCATCCAGAAACTCAGAGAGTCTTTCAATAGAATCAAAGGACCGGACGTTGGGGGCCGGCATGCCCGCCTGAACAGCAGAACTACCGATACTCTTTGCCAAGGGTCCAAGCGTCAAAAGCAGATCTACACCAAACCCCGGAATATCGCGCCCGAGCTCGCGATGAGCGTCCTCGCTGAGGGCACCAAGGTCCAACATATCGCCCAAAATAGCGATTTTCCGAGCATTGGCCCCGTAAAAGCTTAGGGTAGATAGCGCGGAGCGCGCACTCACGGGGTCAGAACTATAGGCATCGTTGATGAGCGTGACCCAGTTGCTCGTGGTGTGAATCTCAAGGCGCATGGGTGCGTAGCCAAACGCTGAGAGACCACCAATGATCTCGTCTTTTGTGAGCCCCAGCTCGGATGCCATCATGGCTGCGACGAGCGCGTTCATGGCGTTGTGTGCGCCCGCGGCGTTGATGGGCACCTCGAACTCGGAGCCGTCTTGTAGCTTAAGTCTCGCGCGTGCTGAGATTGGCTGATAGGTGCAAGACGGCTTCGCCCCGAGCTCTGACGCAATCTCCGGGGAAAACCACAGAGTTCTCGGGGAGGTATTATGGGCCTGAACCTCTGGAGTCTCTGGAGCGACCAACGCACCGCTTAGCCGCTTGAATAATTTGAGCTTCTCTATCGCGGTATTCTCTTTGGTCTTTAGACCTGCGGCATGCGCCGTGCCGATAGAAGTGAGCACGCCATGCGTTGGGCGAATCATGGCTTCGAGGCGGTCCATTTCACCGTTTTCTGAGATCCCAGCTTCGATAATCGCGACTTGGTGTCCCTCCCGAAGCCCGAGCACGCTTAGCGCGACGCCGACCTGAGAGTTAAACGACCCCGGGCTTCGCCAAACCGTGAATCGGCGGGCGAGTATGCTGGAGAGCATCTCTTTGACGATGGTCTTGCCGTTGGAGCCCGTGATGCCAATCACCGGAATCCCAAAGCGCGCGCGCCAGGCGGCAGCGAGGGATTGCAGGGCGTCGAGAGTGTCTTCTACGCGTATGAAAGGGCCTTTTCGCTCGGGCTCCCAGGTCTTGTTGACTAGACAGACCGCCCCGGCTTCCAGCGCCCGATCTACAAAGTCGTGTCCGTCAAACTTCGGGCCCTTGAGCGCAACAAAAAGCGAATGCGGCGCGCTGATTTTTCGGGTATCAACGACAACCTCGTGGAGCGACTCGGGCAGGTTTGCTTCGCAATCTGGCTCGGTATACTGAAGGACCCAGGACGTGGAGAACACGGCTTTCTCACTTTGTTTACAAGCGGGCTCTATAGCACGATGAAAATTATATACGCATCTATACTTTTTCTCCTCCTCGTTCTCTCGGCGTGCGCAAGTACCGAGCCGGTGATTGTTGGTGCCGAGGGCATCAAAGTGGAGACGATCGAGTTTGAAGGTGTCACGCGGTTTTCGAAGGGCCAACTTCTGGGCGTCATGTACTCAAAGGAAGATTCCTGGGTTCCACTTTCGCCGGACGCCCCTTTCGACGACGCACTGGCGACCTCGGATATTGCCCGAATCCTCGAGTTCTACCGAGCGCACGGCTATTTTGAAGCACGCGTCACGGAGCTCAAATCGGAAGTGGTGGACTCAAAGGCACAACTCAAGTTCGTTGTGGACGAAGGACCCGCCGCAACGGTGGGCGAACTCAAAGTCCAATGGATGACCGAGGTACCTGAGGACGTTCAGGAGCGGGCCGAAGAGCAAATTCTCCTCAAGAAAGACGAGGTCTTTGAAGTCGGAAAATACAATCAAACGCTTGGAGCGATTCGCCAGAGCCTTCAGAACGACGGCTACCCGCACGCCGAGACTACGGGCGGTGTTCAGGTCCGCCTGACACACTCCGACGCGCTCGTTGAGATTCGCATCATTCCAGGCAAATCCGCCGCAATCGGCGCCATAGACATCGAGGGACTTGTAGACGTACCAGAACATCTCGTGATGGCTGAGCTCGAGTTCGCGCAGGGTGAGGCCTTCTCCCCGGCACGTCTCAGGCAAATGGAGACGGCCCTTCGATCGATGCGAGTCTTTCGCTGGGTTTCAGCCCAGCCTGCGACCCAAGTCGTTGACGGCAAAGTCGGTGTACAGGTTCAAGTCAGTGAGGCAGACCCACACGAGCTCAAAATTGGCGCAGAGCTTAGCGTTGACACCGTAAGATGGCAGGAACAAGCCCGTCTCAACTACACCTACACTAACCTCTTCGGAAACCTCACGCGCCTCGACCTCGGCGCGATAGCCGGCTGGGCACAACTGCCGAATCCATGGGATACCGACCTCAACGGTCCGGTCGCTTCCATCAACCCAAAGATAACGAAGAAAGGCCTCTTGGAGCGCCACCTGCTCTGGTCGGTTAACCCAACGGTCGCACTCGACCTACAAGAGGGCTACCAGTACTTCACGGTCAAAAATCGATTCGGAGTAAGTCGATGGTTCGCTGGCCGATTCCTCGTCGGAATTGGACAAAACACGGATTACGTGGACTTCTTCAACCTCGACCCAGAACTTGACCAGCGCACAGCCCTATTAGGCCGCGACTTTCGAGACCCGTATCTCTTGAGCAGCCTCGAAGCTCATGCCGCCGCGTATTTCGTGGACCAAATCACATCTCCGACCGACGGCGTCATCATCGAAGCCACCTACAACTTCGCCTCGGAAGTCGTGCTCAGCGATTTCGATTTTCACAAGGCGCTCGTGGGAATCCGCGGCTACCTCAAACCTTTCGAAAGGCTCCAGCTCGCGTCACGAGCACGGGCTGGGATCATCTACCCGTTCGGCCCAGACGGCTCCGTGCCTTTCAACCAACGGTTCTATCTCGGCGGCGCTACGAGCGTTCGTGGCTGGGGCTCTCGCCGGCTTTCACCGCGCATCGAAGAGTGCGAAGCAGAGGCAGAAAGCGAATCCTGCTCTGTGATTCCAATCGGTGGCTACTCCATGCTGCAGGGAAATTTTGAGGCGCGCATCAAGCTTGTTGAACAACTCTCATTGGTCGGCTTCTTCGACGTCGGCGACGTGCGCCCCGATGCGCTCGATTTCAACCTTGCAGAACTGAACTATTCGGCCGGTCCTGGACTTCGCGCGAACACACCTCTTGGCGTGGTGCGTCTCGATCTCGGCTTTCGCCTCAACGACACGGGGCGCTTTGAAGGCGAGCAAATGTGGGGAATATATTTTGGCCTCGGACAAGCTCTATGAATGTGAATCACAGACTTCTCATAGCGTTCCTTTTGCTGACCACGCCTGCGTGGGCCCAGGCACCCGAGCCAAAGGCCGAGACTCAGGCCCAAGAGGCTAAGATACGATTCAGCACCCCGATGGCAGATATTCTGCGGAACACGGCATTTGACGTGTTCTCGGGCGACGCGAATTTCACGGTCACAATGCGGGCGTTGGACGGTATTCTGACTCAATGGGTCGAAGTGGACGTACCGGCGATTTACTTTCGAGGTGTGGAGCTCGGCGCAGCTCAAATCTCGTTGCGCGAGCATCCCGACGCCCAAACCTCGGACCTTAATGCCGCGGTGAAGAGCCCGTTTTTTGAAGCCAATGCGTCGCTTGAAGGCCGATTCACCATCGACCCCGAGACCCGCAGACTCAATCTCTCTGACGGTCCAATCGAAGGCACGATTCGGTTCGATCTCGGCGATCTAAAGACGGTGCGCGACATTCTGGGCATTCCTCTAAACCCAAAGAAATCAACGCTCCATCTCAACGTCTCGGGAACCACGAGCGCGCCAAAATTCGAAGCTAAACTTGGGCTCGAAGGGCTTGAAAGCCTCGGTAATTCGCTCGGAAACGCCAATATCGAGTGGACCCACGGAGATTCGGATCTTTTGACTTTCACGCTCGAGCGCGCCGATGGCTCTGGCCTCAATGCCGAGCTCAAGACCTCGATTAAGGCCGACCCCAAGACGCTCAGCGCAGAAGTCGACTGGACCAAACCTATCAATTTCACGATTGATGGCACCATCACTGATGAAGACGTGCGCTCGGTTTTGAGTCTTCATCCGGCGGTAGACTTTGATTTCAAGACCACAGGAGAAATGAGCGGAGTCATCAAAGAGCTCAGCGGAGCAGTGGACCTGAGCGGAGCTCTGACGCTTGGAAATGAGAAGTTCCCGACTCTCGCTAAACTCGTCTTGAAACAAGGTGCGCAAGACTTAAGCGTTCAAGTCGAGGACGCCGGAACACTGGCGCTGCAGACGAAAATCAATCTCGAGGAGGTCGCAGGCGGCAACTCGTCATGGCTGAATTCAGCGATTCAAGGTCGACTTAACGTGGAGGTTTTGGCCGCGCGTCTAGAGTCATTATTTCAAACATTTCGACGTGCTGACGGCAGGCTCAAAGGCGATGTGGCGCTCTCCGGTACGATTTCCGCCCCTGCGCTCAATGGGGAATTGAACTGGCTTGAGGCAGGAATCACTTGGACCTCCTTGAATCGAAGAATTGAGCCTCTCGAGGCGAAGCTCGCCCTTGAGGGGAGGACGTTTGCACTCAAGGCGAGTGGCGAAGGTCGGTCTTCTGACGCCGTGCCGGGGAAGGTTCGTCTGGAAGGCAAAGGCGAGGTCCCGAAAGTCTTGTGGAATGAAGAGTATTTCACCGAATGGTCGGCCGACGGAACCCTCGAGATCGCCGAGTTTCCCTGGGTCCAACGCCATTACCCAATCAGCACTATTAGCGGCATATCGCGTGCCAAGATTCTGAAGAATCAGGAAGAGATCCACATCGACGCCACAATCGAATCGGCGACCATTGAAGTCTCGCCCGAGCGAATGCCCAAGACCGGCAATATCGCGATGAATCCTGATATCGTGATCGTAGATGCCTACGGGGAGCAAACCCAGGCCCGCTCCATCCTGGAAGGGGCTGGTAAATTGCGACTGGACTTGAAGGTTGCTGAGGCGCTCCAGATCAATGGACAGGGAAATAATATTCAGGTCACGGGTGCAATGCAGGTGCTTCGGGACGGCCATGTCGTGAGGGTTGAGGGCGGCTTTGAGCCTCGAGGAACGAGCACGTTCATGCTCTTCGAGAACCAGATGAACCTCAGCCATGGCATTGTGACGCTCGCCGACGGAAACCTTAGGCGTCAGACTCGTATCGATGCGTCTGGCGCGCCTGAGGCGTCGCCGCTCGAGCCAACGATCGAGCTCGTGGCGCGTGGCGATGTTGAAAACTCGACCGTGCTTGTGAGGCTCAAGGGACCACTCAGCCGTCCGTCGTTGACGCTCGCATCCCAACCACCGATCCCCGAGTACGAGATCATCTCGCTATTGGTCACTGGGCGTGCAGATGCTGTGGACGACCGCAACGGAAACGTTCGCAAAGCCGCACAGGATTTGGTTGAGCGCTACCACAACCCTTCGCTTCAAAAACAACTCTTCGCTCGGATAGGCATCGATAAGCTCGGTTTTGGTTTTGGCTCTTCGGTGACGAATCCAATTCTGACGGTCGGAAAGCAGCTCACGCGCGACCTCTATGTGGAGACGGTTTATCACCACGGTGCACCGCCGGACGCCAACATGATGGAGGGCCGCGTCGAGCAGCGTCTGGACACGTCTTGGACGCTCAACACGGCCTTTGGTGATGCGGCAGAGGGGCGCTTCGGGCTCTTCTGGAAGACTAAATTTGGCGCGCCGGATCCGCCCGAGATTTCTCCCGAGGAATGGGCGAAGCTCAATACTTTTGAGGTTTCGGACGACGACGAAGACGGGGTGTCCAACCGCTTCGACCTCTGCCCAAGTCTTGCCGAAGACATGGATGGATTTGAGGACGAGGACGGGTGTCCGGACCCCGATAATGACGGCGATGGCATTCCCGATATCAGTGATAAGGCGCCTCTTCTGGCCGAAGTCTTCAACGGTTTTGAGGACGAAGACGGCGCGCCGGATGAGGCGCCACCAAGGCTTGAGGAGTTTGAGGCGGAGATTGGAGCAATTCGGTTTGAGAAGAACCAGACCTTAGCCGAGGCCGATTCTGCCATCGAGGCGGTAGCCGAGCTCTTGGTGCGCTATCCCTTTTTGAGAGCGACGGTCGTTGGCCACTCCGACACGCTTGGGGACGAGAGAACCAAGGCGCGCGTGTCCGAGGCGCGGGCTCAAAGCGTAAGGCGAGAGCTGATTCGCGAAGGTGTGGATGCCGAACGAGTTGTGGCTGAGGGACGCGCCGATTCGGCGCTTCTCCTGAATGAAGACTCGGAGGAGGCACACTCGAAAAACCGCCGCGTCGAAATAGAACTTTCGGTGGAGCTTGAGGAGGAAGAGTGAACGTTTTGATCGTGGACGATGAGCGCCCAGCGCGCGAGGAATTGCGCTGGTTGCTCGAGCAGTGCGATGTGCAAATCGCGGGTGAAGCTGCCTCCGGGGAGGAAGCCTTGACGGTCTTAAAGAGCACCGAAGTCGACGCGATCTTCTTGGACATCAATATGCCAGGGATTGACGGTATGCGCCTGGCCGAGCTCTTGGACGATACGGAGTCCCCTCCTTCGCTGGTTTTTGTGACCGCCTACGAACGCCACGCGCTCGACGCCTTCGACGTGAACGCTGTGGACTATCTCTTGAAGCCGGTTCGGCTTGAGAAGTTGGAGCGCGCGCTTGAGCGCATTAGAGCTCGAAGGCCAGCGGCTCCGATTGCCCGGCCGGCCAAGCCGCTAACCCGCATTTCGGTGGATGAACGGGGTAGCTACAAGGTGGTACCGGTACAGGATATCGTGTTTTTTGAGTCCGAAGATGGTGTGGTGGTCATTCAGACTCGTGAAAAGAGATACCTGACAGACTTCAGCCTCAAGTTTTTGGAGCAAAACTTGAATCCGGATGATTTCTTCAGGTGCCACAGGAGTTATATCGTGAGGTTGGATGCCATCGAGAGTATTGCTCCGTGGGGTGCCGGTACCTTCAAGCTGATCGTGGATCGGGAGTTGGACCTTGAGGTTCCGCTCGCGCGGGCCCGCGCGCAGGAGCTCAAGACGCTGATTCCCTGGAGTGCGAATCAAGTCGAAGATTAGCGTTCCCAAAAAGCAGAGAACGTGGTTCTTTTTTGCGACGTTTAACTAACGCGGAGAGAGCCCGCGTTGACCACGAAGGCCCCCGAATGGCTCGAAACCCCCGCCAAATCATCGAAATTGACCCGCAGCCCGGTCAACTCACCAACGGCAATCACCGCTATATTGCTGTGGCTGGAAACATCGGCTCAGGAAAGAGTTCGATCGTGGACTTCCTGTGTCAGAAGTACGGTCTGGAGCCTTTCTTCGAGCCCAACGAAGGCAATCCGTACCTCGAAGACTTCTATGGGGACATGAAATCTTGGTCGTTTCACAGCCAGATTTACTTTCTGGCCGCGAAGTTCAAGCTGCATCAGGAACTCGGGGCATTGGAGCACGGGGTGGTGCAGGACCGCACCATTTGGGAAGATGCCGAGATTTTTGCCGAGAACCTCTACCGCCAAAAGATCATGGGAGAGCGGGATTATCAGACCTATCGCCTGCTCTACGAGTCCATCCGCGATCAGATCCGACCACCCGATCTGATGCTCTATATGCGCTGTCCGGTCTCGACGGTGAAAAAGCGGATCGCGTCGAGAGGAAGACAGATGGAGCGCGATATTCCCGAGCGCTATCTCAAACGACTTCACCGGCTCTACGACTCATGGATCGAGAACTATACACTCTCTCCTGTGGTCATCATTCCGACCAATAAACTCGATTATGTGACCGATCTTGTGGACCAGCACGATATCCTGACGACGATCGAGAAATACTTGTAGATTCGGGCTCTACGAGTGTGTGGTACGTTAAAAAAGTCGGTGCAATATATGCAAATTAGTGGAATACTAGTGGTAGATGGGGACCGCTGGTCATTGAGCGCAATAATCACATAACGCATGAAAAATTTTCTAGATGAAATCTCAGAGATCGATGTGGAAGGGGCCACAGAGATTGCGGACGGCAGTCAGTTTGAAATCGAGCCGACCATTCGAGACATGAGTGCATTTCCGACTTCGACTCCGAGCTATCTGGACGAAGACTCGGAGGGCGATACCGAATACGACCAGACCTCGGTGCTCGCGCTAGAGCAATCCGACGAAGATGCGACGGCCGTGGAGTCCGCGATTGACGGGCGTTTTCAGCTGGTGGGCGTGCTCGGCGAAGGTGGAATGGGCAAGGTCTACCGCGGCATTCAGCTCTCCATCAACCGTGACGTCGCGATCAAAGTGGTTCGCGAAGAGTTCGCTCATGACCCCCAACTTAGGGCGCGTTTTGAGCGCGAGGCGCAGCTCATCTCAAGCTTCAACCACCCAGGGATCGTACGTCTTGTGGACTTTGGAGAGAGTGACGGGCGCCTCTTCCTGGTCATGGAGTTTGTCAACGGCAAGCCAATCGGCGAGCTCTTTGGCGGCCACCAACTCCACCCAAGGTATGTGCTCGAGATGGCCAGACAAGTGGCATCAGCTCTGACCGAGGCGCATTCTAAGGGCGTTGTTCACCGCGACCTAAAACCCGACAATATCCTCTTGAGCCGCGTCACGGACGGCACCATTCAGTTCAAGGTCTTGGACTTTGGAGTAGCCCGTACCGGGTCCTCCAACCTCACGGCTGCGGGTGCGGTGTGCGGGACGCCAGAGTACATGCCACCGGAGCAAGCACGCGGGATGACCGTGGGCCCGGAGTCCGACCTCTATGCGCTCGGCGTGATGATGTACGAGATGCTCGCGGGACGCGTTCCATTTGCCGGAAACAACGCGATGGCGATCATGATCAAGCAGGTCAAAGAACTCCCGCCTCGCCTCAAAGATCTTGCGCCTCATGTCCCCGACGACATCGAGGAATTGGTCAATGCGCTGATGGAGAAGGACCCTTCGGACCGCATCAGCAGCGCGATTTCCATTTGCGACACCATCGACCACATCCTCGCTATGCACGGGTGGACCCAGGTAATTCGTCTGGAAGATGGCCCCCTGAACCAGACCACAAAGAAGTGGTACTACGACGGCTCGCCGATTGGTGAGCGCCCGAGTGCGCCTACGTTTCCGCATTCTCCGAACACGTCACAAGACCTCGTGGCGCCTAAAACTCCGGTCTCCAGCGCGGCGCTCGGCACGGGCTTTCTGGCGGACGACGCACCGATCGGTATCGATGAGGACGCTTTGGCTCAGAACCGGCGGCCGAATCCGGCAAATTACGGCTACGGACAAAATCAGCCCACGAGTTCGCCGGCAAACCGCCTGCCAACGCCGGCCCCTCAAGCACACGCGCCTGCCCAACCAGCACATGCACCTCAGCGTGCGGCTCGACCGCGGCAAAACACCTTGCCAGGGGCTTCGAGGAAAAAGCGCAACAACACGAACACCATCCTCCTCGGGGCGGCGCTGGTTTTAGTGGTCTTGATGTTGGTGGTCGTGGCCTTGATTTTGTCGCGAAAGGCGAGTGGACCGGAACTTCCCGCGGATTTGGGGAGCGGCCCTTCGCCGGCCATGTTGACGTCCTTTGCGTCGAGTGGTTGGACACCTTCCGCAGTCATCGCGTCAGACCTTGGGCCTTCGGTCAACGTTCAGAGCTCCAAACTTGTGTCCGAAAACGGTCAGGTGAGCTTCTCAGTCTATACCTGCACTGCTCCTGAGGAATGTGGTGATATCTTCGACCGCATTTACCTTCCGAGCTATGGCTACACGTGGAGCGGACACGTGGTCCAGCTCGAGCCGATGGGCAATGTTCCGAAAGTTGAAATGGAGCGTCTAATAAGTGCTGTCACCACCTTGCATCCCGGCGGTGAGGCATCTACCACGGACTTTAAGTGAACTTTCGAATCGGCAGCGTTTTGCTCTTAGCTCTTTTGGGTATGGCGTGCGCAAAGAGTGTGGCCAACCCTCCCGTGAGCGAGGCAAAGCCTGAGGCCGAGGACGAAACTGGACTCAAGCCGGTCAAGTTTCCTGAAGTCCAAGCCTGTTTCGAAGCCCACGTAAAGCCCGTGTTCTCCAAGGGTGAAGCGTATCGCGACTACGTGGTCTCGCTCAAAACCACCACGCTTCCTCTCGATTTAAGGGTGGGTCCCATCAAGGACATGAAAGCCGACGCGCTCAGACTTTGCTTGCTCGCGGCCGTCGGTCAGATTCAGCCGAAGTCCATTCTTTTTGCCACGGGAATCCGACTCTATCCAGACCGTTCGCCCACGGCCATTCCCATGATCCAGGGAGCGCTGACGCCACTGCAGGTTCGCGAAGGCATCATCAAAAACGAGTTCGGGAGATGCATCTTGCCTGAGCATTACGAGGTACGCATGCACGGCGCTGCGATCTTAAAGGGCACGATTATCAACGGCAAACTGCAGGATATCGAGTTCTACGGGTCGACCTTCGGGTACACCGACTATGCGAGCTGCATCGAAGCGAAACTGGCTGAGTTGGAGTTCCATCCGACGCCAGATCCCTCCGTTTTAGCATTTCCATTCTCGATGCGGATTTCCGACCTTTAAATCTTAATTGGCCTGCTTGGCTTCAGGCACGTTCATGTAGAGCGCGCGCAGCGGATCGGCTTCGTCTCCGTAGATATACGCTGGCCCAAGGCCCTGCTGAGCCTCCTGCCCTCCGCCTAACATTCCACCATCAAAGTTCTTCCAACCCTGCATCTCGCTTGCCTGCTGGGCCTCCCACTGCTTCTGGAGCAAAAGCAATTGCTCGAGAGACTCTGGGAGCCTGTCTTCGAACGCAAAGAGGACCTTACCAGCCACCTCAGCATCGTGAGTAGCACGGTGAGCCTCCTCCAGAGGGATACCAAGAAGCTTCGAGATTGCGCCTAGATTCTTTCGTGGCGAGTTCTTGAAGAATTGACGGGCAAAGATGAGGGGATCGAGCGTTGGCGCCTCCTCGGGCCATCTGAGGCCGCATCGCTCTAGCTCAGCCTTCATGAAGCTTCGGTCGAACGAGAGGTTGTACGCGACGATACCTACACCCTGAAGTCGTTCGTGAATTTCGTCGGCGAGTTCTTCAAAGCTCGGTTGGTCCTGAACGTCCTCGTCCTTGATGCCGGTGATGCGCGCGGACTCCTCAGGAATTGGCATGCCCGGATTGATGAGTCGCCCGTAACGCTCCACGACCTCACCCATTTCAAAGCGGATGATGCCGACCTCCATGACGCGATCTACGGTCGGATCGAGGCCAGTGGTCTCAACATCGATAACGGCAAGGGTTAGGTCTTTCCACCGCGCGGGCCATTCCATAGCTTCTCCTGAGGCATCTGCTTCGGACTCTTTTAATCACGCTCGAAGAACTCGCGCAAGGCGACGATGACCCGAGTTTGTTCTTCAGCGGTCATATTCGAACCGGACGGGAGGCAAAGTCCACGGCTAAAGAGGCGCTGACACACGCTCCCGCCCACCATCTCACATCCCGCATAGAGGGGCTGCAGATGCATGGGTTTCCAAACCGGCCTTGCCTCGATATTCGTGCGCTCGAGATACTGGCGCACGTCCTCGGGCTGGTGTTCAGGCTCATCAAGCGTCAAACAGGTCAACCACCGCGTGTGACGCCCCCATGAAGCCTCGGGTTGAAAACTCATCGGTAGGTCTGAAAGCTCATCCGTGTAGCGTTGGAAAACCGCCCGTCGGGCCGCCACTCGGTCCTCGATCACCTCGAGTTGCCCTCGACCGATCCCCGCGAGAACATTGGACATCCGGTAGTTATAACCCACCTCGGAATGTTCGTAATAAGGTGCGGGATCGCGAGCCTGGGTGGCCAATTTCCGGGCGTGTTTGATCAACGATTCGTCGTCACTGACGAGCATTCCGCCGCCGGACGTCGTGATGATCTTGTTGCCGTTGAACGAGAAAACACCGGCCTTTCCAAACGATCCGGGGCTTCTCTCTTTGTACGTCGCACCGAGCGCCTCAGCGGCATCCTCGATGACCACAATTCCATACTCATTTGCCAGGGCCATGATCGGTTCAATATTGGCGCTTTGACCGTAAAGGTGCACCAACACGAGAGCCTTGGGGATGCGATTGACCTCGGCGCGGCGGGCCAAAAACTCTTTGAGCAATTCAGGGCAGATATTCCACGAATCCGGCTCCGAATCTACCAATACCGGATTCGCTCCCACGTACCTGATGGGGTTCACAGACGCCACAAAGGTCAGACTCGAACAGATGACCTCGTCCCCGGCGCCCACGCCGGCGAGTTCCAGAGCGAGATGAATGGCCGCTGTTCCCGAACTCAGCGCCGCGGCATGCTTCGTGCCAACGTATCGCGCAAACTCCTCCTCAAACCTATCTACATTGGGGCCGAGTGGCGCCACCCAATTGGTGTCAAACGCCTCTTGAACATAGCGTCTCTCCGACTCACCGATATGCGGTGAAGACAAGTAAATACGGGGGTAATCGTTCATATAATCCGGTTGTGGTTCAGTCCATTGCGACACAGAGTACGCAAGTTACCAGCGCGTCGTGGTCGATTTCAACACCGTCCAATTTCGACTCGAATTTTCGGAATATCATGGACGCCTGTGTGCCGGAAAGTGGCGAGGCACTCGACAGTTCGGCGAGTATGCGTTCACCCTCGCGCTGCAGGCCCTTCGGCGGAATTCCGCTGGCATCGGCTAGTGGGATCATCCGAGGAGAAGCCACACCCTTACCTTCGAGCAAGAGCAAATAAACGCCGCGCAGACGTTTGCGCAACTCTTTGTCGAGCTTGACCGCACTTACACGCCCCATGCGGCTATCTTCGAGCTCGGCCAGCAGAGACTCGACGAGTTGATGGCCGTTGGCGAAGAAATCGAACAAATCGCTCCTCACCGCTTCGGCGCGATCAAAGGTTCCGAGGAATCGTGTGCCCTCGTGAAGCCCCGGGATCGCGTCAACCACGACACCACCGCCGTACTCGAAGAAATAGGCCGCACTTCCCTCTTTCTCCACCACATCGAGCCCGAGGCGCTCGGCGGCCTGGAGGACAAATTTCTGCGTCAGACTATCGAGGTCCGCTGGAATCCTGCGCATCACAGCTTCAGACTCTTCACGCACGTGTGAGTCGGGGAAAGACCAGCCAGCATGACGCTTGGCACCCATCGTCGCTTCTTCAAAAATGCGCATCGACTCGTAGTTCTTGGCCACATCGTCATCAGGCTTTCGGAAGTAGACAATCGGGATAGCTTCTGTACGCCCGATGCGGTCGAGACGCCCGATTCTTTGCTCCAAAACCATCGGATCGCGCGGCAGATCGAGGTGTACGAGGACGTCGCAAAACTGGAAGTTTCGCCCTTCGCTTCCCGCGCCCGAGGAGACGAGAACCGGCGATTTGGAGAGTTGAAATTGTGCCAACTCAATGTCACGTGCCCCAGTACTCATGCGCTCGTGGAACATGAATACGCGTCCCATGAGCTCGCGCGTGAGCACATCATTCAAGGCCTGTGCGCGAGTAGCATTTTCAACGAAGACAAGGGCCTTCTTGCCCTCATTTTTCCACTCGTTCGCCGCTTTAACTAGCCACGCAACGCGAGGGTCTTGAACCTCGAGCGGACCAGAAAAGTCCTCGATATCGACTGGATTGGGGACACGTTTACCCAGAGCATGAATATCGTCTCGGGTGACGGCCGAAACATTGGAGACCTGACGGGTTCCATCTTCGTCTAGAATCTCGAGTCGAAGCGCCTCGGCAATCTTCAGGAAGACTTCATCACCTTTGTCCGCATCCGACTGAAACGGTGTGGCTGTCAGGCAAAGAGCGTGCTTTGCACGCGCCACCAAAGGCAGGATCACATCGGCCGTCTCGGAGTCCGCAACCTGGTGCGCCTCGTCCACAATCACTAAGTCCGGCATCGCTTTTTCGAGAAGCAATTGAAGGTCTGGACGCTTCTCCAAGAGCTCAAGGCTCAGGATACTCAACGGGTGGATCTCGAACGGGTTCGCGCGCTTGCCAAAATCCTTGGCCACCGAATCCACACGTTCTTCGTCGATATGCACAAAGACCTGATGGAACTTGCGATAGAGCTCACCAAGCCACTGCACGGTCAAGGTATCCGGCGCAAGGATCAGTGCCTGCTCAACGCGGCCTTGCCGAACGAGCGACGACGCGATCATACACGCCACCACAGTCTTTCCGAGGCCTACCTCGTCGGCGAGCAGCCAACGCACCTCGTCGCGCGCGACGGCACGCGCTGCGGTGTCGAGCTGATGGGCGAAGAGCTCAACGCGGCCCCCCAAAAGGCTCGCCACGTCCACATTTCGCCTGTAGTTCAACAGCTTATAACCATCGAGTCGATGCAAGAGCTCGCCGTGGGCATCAAGCTCACCTTCGGCCAACTTATCGACGAGAGTCTTCGGCTTGTAGACCGGCCAAAGTGTCTGGATCTCGGCGCGTTTGCCATTGTCCAAAAGCGCGATACGCCCTTGAATACTGGTGATCTTTGCAACTTCGCCCTCCCCTTGGATCTGGACGTCGTCGCCAGGGAAGAGCTCAACGGGCGCCAATCCACCATGATCCGTAGAGAGTCGCATCGTGGCTGCGGTTGACGGGAAGAAGACGTCGATAAAGCGGCCATCGACGGCCGTAATGATGCCCACACCGAGCTCTGGAGAGACCTCGCGTATCAGCTTGGTACCTGGTTGCCACATGGATTCGGCCTGAATAAGGACTATTCTTCGGCTTCGATGCCGGTATTGATGAGTTTCTCGTTGGTTTCTTCGTTGATCGGCTCAGGCTCAAGGCCTCCGGTCATCACGATGCGCGTGAAACCGCCCACGTCGTCCACCTCGAGCGGGGTTCGTGGAAAGACCACGGTTCCGATTCCGGCATAGGAGGCAAAAACGATCGAAGTCATGAAGAAGGCTTTGAGGACCTCGCCGCTCGTGATTCCGGCGAGGACAGCGAAGGTTGAGCCTCCGACGATGAGCGCGCCCACCACACCTGCGTCGCGCAGGAAGTAGCCCAGCACGTTGATGATCACCGTAGCAATCAGCGCTCCGATGAATCCGTTCTGCTCAGGGTCAACGCCCATAAGGCGGAAACCACCCAAAATCACGAGTAGCTGCACGATCCCGCAGAGCACATAATAGGTGACTGGCGTCCAGCTCAGCCCGCCAGATTGCGCCAAAAGGGGAAGATCAAAGAGTAGGAAATTCATGGGGCCTCCTCAATCTCGGCGTCTTCGATGCCGGGTGAGCGGGTGCCGGGCTTAGGCCCGGTATGTTTGATATCTGGCGCTTCCTCAGAGAGATGAACTGGCGGATCCTGAGGATCTGGGTCGCCGGTCTCGTAGCCTTCTTTAAAGCTCTCCTTGGCCTGCTTGATATCCTTGCCAAGCGTGTTCAATTTCCCAAGGCCAAAGACCAAGAGAATGATCACGAGAAGAAGGACAATTTCGGTTATGCTGAACATGAATACACTTTAGCGAAAGACCATGACGATAATGTCGTAAATCGCGTGCGTGTATACCGCGACCGCAAATCCTCGCAAATAGAAGATAGCAGCCAGAAGGATCCCTGCAAAGAATCTGAACAAGAATGACCCCATGGTGAACGCATCACCGAGCGGTCCGACGTAGTGAATCGCGCTGAAGACGAAGCTCGAAATGAGTAGTGCCGCAATCGCAGCCATCCAGCTTGGGATATCCATGACCTTGCGCGCCAGCCAATAGAGCCCGCCCATCCCGATCAAGCGAAACACGGTCTCCTCGTAGATACCGGCGCCAAGACTCAGCACTACCTTGGTGATGATGCCCCATTCGCCCTCGGAGCCCGTGGCCAAAAGCGGCGAAAGTCCGAGCGTAGACATGAGCTGAATCACCGCAGTGCCAAGGAACATCGCGTAGATGGTGCTCTCGAGGAGGATGAACGGAAAGAGACCTGGATGCCATGTGCCTTTATGCCTGAGAGTGGCGAGCGTGATGGCGAAACCGGCGAAGATTGCCCCGTTGATGCCGAGATAGACGCCAAGACTGCCGTCCGAAATCAACCACATCACGTCGGAGACGAAGTCCACACCGTTTCTAACCCCGCCGGTCATCAGGATACCGATCTGATAGATGATGAAGAGCGGCATCACCAAAATCAAGCTTGTTCCGAGGTCTTTCGACTCGTCGAAGTACGACCCAAACTTTCCCTTCGCGACCTTTGCCTTTGCGCTCGGCTTCTCAGTCTTTGCAGATTTTACGGGCTTCTTCGCGTCTTGTTTTGGCTGCTTTGGCATTCAGACCCTCGTGTCCAGTTCCGAAGACATAACATCTTTGCCATGCTTTTTAGTCCCATGTCTACGAGGGGCCAAGGAGCCAAGACCTCAGAATTCAACGGACGGCGAAGAAATGCACGCCACAGGCACCTTGTCGGGTCTACCAAAATGAAATCGACCGCGAGTCTCGGTTCCGTCGGGGCGACTAATCGTGAACGGACCATGAAGCACCAGCGATTCGTTGGTGCTCTTGTGCCGAGCTAAAGGCCCACATGAAATCGTCTTGCTCGAGTACTTGAAAAATCCCAGGATCGAGGTTGCGGCTGAGTAATCTGCGGCATTCGACTCGTAGGCTTTGGTACTCAGGGTAGAATTGCAGCCTGGAATCTCCACATCCTCGGTGAAGATTGGCAAGAAGCTCGCCACCACCGCTATATGCACCAAGAGCAAGATCCCAAGTCCCTGTCTGACACTCTTCACACTCTTCTGAGACCATGCGGCCGCGCTCATCACAGCGAGCAAACCGATATACAAAACCCTCAAGTGCGGCAGAGCGAGCTCATAGTCGAGCTGTACCTCAATGCCTGTGAGCAGGACGAAAAAGAGGAGATTCACCGACATGTAAAGGGCCACACCTTTTGAGACTAGGTCCCACTGCGTGGACTTTCGAAGAAAAAAAAGTCCACCTGCCAGGAGTCCTACATGAGCCAAATGTCGGTATAGACTCCAAGTGTCCACTTCCACGTTCGACGCGAAAACCTCATAGAACTCGCCATGCCATCCACACATAGAATCTCCTTAGAACTCGACGGGCTCTGAAACCGAGGTACATGCGATCAGTGGGTCCTTGGTGGTCCCAAAGCTGAACCGACCATATGAAACGCTGCCATCGCCGCGACGAATGGTGAAGGGGCCGTGATACACCAGTGATCTGGCTTCGAGTGATGTTTCCACTACGGAATCGCAATAGTGTCTTTCCGGGACGTCTCTTAGAAGCCAAGTACTCGACATCGCCTCCGAGTACTTTGTCGCGTTGGACTTATAAGCCTGAGTGGTCATTGTTGCGCCGCAGCCCGATATCTGAAGCTCGTTGGACCCCAGAGGCATAAAGCTCACTACTACTGCCGCATTGAGAAGTAGAAGTGTACCAAAGGCCGCTCTTACGGCTTTCGGGCTCCTCGTGAACCACACGGCCACGCAAAGGACAACGAGAAGGGCCAGATAGAGAAACCTCAGATGATGTCCAACAAATCTGTTTTCATCGATGAGGAACTCAAGTCCAGAAAGTCCCAGCATATAGGCTAGATTGAGTGAAATGTATGCCGCCCCGACCTTTGCCGAGGCATCCCAGCTCTGAGTCTTACGTAAAAGACTCAGACCGGCCGCAAAGATGCCGACATGAACGAGATGACCATAGAGTATGGCCGTGTCGAGCTTCGCGCCGGAAGTAAAGATTTCATAGAACACGCCGGTATTTGAACACATAAGCTCTCCCTTATTGATGTCCAACTATCTGCTCTTCCTGTGTTTTCCGGACGTCCCCCGTGTGAATCTGGTATGAATTCTTTCCGCCGTGTTTGCCCCGCGCACCTTGTCCAACGCCTTTGTCATCCTGTAGACATCGGTATCCAGAGACCCAAAAGGAATCACCATGAAAAAGATCGAATCACACAGAAGTTTTGCTGGCCATCAAGAGGTTTGGGAACATCAGTCCGAGGTTCTCGGAGTGCCTATGAAAGTGGGAGTCTGGGTACCCGATGGCGCTGACCACACCACGCCTGTTCTCTACTTCTTGAGCGGCCTGACCTGCACCGAACAGAACTTCATCACCAAATCCGGATTTCAGAGAATCGCGTCTGAACTCAAAGTTCTAGTCGTCGCACCGGATACGAGCCCACGCGGCGAGGGAGTCCCAAATGATGACGCCTACGACCTTGGACAAGGCGCGGGTTTCTACGTCAATGCCACTCAGGCACCGTGGTCCAAGCACTTCAAGATGTACGACTACATCACCAAAGAACTCCTCGCTTTGGTCGAGAACCAATTCCCGAACTCCGGCAAGCGCGGCATCTTCGGGCACTCCATGGGAGGCCATGGAGCCCTCATGATAGCCTTGAAGAATCCGGGTATGTTCCAAAGTGTGTCGGCCTTTTCACCGATCGTCGCGCCGACCCAGGTGCCATGGGGCGAAAAGGCGTTTGGCGCTTATCTTGGGCCAGATCGCGAAGCGTGGAAGGCATGGGATACCTGTGAGTTGATCAAGAGTGCGAAGGAGCGCCTGCACATCCTGGTGGATCAAGGCGCTGACGATAATTTTTTGCCGCAGCTGCAACCAGAGTTGCTTAAGGAGGCGTGCGAGGCACATGACCACCCCTTGACTCTCAGAATGCATTCAGGCTTTGATCATAGCTACTACTTCATCTCGACCTTTATCGAAGATCACTTCAGACACTTTGCCTCAAGCATCTAAAACTCCGTGTAGAGTTGGTCCACGGATTGAGCCTGACGCGTAGCTTTGGAAGGTGCCCAATCGTAAGGTTTGGTACGGGGCAGAAAGGGAAGTACATCTGAGCCATCTTTCGAGAGGAGACCAGAGGTCCGGTCGATGGCATGGAACTCAATCCGCTTGGGCGCATTCTCGGGGCTCAGATCCAAAGTTCCCGGCGCAAACTCCTCAAAGAAATACTCAAACACTGGCATCGCCACACGCGCGGCATTTTCTCGCCGACCGAGCGGAGTATCGTGCTTCTCCGCGCCTATCCAAACAATATAAACTCGCTCACCGTCAAGCGCCGCAAACCAGGCGTCGTACTGATTAGTGGTTCCAGTCTTTGCCGCCACGTTCCATGCGTTATCGAGCTCGTAGGCAGTGCCTCGGACGACCACTCGGCGAAGAAGATTCATCATGACGAAAGCGACTTCGGGACTCAAAACCTGGGTGGGGCGAAGGGTTTCATCTGCGCGATGATCTGTACCGCCAAGACTGAGATAATCATGAGAAACTGAGCCATCTGGCATTTTGAAGTACGCGATGTCTGCGTAGGGCATGGAGAGGCCACCGCGCTGAAACGCTGCGTACACTCTCATCATCTCGAAAACCCGAACACAGCTGGCACCGAGTGGCATAGAGCGTGCCGGGTCGATCAAAGATTCCACCCCCATCGTCCGCGCGCGCTTGATGATAGATTCGTACCCGAGATGCTGTGCAAGCCTCAACACTGGGATATTGCGGCTGGCGGCGAGCGCATCGGCGAGCATCATGTATCCGCGAAAGTCAAAGTCGGCATTTCTGGGGTTCCACACGGGTCCGTAAGCTGTCTCCATCTCAAGAGGCAGATCGTTCAACATGGTAGCCACGCTGATCCCCCTCGAAACTGCTTCCGCATAGACAATCGGCTTGAAGAGGCTCCCTGGCTGCCTACACGCTTGGCGCGACCGGTCGAACTCCGACGAGCCCTCAAAGGCTGTCCCCACAGACGCAAGGACCCTACCAGTCTTGGTATCAGCCACCATCATCGCCCCTTCAAAGACTGGAGGCTCACCAGAGTCCGGCTCCCACGTCTTTTCTTGTCGTTCCATGAGTTCCAAGACGCCTTTGTGGAGAGCCTCACGCGCGCGCCCCACCAGCGCAAGGTCTTCCTGGACCACCACGGTGATTCCTCCTTTTTCCCACGCATCTTCGCCGAAGTGTTCGCTCAGTGCGCGCCGAGCGCTCGCCAGTAACTCACGGTGGACGGACGGCGCAGGGGTTTGTGCGAGCTCGATTGGAGTGCCTCGGAGCCTTTCAGCCTCGGCAGGTTCTAAGACTCCCGTCTCGGCCATTCGCCTCAAAACTCGATCGCGCTCCCGACGTGCGAGCTCAAGATTTGCGTGAGGGTTGTAGACGCTCGGTGCGGGCAGCACTCCTGCAAGGGTTGCAGCCTCCACAACGCTCAACTCCCTTGGATCTTTGTGGAAAAATCTCCACGAAGCCTGAGTCAAGCCTGTAGCGTTCGACCCAAAGAACACACTCTTGAGATAGACGTCGAGTATCTCATCTTTGGTGTAATGCTCCTCGATACGTCTTGCGAGCAAGATCTCGCGAATCTTACGGTCATAAGTACGCTCCGAACCTACGAACTGCCTGGCCAATTGCTGAGTGATGGTACTTGCGCCCTGAGTGATTTTCTCGCCTCTCCAGTTTGCCAGTGCGGCACGAATCATACCGCGAACACTGAACGCATGGTGCGAATAAAACTCGTGGTCTTCGGCGGCGATGAAGGCCTGTGGAACGTGCGCCGGAAGCTCGTTCAAGTGAACAGGTTTTGTGGCAAATGCCCCGTCCATCCATTGCCCGTCTAGGGTCTCTATACGGCTCGGAAATGTGGGCTCCAGCGAACGAATTTCGGGCAAATCTGGGGTCTGAAACGTATTTCGAAAAACTACGACACCTACAACGACCCCGAGAATCGTGACGAAGAGCAATACTAACCCGAAATTTCGCAAGATTTTCGTCATCGCACTTTTCTCGATGTCCAGGCATCGTTAGAATAGGGAGTAAGATTAGAACAGGTCGAGCAGTATATGGAAACCATCCTCAACGCAGTCTATCAGCTTTCTCCCATCGTGGCGTATGACGCGCTCCAAAGTATGAGCACCACCGATAAGGTGCTCCTTTATCTCGGAGCAAAGGCCGTGATTCTACCGATTGCTGCCGGCCTATCCTTCAAAGAACACGTGAAGTTCACTCGCAAACTCGGCTCTCAAGGTTGACGTTCAGGACGTTGACGGACTCACCGTCCGTGATGTCAGGGAATAGCGAACTAAGAAATCACGCATCTCCGGCCATTCTACGCCTAGGTAGTCGTACTCATTTGGACCGAAGCCGGGCTCCGGCCTTGCGGCCTCGACCAGGAGTTCAAAATCAGCGGTTTGAGTCATACCGAGGCGTTCCATCGAGAAGGCCATCAAGACCCTTAAGCTTCGCAGCGTAGGCGGACGAACCACGTCCTCGGCGAGTGTCCAATTATCCCGAATCTTGGTCACAACTTCGCGAAAATTGCCGCGTCGCGCAGCCAAGAGTGCTTCGAGAATCACGAGACGAGGGAACTCGTCGTGAGGAAGAAGTTTCTTGGATTTGGTGAGGTAGTCATTGGCCTCTTTCGTCCAACCCATAAGCGCCGCACACGAACCCATCTCGATGAGCAAGAGCGGCTCGTAGCCACGATGAGCGCCCCATCGAAACGCCCTTGAATAGTAAACGGCATTGAATATCGAAAACGCGCGCTGCAACCGCCCCTCGAGCATATGTGCGACCCCTCGATTGAACACAAAGACGGCGTGCCCCCAGGTCCGCTGCTCGGTTCGGGCCAACTCTTCAAACTTCTCGCCGGCCTCCTGAACATGCCCCGCATTAAGCAATTTGATGGCCTGCATATTCGCGTCAACCGCCCAAACTTGGCGGCGCCGCGCCGTCCAGAATGCGGCGAAGACCACGGTAAACAGAGCCATGACCACAAAAAATGAAGGCGCAAACATCCCGAGGAAAACCACCGTCAGAAGGCTTGTGCCCACAAAAAGAGGCACGGTTTCCCATAACGAATGACGCCGCGGTCGAAGATGGTCTTCGGCGGGCATCAAGTCCGTCCTCTTAAGGCGCGTCTCCAGGGAGTCTTGAGGAGTTGCGATTCGGATGAGTTCTGTGGATTGAGGCATGTACTGTCCGGCTAGGCCACGAATCGAGCTAAAGCTCAGCTTAAGTTTAAGATGTTCGAAAGAGAATTCAAAATCATAAGTTTTTAAACCTCAAAAGTTGAGAACCTTTGAACGGTCCCCAGGAAGGCGTGACCAGTTGCTCGTCGGCGCTTTCCGGGAGTTCGAACCATACACCATCGATAGCGTTTGATGCCTTGATCACGTGAAACTCTTGAGCAGGCATAAACCCCTGGCCGAGAATTGCCATCTTTTTCCCGTCTTTGACCGCGATATCCAGAACGATCACCACATGACCGGGACCACCCGGCTGGTTGTAGAAATCTCCGATTTGAACATCTTTGGGCTCGGGCTTGATGCTGTCGCGATGGAGCGATTGGGTGCCCGCGTACATGAACACGGTATTGAGCCATCGCCTGAAGTTCTTACGCGAACTATCGTTTGCGCCACTCATAACGCGCTCAACCTTGGAGCCTTTCACTTTATAGCGTTCTCCCTTCGCCCAGGCCGGCCAGGTCGTAAGGTCTCCGCTCGTGAAATGGTACTTTAGCCATTCGGGTTTCTTTTGCTCCCAGAGCCACTCAGCGTGCAGTCGAATCACCGAATCCGCGCACTGTTGCAGGTCGCGCGTGCCGACGTCGATATTGACGATATGTGCGGAGGGACTCTTGAGTCGCTCACCGTCAAACGCTTTGACCCAGGTGCGATCTTGGCGAATCGGGAGCGTGCGAAGAAATGCCGCAAACGAGCCTTCCTCTACATCCACCCGAGTCCATCCTTCGGGGGGTTGAACTACATCGGACAAGGGCTTTGTTTCCACATCTGCCCACGCGAGCCCCGGCCCCAAAAACACCAAACAAAGCGCCAATAAACCCATCAATCTTGCAAAATTCGCCAAAACTTCCTCCCTTCTCCAAGTCCTCGCATACCCCTCGTTCGTCGACTTTACGTTGACAGCAGAAATCTCAATAGGCACAACTTCTCCGGACTCGAACTCATTCCAACGGCCGGAGATTCCCATGACGAATATGCTCGCCGAGCTCAGCATCAACACAATTCGAACACTCTCGATGGACGCTGTCCAGAAAGCCAATAGCGGCCATCCCGGAGCACCGATGGGACTCGCGGCGGCGGCTTACGTCATTTGGAAGCGTCACCTGCGTCATAATCCAGCAAACCCCCATTGGGCAAATCGCGATCGATTTGTGCTCTCGAACGGACACGCGTCCATGCTGATTTATTCGCTCCTCCACCTCACAGGGTACGAGGTCCCGATGAGCGAGATTCAGAACTTCCGTCAGTGGGGAAGCATCACGCCAGGACACCCCGAGGTGGGCATGACTCCTGGGGTTGAGGTCACCACAGGGCCGCTCGGCCAAGGGCTTTCGACCGCGGTAGGCATGGCGATTGCCGAGGCACAGCTTCGCGAGCGCTACAACGGCATCATCGACCACTACACCTTTGGAATTTGTTCCGATGGCGACCTCATGGAGGGCGTGACGGCCGAGGCGTGTTCGATTGCAGGGCACCTTGGGCTCGGCAACCTGATTTTCCTTTTTGATGACAATCAGATCACCATCGACGGCCGCACAGACATTACGTTTACCGAAGACGTCTTGAAACGATTCGAGGCGTACGGATGGCACGTGGATTCGGTGTCTGATGGAAACGATATTGAAGCGATTGACGCGGCCATCAATCGGGCGAAGTCGATTCGAGACAAGCCGAGCATGATCGCCGTCAAGACGACGATCGGCTTTGGCTCACCGAACAAAGCTGACACGTCCGGCTCGCATGGCTCACCGCTTGGGGATGCCGAGATCGCGCTGACGAAGAAGGCGCTCGGGTGGCAATGGGAGATTCCGTTCTTCGTGCCGACCGAGACACGCGAACATATGGACGCTCGTGCCGAAGGTGCTGAGCGCGAGGCGACGTGGCTTGAGAAGTTTGAGGCGTGGCGAACGGAGTCGCCCGAGGCAGCACAGGAACTCGAACGCCGCCTTTCGGGAGAGCTTCCGAGCGGACTCGGCGATGTCTTGCCGAAGTTCGAGCCGGATTCCAAAGGCATGGCCACCCGCAACTCAGGCGGCAAGGTCATTGGCGCGTTGTACGAAGTTCTGCCTGAGCTAACTGGAGGCTCGGCTGACCTCGCGGGCTCGACCAAAACGCTCCACCCAAAATTTGGCGTGATCGAGACTGGCAAATTCAACGGTCAGAACATTCATTACGGGGTGCGTGAGCACGGTATGGCTGCGATTGCGAACGGCATGTGCTTGCATGGTGGTGTGCGCGGATTTGGGTCTACGTTCCTGGTGTTCGCCGACTATATGCGCCCTGCGTTGAGAGTAGCCGCGCTGAGCCATATTCCGTCGCTGATGGTGTTCACACACGACTCGATTGGACTCGGCGAAGATGGCCCAACTCACCAGCCTGTGGAACATCTGGCTAGCCTCAGGGCGATTCCGAATTACGTGGTGTTGAGGCCTGCTGATGCCAATGAGGTCGCCGAGTGTTGGATGGTCGCGCTAAAGCGAAAAGACGGCCCGAG
Source organism: Microvenator marinus (assembly GCF_007993755.1). Classification (GTDB taxonomy): domain Bacteria; phylum Myxococcota_A; class Bradymonadia; order Bradymonadales; family Bradymonadaceae; genus Allomicrovenator; species Allomicrovenator marinus. The sequence continues at coordinate 2,439,405 of NZ_CP042467.1, forward strand.
CGCTCTGGTGCTCACGCGTCAGGATGTACCGACTTATGACCGCAAGGCTCTCGGTGGGTTTGGCGATGCGACGCGCGGCGCGTACGTGCTGGCTGACTCAGAAGGCACACCCGACGTGATCTTGATCGCCACCGGCAGTGAGGTTCAATGTGCCGTTGAGGCACGTGAGGTCTTGGAAAAGGACGGCATCAAAACTCGGGTTGTGAGCATGCCTTCATGGGAGGTTTTCGATGCTCAGCCTCAGGAGTGGAAGGACCGTGTGCTTCCTCCAGACGTGACGGCGCGCCTGAGTATCGAGGCTGGCATCGCGATGGGTTGGGAGAAATGGGTTGGACCGAAGGGCGAAAGCATTGCGATGACGGGCTTTGGTGCGTCAGCGCCGGCAGAAGTTCTCTTTGAGAAGTTCGGCTTCAGTGCTCAAAATGTTCATGCCCGGGCTAAAGCACTGACTACGCGGGCTCAGTCCGCGTAAGCAGCCGATTGATCTTGGTCGCGTGAACGGCAGCTCCAAAGCCGTTGCCAATATTCATCACCGCTACTCCAGGCGCACACGAGTTCAGCATCGTGAGCAAAGGCGCGACGCCTTGAAACGCTGAGCCGTAACCTACGTCGGTTGGAACAGCGATGACCGGCTGAAGTGCAAGCCCGGCAACAAGGCTTGGGAGCACGCCGTCCATGCCAGCACAGATGATCAAGATTCCGGCACGATCAAGACGCCCAAGCTCCACCGCAATCCTCGAAATCCCAGCCACACCCACGTCGTAGAGTCGCTCGGTAGGGTTACCAAAGAGCTCGCTCATCACAGCCGCTTCCTCGGCAACCGGCGTGTCCAAAGCACCCGCGGAAATGACCAGAACCGTGCTTCTTTTTGGGTCAGGCTCCGGAGCCTTGGTGGCCACCACACGCGCCTTTTCCCAATGAATGAGTTTGTCTCCTAAGTCCTCGAGAGCGGCCCAAACCGGCGCTGTGACACGCGAAGCAATGAGTTGTTCACCGCGACTCAAATAGTCTTCATAGATCGCGCGCACTGCCGCGGGGTCCTTCCCCTCGGCCAAAATCACTTCGGGTACACCTGTTCGCAGCTTTCGGTTCTGGTCGAAGCGGCCGATGATATGTTGTTCAAAAGGCTGTCTCGCGATGCGTTGAGCCGCCTCTTCCTTCGTGATTTCGCCACGTTCCATGGCGTCGAGTATTTCGAGAATCATATTTGATGTTCCATATTGATTTCAGGTAAATGGCGTGGCATTGCCACTTTCGCTAAGATGCTTTGGAATTGTTGATGTAACGGAGAAGTTGGATGTCACGTCTTATTATTTTGCTCGCCCTTTTGGGAATGGTCGGCTGTTCGGATGACTCCTCACCTTCTGGACCCTCGCCCAATAACTCGACCAACAATTCCACGAATAATCCCACCAACAATTCGGGATCGAATAACACAAATCAGACCAATCAAAATACCTCGAACAACCCTGAAGACATGGGCGTCACCGAGGATATGGCGTCGGACATGCCTGAGCCCGATATGGCAGAGGATATGGAGCCGGATTTACCAGCGATTGAGGACTTCCCGTGCTTCCATCCCTCGTCGGAGACAGGGTGCCCTGAGGGTGAATTCGGTGGCGGGGCGATGTTCACTGCCATGGAATTGCCCGAAGACAACTCGTGCTGTTTTGACTTCAACTCGGATGGCGCAACGGATAACCGGTTGGGCACCCTCTTGGGAATCGCCACTAGCCTTGGGTTCGACGTGAACGAGGGTCTCGCGGAGGCGTTGCAGTTTGGCGACGTCATCTACGTCCTTGAATTCGCAAATCTGGCCAACACGACCCGAGATTCCGAGTTTGACCTGACCTTCTACACAGGCCGAGATACCGACATCGACTTCGAGCCAAATTTTGCGGGCAACGGGTCAGTCTACCTCCGAGGTGACGCATTCAACTCGGAGATGCCTATCGACCCGAAATGGCAGTTTAGCGAGGCGAGCCTGAGCGAAGGTGTAGTCGAGGCGTCTGGTGGCACCATGCTCCTTGAGTTTCCAGGCCTTCTTGAGGAAGTCCGAATTCAAGCGATCAATGTTCGCCTTGAAGCCAATCTCTCGTCGGACTCCGACCTGGCCGCAGGCGGGCGCGTCACACTTAGTCAGGGGAAATTGGGCGGAATCATCCTGCGAGATGACTTCTACGGATCACTCAATGATGCGTCCAAGGCGTGCGAGTGTTTGAATCGAGAAGTCTATGACCAACGCGCAAGCGGTACTTACGCGTGCAACTCCACATTGGCCGACGAGACCGCCTGCCAGACAGCCTTGCCCGGATGCCGATTCCTCGCCTCCAGCCAGTATTGTGGCGTGCTCGGAACCTTGAGTGGAAACGTCGATATCGACACCGATGGAGACGGCGACAATGACGGTTATAGCTTCGGCGCAACCTTCGAAACCGTAGGAACAAAAATCGAGGGAATAGATCCTTTCTGAGAAGGTGCTATAGCTTGTCTAACTCGATCACGGAGGACGTGTATGTGTGGAATCGTAGGTTATGTGGGCGACAAGGAATGCGCCGAAATCTTGTTGAGTGGTTTGAGAAGACTTGAGTATCGCGGCTACGATTCTGCCGGGATTGCAATTCAGACAAGCGAAGGCATTCGGGTGGCACGTGCCGAGGGCAAGCTCTCAAACCTGGATAAGGTTTGGCGAAACGAACCCTTCGACGGCACCATTGGCATTGGACATACACGTTGGGCCACGCACGGGAGCCCCGTGGAGCGCAACGCGCACCCACATCGAGCCGGGCGCGTGGTTCTCGCGCATAACGGAATCATCGAGAATTATTCGGCACTCAAAGAAGAGCTCATCAAGGCGGGCTGCGAGTTTCGAAGCGCTACAGACACAGAAGTGGTGGCGCACCTGATCAATCAGGCGCTCGAGGAAGTGGGCGACCTTCACCAGGCCACCCAACGCGCGTTGGGACAAATCGAGGGTTCATACGCTCTCGTAGTCATGGACACCGAGGACCACGAGACTCTGGTCGTCGCACGCAATGCCTCACCTATGGTGCTTGGCCGCTCAGGCGGTGCGGCGTTCGCTGCGTCGGATATCCCAGCGGTCTTGGAGCACACGCGCGATTTCATCTTCCTCGAAGACGGTGATACAGCGGTGATTCGGCGGGCTGAGACTCGAATTTTTGACGCGAGCGGCGAAGAAGTTAAACGCGACGTCAAACACATCAACTGGGACCCCATTTCGGCCGAAAAACAGGGCTACAAACACTTCATGCTCAAAGAGATCTTTGAGCAACCAGCCCGCATCGTAGACACCCTGCGTGGAAGAATTCTTCTGGACCGAGCCGACGTGGACCTGAGCGAAGTCGAGCTTGACGCCGAGTGGTTGGCGCAAGTTCAAAAACTCACTCTGATTGCGTGCGGGACGTCTTATTACGCAGCCCTTGTCGGCAAGTACATGATCGAGTCCATCGCGCGCGTACCGGTCGAGGTGGACCTCGCGAGCGAGTTCCGATACCGAACTCCTATCGTCACCGAAAACACGCTCTGCGTGGCGATTAGCCAGTCTGGCGAGACAGCAGATACCCTTGCAGCGATGAAGTTGGCGCGCGGACTTGGCGCAAAGGGCTTGGCCATTTGCAATGTGATCGAGTCCACCATGGCTCGTGAAACCGACGGCGTGCTCTACACGCATGCCGGCCCAGAGATCGGCGTCGCATCAACCAAGGCGTTTACCACGCAGCTTGCGGCATTGGGCCTTTTGGCCGTGTGGTTGGGACGCCGCCGTGGCACGCTCGATGCCGAGCAGGCCGCGGTGCATCTTGACGCCCTAAGAACCGTTCCAACGGCCATGGAAGAGATTCTAACCGACCTCGAGCCCTACGCTGAGATTGCGCGTGAGTTTGGCCAAGCGCACTCTTTCCTCTACTTGGGCCGCGGTATTCTCTACCCCATCGCCTTGGAGGGTGCGCTCAAGCTCAAAGAAATCAGCTATATTCATGCTGAGGGCTACGCTGCCGGCGAGATGAAGCACGGGCCAATCGCGCTGATCGACGAAGAGATGCCGGTCGTGGTTCTGGCTCCGCGAAATGGGGTTTACGACAAGACCTTGAGCAATCTCGAAGAGGTTAAGGCGCGCGAAGGAAAGATCATTGCCATCGGTGCCGACGACGACAACGAACTGCGACGACTCGCCGATATTTTCATTCCAATGCCGGAAGTCGCCGAAGTCATCCAACCCCTGGTTGCGTCAGTAGCGGTGCAGCTCATCGCCTACTATATCGCGGACTTCAAGGGCACTGACGTAGACCAGCCCCGAAATCTGGCGAAGAGCGTCACCGTTGAGTGATTACCAGCCGAGCACGTAGGCAAAGATAAGTGGCGCCACAATCGTGGCGTCCGACTCGATCACATATTTTGGGGTGTCGATTCCAAGCTTACCCCAGGTGATCTTCTCGTTGGGAACTGCGCCCGAATACGAGCCGTAACTCGTGGTCGAATCGCTAATCTGGCAGAAATAGCCCCAGAGCGGCACGGAATCACGCTGCAGGTCTTGGTGCAACATGGGCACGACGCAGATCGGGAAATCGCCTGCGATACCGCCACCAATCTGGAAGAACCCCATGGAAGAGTCCTTGGTGACCTCGGTGTACCACTGCGCGAGCTCCACCATATACTCGATGCCGGAGCGCACCGTGTGCACGTTCTTGACGTCTCCTTCAATCACGTGGGCCGCAAAGATATTGCCCATCGTGGAGTCTTCCCAACCCGGTACAAAGATGGGCAAGTCCTTTTGCATGGCAGCGTAGAGCCACGAGTTCTCCACTGGAATCTGGTAGTATTCTTCGAGCTTTCCAGACTTTAGGAGCTTGTACATGAACTCGTGCGGGAAGAAGCTCTGACCTGCCTTATCGGCCGCCACCCATTCTTCGAGAACCGCCTTCTCAAGGCGGCGCATGGCCTCGTGCTCAGGGATACAGGTATCCGTGACGCGGTTCATATGGCGTTCGAGCAGGGCCACTTCGTCCTCTGGCGTCAGGTCTCTGTAGTTCGGGATTCGTTCGTAGAACTCATGCGCCACAAGATTGAAGACATCTTCCTCAAGGTTGGCGCCGGTACACACGATGGCGTGGACCTTATCTTGGCGAATCATCTCGGCCAATGAGAGCCCGAGCTCAGCCGTGCTCATGGCACCGGCGAGCGTCACAAGCATCTTGTTGCCGGCGTCGAGGTGAGCGGCATATCCGTGCGCCGCGTCCTTAAGGCCTGCGGCGTTAAAGTGGCGGTAATGGTGGTCGATAAAATTCGAGATTGGGCCTTTGGGCATGTCTTTCCTTGTGCGTGTACTCATGGAATCCGTCCGCGTGAATGTATACGCGGGCTCTCCTCCCTTGTAAACGCGGGCTCAGGAACGACTAGGCGATCATTCCAGGGATCTCGCCGCCACGCGGCTGATTGTGTCCCTCACCACCTTTGTGGCCAAAATCCTCCACGGGCTGCCCGGCTGCCTCGCCAACGCCCACAGCGTTGATGATGGTGTTGAAGAGCTGGTTATGGGGCACCCAGTTGTCGGAGTCGCGGTTACCCGTATCGCGGGCATCAATATAATGGCCGGTACGCAGATACCCGCCAGCACTGCCCGCCAGCACGTACGGAATATTGCGATAACCATGCCCCACGCCATTGGCCAGGTCGTTGGTCCACATGGCCACACAATCGTCCAAGAGCGTGCCGGAGTCCGTGGTGTACCCGCTCAGTTGGTCCAACAAGTACTTGAACCATTGCGCGTGAAGCCGGTCGATCTGGTAGTGCAGGTTTGCCGCGTTCTCGATCGACGGTGCAGAACCTGAAGCCCCGTCGCCTTGGATACGGTGCGAAATCCAGTGAAACGGATATTCCGGGCCATTGATGTTGTACGTCGTTTGGTCGTTTCCGTTGCCAATCTGCAAGGTCACAGCGCGCTTGAGATCACACGCAAAAGCGAGCGCAATCACGTCCATGAACATTTTGGTGATCTCCTCAACCTCCGCGGGGTCGCGATGCAGCTCCATATTATGCGCGTTCTCCAGGGTCGCCCATTGCTGCTCAGGCAGGTGGCACGCCAACATACGGACTTCCAAGTCTCGGATGGAGTCTTGATGGAGCTGCAAACGGTTGATGTCCGCCTGGCTCATTCCCGGGCGGCGGCGCAAGTCCTGAAGTTGCTCGCGCAAGAGGTCGTTCACACTCTTTCGCTTCATCGCGATCTGGTTTTCCAGATACTCGTTCCCCTGATCAGAAGGCGATCCAAAGAGCGAGAGATAAACATCCCACGGACTTCTCTGAGCCGCGCGAAGCCGACCATTTGTCTCGCCAGGCGCGGGTTCTCGGTACGAGAGCACCTCGTCCAGATAGCTCGAGGAGCGGCCAGACGCCAGGGTAAGGGGCTCGGGATCGCCAGGCACCAACATGCGCTGGATATAGTTATCCAATGACTCACCGGTGGCCAAAGAGCGATTGCCCGAAGGCGTGGCCGATGGAGGCGTTGCGGTCAAACACTGATTGCCGCCGCCAGAGTGCCCGCACCCATTGCCTGGGAAGGAGAACTTGGTGCCATCCACAATCAGGAGCTTGTCATAATAGTCCGCGAGCTCGCCGGTTGAACGGAGGTCGCCCGCATTATCAAGGCGCTGCATCATCTCACGCGTCAGCTGACCGCGCTCCATGGGCCAGAATTTTTCGGGCTCGGAGCCGGCGGCCTGCGCTACACCGTTGCCCGAACGCATGGCCACAAAGAACTTGGGCTTGACCATGTCTTGCGCCATGGCTCGCTTGGCTTCAAAGAGGTCCAGAAAAGGCAGGGCCATGGTTACGCCAAAGGCGCCCTTGAGGAAGTTTCTACGGTGCATGACTCTTTTCATTGCTGACCTCCGTCGCGCTTAAGGAAGACGTCGTTGACGACCAATCCAGCGATGAGTTCTTTGATGGCGAGATTACTTGCGTGCGAGGCCTGCGCAACGCGCGCAATCAACGGTTTATCCCCGGCGAGCGGGAGGCGCCCGTGAAGGTACTCGAACCAATGTTCGGCGTAGCACTCGTGGGCCTGCGGGCTCTCGGCGACTTGCTCGATAAAGTCCAAAGGACCCTCAAATGAGTTCAGCTCCTGATCAAACGGCAATGTTCCCGACGCATCCACGGGATACTCGCCTTCCTGAGTGCGCCACTGACCGAGCGCGTCGTAATTTTCAAATGCGTAGCCTGCCGGATTGATCATAGGTGTGTGGCAGGCACCACCGCATTCGCCGGTCGCGTTCTCGATACGCTCTCGGTTTGTATTTCCCTGGACACCGTCTGGAATTGAGAAGTTATCAGGGGGCAGCGGAATCACGTTGCAGAGCACCTTCTTGTTGACGAAAACTCCGCGATGGATGGGGTTTGGGTCGTACTGGGTGGCATTCATGGCCAGGAAGCCTGCGCGCGTCAGGATTCCCGCGCGTTGTGATTCGTCGAGCGAAGCCTGCCCAAAGGGCTCGGAAGGCGGGTTGATACCGTAAATCCCGGCCACCTCGTCATCCGCAAACACTGTGCGCGAGAGCATCAAATCGCGATAGGTACCGTCCGACCCAATCGTATGCGTCAGGAATAGCTCCATCTCGGTCCGTAAGACTTGTGGCGTAGTCTCGGAAAAATTAGGAAAGAGCGACGCTTCTTTTTCCATCTCGGAGAAGTGCGCAAAATCGAAGAGTTGAGCGTGAAAATCGAGGACTACATCGAGCGCACGTGGATCGTCCAACATCCGGTCGACCTGCGTACGAACACCCTCAGCACTATCGAGCGCTCCAGCCTCAGCTGCGTCCAAGAGGGCTTGATCTGGCGTGGTGTTCCAGAGCGCAAACGCCAACCGGGTCGCACGCTCGTAGCCGTTGAGATTAGTGATTCCCGCACCACCAGACCCTTCGATCCGGTAAACAAAATGCGGGGATTGAAGAAAGCCGCGTAACGCAAGCTCCACACGATCCTCCCACGTGGCGTTATCTGAGGACTCCACGGCTGTGTCCATGAGGGCCACCATTAGGTCTACCTCCGCCGTGCTGAGTGGGCGGCGCCAGGCCTTGAGCCCAAAGTCCTCAACGAACACACGTGAGCGCTCGTTCAGATCGTCCGGCAAATTTGACGGCATGATTCGCGCCAGGGCCGCGGGGTCATTGACGACCTGCTCCGCGAGTTGTTCTGCGGCGGCGCGGTAATTATCCCAGAGCACGGGTTCCACGCTGAGCTCGTCCACCATACGGTCGAACGAGCCGGTCCCCCGGGTGTCCTTGATAAAGGCGTCCGAGAGCCCAGACGTGAACTCGAGCTGAAGAAGGTCTTTGGTGGCCCGCTCCCACTGCGTATGAGTGAGCCTTGACGCCATGGGAGTAGCCGCAGGTACGGGTGTCTCGCATGCGGCGCCCTGGCAAGGAAGCTCCGGGAAAGGATCGATCTGCGTGTTGTTTGGGTCCACCACCGTGTTCGGTGGTGGCGAGTCAGCCGCCAAATTGAGCTCGCCCTTACAAGCAGCGCCGCTCACGAGCAGCACAAGGGCTGCCGTGCACATGCCAGAAAATTTCACGTGTTGCTCCTTCTTAGGTCCACGCGGTTCTCTCCGCGTGACTTGCTCGTCCATCGTAAGCAACATCCTACCGAATTCTGCGGAGATATCCAATCGAGGACCACCTCCACTAAAATCACCCTGAGCATAAAAATGAAAAAAATCCTCAACACTTCTCCAAATCGTCCGAAAAAGAATTGAAGAAGGAGTTTTGTTTGGAGGATTTATGGAAGCAAAGAAGCAGATTTTTCACAATCAACACGAAAAGTGGTGCCTCAACGTAGCGCTACCATTTTGTGGCAAAGTGATTCGACATCGTGCATTTCGGCAGTATTTGGTGGTCGATGCACAGATTCGACTGGATCGTCCTTTGGAAATCTGGGCAGATCTGAGCCCGTATCTTGTCTCGAGAAACACGTTTATCGAGCATTTCTCAAACTCCGTAAGCTTGGCGTGCTTTGCGTCGTCCCAGGAGAAGATTTTTCACGCCCATGGGTCCCAGTGGACTATGGGTGAAAGGACCTCTAGACTTTGGCACAACCTTTCTGGTTGTAACCTCACGATTACCTTCGGGTCCGCGCTACGACTGGCTCAGAATGAGCACTCGGGTTCCGAAGAACACATCAGAGTATGAAAGAGCAACGGCTTTGATAAGGAGCGAGAAAATGGATAGAATGACACAGAAGAGTGTGAGTGAGAGTGTTATGGAACTGATGATAAACGGCAAGACGCCTTTCGATTTGCAAGACGACTTGGACAAAATGAGAGACGAGCTCGCCAAGGCTACTCGGGTCACTGACGAACTGAAGATGCGAGCCGAAGAGGAGAAGAGGCGAGCCGAAGAACGCGTCAACAAACTGGAGATGGAAGTCGAAGAACTCAGGCGCCAGCTCGCTGAGAAGAAGTAGCCCGACTAGAGATTGTCGCGGAAGAAGGCGAGCGTCTTGGCCCATGCATCCTCGGCCTCGGCCTTGGAGTAATTGTTGCCGGAGGGATTGGCAAATGCGTGGTCCACGCCAGGGTAGATGATGATTTCGGCGTTTTTGCCAAGGTCTACAAGCGCGGACTCAAACGATTTCACGCCTTCCACCGGAATACCTTTGTCTTCGGCCGCGAAGATGCCCAGAACAGGCATGTTGAGTTTCTCAAGCGCGACAGGATCGTCGATCACGCGGCCGTAGTAGATGACGGTGGCGTCGATTTTATCGGGTGACATGATGGACGCGTTGAGCGACCACATCCCTCCAAAACACCAGCCCATGATTCCGACCTTGGTCTTGCCCTGTCCTTCGAGGAACGCAAAAGCCTGCTTGAGGTTGTCCTCGAGCAACTCCTTGTTCTGCATGGATGCCTGCATCAATTTGGTGGCATCTTCTGGTGTGGTCGCAGACTCACCCGTATAGAGGTCCACCGCGAGCGTCACGTAGCCTTCGGCAGCGAGTTGGTCCGCCATGTTCTTGATGTTGTCGTTGAGGCCCCACCACTCGTGGATCATGATCACAGCAGGCTCATCACCGGTGGCGTTGGCGGGCATGGCCATATGACCTTTGACCTCAACCCCGTTGATGGTGGCGTAAACAACTTCTTTGGTGGTCACCTCATTGAGAGGCTGCTTTTGGGATTCATTGGCGTCAGCCGTGTCCTCCGAATGCTCTTTCGCCATCGCATCTACGTACTCGTCTTCGGTCTGAGTCTTTGACGTACTCGAGCACGCCACACTGAGCATCAACGCCGCAATCAACATGATTTTCATAAGTTCTCCATTTGTGGATTAGAAAGTTACTGCCGTGTGGAGATGCTCGAAGGCATGAAAAAGGTTCTGATGAGCGCGAGCTCCTACCTTTTCATTCTAGATTCCCACACTCAAAAGCGGGCCCAATCTCATACACTTTGTTAGGCAACGAGAATCTCGCGTTCAATGGACCAAATGGATTTGCCTCGTCTTCCGCGAATTGAATCTCGAGGTCAATCGCCTCCACCTCAAGAGGTTGCGATAAATCCGTCACTACCACGTTGACGGTGCCTTTCGCGGTGGTCGCCGACACACCTGCACTTGTCTCTACAAGAATTTGAGAATCACATAAGGTAGCTGACAAGCGAACTTCTGAAGTTTTGTAAGTTAGGTCATCGTCGATTTCATATGATGAACTTTCAGTATTTTGGTCAAGCACAACCCTGATGCAGGCGGGAGGTGAACTGGACTCGGCGAAGATGACAATCGGCCCCAAAGCGTAGTCAATCAAGCAACTGTCTACTAGGTCCCATTCGTCTTTCTCGACGGGCCCTTCTTGATCTGGTCCGACGTCAACCTCGGGGGCCAAATCATTCTCTCCAGAATCAGTTGCATCGCCCATTTCGACAGTCATATCCATTTCTGACGCTGGCGGTGGGTCGTCTTCCGAACAGCCATAAGAGAGCGTTGCCACTAACACGAACACACTAAGGACTCTGGCTTGATTAATCATAAAACTCTCCGTTAAACTTAACCGTCCCTGTGACCTCTACCTTTGAAAGAAACTCAAGAAACTCTTCTTCAGTCACTCTTTCGGCAAAGATTTCAAGGTCCCCTTCGACTCGTTTAAGACTTGCGAATCCATCCAAACTTCTCAGATTAGGGACACTGCTGACACGAAGTCCTCCGACGGACCCAAGAACTGGGAACGTAATCTCTTCAGCAGGTAGACTATTCAGGTCCAGCCTGCCCTCTACAGACCTCAACCTCGAGAATGAGATGGTTGTTGGCATGTGCGGAATTTCTTGCAAGAACAACGTACGACCTATCGCCTCGATACTTAACAATCCATCGAATTCTTTGAGGTTAAAAGCGCGGCTGATAGCCAGATCCTGTCGAATCTCTCGAACTTCGGAGAGTTCCTGAACGCTCTCTTGAAAGAAGTTCACCAATGACAAACTGCCTAAGATTACCTCACATCCTTGCGCGTTTTGAAGCTGGTCGGCTCGCCAAATCTCATCGGGATTCCCACATTCAACCAGATCGACCTCCGCGTCTTCGACCTGATCGGGGAAGCTCATATCTCCATCCGCACCTTCGATTGGAAGATTGTCAACCTCTTGATGCATGCAGCCGCCAAGAACACTGCCTAAGAAAACAGCCATGAAGAATAGCACTTGTGGTTCGAATCGTGTTTTCATTGATTTATCGGCTCCGCACTGCCCGGGTTGACTATGTACTCAATTCCCTCATCCGATACACACTCCACCCCGAGTTCTTGGACTAGAGTGATGGTTTCGCCTTCTTCGAGTTGCCTCGACAATAAGATCATACTTTCACCGCCATCGCCGATCTCATCCCCGTTCGAATCGTAGACCCGGATAGATGCCCCAGGAACAGCGTTGGAAACGATGACATAGTCTTGGCCTGCAATCAAAGTTGCAACCTCAAGGGTGTTCAATTCTTCACATGACTTTGTAACAATTGCCTGAGTCGTGGGACTAAAGACACAAAGTTCTTGAGTCACCGCCAGTTCGTCGCCCGGAAGAAAAGGCCTCCCGAATGCAGTCACGAAATCCCAACGATGTGTGGTATGGGTTGGCCACGAAAAAATCTGGTCAATCGCTCCGACGCTTGTTTCATCTATGTGCACGGTGGCCCCTTCAACTACCGACGAAAACTGAAATAGTTCCTGGGTTTCGTAAACCTCCGCTGGGTCCACGGCAACCGCTCTCAGAGGGCTCGGTGCAGCAAGAGCAAAGATTGGGGCCGACGGCTCACTTTCGTCCTGGCACATCTCTTGATAGACTTCTATCTGGTCACCGATACTAAAGGGGCCGTCCCCAAGCGCGACGGTGTACCCGCCCGATCGGCCACCATTGAAACGCGGTGTACCTGAGTTCGTAACTACCATCAGGTTGGCTCCAGGCACATGTTTAACGGCTATCTGATAAGCACACTCATGCGTTTTTTGGGGCTCTATCGTGGGTGCTGGTAGACCATTTGGGTAATCATCCAGATAGTGACGCACTTCAACAACGTTTGAATTGAGAGACGTGACACCTCCAAATGTTTGCGTGGCCCACACCACCTGACCAGATTGTAGCGGAGGAACAACGAAATCTTGGGAATCTGGGTCACGAATCACCCCAGATGCAACTGGTACTCCGTCCACGAAGACATTTACCGATGAGTTCAATCTAGCGCCCCTGACGCCGACTGTTTCTGCGCACTCATAAAGTGGGGCGATGACGATTGGAGGAGAAAGAAATTGCAAATTTGACGGTGGGTCCTGCACAACGTTACCCGAACTTGGGGGATTCGCGCATAGCTGCTCCAGAAACTCTATATGAGTTGTGTAGATCGACGGGTCACCGGCGGGAGGCATGGTGTTTTGAATCGCCCCAGCGAGCACGACGCCGCAGTAGCCAGGCAAGTCCGTCGACAAGAGAGGGAACCTACCACCCGCTGCTCCGTGGCAACTCTCGCAACTCCCACCCGAGGTTGCAGGCGGAAATGACGCAAGAGGACCTGGATTTTTTACCCAGCTTTGGGGAACGATAGGTTCTGGCCAACTATTGGAAAACAGGGATTGGGAGTTCGCTTTGAGGTCAATAAACGCTGGCTCTTGGGGATGAACAACAAATGGGTTGGCTCCGGCATGACAATCGGTACACATCCCGCCCGAAGGGTTGAGTTCTAGATCAGCCCCTCCAATAAAATTGTCAATCGGGTAGCCCGACAGGGTTCGAGTAGGCGTCCATGGGGTGTAACCAGGATGTGTTGTCGGATTGTCAAAGTAGCAGACCTTGCTTGTCTGCCTTCCGAGGCAGGTAACACTAAAGAGGACTGCCTCATCATTGTTGTTCCACCTTGGCAATGCCACACAAATACCATCTGGGTCTGAGTCTTCCCAACTCCAAAGTTCGGCACTCAAATTTGGGAGAACAAACTCGCTCTGAATTGCTCCATGATTTGTCCAATCATCAGACAAAACTCTATTGGGAACTGGCACACCGTTAGCAATACATTCCTGAATGTAGTCCTCACCGGTGAGGTTTGTGGAGAGAGCTTGACGAGATATTCTGTGACTTTCGGAAAACGGTGTATCTGCCGCGGCCAGAAAGACACCTCGACTGATCATCTTGTCGAGGGCGACGCCGGGTTCCTTCTGATCTTCTGCGAGGTGCAACAGTGTATCTAAGGTCTCAAAATTTTTCCTTAGGTCTCCCGCGTGAGTTTCTGTATTTCTTCCCAACCTAGTGGACCATTTCTCAATCAAGCTTCGTTGAGTGGCCAACGCTACTTCCATGTCAACATCGACTGATCGTGTTTTGCTGTTGAAGAACTGACCATGCCCCATCCCGGCAACCACCTCCGCAACCCGGGTTGTTGGTTCCGTAGACTTATCTTCAGAGCATGCGCTCATGAACAAGAAGATCAGATAGAGAGAGAGAGAGAGAGAGAAGAGATTTCCACCTAGTTTTCATTTTAACCCTCCAATGGGTTGTCCCCACACCGTGTGGCGATGATTTAATAAACGATAAAGACTAGCTCCAATCATGTCAACGACTTGACGCACTTTTTTCGCAGAGTGATCGATCTGTAGAGATCTCCGGTGCCTTAGAACGGGTCGGGGTTTGAGGCGCGAAAAAAGTTTAGATCCAAGTTTGGGGGTGCCTCGTATCCATATCATCGACAACGGATGAACTCGAAAAAGGAGATGATGATGAAACGGCACCTTACGGCATTGATGATTTTGGCACTCGCGGGATGCTCCGCAGACGAAAAGTATATGGAGGCTGGCGAGCCTGTCTCCGAAGCAAGGCTCGATGAGGCGCCCACGGCAAGTGCGGCCCCTGTTGAGGAAGCAGAGTACTCCGGGCAAGCCGTGTCTGCGTCTCCTCAAGAAGGCTTGGCACAGGCCGAGCCGATGCCTGTGGCCAGAAAGGCTGATGCCAAGCCAAAATCGATGTTCTATTCCTTTGATGACTCGTTGGTAGATGGTGAGATGGCGCAGCCCCCGGCTGGGCCGACGACCACCGGATTTACCGACTACGGCGTAAATCCAAACACCAAGACGGTGGAAGACAGGTTCTCGACCTTTGCCATCGATGTGGACACGGCGAGCTATACGCTGGCACGCCGAAGCATCAACGATGGCTACAAGCCGACTCCAAGCGGGGTTCGCGTGGAGGAGTTCGTGAACTTCTTCAAGTACGATTATCCCTCGCCGGATAACGGCGCATTCGGCGTACACATGGAAGGTGCGCCAAGCCCGTTCTCAACTGAGAAAGACACGTATGTGGTTCGCGTGGGCGTGCAGGGAAAGCATGTGACTATGGAAGACCGCAAGCCGGTACACCTGGTCTTCCTGGTTGACGTGTCAGGAAGCATGAATCGCCCCGACAAACTCGGGCTCGCCAAGGAGTCATTGGCCCTTTTGACCAACAATCTTCGTAGCGAGGACACGGTAGCCATTGCGACTTACGCTTCGGGCGTCAAGAAGGTTCTGCCTCCAACGAGTGTGAGTCAGAGATCCAAGATTCTGGCCTCGCTCGATGGCCTTCAAGCCGGCGGCGGCACCGGCATGTCTAACGGCATGGAGCTCGCCTACGAAATGGCCATGCAGACTCATAAATCCGGGCACGTAAGCCGCGTGATCGTGGTTTCCGACGGCGACGCAAACATCGGCCCTATGAGCCACGAGCAGATCCTCAGCCGGATTCAGCACTACGTGGACGAAGGCATCACGCTCTCGACCATCGGCTTTGGTATGGGCAACTACAAAGACACGATGATGGAGCAGCTGGCCAACAAAGGTAATGGTAACAACTTCTATATCGACGGCATGAAGGAGGCGAAGCGCATTTTCCAAGAGCAACTTGAAGGTACCCTTCAGGTGATCGCCAAAGACGTCAAGATTCAGGTGGAGTTTGAGCCTGAGACCGTGCCTGAGTTCCGGCTCATCGGTTATGAAAACCGCAAGCTCGCACACGAGGATTTCCGCCGCGATGAGGTGGATGCAGGCGAGATCGGTGCGGGTCATACGGTAACTGCCCTCTACGAGATCAAATTGAACCGCAAAGCTGGCGGAAAGCTCGCAACAGTGCGCGTCCGACACAAGCAGCCAGAAGGCTACAAAGCTGAAGAGCAGGCGTTTGAGCTCTACTCACGCGATCTTCGCACGCGGGTTGGCGATGCTTCACGCGATTTTCAGTTCGCCGTGGCTGTGGCCGGATTTGCTGAGATTCTGCGCGAGTCGCCCTACGCCAAGAATTTGAGCCTCGCTCTTGTGGAGGAAATCGCGAGCCCGAATGTTGGAAATCGCGAAGACCGTAAAGAATTTATGGCTCTCTTGAAAAAGATGAAACGCCTCTGAAATTTTCGCACCTCGGTATGGACAACCGCATCCTAGTGCATGAGATCGCGGATTCCCCTCCCTGATCCGCGATTGACGGAGCCTCGGCTTTCCCTCCAAGGAGTCGAGGCTTCGGCTTTTCTTGGTGCTTGGCGACACCGAGCGCTCGCACTACAATGCCGGGAGGACGACGACCGTAGAATTTGGAGTGACTAGATGGATGACGCCAAAGACCTGCTCGACCCCCATGTACTCGCGGAGGCTGGCCTTGAAGGTTGGCAGGAATCGACCGCGATGCACGCATCGTTGAACGCGGTACGTGCCGGGGACCTTGTGCACGGGCGCTATCAGGTGAAATCGGTCCTCGGTGCCGAGCGATATAAGGTGGTGCATCTTGGGACTGAGCAGCTTTTTGAGCTGCGGCGAATCCCTACGCTCTTGGAAAACTCGCGGGCGTGGCGGCGCCTCGAGATCGTGACCAGTGCGGCGAGCGTCGTGGCCAACGAGAACCTGGGGTTCGTGGCGGATTTTGATGTTTGCATGACCTTTGGTGGATTCGTGGTGGGCGAGTGGGTGGAAGGTGAGCTCTTGACGGCGATATTGAAGGATAAGCGCCAGCTGGAGCTCGAAGAAGTCCTGGCGTTTGTGCTCGAGATCGGCCATGCGCTTGGTACCTTGCACGACCTCGGGCTTGGGCACGGACTTCTAAACACCGACGATATCATTCGAGATTCAGAAGGGCATTGGCGCCTCTTGATGCCCGGGGCACCGCCCGCTCAAATGAATATCGGCAAGGCTCCGGAGCTCCAGAACTTCTACGCCGCGTCGCCGTTGAGCGACCAGTTCGGATTCGCGTACATCACATGGTCACTCTTGGTGGGAGCGGCCCCGGACATTCCGCCCGCGTTTGGTCCGAGTGATTTGCGTGCAGACGTCCCGGAAGGACTTGACGAGGCCATCCTCAAAGCACTTTCAAGCCGGCCTGACAACCGCTGGAGAAGCATGGATGAGCTTCAAGAGCGCGTACAGTTTGAGGTTGGCGAGTGGCGAAAACCAGTCATCGACTCGTTCGATGCTAGCGAGGCGAGTCGCCTCTTGAAGATGCATCCAGACACGACCTCCCACCCAAAGAGTTTTGATCGGGAAGCCTCAGAAGTTCGCTCTGCGGTAGTACGTTTTCATGTTGAAAAAGAAGGACCTCCTGAGATTAATTTTACGTTTAATAAGCTCGGCAGACTACGGCGCGAGTACAGAAGAAACATCGTTACGGGGTCAATATTTATACCCACCCCCAACAAAGCTCAAGTAGGTGACGAAATCCAGGTCACACTTCACTACCAACCCACCAGCCAAGAAGTTAAATTGCGCGGGAAGGTCAAGGCGGTGGAGGTCGGTGATGAGACGAAACCACCAGGGCTTGGGGTCGTGCTCGAGAAGAACTCCCACCAGATGGCCATGCGCTTTGTGCGCGACATCGATCCGTTTTCGTCGCTGACAGCTGAGGCAGTGATTGAGCCGCGTACTGACTTCAGCTTGGAAGCTAAACTCAGCGGTACGGAGGCCTTTGTGCTTGGCCGAATCGCCCATCCGATGAGCCTTGGGCAGGTACGTGGACTCTTTGCCGGGATGCCCTTCGATGTGGACGAAATCGTTTTGAGCCTTGTGGAGGCGGGGTTCTTGAACATCCGGGACTCCGGCGATGCGATGGAGAAACGAGAGCACACCGGCCGGATTTCAAAACGTGTGACGACCATCAAATATCAAGAGATTGCGATGGCGAAGCTCAATCAGGAAGACGTAGACGAGATCGTCGAGCGAGTGATCGACTACCAGCGCGCGGGTAATTTCCGAGCGGCGTCGGAGCTACTTGAGTCTACGCTTCGAAGTCACGAGGATCATCGCCTTTTCTACCATCTGGCTACGATCGAAGGGCGATTCCATCGCGCGTTTGCGAGAGCACTGCAGCATATTGAGCGCGCCCTAGAGTTGGCGCCCGGTACCGTAGAGTATATTGGGCTTCAGAAATGGCTGAACTCGGTTACCGAGCGCAAAGGGTTTCCTTCGATTTACCGGGCCACCGTTAAGGACGCGCGGTTCTTCTTCGTATGGAATTTTGACGACCAGATTTGGATTGACGTCCAACGCCCGGACATTTCAAAGAGACGCCTCGTTCGCATTGACGCAAAAGAGGCCGATATCAAAGAGACGCGAAAAATCGCCGAAGCCATCGCAGCCGAAGTGACCCTGATCCCGAGCAAAACCGGACCAGTGCCGCGCTATTACTCAGGGCCAAAACCCTTGCGCTGGACCACAAACGCACGCTTCATGTTGACCGAGAAGAACGAAGAGGGGCAGGCCGGACTCTTCTTGGCAAAAGCCGGATTTCGGCAGCCTCAACGCGTGGACTCTGACGATTCCGAGTTTGTTCGTGCGGCGCTCGCACCCGATTCAAGCGGTGCGGTCGCGTGGATTAGTACGGGCAAAAAGGCGAGCCTTTGGTTGACCGAGTACGAAGGTCGCTCGCGTAAGTCGATTGACCTCGACTCTTTGGCCTTTGTGACGTGGACGCAGGACTCGAGCACCGCGGTGGTTGTGGAGGAGCTGAGTGGTCAAGTAGTTGCGGTTGACCGGCAGAATCTGGCCATGTTCAAGCTCGGCAAAGTTGCGCCGCACGTTCATCAGTTTGCGGCAGACGGAGAGCATAAGACCGGTGTGAGTGCGTCGCGAGACGCAAACGGCTACCTTTTGACGTGGTTTGACCTTGAGACTGGAAGTCACCTCGCCACGCAGCATATCCGAGAGACGCCTCAGAACTTGCTCGTGCGTGGTGACGGGTTCGTTTGTATTCGGACGAAGAAGGAGGTTCTCCTGCTGAATCTCAAGTCCGGCCTTAGTCTGACCTTGGAGCATGAGGTAGGACCTGAGGTGTTTGAGCTTGGCAATTGGCTTCTAGGCACGCCACTTTTTATGATTCCGAGTGCGCCTCAAACGTTGGAAATCTTCAAGATTGAGCCTGCCCTCCTTCAAGAATAGACGCATGTGTCTTGAATAAAAACCGATTCTTGGGCTACACCACGGGCTTCCTATTCTCAGGTAGAGTCTATGCCCGGTATCGGAATCATCACGAACCCTCACAGCCGCCGCAATCGCCGGTATCCCGAGCAGATGCGTCGGCTCGCCTACGTTCTTGGCGAGAACGACTCGTACGAGCTCACCAATAAGGTGGATGACGTCAAGAAGGTAGCTCAGCGCTTCAAAGATTTAGATATCGATATTCTGGCGCTAAACGGCGGCGACGGCACAAATCACGTCACGCTTTCGTCATTCATCGAGGTTTATGGAGAAGAACCACTGCCAAAGATTACGTTTTTGCGCGGCGGCACGATGAACACTATCTCCGAGGGGATTGGCATTAAGGGTACCCCTAGCCGACTCCTGGCCAATCTGGTGGAGAAATACTACACGCAGCAAGATTTTGAGACCACCGAGCGCGACATGCTCAAAATTACCGATGAAACCGGCACGCGCTACGGGTTTATCTTCGGGAACGGTCTGGTGTCTAATTTCCTTGAGGCGTACTACGGGACCGGGCACCCCTCCCCCTCTACAGCCGCTTCGCTATTGGTTCAGACCGTGGCGAGCATTCCGTTTGGAGGGGCGCTCGCGAAACAAATCGTCAAGCCGTTCAGGGCTCAGTTGACCTTTGAGGACGAGAAGTGGGAGCCGCAAGATTTCACCACGGTTTTGGCCTCGACTGTGGACCAGATTGGGCTTGGATTCAGGCCGTTTATTCGGTGCGAAGAGCGGCCACACACCTACCACCTCTTGGCGTTTACGGCGGGCCCCAAGGAGCTCAGCGCGGAGCTTCCGAGGATCAGACTTGGGCTTCCGATTCCCGAAGAGAAGGCAAAATCGGTGGTCACGGACTACACCTTCTTCACCAGTGACGAGCCGATTGTGTATACGATTGACGGAGATATGCACACGGCACAGGAGGGCGTTAAACTCGAGTGTGGCCCTCGTGTTGAGGTGATTCTACGATGAAAGTCACCGACTTGACCTGCTCGCCGATTGGCCAGGCTCGAGGCCCCTGGGAGGACGCTGAGACGCCCCAGCGCTTCAATATTGCGTCCTATCTTCCAGCACGCGCCGCTGAGAGGCCTTTTCAGCAAGCGGTGGTCATGCCTCAAGGGCGCGATGCCCTTGGTAAACGGCTCTACTCCCATTTGACCTTTGCCCAGCTCGACCGGCTTTGTGATGCGTATGCCCATGGGCTTGTGCAAGAGGGCTTTTCGAAGGGAGAGCGGACTTTGCTCATGGTGTCGCAGGGTTTGGAGTTGATCGCCCTGACCTACGCACTTTTCAAAATTGGCGCGGTACCTATCCTGATTGACCCCGGCATGGGGCGTGCCGGCTTCTTGGCCTGTATTGAACGGGCCCAACCCACGGCCATGCTAGGTATTCCTAGAGCATTTGTGGCGAAGACGCTCTTTGGCAAGAGCTTTAAGACGGTTCGGAAATCAGCCACTACAAAGTCTGTGTTTTTCTCAAGTGCCCCCGAGCTCAATAAGATTGCAAAGTTCTCGGCAGGACCGTTTGAGATGGCGGATACAGACCGTGAAGACTTGGCGGCGATTCTTTTCACGTCGGGATCTACGGGCCCGGCCAAGGGTGTACAGTACACGCATGGTATTTTCGACGCCCAGACACGGGCTATTCAAGAAATGTACGCCATTCAGCCCGGAGAGGTTGCGGTTCCTGGGTTCCCACTTTTTGCGCTTTTTTCCACGGCCATGGGCATGACCTGTGTGGTTCCAGATATGGACCCGAGTTCTCCAGCCAGTGTGCATCCGCCGAATATCGTGGAGGCCATCCACGATTTTGGGGCGAGCATGGCGTTTGGGTCACCGGCAATTTGGAACGCTGTGGGTGCGTATTGTAAGGCTGAGGGCATCAGCTTTCCGAGCATGACGCGCCTTTTGACGTTTGGTGCCCCAATCAGTCCGAACCTGATGGAAACCTGCCAGGCGATTTTGCCCAACGGCGAAATCCACACGCCTTATGGTGCGACAGAGGGCCTGCCGGTGGCTTCCATCGGCAGCAGACGTGTTCTAGAGGAAACGGCTGAGAAGAGCCGAATCGGCCAAGGCATTTGTGTTGGGAAAGCCGCTCCAAATGTGGAGATCCGCATTATCGAGATCTCGGACGAGCCCCTAGAAACGTGGGCCGGTGTCAAGGAGTTGGAGGTCGGCAAGATTGGCGAGATTTGTGTTTCCGGTCCGCAGATTACTAGACGATACGACCAACGAGACGATGCGACGCTCGCCTCTAAAATCCTCGACCCAACGCGTGGCGAAGGTGGTTTCTGGCACCGCATGGGGGATGTCGGATATCTGGACGAGGCAGGAGACCTATGGTTTTGCGGTCGAAAGGCTCATCGCGTGGAGAGCGCTGAGGGCGTGATGCACTCGGTGCCAGTAGAGGCCGTGTTTGAGGTCCACCCGAAGGTTTTCAGAACCGCGCTGGTGGGAATTGGCGAGCGTGGTACGCAAGAGCCTGTGCTCGTGGTCGAGTGTTTACCAGGCGAGGCACCAAAATCGGCAGCTGAAACCACCGAATTGTCGGAAGAATTGCTGCAGATTGGGCAGAAGTTTGAGCACACACGCAGCGTTATGCGGATACGCTTTCACCCCGCATTCCCTGTAGATAAGCGCCACAACGCGAAGATTCACCGCGAGGAGCTCGCCGAGTGGGTCATACACAAGAAGGAATGAATATGGGAAATCAGAAGCCCATCGAAGTAGTGGAAATTGAAGCTCCTCCAGTTGAGGCGCGTGTTCGCCGCGATGCAAAGTTCGCCGGACCCGACGAGAAAAAGGGGCGGTATTCTTTGCCAAAGTCACTGGATTCAGGGACGCCGGTTGGCTACCGGACTCGCATCTCATTGGACAGTGAAGAGGCCGAAGAAGCTGTGAGGCTCTTGAGTCTTGAGCGGCCTATATCCTTTGTCAAAGGGGCTCAGGTCCCGAGCGAACGGGAGATTTTTGAAGAGGTGTCACTCGGGATTTTGACCGCGCGCCAGTCTACCAACTATCGCGGCCACAAAGAGACGTTGTTGGGGCCCGAGGACACGGCCAAGCTCACGAGTATCTTGAACGAGTTGCAAGGGCTAGAAACGGTGCCAAACCCGCACGCAACGCACGCACATGTGGTCCTTGCGCGCCCTTATCGCACTCCGTTTACCTTTCTTCTGACCTTCATCGGCCACAAGCCTGTGGTGAGTCTCGCGACGGTCGGTGTGCGCGGGCTGAAGAAGCGGTTTCAGTACATCGACGACATTCCGACGATTGGGTATCTGCAGCATCTGCACATTGGGATTCTGGCCGATGCGATGGAACGCGCGAGCGTGATCGCCACCTCTGGACGGTGTATGAGCCAGGTCTTTATGCGACCGTTTGCGGGGGACTGGCCGCAGAAAAATCGCGAACTCATCGCCCAAATAGAGGCTCTGGTTGGATTGAGTACTGCCGAGCGATCGTTGGGATGGCGCGTGGCGATCGTTGGACTCACGGGCGAAGTACCTCAGGAAAACCGCCCGGAAATTCGGCACGAAACGTACCGGAAGCTCGGCGCAAATATGATGGCGTTCAGGAGTGAGCGCATTCAGCCTGGTGTGAATCAGGAAGAGAAGGCGCCGCCTCAGTATCACCAGCGCCAGGACATGGATGTGCCCGACGAGCTGACGGTGATGTGTGGGCGCGCGGCGTATAATGCGTTTGCGCACTGGACGGGTTGCGATCGCGAATGCTCCAAGGACCTCTTGTTATTGGAGCGGATTGACGTTTTAACGCCTAATGGAAAGCAGCGGCTGCGCGAGGTTCGTGACCAGCTTGGCCAGGTCACCGACCGCGTGATCAAGAATATCCCTCTCTGGGCTGACCTTCCTACGGGCAAGGCGCTGACTCGGAATGCGGCACGCGGGCGCAAAGCTTTTGCGCTGGCTGGACAACGCATCTACATCGGTGGACTGGATAGGAAAGAGATCGAGCGCAAGCATATCGACTGGAAGCTTGCGGTGCGCGCGTTTGGTGCGTCTGCGGCGCGGAGCGCGCTCGTGGCCGAGATCATGGGCTGTGTGAATCTGCCTGATGATTGCGACCTTTTGGCAGGAATTTGCCTTATGGCGGGTCCAGTAAACCAAAACGATATCGGCAAAGAGTTTTACGGCCATAAAGACCTGTTGCACTCCGCTTACCCTGACAAGGAGCCAACCTCGTTATTGGTGTGGACGCTCAAGGCCAAGACGATCGCTGACCCAATTGGTAACGAGGAACAGCTTCTGGACCCGAGGCGAAAGGGTGCGCTGGTAGACCTGCGCGCGGCTCCGCACGAGGTTGTTGAATACCGAAAGGACGGGGAGTTTAAGAAGTTTAGGTTCCGCGACGGACGCTCGAATTCCGAGCGTGCCTTCGCGGATTTGGATAATTTTGTGCGCGACCCAAATGGCAAGGAGATTCGCGGCAATCGCGGTTCGAACTGGCCAGAAGAATGGGCGAAGGAGACTTTATGGTAGAGCTCGAGTTCGATGAAATGCCGTCTCTGATGGGGGCTTATGCCCGCGTGCTAAAACCGGTCAAAAAGACCTTCAACCCGAGCAAGTCAATTCCACGCTTCGAGGCGAGGATTTCTGGTCTTCGAGTGGATCAGAAGAACCTGGACCTCTTTGGACGTGTGTGTGGCGTGCCCTTGAATGGACGAGGGCTGCCGCCGACCTACCCTCACGTGATGGCGGGTGCGCTACATGCTCAGATTGTGACTCATCCAGAGTTTCCTCTTGGTGCGCTCGGGCTTGTGCACGTGCGAAACCAAATTCGATATCTGAGCGAAATGCCAGTGGATGGCGCGTGGGATGTGGTGGTGAGCGTTGAGGGGCATCGCGAAGTTGGTGCCGGGATTGAGTTCGATATCCTGACGGATTTTAGCGCCGATGGTGAGCGTGTTTGGGAACAAACGACGACCGCCATCTACCGAATTACCGAAAAGAAGGAGAACTCCAAATCAAAGGCCAAGCCCCATGAATCTGGCGCGTTTAAGGCCCTGAAGCGAAGCGCTACGTGGCAAGTTCGAGAGGACGCAGGCCGACAATACGCGCGCGTATCGGGAGACTATAACCCGATTCACCTGCAAGCCTTGGCTGCGCGTGCGTTCGGTTTTAAGCGAGCTATCGCGACAGGGATGTGGAGTGTGGCTCGGGCGGCAGCCGAGCTTGACGAAGACCTTCCACAAGCGCCATTTACACTTAACGTCGCGTTTAAGCGCCCGATTTACCTTCCCTCACGTGTAGTTTTTTCGAGCTGGGAGGAGCGAGGCGAAACCAAGTTTATGGTGGAGTCTTTGGACGGGCGAACACTGCATCTCGAAGGCAGTGTATCTCAACCCTAAAACCGTCAAAATTATGATAATGTAACGGTTTTTTGACGCTAAAATATTCTTAATGACAAAACACTTTGGGGCCTCTATGAACATATCAAACCATGTTTAGAAGGAGCTCCTTGTATTCTCAAATGTCTGAGAATTTCGTGAGTATTTAGGGCGTCGAGATGCACAAGTTTGTTTTATCCGTAATCTTATTGGGTCTCTTTCCGCTGGCGGCAGAGGCTCAGACTTTTCCTGTTTTCCCAACCGACATCAATGATTGGGAGCCCGTCGTGCGAAACTCGGATCCCGTCGGCGATGTCTTGGGTGATGGTACCGGAAGGCGCGACCTCGTGGGCGATTTTTCCAGACCAGTTGCCTATATGGCATCGGATGCCAACTTCATGTACGGCCGAATTCGCCTCAACGTGGACCCACGTCAGGGTGCAGGGCTTGCACCTTTTTCATGGGGGTTCCTCGTGGACACCGACGGCAACTACGCGGCCTATGAATTCATGATCATGGTGGACGGCATCAGCAACCCCAACAACGTGCTGCTTCAGGCCAATACCACCAAGAGCATTACTGGTGACCCAGGTGATGCGGCGGAGCTGACCGTATGGTCCGGACTCTTCTCCAACTTCGGACAGGTGGTCAAAGCCTGCGACCAGATTGTGGAAGGAAATTGTTTTGAATCGAACGATGACTTCTATTTGGACTTTGCGATACCGTGGGTTGAGTTGGCAAAGACTCCTGTAAACTTCTTACCTGGAAATGAGTTCGCGGTCGTCGCTGCATCGGGCAACTCGAACAACACATTGAGCAATGATTATGCGGGCATCGGCACCTCTTTGACAGACCTGATTTCTGACGAAATCTGCACGGATAGCGACTTTGACGGTATCAGCGATTGCGACGAGGACCTCGACGGTGATGGCGATCCGGCGAACGACGACACGGATTGCGATGGCACGCCAAACTACCTCGATGCAGACGATGATAATGACGGTACCGACACTATCCTCGAGGACACGAATGGGAATGGAGATTGGTTTGACGATGATGCGGACGCGGATGGCGTTCCCGACTTTTTAGACAATGACGACCTCAATCCATTTGTCGCAGTTTCAACTCCTGCCGATGGAGACCTCGTCAATACGGCAGTGACTCAAGTCGAGGGCCTGAGCGACCCAGATGCTGAGGTATCCGTGAGCATTGACGGGGGCACGCCTGTGGTGACCACTGCCGATGCATCAGGCAATTGGACGGCAGTATTGACCTCAAGCATCGCTGACGGTCTGCACTCAATCAATGTGGTTTCTACGTCGTGTCAGGTCAGCGCCGGCACCACGACCACATTCACTCAAGACACCACGCCCCCTGCACTCGCCATACTGACTCCCACCGATGGCACAGTGACCGAGAGTGCTGACGTTCTTGTCTCCGGCACTGCTGAAGTCGGTAGCACCTTGACCGTGAGTGTTGATGGGCAGGCTCCTCAAGCCGTGACGGTTGGTACGGATGGAACCTGGACCTTGCAGCTCACTGGCCTCGCTCTCGGAGGACACACGGTCCTTGCTGTGGCTGAGGATGCTGCCGGAAACACCTCAACTGAGCTCATTGGCTTCACGGTGAATGTCGATGAATGTGCAGACCCTGCAGACAACGACTGCTCGAGCAATGCGGCGTGCATTGATACCCCAACATCCTTTACGTGTGAGTGCCTCCCAGGATTCGAAGGGGACGGCGTTACCTGTACAGATATCGACGAGTGTGCACTTGGTACCGACACCTGTTCGGACGACGCTACATGCACGGACACGGAAGGTAGTTTTGAGTGTGCGTGCTTGCCTGGATTCGTAGGCGACGGCTTTACCTGTACCGACATCGACGAATGTGCGCTCGGGACCGACACATGCGCGGACGACGCCACATGCACCGACACCGACGGAAGTTTTGAGTGCTCGTGTTTGCCTGGCTACCAAGGCGATGGCTTTACCTGTACCGATATCGACGAATGTGCGCTCGGGACCGACACATGCGCGGATGACGCCACCTGCACCGACACCGACGGAAGTTTTGAATGTGCGTGCTTGCCCGGGTACGAGGGTGATGGCTTTACCTGTACCGATATTGACGAGTGCGCCACCGGCGCGGACAACTGCTCGGCGGACGCCACATGCACCGATACGGACGGAAGTTTTGAGTGCGCGTGCTTGCCCGGGTACGAGGGCGACGGCGTGACCTGCACCGATATCGACGAGTGTGCGCTCGGGACCGATACATGCGCGGATGACGCCACATGCACCGACACCGATGGAAGTTTTGAGTGCGCATGTTTGCCTGGCTACCAAGGTGATGGCTTTACCTGTACCGATATTGACGAGTGCGCCACTGGCGCGGACAACTGCTCGGCGGACGCCACATGCACCGATACAGACGGAAGTTTTGAGTGCGCGTGCTTGCCTGGGTACGAGGGCGACGGCGTGACGTGCACCGATATCGACGAATGCCAGTTGAACACGGACGATTGTGCAGGAAACACCTTTTGTTCAAACCTCCCAGGCACCTTCACCTGTGAAGATTGCCCGAGCGGCTTTGAGTCCATCAATGGTGTCTGCGAGGATATTGACGAATGTCTTGAGGGAACCGACACGTGTGATGATCTGACGCAATGTACGAATACGACCGGTGGGTTTGAGTGTAGCGCATGTCCTGATGGCTATACCGACGTCAACGGCGACGGGACTCAGTGTGACGATATCGATGAGTGTCTCGGCAATCCTTGCGATGATGTGACGACATGCACCAACTCTGCGGGTAGTTTCTCGTGCACGGCATGCCCACCAGGCTACGCCGATGTCAACGGAGACGGGACGGTCTGCGAAGACATCAACGAGTGCCTTGAACTCACCGACGATTGCGACGAGCTGGCCGTGTGCGTCAACGAAACCGGCGGATTTACATGCGAGACTTGCCCAACGGGTTACGAAGACGTCAACGGTGATGGCACCGAGTGCGTCAATATCGACGAGTGTACTCTTGGCACTGATAACTGCGATGAGAACGCGAGTTGTACAGATGTTCCGGGAAGCTTCGCATGTGAGTGTTTAACGGGCTACGAGGGTGACGGTGTGTCTTGTGAGAGACTCGATGGCCCAATCATCCTGGTTCCGGCTGAAGGTGAGGTCGTGGCGACGAAACGGCCCACGATTTCGGGAACTGGTGAGCCCGACACGACGATCGACCTGAGTATCGACGGAAACGACCCTGTTGAGGTGGAGGTTGATGCCGAGGGCAACTGGACTTACACACCTGATTTCGACCTTGCAGAAGGAGACCACAGTGTCGAGGTCACCGACGGAATCGATGAGAACTCGGTGGAATTCACCGTGGACACTCGCGGACCGGTGGTTGAAGTCATTACTCCGGCGGATGGGCGAGAATACTCGACTCCTCCGGATGAAATCACGGGTGAAGGGGAGCCTGGCGCCGAGATCATCATCGTGGTTGACGGCGAAGAGATTGGAACTACGGAGGTGGATGAGGATGGAAACTGGTCGTTCCCCCTACCCGACCTTGAGCCAGGCGGTCATACCATCGTGGTCACAGGACGAGATGATGCTGGAAACGAAACGGAGGTGACCACAACCTTTGACGTGGTCGAACCTGTGGTCGAGCCAGAACTACTCTTCGTGGTTGAGGGTGGAGGTTGCTCAGTGGGCGCCGAAGGCGGCCTGTCGATATGGACCATGTTCCTGCTCTTTGCGGTCTTCCGCCGGCGCCGCCCCTTGTAGACTCACGCGGACGGAGCCCGCGTGTAAATCCTTCTATCCTCGAAGCAATTCGCCCGCAGGGCGAATCGACGCGATGTGTTCCGACATGGCCTTGAAGACGGCCATGATCGGAACCGCGAGAAAGAGGCCGATTGGCCCCCACAACCACCCCCAAAACACACAGGCGAGGAGCACGGCGAGGCTGTTGAGTTTGAGGTGACGCCCGAGCACGATTGGGGTCACGAAATTGCCCTCAATGCCCGTCATGGCTCCATAAGCGAGCATTACCCAAAGGACCATCCACCAGTCCCCATACTGCATATAGGTGGCGACGATCGGAAAGACGGTACCCGCGATGGGCCCGACATAAGGGACGAAGTTGAAGATGCCCGCAAGGGCCCCCAACAAGAGCGCATACTTCAAACCGAACGCTGAATAGACCAGCCACGCTACGCCTGCCAATGCCAGGTTTGTGACGAATCGATTGAAGAGGTAGCGCTGCACGTCCTCGTTGACGTTCTGCATAATCTCCAACATCAGGCGGCGCTTTCGAAGCGTGGTGCCCATGATGTTAATCATTTTGGTCTTGAGGACGGGCCCCTCAAGGAGCACAAAAAAGAGCACGAAAATACAGAGCAGGAATTGCCCCGTGAACTCCAAGACCGAGGTGATCCCGCCGAAGACGTAGCCAGTCACGGAGGACCACCACGCGGTGTTGCCTTCGTCCAAGAGCACTCGGATTTGCTCTTCGGTATCTGGTGTGAAGTCTTCAACTGCCCCATCTTGCGGCCTTATGGGGTCTATGAGGCCTTCGAGCTGTATTTGCCATTCAGCGATGACCGCGCGAGCATGGCTTACCGTGTCCGCGATTTGCGGCTCGTACATCGGAATCTCGCTCAGGAATGCCACGATTTCGTACGACATCAAGATCCCAAGCACACCTAAGAGCGCGATAAAGAGCAAGACCACGATCGTCACCGATAGAGGCCTTGGGAGCGCAATTGGGGTGCCGGGGATGCGGTGCGAAACAAGCTTCACCAGCGGCCCCAGCACGTAGGCCAGAAAGATGGCCAGCATGGAGGGGATAAATATGGAGCGCAAAAGGTACAGCGAGGCTGTTGTCGCAATAATCGCCAGAGCGATTTGCGCTGTGCCAGTCGCAGTCCAGTTGATGCCTTCGTTTTTGACTTCTTCACTCACGCCACAACGATCGCTCAAAATCCAGAATAAGCCAGAAAATCGGGCGAGGGCTTTCAAGTGTATTCTTACCGAACACGAAAACACCGGTTCGTATTCAGCTTGTACACAGAATCACGAGCCGTAGGCATTGAGATGCGCTGTCCAGAGGCCTACCTTCAGTCACAACAAGTGTATTCAACAAATGAGTAGGACTGACTATGAACCACAGAATTTGGCGCGCCGCGCTTCTGATGCTGGTTGCAGGGTGTTCCAACGAGATTTCGGGGCCATCGCCACAGATCTCGGACACGAACCCCCTTACACCATCATTCGTGTGTAACGAGCAGATCGAGACGTGGGTACGCGTTGAGGGGAGCGACTTTAGCCCCTTGGTACTCGACGCACTCAACGATCCCTCGGCAGAAAACCCAACGGTGACCTTGACTCGGACCAAGTCGATTGAAGGACAAGGCGCCGAGGAACAAACGCTGGTATTGGACAATAGCGAGACCACTCAGGTTCGTTGGTTCAACAACGAAGAGCTGCAGGTTTTGCTCGGCCCTGAAACCGGTCTAAGTCCAGGCGTTTGGAACGTGACGGTGCAGAATAGCAACGGCAATTCTGCCCAGTCCGAAGATACTCTAGGTGTTCTTCCAAGACCCAGCATCTCGGCCCTTGAGCCGAGCTACACCTGTCTCGCCCAAGGTGGACGGGAGCTCGTAGTCGTCGGGGATCACTTCCTCGTCCAAGGAGAAACGCCCGCCACGGTTGAGATCGGCGACAAGACGTACACCCCGAGCGCCGCTGACGAATGCCGCGACCTGCACCCCGTATTCGGCGGAGCCCAGGTATGCCAGCGCCTGACCATCACGCTCGCCGAGGCGGATTTTGAGCCAGGCTTGCACGATGTCCGAGTCCAAAACGCAGATCCAGCTGCTTGCGAGAGTGTGGTTGAGGACGATGAGTCTAGACTAACGGTCGTGCCCGAGCCCACGCTCGAGGCGATCATCGAAGACCTCACATGCGTGGCGCAAGGTGAGCGAAGCTTCGTGGCTCAGGGATTGAACTTCATTCAGGCCGAAGACGCGCCGAGCGTTGAAATCAACGGTCAAGTCTACGCGACAACAACGTCCGGATGCGAAGAAGTCACGACTTTTGGTGGCTCTTTCCAACGTTGTACCGAAGCCGCGTTCACGATTCCCGCGGCGGACCTGCCAGCGGGCGCATTTGATGTAATCCTGACGAACCCAACGCCAGCTGGTTGCTCCACAACCGAGCCCGTGCAACTCACAGTCGTAGCCCCGCCGAGCATCGCCTCGGTGGAGCCAGGGGTGCTCTGCTCCGAACAACTCGAAAACACCATCACAATAACCGGCGAGGGCTTTGTCACGTACGACGGCACGGCGCCACAAGTACGGATCGCGGGCGAGACCTTTGACTCTACTGCTTCAGATTGCTCGGCGATCTCCACGGTGGTCAATGGCAGTGCCGAGACCTGCACCACGCTGAGTGTTGTAGTACCCGCAGAAACGCTTGAACCAGGCGCACTGGACGTGGTGGTCATCAATCCCGACCCCGCCGGTTGCGAGTCGGAGAGCGAGGTCGAAGTCAATTTCATCGCCCCTCCGAGCGTAACCGAAGTGGTGCGCGATTTCATCTGTGTTGAGACGACTGCAGCAGTGTTCAGAGTGGTCGGCGAGGGATTCCTGGTGTTTGAAGGAACTGCCCCCACGGTGACTGTTGACGGTGTTGCGGCGGCGAATATCGACGCGCAAAACTGTGTGGCTATCGAGGGTGTAGCAAACGCTGAGCTCTGCGACACCTTGGTGCTCGACCTCGCGCTCGGTGCGGTGGAGCCGGGAGTTCACGACGTCGTCGTGGCCAACCCAGCACCCGCTGCCTGTGTATCCACGGAGCCCGCGACCATGGAGGCCTACCCTGCTCCAACGGTGACGGCGGTGACGCCGGAGCTTTTCTGTACGGATGCTGGTGCAACCACACTGACAGTGACGGGTACGAACTTCTACGTGGTCGACGGCGAGAACCCTGCAGTATCTGTGGGTGCAACGCTGATTCCAGCCACTGCGACCGCCGCCACGTGTACGGACACGAATCGAACAGGCCTACAATCGTGTACGGAACTTACGGTAGATGTTCCGCAAGGATTCGTGACGCCTTCGGGTGTGACAGAAATCAGTGTTTACAACCCAGCGCCGGTGGCTTGCGGCGCGTCCATCAGCCAGGAAACGCTCGTGGCAGGCCCACCAAACGTGGATTCCCTGATGCCGATGGCTGTTTGCGCTGGCGAGCAATTTGACGGCATGGTCACGGCTCAAGGTTCAGCGTTTTTGGTCATCGACGGCAACTCGCCGAGCGTCATGATCGAGGGTCAAAGCGTGGCGAGCACGCCTTCGGATTGCACCCCTGTAGACCACCCAACCCTTAGTATCACGACCTGTAACGAGCTTGCTTTTGTGGTTCCCGTGGCGTTCCGAAGCTCAGACGTAGACATCAGCATCTCCAACCCAGCGCCGTCCGATTGCGGACAACGCGACGTCACCCTGGTCCTTGCGCCGACGCCTGAAATTGCGTCGGTAACGCCGCTCAGGCTTTGCGACGCAGGTGGAACCATCCAGATCGACGGTCAGAATTTCGCCGCGGATATGCAGGTCACGCTCGGTACCGAGATGGCAACAACCGTCACGGTCAACGCCACAGGCACAAGCGCCACGGCTGTGTTTGATCAGACAGCCGAGGGCACCTACAGCCTCACGGTCGTCAATCCCGGAACGAGCTGCTCGGCGACTCATATTGAGGACGTTAGGGTTGTCACAGGACCGCGCGCGTTCTACGTGGACCCGCCAGTCCTCTACGATGGCATCTCAACTCAAGTCACGATCTACCTGACCGGTTTGTTCGGTGGAACGCTGACGGGAGCGTCCCTTGTGGATTCTCAAGGTACCGAGATCCCGCTCACCGGTCTGACGTTTGACCCTCAACGCCCGAACGTCGCACAAGCTGTTGTTCCAGCGGATACACTCCCTGAGATGGTGACATCTGAAACTTACGGAGTAATCCTCACAGACGACGTCTCGTGTAGCGAAACCAGTCCCGGCCTCGTCACCATTACGGACGAACTCACCGTGGCAGTCGAGGCGGTCGACCCACCGTTTGGTTGGACCTCGGCCAACACGGACGTGACCATTACCTCGCCTGAGCCCCCTGCGGCTGGTCAAACAAATTTTGCCGCCACGCCACGCGTCTATCTGAACCCAAGCAACGCTCAGGCGGGCGATATCGCCACAGAAGTAAGGGCGGTCCAATACTTAAGCCCAACGGAGCTCAACGGAATCGTGCCACAAGGCCTGCCAGTGGCTACTTATGACGTGATCGTCATCAATCCAGACGGCAGTGTCGGCCTGCTCGCAGGTGGATTTGACGTGACCACTGAGCCACCTCCAACGGTGTCGACAGTGAGCCCCGGATCTTGGGAGACCAACGCAACAAACTGGCTCTTCACAGTGGACGGCGAGAACTTCCGAACTCCAACGATCGAGCTCACATGCCTCTCGGGCAATACGGCTTTGATCACCGTAAACGCATTTACATCGACCACGATCGACGCCTCAGTGGACACTGGGACGCTGACCCACCTCGATGTGTGTGTGATTCGAGTCACGAATACGGACGACGGAACCTATGTGGATTATGCGCCGATCACGGTCACAAACCCTGCCGGAAACTTCGTGTCGTTCGAGAACGGAACCACCATGCAAACTGCCCGCCGCGCACCAGCGCTCGGGGCGGCTCCTGTGACCGCATCCGCTCGGTATATCTACACCGTGGGCGGGGATGATGGCACGAGTGCCGGTGCCCTTACTAGCGTTGAGGCCAGCGGCCTCGATCGATTCGGGCGTCCCGGCGACTGGTTCGAGCTTGGTCAGGCACTGGGTAGTGCCCGAACCCTTTCTCAGGTCGCACGCGTCGGCGATTTCCTTTACCTCGTTGCAGGTCACGACGGCACTGCCGCGACAGGAAGTGTTCTCAGGGCACATGTGCTGAACCCTCTAGACACCACTGAGATCTCAAACGTGGAGTTTGATATCCGCGAGAACCTGATGGGCGGCATGGCACCAGGAGTTTATTATTATCGCGTGGCTCCTGTGATGCCGACCACCGACCCAGCCAACCCCGGTGGCGAAATGCTCGCGTCTGAGCGTCAGCCGGTCAGGATTCCGTTCCAGGGCATCGACCTACTCATCGCGTGGACTCCCTACCCAGGCGCGAGCGAGTACCGCGTCTACCGCTCTCCAGCTCCCGATGCGCCTGCGGGCGAAGAGGAGCTCTTGGTGACCTTGCCAGCAACGAGCACGAGCTATATCGACAACTACTCGCAAGCCACGAC
Organism: Microvenator marinus; assembly: GCF_007993755.1. GTDB lineage: Bacteria > Myxococcota_A > Bradymonadia > Bradymonadales > Bradymonadaceae > Allomicrovenator > Allomicrovenator marinus. Next base: position 2,473,059 of record NZ_CP042467.1, read on the forward strand.
GCCCGAATCTCCGCTGCCACTCGGTTCTCTTGGTCAATGGCATGACGCGGGTGTCTCATTGGGCACGGCGCGTTATAGCCACGGCTTGACGGTCGCGGTGGACCCGGCAGACGCCAATCTGCGTCATATCTACGCTGTCGGCGGCACGGATGGCGCCGGAGCTCAACTGAGCTCGGTCGAGCGGGTCTCGGTGACCATCAACGGCCCCAAAGACCAGACACTGGCCACGGGTCAGGTCACAGCCGCGCTTGGTACGGCCAGAACCGAACTCACGGCGTTGACGGCCAACACTGAGGTTGCGTCGAATATCACGAGCTCCGCCAACTACGTTTTTGCGCTCGGCGGAAAGACCGGCGCAAACTCGTTCTCGAGAGCCACAGAATGGGCGGAAGTTCAGGCTGGAGGAGACCTCCTATCGTTCACTGGCACTTCACAAAACCAGCGCAGTCGTTCGGGTTATGCTGCGGCTTTGGCCAACAATAACTTCGTGACAGCATGTGGCCAAAATGGAAGTCCAAGCAACTCGGCAGACAAGATGCCTATCTCTGAGACTTCGCCTCCGAACACCGAAAACCCCTCCGCCTTGGGAGCCACAGGCAACCTGGCAAATCGCTACCTTCCCGGTGCGGTGTCCTTTGGAGGTGTGCTCTACGTGGCAGGCGGTGAAACCGCGTCACCGGCATCAGATACTGTGGACTATTCAACCCTTGGAGGCACTCCATGAGATACTTCGTTTTGACCTTGATACTTGGGTTGCCTGGCATTCTATTTGCTCAAGAGGCTGAGCCCGCGTCGGCACCAGCTGAGGCACCAGCGGAAGCTACTCCGGTCGCTCCTCCTGGACCCGCCGTCGTGCAAAGCGTGGAGCCTGCCGCGACGTCGGAGTCTTCGGACGTGAGTTTTACTCTGGCGCCCCACGTCGGCGTGCTCGTCCCGCAGCTCTTCTCCGAGCTCGAATCTTGGCCCATTTTTGGTCTGGAATTCGGCTACATCCTCCCATTTGACGTGGGCTCCATGGAGCGTCCGTTGGCGATTACGCTTGACGGTATGTACTCGCAGCCTGAGTCATCCGGCAGCGCATTTGAGCCGACCCTTGGCGAGGAAGGCCAGGACTTTGATTGGGAACTCACGCAACGTATGGTCATCGTGGAACTGGCTGCGCAGTGGCGATTCATGCCGGCAGCGCAGGGTTTGAGCGTCTACGGACTCATCGGACCACGGCTCTATTTGCTCGAATCCGTGGTAACTGCATCATCCGAAGGCAGTGATTTTGGCGAAAACGCCGAAACTCAGACTCATGTGGGAATGGTCGCGGGTGGCGGAGTTGAGTATCCGCTTGGACCGGGCTCGCTCTTCGGCGCGCTGGAGTTTGGCTGGAGCGACCTCAACACCCGCGTAACCGGGGACTCCAACACCGGTACCCTGGTCGTAGATCTCGGCTATCGCTTCATGTTCTAGTCCCACCAATAATTGCCAGGGAAATCAGGAAGCGCCGCCATTGGTGGCGCTTCTCTTTTAGTACGTGCTAGGCATAAAAGAGCCGTGCTGGTAGAGTGTTTGTATGAGGGAGTGTGCGTGACTGACGACCTAATGTTCGAGTACGGCGACACGGAATACGATGATTTTTCGTTCGCTACCGAAGCCCAACCACAAGCGGGCCTGCCTGAGAAAGGCTCCGTTGTAGACGGGCGCTACCGCGTAAAACGTCGGATTGGCGAAGGCGGATTTGGCTGGGTGTTCGAAGTTGAGCACACCATGCTCGGGCAAAGTTTTGCCATGAAAATCCTTCACACTCGACTCGCCCAAGACCAAGACTGGCACGTGAGATTCCGCCAGGAGGCACGAGCCACAAGCCTCATCGGTCACGAGAACATCGTCTTCGTGACGGATTTCGGTGCCTGCCCAACGTATGGCTACTACTTCGTCATGGAGTATCTGGACGGTCAGTCCTTAGCCGATTTTTTGGAGCGCCACCGTCAGCTAGACCTTCAGAGTGTGGTGCGGTTTTCGCTGGCAGCCTCAAGTGCATTGTCGGCGGTCCACGACCTTGGCATCGTGCACTCCGACCTGAAACCCGCGAACGTCATGCGAATCGAGCGGCCAGGCCGTGACGTCGTCTGGAAGTTCTTGGATTTCGGGACGTCGAATCTCGTAGTCAATAGCATCGAGTCTGAGAGCGTTTTTGGAACGCCCGCTTACATGCCTCCGGAACAGGCGGCCGGAATTGAGGTGGACCATCGAGCAGACCAATTCGCGCTCGGTTGCATCATCTACGAAATGCTGACCGGCGAAATTCCGTTTCCCACGGAACGGTGGTCGGACGCTTTTGCCGAAAAGCGCAGAAAACAAGGCTGGACGCCGATTTCTAACTACCGCAAAGACATCCCTCCTGGCGTTGAAGACGTCATCAAACGCGCCTTGGCCCTCAAACGTGTTGAGCGGTTCGAGAGTGTTTCCGAGTTCATCTCCGAATTCTGCTCTGCGGCGGGCCAGAAGGTCACGCCCGTGGGTGACCCGCTCGATTTGAGGGTTGGAGCTCAACGCGGGTTTGAACGCTCGATGACCGCACCAAAAGTCTCGATTCCTAATGATGCTGCCGAATCCATGGTCGTGCTCCTCCAAGAGGATGACTCCACGGACGAGCTCGCGAGCCTCATGCCTCGCATCGACATCGTCTTTAATAGTGTGGATAGATTGCGGCGCGAGTATCGTAGAAACCTTGTAGGGGGAGGCATTTACGTACCATCCGACTCGCTTCCTCCACTAGGCACTCCGGTTTTGGTGAACATGACCTTACTTCCCAAGGGGCTCAACGTGGAGCTCGAGGGCCGCGTGGTCTCACATAACCTACAAGAACGGGCGCTCCCTGTAGGTTTCGGCGTGGCGTTGGAGAAGAAGGCCGAAGTGAAGCTTCAGGACTTCCTCAATAAGTCGCAGATCGCACCGAGGTTTGAGCCGAACGTTCTGGTCTCAAGCGTCCGTGAACCGAGTGCTGGAGATAATCTCAGCGCTGGAGAGGCATTTCTCTTGACGCGCCTTCCAGACCCTATGCGCGTAGGTCAGATTCGCCAGATGTTGGCGGGTCTTCCATACGAAGTGGACGAATTGATTGCGGAGCTCTCACAGCGGGGCTTCGTGCTCCTTGAGAACGTGGACCGCACGTCCATTAAAGTAGAGGCCATCAAGCGTGCGCCTTCCAAAGATCGCAAAGAAGAAGTCAAACAGATCCTGGAGCTCGCGGATTATTTTGAGCGCGCGGGCAACTTCCTGGGCGCCATGGACGTGATTCGTCGCGGCGTTGAAGTGGAGTCTGGACGAGTTGACCTTCGTCTCAGACTGGCCCGATACTACCGCGACTTCCGGGGCAATAAAGAAGCCGCCCGACGCGAGGCCGAAGCGGCTTTGAGAGTTGAACCGGACAATAAGGCGGTTCACACGTTCATTGCGGGACTCTGATTACTCAGCGCAATGCTCTTGGATGTCTGAGCAGCAGTCTCCGTACTCGGCACATGCGGTGTCACACCAGCAAGAGCCGTCCGCGGACGAGCCACCACAAGCAGCCTGACAGCTTCCTGCAAACGGATTTTCTGGCTCCACAACCACAAGTCCTGGATCTTCCTCTTCCTCTTGAGACACATTGGCGATCTTCTTAGTTACCGATGCGTGCAGACCGTGTCCGACATAGTCGAGACCAAGGATGCCTTTGTGCTTACCCTGTGCAACCACGTGGAAGATGCTCGGCGGTACGAAGTAGCCGGTTCCGGAGTCATCGCGTGGTCCAGTGACCTGACGAGCCTGAGCCATGAGTGGTGCCAGGTTTTGCTGGAACTCTGCATAATCGCTGTACGAGGTCGAAACCACACCAATAAGAGCTTCGAAAAGCTGGTCGACAGCCTGGCGCCGTGGGTCCTCAGCAGGAATTTGGTCCATAGCCATCGCCTCCAGGAGGCCCGGCTTCATAGCGCTCAAGAGGTTGCCTTGAACCGGTGCGATCGACTCGCCCATTTGCTCACGAGGTACGTGCGTGCGAAGGAATTGCTCAACGATATCAGCCATGGTCATTGGCTTGAAAGCGAGCTTCTGAGCTTCTTCAGCAGCGTTTGGCGCGTACTGAGGAGCTGGCTTGAGGTCTTCCGGTGGAAGGTTCAGCGCCACAAGTGGAGCCTTGGGATTGTCGTTCATGGTAATGAACGTGTTTGGCTCACCTGCCTGGCTCTTCTCAACTTCAGCCAGGAAGAGTCCCCATGCTTCTTCGCCGACCAAAGGAATCATGGTCTCTGCGTTGAGTGGGAAGTGCATACCGGCTGACGCTCCGAGGAACGCGAGCTCCGCGCAATAGACCTGGTTAGCCGGGTCTTGGAAGAACGCAATCGCGTCTTGGTCTCCACCGATAGCGAGAACCATCTGACGCACGTGCTCACGCAATTTCTCAATCGAGTGTGCAGCCAACGGATCGCCGCCGTTGTAGTCGCCAGGGAAGTTGGAGACGGCATTAAAGCCCATGGTCATCAACAAGATATTGTCGTTGAAAGCCATGACTTGGTCAGCGTTCAAATACTCAGGATACTTCGGTTTGACGAAGATCATCGAGTAAACTTCGTCGCCGAAGAGACCGTCTTCGTAGGTTTGTGGGTTGTTCAAGGTGATGGCGCCAGGTTTGCCATCACGAACCACACCGACCACGATTTGGATATGAGTATCCTGAAGCTTGACTTGCTCCTTGATATTCGCCTGAAGGTCCGCGGGGCTAAGGGTGCGGTACTCAGGACGGTGATGTTTGATGGAGTATCCTACGATACCAGGCCCAAACGCTTGAGCGATGACTTCATCTCCTCGCTCAATGATTGCGCCAGTCGCATCCGCCACCTGGTCGGTGTTGGAGTAAGGAATGACGTTGACAGCTTTTCCAAAGAGGTGAGTTGGTGCTGCGAACTGAGCGGCACCAAGGTCCACGTGAACCACGAACGCATCCTCAACCTTCTCCATGGTTGGCCCAGGGTAGCGCGCATTGAGGGCCGCGATATCCGCGGTGTACTCCGAGATAAACACGTCGCCTGGGCCGTCACATTTGCCTTCGCAAGGTGTTGCCTTGACGCGTGAAAATTCCGAGAGGCCGTTCTCAGTTGCGCTATCACATCCACCAAATCCAAGGACACCTGCAAGCGCAAGTGCAGCCCAGCTCCATTTCAAATTCATTCTCATTCTAGGACCTCCATCCATTTGTGTTGTGGAGCGGGGAACCTATACAAAAGAAGTTGAAAAATAAAGTTTATTCTCGTGATCTTTCAGGAATATTCAGAATGTATTTGGTCTGAAGTTCAATGAGCTCAACGTCTGCACGCAGGCGGTCTAAGAAGAGTTGGCTTCTGCGGCTCCAGGACTCACCCCACGACTTGGCCTCGTCGTGGAATACCGCACGAACAGGAGGAATCAACTCGCGGATACGTGAAGGCCAGAGAGACCGGTCGATCTCCGCGGTCTTGATGAGGTGTTCCCGTCCAGTTGCGCATCTTCCACGCGTCTCGGCTACGATCTGCCCGCGAATCCGCTGCTCAAGCACCATCCGAGCCTGTCGAGATTCATCAAAAAACCCTTCGATTCGCCGCTGTAATGAACGGGCTTCGTCGATTTCAAGTCCTTCGAGCGCCACGTCGAGCTGCTGGGCGAGCTGCGTCTCCAAACTTTGGAAAAGCTCGAGCACGCCTAAGTACGCTGGGTTCAGAACATCTTTGACTCGGTCGACCACGAGCCGGCCCAGAAACTCGGCATCTTCCTCGTTGAGCTTGAGTTTGGTGATCAGCTGCCCACTTGGACGTAACGTCTCCTCAACCTCCTTCTGGATAACGGTGAGTAGAAACTCGACCTTATCGTCCAAGTCTCGCTCGATTGCTGCTTGTTTGGGCTCGACGTCCTTCAACGCATGAGATGTCCAACTCTTGGTTTTGTCGAGCACTGCCATGGACCTCGAGAGGACATTGATGCGTCGGTCGCGAAACTCGGCGATGAGCTCCATCAGCTCGTTTGATTTTCGGCCAACCTCGAGGACTTTGAGGCGCCCGGCTCTGGCTACAATTCGCTCCTCTACAAAGGCTCGAAAATCCTCGAACGCTCGGTCTTCTTCGGTCCGAGCACGAAGTGCAGAAACCGGAAACACGCCCAAGATATCGTCGCCAATATTCTCGGTGACATAGTCCACCAGCTCTTGCACATCGTCCGGATTTTGAAGGCGATCTACCTTGTTGATGACCACGACGATCTTCTCGTCCCCGTTCTTTACTCGGTCGATGAGCTCGAATTGCGTCTGACTCAGGACCTGATTGGCGTCCATGACCCAGAGAATTGCCTCGGCGTTGTTCAGAGCGCGTTCGGCCACAGCCTCGTGGCGCTCCTCAATGGCATTGAACCCTGGCGTGTCCCAATACTCCAAGGCTCTCAGTGATGGATGCGGAAATACGAACTCGATCCGTTCAATCTCTTCAGCGTTTTCGCGCATCAACTCGCTGGCCCTTTCGAAGTCACACTCTTCGGCTTTGGTGTCGTGGTCATCGGTGTAATAGACCCGCGCCGCACGCCTCGGCCCAAACCTCACGACGCCTTGATGCGCTGTGGTCGGGAGCACACCTACGGGCAGGAGATCCTCACCTAATAACGCGTTTAGAAGTGTGGACTTTCCTGCGTTGAATTCGCCTACGATCGCGAGTGCAAGAGGGGCATTGAGCTGACTCGTCAAAGCCTGGGCCTGGGGGATGAATCGTGCCAGACGGCCGTCCAACGAAAGCCATTCGTTGACCTCTTCGAGGAAATGCGCGAGCCCCAGAGGATCTTTGGCACCTGGCAGGTGGGCCCAATTGTAGCGAAGCTCTTGGAAACAAGCCTCGAGCACTTCGCTGCCTTCGGCGGCATCAGTCGCTTGAAGGCCAAGCGTATTCGCCTCCTGAAGATGGACCACAGCGTCTGCAAAATCTCCCTGAGCCTTGAGCAGTTTCCCGAGCTCCAGCAGGGCCTGCGCACGGACTTCAAGCTCCGAAGCCTCGCGCAAAGCCTCGTCCAAATAGTACCTCGCCGTGCCGAGTTCCTGGCGCGACACATTCCAGCGCGCAATCCACACGAGCGCTTCAGCGCGGCTCTTTGGACTTGAGAGCGCACGCTGGAAATTGCCACCCGCCATATCAAACGCCCCGAGGCTGAGTTGTGCGCGCCCAAGCCCAATGAGCGCCTCTGCGTTATCGGAGTCCAATTCGAGTGCGCGTTGTAGGGCCTTTTGTGCGTCTTCAAAGTGCCCAAGCGTCAGGGCAGCCAAACCCCGAATCAAAAACCAAGAAAGTTTGAGTTCGGACTTGTCTGGATCCCCTTGAAGCAGCTCGATGGCGCGAGCTGGGTCTGCTCTATGTACAAGGCGTGCGAGCCCGAGGCGCGCCACGGGCTCTCCGCCGTCTAGAGCCGCTTCGTAGCTCTCCTTCGCGCGTTGTATCTGGCCGGTTTCCTCGAAGAGCCAACCGAGAAGCACCTGCCTCTCTTTGGACGGCGCCTGAACCTCGCTTTGCTCAAGGAGTTCGAGCGCTGCCTTGGAGTCACGAGCGGCCGTCGCACGTACAAGCCCATCGAGGCAACCCCAGTGATTCGGGTGCAATTTATGAGCTCTCTTGAGTTCACGTTCCGCCTTATCTTTGCGTCCGAGCGTCAAGAGGATTCGCCCCAGAGCCCACGAAATCTCGAATTCGTACTCCTGGTAGTCTTTGAGTTCGGTGGCGCATCTGAGGTGGTGATGCGCCTCGCGAGTCCGCCCCAATTTCTCCATGGATTCCGCAGCGCGCAGATGAAGGAGCGCCGTCTCTCGAATCTCAAGGGCCTTTTGGGTGGACTCAAAAGCAGCTAACCACTCGTTTTGAGCGCGTTGGGCGCGGGCCATCAGCGCCCAGGTACGCTGGATATTCGGATGGCGCTCTGCGATCTTTCGCAAGATCTCCTGAGCTTTGTAAGAATCGCCTGACTCGATATACCGAATAGCGTCTTCGTGTACGCGATTCACATCGTCTGGTATTCGGACTTCGTCTAGAATATCTCCCACACGCCCAGAAATCTTGTCAAAAATACTCATATCTCAGGCGCGCTTACGACGTCGAAGGAGCCCAACAACTCCCAGGAGGAAGAGCGAAGCGAAGCCGGTCCCGGACGCACTCGTACACCCGTCTTCCTCCTCATAGTCTTTGGTCACGGTTGATTCGAATTCAACATCGACGATCACATCGTCAAGCCCGAGTGTGATAGTAAAAGCCTCCTGAGTCGTTTGGCCCTCGCGAAAGACCTGAATGTTGAGGTTTTCTCCTGGCTGGGCCGTCTCTTGCCGATAGCCAATCTCTTCTTCGCAGTTGTTCGTGATGATTAGGTCGGCGGTGCCCACGCATTCGCTACCTACGACCTCGAACCCTAGGCACTCTTGTGCAGGATCAGCCTCGACGGTAAACGAGTCCACACGGATATCTTCGGTGCACCCCGCAAAGGCGGCCTGGGCCACCGTCATCGAAAGTACAGATGCGAAAAAAACAGCTACAATCTTCATGTCAACCTCTCTCATCGGTGTGAGTTTTATCCAACCATATTTCAGGTTCATTGGGTATCTGCATGTGGTGTGCCACCAGAAACTCAAGACTCTACGGTTCCAATTCCAGATGAGTAGGCTATAAGCTTGAGCCCTTTCTCGTCGAGTGAGAACACGTATGAACCAAGGTTATTATCGTTATCCAACTGTCTTTGAAGACCGTGTGGTCTTTGTGTCTGACGACGACCTATGGGAAGTGCCTCTGAGTGGTGGGAGAGCCTCCAGGCTAACCTCCGGGATGGGGGAGATCTCCAGACCCTATTTTTCGCCAGACGGAAAGTGGATAGCGTTTACCTCGGACGAAGAGGGTAACAAAGAAGTCTATGTGATGCCTTCGGACGGCGGACCGGCGCAGCGCCTGACGTACCTCGGGGTGGAGTCACTCACCGTGGGCTGGACGCCAGAATCAAAGATCGTCTTTATCACGACTCACGCCCAGCCCTTCGTGCGCCCATTTGTGCTCTTTGAAGTCCCCCTTGATGGAGGTGAGCCACATCAGCTGCCGTGGGGACCCGCGATGGGCATCTCTTACCAAGACGCACCAGGCAAAGACGGTGTGGTGCTCGCCCGTAATTCCGACGACCTCGCCCGATGGAAGCGCTACAAGGGAGGAACGGCAGGTACATTGTGGATCACCCGAGATGGAGATGAGTGGGAACGCCTCTTCCCCGACATCACATCAGGCTTTTGCCGACCAATGTGGATTGGCGAGCGCATCTACTTCATCAGCGATTTCGAAGACCACGGAAATATCTACTCTTGTGACCTCTTTGGCCAAGACCTGGTGCGGCACACAGACCACGAAGGGTTCTACGCGCGGTACGCAACATGCCACGCCTCTCATATCGTCTACACAGTTGCCGGCGCCTTGTGGACGCTCGATACAGCGACTGGCCAAGAGAGAGAAATCCCGGTCGGCTTTCCATCTCCAAGGACCCAACTCAAGCGTCGATATATCGACCCGCTCCCCTACGTGAGCGAAGTCACCTTGCATCCCGAAGGTCATTCGATGGCCGTCGTCACACGCGGGAGCGTCTTCAACTTCGCACATTGGGAAGGTGCGGTGAGGCAGACAGGCCGGGCGAGTGCGGTCGGTTACCGATCCCCGGTATATCTGGATGGTGAGCGGATCCTTGTGGTCTCTGACGAAGGCGGGGAGGAGCGTTTTGAGATCCATGCGGCTCAGGGCGTCGAAGATCCCAAACCTATCGCGGTCGGCTTTGATATCGGGCGCCCTCTTGAGTTGGGCCTCAATTCCAAGGGCATCTTAGCCTTCACGAATCATCGCCACGAGATCTGCGTTCTCGATCCTGCCACGGGCGAAGGGCGCGTTCTGGACCGTAGCGAATACGAGCGTATCGAAGGCTTCTCGTGGTCGAGCGACGGGCGCTATCTGGCCTATAGTGTCCTGACCTCCACCAATACGGCAGTCATTCGTGTGCACGACTTTCAAACCGACCAGACTCACGACGTGACAACCGGTGAATTCCGAGACGTGCTGCCGGTTTTCGACCCAGAAGGACGATACCTCTACTTTGTGTCCCACCGATTTTTTGAGCCGGTCCAGGACCAACTCTTCTTTGAGGTGAGCTTTCCGGCAAGCGCAAAGCCCTGCCTTATCACGCTGCGATCCGACGTGCCCTCACCTTTCGTTGAGCGTCCTCGCCCATTGGACGGTGACTCAGACGAGGATGAAGACGAGCCAGAAACCGAAAAAACCGGTGATTCGGACGAGGGTGAAAACGCCAAAGAAGAAGAAGAAGTGCTCGAAATCGAATTCGAAGGTATTGAGGAACGCGTCGATTCGTTCCCGGTCGCGGTCTCGGACTACGCTCAGATTGATGCCACGGATGAGCGCGTGTTCTGGACGAGTTTCGGCATCGAAGGCAGTGGATTTCGGTCGGCGCTTAGCCCGCCAAAGCCGAGCGGCCGAATCGCCTATTTCAATATCAAAGAGAATGAAGTCAAACCCTTTGCCGTAGAGGTCGATGGCTTCCTGCTTGGGCCAGACCGCAAAACCATGTTGCTCTGGGGCGAAGGCCTGCGCGTGGTCAGCGCAAGTGCGGCTATGGTGGGTGAAGACGATGAAGACGATATGCCAAGCCGAAAGTCGGGCTGGGTGGACCTCAACCGTATCGGCTTGATGGTGGATCCCAAGGCCGAGTGGAAACAAATGCTTCGGGAGTCGTGGCGGCTGATGCGAGACCACTTCTGGGACCCAGACCTTGGAGGCGTAGATTGGAACGCCATTTGGGACAGGTATCTTCCACTCCTGGATCGCGTTTCAACTCGCGGCGAATTCAGCGATGTGGTCTGGACGATGCAAGGCGAGCTTGGCACGTCTCATGCCTATGAACTCGGAGGAGATTATCGCCGCGGAAGTCCAGCGATTCCCGGTTTCCTCGGTGCTGATTTTGAGTGGGATGAGGGCGCTCAAGGCTACCGCCTGACTCATATCGCACGCGGGGATGCTTGGAGCCCCGACGGCTCTCCACTCGCCAAGATCGGCATCGATGCGCGAGTTGGGGACGTTGTGATGGGAATCAATGGTACTCGGGTCGAACCCAACGTGCCGATTCAGCAATACCTTTTGAACCTCGCGGGCCAGGATGTAGAGCTCGTGCTCGCACGAAAGCCATCTTCCCAAGACGAAGAACCCGTTGTGCAGGCTATTACCGTAAAGTCTTTGTACAGTGAGAGACCTGCTCGCTACAGAGAATGGGTGATGCGAAACCGCGCTCAGGTGCATGCCGCCACTGAAGGTCGGGTTGGCTATATTCATATCCCGGATATGTCCCTGATTGGCTTTGCTGAGTTCCATCGCTCGTTCTTACAAGAGGTTCACCGCAACGGGCTGATCGTGGATGTTCGCAACAATGCGGGCGGCTACGTGAGCCAGCTGCTCCTCGAAAAATTGGCGAGGCAGAGGTTCGGCTGGGATATCAACAGGTGGGGCACTCCAACGCCCTATCCTGCTGAATCCGTGGCAGGGCCTCTGGTGGCATTGACGGACGAACACGCCGGAAGTGACGGCGACATCTTCAGCCACACTTTCAAACTGATGAAGCTTGGCCCACTGGTGGGCAAGCGTACGTGGGGCGGCGTTGTGGGCATTTGGCCGCGCCATCCCTTGGCGGACGGAAGCATCACCACCCAGCCTGAATTCTGTTTCTGGTTCACAGACGTGGGCTACGACGTGGAGAACTACGGGACCACGCCCGACATTGAGGTTGAAATCCCACCTCACGACTTTCAAGGCAGCCGTGACGCGCAGTTGGAGACGGCGATCAAGGCAGTCCTCGATCTCCCTCCCGCCCCTGAGCTTCCGGATTTCGGGCCAAAGCCCAATAAGTTCACGCGGCCTCTGCCGCGCAGGAAAGTCTAATTCCCGAAAGCCGTCAGAACGGCAATTCGCGAATGATGAAGTAGTTCAGACACATTTCGTCGAACGTGCCTTCACCCCACGTGATATCGCGTGGCATCTGGCCCGTGGGCTGGTTTCCCGGTGAGTTGTCGTACCAACACTCGAGGTTGATGGTCGTGCCTGCAATCACCTCCATAGGCTCGTTGTAGAGGTAGACGTTTTGCCAGCCGAAGTCCCATTTTGGGATGTCAACGTAACAGGTGTCTTGGCCACCACGAGATCCCGATGCTTTGATGCGAGTTCCAAGCTGGTGCATATGGGGCAGCACTCCGTAGAGCCGCGTTCCGATAGGCAGCTGCACCGACCCTGAAGCATAGCCATTGGCCTCGCCCGCTGGCACGTAGAGGTCCGTAACCGGGAACGGGAACATCGAGAGTTTCTCGGCGGGTTCATCTTCGGTCAAATGCAGGTCGATTTGGGTTCGGTCAGACTGATCGCTATTCAGAGTGTTGTAGTGGATCTGAACCACGATGGTGGAGTTCGCTGGAATTCGGATTCCACGGTCGTTGCCATACTGCACGGCTGCGGTTCCCGGGGCCCATGCACCGAGCATACCCTGCACATCGTCTACGCGATTTCCGCCAAAGCACTGCCAACCAGGCGTGGTCGGGTCTTCGTTTTCGAGCTGCTGAATTCGCCCGGCCTGGTCAGTTCCAACCGCCCAGAAGAGCATATGGTGCACGCTAGCAATATTACCGGGTTTGGTCTCATAAGCCGTGAGGAAGCGGTCCTCAGAGAAGTTCGTCTCGATGGCAAAGCAGTGATAATCGTCAATCGACTGCCCTGGAGGGCTCGGCAGGTAGTCCGTCCCGATGTCCACGACGTAGTCCGGCTCACCCAATTCCACGGCACTATCGACCGCCGGTGGAACGTATTCTGAAGCATCGCCTTCAGGCATGCCGGCATCGGCCCATGCCTCGAGCTTGGTGAGCTCTTCAGGTGTTACGATCTTAGGGTCTCTGAAGTCGCCGCACTCCTGCGAAGGCGGCCACGGTGGCATCTCGCCAGACTTGACGGCTGCTACGATCACATTTGCCATGGGGCGCGCAGCGTCAAACGAATCGAGCGCAAACGGCCCGATTCCGCCATCGTAATGGCATTGATTACAGTTGCGCTCCAGAATCGAACGAACCGCGCCGTGGTAAGTGACCTCGCCGGTGTTGTTGTTGGCGGGGTTATTCGACTGGTTATTCGAACTCGTGTTAATGGAGTCGTTATTGCTCTGAGTATTATTACTCGAAGCGTTATTGCTTTCTGCGTTGTTCTCTTTATTTTCCGTGTTGTTAGGGTCCGCCCCTGTTTCACCAGGATCTGATTTACTATCGTCTCCACACGCTGCCAATACGAGTGCTGCCGCGGCAACCCAAAGGGTAATTTTCATGATTTTCCTTGTTCGCTCATCACTTGAAGGCCCCCATTGTAACGATTCATTCAACTTTCTCAATTCTAAGTCACTCAAACTATGAAAATTGCGATGAAAAAGCCGGCGACTATCGGATTACTGCTCGGGCCGGTGGCTTTTCTTCTGGTCTGGTACCTCCTTCCAGACGCCTACGGTGCCACTCCTTTTGGGAATCAAGGCAAGCTTAGTGCTGCCATCGCGGTATGGATGGCGATTTGGTGGTTGAGCGAGGCGGTCCCAATCGCCGCCACTGCTCTGCTCCCGCTCGCCGCGTTCCCGGTGCTCGGCGTCGCCAGCATCCAGGAGACGGCCGCACCTTATGCGAACGACGTGATCTTTCTCTTTTTGGGCGGCTTCGTACTATCCATCGCCATGCAGCGTTGGAATCTGCACAAACGCATCGCTCTTTTTACGCTCAGGCTTTTCGGGGTCGCTCCGAGGCGCATGGTGCTTGGGTTTATGGTGGTGACCGCTGTCTTGAGCATGTGGGTCTCGAACACGGCCACAGCCGTCATGATGATGCCGATTGCACTGAGTGTCTTGGTGATGCTCAAGGCCAGTGAGAACCGCTCCCTCGAGCTCGCGCTACTACTGGGCATAGCCTATGCGGCGAGTATTGGTGGCGTGGGCACGATCATCGGAACCCCGCCGAATGTCTTCCTCGTCTCCTACCTAGAGACGTCTCAGGGAATCCAGGTCTCGTTTGTGGAGTGGATGCTTGTAGGCATCCCGTTCGTGGCGTTGATGCTACCTCTTACGTGGCTTCTTTTGACGCGGGTGCTCTTCAAGGTCTCGTCGGCGCCGATTCCAGGCGCCAAAGAAGCCATGCAATCAGAGTACGAAGGACTTGGGCGGATGACTCGCGCCGAGCTCAGCGTCATGGTCGTGTTCTTTGGCACGGCCCTGCTCTGGATTTTCAGACCGCTGCTTGGAGTCGAGGGACTTAGCGACTCGGGCATTGCAGTAGCCTCAGCGCTGGTGCTATTTGCGCTACCCGCCGACAAGGACCGCCGAATCATGGACTGGGAGTCGATGATGCAGGTCCCGTGGGGAATTCTTCTTCTCTTCGGCGGTGGGCTGAGCCTTGCACGAGCCATAGAGGTCAATAAAGTCGGCGAGTTCCTTGGTTATCAGGCCACGCTCTTGGCCGACGTCCCACTCATTGTGCTGATCATCATCATTACGGCATCGGTGGTTTTCCTGACCGAATTGACGAGCAACACCGCCACTACAGCCACCTTGCTGCCGGTGCTCTCGGGCGTGGCGATAGGAGCCGCAATCGACCCGATGATGCTTTTGGTTCCCACGGCTATTGCGGCTAGCTGCGCGTTCATGATGCCGGTAGCGACTCCGCCGAACGCCGTGGTCTTTGGAAGTGGACGCGTATCCATTCAGGAGATGTCGAAGGCGGGTGTATATCTCAACTTTGTGGCTATCGCGATGATAGTCTTGGTGGTCTACCTATTAGTACCGAGGGTATTGAGCTGAGTACACTCGGCGGGAACCCGCTTGGACAGGGCTGGCGCATCGTTGCTTGGCCAGTCGACCGTGATATCAACTTCCTTGGCGTCACCCACGCCAAAGTGCAAGGTCAGTTCGTTTTGCAAACCATAATGGCCGTGACCACCGCCCACCTCTTGGACCATCTTCAAATCACCAGTGTCTACGGTCACCTGCGCGCCGATCGCAGCGCGATTGACTCCCTCGGAACCCTCGAGCTTCACTTTCACCCAGTTCCTATCCTGCCCAACAGTGTTCTCGAAAATCCTCACGTGGCGCTCGCCCGCCGGATAACAATGGTCGCCTGAAGAACACCGATTTGCCGAATGACCAACGATGAGGTCCAGGTCTCCATCGCCATCAAAGTCCGCCACGGCCACGCCATGTGCGCTCTTCATGTCGATACCCAACTCCGGAGCTAGTTTTTCGAACGTGCCGTCTGGTCTCTGCCAATAGAGATGTGCTCGCGTACCAGGATAGTCCGTAGACGCAATCAGCACGTCATTTCTGCCATCATTATCAAAATCGAACACAGCCGCTGTGATATCGCCATCATCCCACGGGACCGACGCGTGGTCCTTCACAAGGCCGAGCTCAGCGCCGCGCCGCGTGAACGTCCCATCCCCGTTATTGTAGAGCAAATCGCTTGGGTCCGAATTGGCCCCAACATCCCAGTGAACGATCTCCGTGGTCACGAGGTCCAAAAGACCGTCGTTGTTCAAGTCGGCACAAACCGTGGTGCCGCTATTTCCGCCCAACCTAAACGGCTGGCGGTCGCTTGAATGGTCCCATGGACGATAGCTCGCACACGAGTAGATGGGGTCCGGCGCGGTATCACAACCTTCGGCTTCAGGGTTGGCGTCGCAAAAACACCGAGCGCTATGAGATGCCGTCCAATCCTGGTTCTCGTCAAACGCGTACCCCGAGGAGACGCTCTGGTTCTCATAGACGCGACTATTGCTCCACCAAAGATGGTTCGGGGCACGCCCATACGAGGCCGCCATGAGCTCAGGGCACCTGTCTCCCCCTAAGTTGCACGCGGCTGTAGACCAAGCATTCGAGTGCGCACGCCCAAGATTCAGAGCATTCAGCGTCCAATCCTGCGTTGCAACGCCCCAGCTCAAAGTCTGATCCTCATAGTTATCGCCGTTTCGGACCCAGAGCTGGTCTTGAGCTGGGACTCCGCCCGGCGCGCCCATACCAATCCAGATATCGAGGTGCCCGTCCAGATCTATATCGGCCAATGAAATCCCGCCGACCACGAAGGGCGTTTGTCCTTGATGAAACGGATAGAGTTCGCCGAGCGCAAAGGTACCGTCACCCTGATTCATCATGATTTCGATGCCCTCGAACTCCGTCCCGTCGTTGGTGAACCCGGTCACGGCATCCAAGTCCCCGTCGTTATCCATATCACCAAAAACCGCGACTTCTGCCGGCCGCCCCTCAGGCGGTGTAAATCGCGGGGCGAGTATTCCGGATGCCTGAGTCGTGTCTTCAAACCCAGAGCCGGTATTGCGCAGAAGCCATGCCCTTCTGTTTTCGCCAAAATCATCACGTCCTGAGCGCCGAACGAAGATATCAGGACGCCCATCCGAGTCATAATCGGCCACTGAAATCCTAGAACCCACGGCTTGGATGCCTTTGAGTCCCCATTCTTCGGATACATCGCGAAACACAGCCGTCCCGCCGGGCTGCCAGGGCTCAGTTGGTCCACATTCTACGCCAAGGTCTGGGCCCGAATCCGCGCCCGCGTCTTCGCAATCCAAACACGCATCTGAGCCAGCATCCATGCCCTCAGGTGGCGGTCCGTCCTTCTCGCTATCCGAACACGCCCACAAGCCAAGTCCTAATGCCAACACGAAAAATTTCTTCACTTTTTCTCTCCGACTTTGGACTTGAGCTCTTTGATACATCGCTCAAGGGTATGGTCCATATTCGTGACCCATTCGGCGGGGACCGCACCGGGCGGGACTTCGCGCACACACTCGGCCTCTGCCTTCCAAACGCGCACTCTGAGAGGTCCAGGCACAACGCCCGCCTCAAAGCTAAAGTCCGAATGGCGGTCTCTCGCAGCTGATACAGACGCCTCAAAACTCCCCATCGCTTCAAGCTCTTCGGAGTTTGGTGCCTCGGCGGCCTTTGGTGCCGTCGTTGCGGGTGCCTGCGCTTGCTCGACCTTTGGCTTAGAGTCACAACCCCAGCCAACGAGCATCAGGACCCCGGAAATGAGCAGGAAACGCCTAAGATTCATTTATCAGCGAAGGTGTAGAACATGCGAATGTTCAGTTTACCACCCGCTTCTGACGCTGGATATTTGCCTTTCTTAAGAACGCCGATAGCACATTTCGCAACGCCTTGGTCGGCGAGTCCGGAGTGCAGAAGGCTGACGTCCTCGACTTTGGATTTGGCACCGACTTTTACTTCGAGAAGCACGTCTCCCTGGCCTGCAAATTGGTTCTTCCGAACCTGACTTGCGTAGCAGTTGGCGAGCTTGTCGTTCAGGTCTGTGACCACTTTCTGGGCAGCCTCGTTATCCTCGAAACCATTGGCCATCACACTCTTCAAGTCAGCCACGGGAACGCGTTTGTACTTTTTAGTGTTGGTGGAGAATTTCTTCGGCTCACCCTCTTTTCCGCTCACAACGATCTCTTTTTTGGAAACGGAGATTGTCTCTTCGGTGCCGTCGCCATCGAGGTCCTTTTTGAGCAAGGTGCCTTCCTCGGTAGATTCTACGGGCGTGGTCTTTGTGTAAACCGTCTCTTCGATTTCGGAAGTATCCGTGGATTCGGCCAGGACTTGACCTTGAGCACCGTCGAATCGGGTGAACTTATTCTTGCCGAGTTGACACTCGATATCCGCTTTAAGGTCGCCATTGATATCCGCAGCCTTACACGCTCCAAGCCGAGTATTCATGCGAGCTTTCCAGATCAACTGGCCGTCATGCGTGTAAATGGTCAGGTCATTGCCGTTTAGGCACATCAGGTCTTGTTTATTATCGGCCGCAAAATCTTGGACGATCACTTGGTCACAACCTTTATCGAGGTACCACATCGGGTCCGCGTCGTGATTCAACACGAAGGTCGGCTTACCCGCTCCGACTACGTTGGGCTTTCCGTCCCCGTCAATATCGGTCATCAGGAGGTCAAAATCGGCCTTCTTGGAGGCGTTCCAGGAGAAAACTCGGTAGACGCTGGCATCTTTTCCCAAGAAGACTACGCCCGATCCATCGTGAACCATCACGGGAGCGGCCTTGCTCGGAAGGTCGTAAACAGTCTGGGCTGACACGCTGCTCGCGCCGACCATCATCAAACACACGCTTGCCAAAGTAATCATTTGTTTCATCGTATTTCTCCACTGTGACGCATCACGGACAAGATTCGCCGCGAAGGCTAGGCAAATGCGCTCAAAGCGTCAACTATTCCCGTCGAGGTGAATTTGCGGTATGACCGGCTCGTGTTTTCCAAGGGACACGTGTACACCCGGAGCGGTTCAATGAAGATTCTGGTTTTTGGCGCAAACGGACAGCTCGGCAGCGAGCTCGTCAGAGAAGGCTCGGCACGCGGATTGACGCGAGAAGACGTGGATGTTCGAGACTTGAAGGCAGTCAAAAAAGCCATCGAGCAATACCATCCCGATGTCGTGTTCAACGCGACCGCTTATAACGCCGTAGACAAGGCAGAGAGCGATAAAGACGAGGCCTTGCTGGTCAACGGAATCGTGCCCGGAAAAATGGCCGCAATATGTGCTGCCAAGAACATCCCGTTTGTTCACTACTCAACCGACTATGTCTTCGGTGACTCCCACGCGAAGCCTATTTCTGAGCTCGAGACCCCGGACCCTCTCTCGGTCTATGGGCGCTCTAAACTTTTTGGTGAGAATGCCGTACTCAGGGCGCACCCCGGCGCACTCGTCATCAGAACCACGGGCATCTACTCGCCAGGCGGCCAAAACTTCGTCAATACGATGCAGCGACTCGGCAAGGAACGAGGTTCCTTAAGGGTGGTTTCCGACCAATTCGTAGCCCCTACCTCTGCGTCAACCCTTGCCAAGATCTCGCTGAGACTCGCCGAGCTTGGAGAAGATGGGATCTTTCACGTCGTGTCGCAAAGCGGCACGTCTTGGTACGAGTTCGCACAGGCCATCTTTGAGTTGAGCGAGCTCGACGTGGAGCTGCAACCCGTGAAGGCAACCGAATGGGGCGCTCCCGCGCGCCGCCCGAGATACTCAGTTCTAGACACCGCGAGGCTTAGACTCTTGGGACTCGATGAGTCGATTGGTTCGTGGCGAGCAGAACTAGAGCGGTTTTTTGTTGAGTCCGGGGAGTAGCGTGAATCGCAAGATATCGGCATTGGCTTTTGTCTTAAGCCTATTTTTCAGCCTTTGGCCATGCACAACGGAGAAGGCGTACGCACAGACCAGCGCGGATAGTGTTGAAGTCTCGGCTGAAGACCTGGCGGTTCAGAAACGACTCAACGCGATTTTCAAACGCATCGACTCCCTCAAAGGCATTCGTGCTGAAGTTGCTTCGGGCGTTGTGATGCTCACCGGCGTCGCGAACGAGACTTCCCACGTAGAAGAGGCCCAAGAACTCGCCCAGAAAATGGACGGGGTGATCTGGGTTGATGCTGATGTAGAAGTTCAAATCGACGTCGTCAAACGCGTAGCTCCAGCTTGGGAGAAAACCATCGAACTCGGCAGCGCGCTCACCCAGCGCCTGCCCTTGATCGCGATCGGCCTCGTGGTCTTAGTGGTCTTTTGGTTTTTAGCTGGATTTATTGGCCGGAGGTTTCCGCTGCGAGGTTTATCGGATAAGCCCCTCGCCGCCGAATTTTCGCGCAACGGAATCAAGGCCTTCATCATCCTCATTGGTCTATCAATCACGCTGGAAATCTGGGGCATCGCCTCGTTAGTGGCTGCATTTGTGGGCACGGCCGGAATCGTAAGCATCGGCATCGGTTTTGCGTTTAAGGACGTGGTGGAAAACTACCTCGGTGGAGTGCTTCTGGGACTGCGACAGCCGTTCTACAAGGACGACCACGTTGATATCGCTGGGTTTGAGGGCCGTGTCATACGTCTAACCAGTCGGGAAACCATCCTCATGACCTTGGACGGCAACCACCTCACCATTCCGAACGCTATGGTGTTTAAGTCGGTGCTTTACAATTTCTCTCGAAATCCGCTGAGAAGGTTTGATTTCACCTTCGGCGTGGCGCCAGACTCCGAGTTCCGAAAGATCATTCCGCTGGGTCTCGAGACTCTGAGGAAAACGGAAGGAGTCCTGCAAGAACCGCCACCGCTGGTGCGGATTGAGAGCGTTGGAGACTACACGCTCAACATCGTTTTCAATGCGTGGGTCGACCAGAAGGAGAATGATTTTGTGGCTGTGAAGAGCGAGGCTATTCGCAGGGTGAATCGCGCTTTCCTAGCCGCTGGAATCGACATGCCTGAGCCGATGAGACGTATCACCATCGTAGACAGCGAGAAGCCAGCAACCCAAGTGGATGAGCTCGAGGTTTCCGAAGAGCCCATGATCGATACGTCTGTCGATCGTTCCCTCGATAAGCAAATTGACGCGGCTGACAATTCCGGAATCCAATAACCGGATTCTATTGAATTCTCGACCACGGGTGGTGTATCGGACCTAGTGATACTACATCCCGAGGCGCGGTTTCAGCCGTCTCTAACCAAGCCCAGGTCTCTATGCTCATTGAGTTTCTAATCTTTATTGGTGGACTCACAATACTCTATTTCGGTGCGGAATGGATGGTGGAAGGCAGCTCCTCTATGGCGCTTAGATTCGGAATTACGCCGATTATCGTGGGTTGCACGGTTGTCGCTTTCGGAACGAGCATGCCGGAGTTGGTGGTCTCGCTAGCCGCGGTCATCACTGAGAGCGACGATATTTCCATCGGAAATATCATCGGGTCGAATATCGCAAATCTCGCGCTAATCCTTGGGACTGCGGCGCTGATCCGTCCAATCGAGGTTCACTCGGACGTCATCAAGCGCGAGTTCCCGGTCATGATCGCGGCGTCCATTCTCTTTTGCGTCTTGGCGATGGACTCCGAGATCTCAAGATTTGACGGCTTTATCCTGGTAGCCTGCATGGTGGGATACCTCGGCTTCATGCTCAGTCTTGCGCGTAAGTCCATGAAAGCCAGTGCGGCCGAAAAAGCAGAAGACCCGCTCATTGAGGTGGAAGTAGACCCAAACGAATCCACCAACGCAAAAGACCTAGTGAAGGTGATTGGCGGAATCCTCGGATTGACATTCGGCGCGCATTTTATGGTTCAAGCGGCCACTACTATCGCATCTTCCCTAGGCGTGCCTCAGCTAGTCATCGGGATTTCGATTGTAGCGCTCGGGACGAGCCTCCCCGAACTTGCCACGAGCGTTGTGGCGGCAGCAAAGGACGAATCCGATATCTCGGTTGGAAACGTCATCGGCTCCAATATTTTCAACATCTTGAGTGTAATCGGCATCGTAGGGTCTATCGCCGCCATGAGCGTGGGGCGAGACGCCGTGGACTTCGACCTCTGGATCATGCTCGCTATTGCCATGTTAGCCTGGCCAATCATGTGGGCACGTAAACGGATTTCTCGTTTCGAAGGCGCAATCATGGTATTGGTCTACCTAAGCTATAATGTGTGGATATATCTGAGGTAGCAAAGATGCGGGTTCTCCTGGTCGCGGTAGTCTTTTTGAGCGGTTGTGAACTCTTTTACAATACCGACAACGTCCGTTTCATTCCTGGGACCGACACGCCAGACATGAGCGCGCAGGATATGGCCCAAGATGCCGGCACAGATATGGCCGAGCAGGATATGCCAGACCAAGAAGCAGATGCGCCTCAAGACATGCAGGACATGCCTTCAGAGGACCAGGGACCGGACTTGGATCCAGTGGTTACCTGTGAGGTCGGAGGCCAAATCCTTGGCGAATGCGACCCTATTGAACAGAACTGTGAGGGGGGTGAGTCATGCATTCAATTCTTCTCGCCAGTCGAGATGACCCTCATCAATAATTGTGGCGACGGCTCAACTTACCTCGTTCCTGAAGGCCAAGCATGCGAAGCGAACAGCCGCTGTCAACCGGGGCTGCTCTGCCGCGATACCTGCAGGCGTATGTGTGACCGATTCACCGGACGGGGATGTGAGCCCGGCGAATCATGTGTCACGTTCGAGAACACCTACGGTTTCGGCTTTTGCGCCGATTCATGCGATTTTGAATGAGGGGTTGTCCATGAAACGCATCATCTTGTGTCTAGCTCTACTCTCCGGTGGCTGCGTGTTCTCCCAAGAACTCAGCGAGCTACCCGAATTCGTACCCGCGCCAGACATGAGCGAGGACCTCAAACAAGACACTGACGGCACTGAAGTGGACATGGACACGCCCGACGCCACTACATGCCCTGACACACCGTGTTCAAACGGCTTTGAATGTGTTGGGGGTGAGTGCGTTTGCCCTGAGGGCTCAAACGTGTGTGCTGGAAACTGCGCACCAGAATCCGAGCTCAGATGCGGTGAATCCTGCACCGCCTGCCCAACCGCCGAAGGTGGAACAGCCCTCTGTGAAGAGGGTACCTGCTTCTTGGAATGCCCCAGCGGAGAGACCGTCTACCAAGGAGTTTGCTTACCTACCGGCGGGTCTTGCGAGCTCAACACAGTGCTTGATGGTGGCAACCGTTGCGACCCGGTCCTTCAGGATTGCGGCGTGTTTCAGTTTTGTGATGTCACTCAACGGCAAACGCCGGTGGAATGTACGAATGACGGAGAATGCGATCCTGGCCAGGTCTGTGACTCCCTTCGCGACGATCTACCTTTGTCATGCGTTCGAATGTTTACACAATGCACTCAGAGATTTGTACGCCCTCCGAACTGCTCAACCATCAACAACCCTTGCCCCAACGGTCTGATGTGCATGAATGACGGGCTTTGCGGCCCTTGTCAGGGCGACCAGCAATGCCGAAGTGGCGAGTCGTGTGTGGATGGTATCTGCCGCGGTGTCCTAGTTCCCCATATTGGCGAAGGCGAAGCGTGTGACTCAGCTTCTGCAAACGATAGGTGCCGCGAGGGATTCGCCTGTCACGAAGGAACGTGCAAACGCGTGTGCATGGTAGAAGCTGGGGTTGGATGCGAGACGGGAGACGCTTGCAAGCCGTTTCAGGCAAGTCAAGGAATCGGAATCTGCGTGCCTCAAAATCAGTGCGACTAGTTCACGCGTTCCGGATGAACACGGCGCCAGTAGCCCGATAGACTCAGGCCCGCAATGAGGTGCCAAACTCCCCACCATGCCGCGATGATGGCCATGCCGCCAAGTCCCTGGAAGAACGTGAAGATGAGCACGAGCGCGAGCCCCGAGTTCTGAATGCCAGTTTCAATCGTGAGCGCGCGCCGATCCTCGCTGCTCAACTTCCCAACACGAGCAACGATGAAGCCGGTGAGGAGCGCCACGGCATTATGCACGAAAACCAACACGAAAATCATGCCGATAAATCGCTTGAAAAACTCCCAGTTCGCAAGCAAAGCCAACACGATGAAGAGTGCAAAGACACCCAGAGACCCATGCCTGAAATAGGGCACGATGCGGTCCGCAAGCTCCGGCTTCTTGTGGCGTAGTGTCATTCCTAGCGCGAGCGGGAGTGCCAGAAGTAGGAATAGGACCAGCCCTAATTCGAGGACATTAAGTTCCACCTCTCGGAGCAAGCGCGCAGTCGGCGGATAGAGTCCCGCCCAGAAGCCAAAATTAAACGGCGTTGTAAAGACCGCAACGGACGTCACGAGTGTGGTCATCGAGATTGATAGTCCCGTATTTCCTCGCGCAAAATGCGTGAAGAAATTCGACATATTTCCGCCTGGGCACGCGGCCACAAGGATCATACCTAAAGCCACACTTGGCTGAGGCTCGATTACAAGCACCAGCCCCCAGGTCAGCGCGGGCAAAAGGACGAGCTGTGAGAGCAAGCCAAGCGCCACGCTCTTCGGCTCGGATATCACACGTTTGAAGTCGTCGACCCTTAAGTCCAGGGCAACGCCAAACATCACCACCGCCAGAATCACGTTCAAAACGATCAAACTCGCGGGGTTAAAATTGAGGACGACCTCATCGATCATGTGCTTATCGCCAGATCCAAAGGGTGAAGGTGGAAAGACGCGACTCTGCCCAGCGCGCCTTATACTCGAGCTCCGAGCCTAAATCGTAACTCAGAACACCTTCTTCGGCGAGCGCCTCTATGATTTTGTATTGTAGGACGTTTCCGAGTGAAACGGACTGGAAATCGGTGTCAAAAGATAGCTGTAGTCCACGATACGTCGTGCCCAAGAGCCCGCCGAATACAAACCCCAAATCTCTTGCTCCCTGCTTCGCAAAAAGCACCCTCAGGGCCCCTCGCCGAGCGAGGCGTGGCAACATGATCCGATAGAAAAGGTTCATGCCCGAATCGAGAATTCCACTCCCAACTTGCCCCTTCCAAGATCGCTCTTCGATAGCCACGATGCGGTCGTAGACCGCCTCGACCTCTTCGGGTCTGGAGGCAAAAACACGCTCAAACTCGATGCTCTCTTCACCACATTTTTTGAGCGCCTGGCGCAGATTAGTCCGAAATTTCGAGCTACGACGCCCTAGAAACCCGTCTGAGCCGTCCTCAAGGCTCGCCACAAAGCGTTTGGTCTCGTGGCCAAGTCCAATGCGATGTTCGCCGCCAAAATGCCTCAGAATTGGCCTCATCCAGTTCTGGGTCTGTGGAATCCCACTCAGATAGAGTACGTCCCAGTCTACGTGCCGGCTCGCAAGCTCCGCCGAAAACTCTTTGATCAGCGCGCCGGGATCGGAGCCTACAAAAGGACATGCCAAACACCACGATGCCTCGAGGGGCTGGAAATACCGACCGATTCGTGGGTTGAATCCGCGCGCAAGCGTGACAAAGCCATGCTCTCCCTCGCAGAGATAGAGCGGATGATCGGGGATGAACGCCTCGTAGGCCGGGATAATCCAGTCGAGGCTTGAACAAAACGCATCGATGCCCGGCGTTGCTTGAAGTGCCTCGAAATGCGCGTCGGCGCGGTTTCGAAGGGTATATGAGGTCAAAAGCTCCATACAATCCAGCTCGGAGTCCACTGCACTTTAGCCCAGACCTCGACTTGTAAGAAGGGTTGAAGAGTGCAAGAAGGTCTACATGTGGATTTTCGGATATGGATCACTGATATGGAAGACGGGATTTGCTTACGAAGCGCGTGTCCCGGGCTATATCCGCGGGTTTTCTCGCCGGTTCTGGCAGGGCTCGCCCGACCACCGCGGCACACCTGAGAATCCCGGGAGGGTTGTGACCCTAATTCCGGACTCGGACGCCATCACCTGGGGCGTGGCCTACCTCCTTGGTGCCGAGTCCGCGGAGAAAATTCTCGAGGGGCTCGATCTTCGAGAAGCAGGCGGCTACTCGCGGCACAACTCCACGGTGTGGAATCGGGACGGCGAGGTCATCGCCGAGGCATTGGTCTATTGGGCAACACCCGACAACCCACATTTCATCGGCCCGAGCAGCTATGACGCCATGGCCACCCATATCTTGAACTCGCACGGTCCTAGCGGCCCAAATATCGACTATTTACTCAATCTTCATCAGGCTTTAGACGAGCTTAATGTCGAAGACGAACATATCAACGCACTCGTAGCAGCGGCCAAAAAAACATGAACTACATTGCACTTAGCATCGCTGTCCTACTCTATCTGGTGGTTGTCGCCATCCTCTGGGCGGTCTCCAAGGCCGTCATCGACCAAGTACCAAGGAAACCAAGCTTGGAAGAGGTCAAGAGAAAGGAGATCGAGTCGAAAAGCCCCACGAAGGTCCTTACGGAATGAAGGTTCGAGATGCCGCTACCATGCTTGTTTTGCGGGAGAGCCCGACCCAAGTCTATATGGTCAAGCGGCACTCAAAGAGCGCCTTTCTGGCCAACGCGTGGGTCTATCCGGGTGGCGCTCTTGACCCATCCGACTTTGACCCTCAACTCCAAGAGCGTGTGGATATTAGCGGCGAAGAGGCCAGTGAGACCCTCAAAATCTCCGATCCGAACCATGCGCTTGCGTTCTTCTTAGCGGCCATTCGCGAGACTTTTGAAGAAGCTGGGCTCCTCTTGGCGACTCGAGATGGGCAACGTGTTGAGCACTTGGGTGTGGAGTTTCAAGAGTATCGTTCTGGCATGCAACGTGCCGAGCATGGCTTACTCACCCTCGCCGAAGCCTTTGACCTCGAGTTTCCGGTGTCCAAAATGAGATACCTGGACCACTGGATAACTCCGGAATATGCGCCGAGGCGCTTCGACACCCGGTTCTTTGTGGTGGAGGCGCCAAAGCACGATGCCGTCCACGACGAGCTCGAAACGGTTGATGGCGTTTGGATAAGCCCCGAAGAGGCGTTGCGACGCGGCCGAAGCGGCGAGTGGTTCATCGCACCGCCTACCGAAAGCACTCTGGAAAAACTACTAAGTACGAGCGAGCCGCGTCAGAAGAGAGAGCCCTCCTCTACAATTGCCGAATGAGCGAAGACGCGTTAAGGTTAGAGCATAAAAGGGAGAAGGCTCTTCATGGCTGTAGAACTACTTAATGACAGGGACGAGTTACGCGATTTTCTGGTCAAAGATCGCCTCGCAAACGCGTACCTTTTGGGAAACCTTGACCCGTCGTATTTCCAGTTCTGCAAGTGGTACGGCCTCAGAAATTCAAGCTCCGAGCTCGAAAGCCTGGCGCTGGTCTACACAGGCCTGAGCCTTCCCGTGGTCTTCATCGTTGGCCCTGAGGCGCGATTTGAAGACATGATTCGCGAGTGCCGCCCCGTGTTGCCAGACAGGTTCCATTTCCACGTGCAAGAAGACCAAATGCACGCAGTGAAAGGAATTTTCGAGCCCACGACGTATCAAAAGATGCATCGAATGGGTCTTGAGAGAAGCCACTACAAGCCATCGCGAGAAGCCTTCGCGCCGGTTCAGGTCGAAAGGCTAGGCCACCGCGACACCCTCGCTATCATGGACCTCTACCAGCACTACCCCGACAACTTCTTTGAGCCCTATCAGCTCGAGACGGGCTACTATTTTGGTGTGCGAGATGAGGACCTTGGCCTGGCGAGCATCGCAGGCATTCACGTGTTCAGCGCGGAGCACGATGTCGCCGTAATCGGTAACTTCGTGACACACCCAGAGCGGCGCGGCCGCGGCCTTGCCTCGGCTTGTACCGCGAAACTTCTGGACTCCCTTTTTGAGCGGATTTCTTTCGTGGCGCTCAACGTGCAAGAGGGCAACGCGCCGGCGGTTAAGATGTACTCGAACTTCGGGTTCGAGAAGAATAACGAGTTCTATGAAGGTCGAATCAGCAACTGATCCATCCTTTGTAACCCCTTTTTGAACCACGAATTTGGAGCGCGAATATGTCCATCAAGGTGTCTACCCATGAGCTGCTTTTAGACACACTCATGGAAAACCCGAACCTCAAGGCGGCCCTGGTACTCGACGACCGCGGCTACATCATCGCCAAACGCGGAAAGGCACATTGTGTCAAAGGCGAAGAGGATGACGACGCAACCTTGATCACGGTCAAAAAAGGCGGTCTCGAGTCAGTCTACCTAGTCGAAATCAAAGGTGAGTTTTTGGTGACGATCTTTGACGAACGCTTGAACTTCGAGCGCATCAAAACAAACGTTGACGCCACTCTCGAGAAGTTTGAACTCGCGCCGCCACCAAACGAAGGTTAGTTCGCTTCGCGCGCCACTTTCACTCGGGCTCTGATGCCCTCGTGATTTCCTTCCCCTTCAAACTCCAACGATAGCCCGAGCGCCCTAAGAGACGTCACTAGTTCCGTCAATGGAGAGCCGTTGACCGGCACTTTGGGCCAAACAATTCGTTGAGGCGAGCCGTAGATCGAATGTGAGGCCCCGAACTTTCCGTGGTCGTAGGTTCCGCCGTGGAAATGCGCAGGCTCAAGTCCCAAGAACGCAAGGCTCGCCTCACGCAAAACCTCAGGATCGGCGCCCTTGAGTTGTGGCTGACCACGCATCAAGTCCTCGTGCAAAAAGAGCGAGCTCCATGCGCTTCGTCGGCTCTCCAACTCGAGCACGCTCAAGAAGGCGAGTTTCAAGAACTCGTTCTCAAACTGACCGTTGAATGCGGCCTGGGCGGGTTCTCGACCCAAATCATCACCCACCACTTTGACGGGATGTTTGCCGCTTAGAAGGCGGTCGATCTGAATATGAAGTGTGGTCTCCTCAAAGGAAATCACCCAGATATCGCCCACGGTTGCATAGTAGAGGGCCACGGGAACACCAGTCGCTGACTGGCCTGATTGCGAAGTCCCAACGCGCACCACCGGGATTTCGTTGTAGGGTTCCACTTGGCCCCAGTCGATAAGGCCCGGCGCCGAATCGTCCGCCATAGTTTTTAGAGAAGCCAAAATCCCGCCAAACACTGCCGTGTTCTTGAGATGCACCATCAAATAGAGCGGAAGCCGACTCAAGACCCCCGAGAGCTCGGCTGGAAGCTCGTTCTGCATTCGCTTCGCGTCGGCTTGATGGACCATGGTCGCGGCATCGAGAATCCCGCTGCGCTCCATGGCACCAATGGACACCCAATCACCAAGCCATCCGAGGCCAAATTTTTGTCCCATAAATGAGCGCCCAACACTCTCCAACTCTTGGCGCAATCGCGCGTTCTCACCGATCGCGCCCACCCAGGCGAACCCGGACTCACCCACGGGAACGACCCTCGCATTACCCACAAAATCTCTGAGCTCGTTGTAGTCCGAGGCATCGATGATCGGCAGCATACGTGCGTCGAGATTAATGCTTGCGCCCTCGCGATTGATGCGCACACCAATCGGATCGATCACACCTCGCCAATATTGTTGGTAGGTCGTAGCGAACCTCTCGTAGGCCTGTTTCTCGTCCAAGGTAACCTTGTCGAGGCTCAAGTCCCTCAGCGGGACCATCAGCCGTGGGCGGCCCCACGCAGAACGAGGTCCTCGCTCGTCCACGCTGATTTTTTGACCATTCGTATGCACCAAATCTTCGGGCATTAGATGTCCCGCCTTGACCACTTCGTCGGTAGTTTTGGCCGCCACTCCCTCAAACCAACCGTGCATCAAGAAGCCACTTTGAACGGCTTGTAGCTCGCTCAAAGCCTCAACTCTTCGGCCCGCCAAAATCTTCGTGCGCGGGGAAATCGCGTTCATCACAAACGCGTCCGAGATAAAGATAAAGCCGTCTTCGGCCTCTTTGCTAAACGGATAACGCGCTCGCATGTATTTGAAGTCGCCGGATTGCGCCAAGGTCGGTGCCTTCCCGTCAATCGCGGCCAGAATGTGACGTATAGCTCCGCGACTATTCGAGATAATCACGAGCTCACCTACATCCACGCGATTCTGCTCGATATCGCCATCGGGCGTGAAAATCCTGCGGATGACGTGGTCGCCCTCCTTAAACCGCGCCTCGTCCATATCCGGCCGGCGCGCCTTGGCCTTCGCTTCGAACGCACTCAGGGCAGCGTCTAATGCGGGCTTCTGGCGGACCTTGAACATCAATGACACATCAGTTCCTTCGCGCAAGAATGGATCTCCAACAAGTAGCGCTACGCCGTCCGTAGCCACATGCCCAAGGGCCTCAGAGAGCCCCGTGCGTTCAACCACAAGCTGGCGCTCGTAGGCCTGCACAAAGTGCGAGTTACCCCCGCGCTCTTCCATCGCCTGACTCAACGGGGTCACCCACTCGTCGAGCTCACGCGCAAGCCCCACAAAATCCCTCAGGTCGTGGAAATGCAGGTAAGCCATATCGACCGGCACATATTGCGCCATTTCCTCAAGCGCGGGCTTGGTCTCAAGCTCAGCTATCATCTGGTCCCAAGGGTGAGCCGGGAGCTCGAGCGCCTGAACATCCTTAAGAGCCACAGTAGCCTTGTCCTCGCGCCTTAACTGCAAACCACGGTCAAACTGCAGCGCCTCGCGAACCGAAGTCACACCCGAATAAAGCTCCATCACACGCCCGAAGTCCGTGAGAGTCCGTCCCGGAGTCGGTGGCGTACCGGCCTTTTGGCCAGCACGCGCCACCGCGAACGAACGCATCGGCGTGCTGGTATAGTAGGTTTCAAGCGCGGCCCAAAACTCCGTAACTAGAGAGTCCCCAGTCTTAGTGGCATCACTCGCATCTACGCTGACCTCTGCAGTGGACGCTGGCATCGCGTTGTAAATGCTCAGGTGCGGCGGGGAAGTGTAGTGAAGCGTAAACTGCTCAGGCACATCACCCACAAATCGCACCATCGCGCCCTTGGGCACAACGAACGCCACGCCATGGTTCTTGGCCTCAACACTTAGTTCTCCCTGATTAAAGGGAATCTCTGAGACCACAGACACATAACAATGGGTCTTGGTGCAGTAGGAGGCCTCGGCCTTCGCGCTACCGGTCTGGACTTCGCCCTCAGCCATCATTTCCTGGCTCTGAAGCTGAGGCCCAATATCTTCGTAGACGGGTGCAGCAGGTTCTGTGACCAGCGCTTCTGGCTGAGGTGCAGGCTTTTGAGGCGAGGAACAGGCCACGAGGGCCAGCACAAGAAGGTTCAGAATTTTCGGTTTCATCTAGTACTCGAGGCTCAAGTTGGCCATGAAAGAACGCCCCTGTTGAGGCATGGTTCGGGAAACGAACGGGTCGACGGGCAGATAAAGGGTCCAATCGAATAGGTTGTAGACACCAAACGCGTATTTGACGCCGTATTCCTCAATTCTCCCGGTCATCACCATATCGGCAATCACGGCCCAATCGGTGGTGGTATCCGCGTCCAAGAGGATGCGGCGAGGAGTCTCCAAAGTAAGGCGTGACGCGAGGTAGAGACGGTTGGTAATCGCAGGAACCACCGCCTTGAGCGAGCCGTAGCCACGCGGCGCATTCGGAACGCGGGTTCCGTCTGTATCAGAAGATGCTGGCGGCTCGAGGAATTGAGCGTCCAACACGCCGGCCGTAGCCGCGAACATCCACCCGCGCCTGAAATCACGACGAATCTCCAGATCAAAACCAAGGATCCGCTGATCTTCCTCGATATTTCCGAAGTAGACGCGACCCTCATCATCATTGGGGACCGGCAGGGTTCCGATGAAGTTCTGGCCGAGCAGGCCGTGCGCCGAGGCCAGCAACGTCCACTGATCGTCGATAGCCCATGAATACTCGACCTCAGCCTGATAGAAGGTCTCAGGGGTCAGAGTCCCGCAACACGCAGATGGGAGAGTCGTGAACGATCCGTCGGTATAAAACAGCTCGTACACACTCGGGGCACGGAACGCTCGGCCGCCCATGACCTTGACGTTATGACCGTTAGAAGGCTTTAGAATCAGCGCAAGTCGCGGGTTGACCGACGAGAAGCTCTCGCCCTCGGAGCGGTCCCAAACGTCCATACGTGCACCAGCGGAAATCCGTGCCCACTCAGCGAGTTTCCAGTCTACGAGGCCATAGAATGCGTAGACGTTGTAGGTTGGGTTTACATCCAAAAGGTCAGTGCGAGCGCGGTCAAACTCCGTTTGATAGACCTCCATCTTGGTCAGCGGATTGAAGGTCAACTCGGATCCCAGCGACAAACGCAGGGTCTCAATCGGCCGCCAGCTAAGGCGCGCCTCGCCGCCAACCGCCAAGCCCTCGTAGACCTCAACATACGGTTGCAGGAACTCTTCACCCGATGGCCCCTCACCCTCGTAGAGATAGTCGAGGTCGAAAAGAGTGAGATTTGCCCGACCGCGCGCCAAAATCTCCAAGTCCTTGGCGATCTCGGTCTGAAGCCGAAGCTCCGCCATCATATTCTGGTCGATGTAACGATTTCGAGGGTCGTTGAACACGGTGTCGAATGAACCCGTTGGAATGGCAATATCTCGGTGCGAATAATGCCACTGCGCGCTCAGCGGTCCTACCCACGCGCGGCCAGAAGTCGAGACCGCATCAAAGGCGTCAATGCCCTCAGCGACATTTCCCTCCGTAGTCCCGTCCCCGTCTAAATCAAAGAAAAGCTCACCATCTCTGCCTTCGGAGCGTGCCGCAGAGACTGAACCGCGGACACCTGCGCTCGCGTCATCGTTGCGCAACACGAAGCCTGCTCTGCCACGTCCTACGCCGGCATCAAAGGTTCCAAAACTCGCTTGCAAGGCGGTCGGCTCTTCTTTGGCGTGCGGCACGAGGTTGACCACGCCCGAAACAGCACCCGTACCGTAGATCACCGAACCCGGACCACGAATGACCTCGATGGACTGAACCTCTCCGAGATCCACACGACCGTCATAACCAATGAACGCCTGATAGAGGATATTATCGTTGAGGATCGCGCCATCCGAGAGCAAAAGCAGACGATTGTTCATATCGTTCGGCTGACCGAGGCCTCGGATAGAAACCATGCCGTAAATCGAGTCATTGGCCAGCGACACACCGCGCGTTCCGCGCAGCGCCTCGTAAATCGTGGGATATTGGAAAGCCTCGATCTCCTGAGCGCTGATCACGCTAATCGAAGCAGGTGCGTCCTCAATCGCCTCAACATTACGCGATGCCGCTGCAACTTCTCTGAGCGGAATCATCTCAATCATGTCCAGATT
This sequence comes from Microvenator marinus, assembly GCF_007993755.1. Taxonomy (GTDB): domain Bacteria; phylum Myxococcota_A; class Bradymonadia; order Bradymonadales; family Bradymonadaceae; genus Allomicrovenator; species Allomicrovenator marinus. Next base: position 2,505,579 of record NZ_CP042467.1, read on the forward strand.
GAGCTGCTCTCCCTGTTTGACCTCGATCTCCATGGTCACCGGCTTGAAACCGCGCCGAGTTACGCGGAGCTGATGTTTTCCAGCAGGAAGGTTCGGAATCACAGCAGGCGTAAAGCCCCGAAGCTTCCCGTCGATCTCAATGCTCGCCTCTGTTTCGTCCGCCGTCACCAGAACCGATCCCATCGGAATAGGAAGTGCCACGTCCACTGAGTACGCCTCACCTTCTTCCACGATGAGCTGGCGCGACTGCGTAGCGCGCCCTTCCATAGAGAAAATCAGGGTGCGCATGCCAACAATGAGGTCAGTGTCACACGGGACCCTACAGATCGGCTCGGAATTCTCGGAATCCACTCGAATATCTGCCGGATCTCCCTTAAAACTCACGCGTCCAGTGATCGGCTCGAGCTTCAGGTTCACGTCCTGTGACTCACCCCGACCCACTTTGATCGCGTCGGAAGTAGCCGGCCGGTAGCCCTCCATCTCAACGATGATCTTGTGCTCTCCCGGCGCGAGACCCAAAGGGCGAGGCGTCTGGCCTACGGATCCGAGATCCTTCCTGCCTACGTAGATCGAGGCGCCCGGAGGATCGCTGACCACCTGAATCACAGCGACCTTCTTTGCAAGGCGCGCGAGGGCTTTGTCGATCTCCTTCTGGTCGTCTTCTGGTGCGCCAACGCGGGCATCCACATAGTAGCGATAGGCCTCGGCATCTTTATCGATCTGCTCGAAACTACGCGCGATGTTGTAGAGCACGTTTCGATTAGGAACCAAGCGGTTAGACTGCAAGAAGTGCTCGAGCGCGGACCAATAGTCACCGTCCTGATAAGCTCGTGCGCCGAGCTGAAACTGCACCTCGGCTTCATCCGCATTATTATCTGCCCAGGCGCCACTCATGGGACCGAAGGTCACCATCAACGCCAACACCATTGTTTTGAGGAACTTGCACTTCATAGGTCGCTGCCTGCATCTATATGCGTGAGTTGGTGCATTGCTTCTACACCACCCAAGGTGAACCCTAAAGTCATATTCGAGAGCAAAAACACTTGACACTCGCAAACAAGGTTGGCAAGGTTCCGCGTCCTATCGCCCGAAGGTGATGGAAACTAGTAAGGAGATCGACATGGCTCGCCGTTGTAAACTCTCGAAGAAAGGTCGCCTCGTAGGTATGCAGGTGTCCCACTCGCACGTTCGCACCAAAAAGGTGCAACTCCCTAATCTTCAGATGAAGCGAATCTTCATCCCTGAAGAGAACAGATGGGTCCGAGTGCGACTGACTGCACGTGCACTTCGAACCGTCAGCAAAAAGGGACTCTTGCAATACGTCAAGGACGAGGGCCTTCGCCTTCAAGACGTGATTTGCTAAAGTCCCCATAACCCCCCTTTAGGAGGACGTCATGGGTGATCATCACGAAGAAGAACTTCCGCATCAGGCCCCCTGGGTGATGTGGCTTACTCTGGGCGCGGTTGCGGCTTTCTTGACCGTTTTCTTCACGGTTAAGTTCCTCAGCGCATAGACCCTTTGTAGATCCGGGTTCGGACTGGCCTCGCGTGTGCGCGGGGCCTTTTTTTATGGTGGTATGCCGTGGAAACCTGGTTGCTCTTGGCCATCTTCGGCATCGTGCTCCTCGCGTTTTTCACGGAATCTGTGGTGGGCTTTGGGGCGACCGTGATCACGGTCTCTTTTGGCGCGCACCTCGTTCCTCTGGACGTACTCCTTCCCGCCTTTGTACCGCTTAGCGCCATGCTCTCGCTGGTCCTCGTGACCCGACATTGGCGCCAGGTGGACCTAAAGTTCTTACTCCAAAAAGTCGCACTTCCCGTCGGACTTGGCACATTGCTCGGCATGGGACTCTTCCGTGTGCTCGATTCTGCGGCCCTCCTAACCACTTTTGCGGGCTTTGTGCTTCTTATGTCGGGGAGAGAGCTAAAGCGCATCTGGGCGCGCGCTGAGGCCGCTAAACCATTAAAAACATGGCTAGGCCGCACCCTTCTCGGCGCAGGTGGCATAGTTCACGGTATGTTCGGCTCGGGCGGCCCCATGATCGTCTACGTGCTCGGCCGTGAAATGACCGAGAAAGGCCGATTCAGAGCCACACTCTCCGCCCTCTGGTTGGTTCTAAACGCGACGCTAGTAACCGGCTACCTTTTGGACGGTACTCTCAATCCCGTCACCATTGAGCTCAGCACCACCATGGCCCCCGCGCTTTTCTTCGGCATTCTGCTAGGGGAGCGCGTTCATGGTGCAATCGACGAATCCACGTTCAAGACTGCCACGTGGCTCATTCTCTTTTTCGGCGCTGCCGCCCTATTCCTACGTGCCCTTTAGGTCCAATAAAAAAGGGCCAGCCTTTCGGCTGACCCTGAGTATCTCCGCCCCTAGATCCGAATTATTGGATCACAAAATCAACCGTGAAGTCACCAGTCAACCCAGTGAAGTAAGAGTCGACTATGACGAATACCGACTCATTGGCGGTAGCCGTATAGGTCACGGTCTCGGCTCCAAGAGTCGAAACATCTGATCCATCAATACACGTCGCAGGAAGGAACTCGCACACGTCGGTAATGTAGATAGCCAAGTCTTCTCCATCAGAACTCGTGACGGTGGCGGTCAAGGTTTGATTCGCAAGTAGTTGAACTTCGTAGACCGCGTCACTTCCCGGGGTTCGCGACGAGGTACATGCGTTCGTTACGGGCAAATCGTAGTCATCCGCATAGTCGAGGAAACTACCTTGAGCGACCGAAGAAGTTGATACAACGATCGGGTCTTGACAGGTCTCACCCGCCGGATTGAGGCAACGATCTGTTGCGAGGTCGCAACTACATCCAAACTCGCGCCAGAAACCTGTAGAATCGCAGTATTCAAGAGCCGACGCATCGGCCAAACAACGATTCGGATCCACACCTGGAATGCATACAGGGTTGAGGTACTCTACTTCGAAAAGAACCACACGATCCGATGTCGAGGTCGAGGTGTCCACTCCCAGGTAGATGGTTTCCGGCTGTGAACCAGCTTGATAGTTCATCATCACATCGTTGTTGGATGTGGACGTTACTTCCGCAGCTACGCATGTCCCCTCGGCATCAGAACAACTACTGAACAAGTAGAACAACGAAGTGTTAGGCGCAGCACGCTGCATTCGAACCTCGATGTAATCATTCGGCTCAAGCGATATCGCGTAGAAGAAGTCTGAACCGGGAGAAGTGGTCCCAGCACAAGAGCCGCTCGTCAGGGCAACCTCGTTCGATTCTTGATCGTGGCTCCCGTAGGCAGCAAACGAGTCTGTAATCACCGGCGCAGTAGCACACGAATTCACTTGAGAAGGTGGAGCTGGACGGCACCGTCCAAATGCTTGGTTACATCCCCACGGACAATCATAGAGCGCGCCAGAAGTCTGTCCGTCTTCATTACACCGCTGAGACGTATCGGCATCCAAGCAGACGTAACGACCAGGGGTACAGGATCCACTCGTAGGTGTGATCGTGTAGTTGATAGTAGATGTGGTGCTAGTTGGGGTGGTGCTAGTTCGATCAATCACCAGATAAACCGTCTGATTAACCGGAGCCACATAGTCTACACTTCGCCTTAGGACTGGCTCATGTGCGAGACAGGAATCGAAATCACACCCTTCGAAGAGGAAGAGATAAGCGGTGGTGAGCCCGCTGAGCTCGGCTTGCAATCGCTCGCCAGCCAACAAATCTACCGAGTAGAAAACATCGATTCCGTTATACGTGTAGCTTAGCTGACATTGATTCGTCACGCCCGCTTTCGGATTGACAGCAAAGTTATTCCCTTGAAAATCAATTGGTTGAGTTGATGTCTCATTTCTGTCCAGCGCAATCGCATCGAAACACGAATCGCCTTTGGGATTCGCACAGGCGCCATTGAAGCACCCCCCATCACAAGGAAGCGTGATTTCTTGTCCTTTGATACAGGAAACAAGAGCCGTTTGGTCGGGGGTACATGCGGTAACACCGGACGTACAAGATGGACTCACGAGCTCAATGCTACCAAAGAGGCGACTCGTGGCAGTGCTGGAGGTAGCGTCAACGCTAATCAGCACGGTTTGGTCCACGGGGGACTGATATCGAACGCTTGGCCTTCGGTTCGTTGAGAGTCCCCGGTCGAACGCCAAACACCCACCCGCGGGGTCAGAACAGTCCTCGAAAAGTGAGATCACTGGATAGTGCGTGGTGGTTTCATGTCGCGCATTGACTTCGAGAATATCGCCAGCCAACATATCGACTTTAAAGTAGGAGTCTCTCCCTGTGGAAGTTCCACCGCAAGAGAGCGATGGGAAGGAATAGTCCCCGTTTATATCGGACGGGTCGTAGGTGAATGTCAAACCAGCGCCAACATCGATTGCGTCGGCACACAAGTCCCCCGGCGTGATTTCACAAGCGCCTTGATTACATCCTTCGGGACACGACACTAGCTCATAACCAGTCCCATCCGCCCGACAACGCTCGACCGTGAACTCGTCAGCACATGTGGAGCTGCCTGGCAAACACGCAAAACTAGTTTGCCTAATGTCCCAATTGAGATTGTATGTGGTGGAGGTTGTCGAGCTTGAAAGTCCATATTGTACGACAAAATATATGGTCTCGGCCTGTTCAGCCAGATACGCGAAATTGTCGTTTGTGGACGATGGCACTCCAAAACAGGTGCCCATATCGCCACAGGTTCTAACTGCGTAGAACCTCAGATACGAAGACGTTGTGGAAATATTTGCTGTGAAGACCTCTCCAGCTTCTAGGTCGACCCTAAAGATGCGATCGAACCCTGGCGCATCTTCCAAGGTGCACTCACCATAGACACCATCAACTGGGACGAAGTGTTGCTTGACTGCGCCGTTGAACGCGTATGTTTGCGAACCAGTCCCAGACAGCGGAATAGGGTCTGCGCAGATATCTCCCAAAGGATCTACACAAGCACCGTCCTGACAACCACTAGAACAGGTGTACTCTGTTGGCATTGCCAGGTCCGAACAAAATGACAAGGTATTGGGACCCGTACATCCAAGACCCTCCCCCGGAACACATTCAGCAGGAAGCACTTCTGCAGAAATGGTGAATGTTCCGCTGGAAGTCGTGCTACTACTTGCATCAACCACGACATAGAACTCGCCTGGGCCGTCAGTAATGAACTGGAGAGTTTCTTCCCCGGTCGTTGTGGTAGTTTGGTTTACGCGCGCGAGGCAGGTGTTGAGGGCATCGTTGGTGCAGGTATCGGTGTACCAAAGCACAGCATTATAAGAGGAATTGACCGTCACAGTCGCGATGCCAGGCTCGGTTAGAACAAGACGATAAACCGCCTCTCTCCCGGCTGCTGAACTTGTCGTGCTGCCAGTATTTTGGCAAGTGCCTGTTGAGTAGTCAGCGCTAAGATAGCGGAGGTCGCCTTGAATTGTGGTGCCCGGCGTTAAGAGTTCAGCGGCACCACATAGGGAATTTGGTGCCAGATTACACGCATCGCTTCCGACTTCACACCCATACGGACAAAACTCGGATTCGTCCCATCCTGTGCCCAAGTCGTTGCATGTCTGAATCTCTCTTTCGAGCACGCAACGGGTCGTCTCGGGTAAACACTGGATCTCGCGAGTCGTAATCGTTATCGTCCCAGGATTGCTCGAATTGTTTGTCCCTCCCCTATCCGCCACTAAGAATAGTGTCAGGTCTTGACCTGTTTGGTTTTCGTAGATCAACTCCTCATCGTCAAATGTGCCAGAGTTCACTCCAGCAACACACGCCGCCTCCAATCCTGGACATGCGTCCGAGATAAACAAGCTCACATAGGAGCCATTGCGAGGCAGCGTAGCTACGAGGGCTTCACCCGGTGGAACTGTAACCTGAAAGACCAGGTCCGGACCTGACTTATCAGAGATGCTGTCATCTGGAACACAGGAGTCTGCTGCTTCGTAGTCCGCCCCGAAATCTCCCCAAGTAAATGTCTCGACATGCGGGAAACTGGACACGACTATCGGTCGATCACAAGTATCCCCCAGTTTATCCAGACAACGACCTGTCCCCGCGTCACATCCATTCTCGCAAACGATATCATTTGTTCCGGTACCGCGAGGATCGCACACACGAGCCTGAGTTTCGTCAAGACAGGTCGACTCGTTGGGCACGCATGTAACGGATTCCACTGTGTAAGTGAGTCCATAGGAACCGCCGCTTGTCGCGCTCGCACCCTCAACTACGATGAAATATCGGCCTGGCTCAAGATAGGTGGCCAAAGTCTCTACGCCTCCGCTAAGGGCAGAATCCACACACGAAACCTCTGTTTCGTCTCTCGCACACTCTCGCCGAATTGAAACCGCAAGGTTGACTTGAGTTGCTGGCACGGCCACCACGCTCACATAGCCAGCTTCAGTCAATTCGAATTGATAGAGGTCTTCTGGTGTTGAGGCACCGTCATCCGCACAGCTCGAAGATGCACTAAGGCTCTCTCCGGAAGAGGTGATTCCTGTAACTCCCTCGCCCTCTTCGAGCAGTTGAGCGTTGGAACAGGCACTAACGATTTCATTATCCAAAAGGTCCACAGATAGACTGTAGGTGAGACCGGCAGTACTCAGATCCGAGCCCTCGATTACGATTGTGTAGACCCCGCGGCCGAGGTTGGTCACGCCAAAATCCGCGCGCGCTATATTAGTCTGCACACCGTTAACCACATTGCGGCCACTTGCCACTTCATTGCCATTTGGTCCGATCAAACTTACTTCGATGACGCCCTGACCGACCATCGAAGAAGCAATCTCAACCTCGGCACGCAGCGTACCCAAATCATCCAAATCAAGACGGGTATCGAAGGTGAAACGGTCAACGTCTGCGTCGCATACACTAAGGTCCGAGAGTCGACCCGCGGCTCCCGCGATTTGGTAATCTACTGCATCCTCCTCAGTATCATTGGGCTCGAATTCATCCGCGACACATGCTTCAGGCGCCACGCAGGCACCTTCCACACACACATCAGCTCCTAGACAGTCGTAGGCATTGCCGCATCCCTCAGGATTGACTTCGCACGATACGCTGAGTGTGCCTTCATCGTATTGGCAAATCTGGTTTCCTGGGCACTCACATGCTTCACTTGCAGGTGTACACGCGCCGCCAACGCAAAGGTTGTCGTCTAGACATTCGGTAGCGGCAGCACAGCTCTCAGGGTTTACGCACTCCCCGGTTGCTGCGTCACAGACGCCACGTGCGCAGTCCACCATGTTGGCGTCGCATGTGTTGGCTGCGCATGTGCCATCGTCGCAGTAGTTGCCGGCGAGGCAATCGCTGTCGGCTTCGCACGTCTCGGAGTCTACACACTCGAGTTCTTCGAATGAGCACTCGCCGCGTTGGCAGTCGAGGTCTTCGCAGAAGGACGCTTCGTCAGTACAGACGGCGCTTACACAACGGAAGCCTTCGAGGCAGCGAACTTCCTCACTACCCGCGGTACACGAGCCTGCGTTGACGCACTCGCCACTTCCGTTATCGCATTCACCGCGTTCGCAGCCATCCAAACGGCAATCGTTCGTCACGGCTTCGACACACGCGTTGTCTTCGCAAACGAAGCCGCTTAGGCAGTCATCTGCGTCTTCGCAGGACGCGGGGTTGATGCATTCACCGGTGGCTGAATCGCATACACCGCCTTCGCATTCCACGTCTGCGCATCTGTTTGTCGGTTCCGGATCGTCACTACACGCACCTGCGAATAAAGTGAGGACCAGAAGTGCATTGAGAACCTGCTTAAAGTTCATTTGGATTGCTCCTTCAGGGTATAAAATCGGGGTACTTCCTGCCGGCACACTAGACACCTTCCAATTATTTATCAATCACTTTGATTTGCAACAACGATGACGAAAGCGCAAAGATTGCGTGTCAGTTCTGCGCAAAGAATTGCACAAAGCAACACCCACATGTAGGTGTGTATTTGGAGCAACAAACGTTAAATTTGATTGCCTTAAACACAGGGTGACTTGTGGTTTTTTGAAAACCATGGCATTTTGCGTCAGTTTGTGAAGCATCCGCTTTACACACTTGTGTAAGCAACTCAGTGGGTTATATTTCCCCAATGAAGCTTGGCGCGTTTGAGATAGGGACTCGGTTTGCAACTGGTGGGATGGGGCAAGTCTGGAAAGGCTCGTACGCGACGCTTGGTACACCCGTGGCCATCAAGGTCATGACGGGCCCTACCGCGTCTAGCGAGACGTTCAGAACCGGCTTCAAGCGCGAAGTTCAGGCCACCGCCAAACTCAACCACCCCGGCATCGTTGACGTTTATGATTTCGGGGTGCTTCCCCCCGACGCCCGCAACTTCGGGCTCATGCCGGGCTCACCGTACTTCGTGATGGAGTTTGTGCAAGGCGCGTCACCCCTTGAAGTTGTTCAGTCTTGGGCAGACCTCAAGCATATTCTCACGGGAACCCTCGCCTCCCTTGCCCACGCGCACGCGCACGGCCTGATCCACCGTGATATCAAGCCTGATAACGTGATCGTGGAACGGAGCTCCGGAGGTCTCGGGCGCGTAGTCCTCACCGACTTCGGCGTGGTCCACACCCTTGACCGCAACACCAGCACGCATGGCGAGGATATCACGGCGCGGAGTATTGAAGAGGTGAGTGGCACCCCACTCTACATGGCTCCCGAGCAATTTCGCGGGGAGTTTAGAGATTATGGACCGTGGACCGATATCTACGCTGTGGGGATCATGGCCTGGCACCTTGCGTGCGGCGCGCCCCCCTTCAATGGGAAGAATCCCTACAAGCTCGCGCGCATGCACTTGGCTGATCCAGTGCCCGAGCTCGACCCTGAATTCGAAGTCCCAATCGGACTCAACGCGTGGGTTCATGAACTGACTGAGAAGGATTTCGTAAAGAGACCGGCGTCGGCTGCTGAGGCGCTCGAGGCATTGTTGGGCCTTGAAGACCCGGAGGACTTGAGACAAACGTCGGTGCAAGAATCCGTACGCAGTGGGTTTGATTTTGATGACGCACCGACCATGTTCGTGCCCACCGCCGAACAAGCGGAACCCTCCGTGGCACGGCGCTTTCCGCCACAAGCGTGGACACAAGCCACCGAGGTATCTGGCCCTCTCGCGGTGCGCCAAGGCCTTGGGCTTCTGGCACTAAAGACGGTACCGCTGACGGGCCGACATGCCGAGCGTGACATGCTCTGGCGTACGTTCACGGATGCCTGGGAAACCCGAATCCCACATACTACAATCATTCGTGGGCTCGCTGGCACCGGTAAGAGTAGGCTTGCGCAATGGCTCACACAGCTCGCACTCGAAGGTGGGCACGCCGCTGTTTTTCACGCCACACACCAGCCAGAACCCGGACAAATGAACGGCATCAGCTGGATGCTTCGCCAGTATTTTCGGGCCGCTGGACTCAGGGGCGAGACCTTGGTGGAACGCATTCGCGAGGTGCTTGAGCGCCAAGGCGTTGTTGACGATTACGAAGTTCGCGGACTCGCAGAAATCATGCGCGAGGACATTCAAAAACGCGAAGGCGTCCCTACCACCCAGATTCTCCTTTCGATCGAACAACGTTTCGAGTTGGTGCGCCGTGTATTTGCGCGCGCAGCGAAAGACCAGGTCGCGATCGTCTGGCTCGATGACGGGATTTGGGACCGCGAAGCTACATCGCTCATCGAGTATATCCACGGCCACGATGAAGACACGCCCGTGCTCTTTTTGCTTACGGTGCGGGAAGAATCGTTGGACGAAGACCCGAAGTACAGACAAGCGCTCGAGAAAATAGAAAATAAGCCCCATATCGATACGCTTTTCCTCGATTTCATGGATCCCGAATCCTTTGATCTCCTGATTCAAAGCGGGCTTGGGGTTACGGGGAAAGCCGCGGATATCCTGAGGGAACGCTGCGACGGAAGTCCTCTTTTTGCCACGCAGGTCGTTGAGTTCTGGCTAGCTCAGGGCGTGCTAGCCGAAGAAAACGGCCAGGTGGTCCTAAAAGATGAGAACATCGCTCCGCCAGACACCATCGGAGGGCTCTGGCGCTCAAGGCTTGAACATCTAGTGGAGGAACTGGCTCAGTCGCGCGAGCTTGAACACAAGACCTTCAGCGCCCCTTCAGACCCCGATACGGTCTGGCGTTGGCTGGAGTTTGCGGCGGCGCTTGGACGTGATGTTGACGAGTCCGAATGGCTGCATGCCGGCGAGATGGCTGGTCTCAAGGCCGTTGGTGGGCTTGCTGAGGCCCTGGTGGACACTCGCCTCGCCGAATCCCGTGAGCGTGGATTCTCGTTCGTACACGGACTCTTGCGGGACTCGATTCACGCGCATTCAGTGGAGATGAAGCGTTGGAAACGAATCAACCTGACGTGTGCGCGGATGTTGACGAGTCGCTATGCGCAAAACCATCCGGGACTCTCAACGCGTGTGGCCCGTCATTTCATGGAAGGCGGGCAGCTTCCGCTTGCGCAAATGTGTCTAATGGAGGCGCTCAAACGCGAGCGCGCCACCGGGCTCCTCTCCAATGTTGTGGCCGTTTGCGAGATGCTCGAGTACACGCTGAAACGCTCGAGAGTGCCGGAATCCGACGCGGTCTGGGTCGACATAAAGGCGGCCCATGGGCGAGTCCTGCTCGAGAGTGCACGCCGCCACGATTTGGAAGACGGCACCCGCTTGCTAAACGAGGCTGTGCAAGCCGGACGCGCACATCCACCTAGCGCCGCCATGGCCAGAGCCCTTGCGGGTTTTGGGCTTTCACACGTGCATCAAAGCATGGCGGTCCATGGCATCCCGTTTGTGAAAGAGGGGCTCGAGATGGCCCCCGACGATGAGACTCGCGGCGAATGCTTGTTGGAAATGGCCGAGATTTACAAGGGATTCAATCGCCACAGCGAGAGCCTTGAGAACGCTGAAATCGCACTCGCCCTTGTGAACGACCCACTCAAGAATGCACGTGCGTACCTCTTGATAGGGCAAGCTCTTCTAGGTCTTGAGCACCCTGATGCGGAATCGACGCTCTCTAGAGGCGTAGAACTCTGCCGCACGCACGGCTTCTTCCTGCACGAGGCGCGGTTTAAGACGCTGAATGGGTTTCTCGCGGATCAGAGAAATGATTTCCAGCTCGCGCTCCAGGAACATTTGGGCGCGTGGAATATCTTTAGGACGTTTGAGCCCGAGGCGCATTTTGCGCTCGATGCAGCTCAGAATACGGCTCGCGCCATGTTGCAGTGCCGGCGTTGGGACGAAGCGTTGCAGATTCTTTTGCAGCTCGAGCGGCGACTCGTTGCAGAAGAGCAAATCCACGTACAGATTCACGACGCCTTGCTCTGGGCGAGCGCAGCCACCCGCCAATGGACCCATTTTGAGCGTGCGATGGCTCGCGCATTCGATTTTGAGAAACGGGCGCCGACAAGGTACAACGCACGAGCCCTCAAAGGCACACTCGAAGAGCTCCTCAAAGTTCGAGAGCGAAACCGCGCAAGTCGCGTGACTGAACTCTCTCTTGAAGCCCTCCAAGGAGTGCCCGGACTCAAGGACGACTACGATTATTTTGCGGAGAAGGCACGATGACCCCACTCGACCCGAACGATCCCCAAAGCCTTCAAAACGGGCGATATCAGCTCAAAGGCATTCTGGGCGAAGGCGCGATGGGCCGCACCTACCTCGCCGTGGACACTCAGACACATACCGAGCTGGCCATCAAGGCACTCTATCCGTCGCGCCTTGCCACCATCAAGGACCTCGAGATGTTTGAGCGCGAGGCCGCTGTCCTCAAGCGCCTTGACCACCCCCAAATCCCCAAATATCTAGACGCGTTTCACGAGGGTGAAGGCGAGTCGATGTGTTACTTTCTCGCCCAAACCTACGTGAAGGGGCGGACTTTGAGGGATATGATCGACTCGGGGCATCGATTCGACGACGACGAATTCATCCAGCTCGCGGAACACTTGCTTGAGGTGGCCTCATATCTACACACGAGCACTCCGCCGGTCGTCCATCGCGATTTGAAACCCGCCAATATCATCATCAACCCCAAAGAAACGCCGGTCGTGGTGGATTTCGGGGCCGTGCGTGAAGTGGTGAGACTCACCATGGGCGGCGGCTCAACGATCATCGGCACTTATGGATATATGCCACCCGAGCAGCTCATGGGGCGCTCACTCCCCGCCACTGACGTCTATGCGCTCGGTGTGACGCTCGTGGAGTGCCTGACTCGCCAAACGCCTACCGACTTGCACGGCGATGATATCAAGCGACTCATTGAGGGCGTTCGGGGAACCGACAATCTCAAACGCTTGCTTTCACGCATGTGTGCACCCTCTTTGGAAGATAGGTTCAAGAGCGCCAACGAAGTCTTGGAAGACTTGCGCGGGCTCAAAGGCGGGGTCCTCGTTCACACTGCAAAGCTCGAACAAGAGATTCTCGACCGTGAGCGCGAACGCATCAAGGAACTGAAGAAGAAAGGGTCGCAGCGAGCCCATATCGGCTATCTCCTCTTGGTTTTGATAGCACTCAGCACCGCAGTTGTAGCGATAGCATACGTAGGTCAAGCACTTCTCGTTGGAGTCAACACGTCTATACAGCTCGCGCTATTCATCGGTGGCGCGGGCCTCCTGATGAACCTCGGTCTTGTTGGGACGAGGGTCAATCACGACGCGTGGAATGCGCCTCAACCCGACTGGAAAAAGGCCACCGCCAAGGTCAAGAGCGTGCGCCAGGAACAGGTCATGACCGAAAATGGCACTCTGGATACAGTCAACATCCTGACCTATGTGTTTGCGGCAGGTTCTTCGCTGCGCGAGCATAAGCGGGTGCTAAGCCGTGCCGACTATGCCGCGCTTGAGAGGATTCGAGACCAGGAAGAGATGCCGAAGCGTCAAAAGGCCCTGATCGACTATATCGTCGCGCAATTCAAAGAAGATCATGGCATCGATATTCGCGAGAACGAAGCGGCCATGAAGCGCGTCAAAGAAGGCGCGAGAATCGGAGCGCTTGACCGTGAAGTCACTCAGAAATCCTATGTCGTAATCTTCATTCCCGGCGTGACTCTCGAGCCTCGGAAGGACTTCAGGGTTCAGCTGACTTTGAGTGAGTACAAAGATCTTTTCCCCTTGCGTGGGGTCATCCCCAAGGGCTACGAATTCAGCGTCTGGTACCCTCCTGGCAAGCCTGAACTCCACGATTTGAGAGACATCAGGAAGCCAGGGACCGACGTGATGGAAAACCTCTTTTCACACCTAGAGATTCACACTCCCGAATAAGAGCACGCGCAGTATGGATGAGCTCAAAATCACCACCGAATTCGATGTCCCTCCAGAACAGGTCTACAAGGCCTGGCTTAGCTCCAAACTACATTCTGAAATGACCGGTGTGGCTTGCGAGATTTCGGGGAAGGTTGGCGGCAAGTTTCGTGCGGGAGACGGCTACATCGAGGGCGTCACCGTGGAGCTCGAGCCAAATCGCCGAATCGTCCAGAAGTGGCGCTCCAAAGACTTCCCCGCGGATGCACCCGATTCCACGGTGGAGATCTTGCTCTTCCCTATCGATGATGACGGCTGCCTCTTCCAACTCTTCCACACGGGCCTTCCAGCCGGCGACGGCGACGACTACCTCGAGGGCTGGGAAGAACACTACCTCGAGCCAATGCGCGAATTCTTTGGAGAATTCGAATACTAGGTCTGCTAGAATCCTCGAATGCAGATCTTCAAGTTAAGCGCGGAACTCTCGTCCGAAGCCATCGGTATTGTGGCCTCCGAGGTGGAAAAACGCCTCGAGGTGCCTCTCCGGGCGGCTGATATCGCTGCGACCACGGGTCTCCCTTTAGAGACAACTCGCGAAGCACTCGTCTCGTTGGCACTCCGAAACCGGGCGACGATCACCGAGATTGGTGCCGATACAGCCTATATTTTCAAGAAGGCCACTCCGAGCGGACGACGACGCCTGGGCCCCAAGGTTCGCGTCGCCCTAAGTTATGTGGCGGACCTCTTTACAAGCCAACTCAGCTACCTGATCGGCCTCGGAATCCTGATCGGCCCGGCATTTGTGGGGGCACGCATGGTTGAGCTTGGGCTCGAAGGCGACCTCTTCTACCTCATTGGTGGTGGCACCCTGTGTTTCGCCGCGGTGGCTCTCATCCTGAAGCTCGTTGTTCGAAGTATCTCCGTTGTGCTGCCACCGCTAGTCTTGGCCGGGATTGCGCTCGGCTGGGAAAGGTGGACGGCCGAAGACCTCTACTGGATACCCCTGGCAGTTTTGGTGGCAATCGGACTGCAGATCGAGGTTTTGCGAAACTACCGAAAGCTTCGCCCACAAGACCCAGTGGCCCTCTTCCTATGGGGGCGAGCGTTCACCTCGCCGGTAAGTGAACTCAAGCGAGTCGTGGATTTGATTCGTGCTCAAAATGGCGTGATAACGACCGCTGATCTAGTCCGCGTTTTTGGCTGGAGTCTCGATCACGCATCTGAACAGCTCTCGGAAGTCATTGCCGAGTACGGCGGAGATGTGGCGGTAGACGAAGACGGCCATCTGCACGTCTGGTTCGAGGAGCTCTCGCGCGCCGAGGAAAAGGCTGAGGTTCCAGAGGCAGCGTGGGCTCGCGAGACCTCGCCGCCCGGACCTTTTGAAGGCCTGGACTTGCGTTGGGTGAGTGCGGCTAGCGTTGCGTGCTGGTTGGGAATCGTGGCTTCGCCCTTCAACCCGGCCTATATCAATTTTGTAGCCGACCTCGATTTTACGCTGAGCGGCATTCCGTTCATCTTGCGTTTTATCTTCGCCGGCTTCTGCGCGTTCCCGCTCATGCTCTACTTCGGACGAATCGTCTTGAACCTGATCGAGCGCGATGACTTTAAGAAGCGGCGCAGGTTTTTGGAGCAGCTAGAATACGCGACCAAACACGCGAGCGGCTCCTTTGTGGGCCTCGACAAGTTCACCAATCAAGAGCTTGTGGAGTTCGGCGCCGAGATCGACCACGAAAAAGGCGTACAAGGGTCAATCTGGGTCAGCTTCCCGGAGTTGACCCGTAGAGGAGGGCTTCGTCCTCCACAGATGAACGCAGCCTGGTTTGAGCAAAACCAAGTCTTAGAAAACCCGACAGAAGAAAGACAAACTGAAGTCGCAGAAGCGCATGCGCGGACATAAACTTTCAGATTCGTTCAGTTGAACCATCAGCCCATCCCGAGTAGAGCTAAAACCAAGAAGATTCTGTTATTTTTGCGCTAGAGATAATCCATGAAACTCAACACAGTTCTTTTGGTCATCGCCGCCGGCACCTTTCAATTGATCAGCGGTTGTGGCGACTCAGTCACAAAAAAAACTCCCACACAAGAACCCCCTGTCGAAGGCTGCGCGCCTGAGTGTGAGGAAGGTTTCACCTGCGTACAATCCGAGTGCGTGGAGACTCAAGACCCTGACGCGTGTGAAGAAGACGAAGAGTACAATGAGATGCTCAAGGTCTGCCTGGTTCCCTCGTGTACGAATGGCATCAAAGACAGCGCTGAGGAAGGTCCCGACTGTGGAGGCCCCTGCGAACTTGAGTGTTCGATAGACGAGCCTTCCTGCGACGACGGCGTCAGAAACGGCGACGAGATTGGGGTAGATTGCGGAGGAAGTTGTGAGGCTTGCGAAGTCCCAGCAACCTGCGGAAATGACACCATTGAAGCGGGCGAAGACTGCGACCATGGAGGCACCCTCCAGCTCAATTGCGCATACGGCGAGACCTCTTGCCAGGTGTGCTCGGCCTCGTGTACGTGGGTTGAAGGGACGGTATCGGGCTTTTGCGGTGATTTGACTGTACAAGGAGGTGCCGGCGAGGAGTGTGACGAAGGCCAAGACCCCGTAAGGTTATGCGACTATGGGCTAATGTCGTGCCAAGTTTGCAACTCAAACTGCCGATTCACCGCTGGCCTAACCGCGTATTGCGGTGATGGGATCCGCCAAGCACCCGAGAACTGCGATGGAACAGACCTCGATGGCGGAACATGTACAGGCCTTGGAGAACCGGCCGGCACACTGAGTTGTTCGAGCTCATGCACTTGGGATACGAGTGGCTGCCAAGCGCAACCGTCGGGACCTGCGCCCGTAACTCTCTCAGTCGGCTACTCACATACCTGCACAGTCATGGACGATGACTCGGTGCGTTGTTGGGGTGAGAATACCGACGGTCGAATCGGAGATGGCACGCGAACCCAACGCACGACCCCAACCGTGGTCCCAGGCCTCCAAGCCGAGTACGTGGTCGCGGGCGGCTATCACACATGCGCGCTACTCTTGAACGGCACAGTTTCTTGCTGGGGCTCAAATCTAAAGGGACAAGTTGGAGTGACCACTACAGGCGATGTCCTTACTCCTACGCCTGTAGCGGGTCTGACAAACATTACTGCCATCGACGCCGGAACCGGCCATGTCTGCGCGCTGACTGCCAACGGAGACGTCTACTGCTGGGGTGATGCTGAATACGGCCAGACCGGTTACGGAAGTTTGGGTACTTTTTCTTCCACTCCAATCCGAGTCACCGATTCCAACGGATTCGCGATCAGCAACGTGACGCAGATCTCCGCCGGTTTGGCTCACACGTGCGCTCGGCATGCGGATGGCACCATCTCGTGTTGGGGCCGAAACGATTACAACCAACTCGGGCGCTATCCGCAAACTACATTCTCGCAACCGTACGCAGGGAAGGTCTACAATTCCGCAGGGTCTGTGGTGTCGAACGCCCAATATGTGGGAGTAGGAGGGGACTTCACTTGCCTAAGAGACGGGGCATCGATCTCGTGTTGGGGCGGCAATGTGTACGGCCAGCTGGGACTCAGCGATACACTTGACCGACCCTACCCAAGCACCATCTTCAGCTCCCTTGGGTTCCTAAACGTCGGCGAACGCCATGCGTGTTCGTCCAATGCGTCTCGCGAGCTCTTTTGCTGGGGATTCGGCCAAGACGGTCGCCTCGGAACGGGGAGCACTCTGAACCAATCGAGCCCCACATTCGTGAGCTTACCCGCCAACACCACCTTCGATGTTGGAGGCACTCACACCTGCGCACTTCTGCAAGACGGCAGTCTGCAATGTTGGGGAAGAAACAACCGAGGTCAGCTTGGAAACGGGACGACGCTTAACGCATCAACCCCAACTCCAGTAACCTTCTAACCGATCGAAAGAAGTTCGACGTCAAAAACCAGCATTCCTGCTGGAACACCAGGTGCGCCCTTGTACGCAAGGTCCTGTGGGATCCAGAGGCGACGACGCTCGCCCTCGACCATCAACTGAAGCCCCTCGGTCCACCCGGCGATCACGCGATTGAGTGGGAAGGAAGCAGGCTTTCCACGCTTGTACGAGGCGTCAAAGAGCTTTCCGTCTGTGGTCCATCCGGCATAGTGCACGGTGACCGTTGACGTCGCCTTAGGGTGCTCTGAGCCGTGCCCTGCGGTCAGGACTTTGGTCGCGAGGCCAGATGCCGTGGTCTCTGCGTCTGCGGGTGGGGCGGCGACATCAGATGGTGTTGCTGTAGGATCGTTAGACATGACGTACTCCTTAAGGTTGTGATTTTTCGGCCTGCCACTGCAGGAACGCGTTGTCTGGTCTTAACTCAAGTGCCTCGTTTGCCAAAGCCCCCTTCTTCACCGCATCCTTCTCCACGAAGACTCGGTGGCTGAGCATCACGGCCTGCCGGGCGGCTTCCAAAGCAGCGGGATCAGATGGCGGAGCCGTCAAATACTTGCTCACGTCTTCCCGAATCCCCAGAAGATCGTCGGGCTGGAGGGCTCGTAGCTCAAAGCTTCGGTGGTACTCAATGGTGGGATTGTTATCGGTGACGCTCGGCACGTCTTCCACCCAGGCACGCAGTGCGTCATCGGCGGCGATGAAGGTGCCGAGAAGGTCTTCGGGTTCTTCCAGTCCAATAGCCTTGAGATTTTCATAAACGCCCGGCTCCTTCATTCGAAGCGCCAGCGCCGCCTCATCGATTTTCAATGGGTGCTTCGAGGCAATCGCAACCCCCTCCATCCGATTTGTCGCCCACAAAGACACGTGGTCGAAGTTTGCAAACATCGCTTTGATGAGAATTTTAGAGAGGTCGCCCCGCGCCATGGTCATCGGTACCCATTGAGCGATTACACTCTGATCGTCCATGCGCTCTTTCGCGATTTGATAAAACTCCTCCGAATAGAGATTGACCACGCCGGCATCCATCGGTGGGGGTGGCTCAAAGGTCAACACATCGAACGTTTGCTGGGTCGAAAGCAGATAATGGCGACCATCTGCAGCAATTTTCCGCACCGCAGAATTTGTGTGGAAACTCTCGTTCACCGGCACAAAATGGGGCGCAAACTCAAAGACCTCCTTAGAGAGGTCCACGGCGTGAATTTCGCTCAAACTCTGATAGGTCGTAAGTGCCCCCACCGTCGTCCCCGTGCCGATGCAAATCACGACTGCGTTCTTAGGCTCCGGATGCAGAAGCACAGGAAGGTGCGCCAACGCGCCCATGTAGCGCCTCCCGATCATCGAGTTGTTGGCATAGCTCGTGCCGTTGGCGAGGAGCTGAACAAAAGGCTCCGGGCCATCCATGTCGTAGCCGAGGACCACAAAGGTGGCGTCCTTTGACTCCCTGAGTTCGAGCACCTCAGCGTGATTGAAGGCTGTGAGTTGCGCGTTGATATAGCCAGGCCCAAGGGTGGCTACCACTGCGATACTGGCTAAGAGCGCTACCGCGAGCTCGCGCTTCATGACCGCGTCTTTAAGGCGCGCGCCCCAAATCACAAGTGCGGCGAGACCAAGGTTTAGCGCCACCATAGACACCAGCGCCCAAAAACTTCCGATGGTTGGAAGGAGTAAAAAACCAGCTCCGAGCGAACCCAAAACGCCACCAAGCGTGTTCCACGAATAGAGCCTTCCAAGCCCACTTCCCACAACCCCAACACGATGGATCGTCAGCTCGCTCGCCAGAGGAAACGCGATGCCAATGAGGGTAGTGGGTAGCCCAAACACTGCCAGACTGACGAGATTCACCGACAAAATATCAGCGAGGTGGAGCTCTAGGCTCTGTGGCAATAGCGCAAGAGACGCATTCACGCTCAACGCCTTGATCGTGTTGAGTTTGCCCATCATCGCAAGACTTAGAAGCGCACTTGCACCAATCAGGATCTGGACGCGCGCGAAACTCGAGAGCAGGGCATCCTTCTTATGAGCGAGAAATCGAGCACAAATGAAGGATCCTAAGACGAGGCCCAGAAGGTAGACGGCGAGCATGCTCGAGAAAGCGTAGACTGACCGGGCCGACACCAGGCTGAGCATCCGAAACCAGATGACCTCGTAGGCGATCGCGACAAAACCACTCAGGCCGAAAATCCCTACCAACATGCCTCGGGTGCGGGCATCGAGCGTGTTCTGGGCGTCTTCTTCGGCCTCACCTGTTCCGACTTCTGCCTGGGGTGCGCGGCTCAAAAGGAAGGCCAGGGCTGAAATCCCGAGATAAAGCGCGCTTGCGAGAAGTCCGCTTCCCATGACTCCGAGCCACTCGATGAGCACGAAACCCACCGCCAGCGCACCGGTTGCCGCACCCAGAGTATTGATGCCGTAAAGCACCCCGATTTTGGCGGCGAGCTCATCGCGTGCGGCTACCACAAATCGAGCGAGGAACGGCAAGGTCGCCCCCATACCCATAGTCGGAAGAAGGAGCGTTCCAAAGCCGATCAAAACCGTCATGGGCAGTTTGAGCGCCGAATCCGCAGCGAGGAGTCCGAGAAGAGGCCCCACCCATGCTGCCCAATTGCTCAGGAGCACCGTAATTCCGAGCGCCAGAACGCTGATGAATGCTTCCACACCCGCATACGCACGAAGCGGGTTTGTAGTTCGGTCCGCGAAACTTCCTCCAAGCCTCGCCCCAAGCGAGAGCCCTAGAAAAAAGCTCGCGATGGTCACTGAGACCGCGCCCGTAGAGCTACCGAGCACAAACTGAAGGTATTTGAACCAGACGACCTGCAGCGTCAGGGAGGCGACCCCTGAGCTAAAGAACATCAGATAGATCAGCGTGCCCCTCGTTTGTACAATTCCCTTAGGACTCGGCATAAATCTTCAAGTCTGATAGTTCTTTTGGCTATGAACCGATGGTTGATGATTCTAGCGCTACTCTCTTTGTCCTGTACAGACGACACGACCTCCGAGGTTGAAAAGTCGGGTACATTTGATTGGGACGAGGTCCTTCCCGGGCATTTTCCGAAGCCAAAGATCCCTGCGGACAACCCCATGACGTATGAAAAAGTAGAGCTAGGCAGGCACCTTTTTTACGACACGCGTCTTTCTGGAAACCAGACGCAGAGTTGTGCGAGTTGCCACGTCCAAGAAAACGCATTTTCGGACCCAAGGGCCCGCGCTGTGGGTAGCACAGGTGAGGTCCATCCTCGCGGCTCCATGAGCCTCGCCAATGTGGTCTATGCGTCAGTGCTGACGTGGGGAAACCCGCTCATGGTTGAACTCGAAGACCAGATGCTCGTACCCCTTTTTGGAGAAGACCCTGTTGAATTGGGGCTTGGTGCTCAAGAAGAAGTCTTAGGGAGGCTCTCCGAAGATCCTATCTATGAGGACCTCTTCGAACGCGCATTTCCGGGGGAAGGCATCACTCTGGTCACCATGACCAAGGCCATCGGCTCTTTCCAACGGTCTTTGATTTCGGCGGGTGCTCCCTATGACCGCTATCAAGCGGGCGAATCAGATGCCCTCTCAGAGTCCGAAAAACGCGGAATGGACCTCTTCTTCTCGGAGCGTCTTGAGTGCTTCCACTGTCACGGTGGGTTCTCGCTAGCGGACGCTGTGACGCATGAGGGATTGGTCTTTGACGAGCCGAGTTTCCACAACAACGGCCTCTACAACGTAGACGGCTTCGGAGCGTACCCACCTGAAAATGGTGGCGTGTTTGAAATCACGGGAATCCTCGAGGATTCCGGGCGTTTCAAGGCCCCTACCCTGCGCAATATCGCGGTAACGGCTCCCTATATGCACGATGGAAGTCTCGAGACTTTGGACGACGTGATCGACCATTATGCGCGTGGTGGCACGCTCACGGAAGATGGCCCCAATGCTGGGGACGGCGCGCAAAACCGATTTAAGAGTGAGTTTGTCAACGGTTTCGAATTGAGCGAGTCCGAACGTGAAGATCTGCTGAACTTCCTTCGCGCCCTAACCGACGAAGAGTTCCTCAATAACCCTGCCCATTCCGACCCCTGGTAGCCCTTAGGTTGCGGGTAAACACGAAGACTAGCAGCCACCACAAAGAAGCATGTCGGCCAGTTTGAGTGCATCCAGAGCCTGATTCACTCTCAGGCTCTTCAGGAGCCTCGGGCGAGCCCATATCTTCCCCAACCTCAACGTCTATGTCCGGCGAGTCGTAATCTCTCTCGATGCAGCGCTCTACGTTCCACTTGCAATCCGCGGTGCAGAGCAGATCGCCACCCAAAAAGTTCAGACGGGCGCAATCTACCTCTCCAAAAAGGTCACCATCACACTGCTCACCCCGCGAAAGAACGCCATCACCACACACCGCCGGAGCCTCGTCGCCACATTCGGTGGTTTCGATTCTGCACCTATCGGAACACGTCAGTTCACCGCTTCGGAAATTGTAGTCAGCACACGTCCTCTCACCAAAATTGGAGCCATCGCACTCCTCTTTCTCCGGATTGATGATGCCGTCGCCACAGGTGCCGCAGTACCACGTGTCCCATTTACAGTCCTTGCACTCCACCTCACCCGAACCCAGGCCAAGTTCGCCACACTGGATCAGCTCATTCCCTTCACAAATTTCCTCGCCCTCCAGAACGCCATCCCCACAGATCCCCACATTTGGAATCCCGGGATTCGAAATGGGTCCCACCGGATTGGGTTGACCTCGGCGCCACTGGCCGTTCGGGTCGTTGAGCTCCAACCCGTTGGAGTAGCCATCTGAGTCAGAATCCAACATCCAGATGTTCTGCCATTGCACTACGCCGGCATCCATATTCTGCAAAACGTCTTGCCCAAACGGTGTCAAATGTTCTGGCTCTAGACTCTGCAAGCCGTGGCAGGAATCACACGAAAACGCGCCTCCATTGGGGATGTGTCCCTGACGGTTGGACCTCGCCTCCACTAGGCTTGGTGCGGCAGATAAAAAAACTGCTACAGCGAAACTTGACGCAAAAAACTTCGTGCTAAGGGTTTTTCTTGGTGGCCGAAACGGCCACACCACAAACATCACAAAGGAGGAAATTATGAGTGATCTGAGCAAATGGAATCCGTTCAAATTCAACCGTCATTCTGACAAAGCAAAAACCGCCGATCAAGCGGTGGCCAAGCGACAAGAATCGTGGGACCAGTTCTCAGCGTTTGACCGAGACATGCAGCATATCATGCGCTCGTTCTTCGGCAATGACGAGTGGTTCGCACCCATGGCTCGGAGTGCCAGAAACCAGAGCTGGTTCGGCAATTTTAGCCCCAGCGCCTTCAGGCCGAGTGTCGACGTAACCGACAACGGGACACATCTTGTTGTGAGCGCTGAACTTCCGGGACTCGCGAAGGAAAACGTCGAGCTCCATGTTCACGAAAACACCTTGCACCTCAAAGGTCAAAAGGTTCTCCACAACGAAAATGAAGAACACGGGTGCTATCGGACCGAACGATTCTTCGGGTCTTTCCAACGCACTATTCCATTACCTCAAGATGTAGATGCGAACGGAGCAGAAGCAAAATTTGAGGATGGCGTACTCACTGTCAAGTTGCCAAAACTGCCGGAACAAAAGTCGGAACCGAAGAAAATTGAGTTCTGAGCACTAATCGGCGGGGCTAAACCGCGGATTGGGTTTGAGCGTAAAGGGCCGGGCGGCCTAAGAGGAAGCCCTGCCCAAGCTCCATTCCAAGCGTCAAACACATGTCGTGGTCGGCCTGATTTTCAATGCCTTCAGCAATGAGCTTGGCTTCGCATTTCCCGGCGAGTTCTAAGAGATAGGTGCCGAGAGCCTGTTTGCGAGCACTCGTGGCGATGCCACGAGTCAACGAGATGTCCATCTTGATATAGTCGGGCTCTACATCGGCCAAGAGCTGTAGGTTTGATGCGCCCGTGCCCACATCGTCCACCGCAAACCGGAAGCCCTGACTTCGGAGTTTTCTCAAGTTGGGTAAGATACGGCGCAATTGTTCGAGCGTGATGTTCTCCGTAATCTCGAATACCAATTGCTCCGGTCTTAAACCGTCATCTATCCACTGCTCCAACATGCCTTCGAGCTCACGCATCGGGTCAAAGAACGTGGAGGGAAGCGTGTTGATAAAGAGTTGGACGTCCGTCTCAAGTTCGGGACGACGCCGAATCGAGAGATGCCTGCACGTTTGGTCTAGCTCGCCGTCGAGCTCGGCCTTAGCAGCTGCCACGAAGAGGTGCACACCAAGTCTGTCGGCATCTACGGGTTCGGCGCGCGAAAGCGCCTCGTACCCAACTACGGCACCCGTTCGCATATGCACAATCGGCTGATAGAGCGTGGTGATCTTTCGCTGAGCGATCATACTCCCCACAACCCTATGCCGTTGGCGCTGTACCTCTTTCTGCGCAAGTTGCGCATCGTGGCGCGCCTGACGTGTGGCGCGGTAGATCTCGCGTCTCGGGTCCACAGAATCGTTGCGGATGATGAGCGCGCTGCCAATAGCCATTTGCTCGAGGGCCTGATGATACCACCACTCAGCGGTCAAGAAGTGGGAGAAAATGAGGCGCTTGAGCTTGGTACAAATCGTCTCGAAATCAACCGCTGGCCCCAAAGACTCATCGGGTGAACGGGTTAGGAATATCAGGATAGAGTCGCCGTGGTCAGCATCAAGACAGACCACATCATTCATCCTCAGGACGCTGCCTCTTGATTCTTCGATGGCCGCAGAAACACGGTTCATGAAGGCACGGAACGATGCCGCACCATAATGCCGCTCCCAGATATCGAGATTAGAACCATCCAGGACGATGAGGCCCGCACAGGTGCGCTCCAGCACGCGTTCCGCAAGATCTTCCATGTGGTGGTGAAGGGGCTCAAGTGCCACAACATGAAGCCGCGCATCTTCATCGCGAACAGCTTCCGAAAGCTCCTCCAATTCGGCTCGATCTGCACTCTCGAACGGGTCGTCCAGCATACGGCTCCGGGGCGCCCAAAGGGGATTCACCTTAGTGATTAGGCCTGAAATACTACGCGTCCGGAGCCAGAGTGTCAATTTTCCAACGCCTCAGCCCGGAGGTATTCTGTATTCGACTAGTGCGTCTTTGGTTACCCCATCCGCACACGAGATTTCTCGCACTACCACGCCCTTTCGCCAGACCACATATTCGGTCACCGGACATGAGGCGTGTCGCCAAATCGCAAATGACTGAGGAAAAACGCCGGCAGGAACATCGATCTGTCCAAACGCTTCTACCTTCACGGCTCCCTGAGCCCAGGTATCGGCGCCGAATGGGAATTTGAACACGGGAGTCGCGGACGAAAAGTGGCGCAACAACCACGTAGTGTCCTCGATATTTCTGCGGCAGATGGAATCACACTCGAAAACCCTAAGAGGCGTCAAAACCCAGAACCGCTCCTGGATGGTTGGCTCCGGCGTCTCCACGGTCTGCCTCAAGTGAACGAGGTGCACGCCAGAGAGGTGATCCACCGTCACCACCTCTTCGATGACATTCAGGTCAGGCAGCCCTTCTTTGGTGCGCCGATACCGCCAGAATGTCCCGACTTTCAACGGCAGCGGGTACTCGCTGCTACTCAGAAGCTCCGGACGAAGGTGCAGACCCGTCTCAAAGATGGCGCGCATCAGAAGATCCGACTCAGGTGCCGATGCCAGACGGTGAATCGGCCCGCCCTCGGTTTGAACCACCAAAAGCTTCGGGATCCGAACATCCACCAGAGCATCACGGGGCTTAAACTTAAGCTTCAGAAGCACATTCCAATACTGCGCCACGTCCTCCGGAGCCTTCGCTACCTTTCCATCCACACTTCTCGGGTCCCCAACGACGATGGAATCAAACTCGAAAACCTCGGACCACCCGTTCGGACGCGCGTCCGTGGGCGATAGCGGCGTAAAGCTCTGCCAAAAGCCTTCCGATTGCGCGATCAAATCATCCACGTAGGTCTTTGCCCGCTCCACGGGCATATGCACCATCGCGTTATACTCTTCGGGCTGGATGAAGAGCTCTTCCCATAGCGCGCGGTCTCGCGCCAACACGGCGTCTGTCAGCACGCGGCCGAGGTCGTCGGGGGTCCCAAGATCTGGCGGTTCTTCAACCGCGGCCTGCATCTGACCCCATTTGCCTGATGCCCCACCACTCTCGAGCTCCCTCAAGAGCCGTGATTCGCGGACGGCCGCCACTTCCGGGGAAACGTCAGGATTCTCGGTATAGAGAAGAGGACGAAGCGGAGGTTCTGCCTCGACGCTGACCTCGCATCCACCGAGAACGAGAACCCCCAAGAAAAAAAGAAAGCGGCTTGCGCCGCTCTGCAAAGAGGAAATCATGACTACTCTGGGAAGTCCGTATCCCCAATTCTCTCGTTCTGACCGTTGAAATATGGATACGCAGCCAGATCGACAAAGTTCGAGCCGGAATCCCACTGCCAAACCAAAGGATTCACAGGACGTCCAAAGAGAATGTAGAAGTGTTCGCTACCTGGAGAAATCTCCGCGGTCGTCTCAACAAAATCTCCATCCTGGTGCTTACCCAGTGCGTCGCCGTCTTCGGGACCGAAGATCGTTTGAAGTCCAGGTGTAACGATTCTAAATGTGTGGGTGCACTTACCGCTAAAGAAGTAGATGGACTCTGTATTGTTAGACTCGGCTCCAGGCGCGACGGTGACCGTCTCGTAGACTTTCTTTTCCTGACAATCCAAAATCGCACTCTCGGGCAGATTCACATCATCCCAAGTCAATGGTCCTGGAGGGCATTGTACTTGAGCATCGTCCGGAGGGAACGGCAGTGGAGGATCGACTTCCGGCTGTTTGATCTCAACTGCTTGCGAGAGGCAATTCCGGTACTCCGCCGTGGTTGGACGACCGAGAACGTTAGTTGTGAGATCGACACCGTAGTCACCCCACACATGGCAAAGTTGGTTTTCCAGAATCGTATCCTCACAAGGTGTCATGAAGAAGTAGGGATCCGATTGAATATCACCAAAGTCCCTTGGAATTCGTGAACCCGCAGGCGGCGACGGCAAAGGTCCGCATTCCGTTTGAATTGTAAGGTCTTGCTCAGGAAAGTAACCACCCTCTTGGATATCGTCTAAGCGAAACTCTGGTGAGTACGTAAACTGACTGGGGAACGAAAGATACGTTTCGTTCAGTGAAAGCGCATTTTCGAAGGTCAACTGACAAGAAGGGCTGATCGTTTGTACGTGTCTGTACAAAGATACTGCCACTTCAGCATCATCAGAACGTCGCTTTAAGAAGAGCGTTCCCGTTTCCTGTGGATACATGGAGAAGAGTTCCAGATCCAAGTCGATGGCTTCAGGAGTTCCGTCCAGTAGAACGGTAAACTCAGTGCCAAGCGCTCTGTTCACTTCCACAGGTCCAACGCGGTCACCAAAAGCCAAGCTTGAGGCAACGGTGCCGGTGGGCCCGATGATGGTGAGGGAGTTAGAGCCGGTGTAGCCGTTGATAACGAAGAGAAATACGGACTCAGCCGCCGCCGAATCACCACAACTTGTGAGTGGTGCGATCATGGCGATCAGACTTACGAGGGTCGCATTTCGTACTCTTGAGGAAAGCTTCTGCTTCATCAAAGTTCTCTCAGAGAAATTAGGCAAAACGTGGGTACGTGCAAACGTTAGTCTACAACCCGAAGACCGTCAACCAAGCTGAGTGAATGGGCAATAAAAAACCCGAAGCGTGAAGCTTCGGGTTTTTTGACGGGGTGGACGGGGCTCGAACCCGCGACCTCCGGCGTGACAGGCCGGCATTCTGACCAACTGAACTACCACCCCGTTTATCCAGAATTTCTTCTGGAATCGGTTTGCTCAACGAGCGATTTTCTAAAGCGGGGTGGACGGGGCTCGAACCCGCGACCTCCGGCGTGACAGGCCGGCATTCTGACCAACTGAACTACCACCCCTTGTGGTACTTCCCTCTTTCGAGGGTCGTGATGGGCGCAACAGGATTTGAACCTGTGACCCGCTGCTTGTAAGGCAGCTGCTCTCCCGCTGAGCTATACGCCCGCATGATCACCGCCAAACGGAGTGCGGAAGTTATAGATAGTCCTAAGGGTCGTCAAGTAAAAATCGACCACAAAAATTCGTTTAATGAACCTTGGAATCGTCGAGTACAGGCTGTCCTGCGACAACATGGTCGATCGAAACATCAGGTGGAAGGAGAGGCTTTTCTAGACGTGCTCGAAAAACCTCAGGATTTTCAATCGCAAGCGCGTGTTGAAGCACCTCATCCATATGATCCACGGCGATAATCGTCATGGCTTTGCGCACGGCCTTGGGGATTTCCCGAATATCTTTGGCATTGTCTTTGGGGATAATAAGGGTCTTTACGCCGCCCCTATGAGCCGCAAGCCCCTTCTCTTTGAGCCCACCAATCGGAAGAACACGGCCACGCAAGGTGATCTCTCCAGTCATCGCCACGTTATGTCGAACGGGAATCTGAGTCAGGGCGCTCACAATCGAGGTTACCATCGTAATCCCTGCGGATGGCCCATCCTTCGGGAGCGCACCTTCTGGGAAGTGGACGTGGATATCCACCTTCTGGTGGAAGTCCGGTGAAAGGCCGAGATTCATGGCGCGCGAGCGCACATAGGTCATCGCTGCCTGCGCGGACTCCTGCATCACATCACCTAGCTTACCCGTGATGATAAACTTGCCCTTCCCAGGGATCACGCTCGCCTCGGAGATCAACATCACACCGCCGTACTGTGTCCATGCCACACCGTTGGTGATACCGACCTGATCTTCCTCTTCGATCGTATCGTGTTTAAATCGGGGCGGGCCGAGGTATTTCGGAATCGAACGCGCATCGACCTCAAACTCTTGCTCTTTGCCATTCTCCACAACCTGACGCGCAATCTTCCGGCACACGGTGCCGATCTCTCGCTCAAGACTTCTGACGCCAGCTTCTCGTGTGTACTGGCCAATGATTCGGCCGATCGCACCCTGAGCGAAGCTCACTTCAACATCTTCGATGCCGTTGTTTTTCCGCTGCTTTGGAATCAGATAACGCTTCGAGATCTCGAGCTTTTCAAAGTCTGTGTAGCCCGGGATCTGAATGACCTCCATACGGTCCAACAAAGGACCTGGAATCTGCTGAAGGCTGTTGGCTGTGCAGATAAACATGACCTTTGAGAGATCGTAGTCGAGGTCCAGATAGTGGTCATTGAAGGTCGAGTTTTGTTCGGGATCTAAGACCTCGAGCAAAGCACTCGACGGATCGCCCCTAAAATCCGTGGACATCTTATCGATCTCGTCGAGAAGAAACACGGGGTTGTTCGACCCAGCTTTTCTGAGGCTTTGAACGATCTTTCCGGGCATCGCGCCGATATACGTACGACGGTGGCCACGAATTTCAGCCTCATCGCGCACACCACCGAGACTCAAACGGATGAAATTCCGATTCGTCGCGGTAGCAATGGAGCGCCCAAGACTCGTCTTACCCACACCTGGAGGGCCTACGAGGCAGAGGATGGGGCCCTTATGCTCGGTCACCAACGACTGCACCGAGAGATACTCAAGGATGCGTTCTTTAGGTTTATCGAGCCCGTAATGGTCGTCTTCGAGCGTTTGGTGAGCTTCGGCGACATCAAGCCTTTCTTCGGTGACCTCATCCCATGGCAGAGAGATCACCCAGTCGATGTAGTTTCGCACCACGGTGGCTTCGGCGCTCATTGGGCTCATCATCTTGAGCTTCTTGAGCTCCCGAGAGAGCTTGTCGTGAGCCTCATCGCTCATCGCCTTTTGGGAGATCTTCTCTTCGAGTTCATCGATCTCGTTTTTGAACTCGTTCGGATCTCCACCCATCTCTTTGTTCTGCGGATTGTCGTAGAAGTCTTTCTGCGACTTCTCCATCTGCTTTTTGACACGGGTGCGGATCTTTCGCTCCACCTGGAGGATATCGATTTCCTCCTTCAAGATGGTGTCGAGTTTCTCGAGCCGTTGGAGCACGTCCTCATTCTCCAAGATCTCTTGCTTGTCGCGGAGTTTGAGGGCGAGCTGGGCCACGATTGTATCGCCGAGCCGCGCTGGATCTTCGGCCTTTTCTTCGATCTTGGCCACGAGGCTCAACATCTCTGGAGGTATGCGCTTATTGAGCGCTACATAGGCTTCAAAGGTCTCACGCAGTTGCTTCATCAGGGCGGCCACGTCCTTGGCCGGGTCGATGAAATCCTGGATCGGCGTGATCTCTACCTCAAAATAGGCATCATTCTCCTGATACCCCTCGATCTTCACGCGTTGTTTTCCACGCACCAAGACCTTGACGGTCCCGTCGGGAAGTTGAAAGAGCTGGTCGATGATACCTACGGTACCGACACGGAAGATATCGTCGGCCGAAGGCTCATTGGTCTTAGCCTTCTTCTGGGCCGAGAGTACGACCTCCTTGTCCTGCGCCATGGCGGCTTCGAGAGCTTTGATGCTGCGCTCGCGCCCGACGAAGAGCGGAAGAACCATGTTTGGAAATACAATAATGTCCCGAAGCGGCAGAAGTGGGATTCTTCTCGACATGCGTGTCCTCTGGTGGTGATCAGGCTTTCAGGCTGATTCAGCCGTGGTTTCCGAGAACGGAATCGCAGATTCATCCGCCTCGTTGATCATCTCTTCCGTGATCGTGATCTCGTCAATATCGGTGCGGCCTGGGAGCTCGTACATAAAGGTGAGCATGATGCGCTCGAGAATCGAGCGGAGGCCGCGCGCGCCTGTTTTCTGCTTGAGCGCAAGCTGTGCAATGGCCATGAGTGCGCCATCATCAAATTTGAGCGTTACGCCATCCATCTTAAAGAGACGGCGATACTGGCGTGTCAGCGCGTTCTTTGGCTGGGTCAAAATCTGCATCAATGCGTCTTCGTCGAGCTCATCGAGCGTGGCGACCACAGGAAGGCGCCCCACGAACTCGGGAATCAATCCATAACGCATCAGATCTTCGGGCTGTACCTCACCGAGAAGCTCGGTCAGATTTTCTTCGACCTTTTTCTGTGCGGTCTCCGAGCCAAAGCCCATACGCTTCTCGCCCACGCGGCCGGACACGATATCGGTCAAACCGACAAAGGCGCCGCCGCAGATGAAGAGAATATTGGTCGTGTCGATCTGCAAAAAGTCTTGCTGAGGGTGCTTTCGGCCGCCTTTTGGAGGAACAGACGCGACCGTCCCCTCAACGATTTTGAGAAGAGCTTGCTGAACGCCTTCACCCGACACATCACGCGTGATGGACGGGTTCTCGGACTTTCGAGCGATCTTGTCGATCTCATCGATGTAAATGATGCCGCGACTTGCGCGCTCAACATCGCCATCGGCCGCCTGCAGAAGGTTGACGATCACATTTTCGACGTCTTCACCGACGTAGCCAGCTTCCGTGAGGCTTGTGGCATCAGCAATGGTGAATGGGACGTTCAAAATTCGGGCGAGCGTCTGTGCGAGGAGGGTCTTACCTGAGCCCGTCGGTCCGATGAGCAAAATATTGGACTTTTGGAGCTCAACCTCGCTCTGATCAACCTTACTCTCGATACGCTTGTAATGGTTGTGAACCGCGACCGCGAGGATCTTCTTCGCGCGCTCTTGGCCGATCACATAATTGTCCAAGACTTCTTTAATCTCAGCCGGCTTTGGGATGGAGCTCATGCCGGTGGAGAATTCCTCGCGCTCGAGCTCCTCATCGATGATATCGCCACAAAGGCTGATGCACTCATCACATATGTAGACGGTAGGCCCGGCAATGAGCTTTTGAACCTCTTTCTGGTTCTTCCCACAGAAGGAACAGCAGAGGTTTGGGGGATTTGTTTGACCTTTCTTCGCCATAACGCTTTCCTGAGGTCATGAGTTCACGACCAATCATACTTCAAACGTGTGCCACGAGGAGCGAATTCCCATGGCCCGGTTCTTAAGTTTTCGATCTTTCGAAGACCTGGTCAATGATTCCGTAATCTTTTGCTTCTGATGCGCTCATGAAGTAGTCGCGATCGGTATCCTTCTGGATACGCGCGAGCTCTTGGCCGGTATGCCGAACCAGCACATCATTGAGCACGTCGCGGATCTTGATGATTTCGCGCGCTTGAATATCGATATCAGTCGCCTGACCGCTCAAACCGCCCATTAGAGGCTGGTGGATGAGGATTCGCGAGTTCGGGAGGCTCATTCGACGACCGGGCTCACCTGCGGCCAAAAGCACCGCGCCCATCGAAGCCGCCTGACCGAGGCAAATCGTGCTGATCTTAGGCCTGATATATTGCATCGTGTCGTAGATGGCCAAACCAGCCGTGACACTACCACCGGGCGAGTTGATGTAGAGTGAGATTTCCTTTTCGGGATCTTCACTCTCGAGGAAGAGCAACTGCGCGATGATGCTATTTGCGATCTGATCGTTAACCGGCGTACCCAAAAAGATAATTCGATCTTTGAGAAGGCGGCTGAAGATGTCCCATCCGCGCTCTCCGCGATGGGTTTGTTCCACTACACTGGGGATGAATGCCATACAGCTATCCGTTAAGTCTTAGGTGAAAATCGGCTCGACGGGGACTATGGTACGAGCCTCGGATAAGTTCAACAAAGAACGCTCCGGGCTATTCCCAAGAGGCCCCTCAAAACATAGAAGTGTTAATAGATGCCTCGGAATGAGGCAAGTTTGACGTGATAAAGAAGCTCAGGGGTTGACTTCAGCTTCGATGAGTCGCTCGATGAGCTCGTCCTTCTTGCCCGAGACTTTGAGGTCATTGGCTTTGCAGAGGTCTTTGAGGTCGCTGACGGTCATGGCAGCGAATGCTTCGTTCGCAGCATCGGCATCATAGCCTTTAGCCTTGGACTTCTTGGCTTTTGGAGCCTCAGCCGTAGCCTCTGCGGCAACTTCAGCTACGTCTGCAGCCTCGGCTTGCTCTTGCATCGCACTCAAGTCGGGCATGGCAGCCTGTTGAGCTTCTTGCTTGGCTTTCTCGCGTGCATCACGCTTTCGCTCGGCCTTCTCCCAAGAGATGTCCACGATCGTCGCGTTCTCGACAAGCCAAGTCACGGTCTTCTCTACGCGAGCCGTGCTCATCATCTGACGAAGAGCGTCTTGGTTCTGCCTCAAGAAGTTCATGAGCTGAGTCGGCGTTGCATTCATATGCATAGCCTGATGCTCGATGGTCTTTTGAAGGTCTTCGTTCTCGACCTTGACTTCTTCTTTGTCCGCGATGGCGTGGATGAGGAAATCACTCTTGAGTGCGCGCTCGCGCTCGTAGCGCACGGTTTCCTTCATGGACATCGCGAGTTGATTGAGAATCTGCTCGTCCATATTTTGGAATTGCTGCAGCTGGCGCTTCACCGTCTGCATCAAGTCCTGGTCGAGGAATCGAGGAGGAAGATCAAAAGCGTTTTGCTCGAGCAATCTATCCAGAAGGTCTTCTTCGGCGTGATGACGCGCATCGTGTGCGAGTCTGTCTTCGAGGCGCTCACGGATGTTCGCCTTGAGCTCGTCAACGGTCTCACCCATTTTGACTTTCTTGGCGAGCTCGTCGTTGAGGTCGTGAAGGGTTTGAGCGACGACTTTCTTGACGGTGATTTCCACGTCAAAGGTCTTGTTGCGAAGTGATTCCACGCGGAATTTGTCGTCGGTCTTGACGTTCGCAACTACCGTTGCATCAAATTTTGCGCCGGTGAGGGCTTCTTCGATACCAGGCATCGCCACGCTATCGCCGATGCGAACTTCAGCGTTTTCGCCTTGGAAGTCTTGAAGTTCTTCGTCGTCGGCAAGCGCCTTGAAGTCAAAGGTTACGAGGTCGCCTTCCTGAATGGTGTCACGGCCCTCGATCGGGGTTGATACGCCTTGTTGGCGGCGAATCGCCATGAGTTCAAGATTGACCTCTTCGTCGCCGATCGTGATCGCGGGACGCTCGACCTCAATGCCTTTGTATCCAATCGGATCGATATTTGGTCGAACCTCGAGCTCAACCGTGAACTTGAAGTCGTCGTTTCCACCGATAGGTAGAGACTGGATATTAGGTTGGTCGACGTAGATGACCTCTTTGAGGTCTTCCATCACGGTTTGGATGGATTTATTGAGGAGTTCGTCGAGCACATCCGACTGAACGGCTTGCCCGTAGTGCTGCTTCATCACATTTAAAGGAATCTTTCCTTTGCGGAAGCCACGCAGCTTGACACGGTTCGAGAGTTTTCGAAGCGCGCGGTTAACCCCGGCCTCGTAATCAGAGCGCGGGATCTCAACGCTAGCTTTGCGGGTGGTTTCACTGGTGACTTCTACTTGGTGCGCCATTGATTTGCCTCTTTACGATCGCGTGGACAAGCGGGGTTCACGTCAAATTTATAAGGAATGCGAGAGGGGGGACTCGAACCCCCACGGGTTTCCCCACTGGAACCTAAACCCAGCGCGTCTGCCAATTCCGCCACTCTCGCGTATAAAGAGACCGAGCCGAGTCCAGAAGACCCGGCTCGGAATCTTTATTTATGCACCCGGCAGGATTCGAACCTGCGACCTACGGATTCGAAGTCCGGCGCTCTATCCAGCTGAGCTACGAGTGCATGCGGCTATACCGCCGCCAGCCAAGCGTCCATGCTCGGCAAGGGGTGGATGACGGGACTTGAACCCGCGGCCTCTGGTACCACAAACCAGCGCTCTAACCGACTGAGCTACACCCACCGCAACAACCTCACTCGAGGTTGGGGAGCGGACGTTAATGAGGGCGGCCTAAGGTGTCAATACCTTTTCTGCGACTCTCGCACAGAATATCGCGCTCCAAAGTTGCCTTGAGGCCGGATGTTGTCTAGAACGAAGCGGTTCATTCAAGGCAAAACTGGAGAATTCTTATGGTTACTAAACGTTTAATCACTGGCGTACTGGCCAGCCTTTTGATGGTCGGCGCATGTTCAGATGACTCGGATCCGCCGACAAATCCGAATAACGCCAACAATACCAACAACAATAACTCGAATAACTCGAACAATACGACCGGCACCAATGGCTCCAATAATATGGACGACATGGGTCCAGATATGGACGAGGAAGGCATCAACATTCCTGGCTTGAGCGCTCCGGTTGAGGTGCGTCGTGATGAAAACGGGATGATGCATATACAATGCGCCTCGGACTCCGATTGTTTCGCAGCCCAGGGTTATGTGCACGCGATGGATCGATTTGCCCAGATGGACTTGAGGCGCCGAATCGCGCGTGGTCGTGTGGCCGAGATTGCTGGAAATCTGGCGCTCTCGGTGGACGAAGGCTACCGCACACGCTTTATGTCTCGCGACGGCGAGTACCTTGAAGAGGCCTTCTACGACCGCATGTCTCCTGAATCGAAAGCTGTGGTGGACGCCTATACCGTAGGTGTGAACGCGTGGCTCGACGATATGCGCAACGAGCGAAATGGCGCGCGACTCTCCGAGGAATACGACTTTCCGTTCCTGACGACGGATGTGATTCCAGACTGGGAACCACAAGATACAGCAGCGTGCGCCCTGCTCCTCATGGACGACCTCTCGAACAGCTCAGGCGTGGACTTGCGCCAGGCGACGTACACCGAGGATCTGGAAGCCGACGTAATTTACGAAGTTCTCGGCCAAATCTCGGCAACGGGTAACTCGACTTTGATCGATCTTCCGTACACCGGACAAAACCTTCTGACCCAGCTTCCCGACCTGCAAGCGTTCCGGCGCGCAATTGAGCGTGTTCGCCCTACGACAGGCCTTATTCGCAAAGCACAAGACAGACTCGCTCCTTCGGATGTTTTCCGTCAGCAAGACGGATTTGGCTCCAATAACTGGGTCATCAATGGCTCCACGTCCGCCACAGGCAAGGCGATGTTGGCGAACGACCCACACCTTGGTCTTACCAATCCTGCGCTCTGGTATCTGGTTTCGCTCGACACCAAGACGCAGGGCGGAGATTTGCGTGTAGCCGGCGTCTCGTTCGCTGGTATCCCATCGATTCTGATTGGACAGAACGACAATATCGCGTGGGGCGCCACCGTCGTGTTCTACGACATGGCTGATATTTATGTAGAATCGCTGGATGAAACTGGCACCAAGGTCAACTTTGATGGTGGCCAGGTCGATATCATCGAGGTCGAGCACACGTATCAGATTGCGAACGCAGATCCGGTAACCAGGACGATCCGCGTGGTGCCGCACCACGGTCCAGTCATCGAGTATGATGCAGCGAACTCGGAAGCGTTGACGCTTCGATGGACCGGCCACGAGGTTTCGAGCGATTTCGACGCCTTCTTCGGTCTCGCGAAGGCCGAGAATATTGATGATGCGAAGGCGGCATTGCTCAATGCCCGCTCCACGAACCAGAACTTCGTCGTGATCGACACCGAGGACAATATTGCGTGGTTCCCTTATAGCCTTGTGCCGCTGCGCCCATGGGCAAGTCTTGAGAATCCGACATGGATGCCACTTGATGGCACCGGTGGATTCGAATGGGAAGGATTCATGGACTACGAAGACCTCCCACAGCTCGTAAACCCTGAGCGCGGCCATATCATCACGGCCAACCAAGACGCGACCGGTTCGCTCTCCGATGGCGACCCGACGAACAACGGGCACAACATGCTTCAGTCATTCCCAGCCCCAGGCTACCGGCATCAGCGAATCGTGGACCTCATCGCCGGCGAGTCGTTGACCGCTGAAGACATGGTTTCGGCTCAGGGAGATGACTATCTCTTTTACGGCCGCGCGATCGCCGATGCCGTGGAGAACTTGACTTCGACAGCACTAGTGGACTTCAATGAAGACGAGCTCCGGGTGCTGAACGCACTCCGGGCGTGGGACGGAACCTGCCCGACAGGCCTTTCGAGCTCGGACCCGGATAGCGACGCAAGTGCAGATGCGGACGAGGTGGCAAACGCCGTAGGATGCACCGTCTCTCACAAGCTGCTCTACCATCTCGCGGACTCGATTTTTGGTGATGAACTCAAGACCGTGCCTGCTTCTCGCGCTTATGCAGCAGTCTATATCCAGATGATTACGCCTGAGCGTTTTACTCGGAGTTACTGGGATGACGTCAGCACGGAAGAGACGGTTGAAGAGCCACTTGAGATCGTGTTGCGTGCCATCACGGCCACAGCCGCATCGTTGAAGCAAGAGCTCACCACCGATACCGACGCATGGATCTGGGGCCGCTTGCACGTGGTTTCGTTTGCTGCGGACCTTCTGTCGAATATCACATCGGACTTCAACAACGGGCCTTTCGCTGCCCCAGGCGGCCTATGGGCGGTCAATGTTTCCAACCCTAGCAACATCCGTGATGGCAACTACAGCTTTGGCGCGGGCCCATCGATGCGATTGGTGGTTGAGAACACTGAAGATGGTCTCAAGGGTCAGATTTCGTTCCCAGGTGGACAATCACACTTCCGCGATTCGGAATATTACGACAATCTTGTTGAGGGCTGGCTGAATAACGAGCCGATCGCTCTGCCGCTCCTCGCTGAGGATATCGCCGAAGTCACCGTGGAAACCATGACGTTAACCGCTCCCGAGTAAGATGAAGAACCTGCTTCCCACACTGCTGCTCGCATCAGGCCTTACGGGCTGTGTCTTCGCTGAGCTGAGCGATTTGCCTCCGGCTATCGCCACTCCTAATAACGAAGTCGACATGTCGGATGACACGTCCCCAGACGTGGGGACGGCCGACATGGAGGATATGGAGACCGAGTGCAACCTTAACCCTGTCGAGCTTACGAGTGGTGGGTTTAATCACCTTGAAGTCGACCAATTGGGTGACACCATCTTCTACGCCATTACCTCGGCGTCGGGGGACATCAAGGTGGGTCGTATCACCGAAGAGGTGGACCACGACATTCTAGACGAGTCTTATCCAACCACGAACGTCAGGGATATGGCCATTCTTGCGCTCTCCGAGGATCGATTCCTCCTGGGCGTGGTTCGAAACTTAGGGGCGATTGAAGTCTACAACTGCACGTTGAATGGCTGTGTGGACATTCCTGTGGACAACAACCCGGTTGAAGCCGTTGACTTCTATCGCGATGGAATCCCGATTTTGGCGCTGACCTATCGCGACACCCAAACCGTTCGCTACACAGCCTACCCCATCAACGTGGAGAGCAACGCGCTCAACGAGGGTGTGGCGCTATCTCTCGCCGACCTAGATGTGGCGGGGGCAGAGATTTCGACCATCGGCACTCAGAAGAGGGTGGTCTATGGAGCACCATTGTTCGGTTTTAAAGTAGCTCAGGGGTCGATGGGTGAGTTAGATGGGACGGAGTGTACGTTGGCCGATCGGCGTGCGACAACGCCGTATATTGCTCGCTCGCTGGACGATACAACGACATTCCTGGCGCGGACAACGGACGGTCTGATGATGTCAGATTGTTCGGTTTCGGCCGAGATTACTCCTCGATACCCGGTTGATTTTGACTATATCCAGCTTTCGTCAAACCAATTCTTCGTGGTCTGGTCGGTTGGCACTCCGAACGATCCTGTTCCTGTTCTGCGTGGAGCCTATGTAGACAACATGGAACCTCAGTCGTTTGTGGACTTTGGGGCTAGCCGTGTGGCCAACGTACGTATTCTTCGAAACGGTAATGGAATTCACGCCCTTTTTGGCGGGCCAGACCTGACGCTTCGATACGTCAAGACCAACGTGATAGCGTTGGCTCGATGCGCCCAAACCCTTTAAAATCTGCGGCCATTTTTGGCTCAAGAGTGTGTTGATGAGTGATATTACCAGAACGATTCTGCTCGACGATGGCGACGAAAAGCTGGAGTTGCGCAAATACTCGATTCGCGTGAACTCAGGCGCCAATGCGGGTCTAACGCAGGTTGGAGCCGGACGGAGGCTCGAGATTGGCAGCTCACCCGAGAACGGACTTTGCCTGGACGACCCACTGGTGAGTCGTTTCCACGCGGAGATCGAGGTCGGGCCACGTGGCTACCTGCTTCGCGACCGTGAGAGCAAGAACGGGACATGGGTTCACGGCCTTCAGGTCGGGTCTGTGTTTTTGGAAGACGGGACGGTCTTTAAGCTCGGGGACACGGAGTGCGAGTTCAAGCTCGAGAACGAAGCCGTTGAAGTGCGTTTCAGCGGCAAGAATAAGTTCGGCAAGATGTTGGGCAAGAGCCTTGCGATGCGCGAGATTTTTGCCCTACTGGAACGGGTAGCCCCGACCGACGCAACCGTGCTCATCGAGGGTGAATCGGGAACGGGTAAAGAGTTGGTGGCGGAAGGCATTCACGCGTCGAGTCCGCGCGCCAAGGGTCCGTTCATCGTGGTGGATTGTTCGGCGATCGCCCGCGACATCATCGAATCCGAGCTCTTCGGGCATGTGAAAGGCGCATTCACGGGCGCTTCGGGTTCGCGCAAAGGTGCGTTCGAAGCGGCCAATGGCGGCACGTTGTTTCTGGACGAGCTCGGGGAGCTTCCGATCGACCTTCAACCAAAACTCTTGCGGGCGCTGGAAAAGCGTGAAGTCAAGCCGGTGGGCGGCAACGAGACCCTTAAGACTAACGTTCGAATCGTGGCTGCGACCAATCGAAACCTCCTCCAAGAGGTTAAAGACGGTAATTTCCGCGAAGACCTCTACTATCGTTTTGCGGTCATCAAGGTTGAGCTTCCGCCGCTTCGTGAGCGCCCAGACGACATCCCGATGCTCGTTGAGGCCTTCCTTGAGCAGGCAGCGCAGCTGACTGGCCGGACCGGCGTGGATATCGCCTACAAGACCATGGAGAAGCTCAAGCGCCACCGATGGCCGGGCAATGTGCGTGAGCTCAAGAATTTTGTGGAACGCGCAGTCCTTCTGACTCAGGGCGACCAGATCGAGACCAAATTCCTGAACTCGCAAGAAATCCCGACCGAGGAGACCAGCGTAGACATGGGGTCTGACTCGATGGCCAAGACCGCACTCGACGAAAACCTTCCGTTTAAGGACGCAAAGAGCCGGATGATTGAAGAGTTTGAGGTCGCGTATTGGCGAGGCCTCTTGGAGCGAACAGACGGCAATATATCTAAGGCTGCGCGGATCGCAGGGGTTCATAGAAAGAGCGTGGAATATATCCTCAAGAAGCTCGACCTGACGCGTGAGGACCTGCTCGGATGAAGACTCTAATTTGCATGCCCACATACAATGAGGCTGGCAATATTCGTCGGATTACAGCGGCGATTCACGAGGTCGTCCCCGAGGTTGGAATCCTCATCATCGACGACGCATCTCCCGACGGAACGGGCGAAATCGCCGATGAATTGGCCGCCTCGGATTCCAGAATCCACGTTCTGCACCGCAAGGGCAAAGAGGGTCTCGGGCCTGCATATCTGGCGGGATTTGCGTGGGGCCTTGAGCGCGATTGGGATGCGCTCATCGAGATGGACGCGGACTTTTCCCACCAACCAAAATACCTGAGCGGGATGATTCAGAATCTAGAGAAATGGGACGTGGTGGTGGGTTCGCGCTACGTAGACGGCGGCGGAACGGAGAACTGGGGCCCGGTGCGCAAACTCATCTCGAGGGGTGGCGGACTCTATGCGCGTAGTATCCTCGGTATCCCCATCAAGGATCTGACCGCCGGCTTTGTGGCTTGGCGGCGACACGTCTTGGAAGGCATTGATTTGAGCGGCATTGAGGCGTCTGGCTACGTCTTTCAAATCGAGATGAAATACCGCGCCTATCAAGCGGGCTACTCGATCCACGAGATGCCCATCACTTTTCCTGACCGCGAAGTCGGCGAATCCAAGATGACTCCTTCGATTGCAGCGGAGGCGTTGACTCGGGTCTGGCGAATTCGGCTGAAGTCGTGAACAAGCTCGCTATTGCCACACTCATACTCGCGGCGAGCACGCTATTGAGCCGTGTGTTGGGGTTCTTGCGCGAAGTGTTTATCGCGTATTTGCACGGCGCCACAGCGGCTACGGACGCTTATTACGCGGCGTTCACCCTGCCCGACTTGATGAACTACTTCTTGGCTGGTGGTGCCCTTTCGGTGACCTTCATCCCCATGTTTTCGGCGTACCTCGCCCGCGAGGACGAGGCCGGAGGGTGGCGGCTCTTCTCCATAGTGGCGACCACGATGGGCATGCTGATGTTGGCGCTCACTGTGGTGCTGATCGTCTTCACACCGCAGATCGTGCCACATCTTTTCCCTGGATTTGATGACCCAGCGCAGATGGATCTTTTGGTCCGAATGACTCGGATCGTGATGCCGGCGCAGCTCGCTTTCTATGTGGGTGGCGTCCTGAACGCTTCATTGATGGCGCGCCAGATCTTTTGGCCTTCGGCGCTGATGCCGCTCGTCTACAACCTCTTCATCATTCTGGGCGGCGTGGCCCTTCACCCGTGGATCGGGGTTGAGGGGTTTGCAGTGGGCGTGGTGGCGGGCGCATTTCTGGGGCCTTTGGCCATCCCGCTCTGGGCCTCGCGAAAGTCCATCTCCTATCAGTTTCGTTTTGCGCCTTTTGATCCCGAGTTCAAAAAGTTCGTCTGGGTGACGCTGCCGCTGATGATCGGCGTTTCGCTTGTCACGGTGGACGAATGGCTGCTCCGCTACTTCGGGTCTATGCACGAGTCCGGAGCAATCTCGTGGCTCACGAACTCTAGAAAACTCATGATGTTCGCGTTTGCGGTGATTGGGCAGGCAGCCGGGCAGGCTGCGTTGCCGTTCTTTGCCAGGCTCTATCACGAAGGCAAAGAAGACGAGCTCGGACAGACGCTGAGCGCGAGTTTACAACGCGTCATGTTCTTCTCTCTAATCGCGAGCGCGGGCCTGTTTGTCGTGGCTGAGCCGCTGGTGTTTCTGGTGTTTCAGCGTGGTGCGTTTAGCGTGGAAGACGCCGCAATCACAGCCGAACTACTCATGTACTTCTCGATCGGACTCGCCGCGTGGGGCGCACAAACACTGGCGGTACGGGGATTCTACGCCCGAGAAGATACCTGGACCCCAATGATCATTAGCTCGGTGGTGACTGTGGCGGCCTTGCCCGCCTACTGGTTGTTGAACGAGAGCATGGGGATTCAGGGGCTCGCGCTCGCGACAAGCGTGGGCATGGTGATGAACGTGGTCGCGACGGTTGGCTTTTACCGGTTTAAGGGGCATTCGCTGCCGCTGAAGCCTGTGGGGCTCGGGTCCCTGCGAGGCGTGGGACTTGGACTCCCTGCAGCACTCGGCGCATGGTTGGTCTTAGAGCAATTTGATTTCGGCGAAGGCGCGCTTGGTTACGCCTTGAGTTTTGGTAGTTCTGGCCTGGTCTTTTTAGGCGTGTTACTGGCGCTGATCGCGTTGATCAAACCGCCGGAAG
Organism: Microvenator marinus; assembly: GCF_007993755.1. Classification (GTDB taxonomy): domain Bacteria; phylum Myxococcota_A; class Bradymonadia; order Bradymonadales; family Bradymonadaceae; genus Allomicrovenator; species Allomicrovenator marinus. Next base: position 2,546,938 of record NZ_CP042467.1, read on the forward strand.
TCGAGGTCTTGAGGGCGAAGATCGCAAGAAAACTGAGACGTAAATGATAAGTTCCGCTGAGCGTTGGCGAAGGTTCGGTATTCTGAGTGCGCTCTATTTTGCGCAAGGTGTACCCTTCGGGCTCTTTTCTCAGGCTGTTCCTTCGATCTTGCGGCAGGGGAATGTTTCACTTCAGGTCATCGGGCTTACGTCGTTGTTGGCCGCGCCATGGGCTCTGAAGTTCTTGTGGAGTCCCTGGCTCGACCGCGCCCCGTTTTGGGCGCCGGGGCATAGGCGCAGAGGCTGGTTAATCCCGATCCAATCCCTGGTGGTCTTGGCGCTCGTGATCTTGGCCTTTGTAGATCCCTGGAAGACCCCTGAAGCCTTGATGGCCATGGTCTTGGTGGTGAACTTTCTGAATGCGAGCCAGGATATCCCTACCGATGGCCTTGCCGTGGATATTCTTCCGGCCGAGGAACGTGGGCGAGGCAATGGCATTCAGGTAGGGGGCTATCGGCTTGGCATGTTGGTGGGCGGGGCCGCAACCCTTTGGGTCATCGATGCATTCGGCTGGCAGACTGGGCTCTTGGCTACGGCATTTGTGGCTGCGCTCTGTGTGGTACCGATCATCTTCATGAAGGAGCCGGAGTCCTTGGGCATTGAGCGCAAGATTGGGCTAGGTTCTGGGCTTGGTTCCATGTGGAAGTTCTTGTCCAATCGGGCCGTATTGCGGTTCATCGGCCTGATCGCGGCTTTCAAACTCGGGGACGCCTTGGCGAACGGCATGATCAAACCGATGTTGATAGACCTCGGCCTTAGCCTTGGGGACATCGGCCGAATCTCGGGTGGAATCGGATTTTCCGCGGCGCTTGCCGGCACCGTGGCGGGTGCGTTTTTGGCTGACCGACTGACGCGAAATCGCGCATTGATGGTCACGGCGATTTTTCAGGCCATCGGTGCTCTCATCTACGTTGGAGTGCTTGGCGGAGAGGTCAACCTAACGTTCATCGCGATCGCGATCGGCGTTGAGAACTTCCTCGGCTCAGTGGCTACCGTTGTTCTCTTTGCGTGCATGATGGACTGGAGTGACTCAGACAACTCGGGAATGAACTACACCGTGCTGGCCTCGGCCGTTGTGGCGGTGCAAGGCGTGGGCTCAATCTTGAGTGGGTTTAGCGCGTCCGGTCTTGGCTACACCATGCATCATGTGGTGGCGGGCGTGATCGCCTTGGTTGGCGGGCTTCTCGCGGCGAAGATGTACCGAGTTTAGCTACGACAAAGAATCCAAGATGGATTGAAGCTCTGGCGAGTGCTGCGCGAGAAGTTTGAGCGACTCCAACTCACGACTATAGGTCCGTTGATGGTTGCGATTCTTGACCAGAGACTCCTTGCCAAGGAGGCAGTAGATCTCACCCACGTCAAACTCTTGCCTCAGCTCCAAGAGTACCAGCGCGCGAAGCGCATCCACAGCCTCCAACGGCAGGCTTCCCGGCTCATGTTGGTTGCTGATCTTGATCTGCTGAGCAATGACTTTAGCGGCCCTCAAGAGGATATAACCCAAACGCTCATCGTAGCTAGAATCTTCGCGGGCGAGCGCCTGTTCGACGTGGAACTCCTCGATGACTACGTAGTCGCCACGAGCACCGATTCCCGCGAGCGCCATGGTACGCCGGATGACGTTATGGAGTTGACGAAGGTTGCCCGGCCAACGTTGCACGGCAAGCCGCCTGAATGCGCCCTCCGTGAGTTGAACGTCGCGGCCGCGCGTTTCCTGGTCGACCATAAAGTCTACCCAGTCGCGAAGCTCATCGGTGCGTTCAATCAAGGCAGGGATCTCGACCGTTAGGACATTGATTCGCCAGTAGAGGTCGTCGCGGAACGCGCCTTTGGCTACCTGTTCCTTGAGATCTACGTTGGTGCCGATGATGAACCTGACGTCCGCCTCTTGTGCGCCTCCGCGGAATCCGAGCGGGCGGTACATCTTCTCTTCAAAAATGCGAAGCAGGCCGGCCTGCGTTTCACGCGAGAGCTTGTCGATTTCGTCTACAAAGAGTGTTCCGCCGCGCGCACGGCCGAGCGCGCCCGGGTTGTCTTGCATTGCCCCCGTGAAGGCGCCCTTCTGCCAGCCTACGAGTTCCGCCATCTGCATCTCAGGGGGAACGGACATGAGGTCCAAGACCTCAAATGGCCCGTCCTTCCTGGGCGATTGAAGGTGGCACCACTTGGCGAGTCGGGACTTCCCGGCACCTGTTGGGCCGCCGATAAGAAGGATTTCCTCGGTGACGGCAAAATGCTGCGCGACTTGAATTCTACGCTGCATCGACGGCCCAATCACCGGCAGATACTCGTCAGGCTCCACCAACTGCGCGCTCGCCTGCGAGCTTATCAGGTAGGGCGTCACCAACTCCAGGAGTAGGGAGAGCTCGTAGGCGAGCTCGTCCCAGATGAAGCGGGTATTCATGGCATCTGGGGCTTCGAAGAAGATGGAGAGCATGCCTTCGAGCGAGCCATTGTGTCCGTTCAGCGGCGCAAGGAACACGTGCGTGACGCCGTGCTCAAAGACCTTGGAGAGGCTGGCCGAGACTTCGATCCCGTCATGCGTGTTGATGCGCTCAGAACCGTCGTCTTCAAAGGTCAGGTAGGCTTGATGCAAGTCTGCATCGAGACCTATCGGCTCATTAAAATCTTCCACCCAACGCCAGAGACCGGCAGTCGTAGCGAGGGAGACCCCGTCATGACTTCGTGATATCGGCTGGTGAAGCGCACCCGTATACCCACGCTCATTTCTGAGGTGGATGTCCGCAGAACACACCTGTCCATGCGGCCAATCCGACCCCTCAAGACAATTCTGAGCGACGGCCAGGCACGTTTTCAGCAGGACTTTTCCCCGAGCATCAAAGCCCTGCAACTCCCTTATTTTTCGGATCACACGTTTCACCCCATATCCCCACGCTGTGACTGTAAAATTATAGTGGGATGAAAAGTGTTTTGTCGAGAATAAATTTTTCTAGTTTGAGGCCCCTCTTTCAACTCCTCTGCCCGTTGCACACTAGCGATCTTTGCATCCCGCCAGGAGTTCGCTGAGATCAGTATGCAATTCGTTTCGGTCAAACCAAGCGATATCGACTTCGTAACGGGAATTCGGATTCTGCAGCCAACTCAAAAGTCGCTCGAGGCCGACACACCGGAATGTGTACAACTCACCGACGAGTTGTGTACTCGCTGCTCGAACCTGCTCGAGCGTCCGCCACTCGCTTTGACTTAGATTTTAGCGCACGTTGGGCTTCATTTAGGAGCACCGAGTAGACGTGACGACGCACGACGCGGCGAGGTGCGGTTGCTCCGTTTCTCCAACGGTTGACGGAAGAACGGCTCACATCAAAAAGCTCGGCGCAGCGATCGTCATCTATCACCAAGATCTCTTGTGCAACTAGCAGCACATCCTGAAACGATTGGTCGTCATCAAGGCTTGGGTTGGTGCAATCCTGGACGAGTTTTTCAAGATTTTCGATACTAGCCATAGCGCTAATGCCTGATTTGACACCATGCGATCTCGACTGTGAACATTGGCAAGAGTACCCTGTATCAAGAGCAACGACTGGAAGATGTTGCCTTGGGAGCGGTTCCATATGGACCCGAGGAATCGGGAGCTACCGTTCATCTGCAAGGCTGAGAAGACCATTCAGTTTACGACGCCGATTGAGCCTTAGGTGACCAACCACGAAGAGCAGGAAGCCAAGGTAGCCCAAAGGGTTTCCGGTGGTCGCGCATCCACCGGAATCTGACTCGGCTTGTGGTTCTGGCTCAGGTTCGGGGCCTGGCTCTGGGGCTGGTTCGGGTTCAGGCTCCGGTTCGGCTTCAGGGGCCTTTCGGAACTCCACACGACCATCCAAAGTATCTAGGTGGCCATTCGCGACCATGATCATCCACCGCGTGCCCTGAGTCAGAATGGCTTCGTCTGTCTGCACTGAGAGCTCGCCGGCATCAAGGTCAAGTACCACTATACTCAAACTCGATTCGGACTCGGAGAGGTTTACAAACCGGGCCTGTGTGTCACGTGAAGGCCTCATGAATCCGTAGCGGGTGCTAAGTCTTGGGAGCGACAAGTCCCAGTTGATGTTCTGTGTGCCGTCCAACGAAAAGGGCTCTATCACCGGAAAATCAGCAGCCTGAGGATAGCCTGTACCCGCGATGGTTCGCGGCCCTGTCAGGGCGTTCCACATGGCGAATTGCACGAAGGTGTCGGTGAGCGTGGTCCCCTCTTCCAGAAGCGTCGTTTGAATGGCCTCGATAGGGTCGTCAGTGGTCATGCGCTCAAAGATGCGGCGCACAAGTTCGGGGCCATGAACGAGCGAAAGTGCGTATGGAAAGAGCCCGGCGTGATAAGCAAAGCCGTCCGTTGGACCGCGTGTCCTGTCGTTGAGCGAGCGTTCGTGCTCCTCAAAAAAGCCCGAGACGAGCGCCTCAAAGTCGCGCTGTTCAGGATTGTACATCTCTTCGAACCACGTTGCCGTCCCTTCGGACCACCAACCCTGCATTTCGCCCACGTAGGAGAACTGCACGCCGTGGAAAAACTCGTGCGAAAGGACCACACCTACAGCCTCTTCAACGCTGGCATAATACGTGCCGGTGAAATCGTTCTCCAACCGCATATGGCCCGCGCACCGTTGCGGTGAGTTGGCGGTCGCAGGCAGACACGCATCCCGCACAAATTGGCCGTCTCCCGCTGGGAAATTCACCAGGAAGACGTCCATCAGACCGTCCCCGCCGTAGAGGTCTGGATTGGTCAAGACCTCGGAATCCGAGAGCGGCAGGCGCCACTGATTCTCCTCCAGATACGCGTAGATCGCGTCACCTTCAGCAGCCACGAGCTCCACCAAATCCGGGACGTTGTTCCCGTCATCGTCGGCCGGAAGTACGGCGTGGTCACCCGACTCTACATACCAGACTTTGACGCGGTTCTCGGGCGATGTGTAGGACTTTGCCTCCACCCCGTCCCACGTACCATCCAAATTAGGCCGGGCTTGCACCACACCTGTGGCAAACATGGCTGCGAGAATGACTGGAATTGTTAGTTTCATGGTGCGTCTAGATAGAGGTCGACCCAAACGAGTCTATGGTCCGACGGCTGCCTCAGCTCGGCGCCCTCGCCGCCTCCAGCTGGCCAGAACACGCCGCTTTCGATGATCTCAAAATGCGTGGATGGAAGTACGTAATCCACGCGCAGATTACCGACCTGATTGTCCGAGAAATCCGCTGTATCAAGGGCGGGATCGCCTTCGTGGGAATCGTTGGCGCGCCCATCTTCTTCGGCTTTCGCTACGGCGCCATCACTCTTGGGTTCAGGGTCTTGAACCTTTGGGTGCTCGAGCAGTCCAAGCAGAGCACCACGCTCGGAATCGCCGTCTTTCGGGTCCGAATTCAAGTCTCCGAGGATCACAAACGCTTCATCAGCTAGGCCGCCTTCGGTGCCGGCATCATCCACGAGATACGTCTCATTGTTGATATAATCGAGCCAGAGTCTGATCTCGTCGTGATTTCGCCGCCCGTTCCTGTCTTCAGGACCATCAAACGACGGAGGGGTCGGGTGAGAGGCCAGTACATGAACCGGAACACCTGCGACATTGACCGTCACATCCACGTGGTTCTTCGAGCTCAAACGCAGCGCATCCGAAGCCTCGCCGTAATAGTCCCGCGGCAAGAGAGAATCCGGCATATCGGACCAGAGAAACTCTTTAAACTCACGCGTACCAGTGATTGGAAAACGCGAGAGCACCACAAAGCTGTACTGGCCTTCGAAGAGGCCGAAACCAAAGGAGTCATTCCCGTACGCCTGCGAGCCTGGCACCGTTACGACCTCGCCATTTTGGTCCAAATCGAACCCGGAAGGTAGGCCCGTGTTGGAAGACGCGATGAACACAAAATCGAAGGGTTGAAGGCCGGCAGGCTCTAGAAATCTCTCTTGAAACCGTGCGATGCCGAGGCCTTCAACGTCCCAGTCAAACTCGTTGAGAAGGACCACATCCGGGTTAATCCTGGCGAGTATTCGCGCGACTTCGTCTGCCTGAGGGCTAGCGCCTTCGAGCTGATTAGAGAGTCCGTTCGCCTGGTCTCGGAAGAGCGAGGTGTTAAACGTGGCGACTCGGAGCCGAGTTCTGGTGTCCATATCGGGCTGAGCATCCTCTTGAGCTTGCATATCTGGCTCAGAGTTATTGGTCTCAGCCGGTGGATTGGATGGTGGGTCTTCGCCCTGACATGCCGTCAAAGAGAGCGCCACCAGAGGCAGCAGAATCACGTTTTTTTGAAAGGTCATCAGTCTTCGTCTCGAAGTTTGTTGAGTACTGAAGCGTCTTCGAGCGTGGTGGTATCACCGGCCTCGCGCCCAGATGCGATATCCGATAGCAGGCGGCGCATGATCTTTCCAGACCGGGTCTTTGGAAGTGAATCCGTAAAGCGAATCTCTGCCGGCCGTGCGAGGGCGCCGATTTCTTGAACCACGTGGTCAGAGAGCTCGGCTTTGAGGGATTCCAAGTCGTCGGCTTCAACTTCAAGGGTCACAAATGCCACGATGGCCTGGCCTTTCAAGTCGTCGGGCCGCGGCACCACGGCGGCCTCACAGACGGCCGGATGGCTCACGAGCGCGCTCTCGATCTCCATGGTTCCAAGCCTGTGTCCGGACACGTTGATGACGTCGTCGATGCGGCCCATGATCCAGAAGTTTCCATCCTGGTCACGCCGCGCTCCGTCGCCTGCAAAATAGAAGTTCTCGAAGCGCCCGTAGTAGCCGTTCTTGAAGCGCTCAGGGTTGCCGTAGATATTGCGCAGCATGGAAGGCCAAGGCTTCTTAATCACGAGGTATCCACCTTGATTCGGGCCGACGTCCTCGCCCTCGCCGCTGACGATATGCGCGTCAATTCCGGGAAGAGGCTGCGTGGCAGAACCCGGAACCGTAGTCGTCACGCCGGGAAGCGGCGAGATCATGATGCCGCCGGTCTCGGTCTGCCACCATGTATCCACAATTGGGCAACGCTCCTTCCCGATGAGCTCGTGGTACCAGATCCAGGCTTCCGGATTGATGGGCTCGCCCACTGTTCCGAGCAGTCGCAATGAGCTCAAATCGTGTTTTAGCACGTGGTCATCGCCCCATTTCATAAACGCACGAATCGCCGTGGGAGCGGTGTAGAAGACGGTGACCTGGTGGCGCTCGACGATATCCCAGAAGCGGTCAGGCTCCGGGTAGTTGGGCGCGCCTTCGTACATCATGATGGTAGCGCCGTTCTGGAGCGGTCCGTAGACGATATAGCTATGGCCAGTAATCCAACCTACATCGGCCGTACACCAGTAGGTGTCCTCGGGTTTAAGGTCGAAGACCCATCGCGTTGTGAGCTTGGTCCAAAGGGCGTAGCCGGCCGTGGCATGCACCACACCTTTGGGTTTTCCGGTGGTTCCGCTGGTGTAGAGGATGAAGAGCGGGTGCTCGGCATTGAAGGCTTGTGCCTGGTGTTTGGTCGAGGCGGAGTCTACGGTATCGTGCCACCAGATGTCGCGCTCATCGGTCCATTTGACGGCGTTGTTGGTGCGTTTGACCACAAGCACGTTTTGCACGTTCGGACAGCCTGTGGCGAGCGCCTCGTCCACGTTGTCCTTGAGCGCGATGACCGAGCCGCGGCGCCAGCCGCCGTCCGCTGTGATGATGAACTTTGAGTCCGCATCTTCCACGCGGTCGCGAATCGCGTTTGGCGCAAAGCCACCGAAGATTACGCTATGTGGGGCGCCGATACGGGCACAGGCGAGCACGGCGATGGCGAGTTCGGGGATCATCGGAAGATAGACGGTGACTACGTCTCCAGCCTTTACGCCCATTTCCAGAAGCGCGTTTGCGCACTGAGCAACCTTGGCGTGCAGCTGCTGGTAGGTCAGCGTGCGTTGTTCGCCTGGCTCGCCCTCCCAGATGATGGCTGCCTTGTGTTTGGTGGCCGTGTTCAAATGGCGGTCGAGGCATTGCTCGGCCATGTTCAGTTCGCCTTCTTGAAACCACTTGGCAAAAGGTGCTTCCCACTCAAGTGTTGTCTGGAAGTCTTTGCGCCAGACGAGCTCTTTTCGGGCGAGTCGCGCCCAGTAGGCCTCGTAGTCCTGCGCGGCCTCTTCCTTAAGCGCTTGGTAAAGCTGCGGGCCGAGGTTCGCCTGCTGAGCGAAGCTAGGATCGGGTTTAAAACGACGGGTTTCTTGGAGGGTCGAACTGATATTTGTCATGCTGTTTCTCTCCGCATTGAGTCATGTCCACGTGTGCCGGGACCTATGTCAGAGCCCGCGTTGCCAATTCCTCGACTATATCATCAATCGTGAACTTTGGCTTGAACCCCAAGACGGTCCTAGCGGCGGCATCATCCACCATACAGATGTACTTGATATGTTCGAGCTCCGGCGTGGGCCAATCGCTAAACTTTAGCGACCATGCGGCACCGAGCGCGGCCTTGAGGACTGGTTCTGGAACGGGAATTGGCGAGCGGCCGAGCTTTTCAAACATCAACGATAGTGGCACCGGACTAGGGCCAGCAACGTTATAAACACCGCGAATTCCGGGCGTCAGTGCGCGTTCAATGGCGCTCACCACATCTTCCACGTGGATGAGCTGAATCATGGGGTCGAAACCCATGAGTGTGAACGGCCGCTCAAGTCGCAAGTACCTTGAAGGCGCGTTATCAACCTGCCCCACAATGTGGACGGGCCTCAGGATGACGGTCTCGATCTCGGGATGGCGCCAGAAAAAGGTGTTGCAAAACATATCCAACGCGATGAGGTCGCGGATACCTCCGAACTTGGTTCCGGCCAAAAGTGGCGCGTCTTCCTGCAAAAACTGGGGGTTTCTCGGGTCGGGACCGTAGACATTTGCGCTCGAAAGAACCACGACCTTTGGGACTTGATGTTCTGAGCAGAGTTCAAAGACCCGTTTGGTGCCGACGATATTGAAGTCGTGGTGCAGAGCCGAACTTTCGCGCGGATTGTGCATGATATTGAGGTGTACCACGGCGTCGATTTTCTCGCGCCGAAACACATCCTCGAACTTTCGGCGACGAATATCTGCGCGCTCAAAGATCACATCTTTCGGCATGTTTCGTGCCGGTCTTCTGTCCACACCTATGACTTCACATGTCCTGTGTAGTCGGCGTGCCAGAGCTCGGCCAAATCTGCCAGAGATCCCGGTGATGAGGATTCGTTCTTTTCGTTTTTGAAGGCGCCAATTCAAAAGAACTCTCCGTTTCGATCTTCGAGTCCACGTTCGATGAGTTTTGCGATCTCGGCCTGAACAACTTCTACTTTTTGCCTCACCACACGGTCTTCGTCATCGGGTTTGCCTTCAAAAGTCAGAGGTTCTCCGAAATGAAGGCGGTATTTGACGGGTAGGGGCAAGGCGCCGATAGGTCCGAGCATCAACATCGCAGGTGTCACGGGAAACGCCGGCATCCCCAGTAATTTAGCGACGCTTTTGACATTGTAGACCGCGGGCATCTGCTCTTCCGCACCGACGATTCCAACGGGGACGATCGGCGTCCCCGTCTCAAGCGCGAGTCGCATGAACCCAAGCCCAAAGTCCACCATCTGGTAGGCTTTATCATACGTTTTGGAGATGCCACGAACACCTTCGGGAAAGACGGCGAGACAACCTTCTCGCTCGAGCAAAAGGCGTGCGTTCTCCCGCGTTCCTACGACCTGCCCGGCCCTCGCCATAAACGTGGAGATAAAGGGGAGCGTAGGCACCCAATGCTCAACCATGGCGCGCACCATACGCGGCGGGCGCCTGTCAAAGAGCAACGCGCTCCCAAGCATCATGCCGTCGAGCGCGATTTGCCCCGAATGGTTCGCGATCAACATCACGCGGCCTTTCTCGGGGACTTGCTGAATGCCACTGGTCTCGACCCGGAAGTACGAGCGATAGAGCCATTGCGCCACCGGTCCCACGTACTTCAGGTACTCGGGATCAAAGCCGAACGGGTCGTAGCCGTACTCGTTCTGCCCGGCATCCATCGAGCGAATACGCTCCCAGACTCCAGGCTCAAGGGTATCTACACACCACTGATCAACTCGGTCCCGAATGGACATCTAAATGCTCCGGCTCAAAACGACACGCCAAAATATGTGTACATCGCGCGCGCCAGATTGATAAGGTCGATCGTCTCTTGGAGCTCCCAATAGGCGTCGTTTGCGGCGTCGTCGTCGGTGGCATTGGCGTAGGCGTCGGCCCAGCGCTGGCCCTGCTCCACAAGTCTGGCAGCTCCTGTGTACGAATCTTCGCCGACTGGTTTGAGCGCGCCGTACTCAAAGCCGTTGAATGGGTCCGTAAAGGTCACGAGCTCGTAGCCCGCGCCAGCTGTCACGGACTCGCCGTTTCCTAGCCTGAAAATCTTGAGCTGGTCTGGGAAATTCAACGAGTAGTTGGATGTAAAGAACGCCATTCCATAAAGCACGGTGTAGAGCTGCTGTGTGAACGAGGAGTCCATGTCTACCGGGTTTCCTTGCAACACAGCAGGGAGTTCTTCACCGGTTTCGGGGTCAAAGAGCACCTCGTTATCGTTCTCGTCGTAGGAGACAAGCGGCGACATCTTAGGCATCACGATCTCCCCGTTGACTTCGCGCGCCCCGGCGAGTTCTGGGTCCTGAAGGAAGATACCGTTGAACATATCGGTGAGTTCGAACTCAAAGAAGAGGTACCAGGGAATGGAGTAGGTGAGTTCGTCGGCGCTATCATCCACACCGAGTCGCGTGGTCTCGTAATCTGTGAGCGCGAAGCTCGCCGCGAGGAAGTCCCAGAAATGCCCGACTTCACTGACACGGTCGAAGTAATAATAGCCGCTCTCGTACTCGTATTCCGTGTAGAGGTTTCGGCCTTGCGCGTAGTCCACGTTCAAGTCGTATGAAGGGTCCGTGGCGTAGTCCACAAGGCGCCAAACGCCCTCTTCATCCTGCTCGTAGCCGCCCATCTGGGGCATCATCATCACGTCTGCGAGTTGGTTGAACGCAGCGGTCGCGGCAAAAAGATAGTAGTTATCCATGCGAACATCGTCGGTCCCATAGAAGTAAGAGAACACCCAGTTCTGGTAGACGTTGGTCAGCGCCGAGAAGTACCTCATGTACATGCTGGCGAAGACATCTTCCGACCAGTGGAATGGGCGGTCGCGGCGGTAGTGATGGAGCGGGTAGTAATTGCGGTACGTAGTGTTCACATTTCGCACGATTTCAAACGGGTCAGCACCCGAATCCCATACGTCACAGGATACAAGCGCGCCTGCCCACTCGTCCGAACAGAACATGTAGTGAACCTCAACCGGCGCATCCGAAGCACCGCGCGCCTCCTTGACCTCATCGTATTTCATGAGCGTTCGCTCACGCATATTGTCCAGCGAGTCAAAGGTCTGAACCACGCTCGTGTAGTGCATTTCTTCAAGAAGGCTTGGATAGGCGAGCGAGTCGGGGTCTTCATAACGTCTAAGAAGCGTGCGTGCGTTTCCAGGGTTTGTAAAGGTCTCAACGAATCCGGGCTCGATGCCTTTCTCGGCACGGTACGTACCGGCGCTGTACCCAAAAATAATGGCCGCCTCATCGTATTTACCCAACCCGTGTATGTCCGAGTTGAACCTCATGCCGTAGTCCATGATCGAGGAGTACTGGTACTCGGACATTCGGCCGTCTTTTTGGGCCTGAGTCATCTCGGCCATTTCGTAGAGGTCGTCCAGATTTGAGGAGTTTATGAGGTTTTCTTGGCGCAAGTCCCAGTATTGGTCCTGATAGTTGATGGAGTCGTAGGACCCTTGGAAATTGTGCCGAAGGCCAATCGTGTGGCCAATCTCGTGCTCCATCACGGCACGGAACACAGCCGACTGAACTTTCTCACGGACGCTATCATCATCTTCGTCCTTGAGTTGTGTGGCAAAGCCAAGAATCGCGTCGTCAGCGAAGGCCGAGAGATAGACGTTCTTGCGAGCGGCCTGCATCATGGTGGCTTCGCGACGGCGTAGCGCGCGGCTGTTCGCCCAATTCGAAGGCTTGACGTCTTCCTTCATATGCTCGGGCACGTCTCGGCCTGGTCCAGCCTGCCCGCGAGTTTTGCCAATCATCATCTCGTGGTCGAGCATCAGGTCATCGAGGCCCTCCTCCCGAATCTTTGTGCGTACGCGCTCGGCGCGGTCGTGCGTAAGCTTTTCGATGCCGTGGCGCTTGAGTTGGCGAAGTTTGCCAGCCTTCTTGGGCGCAAGGCGGCTGATGCCGCCCTCGATGGGCATGTTCTTCAGCGCTGCCGAGCGCACCTTGGGGCGCGAGGGGTCAGAGTTCAGGTTACGCCGCAATTCTTCGGAGATATACTCGGCATCCTGCAGGTCGGTATTGTCCAAATCACCGTTGATGAGACGGACAATATCCTTGGCGTAGTTCGCATAGGTGTTGATTTCAGCGCCGTAGACATAGGCCGAGCCGAAGACGATTTCTCCGGTCAGCGGGTCGGCGCCTGAAGGTCCGTAACCGAGCAATCCAGCCTGCGTGAGTTGGTCTACCCAGTAGAGGTGGTTGTAGCGAATATCGCCCGTGTTCGGGCTTAAGCCCGGCCCGCCGCAAACTTTGGGGTCTTCCTCCAAAACAGGATTATGGCAGACCACAAACATCTGAGGCATGTCTGCAGGGTCATCCCCTTTCACGGCTGCCACCGCGCGTCTGAACGCCTGATCCCAACCGCGGCCGACCTCAAGCGCCTCATCCCATAGGTTCTCGGGGAGCTCTCGAGACATATAGTAGACCACGGGTTTGGGCGTACGCTCCTCCATAGGAATCGCGATTGGGCGGCCGTCGGAATCAGTCGAAAGCTCGCCCGACTCGTCTCTTTGCCAGACCTTTTCCCAGATCGCGAATCGGTTGGCGAGCTGTAGGCGGTTGGTCTGGCGAATGCCCAACCAGTCGTCGAAGCCAAAACGTTCGGTTCTGAAGTACCCGAATTTGGACATCCATCGGTCGTCGTATTGAACGGGCTCGTATTCGCGAACTTCTGGCGTCTTCATGTACGCGGTTCGAACCTTGATGCGTGCACTGGTGCAGTCTTCGGCTGCGTAGCCCCACCACGAATACACACAACCCCAGAGGTCAGGCTCCACAATCATTGAGACGTTGAAGTCGAAGTAGTTGAGTGAGCCGTCTTCGTCGCGCCCTTCTACGATGGCGTCGCCGTCTAGCCCGCGCTCACGATCCACAAAGTACGAGAAGTCCGAATAACCAAGCCAGACCGAAAGGAAGTCGAAGTTCGTGACGTGGTTTGTGGACCAGTCCACGCGCATATACTCGCGCTCATACCATGGGCGGTCGCTTGAGTTTTCCACAATCACGTTGGTCTGCTCGCCAGTGGCCGCATTGTACTGGCGCTGAACATCGAAGTGCGACGCGATTCGATAGGCTGCGACGGGGCTTTCCGTGTAGTCGTCGGTGACTTCCTGAGAGCCTGCGATTTTAGGGTAGGTACGATAGGCGATCAGAAACTCTTCCTCGATCTCCCAACGAATTCGCTCCATGGAGCTCGTGTCGCCCACGAAGGTATACCACGCCGTGGTTGGCGTTTCTGTCACCGTTTGGGCCACGAACCACTGTCCGTCCAAGTCCGTCTTTTTGAGGCGGTTGGGTTGGGTGCGGTCAATATCGGTGACGTCCTGAGCACAGGCGCTCAGCAGAAGGACTAGGGCAATCAGAAGGCGTTTCATTTGAGCTCCAGCGATTCATTTAGCGAAACGCTGGAGTTTGCGACTGCTCGATGTCGAAGTCAACAAGTCAGTGAATTGTGTTTAGTTCTGGATTCGACTAACCAGATAGGCATGAAGAAAACGTTGATACTTTTTAGTGCTGGGCTCGTGCTCGGATTTGTATTCTCCCGAGCTGAGGGACAGTCGCCTCCAGAGGATATGGACGAGGTGACGCGTCAATCCAACGCCCAACGCATCGCCACCAACAAGGCGGGCATGCTTGTGCTCGGTGGCTGGGCTCTGACGAATATAGGGGTTGGCACCGCTGGGTACCTGCTTTCCGAAGACGATGAGTGGCGATATTTCCATCAGATGAACGCGGGCTGGAATATCGTTAACTTGGCCATCGCCACGTTTGGATACCTTGGAGAGGCAGGCAAGGAGCCGTCGGGGTTCAATTGGCTAGAAACAATTCAAGAGGGCGAGTTCATGCAAAAGGCGTTATTGCTTAACGCCGGTCTGGACGTTGGATATATGGCCCTTGGCGGGCTGCTCTGGCAGAAGGGGCATAGCGAAGATAGCCCGCGCTTTGTGGGCTACGGGCAATCCTTAATCGTCCAGGGCGCATTCCTTATGGTCTTCGACCTCACGTTATTCGCCTTAAATCATCGCATTTCCGCCGATTATATGATGATGCTTTCACCGAACGAGAATGGTGGACAGATTAGCGTTCTTGGGACGTTTTGAACTTTCGAAACTCTTCCCGCAACTCGTCTAAGGCAGCCTTTGTCGCAGCTAGCTCGGCCTTTGTCGCAGCTAGCTCGGCCTTTGTCGCAGCTAGCTCGGCCTTTGTCGCAGCTAGCTCGGCCTTTGTCGCAGCTAGCTCGGCCTTTGTCGCAGCTAGCTCGGCCTTTGTCGCAGCTAGCTCGGCCTCGGTCGCCGCCAACTTCTCCCTAGTGAGCCGGTGCGCCTCAAGTTCGGCGTCAATATCGGCGAACTCTTCACGCATCGCCTGAACGAGGCTGAAGGCGCGCACTTTGTCCACGTTCTTGTCATTATCCCCGATTTTCATCATGTCCTCCATTAGCTGTTTCTTGGATTCAACTCTAAGGTTTTTGGTCCGCAATAGCAACTCCAACGAATCGACGAAATCCTCGCCGCTACTTGGAATGCGCGCAGATCGGCGCAGCCACTCGTACCGCGGAACGTTTGGCAGTTCGGTGGTGACAATGAGTAAAATGGGGCCAAACTCCGGTGGTCCAAAACGCCAAATTCCTGGTGTACCGGTGCCATGAAAAAAGTGGGGGGTCCGAAGAATGTCCGTAGGTTTTCGGTAGCACACAATGACCATGGCAGGCGCAAATGGATGGGGCCGATCCTTGATACGAATCGAGGCAAACCTCTCAAGAGCGGTCGCGAGCTTTAGCCAACTCTTCGCAATGTCGACGAATCCTGGGGCGTCTGAAAGGTGCTCCACCAGAACTTCGCGCTGGGAAAGGTAGAGCGCCAGATCCCCCCAAAACGTGATGGGTGAGTTCGAGGTGAATGAAGCATTTACGCGGCGGCGGCCCTTTTTGGTGTGGGTTGAAAGCTCTGGGATAAAGGCTCGAAGAATCGCCAAAAACCAGAACTGATGCGGATATCTTATATCTAAGTTGTTTAAGTCTGACATAGGTTCCCTCCTTCTGAATGGGAAAGTGGTTACCTATATTTTCGGACGATTTGCCGAAGTGTTGCGAAAATAATTCAAAAAAGTTGGGCCTGTGGACGGCGCCACGTGGTTTTAGTAGGTTCCAACCGTACAATCCGAGAACGAGGAACGACTTATGAGACACGATAGACCTGCCAATGAAGCCGGCCGAGACGCGCTCAATGCGTGGCGCGCTGATCACCCCGAAAATGCTTATCTTGCGGACGGATTTTTCCGGAGGATTTTGGGGCTCTATGCAGGCGAGAAAACCAAAGGTCTGGAAGAAGATCTGATTAGGTTTGGGGCTGAGGTGGCAGGCCCCTTAGACACTCTCGTTCGCGAGAACAACCTGCATACGAACTTGCCGAGACTTGAGAAGTTCGACGGTCTTGGAAACAGGCAAGAGAAGATCGAACACCACCCCACCTACCATCAGGCGGGTCGATATATCTACGGCTCCGGCGTCATGGAAGCCTATGGCGACCACCCCAATCATCTTGGTGCGCTCGCCCGGTTTTACGTGTCTTCGTACAATGGTGAGGCGGGGCACAATTGCCCGTTGGCCTGTACGGCAGGGGTGATTCGGGTGCTCCAAGAGCTTGGGTCAGATGAGCTCAAGCAGCGATTTTTGCAACGTCTTTTGGACCGCGACTACGATATTCACTACGAGGGCGCTCAATTCCTGACGGAAGTTCAGGGCGGCAGCGACGTCGGGGCGAATGCATGCGTGGCACGAAACATGCCGGACGGATCGTGGCGACTTAGCGGCGAGAAGTGGTTTTGTTCCAATATCGACGCGGACCTCTACTTGATGACTGCGCGCCCGGACGGTGCTGACGCAGGCACCCGAGGTCTTGGGCTTTTCCTGGTCCCAAGGCTTCTTGAAGACGGCCAAGTCAACGGGGTGCACGTGCGTCGCCTCAAGGACAAGCTCGGCACCCGCTCAATGGCTAGTGGTGAAGCCGACTTTGTAGATGCGGTCGCCTACCATATGGGCGAGGTGGGTCATGGGTTCAAACATATGATGGAGCTCGTGATCAACACGTCGAGACTCTACAACGCCGTGGGTTGCTCGGGCGTGGCTCGGCGTGCGTATGTCACGGCGCAGCTCTACGCCAAACATCGCGAGGCATTCGGTCAACCCGTCCTCAACTACCCTCTCATGCAGGAACACCTGGCGAATATGCGCGCTGACCTGCAAGCCATGACCTCGGGCACCTTCTATCTGGTGGCGACCCAGGACGCGATCGAGCGCGAAGAGGCAGACGAGAGTGCACGCGGATTCCAACGCATGAGCATTAATCTGAACAAACTCGTGACCGCAAAATGGGCGCGTCAGATGACCGTGGACGCCATCGAGGTCTTGGGTGGAAATGGCGCAATAGAGTCGTTCTCAGTGCTCCCGCGACTTCTGCGAGACGCGATCGTCTACGAGAACTGGGAAGGCACGCATAACACGCTGATCATGCAAATTTATCGCGATATGAAGCGCTACAAGGTCCACGAGGCGTTCTTCGAGCATACGCGTTCACTACTGCGTTCACCCGCGGTTTGTGAGCGACGTGGTCCCGAAGTTGAGCGTGCTCTCAACGACGTTGAAAGCAAGGTCAATCAGGCGCTCGAGTTGCACGAGGTTGCCGGCCCGGTGGTTCTTCGAAATCTCTGTGAACCCATCGCTGCGGCCTACTACTCGGCCGTGCGACTCTCAGAACTTGCGAAGCTTGAAAAGGACGCCACCGAAGATCAGGTTTTGGAACATTTCATGGACCGACACCTCAGAACCCCAACGCTCAATGAGGCCTACTTCAAACGGGTGGCCTCGATTTCTCAAGGCGTCTAGCCGTCAGGGGCCAAGCATACTGATGGGAATGACTTGGATGCCGTCCTCACGCGTGTAACCGTAGCCAGTTCCGACAATCACCCCTAGCGCCGCAGGCGGCCCACAGCGCTTTTTATCCACTCTCTCGGCAAGGGTTTGCAACGACTTGACACCAGCCGGCACCTGCGAAGGTGCCAACTTGACTTCGAAAGCAGCCCAAGTTCCATCTGGTTGCTCGATGATGCAATCCACCTCCAAACCGGTATTGTCTCGATAATGGCACACCCGAGCCTCCAATGACTGTGCATAAATTCGTAAATCGCGCACGATAAGAGACTCGAAGAACATTCCCATGGTCTTCAAGTCCTGCAAAAGTTTATGGTGCGTAATCCCAATCGCCGCCGCCGCAAGCGAAGGATCAACAAAATGGCGCTTTGGCGAGTTTCGGAGAATCGATTTCGACCTGAGGTGAGGAGACCATGCAGGCTGATCTTCAATCACCATGAGCCTTTCTAGAGCCTGCAAATAGTCTCGCACTGTGTCATGGCTTAAGCTACCACCTGCTCCACCGGCGTCTTGGGCCAAAGTAGTCATCGCGACCTCAGTTGAGACGTTTCTCGCGAGTGAGTTCATCAAGGCTCCTACCTTGATAGGGTCGCGCGATTTTTCATCAACGCGGTGCACATCAGTGCGCCGAATTTCCTCCACATAGGCACGATTGAATCGCTCTGCGGCGGCTGTAGTGATCTCCAAATTTGCAGGCCAACCGCCCCTACAAATATATTCCGCTAAATCGTTCACGCGAACGCCTGTATCGGCCAAACTTGAAACCCGACCCCCGCTGAGTAGCGACGCCATTGAGATATCACCATTAGAGTGACCACTCTCGAACAAAGACATTGGCCTCATTCGCATACGCACCAACCTCCCCGCTCCCGTATGTCTTGTAATGTCGTCTGCGGGCGCTGCCGAACCCGTCAGAATGAACTGTCCGGGCTTCCCTCTCTCGTCAACCTCTCTACGAATGTGGTTCCAGATCTTTGGTTCGATTTGCCACTCGTCCAATAGCCTGGGGGAGGCACCATTGAGAACCAGTTTAGGGTCAACATTCAAAGCCATACGCGCGTTTTCATCCGTATCGAGGAAAACCGTGGATTTTGAGTACCGCCTAGCCGTCTCAGTTTTCCCGCAAGCTTTTGGTCCTTCTATCACCACCGCTCCAAAGGTCTTGAGCAGATCCTCAAGCTCTTTTTCTACCACTCGCTCTTTGTACATTTTGCCTCACATTCGGTCGCCATCAACAACAGAATAGCAGAATTGTAACGCTTTCAGTAGTGAAGTTGTAACGCTTTCAGTAGTGAAATTGTAACGCTTTCAGTAGTGAAATTGTAACGCTTTCAGATGGTGTGTTTGGCTGAAGTCTGGGTTAGTCTTGCCGCCATGCAGTCTTGGAACGTGAACAATCTTCGCACGCGCAACTCGCATCACAAGCGAACCAAGCTCGCTTGTACGCTTATGCTCCTGCTTGGATGTGGGACGGACGCCCAAACTCCGGCGGAGCCTGGGCCCGAGGCCCCGGTTAAATTGGCCGACACGGATGGGGATGGCATCTTTGATGCTACCGAAACCATCCTTGGGACAAACCCAGATTCGCCGTCCTCAGTGTGCGTGACGGAGTCATGGCAGGCGGGCCTTCAAACCCGACCTGTGGACATCATCTTCGTAATCGATAACTCGGGCTCGATGCGTGAAGAGATTGCGGCGATTCGGGCCAATATCAACACGAACTTCGCGCAGGTTATGGAGAACGCTGGGGTCGACTACCGTGTGATTGTGATCTCGTCTCACGGTGAAGGAAACGCGTTTGACGCCGATATCTGTGTGGAAGCCCCCCTTTCGGGGACGCAGTGCAATCCTGTTCCCGACACTCCTGCAAACTCAGAACGCCTTTTTCATTACGACACTCGCATAGGCAGCGATGATTCGTTGCGCCGCGTCCTGAGCACCTATTCGCAATCAGACCCGCATGGGCTCGCACCAGGAGGTTGGGGAGGCTGGCTTCGCGAGAACGCGTTCAAAGTCTTCATCGAGTTTACTGACGATGACTCCTCGATGAGCGCCCTGGCTTTCGACGAGGCGTTGCTGGCTCTGGCTGGCTCTCCTTTTGGAACGGCGGGTTCTAGAAACTACGTCTTTCATTCTGTAGTCGGGCTCTCACCGAAGGAAACCGCGGCACCCTACGTGCCTGGGGAGCCCCTACAGCCTTTTGTCTGTGGCACAGCTGAGAACAACGGCGAAGAGTATCAAAGGCTGAGTTTGGTGACGGGTGGACTTAGGTATCCGGTGTGTGACGCTGAGAGCTACAACGCCATTTTTAACGCAGCTGCACTAGAGATTGTTGAGGTCTCTTCCATCGCCTGCTCACTACCGTTCCTAAGCCCACCCGAGGGCTTTCGAATCGACGACTCTCGACTGGCCTTTGAGCTTCGTTTGCCGACCTCGGAGTTCACGATCAGCCGAGTCGACTCGGCCTCCTCATGTACCGAACACGCCTTCTACCTGAGCGACTTCGGCATGGAACTCTGCCCCCAGACTTGCGCTTTGATAAAGGCCGCTCAATCAGGCGAGCTGCGGGCATTGGCAGAGTGTGACGTGCAAACCTGCGATTCCCCAACCCCCGAAGTCTGCAACGACGGCATCGATAACGACTGCAACGGCTTCACGGACACCCAAGACCTCAACTGCTTCTTGTAGGGGTTAGATTCTTCTTCGGAACCTCGTTAGTATCCTCGGCACGTTGCTTACACGGGATACCTATGCGCCCAACTTTCATACTTATTTTTCAACTTTCAGCATCTGCCTTGCTTTTAGCTTGTGGGACATCGAACCAAGATTCATCCAGCAAGAATCCGGAGCAAGCTGACTGCTTCTCGCTCACACAAGCAGAATGCCATACCACCTGCATGCCGTTTGTGGCGCATATCTACGATGAGGTAGAACAATGCTATGAGAGAGAACCAACATTCATCTCATGCGAACCCCCTCAAGGTACCCTAAACACCACCACCTTGGCGCGACACGTTGACGGGAGGTGCGCAGAGTTTCCCAGCACCGAGCTACCGTCGAATGGCCAATGGACCGAGGACGAAGAATGCAACGAGTTGTTGACTGAGAAAGGCGTCTGCGAGTGATGATCAATCACTGATTAGCTGGACAATCTCGGTGAATGGGTCTCCGAAATCCGCGTCGCAAATCAAACCCCGCAAGGGGGTCGAAGGATCGTTTTCTGGTGCTTGAGGATAGTGTTGGCCCACTGGAAAGGTGCGCAGAAAGGCCTCGTATCGGTCGCCGGATTTTGCGGATCCATGTTGAGTAAGACAGGTAGGCGTGATTAGCGGTTCGTCTGTTGCTCCACAGTTTTCCGGAACTTCTCCGGTGTAGGGCCCATGAACGCCGTGAAACGATGCCACAAAGATGTCCGCCGGCCCGAGGCTTCGTGCCTTTGATGCCGTCAGATTTGCCACGAATTGATCGCTGAGTGTTTGGACTGGAATCAACGGTGAAGTGGCTTCCGTACCCGGTTTGGCGGCGAAGGCGCATACTTGATCACCGCAGCCATTGACGATGAGTTGGGGGCGATTCGGGTCACTCACTTCGGTGACATTTCGAGCCCCTTCGTGCGAACAGTCGTTCTCGTCGGACACGAAGATCACAGCAAACTCGGCGCCATGCCTGATGAATCCGTGATTCGGTGCCGACGTATCCAAAGTAGTGCCCTCGGGCGCGTTCAAGGGTCCACCAGTGTTTGCGGGTGAAACAGCCTCAACGGCCGCGATTAAGCCCGTTTCAATTCGGACACCACGCGTACCCACCATGCTCATGCAAGCAAAATCGGCGGTGAGACGTTCGAAGTCGAGTCCAGATTCCCCTTGATAGTCTTGAGCCCTAAGAACCTTCGGAATGGACCTGTATTCGGACGGATCTGGAAAAATTGAAAACTCATTACATTCACCACTTTCACACACACCTGGGATGGCACAATCGGTAACCCCGCCTGGCAGTGCACACTTGATCTCATCGTCCGTGAAGTCGAACGCGTCTGGGTTTGGGTTCTCCATACATGCCACGGCGGCAGCAATGGCGTCGCGTACTGGCGAAAGGTCAAGCTGCCGGTCATCACCGCCATCTAAGAGCCCACCTTGTTCATCAATCGCGTACCAGCAGGTTGGGTCAAAGCCGACCACGGGCTGTGGGGTAGATTGAAGCAGACCTGGCGAGGCGACGGGCTCGAGTGGGTACGATGAATCCATATGGGTGGTGGTCACGGCGATGTGAAAGTCGAGATTGGCATCCAAGCCCTCGATAATTCTACGAAAGTTAGCGCGGATGATCTTTTGTTCCTGACACATCGACTGCGAATTATCGATCACCCAGAGCAGGTCGAGACTTGGCCCGCACTCCCCCTCATTACAAGGTGTTTCAGTTCTTGTAGACGAATCCGAACATCCGAACGCTAGCAAGGCCGCGCATAACATAGTCCATGGCTTCATACTCAACTCCCTAGTTTTTGGTTTCTCAGCCACTATGGGAACAGATCGGGGCGAGTATTGCAACGGAGAATCCGTTTCCAAAGAAACTATCATTCGGAAACGCTTCGACTGACTATGAGGGGTCCAATCACACAAAATTGGCGTATTTGTGCAGGTTTCGGGTATCATAGCCGCATGGACGAACCGATTCAGCTAGATCTGACGACCTCCGTCACCAATGTTCCTCAGGCCAACAACCTGGGGTTATTCATTCGGTTGATGGAAGATCTGAGCGAACACGCAACGCTCTCCGAGCTTGTGGAGAAGCTTGAAATCGATGAGAGGACCGTTCAGTTCTACGCGGATTTTGGGCGATGGCTGGGGTTTGTAGAGGAGTGCTCGCAAGACCCGAGGCGCACAGGTGACGGGCGCGAATGGTGTGTGACTCAGACGGGGCAAGCCTTTGCGGATAGCGTGCCGGCGAGGCCAAGGCTTTTCTCAAAGGCGATGTTCTCAAAGCCGCTGATCCAGATGGTTCA
The DNA here is from genome assembly GCF_007993755.1 of Microvenator marinus. GTDB lineage: Bacteria > Myxococcota_A > Bradymonadia > Bradymonadales > Bradymonadaceae > Allomicrovenator > Allomicrovenator marinus. Next base: position 2,569,206 of record NZ_CP042467.1, read on the forward strand.
GTCCATCAAGAGGGATTCAGCGGACGCGTTTGGCGTGGAGCAAATCACCACTCGCGAAGCCTGTGAGCAGGCCATCCGAGCGATGACCAAGCTCGCCGAGAGCACCATAGAGCGCCGCGCATCGGCCACCGCGCATATGCTCGAAGTAGCCTACCAGCCGAGCCGTATCGACTGGTCCACGGGCGAGGTGAGAAAGGAGTATCGAAGTCTGGTCCTGGACTTTCCGGGGAGGACGTTCTTGACTTCGATGGCCGCACGCCAGTTCGCAACAGACCGCGAAATCCGCATCGGCTTTCCCAAACAAGTCCATCATTTTGTTTTGAACGAGGGTCACGGCCTCTCGCCACAATCCTGGGGTCGCGCCTCGTGGGAGAGCCAGGACAAGAACTCCACGTGGTTCGGACCGGTTCCGGTGACCACATCCACCATGGAGGCGGCGGAGCGTGGCGGAAGGGACCTGAGAAGGCTTCTGGTGGCTTGCGTGCCCTACGTGACCTTACTGACCAGCCTCTTGGTGCCAAAAGAGCGTGGAGCCGCGCAGGCGGCCTTCAGAATGACACTGGACATGTACGGCTTGAAGGTCTGGCATTTCGACCGCGAACTCGGTGGCCTGATTGACGTCGTGGAACATTTTGCACGCGAGGCGAAACTATCTCCAACCAAGGGTATCCCCAAGTCTTTGAGCCATGCCCCTGAACACCTGACTGAGCGCGGCGGGGACACCGAACTCCTAGGCGTGCTAATGGTCAGCGGCATCGTGCGCGAAAAAGGAACCACGTTCGAGCTAGCCCCCGGCTTCCTTGACGAGCTACGAGAAGGCTCCGAAGAGAACCCTCCCCTGATCACCAAAATCAGGGTCTTGCAGGCCTTCTTCTGACCTCACGCTTCACTGAGACCTTGCCGCGATTGATCTCAACCCGTTGGAGGCCTGAGTCCCGCATGACTTCAATGGTGACGGGCACACCTTCCTGACCTCGGATCAGCTCCACCACCGAGTCAAGGCGAAGGTCCTGCGCGGACTCACCGTCTACACTCAGGATTCTGTCGCCGGGTTTTAGTCCGGAAAGGGCAGCTGGGTGTCCATCCATAAGGCCTTGGACTACCACACCGTCATCGGTGTTTTGGAGCATGGCGCCGATTCCAGCAAACTGCAGTTGGGCGCCCGGTTCGTGGGGCTCCAACACAATCTTGGTGTTGACCGGCGCATCACCGCTCACCATGAGGCCCGCGGCGAGCGCGGCAGTGTACCCTTGAAGTGAGGCACGCACTGAGCGGCGACCTGCGGGTACACCTTTGAGCACAAACTCGCCCGACGCGTTAGTGAAGACAGGCTGTACGCGGAACTGTGAGGTGGGCTCAAAAAGGTCAATCCTCGCCTTAGCCAGTGGCTTTCCATCGGCGGTATGTACCGTGCCGCGGATTTCACCTCCGGTCGCGATTTCGATTTCCACGCCTCCCACGGTGCGGCCAGCTTGCACCTCGATCAGCTTCGATTCTCCACGTCCAACCCCCTGAACCATAGCTCCCACGGTGTACTTTCCGGTACGCAACGGTCCGTACCGGAAAACACCATCCGAGTGATTAACTGGGTTTGTGGGAAAGACGGTGGCCGCATAGGGCGCGGGCTGTTCCACTTGATGGCCGGTAATCCCAACCATATACGCGGCGATTCCACGCCCGCGCTCATCCACCACTCGCCCCTCGATGTAGCCACCGTCCTCAAATTGTACTGTCGTCTCCTCGCCGGGAGACACCGAGGTTCGTAGAGGCGGGTGGAAGGGGCTGATAAACGTGAATTCAGGATTGGCCGAGTCAGCGTTCAGTGGAAGCTCAAACCGGCCGGTTTGCTGGTTGGTCGCCACCTTCTCAAGCCCGTAGATCCAGACCGGACTCGTTGGCTTACCGAGGTGGTCAAGCACTACGCCTAAGTAGCCGGACGCGCGCTCAAGCACAACATCCAGATTTTGAAGGCCTTCCCCAATCTCAACATCCAGATTTTGGGAGGCAAAACCAGGCGCACTGGCTCGGATCTGAAGGTTTCCGCGCGGCAAGGCTTCGGCACGAAACGCACCGTCTGGGCCTGACAAGAAGCGCCTGGGCCTGTCTAGGCCTCCGCCGCTCGCCACGAGCGTTGCTCCTGAGACAGGGCGGCCATCAGTGTCCAGCACGTCCCCGGCGAGCGCACCACCGGGGCTCAAGTCAATGAGGAGGTCGTCCAGACTTTGGCCGTCGTCGAGCTCCAGTTCGCGGCTTTCAGTATAGGAATACCCGTCGGCGCTTACGGAAACCCGCAGGCGACCGGGCGCGATTCTCGTCAGCTCAAAACGCCCCAATTCATCCGTTTGCGTCATATCGGCATAGGCAAATGGCCCAATTTGGCCGGCAAGACCATTGGCAGACGTGTAGGTCAATCCCACCGTTGCTCGGACAGCTTTGGAGCCTGCAACCACGCGCCCCTTGAGCTTCGCGGGTTGGCGAACCACCAACTCTAGATCGGAAACCGGCTCGCCAGTATGGGTGAGCGTCAACGCCCCCAGCCCACCTGGCCCCGGCACGATAAATGCCGGATGTTCAACATTCAAAACTAGAACTTGGGACTTCTCATCGCGTTCCGAACCCTCAAAACTCAACGAGAACCCACCAGTGTCATCCGTGACGGCTTTCTCCTCTCCACCGACGAGTATCTTTGCCCCAACCACCGCCTCACCAAACGGGGTCTTCACCATACCTTGCACAGCCGGCGCGACCTGAACTTCTTCGGCCACCGGCTTTTCGTCTTCGGACGCGCCCCAAAAATACGCGCCGAAACCAATCGCGAGGACCGCCAGAACCCCACCAAGGATTACCCAAACTTTTTTATCTGCCATGCTTTTCAGTCAGTTCCTTGAGCGCGTCCCAGGCGTCCTTTTGCTCCAAGACATCCGTCGTCACGCGCCAACCCCAGTTGTCTTCGCTGGTGCCTGGCGTGTTCATGCGAGCATCCGTACCCAATTCAAAAATGTCTTGGAGCGGAAAGACCACGAGGCTCGCCTTTGACGCACTCAAACTCTCCATCATCGCTTTCATAATCCCGTCATCCGGGTGCGAGAGATAAGAACGCACCTGATGCCGAGTATCTTCCCCCTCGCCCCAATACCAGCCCATGGTGGTGTCGTTGTCGTGAGTGCCTGTGTAGGCCACACAATGCTCGGGATAGGTGTGGGGAAGGAAAGGGTGGTCCGGATTGTGATCAAAGGCAAACTGAAGAATCTTCATGCCTGGCAGGTGATGGTTATCGCGCAGGGCCTCGACTTCTTCGGTAATGATACCGAGGTCTTCAGCGATGAACGGCACGTCGCCAAAGTGTGACTCAACCGCATCAAAGAACGCTGAACCGGGCCCCTTTCTCCACTCGCCAGTTTCTGCAGTGGGTGCCTCAGCGGGCGTGGCCCAAAAACTCTCAAACCCTCTGAAGTGGTCGATGCGCACCACATCAAACGCTGCAAGCGCCTGTGCAATGCGTGCCATCCACCACGAGTATCCGTCCTTTGCCAGCGCATCCCAGTCGTAGAGTGGATTACCCCACTTCTGTCCGGTCGCGCTGAAGTAGTCCGGAGGAACGCCAGCCACGTCTTTGGCCAGGCCATCAGCATCCACAAGGAAGTATTCGCGGTTGGCCCAGACATCCGCGCTATCAAACGCCACAAAGATAGGGATATCGCCAATGAGTTTGACACCCTTTTGAGCCGCATAAGAACGCAAGTTCTGCCACGCTCGAGCACTCAAGAACTGAAGCACAGATTTGGCAAAGATGGCAGCCTGTAGACGGTCCTTAGCCTGGCTCAGCGCTTTGCCCTCGCGCCTGCGAAGGGCCTCGGGCCATTGAGTCCACGAGCCCCCACCGTGTTCGTCTTTGAGCGCCGAGAAGAGCGCAAAATCGTCAAGCCAGGATTGCTCGGCCTTGAAGGCTTCGTAGTCTTTGAAGAGCTCGTGTTCTTGGCCAAATCGGCCAGCCGCCCTTTCAAATAGAGCAATTCGATACGGCAAGACTTGGGACACTTCGTAGGTGTCGTCCGAGAAGCCCGCAGCAAAGTCTTCTAATTCAGCCAATTCCTCTGCGGTCAGCAATCCGAGTTGGTGCATTTCGTCGGCAGGAATGAGCGCGGTGTTCATGGCAAACGCGGAGCTCGACGCGTACGGCGAGCCGGAACCGTCGGTGGGGTTAAGAGGTAGGATCTGCCACCATGACTGGCGGCTCTGAGCTAGCTTGTCCACAAACGTGTAGGCCTCGGCTCCGAGCTCCCCTACCCCGTATGGGCCCGGCAAGGATGTGGGATGAAGCAAAATTCCGCTACTTCGTTCGATTTGCATAATGCTAGCCTTCGGATTCAATCATGGTTTCTTCCCACCACGATTTGACTTGTGATGCGTTGTAGACGACCCGTGCCGGCGGCAGGGTTTTGAGGAAATACGAGCCGTATCTCTTGGAACAGATCCTAGAGTCCAAGATGGCTACCACACCCTTGTCGGTAGACGAGCGAATGAGGCGACCAAAGCCCTGTTTCAGGGTCAGCGCAGCAGCCGGGACGGTGAACTCCATGAACGGAAATCCTCCGCGATCTTCAATAAACTTTTGACGCGCTGAGTTGAGCGGATCAGAGGGATTCCCGAATGGAAGTTTATCTATGATGACCAAGCTCAACGACTCCCCTTCTACGTCCACACCCTCCCAGAACGAACTTGTGGCGAAAAGAACAGAGTCCTTGTCATTTCTGAACTCTTCCAGAATCTCTGACTTTGGAGCATCGCCCTGCTTCAAAGTCTTGAAAGGAAGCCCTGGTGCTATTTTTTCGTAAACTGCATTCATGTTTGCGTAACTCGTAAAGAGCACAAATGCGCGACCTTGACTTAAATTTAAAAGATAATCTGTGATCGTAATCACCCCCGCAAGCCAGGATGGTTCGTGGGGTTCTGGAAGGCGCCTTGGGATATAGACCAAGGCGTTTTGTTGGTAATCAAAGACGGGTGGAAGTTGGACTTCGTCGCAGGGAATATCAGGCAGGATCCCGCCCTTTCCGGGTACCCCGCGCATCCCGATTCGGCGTTGGAAATAATCAAAGGACTCGCCAGTGGTCAAGGTGGCGGAGGTAAATACCACTCGATCATGGGTCTCGAGCAGCTTCTTGCGCAGCAGGTGTGCCAGATCAATCGGCGAGGCCTGGAGGTAACAGCCGTTGTCCCGGACCTCTACGAAATAGACGTAGCGGTCATCGGACTGGTCGAGGATTGCCGCTAGATTTGAACGTTGTTCGGCGCAGCGTCCGGTGAGTTTTGCCGCAATCTCGCCAAGTTTAGCCGTTCTTCTAAGCTGCGCCCCAAACTGTTCGAGCGCGTCCAGAAGCTGGCCTTTGACGGCCTCGATCATCGCCTTTTGCGGGCCGTCCAAAATCTCGTCGAGGTTGTAGCGACCGTCGTAGAGTCCAAACATGAACGTGGAGAAAAATGCGGCGATGGCTTTGTCCAAAACGTTGATGGATTCGGTGAGATCGACCGAATTGACGTCTTCGGCGTCCAAGGTCTTTTCAATATCCCTGACAAGCTCGCGGAGCTGCCAGTTCGAACTCTGCATGCCGAAATAGCTCGTGGCCACGGACTCAATCTGGTGCGCCTCATCGAACACAACAGCGTCGTACTCCGGCAAAATCTCGCCAAAACCCGAGTCTCTCAGCGCAAGGTCAGCAAAGAAGAGGTGGTGGTTCACCACGATAACGTCCGCGTCTGCGGCTTCGCGGCGCGCGATGGTCACAAAGCACGCGTCGTAGTGCGGGCAGGACTGCCCAAGGCAGCCTTCACTGCTGACGGAGAGGTCTTGCCATGTGGGGAAGTCGTCCGGCAGGCCTTTAATTTCTGCGCGGTCACCGGTCTTTGTGTACTTTGTCCAAGAGACTATTTTCGGCCACCATTTGGCGTCTTCGCGGCTCCGAAACGTGGGCGAGGTCTTGGTCTGATTGTAGCGCAACATGCAGAGATAGTTGCGTCGCCCTTTGAGGAGTGCGGCCTTGAACTTCTTGGGAAGGTGTTCGGACAAGAAGGGGATGTCTTTTTGGTAGAGTTGTTCTTGGAGGGCTTTGGTCCCGGTGGAGACCACCACGCGTTTTCCCGAGCCGATTGATGGAATGAGGTACGCGAGCGTCTTTCCGGTACCGGTGGCCGCCTCGATGATGGCCGCGCGCCGGCGCTCGAAGGCCCTGGCCACGGCCGTGGCCATTTCAAGCTGCTGAGGGCGGTACTCGTAGCGCGTGAGCGTTTTGCTCAGCAGCCCGTGTTCTCCCAATATTTCTTCGAGTTTTTGCGTCATTCGTTTTGCCCACCTTGGCCCGCGGGACGGTATCACAATTTCGAGCGCTTGCCAGATCGAGTCAGGTGTTCGATCATGTTGTGATCTTAGACCGAGTGAACGCATGGGTCAGAACGCATTTAAAACACTGGAGTCGGCGGAACTCCTTGAGGTGAAGACCGAAGAAAGCCTGGTGGCGAAGCTTCGGCCGGCGCTGACCGCGGCCGTTGGGTTCCTACCCTCGGTCAAGGATTCCCGCAAAGGCCGCTCCCATGCTCAGCAATGGAAGATTCTCTTTGTGGTCTTGGGGGTTGTTGTAGCGCTCGCCGCTGACCCAGCAGCTATCGCCATGGGTGTCTTTATTGCAACCTTAGTCTTCTGGCTTCCGTTGCCGGCGCTTGCAAAACGCTCGTTGCTGCTGAGAGTGCAGAAGATGGGGCGGCGCGAAGTACGCACCTGGACATCGGTGACCTTGGAGATCCGCAAAGACGTGCTTCAGGCAAAGAGCGGCAAGACTCAGGTCTTTCGCGTGCCCCTCTCGGAACTAGTTGCCTCAACAGACGAGGTTCGCAGAAAGGCTGGGGATCTTGTGATTCGTGGACCCGGCTCTACGTCCGTCGGCCAAACAACCTTGCGCCTCGCCGAACTTGACTTCGAAGAACTACGTTTGAAGGTCTCGAACCCATAGTTCCTCAGATTTCTGTACACACACTCCAGAACCCACGTGTACTCGAATCCCTTTCTACCCCAAACAGGGTACGCGCAAATCCTTACTCTCCTTGATGATGAGCATTCCGGAGAACCCGGACTTTCATAACCAAGGAGAAATGATGAAGTCATTAGGATTTACCCTATTGTTCATGTTCTGTTTATGGACGACCCCGGCGTGGGCGAGTTGTCCTTCGGGCTACTACCCGTGCGGCTCAGAGCACTGTGTGCCGAACGATGGTGTATGTTGCGCGTCTGTCGGGCTACCTGAGTACTACTGTCCCGGAGGGACAGAATGCCGGTCCACTGGCGAGTGCGTTTCACCGGGTTACGACGACTACGACAACTACGATGACACCGATAACTACGATGCCAACGACGACTACGACAATGGAGGAACATACAGCAGCGGAGACGAATATTGTTCATGGCAAGGCTCGGGCCAATGCACGATGGAGTATTGCCTCTCAGAGGACGACCCGTGCACAGGACGCTATATTGTCGATGGGAAATCGTTCTACTGCGATGCGTGCAGCTCAAACGGACTGGAGCTTTGCGCCGAGGAAGCGGCAAACTACTGTTATGAAGGTGGCGACGACTCCGCCGCCCTCGGTGGGTGCCAAGCCATCGAATCGAACGAATCTGAAGGATTGGTATTGGGGCTGCTAATTGGATGCACCCTACTCGTTTCGCGACGCCGAAGGCAGGAGGCTGCCGAATGAAAACGTTTCGATTTGTCTGCTCGGCATTGGCACTCATGGTTCTGATGCCGAGCGCCCAAGCTCAAGACACATGCCGCACTGGCTACCTTGCTCCAGACGTAGAGATAGGCGCCTTGACACTGGATTTGGACGCCGTGGCGACATCCCTCGGGTTTACGCCTCAGAAACAAATTGAGGCGGCCAAAGACTTCATGGCTAAAGACCTCACGATGGCAAAACTCGATGACGAAGCCGATAGTCGCGAAGAAATCTTGGACGCATTGGAGCTCGATCTTCTTTTCTGGATCGAAACGCAATCACGAGACAGTGGCGAAACCAATTTGAGAGTCGCAGCAGTTCATCGTGATGGGGCAATACGCTCGCACTTTGATCGATTCACCGACGCCGAGAAGGATTGGGATTCAGAGTCGATGATCGACTTTGTTCGGAACAACCACAAGGAATGTGAACAAAGTCTAAATCCTACGCCTGAACCCGAGCCTGAACCAACACCCAGCGCAGAACAAACATACGAAGCGCCAGTTAGGGAGTATCGGCAAGAAACGCAATACGTCCCTGAAGAAACTTCCGCCGAAACTACTCAGACTTCAACAACCATCGAAGATGACTCAGACGACCCGTCTGAGCTGGTGCCCTTCACGTTGGTTCTTAGCGATGGTGTGAATGGTGGCATCGGATTTGGAATCAGCGGCTACAGCCTCTGGGACGTCGTCGGACTCAAGTATACAGGACTTGACCTCATCTTTTTTGACGACATCACCCTTTTAAGCTGGAACGCTGGATTGGTGTTGATCGGCGGCAAATCCGATGAAATGGCGCTCTGGTGGGAGCTTACGTTCGGATTCGAGGACGTGACGTATGGAGACGGAAATTCCGAGTTCTTCTTCGAAGGCGCAAGTGCCGTTCACTTTGTCTACGAATGGATAGATATCGGTTTTGAGTGGCACGCGCGCAAGGAGACCTTTCACGTCAAGCTTGGCTTAGCGTTCGGGTACCTATGAAAGCAGCCTTATCAAAGTGAGGACAGAACGTCTCGCCAGCCTTGAAGCTCGGGGTTACCGGGCTTTCGCGCACCGAAGACGGAAAGGACCAGGTTTTCATCGTGGTCAAAGACTTCCAGCGAAGTCACGATACCATCCACGGTTGGCTTTTGCACGACCCAGGCCTCTTTGAGTTTGGTTTGGTTGATGTGCAGGTTCATGCCCTTATCGAGCACATTCCACCAGGTATCTGAGTGGCGAGTCGTGTGAATCTGACCTGTGAAAATCTCGATCATTCCGCGGCTTCCCACGAAGAACATGATTTCCAGATCTCGAGTCGTAAGCTCGTCCAAGAGGGCCTGCAGAGTACGCACGGGAACCTGCTCCACGTACTCTTCGGGCCCGCATCTTAGCGCCGCAAGCCGTGGTAGCTTGAATGTGCGAAGCATCGGGAAGAAATCATGCGTGTCCTTCAGCTCTCGCCACGCCTTTTGGAATTCATGTTGATCAAAGTCATCTGGGCCCTTTGATGCAGGCTTGTCGAGCTCTTTGACCTCAATCGGTGGTTCGTTAGTGGTGCCAAACTTCTCCACAATCAGGTCGTAGACCTCTACGGAGCTCGCCGAGCGCAACCAGATCTTGAAGACAGCCACCCCTGCGGCATCAAAGAATTGTAGGCTTCGCATACGGCCACGCGGCGAGTCTTTCTCCACCGCAAACCCGTACTTCCAGGCAAAGAGGAAGATTCGAAGATCAAACCCTGGCTCTAAGCCGAGGCCGATCATTCCGTCAAAACTCAAGTCGATGAACTGCCCGTCTATCTCGAGCACCACAGCCTCATTTCGCGTCAGGGCCATGACTTCACCAAGGTCTCTGCACGCAAATAGAATCTCTTTCCACTCTGGTCTGAGCCGTGTGGCGCTCTCCCCGATCTGAGCTTCTACGATCTCAGCCTCGCTCACACCCAATTCATTGGCTGCATCACGCGCGCGGATACTGGGTTGTTGATTTTTCAAGTCTTCAAAATTAGCTTGCAACGACATCGTGACTCCTCTCTAAATTTCGAATGGGGAAAACTGCCGGAATTTGGTCCGGCCCGCGTAGAATCTGCGCGTGCACACCGAAGCCCATGTAGATGGCATCCGGCGTCAGCACGTCATTTGGCGAGCCTTCGAGCAAGAGGCGCCCGTGGCTCATCATCCATATAGAATCGGCGTATTGCGCCGCCAGATTAAGGTCGTGAAGTACAACAAGAGTGTGCAGGTCGAGGCTCTTTGTCGCCCTCGCCACCACATCCATAAGAAGCATAGAATTTGCGATATCGAGCGCTGAAGTAGGCTCGTCCAAGAGCAGCCAGCCTCCGCGCACACCGTGCAGCTGCGCCAGCGCCCGCGCGACCATCACACGTGCCTTCTCGCCGCCAGAAAGTGTGGGGAAGAGCCGGTTGGCGAGCCCATTCATATCTAGTGAGGCCAAGATATCAGCTGCAAGGCGACGCGCACCAGGCTCGGCGTCATCATGTGGCAGACGCCCCATGGCCACCACATCCAGCGCCGTATAAGCAAAGGGAAGGTGTGTAGATTGAGGGACCCAAGCCCTTTGCAGCGCTTGTTCTTGGGGCGAGAGCTCTCTTAGGCTCCGGCCGAGGACGATATCGCCCTTGAAGTCCATGACGCCGCCAATCGCCTTGAGCAACGTGGACTTACCGGCACCACTTGGGCCAACGAGAGCGGTGATTCCGGGCTCAAGCGTCGCACTGACACACTCCACAAGACTCTTATCCCCAACGCAAACGCACACACCGGACAAAAACCCGCTCATGCCCATGCTCCGTGAAGTCGCCGACGCAAAAGATAGAGGAAGAACGGCGCACCAATGGCCGAGGTGACGACGCCGATTGGGAGCTCCATAGGCACGGCTACGCTGCGCGAAAAGAGGTCAGAAAGCATCAGGAGCCCTGCCCCCATGATGGCCGAGCCGATTAGAAGTCCGGAATGGCGCGGCCCGGAGAGTATGCGCACGAGGTGCGGCACCACCAAGCCTACAAAGCCGATGATTCCAGTGAAGCTTACGCCTACGGCCACCAAGACTGCGCTTAGCGCGATGACCCGTCTTCTCAGGTCGCGCACGTTGATACCGAGCGTGGCAGACTCTTCATCGCCGAGCACGTATGCGTCGATTAGCCGGGAGTGCCACCAGATTCCAAAGGCACAGACCAGCGTCACGGGAATCAATAGCGCAAGCTGGGCCCAGGTCAGGCCAGCCAACGATCCCAGCATCCAGACCGTGAGGTTTCTCAATTGAGCTTCGTTCGAGACGAAGGTAAGTAATCCTATAGCAGCGCCGGCAAACGCATTGATCGCCACGCCTGCCAGAACCAAAGTAGCTGAATCACTCGCCCCACGAACGTGGGCGGCCCCCCAAACCGCCCACGTCGCGAGCAGCCCACCAAAAGCCGCGAGGGTCGAGAGTGTTGCCGGGTGGAGCAGACCCGGCAACACAATTATGGCAAGCACCGCCCCGAGCGCGGCACCGCTTGAGACCCCCACAAGCCCAGGATCGGCGAGTGAGTTTCGGAAAATAGCCTGCATGGCAGCGCCTGCTACTCCGAGTCCAGCACCGATGACGAGGCCACCGAGAATTCTCGGCAAACGCACGTGCATCAGAACAGGGTGTAAAGAATTTTCTGGGTCCATGAGTGCGACCAACGCCGCGCTAAGACTTGACCCCATGGCACCCACACTCATGGAAACGAGTCCGATCAGGCCTAGCAAGACTAGACCCAACGACCACCACATGTGTCGGCGCATGGTCATCATTTTTTGAGCGCCTCGGCGATTTTGGTCTTGAGTTCGAACACGGCCTGACCCGAACGGGGCCCGAAGACCATAAGCTGGTCATTGACCAGCACGAGGCGCTTGGCCTTACCCGCTGGCGTCTGAGCCACGCCCGGAATCTCAAACACACTGTCCTCGCCGCCCATACTCTGGACGCCACTCTCACCCATGACGATAACGTCGGGCGCAGCAGCGATCACAGCTTCGGCGGTCAGGGGCTTAAACCCCTCAAAATCTTTGGGCACAACTTCAGCGCCGGTCAGCGCGATCAAGTCTCCGGCAGCCGTATCGGGACCGCCGGCCATGATGATCTTCTGACCCCGCGCGTAGATGTGCAGAACCTTGGCCTCTACTTCTGGAGCGGCCTTTGCCTTCTCGATATCGGCATCCATCTTGGCCAAAAGCGGCTTCGGATCGGCACCTAAGCTGGCGGCAATCTTCGTCACTCTCTCTTTGGCGCTCTCTAGAGATGTCGCGTCTTCGAAGGTCAAGAACTCAACGCCCGTAGCCCTGAGCTGGTCCAGAGCCGGTGGCGGTCCAGCACCTGGGCCCGTCACGATTTGATCCGGCTTGAGCGCAAGCAAAGGCTCCACGGCGAGCTGCCTGAAATAGGGCAATGTCGCGACCTTTTCGGCATCGGCCGGATAGGTGCTCGACGCATCCGCCGCCACCACCTGTTCACCGAGCCCCAATGCGAAGACTGTCTCGGTCACGGCTGGGGTTAAGGTGACGAGCCTTGGAGCCTGCTCCGCCGGGGCTTGCTCTGCCTCTTCAGGAAGAGCGGCCGCCGGTGTGGATTCGGCCTGAGGCTTCTCGTCCTTGCACGCGCTCAAGCTCAAGCTCAACCCCATGATCAGAAGTAGAGGCCAGGTTCTCATTGGGCGACCTCTTCCCACTTCACGGTGTAGACGCCGCTCGCCCAACCATCGATCGCAAACTTGAAGGTCTTGGTACCTTCGGCATTTTTGACGAAGTAAACATCGGGTTGAGTGGAGATGCCCATCTCATAGCTGTACCAGCTCTCACTTCCACTTGGATTATCCAGGTTGAGCAGGTTGAATGCGGTGATCAGGTTGTTGATTGGGTCTGTGTCCGGGATGCAAGAGGCATCCATGGTGTCGTCGGTGGCCCAGGTGGTGACGCTTGCGAGCGACGCCTCCTCAAAGGTTGTGTCTGCCACTTTGCCGAGCTCCACCGCGCCGATCCCCGAGCTTGAGCTGTTGGTGCGGATCAGTACGCGTTTGAATGCAAGGTCCCACTCGGTGTTCTCATAGGCACCGAAGTCATCCACTTCCACCTTGGCACCCGTGTCCAAGTCCACGTAAAGGAAGGATGATGAGGCTGCGGCCATCGATCCACCGGATGCGGCGTCAATCGTTCCACTGAAGACACCCTCTGCTTCAGTGATGGACACCGCGCCGGCGTTGACGCCCTCGTTGAGCGGCCAGCCTTCTTTGAGTTCGTCAAAACACGGCACATCGATCACGGGCGGATTGTTGACATTGTTCACCGTGACAACTGTCTCGTTGTTGTTGGTATTGTTGGTGTTGTTATCACCCGTCGTGCCAGAGTTGGTGTTGTTATCGTTGGTCCCAACATTGGTGTTGTTGCCGGTAGTGTTATTACCGGTGGTATTGTTTCCAGCGGTGTTGTTTTCGCCGCTATCACCTTCGTCTCCACAGCCGATCCACATAGCAGATAAAATTAAAACTAAAATGTACTTCTTACTCATGGGTTCTTCCTTCAGGTCGTTTCGATTTCTTCGAATGAAAACTGGATGATGGCAGAGGTTCCTGCCTCATCGTAATAAGATAAAATGCGGATTTTGAAGACTCTCCCTTCGTCTGAATTGACTACGTAATCTCTCTCTTTTGGGGTCACGATATGACCCATCAAGTTGTAGTCAAACCAGCCTTCATTTTCGTCCTGGAAAACATAAAAAGGGTCTTCAGGATCGGAGTAATCATCAACCAGCCACATAAAGAATTCGGGATCAAAATCTTCGCCCGGATAGATACCTGCCTCCACCGAGGTATCGGGGTTAAGTCTGACGCGAAAACGTTGAAATCCGATATCCCAACCGTCCTCGCTTTGCTCACCGGAATCAAGGTCAAAACCGACCCAATCGTCTTCAGATGTGGCGTCAACAATCGCCTCTCCACTCTGGAGTTCCACGGCTGCTGAAGTCCCGCCTTCGGTCTCAAGTTCAGGGGCGCACGCCACGCTAAATGCGGCGACCAATATGATGAGTATTCTTACCATTGTCCTTCAACTCCTGCGTAAAACGACCTTGGCTCGATGGGCAGTCGGTCCGCGGAGCCGGCATCAAACACGTTGTTGACGCCAGCGTTCAGGGAAAAGCCCGCCCAGAGTTCCTGGTCTATCCTCAAGGCACCGAAGACCCACGGGTCGTCGAGATCTAAAGTTGTGCTCCCATCTTCTTGAGCGACGTAGAATGCGCGCCTACCGGTCACTCGGCCGCGCACGTCGAGTCGGGTGCTCGAGGTCAGGTCAACTTGTGCCCCGGCCGAGCCACGAAAAAGAGAGCGACCCTCGAGTGGAAGACCGAGCGCGCGGTCCTCGGTGTCTTCAAAGACCATGGTAACCCACGCGCGCCAGTCGCTCTGCCTAAGGTTCAGCCGAGTCTCAAGCCCCATGCTCCACGCCTCGGCGATATTGATGTACGAGAACTCGAGCGGCATCTCTGAGGTGGTCTCAAAGCCAATCATATTGGTGATCTCATTCCTGTAGAACGAGGTGCTTATGCTGAATGTCCGGTTAGGCGCCCATTCAAGCCCGGCATTGGCTCCCCAAGAGGACTCCGGCTCGAGGTCTGGATTTCCACGGATTACGTAGCCCACGGCGCGATTATCAAAGAGCAAGAGTAGCTCCCGGAAGTCCGGTGCTCGATACCCCATACCCACACTCGTGCGCGCTACGAGTTCCTCAAAAATGTCCCAACGCGCAGCGATCTTAGGCGTCACTTGCGGGCCGTATTGCGAGTCAAACTCGGCGCGTACGCCCGGCATGATGGATACGAGGGGCTCGGTGCTCACGTACCACTCATCTTGAGCAAAAACCGCCACTCGCTGGCGCGACCCATCCGAATCAAGCCTTGGGCTTGAAAGGGTCTGATGCATAAAGTCCATGCCCACCACGAGCCTATGGGCACCGAGGAAGATATCCAGGTTTGCGCGTGCTTCGGCGAGGTTCTCGGTGGTGATTTCGACCTGGTCGAGGGCGTCGGAGCTTCGCTGGTCGTTCGCGAATTGGTCGCGCATGTAGCTGTAGTCCGCACCAGCGTTGAGCGTGATATCCTGAGTTAGCTTAAAGCTCGGGGCGAGCCCCGCCGCGACGTCTTCGGTACGGTTGGTGCGGTCGAGGATTGCTCCGGTCTCGAGGGTGTCGACGCGTTTCGAGTCGCGAACCTGGTAGCTCGAATGGATCATCCAGTCCTGGTTTGTACCTTTGAACTCGGTGCGCTGAGCCGCCTTGGCGATCATCAACTCCGGGATCCAACGATCTCCGTTTGACTGGCCGAAGTCGGCGCTAACACGAGAGCTAAACCAGTCTTGATTGACGGCCCCTTGCGCTCCGAGGTCAAGCCGCGCACGTGAGCCTCCGGTGGCCTGCGCACTGAGTTCGGTACTCTTGGGTGATTTGGTGATGATGTTGATCACGCCAGCCAGTGCGTCAGCCCCGTAGAGGGCGGACTGAGGACCTTTGACGATCTCAATGCGCTCAACGTTCTCAAGCCTGATCGCATTGAGGTCGATGGTACCGTTGACGCGTCCGATGGCGCGGCGTCCATCGATCAGGATAAGTGCGTACTCAGGGTCGAGCCCCTGCATGAGGACACCGGACCTACCGAGACTTCTTTCGAGTTCAAGGCCGGCTTCGGTGACTAGGAGATCCGCGACGGTGTTTCCGCCGGTGGCGTCTATAGTCGCACGATCGATGATTTCTACCGACGTCGTCTCATCTTGGAGAGAGCGCGCACTTCTGGAGGCGGTTGTAACCACGGTGATTTCGTCGGCGGTTGATAGTTCTTCCTGCGCACTTGTTTGCGCGCTCATCAACACAAGAATCACTCCCACCAGAATCGGGTTCACTCGCTTCATGAGAATGGTGATATTGAAAATCATTCTCAATTTCAATTAGAAAATTCGATTTTTTTTCACCAATCGATAGCCCAAGGCGAAAAGCATCCCCTAAGCACCTGTATTTTATGGCTCTTCTATTGCGAATGAGACGCGGAAATAATTTCGGCCACCCAAACTAGAGATCATTGAGCGGCAAGAAGCCGATGCGATCGCCTGGCTTACACCTGAGCTTGTCGAGCCCGTTGGAGTAGAAACGCACACCGTCCTCTCCCAGTCGGTAGGCGCCCACAGTAGCGCGGAAACGCACAAGGTGAGAGTCGTACTCAAAGCCAATCATCGCCGTGCCATCGCCTGGATCGTCGGCATCCAAGGTCCCTGCGAACTTCTGCCACACTGTGCGTTTTACAGCCTCGCAAGAGCGTGTTCGGCACCGAAACGTCGGACCACCATCGAATGGATCGATGCTTTGATCGTATTCAAACCCGATACCTCGGAGCATTTTCTCCACAGGTTTTGTAGGCGTACCTACTTTGCCGATTTTCTCGGCCACGTGATCTGGCAGAAGCGCTGTGTACATGGGCTCAAACGGGAAGAGCGAGCGGATGAACTCGATATTCTCGCGGCTCATTTTATCGGCCGTCATATAGTCGAGACCGGTGAAGTTGTAGCCGAGATGGTGCCAGAGATCGCTTGTTCCATCCGCGTTCAGCTCGGGCAAAAGCTCCGCGACAATCTCGTCTTGGAAGCGCTCGGGGTGCATGCCGATATATAGAAAGCGCACGTAGGCCAGCATTTTTCCGAGTTTCAGCTTATGGCCGCGGTAGTCGGGATGGAGAATCAAGCCACCGATTTCAGTCGGACCGTGGAAGTCGAAACCGAGCTGCACGGTCTGATGACGAAAATGCTTATCGATGGAGCTCGAGTACTTCTGGACCTCACGCACGTGGAAATACACGGCAGGGCGCTCAAAGGTGCCGTGCTTCGCGATAATCATGCAGGTTCCCACGACACGGTCTTGTTCGATATCTCGGAGCACAAAAATATACTCGGCATCGTCCGGCTCGTACTTGCCGCCGAAGCTTGCGCGGCTATACTCAATGAGTCGCTTAAGGACGTCTCGGTCTGCAGGAAGATTGAGAGTATTCAAACGCGACGCAAGGACTTCGAGGTCATCAAGGTCACTTGGTCGAACTTCGCGGAGCAAAAACATAGGTGTCTACGGGAATCCGGAAAGCCAAAAGAGTGTTATTGAAGATAGCGCCAAAATAAGCGCCGGCACAAGTTGACACCGCAAAAGAGAGAAACGCATGAAACTTCCATATACCCTCTTGAATCAGGCACTGAAGAGCTCGAGCCAGGCGGTGACCACTGCAAAGAACGCGAGCCTCGGGCAAATCGCGCGCAAGTCCGTGCAGTTTGGCCCGGCCAAAGACCTCGCGATGATCTGCGGAAGAGCAGGTGTCGCCGGTGCTGTGGTCGACGGCTCGATCGGTGCATTCAACGCGACTCGCGCAGTGGTAGACGGACGCCTCGATACGAAGGGCGCGATCAAGCACGTGGCCGCTGAAGCCGGTTGTGGTTTCGCCACGTCTTCGGCGGGTACGGCGGGTACGCTCGCCGCGTATATTGTCACGGGCACCATGGGGCCAGCCGCGTTGGTGGCTGGAATGGGAGCGTCCATGGGCACACGATGGGCGTATCGCAAAGTGGTCGGTGAAACCCTTGTTGAGGCTGTCAAAGCTGAGCAAGAGTCAAAACCTGCCACCACCGAAGAGAAGACGCCAGACGTCATGGAAGAGATCGGACCCGAAGAATGAACCAAGAAATGAAGGAGAGGCTCAAGCTCTTTGGGCTTGGAGCCGGCGTTGGAACGGGACTCTCCATCCTGCTTCTCATGGGGTGGTTTACATCCTACGAGCCGCCCGCCGAAGTCACCAAACGGGTGGTGGTCAGTAGTTGTGACCTTAAGTCTGGAGAAACTCTCACAGAAAAGTGCACTGAGATTCGGGACGTGGCCGAGCGCTTTGTGCCACCGGGTGGGCTCGAAGCCGAGCGGCTTCCCTACGCTCTAAATAAGAAGGTCAAAGTCGATGTCCCTAGCGGTCACGCCTTTCGCGGCGACGATATCGAAGGCCTACCACCAAGGCCATAAACAACCAGATTGCGGGGCCGCCTGAAGCGGTAGCACAGCTCGAGTCTTCTCCTTTGTCATCTCTAGGCTCGGGCACTCCAGAACCCATATCCTCGGGAGGCGTTCCCATATCCACATCGGGCCCCATATCCGGCATCTCGGGCTGCAGAAGCCCAAGCTGGCGCGCGATCTCGGGCCAAACCGTAGGACACACGTCGGCCGCCTCGGAGCCTTCCGCGCATTGTCGCTCGCCGGTCAATGCCTTGAACTCCACGGCGTACTCAGGGTCTTGACCCTGCTCGATGTAGACGAGATCGGCGCCATCGAATCGGTTCAGTGTACAGACGAGGAACCCTTCTTCCCACGGGCGTACACACGCCGCGGTCATCTCGTCTGCGAATGCTTCCCAGTTGACTTGGCCGTCCACCAAATCTCCTGTCAGCGTACCCACACTCAAGCCCCGAGACTGGTTGAGTCCGGAGACCACAACACGAGCTTCGTCCACAAAACTCGCGTCCGTGGGCCAGGCTTCGATAGGCAAGGCTTGAGCTGCAGGTGACTCCAAGGTTCCCCAAAACAAATTCTGGGTCTCGGCTTTTCCGAGCCAAAGGACTTCTCCCTCGCGCGCATCGAGCACATAGGGATAGGTCATAGTCGGGGTGTCCAACACCGTTGTAGCGCCGCTGATTCTATTGACCGACATGATCACGCCGGCCCCCATGGCATCGCGATTGTAGCCCGAGACGATCAGAGTCTCCTCATTCGCAAATCGAACGGCGGTTAGATAGATGTTTTCGGCAATATCTGCCTCAATCTTTGCAACTGCCGCCGATCCCCCTGCCTCGCCAAGAGCCGAAACTGTGTAGAGTTCGGGTCCATTTTGGTTCTGAACCCATGCCGCGAGGCCGGCGTCCAAATTGCGCGCTACGTCGGTTGGAAGCCCTGGGAGCTCGCCTGCGCTCTGAAAAGAACAGCCGTCTGCCGTCTGCCAGATATTCGTGGCCGAAAAAGCAGTCCAGAGGTCCTGACCGAACGGGACGATAAAAAAGCGGTCGCCTCCCAAAAAAGCTTCTTCACACACGAAGCCGTCGAACGTGCTCCCCATCGCCCCAAAATTTGTCTGCAAAAGCCACGAGTTATCGGTAATCCAGACACGCTGCGAGACAGGTTCGCCCACGTGCGCATGTGCCGAGAATACACTTTGGAACACGAGAATTGTCCCAAAAAGGAATGAAAAAATAGAGCGCGAGGTTGGTTTCACAAGAGTTTACTCCCACAAGTTCGCGCATACGCTAGCAAAGAGAGCAAATGAGTTCCACGCTCCAAAACACTCGCGTCAAAAGTTCGACGCTGGTACAATGGCCCTCGGAAAACACAAACAGTACATGATGAAAAAAGAAAAGCTGATTCAGATCGCGGCGTTAGCGTTAAGCCTGAGTTTGTCGGGCTCAGCCTTCGCAGAAGAAGACGAAAATTTCTCGCTCGAGTCCGCGCGCGAAATGTACGCGTCAGGTGCCTGGGAAACCGCTAAAGAGGCATTCGAAGAAGCCTATAACGGTGCCGATAAGAAGAGTGTAATGCGATCTGAGGCAGCGCTGGAGCTCGCGACCTTACATTGGGAGCAAGGCGAGTATGGTGCCGCGGAGAGGTACATCACGGAGTCGATCGCCACCGCCAAGGCGCTCAAGCTCAATAGTACGCTCGGTAGGCTCATGCTTATTCAGGGTCATATCGAGGCTAGCCTCGGAAAGCTACGCAAGGCCGAGACTACGCTCAAAGTCTGCAACAAGATGGCCGAAGACTATAAGGACATCTACACCGCAGCACTCTGCCGAATCCAGATTCAGTTTGTTCAGAAGTTGCGTGGCCTTCCCATGAATGAAGGTCAGTATCAAAAAGACCTGGCCTTGCTCCGCAACAGCGATCGAGACCTGATGATCGGCACCGCGTTGGCCAAGGGAAGCGACGCGTTTATCCGTAGCGGCGAGTATGATCAGGCGTTGAATTTGCTCAATCAGGCGCAGGCACGCTACGAAGCGGCCGGCAGCACGCCGGCGCAGGCACGAAACAAATTGCGGCGCGCCCAGCTCTACCAAACCATGGGGCGCTGGGCCGATTCGGCAAAGGATCTCTCAGGACTCGAGGCCCAGTTTAGGTCCATGAAGAATCGCCCTAGCCTCGTCACCTACTATGCGCTCGCTGGCAGAATCGCTGCGAATGGTGGGAACAAGGGTGACGCCCTCAAACTCTTTGAAGCCTCTTTAAAGACCGCCAAATCGGTCAATTCACCCCAAATGGTCGCGAACTCGCAACTCGCCCTCTGTGAGTTTCATGCCGAGGCGAGCCACGCGCAGGCACTCGGTGCATGTGCTGAAGCCGAGAAAGGATTCCGAAAAGCGGGCATTCCAGATCTTGCGACGAGGTCAAAGCTGATTCACGCGCGCATGCTCCACAATGACGGGCAGCATGTGAAGGCGCGCGAAGGCTATATGGCTGTGGCAGACGATCTCAAAAAACGGATCTACACGGACCACGACCGACGCAATTTGGCTACGGTTCAGGCAAACCTCTGTCAGGTGGAACTCTTGGTGAAGTCCAAAGGGACTCTGCAGGTATGTCGTGATGCCCTCAAGACCGCTGACGCCTTGAAGTCCGAGGATAAAGAGATCACCAGCATCAAGGCTTCCACACATTATGCCGCGGGAATCGGGGCCAATAATCTGGACGAACTCAAACAAGCGAAGATGCATTTCAAAGCAGCAAGCGAGGGATTTGAGAAGGTCAACGATGAGCTGCGTGCGGCTGACGCCTACTTATGGCTCGGACGAGTTCAAGCTCGGACCAATGATGATGCGGCGCAGGCCTCTTTCCAGCGTTTAATGCAGTTGAGCGCGGGTAAACCAGCACTCAAAGACACGCGACTCCAGGGCTACATTCAGCTTTCTCAATGGATGATGGAGAAGGAGAACTGGAGTGGCGCCGAGGAACACCTCAAGGCTCTCGTGGCTGAAACCAGTAGCTCCCAAGACAAAGCGTGGGGCCATCACGCGTTGGCCCGAGTCCTGCTTAAAAAGGGGGACCGTCAAGGTGCGATCACTGAATTGGAGTCTGGCTTGAAAGAAGCGAAAGCAGCTGGCGACAAGGAACTGGCTCGTTCAATCGAAGAAAGCCTTAAGAAATTTAGAAACTGACAATTGACTTTTTATCCTACATTACCCTACATTGGAGCGAGCAAATACGGAGAACAACTGAGACGAAAAACCTGATGCGTTACGGGTTGGGGGAGAATTCGCCCAAACTACAACCTTCCTCCCATTCATGGAAGTTGGCTTCCGGGAGGCATGTCAAATTATCAAGCGCGGCGTCCGCGTCGCGCCTTCTTGTCAATTTGTAGTTGCCTACTTTACGCCAGACATTGTGCGACCTGGTGTCCTACCATTAACGAACTACCCACCCAAGACGATTTCTTCCTCAACCCCTAACGCATCAGAAACTCAGACCGCTTCTCAATACCGCAATCCAAAAGGCGTAAAGAGAATATCCAGCACTCCGAAATCCACCACAAGAAGGGCCAACTCCGCGGAATCATCTCGGCCAGCCCAGACCTGATACTGTCCTGCAGGGACCTCAACGGCCACGAGGTTCTTCTCTGCCGCCGCCGGCGCTCCGAGTTGTTGCACCGGAATATTTGTCCAACCTAGCTTTTGCTGTCTGCGATTCTTCGAGCACTCGCGCCAGAGAACCCGCTCAAACTCGTCTTCGTCAAGGTTGTGCGCATCCATTGCCAGGGACGCAACGTCAGCATCCATAAGCGCCAAGAGGCCAGACGAGGTATCGAGCGGCTCGAGCTCCTCCCAACGAAGCGCCTCGGCCCCTGAAATCTCGATGATGAGATAGGCGAGTTTCCGCTCATCTCTGAGGTCCGCACTCAAGAGCACTACGGAATAGGCTCCGGCCTCTAGCTCAAGCTCGATCGGGTCCGCGTAGAGCGCGTCCATGGGGTCCAATGCACAAACTTGGCCTGAGCTCAAATTGACCGCACCAAGACGGCGGCGCTCAAGGGAAATATCGTAGCCCTGCCCTTGCCAATCGAGGAGGGCATCATCGCGAAACGGGTCAGTACTCATAAGAAGGGTGTTTTGTTTTTAGCGTGCGGCCTGAATGATGGCTTCAAAGTCCGCGGGTTTTAGGCTGGCACCACCAACCAGTGCGCCGTCGATATCAGGCTGACTGATCAACTCAGCAGCATTATCGGCTTTTACACTGCCACCGTAGAGAATCCTAATCTTGGAGGAAACATCCGTCCCAAACATATTGCTGAGCAATGATCGAATGAACTGATGGACCTCTTGCGCCTGCTCTGGCGTAGCCGTGCGGCCAGTACCGATGGCCCATACAGGCTCATAAGCGAAGATGATCCGGGTCAAGTCATCCGATGAAACGCCTTCTAGACCACCACGAATCTGCTTTTCCACCGTGGACTGTGTTCGCCCGGCCTCGCGCTCCGCGAGAGTCTCACCGAAGCAGAAGATCGGAGTCAAATCGTGAGCGAGAGCGGTGCGTACCTTCTGGCTGATGAGGGCGTCGTCTTCGCCAAAGTACTCGCGGCGCTCCGAGTGCCCCAGAATCACGTGGCTGCAGCCGATCTCTTTGAGCATGGTCGGCCCAACTTCGCCGGTGTAGGCGCCATTTTCTGCCCAGTGCATGTTTTGTGCACTGAGCTTGAGCTTGGAGCCACGGATGGTATCTGCGACTGCACCCAGGTAAATATTGACCGGGCTGATCACAACTTCAACGCTCGGGGAAGCATCGGCCGCTCTGGCCACAGCCTGTGCGAGTTCCCTCGATCCCGAGAGGTCCTTGTTCATCTTCCAGTTACCGGCAACTACTCGGGTTCTCATGGCATTTCTCCTAGCTTCGTCGTTTGGGTCCATAGCGTTTTACCGCGTTGATCTGACTTGGCAAGGGTAGAAAGTCCAAGAGACGAGGTGTACATTGCAGTCTCGGGGCAGATTGTGCTAGTTTCCGCGCCCCTCTCAGCGGGATTAATAATTATGAGCGAAATCATTCATTTAGTGGCACGTTTGAAAGTCGCCATCGACGCCATTGACTGGCTTGGTCGCGATGTTTACCCAAAGCTCCGAGGTCCAGCGAGCGCTGACGAACTCAAAGCATTTGAGGCGCGACTTGGACGCAAGATTCCGCCCTCGTACCGCGAGTTTCTCCGGATGCATAACGGCATGGACGGGCTCGAACAATACGACTGGGGTATTGCCGGGATCTCTGAGGTAGACCGCGGCGAGACTTTTGAGGACGTGCTCTCGGGCCATCAATATGTCTACAAGGCTAAGGATGCCCGTCATCCGGCGCTGGCTGACCTCAAGTCGGCGCATGTGGTCGGCTCGGACTTCGACTACCAAATCGCCTATTTTGCGCCTGAGACGATGGAGGAGCTTGAGCCCGCGATTCGCCGTCTCTCGACGGACCAGGAATACGACGAGCTCCCGCTCTTCGAGCACTTCGAGCAGTTCCTTGAGTTTGTGGTCTCCATCTACGAAGACCTCGTGGATCTGCAGGGTGGCTCGTTTGACGATATGGGTGACGTGGGGGTTGGCGGCGGTGATGAAGATTTGCTCAAGGAATTGGCGAATCTTTTGAAGGCTGAACGTCAACCTGAGCCCGAGCCAGAACCCGCAAAACCCGCGCCGAAACTCTCTCCAGAAATGGAGCTCGCCTCGAAACTCTGCAGGCGCGTTCTGGAGCTCCTGGTGAAAGCTGAGCTGATCGAAGTGGTTGAAGGCCCCGGCATGATCGACTCGCTCGAAGACCTCATGCTTCGCAAGCTCCTTCGCTCGAAGAGCCAGCCTGAGACGGTCAAGAACTGGATCGACGCTCTCTCCAAGGCGCGCGAAGTTGAAGAGCTCTACGGCACTGATGAAGAACTCGCAAAGCTTATGAACAAAGCGTTTGACGAAGTGAGTCAATGAATATCGAGCAGTTCTGGGTTTTCCATTGTGGGTATTCGAAGATCCCGCGTTGGATGATCGTAGAAGGTGGTGGTCGGCAGGAGATTAAACTCCCCTTCCTCGCCGCGCTCGCTGTGCATCCTGAACACGGTCCGATCTTGATCGACGCGCCTTTTGGGACCGAGGGTCCTTCAAACGTCGGCGAGTTCTTGGGCGGCGTCTTGAGAAAGATTGGGGTGGTTTTCAAGGACGAATGGGCCGTTATTCCTAGAATTGAGCGGCTCGGCTTTAGGGCTTCCGAGGTCAACCATGTGCTTATGACGCATATGCATTTTGACCATACCGGAGGCATGAAAAGCCTTGGCCACGCCTCATTCCATATCAATCGTGATGAGTGGGTGGCTGCGACCAGCATGAGTGCGTTTGCGGCTCGGACAAAGGGCTATGTGGTGGAGGATTACCGCGCCTTGACATCAAGGGTAGAGAAGCTCGACCTCAGCGGGGCAACCATTGAGAAGGGCGTAGACGTGTTTGGCGATGGTTCCATCGAGGCTGTGCCCCTTCCAGGACATAGCGCGGGACATACCGGTTGGCGCATTCGCCTCGCTGACCGTGAGATCTTCTACGTCGGTGACGCTGCATTCTCGGTAGGTCACATCACGCAGAACCAGGAACTGGGAATCTTTCCCAAAATCGCTGCAGACTCAAAGAAGATCGCAGGCCAGACACTGGAAAAATTGCGTTGGTGGCATCGAGACCATCCAGACGTGGAAATCCTCACTTCTCACGACGTCGACCTCGGTCAGGCATGTATGAATGGCCCGCTAGGTGTCCACGTAGACGCGGGCTAAGTTAAATGCGATACGAGACGTGCCGTACCGCATAAGATTCGGGTACAGAACGTTTCGTACCGAATTGAGTGAGCGAACTACTTGGCGTCCATCCAGTTGTCGCCAATGCCAAGCTCGACCGTAAGCGGCACGTCCAGCTCAACCACGCCTTCCATCTCATGACGAATAAGGCTCGCCGCACTTTCCACGTGCGCCTCATCCACCTCAAACACGAGTTCATCGTGGACCTGAAGTAGCATGGAGAGCGGGAGCCCCTCTGCTTCAATGCGGTCTTGGATGTTGAGCATGGCCTTCTTGATGATGTCTGCAGCACTTCCCTGGATGGGCATGTTCACAGCCACACGTTCAGCAAAGGCGCGCTGTGCTCCAAACCCCTCAATGGCAGACAAGATTCGACGGCGGCCAAACATGGTCTCGGCATACCCGATGTCGCGCGCGTGGTCTTGAAGTCGCTCAAAGAACGCCTTCACGCCGCTAAAACGAGCAAAGTACTGGTCGATATAGGTCTTGGCTTCTTTGCGTGGAATCTTCAAATCCCTGGCGAGCCGGTTGGCACCCATGCCGTACATGACGCCGAAGTTGATGGTTTTTGCCGCTCGGCGTTGATCGGAGGTCACCTCAGAGAGCTCCACACCAAAAATTCCTGCGGCCGTGGCGGAGTGGATATCATCACCGCGTCGGTAGGCTTCCAGCAGCGCACTATCACCGGACATATGCGCCATGATGCGCAGCTCGATCTGCGAATAATCCGCGCAGATGAGCTTCTTGCCGCGCGCGGGAATGAAGGCGCGTCTTATCTCGCGTCCATAGTCGCTGCGGACCGGGATATTCTGAAGGTTGGGGTTCGAAGAGCTCAGACGCCCGGTGGCTGTCACAGCCTGATTAAAGTCGGTGTGAATCCTGCCAGTATCCTCTCGGATCAAAAGAGGCAGCGCGTCAATATAGGTCCCTTTGAGCTTAGAAAAACTGCGGTATTCCAGAATCAAAGATGGCAAAGGGTGTAGTTCTGCCAGTTGTTCGAGAACCGATTGGTCGGTCGAGGGGCCAGATTGAGTCCTCTTTTTAATGGGCAGACCGAGTTTGCCAAAGAGAATCTCTCGAAGCTGTGTAGGGCTGTTCGCGTTGAGGGGCTGACCCGCAGCTTCGTCGATAGATTCCTGAAGATTGTTGAGGTAGCCCTCAAACTCTTTTCCGAGCTCCTTGAGCATCCCTGTATCCACGCTGATGCCTTTGGCCTCCATTTTGGCGAGCACGACAGAGAGTGGAATTTCCATCTCGTCGTGGATTTGGCGAAGCCCGGCTTCATCGATGACAGGCGCCATTTTATCGCAAGCAAGCAAAGTGATATCGGCGTCTTCAGCCGCGTATTTGGTTGCGCTTTCGATATCAACCATCTCAAAAGAAAGCTGGTTTTTGCCGCTACCGGCTACGTCCTTGAAAGTAATGTTCTCGTGACTCAGATAGTCCTTTGCGATGGCATCGAGGCCGTGGCTGAGCTTTCCCGGGTCGATGAGATAGCTCATCAACATGGTGTCCCACTGAACGCCTTTGAGGATCACGGGAGTGGACCCAAAATCTGGTTTTCCGAGGTCCGGCTGAGCCGTACCAAACAAGAGCCCCTGATCAGACTCTGGCGGCTTCTTCGCCGCGCCACTCTTTGGGCTCGCCCACTTCCCTTGCGCCAAAACCATCCATTCGTATTTGTAGTTCTGCGCGATTTTTGGAAAGTCTTCATCCTCCAGAATTGGCCGAAGCTTCTCGATCACAAACCCGGTACTGAGCTGGTCCGGCGCTCCTAAGTAGCGATGGGCTGTGGGGATATAGACCCCTTGATGGGGCTCCCATGCCAGCGCAAAGCCTACGATTTCGGCGTCCAGAGGATCGATGCTCGTCGTCTCAAGATCGAAGGACACCCTTCCTGCTTCGAGGATTTCCACAATAACGCTATCGAGTTCCTTTTCGGTAGTGATAGTGCGGTAATTCTTCTTCGCCTTTTTATCGGTCCGCTCGGGCTTTGGCATGATAGGTGCCGGGCTTTTTCCCTCAAGAAACCCCTTCTTTTTGGCCCACGTGGTCATGTCCCGGAGCGGCGTGCGCATCTCGAGCTCGGTCATGAGCTCGGTCAGAGTGTCAATATCCGGGGCCGAAAGCCGCAAGGCATCCAAATCCAGGTCCACGGGACAATCTTCTTTGAGCGTAACCAGGTCCAGCGAAAGCCGCGCCTGATCGGCAAACTCGGTCAGGTTTTCTTTTCGTTTTTTGCCGGAGACTTTGTCGATATTGGCGAGGAGATTTTCGAGGTCGCCAAACTCTTGGATGAGCTGTCCGCCTGTCTTTTCGCCGATTCCAGGCACGCCCGGTATATTGTCACTGGTATCACCGCTCAACGCCATCACGTACTTGACCTGATGGGGCGGCACTCCAAATCTCGCGATCACGTCTTCCTCTTTGAAGACTTTGTCGCGCATGGTGTCGATCATCCGCACTCGCTCGTCCCCAAGGAGCTGCATCAAGTCTTTGTCGGCACTGCAAATGCAGACGTGGAGGTCTTGATCGAGGGCCTTGTGGGTCAGAGTTGCGATGAGGTCATCGGCCTCGATTCCGGGCACAACGAGTACCGGAATATTCATGGCTTCGACGAGCTGCTGGAAGAACGGGAGTTGTACCCGCAGGTCGTCCGGCATGGCGTCGCGATTGGCCTTGTATTCGGGGTACATCTCGAATCTGAACGACGGTACATCATGACCAAATGGATCGAAGGTCATCGCCAGAAAATCAGGATCTTCTTGCTCGAGAAGTTTGCGCAACATCTGCATGAACCCAAAGAGAGCGTTCGTCGGAAAGCCCTTTGAGTTTGATAGGTTACGAATGGCAAAGAAGGCTCGGTAGATATAGGCCGAACCGTCAACGATATAGAGCGTAGGATTGAGTGTCATGATTTCTTAGGGCGCTTGGTTCATCACCTTGATTCTGGATATGACCAGAAACATCGGGATGAAAAGGGTCACGAAGACAACTTGCGTGGCTACGGTACCCCATTGGCTCCATCCTAATAAGAGGACTCCGCCATAAATGAAGAACATATGTGTTCCGAGCCCGAGAATCGAGGCGAGCCGCATGGTGGGACGGAACCGAGCTCGGTAGGCTTGAGCGCTCTCTTCGGTCACTTCGCGAAGGTTTAGCGCACCGCTACCGGAGAATTTTTCGGAGAGTTTGAGCTGACCGTTGATATAGGTGTGCATCATGAATCGCTCGAAAAGCGTTCCACTGCGCTTAATCTCCTCGTATTCGGCCAGGACTTCTTCCATGGTCTCAACGCCGTCTGCGTGCGCTCCAGGCCTTGTATTGGCCAAATAGACGCTCTTGGCGCGGTCGTAGACCATGATTTGAATCCACGCGCCAAAGCCGGCTACCGCCGCGAGTGCGAAATAGGGCCACCCATGCCGCAAGAGTATGTCAATTCCCATAAAGACATAGAAGGGAACGAGGACCGCGGAGTCGACGAGTCCGTCGAGAATGCGTCCCATTCGTGTGCCTCCGCCGCGAGCGCGAGCGAGCTGCCCATCGGCGCAGTCGAGAACCACAGAGATGAGCAAGAGCGCGGCAGCCGCGATATAACCATAATCCCCAACCACATCGAAGACCGTCAGAGCCATCACGGCGCTGGCCACCCAGCCGATGAACAAACTCATCCACGTGATGTGATCGGGTCGAAGTGGCGTAGGATGGACCGCAGCCGTCACCAGCGCAGCAAGTCGCCTGTGAAAGTATGCATCGATAGGCTCCTCAACGTCCGGAGACTTGAGGACGATGGAATCTCTGACGCGCTGAACGAAGCTCACTCGAGCTCCCATCCGTCAAAATACTCGTGCACCCGAATCATGAGTTGAGCGGGCTGTTCCACGTCGTCCCAATGACCGAGCGTGACAACGGAGTGTTTGCGATCGTGGACCTCGGCTTCGAAGCCACGGCCGTTGAGCACGACTACCACGTCGTCAGTGGCGCTCAGGTCGATGGAATCATTGGACTTAAACTCTATCCGAGCCGTGCCTTCGTCCACGATGAACGTGATCTCGAGACCATCCTGATTGTGCAGGACTTTGAGCAAGTTCTCACTCATGGGTATTGCCTGGTTTACGCCTGAGCAGGCCGGTTAGCCTGATTCTGGTTGACTTGAATCATGAGCTGCCGCTTGCCGCCGACCATACCCGGAGCCTCTGGGAGCTCGATGGCGAGCTGGCCCACATTGGGGTGTTCTTTGATGATCTCTGGAATCCTATCGACCACCTGCCGCAGGAGTTCCTCATAACCTTTAGGAGCGAGCTTGGCCTCGCCGAAGAGGTCATCGAGAAGCGCACGCACATCGATCGGACGGTTCGGGTTGATCGGGATATTTCCGGCGGGGTTGACCCAGCCGTAGATATAGCCGGGAAGTCGTGCGGTTCCCTCGGCTGCGTCCAGAGTTTCTTTGGCCTTTTCGGGCTTTCCGAGCTGGTCGTAGGCCGATGCTCGAAGCGGGAAAATGTCTGGGATATCGTAGGCCGATTCTACGGTTTCTTCGGCTTTCTTAAGAAGCTCGATGGCGCGTCCTGGTTCGGCTCCGGCGCTGAGTACACATGCGGCCGCCTGGAGATAACCCCATGGTTCTTTTGGGAACAACTCGATGGCGCGCTCCGCGTCTTCGATACCGGCTTCCCAGCTTCCGAGTGCGAGTTCGAGCTGACTTCGCAGCAACAAGCCTGGCGCCAGATAGTCTGGGTCTTCGCCGATATCGATGAGGCGCCCGGTCAATTCCATGGCACGTGGATTGTCGTTCTTGAGGGCCGAAAGACGTGCGAGATTGAGGAGAACTTCCTCATCGTCAGGGTCCGACTCGTGAGCGTATTCCAGGTCCTTCATGGCAGCGTCCATGCGCCCAAAACGCAGGTGGATCGTGCCTCGGATGGCCCATGGTTGCGACTCTTGGTCGTCGATCTCGATCGCGCGATCACAGTCGATGAGCGCTGCGTTGTAGAACTTCATGTGCTCATGAACCATGGCTCGGCCGATGATGGCCGCATTGAGCTCAGGGTCAGATTTGACGGCCTGATTGAAGGTTTGCCGCGCTTCGTCCACCCGGTCGAGGTAAAAGAGCGCGTAGGCGCGTGCGGTCAAGAGGCTCGCGCGCTCTTCCGGGTCGTCGACCTCGGTCACGGACGTATCCGTTTCGTTGACCAATCCGGCGTAATCTTCGAGTTCGAGAAGGAGTTGCGCCTGGGTCACAAGGAGCGCACTCTGGCGGCCATGCTCGGCGAGCGCGGCGTCGAGTTTCTCTTGAGCGTCTTCGAGCTCACCCTCGGCGATCAGGTCGTCGAGTTCATCAATTAGGGCATTCAAGGCGTCCGACATCAAGCATCTCCATCGTATCGTAATCTAGAGTCTGCCCTCGTTTACTAGAGCTAGGGCAAATGAGCAATTGCTTTGATCTCGATCAGCAGATTTGGATGCGGGAGTTCGCTGACGGCAACCGTGGTGCGGGTGGGCCCGGTTTCGGCGTCAAAATAGGTGTTGTAGACCTTGTTATAGCCTTTGAAGTCGTCCATGGAGACCAGGAATGTCGTGATATCGACGAGGTCTTTGAGGCTCGCGCCGACTTCGGCGAGGTAGGTCTCGATATTCTTAATAACCGCGTGTGTCTGGGCCTCAATATCGAGCGTGACACTGCCATCGGCGTGGA
Organism: Microvenator marinus; assembly: GCF_007993755.1. GTDB lineage: Bacteria > Myxococcota_A > Bradymonadia > Bradymonadales > Bradymonadaceae > Allomicrovenator > Allomicrovenator marinus. The sequence goes on from NZ_CP042467.1 coordinate 2,599,536, forward strand.
TTTCCACGCCCTCATAGGTGTTATCAGGCCGGCGCGACGAGGTGCCGCATACGAAGACCAAATTCCCGACTACTTTGAGGTGCGGGTAGGCTCCAAGGGCCTGAGCGCGCCCTCCCACGATGATAGACTTTGAATCAGCCATTTTCTCTTGAGTGTTTGAGTTCTGCGATCGGTGCCAGAAAGAGATCGACGATTGCGCTGACGAGCGCTTTGAGTTGTGGAGCCTCGTCAAGCGCAGGCTCGCTGAGCGCGAGGGCCGCGCGCCTGTCGATCTCGGCTAGCGTGAAATCAAGCGCTCCCGTGGTCAGGAATAGCTGCGTCGCGCGCTGAATATCCGCGTCTGTGACCAGTTCGCGTTCTCGCCGGAGCAGGTCTCGAAGCCACGCCGAATCCTCAGGAGAAGCGTTCTCCAGGGTATGAATGACCAGCGCGGAGATCTTTCCTTCCGCGATATCACTTCCAGGGCGCTCACGGCCCTTCTGACCAAAGATATCGAGGACGTCATCTTGAATCTGGAAGATGACCCCAAGGTGACCTGCGGCACGCGTCATGCCGTCAACAAGTTGGCTCGAAGCTCCTGCGATCTCCGCAGCTCCTGCTAGTGGGAGAGCAAAAAGACCGCTCGTCTTGCCTTCGACCATTTTGACGTAATCCGCCCAAGTTGGGACATCATCTTGTTGAAGCAGGAATTCGCGCTCTTGGCCGTCAATGACACGAACGGTTTCCTTGAGAACTCGGTCGCTGAGGCTTTCGCGCAAGTCCGCGGAGCCGGGTACTTTTCTGACGAGCATGAGCGTGTAGTAAAGCATCGCGTCGCCCAGGTTGATCGCGCGGGCTTCGCCGTACTTCACCCAAATGGTTTCTGCTCCTCGGCGTATGCGGTCCCCGTCCTGCAGATCATCATGAACAAGCGTCGCGTTGTGCAAAATCTCGCAAGCCGCGCCGAACGCGACCACGTTCTTTGGGTCTGAGCCGAGCGCGTCGGCCACAGCTAATGGGAGCACCGCCCTTAACCTCTTCCCGCCTGTTTCAAGGTGATACCTCGTCATCTCGACGAGCGATGAGCCGTCCGGCGAGCCGCTAAGCACGGTGCTATCCAACACGTCCATGATCTGCGGAAGGTGTTGTTGGCGAAGCTCGTCAATGCGCTCCGCCCATGAAAATTCAGCCATTGGTGCAACCCAGTTCAAACTCGCGCTCATGATGCCTCTTTGTTCATGGTTGTCCAGCTAAGATGCACACCCCTGAATTTTGGTGCCCAATGTGTGTTTAGTACTCGGCCGATAGCGTCACGCGAAACCCAAAGCTCGCGCCAAACGAACGCACACCAAGCCGGAAGGTGTTTTCGGAAAGCACCCCGTCAGAATAGAGCAACCGAACTCGGTAACCGAACTCGTTGGAAGTGCACGAGACGAACTCAGACTCACAAGACCAATCTTCCCCTACGACGTCCCAGCCTTGCAAACCACACGCGCTCAAAGGGGTGATATCAGCGTTCAGGATGAACGAGCGCCCGCGGCATCCGGTGAGCTCTAGGGCGAACCAGTCCGTGTCGTCTTCACAGAGCGTAGCGTCTTGAGTTAGCGGGCCAGTCACCAAATCACCGCCGCGAACACATCCAAGCTCCTCGCTGATCAACGTCGCCGTAGACGGACGGTCGTTGATTCTACCATCGTCGTCGCAACGCCTATCGCAAACAGGAAGCGTCCCACCATCGGGTCCATCCACATTGTTGATTACGATATCTGGAGGAGTGTCCTCCGGATCATCTGGACCCGGCATATCAGGTTCATCCACAGGATCGGGACCCGGGTCTGGGTCGGGTTCATCCTCCCCAACACAACGCAAGACTTCCGAGCGAAACTCACAGGTTTGGTCGTCTGGGCAGTCGGCGTCCAAAGCACATTGGTCCGGCGAAAAGGCACACCCCAAGGAGTGGATGATGGCCCAAAGCCCGACCCACTTCCTCATCGAATATCCAACACGGCAGTGTACTCAAACTCAGAGACATCGGCATTTACCACGCCAAAGTACCACGATTCAATGGAGCCAGACGGTGATACAAGCCAACGGGCGACTTTTGCGTCGCCATCATCGAAACACTCTACGCGTTCGCTTTCGCAGCCGATATTTGCGCCACCTCGGTTGATGCCGATGCTCCATTCCTCGACGAGGCAAATCGGGGCCGTAGTGACTCTTACTTCGACGATCACATCACGTTCGTCACACGGCACGATGATCTGATTGAACCAATCTCCTGGATCGCGCGGACAGACCTTACCCGAGACGGTATGGGTCCTTGGCGTTATCACGTTGCCACTCAGACAGCCTCCGGAGCTCCCCATGAGCGTGGCATCAAACCAGGAATCATCGGGCTCATTTGGAGAAAGGTCCTCGCAATTGGCAAAGATATCTCCCGCACACACGCCCGGATCTACGTTGTTTGTAGGATTGTTGGTGCCTTGGTTGGTGCCGTTAGTATTGTTCGTACCGTTGGTATTATTTACGTTATTTGTGCCGGACGTATTCTGACCATTGGTTGGATTATTCGCAGGTAGTGTAGCGTTATTTGTGCCAGCAATAGTCTCATTGTTATTTGAGTTGTTTTGCACATTATTTGAGACATTATTGGTGCCGCTATTATTGTTACCTACTGGCCTCTCTCCGGCAGTACATGTTCCACTATTGCACCATTCCCCGGCAAAACACTCGGAATCTTGCGCACATTGCGGGTCATCACCACACGCTTGCATTAGCCCAAGGGTCGCAACGCCAACCAAAATAAAGGGTGAAATCCTAATCTTCATTTCATTCTCTCATGACCCATCGAAGGTCGTATTCAAACTGAATGGCATTGGTAAATAGTGCTTCAACGGTAAAGGAGGCGCTTGATACCGAGTTGTTTGGGTTAACGATTGCCGTGATCTTCATACCGCCGTTAGGCAGTTGTTCGCATCGGATCTCGTCCGAAGGGGTCTCGCAGTCTTTGCCATCGATATAGGCGTTGACCTTAAACACGCTCGGGTCGCATTCGACCTTTGGCTCGAACGTTAGCTCCATGACATAGGATTTGGAGTCGCACCCGACGTAGAGCTGTGTAAACCGGTCTTTGACCTCGCGGGCACAAAGCACCTCGCTTCGCGTTTCATCCATTGGAGAGAACTCATCTCGGACCCGGCAGCCGTTGGTCGAGTTCGTAAAGCTCGTCGGAAAGGCATCGTCGATATCGTCTGGGTCTGAGCAAGAGGTGGTGAGTGGATCTACCACACACGCAAGGTCTGGAAGGGTCGGGGTTGTGTTGTTGACCCCTGGTTGCGTTGGTCCATTATTGCCACCCGTTGGATTGTTGGGGTTTGGATCGTCAGGGTTGTTGGTAGGATCTGGATTGTTCGGATTATTCGAGAGGTCAGACTCTTCAAGGCAAACACCCTGTGCGCATACCTCGCCCTTAAAGCAGTCCGACGCTCGAGAGCATTCGTTGGAATCTCCTCCACAGCTGAGAAGACCAATCGCCAAAAAGGGCAACAATCGGGGAAAAATATTCATCTCTGCTCCACCACCACTCGGAGGTCATACTCGGATTGTACACCCTCAAGACTCGTTACGGCTACGTAAGAGAGCAGCGATTGAGGACTCTGAGTGGGAGGCACATCGATCACGATTTTGTGCTCGGTGTCCGTGGAGGTGCATGTGGCTTCTTCTGGACAATCAAAGGAGAGTGATTCCAACGCGATGAGGTCGGCACTGCACTCGGCCTTCGGGGTCATGGTCCAGGTGACGCGAAGGTATGTCTCGCGGCAAGGATTGAAGTCGATATAGTACCAGTCCGCCTGATCGCGCGTACATTTGGTCGCGGTGAGCGTCAGGTCGAGAGGATTAAATTGTGACGTGGTAATGCACCCGGGCCGAGGGTCATTATGCAACCTCACGCCGTCGATCCAAGTATTGTTCTGTTCGTACTCGTCGTCCGAACACGAAGACTCGAGATGGTCCACCTCGCACTCAAGCCCGGTGCTCGAGTCCGGCTCCATGTCTTGTTCACCACCCATGTCTGGCTCGGAATTATTGGGGTTCACGATGGTATTGTTCGTGTTGTTGGGGTCCACGTTATTCGAGTTCGTGGGGTTGTTCTCGCCGTTCGTATTTGGGTTATTCTGGGTGCTTTGATTCGTCGGATTATTGTCCGAAGAATCCGAATTGTTTGGGTTCATTCCCTGAGGACCACACACACCTTCCATACAGACTTCGCCCGCAAAACAATCGTTATTGCTATTGCATTGGGCGGAATCAGAGCACGCCGACAAGAGAGCGAGCGACGAGAGCGCAAGGAGGAGTAGTTTTGACATTTGAGGTCCGAGCATCAGTAAACTTCTATTGAACTTCTATCCGCGTTTCATTGAAGTCATTATACATCCAAAGTTCAACACCTTGTCCCTGAAAAAGTCTGAAGAATAGGTATTGGGCGTCTGTCACAGATGGTCACAAGCGGTTATAGTACGCGCGTTGAACCGACTCTGGATAAGTTATGAAATGGATTGCGTGTGTTTTGAGTCTTTCGTTGATGCTTGGGAGCAGCAGCGTTTTAGCCCAGCCCAAGTTTGAGGATTTGAGCGAGGAAAATAAGGCGGAGCTCACGCGAGTTATCGAAGAAGGAAAGGCCACGTACAACCGCGGAGAGTTCCAACGCTCGCTCAAACTATTCCAAGAGGCCTATGATATCTTGCCTCATCCGGACATTTTGTATCGTTTGGGACTTTGCCACGAGCGCCTCGGAGACGACGCGGAGGCAGTCAGATACTACCGGCGATTCCTGAGCGAGGTCCCGGAAGCGCCCGAGCGCCCCAGGATCGAGAAGACCATCGCGCTTATAGAAGACCGTATATCCCGCTCGACGATTAGCATTTCAACCATTCCCGAGGGAGCCGTAGTCTATATTGACGATCGAGCGAATGGCCCCGCAGGCCTTACGCCCACACAGCTTCCGGTCAAACCTGGGAACTATCGTGTGATAGTGAGAAAGGAAGGATTCCAGCTCACTGAGGAATTGGTGACGGTTAAGGCCGGCGCTACGGTTCAGCTTCGGTATCAGCTGATTCCGGAGGAGAACGTAGCCAAGGAAGAGGTGGTCACGTATCCGAATATTCTGCCGGTTGTGGGCCTGACGGCGATCGGAATCGGCTCTGGAATTGCCGGTATGGTCTTCTTTTCGAGCTATATGGACGATGCGGACCAGCTCCAACGTTTGGACGATATTCGACGTGTGGATCCGGAGCAGGTCACGCGAGTTCAGTACGAAAACACCGAGTCCTCGAAGAACACGAACCTCGCGCTCGGCATCGGATTTACTGGGCTCGCCGTAGGCGCGCTCGTGGGTGCATACTTGGTTTGGGAGCTTTCCGAGCCAGTGGTTCAAACCTCGCAGGTCGGCTTCTCTTGGGATAATGGCCCACAGGTCGGCTTTACGCAGCAGTTCTAGCGCCGATGGACTCGGACCGTGACGGGCACCACTGGTCGCATGGTCACGGCTGGCGAAACCTGCATATCGGTGGTCATTCGAAGCTCGAAGTCGATGTGCTGAGCCATAGACGCCACGATCAGAATGGCTTCCATCATGGCAAAATGATTGCCGATGCAGATGCGAGCACCGCCCCCAAAGGGCAAGTAGGCATGCCGAGGCAGAGACTTCTCGAAACCAGGCTCCAACCAACGCTGAGGCCTAAACTCGTCGGGGTTTTCAAACACGTCTGGCTTACGGTGTAGGACCATCTGCGAAATCAAAATCTGCATACCCTTTTTGACTTCGTAATCCCCTAGAGTGGTGTCCCGAATCGCCTGGCGCCCGATGATCCACGCTGGCGGATAGAGGCGCATGGACTCCTTGATCACGGCGTTGAGATAGCTCAACGATTGAAGGTCATCAAAGCCAGCCTGTCGCTTCTGAAGTACGCGGTCAACCTCTTCAAAGACCTTGTCGAGCACATCTCGGTGTTGCACGAGCAGAAACCAGGTATAGGTGGCGACGAGGGCCGTGGTCTCGTGGCCGGCGAGGAACATCGTGATGACTTCATCGCGTAGCTGCTTGTCATCCATGCCCTCGCCTTCATCGTCCTTGGCCTGAATGAGGCGCCACAAAAGGTCGTGCCCCTCCTCGCCTCCACGCCGCTTCTCGATTAGGCCGTAGACCACTTCATCGAGCCTCTCAATGGAATGCTTGAAGTCCTTTCGGGCTGGCATTGGAAAGACTTCTGGCACCCAACGCCACGGCGTGTGGGTCATCAGGTGGAAGTAGTGCATCGCCACGTCGACGTGATGGGACACCTCGTCGAGCTCAGGTCCTGAATCCAGGTTGAAGAGTGTCTTGACCACGATCTCCATGGTCAGATGCATCATATCCTGATGCAGGTCTCGTTCTTCGCCGTGTTTCCAGCGACCCACGGCGTCGGTGCTGAGCTGACTCATGATGTCTGCGTAGACGCTGACTTGGGTGCGCTGGAGGTTCGGCGAGGCGAGCTTTCGATTACGCTTCCATTGGTCGCCCTCGGCCGTCAGGAGGCCCTCACCAAGGAGTTCCTTGAGGTCGTGGGTGATCTCGTCTTTGTGAAAGTCCTGCGCTTTGGACACCAAAACTTCGTGAATAATGGCCGGATCTGAAACCAGTAGATTGTCCAAATTTCCAAGTCGGAAGCGCACCACATCCCCGTATTCTCTAGCCATACGCTGGATATAGGGAATCTGCTCCCGGATGAAATCAAGGGTATGTGGAATGGTTTGAAGGCCGTGTGGCCCGGGTGGTTTCTTGGACATTATCTAACCATCTCGAAGCTTCCGGAGGACACACAGCCAGATGGCCCCGTTCCTTTGAAGGTTCCCTGGATGGTGGTGTCGCTGATCGCGTTGCCTGTCCAACGGTACTGAATGGTTTGTGACCCCACGACCTCTTCGGTCACGAAGCTCACGCAAACTCCGTCTACTGCGCCATCTCGAAAGGTGAACGACTCGGGCAGATTGGTGTCGTTGAGCGCTAGAGACTCCGCCATCGGGTCGTGTTCGAGGCTAAGCGCGACCGAGCCCAGCTCGAATTTGTCCGTGTTCAGGAACTCTTGACGGCAGTCCTTTCGGTTGCCTTCCCCAACGATTTCCCAAGTACCGGTAAGCATCGCTTCGCCCGCACAGGGGTCGTCGGGCTCAAAATAGTCTTGATAGTCCTCGAGTGGAACACAACCGAAGAGTGCAAGAGAGGCGAGAGCCACGAGTGAAATACTAATGATTCGTTTCATCTTTGGTCTCCTTAGAAGTGCACGTTCAGCATGGTCGTAAAGGACTGCGGAAGCGACTCGCCGTGCAGTTCTGCGAAGGTCATATTGTAGTCCACGGAGAGCGAGACGCGAACGGTGTAGGTTCTGAAGAGGAGCACACCACCGCGAACGTACGTGCCGAGCGCCCATGCCTGCTCGTCAAAATCGCCTTCGTGAGTCGTGGTGATGACGCTACCAGTGACCACAACGTCTCTTCGTGTGTCCGAGATAAATCGCAGGCCAGCTCCTCCGCCGATAAATGGAGCGATATTTCCCTGACCGAAGACAAAATAGGCACCGAGGTCAAACGGAACCTCGATGAAATGGTCTTCGGCTGATGGGTCTGCCTGAAAACGCACGCCGATTCTGGGGCCGATAGCAAAGTGCGGCGTCTCGTACCAATAGGCGAGGTCCATCGCCACGCCGAATGGGACCTCAGCGTAACCGCGCGCAGGAATGAGCGCTCCGACGCCGAGAGCCAGCCCACCGAAGCCTTGTTTTCGCTTGGGCGGTGCAACTTCGTCGGTGGTGATGGTTCCGAGCTCGGCGGTATCCGACACGGGTTTGTTGGAGGCGAGTGCCTCGGCAAGGCGGGCCGCCACCGTCTCGAGCTCCTCGATCTGAGTCACACTCATTCGCTCGGACCGGCGAAGATCACCAGACTTGTTTACGAGTTCGACCGTCACGATGATCTTTTCTCCGAGACGTCCAATCGACCCGTAGACACCATCGGTGGCCCCTGTCTGGTTAACCACGGCCGTTGCGCATTGTGCATCTGCACAGACGGTCTCCGAGCGCACAAATTGGACGCCCATCGCCTTGGTAATCTCTGTTTGGAGCAGGTCTCTGAAAGTCTCCGCGTCGTCAGGCGAGACCTGCCGAGTCTGAAAACTCATCATTACCCAAGGGTTCGCAGAAGCCGTCAGCGGCACTGCGAGCGAAGCGAAAACCATCACCAAAAACATCATCCATTTCATTTGGTCTTCCTAAGTGTACACGCGGGCTCTTTCCGCGTTGCGATTCCTGCGATTTCTTCAGTTCGTGCGGTAGTCTTGCAGAGGGCGCAACATACTTCAACACCTGGGCAGCCCGGTGATGCAAAGACTGCTAGAGGCTAAGCCACGCGACCAAGGCGAGCACCAGCACGATAATCACACCGGTGATTATCTTGGCGGCGGTCGAGCCATGGGCTTTCTCATCGCGCGGGTCGACGACGGATGGGTCGCTCAAGGCAAGAGGCTTCGACTCTTTTGGCGTCTCTCGTTCCGGCGCCGGCGAGATGGTGGAGACATGAGGCGTAGGCTGGTGGCGGCGCCTCGGTCTGGAGAAAATCTGCACCGGAGGGGCTTCGGAAGATTCGGACGGCTCGGAGAGCCCGGGGCTCGGCACGCCATGCATAGGAGTTTGTTTGGCGTGATGCGGTGTATCCTGGCGAAAACGGCCGTGATGGGCTGAATCGGCCATAAAATCGTCTCGCCTAAAATCCAGCCATTTGCGCAAATCATCTTGGAAATCAGAAGCGCTTTGATAGCGTTCTTCGGGCCGCTTTTCGAGCGCCTTCATCACAATCTTCGTCAACTTGGCGTCAACGCTCGACCCCATGGCCGGCGGCGCCTGACTTTGATGCGCGAGGATGATCGCATAGGCGCTATCACCGTCAAACGGAAGCCGACCAGCGAGCAACTCATAGAGGATCACTCCCACGCTGTAGAGGTCTGAGCGCTCATCCACGTCCGGATTCAGGCCCTGTTCCGGCGATATGTACTCAGGCGTTCCGTAAATCTTTCCAACCACACTCAAGAACGGGTCCGAGCGTTGGTCCTTGACCTTCGCGATCCCGAAGTCGAGGAGTTTGACCATCTCGAGGCCGTCTCTCTGATTGAAATAGACGTTCTCGGGTTTGATATCACGGTGGACGAATCCAGCGTCATGCACGGCCTTGAGCCCCGCGAGGATCTCGAGCACCACCTCGACGGACTCCTCCTGACTCATTCGGCGTGTGTACATGCGGTCGAAAAGCTCCTCCCCTTTGAGCATCTCCATCGCAAGAAACGCGTGGCCTTCCTGAGTCTGCCCAAATTCGTAGACGCGCGTCACATGAGGGGAGCGAATCGCGCGGGAGATCTGAGCTTCTCGTTTGAAACGCTCGGAAATTGCCCAATCGTCCATATACTCAGGCGAAATGACCTTAAGCGCTACGGGCCCGAGCCGCCTGCCATCCTGCATTTGGCGCTCGGCCGCATAGACTTCTCCCATGCCACCCGCTGCCACAAATTTGAGAATTTTATAGGGACCAAACGGCGCGCCGGGCATCAGCAGGCGCTTGATGACCTTTTCGTCGTTGATATCGTGAAATTCAACGAGCTCATCGACCGAAGAAATATCTTCGATGACGTCGGAGTCCTCGATCAGCTCGATGAGCTCCGGAGGTAGTTCTACGAGGGTACTTTTCACGTGCGTTTTCGACATTGGGAGAAATTCTCAAGAACAGTATAGTGCGAAAACTCTTTCGGGGCCAAGAACTCGTGTTCCTTGATGAAGCTCACATAAATGCAACTCGCCGCAAAGTCTACGTTGACCGCATAAAACGTGCACTTGAGCGCATTCGCGTCATTGACGGACGCGACGCGCTACAGCTTGCAACCGACCTCGTAGAGAGTTTTGACTTCGCGCTCGAGAACCATCTTGCGGAATGGAGCCGCGTGGAACTGAAGCCGCATCTTGGCGTAGGTACACGGGAATTCCTCAGAGTGCGAGGAAGAATCGCCGAGCGCTCGAACGTCGCTCTGCCCTCTCCGGAGGATGAGGCCTTCGATATTTTGGTCTCGTGCTGGTACAGATTTCGTATTCACGCTCAAGCTCCGACGCCAATACTCGTCAAGCGAGGTCAGGCCGAAGTCCTGACGTCCACGGATGAAGAGGGGTTCTTCGATACCATGATCAGCGCGCAACCTGAGCTCGGCGACCCCGACTACGTGGTGGACGTGGTCATTGGTGACCAGGCTACGATTCGCGCGGAAGGCGTCACGAGCAGGAGCCTCGTGCCACACTCTAAGTCACCTCGGTGCGCCATCGTGGACCTCGACGGCCTGCTCCTTAATCATCCGGTGTCTCGCTACACTCAGGTTTTGGGGGAGCTTGTCCTCGGAGAATTTCAGCGGCGCCGACGCCCCGTGGATGGTCTAGGCACGTATCTGCACCGGCTAGCCGAGGGGAATCCGTATCCCTGCCCAATTTTCTACGTGAGCCACGCGCCTCGACACCTCTACAAACACCTTGAAGCTGCCATTCAATACGCCGGCCTTCCTGAGGGCTATCTTCACCTGAGGGATTACGATATGCGGCTGAGGTCGATGCCGACGCCGCCGGCGAATATCCTCGAGATGCTGATGGCTCATGAGCTCTTAGAGATGTTCCCGGAGCAGAGGTTCGTTGCCGTGGGGTCGAGACGCCGCGCGGACTCGTACAGTCCGCTGATCAAGGCCATGGCTCATCGTCTCGACTGCTTGATGCTGGTGGGATCCGAAGGCCCGCCGGAAGATTTGACAAGTCTTTGCAGAGAGCTTGATCTGGACATGATTTGCGACCTTCCACCCGCGCTTCAGCGGTATCTGGTCAATTTGGAGTGGGCGCGTGAGTAGGTACGCGGCCATACTTCTAGCGGCCTTGCTTTTGGTGGCTGGCTGCAAGAAGGAATCTTCCACGCCGGTTCCCGCGACTTCGGACCTTGTACTCTATGCTCAAACCCTGGGGAGTTTGGTCCGAAGCGCGGATGCATTGGCCACGCGGACAGACTCGCGCTGGCGCCTCGTCTCATTCAAAGAGGCGGTCTTTCGCAATGTTGGACTCGACATCTACAGCAAGGAATTTTGGGACCTCATCGATATTGACTTTGAGAAGCCATCCACGCTCTTTTCAGACGAAGGGATCTGGGTGATTCGCGGCACAAGAGACAAAGAGAAATCGTTCGACGCGTGGCTGGAGCCTAAAGCCAAAGCCGGGACGTATAAGGTCGAGGTATTAAAGGCGGGCGATTTTGACGTGCAGATCATCTCGACGCCTCAAGACCCTTCTGCGATTTTCGCACGCGCCGTCTCGGGGGACCAAGTCTCATGGATTCCAGGGCCTCGGCTCGCGCCCGGCGCCGAGTGGACAAGCGCATCGCTAGCCAAGTCGTTTGAGGCGTGGAGCGCGCTAGAATCAGCCGGTTCGTGGCGCTCCAAACCGTGGACCACTGATTTTCAAACACCCGATGACACTTGGCCTATCGTTGGTGGGTTTCGCACGAAGAGCTTCATCGAAGATAAGACTGGCACGGACCATGCCGAAGGACTCTGGAGCCGGATGCGGAATCAGTTCGGTCCGATGGGCGTAAAGATCGGATGGCGAAGTCCGGCACAGGTCGAAATCTTGGTCCGAACGCATGTGGATTTAAGTGAGCCATCATTCGTCAAAGAGATTCAAGGCGCGTCCAATTTGAATCCGGAGATCGGCGGGCTCGTCGTGCCTGGCGTACTCGGCGTGGCGCGTTTGTCGGTCAATCCAAAAAAGACTTTTGACCTGGTGCGTAGCGGACTCCCGCCGGAACAACGCGTGGAGCTCGACCGCTTTCTGGCGCAGCTCGATGAGACACTCGCGATCGACCTTGTGAAGGATGTTTTGGACAATCTTCCGGGGCATTTTATCGCAATCATCTACGGCTTTGATGTCAAGCAGTTACAGGCCGAAGGGGCGAGTCTTTACTCCAACCTCTTCTTTCTTCGAGCGACCCGTGAGGCACTTTACGTGCCGCTAAAGCAGTCGAGTGTGATGGAGAATGTTCTGGACGCGTGGACCCAGATCAGTCCGCACCTCAGCCGGCAGCGTGTTGAGAACTCGGTGCAATACGCGTGGGTCAAAGACAACATTCTGAGCTGGGCAATCTTGTTGAACCAAGACCATATGATCGTGGTGGACTCAACGGCCGCTTTCGACCGCGCGCTCGCCTACCAACGAAACCCTCGCGCCATTCCGGTCGCTGACCCACTGATCGCCGAGCTCTTGGAAACCCCAAACCGGACGGGAATGGTTTTGGACGCTCGCGGTCTTGCGAATCTGGTGGCCACGGGAGATGAGCCCGTTGAGTGGATAGAAGAGTACCTGGGTCCATTTCGGCAAATGCAGATTATTGGGGACTCTCTTGGAGGGGCCAAAGGAGAGATCCGGTTAAAGCTGGAGCTTGACGAAGCGGCCAAGGCGGCTAGTAAATAGGCGCGGCCACGAGGTCAGACTCGTAGTTTAGCAAATCCTCGAACTCCGGCCTGGCTGACCAGACTCCCTCGGTCGCATTCATTCCGCGCAGGAAGAAGTAGAGATATCCCCCAAAACGCGCGTCGTATTCTTCTTTGGTGTGAAGCCGCAACATGCGCGCGACCGCAAGCCCGTAGAGAGATGCCTGAGTCCCGTAATTCTTGGCCACATGGTGCTCGAGCAAGTCCTTTGAGTAGTTCTCAAGGGTGTCCGACTTCCAGTCCGCGAAATAGATCTTGGAGTCGTATTCGAAGAGTAAGTCGATAAACCCTTTGATCCACCCGCGCTCAATCCGAAAAGGCCCATCCGGCCGAATATCCAACCCGAATTCACCTTCGGGGATGGGGAACATGAACTCCACCTCTTTGAGTACACGCGACGCCTGGCCGAGCCGAGGCATTGTCTTTGAGTCCGGGAGTTCAATCTGAGCCGACAACGTGGCATGTACAATCGACTCACAATAATTTCGGTAGGTTGGGTCAATGGCGTAGCGCTTGAAGTTCGTGTCAAAAACCTTGGTTGTAGCGGGCAGTGAACGCCAGTCATCAAGACCAAGAGGCTCCGAGAAATACTCGAGGTCCTCTAGAATTTGGTGGAGAAAGACCCCCTGTAAGGCGCCGCCTGGCAGCTCCTCTTCCTTTCTCCATGCCGAGGGAATCTGTGCGGGCTCGGCCTCAAATGGCTCGGCTGTGCCATCAAGGTCATCCGCGGCAGTCGCCTTATAACCACCGGTAAAACGCTTCATCCGACTATAAGAGCTGATGACGAAGCTCTTTGGTCTCAAGTCTTCGTTAAACGCTCTCAGAGTCTCTAGCTGGATCTCCTGTCGAACAATCCGCGGCGGGAGAACGCGGGGCGCATTTTCATCCCATGGAAAGATTGTGATTTCTTCGAAGAGCAATTCGTTAAGTGTGCGACTTCGCTGCATTGAAATGAGGCGGTCATTGAGCATCCTCATCATGCCGTCGAATTTATGGATGTCTTTTGCGCGACTTGCAAAAGGCACCACGATTCGCGCGCGAGCGCGCGTGATGCCAACGTAGAGGAGGCGGCGGTCTTCTTCGGCGATTTCGTGGCGCGCAAGCTCGATGGCTTTTGGGGCGTAGGGCTTGCCGATATGAAGGATTCTGCGGTGGCCCCAGTGCAAGGTTGTGAACTCGTCGAAGGAGTTTCTCGATATCCCTCCGAAGAGAAAGACCACGTCCGCCTCGAGTCCCTTTGATTTGTGGAACGTCATAATCTGAACGGCGTCGCGTTCACTCTCAAGGCGCTGAATATCTCGGTCGTCATCACCGGCATGTTTCGTGCCGGAAACCCACGACGAGAGAGTCTCAATGAGGTCCTTGAAAGCCGTATTGGAGCCGTGTGAGGCTTCGAGTAACAGCTCGAAGATGTGCTGATAGTTTGTGAGTTCGCGCTCCGAATGACGGTCAAAAATCTCGCGGCGCACGATACCACTTCGGTCCAAGATATCGATGAAGAGGCGCTCAAAATCTCGCGCTTGGGCAAGTTCGCTCCACCGGATGAGCCGATCGAAAATCGGGTGTGTTTCGGGCAGGTCTCGACATCGTCCGAGGTCCTCGATATCCACCTCGAAAAAGTGCGTCATCCATGCCTTGATCCGACGATCCTCAAGGTGAGGCTCGTCAATGGCTCTGAGCACGTCCAAGACTTCAGCCGCTTCAGGCGTGGCGAAGAGGCCCTCGAGTTTGTAAAACGCAAAGGGCACCCCACGATCACGGAACACCTCTCCGATCCTGTGTTCTTCTCGCCTCGTCCTCGCCAGCACAAAGATATCGCTTGGTCCTACCCGCCTGAGCTCGCCTTCGTCCTGAAGAAAGATCGGTTCGTCACCCAAGATTTTCAGGATCTCATCAGCGATATAATGACCATAGGAATCGAAGAGATCATCACCATAAATTTTCTCTCCCCCTTTATCGAGACGCACCATAGAGAACGGAACGATATCGTTGCCGTGCTTATCCAGCGCGCGCAAAAACTCCTTTCCGGGCTCTACAGGCTCATCATAAGAAATTTTCTGGGCATCAAAAAAAGGATTACGGTCATTCTGATTAAAGACCGCGTTGTAGGCTTGAATGACCCTGGGTGTAGACCTGAAGTTCTGTTTGAGCGGAACAACCGGACTGCGTTTGGCCATCTGCTCCTTGGCCTGCAGGTAGGTATGAACGTCAGCTCCACGAAACCCGTAGATGGCCTGCTTCGGGTCGCCGATCACGAAAAGTCTATTGGTTGGGGATTCGAAGAAAAGGGTCTTGAAAATGTTCCACTGGACCTCGTCGGTGTCTTGAAACTCGTCCACGAGGGCGTACTTGTAACGCATTCTCAAAAACTGGATGAGGGCCGCGGCAGTGGGGTCTGACGGGTCCTTCATACGCTCCCAGACCGTGGTGAGCATATCATCGAAATCGTAGAAACCTCGCTCCTTTTCCCGAATATGTGCAGCCATCACGCGGGGCGCAAAGGCCTGCAAAACGGCTGCCTTTAAGGGTGGGAACTCAAGGAGCATGGTGTCGAGCGCGGGGCATCGATTCCTAAGTCCGTTGACCTTCTTGAGCCGTTGCCACCCCTCGACCCGATGGTCCACGGAGACGAGAAGGTCCGGGATGGGCCGACCTTTGACAAAGTCTTCAGCCACCTTGAACATCTCCATGGCAATCTCTTGCGCTTCCATGAAATCAGTGGGCACCGAATTGGACGCCAAACTCTCCAAGCCCTGCCATTCGGCGTCCCGACGCTCATGAAGCTGGGTGAGAGCACGCTCAAGATCATAAAGATTGAACTTCGGACGGATATCGGCGGGTGTGGTGCAAACCACGTAGAGTCCACGCTGAAGCTCTTCAAAGGAGTGCCTCGAGAGCCAATGCTCCAAAAGTTCTTTGAGGGGCGATTCCACGGCAATTTCAGTGCGCAATGCCTTATGGAACGCGCGCTCAAAGAGATGAGAGGAATCCTCGTGTGTCTGGTCAAAAAGCTTTCTCAGATAGAAGGCGTTTTCGCTCAAAATACGGCGGCAAAACCCGTGGATGGTGTGAATTGGCGCGCGATCAAACGCGTAGACCTGACTCTCAAGATAGAGTCTCGTGGATTCGTCGATCTCCCAGAACGCATCACCGGGTTTGAGCTCCACGTCTTCGGGGCGCGTGGTCAAAATGCGTTCAAGAAGGGCGCGGACTCGGCTTCGAAGCTCACTCGTGGCGCGTTCGGTATACGTAACCACTAAAATTTCCTCAACGCCAACGCGTGCCTCTGGCTTGAGCATGATTTCGATGATCAAGTGCTCGAGCGTGTAGGTCTTTCCGGTGCCAGCAGAAGCCTCGATCACCGCGTGGTGCTTCAGGGGGATCTGGGCCAGAATTTGGGGCTTGGGATAGCGCAAGGTCTGTGTCATACCGAGGACGATAGGCGGTCTTATACCTTGGGGGCAAGCCCCTTTACGTGTAGTGTTCGAGACATGATTCAACTCTGGTATTCAAACTACTTGGAGCGACTCGTCGACGCATTTGTGGCGTGTGCTTTTGCGCGGGATTCAGATCCGCTCGATACCCGTTTGGTGGTCGTGCCGAACCGCAATATCGAGACCTATCTGAAGCTCGAAGTTGCGCGACGAGAGGGGATTTCCGCCAACGTGGAGTACATGTTCCTGAATCGGTTTTTGACTCGATTATTAGGAGCGGAGATCAAGTTTTTGGACCGCGAGATGGTCCGTGGATTGCTCCTCGACGAGATCCTCTCAACCGAGCGCCCCCTGCCAGAGCTCGACTTCTATCTGGATGCCGCCCGCGACCACGATGACCGCGATCGAAGGGCGTTTCAGGTGGCGGACAGACTCGCGAGGTTTTTTGAGGAGTACGAGCTTAGCCGGCCACAAATGATCGAGGCGTGGGCGACTCATACAATTTTGGAGGAAGAGCCGTTCAAGAGCACCGAAGCGTGGCAAAGAGAGCTCTGGCTTCGGATCTTTGGACCCGAAGGAAAAGTTGAAGAGATTCGCCAATCGCATTCCTCGGTTCAAGTGATGCGTTTGGGCGAGTTCTTGAGCAAGGTGGCTAACGGCGCGCCGCCATTGGGACAGCCGATTCATTTCTTTGGCCTCTCCTACCTCGCAAAGCAGTACTACCGGGTCATCGAAGGTCTTTCGAGCGAGAACCTGGTCTATCTCTACACGCTAAATCCCTGCATGGAGTTTTGGGAGGACCTGCCGAGTGAGTGGAAATTACGCCGTGCTCAACGCTTTCAGAAGCGGGCACGCTCCATGCCGATGCTCAATCTCAGAAACGAGGCGAATATCCGCGTGGGAGAGGAAGAGGACCCGATACCCCTTAGGCTTTGGGGCGAGCCTGGGCGCGACCATATTCGATTTTTGAATCAGTTGACGGAGTGTGATTTCGAGCCACTTTTTGAGGACCCGATGGATTCGGGTGACTCACTTCTCCACCAAATCCAACACGATATTTATGCACGAAACGCAGTCCAGACCATTCAGCGGCGACCATGGGATCCGAGCTTTGTAGTGCTCGAATGCCCGACCCTCGAGCGCGAAGTCGAGATCGTGGCGAGCGAGATTTGGCGAGTGATTCAGGAAGAAGAGGAGAATGGAAATACACTTAATTTTAATGATTTCGCTGTGGTGGTTAACCCTGAAGACAGAGAGGCATACCAGGCTCATATCCGCGCCATATTTAGGGACACATGGAATATTCCACATAATATCATCGATATCAGCGCCTCAAAAAACCGCCGATTTTTGGAAGGTGTTGATCTACTACTGAAGTTACCTTTTGGGGAGTTCAGACGCGACGAGTTACTGCGTCTTCTGACTCACCCTAATGTTATGGCGCGGGCCCCTGAGGCGCGGCCACAGGACTGGAAACGTTGGGTTGACGACCTCCATATTCTCTATGGTGGCGACCAGTCCGACCTTGAGCATACCTACATCAAAAAGGCGCTCTATCATTGGGATCAGGGGCTACGCAGGCTCAGTCTTGGCGTCCTGATGCACAACGATACCGAGGATTTGCGGGTCTTTTCGGGCGAACAAGAGTGGGTGCCGTATTCGACGAGTCCGTCCGAGATGAAGAGCGTGGCGAGTTTTGTGCGCGCGGCGCGGGAGTTGATTTCCAAGTCCCGCGAGTTTGCTGAAGCTGAGCACCCTCTGAAGGTTTGGTACACGCTCGTCGCCGAGTGGATTCGAGCCTCGCTACATTGCGTAGATGAGGACGACGAGATGGATATGAGTCGTGTGCTTCGCACCATCGACGACCTCGAGGACCGTGAACTTTCAACGCGGCCTGTCTCGTACCGTGTGGCGTTGGACTCAATCGACGCAGCGCTCGAAAACCTGGAAATCTCGCGGGGCCAGTACCTGGCCGAAGGTGTGGTCGTCTCGTCCTTTGTTCCTATGCGGCCAATTCCTTTCAAAGTGGTCTTCATCTTAGGGCTCGGTGAGCGCAATTTTCCCCGCATGGATACGCGTTCTCCGCTTGATTTGCGTTGGGCTCGTAGCGAGGAATTCGACCATTTTTCCAGTCGGCGAAATGACGAGTACATGTTCCTTGAGACCATGATTTCCACGCGCGAAAGGCTCTACCTGAGCTACGTTTCGCGCAATTCGCATACCGGTGAAGAGATGATGCCTTCATCGGTGGTCCGCGAGCTCGACTTCATGTTGAAGCGTTATTATCTGGACGAGGACGAGTTCGAGAAGGTGCACCGGAAGCACCCGCTTAGACGGTTTGACCCCGCGTATTTCCGTGGCGATCCGAAGTTTATCAACGTGCATCCCGAGGCGTTGAGAGAGGCTAAAACGCTGGCTCTGCGATCCGCAGGTGCGGCACGTAACGCGCCAGAGGTTGCTGAGCTCTTGGGCTTTGTGGATCTCCCCGAGCGACCCGAATGGCATGAGGAGGTCACGATTTCGATTCGGCAGATCCGGAGATTTTTGGAAAATCCTCTGCAAGGTACGGCTGAGTTTTTCCTCGGCCTTCGAACCGGAAGCGATGAAGATATTTTTGCGGTTGAGACCGAATATTTCTCGACCCCGGGAGCTTGGGTTCGACGAGAGTTGAGCGCGATTTTGCTCGAGGCCTGGACAAAACAAGGTGCAGATCTCAAGGAAGCAGACCTCGAAAGGCTTTTTGATGAACATGCTCGGGTCCAGGAACTCTGCGGACAAATCCCGACCGGGATCTTTCTCAAGGCCAATCGCCAAAAGCATCTGCATAAGATGCAGCAATGGCTCAACAACCTCGAACTCCTCGAAATCTCAACGGCTGAAAAGCCCGAAGTCTGGCATTTTGGGCGAGACCGCGAACGGCGGGTGCAGGTCAACTTCTCGGACCCGATCGAGTTCCAAGTTCCGGGCGAACCCCCACTCAAGGTGATTCTTAGCGGCAAGACGGGCCCCGTGCTGTCCAAGAGCGGGGTCAGCCTGACCCTCAATAACGCGAGTGGGCTTGGGAGTTGGAATAGCGAGTACCAGTTTCTAAGCGGGTTTTTGGACTATATGGTGCTGCTCGCCACAGGGCGCGTGGAGGCGGAGCGTTGGCGAGTGGTGGTCAACGGGAACGATATTGCCACCAATTCAAACGTGCGTGAGTTTGTGTTCAAGGATTCCGACGAGGCGCGCGAAGCGGCGCTCAATTGGTTGCATGGGATTTTCAGGAGCATGGTTTCTGGAGTTCATACCTATCAGTTCCCCGCGGACGCTGCGCTTGACCAGGGCTTAAGGAGCGAGAAATGGGCCAAGCCGTTTGACCGAATCGTGCGTAATTCGAAGCTCAACTGGGGACCGATCAAGGACCCAAAAGACCAACGGCTTTATCGGATCCCGAGCGACGACGAAGTTGCAGATCTCATCGAGGCGCGCCTCGGCCCCTACTTCAAGAGTCGACAGGATCCCGATGCGTGGTGAGATTCTGGGATCGTTGCTTCGGGTCTGGACATCCAAGGTGTGCATGGCGTACATTTCAGCGCCTGTTTTTGGGCGGCGAAACCCTTGAAATCAACGAACCTCTATAAAAAACGGCTTTTACTCTTTTCCGGGAAAGGAGGCGTTGGGAAGACCACCGTTTCCTCAGCTTTTGCGCTAAGTTGCGCGAGGCGTGGCGAGAAGACCCTCCTCATTGAGCTCAACGTTCACGATAAGGTGAGCTCTATGTTCGGGGCCGGGCGAGTGGGCACTGAGATCACCGAGGTCGAGGACAACCTCTGGGCGGTCAACATCACGCCTGAAGCGGCCCTCGAAGAGTACGCGGTGATGATGCTCAAGGTGCGTATCGTCTACAAGGCGGTGTTTGAAAACCGCATCATGAAGTCATTTTTGCGCGCGATCCCTGGCCTCAATGAGCTGGTCATGCTCGGAAAGGCTTATTACCACGTGGTCGAGAAAGAGAATGGCAAGCACGTCTGGGACAAGATCGTGGTGGATGCGCCGGCAACGGGTCACGGGCTCTTTCTACTGAAGATCCCAATGGTCATCACCTCGATCCTGAGCTCTGGCCATATGTTTGAAGAGGCGGAGCGCATCATCGAGGTCTTGCGGGACCCGGAGATTACGGCCTTGAATCTGGTGACTTTGGCAGAAGAGATGCCGGTCAATGAGACGATCATGCTCCACAACCAAACTCGCGACGAGCTCAAGATCCCGATGGGGGCTGTGATTGCGAACGGCGTTTACGAGCCACTCTTCAGCGAGTCGGAACATGAAATCCTCAACGCTGCTGCAAAACACGTCAAAGAGCCGTCAGTACTGGCGATGATTGATGCGGCGAACTTTCGAGTGATGCGCACGCGATTGCAGGCCGGGTATCTGAAAGAGATCGATCGTGAGATTCCGCTACCCCGACATACACTTCCGTTCGTATTTACGCCGCGTATGGACTTTCAATCCCTTCTGACACTCGCCGAAAAGCTCGAGTCCGAAATTGAAGGGGGGCAATCATGAACGCGCAAAGCAAACTCGCTGAATTGGTGGCTAGTAAGAGAGTCGTGGTTTGTGTGGGCAGCGGTGGTGTTGGAAAGACGACTACAAGTGCGGTCATCGCGCTTCACGCTGCGATGCAGGGGCGTCGGGTACTCGTACTTACGATCGACCCAGCGAAACGCCTTGCGAACTCCCTGGGTATCGACGCCTTGAGCAACGACGTCACCCGCATTCCGATCGAGAAGTTTCGAGATATCGGGCTTGAGCCAAAAGGCGAGCTTTGGGCCATGATGCTCGACATGAAAGAGAGCTTTGACCATGTGGTTCGGCGTTATGCGCCAGCCAAGGAGCGCAAGGCGATTCTCGAGAACAGGATTTATCAGTATTTCTCCACAAGCCTGGCCGGCACGCAGGAGTACGCGGCCGCCGAGCGACTCTATGAGCTCTACGAAGAAGGGAACTTCGACCTGATTGTGCTGGACACGCCCCCTACCACTCACGCGCTGGACTTCCTTGAGGCTCCTAAGCGACTCGAGGATGCGGTAGACAACAAGGCGCTCTACTGGCTCTTCAAGCCCGGGATGCTCGCCGGTCGCACAGGCTTGGGCGTGTTTTCAACGGGTACAGCCTATGTTTTCAAGACGCTGAGTAAGTTTACAGGGGCGGAGCTCTTGGAGGAATTCTCGACGTTCCTAAAGAACTTTGCGGTGCTTTTTGAGGGTTTGAAGGAGCGAAGTCGCCGAGTCAGAAAGCTATTGACCGGCCCTGAATCAACTTTTGTGGTGGTTACGGCGCCAGAAGCATCGTCGTTGGAGGAAGCCCTCTACTTCCACAAAAAGTTGGGCGATGAAGAAGTTCAGGTGGGTGGTTTTGTAATCAATCGCGTCCGAACCGCATGGGTGGACGCGGAGGATGCTCGAATGCCGGCGGTTTCTGTGGTCCATCATCTTGCGGAAAGCGGGCATGCCGTAGACCACTTGAGCCCTGAGGACCTGCGCGATCTTGCTGGGAAGCTCTTGAAAAATGCTCAGGAATCCGCCGTACTTGCTGAGGTGGACAATAACTCAATAGAGGTCTTGAGGCGGGCAATAAGCCGCAACACACCGATTCAAAGAGTGCCTTTTTTCAGTACGGATATCCACAGCTTGCGCGGACTCAACTTGGTTCGAACGTCGCTCTTTGCTGAGCACACGCGGACTCCGTAGCCCTTATGCCCTCAGTTTAGCGGATAGGACGTCCAGCCCTCGGTCCAAGGCGTGTTTGAGCTAGGCGAGAACGCACCGCGGTAGACGGCTGTGGGGTCAAATGGAGCTGGAGGGGCATCTACTCCGGTCGTCCCTGAGGATGAGGGAATCCATGAAGGATCTGAGAGATTGAATGGATCCGGAAGACCTGGGTCTACGCCAAAGACGTTGCCCAACGCCGCGTCTTCAAAGACGGAATAGTCGGTGAATCCGCCCTCGTTCTGGTCGACCAACTCGAAGTACCCGGTTCCTCTTTCACCAACATTGTAAAAGAGAGTGTTTCTCAAGTTGATGTTTCCATCGGTTGCATGCTGTGCGGACTCTGGACCTTCTACGTGAAAGCCAGTCGTCTTGTAGCCAGTCACAAGGCCGTGTGAAACCGTGCCCAACCCGCCCAACTTATAGTAGATGCCGAGCTGTCTATCGCCTTCGCGGTTCGCTCCGATGAGCGTGAAATTGTAGATTTGTGCGTTCGTTTGTGGCTCGGCTGTGGGCTCCTCGGAGAGGTTTTCGATTTCGATCGCTTCAATTCCTAAGATATCTTGCTGCACGGCCAGAAACTGCGCGGTTCCCCGCCAACCTGTATCGAAATCGAAGGCGTCGTCTCGTGCGCGTGTACTCACGATATAGCGAAGGTCTACGGTGCCTCCAAAGACGCCCACACCGTCATCATCACTGAAGTGCGTCTGAACGTACTCAACCTTCGTCTCTGAGCCGCAGCCGGCCAATGTGAGTCCCTTGAGCGCCTTCTGACCGTCAACCTCAGCGCCACCGAACTCAATCCGTACGTACTTGAGAGTGCCGCAGTTCCAGGTGTCATCCTCTCCGCCCACTGCTGTGTCGAAGACATCGGTCACAATGCGCAGGTTGAAGGGATCGCGATTCACTCGCGCCCGCCCTACCATGGCCATCCCCGCCCAGTCCCCGGCGAGTCTCTGGCCCTTTGGCTTATCGCTGGTGAAGACGATAGGCCTGTCTCGTTCGCCTTCCGCGACGAGTTTGGCGCCAGCAAGAGAGACAAGGCCGGTTCTTCGACGTCCGAGGATGGTGGTGCCGGGCTCGATGGTAAGGGTGGCCGGGGGCACGATGAAGGTCATATTTTCGAGAACGTAGACGCGGTTAGCAGTCCACGTTGTGTCTTCCACAATATGGTCTGTGATATTTACTCTGGGTGCCTCTTGGCAGATGGCATCTATGCAGGCGCCGGTGGCAGAACAATCGGCGTCAGATTCGCACTCATTGAAGTCCACGAGCAGAGTACATGCACTTTGTGAAAGAACGAGTAGGCTGATCGATACGAACAGATTATGTCTCACGTTCATACTCTTTAGGTGGGTATCACGGTAATCGCATACGTTAAGGCTGTGGCAAACCTAGCTTTATAGGCGCTAGCTTTCAACCACGTTCACGCTGAGCCGCAACTCTCTGGGCGTCATCGGTTCGGCCCAGACCAATCCAGATAGCCTCGGAGAGGCTCAGAGCGTCTTCACGCAGGTCAGTATGACCGCGCCTTTGGTAGAGCCCAGCAAAGTGTTCGAGCAACCACGCGAGGTCAAATTCGTAGCGACTTCGGTGTCTGATGTCGCGCGTCACCCCGACCCAACGCTCATGGAAGTCCGGACTTTCGACCCCAAGTGAGAACTCCACAGCGAGGCGACCGAGTGTGAGGTGATTGTGTAGGTTGGCAGTTCGGACAGCTGGATCCTCCTGCAAGAAGTCCAGAATGATAAGAGCCTCGCGGTCTTGCCCCAGCGCGATACGACAGAGCGACTGGTTCAACATCGCGATCTTGCCGTTCAAATTATCCATACCGAGGAGTGCGACCACATCCGAGTAGTGGTCGAGCGCGGCCTCTTGATTACCCTTCAAACGCTCAAACTCTCCGAGATAGGCATGACCCGCGGCGAGCATCGCTCTATCACCCAATGCGCGGGCGGCATGGATAAGTGCGTCGATCCTCTGCCGAGCAGTCTCGTGGTCGCCGCGTTGCAAGTAGAGGAATGACGCAGCCTGATCCACTTTTCCAACCCAATGTAGGTCACCTTCGGCACGGAAAATCGACTGAGCCTGATTGAGCCTTTGAAAGGCAAACTCGTATTGGCCCTGAAGCCCAAAATTCCAGCCCTGCGAGAGCATTAGCGTGCCAGCCTCAACCAACTCACCGGCGCGCTCCAGAATCTCAATGGCTTCTTCAATGGCTTCGTTTGCGGCTTCAAAGGACTTTTTGCGCAATATTTTGACGCGGAGCCTGGCCGCTGAGCCGGCGGCACGAAACGCGCCATCTCTTTCAGCGTCTGAAAGGGCTCGGACTACGGTCTTTAAGTCGAACACGCCATCATCAAACTCAAGCCAGAGCCTTGCCACATCGGCTGTTCTTGCCGCGACGGGAAAGCGGGCATCAGGGAAACGCGACTTCAAGTTGTCAAATGAATCGAGCGCCCTCTTTGCAGGCTCGTTACCTTCGCTGTGGTGGTAGCGAAGGGCAGCCGCCGTATAGAGTTCGGCTGCACGCTCTACTTCACCTGCCTGCTCAAGGTGATACGCGACGCGCTCAAGGACTCTGGCGTCCGTCATCGGATGAATTTTCGCCAAGGTTTCTGCAACCACGCTATGAGCAGACCCGAACGTATCGGCCGAGAGCTTAATCACCGCGCGCCGGACATCTTCGGCGACAAAGCGGTAGAGACCGTTGGGCTCACGCACCACAAGACCGACTTGAACGATCTGGTCGATGAGGGCATCTGGACCCGGCAGAATGGCCGTTTTGAGCACAGCTTCCCACTCTTGACGACGGATTTCTGAGCCAAGCACAGCCGCATATAGAGCGGCCTCGCGGGCACTTGCATCGATCTTTCCGAGGAGCGCATCCGCGGCAGCAAACGCGAGTTCGTGAGACGACTCTTGTGAGATGGAGTCGCGAGGCATGACCAATTCGTAGCCATCCACACCTGGTACCAACATTTCTCGCTCAACCCAGCTCATCACGTAGCGCAGTGCGTCGGCGGGCGAGCCATCTGCGCGCTCAAGAACCATCTCCAAGAGGTGTGGTTCAAGCTGGAGCATGCGCTGTAAAATGGCCGCAAGTTCAGGGTCTCGAAGTGGCTCGAGGTCAATCAAATGGGCGCGCTCAGAGCGCGTCAAACTCTCAAGTCCCGCGCGAGCCAGGCTGTCTGAACTGGACACGCTCAAGACCACCAGCACGTTCGCGTTTGAATTCATCAACTTGTCGGTGAACCGCCATGCATCCGGTTCGCGATGGGCATCGTCAAACACGATGACCATTGGGATTCGCTCGGCCATCCGCGTGATCAGACGGTAGAGCAGATCTTGGCGCTCAGCCCTTGTAACGCTGGTTGCGCCTGGGGATACGGCGTCGCAAAAGGCGACCGCGTCCAAGAAATCTCCTTCGTCGACCGGCCGAATACTGCCCATGAAATTGCGAAATCGAGCTATGGCGCGCTCGGGCTTAAGATGGAGAATGCGTGCGCAGCGCCCAATTTCTTCTTCGAGGGGGCCGAGGCCGAGCCTCGAGTGGTGAAAGCGCGCAATCAGCGGGACCGCGAGGCCTAACTCGTCGGCAATTCTCGCGCCCCACTCGGCAAGGCGCGTCTTGCCCGTGCCGGCGGCTCCCCGGATTATCACTGCTTGTGGCCCGCTCTGCGCGAGTTCAAGCGCCTGCCAGACTTGATCGCGCTCAGTCTCTCGCCCAAGGAACGGTGGAACGCGGTGCCGTACCATGCCGAGCCCCACATAGCGCGGCCTAGAAGGCATGTGTGATTCTTCGTGCTCCCGCCAATCAAGGGGCAATGGGGGGCGTGGACCGAGGAGCGGCACAACTTCCATGGTGGTCATCTCCACGGGAGAGGTGATGACGGTAGGCTCCATCTTAGGATCGATAATATCCGGTGAGGTATCAGCCTGCGCCTCTATCCAGTCTTCCATTGGGGCAAGGTCCGCCTTCTGAAGCAGCCATGCGGCCTGCGCGGCACTCGCGGGACGATCGTTCGGGTCTTTGGCGAGGAGTGAATGCAGCCATTCTTTGACGCCCGGAGGAACCGAGATGATGGGACGAAACTCAGGGATCGCATGACGGACGTGCGCTCTTAGCGTCTCCGTCGCGTTCTCGCCGTCAAAAGGCACGCGGCCACAAATCAGTTTATGGGCGAGGCAGCCAAGCGAGTAGAGGTCGGTCCAGGGGCCGAGGTCGTCGGGCTCTCCAGTGACTTGTTCTGGCGCCATGTATCGTGGGGTACCGGTCACGCGCGAGTCGTAGCTCGCGTTTTCGCCTTCGAGCACGCGCGAAATACCAAAATCGGTCAGGATCGGCTCAAGCGGGAGCTCGGAATGACGCAGGAGAATGTTGCCCGGCTTGATGTCCAGGTGAAGAACACCGTGCGCGTGCGCGTGCGCAAGCGCATCGAGCATGGCCTTGAGGAGGTCGCGAACCGCACGCCAATTCAGCCCGGGCTTAAACTCCTCGAGCGTTCCACCTGCCACGTACTCAGTGACCACGTATGGGTTTCCAGCATGCAGGCCTAATTCGTCATTGCTTTCGTCAACCAGGCCAGCGTCCAAAATCTGGGTGATATTGGCGTGATTGAGCCTTGCTACCGCACGAACTTCGTTCGCAAAAAACTCGCGATAGCGGGCATTCTGAGCACGTTCCGTGGTTAGCACCTTAATGGCCACACTTTGGCCACTCAACGTATGGTCCCCTCGCCACACCACGGAGGTTCCGCCGCGGCCGAGAACGTGCAAAAGTTTGTATGGACCTACCATGGAAATGAGTTTAGCCAATAGTTGGTCCAGTGAATACCCTAAGTGACGAGGAGTTTTGGTGACAATCGAAGTCTCAATCGCAGAAATGGCACATCTGCCTGATTTAATGCGCATTCAAGCCAAGGCATACGGTCCGGGATTAGTGGAGTCAGAAGCCGTACTTGAGTCTCGGGTCAGGGCAGGAAAGGGCTATTCTTTTGTGGCAACCGGTGACGGCGAGGTCTTGGGGTATGTGCTGGCGCATCCGTGGCCTCGGCACGCGAGCCCTGGACTTGAGAACGTGTTCAGTGAATCCCCACCTGGCTCAGACGCACTTCATATCCATGACATGGCTTTGGATGAGCGCGCCAAGGGACAAGGGATTTCGAGGCTACTTCTCGCCGCCGTGGAGGGGGCCGCCTCTGGAAGGTTTCAAGCGTCAACGCTTGTGGCTGTTCAGGGAGCTCAAACCTTTTGGACGCATGTGGGCTTTGAAGACGAAGGCCCCGCAGAAGGTTATGATGAAGGTGCGCGATTTATGAGCAAACGGCTTAGGTAGCCATTTCCACGCGATTTCTACCGGAGCGCTTTGCGGCGTACAAGGCACCGTCTGCCGCTGCAATCAGTTCATCCGGTGTTTGCACGTCGATTTCAGGGAAACTCGCGACGCCCATACTGATCGTGACGGGAACATGCTGACCGTCGTACTCGAATCTAAATCTAGCGATACCTGCCCGGATACGCTCCGCAAGCTGGTATCCTTGATACATCGTAATCCCGCGCAAAATCACGGCGAACTCTTCGCCTCCATAGCGCGCAAATACATCTTCGGCACGCAGCATGCCATGAGCCAATCGCCCAAGGTTTGCCAAGATATAGTCACCAGCGAGGTGCCCAAAGGTGTCGTTGGTGTTCTTGAAGTGGTCGATATCGAACATGACCAGGCACAGGTGCGTAGAATGCCGCTTTGCGTAGGAAAATTCGCTGTAAATATTATCGCTGAAGTACTTCTTATTGAACGCACCGGTCAGGGCGTCCTTTAGAGCGGCTTCAGTGATTCGTAGCTGGTAGTCTTCGTCAATACCGTCTTGGAGCGAGAACTTAATGATGGTTGAGGCTCCGATGGCGATTTTATCACCCTCTTGGAGCTCATGCCTGATACTAAGCCGTTGGCCGTTGACGTAGGTGCCGTTTGCGCTTTGGAGGTCTTCTACAAAGACTTGGTCTCCGACTCTTGAGACGCGCACATGGGAGCGCGAGATACCCACATCTTGTAGGGTGAGGTCTGACTTATCCGAGCGGCCGAGAATAGTCTCGTTCCTATCGACTTTGAGCATGGCCCCAGAATGAGGTCCTGCAATCACCATCAAATAAGCCTGAGAACGCTGAGTAATCTGTTCCCGGACGCGTTTAAGCGCCGCAGAATCTACGATTTGCGTGGCCTCAGACGACTCTGATTGGTCGTGCGGGAATTCGCTATCATCCATTGGGCAACCGACCTTACTAGAACTTAGACTAAACGATACTCAAGTGAACGCGGGGTGGCAACGCTAGAATTTCACGTATTTTCGGAATTCACGTTTGACCGCGGGCAATTCAGCTTTGGGTGCGGCTTTTTCTAGTGTCTCAAGTCCCGGCTGGCCGCCATGTTTTCCGAGCGCTGAAATCGCCGTCATTTGCACTTGAATGTCGTTGTGTGAAAGAAGTTTTTCGAGTGAGGGAACGGAATCTTTCTTCTTGAGCTTGGCAAAGGTCATGATGGCGTGATGCTGCATAAGCTGCTCGGTGCGGAGCAATTCTTCGGGCGCCGCCGGGTCATTCAACGCGATATGTTCCACGTAAACGAGGGTCGCGGCATCGTTGAAATACATCAGGGCATCGAGTGCCTTCATACGCATGGTTGGACGCTCATCGATATCTTGAGCGATCGTGCGAAGCATACCCGCCACCTCGTCAGCTTCGGCGACCTTAAGAAGGTCCTCTTGCGTCGGGAAATAGTGGTAACCACTCAGAAGAAAACGCAGGCGCTCAGCGGGGGAAACATCCTTGGAAGGCTCGTCGACCTGATGATCGTGGTCGTGATCGTGCGTCTGAGTCGGGGCAGGACCGATGGCACCGACCGGGAGGCGCGGCGTCAACGTCGGTGCCTCTTGCGCGGCAAGGGTGGCACTCGAAGCAAAGATAAGGGCAAAAATGAGGTTTCTCATACGAAGTCTCCGTTATTTGACGAGTGCGCTTCTTCGGACAACAAAGGCCTGGCCTTGTGTGGCGCGTGTTTGGCCACTTCCGAGCGAGAAGGCGAACATGAAATTGGTTGAATCACCGCAAAGCGACGCAAGATCTGGAATCAGGCATTCTGGGGTGTCTGTGATCGGGTCGTGAGCTGAGCCGCCGTGCTCGGTGGTGTGGCGAAGCCCGAGGAAGTGCCCAATCTCGTGGGCCATAGTTTGACCGAGCTGCGGGTTATCACGCCCGAGCGATTTAGCGCTGAACACAAGGCCGGACCCAGAGCTTCCGTGAATTCCAGAGACTCCGGGGATTCCCGTGGACACACCCAGGAGTCCTGGGGCCTCCGAGATATTGAAATCTTCGATGAGGAAGACGTTAACACTGAGCTTTTCGTCAACGGTGTCGCCGGGATCCGTGCTCGTCGCAACGAGGTCGAAGACGTCGTAAAAATCTCTCAAGATCCTGTATTGTTGAGTCACAGTCGCGTTGGCATCGAAGTAGTTTGCGACGCGTGCGGTCACGCCCATGGACGAATAGATGTTTTGAACGACCCGCATCACGGCCGCTACGTCTTGTGAGTTTCGTGCCGCCGCTGCATCCACCTGAGTTCCCACGAAGTAGAAGTTCACGTCGAGCGTACGCCCTTCTTCGGTTTTGGGAATCACGTAGTAGCAGACTTCTGGGGCGGAGGTGCTCACGGTCAAACTATAATCACCACCGCCAAAAGCGTTCGCAAATCGAGAGGCGTCACTCGCCGGGAAGAGAAGCGGCGCCATGCTACCGAGGATTTCGGGATTGACGGCCAAGAACTCGTAGTCGTTCGGAATGTTTAGGGTGGACCCGTCAGGTTTGGTGAGGGTTTGCGGCGTCACCTTGGCCCCGGTCTGGGTAAACGGCGTGATGTAGAAGCCGAGTGCGCCATCAGGGATGGTGAAATCCAAGGTCTTGTTCGACTGACAGACGACTTGGAAGTCGTTGTCATCTGCGGTTGGCGCGATGTACTCGACGGCGGAGTCACACACGCTACCTTCGGGGGTTTCGCGGCATTCGTAGCCCTGCCGGCAATCCGAGTTGGATTCGCACGCTTCGAGGCATGTGGTTGAACGGGCGCGAGAGACGCAGATTCCGCCGTTGCAATCGTCATTGGTTGAGCAGTCTCTTGTGGTGCAATAGCCGCCAGGGTAGGCCACATCACCGCCCTCTTGCTCTTGCTCACGAATGCACGTACCCCCTTTGCAGTTCAGGCTCGCCACGCACTCTGCACCGTCATTGGCGCCGTCCGGATTTCGGACCACCGTGGTTTCGCCTTCGAGGCAAACATCCTCGCCGTTAAAGGACTGGCATCCGAAACCAAAACGGCAATCGTCGCCGTCAGCGCACGCCTGAAGGCAAGCGCTTCTCTGCTCTTCCGGCGCGGCGTCGGGGTTGAGGACTACACAGGGGTTGGACCCGAGGCAGTCTTCGTTCGACGTACAGTCGTAGCGTGTGCAATAGCCGCCGAAGAATGATGAGTCGCAGACAGCATCGTCGCCGTTGCATTGAGAGTTGGTGCTACAGGCTGAGCCGATGGCACCTTGGACCGGCGCGTTTGACGCGGTTGGCGGAAGGCAGACCGGTGAATCATTGAGTTGAACGCAACGATAGCCTTCGTCCGCGCGGTCGCAGGTTCCGTCATAATTGCAGAGTTGGTAGCAGGCCGTGACGTCCGAGCCGGCGATTTCGGTTCGGAAGCACTCCGAGCCCCACCCACCACATCCGTTGGTTTCGCAGGAAAGTGAGGTGCAATATCCACCGGGATAGCCAAGGTCATCAGTCAAGCACTTGCCGCCAAGACAGGCTCCATCGGCCACACAGGGTGCGCCATCCGAGATGCTGTCGATGAACTCTGTGATCTCGTCGCAACCCCCAAGTCCACCCAAGCCCCCCAGAGCAATCACAAATACTAAACGGCGCATGTTTACCTCAACCTTCCAAATGCTTTGACGCGAAGAAGCCCACTAGATTCATTCGACCCCCGAAAGGTATCCGAAGTTCAAGGCTCACTCAATGCTGAGGAGCACAGAATAATTGTTGGTCGGTGCCCATGGTGCACACCCCGAGTTTCCCTTTGGCGATGCGGCATTTCTCGGCGATTTTCGTGCATTCGCCCGTTGGCGCATCCACCTGGCCTTGGGGACAGCCGAGGCCGAAGAGAAGAACGAGTAGAACAAGAAATTTCATTGTTTTCTGCGCCGCACAAAGAGCTGCACCAGACCTAAGAGGAGTAGCAGAATCCCAGGGTTGCCCGAGGCACTCGCACAACCTGATGAGACCTCGACTTCGGCGGACTCATCGGGCTCTTCAATGGGGTCCGGATTGCTTGGAGTTTCCGGATTTTGTGGGAGCTCAGCTGCAGGCGCAAAACTCACGGGCGCCTCCCCTACAAACGGGTCGGAAGACGAGGTTTCTTCACGCGCGGACGACTGGAAGAAGACCGCGTCTAGATTCACAATCCCTTGAGTCTTGTTCACCAGGGGAACGATACGAAGCTGCTGGACCTCGCCGGTCCACGCCGTGTTTTGAGCGAGGGGAACGACGTAGATGCCATTGGGTTTTGCTGCAAACTCGACGCTCTTCTCCGTGGTGATCTCCTCACCCTCGGCCGCCCAGAAGACCGCGACCCTATGACCGGGTTGATCTGTGGACATCTTGAGGACGAGTTGGTCCCACTCGGCGGTGTCTACAAGGGTCCAAGCCGGTGACGAGAGACAACCTGCACCGGTATTGGTGGCCCGGAGCACACCGGAATCGGGCACGATAACCACGGAGTCTGTGCCGCCGCCACATGAGCTCCAGCCCTCAACCATAGCCATGTCGTCGGAATTGAATTGCCACTCGTAAGGGCTCAGAACGTCTGACTCGGTGTAGTGTTGGAGCAGTTTATTGAACGTGTTGAGTGCAGGGGTTTGGTTCCACTCGGTTTGCTCCACATAGCGCTCGTCTATCTTTCGGACCCAGGCACGAATATCAGGGTGGTCGGCAGCGCCAATGCTGTACTGGCTGGCCTCAACGTCGATCAAGACCCGCTTGGTCTCGCCCGCGCCAAATGCGTACATGGTGAGTTTTGCGGTTGCAGGCATATCGGTTTTAGGAGGATTGCCCTCGGCAGAATCGGCGTCGTTGAGCTTCCATGTGGCCTTGTCCTTTTCGGGGTGGTCGGTCTGGATTTCATAGCCAACGGGGCGGAGATAAGGGGACTCAAGCCAGTAGTCGACCTCCACACCACGTATCGGTCCATCGGAATTATTGGTGACGAGAATCTCGGCCTGAAACCTTTCGCCGATGAGATAGTCAGCCTTCCCGGCGCTGGAGCCTTCCTGGTAGAAATCAGCACTTTCACCGAGCCAGCGGGTCGTAATCTCAACGTCGTAGTTTTCCGGCTCGGGAGGTACTGGATCGCTCCCGGCAAGGGTCAGCATTTCGCCGAGCCTGTTAAGCATATTGCTTCCAGGGCAGTTTGTGCTCTGGCCTGGCCACTCCTGATGGCCTTTGACGTTAGTTCTATTCAGAGCAATTCCATACGTATCACCGACCCAACGAACGATATTGGCCACGGCTTCGAACTGAGGCTGGCCCACCGTTTGGGTTTGGAAATTGCCGATGAGGGAGATGCCGATATTGCCCGTATTCTGGTTGCCGACGTGAATACCGGTTCGCGCTTCGTTCGAAATCCCCTGGTAGAGGAGTCCACTTTGGCTCGCCACGAAGTGGTAGCCGATATCGCACCAGCCGTTCGAGTCGATATGATAGGCCTGCATCTGGCGCATTCTGGCTGCCGGATCCGGGCCGTCATCTACCGGTCCGGCGGTGTGATGGACGCTCATTCTGTAGGGGTCATGCGCAACACCACACACTTTGTCTGGGTTTCTGGCACCCCATTCGGCCCTTGGAATCACAAGGCTTCTAGGTGCAATCGCGTTCAGAACCGGGGTGAGAACGGGTTCTTCGAGAGGAAGATCTCGGGCAAGGATTTGAGACGCCACGATCTCTTTGTGGAAGTCGGCACGTCCGTCTTCGAGGACTGCGTGCGGTCTAAGCTCAATGGCTTGTGCCGGGCTATCGAGGAGAATCCGAGCCACGCGATGTTTTCCTTCGCTCCAGGTGACTTCGGCGGATTTCCACGAGGACCATCCGTCGAGGTTTCGCACGCGATAGTCGATGCCCGGCTCGACTGCGTCGTAGACTAACCCAAGCTGATGAAACTCAAATGGCGCTTCAAGCCGCGTTTGAGTCCAATCTGAGATAGTCAGGTGAGCTGAGTTTCCGTGGCTATGAGCCTGGCTCCCCAAAATAGTGATGGGGAGTTCGTTTTGGCCCTCAGGTGGCGAAGCCACGGGGTCAACACAGCCGAGAAGAAGAAGAGGTAGTAGGAATCGCTTCATGTCGAACTCCAAACAGTCAACGAGGGCTCAGTCCTCGTTAGATGGGCGGCGTAAACGTTAATCCCTACCTAGTTTTTTCAAAAATGCCCAATAAAAATGAATTGCCCAGTCATTAGGGGCAGTCCAGCGGGACCACGGTAGAGAACGAAGTTTGACTGTTCTCGTCTGAGGAAATTAGCGAACGAAACCAGACCGTTCCCACGCGGACAGAGCCCGCGTGTACGTTCAGGGGTCGAATACCTCAACTTCGATCTGGTACGCGCCCGAGTTCACACCGTTAGGGCCCGCGGCAGCAAAGAAGAAGTTGTACGGGTCTCCATTTCCGGTGTTGAATTGAATCTGGCGCACACCTGAAGTTGCACCAAAGTCCGCTTCGCAAAGAGCCGAAGGTACGGCCGGAGGCACGTAAAACTCGTAGTTTCCAATCGTGTAGCCGTAGAGCGAGATATTAGCCCCAGCACTTGGAGTAAGTGTCACGCGGGCTTGCTTGCCGGGCGGGAGTGGGTCTCTGAGCGCGTAGTAGACATGGTTGCCCTCGTAGGCATCGAAATCAACCGCTGGGAAACACGCGACCGAGCTCGCCGCTGCGAAAGCAAGATTGGTACATTGCCCGGAGCTCAGGTTACCCGTGGTGGTCGCCTCGAGGTTGGAGTCGAGGGTCAGAAGATTCACGCTCCCCGGCCAGTTTTGATAGAAGGTTCCTGGCAAGGAATCTTCACAATGAATCTGCCCTTGTTGGCCAATCATTTGGATTTGGTACCCCCCGTCAGTCGCCCCGTTCGCGCCAGCCACTGCGAAGAAGACGTTGTAGGAAGCAGTGTCACTTGGGTTGTAGAAGGTAATGCTCTCACCGGCCCCTGGGTTTGGAACGCCGAGCGCATAACTCGCCTCGCAAATTGCAGACGGGACATTCGGTGGTACCACGTATTCGGTCGCGCCGAGCTGGAAGCCATAGAGACTAAGGTCCACACCATCATCAGGATTCACTGAGATGGTAAGCGTAGAATTTGGAGGCATCGGTTGGGCGACGGCGTAGAAGTTTTGATTCCCATCAAATCTGTCGAAACGCGTCTCTGGGAAACAAGCCACTGCACTGTCCGCCGCGAAGTCGAGGTTCGTACAGGCGCCGGTATTCAGGTTTCCGGTACTCTGATGAATCCCTTGACCATTAAGTGAAAGTTCGGTGACACCTGCGGGCCAATCCGAGAGGTTTGTTGGCCCCGGAAGCGATTGTGGGCAGAAGGTCTGCGCAACTTCGAGGTTCGCATCGACGGTGAACGCGCCGCTTTGCCCGGTCTGAGCATCGCCGGCGACGCCGATCATCACATTGTACATGGCGTTTTCGGTGGGGTTTTGAATCCGAATGGTCTCGACTTCACCGGGATTCGGCCCTTGTAGGCTGTAGCTCGTGCGACATGCCGTATTCGTGACATTTGGGGGCAAAATGTGTTCGTAATCCCCCATGATGAATGCATAGACGTTGACGTCGGCGTTGTTTTGCGGGGTTACCGTTACAACGAGTTCCGAGCGAGGAGGAATAGGCTCATCAAGCGTGAAGAAGGTGTGATTGCCTTCAAAGCGTTCAAACTGTGTTGCAGGGAAACACGCGACATCGGAGCGCTCCGCCCAGTCGAGGTTTACGCATGAGCCGTCCGCTAGGTTACCTGTCGTGCTACCATCGCCATTGGCGTCCAAAGTGATCACATCCACGAATGCAGGCCACGTTGGGTAGGCTGCTCCTGGCAAGGATTGTGGACAATGCGGAGGCGGCGGTGTGTCGATCTCGACTTCGAGACGGTAATCGCCAGTCATGATGTCGGGGCCACCAGATCCGTCGTTATAGGCCGCGACCCCAAAGGTGTAGCCGTATTGATTCGAGCCGCCCACAAACTGGATGAACTCGGTCTCACCTGGGTTCGGCACTTCGCCGATGCCAAAGGTGTAAGACGCTTCGCATTGAACCAGGCCGTTGACGAGTGGTGGCAAGACGTAATCTTCGGGGCCGTTTCTGAAGCCGAAGAGGCTGACCTCCACCCCTGGGTCTGGAATTGCGCGAACCCGAATCCTTGAGCCCGCTGGCGGCGGTGGATCAAGGGCGTAGAAGTCGGTGGCGCCACGGAAGAAGGAGAACCTCGTGGCTGGGAAACACGCGTTGTGGCTGTCGTCAGCCCAATCTAGGGTACACGGCACGCGCCCGTTTCCAAGTGTTGCCTGCACGGTCTGGCTCGATTGGTTCGAGTCTAGAATGGTGACATCCGAAGGCCATGCGCTCAGGTCAGTGACTGCCGAATAGTCGGCGTCAGTGCAGTCGTTCGTGGACCATGTAATCAGGTTGAAGCTCAAGGTGTAGCCGCCACTTGAGCCTTGGACTGCGTCGCCAGCGACTCCGACGAAGACGTTGTAGCCGTTCTGCAGGGCCACAAAACTCAAGGATTCGGCATCGCCCGGATTCCTCGACGTACCGGGTCGGTTGTCGTAGCTCGCCTCACAATTGGCAACGGGGAAACCGGTAGGGATTTCGAAGCCGGTCCCGGATCCCTGACTCGCACCGTAGAGACTGATATCGACGCCCGGGTCGGGCACAGCTGTGACGGTCAGGATGCTATTCGGCGGAATGGGTTGGTCGAGCGCGTAGAAGACGTGATTTCCTTCGAATCGATCGGTACGAGTCGCGGGTGCACAGGTCGTGTCCTCGACGAAATCGAGCGAACAAGGCAAGGCGCCCTGAGTGAGACTACCGTTGAGCGTTGCACTGCCTTCGCTATCGAGCTCGATACGCTGCACATGGTTGGGCCAACGCGCAGGTGAAGGTACTTCGTCATAACAGCGGTCTTGGCCGCTAAGAGAGACAACCTCGACCTCGACGGTTACATCCGAGTTTGTGTCTCCGGCGAATCGCCCTCGATTCGAAACCCCGATGAACACATTTTGCGAGCCGCTTGGATACGTTCTAAACGTGAGTTCTCCTGCAGCCCCTGGCCCTCCAAAGGTTACGGGGAAGTGGCAGAATCGCGATTCTGTGATCTCCGGCGGCACGAAATAGCCATCATCATCTTGTGTGATGGCGTAGATCGCGGCTTCAGCGTTACCCACAGGAGTTGCCGTGATGCGGACTTCGCTCCATTCGTCCACCGGCGCGTCGATGACGAACATGAGGTGGTTACCCGTAAAGTACTCGTTTCGCGTGGCATTTTGATAACATGCGATTCCGGGCGACATGAGGAAGTCAATGTTCTCAAGCGCCGGAAAATCAGCGTAATTTGCGGTCGCTTGACCACGCCCGTTAGCGTCCAGCGGGATTCGAATCACGGAGTCCGGCCAATCTATGGGGCCTGGAGGGTCCATATCCTCGGGCATATCAGCCTCGTTCATGTCTGACTGATCCGGCGCGTCTTGATCGGGCTCGGCCATATCGGCCTCGTTCATATCCTGCTGAGTCATGTCATTGGTGGGCATATCCTCTGTAACACCAAAATCCATGTCAGTGTCTTCACTTGTGCCTCCACCGCACGCGATCAGTCCCACCAATGCTGCGGTGAGAACACACAAACGCGCAAAATTCACAGGAATCATCTTTGCCTCCGGGATGATTTCGTCTACATGAATAGATCTATACGAGGCTAACTTAGGCGGACGGGTTCGCGCCATGAAGAGATTTTGAAATCAATTCAGCGGATCTCAGCACGTTTCAGGAGTAGTACGGGTGCAAAGCTTAGAAACCTCACAATTTTTGACGTTGCTGGACGAGGCTGACGACCCGGTAATTTTGTGGGGTCCACCGGGCGGCGGACACCAAAAAATGGTCGACGCGTTGGTCTCTGAGAGAGACTCGTACGTCCTTAATTTGGAATTTAAACCGAATTCGGACGTGGAAATCAAGAAGAATGGTGTCATTCACGTTCTTTGCGACGTTCATCCCACCCTCATCAGCAAGATTTGCGAGGACTTCAAATCGCATAAACTGGTGATAACGACGTGCGTACGCTATTCGGACGGCCATGGTTTTGAGGGGTTGAGCGATATCGAGGACCTTACCCTTCTTCGTGCAGGCGAGCTCCCGGGAGTGCAGGAGTCGATCGAGCCCATTCGCATGATGCTCTCGGAGTCTGACCTCAAAGACTGGTACTCACTTCGCGGCTTGAAGTTCCTCAAGCACCACTTGACAGCCGCGTTGACGTGTCGGGATTCATGGCAACCCATTTGGGAGGCTATGGATGAAAAAACGCGCATGAACTGGCGGCGGCTTGCTCTCTTCGATGGCCCGTTCGATATGGAGTCCGCCGTCCAGGTTCAGAATACGCCATCTCCGCGTGAAGTTGCGGAGCTCTTGCGTTGGAATATCCTTCGCAAACGCGCTGACACCACGGTCGAAATGTGGCCGGGTGCTCGCACGTGGGCATGGGAACACGTCGATTCAGAAGATATCGAGAAGTTTTCGGCAGTTGCCATCAAACAGGCCGTCGGTCTCTCTGACGTTCTCGAGTTTTCCTTCTTGGAGTCCAAAGAGCGTGAATTGGTACAGAAGTGGGAGTCGAGCATTCTCCTGGTCTGGGACTTTGTCGAAGCCGGGCTCGTACATCTGGAGCCCAATCAGAAGCTCGAGTTTGCAAACGCGGTATCACTTGTGGACCACGAAAGCCGCCGCATGCGCTCGTGTATCGATCGACTCGAAGCCGCATTGCCGGTGGACATCTCTAACTCGGGCCTCGACCCGCGCGTGGTGAGCGCCGCTTTGCGGACACTCTCGAACGCATTTCATTGCACCGGATTGACAGACAACTCTGAAGACTGCGCGCGCAAAGCAGAAGCCCTCTCACTTAGCGTCAATGACTATAAGGGCGCGGCGAGAGCCATGTACGAAGAGGTTTGCTCTCATCGCTCGACGGGTAATGCGCAAGCCTCCCTGGAGGCGATTCAGAAGGGGCTCGAGTACTCGAAAAAGACCGGTTCTTTGGCTGAACTCGCGAGGCTTAAGGAACTTGAGGCTATTCTCACTCACACGTTCATGAGTCATACCGAGGCGGAGCCTGTTCATCGAGAGGCTTTGTCGTTAGCGCGATCTGCCGAGCTCAATTCGCTCGAAGCGTTCATCGTGGTGCATCTCGCGAATATCTACTGGCGAGACCAGGATTTGCTGAGGGCGCGCGCGGCTCTTTTGACGGCCGAGAAGCGACAACGAGAAGTCGGGGACTTTAGAGCGCTTGGCACTACGCTTACAGGCATCGCCACGGTCTCTCTAGACCTCGGAGATACGGCTGAAGCAGAAAGGTACGCACGTTCGGCATCCGAGCTTCATCGCGCTTCTGGCCAGTCCATGCCCGACGGGTTGGCCCTCTTGTTGCAATGCCGAATTTCGATCGAAAAACGTGAGCCGCTTCAGGCGGAGCGATGGTTCATGGAGGCGATGACTAGCGTCCCGATTGGTTTTTCGACGCATTGGGAGTCAAAGGTCAACCAAACCGAATTGATGCTCGGCATTCTTCGGGAAGATACCGAACGCGTGATGCAGGTTATCCGCAGGGCAAGGAATGCTGCGGACATCTCTGCGGTGGAGGCCGACCTGCTCTTCGTGGAAATCTTGGCGGCGCTTGTCGACCGCAATTTTGCTCACGCCGGTATGCTCTGTGGTCTGATGCCCGATGTGCTCGGGGCCCACTCTCAGTTTGGCGATCATATCGCGGCGCTGTTGCCGGTCATCGATATCCTAGTTGCCGGCGAGGATGCCGAAGAAGCCGTTGTAGACCGAGC
Source organism: Microvenator marinus (assembly GCF_007993755.1). Lineage (GTDB taxonomy): Bacteria > Myxococcota_A > Bradymonadia > Bradymonadales > Bradymonadaceae > Allomicrovenator > Allomicrovenator marinus. Next base: position 2,638,462 of record NZ_CP042467.1, read on the forward strand.
CTCTGGTGCATTTTTGGGGCTGGTAGAACCTGGCAAAGTGCGTCAGGCGGCTCACGTAACTTTGAACAGCCGGCTTCGGTTCTGGGTACGAACTCTCGAGGGTTTGCTCCCCTGGCGACACCGCCAACGGTTCTGGGCCGAAGCATTGACGGGACCCAATACCTGGGTGGTCCATGAACTCTTGGTGCGGCCTCCGGAAGACCCGGAATGGCTCGACCTGAGTCGTAGAAGTGTTCCGGCACGCGTGTTTCGCTACCTATGCGAGCTCTATTGGAAGGATCCAGACGCTTTGGCCAGCGACGATGACCTCATCGAGCATGCATGGCCTGGCGAAAAGATGCTCGCCGACTCGGCGACGACTCGCCTTCAAAAGGCGGTTTCCGACTTGCGAAAACTCGGTCTTGGGGACGTGATTGAGCGCGCTGAAAACGGATATCGCATTCACCCGAGTCAGCGCGTGATCAAGCTACCCGACGAGTTTGACGAGTGGTGGTTGAGACGGTTTAGAAAGACCCAGAACCAAGCACCTTGAGGAGTTCCTGAACGCATTCTTGAAGGGAGGTCTCGGCGCTTCGCAGATGAACCTCTGGCGCTACTGGGGCCTCATAGGGGGCGTCTAGCCCGGTGAGTCCTTTGAGTTCCCCGCGCCGTGCCTTTGCGTAGAGCCCTTTAGGATCCCTTTCTTCTACGACCTCCAAGGGCGCATCTACAAAGACTTCGACGAAGCCTGTCCCAACCACTTGGCGAGCCATTTCGCGGTCGGTAGAGCTTGGAGACACGAGGCACACAGCCACGCTTACACCCTGGTTGTTGAGAAGACGTGCAAGCGCGGCCACGCGTCGTGCCTGCTCGGATCGGTCTTCGGGAGAAAACCCGAGGTCGGCCGAAATTGAGGCTCGAAGCTCATCCCCATCAAGAATGATTAGGTGGCGTGGTTTGACGGAATCTTGGAGAGCCCGGGCGAGCGTTGTTTTTCCCGCGCCGGGCAATCCCGTAAACCAAAGAGTGGTCATTAGAATGCGGACTTGAGCTCAGCAGCTTTGTCCGTCTTTTCCCAACCGAAGAACTGAAGTCCGTCTTTGACCTCTGGAGTGCGGCCGAAGTGTCCGTGACGCGCAGTAGGTCGGTAGATTGGGGCACGAAGCTGGAGTTGCTCCATGATGCCGTGTGGCGTGAGCTGGAAGATCTCTCGGATGACTTTGGAGAGCTTGTCTTCGTCCACTTTCGCGGTGCCCTGGCAATCGATGTACACCGAAGTAGGCTCAACCACGCCGATGGCGTATGAGAGCTGGACTTCGCAGACATCAGCGAGTTCAGCAGCGACCACGTTCTTGGCGATATAACGCGCCATGTACGCAGCGGAGCGGTCGACCTTTGTGGGATCCTTACCGCTGAATGCACCACCACCGTGACGGCCGCGTCCACCATAAGTATCCACGATGATCTTTCGGCCAGTAAGGCCACAATCGCCGTGAGGACCACCGATCTCGAAGAGGCCGGTTGGGTTGATGTGGGTGATGATATCGTCGGACCAGAGGTCACCGAGTACGGGCTTAAGTACGTGCTCTTTGATCTGGGCACGAAGCTCGTCCATCTTATTGTTCCACTCAGGTGCATGTTGTGTGGAGAGAACGAGTGTTTGCACACGCTCGACCTTGTCGCCGTTGTAAACCGCGGTGACCTGTGACTTTGCGTCTGGACGAAGGCCGCTGATGATTCCAGCTGCGCGAACTTCGGCCTGGCGCTCCACAAGGCGGTGCGAGAGGTGGATAGGAAGTGGCATGAGGACATCGGTTTCGCGGCAGGCGAAGCCGAACATCAGGCCCTGGTCCCCTGCTCCACCGGTGTCCACACCTTGTGCGATATCCGGGCTCTGCGCGTCGAGAGCCACAAGCACAGCACACGAGTTGGAATCAAAGCGCATATTGGCGTCGGTGTAGCCAATTTCACTGACCACTTCGCGCACAACCTTTGGGATGTCCACGTAAGCTTCAGTGGTCACTTCACCGCTGACGACGACCATACCGGTAGAAGTCATGGTTTCCACGGCAACGCGGGACTTGGGGTCAATTGCGAGCATGGCGTCGAGGATGGCGTCCGAGATTTGATCAGAGACCTTATCGGGGTGGCCCATCGAGACCGATTCAGAGGTAAATGGATAAGTTCGGCTCATCTGTTTTCCTTAGCAAAATTCAGCATTCAGGGCGTCCACCGCCCATTTGGCGGGGAACCCTAGCAGGTTTTAAGTTGAATGCGAAGTGGGATGGCGCTCAACCAAGAATATTGGTTTTCACGAGAATGATGACGATGATCATGATGAGGCCAACCGCTCCGTGAAGTCCCATGAAGGTGCCACGGCTACCCGTATCTTCCTTGTGGACTTTGCGCATTTTGGCGGCAGTCACCTGATCGAGCACGATGAGTGCGATGACCAGGGTCAGCTTGATATGGAAGGTTAGGCCCCACGCGCTTCCCGGCGCAAAATAGTTAGCCATACCTTTTCCAAAGAGCATCCCGAGTCCGGTGAGTAGGGCCACCAGGAAACCGGGCAGAATCGCCATGAAGTACGATTTCCGCTCAAAAGGAATCAGGGCTTCACGGGCCTCCGCAGACGACAGGGTCACGTGGTGTCCAAGGAGTCTGGAGAGAGTCATCAACCCGCCGAGCCATACGAGAAGTCCCACAAAGTGGAACGCCAGTAGCCAGTTCATCATTATCGTTCAACTTCCACGAGGACCGAGTTCACCACGCCTGTGTCTTGCGATGCCGTATCGATGAAAGCGATTTCATAGATATCGTTGCCGGGGAAGCCGGTGGCATCTATTTCGTAGCGCTTCTGGATATCGTCGCCGGAGTCGCTGGAGTTGCGCTCAAGCACTTGTCGCTCGCCCGATGGGAGAATGAGCTCGATTCGCAGGTCGCCACGGTAGGTGTGGGTCACATCTACGGTGATGGCCATGGAGGTGAGCTCTCCCTGACCTTCGACGATGAACGGAAGTACGAGGCCGGTGGGGTCGTTGTCAGGAATCGCGCTCTCGGAGATTTCCACGTCGATCACTTCGCCTCCGGTGTTGCAGATTGGCTGATCGACGCACGCTGCGTCGTCACAATCGGTGGCACCGTTGGAGTCATTGTCGATCTCGTCGCCGCAGATTTCGGTTTTGACGACTGGCTCTGGGAGGTCTGAGACAACGGCGCTAGCGAACTCTTCGACGTACGAGTAAGCGATCCAACCGTATCCGTCGCCCTGTGGGTTGGCGGAGCCGAAGCTTCCTTTGCCCCAAGAGTTCTTGAAGAGGAAGAAACCGCGCTCCATATCAGGCGTTCCGTCTGCGTTGAAGATCGGGTTTCCTTCGCCGTCGACTTTCTGTACCTCGAGGGTGTCGTCCCATCCGGTCAGAAGAATTGCGTGACCAGCACGCTTTGCGAGGCTGATTTCACGGTCTTTGGCGTTCGGCGAGAGGACGTATCCTTGCTTCCAGTAGTCGCGGTTGGTTGGCAACTCAGAGCGGCTGTGGTTCCACGATTGGTAGAAGAAGGTCATACCGACAGGTACAGCCTGCTTCTTGTTGAACATGGTCGCCTTGACGCTTCGCACGCGAGCCGACTGCCAACGAGGGCGAGGAATGAAGTACTTTTCGGCACTCTCAGCGGATTCAGGTGCGGTCTCACCATTGGTGAAGCATTTGGTAGGCTTATCGTCACCACTTGCACCACAATCTGGGTCGTTCGAGGCGCCCCATTCGTTGGTTTCGTAGGGCCATGCTGACTCTTCAGGCACACCGTAATTGGCTACCGCACGAAGGTTTGCGTCGTTGTTGGAGCCGCTCGTATTTGGGAACGCGCGCTCAAGGAATTTTGAGGACCACTGAAGGTACTGCTCCGAGAAATCGGGGTTCGGCAGGCTTCCTTCGGTGATGTAGAGGTGCTCGACGTACGCCATACTTGAGAAGATGGAGCAGACGCCACGGCTACCCTGGCTCTTAACCGGAGATTGTGTGGCTTGAAGTTCGAAGAATTGTGCTGGGAAGTTTTGGTCGGACTTGTCCTCGTTGACGAGGTTTTCGTTTCCGGGCCATCCCGCGTTGACGACGTCAGCCGAGATGAGCATTGGGTCATCGACCGCTGAAGAGTCATCACCTGCAGGCTCAGACGTATCTTCTGCACAACCTACGGAGCTGATCAAGCCAGCGAACATCAACCATTTCAGCGCTTTCCAGGGACCGTTTGTCATCTCTATCTCCTTAACGAATCGTCGTTCAACGTTATTAGACACCTTTAGGGTTTGCACATGGTGTGCCAGCCGAGTTCAATGTCGCGCGGACCTTGTATCACAAGAACTTAGCGGGTTCACGTCTTTTTGGATCTTTGGTGGTGCAACTCGACCTGCCACTTCGAAGTGGCAAGTTCACTGGCCACACATGAGCACAAAAAAGACCCTGCTGGGATTCAGCAGGGTCTGAGTTAAGTGGGTTGCAGAGCGCGATTAGCCGCAGGCACCTTCGGTGCAGGTTTGACCGCTTGGGCAATCGCAGCTGTCTTCGCAGCTGGTGATCGGTGCGGAAGCAGCCTCACATGCGCCGGAGTTCAGGTTGCAGACTTCGCCGGTACTGCAGTCTTGGTTGCAGGTACAAGGGCTGATACACGCACCATTCTCGCAGATTTGGTCGCCACATTCGGCGTTGCTGCGGCACTCAACGTTCGGGTCCACTTCGCAGTAGCCGTTTCCGTTACATGCGTATCCAGTTTCGCAGCCCACGCCAGTTGCGGCGTTGCATGTATCGAAGCACTGAGCGTCGACACAGATGTTACCGGCAGCACAGTCAGCACTTCTCTGACATTCCACTGGGTCACAGAGTCCTGCTCGGCATTGCTCGCCGTTAGCGCACTCGGAGTTGTCGGAGCAGGTTGAGCGGCACTGACCATCGACACATCGTCCACCGTCACACTCGGAGTTGAAGACACATGATTCAGCGGCTTCAACACAGTCTCCGTCGATGCAGAGGTTGCCGCTTGGGCACTCGCTGCGGGTGGTGCACTCAGGCACGTCAGCGGCCACACATGCGAAGTTACGGCACTCTTGACCGGATGGGCATGGGTTGTTCGAGGAGCACTCTGCGTCTTCGCGTGGAGCTTTACAGCTGTTGTTGACGCAGGACTCTCCCACACCACAGTCGGTTGCGCGTACACACTCGAGCTCAGGTGATGGGTTGCAGGTTCGCTTTTCGAACTCACCGAGGACAGGCAGACATTGTGCTGGAGTCCCGGCTTCCTGGCTCACGTTGATACATTCGAAGCCTGCAGGACACTCGTGATTGTACTCACATGTGCGGCCGCAGACTTTTTCGCCAGTGGAGGTAGCCTGGTCGTAGTTGAGCTGTACGCAGAGTGCGCCTGGCTCACCACAGTCGGCATTGGTTTCACAGACCTGACAAAGGCCGGAGACGCCGGTTTCCTCGGTGTCGAGCGGCTGGCAGTAGTCGTTGACGCAGATTTGTCCCTCGCCACAATCTACAGCGGAGTAGCATTCGACCACGGGTACTGAGACGTTATCTGGGCAGTAGGTGGTGCAGGAAACTTCTTCCCAACACGAGTCCCAACACTCCCAGTAATCACAGTAGGTTTCACAGACGGTGTAGCTGTAACAGTCTTCATAGCACTCGCCGTATTCCTCGTGTTCCGAGACAATTAAGCATCCCGTACTGAAGGTGGCAAATGCTATGGCACTGAGCATTCCGAGTTTGACTGGCTTCATTGTCTCCTCCTTAACTCTTTTAACGATGTCGCGTTTCATGTTCATTCCAAATCGGGTGTCGATTGTTCAGACGGGCGACTCAGCGAGTTATTCAGATCTTTTTTCGCGAACTTAACCGCGCCGAGAGCCGCTTTCGTAACACTTGGTCGGGGGTTTGAATCTTTTTTGTGCAATTTTTTTGAAACTTCATCGAGATAGGTTGCGCCAAGAGGCTTAGATGACGCACACTATAAGGAACAATCTTGCCGAGGCACGCCAAATGAATGAGATATCGGACATGGAATCGGAGTCGATTGCCGAGACGGTCTTCGACAATCTGGAGATCTTTCAGGGGCTGAATTCCCGCGAGATTCGGCAGCTGCTTCGGGCGAGTGAGCCAGTGAGCTTCGGTGCGGGAGAGACTCTTTTTGATGAGGGTGATCCGGCGGATGCGATGTACCTGGTTGAATCCGGGGAGCTCGAGGTTCGCACGAGTAGTGGCGTTGATGACGACGTGGTGCTGGCGCAGCTCGGGGCGGGTTCGGTAGTTGGCGAGATGTCGATTCTGGAAGGAGATACCAAGCGCTCGGCATCGGTGATCGCTCTCTGTGATGTGCAGGCGTTTCGGCTCACGCGGGATGCGTTTCAGAAGTTGCGGGTGGTTCGAAACCGAGCGGCGTACCGTTTGATTCTGAATCTCGCTGAGATTCTGGCGGACCGCAGGCGCAAGTCAGATGCCCGACTGAACGAGGTTTTCTCCGATCCGGCGTCTCATATCGATGAGTTCGAGGCTCAAGTTCACGACCTTCTGGCGAGGATGCATAAAGTATGAACAAGCAAAATGTTTTTGATGCCCTTCGCGTGGCAGAAGAGTTCTCGAACTTTACGGACGCAGAGATTCACGAGTTGGTGGAGCGATGTACCACTCGAGTGGTGGTGAGTGCACAACCACTTTGGAGCCTCGGAGAGTCGCGCCACGCCTGTTACATCTTGCTTTCGGGCTCCTTTGAGCGCCGAATCCAGACCCAGACGAAGACGCTGGTTCAGACGTTCAAGGTTCCGGGCGAAGTCTTGTCATGGTCGGCGCTGGTGGGAGACTCTGACTATTATAGTTCGGCCACCGCCCTGGAGCGCTCGGAAGTACTTGTTCTTGAACGCGAGGCTTTTCAGGACATGTTCGAGAATAACGCCGCGGCGGCCTATGCGCTGATCGATTTGATCGCGCTCTACCTCGTTGAAGACATGCGAGCAGCCAATTCTCGGCTCAAGGAAGTCTTTGGTCGGCCGGCGGAAACGCTTCGAATGTTGCGGCGCCGCATTCGCGAAGACTGAGAATGCGTGCTAAGTCCAGATTCTACGATTTTGAGGAGATGAGATGAAACACGAAGGTTTGAAGATCGGAGTGATCGGGGCTGGTTCTTGGGGAACGGCGTTGGCCAAGCTTCTGGCTGAGAACGGCCATGAGGTCGAGATTTGGGCGTACGAGCCCGAACTCGTCAAAGAGATCAACGAGAAGCACGAGAACACGCTCTATCTTCCTGGGTTTCGGCTCCCCGATAACCTGAGCGCCACCGGCGACCTTCATACCTGTGTTCGCGGTAAAGAGCTGATTCTCAGTGTGCCTCCGAGCCACGTGGTGCGGCGTGTGATCTCAGAAATCAAAGATGAAATCCCGGTGGGCGTTCCGATTGTGAGTGCTTCGAAAGGGATTGAGAATGAGACCTTGATGTTGGTCTCCGACATCATGGAGGATGTGCTTCCGATCCACTGCCATCCTTATCTCTGCTACCTCTCGGGGCCGTCTTTCGCGAAAGAAGTCGCGGCTCAAAAGCCTACGGCCGTCACGGTTGCCTCCTATAACCACAAGCTCGCCGAGCACGTGCAGCGCGTTTTCAGCAGCGAATTGTTCAGGTGTTACACGTCTTCGGACGTGCCGGGTGTAGAGATCGGTGGTGCGCTCAAGAATGTGATCGCGATCGCCTCCGGTGCGATTACGGCCATGGATCTTGGGCATAATGCGTCTTCGGGCATGATTACGCGCGGCCTCAACGAGATGACGCGCCTTGCGGTTCGACTAGGCGCTAACCCGCTCACGCTCTCGGGTTTGGCGGGTATGGGCGACCTCGTGCTGACGTGTACTGGCGGTTTGAGTCGTAACCGAACGCTTGGGTACAAGCTTGGTCAAGGCATGACGATCAAGGAAATTCTGGACGACATGAATATGGTGGCCGAAGGTGTCAAGACTTCGGAGAGCGTCTATCATCTGGCGAAGAAGATGAACGTCGAGATGCCTATTTGTGAGCAGGTTTACCTTGTGATTCACGAGGGCAAAGACGTTCGCGAGGCCGTGACGGACCTTTCACGACGTGACCTGAAACGAGAGCTCGCTGGTCTCTACTGAGGCTTTAGATTGGAGGAGAGATGCCCAGACCTGGAAGGAAACGAAGTGAGGCAAGCCGGCAGCGAATTGTGGCTGCATCCTTGGAGATCATGGCCGAGCGGGGATACAACGGAATCACCGTAGACGAGATTGCCAAGCGGGCTCGAGTGGGCAAACAGACCATCTACCGGTGGTGGCAGACTCGCGGTGAAATCATGATGGAGGTTCTGGGGGAAGTTGGCCTTGAGGCCGTGCCTGCCCCTGGTACGGGCAAGCTCAAGCAAGACTTGGACAAATGGTTGAAGGGTATTGTTGAGTCATTGAACGATCCGACACGGCTATCCATTCTGCGCGGCCTGATTGGAGATGCGCAGGGTGATTCAGGGTTCTTGAAGGTCTATCGCAAAGAATTGCTCGCCGAGTATTTGAACCCATTGGAGTCCATCCTCCGAGACGCCGAAGCTCGAGGCGATCTGGGCAAGAAACCAGACCTCGAATTGCTACGAGATCTGGTCATCTCCCCGATTTGGTTTCGCCTGCTTTTTGGTGGAGAACTTGATTCGGGCTTCGCCAAATCACTATCTAAGACAATTTTTGGTGCGCTGACCTAGGTTAAGCGCGGCCCCTCTTCCGTCTCACGCGGACAGAGCCCGCGTGTACTGCGAACAACAAGAGCCACAAGCTCGGTATGGCGCCAGACGTTGAACAACCGTCGCTGACGGCGAGGTCGGTGGGTTGGGCGTCAGGGTCTACCTGGTCGCCCCAGTCCACATCTTCGCCATCTGTGGGATTAGGGTTGGGATCGGGACTCTCATTGTTCCCTGGCATTTCAGGCGGGGTACCCGGTTGGCCTGGCTCTTCTGGCCCTGGCTCGGGAGGAAGCGGGCGAATCGGGCCAAAGAGACGGGTGGTGGAGTAGTACTTAACATCCGAGTAGCCGGCGGCATTTGACCATGCTGGGCCTGCGACCAAGGTGGGGTTGAAGCCTGAACCCGTCGACACCCAACACACGTAGTTCTGAGAAGCACGCGCGCAGACATCGGCCATTCCATCGCCGTTGATATCCGCCATGGAGATGGTTCTGTAGAACTGTTCATTGTCCCAGCCAGAATCATCTTTCATGGGTCCGGGAGACCAACCATCGCCGAATTTCTCGCCGTCAAAAGGCCAGCACTGCATGCCAGCGTTCGCACGAGCACAGAGGTCAAGTCGCCCATCGCCTGTGACATCGGCGTACCTGATGGTGTCGTAGTTGCTCATATCGTCCCAACCAGACTGGTTGCTCAGACCAGGGCCTTCAATTCGCGGCCCGAAGCCTCCCTCGCCGTCTGCGAGATGGCAGAGAATGCCAGCGGCTGCGCGCGCACAGATATCTGCGGCGCCGTCGTTGTCGAGATCCACGAGTCGAATGGTGCTCCAGTAGTGAAAGTTGTCCCAACCGTTTTCGTTGGTCCATCCGGGACCTGAGACTCCTGCTTCGAAGCCGTCTCCTTTGCTAAGGAAGCAACGAATCGTAGTCGCGTTGCGCGCGCAAACGTCTGACTTCCCGTCCCCGTTGATATCCGCAAACCGAATCGTTCCGAAGTACTCGGGCTTGTCCCATCCGTCGGCGTCACGAAGTAGCGGCCCCATGAAGGGAGTGCCAAATCCTTCGCCTGTGGAGATTGCGCACTCAAGGCCTTCCTTCTTGCGCGCGCAGAGGTCGGCCATGCCGTCGCCGTTGATATCTGGCATCTGGATCGTGGCGTATTGCGAAACACGGTTGAAGCCCGCATCGTCGCTCCATGCGGGGCCGGTGATCGATGGTCCAAACTTCTCGCCATCGAAAATCCAACATCGCATTCCGGCGTTTGCACGGGCGCAGAGGTCGGCCATGCCATCACCGTTGATGTCTCCGGCGCGGATGGTCGCGTAGTTGTCGGTTCCGCCCCAACCGCTCGAGTCCTTGAGTTCCGGCCCACGAATAGATGCGCCGAAACCGTCTCGGGTCGAGACACGGCAGTCGATGCCGTCTTTGTCTCGGATACAGATATCGGCGAGGCCATCGGCATTGAGATCGGCCATGGGTTCGAGCACGATATTTTGCACGTGATGCGCGATATCGTAGACGGGATCTGGCTCAGGCTCAGGTGTTGGTGTGGTTGGAGTGGTGGGCGTGGTCGCGCCGTTGACGCGACTGATGAAGTTATTGAATTGGGACATGAAGTTTCGACCGGGGCAAGCCGTGCTTTGCCCTGGCCACTCCTTGTGGCCCTTGATTCGTGTGCGGTTGACAGCGATCCCATAGGTATTTGTGACCCATTTGGTGATGCGGACGGTTGCGTCACGCTGTGCGGACCCGAGAGTTTGCACCTCAAAGTTGCCGATCATCGAGATGCCGACATTTCCTGTGTTGGTGTTTCCGGTATGAGCACCGACGCGACCTTCGTGGTTTCGGCCCTGATAGATTCTACCGCTCTGGCTGGTCACGAAGTGATAGCCGAGGTCGCACCAGCCGTTGGAGTCGATATGATAGGCCTGCATTTGACGCATTCTGATTGCGGGGTCGGAGCCGTCGGTGGACGGTGCCGCGGTGTGGTGAATGGTCATGCGGTACGGATTGTGAGCGCTTCCGCAGATCTTTCCGGGATTCCTCGCGCCCCATCCGCTCCTGGAGATGACGAGACTCGAAGGCGCAACGGCTTGATGTTGTGTGCGCAATTGAGCCCCATCTGGAAGCCTTTGTAGGGTTGGGGGCGTCTGGGTTGCTTCGCGCAGGATCTGAGTGTCGAACTCGGTCTCGAACGGGAGATCGCGGGCGAGTCGGTCGGTCGCGTAGACTTCGGGCATGAACTCGAGCTTTCCGTCGATCACAGGGCCTGTTCGCTGGATTTCGATGGCCGAGGCAGGGGACGTCAAGATGATACGTCCCACGTGATGGATATCTTCGGTCCAGGTGATTTCAGCGTCATCCCAATCGGTCCAAGTCCTCGTCATAGTATCCAGGACTCGGAATCGGATTGCTGGGTCTTCGGCGTCAAATATGAATCCAACCTGCATGAATGGGATGGGGCTCTCGACGACTCCCGCGGTCATGTCGGAGATCACAACCTCGACCTCATTGGCCGGCATTCGGTCATCTTGGCCGGGCTCAAGCCCGCTTGCCTGGGTGCTGACGTTCTCCGTGCACCCCATCATCAACGCGATAAGTGCAAAAACTAGACATCTCAACATGAAATTCTCCTGGCCAAAATTTGGCATCTTACATATGGGTACATTAGACCACATCGGGTACTCTTATCCGTGGTGCGAGTACCACGATCAACTCTGAAAACCCGGTCTTGCCCTCTATTTCAGGGGGTAAGTACACGGATCAAACTACTTCTGGGGTTTAACATCGCAGGATGCGTGCCAACCACTTTGAAGCATGTGGCACAGATCATGAAACACTGTTTGACTCATGAAGCGAGCAACTCAGATATTTTTGTGTGCGATGATGGCTGCGGGCTGTGAAGGGAAACTTCAGATGTTCGCGGACGGAGCTCCAGTTCTTGTCGGTGGGGAGGAAGAGGAAACCGAGGCGAAGCTGACCCCGCAGGCCTCTTTGCACCGACTCAACCGCCTTGAATACAACAACACCATTCAGGATCTTCTCGGCGTTGACCTGGAACCTGCGAACAACTTCCCACCGGATGCTTCCGTGGAGGGGTTCGATAATATCTCGTCGGCGCTGACGGTCACGCCTTCTTTGATGGATAACTACGTGGAGGCGGCTCGTGTAGCGGTCGAGGATGCTTTCGCGACACGCCCGGTCTTCTCGAGCCAGCTCGAAGAAGATGATCCGCGTTGGACGTATTCGATCAACCGCGCCGACAACACGATTGGCGGGATTGTACGCCTGAGGGGCGGTCGCGCAGACGCCACGGTGTCTCTCAGCGAGGCGGGGCAATACCGAGTGATCATTAGGGCTCAGGGATACGTCAATGGAGGAGCCGCGACCCCGAGAATGCGCCTAAGTGTCGCAGGCCAGGATTTCGACTTCGACCTTCCAGGCGCGATGCAGGACATGGTTTATACGCTTGAGACGGTGCCCGGCTCCCACGGCGTCTCGATCGCGGCGTTAAATTTCGAAGAGGATGCGCCCGCGAATCGCGGCAACGATATCATGGTGGACTGGGTGCGAATCGAGACTCTGGCTGAGCGCCAGGGACCCGCATACGAGCATTTTGTGACCTGCGATTTCGCACAGGATGGTTGTGCACTCGAGACGTTGATGGGTTTTTCCGAGAGGGCTTGGCGGCGGCCTTTGAGCGACACTGAGACAACCAAGATCCGAGGGCTTTTCGACACGTTCTTGAGACACGGCGAGACACCTGAAGACGCCTTAAAGCTTGGGCTTCGGGCGGTTTTGACCTCGCCGAAATTCCTTTTCCGTTATCGGACCGTAGAAGACGCCAATTCGCCTGATTTGCTCGATCCGTGGGTTCTTGCGAGTCGCCTCTCGTACTTCATTTGGAGCTCCACACCGGACGATCGGCTGCTCGCAGCGGCGGCCGACGGGACGCTAGGCTCGCCCGCAGGCGTTCGAGAGACGGTTGCATGGATGCTCGATGACCCAAAGGCTCAGGCGCTCGCGGACGGTTTTGCGGAGCAATGGCTCGATCTAAGGCATCTTGAGCAAGCTTCTCCGAGCACCGAGGCTTATCCGACCTTCAATGAAGATGTGCGCGACGCGATGATGCAGGAATCGAAACTCTTCTTCTTGGACTATCTGGAGCGGCCGAACCCGATTTCAACGATGTTGGAACCTGATTTTGCGTGGCGAAACATCGCACTTTCGCAACATCTTGGTGTTGCGGCACCTGAGGGAGATGGGTTCGTTCGGACCGAGGTCGGAGCCGACGAGCGCTCGGGCGTTTTGGAATTGAGCGCGTGGTTGACTGCACGTTCGGATACCGACCACTCCTCACCCATCAAACGAGGCTCCTTTATTGCGGACCAGATGTTGTGTTCGCCCGTACCACCGCCACCACCAGGGCTAGAGATCGGACAGCTTTTGGAGGCTTCGAGTGGTCTTTCGATGCGTGAGCGTCTGGAGATGCACCGCAATGACCCTGCGTGTTCGAGCTGCCACCTCTACCTTGACGTATTGGGCATGGGCTTTGAAGTTTACGATGGTGCCGGGCGTTGGGTGGATGATCCTAACCTGGACTCAAGAGGTGAATTGCCTGGTCTGGGTGATTTTAGGGGTGCGAAGGAAATGGTTGCCATGGTGGACCGTGAGGACTTTGTGATGTGTGTGTCGAAGAAGCTCTTGACCTACGCCATCGGTCGAAAGCCGACTCAGGCTGATATCGAAGCGATGAGTGGAGATGGCGAGATTTTGACCACCACAATGTCTGATTTGATCACAGCGATTGTGCTTTCACCGGCGTTTAGCTACCCGGTCGAGCTGAAGTAGAGGAGAGTGAAGATGCGCCATATTTCCCGAAGAACCTGGCTCAAAGGGGCCCTTGGAGCCACACTCGCCCTGCCCACCCTTGAATTCTTTAGTGCAGGAACGGCGAGCGCGCAGTCTGGTGGGGCACCACGGCTTCTGGTCTATTTCCTGCCGAATGGCCGAGTGCCCGAATGGTGGGTTCCGAGCGGCGGTAGCGGTGCGCTGAGTTTTCCAGCCGAATCCGCAGCGCTTCAGCCCTTTGCGAACCGAGCCCTTTCGGTGGTCAACCTGGATAATATCGCGGCACGTGAAAGTCCCGGCGCAGCGCACGCGATGGGAACTTCTACAGTGATGTCAGGCGTTAGGTTCCCAGACCTTGCGGGGCTCAAGTGCAACACTACTCTGGACCAGTACGTGGCTCAAGAGGTTGGCGGCATGAGTCGATTTAAGTCGCTCCAGTTTAGTGCGGGCGAGCCGGCGACTTGCGATGTCGGTGGCTCACCTTGTCCATATACGCAATGCATTTCGTGGGCGGCCCCGGGGCAGCCTTTGATCCCGACCATCAATCCCGCACGCGCATTCGATCAACTTTTCGATACGAGCGTTGACGGCCTCAAGGGCGAAAAAGCGGAGATTCGCAAGATTTCCAGGCGCTCATTGTTGGACTTTGTGCTCGAAGACGCACACGACCTCGAGCGGAAGTTGGGGAGCGAAGATAAGACACGGCTTGAGGCGTATTTCACGTCCTTTAGGGAGGTAGAACAGCGCTTGACCTCCGAGGCGGTCACTGACGCGTGCCCTTTGCCAGCTGCCGCACCTGGGGGCACTCTGGCCTATCAGGAGCGCGTCGGCGCGTTCCAGGAGATCATGAAACTCGCGTTCCAATGCGACCAAACGCGCGTGATTTCATTCATGATCGAGTTCGGTTTGAGCCAACGCACACACGATTTCCTCGGCGCTCCAGGCCAACATCACGCGATTTCACATGGAGACCCAGGACAACTTCGCCGCGTAGAAACCTGGCATGCTCAACAGATCGCGGGGTTGTTGACCATGCTTCAGGACACGCCAGACATCGATGGTTCAAGCCTTTTGGATAACACGATGGTTTTGGTCATGCCGAGCATGGGAATCGGCACGGTGCATGACCATTCGCGGGTTTGCCCATTGATTTTTGGCGCTCAGAATCACGTGCAGACCACAGGTCAGCGCGTTCAGGCGGATGGAGTGCCCTTGGCTAATCTACACGTCTCGTTGCTGGAAGTCTTTGGAATCGAGGGGCAATTTGGAAACAACGGAATGATCTTTGGGGACTATGGAGCCGGAACCCTGCAAGGCATCCGCGCCTAGAACCTGAGATCGGCGGCCGTCAGCACCTTGGGCAGCGGCGTATAAGCCAGGGAGCGCTCGATCACATTTCTTAGTTCTCGAACATTTCCGGGCCATTCATGCCGACGCAGTCGCTCGGCGGCATCCTGAGCGAGCTTCGGTGGGTTCTCGTCTTCGAATTGCTCGATGAAGTGTTGCGCGATCGGGGCGATATCTTCGGGCCGCTCCCTCAGAGGTGGGATTTCAAGCGATACCACGGCGAGGCGGTAATAGAGGTCCTCTCTAAACTTGCCTTCTTTGACCATCTGTTCGAGATCGCGATGCGTCGCGGCGATCACTCGAACATCGACCTTTGTGGCGTGCGTCTCACCTAGTGGGAAGACCTCGCCGTTTTCGAGGAAACGAAGCAATTTTGGTTGCAGGTCCAGGGGGAGATCCCCGATTTCATCGAGGAAAAGAGTACCTCCATCAGCGGCACGTATCACGCCAGGGTGGTGACTCGTTGCTCCCGTGAACGCCCCCTTTCGGTAGCCAAAGAGCTGTCCTTCAAAAAGCTCACGCGGTACAGCCGAACAGTTGAACGTCACGAAGGCTCGGTTCTTTCGAGTGGACATGGAGTAGACGGCGTGTGCGACGACCTCTTTGCCGACCCCGGATTCACCCCCGATAAGCACACTGGCCCTCGAGTTTCCGAGCCTTTGAATCTCTTGGACCAATCTCTTGGTGACTTCAGCTTTGGCGATGAAGCCCGGGATGACCACCGGCGTGTGGTCCTCGTAGGTTACGGAGCGGGCGAGGCTTCGAGATGCTCGCAACGAAGTCGCCTCCATGGCAAGGCTCGCCACATGCGTCAAAAGGTTGAGCGCGGTGTACTGATCGCGTGGAATGGAGGCGGAGAGGCCGAGTCTAAAACGCCTCCCCAATCCGTCTCCAAACTCGATAAACGCGCTGGGTTCGGGGCCCGTCTTAAATAGCGTTTGAACACCGGTGGACGTGAGTTCTTCGACTGTCAGGCATGAATCGGGGATACCCAGGAGGTCTTTCGTCACGTCGAAAAGTTCTTCGAGGATCTGTGCGACGCTCAACCCGCGCACGCTCAGGCGGTTCATATACACCGCGAGTAGATGCGCGCCACTGAACACGACGTCTCGTGTAGCGCATTGTCCGCGCGGATAGGCATAACGCTCGTCTCGGAGACGCTCGACGGCCTCGATGCGATACGGAGCCGGAACTTCAAGACCGAGCTCCTCCCATGCCTGATCTGACTCTTCAAACTCCGCCGCCACGTCATGGCCAAGGAGGAAGGCGTTCATCAAGCGAACTCTGGCGGCGAGCAAACATTGAGCCTGATCCGCGACCCTTCGAAACGCCGTTTCGGCGGCATCGACGTGTTGTTCGGCTTCATCGACGCGTGAATCAAGGGCTGCTTGTACGGACTTAAAGAGTCTGAGGACTGCGGTGGTCCAGTAGAGCGGCACCCTCTCCAGCGCCTGTTCAGCGCGTCGAAGATACTCAGTCGCGCTCGCCGGCTCGCGGTTTAAGGTGGCCGCATAAAACGCCATGCTGAAGGCGTAGGATTTGAGTTGAGGCAGGGTGCCACACTCGAGTTCAAGCTCACCTGCAAGTGCGAACTTATTGGCGGAAAGCGAAAGATTCTCGGAGAAGTTAAGCAGGGCTTCGGCGAAGGTGAGCGCAGAGCGGGTCAAGGTGGACCGGTGTCCGCCCGATACCACGAGGATCTTATCGGGGAGGTTTCTCAATCCGACGATATCCCCTGTCAGGTAGAGCACACGGGCCCACGTGTAGACCAGTTCAACGGGAGGCCATTGGGCGCTTCGGGCTAGCTCCCGAGACCGTTGGAGGTGTTCGAGACATTCGTCGAATTCGCCTCGGCGAGAGAGGCATTCTGCCCATGCCGCCTCGAGGGCGAGCGTGACCCAACCGGGTTCGAGTCGGTGTAAATTGGCGGTATCTCTGGCGCGTTTGAGCTTTGCTTGCACTTCGTCGACAGGCGTGGCGGCGAAGAGTTCGACCGAGGCAAGCAAAGCGGTGGCCCTCACGGCTACGAGGGGAAAGTCGTTTTCAAAAGCGGCCTCGATGGTCTCTTCAAATTGTGCGATCGCGTCCACGACGCATCCCGAGAGATAGGTTTCGAGCGCTTGAACCTCTTGGAGCAGTCTTCTGACGAGAGCACTGCGCGCGACGAGTTCGTGATCTTTTTCCTCTCGGATTCTGGCCATGAGGTTGGCGTCGCCAAAGTGATAGGCGGCCCAGAGCTCGGCTACGCGCAAAAGGGCGATCAAATCAGGTTCTTCGAGTAGCTTTTCGGCCCGGGCGACATGGGATGAAACGCGCCCGGCACTAAAGATTTGCCCGTCTGGACAGGAGAAGAGGAGTGCGGCGGTAAGGTGGAGTCTCCCCGCGAGTTCCGTACCGAGCTCATCCGACTGACGGATCACAGGGGCCAAAAGTGCGAAGGCTCCTCGCACATCATTCTTCCAAAGCAGTTTCATCAGGGCTTGAGCGACTTGCCCGGCGACAGCATCGGATTCGTCGACAGAAGAAAAGAGCTGGAGGATGACTACATCAGCCTCATGCCATTGAGCCGCCATGATCAGTTCGAAGGCCTCTTTGGCCTCAGCGCTGAGGTTGCCGGGGTGAAAATGACCGTTCTTCTTGGGCACCGGCCGAGGAGTAGACGCGATGGACCTTGGGGGCTCAAGACGCGGTGTGTCGCGGGTTTGCGCGACTTCGCGCAGACGTTTGAGGAGTCGACGCTGTGGACGTCTCGATTCGTTGGCCGAAGGGTCGAGCTCCCAGCGATAGACCGTAAGTGGCGTCACGCCGACGAGTTCCGCGAATTCCTCGCGACTCAATTCACCCCTGAGCTCGATAATTTCTTCGGGCGTCATAGTAATAACGTAGCGCCTCTTTCTTGTGTTCGCCACTTACAGTGGAGGACGGGATGTGTTATATCTTCGTGCGGCAAAAATTTGAGTGTTGTCTTCCTTCACCCCCATGAATAGCCGTGTCCAGCAACAAAGCGTCGGAAACACTTCTTTCGGGCGAGAACTTGCCCTTCATCGAGCAACTCTACCACCAGTATCAGGAGAACCCTGACTCTGTTGATCCAAGTTGGGTACCTCTCTTCCGAGAGTACTACCCGGAGGATGCGAATAAGGTGAAGCCAAGCTTCTCTCCACGCAGCATCTTTGGGCCAACAAACGGTGGTTTGAACGGAATGTCGGAGGCAGAATACGCGCCGATTCCGCACAAAAAGCCGCTCAAAACGCCAGGTCGCAGCACCAAGTTTGCGGCTCGCGTTCTTGGGTTGATCGAGGAGTATCGGCTCCACGGTCATTTGGTTGCGGGACTCGATCCGTTAGGGCGGCCGCGCCGAAATTCTCCGCCAGAGCTCGATCCTAAGTACTTTGGGTTTACCGACGAGGATATGGACGCCAAGATCGTGGTGGCCGAACTTTTTGGCGATCGCGAAGTAACCTTGAGGCAGGTCGTTCAGCGGCTGCGCGAATGTTATTGCGGCACAGCGGCCGTGGAGTTCGCGAATATCCCGGACACGAAGACCCGCGAGTGGTTGCGCGAGCAAATTGAGCAGCACAACTATTCCGAGATCGATGGCGCAGCAGAGCGTCAGAAGATCTATGAAGATCTCGTGGCTTCGGATGCGTTTGAGACGTTCCTTCATACCAAATACGTGGGCACGAAACGCTTCTCTCTCACCGGTGGTGACTCGCTCATCCCGATGATGACTGCGGTATTGGACGAGGCTGCCAATTCTGGCGTGGAAGAGTCGATCTTAGGCATGGCCCACCGCGGCCGCCTGAACGTCTTGCACAATATTATGGGTAAGCCCGCGAGCGCGATGCTTTCGGAATTTGAGAAAGCGCCGAACCCTGAAGAATACATGGGCTCGAGCGACGTGAAGTACCATATGGGGTACTCGAGCGATTTTCAGACTCGCAGCGGCAAGAAGATCCACCTTTCGCTCACGTTCAACCCGAGCCACCTCGAGTTCGTAAACCCTGTGGTTCTTGGGCGTTCACGCGCGAAACAAGATCGGCGCGGCACGGATCGTTCCAATGTGTTGCCGATTTTGCTTCATGGTGATGCGGCGTTTAGTGGTCAGGGCATCGTGGTGGAGTCGTTGAATCTTTCGCTCGTCGAGGGCTTCAAGGTCAATGGATGTATCCATATCGTGACCAATAACCAGATTGGTTTCACGGCAACTCCAGACGAGACGCGCTCCACTACGTATTGCACCGATATTTCGAAGATTCTTGAGGCGCCGATTTTCCACGTCAACGGAGACGACCCGGAGGCTTGTGTTCGCGTTGCAAGGTTAGCCATGCGGTACAGGCAGATCTTCAAGCAAGACGTGATCATCGACCTCGTGTGTTATCGGCGCTACGGCCATAACGAAGGTGACGAGCCTCGTTTCACTCAGCCGGTCATGTACAGCACGATCGATTCGCTCTCCCCTGTCCGTGAGCATTATTGCAACACGCTTGTGGAGTCCGGTGTGCTCTCCCGAGAGAAGGCGGACGAGATTTGGGAGACGCGCATGAATGATTATGCGCAGGCTTTCCAAGAGGTCCAACAGGCACCAAAGCGCTCGCCGATCAGCACGCTGGCCGGGGTATGGGACAAGTATGAAGGCGGGCGGATCGACAACGATGAAGTCATCGAGACTAAAGTCGAGCAGTCGGCCTTGACCGAGCTCGGCCTCAAGCTCGCCGAGATTCCGGAGAGCGTTAAGGCGCACCGCACGATCCAGCGACTCTTCAAGCAACGCGAAGAAATGGCTCGCGGTGAGAAGCCTATCGATTGGGGATTTGCCGAAGGTTTGGCGTTTGCAAGCCTCTTGGTTGAAGGCACCCATGTGCGCCTGACGGGCCAAGACGTGGTGCGTGCGACCTTCTCCCAACGGCATGCCGCGGTGGCTGATGTTGAGACGAATGAGCGTCATTGGCCACACCGGCAACTTGCTGAGAAGCAGGGCCGTTTTGAGGTCTACAACTCGATTCTTTCCGAAGCCGCGGTTCTGGGGTTTGAGTACGGCTACAGCCTTGACTACCCGGACACCTTGGTGCTCTGGGAAGCGCAGTTCGGCGATTTTGCGAACGGCGCACAGGTCATCATCGACCAGTTTATCTCGTCGGGTGAAGACAAGTGGAAGCGGCTTTCTGGGCTTGTCATGCTCTTGCCTCATGGCTTTGAAGGTCAAGGTCCAGAGCACTCGAGCGCAAGGCTTGAGAGGTTCCTGCAGCTCGCGGCAGAAGACAATATGTACGTCTGCAACTTGACCACGCCAGCACAATACTTCCACGTGTTGCGACGTCAGGTTCGGCACCCGCTTCGAAAGCCTTTGATCATCATGACTCCGAAGAGTTTGTTGCGGCATCGGCTTGCGATTTCGGAGCTCGAAGAGCTCGCAACAGGTGAATTCCAGCATGTGATTCCAGACGTGCGAGGCCTGGACGCGTCTGAGGTCAACCGTGTGCTCTTCTGCTCGGGTAAGGTCTACTACGACCTGGTTCAGGCCGCGGAAGAGCGTGGGGACACCACAACGGCTATCGTAAGACTTGAGCAGCTCTATCCGTTTGATACAGGGGCAATCAAGAAGATCCTCGAGACCTACTCACACGTGACAGACTTGCGCTGGGTGCAAGAGGAGCCGAAAAATATGGGTTCCTGGTACTTTGTGCTGCCAAGATTCCTTGAGGATTTTGGCATCCAGCTCAAGTATGCGGGTCGCGTAGAATCGGCGAGTCCTGCGACGGGTAATTTTGATTCGCATGAGATTGAGCAGAACAAGCTCATCGCGGACTCTTTCACCTAAACACTGAAACTTCTTCGCGGAAGGCACGAGGCGGCGCAAGTTTTGCGTCGCCTTTTTGCGTTTAGTATCCTAAAGCCCATGCAACTCAAGGCAGTATAGGGCTTTGGGGCTAGTGGCACGATCCTTGGAAGAGAAGAAGGTTCGGAAAGAGGTTCCACAATGCTCGTATTTGATGAAATCAAAGACTACATGGCGTTTACGCCGCAGGATGCGGCGTGTTTGGCCGAATTGCGACCGATTGTAGCCCCCCATTTTTCAGATATCGTCAACGCATTTTACACCGCACTCTATGCGAACCCCCGGACCAAGGCCGTTTTCGAGTCCGAGGAACAGGTTGAGCGTTTGCGAAAGTCGTTGATGACGTGGTTGGACGAGCTTTTTGGGGGCAGGTACGACGATTCGTATTTCATTAAGCGGGCCCGAATCGGGCGCGCACACGTGGCGGTTGGCCTTTTGCCACACTTCATGTTTGGCGCGATGAATGTGATTCGGTCTGAAATCGTTGAGATCATTCACGCCGAGCACGCCCCAGAGAAGCGGCATCCTTGCGCAAGTGCGGTGAATCGCATTTTGGATCTGGAGCTCACGATCATGGTGCAGTCCTATTGGGACAACCTGATGGAGATGAAGCTCAAGGTTCCCGCGGCGCTTGCGAGTGGGCTCGCGCATGAAATTCGCAATCCTTTGAACGCGTTGGCACTCAATATCACGCTCCTTGAGCGAAAAATGCGCGCCATTGAGGACGACCAATCGGGCCCCATCATGGATGCGATGCGCTCCGAGATCCGACGTATCACGGCGTTGACCACCGAGATTATGGATTTTGCGAAGCCAATCAGCGTGGAGCGTGCCTGGTGTTCGGCTCGGCGCCTAACCGATGTGATGCGAATGAACCTCGGGACAACCATGGACGCTACGGAGATCGAGTTTACGAGTGAGCTTGAGGGACCGGACGAGCTCTATTGTGACTCAGATCGCCTCCAACAAGCATTGCTGAACTTGATTACCAATGCGGTCGAGGCGATTCGGCACACTCCTGGTCGCGTCAATCTTAAGATTCTGAACGATGATTCGAACACAACCATCGTGGTGTCAGATAATGGGGAAGGAATGACGCCGGCGATGCAATACCGGATGTTCGACCTCTTCTTCACCAGCAAGACAACTGGAACAGGGTTGGGGCTCGCAATCGTTAAAAAGATCGTTGAGGCCCATGAAGGCGCGCTGGATGTCACCTCGAAGGTCGGGCAAGGGACCGCCTTCACCATTTCAATTCCTCGCCCAGCGGCGGGGCCACCTGAGTCATAGATTATGTCAGCTGCTAGTGAAATTGTTGAAAGAAATGTGGGGTCTATCCTCGTGGTGGATGATGAGGCATCAGCGCGTCAGGTTTTGGTTCAGCTCTTGCGTGACGACGGTCATCATGTGGAGGAGGCAGCGGATGGATTTAAGGCCCTTGGCGTGCTTCAGGATTGGCGCCCGGACATCTTGCTGACCGACCTTAAGATGCCGCTGATGGATGGCGTGCAATTGTTGAAGAAGGCTCGGGAAATGTACCCGGACCTGACGTGCATCGTGATGACCGCGTTTGCGTCGGTGGATACCGCGGTTCAGGCCATGAAAAGTGGCGCAAACGAGTACCTTACTAAACCTCTTAACTTTGAAGCGGTGGAGTTGACCATTGAGCGCGCGTTGGAGCGTGTTCGGTTGGTCAAGGAGCTCGAGGTTCTTAGGGAAAAAGCCAACACAGCAGCTCCACAGATCGTGGGTAATTCTGCGCCAGTGAAGCACTTGCTTCAGCTCATTGATCAGGTGGCTCCATCCAGAGCCACTGTGTTGATCACCGGAGAATCTGGCACGGGAAAAGAGATGGTGGCTCGTCGAATTCACGAGATGAGCAACCGAGGTCGAAAGCCCTTTATGGCCCTGCATTGTGCGGCTCTAACCGAGACACTGCTTGAGTCGGAGCTGTTTGGTCATGAAAAAGGAGCGTTTACCGGCGCGGCGTCTACGCGGCGAGGCCGTTTTGAAGAAGCGGATGGCGGCACCATTTTCCTCGACGAGATCGGCGAGATTTCGCCTTCAACTCAAGTGAAGTTGTTGAGATTTCTGCAGACTCGAGAGTTTGAGCGTGTCGGCGGCAACCAGACGATTTCGGTGGATGTTCGAATTGTGACGGCTACGAATCGTAATCTGGCCGAAGAGGTTCAGAAGGGGCGCTTCAGGGAGGACCTCTACTATCGTTTGAACGTGATCAATATTGAGACTCCTCCACTTCGAACGCGTCGCTCGGATATTCCGCTTCTGATGCGGCATTTCGTGGACAAGTATTCGCGCGAGAACAGCAAAACGATTCAAGAGATCGACTCCGAGTTTGTGCGAGAGCTCGAGAGCTATGACTGGCCTGGCAATGTGCGTGAGCTCGAGAACGTGATTGAGCGCGCGGTGGTATTGACTGAGAGCGGCCGGATTACGGCGGACCATCTGCCGCGCACCGTAACTCAGTCGAGTGGTAGCAAGGCCTGGGGTAGTGATGTGGTCATCCCTGGTTCTCGGCTTGAGGACCTGGAGCGCTACGCCATCCTTGCGACGTATGAGTCCACAGGTGGTGATTCGGCTGAAACAGCCCAGATTTTGGGCGTGTCTCAGCGCAAGATTCAATACAAACTGCGGGACTATCGAGACGCGGGCCTCGTCTAGACCGAAAGGTCTGCGACCTTGAAGAATAGGCTACGTGTACGCGCGAGGAGCGCGATACGATTGGCGCGCAGGGCGTCATCCTCAGCCATGACCATCACCGTTTCAAAGAACTGATCTACAGGCGCTTTAAGGGCAATCAAAGTCTGGCAGGCGCCTGCCCAATCACGTGCTTCGATTGCGGCCTGCATCTTAGCCTCAGCGGCCGTCACCGCTTCGAAGAGTGATTTCTCGGCGGGGTCTTGCAAGAGGTCGGCATTAACGTCAAGCGACGCAGCGTCTTGTTTCTTGAGAATATTGACCACGCGCTTGAACCCTTGTGTCAGCGGCTCAAAATCGGGCAGATTCTTGATCGTTGAGAGGGCCTCGACCCTGTCTGAGACGCTCAAGACATCGTTGAGACCTACCGCCAAAACGGCATCTACAAGTTCCGTGGGGTGTGCCTGCACCAACGAGTGCCTGAGTCGTGTACTCACAAACTCACTCACTTGCGCCACGACTTCTTCTCGCGAGAGCTTGAGCGAGCTCGCATCGTAGGCCTCAAAGGCGAGTTCGATGAGCGTTTTAAGGCCGATCGTGTACTCCATAGCCTGAAGCACTCTGAGCACGCCCAGAGCCGCACGACGAAGCGCGTATGGGTCAGCGCTAGCGGTTGGCACGAGGCCAATCCCAAAGCAGCCCACGAGGCTATCGAGCTTCTCAGCGAGCGAGAGGCAAGCCCCTGCGTGCGAGGTTGGGACTTCGGCATCTGCGCCTTTTGGCAGGTATTGCTCATAGATGGCCCGCGCGACTTCAGCCGACTCACCGGCAGCCTTGGCATACTCGCGCCCCATCACACCCTGAAGGTCCGGGAATTCGGAGACCATGCCCGTAGCGAGATCTGCCTTGGAGAGTTCTCCGGCGCGATTTGCGGCGTTGACGACTGCAGTTTCCAATCCGAGTTCGGAAGCGATTGCGACGGCCGTCTTTGTCATCCGGCGTGCGCGCTCATCCATGGTCCCAATCTGCTTGAGCCAAACCACGGTCTCGAGTTTTCGATTATAATCCTCCAGGCTCGCCTTGAGGTCTTGAGACCAGAAGAACTTGGCATCGTCGAGCCTGGCCTTGAGCACCCGGAGGTTACCGGCGGCCACCACGGCTGGGTCTCTAACGGGCGTATTGTAGACCACGCCACATGCCGCGATCAGCTTTCCATCGGCCCCCTGAAGGGCGAAGTAGCGCTGATGCGATCGCATGGACGAGATCAGGACTTCCGGCGGAAGCTCAAGATAGGTCTCGTCATACCTGACGAGAAGCACGTAGGGATCCTCTACAAGATAGACGACTTCATCAAGGAGCGCCTCGTCTGAGATCACGTGACCGCCGGCTTCTGCGGCCACCTTGGAGAGCCCTTCTCGGATAATCTCTCGACGCTTTTCCGTATCCAAAACCACGTGGGCATTGGCCAGCCCGTTGCGGTACGATTCGTGCCCCGAGACACTGATCGGTGCGGGAGCTGCAAACCGATGCCCATAAGTGATATTGCCAGATTTTACGCCCGCCCACTCCACTGGAATCTGCTCCCCGGCAAACACGGCAACAATCCAGCGCACGGGCCTTGCGAAGGTCTCCTTTCGATCTCCCCATCGCATTGATTTTGGGAAGTTCGTCTGAGCGATCAGGCCTTCGAGCAAACGGGGCAATACTTCAGCGGTGGGCTTTCCAGCTTCAAAAACCTTGGCCGCAACGTACTCGCCCTTCTCCGTTTGCACCGAGAAGAGGTCTTCAACAGCGACCCCTTGGCCGGCCGCAAAGCCGGAGGCAGCTTTAGTAGGCTGACCATCACGAAACGCAGCCGCCATAGGAGGACCGGTACGAACCTCCTCTAGATCTTTTTGGCTCGCAGCCAGTGTGGCGAGGAGCGTGAGGCGGCGTGGTGTTGCAAAAGCATGGGCCTCGGCATTGATTCGAGCGTCTTTGCACGCCGAGAGAAAACGCGCGTGCAGATCATCGAGTGCCACTTGGACAAATCGAGCGGGGATATCCTCACAACCGATTTCAAAAACAAGTTCTTGAGTATTCATTATTAACCCTCCACCCCTTGAAGTAGCGGAAACCCTAGGGCTCGGCGCTTTTCAACGAAGCGCTCGGCAATACCACGTGCCATATTTCGAATTCTTCCGATGTACTTTTGTCTTTCGGTGACGCTGATGGCGCCACGTGCATCGAGGGTGTTGAAGACGTGATTTGCGCGCAAAATATAGTCGTAGGCGGGGAGCACGAGCTCTTCTTCCATGAGTCTTTTGGCTTCGGTTTCAAGCTCGTCGAACCACTTGAAGTAAAGCTCAGCATTGACCGACTCGAAATTGAAATGACTGAACTCGACTTCTTCCTGATGGCGGATTTGGCCATAGGTGACGCCGGGGGCCCACTCGAGGTCGTAGACGTTATCTTTGTTTTGAAGGAACATCGCGATTCGCTCGAGGCCGTAAGTAATCTCCGCGCAGACTCGCTCGAGCTCGATGCCACCAACTTGTTGGAAATAGGTAAACTGGGTGGCTTCCATGCCATCGATCCAGACTTCCCAGCCGAGGCCCCACGCACCAAGTGTGGGTTGTTCCCAGTCGTCTTCCACCAGCCTAAGGTCGTGCTCGAGGGGATCAATTCCGATAGCTCTAAGGCTATTGAAATAGAGGTCGAGCACATTGTCGGGGCTCGGCTTCAGGATGACTTGGAACTGAAAGTAGGACCCGAGTCGATTCGGGTTTTCGCCATAGCGACCGTCGGTTGGGCGGCGGCAGGGCTCCACGTAAGCTACGTTCCACGGCTCCGGGCCGAGGGAGCGAAGGAATGTGGCAGCATTTGCGGTGCCCGCCCCCTTTTCAATATCCCAGGGCTGCGCGAGTACGCAGCCATACTCGGCCCAATATGTCTGGAGCCGCAGAATCATCTCCTGAAACGTCTTTGCCTTCATAATCGCCTCGTGGTCGAGCCAGAATCGGGCGAGTTATAAAGGACACCCCGCTTCGCGTCTAGCTAGCATTGTCGGTTGTGGAGGCCCTCAAGCGCTCAATGCCCTGGGCCAAATCGAGCGGAATCGGCGAGAGCACTTTGATCTCACTTCCCGAGGCCGGGTCCTGAAAAACAAGTTCCGCTGCGTGCAACGCGAGGCGCTCGATACCATAGGCACTTGCGATTTCGCGATTTAATGCTCCCTTTCCATAGTTTGCGTCGCCTATGATCGGGTGATTGAGGTGTTTGAGGTGGCGGCGGATCTGGTGAAAGCGGCCTGTCTTTGGTTGTGCCTGGACGAGCGAGAGTGTGCGTGGAGTGGCGGGCAAGACTTCGATGGGCTCAAAGCTGGTTGTGGCGGGCACGCGCTCTTTGCCCTCCCCTTTGGGGACGGGGTGATCGAGGACTTTGGACTCAGTGAAGGCTCCGCGTACAAGCGCGATATAGGTCCTTTGAATCGTATGTTCTGTGAACTGGGTCTGGAGGACTCGCGCCGTTTCTGAGTCTTTGGCGAAGAGGATTACACCGCTAGTTCCGCGGTCGAGACGGTGCATTGGATAGGTGGTTTTGGATTGAAGGTAATCTGCCACCAAGTCCACCAGAGTGACCTTATCCGCCGCCATACCACGGTGGACGAGTAGTCCAGATGGTTTGTCGATGGCGAGTAGATTAGGGGTTTCTAGAAGAATGTTGAGCATGTGGGGTCTTTGGTTCTGCACTGAACAAGTAGGAATCGCATACGCGGAGAGAGCGCGCAAAGACAACTCTGATTTCTAATTTGACAGCGTTATTTAACAGTGTTACATTGCCCGTATGAATGAGACGTTTGACATACACGAACTATCTGCCCAGAGCGCCGCAGAACTTGGTCCGTTGGAACAAGAGAGCGGTCGAGTCAGTGATGTGCCGAGCACCCGAACAATTCGGTACTACACACAACTCGGCATCCTCTCCCCTCCCCTTCGTTTCGAGGGACGCACAGCGATCTATGGCAGAAAGCATCTGGCACAGTTGGTGGCAATCAAGCGGCTTCAGATTCAAGGGCTGTCTTTGAGGGAAGTCCAGGCGGAGTTGACGGGAATCGACGATGGCACACTCGAATCACTGTCACATATCTCGATCAATACTGTCACAAACAAAGATACGGTTCAGCGTTCGAGACGCGAATTTTGGACCGAAGCTCCAGCCGAGATTTCGGCGAGTCCTGAAAGGGAAGTGGAAGAGCAAGTCGTCTCCGACGCCCTGAGGTTTGATGACAACGCAGCCCTGGTTTTAGAGGGGCTTTCTCGCCACCTGACCCAATCAGATCGTGCGGCCATCGAGGCCGCAGCCGGCCCGCTACTAAAAGTGTTACGGACACGCAACTTGGTCTTGGACCACAAAAGGAGGAATCCATGAGCATCGCAATTTTGGACGACAATCAACTCAATTCAGCGGAGCCAATCTTAAGCGAAGCAGGATTTGGTGCGATGGAGACCTCAAGGGGCAATCTCCCATTGGCCGCGCTCGATCTTGATGTGGAAATCGTGGGGCTTATCGCTCGAGTCAAGCTCAAGCAGCGATATTACAACACCCACACACAGCCTCTCGAGGCTACGTACATCTTCCCTCTTCCGGATCGCGGCGCTGTGCGCGGGTTCAAAATGACGGTGAACGGTCGAGTGATCACGGGCGAGATTAAGGAGCGGGGCCAGGCGCGCAGGGAATACGATGAGGCCATCTCTGCGGGCAAGAGCGCGTCGATCGTGGAAGAAGAACGACCAGATACCTTCACCATGCGTGTTGGAAATATTCCTCCGACAGCCTTCGCTGAGGTCGAGCTCGAATTGGTGATGCCCCTTGTTTGGCGGGCCGGCGAGGCGACCTTCCGTTTTCCTCTTGTCGTTGCGCCCCGCTATGTGCCGGGCATGCCACTTCCCGGCGGGCAAGTCGGCACCGGAATCTCACCCGATACCGATGCCGCGCCAGATGCATCCAGGATTTCGCCGCCCGTGCTACTGCCAGGGTTCCCAAATCCAGTCAGCCTCTCTATCGATTGTTCGATCGACGGTGCCGGGCTCGAGGTCCAGAACATCGCATCGAGCCTGCATGCGATTACCTCCGGCAAATCCGGCTCCAAACACCTGATACGAATCAACCCGGGAGAGCGCGTCAATCGCGACTTCATCCTGCGGTTTCAGACGAGTGGAGCAGAGCTTGGGAGTTCCTTGACGGTGATCCCGGATTCGGACTCCGACAAGGAAGCCACGTTCATCATGACCTTGATGCCGCCCATGTCTGCTGTGGATATGCGGCGGCCGCGCGATGTGGTCTTTGTGCTCGACCGCTCGGGTTCGATGCAGGGATGGAAGATGGTGGCCGCGCGACGCGCTGTGGGTCGGATGATCGACTCGTTGGACGCCATCGACCGCTTTGAGGTTTTGGCATTTGATACCGTGATTGAGACCTTTGAAGACACTCCGACGCTCAAGGAGGCCACGAATCGCGCACGTTATCGGAACGTCGAATGGATTTCGAAGGTTGAAGCTCGAGGTGGGACGGAGATCGCGCCCTCAATGGAGACGGCCCTGAAGCTTTTAAGCGACCGCTCACGTGAGCGACATGTGGTCTTGGTCACGGATGGGCAGGTTGGTAACGAGGACCAGATTCTCAAACACGTCAAAAAGCACAACCACGGGGCTCGTGTGTTTACGGTGGGCATCGACCGAGCGGTCAACGCAGGGTTCTTGAATCGTTTGGCTCAAGAGACTGGCGCGCTGAGTGAGCTCGTTGAGTCAGAGGACCGACTCGATGAAGTGATGGATTCGATTCACGCCATGATTGAGGCGCCACTTCTGCGCCAGATCAAGCTTGGATTCGACGGAGCCACACTCATCCCAGATTCGTTGACACCAAGGGAGCCGCTCACGCTTTTTGCGGGGTCTCCACTTCAGGTCATGGGGCGGCTTTCGCTCAATGGAGAGGTGAGGGCAAGGGTAAGGGCTGCCGGGCGCTCGGGCGAACTCATCGAGGAAGTAGTAGCCTCCAGCAGCACATCAGACACAGCGTTCTCTGCCGTCTGGGCGCGGGCGCAGCTTCGTAAACTCGAAGACCGCGACGTGGTTGAAGGGCACTCCAGCAATCGCAACAAGATTATCGAGCTTTCGCTCAAGCATAAGGTCTTGTGCCGGCATACTGCTTTTGTGGCTGTAGATCATTCGTCCAGCGTAGAAGGCAAGCTCCTGCAGGTCACCCAACCGGTTGAGCAGCCTGACGGTTGGGACTCCGACGGATTTGGTGGCGGGATGGCGCTGATGTCTGCGGCTCCACAACAGGGGGCATATACTCAATCAGGCGTCATGCCGCCCCTCCCCGGATCCCCTCTACCAAGACACAGCCCCGCAAGCCCAGCCATGTACTCTAAAGAGCGTAAGGCAGAGTCTGCCGCTGCCCCCCGAAAGAAGAGTTTGCTCGGCACGCTGACAAGCTTCTTCTCGTCTGACGGCTTCTCGGAGGAAACAGAGGCTAGTGAGATTAGCGAGGATGCCGAGGTCAACGAGCTCAAAATCTTGTGGCAGACACTGTTGAACCTTCTGGACCTCGGGTCCTTGGATGAGACGCTCAGGAGCGAACTTGAGGACGTGCTCGAGGAGATCGAAGCAGGCACGGCGAATACGCTTGAGGACCTGATGGCGCACCTGAACGCGATTGCGCAGCAACACGGTATCAAGACCGATACCGAGCCTGCCGCCGAGAGTCTTGAAGAGCTGGAGGCCCTTGCGCCGGTCTCGTTGGATGTGGCGTTTAGTGCGGTTCTTCGGGAGATTCGTAGAAGACTTCCATAAGGCAGAGTCCTTGCGCGGGCGCAGTTCGCCCCGCAAGGCGCCTATTTCCCTTCTCAAGCGCTTCGAGAACCTGCCCCTCAGCCATCCTGCCCTCTCCAGTCTCGACGAGCGTACCGGCGATAATGCGGACCATATTCTTCATGAAGGCGTTTCCACGCACGACAATCCTAATCAGGGGCTTCTCGTCATGAACTTCGATGCTGAAGATCTGGCGAATCGTAGACTCGGACTGGCAGTCTGCCGCCCTAAAGGCCGAGAAGTCGTGCTCACCTACCAAGAGGTCCGCGGCACTCTGCATCTTCGAGGCATCCAGCGGCAATCCAAAGGTCCACGAGCGGTGGCGCTCCAGGGGCTCTGGATACCGTTGATTCCAAACGCGGTACTCGTAGCGTTTTCCTTTGGAATCAAACCGTGCGTTGAAAGGATGCTCCAGAATCTCAGCACTTCGAACCAAGATGGAGTCGGGCGTCAAAGAGTTTAAGGCTCTAACGTAGTCCCACTCAGTTTTTCCTGGGATGTGCGGAAACGAAGCGACCTGACCTGAGGCATGAACTCCAGCGTCAGTGCGGCTTGCCCCTTGAAATTCAAGCGTGAAAGGGTCTGGATGGTTTTTGAGAACGGCCAGCGCAGAACGCAAAGAGCCTTCCACAGTGGGAAGGCTCGGCTGCTTTTGCCAGCCGTGAAAATCGGAGCCGTCGTAGGCAATGACCAGACGTACCGTCGAAGTGTGCTCAGTCATTGCTCAGGCGGTCTAAATTAGACGAGTTTTTCGAAAAGCTTTCTCAGGCCTGCTTCACCAGAGAAGCCAACAGCCACGTCCTGCACGTCGTTGCCGCGAAGGGCCACGAACATAGGGATCGAAGACACGTTGAACGCCTGTGCGATTTCTTGCTCTTCGTCTACGTTGACCTTCATGACCTTAACTCGGCCATCAAATTCTTCAGCGAGTTTGTCGAGAACTGGCGCAGCGGCGCGGCAAGGACCGCACCATGGTGCCCAGAGGTCTACCACAATCGGAAGGTCAGAATTCGTTACTTCGGCCTCAAAATTTGCTGAGGTCAGGGCACTTGCTTTACTCACGTTTGACTCCTTACGGCCCAAAAACAATCAACTTTGGAGGGCCATCGTCTATGGGATTCCCGACATGAATTCAGGATTCCAAAAAACCAAATGTTTGCGTTTCCTAGAAGTCCACAAAGCTCTCGAGCTGTTTCGAGCGGCTTGGATGCCGGAGCTTACGCAGGGCTTTTGCCTCGATCTGACGGATACGCTCGCGCGTTACGTTGAAGTCTTGGCCCACTTCTTCGAGCGTGTGGTCCGACTTTCCGCCGATTCCAAAGCGCATACGCAAGACTTTCTCCTCACGAGGCGTGAGCGTCGAGAGCACTTTTCGCGTCTGGTCTGCGAGGTTAGAGTTGATGACCGCTTCGGATGGGTTGACTGCTTCGTCGTCGGCGATGAAATCCCCGAGCGAAGAATCTTGCTCTTCACCGATAGGCGTCTCAAGGCTGATAGGCTCCTTGGCAATCTTGAGCACTTTGCGGACCTTCTCAACGGGCATATCCATCTTTTCGGCGATTTCTTCCGGAGACGGTGGACGGCCGAGATCTTGAACAAGGTGGCGCTCGGTACGAGCAAGCTTGTTGATGGTCTCGATCATGTGCACAGGGATACGGATGGTACGTGCCTGGTCGGCGATTGCGCGAGTGATGGCCTGACGAATCCACCAGGTTGCGTAGGTGGAGAACTTGTAGCCACGCTGGTACTCGAACTTATCGACAGCCTTCATGAGGCCGATATTGCCTTCCTGAATGAGGTCGAGGAATTGCAGACCACGGTTGGTGTATTTCTTGGCAATCGAGACCACGAGGCGCAGGTTTGCCTCAACGAGCTCAGCCTTGGCACGCTCGGCCATTTTCTCGCCGGCAAGTACGGCCTGATAGGTGATTCGAAGCGAGTCGACGCGTGATGAAGCCTCCATCTCTACGGAGCGGATGCGACGGCGAATAGCGCGCATTTCGCACCAGACGTCCTCGAGACGGTCGCGGGTGTTGAGCTTGCCAAGCACCGGCATCTCTTTGCCTGAGCGAGTGGTCTTCATCGCACCACGCACTTGGTCGAAGGTGACCTTGTGGTAGCGCTCGAGCTTTGCGAGGTCCCATTCAGCCTTGTCGATGCGATTGATAAGGCTCTTGAAGCGCGCCACGATCTTATCGGTGTGCTTCTTCGTGAGACGAACACCTTTCATGACCTCGAACATATCTTTTCGGTTGGCCTTGATCTTCTCGCGGAACTTCTTTCGCTGAGCACGGGTAAGGCCCGGCTTGGTGATGAGGTCCTCGGCGAGCTGGCGGCTCTCGGCATCGATGGCGCGGATGCGGTCGACTTGCTCAAGGAACCAGTCTTTGCGCTCGTCCGTCGAGTACTCGATAGGCTGGCCTTTATCGTCCTTAGGCAAGTCTTCTGGGTTCGGAGCCTGAAGCACATCGGTAAGCTTCACCTTTCCTTTGCGAACACGCTCGCCGAGGAGAAGCATCTCACGCACACCTGCCGTGGTGCTAAGTACCACAGTGAGAATGGTCTTCTCACCTTCTTCGATGCGCTTTGCGATTTCGACTTCGCCCTCGCGTGTAAGAAGTGGCACCTGGCCCATCTTGCGAAGGTACATACGAACGGGGTCGTTGCCCTTGACGTAATCGTCTTTTGCTTCCGGCTTCTTTTTAAGGTCGGTTTTGGGCTCGTCGGAGACAGGCTTTCTGTTCTTCGCTTTTTTAGGGTCGTCGACGATCTCGATTCCCAGCTCAACGAAGAGCATCATCATATCATCGATTTGCTCGCTAGAGAGCACCCCTGGAGGCAATGCGTTATTGACCTCTTCGTAGGTAAGGAAGCCTTTTTCCTTTCCCATATCGATGAGTTTTCTTACTTCAAGACTTGTTTTGCGAGCGTTCGACATCAAGCTGTCTCCCTGTCAGTTTCTCGTGACGGAACCACCGGTTCCATTAACTGTTCTTTTTAACTTTTCCAAGTACTTCTCTTAAATTTTTGATCAACGCGTGTCTGGCGACTGCCTGAAACGCTCAACCATCAATTTTTGCTCGGATAATTGCTGATATTTTTCTCTTTCGGTCATAAAATTTGTTTGTGCAAGCTCACGGTTCAGCTCCTTGAGCGTTCGTTCTGCCCACTGTTTTTTGATGGCACGTACACAATCGTCATAAAATCGCTGGGTACGCTCAGCGGTGTAGAGCTCCTCGGGGGCCATAAGCGCCTGCTCCACAGTACGCTTGAAGGCCTGATTTTCAACATATTGAAGCACTGAAGCGTGAGAAATCTTCCCATCTTCTTGAATTTGATCGGGCAAAGCCCTCAAAAAGCTCGCTAGTTCGGAGCTTGAGAGCAGTCCATCAAAGGAGTTTTCGAGGAAATGCGCCAGAAATTTCGGGCTATCCAAGATGACGGTCAAAATCCCGAATTCCGCGGGCGGGAGCTCAAGTGGCCGCTGTGAATCCTCAATGGCCTGACGTACCCGTTGTGCCGCCATCTTTGGACGTTGGATGTATTCACGCAGGAGTTGCGGCTCGATATCGAGGCGCCGCGAGACTTCCTGTGCGTAATGCTCCCACGTCACCTGGTTCTTTACATCTTTCAGGATTTTTCCTGCGTCTTCGAGCGCGCCGAGCTTTTTCTCGACTTCATTTCCTTCAGCTGGCGCGAGCACACGATCAAGCGCCCAACCGATAATGGGCGGGGCGGCCTTAATCTTGGCTTCAAGTGCCTGCTTTCCTTCACGTCGGACAAAACTATCAGGATCGTCGGTTTCGTCAAATCGAACGACTCTGACGTCTAGCTCGGCCTCATACGTAGCGGCCATGGAGCGCTCGGTGGCATCTTCACCTGCGGAATCGCCGTCAAACGCGATATAGACTTCACGGCAATACCTCCCAAGGAGCTTGGTTTGTTCGGCGGTCAACGCCGTTCCCATGGGTGCCACGGCTACCTCGATTCCCTGAGCGTGAAGGGCGATGACGTCAAAATTCCCTTCCACGAGGAGAGCCCAGCCTTCCTGCTGAATGGCCTGTTTGGCGGTGTAGAGTCCGTAGAGCTGGTGTCCCTTGGTGTAATAAGAGGTTTCCGACGAGTTGATATATTTGGGCCCGTCATCGTCTGCGGCAAAGACTCGGCCACCAAAAGCGAGCGTATTTCCCCAGATGTCTTGCACGGGGAACATGATTCTGTGGCGGAAGCGGTCGTAAAAGCCGTTTTGTTCGCGTCTTTCGAGGGCAAGCCCGGCTTTGGTGACCCATGAACCAGGGATATTTTCCTTTTCGAGATGGTCCAAGAGCCCTTGCCAACCTTGTGGGGCATAGCCAAGCGCGAACTTTCGAGACGTAGCTTCATCGATGCCGCGCTCGCTGAGGTAAAGTTGTGCTGCGCGTCCCACCTCAGACCAGAGGTTGTCCTCATAATAGGTTCTGGCGAGGTCCATGATGCGGAAGTAGAGCTTTTTACCTTCGCGTTTCTTGTCGCTTTCGGCGCGTTCTTCTTCAGACTCTTCGGGAAGCTCCACACCGTGCCTTTCGGCCAGGTAGCGCACGGTTTCGGGGAAATTCCAGCCTTCGATGGCCATAAGAAACCCGATGACGTTTCCTCCCGCTCCACACCCAAAACATTTGTAGATGCCTTTTGCCTGATGAACATTGAAGCTCGGCGTTTTCTCGTTATGGAACGGACACAAACCCTTATGATTTGCGCCAGCCTTCTTCAACGTGACGTACGTTGAAATGGTTTGCACGATATCAGCCCGCCTGAGCACCTCGTCGATGACATCTTCCGGGATTCGACCCATAAAATTCATCTCTTGATAAGTTCTGGTGCCGTGGCGAAGGCCCCGTACCGGGGCAAAACAGGCGCTGAAGTGTAGCGGCTGAAATGCGGCTGTCAAATCGTTGTCAAAACTATTTTCCTACCATCTGGCGAAATGGTCCTCAGCCACGCCCGGCAGGGCGACGGTTTGTCCGAGTAGGGTTCCATTCCAAACTCCAAGAGGCTGTTTGTAGACGGAGCGCACGAGCTTGAGATCGACGTCTTCTCGCCGAATACCTTCGATATCCATCCTGAGGTCTAGCGCCCCGCAATTAGATTTCACCGCGCAGAAGGCCTCGCCCACTTCCACGGTGGCACGGTCAAACGCGTAGATTTCGCCTTCGGCCCAGACGCAGTTTTCGAGGTCGGCGTTGAACCCCTGAATGGCGTTAAAGCCTAAGCGTTGTTCGGCATCTGAGCCCATCGCCCAGAGCCATGACGTCTCGCGGGCCATGAAGCCGTGGGAGTGGTCGAGCAAACCGTGACCGAGTCCAAGCTCATGAAACACGCCCGAAATACGGAGCCCACCGCGTGCGGTCAGACCGACTTCTTTTCGAGTGGTATTGTGCAAAGATGGACTTCCTTGAACCGGGCAATGGGCGGTGAAGGGCGCCAAGTTTGAGACCAGGTTGATATCGATATTGACGTGTTCCCAGTCGATCCGAATCTCCCAAAGATTGGTGGACGGCCTCTCGATAGAAAAGCCGCTGGATTTTGCGATGTCTCTGGTGAACGTGTCATCCGCAACGCGCACCAGACGCGCTGGGAGCGTTCGTGAGGCCTCGTACACAAGACTCTGAGTCGTTCTATCGAACACCCAGACAAACGCCTTTGTGGCGTATCTGAGGTCTACGAGAGCTCCACCGATGGCGTAATTTTGGAAGAATGCCCCGAACCACTGCCACTTCTTCTCAGACTTCAAAAACTCCCAAGAACGAGAAAACTCCCATCGCGACTCTCCTCGCCATGTTCCGAAGGCCCCTTGAGAGTGGGCCTTCGGAGCATCGAGCAAGGCAGAGAGCTGATGGGAGTTCATCAAAGCGGTCTTTGATTATGGGGCTGGTGGTGTGATCGCTGCGGTGATTGTGAATTCACCAGCGTTGTCATCATCAAAGCCCCACACGTCCACGATGACCGTCATTGTTCCGCTTGGAGGAATGGTGGTCGTGAAGGTTTCGACACCGGACGAGAAGTTACTATCCTCATCAATCAAACATGAGTTGATGAAGTCGGTGCACGTCTCGACTGCCCAGAGAACCGCATCAAAATCGGCATCAACCGTGATAGTGACGGAGTCTCCAGGTGTTCCCGTGACCGAGAATGCAGCATCTCGACCTGCGGTCGAATTTGCGGAACATTGCCCACCAGTCGCCAACTGATGCTGGTCAGAATAGTCCTCAATGTTGCCCGTGTAAGGCGTACCACTTGAGATATCTATTGCAGTCGCACAAGTATCATTTGGTGCTGGGCTACAGGCGCCCATGTCGCAACCAAAAGTACAGGTGCTGGTTTGGGTGAACCCAAGACCACTACAGGTGACGAGGTCACCTTGGTCGCAGAATGGTGCGTCACCAGGTGTACAATCTGGAGTTCCAAGTAGGATCTCTAGGTCGTAGGTGCCGGATGGTGTGGATGTGAAGAAATCCGCGTAGACGTAGACAATGCCATCTGCAGGGAAGACGTAGGAGATTTCTTCGGTGCCCGAGGTTGCGTCGCTACCGTCCTCGCACGTGTTTACATCACCACAGGTCTCGAGGACGTAGAGCGAAGCATCACTGGCAGCCGTCATCGTGACTTGCAGGACATCTCCTGCAAGACCTTGGACAGCGTACACATGCTCAGGTCCGTTTGAAGAGAAGCCTGTGCATAGCGAACTGTTGAGGCTCAGGTCGTTGCTCGTAGCCACAGGTACAGCCGAGAAGGTTGTCGACTGGGTGACAATGAATGGCTCAGCGCAGTTTTCGCCGTTTGGATCCACACATGTGAGGTTCTGATTACATTGACCACTGGAACAGCTGTAGACACCTGGTAGTCCGAAGCTGTCACAGAGAAGGATATCTCCGTTGGTGTTGTCGCAGGAATCAAG
The DNA here is from genome assembly GCF_007993755.1 of Microvenator marinus. Taxonomy (GTDB): domain Bacteria; phylum Myxococcota_A; class Bradymonadia; order Bradymonadales; family Bradymonadaceae; genus Allomicrovenator; species Allomicrovenator marinus. Next base: position 2,675,648 of record NZ_CP042467.1, read on the forward strand.
CGTGTTCGGTGCACAACTTGGAGCTTGAATCTGGATGTCCACGCTGAAATCACTGAACGTGGTGCTCGACACGAAGTCGGTCACGATAGTTACGAAGCCTGCATCTGGCATCACCAATTGCAATCTCTCACTGAGTCCGGTGGATGTATTGGAGCCAGCCAAGCACGTGCTGGAATCGTTGCACGCTTCAAGCGCGTAGATGACCGGATTGCCAGTAGTCGCAACCATGTCGACGGTGACCACCTCACCTGGTTGTCCAGTCACTCGGAAACGAGCGTCTGGACCGGATGCGCCGGTACCACTGCAGTTGGTGGAGTTCGTGTTGGTCAATGTGCTGGCAACCATATTGAACGAGGCCGATCCAGAAACGTTGATCATTTCGTGACACACGTCGCCCGATGGACTGTCACAGCCGGTCGGTGAGCATGACCCACTCGAGCAAGTTTGAGCGATTTGGAATCCCGCGTCGCAGTAGTCTACATCACCTGCGTTACAGCCCAGAATTTGTCCGTCTACGCAGCCCGTGAATGCTTGAGTGTCAATGGTGAGCGTGTAGGTGCCTGTTCCAGTGTTGTTTGTAGAACTGAACACATCGGCAACAATGTATGCATAGCCTTCTGCTGGGATGACAAAAGTAATGTCCTCAGGGTTTCCGCTATCTGAGTCTTCAAGACACGTATTGCCGGTTTGAGCACAGTCAGTCACAGCGTAGAGAACTGCGTCGAACGTTGCGTTGAGTTCAGCAATGATTCGATCACCTGGGTTGCCTGTGACTCGATAGATAGCGTCGCGGCCGAAGGTGCTACGAGCCACGCATGCAGTACTCGAACCGCTGACTAGGCGCACTTGATTCGTGAAGTCTGTGATGGTTCCGGTGAACGTGCCACCGGTTCCTGCTTCGATGGCTTCTGGGCAGAAGTCACCATTTGGAAGGTCGCAGAGGCTTCCATTACATGCGCCCGAGGAGCATGTATATTCCTCAATAACACCAAACCCGTCACAGTATTGGACGGTACCCGCGCTACAACCCAGTTGGGCGCCAGGCGTGCAACTTGGGGCTACTACTTCGATCTCAAGAGTGAAATCAGAATTCGTGACAGACGACGCGAAGTCAGCGACAACGAAGAATGGATCGGTAGAATCGAGCACGAAACGAAGTCGCTCAGCACCCGTGGTAGTCGCATTGCTCGAGCTTCCGCAGGATGCAAGGTCGTTACAATCGTCAAGGGTGTAGACCAGGGCGTTTCCTGCTCCTGTCGGCGTCATCGTGACAGTGACAACTTCACCCACGTTCCCTTGGACCTGATACACAGCGTCAGGACCACTTGCGGTTGTACCGGCGCATGTTGAGGAAGCGTTGAAGCCATTGGTCAGGTTTGCAACCGTTTGAGTGAAGACTCCGCCGCCTTGTGGAACTGGAATTGCCTCGTAGCACACGTTTCCATTTGGCTGCTCACAGGCATCGCCCGCACCATTGCACTGACCGGAACTGCAGAGTGCGCGGTCAATAAATGAACCGGTCGAGTCACACGATTCAATAGCACCATTATTGCAGCCTACGAACTCGCCAGGAGTACAGGAGACCTGTGGGTCGACATAGGTTGTCAACGTGAACTGGCCAGCATCATCATTTGGAGTTGAACCGAAGACGTCAACAATGACGAAGAGTTGACCACTGGACGGGAAGACTCCGCTGAGGGTACCGCTGCTTCCAGGAATATCTCGGCCAGCAACGCAGCTCGTTCCAACCGCCGCACAGTCCTCAACAAAGTACATGACAGAATCGAACGCTGCACTCAATTCAGCACGCAATCGATCCCCTGGGTTTCCTTGAATGACAAAGGTCGCATCGCGGCCACCCGATGTAACCGAGGAGCAAGTCCCAGAAGTGAGTTGATATTGGTTGCTGAAATCTTCGATCCGACCTGTGACTGAACCGCCGTTTTGAAGTTGGACGGCGCCGGCACAGACGTCATTTGGGCCAAAGTTACACACGGCGTTTTGGCATCCATAGGTGCAGGGGGTTGTTACGCTAAGCCCTATATCACTACATGAAACCACGGCTTGACCCGCGCCATCACACGCATCTGGGGCACCTACCGTACAATCGGGCTGACCGATGAGTATTTCCAGATCATAGGTGCCTGTTGGCGAAGATGAGAAGTAGTCTGCGTAAAGGAAAATTGAGCCGTCGGTCGTGAAGGTGTAGTCCACCACTTCTGGATTTCCGGAGTCATCGCCATCGAGACAAGACTCTCCGTCGCCACAGCTTTCGAGGATGTAAATCGCAGCATCAGACCCATTAGGTGTCATCGATGCGCGGAAGACATCGCCAGCTTGTCCACGAACCTCGTAAATGCGGTCGCCACCCGGCGTATTGAACCCGGTACAAGACGTGGCACCCGGACGATTGAGTGAATTGATGGTGGCCACAGGGACACCGGTGAAGGTCGTGGATTGTTCAACTACGATGGCCTCTGGACATACTTCGCCGTTAGGGTTCTCACATACGGCGCCGTTGCAGATACCGCTGTTGCATGTGTAGGTTTCTTCCAAGCCAAGCGAATCGCAGGATGTGATCACACCAGCAGCACACGAGATGAAAGTATCAGGGGTACACTCTGGAGCTTGGACACTGATGTCCACGGTGAAATCGCTGTCGGTGAAGGAAGACGAGAAGTCCGCCACAACGATGACAGGGTCCGTCGAAGTAAGGGCAAATTGAAGTGTTTCGGCGCCAGTGGTCGTACTGTTGACGCCTGCAAGACAGGTAGCGGAATCGCTGCATGAATCCAGCGCGTAAACGATTGCGTTTCCGCTGCCGCTTGGGGTCATGGTCACGGTGACAATCTCGCCAACGGCTCCTGCGATTTCAAGACGCGCATCTACGCCTGGAGCTGTCGAACCACTGCAATTTGTAGAATTGGTATTTGTAAGGTCATCAACGAGGAAGCTGAAGGTTCCTCCGCCGGTTGGGACTGGAATAGCTTCGAAGCACGTATCTCCGTTGGGAGTTGCGCACGCATCGCCGTCACAGGCGAGTGATGAACAGTCGTAGAACTCTTGGATGCCGAGTGAGTTACAGACCGGAATCTGGCCAGATGCACAGGTGCCAACTTCGTTAGGCGTACAGGTTGGCGAATCGATCTGGATATCTAGGTCGAATGTTCCCGAAGCCGAAGCCGAGTAGGCGTCTGCCCCTATAAAGACAGGGGACCCATCTGAAACGAAAGAAACCGTTTCGGGATTACCACCGTCGCTTCCTTCGATACACGAGGAGATATTCCCGCACTCCGTCAACACATAGAGCGACGCGTCAAACGTTGCGTCCATGGTCACGGTGACAATATCGCCAGCAGCGCTCTGGATCTGATAGAACGCCTCTGCTCCAAGGCTCTGTCCGAAACCGGTACATGCTGTACCTGTCACCGAGAAGGTGTTGGTGAGGTCCGAAAGAGGGATGTCAGTGAACACCGTGGATTCGGTCACAACGAACGCTTCCTGACATGTGTCGCCGTTTGGTACGCAAGTTCCGGTGGCTTGGTCACAGCCGAGCGAGCAGTTGACCTCTTCGAGGGCAGTTCCGAGCTGGTTACACACCAATGCTTTGTTCTGGTCAGCCGGGTCACATGCGTTATCGGCTGGCGTACAAATCGGAACTTGGGACTCGTAGGTCAACGTGTAGGAGCCACCGGAGGCTGCGTTGGCGGCGTGAACCACCACATAGTAACGGCCTGGAAGAAGGACTTGAGCGAAGGTTTCTTCAACTCCAACGGCACCGGCGTTGAGACACTCGGTCTCAGAGCCATCAATTTCACATGCAGTGCGCAAGCTCAATGTAAGGTCTGCGTTCTCGTCGGGTGTGAGCACCATCGAAACAGCGCGTGCCTCAGGGAGATCGAGCAAGTAGATATCTTCAGCCGTTTGTGCGTCCGAGACACATGATGGAGCCAATGGAATGGCAGCACCGCTGATGGTGGTACCGGTCTGACTTGCAGCGATTGCCGGTGCGTTTGCACAGGCTTGAACAACAGCGCCGTCAAGGAGGTCAGCGTAGAGACCGTAGCGAACGCCTGGCGTTGCAAGGCCTTCACCGGAAACCATGATGGTGTAGACACCCTGATTGATGGCGGAAATAGCGTAAGTCAGCTGGGCCACGCCATTGGTTGACGTTACCTCACCGACGGACGTTCCGCTTGGGTTTAGAATTTCGATCTTTACTTCGCCCAGACCGATATCTTCTGAGAACACGCCAGCGCGAACGAAGAGGTCGCCGGTAAAGTCGTTATCGTCGAGGGTATCGAAGGTATAGACATCAACGTCAGCATCACAAAGTGTTGCGGCGATTTCGCCATTGGTCTTGTCGGCCACGAAATAGTCTGTGGCTTCAGCGTCCGTGTTGTTTGGTTCAAACGCATCAGCTTCACATGCAGGAGCGTCCGTACACTCACGTTCGCGGCAAACGCGATCACCGGTGCAGTCGAGCGCCGATGAACATCCTGCTTCATTCTCTGAGCAGGTCACGGCTTGAGCGCCGTCGTAATCACAGTTTTGGTTACCCGTGCACTCATCACACGCAACTTCGACGGTTTCGCAAACGCCGGAGTTACAGTAGTTGCCGTCGAGGCAATCATCTTGAGTGGAGCATGAATCTGGGTTGACACACTCACCGGTGAGGCCGTCGCACACACCGCGCGGGCAATCGACCATGTCCACATCACATTGATTGACGGTACATGAACCTTCCACGCAGAAGTTGCCTTCGAGGCACTCCATATCTGAGGAGCATGTTGGGGAATCTACACACGCTCTTGCGGAGAGCGAGCAAACACCGCGATTACACTCAAGGTCTTGGCAGTAGGTGGCTTCGTCTACACACTCTTGGCCGTAGCACTCGAAGCCGTCCAAGCACTCCGTGGCCTGGTTTTCGATAGTACACACGGAGGCGTTAGCGCACTCACCCGTTTCGATGTCGCAGACTCCGCGGTCGCACTCAACATCTGCACAGAGGTCAACTTCGCAGTCGTCTCCTACACATGGAACACACTCACCTGTGGCGGCGTCACACACGTCGGTGCCATCACACGTGACATCTTCACAGAGATCGGGCTGGCCTTTTGGCGGGTCGTCGTCGGAACAAGCTGCCGCAAACAACAGTGATAAAACAAGTAAACTTCGCAAAATCCGCATTCAGAACTCCTAACGACAACAGCATCGAGGCCGTAAACGAAAGGCGCCACTATAGGGATTTTTGATTTTCACGCAAGTGTCACAAAATTTGCGCGAAGTTTGAGCATGTTGTGGGGAATAGAGAAACTACGCCAACTACCCAAAAATGCGGCGGATGCCGAGCACTGCGCGGTAAAGCGCAACGTCTCTCATGGGTCCTTGTGCGCCAATGGTGGCAAGGAACATACGACGGCCTGCTGCGCGGAATTCGCATGCAGACGCGTTCTGGTGGTCTGGTCGGGAGCCGTCGTCGAAGATGTTCGGAAATCCGCGGACCCAATCGGTCAGGGTTTCCGTAGGGGACACGGCACTTGCCGCGACTGAGCCAGCCTCATCGACAAGAACACAATTCTCCAGGCCGAAGTCTTCGATGACCTGCTGGAGTTGAAATTCTGTGGCGGTTGTTGGGTCTTCACTTCGTCGTGAACGTCGGTTGGTTTCTTCCATGACACCTTCTCCTTCGGCTAGTTCCGTCGAGTTGCATCCTTGCGTCTTTCAACCTAACGGATGAAACACAGACGTCAACAAAAAGGTTAGAAAACGGGTTTTTGCCCGTTCATGGAGATGATGTCAAACTTCCCTTTCTCGGTGATCGGTCCGACATTGTAGAGGATAAAATGCCCCTCTTGGGTGCGAGGGTTGTAGAGCTTGGGCTCGAGCGCCTGATGAAGCTCCTTGAACGACTTTCCGACCAATGAGGGCTCCACCCAATCCTGCGCCACATAGTGCGGACGCTCATCAAAGAGCCTGTCCATCAAGTGCATGGGCGTTGAGGTTCCGCCCCAACGGCCATTACACTCAGTAAACCTTGGCCGCCCGTCTTGGCCGACCACAAAATCGAAAGAGCAGCGACCTACGTAGCCAAGCTCTTGGAGCGCCGTTGCGACTTTGAACGATGCTTCGCCAATGGCGGAGTTGAGGTCGGCGGGCAGCGTCGAAGGCTGGGAGCCGAGGAACATCTTTTCAACCCCGACGAGGAGTTGCTCGTAGACGCCATCGAGCCTTGGTTGTCCTTTGCCAAGTGGTGGAATCCAGGTCTGGGTGGACGGGGAATCATCAGAAACCAGCCATTCCACGACAAGTATTTCTTCGCGTCCGTCCCATTCGGTATCGTCGAGAAATTCTTGGACAAGGGCGAGCCGTGCCTGGTCGGAGAGGTTAGAAACCTCTTGGCTATCAAAGACTCGGTTACCCATGGCAGAAGCGCAACGTGTGCGCTTGAGACCCACAAAATCAAAGTTCTTCGCGAAATCTTTGAGGAGCTCGGAGAGCGCGTCCGCGGAAAAGGCGTGTGCCGTCTTTGGAACCCAACTCTCGCCTAAGGTCTCGGCCACAAGAGCGGTAAGGGTGGCCTTGTCGTTTGCGAGCCAGAGTACGGCTGGTGGCGGGCCCACAACTTGAGGCTTAACTCCGTCGGCGCTGAGTTTTTGGGCGAGCGCCCAGACCTCGTCGATGGCCATGTAGGGGTGAATCAGAACGTGCTGACTTGGCTGGTCTCGCGACCATTCCAGGAGTGAGCGGTAAGCTTCTTCTTTGAGGCACGCGTGGGTGACTCTGGTGGCTTCTTCGACCGGTTCGGCCACAAGATGCTCGGGCGCGCCTAGGCCAAGCCATCGGCAATAATCCTCATATCCAGGCTGCGCCTTGGAGACGCTGACAAAGAGGTCTTGGTCTCGCGCTCGCACGCGAGCACGGTGTTGGTATTCTTCAACGCCAGCAATGCCCGCCACAAAGGGGATTCCACTGACATCTTCGAGATGGATTGAGGGCCTCTCCGTACCGTCCCATTTGAGAGGTTCAAAGGAACGGTTGGCTTCGAGAACGAGACTTCGGGTGGTATGAAAATCAAACATCGCGCGATTCTAGGCCGAAAACCCGGCAGGCGCGAGACGGTTTTGAGATGGCGCCCATAGCTCAGCTTGGAAGGAGATAAGCCGAACCACAGGCGCCTCGATCATAAGGTGCTTGTTTGAGGGATTTGGTTACAAAAAATCGTGTAACGATTTTGCGATTTTGCAGACTAATCGATGGACCACGCAATAAACGTGTGCTTTTTGAAGTTAGGTCGTGCACTTTGCGACGCGAGAAAGCCGTCGTTCATCCTATTTTTTGTCGAATTTGAACGGTTTCGCGCGTAGAAAGAGTTTTCATAACAAGTTCAAGAGTTTGTATGCATTATGTGATCGTCGGAAATGGCGTAGCGGGAGTCGAAGCGGCACTCAAGATTCGTGAGCGATATGCGCCTGAAGAGGCGAAAATCACGGTAATCAGCGAGGAGACCGACTATTTCTTCTCGCGCACGGCGTTGATGTACGCCTACATGGATCTGATGACTCGGAAGGATTTAGAGCCTTTTGAGCGCAAGGTTTTCGACAATCTGAAGATCGAGTTGGTTCGTGGGCGCGCGGTGGATCTCGATGCCGACGCGCACACCTTGAAGCTCGAAGACGGCAAGACGCTGAACTACACGAAGCTCCTTTTGGCGGTTGGAGCCAAGCCCAATATCTTTGGTTGGGATGGCATCAAGGACGCAAAGGATGGCGTGGTTCACTTTGTGTCCATGCAGGATTTGGATGCGTGTGAGCGCCTGACGCCCAGCACCAAAAGCGCGGTCGTTGTGGGTGGAGGTTTGATTGGTATCGAGCTTGTGGAGTGCCTGAAGCACCACGGCGTGAACGTGACGTTTTTGATCCGAGAGCCCTTTTACTGGCCGATGGCGCTTAGCTCTGAAGAAGGCGCCATGGTCAACGGCCATATGCAGGCCCACGGTGTGGATGTTCGGCTCGAGGAGGAGCTCTCCAAAGTGAAAGTGGACGCCAACGGGCGAGTTTCGGGGGTCGAGACGAACAAGGGCAACGCTATCGAATGCCAAATGCTTGGGATTTGTGTGGGCGTACACGCGAATAAAGAATGGCTGAACGAGTGCAAGTCTACGCCGGAGCTCGGGCGCGGAATCAAGGTCAATCGCGCGTTTGAGACATCGCTGCCGGATGTGTATGCGGCCGGCGATTGTGCTGAGATTGTTCGTGAAGACGGAAGTACCTTCCAGGAGACCATCTGGTACTCCGCCAAACTCCACGGCCAGCTCGCCGCGCGTTCTATGATGGGTGATGCGGTGGATTACGAGAAACCGCTCTTCTACAATTCATCCAAGTTCTTCCATATCGAGTACACGACCGTGGGCGAGGTGGTGAATCTGGCAAAGGGCATTCGTTCTCTGTACAGGCGGCACCCGAAGAAAGAGATTTCGCAGCGAATTGTGTACAACGAAGCAAACCAGGTCATCGGCTTTAATATGCTCGGGTCGCGCTGGAATCACAACGTCTTGGAACGCTGGATTCACGAGAGACGCAGCATCGAGTGGGTGCGTAAGAATCTGGCTCAGGCACAGTTTGATGTAGAATTTGGGCGCGCAAAGCTCGAAGAGTTTGATGAAAAGGAGATCGTTCAATGAGACGTTCAGGCAAAATCGGCTGGTTTCTGCACGATGTGAAAAATCGCGGGATAACGGCCTGGCTCATCTCCGGCGTGCTCCTTCTCTTCTACGTGCTTTTGTATTTCACTGAAGAGCTCCAACCGCTGGTCAAGCTGCTGGGGTTTGACAAGAAGCCGTTCGAGGGCAAGTGGACGCTCTACGGCCTCCTCTACACATTCGCGATCGTGACCGGCGGCGGATGGATGCTCTACAAATACCGGCACAATAAGTACCAAATTGTACGCACGATTGTGGTGATGTTTGTGCAGACTACGCTGGCGTTTTCGGTCCCGATTTGGCTCAATTTCATCGACCAGCCGGCCTATTATTTCTCGTATCTATGGCCCTTGAAGATTGAGTATTTCTACCCTTCGAGCATTCTCTGGATGCCGATTCCGTTCATCGTCTACTCCATCTTGGGCTCATTGATTCTGGTGCCCGTGCTTGGGATTTTCTTCGGCAAACGTTGGTATTGCTCGTGGGTGTGTGGATGCGGAGGGCTTGCAAACACGTTCGGAGAACCGTGGAGGCATCTGACGAGCAAGTCGGAGGCGTCGTGGAAGTTTGAGAAGTATTCCATTCACATCACGCTGGTCTTCAGCATTCTCACCACAGCCCTTGTGGTGATTTCGTACGGTGTTGGCGCGAAATACCCTGAGTTTGTGGAGACGACGAAGACCGTGCAGAAGACCTATGGGCTTTTGGTATCGAGCATTTTGAGCGGTGTGGTGGGCGTGGGTCTCTACCCGATTGGTGGCACGCGAATCTGGTGTCGAAATTTCTGTCCGATGGCCGCATTCCTGGGGCTCATTCAAAAGTTCGGGCGATTTAGGATCACGGTGAAGGAGAATATGTGCATCTCGTGCGGGATGTGCACCAAATACTGTGAGATGGGCATTGATGTGCGTGCCTACGCGCAGCGGAATCAGTCCTTTGTGCGCGCTTCATGTGTAGGTTGTGGGCTCTGCGCCGAGGTATGTCCGCGCGGCGTGTTGCGCCTTGAAAACTCCTCCGAGCCACATCCCCAGGAGCTCACCATGAACGCGCTCATTCACGAGTCGTGGAAACAAAAACCTCACCGTAAGGCGCTCTAGGGGCCAAGTCGCTATTCAGACCCCGTGCGTTGACTGATATCAGCGCAAAGAGTTAGTCTCCCGCGCAACTAGCGCACGAGGACAACATGGCGAGCATCATCGAGAGAATACAAGAGGTCGCAAGCCAAGAGGGTGGCGACGACGAATTACTGGCAACGGCCGCCCCAACTCATCACCCAGAACTCTGGGAAGACGCGCTTGACGCCTATGGCACGTGGGATGCGGCATTGATTGCCGCGCTCTGCGACCTGGTGCAGAAGAAGGCGCGAACATCGGCGGCGAAGGACCGCGAGGAGGGCGCGATTCAGCGGCTCAAGACCGCAGCCGCCCGTGAGCCTGTCTACGTTGTGAGTGACGACGGGACATTGTTTTGGATAGACGGCGAGGAGCTCGAGGCAACGGACGCACCGGAGTTTTTGCCTCCTCCTGAGGACGCTGGCCCGATGCGGTCTTTCTCGCATATCGGCACGTCGGATGGCGTGTTCCTCTTCTCAAATCTCGGCCGCTTCTTTGGCGTGGACCCAAGGCTTGTGCCTCAGTGGATGGGCGAGTCGCCGGTTCGTGATATGGGCCAAATTTTGCCGCTACAGGGCGGAGAAAATATCCGGTTTGTCCTGCCCAGAAAGGCGATGTACGAGGGTCGCGTCATCCATATCACTCGCGATGCCAAGGGAAAGGCGTCTGAGGTTTCTGAGATTGGAAGAACGCTCGATAGGACTGGGAAGGAAGCATTTCTGCTCAACGACGACGATGTGCCTGTGGCTGTGCTTGCCGGCCCCACAAAGAACGGCGTGTTTTGTGCCTCGGCCATGGGTCAGGGGATTCATTTTGATGCCGACGATATGCGCTCAATGGGGCGAAAGGCCGTGGGCGTCAACGTCATGAAGTTGGACGGTGATGATGACTCCGTGGTCTCGGCGTTCCTCACGAATGAAGTCGAACAAGTTGCGGTCATCACGAAGTTTGGCTGGTCCAAGAGGCTCTGGTTCGATGAGTTCCGCCAACAAGGACGCGGTGGTGGCGGCATGCAGGTCTGCAAATTGGACCCGGGTGATACCGTGGTTGCCGTAGTGCCCTGTGTGAACTCCGAAGACCTTGTGGTTTCGACGAGCCACGGACGTGTGTGGAGATTTGCGACCACCGAGCTCGAGATTATGGGCCGTCCGGCGCGCGGAAATCGGATCTTTGAGATGGAAGAAGGCGAGTTTATCATTGGCCTTGCTCCCCTGCCGTGTGGATCGAACGAATGAACGCGCTCCGAGCCGAGCTCATCGAAGCTATCAATGACCCAAATACAGATTGGGACCGTGATTTCGACGCCTGGGCGACCCGAATTTTTGCGCACCAGTTCGAGCATAATGCGCCCTATAGAAATCTAGCTGAAGGGCGTGGAATCTCGAGCGTCAGTGGATGGCGCGAGGTGCCGGCTGTGCCTACCGACGCGTTTAAGTACGTGGAGTTGAGCACGGCACCTGACGCGGTCACGCATACGTTTTTGACGAGCGGCACCACATTGGATGCGCGCGGCAAACACCACTTTTTGAATCTGGACGTGTACCGCGCGGCCATCGAGGGCCCGTTTCGCAACTACTGCCTCCCCAAGGGCCGAATGCCCATCCTGGTGCTCGCCGCGGCGCCGGGCGAAATGCCCGAGAGTTCGTTGAGTTTTATGTGCGGCGAGCTGCTCAAGACGTGTGGCGACCCGCGGTACAGCGGTTTTTTCCTCGCCCGAGAAGAGAACGGCGAGTTCGAGTTTGATTATGACGGGGTTGTGGACGCTTTGGACTTTTTGGAAAAATCCAAGGTGCCGGTCTTCATCCTCGGGACGGCGTTTGCGTACGTGGATTTTCTGGACACGGTTGGCGACCTGAGATGGAAGCTTGCGCCTGGCTCTCGAGTGCTTGAAACGGGAGGCTTAAAGGGCCGGACCCGCGAGGTATCTCGGGCTGAGCTTTATGCGTTGTTTGGCAGCCGATTGGGGATCGCTCCGAGCCACGCGCTCAGTGAGTACAGCATGACCGAGCTCTCGAGTCAGGCCTATACAGACGCCATGGTGCGTGGCGTAGGTCATGAAGAAGCCGTGTTCCGAACGCCAGGTTGGGCCAGGGTTGAGATTGTGGACCCTGTGTCTCTGGAGGTGCTTGACACACCGGATGCCCGCGGCCTTATTCGTTGGTACGACCTTGCGAACTTAGACAGCGTGATGGCCGTACAGACCTCCGACATTGGTCAGAGGCGAGCCGGCGGTTTTGTGTTGGAAGGGCGTGCCCCTGAGGCCGATCTGCGGGGCTGCAGCCTTGTGATTGAGGAAATCGTGGGCTGATGGGTTATTCAAACTCGATTTGTGTTTCCTGAATCTTCACCGCCGGCCTCCCCTCAAATTCAATCGTAAGATCTGCCGAGATATAGTCCTCGAAGATCTCGATAGAACCTGCGGCTGATGATGCGCTCAACGCCGTCTCAGGCGCCGCACCTTTGTGCATGGGCGCGCCGGCCACACACGCCTGGTCCTCAATGAAGATGGACTCTACGGATTGAGCTGAGACTACGTTTTCAAACGGCGAAGCTGAGACCGAATTGCTCAATACAACGTTCAAACACTCCTGAGTGGACGAGGCACGAATCCCCCAATAATCATATCCACCACTGAAATCGGATAACGCGTACACTCGATTCAACGGCGCCATATCCTCTTCAACATTCATGTCAGCGGTTGCATCTCCCCCGGCATCTTCACCGAGTTCCCACGGACCGGAATCCTGATTTGAACTGCATGCTGCGCACAACAAGAGAAACCCCAGGGTTGTAAACTTCTTACTCATCGACTGGACCTCCAGGACAGATCAGGACCGGTATGTCCGACATCTCAACCTTTAGGACCGAAGTACCAAAAGGATTGCCATTACTTTCGCTGAGCGCAACTTCGACTCTTCCTTCTGTCAGTGTCACTGGATAATCGTCAATGGCATACTCAAGAGAAACCTCACCACTAACTTGGTCTACATTCGCATGTTGAGATTGATCACCGGGAATCTCTGACGGACAGCCAGAATCATCGACTACTGAAGCAGCTAAGAGTCGCCAACCTTCATCCGTAACCAGACTTTGGTTGGCGGAAGCTTCCTCACGGCTAAGAGTGAGAAGAAGACACCCAGACGGTTCGCTATGCTCAGCGTAAATAGTAACTTTATCTCCAAACTGGTCTTGGCAAACCTTTACCTCGAAGGTTGAATAGACAGGTGGCACAAACTGATCCGGCTCAGCGTCTTCGGGCACGTCGGCTGGGGCATCCTGTCCCATGTCCTCAATGGACGTGTTCTTCCCATCACCGGGTTCGTCTTCCGAGCACCCGTGACACAGGACCAAAAAACTAAATGCCAGAGCGAGAGATAAACCTTGTTTCATTGCTTGACCTCTTCAAAACCCATGGCGGCTGGGGGTCCAAACCTAGCGGACAAAGACCTTAGACTCTCTGGTGAAAAACCAATTCGACCGAAGGGATGCTTCTAGGTTTAATCCATGGCGAAATTGTTAGTACTACGTTCCCTACCGTTGACGCGAAGCTAACCATTGGCCAAAGTAGTGTCAAATAGAACGTGTTGCGGGCAGCCTCTTGAGCAAGGTGCGGGAAACATCATCAAGAGCTTCTCGCTGAGCACCTTGTTCGAGCAGGTTGCTTTTTAGCGAATCTATGATTTCTGGGGCCATTGAACACATTCGGTCGAGCTCATTGAAGACGATTTTTGGCGAAACGTCGATGTGCTTGGCCATCGTGGACCAGTCGTCTCGCTTCAAGTTGTCTGGTGATCGATTGCGGCCAATGGGCATGGCAAGTGTTCGGTCAACGCCCCTGTAATTTCGTGTACACACGAGGTCGTAAAACGGAGCCAGATTACACCCCCGGAAGTCACGCATCATTGAGATGTTTTTGGCGTGGGCGTCGGAGTTACCCGCCAATACATTGAAAATGGTCAATCTAACGAGTGATTGGATGTCCACCACTGGCTTCGAGGAATGTTCTCGAAGAACTCTTGAAACATTTGCCAATGTCACGTCGTACTTCTTTGAAGGGGTCAGACCTAAAATCTGGCAGAAGTCTTCTTGGTGTATTCGCTCAACACCCTCATCTCCAACCTCGCGATCGAATCGCTCGACGACGAGAAACGGGCGCCCGAGCCGGAAATCAAGCTCCACACTCGCTACCGGGAGTGATAGTGCCGCGGCGAGCTTCATCACAAAGTATTCGTTGACACTGAGGTGCTGAAACCGAGGGGAATCGAATTTTAGGATGTGGGTGCTGGCTTCATCACTCGACGGCCAAAAATAGTCGTCATCAGCCTTCACGACCGTGGTCTTGTATTGGGCGCCAGCCAGTGAAAGTCGCGGAGCCCACCACAGACCCACGAAAGAGCACGTTCATAGCGTTGGGTCCCTTGGTTGGACGAAGACATCAATCCCAACGCTGTGGAGGAGAAGAAGGACTTTGGCAACTTCAGCACTTTCTTTCCCTCGCTCAACTTCTGAGACGAATCGGGTGCCGAGCGCACAAAGTCCAGCTAGCTCGGCCTGCGTGAGGCCCAACTTCTTTCGCGCTTTGCGAATGGCCAGCCCCACATCAGTCATATCCAACACCCGTATTTGCGGCTTTCTCTCCATGCCAATTACCGTACGGGATTTTTTTGAGAAACTCAATGAATTTCGAGCATTTTATTCCCGAACGGTAATCCAAGAGTCGGAACAAACTCAGGATTCGAAGACGTCTTTCGCGTCAGCAGCTGTAACAATAGCTTCAAGCCATTGTTCAAGGCGATGCTGATCATGGCAGCGTTCCAGAATCTCTAGGTGCCTTGTGCTCAGCACGAGTTTCCGGGCCTTTGCGACGCGGAGAATTGAGGCTCGGAGCCCCTCTTCGATACCTTCCTCTCTACCTTCCTCTCTGGCTTCTGCCTTGAATTCTTCCCAAAATGTGCGTGTTCTCATGTCTAGCTCCATAAAGTGTTGCCTGACTTCCTCAGTTACAACCTCTAGTATTGTATCAGAAATTGCGTCCATGTCCCTACGTGTTAGCTTTCCCGCTTCATAGCTCTCAATGCACTCATTCATTGTCGCTCGGTAGAGCGGTTCTGCGTAGTCTTTCCGGGCGTGAACCATTGAGCAGAACAAACCCCACCATGGGTTTTCTGCAAGCTGCTCGGCGGTCAACATTCGAGGCGTGGTAGAAGGCCCGATCACCGTAGGTGTCCAACTCCCGCGGCTCGTGAACTGAATCGGTCTACTGGCCCATGCCTCGACTTGAGTAGAAAACGTTACCACGATGAGTTCGACGGGCATTCCCTGGCCTTTCATGAAAGCCACATAGTCGGTCCATGCCTGAGGTTTCTCTGCGTCGACCTCTCGTTGGACCTCGGCGATGACATAGTATTCCTGTGCCGCCTGAACAAGAAACACGCAGTCTGCGCGCCTTACTGAAGGTTGTGTTCTTGTAAATTCTGACTTCTTTTCTTCGACGCCGCCTCCAGGCTTGGGAGCAGGCAATCCGGTTAAACGCAACGCAGAAGCCAGACTCTTTTCCAAGAGCTTCTCCATGGCTGCGTGGGTAAATGTTAGCCCCATAATGTCTCCTTAGAATCGCGCCCGCAAAATCACGGGCGTCTATCTATATTTTCGGACACTTTGGGAAAGTGTTGCAAAATTAGTTCGAAAAAATTTGTTTTGCAGCGGCGGTGCCCGAGAGTAGGCACATGGGAACGCCGCCACCGGGGTGCGCGCTACCACTGGCGAGGAAGAGACCTGGCAGGTCTTTGACGCGGTTTGGTGGGCGCTGAAACGCGGAGAATTGGGAGTTTGAGGAGGCGCCATAGATGCTGCCTCGGGAGCCCGGGAACTGGGCGGCGAGGTCTTGGGGACGGCGCATCCAGACCCAGGTGTCTTCGGGGTGAATCAGGTCGAAGGCGAGCAGGCGTTGTTTGATTTGGTCGGCGACTTGGTCGGCGACTTCTTCGGCGGGTGGCGCTGAGTTTATGTCTTTGACGTAAGGGGCGTTGATCATGGCGAAGATGGGCTCATGGTCTTCCCAGCCGGGGCGCTGATGGCTCTTCTCTTGTGCGCAAAGGTAGATGGTTGGCTCCTCTGGCAGCCGCTCACGATCAAAAATATCCACAAATTCTTGCTGATAGGGGCGAGCCGGAAAGAGTACGGTGTGGGATGGTCGCGGCACGCGACGCGCCTTAATAACGCCAGTCCAGCCAGACATGGACGGCTCTCCGGCCTCTTTGATTGGCGAGTCTTCCAAGAGGTCATGAATGAGATGGGAGACATCGGCGTTACAAAGCACCACAGGCGCTTCGAACTTCGTGTCGCCGCACATCACGCCGCTGACCTTCTTTCCGGCTCTTAGGATGCTTGTGACGCGCGTGTTGTAGACGAACTCGGCGCCTTTCTCAGTGGCTGCCTTCTCAAGGGCCTCGGCAAGGCGGAACATACCGCCTTTGATGCCGTAACACCCAAGCCCGAGTTCAACCCAGGCGATACAATTCAAGGTGGCAGGCGCACGCCACGGGTGACTTCCATTGTAGGTGGCGTATCTGAGAAGAAGGTCGCGCAGGTGCGGCTCAGATACTCGGGATTCGATGGCAGCGGCCATAGAGCGCATCGGATCGATCTTCATCAATTCACGAAATTTTGTCATGCCAAGCTTGATGGCGCCGCCGAAGCTCGGGGCCTCGCCGTAGACAAAATTTGGGGCTGCCGCATTCCAGATTTCCTCGGTGTAATCCAGAAATCCCTTAAATTCTTCGGCATGTTTCGTGCCGAAAACCCTTTCAATTTCAGCGAGAGTGTCGCCTTTGGCAAAACGGATATTCAATGCCGTCTTGTCGGGCCAAAGGTAGGAGAACCCATCGACTTCGATGAGCTCCAAGTAGTCGCGGTAGTCCAAGCCGGCGTTGCTAAACACGGATGCTACTACATCGGTCATGGTGAACACGCTAGGGCCGGTATCGAACTCCACGCCTTCGACCTGTGCACGCCCCATCTTTCCGCCGGGATCCGGCCCCGCCTCAATCACCAGGACGCGCTTCTTTCCGGCGAGCTGCACAGCCGCGGAGAGAGCGCCAGCGCCGGCTCCGATGATGATGATATCGTATTGGCTCATGAAAAATCGGCCACGGTTTTGGCGTTTACGAACGCATGAAGTCCCATCTCACCGAGTTCTCGCCCGTATCCGGAGTCCTTGATGCCTCCGAATGGAAGGCGTGGGTCCGACTTGACGATACCGTTGATGGCCACATGGCCTGAATCTATGGCGTCTACGAGGGGTTGAATGGTATCGGATGTTGTCCAGAGACTTGCACCGAGGCCATATTCCGTTTGGTTCGCCAACTTGATGGCGTGGTCGGTATTCTTGGCTCGAATCACGGCGGCAACAGGCCCAAATGTCTCTTCGTCAAAGACGCTCATTCCCGGGTCGACGCGCGAGATGATAGTGGGCGGATAGAACGCGGGACCAAGGCCAGAAGGCTCGCCGCCCATGAGCGCCACGGCTCCGGCGGCAATGCTGGCTTTGACTTGTTCGTGCAGTGCCTCAGCGAGGTCTACCCGGGCCTGAGGGCCAATATCTATGGACTCGTCTGTCGGATCGCCAATTTTCAGGGCACGCATCTCTTTTCGGAAGAGGTGGATGAACTCGTCGTGGACTTCATCCACAACAATAAATCTCTTGGCGGCGATACAGCTTTGCCCCGAGTTGAGGCATCGCGCACGCGTGGCTTCTTTGGCGGCCTTCTCAAGGTTCGCGTCAGCGAGCACGATGAATGGGTCCGAGCCACCGAGCTCAAGCAATGTGGGCTTGAGCGCTTGGCCCGCCACACTTGCGACTGCTCGACCGGCACGCGTCGACCCCGTCAAACTCACCGCGTGAACGCGTCTATCTTTGATGACTTTTTCGGCCAAATCGTGGTCAATGAGCAGAGTTTGAAACACTCCATCTGGAACCTGGGCCTGCGCAAAAATCTCTTCGATGGCGAGCGCGCACCCACTGACATTTCCGGCGTGTTTTAGGAGGGCGGTATTACCCGCCATAAGGGTTGGCGCCGCAAACCTGAAGACCTGCCAGAACGGAAAGTTCCATGGCATCACGGCCAGAACGGTGCCGAGCGGCTGAAATTGAACCCATGAGTTTGTGGCATCGGTCTCTATCTTCTTCGGCTTAAGTCCTTGAGCCCCAGTCTCGGCGTAGTGCTCACACACCCACGCGCATTTTTCGACCTCTGCCCGCGCTTCTTTGATGGGTTTTCCCATCTCCTCGGTCATGAGCCGAGCCCATTGTTCTTTCTTTTCGCGCAGAACGGCCGCGGCCTGATTCAGCATGTCGGCACGCTGGTCGAAGCTCGTCTTCGAAAAATCTCGAAACGCTCTACTGCTGCGCTCGAGCATTTCTTCCACGTCTTCGGAATTATGATCTGGATATTCTCGAATCAGCGTTTGGGTCGCTGGGTTGATTGATTTCATAGACACTCCCTAAAGTTCTCTGATGCTCTCGAGGCTGATTTGGCGCAAAAGATCCGAGGCGCTGATATCACCAAAATCCCAACCGAGGGTGCGTATCAATTGACCGATGACCCGCTCAGGAGGCTGACTTCTATCCACTTGCGCGGCTTCATTTCGCTTGGCCATTCGCTCGCCATTCTGGTCCAGAACGAGTGGTACGTGCCAGGTCTCAAACCCCTGAAAACCCGGGTTGAATTCGGATTTCAGAATTTCGGCGAGCCATACCTGACGTGGAGTTGAATCGAAGAGGTCTTGCCCTCTGACAATTTGAGTCACGCCCATGTCCAAGTCATCGACCACAACGGCGAGCTGGTAGGCCCAGAGGCCGTCGCTTCGAAGCAATACTTGGTCACCGACCTCAAAGACGAGGTCTTGTTCGAGCGTCCCGAGAATCTGGTCATGTACCTTGACGATGTTCGGACCACCATCTGGGCTTACGCGCAGTCTCCATGCCGGCTGCCGGTCCGGGCGCTCCTTTGCCATTTTCGCTCGACCCTCTTCGTCAAGCGCTGCGCAAGTCCCCGGGTAGACGGCGCCGCGCTCGTGGGGTGCGGACGCCTCTTGGATTTCACGGCGGGTACACCAGCATGGATAGACGAGGCCCTGCTCTTTGAGGAATTCCAAGGCGCGTTCGTAGAGGTGGGTGCGTGAGGTCTGCATCCACGGGTCGGCGGCATCCAAAGTGGTTGGGCCATGGTCCCAATCCAGGCCGAGCCACTTCAAGTCTTCCAAAATCGCCTCAGCGCTCCCAGGACGCGTCCGCGGAATATCTATGTCCTCCATTCGGATCACGAACTCCGCGCCGCTCAGGCGAGCAATCAGCCACGCCAGGAGCGCTGTTCTGAGGTTTCCGAGGTGTTGTGGGCCGGTAGGGCTCGGGGCGTAGCGGCCGCGCATGGACTACTCCTTGCCGAATGCGGGTTCTACTTCGCTTAGCAACTGGGCCAGCCCCGCGAACTCAAGGCGTTCCAAGGCATCTTTGACGTAGCCAATGGACGGCTCGTAATAAGGCAGAAAGTTTGGATTTCCTTTGACCTTATCGATGAAGATAAAGCGACCGGCATCTTTGAGTTTTCGCTGGACCGTTTGGAGGTAGAAAGCCTCTTTGACCAAGGCTTCGTCCTCGCACCATGGAAGATCCTTGGCCTGACCGGCCTGAACATAATAGGCCACGAGGCGCGCCACGAGATCGGGGTCGAGCACGATATACGAGTCTCTTAACAAGGCCACCAAATCGTAGACAAACGGCCCCATGAGCGCGTCTTGGAAGTCGATGAGATGAAGCTTTCCGCCCTTCTCCATGATGTTTCGTGATTGGTAATCGCGAAGCACCAGCGTCTGAGGCAGGTCCAGCAGCTTGTCGACGATTTGCTGAAAATAGGCCTGAAGTTCGGCACGGTGCGTGCCTAGCGTGTCGGCGCCATAGTGCTCGTCGAGACCCCACTCGCGATAATGGTCGAGTTCCCAGAGCAGCAGTGCCTCATCAAAAGACTTTTCGTACCCGATGCAATCACACTCACCGTCATCGAGCGTGGCAACTTGGAAGTCTACTAGCAAGTCAATCGCGCGCTGGTAGTGGGCCTCTGCTTGGTCGGGTGCGTTGAGGTAGATATTCTCGAACATGGTGTTGCCGAGGTCTTCGAGAAGAAGAACCCCAAGCTCCATGTCCACGAAGTCGATGGCGCCCACGGGCAGACCGAGCCGCGCGAGATAGCGTTGCACGTTGACAAAGGGCAACTCAGCGGTTTCCGGATTCTCGCCACCCTCTTCACTCTTGCCCGGGTCAAAGTCCTCGGGAAGGACCATGGCCATCAAGGTGGACTCGCCGCGCGGGCCCGCCTCGGACAAGGTGATTCGCCAGTAAATGCGGAGCGACGCATGCCCACCCAAGTTTTCAAGCGAGGCTTTTTCAGCCACGTCTTGGTCAAACGCACGACTCAGAGTCTGGCGAATTCGGCTTTCCATGTTTTGGTCTCAAGATTTAGAGGTAGATTGCGAACGAACCCATAAAAATCATGCGCTCGGTATTGGCGAGGTCGAGTTGGTAGCCAACATCAAATCCTGCTGCTTTCGAGCGCCAGCCTGCACCGAATGTGAGCATGGACGTGTCCACCGCATCTTTTCGCTCGAACCCGACACGCAGCGGCACCATGACCGCCAGGTATTCTGCGCCAAACGCGAATTCTATGGCCGTATCGTCTGTGGTGGTCAGGTCGAAGCCCACATCGCCCGCAAGCACGAGACCGAAGTTTGTGGCGAAGGATGCGCCGCCAGCAATGGTGAGAGGCGCGATAGGTGCACACTCTATCTTATCACATTGATCGACAAGGTTTTTTCCGACCACGCCGAGGTGAAAGCCTTCGGTGACCTTAAAGATAGCACCTGCATCGAGCGTGAAGCCGTTCATGAGCTCCACGTCATTGTCTTTAACGATGAGGTAGCGGCCACCGACTCCGATTGCGACGCGGTCTGGAACAACCGGGACCGCAAGCGCGAGGCGAATATCATGGCCATCGATGCCGTCGGCTGCGTCGCGGCCAATATGATACGAGTACCCAACGCCCGCGGCGAGATTGGGATTGGTGCGACTATCCGAGACCGAGGCGTTGAGCACGCTGCCCGTCGGATTGTATTCGAAGGTGCCATCGATGGCGTAGAGTGTGGCTCGCGCGATGCCTGCTGGATTGTGGTAAATCCCGCTCGTGCCCTCGGCGACCGCCGTGAACGCATCACCCATTCCGCCGGAGCGGACGCCGTCCGTAAATTCCTGAGCGCTCGCCAGGTTGGCCCAACTTAGAATTGCAAGAACAATGAGTATTCGCGTGGAGTGCATAGTCTCTTCCTTGAGCAGAGTCGGCGAATGATTAACGGATTGGTTGGGGATGTCAATTGCGGCTTATGGGACAATGCTCAACACGATGAACACGACTAAGACAAGGAGCATCAGGAGCAAAACTATTCCGATCGCGAGTCGTTTCTTGTTCAGATTATTCGACTCGGTGAGGTCTTGTGGGCGCCTTGGCTGCGGCTGGTTATCTGGAGGCCGAACCTGTTGAAGCCCTGAATTGGGCTGGTCCGGAGCCGGTTGCGGCAAGGGCTGCACGGGACGCGACTGGGGATTTTGCCGGGGTGTCGGTAGCGGAGGGAAACCCATTTGCGAGGGCGCCACAGGTGGGACAAGCCTGGGTTTTTCTCGTGTTCTTTCCTGTGTGTCTGCGTAATTCTTGCCGAGCACCATCTTCGGGCCGGAAGGCCTTTTCACACGGGGGTGAACATCGAGCTCGAGGGCCTCAGCACTACCTGATGGGCGCGGCGGCTCGAGTGGTTTGGCTTGAACCGAAGGACGGTCCAAGACCGGCGTAGGCAAATCCTCATCCGTTCTGGGTTTGAGCTCCGGGCGCGTCATATCCGCACTATCGACGTGGGCACTACCAGCCAGAGGATTGAGCTGCGGAATGGATGAGGCAAGCCGCTCTCGTTTGGCCGAAGGTGTGGAGGGGCGCGTGGAATCCACCTCATCGGTCTTCGCGTCTTGGTCAGGTGCTTGAACCCGTGGGAGCTCACCCGTTCTGAGCCTCATCGGCTTGACGGGCCGAGTCTCGGCCTTTGAATCGGCGGCTTTCAGTCTCGATTGTAAGGACGGGATGTTCTCAGTCGGGGCACTTTCATCGATTTCAGGTTCACGCCCGGTGAGTTGCGCGAGCTCAGACGCCCCGATTTGCACGGTGGGCTCGGAGTGTTTATCCGCCGCCACCGCGTATCCGGCCGATTCTGCGGCCTTCAGGAGTTGGCGCCTGTCGATCTTGAGCGTCTCCTCGATTTCCTGCGTGGGGGTATCGAGCGGCGGCTCGCTCTTGAGCGGCATCGTGGCCAATTCGAGGTCCATTTCACCGGTCAAATCTTGCGCGACCTCATCGGCCTGCATGGCGAAGTCGAGAAGTTGAACGGAAATCCGCTCGCTGACGGTGTCTCGGATGGTCCCCTGCGAATCAATTCGCAACGAGAGCAACGCCTGGGTGAACTCGCGGATGGACTGGAAGCGGTCATCGGGCTTCTTCTCCATGGCCTTGAGGATGATGGCCTCAAGCTCTTTGGAGAGGCCGCTTCGAAGCCGGCTCGGCGGCAGAGGCGGGGCCTCGACCTGGGCCATCATGAGCGCAAACTCGGTGGGCGCGTTGAAGGGCACCTCGCCCGTGACCAATTTGTACATGGTCACGCCCACGGAGTAGATATCCGCGCGGCCGTCGATGGACTTGGAGCCTACGATTTGTTCGGGGCTCATGTAGTGAAGTGTCCCGACGGTGGTCCCCGTCGCCGTTAAGTCCTGGCGGCCGCCCTTGACCTTGGCGACCCCGAAATCAACGACTTTTGGACGCCGAACGTCGGAGTCTTGGAGCAGGATGTTTGATGGCTTGATATCTCGGTGGATGATGCCGCGGCTATGGGCAAATCCGAGCGCCGACATCACCGGAATGATGACATCGATAACCTGTTCCTGGCTGAGCGGGCCCTCGTCACCCAGGTATTCGTCAAGGGTTGGACCATCCACAAACTCCATCAGAATGGCCATCAACGGCTCGTCCAAAATCTGGAAAACCCGCACGATATTTGGGTGTTTGAGGAGTTGTTGAATTCGCCCTTCTTCGAGGAATCGCGTCCGAATGATGGCGTTGTCCGAGTAGTACGGATAGAGAACTTTGACCGCGATGGAGTGCGAAGTTAGCTCGTCACGCGCTGAATAGATCGATGCCATCCCCCCCTCAGCGGCGAGGTATTCGATTCTGAAGCGGTCGAGGAAACGATCACCGGGTCTGAGGTCAACGGCCATGCGCACAGTCTAGACGAACTCGGACGCTACGCAACTTCTAACCTGCTTTGGGGAGTCGGTCGAATCGGCGACGCCCTACTTCGGGCGGGACCATGGCGCCGAGCCCCCAACCGTTGGTGAGAGGGTCCACGGGCTGTGCCATGGCGTCCTTGACGAGGTTGAGTCGGCGCGCGATCGGAATGAACATAGTGTAGTCGCCTACCTGAGCTGCAGAGACGTGGGCGTATCTCAGGAAGCTAAGCGCGTTTGCGTATTCGCCGCGCGCAGCGGCCACGTCGGCGCGGAAGAGGTACGTCAGAGAGGCCACGCGCGGCGAGTCTTCCTCTTTCTGAAGAAGGCCCGAGAAGGTCTCCCCGCTTGGTGGGAAGCCGTAGAGCAGAAGCTGGATGTAGATGACGTGCGACTTCACCTGCAGTTGTCCTTCGGTGTACCCGAGCTCCTCACAACGTGAGAGCGCCTTTCCAAGCGCCTTAAACACCTGTGGTTCTTCGCCTTCTTCGAGGTGGAGGTAGGCCAAACGGACCATAGCCGCGACCCAGATTCGCCTCAGACCAATCGCCTCGGCGAGCTCGAGTGTCCCGTTGTAGCTCACGCGCGCATCGGCCAGATTTCCTGCGGCAAATCGCGCGTCACCAAGGTGCAAAAGGACTTCCGTGATGCGTTGACGGTCCTGGTTTGCTCGCACCCTAGATAACACTTGTTCCAGGTGCTCGGTGGCTTCGGCCACATGGCCCTGAGCGGCATAGGCCCAGGCCAAGCCAAGGTTTGCGTCATGAAGAGAGTTATGATGGTGCGATGCAGCAAGACCGATCGCGCGCCTGAAATGGTCTTGAGCGTCGGCATAGGAAGCGTCGGCGAACTCGGCCTGACCGAGCTCGATGAGGCATTCTACGGTGTCAGAATCGCGAGCGCGGCTCTCGAAAATACTTAGTGCGTGCTTCAGGTGTTCTCTGGCCTCGGAGAATCGACCGCGCCTTGTGAGCACACCGCCGAGTTGGCGGTTTACGCGGGCCAAAAGCAGCGGCTCTTGGAGCCTTTGCGCCATCTCGAGCGCCTGCCGAGAGAGGTCTTCGGCGAGTCCGGTTCGTCCCTGGAGCAAGGCAACGCGACCCATTTCGTTTGTGATCGCCACAAAGGGTCGATTGGAGCCCATGACGCGGTAGGCGTCGCGCGCCTTGTCGAAGAATTTAAGGGCGTTGGTGTATCGTTCTTGGTACACGGCGAGGTCGCCCAAAAGCTTGTTGGCCTTGCCCTCGGTCTCGCGGTCGTCGAGGCGCAGGGTCCGCATGGCTTTGTTCAGCGCATCTTCAGCGGCACCGTGTTCACGAAGTGCCCCGTGGACCTCACCCAATCGGAGCCAAATCTGGGCTTCTTCAAGACCCCAGCCCGAAGGTGGCGGTGCGTCAGACTCGACGATTTTCTGGACCGAAAGATAGAACTCGCGGGCGCTGTCGAGGTCCAAACGCTGGAAAGCCATCTCGCCCTGATCCATCAGGATATTGAGGGCCTGCGCCGACTTGCCACCACGCCGATAATGCGACGCGATGAGTTTGACCTGCGTCAAGGACGGCTGGTTGTAGAATTGCTGCATGAGCTCGGCGAGCTTGAGATGCGCAGCCTTTACCCCTTCGATAGCCTCAAAACCCTGTCTTAGAGTCTCGGCAAAACCCGGCTTGGAAAAACGTATGACTTCGTCATGAACGTGCAGGATTCCGAACTTTTCGGCCTGATGAATGACCATATCTGCCACTCGAATCAGGTCCGTGGAGAGGATGCGGGCGTAGACGAGTTTCCATAGGTCTAGCGGGACTTCGTCACCGAGCTGCGCGAGATATCCCAAAATGGTGTCGAATGCACTCGAGGAGTCCTGCGGGGTCTCGTCGAGCTCAATCCGCTGCGTCAGGGGCTCATCATCAGCCTCTGAGTCACTCAGGCCGGCGCCTACGTACGAACCGTCACGCTGAACAAACTCGGGAATGGCCTGCATCCGTTGAGTGGCGAGCACCTCCTCGTCCTCGTCTTCGGTGACGAGATGCATCTGACGCGCAAAGGGGCGACCAGCCTGGAGCAGGGACTCCGTGTAACGGGCCAATCCCGTGCGCTGTCCGAGTTCATCGGGGTCGACCGTGACCACGAGCATCACAGGTTTCGGGTCCGCCTGAAGGTCCCGGAAAAATCGGTCGAGAAACGCCAGAGTCAGCGTATCAAGACGCTCCAGGTTCTCAAGGCCCCAAACGAGCGTTCGACGTTTGGCGAGCGCTCTAAAGGGCCCGGATATGCGGGCGAGCAGGCTGTCGCGCATGGAGCTGAGCGCCTGAAGTGGCCGCGAATCACGCTGAATTTGGTCCGCAGAAAACGCGAGTTCTTGATCCTCACCGTAGAGCTCCATCAGGAGGCGTTTAACCTCAACGATTCCCGAGCCCTGAAGCGCTTTGCCGGTGAGTACAGAAAGCTCGGTTTCGAGACTCGTTTCGCTGGCCTCGGCGCTCGGTCCGCGATGCAAAACAAGGGTATTATCAGCGCCGCGAGAGCGCCTGAGGAACGCACGCAGTAGGTTGGAGCGACCTGAACCCGGCACACCACGAATCACCACGAGACGGGGCTGATTGGTGGATTGGCACTCTTTGAACGTGGCCTCGAGAGTGTCGAGCTCCCAGCGGTAAAGTTCCTCGACTTCCTTGTCGTCCAAGAGGTCTGCGGGATCCACTGCGACTGCCTGCAGGGCCTGTGTTCTTGGGCGTGACGGCTTCTCCATCGGGTCCGCGTACGCGTCGAACTCGGGGGCCATCAAGTTGTCGAGCAGCACCGACGCCGAAGGAATCCGGTAGTTCGGGTCTTTTTGAGTGCATTGGGTGATGAGCTCGGAAAACGGCGAGCCACTCCAGGGGTCCGGAAGCGCGAGCGGCGGATCGTTGATCTGGCGCAACATCACGTCCATGGCGTTGGTGCAACGCTCGTAGGCAGCATGTCCGGTGATCATCTCAAACGCGATATGACCGAGCGCGTAGACATCTACGGCAGGGGTAATCTCCTCGGCCATCGCCTGCTCGGGCGCCATGTAGAGCGGTGTTCCGAAGACGGTCCCCTCCTGCGTGAGAGGGCGCATGGTGTTTGGGCCGGCATCACCAATATTCGTAATGGCCTTTGAAACGCCGAAGTCCAGAACCTTGACGTACTCTTGCTCTTCACGCTGGGTGAGAAAGATGTTCTCGGGTTTTAGGTCGCGGTGCACAAGGCCAAGGCGATGCGCCTCCGCAAGTGAGCGACACGATTGCACCAAAATCTTCCAAACGCGCTTGAGATCCATGGGCTCGTGTCGCTGAACCACGACGGAGAGGTCGTTGCCGACCAGATACTCCATGGCGATATAACAGAGACCGGTATCGGTGTGGCCATAGTCATAGAGCGTGATGGTATTGGCGTGCGAGAGGTAGCTTGCGAAGTAGGCTTCGCGCCGAAATCGCTCCACGATCTTCGCGTCGTGAGACGCGGTAGGCTTGAGCACCTTGAGCGCCACAAACCGGTTCATATCCTCCTGGTGCGCGCGATAGACCACCGAGAAGCCACCCGAACCGATGATCTCAACGATACGGAAACGTCCCGCAACAACATCACCGGGCTTCAAATTCGGGAGGTTAGGAGCCATAGAGGATTGCGCCGACCAAGTAAGGAATTGACTGTCCGACGTTATATGGCTTTCAGGTCGGGATCGCAAGCACGGACCGGCCCCTTAGGGAAGAATCCGAACCTCAACGTCGATGGCATCGCTCCAGCTCGAATAGTCTGGGAGGTAGATCACACGGGCGATCACTTTGTAGGGGGCATTCTCAGGCAGCTCGAAGATGAACTCGTGATCTTCGAAGCGCCTCGGCTCCAGACGAGTGTCGCTCGTGATTGCAGCTAAGTTGTTGGGATCGATCGTAGGTTTGCCTTGAGCATCTAAACCGAGACGGCCAAAAAACACGCCTTCACGCAGCTCGGACGTCTGCAAAAACTCCGGGAGCGCCGGGCCGTGAAAGGCCTTGAGCTTGGTGCCGGTCTCGAGGTTTTGCGCCTCCACCACCACGACGTAGGCGGACTTGAACCATCCACCCGGCACGCGATGTGCCGCTTCGAGGTTTTGAATTTTTGTTTGTACGTAGAGCGAGGAATCCCATTTAAAAGTCTCTACCCAGAACCCGATATTGGCCTGACGAGCTTTGAGATCCACCACAAACTCGGGCGCGCCGTGAGCCGCGTGACAATCCGTACATCCCTTTTCCAGAATATGGCGGACCTCCGGATCTGCAAACGGCCCTTGTCCGAGGCGCTCAGGGTGTCTCCAAAACTCAAGCGCCTGCATTTCAGCGGTATCGCTAAGAATGGGAAGCCCCGTGTGGTGTTCTTGGTTCCAAAGTGGCCAGAGTCCTGTGTGATCTGCTGGCAAATCAAGGGTTTGGAAGTGGCACTCCTGGCAAGACTCCTCGGAGGTTTGAAAGCGCGTCTCGTGGCGGGCCAGCTGGGCGTCCAGAGTGTCTAGGACTTCGGAAACATCCGCCAACTCCCATCGCCTGAGAAGACGGGAGACCTCATGATTTCGGGCTTCGAACTCGGGCTTTCGGACGAGCGTATCGGAGTGGTACGCCGTCAAGACCTTCCTAAGTTCGGGAATCTTATCACCGGCGATGGGACCGTTGGCCGCGAGCCTTCGAATCTGAATTTGAGGTCGAAGGTCTAGGAGTTCTTGGCGGCTCAATTCCAGATTTTGGTCGGTTTGCAAGGCGTTATCGGCGCGCGCGATCTGGTCATCAAAAGGTGTGGTCTGAGGCTCTTCGACGCCGAACCAGCCGGAAAACCGATCAATTGCCGACTCGGGAAGAAAGTATGCGACCGCCATCAAGGCGAAAGCTATGAACCACCACTTCTTCTTCACACTCGTACTCATTGTCGACGAGGGCTCCGCCCTCGTCAGATGCGCCGACAGACATAGCACCAACCGTCCAACGCGCACAGAGCCCGCGTTTACAAGACGATCTGAATACCACGGACAACGATGCTGGCCGCGGCGGGTCCAAAGTCTTCAACGGAGAATAGAAGTGTCTCGATATCGCATGAAACCTCGGTGACCCAGATTTCAACGTCGGCCAGTGGTAGGCCAAATTCATCGAGCAAGGTGGCGGATTCTTGAACGCCCGCTGGCAGCGCCGAGGACTCGATCGTGTTGCCCCAGACCACGGCTCCGTTCTCGATAGCGCCCGTTCGCCAGCTACGAGGCTCAGCAAAGGTAGTCTGAGATTGAACACCCAAGACGTACTTCAGGCGCTCGAAGATCGCGTCGTAGGTGTAGTCCGAAACCCATGACGGATCGCAATAGCCCATGAAGTCTGGAGCTTGTGGGTCAATGAGCGCGTTGTTGACCACGTCGTAGCCCCACGTGCCAATTCGGCCGCCGGCGTGCGGAAAGTCCGGGTCGGTTCCGGCAGCGCCACCACACGGTGCGTGCGGACGCCCAAGCGCATGGCCAATCTCGTGAACGAAGATGTCCTCTCCGGTGCCATCAAAGGCAATACCGATCCCAGCGCGGCTACTCACGCTGTTTGCCGGGGCGAGCGGCGCGACCCCACCTACGCAACCGCCACCGCAGAATTGTGAACGGCTAGCTGAGGGTTGAATCACGCAATAATAGTAGACGTCAGGGGCTGGATTATCCTGCTGGCGAACGCCGAGGCAGAGATTCAACATGGAGCTAAAGCCACTTCCGTTAGGGGCAAGGCCCTGGTTGGTCGCGACCGGGTCGCGCACCGTCACCTCGAGCTGACTGACCGGATAGTTGACGAACATCTGCTGGCGCCAGCGCTCCAGGGCAGCTTGGTCAAGGTTCGGTGTGCGGCCGCTGCCATCAGCGTCGTACTGAATCGGTACGAGCACCACGCGCATAGGATTGATGGCCTCCGAGCCGAGCTCTACGGTCCCAAGTGCCGGAAATCTGGGTTGAGCCATCTCAGCTGGAGGGGCTGAACACGGATCGACCTCAAGAAGTTCTACGGAATACTCAACGTCGGCCGGCAATTCTCCCTCGTCGAACTGGAAGTTGACCGTGGATCCGAAGTTGGTCTCGGTGGAGTTTGCCTGCGGCGTAAACGTTTGCTCTAGGACCTGGTCGCCCAAGGTGAGCCGGACGTTGAGAGGGCGTGCTTGCCAGTCGGGCTGCGGCTCAACAAAAACACGCAGCACACCTGGTCGCCCCGCAACCACCGGCGCGTTGCGCTGGGCAAGGGGTTCGCCATCAGCCGCGAGCCCAACCTTGACGCCTTGATACATGGCGAGGCTCTTGATGCTGATGCCTCCAGCGAGGCGGTCGGTGGTGGTTGGGGTGAGTGCCGTGTCGTAGGCACAGGAGAGTGCCGAAAACTCGATTTGGTGGTCAAAACCAGCGAGCGTTCCACTCCAGGTGCCGTTTCCGGCGTTGAACGTGACGTCAAGTGTGGTGGTTTCACATATGCCGTCCACACAATAGTCGACGAGTTGTTGTGCGCCAAGCTCCTCGGTTCTAAAGACGACCGCCCTCTCCAATCCATCGGGGGCATCAATCCGTTGTGCGTCGTCGGTGCAAGTCGACTCGAGGTCTGAAAGCACCAGATACCCAACCCGTTCGCCGTCAACACAACGTTCACCCCATGTCGCGTGTGTGAGAATTTCTGGGACGTTTTGAACGGGTGAGGTGGGGCTTGAAGGTCCCGGCTGTGGCTCCAACTCCACATTGGGGTACCCCGTGAACGGGGCGTCGGCCTCGCCGGAGCCTGCGTGCCGAACGCTGAGCATCCCTAGGTCACATGCCGGAAGAATAAGAGTGGCAAGGATAAGAGAGGTGAGCTTCATGACATGACTCCAAACGGGACGTCATGTTGAAAACGCAACTTATGTGCCACATTATCCTACATACCCCTACTCACGCGGATAAGTGACCAGAAATCGGCTTAAGGTCTTGCGACGCGATGCGATGTGAAATAGGAGTTCAGCGTTGAATACTTGGAGCACTAGAATGGCTGAAGAAACCTATCGCGGCGTCATGGACGCATCTTATAATGAGGGGCGACTCTCAAAACCTCATTTGAATTTTCGCTACAAAGTGCGCGGACAAGTCGCCGTGGACGGATTCAGGCGATTCCACCCCAATGCCAAGGAGCCGAAAGTATTGGAGATGGGGGCAGCTGACGGCCTTACCCTTCTGCATATTCGAGAGTTGTTGGGGTCCGGTGAGTTTTTGGGAGTCGAATACGCCCAAGAACTTCTCGACACCGCGCCATCTCTTCCGAGCGACACTCGCCTGATTCGGGGCGATGTCACGGCACTGCCTGACGAAGTACCTGCTGATTATTGGGACTTGGTAAGCTGCCTTGCGGTCTTGGAGCACCTGGACAACCCGCAAAAGGCTGTGGACGAGGCCTATCGAATTTTAAAGCCTGGCGGCGTTTTTGTGGCGACGTGCCCGAACCCGTTTTGGGACGACCTCGCGGGCAAGTTCGGACTAGTTCAAGACGAATTCCACGCCGTGGAAGTCACAGGAGACGTGCTCATCGACCTCGCGAAGAAGGCCGGCTTCAAATACGCGACCTTCGAGCCGTTCATGTGGGTTTTCACGGGAGCCCTTCCCTACGCGGGCTTGAGTCTCGACCCGAAACTTTCTTTGGAAATAGATTCGTACGTTCGAAGACTTAAGAAACTTGATTTCTCTTTTGTGAATCAAGCAGTCGTCGCGGTTAAATGAAGATTATACCTATCAGCATAGCTTTAGCGTTCCTCCTAGGATGCGAGTCCAAGGAGCCTTCCAAAGCAGTTCAGCGCACGGCGTTTCCGCCAGATGCCGAGGTGAAGGGGGAAGACGTACCTGAGCCTCAGGGGTCATGGGAATTTAAGATCGAAGGTGGAAAGACTTTGAGCGGGTCTACGGTTCGAGTCCGCCCCTCGGACATCGAAAGCACCATCAACCTGCAGGGCGGCACCACCTTGATCTCCATGCGCAAACGCGGCCCGGTCAGCATCGCCTGGTCTGAAAAAGATCGCGCGGTCGTCGAGCTTCAGATGCCCGGCATGCGTTGTTTCGCGAATTCTGGCGGCGAAGGGCCCAAACCAGAGGGGCATAATTTCTCCGTTCAGTTCAAAGACACAACGTTGAGCGAGGCTGAGTTCGAGGGAGAGATGCCGTGCATGAAAGGCCCGGAACGCATCAAGTTTAGCGGGAAATTCAAGCGCTAGACCCAAAATCTTGCCTACATGCAGCGTTGGGGTAGGTTGATGTGGTGCATCCACTTATTGCCAGAATTCCGCCTGCCCTCCGATGTGCCCTACTCGCCACCCTAGTGGGGAAATTTGTGCTTCTTGCACGTGGGTACAATCTGCCGGCATGGGATTGGTACGAGATCGGCTGGATTGCGGCCGAGTGGCTGCTGGCGATGGCCGGCACGTGGTCTGTCTATCATGTGATTCGCAAACAGGGGCTTCCCCAAACGGCGGAGCGCGCAGGCTGGCTCTGGGCCACGTTTCCTTTGGTGGCGCTCATGCCGGCACAGGATCTCTTCTGGGTGGTGCTGCCACTCATGGGCTTCGCGCTCGCGATGAGCCCCGCGTATCCGCTCGCGGCAATCGCGTGGGCGGGGAGCCTCTGGCATGCGCCGAATACACTGCTCATCGGGGCGATGGTGATTTGGGGCGCGAGCCAGGTCAAAGACCCGCTTAAGCGAGCCGCGTTGGTGGCCGGCCCGATATTGGCCGCTGCGGGCTTGGTCCTCTACCACGTCTTGGAAGGTAGCCTTCGTGACTTTCAGGCGTTTCAACCGCGCCAAGACTGGGATGTTCTAGCCTGGCAGGTGCCGGAATGGCTCGGAGTGATTGTCCCGCTCGCGTTTATTGGCCTCGCCCTGACATATGCTCGGCGACTCCCGACGGCTTGGACGCTAGCAAGCGTGGTCACGCTGGTTCTGGTCGCGGTACAAACAGGACCGTTCACGGCGGCGCTTGCCCTACCGGTGATTGCGGGCCATTTTGCGCTGAGTACCGAAAACCCTCAGGCCGAGCGGACCGTTATCGGGCTTCAGATCGCGAGTTTGGCACTTCTCTAGGTCAGACTTGCGAACTCTAATGAATTAAGGTGAACTCGCGAGCGTCTGACCGCCCGTTTCATCACTGGATCAAAAGAATGCAAGAGCAAGTTCACCAATTCGTTCGTGTCTACATGGAGCGCGTGGTTGCGCGGTACTACGGCATCATCAGCGTGCTCTCGCTGGTGGTTAGTGCGCTGGCGATTTGGGTGATTGCCACCACGTGGAATATCAATTCAGACTTCAAAGCCCTTCTGCCGCAAACCGCACCGGCAGCGCTCGCAATGACCGAGGTCGCCGACCGCGTAGGTTCTGGGTCCGCACTTTTTGTGGTGATCGATTCACCCGACCAAGAGGCGAACCTGAAGTTTGCGGAGACATTCTCCACCGAATTGCGGTCGATCCCGAGTGTGGCGCTCGCGCACTATCACAACGACAAGACATTCTTTGAAAAGCATCAGCTTCTCTACATGGACGTTGAGGATATCAAGACCCTTCGCGAGCGTATTGAGGCGAGCATCAAACAGAAGAAGAAGGAAGCGAATCCGCTCTTTGTGCAGCTTCGAAAGAAGAAGGATGAGGGCCCCTTAGTCCAGACCGACGATATCGAGGAGAAGTATTCGAGCCAGACTCAGAACACCTACAAGGAATACCTCATCTCCGACGACGGCTACTCTCTGACCATTGTGGTGCGATTCGTGGAGAGCTCTACCGACCTCGTGGCCACAAACAAGCTGCTCGACCGAGTGCGAGAGATCGCGACCGAACTCAAACCCACCGAGTACCACCCGGAGATGACCGTGGAGCTCGGTGGTGGCCTTGTAAACCGACAAAAAGAATACACCTCGATTGTCTCCGACATCATCACGTCCGCCATCTTCACGATCGTGGGTCTCTTTACGGTGATCGCGCTCTATTTCCGCAGATTCCGCGGTGTGATTCTGGTGCTTGGCCCGCTGATTATGGGCATTCTCTGGACGCTCGCGGCTGCCTTTATGCTCTATGGCGAGCTGACCACGGTCACGGTCTTCATCTTTGCGATTCTCTTGGGTCTCGGGATCGACTTCGCGGTGCACCTATTGGCCGGCTACGACCACGAACGCCTTGACGGTCACGAGCCGGTGGAAGCCCTTGTGCATTGCTTCACAGGTACGGGCAAAGCCACGGTGCTGGGCGGATTGACTACGTTTGCCACGTTTGTGGTGCTTAGTTTTGCTCAGTTCAGGGGGCTCTCACAATTCGGTACTGTGGCGAGCATGGGCATCATCTTCAGCTTGATCGCGATGTTGGTGGTCATGCCTTCTCTTCTTCTCTCACTGCAAAAGATGAAGCCGTACTCACCACATCAGCCCGGGAAAGAAGGGCCTCTCTTGGACAGGCTTATCAACGAGTCGATGGTACAGAAATGGAGCCGTCCCGCGTTGATCATAGCGTTCTTCCTCTCAGCATTTGCGGTCTACGAGTTCAAGAACGTGGAGTTTGAGGAAAATTTCCGAAAGATCGGCCAGATTGAGCCGTTCTGGGTGGATAAAGATGCCGAGCAGCGTGAGGCCGACCTCAAAGCGAGTGAGGCCGCGGCCAAGGGGCTTGCGCGTCAGGTCTTTGTGAACGCTCGTCAAATCCGGGAGTCTGTGGATCCGGAGACCTTTGTGATGGATCGCGAACAGCTTTCGGTGGGCGCGAAGTACTCGTCTGCGAACCAGGGCCAATCGTCTACACCGACGATTTTGCTTTTCGACGACGCAGAAAAGGCGAGCCATGTCTACGGCGTGATGAACCAGATGCATCGGGACGGAAAGCTTGAAACCGTGCGTTCCATCGCGTCTGTACATGCGTTCCTACCCGGCACATCTGAGGAGCAGGCTGCCCGAATGGAGGAAATCAACAAGATCAAAGAGGTCTTAGACCGTGAGGGCACTGCCTTCTTGAACGATGAGCAGAAGAAGACGGTCGAGGACCTTCAGAAGCGGCTCGACGTCTCCCCAGTTAGCGTCAAGGAGCTTCCAGACTGGACCAAACGCCTGTTCCGGGAAGCCGGTCCTGCGGCGAAGCCAGCCGCTGAAGGCGAGGAGTTCGCCTACGAGTACTTGATCTATGTCAACGAGGCCATCGACCATATGAAGGGCGAGCAGGCGCGGCAGTTCCTTGGCGAGGTGGCGAGCGTGGCCGAGGCTAGTGGACAAGAACTCCGAATCGGGAGTCAGTCGTATATCTACACAGCCATGCTCGACGAGATTAAGACGGACGGCGCTCGAATGATGGGAATCGCGCTGGTGGTTGTGGTCTTCATCCTGACGTTTGGATACCGCTCGCCGTTTCGTGCAGCGATGGCGATGTTACCTCTTACAATCGGCGGGTTCTGGATGTTCGGGGCCATGGGTTGGTTTGGCATCAAGCTCGACTTCTTCAACGTAGTCATCATCCCCGTAGTGATCGGTATTGGCGTGGACGACGGCATCCACTTCTATCAGCGCTATTTGGACAAAGGATTTGGGTCCATCGGAGCGGTGTTCCGGCAGGTAGGCTCCGCGGTTGCCATGACCTCTGTGACCTCGATGATCGGCTTTGGTGGTTTGGCGGTAACGAATTACGCCGGGCTGCAATCCATTGGATACGTGGCGATTACAGGAATCACCTGCGCCCTCTTCTCGACCCTGCTCTTGATGCCATCGATCCTCTGGTTCGCGGAGAAACACGGTTGGACCTGGATCACAGCACCTAAGCAGGGCTGATCAAGATATCCGAGGCGGCTTCGTTAAGCACGGCTTGCGCGACGCTTCCGATCCGGATCTTGCTCGTGTCGCCAGATTGGCGTCCAAGGACCACGAGATCGACCTCCTGAGCGCGGCTCACCACTTCCTGGCTCGGACGCCCAAAGACGATGCGTCGTTGACTCAAGAGCGCCTGAACGCGTTCCTTCTCCGGAAATGGGACCTCAACTTTCTGAAGTATGCGCTCGAATAGGGCGTCGACCTTCTCCTTGCTCTTCGAGATGATCTGTCGCTTGTCCACTCGCAGGGTTTGCTTGACCAACTCTTGGTCATCTTGAGTGAGCGGGTCCGGAATCACGTGAAGAATCTCAAGGGTCGCGTCTAGTTTGATAGCCAGCGAGGCGGCTTTTGTCAGGAGATCCGAGGTGGCGGGCGAAAGATCTACGGCCACGAGGATGGAGTTCACCTGGCGTTTGGCGCCGTAATCACGAGCGACCCAAACAGGGACTGTGGATTGTGCGACCACACCCGAGGTCACCGACCCAAGGGCTGCTGGCCGCGCGCCCCATTGGCCAAAAGCTCCGCAAATCACAAGGTCTGCGTCGCGTTTTACGGCGTGCTCAGCGATTTGATCGGCAGGGCGTCCAAACACGATGTCCAAGCGCTCCAACTGTGCGTCTTTGAGCTTCAAAGCGTCGGCCAGGTGTTCCGCGGCAAGCCGTCTCATCTCGTCGAGGATCAGCGGTTCATCTTCACCGAGCGGTGCATAAGGGAAAAGTGCACGCCGGATATGAGGTGCGATCTCGTCTAGGACGTGGATAAGGTGCGTGGACTGACCGTCCACGAGCGTACGGGCCACGCCGAGCGCAGCTTTACCATGATGAGTACCATCGAGAGGTACGAGCGCGGATTCGAATTTCCACATATATTTAGGAGCCTTGGATAGCCGGGGTATTCAAAGGGTATCAAACCGGTCGGGCTGACCGTCACCGGTCTCATCCCAACCCACTCGCACCCTCTGATTATTCTCATAATACTCAAAAATATCCGCTACCCCGTTGCCATCTTCATCGCGCTCAACACGCAGCAGGGAGCCCTGCTGGTCGTAGAATTTGGTGATTGAGAACTTTCCGGAAAAATCAAGGGAGAGGTGCTTCTTGGTGGGCAAGTTATTCTGGTAGAAAACTACAAGATCAACACGGCCATCAAGGTCCAAGTCCATCTCTTCTTCAACGATTTGGTCGCTATCTTTGGCCGGATAAGACCAGACATCGACCTTTCCGTCGAAGTTCATATCTCGCTCAATTCGCACCGTTCTCGCACTATCTTTAACAACCCATTGATCCGGCTTTTCGTCTTGATTCAGGTCCACGGCCTCAACCGCGTACCCATCACGCTTGAGGTCACCAGCTCTAGCTCGACCACCTTCTCCGGTGCCGAGACTAGTCACTTTGACGGCGTCCTTTTTGGCGCTTGTGTCTTCACCACAAGCGAGAGTGGAAAGCGCGAGGATCAACAAGATTGCGATTTTCATGGCAAACATCGTGTAGCAAATGGTCAGCGAAAAGCCGCCGACTTAAATGATCGAATATCATATCAAGGCCACAGAATCACCCTACTTTGTTTCCGGGTCAAAGTACTTCGATCGCGAGTACAAGAAAAAGTGACGGCCGGCTTTCGCCGGCCGTCGAACTAGGAAGCTCGAACTTGGAGGGGAACGCAGAGCTTCCTAGCTAACTAGAACGGAATATCGTCATCATTGAACGACTGATCGAAGTTGGATTCAGGGCCGGGGCCGGGGCCGTCATCACGTCCCGATGGGCCGCCGCCACCGCCGCTCGATCCACCGTCCAAAAACTGGACGGTCTGAGCGACGACTTCGGTCGTATACCGTTTATTTCCGTCTTTATCGTCCCAACTATTGGTCTGAAGCCGTCCTTCGACGTACGCTTGCCGACCTTTCTTGAGATATTTCTCGCAGAGTTCTGCAAGTTTACCCCAAACCACGACGCGATGCCACTCAGTCCTCTCTTGGGACTGACCGTTCTTGTCGTTCCACCGCTCATTGGTGGCGAGGTTGAAGTTGGCAACAGGCTGTCCGCCTTGTGTATATCGAAGTTCCGGGTCTGAGCCGAGTCGACCGATCAACATTACTTTATTCAAACTCATCTGATTCTCCTATCTTTAAGAACACCCTTCATAATGGGCGTCTGGGTTCAAAGTCGAGGACCAAAAAAATTTTGGCCTCTACATTGTTTTCGGCCATTTTTGGCAAGTGTTGCGAAAAAAGTTTATTTTTTTCACTCTTCTTGATGCAAAAATTGGCCTTCCCCAGTAATAGCGCCGTCTTCGATAGCTTGTTGAATTAATGCCGCAGCATCCTCAACCCGATCAAGTTCCACGACAATGCGCACTTGGCCGTGAGATCCGACATTCATTGGGAACCCTGGAACCCCCATATCTCTGACGAAACTCGCGATATCATTCTCTGAGAGAACTTCGTGAATAAAGTTTGCTTCGAGCGGTTGGTAGAAAACGTAGAGGTCTACCAGTTCGAAATCTTCGGTTTTGTACTTGCGACTCATGAATCATCTCGTGGTCAAACGGTGGGCAAACGCTACATGTTTTCTTGTCGAATTGTCTAGTGTACAAGCGGGTCGCTAGTCTTCGTCCAAGATCCGAACGGCGGGTGAGTCCACGTCGTCGAACTGTTGGTTACGGGTGGCCCACACGA
This sequence comes from Microvenator marinus, assembly GCF_007993755.1. Classification (GTDB taxonomy): domain Bacteria; phylum Myxococcota_A; class Bradymonadia; order Bradymonadales; family Bradymonadaceae; genus Allomicrovenator; species Allomicrovenator marinus. Next base: position 2,713,343 of record NZ_CP042467.1, read on the forward strand.
ACGCCGCGACCGCTGACGCAGCCAGAATCAGCGCCAGGGGCACCAGAAGGTAAAGAATGGACATCAGGGACCTCCTTTGGCTCAAAAGAGCGCTGTAGGAGCGAAGACGCTACCACAGACAACGAACTAACGGGCATCGCAATGGCGGCCACAAGAGGGTTCACAAGACCGGCAGCGGCTGCTGAAACGCCCAATACATTGTAGATGAGCGATCCGATCAGGTTGCGGCGGACCACCTTTCGAACGACCTCAGCCCCTTCAACCAAGGTCAAGACGGCGTCAAGGCCTGGTCGAGTCAAGAAGATATCAGCCGCCACAAGGTTAAGATCACTCCCGCCGTGCACGGCGACACCCACATTCGCTTCCTGCAGCGCCGCGGCGTCGTTCACTCCGTCACCGATCATAAGTACCGGGCCGGACTCGCGAAGTCGCGCGATGAACTCTCTCTTGGACTCAGGGGTCTCGGCGCCCAAGGCCTGATCAATGCCAAGGGTCTGAGCCACGCTCTGAACGATCTCAGGGTGATCTCCCGAAAGGAGCACGGTTTTCAGGCCACGAGCTTTGAGCTGCTGAATCACGCCAAAACTCTCGGGGCGCAAGGGATCACCTAGGCCAAGCGTGCAGACCACGCGGCCGTCAAGTTCAATGGCCACCGGACTGAGTCCCATCTTGACCATCTTCTCCACGTGCTCTGCGGGCGCACCGAGCCAATCTGGGCGTCCCACTCGCGTGAGCTTACCGGAAACTACCCCCTGAATTCCCGACCCCGCGATCTCTTCGATCTCGGACGCCTCCAGCTCGGAATTCTCTTTTCGAAAGGCCGCAGCCAGAGGGTGGGCGCTATGTTTTTCCAAAGCCACCGCTGCCTTGATCGCATCTGCCTGACCCGCAATCTCCACGATCCTCATTTGGTTCTGAGTCAGAGTGCCAGTTTTGTCGAAAACCACCGTCTGAACGCGATCCAATTCTTCAAGCACATCGTCGTGTTTGATGAAAATACCTCGGCGTGCGGCCCGACCTGCGCCCACCGTAAGGGCGAGCGGCGTAGCCATGCCAAGGGCGCAGGGGCAGGAGATGACGAGGAGTGCGATGGTGTGCGCCAACGCCAACTCAGGCGCCACAGACCACCAGATTCCGAAGGTGAGCGCAGCCGCGAATAAGACGGCCAACACGAAGTACCCTGCGATCCGATCGGCCAGTTGCACAACGGGTGCACGACGCTCGGCCTCAGACTCTACCCAGTGCAATAGCTTTCCAACGCGAGTGTCCCCGCCCGCCTTCATGGTTCGTACGCGCATCACGCTCCCAACCACCGTTTCACCGGCATTGACCAGACTTCCCGGAACCACGAGCTCAGGGCGCGATTCACCGGTGATCGCTGCGCGATTTACCACAGCGCGCCCTTCGGTCACTTCGCCATCCACAGGGACCACGTCGCCGAGGCGCACCTCGATGATATCGCCGATGGCCAGGGTCTGCGTGTCGACTTCTTCGAGCCCCTCGGCGCCAACTCTCAGAGCTCTTGACGGGATGAGCTCAAGTAGGCGTTCAGCGGAGTCCGTGGCGCGGCGGCGGCCTCTTAGTTGCAGATATCGCGCGCTTAGGAGCGCGGCAATCAAGACGGCGATTGAGTCGAACCAAACCTCCGCAGATCCGGCAATGGTGGCCCAAGCGCTGTAGCTCCAGCCCAAAAACACACCCACGGAGATCGGTACATCGACGGAGAGCCGATGCAGACCGGCCCATGGCCACACGGACGCCCAGGCGCGCCTGAAGAACTCTTGTCCTGCGTAGAACACTGAGATGGTGGTTAGAATCAGGCTCAACCAAAGAGCAGCCGTCCTTAGGCCTGCTTCGAGCCCCACATCCAGCCCTGAGTAGAGCGTGATGGCCAACAACATGACATTGGCCGCAAGGGCCCATGCCACGCCGAGTTTGAGCAGCAGAGCATCTTCAGCAGACGAGCGTGCGGTCTTGGAATTCAGCCTGTGTACTTGATATCCAAAGCGCGCAAGCCACCGCCCCATATCGTCTAGCTCAACCGCTTCGGGCTGCCACCTCAAGGTGAGGCGAGCTCTCGAGAGATTGAGACGAGCGTCCACGACCCCATCGATCGCCTGCGGCATTTTCTCGACAATCCAGACGCAACCGGCGCAATGAACACCGTCTAGGTGGAGGTCGACTTCGCACGTTCCGTCTTCGTTTTGATGAATGTCGTCGAGGAGGCCGAGGTCAACTTCATCAAACTCGACTGGGGCGGGTGGGCCTTCGGCTCCTGCCTTCAAATCGTAGAATCGAGACATCCCGGCGGAGTGAATGGCGTGATAAACCGCGCGGCAACCTACGCAGCAGAACGCGTGCCCATCGTCGTCTTTGACCACTTCTCCGAGTGGTTGCCCGCAATGGTCGCAGGCTTGTTTCATTCAACGACCTCAACACGAATCACGTCGTGAAAACGCTCATTCCCACGAATGGCGAGCACCTCAACGTCGAAGACACCAAATCTTGAGAGCGGTGTTTTTGTCACGTAGCGCCCGGGGGCAGCTGGAGCCGCTGGTCCCACGAAAACGGGTATAATCTTCGCCGGATCACGAAGCGTAACGCCAACTTCCAACCCTTCGATTCCAGCGCCATCCTTCTCAAAGTTAAGATGGATATAACCATTGTCGTCGCCCGAGGGTTCGATTCGAACCGTGGCATCCCAGCCCAAATCCGCGACCTTGGCCTCTTCGCCGCGCGCTTCGTCCCAGTGTACAGCCTTGGAATAGTAGTCCGGTACGATCTGAGGGCCGCCATCACTGGTAGCATTTACAATGAGCACCACGTTGGCGATCACGCTCATCCCTAGGATCGCGAAGACCATACCTGGCCAGAAAATATGTGGTGGAATGCGTGCAAACATGGGTGCTCCTTCGGACCTCGGACGGCTTAAGGGCCGATCAAGGTATAGGGGAATTCAGCGACCTCTTGCCCGTTGGTCACTTGAATTCGAGTCTTCACTGAGCCTTTCTGGAAGGCTTCTTTAGGAACCAGAATAAAGGCTCCGATGCGTTCGGTTTTTCCGTCTTCGATCTGCAGGCTCGTTAGGCCCTGAAGCTTGATCTCCACGCCGGGTGGCTCAGGAATGATAAACCTGAATTCACCGTCTTGACCGGTTCTGTTTTGAACACGGAATTTGAGCTGATTCATGACCTTGTCCCCAACCATCACATAAGGGTCAGTGGCGGCTCGGGTCACATTGAGGTCAATGGGTTCGCGATGAGTCAGAAGCCAGAAGAACGCCGAGCTCAGCAACACGAAGACCACCGCATAAAGCATAGTCCGCGGGCGGAGAATCTTAGATGGTTTGTTCTCAAGGGCGTTCTCAGACGTGTACCGGATGAGCCCCACAGGCTTTGCGATGGAGATCATGATGGCGTCGCAGGCGTCCATACACTGTGTGCAGCCCACGCACTCCATCTGCAGCCCATCACGAATATCAATACCCGTTGGACATGTGCGCACACACGCAAAGCAATTGATACAATCGCCGAGATTGAGTTTTACGCCTTCGCGCTCTTGTGTGTACTGAGCTTTGCTCCTTTTGCCGCGCGGCTCGCCGCGATTCGGGTCGTAGCTGACGATCATCGAATCTTCGTCTTGTAGCACCGACTGAATTCGGGCGTAGGGACAGGCGATGGTGCACATCTGCTCGCGGAAATAGCCGAAATCAAAGAGGATCAGCGCACTCGTGATAGCCATCATCACGAAGAATCCCCAATGCTCTGCGGGAGGCCCTGTCATCCACTCAATGAGTGAATCCCAGCTTACGAAATAGGCCACAAAGGTGTGTGCGAGTCCCACGGAGAGGATGGAGTAGATGATAAATTTGAGCGTCTTTCGCCAGAGTTTGTCGAAGGACGAGCCCGCCTCGTCGCGCCTTCGCCTCTGGTTTTCCTTGCCTTCGATAAGCCTTTCGATGGGCCGAAAGACAAACTCCAGGTACACGGTTTGAGGGCAGCCCCAACCGCACCAGACACGGCCGAAAACAGCTGTGACCACAATGACGGAGAAGACTCCGATGATCATGGCAAACATGTAGAGAAGCGTGTCGGTCGCGTAGAGCGTGAGTCCAAAGAAAGTGAACTCACGGTGCATGATATCCAGGAAAATGGCGGGTTTTCCGCCTATTTTCACCAGCGGCAATCCGACGAAAAACGCGATGAGCGCCCATGCCACCACAAAGCGAGCTTTCCAAAACTTCCCGTGGCTTGGGACCGGATAAAGCCATCGCCTTCGACCATCTGCATGCAAGGTCGAGAGGACTTCTTCCGGAGATTCGAGAACTCTTGGATCACTCATAGCTTAGTTTGGGCTGTATTCCTCGCCCTGAGGTTCTTTGGGGTTTGCGGGGCTAGTGCCTTGCATATTCATGATGTAGGCGGTCACGTGGATGGCGTCGTCATGCGAGATGATATTCTCCCAAGCCGGCATCCCCTTGGTTGGTGCGCCCTTGGTGACCATGACGTGAATATCCGTGGGCGAGCCGCCGTGAATCCAGAACTTATCGGAGAGGTTCGGCCCGATTAAGCCTTGTCCTTCTGGGCCATGACATGAAGCGCACGTACTAGCGTACACTTTGGCGCCGTTCGCCATGGCTCCGGCATCATCTTTAGCTGCCACGAGGAGTTCTTCGGTCACCGGTGGGCGCTCTTGCTCAAGCGCTGAGCGAACACTCGCCAACTCCTGCTTGTCTTGGTCGAGGTTCGTCTCGTAGGTGTTGATCAAGCCTGTTTCCATGGCCACCACGTAGAATCCCGACCAAATGATGGTCACCACAAACGTGGCCTTCCACCAAAGCGGCATAGGATTGTCGAACTCCTGGATGCCGTCGTAGGAGTGCGTTGTGAGCACATCTTCATAATCCAATGGTCCTTGTTCGCTCATCGTGACACCTCCTGTCCGTCATCGAGTGGAATCTGCCCGTGGGCATCCGCTTCTTCTTTCTTCATCAGGAGAAGTCGCGCGATTACAAATAGGAAACCGAGAATGAAGAAGATCAGTCCGACTTCCGCAAAGATTTCTAGGCCAGCGCCTTGCATGACATCGCTTCTCATTTTTCCTCCTTCTTGATGTCCACGCCGAGTCGCTGCAAATAGGCGACGAGGGCTATGATTTGCTTGTCCTCAAGGCCCTGATAGTTGGCGTCCTGAGAGGCGACCTCATCAGCGATCTCCTTGGCCTGCTTCTTCGCCAGTTCCACCGCGTTTTCAGCTTCCCAGGGCTTGTAAGGCACGCCGAGCATCATGCTGACTTCGACCTTCTTTTGGGTCTTTGAGAAGTCGACATCTTTTGTGAGTAGCCAGCCATACTTCGGCATAATCGAGTTTGGCGTGGTCAGACGCGGATCTTCCATGTGTCTAACGTGCCAGAGGTGTGGATACTTCCCTCCGACGCGGTGCAAGTCTGGACCAGTCCGTTTGGAGCCCCACTGGAATGGGTGGTCGTAGATGAACTCGCCGGGTTTAGAGTACTCGCCATAGCGCTCGATTTCGTGGAGCATCGGGCGCACCATCTGAGAGTGGCAGTTATAGCAACCCTCGGCCACGTAGATATCGCGCCCTTCGAGCTCCAGCGGCGTGTACGGGGTCACGGTGTTGATGCGTGGCACATTGGATTTGACGATGAGCATCGGCACGATCTCAATGACCGAGCCAATCAAGATGGCAATGGTCGTCAGCACCGTGAAAATCATCGGCCAGCCTTCAAGGGCGCGGTGCCAGCCTTCTTTGAAGTCTCCATCGAGGCGACTGAGCGCCTCGTCGTAGGTCTTTGCTGCCTCCTTCTTCTTACGCCAGGTAGGTGTTGGGACGTCCACCACGGTGTCTGGGCGAGCTCCCGCTCTGGCAGCACGAATCAGGTTGTAACCACCGATGAGCACGCCCAAGATGTAGAGCGAGCCACCGACCACGCGAACCCAGTACATGGGCACGATCTCGATGACGGTCTCCATGAAATCGGGGTACATAAGCTTGCCGGTCTCATCGAATGCGCGCCACATCAGACCCTGTGTGACACCAGCCCAGTACATGGCGAGCACGTAGAGGAGCATACCGATGGTGCCGAGCCAGAAGTGCCAGTTCGCGAGCTTCTTGCTGTAGTCGTCGACCTTCCAAAGGCGAGGAACCAACCAGTAGATCATGCCGAAGGTCATGAAGCCGTTCCAGCCGAGCGCGCCTGAGTGAACGTGGGCGATAATCCAGTCGGTGTAGTGACCGAGCGAGTTCACTGCCTTGATGGAGAGCATTGGGCCCTCGAAGGTGGACATGCCGTAGAAGGTGATGCCGACCACGAAGAACTTCAGGACGGGTTCGTCCCGAAGCTTGCCCCATGCGCCGCGCAGTGTGAGGAGACCGTTGATCATACCGCCCCAGCTCGGCATCCAGAGCATGACTGAGAACACCATACCCACGGTTGATGCCCACTCGGGGAGCGCCGTGTAGTGAAGGTGGTGAGGTCCAGCCCAGATGTAGAGGAAGACCAGCGACCAGAAGTGGATGATCGAGAGTTTGTACGAGAAGACAGGGCGTTCTGCGGCCTTGGGCAGGAAATAGTACATTAGACCGAGGAACGGCGTGGTCAGGAAGAAGGCAACGGCATTGTGTCCGTACCACCACTGAACCATGGCATCCTGCACACCACTTAGGAGCGAATATCCTTTGAAGAGGTCTACTGGGATAATGAGGTTGTTGAAGATGTGTAGGACCGCGACGGTCACGATACTCGCGATATAGAACCAGAGCGCCACGTAGATGTGTTTTTCGCGCCGGCGCCAGAGCGTACCGAGGAAGTTGACCGCAAAAACCACCCAGATGAAGGTGATCGCGAGGTCAATAGGCCACTCGAGCTCCGCGTATTCGCGCGACTGAGTGATGCCGAGGGGCAGTGTGATCGCGGCTGAAACGATGATCAGCTGCCATCCCCAGAAGTGGATCCAGCTCAGTTTATCATTGAACATCCTCGCCTTGGTTAGACGCTGAGTTGAATAATAAACGGCTGTGAAAATGGCGTTACCTGCGAACGCAAAAATCACTGCATTGGTATGTAGGGGCCTCAAGCGGCCGAACGTCAAAAACTCATGGACGTTGGCCGGCCAAAAGGCCAATTGTAAGGCTAGAATTAGCCCTACGGTCATACCGACGATGCCCCAAATCACGGTGGCAAAGGCAAATGCCCTGACCACGCGGTCATCGTAGACTACACGTTCGTAACCTTTCAGAGGTGTTTCACTATGACTCACGCTGTCTCCTTCAAAATTGTCGCCGCCCCTGCATTACACAAAAGTTATGCCAAAGAGGCTTAAGCGGCTAAACCATTGAAAAATAGGGCCCAGTACTGCGATTTGAGCAGCACGATAACGCATTTAATTCGCGGAACAAGGCCTTTCGCAAATTTTGCGCACATCGTCCTCGATGGCTCTCTCTGCGGCGGTTAGATTGTGCAGAAAAGACTCGTTAAGAAGTCCTTGATTATATTGGAATCTGGAGTTTCTCTGAGCATTCCGTTGGCGCTAGGGTTGGTCCTTGGATTCGAAGTTGCATTAGAACTCTTGTTGGTGAAGGGAGTTAGACCCGGACGTCGGAATGAACGCTTATAGCCAGGTAGTATCGATTGGACTCTTATGGGTCACCATACATTGCGCTGGCATGTGTGGCCCCATCATCGCGGGAGTCACCACCAGTCGGCACAAGACGGGCTCAATCTGGTCAAGGGTTCCTCGCGTACTCGCCTACCAATTGGGCCGCGCCGTGACCTATGCAGGGTTTGGTGTAGCAGCCGGGCTTTTAGGCGCTGTCTTCGAGTCTCAGATTCGTACCTTTGCGAATGCCGCGGGACTCGTGCTCTCTCTCGCCCTTATAGGCGTGGGTATCTCTCAAGTTCCTTGGGTTCGAAGGCGCTTCAAACCAGGTGGCAACTTCGGGGTGGATTTCTCGTCCAAGCTTCTCGGACTTCTGAAGGGAACGCGTGGCATGGGCGACTTCCCGAGGCTCTTTCTCACCGGCCTACTTTTGGGCTTTCTCCCCTGCATGTTGATGTTTTGGGTCTTGAGCGTCGCCGCGTCTACGGCTTCCGCGCTACACGGTGCAGGAGTCATGGTTCTGCTAGTCGTCATGACGACCCCTGTTCTGATTTTTTCGAGTCTTATGGCTGGGCTTCCGATTCGACGTTTTGGCGAGCACCTGGTACCTGTCGCGCTGATTCTATCAGGGGTTTGGATGGGACTGGTAGCCATCGCCTCCAACGGTTGGATCGACCATATTCACCTACAATTCAAAATGTTTGGTGAAGGTTATGTCTTCATGCTCTGGTGATCAGAGGTAGTCAGCGGCGTGTCGGCGACGATAGTTTTTTTGCGGGTCGTCGATTTTGGATTGGCACGAGACACAGAACTCGACCCAAGGCATCAGTTCGAGTCGCTTTTGCCCGATCTCTTCGTCGCATTCCTGGCAGAGTCCGTATTCATCTGGCTCAAGCTCAATGCGGCGCAACGCCTTTTCGATGCCTGCGATCTCCCTTGCCCGTTCGCGGTTTCTGCGCGACGCAATCACCTGTGCGTTTTCGGTATGGGGCGCCTCGTCTTCGTCGAGTTTGGCAACCGCATCGCGTTTGGAGGGTTCGATGAGAAAGTCGCCCTCGTCGATGAGTTCACGCCTTCTCTCAATGAGTCGATCCTGAAATGCCTTGAGTTCGTCTGCGTTCATTCTAAACACCTTGAGGACGCGCAAGATCCAGCCTGACACGTTCCACTTTCGCATTCATGGTCGGCGGCGCACGGGGCCAAATCCTCTCGAAGGGCTTCACACTCTCCGCTTTCGGCTGCCATGAGCGTTGAACACGTGAGATCTGCCGCACATTGGCCTGGCCACTGACACACCGAGCCTTGTTCACCTGGACTCCGGCATGTCCCGAGCCCATCTGGGAGCGTGATATTACGGCAAAGCGACCCAAATTCACAAATGGCGAGGTCGGTATCGATGCCAAAACCACATGGCTCGCCTTCTTTGGCCACTGTCCAGGGGCGGCATTCGCCATCGAGGCATTGAGAACCTTTGACGCACGCCTTGTCCGAAGAACACTCGGCCCCAATCTCCAATGAGTTGGGCTCCACACACTTGGCGTTGGAGCACACGAGATCACCCTCACATCCACCGGTTCCGCGGCAGGTTTCGGCCAGTTTAGCGAGCTCGAAGCAAGACCCAGCGAGGCAGAATTGAGAGGCTGTGCACTGTCCATTGCACGGCATCTGGCAGGTTCCGGAGCATCCGTCATTTGTGAGCACACACTCCATCTCACCTTCGCATTCGAGGTTTGACTCGCAAGTCTGCCCAGCACCTATCTGCCCGCGAAAACTTTTCGCACAGGTTTCTGGGAGGGTGTAGATATCTCCTTCGCAGAATGCAGCGCTGAGATCGGTCAAGCAGGATGACGCGCTCGCCGAATCAAATTCAATCCGCTCCGCCTCTATGAGTTCCAGAGTGTTTGGAAGGAGACGCGCTGAGATAAAACTTGGAGGAGGCGTAGAGAGGCATTCATCTAGCGTTCGATAACGATTGATCAAGACTTCTGATGTGGGCGTTTGGCAGGATTGAGCCGCCTGGCAGAGAAGATTCCAGTACTCTTGCCGCAGATCAAAGACCTCAGTGCTCGGCTGAGGAGCAGAATCGCCGCACGCCACGAGAACAAAGAAAATGAGGGGGAATCTTAAACGCAAGGAACACCCGAAAGACAGTTCTTTCGGAGAGTTTACTTGGTTTGTTTGAGTTCGACGAGGATCATCTTGACGACAGACTTGAGTGTGTCGAAGACGCCGGGGCCGTCTGGAGCGACAGCACATGCCTCGAATTCAGGGTATTTGCCATCAGGGTTGAGGTCTGCCTGAAGCTCTTCGAGGGGCATAGCCGTAGGCAAGTCGCGTTTGTTGTACTGAATCACAAACGGGATCTTGTCGATATCGTAGCCATAGGCGACCAGGTTTTCCTTAAGGTCTTCCATGGAGATGATATTGGCTTCTTTTCGAGCACGTTGGGAGTCCGCCACAAAGACCACCCCGTCTGCTCCTTTCATGATGAGCTTACGGCTGGCCGAGTAGAAGAGCTGCCCTGGCACCGAATAGAGGTGCAAACGGGTTTTGAAGCCCTTGATGGCGGGTAGGCTGAGCGGCAGGAAGTCAAAGAAGAGCGTACGCTCTTGTTTGGTTTCCAGACTGATGAGCTTACCGCGAGCATCAGGGTTGGTACCCGAGTAAATGAACTTAATGTTCGTAGTTTTGCCACACAGACCAGGTCCGTAGTAGACAATTTTGAGAATGATTTCCCGCTGTGCGTAATTGATGAACGACATCTATCTTCCCGTCACGGAGCAGCGGACTGTGGATGTCCCAGACATCTCGCCTGCCATTGGATCGCTATATAGCACGCCAGAGAACTCTGTCACTTTTATTTTGCCGTTTCGGCCCAAGTTTCTGGGATTCGTTGGGACGAGGTTGGAAATCATCATTGTCTCGAAAGAGAGCATATCGTTTTTCCGCGGCATGGAGACAGGATCTAGGCGCATGTTAGATCGAAAATTCTAGAGGTGACAACGCTAAACTTAGGTCAATTGACCGCTTTAGAACGCATCATTAAAGAGTGAGTCGATGTCGTCGTCAGTGATTTCACCAAAGATATCCATCGCTTGATTCTGAGCTTCGGCAGATCGGCCCTTGAGAGTCTCAAGGACTTTTTCCATATCAGCGTACGCACGTTTAACTCTCAAACGCACCAAGCCGAGGCTGGAGCGTTCATCGAAGATCACCAACAAGATGAGGAGATCACCGATCAGGGAGACGTGGAGGTGGTTCCTCGTGCCTTCATGGAAGTGAACTGGGAACTCTTCTTCACCGAGCATGAGGGCCAGACCACCGGTAGCCGCGGTTGAACCTGCGGCGAGCGAGGCGAGTCCCGTGGTATCAATACCCGTGGTCTCGCCAGTCGCTGTGATGAGCTGACCGTCCTTATCAACGATGAAGATGGCTTTGGCGAGGGCGTCGCGCACAAGTCGCTCGCAGATCTCTGCGAACTGCTTCTGCTCCTCCTCGTAGATTGCCATCTGTCCTGCCATACCGGAACTCCTGATTCATCCTCTCGGATGCGGGGGGATTACTTAATTTGCAAGGCTTGACTTGACGCCCATAAGCTAGCACACACGTCGAAGGTCTTGCAATCAAGTTGAGGCAGTTTGATGCAGGCTTAAAGAATATGCCCTGATTTATTCTTTTTGACGTTGAGATAGTGGGAATTGAAAGGGTTTGCGAGGATTCGGATAGGCTTACGCTCCGAGATCTTGATGCCATTCTCACGAAGTCCAGAGATCTTTTTCGGGTTATTCGTGAGCAATTCGATGCTTTCCACACCCAAAATATGAAGCATTTCGGCGGCTACTGAGTAATCGCGAAGATCGTCGTCGAAGCCGAGATGGTTGTTGGCCTCGACGGTATCCATGCCCTGATCTTGAAGGCTGTAGGCTCGGACTTTATTGGTGAGTCCAATCCCTCGCCCCTCCTGGCGCATGTAGAGAATGATCCCTTCGCCAACCTCATTGATGTGCGCGAGAGCTCGTTCGAGCTGCTCTCCGCAATCACATTTGAGGCTTCCGAAGACATCTCCCGTGACGCACTCGGAGTGGATTCGAGTAAGGACATCGTCCTTACCCTGGACATCACCGGCCACGATAGCCACGTGCTCTTTTCCGTCACGGTTGTTCTCGAACGCCCAAATCTTGAAGTGCCCATACTTGGTGGGCAAGTTGGCCGTGGCCACGTGGCGCACTACCAGTTCGTCCTCTGCGCTTTTCAATTCTACGGCTTCTTTCATTCCAAGGCGAAAATGCATCGCGTATCCTCCGGACTCGGTACACTCGTACCGATCACTATAGATTGTCAATGGAAGGAACGCGGGAGAGAGGATCTGCTGGGCGCGAACCGTCCACTCTTATAATGCGAGCCCGTGGCGATCAGATTCAAGATATTGTGAAGAAAATGCTTCTGCGGCGCCAATTGTGGAGGAGATGGCATCGACTAAAACCTCGACGAGGTCTGTACGATGACCATCTAGCGCGCTGAAATAGAGGGGCCGATCTTTTTGGTGAATGATTGCGGGTGGATAGCCCGCGCGAATCAGCATGTAGTTCATGAGCAGGCGCCCGACGAGACCGCTTTTTTCATCGAATGGGAAGACCTTCATATATTCCCAGTGAACGATTGAGGCCGCGCGCACCGGATGCACGTCTTTGAAGTCATTCTCGGCCATATCTGCGACTTTGTGCAGGAAATACGAGACGCTTCCGTGTGGACAGATATTGAGGTTGTAGACCCCAGGCGAGGTATCGCGTTTGCGGTATCGGCCGGCGGTATCCGAGCCGGGGTCGCAAAGGCGAACGTGCAGCTCGCGGATAAACTCCACCGTAATCGGGACATTGTTCTGGGCGGACTCGTAGAGAAACTCAGTACAGTCCTTGAGCTTCAAGAGCGATTGCTGAACTTGTCCGTCTACCCAGTTTCTGACGGGTGCACGCTCAAGCGCGCGCATCAAGGTATCACCTGACAACACCACGCCTTCCAGCGCGTGTTCGTGATAAATCCACCCCATCACGAGTCGGTTAAAAAACTCTCCTCGCGCCCGGTTCAAGCGGTCAAAATGAACTCGGTTATGGTCGATTTCCAAATAGGTCAGATTCATTGGCGCCTCCGTAAGGTCATTTTCGGTAAGCCCAAAGGTTCCCCAACCGTTTAAAATGCGCTTTTACCGAAAATGCCCAAACGAGCGGGCTATGTCTGACTTCTTAAAGGGTAGAGAAAGACCAAACACGATTCAAGAGAATGGATGTCGTTTTTTTCAATCCGAGGCGCTTAGAGGTCGAGCTCGTCGATTTGGTCGGCATTTTCCATGATAAAATCGAAACGCAACGACGCATCCTTACCCATCAGGCTACTGATCAAATTCTCGGTTTCGTTGGCCTCACCCAAGACCACACGTAGAAGCCTTCGTTTGGAAGGATCAAGCGTAGTATCTCTAAGCGTGTCCGCCATCATCTCGCCGAGACCTTTGAAACGCTGAATCGAGACTTTCTTGGGGTTTTTGCCCTTGGAGAACTTCTTGATCAGTCGGTCGCGTTCGGTCTCATCGAGCGCCCAATGTGTGTCGTTGCCGTGGTCTACGCGGAAAAGTGGCGGCTGGGCGATGTAGAGATGCCCTTCTGTAATCAGCTTGGGCATGTATCGGTAGAAGAATGTGAGCAGGAGAGTCGTGATGTGGTGGCCGTCTGAATCGGCATCCATGAGGAGGATGACCTTTCCATAACGAAGTCTGCTGACATCAAAATCATCGTCGACGCCACAACCCACGGCATCGGCCACGTCTTTGAGCTCTTTGTTTCCAATCACTTTGGACGTGGTGGCTTGTTCGGCGTTCAGAACCTTGCCGCGCAGGGGCAGAATAGCCTGAGTCCGCCTGTCTCGGCCTTGTTTTGCATTTCCGCCGGCAGAATCACCCTCGACGATAAAGAGTTCGGATTCGTCGGGGTCCGTGCTCGAACAATCGGCGAGTTTTCCGGGGAGATTGAGGCGATGGTTGACGGCGCGTTTACGACTTACTTTTTGCTGCGCGGACCGGCTGGCAAGCCTTGCTTTTGCAGCCTGCACGATGCGCTGCGCGATAGCCTGACCGGTAGACGAGTTCTTGTTCAGGTACTGTTCGAGCTCGATCCGGACGAGGTTCGAGACGACTGTCTTGACCTCATTATTGTTGAGCTTGCTCTTCGTCTGACCTTGGAACTGAGGGTCCATCATGAAGACGCTGACCACCGCCTTTAGCCCCTCCCTGATATCATCAGCGATAATAGCGAGGCTCTTCGGGGCCACGTCATGAGCCTCGAAGAAGCTTCTTACGGCCTTGAGCACCCCGTCTTTAAACCCTTGCTCGTGGGTTCCACCGTCAGGCGTAGGGATGGCGTTGGTATAGGTTCGAATGTCTTCGCGATGGTCTTCGGTCCACTGCAGTGCAACTTGAACGCGCGTGATCGTGCCTTCAGGCTCGTCGAGAAGGATAGAGATCGCGTCGGTGTGGATCGGAGGCTCTTTGCCCTCTTTTTGGATTCGGTCGAGCAAATCGCGCGTCCCGCCCTCGTGCTTGAACTCTTTGTAGGCACCGGTGCCTTTGTCTCTAAAGAGAATGCGAAGTCCAGGGATGAGGAACGTCTTAATCTCGAGACGCTCCGCGACGTGCTCCACGTCGAACATGGTGTCTTCAAAGATTTCAGGGTCGGGGCGAAAGAAGATTTCGGTGCCCGTACCTCGCGCTTGTCCGATGGTCTCTACGCCTGAATCGGGCGTCCCGCGCACGTAAGTTTGCCGGTAGGCATGACCGTCGCGCTTAACAGAGGCGATAAGCTCCGAGCTCAGGGCGTTGACCACCGAGCTACCCACGCCGTGCAATCCGCCCGAGGTGGTGTACGACGAGTTGTTGAACTTTCCGCCGGCATGCAAGGTGGTGAGAATCACCTCAAGGGCGCTTCTTTTCTCGGGATCTTGCGGGTGTGTGTCCACTGGAATTCCGCGCCCGTTGTCCACCACGGTGGCCGAGCAGCCGTCCTCGTGGATGGTGACCTCGATGGTGCTCGCGAAGCCGTTCATGGCTTCGTCAACCGAGTTGTCGACGATTTCCCAGAGGAGGTGATGGAGTCCAGCCTTACCCGTGCCTCCGATATACATCGCAGGACGTTTTCGCACGGCTTCGAGGCCCGATAAGACTGTGATATCTGTGGCTGTATAGGCAGACATGTGGACTCCTGTCTAAAACACGCGGCGCTGCATGATCGCCCGTGATAGCGTGACTTTATCGGCGTACTCGAGCTCGCCACCGATCGGAATTCCGGAGGCAATCCTTGAGACGTTGACGCCTAACGGCTTTAAGAGCCGAGCAAGATACAAAGCCGTTGCCTCTCCGTCCACCGACGGACTCGTGGCAAGAATGACCTCTTTGACCTCGGAGTCGGTGCCAAAACGCGCGAGTAGTTCGCGAACTTTGAGGTCATCGGGACCGATACCTTCGAGCGGCGAGATCAGGCCATGTAAGACATGGTATGTACCACGAAATTCGCCGGTGCGCTCAATAGCGCGAAGATCAGGTGTCGATTCAACGACACAGATCGTGGCCGGGTCGCGTTTGGTATCTTCGCAAATCTGGCAGAGCGTGCCCTTGGTGAGATTCGAACATCTCTCACAAAATCCCACTTCAACCTTAACCCGTTGGAGCGCCTCGCTGAGGTCGTCCACGAGGTCACCGGGCTGATTCATCACAAAGAACGCGAGGCGGCTGGCCGTACGCTCCCCTATACCAGGCAGTCTGGCAAAGGCGCTGATAAGATGTGTGATGGGATCGTCGGGCTTCAATGGTGTTTTCGGTTCAGAACAAGCCAGGAATGTTGAGACCACCGGTGATTTTCTCGACTTCGGTGTTCATCATGTCCGTGGCTAGCTTAGTGGCCTGATTAACGGCGATGACGATCATCTCTTGGAGCATTTCGACATCTTCGAGGGCTTCGGGCTGGATTTTGACTTCGACGAGCTCGGAATTGCCGTTGACCACTGCAGTCACGACACCACCACCAGCCGACGCCTCGACGCGTTTTTCGCCGATTTCTTCCTGCACTTTTTGAATTTGGCCCTGCATGCGCTGAGCCTGACGAACGATATTGGTCATATTGTTTTTCAAAACAAAACTCCCGACGCATGCGCGTCAATTAAGAAGACGACGTCTTATAGTCGCAAGGGGCGCGGGCGACAAGCACCACTCGCTACTTGGGCGACTAATGGCCAGCGAGCGCCTGTGCAGGCTCTATCCGACTGGCTCGGATAGCTGGCAAAAGAGCGCCCAGCGCGCAGAAAAAGAGCGAGACGGCGAGCGCGAGTGCGAACATCCACCACTCATAGACAAAGAGGGACTCCGGCTTGTACGGGAACGGTCGGACCCATGCTCCAAGCGCGTAGTCTACAAACGCTGATACCGAGAGGCTAAGGACAATGCCCGCGAGTGCGCCAGCAAAACCAAGGAGTATCGCTTCGCCAAGGACCAATCCGCGAATTGAAGCGCGGGTAGCGCCCACGGCTCTCATCAAAGCGAGTTCTCGCTTTCTCTCGAGAATTATCATCATGAAGGTATGCATGATGTTGATGGCTGCGATGGCCAAAAAGATGAAGCTCACGAGGTTAAAAATCAGGGTGATGAGCAAAATCAGGAGGCCTGCACGCTCAGCGTTTTGGTACTTGGAAGAGAGCGCGTAGCCCAGACCTTCGGTGACTTCGAGCGCGATGTTGGCGACTTCGTCGTTGGAGGTCGCCTCGACCAAAATCGAGTGAAATTCTTGGCTGCTTTCTTCGCCCCCGATTTCGGCATTGAGGCGCTCTACATAGCCAAGAGGCATAGTGACTCCGAGCCCGAGCGCCTTATCCGAGAACCCGACGAGTCTCATTTTTCGCGTATTGAGCTTTGCGCTTTTGGAGCTCCCGAGGAAACTTCGGCCAAACACGCCCTCCATTTGAAAGCCGATGAGCGCTGACTCCGAGAGTTTTGGTAGTTTGGAGAGTGCGCCTCGTGCGCCACCCATCGCAGTTTGAATGGACCCGTTATAGATCTCGAGCAAGGAAGGCGAAATGATGACGGGGATAGGCATGGCGCAGATTTTGGCGCTGGCCTCACAATAGGTGCCGCCCTCGCATTCGGCGTCTGAATCACACGTATTGCCCTGGCACGTCCCTTCAACACACGAATAGCTCTGAGGGCAGGCGCTATCGGCCTCGCATGAGATGGCTTCCCAGTCTTTGAACTCGTGGTCGGCACCTTCTTCGAGTGTGACGAGTTCGGCAGGGATACCGTCGGCGATGAGCTCGGTGACCATATCCTTGCCGAGTATCTCTTTGCCGCCTCGGACGCTCGACGGAAAGGTCAGGCGCATGCGGGGGTAAACGCCTGCGACGCCAGGAATTCGCTGGAGTTGAGTCACGAGGCGGTCATTGAGCTTTTTACCACCGAAGAGGCCTTCGGTTTGAAACCCTCCGACGTCAAACGAAGGTTTGACGACCTCGATCTGGGTGATGACAAAGATCTTCTCGAGCACGGTCGTTCGCACCCCGACACCAAGTGCGGTGAAGAAGATCAGCGTTCCGATACCGATTGCGATTCCAATGCTGGAGAGCACAAAATCGAGACGGTTTCGACGTACGGATTGTCGCACGAGCTCTATGAGTCGGCTGGTTTTCATGGTGCCGTCCCTGAGTCGGAAATCACCTTGCCGGCCTCGAATCGAATGGTTCTTCTGGCGAGTTTGGCCACGTGTTCTTCGTGGGTCACCAGAAGCACAGTCATTCCGGATTCGTTGAGTTCTTGGAAGATACTCATGATCTGCAGGCCGGTCTCCTTGTCGAGGCTTCCAGTTGGCTCGTCGCAGAGCAGGATTGACGGACTTGAAAGCAATGCGCGGGCAATGGCGACGCGCTGTTTTTGCCCGCCTGAGAGCTGTGGCGGCCTATCCTGCGCCTTGTCTTTGAGCCCCACCTGATCCAGGAGTTCCAACCCACGCGATTGCGGAATAGACTCAGCGGCGAAGAACGCTGGGAGCATCACATTTTCCAAGACGCTTAGATGGTCGAGCAAGTTGAATTGTTGGAACACAAACCCCAACTCGCGATTGCGTTTTTGGGCGAGCGCCTTGTCCGAGAGCCCTTCGAGCTTCTGGTCGTTGACCGTGATCTGACCCTCATACGTGCGGTCTAGCCCACCGACAACATTCAAGAAGGTGGTCTTGCCAGACCCAGACGCCCCCACAACCGCGACGAACTCGCCGGATTCGATTTGAATCGAAACCTGGTCGAGCACGGTATCAGGTCCGTATTTTTTCTGGAGATTCTGCGTAGAGATCATGCCGGGTTAAGGAGTCCCGGGTGCTTTGGTATCATCGGCCTTTGGCGCCTCTTTCGGGTCCGCCGCAGGCGCGGCTTCTGCCGTCTGCTCGAGGTCGACCACGAACTTCATGAAGCCGCCTTTATCATCCACTCCGAAGTTCAAGGATGCTTCCTCAATGGAGTTGAGAATCTGCGCGGGCTTGAAGAGCATGAGCAGTCCACCGAGGTTATTTCGGGCGCGCGTGCCGTTGAGATAGAGACCATTAAAGGGCTCGTCGGCGCCAAATGCCTTACCTTTATCGAACTTAGAAGAATCCTTCAGACGCGCTTCGTCGCGTTGATTGTTGCCGTACTCGATGACCGATTTCTCGGCAAACGCGTGAGAGGCGAGGATGATCTTGTCTTTGTTGATGAAGAGGCGTCCTGGAATCTCTTGAGTTTTAAATTCAAGCACTCTCCAGCCTTCGACAGGCTCGTCGTTCACCACGGCGCTTCGCAGCGTGGCCATCATGGCGAGTGGGCTCATGACTTTGGTGATCGCGTTGTTGACGGCTTCTTCGGACTCCATCTGGATAACGACCATGATACCTGCGGAGCGGATCAGCGCCTCGGGGTTCATGCCGGCCATGCCATTTGTACTTCCGATGCCATAAAAGAAGAGACCGACGTTCCCAGTGAGCCTTTTGATCAGGTCTTCCTCGATGTCGAGGTTAATGCCGTTGCCTGCTTCTTTGAGGTCGCGGAGCATAGCGCGGCGCTGGTCATCAGGCATAGAGGCCTGTGCGGTTTGCCAGAGTTTTGGCCAATCCACAGCCACACGAAGCCCGAGCAAAACGTTCTCGGTTGCGAACCCTGTCCAGTCGATCTTTGCACCAGCTTTGGCAGCAGCCTTTGCCGCCTCGGCGAGCTCGGGCTTAAGTCCAAGCCCACCATCGAGCTCAACGGCCTTATCGGATGCCTTGAGACCGAGGCCTGCCCAAATCAAGTTCTCCTTGGCCCAGGCGATTCCAGCCTTGGCGTTCGGATCCTCTTCTGCGGCTTTGAGTACTTCTGGGTCGTCGGCATAAACACTTGGGTTTACGAATGCGGAGAGCGGATGTGAGGAGGCAAACCGGTCATGATAACCTTTGAATGCGGTGGTCTTGGCGAGAGATTCCTCTTCTTTGACACTCGCGAGCTCAGCCAGAATGAGTGAGGCAGAGCCATCGTTGAGCGCGCCCTCGGTGCTGGTCGCAGGGAGGACCACCATGGCGAGCTTTCCTTTGTAGAGCCACGCGATTTGGAGACCCGGGTCGTCGGAAAGCACCTTCATCTGGTGGCCGCCGATGGACTGGTTCTTGGTCACGGCCTGAATTTGGAAAGCGTTCTTAGCCTTCTCGGTCAAGATGCGCTCAAATTGCTGCTTGTTCTCGACGTAGGTAAAGAAGAGCACGCGGCTTCTGTAGGCGCCGACCATGACGGAGGAATCCGGCGCGATACCTGCCTGAACCCAACTTTCACGGTCGAGTGGGTCAATCCCAAACTGCGACTGGAACTGCTTCGCATAGCCATCCACAACGGTGGTGTCTGGCAACTTGTTTTTGACCAAGTTGAGCGCTTCACGGGTTCCCTTCAAATCCCCCATGAACATGGCGGCTTCGGCATTTTGCGGAAGCGTCGAAGCAATAGCAGTGATGCGGGCTTCAGGTGTTTCTGGGATTTTCTCCTCTTTGGATTTGCAACCATCACAGGCGCTGAGCCAAAGGGCGGCGAAGAGGAGTAGTAGAGGCAGTCGTTTCATGTCGTAGACTCGCGCGAAATCTTAGGTAAGTCGGCGTAAGAAGCCCAACATAGAGCGTTAGACTCGCCGTTTTGTCAAGTCGCCACGTTCCCTAGAACTGAAAGGCAACCCCGCCACCGATATTCCAGGTGTCGATGGAATCGTAGGAGCCGTCGTCCACGAGGCGCCAGGTGCGGGTGTAATCGGCACGTACGTAGGCGGGTCCGAAGACGTAGTAGCGGGCCTCAGCCACAAGAAGAGCTTGGTCCAAGTCGGCGATATCGAGCGGCGAGTCCATTCCGTCTTTGGCGTAGAAGGCGCCTAGCTGAACGGGGCCAACCCGGGAGAGGTCCAAGCGCAGTCTTAGCGAGCCGTTATCTGGTCCTTCGTAATCGGCATAAGAGCCCCACACCCGGATGAAATCGAAGAAGGTAAAGCCGAGGTCGCCGTAGAGGCCGAGCACGCTGCCTTGGTCGCGATTGGCGGCAACGCGTAGCTTGGGTGCGGGCAATGGCGAGCCCCAACCGCTGAACTGGTAGCGTTCCACCTCATAAAGGGCGCCAAAATAGTCTGCGATATAGTTCTCGCCGAGCCATCGGAACTCGAGTCTTGAATCAACGCGCAAGGTCTCAAGCGGAGAGATAGAAGCGAGCACACCGAGGTGGTATCCGGGGCTCTGACCCCAATGCACGTTAAAGTCGGTGTAAGGAGTGAGCCGGATGAGCTCGGTGTTGAGGAGACTTAGCTCAACGTCGATGCCGGTGAAGGTGGTCCATGTTTGGTCCGAGACTTCGGGCGCAACGCCCGGCTCGACCACAATCTCACCGTTGATGTCGCGTCGCAGCTCAAGCGGAGCCGAGGCATCGGCCGCCACGGTAAAGCCCACGGCGAGTCGGTGCCAGAATGATTCTTGGTCGATGAAGCCCCACGGGCGGGCATAGATACGGGTGGCCCAGATGTTCGGGTCCACCACATCATTGAGCATGAATTGCGCACCGCCGTAGACCGTATTGACGTTGGAGTGAATGCCCCAGCGAAACGCATCCGGTGTAATCACATTGAGGTACCCGTTGACCAGGGTTCCATGGCCCACGGTCACGGGGCCGAGCTCTCCGACGCGCGCATGGAGAGGCTCGTTTGGGGCGCCGTACTCTACGAACCTCAAGATCTTGAAGTAATCGGCGGTTTCATCCCAATCTTCGTCTCGAAGCGTGCCCTCGTCTTCGGGAGCGTTGTCCACGACTCGCCACCTGAGTGGCACTTGGACCCCGAATTTGAGGGCGGTCATACACTCAGCAGGTGTACAATCTACGCGGGGGACAGGCAGCTGAAAGCCGAAAGTCACCCGCGTGGTTACAAACCAGTCTTCGTCGATTTGTCCCACCCCGACATCTGCCGCAACCTCCCCACCTTGTTTGACTTCGGGAGGTTTAGGCTCCTGCGCCAAACTTAGGGAGGGAGAGAGGAAGATGAGGATGAGTACAAGGTGTTTCAAACCGTCGGCCTGCCGATGCTGTCATAATGGAACCCGTACTCACGCATTTTTGCGGTGGAGTAGAGGTTACGTCCATCGAATATGACGGGAGCGGCCATGATTTCCTTCATTTTTTTGAAGTCTGGGCTGCGGAATTGATTCCACTCGGTAAAGATCAAAAGGGCGTCTGCGCCTTTGATAGTCTCGTATTCGTCCTTGTAGAAGCTCACTTTATCACCGAGGTGAGCGAGCTCTTCTTGTGCGTTTTCGAGTGCTACTGGGTCGGTTGCTCGCACGGTTGCGCCTTCGGAGACGAGGCGCTCAATTCCGACGAGCGCGGGTGCTTCGCGCACGTCATCGGTTTTAGGCTTAAACGAGAGGCCCCAAACCGCGATTGTCTTACCTTTGAGTGACCCGAGGTGCTCTTTGAGGTCGTGCACGAGTCTGAGTTTCTGGCGATTGTTGACGTCTTCCACGGAATTCAAAAGCGCGGTCAAGAAGTCGTTTTCTGCGCCGAGTCTCGAGAGAGCACGCACGTCCTTAGGGAAGCACGAGCCACCATAGCCCACGCCTGGGAAGATGAAGTGCGGGCCGATTCGCTCGTCGAGAGACATGCCCGCACGGACTTTCTCGACGTCGGCACCCACGCGGTCGCAAAGGTTTGCGATCTCGTTCATGAACGAAATCTTGGTGGCGAGCATGGCGTTGGACGCATACTTGGTCATCTCGGCGCTGCGGACATCCATGTAGACGATTCGGTCACGTCTGCGCATGAACGGCTTGTAGAGCTCGCCTACGGTTTCAGCGGCATTGGAGTCTGAGGAACCGATGATGACGCGGTCTGGAGACTGAAAGTCCTGGACGGCGGAGCCTTCCTTGAGGAATTCAGGGTTCGAGATCACGTGAAATGGCGTGTCCGTGCGCTTTGCGATGGTCTCGCGAACGAGGTCGCACGTTCCAACGGGCACGGTGCTCTTGCAGATCACGATTTTCTCGGAGTTGAGATTGTCGGCGATGGTCGCAGCCACCTGAAGCACGTACTTGAGGTCTGCGGAGCCGTCGTGATCAGAAGGCGTGCCCACCGCGATGAAGATGATATCCGAATTTTGGATAGCTTCGGCCGATTCGGTAGTGAACTCGAGGCGGTTCGCCTGGACGTTTCTTTGCACGATAGGCTCGAGGCCTTCTTCGTAGATCGGAATATGGCCTTCGCGGAGCATTTGGACTTTGCGCTCATCCACGTCTACGCAGATTACGTGGTTTCCGGCATCGGCAAGGCAAGCGCCTGTTACAAGTCCAACGTATCCCGTACCCATCACTGCAACTTTCATGTTTTTCTCCAAATTCGGAATTTCGCCGAGCCTTTTAACCCTAAGCTTGCTTTCGAATCAACGGTATTGATCGGGGAGTACTTGACCCGAGGTTGGGTTTCGAGTTGAATAGAGACAGAATATTGACACAGGACCAGTATGCTCAGGCTGCTCATTCCCATTCTGGCGCTCGCGTTGGGTTGCGGGGACGACAAATCGTCAACCCCTCCCCCTTTCGTCCCGCCAACTAACGACATGAACCAGGACATGCCCGACCCTAATAACGTGGCGGATATGGATGTGGACCAGCCCGAGGATGATCAGGGCCCTACGAATAATCCGGGCGCAGAGTGTGACACGGTGACCTGCGAGGCGGGTGAGAAGTGTGTTCGAGGGGATTGTGTTCCTGAAGCATCAAAGCTTGCGTGTGATGAGGTCAACGAACTCGGCGAGCTTTCGATGGACCAGACGCACACGTTGAATGGTGACACGACCGGATTCGTGGATACGTTGAGCACCACGTGCGGCATGGCCGGCGCGTTCAACGGTGCTGAAAACGCGTTTTCGTTTACGGCAGAAGGAAGCGGAACGGCGACCATGGAGTTGACCACGGACGCAGCGGTCAACTGGTTGATGGAGGTTCGACGCGGAGGATGCGAAAGCGCAGCTGACGTAGCCACGTGTAACACCTCTGAGCGCATTACGTTCCCGGTGGTCGCCGGGCAGGAGTACTTCCTCGTGGTTGAGCCAGAAGTCGGCTTTGATAAGGGTGCGTTTGAGATCGAGCTCAGCTTTACGGAATCTGAGTGCGCACCATTTGGCAGCCGCACCTGCGCAGAAGGCCATATTGAGGAATGCCGCGCGAGCGGTGTTGTAACCTTGAATTGTCCGGCGGGTTGTGAAGAAGGCGCCTGTTTGGGCGATACGTGCGATAGCGCGATTGAGGTGACGGCGCCTGGCACTTATGCCGGGAATGTCACCGCATTGGAATCGGTCTTTAACTTCGAGGGTGAAGTGTCCTGCGGAACTACTGGTAATTCGGGATTCCGCTCGACCGGACAGGACTTGGTACTCAGGGTGCCGGGACTCACTGCCGGCCAGGTTGTGACCGTGGATGCGTCGTCCGATGCCCAAGACCAGGTGATTGCAGTGCTGAGCACGTGTGATGCGGCGGCGCCAACGTGTGTTGGGCGAAACGACCTGGGCGATGTGTTGACGTGGACGGTGGCCGAGGACGGAGATTATTTCTTCGTGATCGATACGTCGACGCCTTCGAATGGTGATTACTCATTTACGGTGGACATCCAATGAAAACGCTTCAATTTGCAATAGTCGCAGCGGCGATGTCCTTGAGTGCACAGGCTTCAGCCCAGTACGTATTCTCTTGTTATCCTCCCACCGAGCACGCGATTGGCCCCACGGCTCCGAACGTCTTGATGATGCTGGATATGTCAGGCTCGATGAACCAAGATAGCGGCGAGGATATCTTGGGCGACTCCGATGAAGAGACCAAATACGAGGTTGCGCGGTTTGCTATCGGAGATGTGGCTAACAGTATCTACGATCCCGGGGCTTGTCCGGGAAATTGCGACGATGTGAGGCTTGGGCTCGCGTACTTCCCAGGCGGCAGCAATGCTCCCTTTGCCTACAGCGCGGAAACCGTAGGTGAGGATAGTGCACCCGATGTCATCACATGGTTGGCTAACAACGGTCCCAACGGTCGAACGCCCACGGGAGAGGCCGCACGGTATATTCGCGACACCAACGAGTTGCGCGATTCGAGCCGCCCGAATATCGCCATTTTGATTTCTGACGGTGAACCAAGCGACAACGGCTCAACTGCCGCGAGCAACCAGGCTCGAAATACCGTAGACTTTCTCTGTGATGCAAACCGACGGACCAATAACCCGCAAGTGACCACCTACGTGGTTGGATTTGGAGCTGGCAGTAATGAGAACATCAACTCGGCCTTCGCTGCTGCCGGCGGCACAGGCCATTGTTGTCAGGGCGCGTCTGCTCCTTGTGACCCAGCTGACCAGGTTGATATCTGCAACGTTGACGTAAGCACTTTGTTCTCAAGCACGACCACGAGCGGCTGCGGATCCAACGACTGCGTGAACGCTGTTGGAGGAGGTTTGAGTTGCACGGGGAGTATCGAGGCAAACGGCTCAGACATTAAGGATGAACTCCTCTCGATCGTGACCGGTTCGAGCTGCATCTTTGAGCTAGATATTCCGCCGGGGTATCCAAACCCTGAGGCCGACGCAGACCCTGATGCTACTGAGGTAAAAATCTTCCATTCGGTCTTTGGTGCCGAGATTCCAATTCCGCCTGTTGGGTCTGGAGACACCTTACCGGACGAGCTCGAATCGCGGGGAATGAGTGAGACTGCGGCCGATGAGTACGAGGATGAGGGATGGGAGTTTACGGGGGCCTCCAGGCGTTTCGTGAAGCTTTCGGACCGCCTCTGCGAAGACATTCAGACAAGTCAGATCACGAAGGTCACCACCGAGATTGCGTGTGCTTGCACGCTCGTCGGCCAACCATGCACCTACGACTACGAGAATGGAGCCTATACCCCTTCGCAGCTTGACCGCATGCGGTGCTCGCAAGGCGTCTATATCTGCGTGGGCTCCACCGATGTTTGCGATCCAACGTCGGGCAAAATGCCTGAGATCTGCAACGGCCTTGACGATGATTGTGACGGGACGTCCGATAACATGAGCGATAGCTGGGATAAGGCTGAGTTCATGGGCATGAGCCTTCCACCGGAGCATGCGGGGCTCGATTGTGCTCAACGTGACGTCTGCGTATGTCCGGGTGGTGCACGTGATGACCATGAAGGCACTGACTTCGCCACGTATTTGGATGGTTGGGATCCTGCTTGCTCATGCGGTGAAGGGCTGGGCTATTGAAACTGGTCGTCACTGGCTTCGAGGCTTTTGGGGAACACACGTTCAACCCATCCTGGGAGGCTGCTAAGGGGTTCGTGGAGGAGGTAGCGCCTGACGCCGGCTTTGAGGGTGTGGAAGCGCACCTGCTCAAGGTCACGTTTGAGGACGCGCTTAAAGATGCCCAAGAGTTTGTGGGGCCGAACACAATGTTGATCTCCTTCGGTTTGGCCGCAGCTCGAGACAAGATCGAGTTTGAGCGATTTGCGCATAATGCATTCGAGCGGGGTTATCTGGTTGAAGGGGCCCCTTGTGCTCTTGAGACTGGCCTGCCGGTCTTCGATTGGAGAGATGCCTGGAATGAGGCCAGCCCAGGGTTGGAAGCGCGCGTGTCGCGTGATGCCGGAGATTATGTGTGCAATGCGCTCTATTTCCATGCGTTGAGGCTTGGTCGCGGAGTACAGGGGTTTGATGCCGTATTCGTTCATATTCCGATGATGAGTGCGGAAAAGGCGCGTGAGCTGGGTGCGTTTTTTTCTGGTCTGATACTTGGCCGAGGTAGCCGATGAAGGTTTTGGTCACTGGTGGCGGTGGGTTTTTGGGGCGCGCGATCGTGGAGCAGCTCGTCGAGCGCGGCGATGATGTGAGCATCATTGCACGCGGCGATTATCCGGAACTTCGTGCGTTAGGGGCTATGACGTTTCGTGGCGATCTTGCTGATGCAAAGGCCTGTGCGGGGGCCGTTGAGGGTCAGGATGCGGTCATCCATACGGCAGCAAAAGCGGGCGTTTGGGGAACGTATGACGACTACGTGGCGAGCAACGTGAAGGCTACTGAGAACGTGGTCGAGGCGTGTAAACTGATGGGCGTCAACAAACTTGTATTTACGAGCTCGCCGAGTGTGACTTTCGACGGTTCTGACGCCGAAGGGAGCTCCAACGATCTGCCCTACCCTGAGCGGTTTCTCGCCTATTATCCTGAGACTAAAGCTCAGGCTGAGGCCCTCGCTCTTGCGGCGAATGATGAAAGTTTGAAAGTCACGGCGTTGCGGCCACATTTGATCTGGGGGCCTCGTGACCCGCATCTGATTCCGCGCGTGGTGGACGCCGCTAGGCAAGGCAGACTCAAGATTGTTGGCGAAGGCAAGAACCGAGTGGACCTCACATACGTAGACAACGCCGCCGTAGCGCATGTTCAGGCCTTGGACAGACTTGAGGATTCCGACGGGCCGGCGGGCAAAGCCTACTTCATCAGTGATGATGCGCCCGTTGTGCTCTGGGATTGGATCAACAGCTTGCTCAAGGAGCTGGACGTTCCCCCGATTACGAAGCATGTCTCCCCCAAGGCCGCCTACACAGCCGGGAGCATGCTCGAATTTGTGCATCGGACGTTCGGGCTGAAGTCGGAGCCACGCATGACTCGGTTTGTGGCTCAGCAGCTCGCGACGAGCCATTGGTACGATATGGGGCCCGCCAAACGGGACTTTGGCTACTCACCGGTTATGCAACCGGACGAGGGATTTAAGCGGCTAGTGGAGTGGCTCTCGACACGCGCTTAGGCGGTGGTGTAATGTTCTGTGACGCACCGTGTCAGAGAGCTAGAGTCAATTTATGGGAAAACCTCTATTTGAAGCCCCGCCAAAAACTCTGGTCCGCGATCTCAGCGAGATAGTAGGCGGTGAATTCGTACTTACGTCGGGCCCCGACAAACTCGCCTATAACAACGATTGTTGGCCTCGCGGCATCATTTTGACCCGCGGAAGGCAGCTCAAGAGGCATCAACCCGCCGCAATTGTTCAGCCGAAAAACGAGCACGAGATACTGGGCATCATCCATTGGGCCAGAAACGCGGGCACGCCTATCGTTCCTTACGGCGCGGGCAGCGGGGTTTGCGGGGGTGCCGTAGCTGATGGCAACGGCGTAGTGGTGGATTTGAAGCGGCTGCGCAAGATTTCGACGCCGCGGCGCTCCGACATGACGGTCCACGCGCAGACGGGCGTCATCGGGATGATTCTTGAGCGCGAGCTCAACCGCCACGGCCTGACCCTTGGTCACTATCCAAGCTCGCTCTATTGCTCGTCACTCGGTGGATACCTGGCCGCACGCAGCGCCGGTCAAACCTCGAGTCGTTGGGGTAAAATCGAGGACATGGTGGTCTCGATGCGGGCGGTTACGGGCGCGGGCGAGGTCTTTGATACGGCGCCTGATCCGTATAGCGCGAGGCCGCGGCATATGGTGGCGGACTGCGGACCGGACCCCACTCAGTTGTTTGTGGGCTCGGAGGGTACTCTAGGCATTCTCACGGACGCGACACTTCGAATCGGCCCAAGTCCGACCGAGCGCATCTACCGTGGATTTCAGTTTCCAAGTGTCGAAGACGCCTTTGTGGCGATTCGCGAGATGATGCAGCTTGGCCTTAGGCCATCTGTGGTGCGTCTCTACGACGCGTTTGACTCTCTGATCGCCAAACGCAAATCGGGCAAAGGGTCGGATTCACTGCGCGCGAAGATCCTCACGTCGAAGCTCGGGGAGATGGCGCTAGAGGTCTTGCCCTTTGATATCGACAACGAGATTCAGGGGCGTATCTCGCAGGTTTCAAAGGCTGTGCTGGGGCGTGTATTGGGGCAACCCATCGCGATCAATACTCTGATCGACGTGCTTCCTGGCGATTGTTTGTTGGTCATTGGTTTTGAGGGCGAGGCGCTGGCCCGCGAAGAAGCCCATGCTGCGTTTGAGTTGTTGGCGCGCCACGGCGCAGACCTTGGCGAAGGTCCAGGCAAACACTGGTTGAAGCACCGAATGGACGTCTCTTATAAGCAGTCGGCGATGTTTGATGCGGGCGCATTTGTAGACACGATGGAGGTCTCCACCACGTGGTCAAACCTCAACCACCTGCACGCGTCGGTCCGACGGGCTCTCGCGCCGCACGTTTTGGTGATGGCGCACTTTAGTCACGTCTATCCCGAGGGTAGCTCGATCTACTTCACGTTTGCGGGATTTGGTTCGGATTTGGACAACACGCTTGAGCGTTATCAGACCACGTGGCAGACCGCGCTTGATGCGGTGGCGCGGGCGGGCGGAAGCATAGCGCACCACCACGGTGTAGGGATGTCGAAGGCGGCGTGGACCAAGCATGACCATCCGGGCGGCCAAGAGCTCTTCGACTCGCTCAAACACACGTTCGACCCAGACGGAATCATGAATCCGGGCAAGGTTTACCGCGATTCCGCGCCGTTCATTACGGGGGCGATATGAAGTCTAAAAAACGCTTTGCAAAGACTTTCTACTCAAAACGACATCTCCCGACTCCACGCGCCGAGTACTGGCCCGAGAACGCGGGTGAGCTAAGAGATGCTTTCAGGGAGTCCAAGGACGCACCGCTCTTATTAGTGGGTGATGGCCAGCACTTGAGACCGTCGGTGATTGGGGAGCGCTCGTTTGATGTGGTTCGTACCGAAAATATCGCGGATGTGATTTCGGTGGACCGTGAGAGCAAGCTCATCCGGGTTGAGTGTGGAATTCGATGGCAGGCCTTACAGAGCGCCGCGGAGGAACGCGGTTTGAGCATGGAGCGCACACGGCTCTACCCAAGCACATCGACGATTGGCGGGCTCTTGGCTCGGCATGAGGCGTGCCATAAAGAGCTCTGGGACGGCGACCTTCGGGGATTCATGGTGGCCCTAACTTCAGTGAGTCCGGGGCAGCGTGATTACCAGTATTTGGCGGCACCACGAAAGGCTAGCGGGCCAGATTTTCGTTGGTTGTATGCGGGTTCGGAAGGGTTGGTCGGGGCGATTGTAGACGCGAGTTTTGTGGCTTGGAAGCCGAGTGACGCGCGCCTTTGGCGGTTCGAAAATGTGGACGCTGAGCAAATGCTCGATATTTGGCGGCAGCTCTTGGATGCCGGGCTACGCGTCTCGTGGGCGCATTGGGATGGTACGCTAAGCATCAGCGCCCACGGCTTGGAGCGTGTGCTCAAGGTTTGTGATTCGCTCGTCGAGTCACTTGGCGGGCGCGCCGATGGAGGTGCCGAGGAAGTGCGGCAGGTGCGGGCAGAGCTCGAAGCGAATCATCCAGAGAGGCGCGAGTGCCCGAGCGCTACTCGCACGGTCAAGATCACGACGTCTTTGCAACATCTCTCTATGGTATGCGACGAAGTTGGCCCAGAGGCTGAGAGCCTTCAGATTATGGATTTGACGCGGCATCGGGGCTCGGTGTTCGTCACGTACCCCAAAGGGCATGTTGGAGCCGAGCTTCCGAGCGCGATTGCCAATTTGGTACTGGACGCACACGTTGTAGCCAATGATGAGGCTGTACACTGGCCGCATTGGGCGCAACATTTAAAGCACGAACTCGACCCGAAACGCATTCTTGCGATGGGCCCTTGAGAATTCACGAGCAGGACGCAGTATGAAGACATTTGGAGCAGCCACAGATCGCGCCACTGCGTATTGTACGTATTGCCCAAAACTCTGCAGGTTTTCGTGCCCGGCGGCTGAAGCTGAGAACCGCGAAACCGTGACGCCATGGGCCCTGATGCGGCTTTTGGAGAACGCGCGTCATGACGCGGTTGAACTCAACGAAGAGGTTGCTGAGACGTTTTATCACTGCATGCTCTGCAAGCGTTGTGAGACATGGTGCAAACACGATAACGACGTGCCGAAAGCCATGCTACAGGCGCGGGAATGGGCGCGTGATGAGGGTTTTGTGCCCGAGGTCTTGGATGGATTTGTGGACTTCTTTGCGGAAGCTAATTCTCCGCATCCTGAGTCGCGAAATCTGGACGAATTCCCCGAGATTGGGTCGGTCCACGAAATTTTCGATTATCGCTCTCGGACCGTATACATGCCCGACTGCGAAACCCGACACCATTACCCACAGCTGGTCTTGAGGGTTGGTAAACTCTTGCATAAATTGCTCGGCTATCGAGTTCGACTCTTCACTCGCGATCAAGGAGAGGGCTTTGCGTGCTGCGGATTTCCGCTCCTTGCGGCGGGTGCAAAGCGCGAATACGACGCGCATCGTACCAATATGCTGGACGCCCTTGGTCCCGCCGACCTTCTGATCACCGACTGTGCGGCTTCGGTGGCAATGACACGCAATGACGGGTCGCTCGGCCAGGGGGCTCAGGGTCCGAAAACTCGGCATATGCTGGAGCTTTTGGCGGATCTTGTGGAGGACCTTCCGGTTATGGAGAAGGTGAGCGGCGACGGCGTCTTTCTTCACGATTCGTGCTTCGTGGGTCGCCATTTGAACCTCTATGACGAGACTCGGGTCGTGGCCGCCGCGGTCTTGGATGGTTTCCAAGAATTTCAGTTCAATCGAGAAGACGCGCCGTGTTGTGGCGGGCCCGCGCACTATCACGTGGTGGCTCCTGCGGCGAGCGAGCGTGCGGCTCGTGAGCGAGTTGACCAGCTCGAGCGCGAAGGCGGCACCCGCGTGGTTTGTGGCTCGGCCACCTGCAAGAAATCGTTTCGGCGTGCAAAGGATAACAAAGCCGCCAGCGACCTACTCGAAATCATCTGTGAAGCCTGTGGCGTCTGATGTCATGAGGAGTTTTGATGCCTAGTTTTCGTACCTTCGTTATCGCGAATCCCCAGAGTGGGGCTGGTTCCGTAAAGCGCGAATGGGAGCCGGTGGAGCGGCTCTTGAGAGCACAGATCGAGACCCTGGACATCGCCTTTACGGAGGGTCCTGGGCACGCCACGTTATTGGCGCGTGAAGCGCTCAAAGCGGGTTGGGAAATGGTGGTTGCGGTAGGTGGCGACGGCACGATCAATGAGGTTGTAAACGGGTTCTTTGAGAAGACCGACACCAAAGAGAACTTCACGCTCGAAGACGGGTTTATCCGCCGCCAGGATAAGTATCTTCCCACACCAATCAATCCCGACGCCGTGTTTGGGTTCGTACCGATGGGCACAGGGGGGGACTTCCGGCGCACGGTCGGTGCCATGGGCGGTGTGAACGAAACCATCAAGCTTTTGGGCGGTACGAATTTTCGGCAGATCGACCTCGGACATAGCGTCTATGTGAGCGAGCGCGGCCCACTCGAGTTCAGAACCTTTGTGAACGTGGCCAGCGGCGGAATTGGTGGTCTTGTAGACCGAATGACCAACTCGATGTGGAAGGGCTTGGGCGGTAAACTGAGCTTCGGTCTGGCCTCGAGCGTGACGTGGTTCAAGTATCAAAACCGTCCGCTTACGGTTCGGATCGACGACCTGGAAGAGCTCCAAGACCGGTTCTTCAACGTGGTGATCGCGAACGGCGAGTATTTCGGTGGTGGTATGTGGGTCGCGCCGGGCGCCCAGCTCGATGATGGGAAGTTCCAGGTCGTGATTTTCTCAGACTTGCCGAGAAAAGAATCGGCAACGTTGATCCGCAAAATCTACAAGGCTGAACACCTCGGGATTGAAGGCGTCTCAAGGCGCAATGCCACTACTGTGGCGATTCGTCCTGAGTCGAATTCCACGCTCTTCCTTGATTTGGATGGTGAGTCGCCTGGTCAGGCCCCTGCGACATTCTTCATGCACCCGAAGGCAATTCGTCTGAAGACCGCGTAAGTTGTTGCCTAGTTCGTGGCGATCCGGTAACTTCGAGTTCAGTAGAGAATAAATTTTGGGCGGCCTGAAGTATCCGGGTCAAAGACTAGGCAGTTGAATTGCCTTTGAGTTTTGACCGCGACGCTGCCCTTTTCCCCGGAGGGGCGTGTGTCCACTGCAAAATTCGTAATTTTCTCAATTCTTTTCGGCGTCCTGGCTGGACTTGTTGCAGGGTTTAGGACGCCTATTGAGCAACAAATACCTGGGCTTGGAAACCTGTGCTGCTGTCTGCCATCGATTATTTTTGGAGGGGCCTCAGTCAGCGCCACTCTATTCTTAGAGAAGGAGAGTAAGGCGCGGCAGGTACAGGCTGCGATGGTTGGCTTCTTGTCAGGAATTGTCTCTATCCCAATGTACTACCTTTCAGCGGTTGGAATTCAGTGGCTTTCCGCCCTCTTCATTGTGGTGAAGCTCGAGTCGGACTCCCCGATTGCGGGTGCAACAGCTCTTTCAAGCATGTCATTCTTTAGCCAAATCATGAACACACTTGGCTTT
The DNA here is from genome assembly GCF_007993755.1 of Microvenator marinus. GTDB lineage: Bacteria > Myxococcota_A > Bradymonadia > Bradymonadales > Bradymonadaceae > Allomicrovenator > Allomicrovenator marinus. Next base: position 2,745,844 of record NZ_CP042467.1, read on the forward strand.
GCACCATTTGCGCTTGTTTTTAGTACGCTTGGAGGAGTTCTATTCTTGAACGTGTTCCACAGGTCTAGAATCCAGTAGGTCTACTTGACCACTACGCGGGCACTCGCACTGCGACCAAAGGTTTCAGGTGAATACATCTCCTCGGCTTTGGTAGGCGGCACCACAAACTCGCCGGGCGTAGTTGCGCGCGCGTAGTAGGTGTATTCGTGCACACCGCCCCAGAGTAGCGAGGTATAGGCCTCAGTGCGCTCATCTCGCATATTCTGGTGCTCAAACCACGGCCGACTCCACCACCACCAATGGAAGCCTCCACGACCCGAGTTCATCGCCTGATCCTGAGGCAGATCTTCAGTAGTGGCCAACGCGGGGTTTAGCGTTTCAAAGCCGGCTGGAATCGGGTCAACAAGGGCGACATGGTAGCGTCTGGTCTCAGCCACCATGGTGAGCTTGATTTTCACACGCGCACCCGCCCTGACCTCCCAAACGCCGTCTGGCCGAAGTTTGACGTCGTGTGGGCTGTCCATGCCTTCATAGGTTCTCTCCACGGTGAAGCCGTGATCGGCCGCGTCCACAAAGAGGGACTTAGGCGCGTAGTTCATACCGATGCGGTAGTAGAGACGACCCTTTCCGTCTTTTTGCAGATAGAGATTTGTGGTGTCTTTGACGTGCTCCGCCACAAAGCTCATCGGAATGTCGATCTCATGCTGCTCGGTGGTTCTGCCTTTGAATTTATGCTCACCGGCAAACTGGTCACCGAGCCACACGCGAGCCACAAAGTCGGGTGTCTCTTTCTCATAGATATTGAAGTACTTATCCAGGGCGAGGAGCACGAAGGCGTTCTCCTGGGTATTACCCCAGCGGCCTTTCTTGCGGTGCGCCATGAGGCCCTTGACGATCTTCGGTACCAGGTCGGTCTTCGGCTGGTCGTCCATCAGCGCCTCAAGGATCACACCGTCTGCACGGCGGTCGGAGTGAAGAATGAGGTGGTGGCCGTCGTTCATCGCTGCCGCAAAGTGAGCGTTACCGGCGGTTTCTGTGACGCGGTTGTTGAGGAACCGACGAATCTCAGCCACCTCTGGTGCGCCCTTTTCTTTGTTGGCGAAGACACCGAGCAACCAACCCACAGATTCAAACGAGAGGTCTTCGAGCTTGCCAGCTCTTCGCATTACCTCACGCGCTTTTGCCGTATCGTACTCACCCATCAGGCCGCGCACGTAGAGTGAGTAGGAAATGATATGCAGTCGAGTCCACTCCCCGTAATAATGCGGGATGTAGTTCTCGATATTTTGAAGGTGATTCTTCGCACGCTGCAGAGCCTGGTCTGGAACGGCGTAGCCCTTCATCTTGGCGCGCTGCAGCGCATGAGCGGCATGCAGGCTTACGTACGGCCACGAAGGCTGCCCGCGGCGCCAGAATCCGAATCCACCATCGTAGTTTTGTCGGTCGACCAACTCTTCGATATCGCGGCTCATCGACTTCTGAACTTCTGCTGCCGACGGCATACCCTCAGCCTTGAACGCTGTGAGCACGTCGCGTAGCGCCGCCACCGAGATCATGCGCGAGGAGATCTGCTCTGCACACTCATAGTCGTAGTGGTAGAGATAGAGGAAGGCGTCTGTGAGCGACTGCAAGGCTGTGGACGAGGTCGTGACCTCGAGCTCGCCAAATTGCGGCCAGACTTCTTCTGGGAATTTTACGGGTTGAGCAATGGCCCCCTTGTCGATCTCGCCGTAGGTTGCGAATGCTTCGCTCGTAGCGGGTGTCCAGACGGGCAGTGCGATCTCGGCTGCGTCGGAAAAGTTTCCAACTTTGGTATCTGCCGAAACTCCGACCTGGAACCGGGCGGTGCCGGCTTCCTGAGTGGTTGCCGGAAAGCGAACTTCCACACGCTCGTTAGCCGGTACTTGAACGCTAAGCCCCTGCCCTGCTGTGTAGGTCAGGTTCGAGGCGCGGGTTGCCACGAAGACCGTCATCGGGTCGTCCGTCTGGTTCTGAACCACGATGGGAAGCTCGAATTTGTCCCCGAAGTTCAGGAAGCGAGGCGCACTTGGGCGCACCATGACAGGGAGACGCGCCGTGACATTGCTCTCGGATGTGCCGAATTTGTTCGCGCCTTGAACCGCGACGGCCATGATTCGGTAACGCGTTAGGTTGTCCGGCATCTGGATGTCCACGGAGATTCTACCGGATGCATCGGTGCGTTTGGCCGGGGCGAAGAGTGCCAATGGGTTGAAGTTTGTTCGAGCGGCGATGGGTGCGTCGGAGGCACCACCCACGTCGACGGGAGCTCCTTCGTCCATCTCCATCTCGGAATCAGCCATGGCCATGGCCATGGGTGCTGGCGCAGCAGCTTCCTCCATCGGAGCCTCAGCGCGTGCGCGCCTCGGAGCGGACTTCTTCATCATCTCTCGGGAGCCTTTGTCGGCGCTCGAGCCCATCGGTGCTTCCTCAACGGGCTGAAGTGCCGCTGGGTCCACGAGCTCCACGTAGGGGCGTTGATGCAAGGCTTGCATTCCATCCGCGCGGTCGGCGTAGAAGATGGCCATCGGATCTTGCATGGCGTAGCTGCTCAGGGCGAGCACCGCCTCGTCTACGACTACAATAGCAACTTCGGCGTCTTTGACGGGGTTTCCATTGGCGTCCTTGACCTCAAGCGCAACGCTTGTTTTGGTGCCTGGTGCCACGCGGGTAGCCGATGGCTTGATCTGAACATCGAGGATTCGCTCGGTCGGTGGAACTTTGATGGCGAGCATCCCCGAGGCAATTGCCGGCCGTTTGGGGAGCTTTGTATCTGGTTCGCCCCGGGCGTCGAGACGTGGTGCGGCTCCAACGAGGTCCACGCCAACAAAGACATTCGGGATGTACGCGCTCTTGAGCGGCACGTTGAGCACCGTTGTAGACTCGGTCATGGTGAACCGTTTCTGCTCCACGATACCCTGGCGTCTGATCGTCATGATGCCTTCAGCAGGCACAAACGGGCTTTGCACCAAGATTTCTGCGGTATCACCTACGGCGTAGACTTCCTTATCAGGAATGAGTGTCGCCTCTTCCATAGTCACCTTGCGGGAAAGAGGGACTTTGCCGCCAGAGACCCAGCGCGTGATTTCGGTGTAATTTGGGCGGCCGTAGTCGTCCACGGTGGTCGCCGCGATCTTGTAGGTTCCGCCAACATCGGACTTAAACGTGCAGGTATGCTCAGCCTCGGACGAGGTGAAATCACATTCCTGGGTGTCCGCCAGTTCTTCGACATATTCGCCGTTCTTCCACGAGTATTTCACGCGGGAGGCGCGGACTTTCACTGGACGATTCGCGGTCAGGTTGCCATCGATATCACTGACGACCAGCTTGACTTCAAGAGGTTCGCCCTGCTCAACGAAGTATCGCTCGGAGCGCATACCTACGTAGAAGAGGCTCGGGTGGACCAAGAGATTCGTTGCAGAAGTCCATGCCTGACGGTTGACGTCCATCACGGTGGCCGACGCCTTCACACTCATCGGCTTTGGAGGAAGCTTCTTGCCGAATTTCAATTGCACGGTGTGCTCGCCTGCCGCGTCTGTCTTAGCGCTCAGACTTTGATACGTGGTGTTGCCGCCAGACTGATTGTAGGCGCGCCACCAAGGGGTCCACATGCCGAAGCTGTACTTGGACTGATTGGGCGGCGTGTAAGAGGATTCAGTGGCCTGAATGGACCAGTTGACCTCGGCGTTGGTGAGTGCCCCACCCGCATAATAATTAGCGGAGACGGTTGCACTCGCCTCAGCGTCCATAAGGTGCGGGCCTTCGGGTGCGCGAGCGCTGACCTCAAACTCGGGGGTGCGGAACTCCTGAATCTGGAAGGAGTGGGTATGGTAGCCGTAATTCCTAAACTCAATCCGTGCGTAGCCAAGATTTGGGGTGTCCGGGAGCTTAAACTTGAGGTCGAAGCCTCCAAGCGCAGTGGTTTCGGTTTGTCCCTTGGCGAGCTCGACGTTTTGGGCGTCGTAGACGGTCCAATCGAACTTGGGAGAGCCAGACACGAGGCTCATATCGCCGCCTTTCTCCATCTCAATGTTTCGGACAAATCCTTTGATATGAACTTCTTCGCTGGGCTTGTACATGCCACGATCGTCGAAGACCATCCAACGCATCTGCGAGCCGTAGTTCTTTTTGTAGAATTGCGAAGTACCCCGTGAATAGAAGACTTCTGGTAGGAAGCTCGTGTCGTCACCTTTGGTTCCTACCATGATGCCGGTTAGTTCGGACGACGCGGCGGGAAGGGCGAAAGTAACGGTACCATTGGCACCTGTAACACCCTTGGCGTTTGAGCCCGGCAAAGAGATCGTGACCCCTTGAAGCGGTTTACCAGTGGTCAGATCGGTGGCCCAACCCGTGAATTCCTCGTTGTCCATAAAGGCGTCAAGACCAATATTGGTGCGGTGAATCCAGGTTCTGAATTCGGGTTGGTAGCGGTTATGGACAGCCTCGGCGCTCTTGTCGGGGTCGCCTGGCAAGATCTCTACGACCAGGTGGCGACCCTTTCCAAATTGTTTGGTCAGGTCGATATCGGTCTGAACGAGTTCGTCGGCTTTGAAGTTGAGCTTGATTGCACCGTCAAACACGAGGCGGCCCGGGGGTTTGACGGACTTTTTGCCCCAATGTCTCCAGTCTTCGGCGTAGAGCAGATAGTCTCTCCAATCGGATTCGGTGACCTGCCATGCTTTGAGCCGAACGTTCTTATAGTTTGTGGAGAAGACCGTGTATTTTGGGCCCGCTGCGGGGTCGAGCACCACAAACTGCCCGGAGGTCGCGGTGAGTGCGGGAAGTGCCGCACCGACATCGAACGTGTAAGTGCGCTCACCCTCAAGCTTTTGACCGAACTCGTCTTCGACATCGGCGGAGAACGTGACGGTGTACTTTCTTCGGCCCGGTTTCATGCCCCCGATCGAGATCCAGTTGCCATTTTGATGCACCACCATATCGGGGTAGCTCGGCTCGACTTTGACCATCGAATCGTCCCATTTTTCGGGATCGAGTTGGTTGCTCAGTCGGAAAGAGAAGGTGTCATGTGGACGACACCCCTGCCAGCCGCATCGGTGCTCGGTAATCCTTAACGGGCCATAGGTTTGAAAGGCGGTTTGTTGGGTCGATGTGGTGCGCTTGGGGCCTTCGGCGCTCGGGGCGCCAACCTTTAGCGTTGTCTGCACGGTGGTGTTGTAAGGGTAAGGCTCGGTGGGCTCGATGATGAGCCAACGGTTCTCGGGCACATCTTTCCCAAGATTCTCGAACTCTGGGAAAGCCTCGAGGGATTTGGCTGTCGCGAGCCTCATCGGGATGATTTTTGCGCCCGCACGGACCTCGATATGCTCGAGGATATCCGTGCGATTGATGGCTTGATCGAATTGCAAGAAGACCGGCTGTTCGAGCGCGTAGGTCCCGTATTCTGGATAGAAAGACTCCACGGTTACAGGTGGCGTGCTGAAGGTGAACGTGGTCTCTTTGTCGAGGGCGTTCCCCGTCATGGCCTTAGTATCTGCGGGGATGGTCACCTTGTAGTCGGTTGCCATGGGCATGCGCTCGCCGAAGCTCTCAAAGAGTAAGGTCTTGGCGCCGACCCAGCGCCATTGACCTTCGGGCATCGGGTCCATCTTCACCGGCACGCCGTCTTTGACCGTGTCTGTGTGCGAGGTCACGGCCACCATTGGAAGATTGAACGTGACCGATACCTTTGGGGCAATCGGGATATCGCCTTCGGGTTGGTATCTGAGAACCTTGAGCGGCTCGTCTTTGTCTACCTCGACGTCGGTCGGGCGCTCGCGGTCGGATGCGGGCGGAAACTCGCCTACAACGGTTGTTCCGGTTTTTGGAGGAGGGGTAGAGGCAGGGCGTTTTGCAAAGGCTTTCTTGTCCGCAAGTTCAGACTTGAGATCTGGCAGCCTCTTGAAGAGAGCCTGGATCTGGGACTCATTCAGAGGCTTCGTTTCAGGAGTTGGGAGCGCCTCGATGTTCTCGCCCGGAGGTCTGCCATCCTCGGCCGTGAATTCCAGGGGAACATCTTCTCGCGTGTCGACGGGCTCAAAACTATCCAAAGTAGCTAAAGGGGGGGCGTCAGCGGGTCTTTCTCCCATAGTTTGCTCCGTTGGTGTGTTTGAGCGTTCGGGTTGTTTACACGCGAAAGCGATCAGGACAAGAGTGGGCATAAGCCATCGAAATTGGCGCATTTTTTTCTCTCTTCAGATTGCACACAGGTCCGCAGAATCCTACGAACTTGGATGTCTTGCAACGGCCGAGTTGAGGGGAGGATCTAAATTTGGGTCTCAGAACTCAGAATGCGGTCGGGAAAATATAGGTGGGCACGCGGCGATCCGTGGTGGAGCCGTCTCCGACCTGCCCGTTTTGGTTTTCTCCCCAACAGAAGAGGTCACCTGTTTGCGAGATGCCACAACAATGTGCGCGCCCACAATCTATCGGGAAGAGCCCGGTACCGCCCACGGCTGGGGCCGCAGTAGGCCTTGAGGTGGTGGTTTGGTCACCGAGTTGCCCGCTCGAATTTTCTCCCCAACAAATCACGTTATCGTCCACCACAACACATCCAAAGTCGGCGCCCACGGCCAAATCGCGCAATGCTCCGGCCGGAATATCTACGGCAACGGGAGTCTCGGACTGAGTCACGCCGGCTTCGCCAAAGCCTCCGCTGGATTCACCCCAGCATTCGAGCCCAACGATAGGGGAATAGGCGCATGTATAGTCGTCATAAGCGGAGATGGAGATGTAGTTGCCGGTGTTGAGTGGAATGGGACTGTGCGACCCTTCGTCTGGGCCCATGGGGCCAAGCTGGCCGGCCGAGTTATCTCCCCAACACAGGACGCGGAATTCAGGCGTGATGCCGCACATATGAGCACGCCCTGCGGCGATTTCTATGAACTCTTGGCCTTCTTGCGTAATCACGGGTGAACGGATGGTTTGCACAGACGAGCTTTCAACGATTTGATTTCGATTATCGCCAACGCATCGCAACGTATCGTCCTGAAGTTTTAGGCAGGTGAAACCGTCACCTAGCGCGGCCTCGCGAACGGCGGTCGCGAAGCTGAGCGAGGTGGTTGCAGATGGTCGGCTACCTCCCTCATCGTCCCCAAGTTCTCCATTGGCATTGTTTCCCCAACAACGCGCGACGCCGCTCGTTTGCACCACACACGAGTGAAACGCGCCGGCAAAGACGTCGATGCCGGGTGCTTCTCCGGCCACTTGCACTTCCTCAGGAACCAAGTTCGCCTCATCAGTGGCCCCAGCTTGTGCAAAATCATTTGCACCCCAACACACCACGCGTCCGTCGGCTTTGGTCGCGCATGAGTGCTCTTCCCCGAGGGCCAGGGAGTCGTAAAGCGTGTACACGGTCACGCCGATTGTTGCCGTATACACCTGATTGGCGGTCACCTGAATGATGGCATCACCAGGGGCGAGAGCAAAGATAAGGCCCCCATCGTCCACAGAAGCAATTTCAGGATTGAGGGAGGTAAACTCGATGGTTTCGATCTCCAACTCTCCGCCTTCGTCATCTACCAGCGCCGCGGTGATCCGAGCTTGTTCCTGCCTGGCAAGCAGCAAAGGGCGAGGCTGAAGGACGAGCCGAAACTCGGGCTCTGCTTCGGGGATATCTTGAGATGCGTCCTCGCCGGTATCAGAGTCGGTGCCATCCGAGCCCATATCCTGCGTGTTGGACCCCATATCAGGTAGGACCGTGATTCCATTATCATTAGGCCCCGCCTCTTCTTCACCGCACGCTCCAAAAACCAGAACAAACCCCACGACCACCATTATTTGGCGCATCATCATACCTTCCAATCGATTTGCTCCGAGTTTACGTGGAAGTCGGGAGGTACGCAAACGGCCTACTCTGCGATTTTGTTGGTTATTGGACCAATCACGAATCCTCCAAGCCGTTTGATTTTGGCACAAATTCCGGCTACTGTTTGGTTAGTAAACGAGACAACCACTTTGATTAAGTAGACTGCACGCTCTGTGCAATCTCAAGACGTGATGGAACACGGTTTTCATCCGAGGCTACACATGCTTCCAAGTTGTGTTTTTCGCATCTTCCCTGCGTTTCTTGTCCTGTTGATTTTGGGTTGGTCGGGGAGTGCTTTCGGGCAGGCTTGTTCGGTAGTTTGTCCTTTCGTGGTCGACTGTATGACCGAGTGCGAACTTGCGCCAGGAGAGCCTGAGCTTTGCGAGACGTGGTGTGACCAGTTTGGAGTTTGTACTAACTGCCCAACTCCGACATGCCCTGACGAGTGCGCGTTTGTTTGCTCACAAGCAGGGAGCCAATGCGATACACCTTGCACCCGGTGGGATGGAGCGATGTGCAACCCTGGAACATGCGGAGACGCCGGGTACACGCCACCGGACTGTTCGAAGCAGGGTGGCTACGTGCCTTCAGGTGGGCCTTACGCTTGCTGCGCCGGAAGCGACACCTGCACGTGTCAGGAGTACGATGAGGCTATCTACGAATGTGTCGGTACGGCTTGTGTTCCAGAACTCAACTTTGGATACGTGGATCGTACTGGCTGCACGAAGTGCGACGACGGGAACTTTTGTACCGACGACTCTTGTTCGGGCGGTACATGCCAGTACGCAAACAATGGTAATGCTCGAGTCTGTTATACGGGGCCTCCGGGCACACAAGGTGTTGGACTCTGTGTTTCCGGTTTGGAACGCTGCGGTGGAGGAGTTTTAGGACCCTGTATTGACGAGGTCATTCCCGCAGGCGAAGTTTGTGGTGGTAGCGACGAAGATTGTGACGGCATGCTCGATGAGGGCTGCAATTGCTCGCCGCTTGGCAACACCGAAGCGTGCTATCCAGGCCCGCCTGGCACTGAAGGGGTTGGCGAATGTAGGCCAGGTTTGCGGGAGTGCAGAGATGACGTTTTATGTCAGTCTCCGTTCACAACATGTTGGTCCGATTGTGGTGGGGCTATAGTTCCGCAACCGGAAATCTGCGACAACCTCGACAATGATTGTGACGGAAACGTCGATGGAATTCTGGAGTTCTGCTACACGGGCGACCCGTTGACCCGGGGCGTAGGTGAATGTCGGGATGGGGTTCGAGGCTGTGCAGCTGGGGCGTGGGGCCCTTGCAATAGCGAAGTGTTGCCTCAAGTCGAGATTTGTGGAGATGGGCTCGACAACGATTGCGACGGGGTTGTGGACAACGATTGCCCGTCTGGATGTGCCGGGCCTGAGACCTGTGATGGAACTGACGAAGACTGCGACGGGTTGATTGACGAGGGTGTCACACTTCCAGCGGGCCAAACATGTATCGCGGGATCGGTCTTTCCGAGTTGCGACGGCGTGGTTTGCGATCCGGGCGATGTATGCATGGCCCCTTCGCTATTCTGCTCGCCTGACGAGACGGGATGCCAGGCAACGAATTGCCCCACCGATACCGACTGCTTGCTCGGCACGTGCTTTACGAACAACTGCACGAGTCACGCGGTCTGCGACCCGGGTGACGCCTGCTATAACAACGGCCTTTGCTTGAGTATTACCGATCCATGTAGTGGACTAAACTGCCCCGAAGGCCAGATTTGCTACAAGGGCGCTTGCTACGACCCTTGTGCATCTACGGCTGAGTGTACCAATCCACTTGAGTGCTTCGACGGACGCTGCGCACCAGACGCGTGTACGGCCCCAGATGGCACTATCGTCGCCTGTCCATTCGACGAGGCATGTTATGGAGGTAACTGCTTCGATGTTTGCACTGCCGATTCCCAGTGCGGTGCGAACGAGTTTTGCCCGGCGGGCCGTTGCGCCGCGGATAACTGCGAAAACGTCCAATGCCCGGAAGGTGATGTGTGCTTCGGCGGCAATTGTTACGAAGGATGTGCCGTCACGGATTGTTCGCCAGGAAGCGTCTGCTACGACGAGGAATTCTGCGCCGACCCGACCGAAGATCTTTGCGCGACCTCACAATGCGGCGACCGGCCATGCTATCAGGGCGTATGCTTCGACGAGTGCACTATCGACACCGACTGCGAAGGCGGCGAGCGCTGTTACGACGGGCGCTGTGTGGACGTAGTGGCAGGCGCATGTGACGGCGTTCCATGTCCGGCTGGCGAGTCATGCCTTGGTGGCGAGTGCTTCCCGACTTGCGATGGAGATGTGGACTGTTCGGCGGCGAATTCCAATAGCTTCTGCTACCAGGAGGTCTGCGTAGATTCTACGTCTTGTGCTCCTGGAAAGTGTGCCTCGGACGAGGTCTGCCATATGGGCATCTGTTTCCTCGCGTGTGGACCAGGTGATGCTTGCCCAGACCCGCTGAGCTGCTTTGATGGTGATGGTCCGGCACGTTGCGCTCCTTCGGCATGCGAGGCCATGGACTCAACATTTATCGCGAACTACAACAACAACCATCCGTTCCGCGAAGACGACAAGAGACTCAGGGCGTGGCAGACGAATCGTCCGTGGGTCTTCCCTAGACCGGTTGTGAGCAACAATCCTCGCGGTTGGACTCAAATCTCAGGCAACTTCTCCGCGAACTCGATTCACCGAGAAGGAAGGGCCCGTGTGACCTTTATCTACGAGCCAGGCGAGGAGGAGTACTTCATGTTCCTCTCGCACGGCTCGCTCGATCCAGGCCAGCAAAGCGCCGATGCCGTCTATTCGATCCACGTTTTTGATGCGTATCCAGGTGTTGAAATCACCGATGACGAAGGTCTTGAGGCGGCGCTCGTGCGTACTGACGGAAACGACAGGCATATTCAGATCATGATCACGACGAATGGTGCGGACACGGGCTCCGCGCTCATCGGTCCGTTTGAGGCCGATGACGACTGGCAAATCGAGATTTATGGCGCCTTCTATGGGGATGGCATCGAGACTTGGGAGATCATGAACGGCGAGAATTTGGGCGAGTCCACGATGACGCTTGACCCGCTTCATCCGCTCATCGTCAAGAGCGAGAATTTTTCGGATAGTGAGTATCTCGACCCAACGATCGGCACCGTGTGTGAACCGGAGGGACGCGCAGGAATCTGCTCAAAGGGTACGTGGCTCGGTTGCGAAAACCACGAACGCCGATGCATTCAGACCGTCAACAGTATGGGTGCGGAGCTTTGTAACGGCGAGGACGATAACTGCAATGGTGATGTAGACGAGCTCAAGAACTTGGTGGTGCCAACCGCGCAGCAGCGCCAATGGCCCGAGGGCTACAGAGAATGGGTGACCTACGATACAGCCACACCAATCACGGGCTCCACGTACAACCCACAGTCCAACCTTCCACTTCTTTACACCCCATTGGCCGCAGACGACCGACGAGGCACCACGACGATGAACCTGCCATGGGACGGACAGGTCCAAGAGAATAGCAACCAGGCGCGCGTGTTTGCGCATCGCGACCTCTCAACTGGCCGAATGACCTTCGGATTCGTCCAAGGAAAAACGGAGACGAACGCGGGTTGGTCCACGCGCACTTTCGAGATGGACTTGCGCAGCATTGGCGATGACCGTCTGCGCGACGTTTCCGTGCCATGGTACGAAGACCGCACTGGAGACAATGACCAAGTGTATGAAGAGTATGACGTTCGCGAGAGCCACGAAGAAGCGGATATTCGTATGCGTATTGAATCCAGGGCGGGTGAAGTTGAGACCGACGCTTTCGTTGTTGGTGTGAGGCCTCTGACACAGCTGAACTGGAACACGGTGGATCCAGAAACCCGGGGATTCCGAGTTCAGTTTGAGTATCCTGGCACCAATCCATACGACTGGATCTTGCATTCTCCAGGAAGCGTGGACGGGTTGCGGACTGACCGCCAACTCCGCGCCAGAATCTTCCCGCGTCCCATTACTGAAACGGTTTGCCGCTCCAATTCGCCCACCGCGACGTGCGATCTAGGACGTTATGCATGTATTGGAGGCGAACTACGCTGTAGTCCGGCAAATAACTCGATTTGTAGCGGATGTCGCGATATCGACGGCGACGGTCAGCAGGGCTACGACCCTTCGCTCTGTCCTACTGGCACTGATTGTGACGATGGAGAAGCTGCAGTCTATCTTGGTGCACCTGAGAATTGTGATGGGCTTGATAACAATTGTGATGGGCTTATCGACCAGGTCACTGAAGGCTGTCCAGGTGGCGCGGATGTTTGTGGGCCGGTCGACTGCGGATATCGCAATGTGTGTATCTGCCCAGAAGATGCGTCATGCTATTGTGGCGAAGGGCTTGGTGAATGAGCGGGAAACGCGCTAAGCTTGCGCCATGTCAAAGCGCTACGAACTCCTAAAAACAATTGAAGACAGACTCGAAGACGAAAGCGGCACCATCTACAAGGATGCGCCGTTTCGAGTCTCGCTCGTCTATCCGTCCCCCTATCACGTGGCGATGTCTTCGCTTGGGTACCAAACGATTTATCGCATTCTGAACCTTCGTGAAGATGTGGTGTGTGAGCGAGCATTTTTGCCCGAAGACCCAGATTTCTGGCGGCGTTCAAGAACGTCGTTGCTGACCTACGAGTCGCAGAAACCCGCAGCAGATGCCGATATGGTGGCATTCTCGATCGCCTATGAGACTGAGATCGTGGGCCTTTTGGAGTGTCTTGATTTGGCAGGAATTCCGATCCGAGCGAGCGACCGCGGACCGGGCTGGCCACTCGTGGTTTTTGGAGGTCCGCTCACGAATTCAAACCCGTTGCCAGCCGCACCATTTGCGGACTTGATTGTCATGGGCGAGGGCGAAGAGTTGATTCATGTGATCATCGACTGGTGGAAATCCTCAGTCTCGCGCGAGGCCTTCTTTAGAGATATCTCCGCACTGCCCGGAATTTACGTTCCGAGTATCCACGGCGAGGTCTTGCGGCCAATCGCACAGGTCAATGATTCGAATTTGCCGGCCTACTCTCAGATTCGCACGCCTAATACCGAGCTTAGCAATATGCATCTGGTGGAGAACGCGCGTGGTTGTCACAGGGGCTGCACGTTTTGTGTGATGCGCCGCACCACGAACGGAGGGATGCGAACCGTAGAGCCGGAGAGGGTCCTCGCGACCATCCCCGACGATGCCACGCGAGTCGGGCTTGTAGGGGCGGCCACAACAGACCACCCAAAGATCCTCGATATTCTGCGCGGTATTGTAGACTCGGGGCGCGAAGTGGGGCTTTCAAGCTTGAGGGCTGACCGACTGACCCCTGAGTTCATGGAACTTTTGAAGCGCGGCGGCGCCCAAACCCTCACCATTGGCAGCGATGGTACCAGCGCACGTATGCGCAAACTCGCCCAGAAAAGCATCAAGGATCATCATATTATTCGCAGCGCTGAGTACGTGCGTGATTATGGCTTGAGGCTTCTCAAGATTTACATGGTCTTTGGCTATCCCGAAGAAACTGACGAGGATATCGAAGAGATGTTGGCCTTGGTGGAACACCTGTCTTCGATCTGCAAGGTTGCGATCGGCCTGAGCCCGCTCGTCGCCAAGAAGAATACTCCGCTTGATGGCGTGCCCTACGAAGACCAAAAAGTCTTGGAGAATCGATTCAAGTATATCCAGACGCGGGTCGACAAGGACGTAGAGGTCAGAGCGATCTCGGTGAGATGGGCCTGGGTAGAATATATGCTCGCGCAAGGTGGCTGGGATATGGCGGATGCCGCCGAAGAGGCTTGGCGTGAGGGCGGTACCTATTCAGCGTGGCGACGCGCCATCAAGAAGCACCGAAAGGGGCCTGCACCGCTCAAGAAGCCGGCAACAGACCGCCTGACCCCTGGAGCGTTTCTGGGCGAGGTGGATAAACGTGCGCCCTCGGCGTGATTTACGCGTTTCTCTGAATTGCGCGACGCAACTCTTCTTCCGAAAGCCCTGACGTGCCTTCCACCGTGATGGACTGCGACCGCTGAGTCTTAAGGTCTTTGGCGTGTACACTCACGATACCGTCGGTATCGATCTCGAAGCTGACCTCGATGCGTGGGCCGCCCGCGGGTGCAGGAGGAATGCCCGTAAGGTTGAACATTCCAAGTAGCTTGTTCTGGCTCGCGAGCTCGTGGTCGCCTTGCATCACCGTGATAGAAACCATGTCCTGATTATCTTCGGTGGTGGTGAAGACTTTGGATTCGCGAGTCGGAATAGAGGTGTTCTTCGGAATGACGGTGCTGAACCTGTCGCCGGCGACTCGGATACCCAGATTCAAAGGTGTCACGTCCAAAAGGATGACTTCGCGGACTTCACCGCCGAGGATACCGGATTGAATTGCAGCGCCCACGGCCACAACTTCATCAGGGTTTACGCCCTTGCTCGGCTTGATCCCGAAGATTTCGCGGACCTTCTCTTGAACGATTGGCATACGGCTCATACCGCCGACGAGCAGAATATCGTCCAGATCGGACTTGGTCAGACCGGAATCTTTGAGGGCCTTCAAACACGGGCCTTCGAGTCGTTCTACGAGGTCGTAGACGAGGTCGTTGAGCTGCGAGCGTGAGAGTGTCAGTGAGAGGTGGCGCGGGCCCGACTCGTCCACGGCGAGGAAAGGCAAATTGATATTCGTCTCGCTAAGGGTCGAGAGCTCGCACTTTGCGTTCTCAGCAGCTTCTTTGAGGCGTTGGAGCGCCATCTTATCATCCGAGACATTAACGCCGGTTTCGCTTTTGAATTTTTCCATGAGGAAATCGAGGATCGCGCGGTCGAAGTCTTCACCCCCGAGCTGGTTATCTCCGCATGTGGCGATGACTTCAAAGACGCCGCCGCGCAAGACGACCACACTGACGTCAAAGGTACCGCCGCCGAGGTCGAAGACCACGAGCGTGCTCTCTTTGTCTTTGCCGTATCCGTAGGCGAGCGCAGCAGCGGTGGGCTCGTTGATGATCCTGCGGACCTGTAGCCCAGCGATTTGCCCGGCTTCTTTGGTGGCGCTTCGCTGAGCGTCATTGAAATAAGCAGGCACGGTGATGACGGCCTCGGTGATTTCTTCACCGAAATAATCCTCAGCAGTTTGCTTCATCTTTTTGAGGATCATGGCGGAGACTTCTTGCGGGCTAAACTGTTGCCCGTTTACGTCTACCCATGCGTCGCCATTTGTCGCCGCGATAATGTTAAAGGGCAATGTCTCGATATAATGTTTAACAATATCGGAATTATACTTTTGCCCGATCAATCTCTTGATATCGTAGATAGATCTTTCGGGATTGATGATAGCTTGGCGTTTAGCTTGTTGCCCGACAAAACGCTCGTCGCCCTCCGTGAAACCCACGATCGATGGCGTGGTCCTAGACCCTTCACTGTTTGGCAGTACAAGGGGCTCCCCGCCCTCTACCACTGCCACACATGAATTGGTTGTCCCCAGGTCAATTCCAATAATTTTGCCCATAGCTCACTCAGCGTTCAGTTCTTCAACAAGGCCTAGCATCTAGGATACGCCAGAAAACCATGCTTTGGCTATTTTTTGAACAGATTTTTAATGAAAGAACCCGGATCTGAGGATTTTCTTTCGTTTCGGATTTTTGCCAGACGAAGTTCACGTTCGGCTTCGGTGCATGCAGGGTTGAGTTTAAGTGCTTTTTCGTAGTGACGATGAGCCTTATCCAACTCCCCCTGGGCCTTGAGCAGATGCCCCATAAAGAGCAGCGCGTCAGGCGCTGCCTGTTTATGGCCCGAGTTCATGGCCTTCTTGAGCAATTCTTCGGCTTCAGCGTGGCGCTCAGGAAACTGCCGGAAGAGCATATAGCCGTAGTAGGTCTGGTACATTCCGTCTTCGGGCACCAGCGTGTAAGCTTGCTCAAAGTGCTTGAAAGCCTCGTTGAAGTGCTCGCCTTTGTAAGCGCGGTAGCCGTCGTTGAAGGCTTCCTTTGCAGGGTTTGAGAGATTGGGATGGTTGACCTGAGAGGCTTTTCGCTGGAGCGCAAGTAGCTTCTGACGGCGCTCAGCCTCGAGATCCACCTCTGGCTCTGATGCTTCGGATGCCTCGGAGGCGAAGCTCGATTCCGAGAGTTCATCAAACCCGTTGGAGCTCTCCAAATCCATGCCTACGCGTGACTGACGGCGCCGACGTTGCTCCTGCCGCTTTCTAAAGCCGGAGAGTCGCTCGATACGTGCCTTTACTTCCTCGCGTGCTTCAGACGACTCACCGAGCCCCGTCTGATCGGCAGCTGGAGGCGCACTTCGGTCCACCGCGATTACAGGTGTAGGCTTGGGGGTACGACCTGGCGTCTGGGCCACTGGCTTAGCCGCGACGGGGTTGATCTTGGTTGCCGTGGTCGGAGCCGTAGTTGGAGCCGAATTGGCGCTGAGCGCCTGGGTTTGGGTCGTGGCCCGCTTCAGGAATGGGTTCGGTGAAGACTCGGATTTAGGCCCCGCCACCGTCTGCTCGCCCTTCTCCACCTTGAGGAGTTCCTGGTAAGAATCCTTAATAAAAATGAAGATATCCTGCGCGGTGCCCTTAACTTTATCAGAGACGTTTCCACCATAGACATCGGGGTGATGCTCTTTGACCATCACGTAGAAACGCTCTTGAAGAGCCTTTCTGCCGCAGCCCTTCCAAAGCCCGAAGACCTCGTACTTGGACTCGAGACGCTTCATCTGCATCCACATATGGTGGAGTTCGCGCTCGAGGGCAGCAGAGTCTTGTGTTGCCCGGTAGGCCTTGGTCTTTTTCTTTTCGGATTCGTCAAGTCGGTCGCGCTCGCGTCTAGCCTCTCTTTGAGCAGCCTCGGCGCGATCCTCGGCGGACTGACCTTTGCGCTCGTTCTTGACCTTATCGACGACCGTCTTAAGCTCGGCCATGAACCCGGCTTTCCCCTGACTCATGTCGATCATTTCATCGAGCGACGCTAGCGCTTGCCGTAGGGCCTTGGTGCGCTCGTCCTGGTATCGCACGAGAAACACGCTGACGACTTCCTTAAAGACTGAATCGAGGCCGATAAGGGTATCGAGTTGTTCAGCTTTTACGCACTCATGATCCACCAAGACGATATCGAAGGTCTCTTGAATGAGGGTCTGCTGCCCCTTCGACCATCGGTCATCTTCAGTAAACTGAGCTTGGCCCACAACATCCTTTAGGATCTGCACAAGGCGGGGCTCAGCGCTGATGATAAGTACTCGCAACATGGGTTTGAGAACTCCTTAAGACTAAGAGAGTACTTTATCATGAAACTAAAAAATCAGCCTCCCAATTCTTGGATTTGCCGCAACATCTCACGGCGAACACCGATTGGGATTTCCTGATCTTTGGTTTCCTGCATGAAGGTTTGGAATGACTCGAGCGCGAGCTTTCTCTGCCCGAGGTCTTTATAGAGATAGCCAAGCGTTCGATAAACCTCGGGATTCT
This sequence comes from Microvenator marinus, assembly GCF_007993755.1. Lineage (GTDB taxonomy): Bacteria > Myxococcota_A > Bradymonadia > Bradymonadales > Bradymonadaceae > Allomicrovenator > Allomicrovenator marinus. The sequence continues at coordinate 2,763,123 of NZ_CP042467.1, forward strand.
TGAATCCGTACTTGATCGCAAGCTGCAGACGCTGAGCACCCTCACGTTGTTTGCCCGTGTAGATGAGGCTCATCCCCAATTTGTACTGGGCATCTGAGTTGTCTGGGTTTTGCTCGAGCGCCTTGCTAAAGTTTGCGATCGCAGAGTCGTAAGCTTTTTCCGAATAGTTGGAGTCTGCCATCGCGAGCAGGGCCTCAGGCATATCGGGTGCGATTTCGAGCGCTTTCGCGATGTCGCTTCGGCCGTCAGCGCTGTAGCCGAGCTTGGAGAGCAAACGCCCACGATGGATGTAGATCGCTGGGTTTTCCAGGCCGTACGCGGGGTCCACCGCAGTTGCCTTGCGGTACTCGTCAAGAGCCTGAGAGTCCCTTCCTTCAAGCTGCAGTGCGCGGCCCATGAAGTATCGGAAATTCCCACGGTTCGGCTGATAGTCCAGAACGTGTCGGAAGATTTTCAGCGCGGTGGCGATATCGCCTTCTTCAAAGGCGGTGCGGCCCACGTAGAAATACGCGTCGTGATACCGAGGGTTGATATCGTACGCGCGGCTGAAGTCCTTCATCGCTGTGTCGTAATTCTCGCGATCGAAGTGAATACGGCCTCGAATGTAGATATACTCTTCGTTCTTCGGGAACTTCTCGATGACCTTATTGATTTCGTCGATTGCGCGGTCGTAGTTCCCCTCTTGGCGGTAGGCATCAGCAAGGTACGCCGATAGCCGCACGTCTTGCACGCCCTCGTCTCTAGCCTTTTCGAGGAGCTGTTTTGCCTCTGGGAATTTCCGCTCCTCCAGGAGCAGCTTGGCCAATGCCAGACGTGCCTCCCAGAAGTTAGGATCTCGATTGAGCGCCTCGCGATACCATTGCTCAGCAGTGTCCCGTCGCTCCGACTGATAGTAGTACTCAGCCACATCAGCCGCGACTTCAGCGTCGATCAGGGCCGCCTGCTCAACCACTTTCTTTACGTGCTCCTCACCCTTCAGAATATCCTTGTCAACTCGCCACGAGAGCTTGGCTAACGCGGTATGCGCAAGGAGGAGCTTGGAGTCGATTTCCACCGCGCGCTCGTAGGCTTTTTGAGCCTGGAGGAAGTCACCACGGTCCATATTGAGGCGGCCGAGATAGAACGGGAACCGAGCGTCGTTGGGAAAGGTCTTCTGTCCTTCTTCAAGCTGGTCGATCGCTGCGCCCCACTGCTCAAGGCCTGTGTGCGCTCTGACAATGCCGAGCATGACCTCCGGCTCTTTTTGCCCAAGGTTCTTGTTGGTGGTGAAGAAGTTGAGTGCTTCTTTGAACTTCTTGGTAGCTTCGTATTCGGATGCCAGTGCGCGCAAGGTGCTCGGTCTAGCCGGATCGATTGAAAGTGCCTTGGTAAACGACTCGATCGCCAGATCGCTTTGTCGCTGACCTTTGTAGACCATACCGGCAATGTGCAGGGCTTCGGCGCGCTCAGTAGCGTGTGCCGCCTCGGCGAGCTCTCCGCTAACCTTTTCGACGTGAGGCAGCGCTGAGACAAGGCTTCCTTGAACCTCGTGCGCACGGCCTAGCTCAACGAGGCTCGCCACATGATTTGGGGAAGCCTTGATTCCCGCTTCCCAATGCTTGATAGCGGTCTCAAGGTCGCCGTTGAGGCTCTCGAGCTTGCCTTTCCAATAAGGCCCGATCGCCGAATCAGTCCTAAGATCACTCGCCGATGTGAGGGCGATTTGAGCACGGGAGTAGAGCGGATGAGACTTCTTAGTGTCTTCAACCGGAGCTTCTTCGGCCGCTTCTTCAGCTGGGGCTTCTTCTTCAGCCGGGGCTTCTTCTTCAGCCGGGGCTTCTTCTTCAGCCGGGACTTCCTCAGCAGGTGCTTCCTCGGCAGGTTGTTCCTCGGCCGGCGCTACAACGCCCTCCGCGAGCTCACGCTCGATGGTCTTCACATCACCAATTCCCATAAAGACATTGGCGTAGAAGAGGAGTTCACCGTCACCGGCGAGCAAAGGCTCAAGGTAGGCACGAGCAGCTTCTGAATTGCCTTGGGAGGCCTCAAAAGCACCTCGTGCGAGGGCTTCATACCCACCGTTTGCATCCTTGAAGGACTGCGCACGCTTCTCAGCCGCGGTCTTTAATTCTTCGCTTGGATAACGCGCCAAGACGAGGGACTGAACGACCAACAACTTCGCGCTATCTTCGCCGGTAAGATTTGCAGCACCTGCTTGGTCGAGGAGCTTTGAGTAATCCCCATAATTGTCCGAGGCCACCTGTTTGAGGTCCATGCTGACTTCAGCGGCTTTGGTCGGAACGTTTGTGGGTGTCAGCGGGGTATCGGAAGACATGGCGCTGTAGATGGCATAACCACCGGCAGCGACGAGTACGAGGACCAAAACGAGCCCACCAATGAGGAGTGGCCCGCGCTTGCGGTCTTCGTCAGCTGCCTGTTCCTGACCTACAGTCGCCGACTCGGCCTGCGGCTCCGGCTCTCGAATACCGGCGCTCTTGGGCCGGAAGGGGTCGTCGGCGCCGACTGAAAGGTCGACCTTCGCGGTTTTTGGTTTCGGTCGGTCGAGGAGCTCATCACCCCACGAGTCTACACTACCTTTTGGCGCTTTCTTTTCAGGCGGTACATCCACTCCAGGGCTCAAAGACTTAGGCTCCGAGTCTCCAAAGAGATCGTTGCCGCCGAAGAGATCTTCTTCGTCTGCTGGCTGGTCATCGAGGAACGAGAAGCCGGCGTCACCGCCAAGGAAGTCGTCGTCTTCGGCTTTTGTAGGTGTAGCATTCGACGTGAAGATATCGTCGTCGTCGTCTTTTGATGAGGAGCCGAAGAGGTCGTCATCATCGAGCGCTGGAGCCTGAGTTTTGGGTTGAACCGGTGCGCCAAAAAGATCGTCATCATCCCCGAAACTCGCCGCGGGCTGCGGCTTGCTCGGCGCGCCAAAAAGGTCGTCATCGTCTGAGCGCGACGGCGTTCCAAACAAGTCGTCATCGTCAGCTGCCGGGCTTCCGAAGAGATCATCGTCGTCTTTCGGAGCTGGCAAGGGCGCAGCCTTCGGCGTTGGTAGAGGTGGTGCCTTTGGCGATGGAAGCTCCGGAGGCGCTTTCGGCGAGGGTAATTCTGGTGGGCCACCCTTGGGGGCTGGCAGGTCGAGACCTTTAGGCGCCGGAAGGTCGATGCTCCCTTTTGGAGCTGGAAGATCGATCCCTCCTTTGGGTGCTGGCAAGTCGATCCCACCTTTGACGGCCGGAAGGTCGATGCCACCTTTAGGAGCTGGCAAGTCAATACCTTTGGGGGCCGGGAGGTCGATTCCACCTTTTGGCGCAGGGAGATCAATACCGCCTTTAAGTGCTGGAAGATCGGGAGCGTCTTTGAGAGCTGGCAAATCGTCCGTGAATCCAAGTCCGAACGGGTTCGCAGCTTTTCCAGCTTCGCGCTGCGTCCAACCGCCCATCATCGTGGCTTTTGGATCGCCTCCAAACGACGGCAATTCAGCGTCGATATGGGCTGCGAATTCCGGCATTTGAGCGATCGGTGTCCAGGATTCTTTATCGGTTGAAACCTCAGAGTCTTTGGCGACCTTATTGGTCCGGAGCATCATCTGGACGGCGCCCACATCGAAAGGCCCGAAGACTTTTCCGTTCAGGCGTTTGACGTAATATTTTTCGTTCTGCAGCGCGAAACCGCCCGAATCGAGCATCGTCGATCCGCCAGGCGCAGCCTCAGAGACAGCACCATCTGACTCAACACGGAAGCTGTGCGAACACTTCGGGCAACGCATCGTCATCCCATTGGCAGGGACCCGAGACGAATCGATATTATAACTTGCGGAGCACGCTGGGCACGTGATCTTCATGTGTTCAGTCCTTGTGCGCGTATCGTTCGCAACTGACGCTTCGTCGCGCAAATAGTGTGAGCGTCAGTTGAAGTGAAGATCTTGGCCGTACCATAAACGCCACCCCCCGATTTGGCAAGATTTAGACCGAGCACTAGTTTTGCTTCGAGTGTTCAATGATCGGAACTCTTTTTCGAGTGGCCCAACGCTGCAGTCTTGGGTCTGGGTTGACCACCACGGGATGACCCACGGCCTCGAGCATAGGGAGGTCAGTGTACGAATCGGTGTAGAACCAACAATCATCAAGGCTAACCCGTCTTTCTTTCGCGAGTTTTAGGCTCTCACGCACCTTGGCGTGGCCCCAACAAAGGCCGCCATCGAGGCGACCGGTGAACCTTCCCGAGTCCACCTCAAAACGCGTTGCGATGAGCGATTCGATGTTCAGGTCTTGGCCCAGAGCCTGGGCAACATAACGCGTTGAGGCCGTCAGAAGCACAATTTCGTGACCCTGATTCCTGTGCTTTTCCACTATTTCGAGCATATGCGGCTCAACCATGTGTCGGATTTCGGCCTCATACCACGCTCGGATTTCGGCCTCGAGGTCGCTCTCTGGCAGCCCTTTGAGTTTTTGGGCGGCCTGCAGCGCAAGGCGCTCTACGTCCACCAGGGCCAACTTATATCCAAGCAGATAGCCAACGGACTTTGCGAACTCTCGCTTTGAGATTTGACCATTCTTCCACTGGTACTTGACCCAAAGCGTTGCCGAATTGACCCGCAACAGGGTCTCGTCCATGTCAAAAAACGCGATCATCGCCAAACTCCTCCAACCAGTCTTCCAAACGAGTATCCGGCCTTCCTTGTTCCCGCCATTTTTTCACTCGCTCGGTCAGCGCTCCCCACTGACGTTTGCGGATGGCAGCTCTTCCTCCGACATCGGCCCAAAGTTCGTCGGTTTCATCTTCGGAGAGTTCGCGAAATTGTTCGACTTCGACGTCTAACTCAAAGCTTCCGATGGCCTCTCTATGCAGCGTCTGGAGCGGAAGTCCGGCCACCTTGCACATGCGCCGGACCTGCCGGTTTCTTCCTTCGTCGATCTCGATGGCGAGCCCCTCAGGCCGAAGCTCGGCGCGGAGCGCGCGGGCGGGACCATCTTGCAGGTCGAGGCCATCGAGGAGTTTTCGAACTCTCGAGTCGTCTCGCTCTAGCGGCTCGGGAAGGCCGATGACGTAGCGTTTTCGCACCTCAAACTCGGGGTACATCAGGGCAAACGTTAGGTCCCCGTCGTCAGTAATGATGAGCAGGCCACTGGTATCTTTGTCCAAGCGTCCAACCGCACATGCGTGGCCCCAGGTCTGGGAATACTGGTCGAGACAAGCCCTGCCGTGCGGGTCCGAGTGCGCCGTGATGATGCCGGTCGGCTTGTGGAAAACATAAGTTTTGAAGTCGCGAGACCCGATTTCTAGTGATTCTCCGGCGATCTCAACCTCATCCGTGGGAAGAACGATATCGCAAGGTTTAAGTGATTGGCCGTTGACTCGCACCTCGTGTAGCCGCTCGTGAGTCACTGGGCGAGTCCAACCGAGCTCGTCCTTGAGAAATTTGTCGAGACGACGAGGTAGCGTGTTTGAGCGCGGGTTTCTGGGGTGCATGACGTTGGGGTGTTTCTAGGGGATTTTCTTGAATTAGAATAATTCCCTCTCTAAGACTATCCAACTGACGAGGACAGTGTCCTCGTCGAATGAAAGGAGATATTGGATGAAAAAATTAACTATTGCGACTTTGATTCTGATCGGTGCTGGCTGCCAGTCTCAGATTACGGGAAATGAGGGAAACCTGGTCTTTTCGTATACCGCCGATGACAACCTAACGGATTTCAACAAGCCGGTGGCACTTGGCGCGAAGCTCGACCTGCGTGTGCGCGAAGCCGGCACCAACCTACCCGTCACCATATCACAGGCGTTCAGCGAGGACTCCGACATATTGAACGTGGAGACACACACGGATACACAGCTCACGGTCGCGGCTGGCGTGGCCGGCAACACCCTGATCGAAGTCGAAGCTACGAATCAGGCGGGCGACCTCATCGCAGATTCAGTGAATATGCGCGCGGACGAGGCCACAAAGCTCGACCTTCGGCACTCTTGCCTCGCACCTGGCGTGGAACGCGGCAGGTACTTGGCCAATTCTCAACGCGTCTTTGTTCCTTACGATATGTTTACTGAACGCGACGAGCCCGCCATTGGTTATGGCCTCTTCCCGATTGAATTTGCACCGGAGGGGGCAGCCGCGTTGGACACAGAGTCCAAGAGCCAGTCGTCTTTCTTTGTGGATCTCGGAGACGTCGGGACGCTCACCATGAGCTCAACTCTTGATGACGAGAAGCTCGAGATGGTGGTGACGGATGTGGGTGAAGTCGATGGTGCCACTATCGCCCCCGGGTTTGAGAACGTGGCGCTGCTTTCCGGCCAGAACGGTTTCGTCTTGGTGGCTCCAAGCGTTGGAGAGGAGATTCTGTGTCAGGCGGCTTTGACGATGAACGCCGAGTCGTTGACCCCGGAAGTCTGCGAAGTGGTCGTGCCCGGGGATTACGAGGACAGCGAGAAGCCCAACGAATCGCTATTCTTGCGTGTTGAGGGCCTTTCTACGGGCACGTGTGAGTTTGAGGTCACGTTCCCGGACGGAAATGCCGGAGCGGGTGCGGCCACTACGCTTAGCGTGCAGATTGGAGAGATCTAGGCGTATTGCGTCTCAGGAATTCCAAGTTCCATGGCAAGTCGCCGCTCGAAGTCTTCGAGGTCGGCATCGTTCATAGACTTTGTGGACTCATCGGATGAGAAGACCGTCTGTCCGAAAACAATCTGACTCTGAGCAGCGTTTCGAGCGTCCGTGGCCTCTTGGAAATGAAGGGCGAGCTCGTCAAAGCGCCACAACATGCGGCCATTTTGAGCCTCGACCGGCTCGCCATTAAACTCGAGGGCAAACTCCTTTTCGAACTCAGGGTCAAGCATCACGGCCTCAGCCTGGCCACCACGTACCGACTCAAAGACCGTCCTGAGGGCCTTACGCCGTTTTGATTCTCTGGCTGCTCGCGCCCTTTCGGCGATTCTCAAGAACCATCGAATGATGGGAATTCCGAGCATTGCCGCGCTGAACACAAGAGGTATCCAGCCGAGGGCGATGGCGACCCCGGCTGTCATTTCAGGAATGGTTCCGGCGTTGTAGGTCACGAGCGTCGCCGAAGACATGAAGAGATTGAACATGGTGAAAAGCGCGATCCAAAAGTCCGTGGACGCGGCATTTCCCGAAAAAGGCTGAGGCTTAGCCTTATCTTGCCAGACCACGGGGAGGTCACCTCTCATATTCACAGATTCAGCGGCATCTTCGGTGGCTTTGAGGCGAAGTTCATCAAATCTATAGAGCAGAACGCCATTCTCAGTGACCTGTACATCGCCACCAAAGCGCATGATTCCGGCTGTTAGGGCGTTTTCGGAATCTTCGAGGCTTAGACCAGTTCGGATAGACCAATCCGCTGGCGTCACGATTCCCTTGTTATTGCGCGCCCATGCAGCAAAGCGCTGCTGAGCCTTGAGAGGATCCTTGGGGTTTTCAGGGCCGACGACCCAATCGGTAATCTTCTGGTAGAGGGGTTTATCCACCTTATGCTTGAGGCGTTTTGCGGCGTATCCGCGGGTCTCAAAACCACCAAAACTTTGGTTTCCGTAGCCGGACCTACGGGACCTTGAGGAGCGCCCATCGTCAAATACATTCCACCAGAAAACCCATTCGAGGAGCGAGCCCAAGAGTCTAAGCGGCAACATCGCGAGCCCGTTATCACGATCATTACTCTGGGTCAGTGCACCCACAGCGAGGGCGAGCAAGATGACAATGAACACGATGGTATAGCCCACCAACATGATCATGACCCAGACTTTGAAGAGTAGACGCAGGGCTGCAGTGATCTGCTTTTTGAGCATGTACCACGTGTGGTCGCGGTCTTCGCCGCGGCGCACTAGCTCGGGATCAAAGCGGTAGAGAAGGTTTCCGTCGTCATCGACATCGAGGTGGGATTTGTACCAGGAGAGCATGCGCCGGAGTTCGTTTTCCGTTTCTCCGAGACCGATGCCTGTATCGGCCGACACGTCGGCGGCGGTGGCGATTCCCTCACGTTTCTTAAGACTTTGGAGAATCCTGCTTTCTAGTTCAAAAGATTTCGACACAATGCCTCAAATTCAAAGGGATGCCTAAACCGAGGTCTTTCCTCGGGCGCCTCGCCAGAGAAGGTAAGCAAGGCATGCCAGTGCGGCAAGGGCGCTAACCAAAAGAGTTCCGAACACGTATTCCACGGATTCGGTTTTTAGCATTCGCCCGAGCACGAGTTCTTGAACCACCGCACCCACCGAGCCCATTCCATTGATCACACCTGCGGCCACAGTGGCACGTTTGGCGGCCCCCACATCGATGGCACCTGCGCCGGTCATCAGGGCATCCGGGCCGTAGAGCGTAAACCCAATCATGCCCATGCATACCGCGAAGAGCCAGACGCTGCTGCTCCCAACGGTGTAGAGGAGCACACACGAGACGACCATTCCCAGAATGAAGACAAATGAGGTGAGCGCACGTCGGCTCTTGAAGACTCGGTCAGAAAGCCAGCCGCAGGCGATCACACCGAGGATACCCGCGGCATCAAAGACCGTGGAGATATAACCGGCGTCGTCGCCATCGAGGCCGTAATTCTTTTGGAGTAGGAAAGGTGCCCATGACCAAATGGCATAGCGGATGAATTTAACGAAGAAGTAGAAGACGCCAACGATAGCGATATTCAGAACAACGGCCCGTGGCCAGGCGACTTCAGCAACCTCATCTCCGTTCTCGTCTATCTCGGGGACCTCTTCGTCAATATCTTCGAGCCCCACGTCCGAGGGCTTGTTTCGATGGTTGAAGTAGACAAAGACCCAGACGACGAGGAGGGCGAGCGAACCCGCGAAGAAGGAATACTCGAAGCCCCATGCGCCAAGAGCGAAGGCGGCAAGTCCATTAGCCAGCATGCCGCCAACTTGAAAGTTCGTGGCCCAAACACCCATGACTCGGCCGCGTTCGTCCTTTCTGAACCATTGCCCCATGGTGCCAACGCAATTCGACCAGCCAGTGGATTGCCCCAGGCCGTTGAGGGTCACAAAAACCGCGAAGAGCGCGTAGCTATTGGTGATGCCGCACGCTGCATTCGCGGCGATGCTCAGGGCAATACCTGAGAGAAGCACGAGCCTCGGGCCCCATTTCTGGCCCGCAGCGCCCGCGATGAATTGACCAATGGTATACGCGATCAGGTAAAACGCACCGAGGGCACCCAGGGCCTCGGTATCCCAGGCGTGGGCGTCACCGAGGTTAGCTTTGACGATAGAGAAAGGCTTTCGGGCAAAGTAGAGGCCCGCGTAAGTGAGCCACGTAGCAGCGAAAATGCGCCAGCGCCAGATCTTGAATTCCTTTTCCATGGCCTTGAGCTATCACGGATTTTTTCTGATGACGAATAACGAAACGATGGCAAGTCGAGTGGCCAATTCTTCATCCACCATGACATTTCTGGCAGGGATTTCGATAGCCAGAGGGCTCGGACGAACGAAGACATACACCAAAAACCCTAAAAACCAACAACTTAACACCAAAGACTCAGGTTTGGCACACAACTCGCATTACTAGAGAGACGTAAGTGAAAAAGTTCGAAGCTTGCGATTGATTGATTTGATGAAATTGAAATTTTGATGTTTGAAATGAAAACGCGGTAAATGAACGTGATGGTTGGTTGAATGTCACCGCGAACCTTGAACAAAAGGCCCGAAACCCTTCGGGCCTTTTGTTTTTGGTACACATCGAATGAAGTTGTGGTAAACCCGTCGCCAAGACGTGACGTGAAAGTTTGCCATGCAACGACTCTTTGAAGCATTCAAACGGGCAGGGAAAGAGCTCTATTTAGTGGGTGGCGCGGTGCGCGATCTGGCACTTGGCGTGCCAATGGTCGCGCTCGACGACCTTGATTTCTGCACGAATTCACGCCCTCAGGAGACTCTTCGAATCCTCAAGGAAGCTGGATTCACCACATATGACGTAGGGATCGAGTTCGGGACGGTGGGGTGTGTGCTCTACAGTGAGACCGAGCCTGGTTACCCGAAGGACTGCCAGGTTACGACGTATCGCTCGGCCGAGTACTATCGGCGAGGAAGCAGGCATCCGGTGGTCAAGTATGGGGATACCATCGCTCAAGATTTAAGGCGGCGAGACTTTTCGATCAACTCAATCGCGATGAATGAGGCGGGTGAGTTCGTGGATCCCTATGACGGTCTAGGGGATTTGGAGCGCCGCGTCTTGCGCGTGGTTTCCGACCCACTCGAGACGCTCGCCGAGGATCCGCTGCGGATTTTGCGGATCGGTAGATTTGTAGCGCGCCTTGGTTTTGATGTGGACCCGGACTTGAGGCGCGCCGCGGACGAGCGCGCCGAGCATATTCTGGACATCAGTCGCGAACGCTGGCTACAGGAGATGAACAAGCTTCTTTTGGGGAGCGAGGTTGAGGCTGCTCTTGAGTTTCTGGCGGAAGTTAGAATTTTGGGCGTCATCCTACCTGAGTTGGCGGGACTAAAGGCCCTGGGCGGCCCTTGGTCGGACGCGATGCGTTTGGTCGGCGGCGCTCCACCGGAATTGAGCCAGCGTTGGGCGAGCGTACTCTTCTCGGTGGGGGCGTTTTGGGCGCGGGAGCGGCCCGGCCCGCATGCTGCGATGCTAGTGGAGGGAATTGCAAAACGCCTGACCTTCGATAACGCGCTTTCTTTGGAAATTCGGACTATCCTGGCTCAGCATCAGACGTTGACAGCGAGCACTTCGGAGTGGACGGACGCGGCGATAAGGCGAATGGTGAGGGAGCTCGACCCGTTTTGTGCTCAGACTCTGCGCTTTGCGCGCCACGTGGACCAAATTTTGGGCTCTGGGGACCGAAAAGAATGGTTGGGCGATTTTGAGACGCGAATGGCCGATCTTGAGAAGGCCGGCAACCTTAGACCCGAGCTTCCACGCGGTATTGGGAAGACTATCGTTGAGACGTTTGGTCTAAAACCCGGCCCGGATGTAGGGCGCCGAAAGGACTTTTTGGAGTTTTCTTTGCTAGATGGCTTGATTCCTGAGGCAAAAAACGCTCAATTCTATATGGACTACTTAAATGAACATTTCCGCGATGACGCGGAGGAATGAATAGAGGCCGACATGTCTAGATCTTGGTCCGCCCGAGAATTATTGGGTTTTGGAGTTTCGAAGCGCGCTGCCGTTTGGTTGGTCGGTGCGTTGTTTATTGCTGCGTGTTCGGACGACGGATGTTCGGATTGTTCGTGTGGTGGCTTTGAGCAAGGTCCCTATCCCGCAAACGCGCCCCACGTGGAGCTGAGCGGGCAGGTTCGCATCACGCCGAGCGGCTTGAACTTCGTGGAAGATAACCTGGGCGGAATCGTTGCGGGCGCCTTGCCGGACGGTCTTTCGTTCTGCGTGCCTGAGTCGGATATGATTTGTCAGGGAAGCACGTGCAGTGACGGCTCGCCTGGTTGCGATCTTTCGATGACCATCGACGATGCCTCGATTTCGACGACCCCACCTGACACCCTCAACGTAGCGGTCATCATCGGCGGGCTTGATGAGACTTTGCCGATCGAGATTCTCGGGGCGCCGTGTGAGGCAAAACTGGAGCTTCGTGGCAACTCTTCTCTTCCGGGTCAGATCGAAGCCGGCCTGCCGGTAACGTTCAGCGTGGATCCGATCACCGAGGACGTTCAAATCCAACTTGGCGAGATCTTGATCAACTTCGACGACCTGAAGATTGAGATCGACCCAGGTCCGGACGCCAATTTCTTGGAACGACTCACATGTGAAAGTACGGATGCCGTCGCGGGAATTGGGTTCGTACGGGACTTGATCACCGGGCAGCTCACGCCTGAGCTACAAACTGCGGTAGACGATATTGTAGGCGAGCAACTCTGCCGCACGTGCGACGCTTCGACGCCTTGTTCTGTAGGAACTTGCGACGAAGGTGTGTGCCGCTATCCCGACGATCGATGTGTACCCCGTACACTTGGAATCGAAGGCAAGTTCTTGCTCGGAGATGCGTTGGCAGATTTCACCGAACACCCTGAATCGGCGATGGACCTTGTAATCAAAGCGGCCGACTACACCACCGTCAACGACGGTGTGACAATCGCTCTTCGGTCAGGCTACGAGCCAGACATGTTGCGGCGTTGCGTGCCTTCGGACCCAACACGCCGTCCGAGTGATTCGCCTGTTGCACTGAGCAACTCGATCGTAGGCAACACCAAGCCCGGCGGTCAACCATTCATGTTCGGACTCGGCTACCATAAACGCGCAGTTCAGCACCTCTTGTGGTCTGTTTGGGGCTCCGGCGCGACCTGCCTGCTCGTAAGCTCTGACTCGCTGGATTCATTCTCGCTGAGCACGAGTCTCTTTGCTTCGTTGCTGCCGAGCCTTCGAGATGTCACGGCTTCGGGAAGTGCGGTCTATATCAAGATCGTCCCACAGAAGGCTCCGGACGTGATTCTGGGCCAGAATACGGTGACACCTTCGGGCGAGTCGTACTCGATCGACGACCCACTGATCACCATCGACTGGAAGGATATGGACATCCATATCTACGCCTTTGGTCAGGAGCGATGGACGCGCCTCTTTACGCTTCGTGGCGACCTGCAAGTGCCTGTGGCGATCGTGCCCGGCATGAATCAGATCACGCCTATTATCGGGGACCTTAGCGCTGCTATTACCAACGTGCGCCCAATCGAGTATGAGCTCGTGGCCGAGGATGAGCAGAAGCTCAAAGATCTCCTGCCGACCCTGCTGGGCGTGGCGCTGCCTGCTCTTGCGGGAAGTCTTGTGGACCCAATCGACTTGCCAGACCTTCTCGGCCTGCAGCTTGCGATTGGTCAGGACGATATTACGAGCGTAGACAATAACGAGATGATCGCGATTTACGCGAACCTCGCGACCACCACTCAACCCTATCGGCTGGGTGTTGAGCCCATCATTACGAGCTCAAAAGTTCATTACGAGACCAAAGAGTCAGGCTTCCCAAGCCCGAAGGTCGAACTCGGAGTCATGGCGCTACCCACCGATTTGTTTAGTTCAGCCGAAGAACTTGAGTTCTCCTGGCGCGTTGGTGACGGCTTCTGGAGCCATTGGACGCGGTCCAACAAACTTCAGATCAACGATCCTACGCTCGTGATTCCAGGCGCGCATCGCGTCGAAGTACGTGCACGTTATATGGGTCGGCCGGAGTCCGAGTCTGCGATTGTTGCGGCACAAGAGTTGGTGATCGACTGGGACGAGCCCACGGTTCAGATCGAGCGCAACGGGCTTAAGCTCAGCGCCTTTGTGGAGGACACCGTGCCTCAGGACGTGATGGTTCGCTGGCGGCTAGTAGGTGAGGGTCATGACGGCAGCTGGTCTGCGTGGAGCAGCGAGCGAGAATTCGTCCTCACGCACGTACCTGACGGGCTGCGCGTGGATGTTGAAGCGCGTGACCGTGAGGGGCGGGTTTCGGGAGATACTCGAACGATCCATCAAACCCTTGGTAGTGCTCCTACCGAGCCCAAGACAGGCTGTAACTCGGCAGGTGGTGCACCGCTTTGGGCGCTGCTTCTGCTGCCGCTCTTCTTTATTCGACGCAAGAATGCCCTGAAGGCGCTCGCTCTCACGGCCGTACTCCTTGGCACGGCGTGTTCTGATGACGCGACCACACCGAGCCCCTGTGCCTCGTGCCCAGACGGCACGTATTGTGGGCCAGAGAACTCATGCGTGGAAGGCTGCCAGACGGCTCAAGATTGTGCCGAAGGCCAGCAATGCTCTGACGGTGCCTGTGTCTCTCAATGCGAGGCGAGCTGTGCTGAGCAATGTGGGCCAGATGCGATTTCGTCGTGTGGCACGGACGACGTCTGTGTGTGCACGGACTATTGTGACGGTGGTTGCGAGGATGGCGCCTTCTGCTGCCGCGATTCGAACTCCTGTCAGGTCCTTGAAGATCCGTGCGGAAAGACCGTTTGTGACGAGGGCTTTGGTCCTGTTGTGGTCCAAGAACCAAGTGGTGATGAAGCCACTTGTGAGATCGACGCTGGAGCGTGTGAATGCCAGGAGCTTCCGCCGCTTCCACTTGGATTCCACGGCATGTACCTGAGCATGGCTCAGGCAGGTTCAACCACCCTCGTTGCCGCTTATAACGCCACGTACACGGACCTTATGGTCGGTGCTTTCGCAGGTGCCGGAGAACCCGTGTGGTACTTCGTGGACGGCGTGCCGACTTCAGGTGATGTGACGGGTTCGCTCAATGGCCCTCGTGGTGGTATCCGAGACCGTGGAGACGATCTTGGAACGCATACCGCGATCGCTGTGGACTCCGCGGGTGTTGCCCATATCTTCTATCGTGACGAGGAAGAAGGCGTCATGAAGTACGCTCGTGGAACCGGCAGCGGCACCGATTGGAGCTTTGAGACAAAGGCCTTTGACGAGACCGTAGGCGCCGGATTCTATCCAGACGCACTGGTCAAGGACGGTCAAGTTCATGTGGTCTACCTCGCCGATAACGTGGGCGAAGCCGGTGCTGGTTTCAACGCGGAGATCCGACATGCAACGTTTGCTGAAGGCGATGCGTTCAGCGCCGTGAGCGCCGATTTTGGCGTGGTCTACACAGCGGGAGCGAGCAACCCGTGCGGTGGAGATTGCCGCGCGGCAGACAGATGTTTTGTAGCTCAAAGTACGTGTGCAAGGCCTTCAAACGACTGCGCAGGAGATTGCGCCGAAGGCACCGCATGTTTTGAGGGTACGTGTTTGGCAATCTATGAGGAGCCAGCGGGTTCATTCCCCGGCACCACCGGACTCTTGAATCAACTTCAAGAAACTACTGACGGCCTTATTCTGAGCTTCTACGACCATCGTGATTGGTCCGGCGCTTACACGGTGTTTGATGGCAGCGCGTGGGCAACTCCTACGTTCATCGGGACACCTTCGGGCCCTTATGTTTCGGCCGTGATGGACTCCAACTCGGAGATTCACGTGGCGTTCATGGACCCTTCTGCCAAGCGGCTCGCCTATCGCGCTCCGGGTGGCGCGGTGGAGATGATCGCCGACGGTTTGAGGGATACAAGCGCTGGGTGGATTGTGAACGAGATTGGTGAGGACGTGATGTTACGATTCAACGCGAACGACGAGTTGGTTGCACTCTTTCAGGATGCGACTCGCCACACCTTGCACCTGGCCACTCGTGGCGGAAACGGTTGGACAATCCAAACTCTTGCTGGACGCGACGTGTTCACGGGCTCACACGGCTTCTATGCCACCATGCTCAAAGCCCCTGAAGACATCGTGGTTGCCGCCATGACGTACCAGCAGCGAGAGATGCCACCGTACTCCGAGCCCGTGGTGTACACCCCTTAAGAGCGCGCTTTTAGAGGGTTCCCAGGCTGAACTGCAGATAATCACCTTCGGGGAAGCTCGCGAGGATGGGGTGGTCCACGTCGGCACCCCAGATTCCCTGCATCACGTAGCTCACCTGGGCCTCAGCGGCTGCGTCGGCCACAATCCGCCGGAAGTGCTCACCGTGAATATGGCTCGAGCACGAAGCTAGCGCCACATGCGAGCCGGCGGGCATCACCTCAAAGACCTTGGAAAAAAGACGAACGTACGCCTGGGTTGCTCTTTCCAAATCCGAGCGGCGGTGTGCAAAGCTTGGAGGGTCGCAGACAACCACGTCAAAAGGTGCTCGGCCCGGCTGAAATTGCTCCAGATAGTCGAAGACGTCCGATGCTACAAACTCATGCGCTTGGGGCACGAGCCCGTTGATCTCAAAATGCCGCTCTGCCGCTTTGATGGCGGGTTTCGCGAGGTCCACCGTGGTAGTTCGCGCGGCGCCAGCGGCAGCAGCCGCCAAAGAAAAGGCCCCGGTATAACCAAAAAGGTTCAGAAGCCGCCGGCCTTTGCTCACTTCGGCAAGTCGCGCTCGATTTGCACGCTGATCGAGAAAGAAACCTGTCTTTTGCCCCGAGATTGGGTCGCAGACGTATTTCAAGCCGCCTTCGGTGAAGATGACTTCGTCAACTCCGCCCTCCAACCACTCTGCGGTTTCCTTGTCCTGAGCGTAAATTTGGCTTCGCCGGACAGCGACATGCTCCACACCAAGGAGCTTCTTCATGAGCCGTTGTGCGGGCTGAAGCCACCTCTCCGCGGCAACACCGTCCACCCGAAACACAGCCACGTTGGCATAAACATCACAGACGAGCCCAGGGGTTCGGTCGCCCTCCCCGTTCAGCGCCCTAAAGCCGTTGGTCTCCGCATTCGGAAACGGCCTCCACTTAAGCGCCTGCCGAATCCGCTGTTCCAAGAGATTGTTGTTCACCGCGACGTCAGGATTTGTGGTCCACGCACGAAACCGAATCGGCGAGTCCGGGTCCCATACACCGCGGGCTACCCATTCCCAGTCCACGGAGTAGAGGTCTACAACGGTGCCCGCCTTGATGGAGTCGTCAAAGTTGACGGCATCCATAAAGACCCATGGATGCCCACGACGAATCACCTCATGAAGAGGTTGATTGAGTTGAATAGCTGGATTTGCCACGCCTTAAGACCTTTGCGCGAACCATTGTTCGAGTAGTTTCTGCGCACGCTGCCTTAGTTTTGACGGCTGATCAGGATGGTACGAAATCTCCAAACCCGGAATGCGCTGGATCTCTTCGTAGACCAAATGTCGGATTTGGTCATGTGGTGAATCCATAGCCTTGACGATCCAAGTTGAGCGCTCGGAATCCTTGGCCTCAGCCCACCACTGCTTCCACTCGAAGGGCGCCGAGTGCTGATGAAGCGTGATATTCTGCAAGCTCGTCATCACCACGCGGTTGGTGTGTTCGGCGTGTTTTCCAAGCAGTTCAATGAGCAGTGGTACGGCGTCGACGTCGCGCAATCTGGAGAGAATATCGGAGGCCACTTCAACCTTGAGGTCGTCTTGGTCCATCTCGAGAGTGTGGAGCAGCTTTGCTCGAATGGCCGACTTGAAGTTCGGCGCGTCGGTGTATTGAAGCACGATATGGCGCGCGATCGTCCGCGTCTGTTTATCGCGATCAAATAGGCGCAGAAAGAGTGCGTCGAGCAATCCGTCTGCCGGTAAGGCCTTGAGAAGCATGGTGGCGTAGAAACGCTGCTCGATGGAGGTCGAGTTGATATAACGTGCCACCACGATCAGCGAAGGTTCTCCAATGCGCACCAGTGCGGCGAGCACAGGGCCGTGCTCGGAGACAGGAGGCAGGGTTTCCGGCGTAAACTGGTATCTATCAACCCAGAGGCGCCCAGGAAACATCTCGACCAGAACATCGATAACTTCTTCACCAGCTTCTGCGATTTCGTGCGCGGCATCAAAAGCGACACGAGGGTCACGACTATCCATGAGCAAGAAGCTTTCTTGCAGGTCTAGCGCGATCGGCCCACTCTCAAGGAGCCTCTCGAGGGCCTCGGGTGGAATGGTCAGCGGGTCGTCGGCATCTGACTGCGCCTGTTCTTTGTCGCGCGTCTCCAGCTCTTCAGCGAAGTAATCGAACCACGCATCATGCACAGGGCCTGATTTTTCTTCCTGGCTTTGGTCTGCCCAAGAGTCGGACATCCCCATCATGGTGTGAAGTGAAGACTCAGCCTTTAAGTCTTCCTCCTTATCGTCGTCATCATGGGCAGGTTGCGGCTTGGGAGCCTGCATGGTGGCGCTGCCCACGGTGGGTGCCGGAGTTCTGGTGCGGCGGCGAGTGAATTTGGCGGGTTTGAGAATGCCCGCCATCGGGACGCCGCGTTTGGTCTCAGGGATCGGAGTCTCAGCGGCCTCGCTCTTGAAAGCCTCGATACCACCGGGAATTGTGGAGCCCCCGACTGGTGCGCCTAACGCTGGAGGCGCGTCGTCTTCTCGTTTCTGGGTTTCGACTTTTCGCGAAAGGAAAGACGCTTGGGCCTCGATGCCCCCGACTAGAGTCTTGTTGGAAGTTTCATCACCGAGTGATTTTGGTGTGACGACCTCAACTTCTGAGCGAACCTGCGATTTTGAAGGCGCGGGGGCAGCAAAATCCGGAGGCGTCGATTCTTCAGCGAGCCCCGAAATCTCCAAAACCTCGCCGGTTTTGGGTTTGTCGCCACTCTCGGCGCCTGAAGCCTCAGAGAGTTCTTTCGCCACGCTTTCAGGCACAAGCCTGGTCTCTTCCGCGTCTCGGAACTCGGCGGGGACTTGAGCTTTGACGGTGCCTTCTGAATCCTGTCGGAACTCGGCGGGCACCTCGGCCTTCACGGTGCCTTGGTCATCAAAACCCGGCTTGATAGCAGGTACTTCGTCGTTCGACTCGAATAAACCCACGTCATGAATATCGAATTTTTTGGTGGCTAGCGGCAGGCCAAACATGGTGGACGAGGCATTTGCCTGCTCCTTGGTTATTTTGGGGGCTTCGATGGTTGGTCGCGCCTCGTCCATGTCGAGCACGTCCATCTCTCGAGTTGAGCGCAATAGCTCCCCAATCGCAGGGCGCCTTCGCTCCTGCGTACCATCTACAACCGAGGACTCGCTCGCGCTGGCCGCACTCTCGGCCGAACCAGGCATCATATGCGGAGCCGCCGAGCTTTCACGCTGGTCTTCTTTGAAACGTGCCGGAGGATCGGGGACCCGTGCTGCCTCGGGAGGCAAATTCCCAGCTTTCGCCAGTTTGATCACGCGCTCTAGCTGCTCACCAACGCGCTCACCGAGGCTTTCAAGGTCAGTGCTTGCGATATTCGGAACGGCGGGCTCACCGAGCAGAGAAATGGCCGTCCGACCGCTGATAGGAATGGCCACACTCGCCAGCGTTTGGGGCTCGGGAATCTCCAAAGTCTGGAAAAGCTCAGTAACTCCGAGCTCCCCTGCGGTACCCACTTGGAGTCCGGCGCGAACAATCTTGGCGTCTGGAGAGTAGGCAGCACGTGCTGACCGAACTAACTCCAGCGCAAGATCCGTGAGCTCTGGCCAGTCTTGAATCCAGTGGGCGTGGAGGCTATTCGAGCCGACAATAAGGATACAACGCCGCCCCATGTAGGCGCCCGCAAACCCCATAAAGACGTCCAAGATGACGTCGCGGCTGTAGGTATTCTCAACGAATTCAGCAACTTCGTCGGCCGTCCAGCCCTTACCCCATGAATTGGTCGTCATCTGAGTCACTAACGCTCACAATGCATAAACAGAGTCTTAAATTTGTCGTACTTTTCTTGAACGCAGCATAACAAGAGAAGTTAAAGACCGTCAAAATAAACCATAGGTTTCACCCTCTTTCGCAAAGTTCAGAAACTCAGATGTTTCAAAGGTGTCGGGAAGGTGCACAATTCTTAGCTTTTTTCTCAACTCTTCTGGCAATTCTTCTAGCTTTTCGAGAGGGCTATGCGCCGGCCCGTAGCTCGCTTCGTGAAAGACTAAGTCGGCGTCACTGAGCCAATCAATAAGTTCGGGGTCGAACGCGGTATCGCAAGAGTAGGCCCAGGTCTTACCCGCGGCGCTGACTCTCATGGCCGAGGCAGGCAGATGGTGTTTTGTAGGTCTTGTGATCACCTCAAACGGACCGATTTTGAAAGACTCATTCCACGGCACTACGTGAAGGTTTGCAAACTCGTCGAGGGAAGTTTTCCGATGCGATACACCGTCGGACATCACTCCTAACGAAGCCTGAAGGCGTCGCTCCCAGAGATCGCGTGCAGCCTCGGGTGTGGTGTAGATATCCAGTTTTCGGTGGCTGACGAAGGTGCTCCACGCAAGGAGCATCTCAAGGCCGTTGACATGATCGCCGTGAAGGTGGGTGATGAAGATCGCGTCGATTTCCTCAGGAGCGCGGCCATGTCCTTTGAGCGCGCGCAGATAGGAATCGGGGCAGTCAATGGCCAGCGTAAAATCATCGTGCGTGACGAGGAAACTTGTTCCCCAATGCTTCGATGAGAATGCGTCCCCTACACCGACCGCAAAGACTTTCACGACTCGCTCTTCGTTGGCTCCAGCTTGGCCAGCCGATCCTCAAGACCTCGGTAGGACTTGCGAAGCTCCTCGAGCTCCTTTTCAAGGGCGAGCACTTTTTGGTCTTCGGGGGCGTGGACCTTTTCGACGACCCTACCAAGCGAGACGGCGTCTTGCGCAGGAAGTCTCTTCAAGAAAGTCCGCATTTTGGCCACAGACCCACGTGCCTTAAGCTCAACCAACCCCTGCACAGCACCCGAACCGACTTTGGTTTCGGGGTCTCGGAGCAGCGCTTCGAGATGCTCTACGATCTGGGCCTGCGCACGTTTGTCCAAAAATGCCCCTAATCTGCCGAGTGTCGTCGCTGCCATCGCTCGATTGCGCGCTGAAGTGGCGCCGCGTCGGGTCCGCTCCATGAGAATCTCAGCCGCCAGGGCTTCGCGCGTCTCGCCGAGCGCCTCGATGGCTCCCCATTGTTCTACGCCGCCAAACCCTTCTTTGCGCGCCGCATCGGCGATCTCCACAAGTGGGGCTTCGTCTCGGTATTTACCGAGTGTGATCCAAGCGGCTCGAGCGGCAAGGTAGGGGAGATCGCCCTTTGAAAGCCGTTCCGAGATCGCATCTTTGATGTCTTGGTTCTTGTATTTGCGCGCGCTCGAGAAGAGTGATTGCAAAACCATTGGGTCGGACTCGTCCTTCACCGCTTGCGTGAAGAGACCCTCTGCGTGTTGGGTTCCAAAGTCCGCTAGAGCTTCCAGAAGTTCCTGTTTAGCGCCCCAAAACTTTTCTTTGGCATATCGCTTCCAGACCGCATCGACGTTGGCCTTTGTGGGCTTTGTTGCCAGAGTTTTTGCCGCGTGAATGCGCGCGAGGAGTAGATCAGAGTCGAGCCCTGCGCGAAGCAGGGTTTCGCCCGGGTCGAACTCCAATTTCATCAGGACATTCCCCTGGGGATTGATATGAACCTGAGTCGGTTCAGACTTGGCGCTGAAGGAGCAATGTTCTTTGGATTTGGTGACTCGGAAGGTGTGAGTTGTGGGCTTTCCATCCACCACCACGAGGACGTCGAGATCGAACGCAAACGCTTGACCTTCCTGGGTTTGATTGACTTCCAATCTGCCTTCACCTTTATCTTTGTCCCACGAATACTCGACCTTAAGACTCAGGTAATTTGGATTGTACATCCACTGGTCAAAGAACCGGGTCAGGGTGCGCCCAGATTCAGCCTCAAGGCATCGGCGGAAGTCTTCTGTTTCAACGGTATGACCTGCAAACTTCTTCAGATAGGCTTTGACGCCGCGGAAGAAGGCTTTGTCTCCCAACTCCTTTCTCAAGGTGTGCAGGCGACAAGCACCACCGGGATAGAGGTGGCGGTCAAACATATCCCAGGAACTCTCGAAGTTTCGTGTGACGAGCGGACGTTTGTACGCGCCATCGGCTTCGGAGAAATAGGCCTGAGCGTTTCGATAAAAATCGTAATGAGCCTCGTCGGCTCCGTACTGATCTTCGAGCCAAAGTGACTCAGTGTACGTGGCCCAGGACTCTTTGAGCCAGACCTGGGAGAAGTCGCGGCAGACCACGATATCGCCGAAGTACGAGTGTGCCATTTCATGGACGTTGATCTGGTCGACAAGCCACGTGAACTCTTTGGCAAAGACCTCGTCGAGCACAAAGAGTTCGTCCCAACTCACGAGCGAGATATTCTCCATGGCCCCGCCAATTCCGGGGGCCGCGAACTGGTAATATTTGGGGAATGGGAAATCAAAATCGAATTTTTTGGACATCCAGGCCATGATTTTGCCTGTACGTCCGAAACTTCGAATCAGGTTCTCTTCGGTATGATAATCCGGTGCAAAGTAGGCTAGTTCTCGCCCCTCGAATTCGCCGTCTGAAGCGCGTGTGAAGCGGCCAACGGCAAAGCAAGTCAGATAGGCCGGACAACGGATATCTAGCTTCCAATGGGTCTCTTTGCGTCCACCCTTCAGCGACTTCTCACCGACTTTGAGCCCATTCGCGAGTGCATATACGTCTTCAGGGGCGGTAATTTTGAACTCGAGAGTGGGCCTCACGCTAGGATGGTCGATGGTGGCAAGCCAATGGCGCGCACGCTCGGTTTCATGGTCCGTGACGGCCCAAAATCCGGCTTCTGGGTAGTCCTCATCGGGTGATGAAAAGAGGATACCCGAGGCTGGCTCATCCACCAGATACGTGAGTGTCACCTTCTTCTCGTCGCCACGTTTGAGCGGCTTTAGCGTGAGGTCGATGGTTTGGCCGTCGTAGGAGAACTCGGCGCCCTTGACCTTGAGGTCTTGAAAGCCGACGCCGTTTAGGGCGATTCGACTGGCTCCCGCGTCTCGGGCAAGCAGTGTGTGCGTCACCTTAAGTTTAGCCTTGCGCTCGGGAATGAAGAGTTCGATCTCGATCTCGAGATGAACGGGCTCAAGCGCCAGGTCCGGTGCGTGGTGTGGCTCAACGGAATCCGGCGAAAAACCGGTATGACCGTTGGCGCAAGAGCAGACGTGTTTGCCCATAAAAATCGGCATAAAAACCTCTTTGGCCTTCTTATTTGCAATCTACTTCTAGTTCGAATTCAACGCGTCTGTCTCGGTTTAGCTCACCGACATGCGCGTCGAGGTCGTTCCAGGGAAGGAGCACAGATTCTTGGAAAGTATTGGAATTGGCTACGTAAATCGACGTCGCGTCCGAGCCGGTGGCCATGCTCACAAAACTCTTGTCGGAATCCTGTGCATCCACCACATTTTGAATCTTGATCGAGTCTTCGAGGAATTCGAACGAGCGCTTGAAAGTCACCTCGGTGCGGGGCTTTCCGGTGATCAGGACTTTTTGGAGGATTCCGCGGACCACGTTAGGTCCAAGTCTTCCGACCGAGATATTCATGCTGCGAAACGCCATCTGCTTGACTGGGCTCGGCAAAGGATAGCGCCGTTTCGCCATGGCCCCGCTGGCCACGAAGATCCCTTTTTCAGGCTGGACTTCAATCTTGAAGCTATCGTCGACGAGGTGCGAGACGAGGCAGACCCCATCTTCGTCTTGGAGTAGAATGCCCGAGTCTGAGTAGATCGGCCCGGACTCATCAAATACCTTGATGACGCCGCCCTTCGCCATGGAGACGATGGCGTAATACGACTTGGTCTTTTTGACGAAGATTTTCGCATCATCGAACCATCGCTCGAAGGGCTTTCGCGAGTCCTCAAGCAGTCCGTAGCGCTCGGGATTGTAGTCGAGCCACGACTGCATCCAATCGTAGACGTAGTGGGCGCACATGCGGTTATCGTCGTTAAAGTAGCGCCTGCGCTCGGGCATCGACCTGTGCAGGTAGGTATCCGCGATGCGGCCAGCATTGGGGAAGAAGCGCGACATCACTTCAAATCCATGTGGGTAGAAGTGATACGTATTTCGGCTTCCGTACTCGCCGGCGTAAGAGCCGTCCGGATGCGTGAAATAAGTGGCGAAATCTACCGCGCTCTCCAGGGATTCGACGATTCTCGGGTCCTGGGATTTTTGCCAGAGTTTCGCGAGGAAGGCGATGGAACACGAGTGGTAGCCGGGGTCAGCGCCTTCGTATTCCTGGTACCAACCTTCGTCGTGTTGCCACGAAAGCGTGAGCTCGAGGAATGAGTCCGAGGCCTTGCGGTACTTTTCTTCACCGGTGATCAGATAGACATTGTAGAGCGCGAGCGCCGCGAACGCCTGGTGATTTGCGAGCTGCCCAGTTTCGTTATGAGTCGCGAGCCAATCCGCTCGGAGTTTGAAGAACTCGATCATCTCGTAGTCGTGCAGGTCGAGCTCGATATAACTCTCGGTCATGGCGTAAGTGCTGAACACCAGGGCGCCAAGCGCTTTTTCAAACGGGAAGTAGTCGTCGCAAGTCCCGTCAGGGTGAGACCAATCCATGGAAAAACGGATGGACGCGATAACGAGTTCCTTCATCCGCTCAACTTGATAGTACGGATTATTGGGGAACGGGTGTTTGTAGGCCATCGCGAGAGGCAGGCAGAACTCCTGGCTCATACCACATGGAAAATCCACCGTTCGATAGTGCCAGAACTCGCGGTCGAAACATCCATAGGTTGCCGAGTACTTGTTCTTATCGATCATCAGAATGATGCGTGGAATCATTCTGAGAGCCTCGTGAACGTACCAGTCTCTATGGCCTGGAGCCGGCTCGGGAAAACGTTGTGGGGCTTTTTTCGAAGGTTTGAATCTTAGGGATTTCATCAGTGAACTCTGAAGATTTAAATGGAGGTATTTATTTAATTCAAAAAGTTTTGGGCCGGACTCAGCCTGTGTTGAGACGGGTTATTAGCACGAGTGAAACGGGGTGGGAATGAACTTGGTTGGCTCGTGAGTTTCACTTACACTATTGGGAGACTTCAATCTGAAGCCCCACAGAAGTTTATCATTAAGGCGCGCCCATGCAGAAGATACGGGAATACGGCCGGCATATCGTAGCGACAATCGCTCTTACCCTGGCATTTATCCTCAGCGTTCAATTCAGCGATCGCGGGGTCGAATTCGATCTAAACACCATCCATTCGGCCCCTGAAAAGCCAGATGGGTACGACTTATCCGCACTCAAGATTCTGAACCGTGTGCTCTTGCAGCTCAAAGATAACTACGTAGAGCCTGATCGCATCGAGCCCAATAAGATGTTGGTCTACGCGCTCGACGAGATCCAGAAGAGCATCCCTGAAGTTGTGGTCGAGTTCGACAAGGACCTCGATGATAACCCGGGAAGCGCCACCGTCGTGGTGAACAACAAGTCTCAAAAGTTCGACATTTCAGGGACCGAGAGCATCTGGGGCATGAGTTTCAGGCTCAAAGAAGTCTTTGGGTTTGTTCAGGCGAACCTTGAGCCCGACGATGAACTCAAATTCGAAGATGTGGAGTACGCGGCTATCAACGGCATGTTGGCTACGCTTGACCCTCACTCGATGATCCTGCCACCTCGAAATTACGAAGAGATGCAGACCCAAACAGGCGGCAAATTTGGAGGTCTCGGGATTGTGATTTCGGTGCGCGACGGCCACCTCACGGTGATCAGCCCGATCAAAGGAACGCCTGCATCAAAGAAGGGCATCAAGGCGATGGACCGCATCACAAGCATCGGTTCGGAATCCACCATCAATATGAGCCTGACCGATGCGGTCAACATGCTGCGCGGCGAGCCGGGCACGGATGTTGAGCTGCAGGTATTGCGAAAGGGTTGGGACGAGCCGCGCAAGTACGTGGTGACGCGCGCTGAGATCAACATCAACTCGGTAGATTCACAGGCGCTCAAAAATAAGATCGGCTACCTGCGAGTGAAGAATTTCCAGGCCAATACGCACGACGACATGAAAAAGGAGCTTGCGAACCTCAAGAAGACCATGGGCGGCATGCAAGGCCTGATTTTGGACTTCCGAGACAATCCGGGCGGGCTGCTCGACCAGTCTATCAAGATCAGCGACCTCTTTTTGGAAGACGGCGTGATCGTATCGACTGTGGGCGCCGGAAACCGCATGAGAGAAAAGCGCGAGGCGAGTCGTTCGACGGCTGAGCCTGCGTATCCGATCGTTGTTTTGGTGAATTCAGGGAGCGCCTCCGCCTCGGAGATCGTAGCCGGGGCACTCCAGAACAATAACCGTGCGGTCGTGCTCGGAGACACCACGTTTGGCAAGGGCTCGGTTCAGGTTCTCTACCCGCTCCCAGACAATTCCGCCCTCAAGCTCACGGTGGCTCAGTACCTGACGCCAGGCGGCATCTCGATTCAGTCCAAGGGCATCACGCCGGACCTTAAAGCCACGCCCGTCATGGTAGCCAAAGACGCGATGAATCTCTTTCCTTCGACGAATGTGATTCGCGAAGGAGACCTCGACTCGCACTTGATTAGCCAGCACGTACTTAATACGGAGCCCGGGGTTTTTGAGATTCGATACGTGGATGCGGACGCGAGTGCGCGACGCGATGCGATGGCGAGTGCTGAAGAGAGCGAAGAAACCGAAGAAGAGGAGTACGAAGACCCGGACGCCTTCCGCGAAGATTTCGAAATTCGACTCGCCCAGCAACTTCTGATCAGCGCCAAAGACACCTGGGAGCGCGAAGCGTTCTTAGCGGCTGTGAAGCCGGAGCTCGACCAGTCGGTCGCCAAGGAAACCAAAGCGTTGGAAAAGGAGCTCAAGAAGTACGGTATCGACTGGCAGGCTGGCACCAACCCTGCCAAACCGAACCTCAAGACTCGCGTGAGCTTTGTGCAAGACGATGCTGAAAAGACCGGCCCGATTCGTGCCGGAGAAGAGTTCGTGATCAGGGCAGAAGTCACCAATACGTCCAACCAACCTGTGTACCAGCTCAAAGCCATCACCATCAGTGATTATGCGACCTTCGACGATAAAGAGTTCATCTTTGGAAAGGTGGATCCCGGTCAAACTCGGACTTGGGACTTTAAGGTCAAGATGCCTCGTGATGTGCCTCAGCGCCACGATATGATCGCCTTCCACTTCAGCGATAACACCCAGACTTTTGCGAATTTGCAGACGCATGTGGACGCGAAGCTCGACGGCAATCCACAACCTCTCTTCGCGTTCTCTTACGAAATCGTTGACACATCTGGGGATGGCCAACTCTCGCTCAACGAAGAGGCCATTTTGAAGGTTTGGGTCGATAATATTGGGGTTGCAGACAGTGATGAGACCATCGTGTTCCTCAAGAATCTCTCCAACGAAGCGGTTTATCTCAAGCGCGGCCGCGAGAAGCTCGAGTCGATTGCCAAGGGTGAACGCGCGTTTGTCGAGTTCGAGTTTAGGGTCAAGGAGGCGCCAAAGAAGGGCAAGATCGACCTTGAAGTGGACGTCTACGACACGATCTTCAGACGGCTCACGCAGAAGAAGTTCGCAGTGCCTTACGTTGAGAAGGGTGAGAGCCTCAAAGTGGCTGCCGGTGGGGTAGAGACCAAAGCTCGGACCAAGGTTTTCAGTGGTGCTTCCTCAGAGACCGAGCTCGCCGCCATGGCCGAAAAAGGCGCCAAATTGGCGGTCACTGGAGAGGTCAAGGATTGGTGGCGAGTATCACTTGATGGGCGCAATGGCTGGGTTCCAAAGGAGGTCGTAGCAAAGTTAGAAAACACACCTGAGAAGGCCACAGGTTTGAGCCAATCGGTCATGTACCAGCCACCGCGCATCGAAATGAGTGCAAACCAAGGAATGACGACTGGTGAGTCCATCAGGCTCAGCGGAAAGGTCAACGATGATACGGCCCTCAAGGACTATTATATCTACGTCTACAACCGCGATAACGCGAAGTTTAACTCTCGCAAGGTGAAGTACGTCCGGTCGGACTCTGCGAACTCCGCCATCGATGCCAGGATTCCGCTCTTCAAGGGCATGAATAGAATTTCGGTGGTCGCACGCGACGCGGACGGCCTGACCACCACCGAGAGTGCGTTCGTCTACAGAAAGTAGATCGCGTCGTCGACTTTGACCTCGCCTTCCCGGCTCAACGCCTGGAGGTGGGTGTCCAGAAGCGCTGCGTGCACCCAGAATCTCTCAAATAATGTGGCGGACATGGATTCGGTGGCCATGGTGTAGAGGTCTTTCGGGCCATTCTCCAGGCTTTTTAGCGCGAGTGCCCGGTAGTTCATCTGATGCTGCCTTGAGCGCTCGAAATGGTCGGCGACACAATTCGATTTTTGAACACCGTGGCCGGGGAAAAGCCAGGCCGTAGGTAATTCCTGAAGACTGTCCAACGACTTCAGATAGAGCGAAAGGTCATCGTTCATGGCTCTCGAAAGGGGCGTTGGCGTGGCCAAGACGAGGTCGCCCGAGAAGAGCCAGGCCCGTTCGGGCTCCCAGAACGCTACGTGATAGGGGTCGTGCCCGCGGGCATCAAGGACTTGGAACTTCACGCCTACGTCGACCCAATCACCAAAATCAACGGCTTCGAGTTCAGGAACGGCCAGACTTCCGAATCGCTCTTCAATGCCCGCGCGGGTGTGGCGCTTGAGGACCGAGAAGAGCTCGTCGCGCGTCTCTTGTGGCAAGCCGCCGCCTGGCCGAGGTTGAGGAAACGCGTATTGAGCCCAGGCGGCCCAATCGTAACTATCCAGATAAGCGTGCCAGTTTCCGAGGTGCTCAGAAACCCCGTGGTACGCAACATGCCGGCCATTCGTGTCCCGAGAGAGGCGTGCGGCAAGCCCCATATGGTCCACATGTGAGTGGGTGTAGAGCCATGTACCAACATCGTCTAGCCCCCAGCCCATATGGCTGAGCGCGGCTTTTAGGCCTTCGTAGGTCCATGGCCAACCTGGGTCGATGACGGTCAAATATTCATCGGTTCTTAGAAACCAGGTGTTGATCATCAACGAGCCTTCGGGGTTCTTAAGACGGACTCGGAAGAGACCTTCTTCTGCGAAGGTAAGGGTTCCCCATGGCTGACTGGTATTCCAGGATTGTTGAGAGTTCATGCGTTCGAGCGTGTCTTGAGTTTGAGCCCCAATGCTTTCGCCACCACACGTGCATCGCGCGGCACTTCGTGTTGCGGATTTGGAATCAGATTGAAGTCCATGAGCTCTTTGAGTGCCTCGAGTGGCTCAGCGGCCCCTGCCATGGCGCGCTCTACTACGTCGCTTTCCGGAAGTCCAGCCACGCGCCAAGCTTGTCCGGACTGGTGCTGCGCAACCTCAGGGAAGTGTGTGGCGCAGACCACGAGGTGCCCGTCCGCGGCCAGATTGTCCAAGATCTCGGTCGCGATGGCCGCACCTTCGTCTGGATGGGTTCCACGAGCAACTTCGTCGAGGAGCCAGAGAGCGGGAGGGCTAGCCCCCCACCAATGGACAAGCCGGCTTATCTCTCTACCAAAGGACGAGAGCCCGTCGGTCATCTCAGCACTCTCCGATCCCACGTAGATGATATGTGATACCGGGCGCAGCACGGCTTCGTCTGCGGGGACCGGGAAGAGATGGTGCAGGCACCAGTGCGCCAAGCCCCAGGCCTTGAGCACCGTAGACTTTCCACCCATGTTTGGCCCAGCGATAATCGCGAGTTGAGAAAACTCAAGGTCGAGGGGCTTGCTCTCAAAATCAACGGCGCGGCTCGCCTTCAGGCGCTCCTCGGAGTCGGACCAGGTAGGCCAGGTACCTTGGATATCGTTCTTGAGCCGAATCAATGCCCACCGGTGATCAAATTGAGTCACGACTTCTAAAGCTTCGCCCAGCGCGTGAGCATGAGGCCTTAAGATGCTTGCGAGCTTCTCCCGAACCTCGAACTCGATAGCCTCGAGGTGAAGTTCAGCGTCCCGCAACTCCTCTTCGGCCTTGTTGAGAGCCGGGTCAACGAGCCTCCACACGCCGCTTTCGTTGGTAAGTCTTGGGTCGGGTTTGGAGTCGGGCCCAGGCCGCCAAAAGCCATGCGCATCAAAGCGTCCCGAGTTGGACTCAAGGATTTGGGATTCGAGGGTCTTTCGGATTTCTTGAGAGTTTTTTCTGGCGTGCTTTCTTTGAGTTCTGGCGTGGGCGAGCCTCTTGTCTAGCGTGTCCGAGAGCACAAAGCGGGCCGAGGGTTCAGGCTCCGGGTGGAGCTCAGCCATCAGCGTTTTCAAAGCTCGTTCTTGGTGTCCAAGCTCGGCGTGCAGTCTTGCGAGCGAACCCAGAATCTCAGCGGCATGAAAAAGAAAACGCTTCAGGAGGAAGAAGTCAGATTCTTCGAGCGTCTGGTCGCCAGAGAGTCTCTGAAGGATTTCACGAGGATCCGAAATTTTGGAAAGATGGCCCGTGAAAGCACCCGTGTTTTCGTGAGTTTCCAGCCACGCTTCGAGCTCAAGCAATGCCTCTTTTTGGGCGGTCCACTCTTGCTTCTCTTGGGCGCTCCAGAATCGGAGCTCGCTCCGCTGAACGCGGCCGATCTCACTCAGCGGCTTGTACCCCGAGCGAAGTCGGTGCACCCCGATGACCTCGAGAGTCATCTCATCTAGGAACGGCAACATTGTGATCCTGTTGAACTATTCGGTCACTTCGGTAGACTGAAGCGTCAGCCACACAAAGAGGAGCATATGTCAAAAGAGCGCCAAGGCGAACCCGCGGACTTTGAGCACGATGAGGACGAGGTAACTCAAGATGAAGCCCATACGGTTGAGCTCGATGCATATACATTGATGCGCCATATCAACAATCAAGACCGAGGCTCCATTGATCATTCAACCGTCAAGATGCAGGCACCTGATGCGTTCGCTACCATTCCGATGCCTGCTGTGAGTCTTGATAATTCTGCTTCGTCTAGGGATCTCTTGCAGCCCCATACTAAGCCAATCGATGTCAGCATGATTCAGAAACTACTTCCAGTTCAAGAATTGGAGCTCGACCTCGTGCCATTAGGTCCTGACGATGAGCCAATTGATCGTAGTGATCAGATGAGCACCACTCAGATTCCGATCAGGCTCGAGTTCGAAGCAGTGATTGAACCTGGCGGAATAGTGCGGATTCCTCGGCGTTTTCTTGAGTCGGGCCATGTCAAACCGGGCTCAAAATGGGTGGTGGTTGCATCTCAAGGAATTCCAGATCGTTAAAACGGCTTGAAGAGAGCGCATCTGCTTGATTCACATTGCTAATCATGGTTCAAATCAGCGCATGAAGTACGCGACTTTCTTCCTTATCTCTCTCTTGCTCGTCTCATGCTCTGAAAACGACGAGCGCATTCGCCTCTACAAGACCGAACCTATCGCTCCGAGCCTGACTCGAGGGGTGATCGAAGCCATGGAACACATGGGCCCTACCCTTGTGGACGGCGGCATCAACTTTGCGGTGTATTCCAAAAATGCAACGCGCATGGATCTTCTGCTCTTTGACTCGGACGACGTAGAGAGTCAGCGGGCAACTCGGCAGTTTGAGATGGAGCGTGTGGGAGACGTCTGGAGCCTCTACGTTGAGGGATTGGGCGTAGGCCAACACTATGGGTACATCGCCTTTGGACCGAATTGGGAAGAACACCCAGAGTGGATTCCGGGAACGATTCACGGCTTTAAGGCCGACGTGGACTCCAACGGCAACAGGTTCAACCCGAACAAGCTTTTGATAGACCCTTACGCAAAGGCGATTCACCGTGACCATGATTGGTCCAAGGGAAGTATTGCAAGTGGTCCAGCGCGCACGGAATCTACCATCGCGGCCGCGTCCAAGAGTGTGGTGGTCGAGAGTAAACACCAGTGGAGCGAAGCCGCCCTGGAATTCTGGGAGCGGAGAAAAGACCCAAACTTTGAGGGACACCGATGGAATGAGATGATCATCTACGAGGTCCACCTGAAGGGCCTCAGCGCCGACCCGGCGTCAGGTGTGACGCACCCTGGCACCTATCGAGGGGCAGCCGAAATGGCGCCTTACCTCAAGGATCTGGGCATCACGGCGGTCGAGTTTCTGCCGATCCATGAAAAACCGCTTGATGGTGGTTATTGGGGCTATAACAACCTGAACTTCTTCGCGCCTGAAATCTCTTATGCGGCCACACAGGACGCGCTCGAGGTGATCGACGAGTTTAAGTATATGGTGGATCAGTTTCACCAGCACGGCATCGAGGTCCTCATCGATGTGGTCTACAACCACACGGGCGAAGGTGGTCTCTGGCGTGAGAAATTGGAGCTGAACGACACGTCGTTTGATAGCGCCACGGCAGACCAGTTAGTCAATTTCGACCCTCATGAAGTGGCGGGACTCTATTCGTTCAGAGGGCTCGATAACGCGTCTTATTACGCGACGTCGGCTGATGGTTTGACGTATTGGAACAACACCGGCGTGGGCAACCAGACCCGTGCGAACAACTCTCCGATGCGTAAACTGACCATGGACTCGTTGCGCTACTACGTCGAAGAGCTCCACGTGGACGGGTTCCGATTTGACCTCGCACCGGTGCTCGCCGAGAAGGATAAGTTCTACAACGAGTGGGATGCGATCGAAAACACGGTCATCCAAGACATCGTCGAAGACCCGTTGATGCAGGAGTACAACGTCCGCATCATCGCTGAGCCGTGGTCAATTCAGGGTTTCTATCTTGGGGGCTTCCCGAAGGCTTCCGACTCAGATTTTGGGTGGGGTGAGTGGAACGCTCATTATCGAGATTGGTGGCGAAGCTTTGTCAACGAAGACAACTTCAAACTCAACTCCCGCGAGGGCGCCATCGACGGCGGCGGCGCGATGACGGGCTCTTTTGACTTGTTCAACTGGAACGGCCGCAAGCCCTATCACTCGGTCAACTTCATCACGGTTCACGACGGCTTTACTCTCTACGACCTCTTTTCGTACTACGAGAAGCAGAACAAATGCGGCCCTCTGAATCCTGTGTGTTGCGACCAGCCACTCTCCGCGTGGTGTGACCGGAACTCGGGCGAAGAACATAATCGCTCTAGGGACTGGGGTGATGAGGCGACCAAACGACAAATGATGCGAAACATGTTTGCCGCGCTCTTGATCTCTCATGGCACGCCGATGATCTACGGTGGTGATGAATGGATGCGCACCCAGCTTGGCAACAATAACGCGTACAGCACGCAGGCAGATAACGCCGCAAACTGGTTCCAGTGGGGAAATTATTACGCCAAGGACGAGGCGCACCGAATGCACGATTTCGTGCGACAAATGATCAAGGTCCGCAACGAGTTTAGCTTTGCTTTTGCGCCCATGGACTATGAGTCGAGTGCGCCATTCGCGTGGAAGAGTGCACAAAACACGGACGCCGTGGCCTGGGATTCAAGGCATGTGATGAAGCATTATTACGACACGGAAGCTGGCCCGGAGATCTTGGTGCTGATCAATATGGAGCGCGACTGGACGACCTTTACACTGCCTGAAGGGCGAGTTTGGGAGCGCGTGATGGACACCCAGTCTTACTTCGACACCCCGGATTATCTGGCGGATGTGAACTCGTCCGAGCTCCGATCGACGCATAACGTCTCGCTACAAGATCGCGTCTTGATCACGGATGCTGAGTACCGCGCCGCCGGCTCGTCCATCGTTATCCTCGTTGCTGAGAACTAGGCTTCGGCTCGGAGGATTTTCTCCATCTTTTTGCCCCTTGCCAGCTCGTCGATGAGCTTATCGAGATAACGAATCTCGCGCATGAGGGGCTCTTCAACCTCCTCCACACGTACTCCGCACACAACGCCCTTGATGAGCTGACGATTGGCGTTCATGGCCGGAGCTTCGTTGAAGAATGTCTCGAAATCGATCTTGTCGTCGATGACTTTCTGAAGTCCTTGGGCCGAATAGCCTGTCAACCACTCGATGATCTCGTCGACCTCTGCTTTGGTGCGCCCCTTCTTCTCAGCCTTTGTCACGTAGTGTGGGTACACACTGGCAAAAGACATCCCGTAGACTTTGTGTTTTGTCATAGCCTCTTCTCATCATTGGAAGGTCCAGTGAAATTGCACGGTCTCTTGATCGATATCAAATCCAATCCTTGGCCAGTAGCTTTTCTCGGTTTCACGGAAAAAATCGTCGGATAGTTTCTGGTTGATTCGCCCGGAATCCACGACGGCGTTGACGACATTCCCGACCCAAAAACCGGCGGTGATACTCCCGAGCACCACTGTCCATGGGATAGATTCCCAACGGTCCCAGGTGTACCAGGTCAAGGCTCCGAAGCCGCCGGTCAGAACCAGAGAGAGACCCGCGTCGATCCACCGGCCGTTATAGGCCTGACCTGCTCCTGGAAGCACGGCCGACATGGTGCCGGCCAGCCACGGGGTCTTGAAAGGAAGCTCATCATAAGCCTGGCGACGCGCGACGAGCTCTAGTGCGCGTGTCCTGAGTTCAGCGTCCGAAATCTGCACGACTTGGGACTCGACGAGCGCCTCGGCTCGCATCACTGCGGTCAAAGAGCGCAAGTAGAGGATCAGCGGACGTCTCTCGGACTTTGGGTTTTGCTCGAGCACCTTAGAGAGCCCCATATCACATTCGCTCCACGCTCCGGCGCCCACACAGAGTTCCTGAAGCGCGAGAAGTGTGGCCCACTCTGCCGACTCACCGCCCATCACATTAGAAGCGTTGATGAAGTTCTCAAACGCAAGTCTTGGCTGCTGATTCCGACTGTAGATTTGGCCGATCATCAAGGGCCCAAGGCTCAAAGAGAGCGAGGTATCGTCCAGCACCATCCAGCGCTTCAGCGATGTAATGGCGCGATAATCGTCCGCCTCCCCATAGAGTCTTAGTGCAATCTGGATTTCGATGGTGGCGAGCTCTTCGCGCACACTCTCGAAGGTCTGTACTTCGGGAGTTTGGCTAAATCCGGTGTCGCAAAGAAGGCAGGCTAGAATGAAGAGCCAGGCTCGTCTCACTCCTCTTCCTCTTTGGCCTCTTCCTCTTTATCCACGTCATCTTTAGGTTTTGTCACTTGGCTTTTGGCGATTTCCTCGAGCTTTGAGACATCTGGCGCGGTCGGCTCTGAGTGTGTGGCATCTTGGGCCTTAGGAATCGCCGGTGGCGACATCGCTGATATCTCGTCGCTGCTAAGCTCCACGGTAGGCTCACGCTTCCGAAGCGGGGTCGGAACACCTGTTCCCGGCAAGGTTTTGGCCGACCCTTCGATCTCGGGCTTATTGATCTTTAGCCCTGACTCACTGGACTCCTTGAGGCTCCCAGGCTTCGGAAGCTTAGCCAACGAAGCCGGGACGCTCTTTGCCCCCATCGCCTCACTGGCCTTTTTTGCAGCCGGCGATTTATTGCCCGTGGCGATCGCCGCGAGCTCGGAGATATCCGTGAGCGATGATTGTTCGTTGTAGCGCTGCGAGGGCAACTCTGGATGCGCAGGTGCCTCTTCCGCAGCGTTTTTCGGCGGTTGAATGCCGTCAGGCCAACGCGTGAGCAGGTCGTAGCGAACCTCTTCGAAACGTGCTCCGTCAAATTGCGCATGGGTCAAATCCACGTCGCTCAGGTCACATCGCACAAAGAGGGTATTTCTGAAGCTCGCCTTTCCAACCTTTGCTTCCTTGAAGTTCACACTCTCAAGGCGTGCGCCGTCAAAGGAGGCATCAGTCAAAGCGGCATGCGAAAAGTCCACATCGGAGAGTTGCGCCTGTGTGAAGTCGGCCCCTTGCCCACTGGCAGACTGCCCCTGAACGTTGCTCAGATGAGCGCCTCGTAGGTCGGCCGCGTCAAAATTGACGGAGTTTAGCGTGACACCGTTGAGTTGAGCTCGCTCAAGCACTGCCTTCGAAAGCTTTCCGCCCTGAATATCGGCCCCATCAAGCGTAGCGCCCCTCAAATCGGCTTCTCTAAGATCGGTGCCCGTCAGACGGACTCCGGAGAGGTTCGAGTCTTTGAGCACAGCTTTCAAGAGCGTTGCGCCACTGAGGACTGTATGAGTCAGATCGAGTCCGCTCATCGACGCACCGCTTAGGTCTGCGCCTTCGAAATCAGCTCGGTCCAAGGTCGCGCCACTCAAGTTTGCCCCAGACCATTTGGCACCGGCCGCAAGGATTCCCTCGAGCAGAGCGCCTGAGAAATCCGCTCCGTGCGCGGCTGACCCGGTCATATTGGCGTCGAGGCATTGCGCGCCGCGGAGCATCGCTTTTGAGAAGTTTGCGTCGTTGGCCTTCGCCCCTTTGAGCTGGGTGCCTTTGAGCTTCGCGCCCACGAAGCTCGCCTCTTTGATATCAGCACCGCTCAGGTCCGCACCTTCGAGGTCGGCATCATCAAAGCTTACGCCTCTAAGGTTCGTCTCTTGAAGTGAGACCCCGCTCAGCTCGGCCCCACGAAACGAGGCTCCTTCAAGGATTGCGCCCTGAAGGGTTGCATGACGCAAGTTCGCGCCGTCAAGAATCGCTTGGCCGAGTTCGGCGCCGCTAAGATTCGCCTTTTCAAGGTTGGCGCCCACAAGCCGAGCCTCGCTCAAATCGGATCCGCTGAGATCTGCCCCTTCAAAATTGGCTTCGTCCAAGTTAATCCCCTGAAGTTTAACGTACTTCAGGGTAACGCCGGCGAGTTGGGCGCGTGCCATGGAACCGCCTGAGGTGGCTGCCGCTGTTGGAGGGATGGTTTTGGGCCGCGATTGGGGTGGCTCAGTAGCCAGAACTCGGGGCTCGGGCCGAAATTCGGCCTGAGGGAGAGCCGGTGCCGCATTCAAGGCAGCAGTGAGCTTCTGGAGCTCCGAAAAGCCGAACGCGAGCCCCATTCCAAGAACGAGGTAGAGAATCTGTTTGACGGCGTCAGGCAAAGGCATAAAGCCGATGATGACGATGATCCCCAGACTAAAAAGCGTGGCGATCGCGGCGCCACCAAGAATCGTAAGGACTCGTTGGTTGGTCATGGAGGGCTCCCGGAAGTGTGAAATTTAACGTGCGGTTTTCGATACGATCGACGCAATCTTGTTGGAATAACTTCGGTTGAACTCCGCAAACGACCCGGAGGGTTGACTCATGAACCAGTTCGGCTGGTTCTTCAGATTCGGAACTGCCTTATTGCCCACAAAAAGAGCGATCAGAATGGACGAGCCCAGACTGAGCGCCAACACGATGGATAAGAGGCGCCGCATGCGTTCCTCGAAACGAGGTGCACTATGTTGCGTAAACGCACTTGCGCCCGTGACGAAGGGAAAGACGAACGCAAACGCGATGGCCAGGACCAGCCGCAATTGAATGTGGTCTACAAATTCCCCGGCCACGGCCCCAAAGACCAAAAAAGATGTGTAAATCACCCATATGGTAAGTGGGATCATCATCAACAATACAATGTATTCGGTGACGGATGCTTCTTCGCCTTCTTTTGGCTGACTCATTGACTGACTCCTCTGATTGGGGGCATTGTGCCGATGGTTTGACGCACATGCAACCCCCGACAAAGTATCCCGATGGCCTTAGGCGCAACTATCTATAAATTTTCGGTCTCCTTGAGCGATGTAGACCGTGGCGTCTATGAAACATTGGAGGCACGCCTAGCGCAACATCCGTCGGAATCGGACATTTATCTGGTCGCCCGTGTCTTGGCCTGGACGATTCTATGGCGCGAGGATCTGCAATTCGGACGAGGCGTCTCAACTCCAGACGAGGCGGATATCTGGGCGGGGCCCGATCACGACATCGCGCTCTGGGTAGAAATCGGGATGCCGTCTATGGATCGACTCACGAAGATGACCAAGCGCGCTGGCTCAGTGATCGTGGTCCCTCACAAACCTTGGGAGCCCAACCTTGTTCAACCCGAGAGCGTATTCGGTGCGGATCGTGTGCAAATTTGTGGTCTGGATTTACGCGTTCTTTCAGCGCTCGCCGAAAAGTTGGAGCGAAACAACTCATGGAACGTGCTCATAAGTGACGGACATATTTGGATAAGTGTGGGTGAGGAGACTTTCGATTGTTTGATTGAATGGGGCCGACTCGAGCCGGCCGGATGATATTTCGGGCATATTGGTGCGTGCGATTCGCAAAATGACACCCAATTGTAACAAAGCGTTCTATTGAACCTGCGTATCGAATCTGCTACCTCTTCGCCCGCCATAGATGATGAACCTGAACCAATTTTGAGGTCCCCATGTTTTTTGCTCGACGTTCACTTTTGATTTTAGCAGCTGGTCTCGCCATTTCGGCCTGTGGAGACGCTGACGATCCAACCAAAAACGGAAATAACACCGATCCAAACAACGTGACGAATCCTAATAATTCGAACAACGAGTCGAATAACGGAACGGTTGTGGACCCGAACAACACAACGATTGATCCGAACAATCCGACCAATAACAACACGACCGAGCCAAACAATCCTCCGATCGAGTGCGAGGTTCTTGAGAACTTCTACGGCCAGATTGGCGGCACAGGCGACGCGGGCGGTGGTGCTCCAACGATGGAAGCGCTCGATTACGACGCCAATCTCCAGGCTGTCTACGATTCGGTCCCTACCACTCAGGACGACACAGAGACCGAGGACGTCGATGAAGGCCGTGCTGACGACCTGACCATTGAAGTCACCGGTGCTCTCGTGACTTCGACCTACGGCGGAAACGTGAGCAACACTCGCTTCTTCCTTCAAGACCAGAACACCGCAATCCGCGTGTTCCTTGATCAAGGCGAGCAGCAAGCGACCCCAATCAAAGTCGGCCAGCGTTTGAGCTTCACAGTGACCTCGACACGTAACTTCAGTGGAACACCGCAGATCGCTAAGATCAGCGACCTCGTGGTCGACGAAGAAGGCGCAAACGTTCCTTACGCCGAAGCGACTGGAACCGATCTTACAATTGAGCAGTTTGATCGCATTGTTCGCGTATTCGGCACCATTGAGTCGGACAACGGCGAATGTGGTGGTGGAAACAAGTGCTACACGTTCAACCACGGCGATAAGACCACCACATTGCGTTCACGTTCGACGTTCCTTTCGGTTGGCGGATGCTACACCTACGTTGGTCCCGTCGGGGCATTCCCTGGCCCATTGGCAACCGGCGACAAGACCATTCAGCTTGACTCGGTCAACTTCGATTGGTTGTTCGAACTGCGCTAATCCGTCCCTCGCCGCTCTGAAGAGTGAACATGTCTCTCCACATTTTGTCCTCACGGGGCTTCCAACCCGTACTCGTTGCCCTCGCGCTCTTCATGAGCGCGTGTGGTGAGCCGTCCGACCCCCCGAGCGATGCTGAGCGCGCGCGTATTTTAGGTGATGCGGAGATCGTGTTCGTCGAGGAGAAGGTGGATTTCACCGACGAGCAATATGACTTCACGGGCCCAACGTCGATTCAAGCCCTCAAGAGCATCATCCCACCGAACGAATTCGTCTGGTACGGCACGAGCCCTGGCGATCCTCCTCCTTTCGAGGAGGAGGCAAACGGCGTTTACAAGTGTGGCTCGCGAAATCAAATTCGCGAGGTCTCGCAACTCCCAGCGACGATTGAAGGGATCATCACGCTCCAGCCACGCTACTTCCAGCGCACGGTTTATTGCGATTCTGATGAGCGCTTCTACGGAAGTTATTTCATCGAGGATTCAACGGGCGGCATCATGGTTTTGAAGGAATCCCGTATCGAGGATTTCTACATGGGAGACCGAGTGCGCCTGCGCGTGCGAGGCCTGGTCAAGTACTTCGATACCATCGCGGTCTTGGTGTCTGACGAAGAAGAAGTTATCTCAGAAGACAACCCTATCTACTATCGCAACACGAGCCGCGAGCTCGAGGAAGAGGACGCCTACGAGGTGCACCGAATCCGCAAGAAAGTGGCGTCGTTGCCCACAAATCAGAACTTCAATGAGATGTGTCTTATTGACGTGGACAACCCAGACCTCGATAGTTGCCGAAAGCCCTGTGCCTTCAACAACGATTGTGAGTCGGGGACGTGCGATTTTGGAAATAGCCAAAACGCTGTGGCCGGCTATTGCACGACGGATGAGGGTGAGTGGCTGGTCTCGCTCGACCGCGAAATCGGTCAACGCCAACCACGAATCATCAGTCGCGGGGATATTTTGGAAGTTACAGGGCCGGTGGTGAACTCCTTCGGGCTTAAGATATTGGTATCGCGCGCAGGCCAGATGCGCTTCGTCGAATAAGTTTTTGAGAAACGTTACTCAGTAGGTTTAGAAAGATGAAATCACGTTTGTTGAGTCTCGCTGGCTTCGCAGCGGTATTGACCGGGTTGCAACCTGGAATTCTCGTGGCTCAGGAAGATCCGGAAGTGGATATCGAGCCATCGTATGTGGAGCCAGACCCAGCTCAGGACTCCGCGGTTGCAACCATGCCGCTCGCCGAGGCTCCGGAGTTGGAAGAGGAGAAGTTCCAAGTGTTCTTCTCACTCTCGACTGAGTTCGTTGCTACGGACAATCAGGACTATCGCGATTACGAGCCTACTCAGCCTGAGCCGTGGATCGATATCTACGACACCGACGACCGCGCGAATATCTTCTACACGCGCGTCTCGTCTGGTTTTGGCTACCAGGTTTTGGATGATGTGGGCGTGCAGCTTTCATTGAGTCACTCCGGCCTTTGGGGCGGGGATAAAATGGGCGGTGCCAACGCATTTGGCGGCTTCCTCTTCATGGACCGCCTTTTTGTTGAATGGAATGCCGTCAAGTTGCCTGGCGTGGAGATCAGCACCCAGATTGGACGTCAGCCGTTTGAAATCGGCGGCGCCTATCGCGACTACTTCTTCGACGACGTGATCGACGGTGTGATTGTGGATATCGACCTCAAGAAGGGCGGCAAAATTCGCCTGCTTCCGGTCGACCTTTACAGCTCAACTTTGAGACCTGACGACGTAAACCTTGCTGCCGGAATTAATTCGGTGGGCACGATTCCTCAATCGTCTTCGGCGCGCTACGACGGCGATACCAACACGTTCCGAATGGGCGCGATCTATGAGAACACC
This sequence comes from Microvenator marinus, assembly GCF_007993755.1. Taxonomy (GTDB): domain Bacteria; phylum Myxococcota_A; class Bradymonadia; order Bradymonadales; family Bradymonadaceae; genus Allomicrovenator; species Allomicrovenator marinus. The sequence goes on from NZ_CP042467.1 coordinate 2,803,264, forward strand.
GAACTGGTCAAAGGCCTCGAGCTTCGCGCCTTCGGGTTCTATGCGGATATCGGCGCTTCGGGCCCGCTTGGAACCGGCTCCGACCGGACCTTCGGTGGTGCACACGGAAACGTGGCAGACAACGACTATAACTGGATGGCAGGAACTCGAATTGGCTACACCATCGATGCGGGCAACTTCAAGATGCTTGCGTACGGTGAGTTCGCGCGCTCCGGCGGTCTCGATCGCAAAGCGACCAACCTCGGCCTCTTCGATGTGCTGACGGAGGGTAACGCGTTCGGTGCCGGACTTTTGCCAAGCCTGACGGTCAACGAGAACCTCGGTGTTCGTGGTCGCGTGCAATTCTTCATGGCCGACGGGGCTGACCATGCTGCAGATGGCGGCATGATGTTCAACCACGGCTTCGTGTCCTTCAAGGGCGCTCAGATCGGTGGACTTGCTGCAAACCGCATCGCGGGCTGGCACCCATCCGCTTATGTTGCAACTGATGGAATCTCGCACGACCCGCATGCGCGCGAGCGTAAAGCAGGGACCATGGTGATCCACGGAGGAATCGGCCTCGACCTCATTAAGAAGCTTTCGCTCGACGTCGATTTCTACACGTATGCTGATACTTCAGGCACGAACTACGACTTCACTCAGGCGATTACGGACTCGGCTGAGCTTCCGTTTGGCTACGATGAATTTGATCTGCGCGCTCAGGAACGCCTCGGCAAAAACCTCGGCTTTGAGCTCGATTCGAAGCTCGCGTTCAACCCGAACGACGTGCTTGGCTTCTACGTTGGGGGCGCCGTGATGTTCGCGGGTGACTTCCACAAGATCGAAGTAAGCCGCCGAGTAGGCACAGCGATCGGTGCAACCGAGCCTGACCTCTTCTGGGCCGTTTCTGCTGGTACCAATCTCACGTTCTAAGGTCCTGATTATGCGTAAGCTCCTATTCGCCGCTCTCCTCTTGGGAGCGTGCGACACATCAGACCCGGGGATTCCTGCAAGTCAGCCAGAATATCGCTGGGATTTTGACTCCTGCACATCCGGCGAGCGGGGAAGTATCACCATTAACGAGGTGAATTTCGCGGGAAGCGTGACCGATGACGGAACGCTTGATGCCGACGATATTTTCATCGAGTTGTGGAATCGACACCCTCGGCCGATCAACGTCTCCGGCTGGAGACTCAATGTCTACGGGAAGACTGAGGGTTACGTACCGGACGAAGGGTACCTGATTCCTCAGAACGACCGAACCATCCCAGTCAACGGCCATTTTGTGATCGCGAAGAAAGCCGATGGCGCATTTGGCGACATTGCCGACGTGATCATCGAAGACCTTGAGCTTGGAAAGTCACACTTCTACGTAGAGCTTCGCGATTGCGACCAAAAGCTCATGGAGAGCGCCGGGCATCGAGAGGTTCCGGTGTTCTCAGGTGGATACGATTTCGTGACATCACGCTCCATGGAGCGCGCACAAATCATTTTCCAGAACCGTGGAACCATGGCCATGAACTGGCATGCGTATTCGGTGGATCTCGGGTCAAACACCATTCGTGAAGGCTGGAGAGAGCGCACGCTCGCAAGCCCAGGAATGGCAAATAGCCCGGATTACTCCGGTTCATCAGCCTCGGGAGATTTCGAATGAGAAACAGCATCTTAATTCTGCTCATTTCATCTCTCGCCGCGTGTTCGACGGAAGAAGTCACCTATCAGTCGGCGCTTGAGACCAAATCCGAGTTCTTTTTGAACCGCGAGGAGGATGCGAGAGCCCGCCTGCTTCAGGAGATTCGCCAAACGCGAGATACAATCGACGTCGCCGCTCAGAGCATGACGGACGTGGAGCTTGCGAACGCAATTATCACCGCAGCTAAGGCTGGCGCCAGGGTTCGTATCGTAGGTGACGAAGCCGCGAAATCCGATGACGGATTCTCGCTGCTCGACGATTATCGCTCCGAGATCCTTTTCGACGACGACGATAATAACGACTCGACCTTCAGCGTGGTCTACGGAAACGGCGAGCTGAGGTATCTACCCGACCCGACGCTTTCGCCTCTCCTCGACAACTGTGGCTACGCCACAATCGGGGACAAGATTACGTGCCCGAGCTCAGATCCATTGCGTCCGCTCTCGAATCGCCTGATGGTGCGGCCTGACGAATACAACGTCATGAGCCATAACTTCATCATTCTTGGCGACCGAGTCGTCTGGAATTTCGCATCACCCTTTGACGACGCGTCGACAATCCCGTTGGCGTGGCGACTTGACGGCGAGATGGTGCGTGAGTCCTTCTGGCGCGAGTTCAATCAGATGCACGCCGGGGTGTTCGCGACCACGCTCTCTATCTACAACGGCCCAATCAAGTCGGGCGGTCAGTGGTCGCCGATCTACATCACCGAATTCGGTGAGTTCCACATGCGCTTTGGTCCACAAGAACGTGTGATCAAGACGCTCATCGACGATGCATACAAGTCGCGGGCAAACGTCTGGATCATGACCAATGATCTCAGCGAGCCATTCCTCTTGGATGCACTCGATTACAAGAAGCGAAACAACTTCGACGTGCGCGTGATCGTCAACCGTGACGAACAAAACGACGAGCTGGTCGGACGCCTCATCGACTTGGACGCTCGCTACGCCCCAGCCTCTCTCGACTATGTTCCGACGATGGTGGTGGTGGACTCCGAGCCCAATAGGCTTGGTGAGGTGGAGAAGCGCCGCATTCACGTGATTTCACACCCCGTGTGGAAAACCGGTGCGTTCCAAACCTTCCCGAGCACTCCAAACGATTACGTTGAAATCTACAAGAGTGATTACTTCACCGACGGCCTGATGTGGTCGGTGGTGGCGTATCCAGGGCAAGAGAACGTGATTTTGGATCAGATGAAACGACTTTGGGAAACCACATGGGCAGCGTCCACGGAGGTCGAACTATGAACATCTCTAAGATGATTCTCGCGCTCGGTGCTCTAGGTGTTTTGGTCAGCGGTTGTAACGACCCGGGCACCGATTATCTGGACCTCTTTACCGAACCTCGTGTTCAGATCTTTTTCAACGAGCCCGGCTCACGTGCCGAGGGTCAGCGAAATCTGAACCACGAAGATATTCTGGTGGAGCGCATCAATGCTGCAAAAACCTCGGTATCGGCCGCACTCTATGGTTTCTCGTCTCAACCTGTGCGTGACGCTCTGGTTCAGGCCCACCTTCGCGGTGTGAATGTGCGAGTTGCAGGTGATGCCAAGCACTTCCTTGGCCACGATTCGGGCTTTGAGGAGCTTCAGAAGCACCACGTCCCCATGCAGGTGGGCAACCAGTGGCATATTCAGCACAACAAGTTCTTCGTTATCGACACCAAGATCGTGTTTGTCGGTACAGGCAATATCAGCCCCACTGACCTCCACCGCAACAAGAACAACTGGGTGATCATCAATCACGATTATATCGCTCAGGATTACCAGGACGAGTTCGACCAGATGTTCGAAGGACGCTTCACCGCGTCCAAGCTTCGAAATGGGAACCCGAACTTCTACACAGTTGGCGACACCAAAGTTGAGGTCTATTTCTCACCGCAGGAAGATGCGATGGGACGAATCCTCGAGGAGCTTGAGGCTGCCGAGAACGACATCCACTTCACCATTTTCGCGTTCACCAAAGACCAGGTTGGCTCGCGATTTGTGGATAAGCATCGAGAATTCCAGGCGTGGAATGAGGAGAACGGCCAGGCCGACCTTCCTCCTTTCACTATCGACGATTCTCCAATGCAGCAGAAAAAGGTTGTTGGCGTTTACGACCGCAGCCAGATTCACGGTAACTTCCTCTATCACGAAGTCTATCGCCTGAACTCGAGAGGCATCCCTTCGAGAATGGATGCGAACGAGAACTCGCGTCTACCCGGCGATTATCAAGCAGGTGGTGGTCGCCTTCACTCGAAGACGATGATTATCGATATGTTCGGTGACAACCCGCGGGTTATCACGGGGTCGTTCAACTGGTCTGCTGCTGCAACGCTCTCAAACGACGAGACCATGTTGATCTTCCATGGTCGTCGTGTGGCCGAGGAATACTATCGTGAATTCCAAAACATGTGGGGTGGCGGCAAGCAAACTGGGCAAGCTGTCTGCAATATCATGGACGGCTACGTCGAAACGGGTAGTCCACTCTGCAGCACGGATATCGAACCTGGCGATCTGATTATCAGCGAGGTGATGTGGGATGGTTGGAATGGTCTGATCGACCCGTCTGACCGCACGGGAACTCGCGATCCGATTGATAACGACGAGTTCTTCGAGATCTACAATGCAACCGATGAGCCTATCAATCTTTCACTCTTCACGCTCAATAGCGCGTACGATGCGAAGATGGGCTTTACTCCGGGCACCGTGATTATGCCGGGCGAGTACTTCCTTGTCTTGGACCACAACCTCGTGACCTACTCGGACAATAGCCCTCAGAACGGCCAGCACGCCTACAACTCTCCGGATTTCGTGGTCAATATCCCGAACGACCCGCGGATGCCTCGTCTGAATCTGCCGAACTCGAGCATGTACCTTGAACTTCGAGATGCCAATGGTCGCGTGATCGACCGAGTTGGCGACGGTGGTCCTCCGTTTGGTGGTGGTCGTCGTGGTGATGGGTCAGGAATCGTGAACTATTCGATGGAACGCATCATTCGAAACGGTGATGGTGGCGACGGAACACAACGTAGTAGTTGGAAGACGTCCAATGCCCCACAAGGTGGAGAGCGCGTCAACGAAGAGTTCCGCGACATCATCATCGCGACTCCTGGCGAGCCAAACTCTCAATAGAGTTCGAACAAGCGACTTAAGTTCGTTTGTACAAGAGCACCGGCTTGTCCGATTCCCGAAGGACCCACTCGGCCGTGCTCCCCAGCACATGCTCCATACCTTTGCGGCCGTGCGACGCCATGACGATGATGTCGGCGCCATTGGCCTCTGCAGCGTCTAGGATGCCGCTGTGGATGCTTGTGACCACTTCCACACTCAACGGGTGAGCTCGTTCGCCAAAGCTCTCAGCGACGTGCTCAAGCTTTTTAGAAGCCTTCTGGATGAAAGGTTCCATTGCCTGCGGCCCAACACTTGGTAGCCCTGGATAGAACGGCGTGACCGGAGCTTCCAGGATGCAGTGGTAGAGCAGAATCTGGGCTTCTAGGGCCTGGGTGAGCTCCAACGCCAGTCCAAGCGCGGTATCGCTTTCGGGTGAGAAGTCGTGGGGGCAAAGGATACGCGAGACGTGAAGATCGCCCGCGCCCTGAGGCACCACAAGGACCGGCGTGGTCGCGCCACGAATGACTTGGCTCGCCGTGGTCCCGAAGAAGAACTTCTTGAGACCCGATGCGCCGGTCGCGCCAAGGATCAAAAGCGCCACGTCGTCTCGAGAGCTTGCGTCCACCACCATCTCAACGGGATGACCGAGCACCACCCGAACATCCACCCAATCCTGCAGCCCCAATGTCTCTTCTACGAATGCATCGGCCTGAGCGCTGGCCGCTTTCTTCAGTTCTTCTAAGGACTCCGGTGAATCGAAGAGCACATGAAGAGCATTGCCAGATGCACGGATATTTACCACGTGTAGCACCTCAACCCTGAGGTCCGACTCTCCGGCGAAACGCCCGGCCAGACGCAGTGCCGCACGGGAGGCCTCGGAGAGGTCCGTGGCCACCATGATGGTTGAACGTGGGTCGTTCTTCTGAGGCTGCACGATGGTCATAGGCTAGATATGGAGCGGGTGACCGGTAGCGGCGTGAGCGGCTTCGCCCACAGCTTCGGCCAGTGTTGGGTGTGGGTGAATGGTAGCGATGAGCTCGTCCAAGGTGCTCTCAAGCTGCATGGCCACAGTGCCCTCGGTAATGAGCTCCGTAGCCTTTGGACCCACGATATGAAGGCCCAAGACTTGGTCGTACTTCTTCTCGGACACGATCTTCACGAAACCATCGGTGGCGCCGAGAATTGCGGCCTTTCCGATTGCAGAGAATGGGAAAACGCCTGTGGCCACGTCGTAGCCCTTTTCTTTGGCTGCTTTCTCCGTGAGACCCACGCTGGCCACTTCCGGTGTGCAGTAGGTGCAGTTCGGGACGAGGCCGTAGTTGATTGGGCGTGGGTTGCGTCCAAGGATGTGGTCCACAGCGTGGATGCCTTCTTTTGAAGCCACGTGAGCAAGCCAAGGTGTGTTGAGCAGGTCACCGATGGCGTAGACCCAGTCCTCCGTGGTCTGCATAAAGTCGTTCACAGGCACAAATCCGCGGTCGTCGAGCTTGATCTTGGTCTTGTTCAGACCCACGTCTTCGAGCACTGACTTTCGGCCGATGGCCACGAGCACGTGCGAGGCTTCCAGCTCCTCCTTCTTTCCGTCCGCGCCTTCGACCTTGAGCTTCACGGTGTCTTTGACGCGCTTAAGCTCTGTCATTTTGGTGGACGTCAGGACGGTCATTCCTTGTTTCTTAAACGACTTTGCGACTTCGGCGCTGACTTCTTCGTCCTCAATTGGGAGCACGCGGTCCTGGAGTTCAATGAGCGTGACCTTGGAGCCGTAGCGCAAGAAGACGCTTGCGAACTCCGAACCCACGGCACCGGCTCCGAGCACCACAAGATGTTTTGGGATGTCTGGCAACTGAAGGATATCGTCAGAATTGAGGATTCGCTCGTGATCGACTGGCGCAAAGGGCATGTCGCGGCAAGCGCTACCTGTGGCGAGGATCACATTCTTTGTGTTGAGGACGGTCTTTTTCCCGTCTTTGTCGGTGACGCTAACCTTGCCTCGACCGTCAATACGGCCATGCCCGAGGTGGACATCGACCTTGTTCTTTTTCATGAGGTATTTGACGCCACCGGCGTTCTTCTGCACGACCTTGTCCTTGTAGGCGTGCATCATATCCATGTCGATTTTGGCGTCTTTGACCGCGATTCCGAAGTCTGCAGCGTGGTTCATCTTCTCGATGAGATCCGCCGTATTGAGCATGGCCTTTGTGGGGATACACCCGCGCAAAAGACAGGTGCCGCCGAGGCGTTCGGTGGACTCTTTCTCGACGATCGCCGTCTTAAGACCACCCTGAGCTGCGTGAATGGCTGCTACATAGCCGCCGGGACCACTACCGATAACTACCAGATCGTACTGACTCACAAGGGACTCCTTGAACTAGGACAAAGTCAACGCGTGGAACGTAGTTCGGCGCATTGGAACGGTCAAGGTGTACAAGAAGTAGAAGCGGCTTGTAGTCGGTCGATCTTAGTGGGTGTGACCGTCGTGTTCGCCTTCGTGGTCATGGTCATGACCGTGGCCGTCATCGGCTGGTGCTGCGGCACCTTTTTGCTTGAGCATCATGCCGCATGTTGGGCACTTTCCATCACCCTTTTCGAGGCTTGCGTACTCAACGGTTCCCATATCGCAGTACCATGCTCCATCAGGGATTTGCTCAGGTTTGACGGGTGGGTCAAACTTGGTGCCCTCAGCGGTCACTTCGACCTTAGCATCAGCCGATGCACCCGACTCAGCGGCCTTTTCTGGGGCTGCTGGCTCCGCTGGAGCCTCAGCTTCGGCGGTCTTCTCGTCCACCGGCGGATCGACGGTGGCGCCGTCGTCTTTCTTCTCACACGCTCCGAGCACAAGAGCGAACATCATCAACACGGGGATAAACAATTTCATGGGTCTTTCTCCTCTAATTCCGTGAGGGGGTTTCTTTGCCGCCACCATAGACGGATTTCCTGATCTGCGCAGTAAAGAACTGGCACAATAAACAAGGTCACAAGTTCAATAGCCATGCCGCCGAGGGCCGGAATCGCCATGGGCACCATGATATCCGAGCCTCGCCCCTGCGAGGTCACCACGGGCAAGAGGGCGAGCAAAGTCGTTCCGGTCGTTAAGAGGCATGGGCGCACGCGGCGCAGGCCAGCCTCAAGAACGCGGGCGCGAATCTCAGCGCGGGTATCCGGTGTAAACTCGTCAAACTGTTGTTTGAGGTACGTGGACATCACCACGCCATCATCCGTGGCGATACCCACCAACGCGATGACCCCAATCCAAACCGCTACCGAAAGGTTCATGGGTGCGACCTGAAAGAGCTCCTGCATCGATGTCCCAAAGACGTCGAAGTTCAAGAACCACGGCTGCCCATAGAGCCAGATAAGGATAAACCCACCGCTGACCGCAACCACCACACCTGTGTAAATAATAAGAGCACTAAACGTAGATCTAAACTGCAAATATAGAAGCAAGAAGATCACGGCGAGCGCGATTGGAATCAGGACTTTCAGGCGCTTTTCACTACGCACCTGGTTTTCGTAAGAACCTGTAAAAACATAGGACACACCAGCAGGGAGGACGAATTCACCCGAATCTATCTTTTCCTGCAGAAAGCGTTGTGCTCTCTCCACCACATCCGCCTCCGCAACCTCTGCCGTCTTATCGAAGATGACGTAGCCTGTGAGGAAGGTGTCTTCGGACTTGATGGACTGCGGGCCGCGTACGTACATGATTTCAGCGACCTGCTCGAGCGGTACTTGCGCACCAGAAGGCGTGGGTACGGAAAGCCGCATCAAGGCTTCAATCGAATCGCGGTCTTCGCGCATGTAGCGCACGCGAACAGGATATCGCTCGCGACCCTCCACCGTCTGAGTCAGCGGCATACCCCCTACTCCAACCTGAATCACGTCCTGAACCGCTTGAACGCTGAGCCCAAGGCGCGCCATCGACTCGCGTTTGAGTCGGATTTCGAGGTACGGCTTTCCTTCGGTACGCTCGGCAAAAACCGTTTCCGGCCGAATGCCTGGGACCTCTCGGAGTAAGTCCTCTAGCGCGAGTCCCACCTTTTCAATGGTTGCCAGATCCGGGCCGCGGACCTTCATTCCCATGGGCGCACGCATCCCGGTTTGTAGCATGACAATACGTGCGTTGATGGGCTGCAGGAGCGGCGCAGAGGTCATTCCGGGCACCTCAGCCACCGCCACAATCTCCTGCCAGATGTCCTCCGGGGTATTGATATGCTCGCGCCACTGCCTGACCCGTGTTCCATCGGCTTCGACTCTGTACTTCGGCTTGTAAGTCACCACGGTCTCGTACATCGACACGGGAGCCGGGTCGAGCGGGCTCTCAGCGCGCCCGAGTTTACCGACCACATCCTCCACCTCAGGGATGGTCTTGATGGCGGCATCCATCATTTGAAGCTGCTTTTTTGCCTCGCCGATGCTCGCGTGCGGCATGGTGGTTGGCATCACAAGGAATGAGCCTTCATCAAAGGGCGGCATAAATTCACGACCAAAACCCGGCACGCTATGTGCCACATCAACCACAACCTCGTGGGTGCGAACACTCTCCGGAAGCCACGAGAAAACCTTTGGAAACCCTTGCCACGCGGTCAGTCCAAAGAGCACAAAGAGGGCAGGCAGAGTCAGGAAAGTGAACTTATTGTCGAGCGTCCATCTCAAGACCTGGGGATAAACCTTGAGGAAAACTGTGAAAACCCCCATCAGGCCAAATATGATGGAGCCCACAAAAACGAGGTTGATGAGAATTCCGTCTTCCCAGCCAAGAGGCATCCAATTTTCGGTGAGCAGCCAAAGGATTGCCAAGACCGCAACCGCAATCTCAATCCATTTCGGCCACGGCTTGAATCGTGCCGGAGAGAGCGCGACCGCAAAGCGCACCGCGGCCATCAACATCACAAAGAGGCCCATCCAGACGTTGAAAAACGTGAGCACAACACCGGCACCGAAGAGCACCCAATCGCGGAAATGTTGTTGATGAAAAAGCGCGCGCACGCCCCTCTTCTCAAGGTTTTCTGGCGCTTTCCACACGATCAGGTGTGCCGCGGCAGGGAGCACAAGCACCGAGAAGAGGAACGCCGCCAACATCGCGAAGGTCTTGGTATAGGCTACGGGGGTGAAGAGTTTTCCTTCGGCATCCGTGAGCGCAAAAACAGGGAAGAAGCTCACGAGCGTGGTCAAAAGTGAGGTCAACACGGCGGGCGCTACCTCGGCTGCTGCGTCTCGAATCAGCGGGCCCCGCGGCTTGTCGGGCTCCTTCTCCAGATACTCCACGATATTTTCCGTGAAGACGATCCCCATATCCACCATGGTCCCGATCGCAATCGCAATGCCGGCGAGCGACATGATATTTGCGTCGATGCCGAAGACCTTCATGGCGCCAAACGTGCCAAGCACGCCGAGCGGCAACATGAGTGAAATGAGTATCGAGCTTCGGAGGTGATGTAGCAGGAGGAGCACCACGATGATCGTGACCAGAATCTGCTGCCATAGCGCCTCAGAGAGCGTATCGAGCGTCTCCTGAATGAGCTCGGAGCGGTCGTAGAACGGAACGATTTTTACCTTTGAGACGGTGCCGTCCTCGAGTTCGCGTGTCGGAAGTCCCGGCGAGATCTCGGCGATCTTCTCGTGCACGCGTTTCAAGACCGCCATCGGGTTCTCGCCGTACCTCGCCACGACCACACCTCCAACGGCTTCGGCACCTTCCTTGTCGAGAATTCCGCGGCGCTCCTTCGGCCCGATACTCACCCTCGCAAGGTCTCGAATTCGCAAGGGCGTCTCGCCGCGCAACGCTACGACTGACTCCTCAAGGTCTTTGGTATTCTTTACAAATCCCACACCCCGAATCACGTATTCGATCTGATTGATCTCCATGGTCCGCGCGCCCACATCGAGATTGGATTCGCGCACGGCTTTGGCGACCTCTTGAATGGAGATATCGTTTGCGCGCAGCGCCTCGGGGCTGACATCGATTTGATATTCGCGCACGTGCCCACCCACGGACGCCACCTCGGCCACGCCATCCACCGCGAGTAGCGCGTAACGCACCGTCCAATCCTGAACGCTTCGGAGCTCGTGCAGGTCCCAGCCGCCCACAAGTTTGGAATCCGGTCCAGGCGTGTGCCCCTCAAGCGTGTACCAAAACACCTGTCCAAGCGCCGTGGCATCGGGACCAAGCATCGGATTGACTCCGCCTGGAAGCAGACCTTCACTCAAGGAATTGAGTTTTTCGAGCACGCGTGAGCGGGACCAGTAAAACTCGACGCCTTCCTCGAAGATCACATAGATGCTCGAGAAGCCGAACATCGAGTAGGAGCGCACGGTGCGAACGCCCGGAATGCCCAGGAGTGCCGTAGTGAGTGGGTAGGAAATCTGGTCTTCAATGTCGCGTGGGCTGCGGCCCGGCCACTCGGTGAACACGATCTGCTGGTTTTCGCCGATATCCGGAATCGCATCTACGGGGACGGGATCTCGTGGAAAGTCGGAATCCCACGCAAAGGGCATGGTGTAGAGCCCGCCAAACACGAGGAGGCCCATCAGAATCAGGACGATGAGCTTATTCTCGATGAAAAAGCCGAGCGTGGTTTTCCAGGCGTTCATTTCGCCACCTGTTCCACGAGGTACGCTCCCGTGTTGACGGACTCCTCGATCTCCCCGCACATGCGCATCGTGGCGCCAAAGTAGGCGTTATCGATCTTGCCTTCTTCCTGAATCCACGAGGCGCCACGGTTGTTGAAGGCCATCGGGCAATGGGCCAACGCGAGTGATTTTTCGGTGGGATTCCCAAAGATTTTGAGAAGTCGTTCGATGGCTGCGCTCATCGGCTCAAACGGCGCGCGTGCGCCCTCGAGCGTAGTGGAGTTCCCGAGTGAACGCGCGGAGTAGAGGAGTTCATCACGGACGGATTTCCACGCCGCCGCGAAAAGCTGACGGTCGGCATTCCCCATGCCGATGGCCTCAACGGCATTGAGCATCGTCTGGTTGGCGGCGATCGCATCGGAGTGGGAATCTTCAGCCAGCGCCTTTTGAATCTGGAGATAGGCGTCTACTACCGCGGCGAGCTGGGTCTTTTCGTCGGCGTTGATTTCGACCACGTCGTCGAGCGGGTTCTCTTGCGTATCGTCGGCATAGGACATCATGCTCAACCCCCCCCGGATCTGCAGATCCGCATCGAGCGCAAACGCACCGTGAATCACCACGCGCTCAGCCTCTTGAAGCCCGGCCACAACCGGGTAGACCGAGCCCATTTTGGGGCCCAGACGCACCTCACGGGAGGCGTAGGTAGGGACGTCCCGACCTGGCACCTCCACGTAAACGATGCTGCGGCGGCCGGTGAAAATTGGGGCCGTTTCGGGAATCACGAGAGGAGCCGCGCCATCGCCGGAGCGCTCCACGGAGGCCTGAGCATACATGCCGGGCAGGAGTCGGCCGTCTGGGTTCTGGACTTCGACTCGGACCTTCGCCACACGGCGGCTCGCGTCGAGCACGGGATCGATGAATGCGATCTCGCCCTCATAAGCTTCCGGCAGACCATTGAACTCCAGTTTGACCCGTTGGCCGAGCTCCAGAAGTGCGAGGTCGGCCTCGTAGGCTTCGAGCTGGACCCAGACCGTGTTTAAGTTTGAAAGCTCGTAGAGCGGCTGTCCGGCACTGATATACGAGCCTTCCGCGGCGAGCCTCTCCACAACGGTACCCGCAAACGGGCTTCGAATCTGAATCTGCGTTCTAGGACTCGACTCGCCCTCCATCTTCTGAATCTCTGTGTCAGGGACGCCAAGTAACCTGAGCTTGGTGCGCGCCGCCTCGAGCGTGGTTTGCGCACCGCGCCGCGCCAGATCCGAAGCATCTTTGAGCCCCTCGACCTGCGCACGCGCCACAACAAGCTCACGATGCGCGGCATAAACCTCCGGACTATAGAGCGTGGCAATCGTCTGGCCTCGCCGGATTTTCTGACCGGTCACTGTGACGTGGAGTTTGTCGATTCGACCGCCGATCCAGGCTGTGACCATGCGTTTGGACGACTCGTCTTCGTAAACCTGACCAAGTAGGCGAAGCCGCGAAGACTCGTCCAGAGCGCGCAGTACCGGGGCCGTGCGGATGCGAGCCATCTTGAGTGCGTGTTCGCTGAATTCAACCTCATTCGGAGCGAGCTCAGTTCCACCGGGCTTAAGCGGGATGAGGTCCATGGCACAAATCGGGCAAAGACCCGGCTCGTTTTGTTTGACCTGTGGGTGCATCGAACAGGTCCACACCGTGCCATCTTCTTCAGCGTGGGCGTGCTCGTCGTGCTCTTCTTTCTCAGGGCTCGCGATGGAATAGCCGATGGCAAAAGCCAAAATCAGTCCAAGGACTACGGCCACTCGTTTGAGCCTGAATTTCTCGATCCATTGCTTCATGGCTCATTTCCTTGATGTAGTTCGGGGGCCCATTCTTTGAGTTCAATCCACGCGGATTGGTGTCGGGCTTTGAGTTCAATCAGCTTGAGTTTGAGCTCTACGAGGTCTCTCTGGGCCAGCAACAAAGCGGTCACGCTGCCGTCTTGCTCGAAGTCGGCCACGCTTGATTCGAAGGCTGCTTCAGCCTGCGGCACAAGCTCAGAGTTGTAGAGTTCAATCTCTCGGGCACTTTCGTTGATTGCGACCAGCTTGGCATAAATCATACCGGAAGCCTTTTGGGTAAACACACGCTCTTCCGCGTCCGCGGCGACTCTTCGCGCCGTGGCCACATCTTCCGCGGCACGGTAGGTGCCGCGCCAAATTGGAATGGAGAAACCGACCATCACCATATGAGGCATCTCCGTGTGTGGGCCGTGCTCGTATTCATATCCGACCGAAAAGTCTGGCATGCCTTGTGCCCCTGCGCTCTCCATCGCCTGCGCAATCTCGGCCTTTTGAGCGGCGATCTTTAGGAGTTCAGGATGCGAGGCGAGCTGCGCGGTGTAAGTTTTGGGATCTTGAACAGAACGGGGCGCGGGCAAGGTGTCAGGAGCTGAGTATCGCTTTGGATAATCATCGCCGAGAAGCGCGGCCATACGGGCCGAAACACCGTTTTCACGTGCGCCCAGGGCTTGGACTTCGTTTCTTAGCTTGGAGATTTGCAGCCCGATTTGATGCAGTGACGACGCCTTTGCCTGACCCACCTCCACACGCGCACTGACAGCCGAGAGCACTCCTTCCAGAATCTGAGTGAGCTCAGCGAGCCACTTTTTGCGCTCCTGAATCTCCCAGAGCTCAAGGGTCAAGAGCTCCACATCGCGTCTTAGTTCGCGGGCAAACACATCGGTTTGCGCACGCTCGACTTGAGCCCGGAGCCGCGCCTCTTCGGCCGGCCCAAGGACTTTTGTGGGCCACGGAATCATCTGCATGACCTCTACGCGAAACATTCCGGGCCAGTAGCCAAGCGTAACTTGCGGGTCGGGCCACCGAGTCATCGCGTCAGCTGAAACCTCAGCGACCTTTGCCCTAGACTCGATCAACCCAAGCTGTGGATGAGTCTCCAATGCACGGTCGACGTATTCTTCTTGTGCAAATGCCTCGTTCGCCACCAAAACCCCAAAGACTAATATCCAACGTCGCACATCGCCTCATCACAATTACCCGCACCATAGAATAGCAAGGCCTGTGCCGTAGGCCAGAAAAGGGCAAATTGTGTTGGTTATTGGACTTGAGGGAAGTGCAACGAAGGCGGGGTGTGGAGCGTTCCACAGTTGCTGTAGACTATTCTACAACTCAGCTGGACTCCGTCGAGATTATTCGACCAACCCTCTTTCTCTAAGACAACTCATCTTCTCGTCACACACATTGAGCTCGGCACACTCGTTGTAGAGAGAGCGCGCCTCATCGGTGCTCACGTATGTCAACCAAGCTTCGCGTTGTTGAAGCGTTACCTGGTCTTCACGAGCACACCCTTCAACGGCCCGAACTTCTAATATGACTTCAGTACCGACTTCGTAGGCGTAAGGTAGACGAAACGCGTCCCACTCACGGATCTCTTCGCACTCGGTATGCTCTAAGGTGTCAAGGTATGACTCTCGACTCTTCTCGGAAACCGGACACGTTTCTGCGTCACACGGACCCTGAAACATTTTGGCGCACTGAACTTCACAATCCTCAAGCTCTCCATAACAGCTCGAGTGACGATCGCAGATTCGTTCGCAGGTTGTTAGACCCGCGGGCACGCATTTGAGGTTGTCACTGCACTCAAAACCCTGAGCGCACGGTGCATCCGAGCAACTTTCCCAAGGCTGACGTGTCGAGCGGGGGGTATGCCTAACGCCAACCGGATTTTCCAGAAACCTTGGCGGTCGAGTACTCACGCTATAGTCCACCTGGTTCTCTTCCAGCGCACTCAAGGAATCTCTCCAAACGTAGGAATCACACATCGCCCAGTACTCATCACAATCACCCCACTCCTCACAATTTGAGGCAAAGTCAGGATGTGGATGTCCGAGTACAAAAAAACACGTTGGTCCAATGAGCTCCATCATCTCCGGTTCTTCAGATTGAAAAGTCATGGGCCAATCCATGTGCCAGTCGAAGGTCGTCTCTTGAAACTCCCATTCATTGCTCTGCACGTTGTCCGAACAACCAACAACGAAGAGTATGCCGACCAAAGTTAAATATCTCATACGATTACTTCCCCCCTCTAGTGTTTGCGGGTGGGTTAAGATTTCGAACAGTTCTTCAAGAGAGTAGCGTTTAGGACTCGAAGACCTCTTGAACAGATTCTGCGGTCACCAAGGCCTCGAGCCACTGCAGCAAACGGTGGCGATCATGGGTTCCTTCAAGAATCTGAATATGCTTTGGGTCAAGTGCAAGCCCTCGAGCCTCACAGACGTGAAGAATAGACTCTCGGAGCCCCTCTTCCTTGCCCTTCTCGATGCCCTTTTCGATGCCCTTCTCGATGCCTTTCTCGACACCTTCTTCGATGCCTTTCTCAAATGCCTCTGCTTTGAATTCTTCCCAAAATGTGCGTGTTCTCATGTCGAGCTCCATAAAGTGTTGCCTGACTCTCTCAGTTACAACTTCAGTGCTCGTCCACAGTGAGGTTGACTAGTTTACGGCGATCAACTCACAGCGAGGTCGAAGCTAAGCGACGCAGGCGATGCCACTGCATCGTCGAGGAGCGAAGCGAAGAGATCGTTGTGAGGGGGCGTCGTCGACTGCTCAAGATCACTGTGGACGAGCACTTGCATTGTATCAGAAATTTCGTCCATGTCCCGATGTGATAGCATTCCCGCTTCGTAGCTATCGATGCATTGATTCATCGTCGCCTTGTATAGCGGTTCGGCGTAGTCCTTCCTCGCGTGTATCATTGAGCAGAATAGCCCCCACCAGGGGTTTTCAGTCAACTGCTCAGGTGTGAGCATCCTGGGCGTAGTTGAAGGCCCGATCACCCCCATAGTGTCTCCTTAAAGAATCGCACCCGCAAAATTCCGGGCGTCTAATTTCTATTTTCGGACACTTTGGGAAAGCGTTGCGAATTTTGTTCAAAAAAGTTTGGAGCTAGGGATTGAATCCCAGAGACGAGACGTACCACGTCCAGAAGCCGGGCCAGGCGAGCGCGAACTCTGTGTAGGTCGTGGCAACGCCACCCAGGATGGCTACGGCGAAGGGGACTTTGTTGCGCTCATCGCGCTCAAGCTTTTCCTTGAGGAAGGCTTGTTTGTACACAAAGACGCGGTACCAGCCGCGTAGATAGCGGCCCATTCGCTTGATCATTTCCCAGAGGTAGCCGTTGTACGCAGCCATTCCGAGCCCGAGGATGGCGCCGATCCAGATGCTGTAGAAGACCGTGACAACCAGGGCGTGCACACCGAGCGTGGCGCCAAGGCCCATGAGGAGTTTTGTATCGCCGCCACCGAGCCAGCCGAAGGGCAGCATGATGAGGCCAATGACAAACGCGGCGAGTAGCGCCATGAGGCCGTCCAGGGTGCCGTCGAAGCCCATCGTGACAGTGTGGAGGACTAGTCCAATTGCGGCGAAGGGGTACGTAATCTTGTTGTAGACTTTACGTTCACGCCAGTCCGTCACGGCGCAGATGATGAGCACCACGGCAACAGGAATGAAGAGGAGGAGCTGCTTCCAGAGCTCCATGGCCAGAATGTCGTGCATCAGACTTCTCTCAGCAAGAGCTCGCCTGAGCCCTCGAAGACTTCTCGGAGTTCGCGCCTGCCGTCTGGCAATTGGTCCATGATGATATTGCCATCTCCGCTCATCAAGCGGCCAGCGTCAGTGAAATGGTGCCAGCAAAACTTGAGGGCTTGGTCGTGAATATAGCCCAAGAGGTGGCCGCGCACCACGGTGCCTCCGCGGTAGGAGCCCTCGATGACGGACGCGAACTGCCTGAAAAAGAAAACGCTGCCGTGGGGCAAGGTGGCTTCAGGGGTGTCGTTCTGAATCAGCCGGAACGCGTAATTATCAAGCCCTCTGTGGCCCGTATTGTAGCGCCGCGCCATGGTTCTGGCGTAGGGCCCGGCGGTCTTAAAGAGTGGATGTTCGCGCACGATATCTGGCGTGTCGTCGGCTTCAATCGTCTGGAACCCAAAGCTCGAGAAGAGCCTTCGAGCGCTGCCGGAATCCGTGTTGAGCCACATAGACTCGACGGGTTTTTGTTCCATGAGTTCACCCATCACGGTCGCGAGCAGACCTCCGCCGATTCCGCTGCCACGTGAGGGTTGCGCCACGGCGAGCGAGTGAATGATGACCTGCCTCGGGCCTCGAGTCCATCCCACACATGCGGCGATACCGCCGGCGCGCGTGCAGGCGAGCAGGTATTCGTGGGGTTGCCAGCCTGCGGACGACTCGGTCGTGACGGGTTCCAGCGCGCAAGCTTTAAGGAGCGGCGCCACAATTTTGGGGTCGTCTGTGCGCTCGAGTCTGTACCCAAGGCTCGTGATGTGGTCAGAGATCATGCTTACTCCGGAGCAGGTGCCTCGCCGTAATCTTCCACTTTAGGACGCGCATCAGGTGAACACTTGGCATTCGCGCTCAGGTTCGAGACTCGCTCCTTGAGCGTGGCATCCTCAATTCCATCGGCCTTAAGCTGCCCGATATATTTGCAACGACTGTCAAAAATCTCGCCCATGCGATCTACCAACTTCTGGCGCTCTGCGGGGCGTTCAGCGATCTGCTTTTCAAGCTCAGCGGTGTATTCCTGAACCGTCTCTTTATCGCCGTCTTTTTGAGCCTGCTCGATACTTGCGCGGTACCAATCGTCACGCGACCCGAGGTTTTCGGCGCTCGACTCAAGGCGTCCGTAGTAGTCGCCGTAATGCTCGATCACGGCCAGTAGAATCTTGGCGTGAGCTTCGGGCTTGTCCTTTGCCCACTCAAGGTTTTGGTCGACGATGGGTTGAGCGTCACCAAGACCGCCTGGATTCTCGGTGTCCTTGCCGCGGACCATACCTCTGAGGCGCAGTGCGTTATTGACCCTGGAGACGCGGATCCACTCATTCTCAGGCATCGCTTTTTCCGCCTCAGCGAACATGGAGTCGGCTTTGGCCAAAGACTCGTCGGTGGCGCCTTTTGCCTCCATCTCTCGTTTAGCCACGTGGACCGGGTCGTAGACCACTTCGTTGAGGGTCCAAATGCTATGTTCTTTTGAGAGGTTTACGATCCAGAAATAGGGCCCGGTATTCGCCCTGGCGTGAAACTCGTCCACAAGCACGGGACCCTCGAGGGGCATGCGGCAGGCATCGGTCAAGATTTGGACCTTGCCGTCCACGGTCTCAACTTCAGCGAAATCATCCTGAGATGCCTTACACGCATCAATCTGAGGTTGAATCACCTTGAGGATTTTCTCTTCGTTACTCGTGCAGCCAATCAGGCCGACACACGCCATTACGCCCATCCATCGCGCGAGGTCTCTCATCTTATCTCTCTCGTCAAAATTCTCGATAAATTCCGTGACACGATGTCATTCTTCGTCCGGTTCTGACAAGTCTCCACCTTCATTCTTTTCGGGAACTTCTGGGGCTGGCTCTATCTCTTGCTTGCGCTTTTTCCACTCGTCTTTCTTCATCGCATCACCGCGCCGCCACTGGGAGTCGAGCACGGCCCACTCTTCGATAAAGCGCTCCTTCTTGACCACCATACCTTCGTCGTACCACTCAATTTCGGTCTCGACCTCGGCACGAATTCCGTCGAGTTTCACTGACTTCACGTCGATTTGCACGATCTTATACTCTTCACCGAGCTCTTCCTGACGGCCGAGAAACTCCTGGCGTTTTGATGGATGCACGTAGAGGCTCGCCTGCTCCCAGAGCCCCCATTTCATCTTCATGTGGTAGTCGGCCAGAGTAGGCTTGAGGTCGGTGGTTTCCTTGGTGTCGAGGTGTTTTTGGCTGGGCGCACACGCCACGAGGAAAAGAGAGAGGAGTAAGAATAGAAATCGCATAGTCTGCCCGCGTGGGTTGAATCTGCTGAATGTTAGGTGGTTCTCAGGATTAATCAAAAACGTTCTTGAAAGGCCCTAAGTCAGTGCCCTCGTCGACGCGACTCCCCACGCGCCAGCCTCCAAACAATCGTACTTGTTTTCGGAGGTGATGCCGCCGAGGGCGAACACCGGAATCGTCAAGGCGTGCGCCGCTGTCTTGAGCTGGTGGAGCCCCAACGGCGGCCCGTAGCCTGGCTTTGAAGCCGTAGGAAAGATCGGGCTCAAGGTCACGTAGTCGGCGCCATCTTCTTCGGCACGAATGGCCTCGGCTACGCTATGGCAGGACGCTCCTACAAAGCGCCATTCCATGAGCCGCCTTGCCGCCGAGACAGGCATACCGGTGGCCGGAAGGTGAACACCTGAGGCGTCGAGTGCGAGCGCGAGATCCGCTCGGTCGTTCACAATCAGCGATGCGTTGTAGGCGGCACAAAGAGCTGCAACTTTAGCCCCTAACTCCCATTGCACCGCGGCCGGAAATTGTTTGGCCCTAAACTGCACGAGGCGAATACCGTCCGCCAGAGCCGCCGAAACACTCTCCAAATAGGCGTCGGCATCATCGGGTTCAGTGGTGCCGGACACATTGGCCACCAAGTAGAGCTTATGCAGTTTCATTTCTTTCGCTGAATTAGGCCCACCGTGGGCGACGAGGGGTTCGCGTAGAGGCGTTTGGGGATTCGGCCGGCTCTGTGGGCCGCCCATCCCGCATGCACCGCGTCTTTAAAAGCGCCGGCCATCAAGACAGGGTCACGAGCCTCTGAGATCGCGGTATTTAGCAGCACACCATCACAGCCGAGCTCCATGGCAAACGCCGCCTCGGAGGCCGTACCGATTCCCGCGTCTACGAGCATCGGAACCTCCAACTCTTCTCGGATAATTCTGAAGTTGTATGGGTTTTGCACTCCCATACCGCTGCCAATCGGGGCGCCCAAAGGCATCACCGCCGCGCACCCTGCGTCCTGAAGCTTTCGAGCCAGAATCGGGTCGTCGTTGGTATAGGCCATGACCACAAAGCCGTCGCGCACGAGCTCTCGTGCGGCCTTCAGGAGCTCCTCACCGTCCGGCAATAGGGTCTTGTCGCTGCCAATCACCTCGAGCTTCAAGAGGTCGGTCTCGAGGGCTTCGCGGGCGAGCTGAGCGGTGAGGATGGCATCTCGTGCCGTGAAACAGCCGGCCGTATTGGGAAGAATCTGGAATTCCTCCAAGACCTCCAAAATCCCACCGTCCTTACTCGCCTGAATATCAAGCCGACGAATGGCCACGGTCACAAGCTCGCATCCTGCAGCCTTGAGCGCATCCAGCATCACCTGGTAGTTCGGATAGCCTGCAGTCCCGAGAATCAGTCGACTGGAAAAGCTATACGGTCCAATGTTCAATGGTTCCATTCTCAGCCTCCCTGCGTGGCGCGAATGATCTCGATGTGTTGACCATTTGAGATAGGCGTACTCGCCCACTGACTGCGAGGTACCACGCGATCATCAACGGCCACGGCCACACCCTTTTGGGAAGGAATGTCGAGGGCGACGAGGAGAGATTCCACATGTGGAGTTTCCAACTCCAGTGAATGAGCTTCCCCGTTTATGGTCAATGAGAGACGAGCCACACAAGCCTCCTTAGGAAAATATGGGGATACACCAGACTGAATAGAAGGAACACCCATAACTTTCCAATTCTGAGCGCGATGATAAAAGGAAAAGATGACGAATAAACACTCAAAAACATGGCGCGCTCTCACACTCCTACTCACCCTACCCCTTGGGGCATTGGTTGGCCTGACGGTCACCTATACCGGGGCGCTCGGCGGGCCGCTCATACTGTGGCGTGCTGGGCTTGGGGCTCTACTCGGGTTGGTGATCGTGGCTGCGCCTTTCGTGTTTGGGCGAAAGCAGAGCGTGAGCCTCATCCTGAGTATTGCAGCGTCTGTGGGCTTCTTTTGGGCCACGCACGAGCCATCAAACCAACGTCAGTGGTCACCGATCGCGAGCAAGACCGCCTACGCTGAGATCGAAGGCTCCAAAGTTCACCTCAAGAATGTGCGCAATTTCAGGCATCACGAAGACGGCACCGCTGAGCAGGCGTGGTACGACGCCACCTACGATGTCTCCGAGATTGAGCAAGGATACTTCGTGATGACCACCTTTGGGGGTATTGAAGGGCTAGCGCACGTGATGGTGAGCTTCAAGTTCAAGGGCGAGCGATATGTTGTGATGTCGGTCGAGATTCGACGTGAGGTGGGTGAGGAGTACCACCCAGTAGGCGGGATGTTTAGGCAATTCGAGCTCTACTACGTAGTGGCCGATGAACGCGATGCGCTCGCGCTTAGAACCCACGTTCACAAAGACCCGACCTGGCTTATCCCCATGAATGCTGGCCCTGAAAAGACTGGGGAATTCTTCATGGACATGGTCCGCCGAGCTAACGAGCTTCACACCGAACCGCAATGGTATAACTCGATTACGAGCAGCTGCGCTTCGAACCTTGCTGACCACTACGAAGTCATCAACAATGTGAGCCTGCCTCCGGACTATCGGATTCTGCTTCCAGGTTTCTCTGGCGAGATTCTGGCTGAGCTCGACTTGCTTCCTGAAGGGATGAGCGTTGAGGATGCCATGGCCTCATTCCGGGTGGACGAGAAAGCCAGGGCCCTAGAGCTCGACGATCACTGGTCCACACGAATTAGAGACTAAAAGACGTC
Organism: Microvenator marinus; assembly: GCF_007993755.1. Classification (GTDB taxonomy): domain Bacteria; phylum Myxococcota_A; class Bradymonadia; order Bradymonadales; family Bradymonadaceae; genus Allomicrovenator; species Allomicrovenator marinus. The sequence goes on from NZ_CP042467.1 coordinate 2,825,152, forward strand.
GACTGCTGGCCGCTCGAGTGGCGGGTACGTGTTGATGGAATTGAAGAGCGTTTCGGTGGCGCAGATACTCTCGTCAAAGACCATCGAGAAAGAGACGTTGACGGGAAACGGGTTTTCGATATCTCCATGGTAGACCACGCCCTTTCCTGTCAGACGAGGTCTTCCGAAATACTGAAGTGCCTGGGTCTCAAGGAACCCACCGTTGGAGAACCAACCCGCGTCAAACTGTGACTCACCTCGAAGGTCCGCGGTAAAGTCAGCGTCAAGTCCTTCGCGCATGGTGGCGGTCTTCCAAAACCCTGGGGCGAAGCTCAAAATGTAGCGAGGGTCAGTGAGAATCTGGCTTAAGGACTCGCCCATCGACATGGTGACAATGGGCGCGACCGAATCTCCGCGTTCGACAAAGTCCCCGATACTGAAGTCTGTCAATCCCAACCCGTATTCTCGGCTGTGTGCGCCTTCTCGCGAGACCACGCTGAAATAGCACGTACATTGACCGTAACTGAAGGCAGTGGTGTCACTAAACTCTCCCACGGTCGCCGTGACACGCACGTCTCCAGAGCCTTCGGAGGGGGCCGTATACGTAGTCCCTTCAAGAGTTCCTTGCCCCTCCAAAGCAAGGAACTCAGGTTGCGCAGATAGTGGGCCGCTCTTGGCTACTTTGAGCTCAAGCGACTCACCGTTCGGCACACAAACTCCACGCGGACCAATCGAAACGTCCCCGGCCCGCACGATGATCAACTTGGAACGCTCAGGTGGGTTCAGCGAAGGCGCCCTTAGACCACCTTCACTTCTAGATGACACCTCAATGATGTACGGAAATAGCGAGGCATCCGTAGGCGCCACGTGCTCTACCGTGCCGTTTTCTCCGCTAGTTTGGAGCACCGCAAAGCCGCGTAAAGTGCCGGCGGCAGTGCTCCAGTCGAGCGATGGATCCTCGGCGTTTCGCACGCCGTAGTTGATGTCCACGGATTCGCCTGGCGAAAGCAGGATTTCCTCGGGCACATCGATCTCGATCTTATCGACTCCCATGAAGAGGATAAGTTGGTCGAGTTCTCGAAGCGGAAACTCTTCGATTTTTGGAACGAGTGTGACCGCATCCTCGCCGACTTTCGTGAACTGATAAACCAGGTCTTCCGCATCGTTATCGTAGGGTCGAACCACATTGGTGCGGCTCACCATCCGTACCCACTTTGGATCGTTGATGTCGATATCGGTCCAAGTGTACGGCCCAGCTTGAGGGTAGACCCCTTCCTTGTCATTCATCGTAGAGTATTCGCCAGCAAAGAATCCTGTGACGTTGGAGGTCACTCCTACGAACACAGAGATGAGGTGTTCGGAAGTCTTGGGTGGCAGGTTTCGGCCGAAGAACGTGATCGCCTTCTCTTGGCCCACAGCGCTGGTGACGTATTTTTCGAAGTACTTCCCACCAACGGCCGAGAGAAACTGCAGTGCGACTCTCAGCGCGCTTCCAGTCCAGCTCCATTGGTTTGACGTCGCATCCACCAGAATTGTCTTAGCGCTGGCGCTGATCGGAAGTCCGGTTGGAATCCCGCTTTCATCTTCGATCACTCGGAGTGTAGTATCCACGCGAAGGTTTATGAGGCGCGCCGGGAGCAGGTCACAAAACGCCTGAAAGACTTCAACAAAAACGGTTCCCACCAATGCGTATCCGTTCGCGACTTGACCTACAAAACCGCCATGAAGTGCGATGAAGCCGGCCGCAAGGACGGAGTTGGCGTAACCGGTCTTTGACGCACCACAGTATTGTGTGCGCTCTTTTGCCCAATAGGCGAGATCCGTGGCGTTGCGGATCTGGGTCTTGAAGGCCGTCGCCGCGTTGATTGGAGCGTCGAAAGAAGCCACCGCTTCCTCGAGCCGCGCGGACTCAGCGATCACGGCGAGTCCGGCGTTGAAGTAGGCCAGTTCATCGGCGCTCAAGTTCTCGATGCCTTCGATGAGGCCATCACCGGGTTTTCGCAAGTGATAGTTAGCCACAGCTAGAGGCTGCAACATGGCATCGACCTCGCCCGCGTCTTCTCCAGCTCCTATGGCTTCGAGGAGTTCACGGTTTCCACCGTGACGCACGGCCATCGCGTCGATGACCTTCCCGAGGTTCTCAGCCAGTTCCTTTGCTGTTCCAGCCGGCGCGGGATTGAGCGTGATTTCGATGTCATGGGTCGGGCAGCTAAATACAGTGCCATCAGCAAGAGTTCCAGCGAGCTGCAGTGTGTATTGACTCGTTCCAATCCGCGGGGGAATGGGAACAAAAATCCCGTGACTTTCTTCCTCATCCTCCACGTCCATGATCGCCAGCGGATATGGAATGGAAAGCGCATCCGAATGAAACCAGAGAACCCGATCTTCGGCCCTCGCGATCGCACTCGGTAGCGAAAAAAGAACTCCCTCGCCCGCCTCAAACTCGGCTTTTTCAAATGGAAACGAGTTACAGTTTTGAGCCTCAAGTGGCGGCGGTCCGGCACCATCCGGATAAGGCGTAGCGGGCACCGGAGCAGGGGCATCCGAGGTTCCTGAGCCGCAAGCAGAGAAGAAAGAGACAAGGAAGAGGGCAACGTACTTCAAGGCTGCACCTCGACTACCACGGGAGCGGTCAGGCTGAAGCTCTTCAGGTTTCCAGATTCCGCGTCTGCTGGAGCCCGCACTCCGGCTTGCCAGCTGTCATTCGCCCCGAAACACGCGGTGCGAGAATCCTCCAACGTGGCACACATAAAGTCTTGACCACCGGCGAGTGAGGTTGGTGCTGCTGGATAACCCTCGATTTCGACGAAGGTGGCGGAGTCTTCGAAACTCCCCGTCAAACCATGATAGCCATAACCCGCACATGAGAGTTTATCGCCCGAAATCACGCACACCGACTCGCCGGTGACCGCCATATCCTGGACTGGCGTTGGCGCTGACACTTTGGTTGGAGGAATCTTTGCGAGGTCGGACTCGACCCCAAATCCACACACAGGTGAGCCCCAACAGTGTAGCTCGTCATTCTCAAGGAGAGCGCACGCGCACGCATTGGTGACGTCTAGCTTTCTGGCCGGTGCCGGCAGCGGTACCAGTTGAGGTTTCGTCGTGCAGTAACGAATCGCGAGCGCACCGCCCCCAGCACAATCCATGTGGTCAGGATTCATACGATCGTCGGGCACCCCGAGCAGACCAATGAAATTCGAGCCCCAACAATAGACCTCGCCCGACTCAGTAAGGACGCATGAGGCGTCACCTCCCAATTCGATCTGCGCAACCGTCGCGCCGTCGAACTCAAGATCGGCCGGTGCGGCGCCGTTTTCGATGTCGTCGATCAGCCCCCCAGCCCCGTATTTTGCCTGCCCCCAACATTTTAGATCGCCGTTATCGAATGAGGCACAGACGTGGGACGTACCAACTCCCACGTGCCCTACTCCTGAAGGAAACACTTCGACGGGGCTCTTTGAAACAGGCTTATCGAAGAATCCACCCAGGCTAATGAGTTCCGTTTCCACGCCTTCCACCCCGAGTTGCCCCTGGTCGTTCGGGCCCCAACAGTAGAGCGCCCCATCTTGTGTGACGGCACAGGCGGTCTCGACGAGTGCCACCTCTTTAAATTTAAGGGTACTCGCGATTGAGGCCGCGAGTTTAGGTTGACCCGCAATGCCCTCTTCGGTCGGACCACGTCCAAGGGTGCCGTAGAGGTCCCCGCCCCAACACAGTAGTTCTCCGTCAGTCTTGATTCCACACGTTGTGGAAAGACCAGCTGCCACGGTGCTCGCACCGGTGAGCTCGGCCTTCTGGCTCGGCGTCTCTATCGGCTCGTCGTCCGAGGTATCCCCACCACATGCTACCATCAACAATGAGATTCCCATCCAAAGGCGCATCATTTCTCTCCATTACGTAGAATTGACGCAGACTTTTTGCAGAATGTGATCTGGAGACAAATAGGTAAATCATTGAGATTTCAGACGCGCCACGAGCTCGTGGCGCGAATTCACATCAAACCGTCGATATAGGTCTGCGATCTGATTCTGCGCAGTCTTAATGCTGACGCCTCGATCCATCGCGATTTGTTTTGGCGATTCACCGCTGAGAATCATGGTCAAGGTTTCCCGAAGCGCTTCTGGAAGGTCGTCGGGAATAGAGTCAGGCCGATCCACAGCCACGAGGATCTCCAGATCTTGCAAATGCGCGGAGCCACTCTCTCCGTGAAGAAGCGTGCCGATACGGGCGATGAGTTCGCTATCGTCCAAGGCATGAAAGACCTGACGGGCGCGTTGCAAGTGGTACGCGACCGTACTCTGGCTCAACCCGAGCTCATAGCCGATGAAGGTCTGGGAATGCCCCTGAAGCAGATACCAGACGATTTGAGCCTGTTTTTGAGAAAGCCCGGCGAATTTCTGCCCTTCAGGTGAATTAGCGAGGGCAATGACGAAACGGCGCCCGTCGGAATCAAAAACATCGACGAGGGACCACTGGCCTGCAACAAGGGCTTGCCAACGGCTTAAACGCTCATCATCAGGGACCGTTGCAAGTTTGAGTTGGTCTAGATTCAAAGCGGCTCGACGCAGTCGTTCTCGAGTTGTCGGCGTCTGAGCACTACCTCGAAGATCCAAAATCTTTGATTGTTCGGGATCAAACACCATCTCAGCGTTCTCGAGCGGGTCTGAACCACTCAGAGTCACATGCAACCTTCGGATTGCCGCAAGGTGCGACGCGACCGCCAGCCAGCGACGACGAAAGGAAGCCTGGAGGGTGGTCGGAGCGTCCAGGAATGCTCCGAAGAAGAAACCCATTCCGGAAGCGTTCCCGGCGCAGATTGCCGCACAATCCACGATTCCGTTCTCTCGGAAGAGTTGCGCCACGTGGTTTGCCTCAAGCTCTTCTAAGCGCTTGGAAAGTGTGGAACACTGGATGGTGTCAAAGAGTCGAGCCGTCTCGGCTTTGTGATTTGAACCGAGTTCTTGAATGACATCACCCACAAGACTCGAAGGCACCCCGTCGGGACTATGATGCGCGTGCGGAAGCGAAATCGCCCCATTCTCGAATTCGTAGACAAACCCAAAGCGTGCTTCGGCCGCAGGGAACAAAGCGCTCAAACCATCCACAACCTCGGACTGCCATTGGGAATGCGTGAGGTCTAGATCGTAAGCGCGTTGTAAGAACTCAAAAGGTTTTGTCTGCACCTATTTTTCCAAGCGTAGCCAATAAAAAAAGCCGACCCGATTGGGCCGGCTACATAACTGACTCAACTTAGGAGTACTTAGTTACAGACAAGATTCAGTTCAGCGGTGTTAAAGGTCCCGTCATCGCCAGTACCGAGATCCTCGATAGTGACGGTCCATGTACCGGTTCCATCTTCGCTTCCGAAAGTATTGAGGAGGTCCCCCGACGTTGAAAAGAGTGCCTCTGTTGAGTAGTCGGAGAACTCGCCGATTATCTCATCGATTGAAGAGCCGCCAACTCGATTCCAAAGAACATACTCCGTCCCAAGTGGGGAAATCAGGGTGATGATCATGTCACTTCGCCAAGAATGCACGATATCAACGGTAAGCTCGACTTGCTCAACGCTTGCACACGCGGCGACAGCAAATTCTACCTCGACCGGATCAGTGTTGGTATGCGTGATGGTGGTAGTACCAGTTGCAACACCAGCCACGGTGACGTTCGGAGTCTGACGTGGCGGCGGTGGGACAGAAAGGGTCTGCGCGTTGTCAAAACCGACTCCGGCCGGGCTAAACTCAGCCATGATAAGCTTCAGGTTTGCGTCATCATCAAAGTAGGGCGCAATAATCGTGGTCCAACCGTTGCTTAGAAATGTTGTGCTCAAAGTGCCCACAAAATCGTCTACTTGGTCAGCATTGGTATCAATTCCAAAAGGAATACTGTTGCTTGACTGAACTTCGATCGGAGCGGAAACGGTTCCTGCTGCCAACCCTGTGAAGAGCGCCACGGCAGGATCAGCCGTGTTGTCGTAAATATCGACTGCTCCAACGCCGTTTGCTCCATGGAACGCATAGAGACGAGTCGTCAAGTCGGTGGTATCAGCCTGATCGATCTCTACAACTGTGAAAGTGGCTCCTGCATTGTCGTGAGCGATCACGACGTACGACTTCTGATAGTCAAGCACGAGATTCAAAGTTTGGACGAACGTGTCGTCCTCGAGAAGGATATCAACGTCGAGCGTAGGCGAGTTAACAACTTCGAGATCGGTTACATCTTCAAACTCGATCGAATCGAAATCGGGAAGTGCATCCACAGTTCCAGTAGGAGCAACCTTCACGGTACCCGTATTCGGAAGAATGTGCACAACTGCAACGCGAGCTTCGAACTCCACGAGGTTTGCAGAGAAGTCGAAGATATCGGTGGTGCAACCATCGGTCGCTACGACGATGAAGTCGGCTGTGAACTCGGCATCTCCTGAGAATTCAAACTCGTTGAACGCACCTGTTGCTGCTGGCTCTTCGCCGTCAAGCGTGATGAATTCAAAATCGACGCCTTCGGTCAGAGCGGTTCCACCTGCTTCTACCTCGATAGTAAAAGGTACCGGAGCACCGATGAAGTTACGCTCTTCGATACCCGTTACTCCAGTGATTTCGATACGCTCAACACCGGCACATGCGGCATCGCTTCCGGCTGCACCGTCGCTTCCGTCTGCACCTGCGGGACCTTGAGGACCTTGAGGACCAGCAGGGCCGGCTGGGCCTTGATCACCTGCGGGACCTTCGCCACCTGCGGGACCTTGTTCGCCGGCTGGGCCTTCTGGGCCAGCAGGACCGGTTGCGCCGTCTTCACCGCAACCGGTGAATGCAAATGCACCCAAGAGGAGCGCCAAAAAGATTTTCGTATTCATAAGTATATCTCCGTTAGATTATTCGCAAAAAAGTTCAAGCGACGCTGAGTTGAATACACCATCGTCAAAGTCAGTGAAGTCATCCTCAATTACAAGCGTCCAGGTTCCGTCCCCGGTTATACCTGAAAACGTTGTCTCAAGATCGGGGATCAAGAAGTAGTCTTCACTCGTGAGCGCTTCGAGGTGCGAGAAATACCCAACAACGTCGTCTGTCGAGTCAAACGCTGAGTCGGCAAGGAGCAGTTCTTCTGCACTTGGAGCGGTAAGAGTAAAGATGAGGTCGCCACGAAAGACGTGGGTGACATCCACGTTGAGCCCTACAAACTCTACAACCGAGCACCCAGTCACATCAAAGGTTACAGTGACGATCGGTGTGTCACCGTCGATTGTGGTCACGTCTGGCGTTCCCACTACGGTGACATCTGGAGTTGGAGGTGTTACTTCGACGTCGAAGGTATAGTTTGCGGTTCTGCAACCATCATCCGCGATGACCGAGTAAGACTGAATTCCAACGACACTGGTGTCGATGAGGTATTCACCGACGTTGGTTCCTTCCTCTGGGTCAGTTCCGACCCAGATGATATCCGCATCCACTGGGCCATCATCGTTGGTCACGTTCAGCGTGAATACAGCATCTGCAGCGCCGAACTCCACGGTGTTCCCATTTGCTTCCACAATGAGTGCCGATGCGCCGTCGCATTCACCTTCGACACCGGGCTCACCGGTCTCACCGTCTTGACCAGGTTCACCGGCCGGTCCTTGAGGACCTTGAGGGCCTTCGTCACCCGCGGGACCTGTTGGTCCAGCTGGGCCATCGGGTCCGGCCTCACCGACCGGTCCTTGAGGACCTTCGGGTCCTGGCCCACCATCTTCACCACCACAAGCACCAACCATGGCACTGAGGAGGCATATCATGAGCGTTTTCTTCATGCTCTCTCCTTTGGATAAGAGGTTTAATTTGCTTACAAGCGGCTGCAACGTAATCATAGGTCATACACGATGCAACTCAATTCGATCCGATTCAGCGCGATTGGACGAAAGCGCCTGAATTTTCATTGTGCAAATGGCCGGGTCCAAGTATTTCTTTAGAAGACGACGGCTCAAATCGGACACAATATGTTGAAGTACTTATTGCTCGCGCTATTCGTAATCGGGACAGGGTGTGAATCCCCGGCTGCCACTGCTACGCTCACACTGAACGTGGCCGAGCTTGGCCCGCGGGACGTGTCCAATGGACAACTTACCGCCTTAGTCCAACTCAGCGGTACGTGTTCCCAAGGCCCCTGTGACCCGAATCCTTGTACTGCTGATAGCAAAACTCGTTGTCTTGCTCAAGGCACTGTTTTTAGGTGTGATTGTCCGGCCGGCACAAGTTTGAACTCTGAGGGCGAATGTGTTGCAGACGATCGCTGCACACCAACCTTCTGCGGCGGAAACGGCCTTTGCGAAACAGTTGAGGAAGTTCCGACTTGCGCGTGCAGTGTCGGCCATACCGGCACCAATTGTGAGACCTGTGACGAAACCGCAGGCTTCTACAGCGATGGCTTTGGCGGGTGTACCGATGTGTTTGACGTATGCCGCTCGGGTCAAGGTGGCGAAGAGTGGGCGCAGATGATGCTCGAGGCCGAGGAGTCGCTTGGGCGCGCACCGACTGAAATCGAGCTCGTGAGTGCACAAGTTCGGGTTGCCGAAGGCAGCGCCTCGGGTGCGCGCTCATGGGCCTACCTTTGGACGGACCGCCTGCACCTGATTCTGGAGCCGGAGAACGAGCCCTTTGTTGAGGCCGGAAGCGTGAAAATCCCGGCTGAGTCGGCGGGCCTTCGGGCACTCGATTTTGACGTCACGGTAGAGCGACCAACGTTTACAACCGAGCCCAAGTATTTTGAGGGCAACTACTCGGTTGGGCTCACGGGGCCAACCGAACGCCGAGGAAGCGAGCCGTTCAATCTTGACGCTGAGATCGTGCTCGAGTTCGAAGTCTACTGATGTCTAAGGGCCTCGGCATTGGTGTGGCGGTCTTCCTGACCACACTCCTCGCGAACATCATCATCGGCACCACGTTTGCCGCATTCCTTCCTCAGCAAGTCGCGCTGATTTTCACCCAGATTGGGGCTGTTTTCCTGCTCGCGTTCACGCTCAACAAGGTCTGGGATCAAGAGCAGGTGCCACATCAACCCCTCGGTGCCGGCTCCTACCTGGTCACAATTATTGCCCTTTTTGCGGTCGCGATCTTCGCAAACCTCTTCATGGCGGCACTGGCCGAGCTGGTACCCGCACTGCAGGCGAGCAAAGCAGAGTACGAGAAGATGGTCCGAGGGCTCTTGAGGAGCGAGGACTTCTGGCTCAACGTTTCGGCCGCCTTTGCCGTGGCCCTGGTGGCCCCTGTCTGTGAGGAATGGCTCTTCCGAGGCGCTTTGCTACGGGCACAGCTCAAAGCAGGCATGGGGGTAAGTGCGGCCATCCTGGCCAACGGATTTCTCTTTTCTGCGCTCCATCTTAACCCGATCGGGCTGATTCCACTCTGGCTCGTGGGCTCGGTGCTAGCGTGGGCCACGGTCCGAACGGGCTCGCTCTGGGTAGCCATCATCGGTCATGCAGCCCTCAACACCCTCAATGGCGTGATCTTCCCGTGGTTGATTTGGGACAACGCGGTTGAGACGACTCCTGAATTGAGTCACTTGTTGGTTGCACTTTCGGTCTTTGCGCTACTAGTCTTCGGACTCATCTTTTTTGCGAATCGTATCTACCCACGGAGACATTATGAGTGATCTTGAAGCTCGATTTGAAGCAGCCTCTGAATCTGTCAAACAACTCTCGAAGCAACCAAGCAATGATGTCTTGTTGCAGCTCTACTCGCTCTTTAAGCAGGGCCGGCATGGCGACGTCACGGGTAGCCGCCCAGGGTTCACAAACCCCGTCGGGCGCGCGAAGTACGACGCGTGGGCAAAGCTCAAAGGCGTTGGCCGAGACGACGCGATGCAGCGATACATCGATCTCGTAGACTCCCTGACTTAAAGAGGGCGTTTTGATTCTGACTCTTGGTCGAAGTTCTTGTACACTTGAGTCATGAAATCTTTCAAATTCCCTTCTCCTCTTCTACTTTTTGCGTTGTTGGTGGCGTGTTCCACGGACGAGTGTTCGTGCGAAGGCTGGGAGACGCGCGGCTACCCGGCGAGTCGGCTTGAACAGACGGTGCCGTCGGCTGGGCAGGTGCGACTGACGCCCTCGGGCATCGACTTTGTGGACCAGCAAGTTCCGTATTTGCTCGACCAGTTCTTAGTCGACGGTCTGAACTTCTGCATTCCTCCAGACACGTCTGGAAACCCCGATATCTGCGTGGACAGTACGTGTTCGAGCGGCCAGCCTGGCTGTCAGGTTGGACTCATTTTGGAAGACCGCGAGATTCGTACCGTCCCCAATAACCGCCTTGAGATCGAGCTCACGATCAGCATCAACCAGCGCCTGAATTTCGACTACAGCACCTTCATCGGCACCGTAAACTGCTACGTCCAAGTCTTTAAAGACGGAGCGTCCGAGTCTACTCGTGCGGATATCGTGGGCACTGTGCCGATCACGCTCGGAATTGACGGCGCATCGGCCACCAAAGAGCTAACCATTGATATTGGGGATGTGGACGTCAATTTGGACGACGTAGACTTCAAGATTCACGGCCGCGGAAACGTAGGCGATACGATCGCTTGCGAGGGCGCGAGCCTTGTACGTGGACTCTTTCGGAGCACCATCGAAAATCAGATTAAGGGCATCCTGAACGACACGGTGGGCGGCATAGCCGACGAACAAACCTGCACGCGTTGCGGCGGGGAGTTCGGTGCGTGTGCGGCCGGAAGCTGTCAGGATGGGATTTGCAGATACCCCTCAAGTGCCTGTGTCCCGCGACCCCTCGGGGTTGAAGGAAGGCTTGGACTTGGCGGATTGCTCGGAGACTTCACGGCTGCCCCAGCAGCGTCCGTGGACGTCATCGCAAAGGCTGGCGACCACGCCCAGGTGAATACGGGCGTAAGTGTTGGGATGCGTCTTGGCGCGGACCCAGTGGCCATCAACCAATGTATTCCTGCCGACCCAACCAGGCGGCCGTCTAACAATGCCGTGCCCGTTTCGCCGGTCATCAACGCGGATCGCACCCCCGACGACCGTCCGTTTCACCTCGGAATCGGCATCCATCAAAGCGCAGTTGAGCAGATCCTCTGGTCAACTTGGGCCAGTGGTGTCGCGTGTTTGGACGTTTCTACCGACGACGTTGACCAGTTGAATACCTCGACTTTTGCTCTGCCAGCCCCTTCGGTACGCGACCTCATCACGCCTCAGTCCACGGCCCAGATGGCGATTGTGCCGCAAAAGGCTCCACGCGTGGTTTTCGGCGAGAACACCGTGACCGAGTCGGGAGGCACCTATGAGGTCAACCAGCCGCTTATCGAGCTCATCTGGGAGGATTTGGACATTCATATCTTCGGCTGGGCTCAAGAGCGCATGCTGCGCCTCTTTACGCTGCGCGTGGACTTCAGGCTCCCGGTCGCGTTGGTCCCTGATGGGCAAGGAAATATTCTGCCCGTGATGCCGGCCCTTGAAACTGGACTCACCAATATTCGAGTTCAGCGCACCGAACTACTCACCGAAGACCCTCAGCGCATCATCGACCTTGTGCCACTCCTTATTGGTTTTGCGGGGCCTCAACTCGCCGGTGCAATTCCGGAGGCCGTTGCTGTGCCTGAGTTTCTGGGCTTTCGCCTGGACCTTGAACAACGCGATATCATCGGCGCCGACAAGAACGAGTTCCTGGCCATTTTTGCAAGGCTTGAGCGCACCACCCAAAACCAAACCGTGGGCGTGCAAGCCTTTGTCCGGGGCCATGAGCTCGACTTGAGCCGGCGCACGCCCTCAGGGTTGATTCGACCCACACTCGTGGTTGATGCCGGGGCGTTGGCGCCTGGGCTTGGGACCGAGAGTTCGCCGGAATTCGAGTATCAATACCGGGTGGACGGCGGCTTCTGGAGCATGTTCGAGAGAGGGCCTGAACTTCGGATTTCCGATCCCCTTTTGATGGCTCAGGGGCGCCACAAAGTGGACATTCGGGCGCGACTCAAAGGTGAGGTCGCGGCGGTTTCCAAGGTTGTGACGTTGGATGTTGATATCGATATCGAGCCTCCAACCATCGAGACAAACACGAGCTCGGCAGGGGTGAAAATCTCCGCAGAAGACATCAACCCCACCGAGGTGCGATGGCGCGGCCCGGATGGCCAATGGAGCCCGTGGAGCGCGAAGACCGAGATTGATGTCCAAAAACTTCCCCGAGGCCCGCGAGTCGTGGTTGAGGTGGAAGCTCGTGACGCGTTTGGCCTTCGCTCGTACCAAGAGGTGGAAGTAGACACGAGCTCGACGCCGGTGAAGTCCGGCTGTGCCGTGGGCGGAGCGGGCTTGGGCCCCCTCTGGCTCATCGGATTTGCATTATTCTTTGGCCGGCGAAGGCGCTTTGCTGCCCTCATCGCCGCCCTTTTTCTGGGCACCGTGGGATGCAAAGGTGAGATTTCGACCAACGCCACGCAACGCTGTTTTGGGCCGGAATGTCAGGTGGAACAAGCCTGCGAAGTTGACTCAGATTGCGCCGGCATCTGCCCCGAAAACACCGGCGGTATCTGCGAGAACGGCTCCTGCCAATGTGTGCTCGCCTGTGCCGGAGGCTGCGGCGACGGAGAATTTTGCTGTCTTGGCACCGGCGCGTGTGTGGACGAAATGCCGGTATGCGAACAAGCCTGTGACGCGGGCTATGAGGCGCGAGTCGTGGGCACTCCGAACCGCATGACCTGTGCAATCGACGGGGGTGGGTGTGAGTGTGTGGCCCTTCCGCCAATCCCGATCGGCGTACACGGCCCGTACCTCTCCATGGACTCCAACGACAGCCTGACGGTTCTCGCCACCTACAACCATACCTACAAGGACCTAATGGTGGGGCGAGTTAACGCGGACAACACCATCACCTGGTCCTTTGTGGACGGCGTGCCTGAGACCGGTGCCATCGAGGGCGACCCTGAGGGCTGGCGCGGTGGCACCAAAGCTGCCGGAGACGCGGTGGGCACGCATACCGCTATCGCGATAGATGCCGCGGGAGGGCTGCACGTGGTGTACCGAGACGAGACCAATGAGGTTCTGAAATACGCCAAGGGCTTGCCTGTGGGCGATGCGTGGGACTGGCAGTTCGAGGTGCTCGAAGAAGCTGGCGACCCGAGATGGCCTTCAATCGTTGTAGAAGCAGACACGGTCCACGTGATCTATTCGCGGGAAGGCGCTATGAGCGAGCTCGTTCATCGGTCATTTGCGGTGAGCGCAGGGGCCGCAGGGGCCGCAGGGGCGAGCGAGACGGTCGTAGACAGCGCCGAGCCCACCGAGCCGACCAAGGACTACCCGGCGCGAATGGGCGCCTACACCTCGCTCTCGCGGATTCCTGGCGGAGGCGTCTTTGCAGTGTGGTGGAACGGAGCCACAAGACGTGTCGGACGCGCGGAGTTCAGTGGGCAGTGGTCGGAGCCAGAATATCTGGCTGCAGGCAGTGGTCCTTACGCTTCGGGCCAGGTGGACGCTCAGGGCGCGCACCATATCGTCTTTCAACAGAGCTCGGGGCTTCGATACTCCAAGTTTGGAGACACTACCGAGACGTTGCGTGTGCATGACGGTCTTCGGGACTCGGGCGAGTATTTCACCGGAACTATCGGCGAGTCGGCGCGCATTGTTTTGAACGGCGCGCAGGTCATTGTCGCATTTCAGGATGCGTTCGATCGAGCCATCTGGTTTGCGGAGATTCAAGGTGAGGCCTTCCAGGCATCGAAGGTCCCGCTCACTGCCACCGAGGCGCACGGGCTCTTCACAGTGCTTAGCCATAACGGTCAGTTGGCTGCGCATTTCGTGGTGGATCGCACCAAGGAGCCGTGGGGGTTCGTAAGAGTCGATTCTCGTTGAACTCTCCTCGTGAATCGGCTTAAGACAGCCTTCACACATCAGGTCGGGGGTCGTAGATGCAAAAAGTTCAAATTTTTTCGCAACACTTTCGAATTTTGTCCGAAAATAAGAATACGGGCCCAAATTTTGGGATCCGTCATTCTGATTAACCAACCCTAAGTAGGGGGACAAAATGATAAAGCTAACGCCTAAAATGGCGAAGCCGCACGAGGCGTGGTGCCTCAACATTGCACTGCAGGTGTGCGGCGAGGTCAGAAAGCACGAATCCTTTCGCCAACACAGGACGCCATATGCCGAACCCGGTGACCCATTGGGGACCATTGGCAGGTCTATTGTGCAGACGAGACGTACTGGTTGAGCATTTTTCAAACTCTGTGAGTTTGTCCGATTTAGGATCCTGTCGCGAAAAAATCGGCTACGCGTCGTACCGGTACTTCACAACACGGATAAAGAATCGGACAGAGCTCCACCCATCCATGGTGATCTTGTCTCACCGCACGCCCGAACGCGTGCTCAAGGAGCCCAATATGTTTGAGCCTTAGCACCCGTCTGCAGTGGTTGTGGCTGGCTGACGGCGAGCAACTCGCCACGAGGTCGTAGCCGCGCGACGCAGGCGATGCCGGAGCATCGTCGAGGAGTGAGGCGAAGAGATCGTTGTGAGGGGCCGGCGTCAACTGTTCAGAATCACTGTGGACGGGTGCTGCACCTCACATAGAGGAATCTGGAGGTGGGGATCGGTGGAATGCGGCCCTATCTTCATCGTCGCCACCACGGCTCTCGAAGATAGACCTGAGTTTGAGTGGATGAAGATGACCACTCGCCTACCTCAAACTCCAGGCGAGTTAGACAAGGCGGCGAGATTGATAAGTGAAAACATAAACGATAAAATAAAACCCGAAGATTTGGAGAAGACCATGTTTGATTTCATGTATGTAGATGGGGTGAACGTTCTGACGTACGCCGAAGAGCAGAAGAAGGCCGCCGAAGAGCAGAAGAAGGCCGCCGAAGAGCAGAAGAAGGCCGCCGAAGAGCAGAAGAGGTTTGCTGAAGAGGTTTCTCGTGAGCTTCAAGAGGCTAGACGGGAAATCGAGGCACTGAAGGCTGAGCTAAAGGGCACCGTCAAATCCGACGAATAGCGTCTCAACTTACCCGAGATTCGCCAACGGGCGCGTGCCGTCGTCACCAAACTCCATCACATCCACGCCCATGGCTTGGATCATAGCAATGAAGAGGTTTGCCATTGGGTCATCGTTGTAGCGTACGTGACGGCCTGGGTTGAACTGTCCATTGGCCTTACCTGCCACAAGCACGGGCATATCGTTGTGGTTGTGCCGGTTGCCGTCTGAAATCTCGCTTGAGAAGAACACGGCACAAGAATCGAGCAATGGGTTGCCTTCCACATCGTTGGTGGTCTTTAGCTTGTCCAAGAGATACGCAAATTGCGTGACTTCCCAACGGTCAATAGTGCGCAACGCGCTATAATTGGATTCGAGGCTCTGGTGGTGCGAGTAGTTGTGGTGGCCGTCGCTCACACCCAGGAAGTCGTAAACGCGCCCGCTACCCGCATTGGAGAGCATAAAGGTCTGCACTCGCGTTAGGTCACATTGGAACGCGAGCACCATCAAGTCAGCCATGACTTGGGCCTTCTCAGTCACGTTGTAGCTCGTGCCTGGACGCGGAGGGATTCCGCAGAGGGTGTTCTCGTCCATGCCCGAGATACGGACTTCGAGCGCGCGCACCGAGTCCATATACTCGTCGATCTTGGCGCGGTCCGTGGTGCCTAGCATCGCGCGCAGCTTGTTGGCCTCTTCGAGTGCGTAGTCGAGCACGCTCTTATCGAACGCGCGCCTCTTGCGCGCCTCTTCCACACTGGCGTTCGGGTCAAAACCCGCGAAGATTCGGTCGAAGACCTGTCTTGGATCCACCGTTTTCGGCACCGGTGTCTGAGGACCTGACCACGAGATATTGCGTGCATAGGCGCAGCTGTAGCCGGAGTCACAGTTGCCAGTTGAACCACCGCCGTCCATGCCAAGCTCGAGCGAAGGAAAGCGGGTTTGGTCGCCGATGGCCTGGGCCACGTATTGGTCCATCGAGACGCCGTTCTGGATATCGGAGCCCTCGGTCTTTCGCACGTGGGTGGCGGTGATGAACGAGCCCGTTCCGGCGGCGTGGTCGCCAGGTCCGTCTGGGCGCGCCGGCCGATTCTCAAGACCTGTGAGGACAAGAAGATCATCCTTAACGCTCGCAAGCGGCTGCAGTGTGGGTGTCAACTCCCACGCCGCGCCTTCAGCAGCTGGCGTCCATGTCTGCATGTGAATGCCGTTCGGGATGTAATAGGCCAAAAGACGAGTTGGGCGTGCATCCTGTGCGAATGCGGAGCGCCCAAACGGGGTCATGGCTTCCAGCAAAGGCAAAGCCAGCGTTGCGCCTGCCCCACCCAAAAATGCTCTTCGACTCAATTGAATCCGTTTCATCATCTACTCCTAAAACTCGCCGCCACGACGCATGCGGAACGCATCGCTCAAGACTACTTCGGTGATAAGGTCTTTGAACCCAAGATCTGGTTTGGTCGCGATCGCCTCGATTTGAGGCTTGTCGCTTGTTTTCATGCCTCGACCGAGGGCGAATGTAAGTGTCTTTTCGGTGGCACACTCGCTGAGCTTGTGTGAGCCAGCGAGGATGTCAGCCAATTCAGCAGGACCGTTGAACGCGATATCTGGCGGCAAGACGCCTGACGCATCGATAGGTTTTCCTTGTTCGGTATCGCGCCATGCGCCGATGCCGTCATAGTGCTCGAGGCCAAATCCAATCGGGTCCATGATTCGGTGACACGACGCGCAGACAGGGTCTTCGGAGTGCATCTCGAAGAGTTCGCGCACGGTCTTGCCTTCTCGGTCCTCGGGCGATTGCGCGATATTCTCCACATTGGGTGGCGGAGGAAGCGGCTCGTCACACCAGAGGTTGGCCAAAATCCATTCGCCTCGCCGAACTGGTGACGACATGGTCGGGTGAGAGCGCGCGGTCAATAGGCCTGCGTGGCTGATGAGGCCTCGGCGAGAATCGTCGCCGTATGGACGTTTCACGAGCTCCGCCGTAAGGCCGGTTGCATCCATGCCATAATGCGCGGCGAGCCGGGCATTTACGAAGGTGTAGTCAGCGGTGATGAGGGTTTCCAGAGGCGCATTTGAAGCGATCAAATCCTTCACAAAGAGTCGAGTTTCCTGGCGCATCGACTGACGCAACTCTTCGTCGAACTCGGGGAATGTCTCGGCATCGGGCTGTGCCTCGAGCACGGCGTCGATGTAGAGCCATTGAGTCAGGAAGGTATCGATAAGCGCATCTGCCTTGGGGTCTTCGAGCATGCGTAGAACTTGAGCGCGAAGAACCTCATCATCCTGGAGTTGGCCGGCCTCGGCGAGGTCTAGGAGGGTGTCATCAGGCATCGAGCTCCAGATGAAGTAGCTAAGGCGCGAGGCGAGCTCCCAATCACTCAGGGTGTGGGGTTCTGCGCTTTCCTGAGCGGTATCAAACTCCGGTCTGAAGAGGAAGTTTGGAGACATCAACATGGCCTGCAGCGCGAGTCTAATTCCGCGCTCAAACCCTTCGCCTTCGGCTGCGGCAACGTCCTGGAATTGAACGAGCCGGTCGACCTCTTCTTGCGTGAGCGTGCGGCGCCAAGCCTTTCGGCCAAAGCCCGAGATAATCTCAGCGGCACAGGCTTGCGGATTTTCGCCGGGCACGCAGGTCATGATTTGATCACGTGCAGCGGAGCCACCGGTTCCAATCGCATCGATCGGACCTTCGAGTTCGATATAGTCTACGTAGAGATTTCGGTCGGCACCGGACGGCTCATCGTAGTAATCGTTTGTAAACTCGGCGCTAAGTACCTGACCACCCTCGGGGACCTGAGTTTCGAACTCGAAGACTCCTGGGTTGGTGGAGGTGTTGGTGACGTCAAACGATTGGGTTTGTGAGCCGATGGATAGGACCATATTCGCAGGGTCGGGCCCACCCTGTGTTTGATAGGCGCGGGCACGGACAAGGTAGCGGCCAGCGGCGGGCACGGTCACGACTTGCGAGATGGTTCCGTTGGACCAAAGGTTCCAGTACTCATCTCGGGCCGCTCCCACAGAGCCGCCTGCCACCTCAGCTTCAACGCGTTGGGTCGACGACGCCGGTGCGCCCGTGTCGAGTGCTCGTTCCACGATTTCAGCGCTCGCCTCCATGTATTGCTCGAGGTGGATCAAGGAGAGGCTCAAAACGTCTGAGTTGTTGTTGAAGCCGTACCCGTAGTCGTCTTCTGGGAAATTGTCTGCGGGACGGGTGGTATCACCAAAAAGGTCTCGAATCGTGTTGTTGTACTCAGCACGATTTAGTCTTCGGATGGTCACG
This sequence comes from Microvenator marinus, assembly GCF_007993755.1. Classification (GTDB taxonomy): domain Bacteria; phylum Myxococcota_A; class Bradymonadia; order Bradymonadales; family Bradymonadaceae; genus Allomicrovenator; species Allomicrovenator marinus. The sequence goes on from NZ_CP042467.1 coordinate 2,843,345, forward strand.
CGACCCGGGTCGATTTCTCCGGCACCGGGGGTTTCGGTCCCAGGGTTATTGGGGTCATTCGGCCATGCGGTGCCGGGTTCTCCCTCGGGAGTCCGCATGTTCAATTCACCAACGTCACACCCTGAACCCACAACGACAGCGAGTAAAATGCCCAAACTAGTTTTGATCATCGTTCTGATCCTTGGTTCTCGTTCCTTCAACGATATTTCAGCTGCAATTAACGATCCATCCGTGGCCAACTCAACGCTGCGCCCGATGTAGGTTGAAGTATTCAGATTACGCATACCTGAGCACATCGTAATGCGTCGTATTTCGGGTACTTTGGACCGTGGCACAGAAACCACGATCTGAGGCAAAGACGTCGCAGAATGCAGCGATGGATCCACTAATCCTGTTGGATTCGCAGTCGCTTGACCTTTTCTACAAGCGTGGTGCGATTTAGGCCGAGCAGCCTTGCTGCCGCCGCTTTATTGCCATCAGCCTTTTGCAGTGCTTGTTTAACCAACGACGTTTCAAGCCGCTCCAAAGTATCGGCCATATCCATGCCCTCTGAAGGCACGTAGAGCCCGAGCTGAGGTGGTGGCGGATTGTCGCCGTGGAATTGAGCGGGAAGGTCTTCGAGCTCGATTTGGCCCACGCGCTTTAGGATCGAGAGGCGCTGCATGAGGTTCTGCAACTCGCGCACGTTCCCGGGCCAGTTGTAGGCCTTCATGGCGCTCAAGGCCGTCTTTGAGAAGCCCTGTAGATGGGTCTTATTGAGGCGATTTTGCTCTTGTGTCAGGTGCTCCGCGATCACCGGAATATCGTCCGGCCGCTCTCGCAAAGGAGGCACATGCATGGGGAGCACCGAGAGGCGGTAGTAGAGGTCTTCGCGGAAATTTCCGGCTTTGACTTCGTTCTCAAGGTTACGGTTGGTTGCGGCGATGACTCGGAAGTCCACCGAGACCGGTTCGGTAGCTCCAACGGGCAAAACTTTGCCATCTTGGAGCACGCGAAGGAGCTTTACTTGCAGTTGCAACGGAAGCTCGCCGATTTCGTCCAATAAAATCGTACCCTTGTCGGCTGCCGCAAATTGGCCTGCGTGGTCTTGGTGAGCACCGGTGAAGGCCCCCTTGATGTAGCCGAAAAGTTCGGACTCTAAGAGGGTGTCCGGGATGGCACCACAATTGACCGCGATGAACGGGCCCTGGGCCCTCGAGCTCATGTTGTGAATGGTACGCGCGAAGAGTTCCTTCCCGGTTCCCGACTCGCCTGTAATCAGCACGGGGGCTGGCGCTGTGGCGATAGGTGGAAGCATTTCGAGCAACGAGTTTAGGGTCGAGCGCTCGCTTCGCACAAAGAGGTCTCTGGGGTCTCCGTGGAACGGCGCACTACCCTTGGGAACCGCGTCGGTGACGGCGGCCATGAGCCGGTCCACGTCATCCTCGGAGTTTAACTCGACCACGGAATGCGCGCCAAGCCGCATGGCATCTACGGTTGTGGCCACATCGCCGGTACGCACAACGCCCACTACTGGGAGGGTTGGTGCCACACCAAAAGAGGTCAGAACGTCGCGCACTCGCGAGCTTTCTCCGTCCGCCACGATACAGCAGGAAAACTTTTCGGATTTGAGCTTGGTGATTGCCTCGTGAACCTCGGTTTCAAGGACCACGCCCCAGCCTCCCGACTTGAGCGATGCACAAACATCGTCGTACAAGAAGGGATCATCAACGACTAATAAGATATTCTGTGTTGCTCGCGACATATCTGGAATCTCGCACGGTGCTTGCGAATCGTCAACCAAATGTCTTATAGACTTTTAAGGTTTCTTCCGCGGCGCGTGTCCACGTCATGGCCGCCGCGTGCGCCTTACCTTTTTGAATCATCTTTTGGTGGAGGGTATCGTCCTTGAAGACTGACTCAATTGCCTGAGCTATGGCTTCGATGTCGAGCGGGTCAAAGCTCAAAGCCGCTTCCCCACCCACGGTTTTCATGGGCTCGATATTGGAGAGAATGACGGGAACGCCGAGCGCCATAGCCTCCAAAGGCGGCAGGCCGAAGCCTTCGACCAGCGACGGAAACGCGAATAGGTGGGCGTGACCAACGATACGCCGCAGGTCTTCGTCTCCCAGAAATCCCACCAGAACCACATCGTCTTTAAGGCCTAGCTCTTCGATCAGGGGCATCAACGCTTTGTTGTCACCGACGAGGCAGAGCTTGGACTTGCCAAGCTTAGGCCGCACGCGGGCCCAGGCGCGGATCAGGCGATGCAGGTTCTTGTAGGGCTTAGAATTTCCGACCGCCACAATGTAGCGGGTCTGGTCTCGGGTGAGATGTTCCACGATCGGATCAACCGGGGGCACCGGATCGAAGAAATGCGTCTCCACCCCGTGCATGATCACGGTGGTTGGCGAGCTGTGGTAGCGGCGTGCACGCTCGGCCGTAAAGTCGGATACGGAGATTACGTGGTCGGCCCGTTTGAGAGTTGCCGGAATCGCGCGCTTGGCGAATTGCTCGATCGCACGGGCTTTCAACCACGTAGGCTGTGAGGCATCCGGATGCTCGATCCACACCAGATCGTGGAGTGTCACCACAACTTTAAGTGAGTCTGGGAGACGCCTGGGCGAGACATGAAAGAGGTTATGATAGATATCTGGAGGGCCGAATTTTCGGAACGCTTCGCCGAGGGCCTTGTGCCCAAAGAGCACGTTTCGCGTGTTATCGATGGGGATATCGACAAAAACCTCCTTGATTCCAGGCACTTCTAAAGGCGTTTGGTTCGAGGCATGCCGAATCACACATAGTTCACCATCTGGCATGAGGCGTGCCAGCTCAGGGATCAAGGCCTTTGCGTAGCGCGCCACACCTGCGGGTTTGTCGGTGATATTTCGAGCGTCTAGAAGGAGTCTCATTCGGACCTCATCCTCTGATAAACAGCCTGCGCCTGTTCCGCACATCTTTGCCACGAAAACTCGCCGGCTCTCTTGATGGCTCGCTCTGAGAGGAGTTGATGGTGCGCCTTGTCATCCCAAAGGTGGCGAAGTCCGGCCGCGATGGACGACACTTCTTTTGGATTGACGAGCTCGGCCGCACCGCCCGCAACTTCTGCCATGGCGCCATAGTTCGACGTAACCACCGGGGTTCCACAGGCCATCGCCTCGAGCGACGGAAGCCCAAACCCCTCGTAAAGCGAGGGAAATAGAAAGATATGCGCCATTGAGTAGAGCGCACGAAGCGTGTCGATACCGATGTGTTCGAGCTGAATAATGCGCCCCTGCATGCCTGGGCGCGCCTTGATCTCCGCGAGCTCGTCGTCCGTGCGGTTAAGCCTTCGAACCACCACACACTTCATCTCGGGCACGTCCTCAAAGGCTTGAGCAAAGGCCTCGAGCGCCCGTTTATGATTCTTGTACGGCGTTCCCTGACCCACGATGAGCACAAAGGGATCGAGCGGGTCAAAGTGCTTTTCCAAATGGGGAATCGCGACTTTTGGATCGAGAGGCTGAAAATAAGGGTCGACGGCATTATACGTGACGCTCACGCGACCTTGAAGATGCGGAAAATACTCTTCAATTTCCATGCGTGAAGCGTGCGAAACGGTCATCACCTGATCGGCCTCGTGGGCGGATTTAGGAATGAGCGTCTTGTAAAACGTGCCCGTGACGAGTTTTCTCCACCAGATACTCGTGCAGTAGTTCACATCGAGGAGCCACATGATGTCGTGGAGCGTAAAGACCTTCTTGGCGCGCAGCCCCGCGGGCAAAATATTGAACGGTGAGTGAAAAATCTCTCCGGCCTCAAATTTGAGCGAGCGGCCCAGAACGTGCCGAGTTCTGAGTGAATTCGGTTCGGCACCAAAGGTCTTGAATTCGAGGCGTTCTTGATGTGGGCTACTTGAGAAGCCGGCGTCGGGCTTTCTCGGGTCGGTCACCAGTCGGAGTCTGAGGTTCGGATCGGCCTCGAGGAGCTCCCGTATCAGGTTCTCGGTATAACGTCCGATGCCGCTTGTTTCGGGGCCAATATAACGCGCGTCGATGGTGATTTTGGACATGGTTTGAGCCAGGTACCTTGGGCGCGCGGAACATGCCATTATTCGACTTGGTGTACAAGCGCACAGAGATTTGACAAATGCCGGAGAGAGACCGAGACTTGTGCGCGACTTTGACGAAACAAGAGAGGAGAGACAATGAAGGCAAAACTTCTTATTGGAATGAGCGCAGTTGCTTTTGGATTTGGTTGTGGCGACGACAGCCTGAGTGAAGAGGATTCACAAAAGGGATTTGCGGCCACGCAATCGGTATTGGCGCAAGGTGGCGCTCAGGCTCAGGCGCAAGCTGGTGGCTTGGTGAGCGTAGACTTTACATTCAACTGCCTAGAAGGCGGCACGGCTCAGTTTGTGGGTGAGTTCGACGAAACCTCGGACAGCGAGGGCACGTTCAACTACACCGTGACCTTCTCGAGCTGTGTGTCTCAGGGCGTGACCCTGACCGGCGACGTGGCTTATGAGTTCAACTACGCATCAACCGACACGTCCGGCAGCTTCTCCTATACCTACGTGGGAAGCATTGGCTTTGCAGGCGACGTCAACGGCGAGTGCGATATCGATATGAGCGCGTCGTTTAGTGCCGAGGAGAACGGCAGCACTGGCTCTGTGAACTACAGCTACAGCGGCACACTTTGCGGCAACGACGCCGGGTTTATGAACTCCGGCAGCGTCAACATCACACTCTAAGCCCCCTCAGATTCAATGAATTTTTTGATTCGAATGGCAATCGTGGCCCTTCTAGGGTCGAGCTGCGCGAACTCTGCGCCGGTACAAACACCTGAGGAAACGCCTCAGGTGGAGGAAGAGCCCACCAACGCGGCCTCGGCGTTCCTCGAAGAGTTTCGAGCAGAAATCGAGGCTCGCCGAACACCTAAGCTGCCCCGGCTGGGCGAGGATATGAGCACTGAGGCGGTGGATAAGAGACTCCAAGAGATGGTGGATCTCGATCAGTACGCGCGAAATTCCTTCAACGGCGCCATGAGCCTTGGTCTTGAGCCCGCGGAAGAAGAGCGGGTCTTCAACGAGATTGGAATGACCACGATGTCCATCGACGAAGACCACACCAAGGAGCTCCAGACCTTCGTGCGTGCTCATGGTTGGATTACGAAGTCCGCGTACGGTGATGTGGCCAGTCATAATGCGTGGATCCTCGCTCAGCATGCAGACATGAACCGTGAGTTCCAGCGGTATGTCTTGGACCTCATGGGGCCGCTCGTAGATGCAGGCGAAGTGAATTCTCGGAATTATGCCTACCTCTGGGACCGCGTTGCGGTGGGGACACAGACGCCACAACGGTTTGGTACTCAGGGACAATGCGTTGGTCCGGGGGAATGGGAGCCCGCGGAAATGGAAGATCCTGCGGGTGTGGATAAACGAAGGGCCGAGGTCGGACTTGAGCCGATGGAAGAGTACAAGGCGAAGTTTAAGGAGATGTGCGGGGTTTGACAGCGGGAATGGGACAAGGCACAAGAGCCAACGTGATTTTGTTCCCGTTTTTTTGAGTTTTAAACCATGACCATCGTCACACGCATTGCCCCCTCGCCCACCGGTGATCCGCACGTCGGCACCGCCTATATTGCGCTCTTCAACTACGCGTTTGCGAAGAAGAATGGCGGGAAGTTTATCCTCCGAATCGAGGACACCGACCAGGTGCGCAGCACACGAGAGTCCGAGGACATGATTCTGAAGGCTCTGCGTTGGGTTGGGCTTGAGTGGGATGAAGGTCCAGATGTGGGCGGACCGAATGGTCCATACCGTCAGAGCGAGCGCTCCGCGATTTATGCGGAACACAGCGCAGAGCTCATCAAGAAGGGCCATGCGTTTCGCTGCTTTTGCACGGCCGAGCGGCTGGCCGAGCTTCGTGAGAAACAACGCGAAGAAGGCACGTTCCAGGGCTATGACGGCCATTGTGAGGGACTGAGTAACGAAGAATCCGAGCGGCGTGCCGCCGACGAGTCGTTCGTGGTCCGGATGAAGGTGCCACGCGAAGGCGTCTGCGTGGTCAAAGACCATTTCCGCGGTGACATCGAGTTTGAGTGGTCCACGGTGGATGCGCAGGTTTTGATGAAATCGGACGGACTTCCGACCTACCATATGGCCAATGTGGTGGATGACCATTTGATGGGCGTGACCCACGTGATGCGTGGCGAAGAGTGGCTTTCCTCGGCGCCAAAACACCTGCTTCTTTACGAGTATTTCGGTTGGGAGCCGCCGACTCTGATGCACCTTCCGCTTTTGCGAAATCCGGACAAGAGCAAGCTCAGTAAGCGCAAAAACCCCACGAGCATCATGTACTACGAGCGCATGGGCTTTTTGCCAGAGGCGCTTTTGAATTATCTTGGAATGATGGCATGGACCATGCCGGACGGTGAGGAGAAGTTCGCTCTAGAGCAGATGATCGAGAACTTCGATGTGGACCGTGTTTCGCTGGGCGGGCCGGTGTTCGATATCGAGAAACTGACCTGGCTCAACGGGCGCTATATTCGTGAGGACCACGATCCGGCGGCGCTTGCGGAGCGCCTCAAGACGTGGATGTTCGAGGAAGAAGACAAGGCGACGCGCATCCTGGACATGGTTCAGAAGCGCATTGAAAAGCTCTCTGATCTGGCGCCGATGGTGGTACATTTCTTTGCCGGCGACCTGACCTTGGATACCGAGGAGTTGGTAGCCAAAGATGATCAAGACGAGCTTTTGAGGCGCATGCAGCTTACGCTTTGGCGCCTCGAGGCGCAGCGAGACTGGTCTACCGAGGCCATTCAAGAGCTCTTGAAGGACACGGCTGAAAAATTGGACGTGAAGCTTCGCGATTACCTTCGCCCGTTCTTTGTGGCTATCTCAGGCTCAAAGGTCTCGACGCCACTTTTTGATACGATGTCGGTGCTCGGGCCTGATATCTCGCGCGCACGAATTCGCAAGGCGATCGACCACCTCGGTGGTGTGAGCAAAAAGAAGACAAAAGTGATAGAGAAGGAATTCCAAGAGTTGTTTGGATAGACCATGAAGAAGTGGCTGGTGTTGATGATGCTAGGGGGAATGGGATGTGAGGCCGCGCTTCCGGAGCCCACACCTCTGCGTTATTTTGCCGCCGTTCAGCTCTCGGCGCCGAGCGCCACGGACTTGCCCGACCCTGGGCCGAACATCACCCAAACCGAGCTGGATACTTTCGAGCCCATCGTCGAGGGGTTTCAGAAGAATCACGAACTTCTGCTGGGGCAAAGTGATGTTCGCGAACAGCTCGATCGCATCGAGAATGTGTATATCGCAACGGGTCGCTACCTTGAGCTCGTGGGCATCTACCAGCGCGATGTAGCTGAGAAAGGCGCAAAGTCTCACGCAGCGGCACGCCTGGGCTGGGCGTACATTCGTCTGGGACAGGAGAAGCCTGCCAAAGAGCTTGTAGCACTCTTAAAAACCGAAGAATCCGAGCGGGCCATGGCGTTCTTCTTAGAAGGTGCTGGCCATCTTCAATGGGATGCTGGAAGCGAGGAGTCCAATCAGGGGCTTTATCGCTCTTGGTCACGCGCACTGGAGCTGAACCCGAACTTCAAAGGCTTTGAGGGGATAAGCGCGGCCCAGATGCGCGCTCAGCTCGAACGCCTTAAGCCTCAGCTTGGGGAGCCCGTAGACGCATTGGCTCTGGCACAGGAGCGCGTTCAGGGCGTAACTGCAGCGGCGCTGGCTGCAACTGCAGTGAAACCAACGGAAATTGAGCCTGAGGTGCCTGCGGTTGAGCCTGAAGTGCCTGCGGCAGAGCCGGACGACCCCGAGCGCCAATACCGAATCACGGTGGCCCGCGCCGAGCTCGCGCTCAACGAAGCGAAGTATCAAGAGGCCGAAGAGCTCTTCATTCAGGCAAAAGCTTTGGTGCCGAGCGGTTTTGCTGCTGAGTTTGGCCATTTGCGTGCGGGTTGGGGCCAAGAGGGCGCGCGTCCACGCATTCGCCCAAGGTTCGAAGAGTTGGCTAAACGAGACGATTTGACCGGCAGGCAGGCCTACGATTTGGGGATCTTCCTGCTCAACGTGGTGCAAGACAAGGCTTTGGCGGCGGGCGTATTGAACCGCGTCAAGACCCTCGACCCGGAACTCGCGGGGCGAGTGAATATCGACAAAATCCTGCAATGAAACACAACGTCTATATCGGGTTGGGATCGAACCTCGGAGACCGTCTGGGCTTTATCTCGGATGCCGTGCGCCGGCTTGAGGCGAGCGGTTTTGAGTTGGTGAGGCTGAGTAAGATCATCGAAACGCCGGCGGCCTATGTGACGGACCAACCCGACTTCTTGAATGCGTGTGCGTTCATGCGCACCGAGCTCGATGCCATTGAATCCCTGGCCACCCTCCTCGGGGTTGAGCTCGCCATGGGACGGGTTCGTACCGAGGACAAAGGACCACGGAACATAGACCTGGACCTCCTCTACTGGAACGATGCGATTCTTGAGACGGAGAATCTGACACTGCCGCACCCATCCATTTTGGAGCGCGATTTTGTTCTTATTCCGCTTCAGGACGTGGCGGGAGATGCCTTTGAGGGGCTTCTAGAGCTCTCCAGACGTCAGCAGGCGTCTCGGCAAAGCCCCGCGCCGCTGCCTACTTGAATAGGCACGCAGAACTCGTCAGATTCACATCCAGCTGCTGTGAGCGGGTCACACATCTGGCGGCAGAAATTCGCCGAACAGAGATAGCCAGGGGCGCACGTATCGGTGGTTCCGGCGCATGAGTCGCCGAGTGGAATGGTTGCGTTCGCATCGCTCACGCACGCGCTTTCAAAGCGAATACACCGATTGTTCCCGGGATTGCAGAGCTCGCCCACCTCACAATCGTCTTGATCCGTACAGGAAATGCCAATTCGGGGCGTGTATGAACACATCAGCCCAGCCTGGCAACCGGTCTGGAAAACGGGATCACATGGGCCGGCGAGTGGTTTATCGGCGCTCGGGCAAACGTTTCCAGCCTTTGAGCATCCGTTCTTGTAGCGGATATGGGTTTGGTCAAGGCATTCGAGTTCACAGGCGCCCGACTCACAGATTGCTGACGCTCCGATCCCGCCAGGGCACGCGGCACACGACTCTCCGCATTGTGCTGGGCTTTGCTCGACGCATACGTCATTGCAAAAGACCTGGTCGGATGGGCATACGCAGATACCGGCTTCGCAAGCCTGACCTCCCGGACAGGGGGCATTCACGCTGCAAGGTCCACATTCACCGGTAACCGTGTTGCATACTTCGGTGGCCGCACAGCCTGTGTCCACGCAGGATTGGGGCATGTCCGGCGGAATATCTGGCATGTCCGGGGGTGTGTCGGGACCTGAGTCTGGGGACATGTCCGGTGTAGGCATGTCTTGCACGGGCATGTCTTGCACGGGCATGTCTTGGACGGGCATGTCCGGTGTGGGCATGTCTTGCGTAGGCATGTCTTGCGCCATGTCTCCTGCAAGGTAGGTGATATCGGAGATATCTTCGTGCAGAGAACATCCGGTCATGGCTAGGGCGAGGATGTACGGTGTGAACTTGTACATGTACAAGCGAGCTCCGTTCGCTTGGGATGGATTTGGGAGAAACTGTCTAGACCGTGATCGTACTAGGAAAGCGGAGCGGGTTCAATCACGTAAAGAGGGAGCATCCAACGCGGACAGAGCCCGCGTTGACATGGGTTACCAGGCGCAGTGGACGTGACCGCTGTGGCCGCGGTTTCCAGGTCCGAGGACCTCCGTAGCGCCGAGGTCGCGGCAGGCGCGCATGAACTGGCGCGCAAGCGTGGTGTTACCACGAACGGAGCGGCCATTGATGATGTCCACGTCAAACGCAACGCCGCGGTAGTGGCGTGAGCGCCGGCTATGTGAACCACCTGCAATCGAGGTGACTCGGAAGCTGTAGCCGTAGACTTGGCGCAAGATGACCATGGCCTGAAGCATACGAGCATCAAGGCGGGTTCGACCACAAGGCGCGTTGCCGTAGCAGGACTGGCGCGCGAGCTGGTTGTTTGCAGAGGCGTTGATGTTGGAGCGTGAATCGGCACCGTCGTTTCGACCAGACACTTGAACATTGTAGAGGTCAATGCTTCCAGCGTGGTGTTGAATTCGTTTGGCCAACAACCTTTCGCTAACGACTGCGCCACTTCTCGGGTTTGGCAGCCCGTCGTTTCGGTCCATCACCACCAGCGTGATTTCGTGGTTGTCCAGCTCCATCCCGCTGTTATCAAAACCCGACGCCTTAATCACGTGCTCGCCCAAGTTATTAAAGGTGTAAGTGAGCGGAAAGTCGTCTGCGGCGGTCGACTGTCCAAGGGTGAAGTTCCCGTCTGCGGTATAGGAGACCGTGGTGATGTCCTCAGAGCCTGTATCCACGCGGAAGGTCACGCCTGGGCCGCGAACCCATTGTTCGTGGGTGTGCGAGTTGATTCTGAGGTCGCCGGGTCCAGAGTCCTCACCGTCTACGGTGTAGGTGTAGATGGACGACTGAGCGCCTGCCGAGCCGCCTACGTTAGCTGAGAAGGTCTCGTAATGGCCGTCATGACGGACTTCAAATGTGGCGTTAGCTGCCGCGACACCGTCGTAGTTGACTGCCCAAAACTCGTAAGTGCCCTGCGTTGGCAAGCCAACCCAGAGAACTGCTTCACTAAACGGTCCGTTCTCGCCGTCGCAACGGTCGGCGATACACCCGTCTTTCTGGAATTCGCCACCGTCGTCTGAATTACGGTTGCGATAGTAGATCTCTTCACCCGATGGGGTGCGCACGTGGAGGTCGAGGTCTGTCTGACCGGTCCACACAAGCGCGATTCTCATTTCACCTGCATTGACGCAGAAGCCGGCCTCACAAGCCAACCCGACTCCGCAAGCAGCGGTGTCTGAGCACGCTTGCCCGGCTGCCAGCGACCCGTTTCCGGTGGCGGTGGAATGTGTGCTGGGTAGGTCTGAATCTGGGTCGGCTGGATCTTGACCGCTGTCTGCGGGGCGGTCGTCGTCGGAGCCTGGGTTATCAAGAAGTCCTTGTGGGCCGCTGCCACCCGAAGGCGAGTCTTGGAGGCCAGCACTGCCATCTTCCGGGCAACCAGATCCTTGGAGCACGAGAGCAAAGATGAGGAGTGAGGCGGCTTTGACAAGGTTTTTCATGATCTTGATTCCTTAAAAGAACAACAGGAGCGAAGGATTAGAAACGGACTTCCTTCATGATCAATTCGTCGGCGGCTTGGTATTTCTCAGAAAGAGTATTACCGAACACCTTCACGATGCCAATCACGAAACACGCGATGAGGATCAGAAGTACGATGTACTCGGTTGAGGTGGCGCCGTCTTCGTTGTTGTGAAAGGTTTCGAGGATGTTTCGTGCGTTCATGTTGCTACTCCGTGCTTCAGACACCCTCCTATAGAGCAATTGGTGTGCCACGTTATCCTACATCCCCTTACGTGTAGTCTTTACAACGGTTTTCTTGATTTTGGGTGGGTCACCAACAAAAACCAAAGGTGTGACACGGTGGCACAAATGGGGTCTGGATCCATGGGGTGTGGTGTTCCCGGACCCTACTGCTTCCCAGCGGGTCGGTAGCCGCAGAGGTCGAGGAGTACACGGTCAAATCCGGCCGAGCGAATCTCACGGACCAGGGCGGCTCGGGTCTCAGGCTCAAGCGCTCTCGTCCAATCTTCAGGGCTGAGCTCAATTCGCCCAACGCCCTTATGGTCGCGCACTCGCGAGTGAACAAACCCATAACTATGCAGGGAGTCCTCAGCGAGTTCGATTCGACGAAGGCGCTCAAAGGTGACTTCCGTGCCGTGCGGAATTCTGGACGAAAGGCAGGCCGCGGCGGGCTTATCCCAAACGCTTAGACCCAGCTCGCGCGCCATAGCGCGCACATCCGCCTTATGGACGCCGTGTTTGAGGAGCGGCTGATAGATTCCGCGGGCGGCCATGGCTTCAAGCCCAGGTCTATCGTCCCCGGTGTCGTCGGCGTTAGTCCCAGACGCGAGCACCTCGGCGCCGACCTTATCCGCAATCTGCCTCAAGTGGTCAAAACGCATGGACTGGCAGAAAAAACAGCGCGAAGGGGTGTTCTCACGGAACCTATCATCGTCGAGCTCGCTAAAAGCCATGAGTTCGTGAGCGATTCCGATCTCACGAGCGAGCTCCTTAGCCTCCTCGAGTTCACGCCCGGCGAGCGTCTCGGACACAGCCGTAACGGCGAGGGCTTTGGGGCCAAGGGCACGGGCGGCAAGAGCCGCAACGACCGCCGAATCCACACCACCCGAAAACGCGACCACCACCTTCTCGAGGCCACGCATCTCGTCCACAATCGCATCGATCTTTTGCGCAATCATAGGCCTTCCAAATCCATCGCTACCCATCGAAAACCGAGCGTTTTGAGTTCTCGGCCCAGGGTTTCTAGCACTGACGTTGAGGGCTGCTCGGAGACGCTCAAGACAAGCACTCGCTCCAGAAGCTCCACGTTAGTGGGCACCACATTTTGCCCCGCACAACACGCCAAGACCTGTGTGTTGAGCTCGGGAGTTAACTTTTCAATCGCGTTCACTGATAGCCTCGAGGTTGAGTCCGCCTGGGTACGCGTACGAGACGTGACAGGCGTAGCCGTAGCTCGTTACACCAAAGGGGGCGTCGCCGTCCAATCGGTGGAAGCCGTCGGTGACCGGTATCACAGTGGTTTCAAACGTGCCGTTTCCGACCGGGGTGAACTTGGAGCGCTCAATCGGGGTTCCGTCATAGCGGACCTCTCGGCCAGCTGGCACCACCACGTTGATATAGTCCTCGGTGTAGTTTTGCGGCGTCAGGATGAGATAGTCGCGCCTGAATTGGTCTACAGGGACGGCGAGGGCCATCGCCGGATCGCCAATGCCCGTGGGGTTTTGCGCGTCGATTCCGGTGTTGCAGATTCGAGGAATCCCAAACCAATTGGACCCCACCATGTACTGCGCAAGTGAGACGGGTTTGCTCGCGCCGAGTACAAAGGAGGTGGTGGATTCAAATTGCCGCCACTCGCCCGCGTTGAGCCGCTGTCCGTGAATGCCCTCGATGACAGGCTGTGTTTGGATTTGAGTGTTGTCCTCAGCCGCCACGATGCGCCAGACGTCCGGCTCGGGGAAGTCGCCGGCCGCGCGTGGTTTGAACTTGGACCCCACATAATTCTGCCCCCATGCGCTCACGGGGAAGAGTACGCTCTCGATATGGTCGCAACGGTTGACCCCTTGCACCACGTTGGCGCATTGGTGGCCACCAAAGACAGTGATGGGCTGTTCGGCGAGGATATGGGTACCGGTCAGATCCGGACATGGAAGGACATTTTGCGGCGGCCCTTCGGAATCTTGCAAGCACCCGCTTTCCCTTGCCGCATCGTACTCAACGCCAGAAGACGTGAGATTCAGCGACTGCCCGGGGAGGAGTTCGATGGTACGTTCCGTGCCGGGCTCCATGGCCGGAATATCTGGACCAGCGAGCACCTGCGCGCTAGGTCTGATGGTGATGCGATTCGGCTGGCCGCTGGAATTGATGACCGTCAGAAAGCCTCTTAGGCCAGGCCCCTGCCTGTAAGGCCACGACATGCCCCAGTACTCGTTGCCGAGCGCATTGGTTGGCAAGAGCAAGGTGCCGTCATTCGAATAAACATCCACATTATTCAGCGGATTGAACTGGTAGGCGATGATCGGGATATTTGCGGTGACCCGAATGGCCTTGTCGGTCAAAACGCGTGTACCCGAGTGGTCATAGCCCACGGGAATCGAGTAAATTGCGGCCTCGCCGGGGCGAATGGTCTGCTGGAAAGGTTGGCCGTTCGCGTCAGTGGTTAGGCGGGTTTCGGACTCGCCAAGCCATAGCTCCACATTCGCATCGAGCTCCGGGTTGATATTGGAGACCACGATTGCGTGGGGTTGGCTGAGCGCGTCATCGTAGTTGTCGAGGTCGGCGGACCAATACTCGCAGCCGATATAGCTCGAGATCTTCTTGTTCAGCTCGCAGAGTTCTTCGCAGACGCCGTTGAAGCATTCGGTGCCGAGGGGACAGCTTCCACCGGGCACACGGACCCCGGCCTCGTTGCAGACCTCGAGTTCGCGGGTGCCGATGCATCGGGTCTCGCCGACTTCGCATTGCGGCGTTCCGCAGGCTCCGTCTTCGCAGAGGGCATTGCCCGGGCAGACGTTCTCCACAATGGCCGTACCCGAGGTGTTGCAATAGCGAATCAGCCCCGTATCGGTGCAGCCGTCAAAGGCTCCGGGGGTGCAAATCTCCGGCATACATTGGCCGTTTTCCTCATTACACCTAAGTTCAGCGTCACACGTCTCGTCTCGCCACGCGCTCCCGTCAGCCGCACAAACCTGCGAGACGAGGAGGTCCTTGCAGACTCGGGCGCCAGGCTCGCAGAACGTGGACTGGTCGGCAGTATTGGCCATATCCAGCGGGGCCGCGGGGCCCGGGTTCGAATCCGAGCAGGCGCCAAAGACGAAAATGGCGATGATTAGTAGATAAATGCGCAACGGTCCTCCTTCAACAGGCACCTACCTTAGCGATCCCGATCTTTGCTTGCAACGAAACGCGCTCGAACGTAAGAGAAAGCCATGTCTCAACTCGCCATTTATCCAGGAAGCTTCGATCCCCTCACAAACGGCCACGTATCGATTGTGGAGCGTGGGCTCGAGGTCTTCGATCGCATCATCGTCGCTGTGGCCCACAACGTGCGGAAATCTTCCGCGCTATTTACCGTTGAGGAGCGCGTCGAGTTCATCCGTCAATCGTTTCCGGAAGATCGGGTCGAGATCGACACGTTTACGCAGACGCTGCTTGTGGATTACGCGCGCCAGCGCGGCTGCAAAGTGATTCTGCGCGGGCTTCGTGCGGTGAGCGATTTTGAGTACGAACTGCAGCTCGCCAACATGAACCGTAGGCTTGCGCCCGATATCGAGACCGTCTTTATGATGACCGAAGAGGCGCATTTTTACGTCAGCTCAAGCCTGATCAAAGAGGTCGCTCTCTTTGGTGGTGATGTCACCGGAATGGTCCCGCCTCATGTGGCCAAGAGACTCCACGATAAATTCCTAGAACGAGGTTAGCCTTGAAACTCGCCAGTCGCCTATCCCGCGTGCAACCATCCCCCACCCTTGCGATCAGCGCGAAAGCCCAAGCCATGAAGGCCGAGGGCATCGACGTGATCTCATTTAGCGCCGGCGAGCCGGACTTCCCTACGCCGATGCCGGTCCGCGAGGGCGCAAAGGCAGCGCTCGATGCGGGCAAGACGGGCTATATCGCTTCTGACGGCCTGCCCGCCTTGAAAGAGGCCATCGCCAAGGATTACGCGCGACGTGGCCGCGAGGTTTCGGTGTCGAATGTGATTGTGAGCACGGGCGGAAAACAGGCGCTCTTTAACGCTGTTTTTGCGCTTTTTGAGCCCGGCGACAAGGTGATCATCCCGGCACCGTACTGGGTGAGCTATCCGGCACAGGTCCTCTTGGCAGGGGCGGATCCCATAACGCCGCTGGCTGGAATCGAGACGGATTTCAAACTTACCGCGGCGCAATTGCGCGACGAGCTCAAAGACCCGGCGATTCGTGGGCTGATTCTCTGCTCGCCATCGAACCCCACGGGGTCTGTGTATTCGGCAGCCGAGCTCAAGGCGCTTGGCGACGTGCTGAAGGACTTCCCGGACGTCACGATTTTCTTCGACGCGATCTACGACCGGCTGGTCTTCGACGAGGAAATTTCGGCGGATTTTGTGCAGGTCAATCCCGAGCTTGAGGACCGGACCGTGACCTTCAACGGTTTTTCAAAGGCCTACGCGATGACCGGCTGGCGCCTTGGTTATTCCATCGCGCCAGCGGCGGTCACCAAAGCCATGTCCAAGTTGCAAAGTCAGTCGACTTCCAACGCGACGACTTTCGCGCAGTTTGGAGCCCTGGACGCGTTGAAACTTCCCGACCACGTCATTGCGGGCATGTGCGATATCTTCAAACGCCGACGAACCTTGATCTGCGACGCTTTGAACGCGATTGAGGGTGTGAGCTGCCCAGTTCCTGGCGGTGCGTTCTACGTCTTCCCAGACTTTTCTAGCTTCTGCGGTGAGGGAAAACGATTCGCAGATGACTTGGCGCTCGCGGCATATTTACTGGACGAGGCGAAGGTCGCTCTGGTTCCTGGGAGCGCATTCGGGGCGCCCGGACACTTGAGACTTTCTTACGCGACTTCGGACGAGATCATCAAAGAAGGCGTGGACCGAATCGCGAAGGCACTCGCGTGAGAGTCGGCGTTGATGTGGGCGGTACCCATCTGAGGGTGGAGGCGTTCGACGACGACTGGAAAAGCGTTGAACGGCTCAAGATCCGTGTGCGCGACGACATGTCACCTGCGGGTGTTGCGGGGCAGATCAAGTCGGCTCTTGAAGGCTTCTCAGGCATCGAAAGTCTGGGCGTGGGGCTCGCCGGCCAGATGAGCGCCGACGGGAGCATGGTCTACAATGCGCCGAATCTCGGATGGAGAAACGTGGCCTTCAAGGCGGAGTTGAGCACGTTGCTCGGACTTGGTTCTGACCGGCTCGCCGTTGTGAATGATTTGAACGCCGTTCTCTGGGGCGAGTACGTGGCAGGTGCGGCGAAAGGTGCGACCGATGTGCTCGCGGCGTGGGTTGGTAGCGGTGTGGGCGGCGCTATCATTGCGGATGGAAGGCTCGTGATCGGCGCTGGCGGCAAGGCTGGCGAGTTGGGGCACGTCAAGGTGGTCGTCGGTGGAAGGCGCTGCGGATGCGGCCAAGACGGATGTGTGGAGGCCTACGCAGGCGGTGTACACCTTGAGAAGCAAGTCTACGCGCTGGCGGCCGAGCACGGTCTGCCGGGGTTTGAAGACCCGAACGCCATTGACCTCGCGTTGGTAGATTCCCAATACCGAGACGTGGCGGTCTGGACCGAACTCTGGGAGAAAAACACGAGCTATTTGGCCCTGGCTATCGCGAATGCGTTGACCGTGCTGAATCCGAGCCTTCTCTTGCTTGGAGGCGGAGTTCTCGAGAATTTAGAGAATTTTAGAGACCTAACCTTGCGCAAGGTAGTGCCGCTGGTGCTGGATGCGGCACGCGAAGACTTGAGAATCGCATTTGGAGAATTAGGGGATGGTGCCGGCACGCTTGGTGCCGCGGCCCTTAGTCTACAACCTTAAAATCCACATGGTAGTGGTTGTCGTGGCGGACCCAGGCGGCCTTTTCCATCCAAGGCAGTCGCTTAAGCTTCTTGCCGTCCTTCGCCTTAAAAACTTCGTCATGCAGGGGTGGCTCGAGGATGACTTTCTCGATCTTGAGCCCATGCTCTTTGGCTGCCTTGTCCAAAGCATGTAAGTGAGCGACCAGAGCATCAAAGTCAATCACCCAGTCGTTGAGTTTTCCGGAGTCCGAGAAGACAAGGTTGTATCCCCATTTGTTCCACGGCCACGTTGGAAGCGGTGTGGAGACGCCGTTGTCCCGAATGGGAATCATGAAATCCACGGAAAGCCCGTTTTGGTGCGTCTTGTGTGGCTCAAAGGGCCCACCGGTACACCACCCTGTTTCGCCGTAGACGAACCGCCATTCTGGGTTGACCTGAAAGACCTCTGAATAAGAGTCCACAATGGTATCGCGGACGGCATGGTGAACGCAGGTTCGGCCGATGAGTGAGCCGAGCCTTGAGTAAGTCTGGAAGTTTGGGCCTGAGCTTGGCAGCCGTTTGCCGTTGACGAGCCCGCCGTTGCTGACTTTGCCGGCGCTGACGCTCGGCTCATCGTCTTCAAAGACCTCGATCCAATAGTCATTGCCGACCCAAACAATCAAGGTGAAGACAGCTGAGAGAAATCCAAAAAAACCGATATTTTCGCTCCATTTTCTGGGCATTTACTTCCTTAACATACCCTGCGTCTACTTGGGGGCAAAAGTATAGATATCCCCAGAAGTATAGTCGAGGAACCCAAGTTCACCATCAGCCGCCTCAACAAATGTCGAAATAGCCTTGCCGGAGTCCATCAACAACTTCCGCTCCTTGGTCTTTGGGTCAAAGCTCCAGATTTTTCCGGATACAAAATCCCCGAAGATATAGTGCCCCTGAATTCCGGGAATCTTTGAGCCACGATAGACATACCCGCCCGTCACAGACTGCCCCTCCGAGTGCGGGTACTCGGTGACCGGAGGCTCCATGCCTTCGCGATCACAATCGTTCTTGGGGTTGTAGCAATGCGTGCCTTCCAGAACACGCCAACCGTAGTTCTTGCCGAGTTCCACAATGTTGACTTCCTCCCATGCATTCTGACCCACGTCGGCCGACCAGAGGTCGCCGGTTTTTCGGTCAAAGCTGAACTTCCACGGATTCCTAAGGCCCCAGGCAAAGATCTCGGAGCGACCACCGCCTTTCACAAACGGATTATCGGCGGGCACCGTGTAAGGGAGCTTGTCTACGTTAATCCTCGCGATTGTGCCTAAAATCGTCTCGGCTCTCTGGCTATGGTCTTGCGGGTCGCCCGCGGCACCACCATCGCCAATCCCGATATAGAGTCGGCCATCAGGACCAAACGCAATATGGCCGCCATTATGATTTCCATAAGGCTGCTCGAACTCCATCACGCTTACTTCGGTCTCAGGGTCAAAGGTCTTGCCAAAATCCTTGGATTCAAACCGCGCGATCCGAGTGATCAAGTCGTCGTCTTTTTGATAGGTGTAGTTGACGAATGCGAATCCGTTATCATGAAACTTAGGATGAAATGCAAGACCTAGAAGGCCGCGCTCTCCGCCCGATTTCACTGACTTTCTGATATCCATCACAACTTGCGCTTTTGGCTCTTTTTCATCGCCATGAAAACGTACAATTCTACCCTGCTGTTCCACCACCCACCATACGTTTTTCATGGTCGAATGCGGCCGCAGAGGTTGGGTCATTTGCACAGGCATCTTGAGGTCCACGCTCGGATAGACCTTAACGGCTTTGACCTGGTTATCTTGGGCCCAAGCTGCGGAACTCATGACCAAGAAGATGGCGATTAAGACGGAGAATTTCTTCATAGGATGTCCACTTCGTTGGTCTTATGTTCGGCAGGATCGCGGCCCACGCTCATGACTGTAGGTTCTTCGTCAACCATTACACTCAGCGTCGCTGTGGCGCCCGGAGCCAGCTCGTCCACCGAGGCACTGCCGAGCGTTTTGAGGCGTCCGCGCTTGTCTTTGGCCGAGACCCGAGCTTCCACGGCGTTCAACGTTTCTTCAGACGTATTGAACACCGTGCCCTGACACACCGTTCTGGTGTTGCTCGGAAAACATGATGTGGTCAGCAGCACGGCGCCTTGGTGCTCAAGGCGCTTGAGGCCTTGTTGTGCCCACTCCAGTCGGACCTGGCGCGCCAAATCCGATTTTCTTCCGATCGTGTGGTCGATGAATTTTTGCAGATACACCTTCCCGAGCTTCAAATCGCCGCGCCTTAGCTCCAGGTCTGCCACATAAAAAGATGCATCAACCAACAACGGGTTACACGTGGCTGCCGCTCGGTAGTGTTCGAGCGCGTCCCCCATCCGACGCTCCATGGCCGCCATACGTGCGCTCGCTGCCCAAGCGGCACATCTTCCCGGCTCTGCCGCCAAGATCGTCTCCAGAGTCTCCCTGGCGAGCTGTGGGCGCTTATAGGCGAGGTTCAAGGAGACCATTAGAAGCTTCTGGGCCGAGTCGAGCGAATCGAGTTTGTCGATTAGGCTCTGTGCAGCGTTGAGTTGCCCTGCTTCGATCAAGCCCTGAATCATGGCTGTGTAGGCTCGGTTCGTGTCCGCCTCCGCCGCAGTCTCGTGGCTCAGCGCATGCACGTAAATTTCGTTGGAGACGTTGAGATCTACCAGAGAGAACACTCCAGCGACCGCCGCAAGTTCCTCCCAAGAGGATGCACTTTTGACCAACGCGTTGATAGTCTTTGTGGCGGCCTTGACGTCCCCAACCGCCGTCTGAACGGCTGCCTTGAGGCCTTCTTCGAGGAATGAAAGTTCTCGAAGCGATCGGTCTTTAAGCAGCTTCTTGGCAGGGTCTGCGTTCTGGTCGAGGGCAAAGAGCAACGCCATCAGAAGGACCTTAGACTTGGAGCCCGAGGGATCTTGCGCAATTTTGGAGAGTCCGGATTTTAGCTGCCCATTGAAGGTATCTCGCAACGCGTCCTTGACCACCCCGTCTTCAAGCTTGGACATCACCAAGTCACGATTGAAGTGGGACGTTACAAAGGTCGAATCGGCGTATTCTTCCAGCGACTCGAGGCTTCCGGGAATCAGCGTCCATTTGTAATCGGGCCGCGTTCGCTCTCGTTCGAGAACCCAGAGCTTAGAAGACGGATGCCAAAACGCGCGGACTTTAACCTGCGGACAGGTCGCTAAATCCCGAGATGCCGAGTGCTCACCACGTGCGACCTGGTCGTGAACGACGTAGAGCTTGGCCTCGTCCGGGCGCATGAGCACGACGCGCTGGTGGACTTCGCAACGAGACTCCTCGCTAAATGTGGTTCTCTCGGTCAGGGCCAAGAGGGATTTCTGGTCGGGACTAAGCCACGACTCCTGGGCTTGCATCAAGCCCGCGGTCTCAAGGAACTTATCGAGTTGACCGGCCTCTTTTGCGCCCTCCCAAACCGGGTGCTTAGGCCCACTGAGCTCGCCACGCCGGTAGGTGAGGAGTTGGCTGCCGTCTTTCGCACGGTAGGTCGAAGTCGTCTCAAAATAGAATTCCTGCGCGACATCATCCACCATGAGCTGGCCGAGATGTTCACGTTCCACCACGATTTCATTGCCGGTGGCGGTCCAGCCGAGGACTTTCGACTTCTGAGCAGAAGTCATTGCCGCGGCCGGCGTACCGAGCCCAAAGACCAGAAGCCCCAAACCCAACAACACAAAAGATTTCATCGGTTTCATTCCAGTTCAAAGACCTCAAATCGTACGTTTTCACGCGAAAGCCGTGTGGCATCTGTGAGCCTGCCGGACACCCGAGCGATCTCAAGGGATCTAGATGTCATGCGATTTTGCAGCTCCGAGACCGTGTTCAACGGCCCCGTGAGAAAAACACGCTTCCAGCCGCCGTAGAGAAATACCTCGTAGTCGGGGCACTCACAGCGCGCGGGGTTGTAGCGAATTTTGGTCTCGACCACGCCAATATCCTCGGATGCCTCAGCCGCAGCAACCACGCCGTTTTCAACGCCCATCCTCGCCACCTGGTCGGCTGGTATCTCAGGCGCGCTCGAGCACGCGCAGCTCCCCAACACGAGGAGGAAGAGAATCAGTTTTGAGCTTGGCATTGCAACTCCAAACGGGCTTGAACTTCGGGCGAAAACTCGTGGTTTTCATGAACAACAAGCGCAGGCATTACCACGAGCTCGCCTTGGAAATCACGGCGAAGTACAACTTCGGCAAGATAAGCGTCGTCATGCGCCCGCGCGTGGACCATCCTCAAAGACTCTGGACCGAGATCCGAAACGGCGCAGACCCCAAAGAACTCCGCGAGCTTTGAGGGCGGCGCAATAGCTTTGATGCGGCCACGCGGCTTTAGCAACCAGCGCGAAACCTCAAGAAATTCCGGAATTCCACCGTGAAGGGTTTGATGAGCCTCGCGCCGCTCCTGATTAGGACTTAGCCGTCCGGAGCCCGGCGCGAAAAACGGCGGGTTAAAGACCACCAAATCCATAGTCTGAGCGAGGTCCTTTCGGGTGTCGCGAAGGGCGCGAATATCAGCTTGAATGCACGTGATTTGCGCCGCGAACTGGTTGGTGCTCACGTTTTCTTCGAGGAGCTCAAAAAGGCCGTCTTGGCGCTCAATCGCAAGGATTTCGGCATTGGGAAATTGTGTGGCGATGGCGAGGCTAACCGCACCTTGACCCGCGCCGAGCTCGGCCACACGCGGCCCAACGATCTCGGCGAGATCCGTGGCGAGGAGCACGGCATCTATGCCAAACCGGTACCCCTTCTTATGTTGTAAGATGGTGAGATTCGCGAGCGTGTCTTGAGTTCGCTCGGACACCCTTAGCCCTTGGGCATGGTGACTTCTACGGCGGTTGCCGTGAATTCATAGACCTTGGTCGCACCGACCTTGGCTACCTCTTCGGGGGATTTGCCCTCGTCCTCAGCGTAGTGCTTTGCTTCGTCCGCTGGCATTTCGCGTGCGGTCAACTCACCTTCCACGATGACCCTTGAACCCGCAGCGTTTCGTGGAACGAAGAAGCCATAGTCTTTCATGCGCACACGGATGGGCTTGTCGATACCTTCACCGGCGAGCGTGAACCAGCAGCCTTTCTTGGCGCAAACCTGCTCCATGGTGGCGTCGATCTTAAAAGGGCCAGGATGCTCAGCTGCTTTTTCGACGGCAGCGGCGAGCGTCAAAGGCTCTTCGATGATCGTGAACCGAGAGCCGTAGAGTTTGGTCTCGCCAGCGCCTAGATCTTCGGGAAGCTCAAGCTTGCCCTGTTGTGACGCCGCTCCCGGCTCTGGAGAATCAGCGGCCTCTGGCGGGGTTTCTTCAACCTTAGGCGCGTCCGCTGGTGCTTCTGCAGGCGCATCAGCTGGGGCGCTCTCAGGTTGAGCATCTTTCTTTTCACAGGCCACGAGGCTAAGTCCGAGGACAGCCGCTACAATATAGGATTTCAACATACCATCACCTCTTGCCGCGAAAATTGGACCATCCCTGAGCGGCTCGATATTTCAAAATGTTTCCTAGCGCCACAAACTCAGCGCGTCAATTCGCGCGCGAGCACGTCGAGATGCGCTTGGTTCCGCCTTGTGGTCGCTGGACCACCACGTCATTGGCGCACTCCGTGAGTTCGTTGCCTGCCACACCGCCCGAGCAATCTTCGTTGCCGTCGCAGATTCGCGTACAGGCGAGCTCGGTGGTGGCGCAACGCTTATCAGCGTCGGCGCAAATTGGGTCGTCCACGGGGCACTCACAGGACTCGTCTTGGGCACACTGGGCGTCCGAGTTGCACTGAGTGTTGTTGTAAGCAAAGGACGTCAAGCAGAGGCCTGAGATGCACTCACCCCCGTTGGCGCACGTATCACCTAGGTCTTTGGTGCCGATCGGCGCCTCGCAGATCAGGTCCACATCGTTCGCGATGGTGTCTGGGCTGATGGTGCAGACGTTTCCGTTGGAGCAGTCGGTGTTGTCGGTGCAGACGTCCACACAGAAGCCGAGCTGGGTCACGGTACCCATGGAGGAGTAGCCAAAGGTGGTGCAGCCCTGACCTGAGGCGCAATCGGTGTCATCGTTACAAATCACGGAGCAGTAGGTTCCCTGAAGGCAGATATTCTCACGGCACTGAGAATTGGTGGTACATGGGTCGCCAAGCTGGCCCGCGGCTGCGTTATTTGGCAACTCGCAGAAGGTCTCGTAAGTGTTCGAGGCGTTGAGCCGGATATCACTGCAGACCCTGACGCCATCTGTACATGAGGACGAGTCCGAGCAGCCTTGATCAGCGAGCGTTTCACAGATTTGGAAATCCCCGCTGAGGCCGCCTTTGACCACCGTTCTGTCTTGGCAAAGCTGGTTGTTTCCGCACTGATTGGCGTCTGTACAGACGTCGGAGCAGAATCCGTTGGTACAAAGAAGGCTTGCACAATCGTTGTCTTGGGTACACGCCGTGCCGCTCGCGAGTCCACCGGTGACAGGCACGCATACCGCTTCAAGCCCGTCATTTGAGGTATTCTCGATGATGGAGCAACGCTGCCCCGAAGGACATGAGGTGTTGGAGGTACAAGGCGTTGGAGCCACGGGGACACACATGGACACGGCCTCTTGGCCTCCCTGGAAGTCGACATCGACGCTTCCACAGATATAACCGGCCGTTGGGCAGTCTGCGTTGGTCTGACAGGGGTTCGTGCAGACGTCTCGGAAACGCGTCTCGAGGCAGTAGTTGGCACCGCAGGTTGCGTTGGAGGTACAGACCTGACCCAGATTTCCGCCGCCCGCGTTGGGTGCACGGCAAAAGAGGTCTACGCCGGCGTTTGAGGCGCGTACGAAGCAGGTCTCGGAGGCGCGGCACGCATCGCGGTTTTCACATTCTACGGGTGGAACACAAACCGAAGCGTTGGCGGTCCCCGCGCTCACCTCGATGGACGAGAGTTGGCAGGAGAAGTCTGGGGCGCTGGCGCAATCGCCTCCGGCCTGACATGGAGCGGCGCAGAGGCCGTTGAGGCACAAGTTTTGGGCGCAATCCGAGTCGGCGGCGCACGTGTCTCCGGTCTCGCCACCACCTGAATTCGGGGCGCCGCATGAGAAGGTTATGGCGGTGCTGGTCTTGGTCGCGATGCAGCGGCCTGTGGGGCATTGCGAGTCGGAGAGACACTCGTCTTCGGGGCGTGGCACGCAGATCGCGACTTCGTTTGCGGCGCCACCTTCGGAGATGTCGGTGGTTCGGCAGAGGTAGGAGCCGTCGGTGGCGCAATCGTTGGGGCGCTCACATGGCTTGGTGCAGGCTCCGTCCACGCAGAGGTTGCTTCGGCATTCTGAATCCATGCTGCACGACTCGCCGAGGTCTAGATCGCCAACGGGAGCACGGCAAAGCAATGGGTCGACCGCATCGGTTCGGTCTACCACACAGACCGTGTTATTGGCGCAGTTTGAGTCACTAAGGCAGGGGTTTGGTTCTGGGATGCAGACGTCGAGGTCAAAGGTCCCGCCTGAGGTCAACGGAATCTGTGAAGTCTCACACACAAACCCTGTTGGGCAGGTTCCGCAAGGGTCGGCACAGATGCCGTTGAGGCAGATTCCAGACTGGCATTCGGCGCCTGTTGAGCATACGTCACCGGTGGTCCCCGGTCCTGAAGTTCCACATTCGCCAAGCCCGGTTTCGAGGTCGTAGACGCAGACTTCTGGTGCTTCACACTCTTGATGCGTGGTGCAACTCTGCGCCGTCATATCCACCGGCATATCGGCTTGATTGGTGTTGTTCGGAGGCTCAACGGTATTGTTGTTGGTCCCTGTGTTGGTGTTGTTTGGCGGAAAGATTACCGAGGACGCTGGGTCATCCGTACATCCACCCACAAGAACAAGAGCAACAAATCCATACAGAAAGTGACGATACATAAAGCTACCTCGCTGGGCTAATGCCGCGCATCATAACGACATGTTCAATTATCGCAAGCACAGCGGTAGAGGCGGCTTTTTCTACTCGGGGAACCCGCGTTGAAGGGTGTCTACTGGGATCACCTGACGCGCAGCCCAGTCGATATCTGCTACGTGCCAGAAGTCCTGGTCACCCATGAGCTTGCGAGGAGCTTCGTGAACGAGCACGCCACCGATATAGACTCGGATGGTGGAGTAACTTGAGCCATAGCCATGGTGAGCGAAGTAGTGGACGCCCACGCTATACCGAACGTTCTGAGGATTATCGAGGTTGATATTCTCCGGCCCCCAACCACTCACGTCGTCAATGTCGAGGCTTGGGTCATCGTCCCAGCCCGTCTGGGTTCCGTCAGGCCGAACCTCGCGCGGCGTAGCCCAGTCTGGGTTGAGGTTTCTCCAAAAACAGTCGTAGGGCGTCTGATCCCATTGCCCGTTGGGATGAACCAGGTGGACGTCCATATCGGCACCCGATGAATC
Source organism: Microvenator marinus (assembly GCF_007993755.1). Classification (GTDB taxonomy): domain Bacteria; phylum Myxococcota_A; class Bradymonadia; order Bradymonadales; family Bradymonadaceae; genus Allomicrovenator; species Allomicrovenator marinus. The sequence continues at coordinate 2,868,909 of NZ_CP042467.1, forward strand.
CTGTTGATTCGGGTCGTTCGGGGTATCCCAGACCAGTTGAATGTGGATGTCTTGGTCGGCAGTTGCGCGAACCCTGAGACGCGCTGTTTGACAGGAGGGCACGCCGAATTCCGAAACCACTCTCAGGTCCACCATGTACTCACCGGCGAGGTCCAACCAAAGCCGTACGTTTTCCGAGCCGAGGTTCGGCTCGAGTCGCGCCGCACTATCCTGCGGCCGGCCTACCAAAGACCACTCATAAGTCACGGACTGACCTTCGGGATCGTAAGAATCTCCGGCACTCAGTTCAATATTATCCAGCGGGAGTGCATCGATCACGTTGATTGGGTTTGCTGTGACCGTTTGTCCCTGTGGGTTGGACCCCGTGATGATGGCCACCGGGCACTCGCGGTCTTTTCCGTAACCACGAAGCTCGACGACTTTGCGCTCCTCGAAATAGTCGTTGGAGGACACGATCAACTGCCCTTCGTAGGCGCCTGAGCGCGTAGGTACAAAGGTGAGGGAAATCTCAACAAATTCACCGGGCTCTAAGGAGGTTTCGTCTCGAGACAGCGGCGCCTCAAAGCCTTCTCCCACCAGGTCTTCGAGCATGAAGGTGGTGGTCGCGTTCGATGAGCAGTTCGATATCTTGAGATCGCGCGACGAAGTCTCGTTCAGAAAGGGGTCTACGGTCCCAAAGTCCACGGCTTGCGGCTCGATCGCGAGACACGGGAAACGCTGGTTCGCGAAAATCTCCACCTTCCATCGCGGATTTTCGGGGTCATTTGAGAAAATGACGAGCTCACCATTTCGCGGCTCTTCATCGAGTGCACGGTAGTTCACTCGAATCATGACAGACTCACCGACGGGAACGGATAGTTCTTCATCCAATCCCCGCACTTCGAATTCTGCTGTGCTTTCGTACCCAGAGATGATGAGGACTTCCTTACCGACGTTGCGGATCTCGAGAGGAATACTGCTCGACTCGCCGGCATCCATATCGCCGAAATTCAGGCGTGTTTCCGAGAGAATTTGAGGCTGGAAGTTCGTTGAATAATTGCCAAATGAGTTCGGTTTGAAAACATCCACAGGTGTGGACTGCTCTGGTTCCGGGCAACCTACAACGATGGCGCTCATGGTAAGTAAGAGCGAAAGCAAGATGGATTGTCGCATTCAGGTCCTCTCAGGTTCGGCGCAAAGATGGAGTTTAGCGTATCTGGAGCAAAAACTCACATATTTGATCAACTAACCTTTAGGAAGCACGAGTTATGCCAATCGTGCGCACGGCTTCGACCGCGTGGAATGGGCGTTGCAGAACGATCGATCCTCGAATTTCTGAAAAGCTGGGGGGACTTCGATCAGCAGAAATCTGAGACTCGGAGCACCTTGTGTGCTCGATGCAGGATAGAGTCGTCCACGCCCATGGCGCGCATAGTCTCGAAATTCTTCTGAAGCGGGTTATCGAGCGCGTTCAGGTCGCGCACGGCCTTTAGGCCAAGCTTTGGCGCGAAGACCACGGGCGAGATGGGTACGGGAAAATCACTACCGTAGATCACGCGTGAGCGGGCGAGCTCGCTTGCGAGCACTTTGGAGAGGTACTGGAAGCGCGAGATCGAAGCCATGGCCGAGATATCGCCGTAGAGATTCGGGAATTCGGAGAGCATATCGTGCCAGTCTCCAAAATCCTCCTCGAAGAAATGAGCCGTGCCCGCGCCCGCACAATGCGCGGCGATCACGCGCACACCCAACTCGAGCGGCAGCCTGAGGCGCCCTGGCTTTCCCCAGAGTTGGTTGACCGGCGGGATGGTGTGTTCAAACGAAGTGTGAGTCAGGAGCGGCACCCCCAGGGCGGCCATCTTCTCGTAAAACGGCGCAAAGTCAGGGTTTGCCGGGTCGAAGTCCTGACTATTGGGTAGCCATTTGATTGCCACTGAGCCTGCCTCAACAACGCGTTCGAGCTCGTCGATCGCATCTCGACGCATGGGGTTTACACTGCAAATAGGGAGCAGCTGTTCGGACTCACGAGCGACGTCAAGTACGTAATCGTTTGAGACGTATACATGAGTTCTGGCTTCATCGATTTTGCCCTTGGCGTCGTAGATCGCGTCGAGCCCCAAGAGGCACGCCGCATCCACATCCGATCCGTGGACCCACTCAACCAGCCGTGAGCGATAGGCAGAATCGAGTTTATCGCGTGAAATCCCGCGCAGGCCGAGCAAGCGAGACAAGCCGTAGAATACGACGCCACTGCTCATTCGTTTGCTCACAAACGAGCCCTTGGCGCCGTTGACACCGATCAGATGGACGTGTGCGTCGATTATCATCGTTCTCTAATTTTTAGGACAAGGACCACACCAAAGAGCGTCAAGAGCGCGAGACCGGCGAGCACCGCAAAGTCGATGCGCAGACGGGTCTCAGTATCGCCGAAGAACCGGTCGATCGGGTTCGGTGGAGGAGGAGGCGCAGGCAGGCCGGGCGCGATGGGTTTCGGGTAGTCCGACGCGCTCATTTCGTAGGCGTCGGAGAGGTGTTCGGTCTGGAGGAATCCTTCAAACGCCCAGCGGCTCACTGTGGAGTGCGCAAGCACCTTCGTGGCCAAGTTCATTTCGGCCACGGGCATGATCGCGCCGCCCAAAATAACCTGGGGAATCAGCAAGAGCGGTACCAGGGCCATGGCCGCCTCGGTGGTACGAACGATGGCCGAGAGAAAGAGCCCCATCCCAACCCCAACCATCGCGGCGCACCAGAGCAGGCCGAGGTGGTAGATGGGGTTACCCCAGAAATCGAGCGCGAAATACGTCAGGAGCAGGAGCGTCGCGCATTGGAAAAGGCAGAGAAGCCCCAAAACAGTGAACTTGCTCAGCACGTAGGCCAGGACCGAGAGATTGACCATTCGCTCGCGGCGGTAGATGGCTTGTTCGCCTACAATCTCGCGCGCCGCATTCGAGCAGCCGAACCAAATCGCCGAGATCACCAGCAGGAACAACGCATAGGGCGTAAACTGGAGGCGACTCATTACGCCTTCTACCTCCGCCACGAAGACCATATTGAGCAATATTGCGATGATCGGCGCCTGCACGAGCAGAATGAACATGCCGAGCCGGTCTTTGACTTTTACTGCGAGGTATCTACGGCAGAGCGTAAACCACTGGCGCACGGAGAACTTGGGTTTCTTTCGCGTGCCCGAACCTGTCACCGCAACACCGGCGCGGTTCTTCTTTCGATCTTCGACATATTCCGCGTGATACCGGCTCTGCCTGAACCTCGCCGCGAAAGTCTCCATGGGCTCACCCGCGCGCGAAGCCTCCACAATGGGGCGCATACAATTGCCCGGATCACCAAGTATCGTCTCGGCCTCCGGCGTGCCCGGCCGAACTTCCGGGTTAAAATAGAAGAGCGAATCGGGAAACGCTGGCCCGTAATAAACTTGTTCGCCTTCTGCGAGGTAGAGCACGTTATCGAGGAGCCGGTAGGCCTGTGGAGACGGCTGGTGCACGGTCAACAAGATGGTTCGACCACCGTCGGCGAGCTTTCTGAGAAGTCGCAAGACATTGAGCGCATCTTCGCTCGCAAGACCGCTTGTAGGCTCGTCCAAACACAAAAGGCTAGGCTCGGTCAGGAGCTCCAGGGCGAGGTTGACGCGCTTTCTTTGACCGCCGGATATGCCCTTTTGTTCGGGCGTTCCGATGCGCAGATTTCGAGTCTGTTCGATCTCCAAATCCATGAGGACTTGCATGATTCGGCGCTCGATTTCTTCATCGCTCGTATCGGGAGGCAACCTTAGCTTAGCCGTGTAATAGAGCGCCTCGTAGACCGTGAGTTGATGATGGATGATATCGTCTTGAGGTACGTAACCTATGGCGCCGCGAAAACGATCGTAGTTGAGCGAAAGGTCGTCTCCGTTAATAAGCGTGCGGCCGTACGTGGGTTTCAGATAGCCGATAAGGCTCATCAAGAGGGTGGTCTTTCCGGAGCCAGAAGGCCCCAAAAGCCCCATGAACTCGGTGGGATAGACCGTAAACGAGATCCCATCGAGGATCCTCGCGACGGATTTACCGCTCTTGAACTCGACACGCACGTTCTCGGCCTGGAGGAGAATATCGCCCTTGTATGAGCGCTGAATCGCGCCGCGCGCCATGTCGAGGCGAACCGCATACGAGCCAAAACTCACGGTGTTTTCAGGGTCGATTTTGGCACGCTTGATCTTTTTTCCGTCGACGAACGTGCCGTTTGCGGAGTCGAGGTCCTCGAGCCAGAGCTCTCCGTGCGCACGAATCAGGCGCGCGTGGTGCCTCGAGATCTGAGGTGCGTCGATGACGATATCGTTGTCCTGTCCACGCCCTATGGTGATGACGTCCTTGTCGGTCGGGAGCGGCATTTGGCCTGCGTCCGACGACGAGAGATTCGGGTCCATAAAGTCCCGAATTCGATTCACCGGAAATCGATAGCTGCCGAGGAAGAGCACGTCGTCGTCTTGGACGAGCGCCGATTTGACCAGGTTTGTTCGGTCGTTGACCGCAACGCCGTTCGCCGAATCTAGGTCTTCGACTCTCCAGCCATTTCCGGCCCAGGTGATCCGCACGTGATGACGCGAAATCTGAGGGGCATCGAGGATGATATCGCAATCAGGTTCTCGCCCGATGGTGATGGGGCGGATCAGGCCTCCGCTGACTGCGATGGCCTGAGTAGGTCTGTGGTCATTGTCTGGCAAGAGGCGCTGCGTCACATCTTGATTGAGCGTAAATTTGTAGGACCCGAGTCCGATCTCATCGCCCGGATTCACCCATGCTCGGCTAACGCGGTGGCCGTTTACGGTGGTTCCGTTGGTGGACCCCAAATCTTCCAGAACGTAGCGTTTCTCGACGAGTGCAATGCGCGCGTGAAACCCAGAGACCATCGGGCGCGGGATTACGAGATCGTTTTCCGCGTCGTACCCAATTCTCAGGCAAGGTGCGTCGATGGAAATCTCAGGCGCCTCGCGCGGTGCGGGCATGGCGAACGCGTCGGTGCCATTCTTAGGGACCTTTTTGAGTTCTGAATGCGTGTTTTGGGCCGGTCTCTTTTGGGAAGGATCGCGCTCAAGGTCAGCCGGAGGAGCGCCCAGTGCGGGACCCGGCTTTAGCGCCGGCATCGAGAGACTTTGCGTGGAGATTTCGGGACGTGTCATCTCAGCGCGAGGCGCGCTCAACATCGGTGGCAAAACGAGGCCACAGCCCTGACATAACGTTTCGTTATCAGGATTCTGAAATCCGCAATTAGGACACGATAGAGACATGGCGGTCTTATACGACACGTTTGTCTAAGTCGCGAGCAACAAGTGAGGTTAGAGTGTATAGACGATTGAATTTGGTAGGCCATCGTGAGGCCAATCGGCCGGTGGCGTCTGGAGCTCGCCGGGTCCACAAACCCTCGTGAACCCAGACGCTAAGATTTGGGCGGCCCATTCCTTCTCATCGCTTGCCAAAAGCGCTACGCCCTGGCGATTTCGAGACGCGAGCTCCACTTTTGAAAGTGCCTCATCCAGAGTTCCCGCAACGTAGATTCCGACACTTTGAAGCCCAGGCGCATCGCCCCGAAAACTCCCGCTAGAAATGGTGGTCCACCCGATCCCGGCACCCCAAACTCGGCCCTTTAACTCAGCTACACCCTTTGCCTGCGCGCGCTTTGCGGCGCTGGATGCATCAATCTGGACAGCTCCAAACTCCTTCTCCACGTCCGCGATTTTCTCGGCGAGCACCCCTGCAAAAGTTTGAGCCCCAGCCACCGACCCCACCCAGAAGAGAGCTCGTACCGAGAAGCATCCTTGTTGGCGCCAGAGCACAACGTCTTGGGCAATTTTTTGAGCCGCATCATGCGCATCCAAGATTGCCGCTTCTTCAAGAATCACCACGCTCACACGATGTCCGTAGCCCACAACACGAGTGCTTGGGGACACCAAATTCTTTACGTCTTCGATGGTTTCATCCGAGCCACTGACGACCAGAATATCGGCTTCTTTCCAGAGGTTTTCCGGTGAGTTGGCCGTGAATTGTGCAACGCAACACGGTGCGTGTGCACATGCAAAACGCGTAAAGTTCTGAAGGCGACTTGAGCCTTTAATGACCTGAGTTTCAACGCCTGCGGCGGCTGCGTAGAGCACGGGCGTGATACCCGCCCCCGGAAGAGCTGGCCAGATATGGGCGACCTGTTTTGCTACGGCTTCGGGCCGCTCGCGCTCAACCTCGGCGAAAATCGCATCCACATCCCAAGTCTTGGCGTGGCGTGAGAATCCTGCATCCACCATCGGGCGCGGCCATCCATCGGCCACGACCGCGGCGCGTGCTTCCTCGCTCAGGAGCTTCTCCACCCAGTTCTTAAGGGCATCTCGCATCAGTAACGTTGACGGCGCAAAATGAACCAGGCGCCAAAGAGGAAGAGCACCGAAAAGGCCGCGAGCGGCATGAGTTTCCCAACCGCGGTGAGTTCGGATCCGCCGCTATCTGCGAACTCGAGCATACTTTCGTAACCCCATCGGGAAGGCATCAGATTGAAGACCCAGCGGCTAGCGCCTTCAAAATTGTCTTTGTCGATGGAAAACTCACTGAAGAGAATCTGAGGCAGAATCACCAAAGGCACTAGGCCCACCGCATAATCGCTGCGGCGAACGCTCGACGAGATAAGAAGCCCAAGGCATGTGCCACAAAGCGCTGAAAAGAGCAGATTTATGATCGACCAACCCACCGGCACGCGCGTGTCCACAAATTTGTGGATGATCACCGCGTAGATTACGACCTGAACCACGTTGAGCAGGGCCAGAACCCTCGCCTTGGAATAGAGATAGGATGCGACGTTCAGGTTGAACATGCGCTCGCGCAAAAAGAGGGCGCGCTCCTTGACCACTTCTCGGCACGAATCCATACAGCCGAGCCAGATCACGGATAGCGTCATCACGAAGTATAATGCGGGCGTACCGCTCTCCACATTCCCCCAAACCATGACGGCAAGCGCGGCCAAAATCGGGGCCTGCGAGAGCAAAAGCAGCGTGTTCTTCCAGTCAGCGAGCACGGTTTCGAGGTATCGATCGGCGAGCACTGCGCCTTGGAACCAGTCGATAAACCCCTTCTTTTCTTTCGCGTCGCTCATTGATTCGCCTCAAGGACTGCTGAAGAGTCTGCCACCACGACGCCTGAGTTCCAACTCTTTTTCAAAAGCAGCACGTCTCGCGGCTTCTTTCTTGGCGTGTTCTTCGGCATCTTTCTTCGCAGCGTCATCCATCGCCTTGTTAAAATCGAAGGACTCACGGTCTTCGGTTTTGACCCACTGACCATCCTCTTGAAGCCAGAGAATATGTTCGCCATTGATATCGTATTTGGCGCGCCCCGCGGCGATTTCCTCCTCGATGTCGATTTCTTTGGCGTTCGCAAGAGCGCTCAACAACTCTCCCATCTCATCGCCGATCAACTTTTGTTCGGAGTAGAATTCAGGCTCTTGGGCCTCGAAATCATAGGTCTCTCGGACCATGGTGGAGGTGTTGTAGAAGGAAGTCCGCAGATCCGTGAGGTGGTACTGATAATGTGAACTAGGAGCCTCCACGCTTATTGCGCCAAGTGGAAGCCCAACCAAGGCCACCAGGGCAGACGCGATGCTGAAACTGTATTTATGGGATCTCGTGGTCCAGCGAGCAATAGCCCAAACGACCGCCATCGCACCTATGATGGTCAACCAGGGGATGAAATAGATGGGATTCATATGAAGTTCGAATTGAATCCAGGTGACGAGCATCGGCACGAACCATGCCGCCATGCCAAGCAGGAAGGACTTGAGCGGGAAATCCGCCAATTCTTCTAAGAGTCCAGCGTCCCCACGGCGTTTGATCACCAGGGTTTGTAGAATTGCAGCTAGCAAGATCACGAGAACCCCGAAGCCGAACATCGGTAGATTCTCAAGCTCGACACCCTCAATTGCATCTTGAATGGTGTTTCGAGCACCTAAGAAGACCAGGAAGGCCCCGATCAGATACGTAAACAAGTAGACTACGCCCATAACACCTCAATCATGTGGGGTGACAATACAGCCCGAATATGAAGTTGACTAGTCGATGTGGGTCGCCCGTGCTAGAGAGCGCTGAGCTAAAAATGAGGTCTTGTCATGAAAGTCACACGCGAATTTATTGAGAAGATGCCCAAGACGGATCTTCACGTCCATCTCGATGGGAGTCTTCGTTTATCTACGATTTTGGATCTGGCGCAGCAGCAAGGTGTGGCGCTGCCGGAAAACCCTAAGGATGAGAAGGCGCTCGCGAAGGTGATTCGCATGGGCGCAATCTGCGAAGATCTTCGCGACTATCTCAAGGCGTTCGATATCACGCTGAGCGTGCTTCAGACTGAGGAGTCGCTCTACCGCGCGGCCTTTGAGCTTGCCGAGGACGCTGCGAAGGAGAACGTGCGTTATATGGAGGTTCGTTATTCGCCCCTCCTTCATACGCGCAACGGGCTGAGCTTCCCGGTGATTGTGGAGGCTGTGGCTGAGGGTTTGCGCGAAGCGAAGCGTAAATACGGCATCATGACCGGCCAGATCATCTGCGGGATTCGGCATATCACGCCGGAGTCCTCGTTGCGTCTGGCTGAGCTTTGCGTGGCGTTCAAGCACCGCGGTGTGGTGGGGTTTGACCTCGCCGGCGCCGAGGCTGATAACCCTCCAAAGGATCATCAGGCGGCCTTCGATCTGATCCGAAACAATAACGTCAACCTCACGATTCATGCCGGAGAGGCCTACGGCCCCGAGAGCATCCACCAGGCGATTCATATGTGCGGCGCCCACCGAATCGGGCACGGCACGCGCCTTCGCGAGGACGGCGATCTTCTGAACTTCGTCAACGATCACCGCATTCCTCTTGAGGTTTGTGTGACGTCCAACGTGCAGACTCGGGCGTGCGATAGTTTTGAATCGCATCCTCTTCCGTTCTACATGTCGTACGGGATCCGCTGCACGATCAATACGGATAACCGGCTCGTGACGGATACGACGATGACCGAGGAGTTCTGGCGTTGCGTTCAGCACTACAACCTTGGCGTTGGCGACTTGCGAAAGCTCATGATCGACGGCTTTAAATCGAGCTTTATGCCGTACCGAAAGAAGCGCACCGTCATGGCGATGGCTGTGGAGGAATTCGATAGTTTGGTCGCTGATTTTGCCGCGATGCAAGGCGCGCCTGCAAGCGAATATGCGCCGAACGTGGCCCAAGAGATCGGCTCACAATTCTCGCGTTTCCAAAGCCAGCTGCCTGAAGACCCGAGCGAATTGTTGGCAGAGAAGGCGCCGAAAGTTGAGAAGAAAGAGGCTCCTCGCGCCAAGAAGAAGCGCTAAAGCTTTTTTGTCACACGTTTGCCACAATTCAAAATACGGCTACACTCTTCGCCATGAAGAGAATTTTATTCATTGCCGTTCTACTCGCCGCCTGTTCAGGTGACGAGACAAGTGAAAACTTTCCACCGATCGAGGAGCTGGACATCAGCATCCCCGACCTAGGACCTGAGCCCGAAGACGACCTGGGCGTTGATCTGGGCCCGAGCGAGGGTCGAGTACTGATCGATCTAGAAAGCCGTCTTCGGCCTGTTGAAGGCGAAGCCTCGGTCTATCAGGTGGACAACGAGGACCAGCTGATTGGAGGCGGGGCTGCGCACGGTAGAGTGGGCGATTGGGTGCTCGAGAATGAGCATATTCGCGTGCTTATCGAGGCCGACGATCGCGTGATGAACCCGTGTCCTTACGGCGGCAACATTCTAGATGTTTCGTACAAGGATGGACCGAGCCAGGACGATATCCTGGGCGAGGTATGTCTGTTCATCAACGCAACGCAGACCTTGGATCCTGACACGTACGAGGTCATCGAGACCGAAAATGGTGCGGCGGTGCTCGCTGTCACCGGGACCATCCAGCTCGGCGACTACTTGAATATCCCCGGCATGGTCGGCGGCTTTATCCCTGGGCTTTCGCTACCTTTTGATTTCAACAAATTGCTCGGTGGAACGCTCACCATCTACTATATTCTTCATCCGGGAGAGCTCAGAGTCGAGGTGGTCACCGCCATGCGAAACGACTCGGACGAGGAGTTTAGCGCCGTGATCGCGCACCTCTTGATGGCAGGTGGAAACGGCGGATTCTTCAATCCTTATGGGGCCAACCGTGGTTTCGGAAACGGCGGGGGCCTGACGAACGAGGCGGCGGTCTCGTTCAGCGGATTCTTGAGTGAGAACGAGGGCACCATGTTTGTGCCGGAGCCGCGCGAGCACCTGAGCGCAAGCGTTCCGCGAGGCGGCACGAGCATCTACGTCTCAGGCGTGACGGCGATAGCATCGGGTATTCAGACTATCCTTGGAACGCTGGCGAACAGGAATTTCAAAGACGTTGAGGGTGTGATTACGCTTCAACCAGGCGAGCAGTCCGAGACTACACACTGGCAGTTCGTGGGCGATGGAAATGTGAGCACAATGCTCGACGAGGTATACCCGCTCCTCGGTTTTGAGACCGGAGTGGTTAGCGGAAAGGTACTTGACTCTGACGGCATGCCGCGTGCCGGCGCGCGAGTAAGCGCCGTAAGCGAAACCCCTGAACGAACGATGGGCCAGACTCGAACGGACTCGGAGGGCAACTACTCCATGCGCGTGCCCGTGGGCAATTACACGATCCGGGCGCGAATTCCTGGTGCGTCGGCTCCAGCTCCTCAGTTTGTGGCCGTAGATGCGGATGAGGAACTGACGGTTCCGGACCTTGAGCTCGGTGCGCCGGCGTTGTTGAAGGTTGCGATCACCACTCCGGACGGGACTCCAACGCCGGGCCGCGTGACCGTGATTTGCCAGGGAGAGTGCCCGGATCAGGCGAGCTCGCAGGAAGCTGATGTGACCTCGGATTCGTTGCCGGCGAATTGGTATCGTGTGGTCTACGTGGGGATGGACGGCTTAGCCGAAATTCCGATCCCTGCGGGCGCGTACACGGTGGCCGTCACACGAGGTTTTGAATGGACGATGTGGCCCTATGATGCGCGCACAAACGGGGGATTCCCGGTGAACTTGGCGGCGGGCGACGAGCTTGTTCTCGAGGCCGAAATCGCCCACGTGATGGATACGAGCGGCGCGCTATCAGTGGACTTCCACGTGCATGCGTTGCCATCCCCAGACAGTCCAGTTCCTATTGATCACCGTGCCCTGAACTTCTTGGCCGAAGGCGTGGACGTGATCGTGAGCACGGACCACGACATCATCGCTGATTATGCGCCGTCCATCGCGGCTCTGGGCGCTGAGTCCGACCTTGTGAGCATTGTGGGCGTAGAGATTACGACCGGGAGCACCGGTCACTACAATGCGTTCCCAGTCCCCTACGACGCCGAGGCGCGGCGAGGTGGTGCACTAGATTGGGGTCGGGACCGAGGAAACGATATGGACCCCGCAGATATCATCGCCTGGGCTCGAGCTCAGTCAGGTGAACAGGTGGTTCAGGTCAATCACCCGGACGGCTCGGGCTACATCGGCGGCATGAAGGCCGACGTACTTCGAGGGCTTTCGTTCACGGACCGCGAGATGATTCGCCTCGACCCTATGGATGTGGACCCAGAAACCGGAGACACCGGAATCTGGTCTGAAGATTTCACGGCGATTGAAGTCATGAACGGCACGTCTATCAACCGATTTTGGGGCGTAGCCCGTTGGTGGCTCACGATGGTCGGCCGCGGGTTTACGCCCACTGCAACCGCTGTAACCGACACCCATCGTCTCTACGGAGACCTCGGTGGCTCGCCGCGCACATGGGTCTTTGTGCCCGAGGCGAATGACGAGCCCTTGAGCTTTGACGAGGAGGGTTTCGCGCGCGCCACGAATGCAGGAGCAGCTATCGGCTCGCGAGGCCCGTTCATGCGCATCACAGCCAGAAATGGTGCTGAGGAAGAGATCGGTTTGGGCCAGACCATCGCCTCAGGGGGCGAGCCCGTTGAGGTGGAGGTGGAATTGAGCCTTCCGGAGTGGATGGATGTGACTGAGATTGAGGCCTATATCAATCTTGAGGACGTGGTCACGCCGCCGGGTGAAACCGAGGAGGCACCACTGACGCCTACGCTGAGTGTGCCCGTAGTGCTGGAGGAGACGGACCTTGAGGTAGTGGCGACAGGTTCGAGCGTTCACCGCAGGTACACTAAGACCGTGACGTTTAGCGTGGATGCGGACGCCGACTCGTACGTGATGATCGTGGCAAAGGGTAATGGGAATATGGCGCCGCTCGCGCCTGGCCAGACGCCTTTTGCGTTCGCGAACCCGTTCTATATCGACCACGACGGTGGCGGTTATGACAACCCACCGCTGGCCGAACTGGCGTCTACCCCGCCTCCGGCTCGCTTTGAGCAACGGTCGGTCCCAGAGCTCACGCCTGAGGTCTTGGCGGATGCGATCCATCATGGAATGTGCACACACTGAAAAACTCGGGTGGAGCGCCAAGGCGTTTACTTGTACCCTTAAATTTCGTGTGTTAGTCTCCGACGTCTTCAAACAATGGCCAGAGCTGGCTTTATCCCACCATGGGGCAGAGTAATCGATGACGGATCAGAATCGAAAGACATTGCGCAGTTTTTACTGCCGCGATTATCTCTGGGAAATCTTTGAGCAGATGACAACCGATTTGGGCTGCTCAATGGACTACCTTGTAAACGAGTCGATGCGCCTCTACGCGCGCAGTCGAGACTACGTTCAAGACGAGGCACCAGGCGCCCCAGGAATGGGTGGGCCAGGTGGCGGCGGACAGATGGGCGGCGGACAGATGGGCGGCGGACAGATGGGCGGCGGAATGGACTTCCGGCAGCCTCCAGCGCCTGGGTATGGAAGCATGGGTGGCGGACAGCCGAACCCTCCTCCAAATCAGGGCTTCTCGCCCATGGAACACCGCACGTTTAATCAGATTCCACCGGTGCAACAACAGCCACGACAACCTGCGCCACCTGCACCGCCACAACCTTCGGTTGGATTTAGCGGTCAGCGCAATCAGCTTCAGTCGGCCCCTCCACCACCTCCTCCTCGCCCAGGCAATGGCGGCGGTGGTTGGCAATCTGGTGGATATCAGCAAGCCCCTCAGCCGACGCCAAGCCCCGGTTATGGCGGTGGCTCGCCGATGCCAGCATCGGGCGCCCAACCTCCTCTCTACCTGCTATTCAATAATAACAGGTACGTGGTGGACAAAGAGAAGTTCGTGATTGGACGTGGTAGCCAACAAACCGATCTGACCATCCGAGATGGCAATATCTCGCGTAAACATTGCTGCATCGTGTACAAAAACGGGTCCTATTTCATCAAGGACCTGAACTCGACAAATGGCGTGGAATATCGAGGAAATCGCATCGAGTCTAAAAAGATCGAGGAAGGAGATATTTTCTACCTTTGCGATTATGAGCTCCGGTTCACCTACAGACCGTAGTTGTAGATGTGTTCATACGCACCCAGACCAAGTCTTGCCTTCACCTCGACCCAATCAAATCAAGATCTCGAGTTGGCATCTGGGGGTCGATTTAGTTGGTGAGTTCCAAAGGGTGCGAGAAGCGCGTGACACCGGTTTTATGGTCTCGGCGATTAGCCACCTAAAATCATTGCCAGCCTTCTTCGGAGAGCGCTAAAATGGGGAGCACTTGGATATCAATCAATGACGGACGATAGAGTTACATTATGGAAGGTAGCGACGTCTTGAATTTAATAAGCTTGGCCGTGTCGCTATTGGGACTCTTCGCTTCACTTTACGCGGCAAAACAAGCCGGTAGTGCTGCTAATGCCGCCGAACAGACCCGAATACGAGTTGTCTTGAACAGAGAGATGGCTCCACAACTGAAACAATTGATTGCCGACCTTGTGGAGTTTTCAGTGAACTTTTACGACGGTGGTAAACCCAAACCTGAACCTCTGCTTTACAGCATTACCGATCTAATTGGTTGGGCAAAGGCCAACCAAGAAGTCGAGCTAAAGGAAAAGCTAGATAAGGCGAAGGAAATGATGAACAGGAAGAAATACAATGAGGCCGTCGAGTGCTTGCAAGAGGCGTATCACGATGCCGACTCAAGGAGATAACCATGAGCGTTATGGAGTTCATTAAGGATGTTGTGCGCACGGCTGAGGAAACCAGATTGCCGTGGACTCGGACGGGCAGCAGCGGTCAATTCATTTGCGAGTTCCAAGACGTTGTTCTGAGTATCAACAAAGAGCGGGTGAACCCGCTCTACGAGAACTACACTTTGACGATGGTCGATTTGGACAGTGGCGAGCCCGACATCCGTGTCAGCACGACTGAGTTTCCAGACGTGCACGAGCAACTGCAACGCTTGTATAAGCACGCCCTCGAGGAGGTTTCAGCTCCTCCAGAAGCACAACAAAAGCTCTTGGAACGCCTCAAAAGGGCCAAAGAAAAGTGAACTGAACAATCGCTGGAATAGAGTAAGATCTTTTTTGAACTCGAAAGTCGCGCACCCAAGTACCCATATCATTTCAACTCAAGCTTGTTCTCTATGGGATTATGATGCGAACGATAGGTTTCTTGTGGAAACACCGCCCGGTTTATCAGTGAACGAGATTGAAAGAATGAACCTAGCGAAGTACCTAGGCGGACTAGGACTTTTTGCATGTTTGCTTGTCCCTGCATTCGTGGGTGCCACCGAACCTGAAACTCCTGAGGGAATGGCGGTCGTCCAAGGCGCCTCCTTCAAACGTGGAGTTGAGAAGGATGACCATCAATGCGCTCAACCCGACCAACCCAAGAAAAACGCCACAACGCCGGCTCAAGAGGTCACGGTCTCGTCGTTCTACATGGATCTCACTGAGGTCACGAACGAGGCCTACGCCGCTTGTAAAAAGGCTGGGAAGTGCACGTCAGGTCCTGCCTACGCGGACTTCAATGCGCCTAAGCAACCGGTGACCGGTGTGACCTGGTATGATGCCAAGAATTTCTGCGAGTTTGTTGGCAAGAGACTTCCGACGGAAGCCGAGTGGGAGCTCGCTGCGCGAGGCCCAGACGCCGAGACCTACCCGTGGGGTAACGCGCCGGTTTCGTGCGAGCACGCCGTGATCAAGGACGAGAAGGGGCGAAGTTGCGGCGAGAAAAAAAGGCGAGGCTCAAAACCCGAGACGGGGCGCGTTCTGGAAGTTGGGTCCAAGCCCGCAGGACGCTACGGCCTCTACGATATGGCCGGAAATGCCGAAGAATGGGTGGCCGACTGGTGGACCCCTGATTGGGAATCATGCGGTGCGGCCTGCCAAGGTGTCGACCCCAAAGGGCCATGCGGTGGCGCCCTCGATTGCAAAGGCTTTAAGTACAGGGCTGTGCGTGGGGGTTCGTGGTACTGGCCGGGCGAGCACGCGACGGGTTATCATCGGCGCAGAAATCCGCCGTCAAACAGGCCGTTCCACCATTTTGGTTTTCGATGTGCTAAGTCGATCGAGACTGGTACTAGTCCACAGTGATGGCGAGAATCAGGATACCGTCTTGGTATTCGAGGCCGGCTTGAAAGAAGGTACTTCCAGGGGAGGCGCGAAGGGTCGTGTTGAGTTTCCCGGCGATACCGAGCCCGAGCTTGATAAACTTACCGGCGAGCCCGTGAAAGGTCACGGTCATCACAGAGCCGTCTGGGAGGTTCGTGGTTTCCTTCTGGCCGTCTTTCAACTGAAACTTAGAATCACCGACGAGTTTGAAGTTAGAATACCCACGAAAAGCCTTTTGGAGCTTAGAGCGCAGGGGCTCGAGCTTCGAGTCGAAATTTTCGCCAGAGCTGCTTGCGGCGATGGACTGAATCTTCACCGAAATAGTCTCTGCCTGGGCTTCGGCTGGAGCAACCAGTCCGATCGTAAGCATCAAGAAGAGAGCTGAAAATATATGGATTAGGTGTCGCATCGCTTACCTCACACGCTCAAACGTGCATTTAAATCGGTTGTCCTGAACGAGGAGCCTCGGACTCTTCTTCAAGATTTTCTTCACCGGAATCCAGGAGCCAAATGACTGTGGGTTCCTCTTCGGTCTCGGAGCCTGCCTCCGAGATAGAACTTGCTTGTTGAACAGGGCTGTTAATCATGACGGACGCGCCCGGTGCATATTCAACACTATCCACAATCACCACGGTTTTCTCAACGATAACGCGCTCTGGCTGGGCAAAAGGACCGATCAAAGCGCCGGCAAATGCCACCACTACCAGGGCGGCTACGGCACCGATGATCGACTGGCGATATTGCTGGAAGAAGGTCTCTTTCTTGCGTTTTCCGAGTGAGACGACGTTGTCGCCGGCGGCCTCTTGATCCTCGTTCATCGCGTCTTCGACGCTCTCCCAGATCGAGGAGAAATCCACGCCTTCGCATACCGTGTCCATGGCTGCCGTGGTCGCGAGATGAATCTCGCCGAGCGCGTCAAACATGGCCTTTGCATCTTGGTTCGACTCGAGAAGGGCTGAGACACGAGCGCGCTCGGTGCTATTGACCTCATCATCGAAGTATCGGGTTACGAGAACTTTTTCTTCGACGCTAAGGCCCGCGTCGGACTCCTCGATTCTGCCCATCACACTCTGGAAGAAGCCATCGAACCCGGCTGCTGCACCCAGATGATCCTCGGCGATTCGAATGCCAGCCTGCATGGTCTCAAGATGTACCAGGTACTCAGCGACGTCGTCGCGGGTATCTACAAGCTCGGCCACCCATTCTGCCTCGATCTCATCACACTCCCCGTCAAAGAATCGCTCGAGGAGCGGTTTCAATTCTCGGAGCTCAAGCGTAGCTGGTTGGTCAATGCCGGCGAGGATCGTTTCGGGTGTGAGCGTGGACTTCTCCCAAATGGCTTCTTCGGCCAAGCGCGCCGATGCCTCAAGCACCGCGAGCTCGTTCAAAAAGGTCTCACCAGCGGGCGTTTTCGCGAGCTTCTGTGCGAGCAATTCTTCACCGGGAGCCAGGTCCCCGTCGGCAAGTCGTGCCAGAAGTTCATATTGTGTCGCAGTCAGGGTCTTCATAATTTTATCCTGAGGTCGGGTCTCAGCAACTCAGACGCATCCTCAAGTGATCATATTCATTTGGTTCTTAAGATTTTCTTCAGAATTAAGTTAGATTTCGAGATCGTCGCCAACGTACTCACCAATCGCCTCTTGGAAGTAGCGTCTGGCGTGAAAAAGTCGGCTCATCACGGTACCTTTTGAGATGTTTAGGACATCAGCAATTTCTTCGTATGAGAGGCCGTCGACCTCTCTCAGAATCAAGATGGTACGGTGTTTTTCGCCTAGCGAATCGAGCGCCTCGAGCATTTTGGCCCGGAGCTCTTTTCGGCCGTAGACTTTGTCTGGATTGAGTCCAAGCGTGGACGGCAAGGTGTGCTCGTCGCCATCTTCACGCGAAATGCCGTCGTCGTACTCGACCTTCTTCACCCGCTGGTTCTTGCGGATATGGTCGATGCACATATTGACGGTGATTCGGTAGAGCCAGGTATAGAAGCTCGACTGGAAGTTGAATTTCTCAAGGTATCTGTAGACCTTGACAAAGACCTCCTGGCTTACGTCCATGCTATCGTCTGCGTTTTTAAGCATGCCGTAGCATATCGAGTAGACCCGACGCTGGTAGCGCTCTACCAGTTGTCGAAATGCATCTCGATCGCCTTTTTGAGCGAGCTCAACGAGTTCTGTATCGTCCTGCTCCACGATGTACTCCGTACAAGCCAAGAATCAAAAGTTCAAGCGGGCATATACCACGAAGCTCCGCATGCAACCAGCTTTTCAAAACATACGTTGTCTTTGATGCACGAGCCTCGTAGGATGCGCGCTATGAGACGTGAGTGGTACGTTTTTTGGGCGGTGATATTCATAGGATTGACGGGTTGTCCCACCTATGAAGACGAGTTTAGCGGGCGATATCGCGAGACCCCCACTGCCGAGAGAATCACGTGTTTTGAACGGCGAGAATGTGGCTTGCTTGAGGTCGACTTCTTTAGATTTGGCGATTTTTCTCAGGCGATTGTCCGAGAGTTTGATCGCGGCCCCAGGAACACTGCTGCAAACCCGTTCGTAGAGCTCACACGCTGTTATTGGACGCGTACGGACCGCTTCCGAGAGGATTCTTTCAACCTTGCGTTCGAACGCCGAACCGGCGGGATTCGTGGGATCACGAACGACTCAGAGATGAGTCTGGAGTTCATCGATTCCGAATCCACCTTCGACCTTGAACTCACCGAAGAGGAGCCTCGTCCAGATTGTGCAACGGTGGGCGATTATTCGATGGCTGTGACCTATGAAGGGCAGCTCGAGGCGGAACACCAAATTGAAAATCCGGTTTTTGTGATGCTCTGGTTGGGGCTTGAACGCGTGGATACGCCGGGCGGAACGGTCTACACGGGGACACAGGGGTTCTCGACCTTCCTGCGCCTTCCATCGACCTCGGTCAACGCCAGTGGCACCAGCCTTTCTGGGCGCGTCGACCTGATTCAAATCACGCCCCCAGACGAGCGGTTCCTCTCCCAGAGTGGCGATACGTCTTACGCCATCGGGCATTTTGTAATTGTGGATGACACGCCGGGAGAGAGCGGGCGGTTCACATGGGCGCGTTCTGAGGAGCCGATTATTGCCACCACGATAGAAGCCGGCGCCGAGGGTTGGGATCTAAGTTCGGCCTATTCGGGCAAAGCGCTCCTCTTCGTTCAGGGCTCCTTGCTCGAGCTCGACCCTGCCCTTCAAGAGCGGATTGTGAACCTCGAAGGCTACGAATACGTGGACCAAAACTTTTTTATTGTGGATGTCGTGGCGGATGGTCGTGACATCGTAGAGATCAAGCTTCCGGAGCGCAGAATCCCTGAGTGGCCGAGGCTTCGTGCGACCGGTGAATTCCTGGACCAAACCGAGATCAATCTGCCCCGATTGTTCCCATTTAACTCGTTATGAAAGATCGTTCTGAAATAGGTGTAATCTTACTCCACTCATGGATAATCGGCTTTCCGTTCAGCAGCCCGACCGAACGAGTTCCCGATGAATTCTGGACGTTCTCAACGCGGCAAGCTTCTTGCTTAACCATAGACTGATGAAAAATTTACTCCCCATATTTTTGATTTTTGGCGCACTCATGGGGATGGGTGGTTGCGCGGCGTCGGACGCCGAATGGAACCTCGGGGACTCAGGGCCGAGTGAAGACGATCCGGCCTTGAGAGCCGAATCCCGGCTTTTTGAGTGGGATGTCGCGGGCGCAAATGCCATATATCGAAGCGCGCTCGAGTCCTCGCCGGGGAACCCACAGCTCCTCGCAGGCAAAGCCATTACTGACCTTTTGCTCCTGCCCTATTCTGATTCGGTCGGGGCTTTGCTCCAAGGGCCGCTGGCCGCGAAGCGCACGCTTAGTCAGTCTGAGAATGTGATCTATCGCGAGTCCGGTGTACTTTATCTTTTGGCGCGTGGCGTGGGTTTTGAAGACGGTGAGAGTTTCCCAGGAATTCTGACGTTGCTTGAGACTCAGTTGCCCTGGAACGCCTCACGATTTGACGATGAGAATACTTTCTTTGGGCCTATGGTCGAGCCTCTCAACGGCCTTTTTGACGCGTTGGTAGTGGTGTCGAGCGACTTGGCGGTGATTGCACAAGACCTGAGAGAG
Source organism: Microvenator marinus (assembly GCF_007993755.1). GTDB lineage: Bacteria > Myxococcota_A > Bradymonadia > Bradymonadales > Bradymonadaceae > Allomicrovenator > Allomicrovenator marinus. Next base: position 2,888,483 of record NZ_CP042467.1, read on the forward strand.
GCCGAATCTTCAGATGGATTTTCGGCGTATTTCCTGCCCGGAGAGGTCTTCCACGATACCGAGTTGAACTTGGTCATCAATCGTACTGAGCTTGCGGGGCTTCGGGCCATTCTCGGTGGGGTTCGCACCGTGGTTCATTTTGGAGCGGCGTACGAGTGGGGCGCGTCTTTGTCCGAGATTATTGCGGCCCAAGACGAGGCTCGGTACGACTTGATCTCTTCCACGATGTTTCGAGATGTCCGCAATCCAGATGAACTCCTAAACGCCCGTGACGCGCTTATGGAAACGATTGGTGCGCTGAAGTCCGCGGTGGAATACGGCATTGAGGACCGTACGAACGATATCGTGGAGTGGAGCAATATCGAGGAGTCCTTCGCCCAGGAGCTGATCGAGGTGCTTAGCGCTGCAGAGCAGGCCATCGAGGGGCAGACTGCAATCCCTTATACCTCACCGGCAACACAGATGGACTTGAGTCCGTTGTGGAGCCCTGGTCTTACCCTGGATGCCGAAACCCATTGGTTCTTCAATGAGCCGGAATTTGGCTGGCAACTCAGTGATGATGCGCTGAAACCCTTCTTCTTCGACCAGGTTTTTGACCCGACATTTGAGTCGGAGAATCCGCCAACGTTGGAGTTCTCGCAGGAGTCCGAGGACTTCACAGGTCTCTTCTTTGGGGACTTTGAGAGCGATTTGCGGGTCACGTACTTCTAGAACCGGTACTGCACGCCAGTCTCAACGGTCACCGGGAAGTTCACCTGCCGTTCGGTCAGTGGGTAGACGTAGAACGAGCCCGAGGCTCCAATCAACGCGGTCAATGATGGTAGGAGCTGCAGGGATACGCGTGGTCGAATATTGGCGCCCAACAAAACTTCAAATTCGTAGCGGGTGGTTCGGTCTGGATTGCAGCCGCGAATGATGGTGTTCACATCTTCGCAAACCACGATATCACCAAGTGTGGATGCCTCAACCAAAGCCGCAATTTCAGGGCGAATCGGCCCGAATGAATACCCAAGTTCAATGCCGCCGAACCCTCGAATCGTAGTGAAATCCTGGATGATGAACCCCGAAAAGTCCCTGGCCGACGTCAGGACTTGAACCGCTCCAAGCACAGAGAATTCGCGGGTGACCGAGTAGTTCGCACCGATGGCGGCGCCGTAGTGCCCGAAGAGTTCAACGTTGGGGTCTGGAAAGTCTAAGAATGAGGCGTACGCAAAGTAAATCTGCATGGACCAGGGGCTCTCGCCTTGGGACTGTGCGATAGGAGCTGGGGCCGCCTCCGGCTCTAGCCTACAAGAAAGCAGTCGACTTGCGAGCCGGCTCGCTGCTTCTTCCAGATCCTCAAACCTTCCAACGCTCAAGGTCTCGCGCTGAAACTCGCCTTCTGCGGCGTCATAGAGGTGAACGATGACTTGCCAGCCTGTGTTGGTGGTCTGCAGCGCGTCCACAAAGAGTATGAGTTCAGCCTCGGACACAACCGCCAAGCGGTCCGCATGGCTTTTGACAGGACTCGAATCTCGCACGGAACGCTCAAGCGTCAGACGTGCACCCTCGTAGAACTGCACGACCGATTGTGGATAATAACCCTCTTGAATCACCAGAGCGGGGTTCAATCTGACCATTTCCTGCATCAGCTCAAGGGGGCGGGCCACGTTCTCGCCCTTTTCGAGGTGGCTCAGCGCCAAAAAGAGCAGCGTCTCGGAGAATTCTTGAGGTTCAACCAGGTCCCAGCCGGCAGAGCGCCAGATGGTGACCGCTTGCTCAAGAGACTGGATGGCTCCTGCGGGGTCGAGCTCGCGATACTTGGTGATACCCATCTCGGACCACGACGCCGCGAGCTTGAGAGAATCCAGGTATGAGGGGTTTTCCTCAAGCCTGCGCGAGACGCTATCGTCGGATACCGGCGAGAACTCCGGCATGCTTCGCACCAGGTTCGTGGCGCCGCTCTCAAGGGCGGCGCGAGCTTGAGCCACGCGCTCTGTGTCGGTTTCCTCGACGTAGCCGCTCGTCACGTGGACGCGATCTTGTGCCCAACTCGCGCTTGCCACGAGCATACACAAGCCCCACACCCCAAAAACGACCCATCGACTCATCATCGCCGCACTTTAGTCTCTTGGCCCCTAATAAAAAAGCCTCAGAAGTACGAAAAAGCCCGCGTGTACACGCGGACCTATGGACGAACGGTCACGGTCTCGTCCATATCCATGTCGTCAAGGCACGTACCGGCGTCCTCAAGGTCTACGGTGTCGAGGGCTTCAATGGTTTCAGCGGCACTTTGAAAACGCGTCGCGAGCGGCTTAGCTAGCATCTTGTGTGCAACTTCGCGCAGCTTATGAGGCGTGTGCAGGTCGGGTGGTAGCTCAATTGGGATGGCCTGAAGATGGAACATCGTAATCAGGTTCAGGTCGTCGGTTTCAATGGCGTATCGACCGGTCAACATCTCGAAGAGCACAAGACCCAGGCTGTAGATATCACTTGCAGGGGTCAGCACCTCGCCGCGATTTTGCTCAGGCGACATATAGCGGATGGTGCCGACTCTCATTCCGCGCGTGGTCAGCTCGGAATCGGGGTTTGCGTAATCGCGAGCCACACCAAAATCCAGAAGCTTGGTACGCCACGGGTCATCGAGGTACGAAAACACCATGATATTATCGGGCTTGATGTCTCGGTGCTGGATGCCGTGCCAGTGGGCTTCGTGAAGGCTTTGAAGCACCTGCTTTGTGATATGGATCGCAAGGTCCGGCGCGATAGGGCCTCGAGCCATGAGCTCGGTTAGAGACTGGCCCTCCACGAACTCGAAAATCATGTAGAGCAGGCCCGATTCTGAACGACCATAGTCGTACATCCTGATCGTATGCGGGGACTGCAGCTCGGAGAGCAGCCGGGCCTCCCTCAGGAATCGCGCCTCTAACTCTTCGTCATACCACTGGCCGTCCAAGGCCTGCTGTGGCTTGAGAATCTTGATGGCGACTTTGCGTTCAATCTCGTCTACCCTAGCATGGAAGACCTCGCCGAACGCGCCTCGGCCTAGCACCTTGAGGATTCGGTATTTACGTTCAAAGATGTCGTTTGGTTTAGGGAGCATTGCCCACTCTAGCTAGAGATTTTCAACACGTTCTAGGACACCCGAGACACTGTACGATTTCCACTCACCGACCTTGTTTCCGTCCGCGTATTGGCCGGTTTCTCGGAGTTGGCCATCGGTGTACCAGTAGCTCCAAGGGCCTTGTTTTTTGCCATCTTTGTAGAGTCCTTCCGACTCCTTTTGACCATTTGCGTGCCAAAAGACCCAGTTTCCTTCGCGTTTATCGTCGAGCCATGCCCCTTGAGCGCTCGACTGACCATTGGGATGATAGAGTTCGCTTGCGCCGGTTTTTACGCCATCCATCCAAGTGACACGCGCCACTGGAACACCCGCAGACGTCTGGCGCACCCACTCACCATGCTTCTTTCCGGCACGCCACATGCCGGACTCGCGCGAGCCATCGAGGTAGGTGCGCTGGGATACTCCCTCCTCGAGTCCGTTGGAGAACGTGACGACTTCTTCGGCGCCTTCCCGAAAGAGTTTCCAGGGACCTTCGCGCTTATCATCAACGAGTAGCCCCTCTTCCTGCACGCTGCCATCGGGCTGTAGCCGTTTCAGCCAAACGCCCTTTTCTCGCCGCTGAAGCTCCTCTTGAAGTGCGCCCGTTGGGTAGAAGACCTTGCGCTCACTTAGGATGCCTTCGTCAAAATCCTCGAGACTTCGCTGGCCGCCGTCGTCGTACCAACGCCATTGCTTGACGGGGTACCCACGATCGTCGAGCTGTAGCTCGCGCACGAGCACCTGTTCAGGGTTCCATTGCAGGAGAAAGCCCACGGGGAGCGGGTCCTCGGGGCGATGACAGGTCACGGTGCGAAACCCGTCTTCGCTAAAATCATCGGCGAGGTCTGTACCGTCGGGGCATCGCAACTGCCGGTCTGCCGGTCTCTGAGGCCATCCATCAGGCGTCAAAGGCTCTGCCGCACAGCCGACCAACCCCAAAGCACATGTAATCAGCATGTTTCTCAAGGTGTACCTGCAATCCGCTCAGTTTTCCGAATGGAGCGTTGCGCCACACAGCCTCGCTCGAGCCCTCGTTGACACGAGAGATTGTAGAATTCCCTGGCCGTGGTCAGGTTCCGATCAACCTCTACGCCCTCATGGAGGATCAGGCCCGCGTTATAACAAGCGATCGCATCACCGCGATTGCAAACCCCAACGTTGATAAGGAACTTAGAGCGACGGCGCGACTGGGCATCTTGGGGCTGATGTTTGGCGGCCAGTGTATAGTACTGGCGCGCCTTGACGGGGTCTGGGTCTACACCGACACCTTCGGAAAAAATCTTCGCGAGTGTGGCGCAACCATCGCCAGTTTCTTCGTTACATGAGCGTTCAAAAAACGCTTCGCTTTTGGGCTTATCTTGTGGGACGCCGGAGCCAAAATAATAGGCCTGGCCTGCCCTAAGACACGACGAGGAGACGCCGAGTTCGCACGCTTTTTCGTCGAGTCTGACGGATTCGGTGAGCTCAGACTCGAGCCGCCAAAGGTCGCGTTTGGCAGCTGCCCATTCGGCGCAACCTCGCCCCACGCCTTGTTCACACGCGCTTTTGAAGACTGGAATCGCGTTTCGTCTTGAACCAAATTTGGCGAGTTCCACACACGCCAAGGGCTCACCTTTGTCGCACGATTCTCGAAGAGCCTGGTTCATCTCGGCCTTGTTTTCGGGGATTCGCCCGAAGAACTTGGCCATCTCCATACAACCATCGGCCTCACCGAGTTCGCATGCAAATTGGAAGGCTACGAGCGCGCGATCTGGCTTTTGGTCGAGAGCCGAGTGCTTTCCCCAGTTCATGCATTGTTGGGCATCCTCGTCCACACATGCTTCCCAACGGGGGTCTGCCTTAGATGTTGCGCATCCAAAGCCCATGACCAAAACCGCGAAGAGAAGCCAGTGTTTCATTGAGACTCGAGGAAATTGATACGAACGTCGTCGCCCAAATTTGAGAGCAGATACTTCTTGAATCGCTCACGTATCTGGACTTCGACCTGCCTGATACGCTCTTTGGAGACGCCGAACTCATCACCGAGCTCTACAAGACTCCGCGGATCTTCAGCGATCATGCGCTGAGTCCATATCGCCTGTTCGCGCTCGTCATCGAGTGATTCACCAAAGGCCTTGATGGCGGCGCCAATCTGGGAGCCCATTTCGCGATTCGCAGCCCATTCTTCCGGGTCTTCGGCAGATTCATCGGCCATGAGCTCGCCGATAGTCGTCTTGTCGAGACCTGGAGCTGTCTGGTCCATGTAGACTGGCGGTGAGTCCAGCTGTTGTGCCACGCGCACAACCTCGGCCTCATCCACGTCCAGGTACTCCGCAATAAGTGCGGGCGTGGGCTCTTCACCCCGCCGAATCAACTCGCGGCGGGCCTTTTTCAGATTGTAAAAGAGTTTTCGGCCGGCTCTGGAGCTGCCGATCCTAACCGGATGCAGGTGATTCATGAGGTAGTTCAGAATCATCGCCCGGATCCAGTACTGTGCGTAACTCGTGAACTTGACGCCACGATAGGGGTCGTAGCGAGTCACTGCCTCGGCGAGACCGACGTTGCCCTCTTGGATGAGATCCAGAAGGTTTGTCCAACGCCTTTGGTATTCGCGTGCGATTTTAACCACGAGACGCAGGTTGGTGATGATGAGCATCTTCGCGGCGTTCGCGTCTTCGTCGTTCTTGTAGCGCTCGGCTAGTTTCTGCTGCTCTTCAGCAGGCAGAGGCGCGATGTGGCTAAGCCTTGCGAGGTACGCAGAGAGCGGATCCGAGCCCACCAAGTCGCTTGAGACGCCGCCTGTCATCATCAGGCTCAAGTCCCCGAGCTCCTCGGCTTCCCTCAAGCCTTCTTCGGACAAATCAAGGGAATCGTCGTCCTCTAGAATCTCGACGTCGATATCTGAATCCGCCTGATTTTGTTCGTCTCTTGCCATCCGTGTCATCCGTTCAACCCTTTTCTGATATTACACCTGCTATATGACGATGGCCAGCAAGGTTGGTTTCAGAGAAAGAGTGCGAGCTTCTTTTGTAGCTTTCTTGCGAGGTCTTCCGCACCGATAGCCTCGATCAGTTCGATCACGGTGGACACGGACTGCCTGACTTTATTAGCCGGTTGATGGGTCACGAGCTGCATGGCGAGTTTAGCGAGTTTCTCAGGGACCCGAAGATTTGCCCCGCCGCGTTGATCGGCCAGGACTCGGAGTTTCTGCAATGTGGGCTGCAGCGTGTGGGGGTTGTTTTGGACTCGAGCGAGCCAGGCTTCGCCAGTAAGCGCAAGCATCAGTGCGATATTATTGCCCAGCCGCTCGGCTTGATTTCGTGCGATCGGAATCTCTTGCGACGCTGATTCAATATCGCCCATCACAATATGGAGTTTGGCCAAACTAATGGCGGCAAGTGACGCAGACTCGCGATTCCCCATCTGCTCGGCCAGCTCAAGGGACTCTCCGTAATAGGCGATGGCTTCCTCGATATTCTCCTGTGCTTCATAGACCATTCCAAGGAAGAGCAAACCAGCAGGCTGATACACGCCGAGTCCATCTTCCCCGCCAATTCGCATAGCCTCGGCGACGGCCTCGGCGGCGTCATCGGGCTTTTCCGCCTCCACGCAGAAGAGCCCCTTGTAGATCAGCGAGAGCGCACGTCCGTGGGAGTCGGCGATCTCGGTATGAACTTGGAGTGCCTCTTCAATCAGGGTGAGCGCGGTCTCGGGCTTGCCTTTTAGCCACGCGATTTCAGCGTGCAATAGGATCGACTTTCCGATGCCGTATTTGTGGGAGAGCCTTTCATTGAGGGTGAGCGCGCGTTCAGCGTGAAACTCGGCCTCTTGCACACGCAGGGAGCGCCTCAATGCCATGCCTAGAATCAAGTGAGCGTGAGCCTGCCCAAGCGTGTCGCCGGTCTTTCGTTTAGCTTCGAGGGCCTGTTTTACGAGTTGTTCAGCTCGGTTCACGCCCTCGGTCACGATCGCGATCATCGCGAGTTCGATATCGATAGAACTCACAATGCGCCAGAGACCTGCAACTTCAGCACGTTTCCGGCAGGCGTGGAAGACGTCAACCGCCGAGCGCAAGTGGCCGTGCGCGTAATAGCACTGTCCAAGGCCGTAGAGGTTCTGCACGGCGATCGCCACGTTATTGAGCGCGTCGGCCTTGTTGATACCCTCTTGGAAGCGAGCTTGGGCCTCGACATATCGGCCTTGATAACGAAGGATTTCCGCGTGGTTGGTCTCGCACCTTAAGATCCCAACAAAATCAGGAAATTTTTCATAGAGTGCGATCGTGGAATCGAGATTGGAACGCGCCTCGTGATAGCGACCAAGCAAGGTGTAGACTTGAGCAAGAGCCTCGGAGGCCATGGCTTCGCCGACCTGATCGCCAACCCGCCGGGCCTCTTCAAGGGCGGCACTCAGCGCGTACTCCGCGGGGCCATACTCGCCCAGAAGTTGGTAGAATTTGCCCTGCCTCAGACGCACTTCGAGCAGTCGTTCTCCGTCCGGGTCGATCTCGTCACTGAGGAGCATCTGTGCGGAATTGAGGAAGTTCAAGCTCGCCCGGAAGTCGAGGGCATCCTCAGCGTCTGTGGACGCGGTCATCCACCACTTATGGGCCTGCAGTCTCTCGTCGCATTCCATATAGTGTTCAGCGATGGACGATGAGAGTTCGAGCCGTCGATCCCGAGACGTAGACTCGTAGAGATCGGTCTTAATCTCCGCGAGGTGGGCGTGCACGCGTTTTGCGTCTTCGCCAAAATCGATTCCTGAGTCAAAAAGCGTCTTTTGGCTGAGGCTGTAGCTAAACTCAAGCCCAGGCTTAGTGCCCATAACGACGGGCTGCAGGATTCCGGCGCGTGCAAACCGATCGACGGCATCGTCGATATAGAACTCTAAGTCGGGGCGCGATTCGCGGCGCAGAAGCTCTTTTAGGACCCGCAATTCAAAACGCGAGCCGATAAGGACAGCGCGCAAAATCAGGGCCTTAAAGACACCACCGTGGCTTGTGTGCGTGACCAGGGAACGGATTCGCCGAAGCACAAGCTCGCTCATACTCGGTGGAATGAAGTCCTCGCCCGGAGGCAGATCTGCGCGCAAATCCCAGCGTTGAACCCCTTCGTTGAACTCTACGAGCTCGGCTTCCAGAAGGTATCTGGAGACCTCAGTCAAAAAGAGCGGGTTTCCGCGGGAGAGGCGTAGAATGCGGTCCTCAACGGCCTCCGAGGTCGGCAAGAGATAGCCGAGCATGCGCAGGGCTTCCGCATCGGTTAGACGATTGAGCTGAATCGCGTGGGCAAACGAAGGCCCAACAACTCTGCGGCCTAGCCCTGAGATGTGGTTGAGCTTTTGCGACGTGCCGACCTCGTCCGTGCGCGATGTGAGCACGAGCAGTAGCGGCAGCGTCAGGGCCGCGAGCTCCTCCTGCCAATGCTCGAGGAGGCGCTGGGTGAACGAGTCGGCCCATTGAAGATTTTCGAGGACGAGCACCGTGGGGCGATTTGTTGCGATACTAAAGATCGCCTGCTCTACTACGGCGAACGCGGCGTCTTCGGAGAGGGCACTCTTTTGGTCGTCATCTACGAGGAGAATCCCTCGCAGCTCGATAAGCCTATCCATCGAGAGAACTTGAGGCAGCGTATCTTGCCCACCACCTGTTTGCTGTTCAGTCAGGGGTGCGAGGGCTTCACGCAAACCTACAAGCGGTCCGCCGTGCTCCTTGTAGTCGCCTCTTAGGACGAGGACGCCGTCCATCTCAAAGTGTCGAACCCACTCGTTGAGGAGGCGCGTCTTGCCGACGCCGACATCGCCGGTAATCCACGATACGCCGCCGGAATAGAGGGCTTGTCGGGACCAATAGAGCAAGGAGTCGAGCTCTTCCTGGCGCCCAACCATGGGCATGGAGGCGAGTCGCAATTCAAAGTTCTGTGAGACCATCATCACGCGCGCTTGCGTGTCGGACTCCGCATTCATGGGCCTGACAGCCGGCACCATCTCAGGGGTCTCGATATGGGCTTCCGGGTCGATGTTCTGGAACATCTGGATCATCGACGGCGAGTTCTTGCGCCGACTCAGCCACGTATAGGCCTCGCCCGCGTTCGGAAACCTGTCTTTGGATTCCTTTTGCGTGCAGATATCGACGAACTCCGCGAGCACCGTGCCCTGGAGCTTTTCGGGCATAGACGGGATCGGCTGGGAGACCTGCTTGATGAGGATCTCCATGGAACTTCGGCCGGTAAACGCACAACGCGCCGTGACCATCTCGTAGATAAGCAGGCCGAGTGCGTAGATGTCGGTCATGGGCGTGACTTTTTGCCCATAAGCCTGTTCGGGCGACATATACTGCGGTGTCCCGAAGATCATGCCCTCTTTGGTAAGGGTCGGCTCTTTTTTACCTCCGGCGCCTTCGACGTACTTCGAAAGCCCGAAATCGAGCACTTTCGCGAGGATTTCGTCGTCCTGCCCGGTGTTCACGAGAAAGATATTCTCGGGCTTGAGATCGCGATGCACGATGCCGTGTTCGTGAGCTTCACGAAGGCTCTTGAGGATTTGGAGGGTAATCTCCACAGCACCATCGTGCTCAAACGGTCCCTGGGCGAGCACGTGTTCACGCAGGTTTAGCCCCTGCAAGAACTCCATGACGATGTAGAAGAGACCATTCGTCTCGCCGAAATCATAGAGTTGGATGGTGTTTGGGTGTTTGAGGCCGCTCGCGTGGAAGACTTCTCGGCGAAATCTCTCGACTTCAGTGCTCTTCTTCGCGGCTTCGGGCTTCAGAACTTTGAGCGCCACATCGCGGCCCATCACGTCTTGGCGCGCACGATAAACCACGCCGTATCCGCCACGACCTAGCTCTTCTTGAATACGGTAGCGCCCCGCAACGAGTTCCCCGATTTTCGGAAGTCCATCACTCATCGGCCTCTCAAACAACGGCGAGGCGTGCCAAATTTTGAATGCTCATTCATCAGTAAGAGAAAGATGCCACAGGGTGGACAAAATTCCCAGAAGCGAACTTACATATTTAGTGGCGAGCCGGTAACGGATAGAGCCGCTTCTTTGATCACTTCGGCGAGTGTCGGGTGTGCGTGTGAGCTGCGGCCGATATCCTCGGATGACGCGCCAAATTCCATGGCAACGGCGAGCTCGGCGATCAGGTCGCCCGCCCGTGGTCCGATGATTTGCGCCCCAAGGAGGCGATCGGTTTTTTCGTCCGCCAGGATTTTCACGAAGCCCTGTGTGCTGGCTAACGCCTTTGCGCGGCCGTTTGCCATGAAGGGGAATTTTCCTTTTTTGTAGGCGATGCCGGCTTCTTTGAGGGCTTCTTCGGTTTTACCCACGGACGCGATCTCAGGCTCGGTATAAACCACGTCAGGAATCGCGTCGTAGTTGATATGTGCGCCGATGCCGTTCATGCGCTCCACGCAGACCACTCCTTCTTCCTCTGCCTTGTGGGCGAGCATTGGTCCGGGGATCACGTCTCCGATGGCGTAGACGCCCTTGACCGAGGTCTCGAAATTCTTGTCCACGTGGATGGTGCCGCGCTTGTCGGTTTCAAGACCGATATTGGAGAGCCCGAGGCCGTCCGTGTATGGGCGGCGCCCCACCGAGACGAGCACGCGATCGCCTTGAATCGATTTGGACTCGCCCTTTTCTTCATACGTCACTGTCACGGTTTCGCCGTCTACTTTGGTGCCCGTAACTTTGACGTCGAGGAGGAATTCAACGCCTTGTTTGCCGAAGATCTTCTTGGCCTCTTTGGCGACCTCGGCGTCCGAGTTGCCTAGGATTTTTGGCATGTACTCGAGCACGGTGACTTTTGCGCCCAGACGGCGCCAGACCGAGCCGAGCTCAAGCCCGATGACCCCGGCACCGATCACGATGAGGTGCTTTGGAACTTCTTCGAACTTGAGCGCACCTGTGGAGTCCACCACGCGATCTTTGTCGATGGTCACCCCAGGAATGCTGGACGGTTTTGAGCCCGTAGCGATGAGGATTTTCTTGGTTTCGAGCACCTCTTCGGTCCCGTCATCTTTCTTGACGGTCACCTGGTTCTTGCCGGTGATCGAGCCAAATCCTTGGATGCCGTCGACCTTGTACTTCTTAAAGAGGTATCCGATGCCGCCGGTGAGTTGCCCGACGATCTGATTCTTGCGCTCGAGCATGGCGCTCAGATCCAATTGGATATCGGAGACTTTGACACCGTGTTGTTCCAACGCGTGATGGGCCTCTTCGAATTTTTCGCTGGACTCAAGCAAGGCCTTCGACGGGATACATCCCACGTTGAGGCAGGTACCGCCGTAGGTTGAATACTTCTCAATGCACGCCACCTTCATTCCAAGCTGACCTGCACGAACCGCAGCGATATAGCCCCCAGGACCCGAACCAATTACAACCAAATCGTACATGACTTCTCCATCAAGAGAGGGAGTCTCCCCATACTACTCTTCGTTTCGGTCGTCTACTTCGTCTCCTGTGAGTCCATCAAAACTCAAGCCAGCCTGTGTGAGTTGGCCGCCCGCGTAGACGACGATTCCGCCCCCGCCGCTCTTGGAGATCACGGTGTCCGAGATGTCCAACGATCCGCGAGTAGTGGTTTGGCCTGTAACCACAACGGCGAACTCATTATTTTGGAAGTTCTTGCCGCCCGCATTCGCGATCACCGCGTTTTGAACCACATTGCTGGTGCTAAGGGATTGGAACGCGAGTCCGCCCCAATAGCCGGCGATATCTTCCACACCCATAAGCATTACTGGCGCGTCCGCGGTGCCGAGTACGGAGATGCTTCCGTCGCGGGTGTGCAGGGTCGCGCCTTGCTCAAACTGAACTTCCACGCCAGCCTCGAGCGTCAGCGCACCACCTTCCTCCACGCCGCCCGATGGCGCCACCTGGTAGGGTACGTCGAGCGCTTGCCATGACGCTGTGGTTTCAAGACCCCCACGAGTAACGTGCACGGCAGCTTTGGTGTTGCCTGCCATTACAAACGACGGGTCGATCTCTTGGGCTTGCTGGAAAGGCACAGCAACAGGGAAGTCGTCCACGTCTGAGAAGCTCACGTTGGTCGAGCCTGCGATGGTACCGCCGGCCGTGATGGAGAGCCCGATTCCCGCACAGTTTTGCACGTTGACGTTGGTCATCACGAGGCTTCCGGGCGACGTGGTGTCGCCTTGAACGGTGATACCCCAGTCGTTGAATTGGAAACTGGAGGTGCAGAAGTCTGTGAGCGTTGTGTGGGTAAGCTTGTTGTCTGGAGACACCGAAGCAAAAGCGATTCCACCCCAGAAGCCAGGCTCTGCGGTTTGGCCTTCGAAGACGATCGGTGCTTCTTCGGTGCCGGCAGAGTCAAGAGAACCCGTCGTGACCTGAATGGATGCGCCTTGCGCCAAACGGACGGTGGTTCCAGGTCTGACGTCAAGCGCCGCTTCTACGCGAATGGTCTCCTCTACGAGGATGGTGTCGCACTCGGCGCCCCAGGTGGTGACTTCGGTAATGTTGGCGTCTACCACGGTCTCGCAAGGTGCTGGACCACTGTCGCCACCACAGCCGTAGATAAATGCGGTACATACTAGAGTTGCAGGTATTCTCAATTTCATGATGTCTCCTCCCGATTTGTGGGGATGCTTGTTATGCCCGGAGGGGCGTTTTTTGTAAGACTAAAAGATCTTGGGGGAAATTCAATAGTTGTTTGGGGGTTTGAGTTTTTTTGCGGGGGAGTTAGACTGTTTTGGACGCTAAGTCTTTTTGCGTAGTTCATCTGAGGAGGAGAGACCTCCTCTACAATAATGGAGTAACCATGAAATCGATTCTCTTTGCACTTACCGCATCCGCCGCTTTGTTGATCGCAGTTCCAAGCTTTGCTTGTGACGGACATGCCAAGGCCGAAGGCGAGGAAACCACCAAGACCGCTAATGCAGAATCCTGCGGTTGCGACTCCTGCGCCTCCGACAAAGACTGCGCATCATGCGAGAAGTGCGCAAAGAAAGAAAAGAAAGAAGAGACTAAGAAGAAGTCTTAATTCTCAGGTCTTGAGAATGAAAGGCAGTTCAGGCGCTGATTGGACATCGGCGAACTGATTATAAACCGATGCGGGCACCTTTAGTGCTCGCATTGTTGTTTTCCAGATAGACGCTCCTGGAATTCTGCCGGAGTTGTCCGTCACGGCCCCTGCAAGCGCGCCCGTATTGGCGTCGGGAATATGGTAGCGGTAGTTATGGCCGTCGCCAGTGTTTCCAGCCACCGAGATATCCCCATAATAGCCACCGCGCACCATGCCGCCGGCCAGAATGACGGTATTCTTACCTTCGTTGCCGTAGCTAGCCGCTGCGGGCGAACGACCGCCGTCCAGGCTGTAGATCGCGATGAGGGTGCGGTCCCACATTCCGGCGGCTTTGAAGCTCTCGATGAGGCGCACCAGCGGGAGCACAGTTTGGCGGGCTTTGACGTGCATCTGGTCGGGCGTTCGCTGGTCATGGACGTCAAGATAATCAAACTCAACCGCAAATGTACGGGTCATATCGTTGGAGAGCAATTTGAAGGCGTACGCGCACTGCTCCCAGATATTTGCCTTGATGTTTTGACCCACTTGAGGCGGCACACCTTCGCTCCAGTAATTACGCTCCTCGTCGGAAAGCGGCAGGCTGATGGTCTGGGTTTGTCCGGTATAAAGGAGTTCTTGGACCTCTTGAATATTCTGGTTGTGCCTGTCCACAGCGCCCGTTGAATAGCCGTACTTCTGGAAATAGCGCTGGTCGAGGGAGCGCAGGATTCTCGAGATGGTAGCGGCCTCCTCGGGAGATGCGAGCACGTTCAAGTCGCGGACTTGGTCTGGGAAGGCGTTCATGAGCTCGGAGACATTCTGGCGGCGGTCGAGCTCGGCACCCGGCAGCCCAGCACCGAAGTGATAGACCGTGTGGAAGCGGCTCACGCCCTTAAATGCCACGCCGTTTCTGAGCGGTTTATCGTCGAGCTGCTTTTGCCAATAATTGTGCAACGCGGCGGGCGTAGGGGTGGAGGAGTAGTGTGGTTCGTTGCCTTGCTCGGAGTAGGCCGGTTCGGCCTCGTACATGGCCATACGCCCGGCACCGCCGTTATATCCGCGGCCCGGAGATCGCGTGCAGTTTGCGGCTTCGTGGCCGTGGATGCGGCCCACAGAAAGCTCGAACATCTCGCAGCACGCGATATCGTCGAGATGCGGGATGAGCTCCATGGAGTCTTCGGTCAGGTAGAAGTTATGCGCCTGCTGACTCAGGTTATTGTAGAAGAGCGCGCATTTTGTGCCGTTGGTGCCGCGGCGCAAATCCGCGTGGGTCGCAAGGCCTGGAGAGACGAAGACATGGCCGAAATCCCATTGGTCGCGAAGGTTGATCTCCACAAAATAGGTGGGCGCGGAGTTCTCCATCTCTTGTGCGTGGGCCTCTCCGACGAGCATGGACATCGCGTCGAATTTCAGCGCGGCAGGAACGGCAGGAGACGCTAGGGCCGCGCCCATGAGCTTGAGGAACCGGCGGCGCTTAATCGGCGACATTTCTTTGAGATTAGGCACTTTCATTGAACATCTCCTTGGCTCGAGAGAACCACTTGAATCACACGAGGCTCCACAAAGGTTTCGACCACGATATCAGCCCACGTGGGGTCTTGGGTCTGGCCTTTGGTTGCGCGCCATGCGACCTGCTCGAGCATATCGCGGGCGATCTTTCCGGCGGCGGTATCGGTCATTCCAAACGTGTATTCGATGACGTTTCGAGCCATGCAGGGCACGAAGACATCGCTTTCACTTAGGACCTGTGCGGCCCCGCGAATATCAGGGACATCTTGGCCGAACATCTTTGAGCCCTCAAAAGCGGCGGCGGATTCATCGTCCATATGCGAGGTCATGAGCCCACCAAAGCTGCGTCCAAGCTCGCCTTCCGGGTCTTGGAGACCGGTTGCTTCAGCGCGCCAGAGGCCGGTTTGGTCGAACTTCACGAAGAATTGGGCGTGTGCTCCGAATTGGCCGTGGCACGAATAACAGGCGGAGCCGTTGCCGAATGCGTCTTTAGCTTCTTCCACCGTTTGTTCTTCGGCCGTGCTCGCGCGGAACATCGGGATCAACACTTCTTTCTCAAGATAGGGCTGAAGGTCTGATTCCATAGGATAGGCGCGGCAGGCGAAGACCTTCATGAGGCGCGTGGCGCGCCCGAGGTTGAAGCGGCCGGCGTTTCCAGCGAGGAACGCTCGGGTGGTGAGCACGCCCGCGTTGTATGGAGCACCGGAGTCGCAGGTGGTCTGGGTGCCATCGGCGGCGATACAATAATCTGCGGTGATGATGGTGGAGAAGGGCAAGCCGGAGTTGACCACGTATTCGACGAGCCTTCCGGGCGCCTCGAAGTCCACGCCGTCTCTCTCGCCGCTCGCCTTGAGTTTCTGCGCCATCAGGTAGCGCGCCGAGCGGGCAAAGCCGGGTTCTTTGGTCCAGGCTTCGAGCATTGGGCGAATCGCCTCTGACCCTTGAGCTTGCAGGGCGTTGACCTCTGCCGACTCGAGTGGGCGACCGACGAGCATCTGCACGAGACTTCGCATGTAGAATGTGGCGTCTTCAGGGCTGAGCTCAGGTGGCTCGACCCGCAGGGGCGCTGTGTTTTCGGGCTGCTCGGGCGTCTCGGGCTGCTCGGGAAGAGGCGTAGGGTTTGTCTGAGGCTCAGGCGTTTGGGTAGGTGCTGGGGAGTTCATGGGCGCGAGCGCGCCGGGCTCGTCAGCGCCGATGGCGACTTCGCCTTTGCATCCAATTCCAAGTGTCCCGAGTGCGAGTGAAAGTAGAATTAGGTGTTTCATCGTCCTACGAACTCCATGGATGAGAGCACTGCAAGGCACGTGGTTTCGTAGCGTTGTTCGGCCGGCACTGCTTCTTCAGCGAGCGCGTCTTCGACGATGGCGAGGTCTTGCTCGTTGGCTTCGCGGCCGTAGGCGGCGGTGACGAATTCGTTGAGATGCTCAGGCAATGAGGGATATCGGTCGCGCATTGCGGCGGAGTTGCAGACGGCCTTGAGCGATTGGACCCAGGTGGACATTTTGGCTGCAGACCACGAGAGGTCAGCGCCGATTCCCTGGCCGTAGTTGTGGTCACCAAGGGCGTAGCGGTTTCGATTGAGGTCTTCAAAGGCCGGGTCTTCTTGCGAGAGTCCAACAACACGTTCAAGTTTCGCAATTCTAACATGGAAGGGCAATAATTGCGTGTTTTCGCGAGAGATTTCGAACGCTGGTGGGAGAGGCTCATTGGTCTTTGGGTCGATGACCTGGCCGTTCTCGTCGTACTTCGGAAGGTTCGACTCGGTCTCATCACCCATCATCAATTCGACTTCGCCCATTCCACACGCGCTGAGCGCGGATGCCATGAGGATTAACACGAAGGTTTGGAGGAGTTTTTTCATCGATTTTGCCCGTTTCGTACTTTCTGCCACTCGCACCTACATGTAGGAGCAAGAATGATACCAACGTTTTGGGGTCAAAAATACGTAGTTTTAGGGGCTTAGGTGCTCTAGATCGGAGACTTTTGACCACGATCGGGGGATCTGGACCGTGGGATCAAAGCCACAGTGCGCATCTGGGCGAGTTCGACCTTGCTCTTCAACGCTGTGGGGGCGAGGATCGCGGAGGTGGGCGCCCAAGGCGCTCCTGACATCTACGAAGAGGCTGTCCCGAGGCTTGAATTGGTCGCGCGCCAGAAGCTCGGCGACACATTGAAGCTGGGGTTCAAGGCCACCAACCTCATCGACCCGGAAATTCGGTACACGCAGGGGGACCGGCTAGTGAGCAGACTAAGGACGGGGCGAAAGTTCTCGGTGAGCATCGGCGCAGATTTCTGAGCCTCCCTATCTGCAGCTTGTGGCTTGAATAGCCACTAGATGCTAAGCTTGCGGGGTGATCAGGACGGGCTCGGAGTGAGTGGAGAGCGCATGGATTGGCGGCGCGAGGGACTGGGGCGAAATCGGCAGGTGGGAAAGCCGAGAAACACCATGGGAGCACTCTTCGTGTTGATGGTCATACTGGGGGCTTGGGCCTATTCGTATTTCGAGAGGGCCAATGACCCGGTGCGAATCTTTGGGGCAAAGATACTGAATTGCCCACCGAGAGATCTGAGCGTTCGACCCAAGGGAGAGGAGCTCGTGATTGAGGGATGTGGACGCGTGCTCTATGCGCGGTGCGAGGAGAGTGGCTGCATCGACGTGGACGCGTTCTAGCGGAGGTTTAGTCGCCCTGATCGCCAGACGGGCCAGTGGAAGGTCCGGTTGGCCAATCTCCGATCTTCTCAACACAGATATTATCGAATCTGTTAGGTTGCCATGCGACCGATGCTTGGGCCTCGCTGAGTGCGGTTTGCTCGTCGGGCGTTAGTGGCTGGAGATCGCCGAGGGCTTCTCGGAGGGCGGACAAAGGTTGTCCGTCGAATTCGTCTGGGATTCCAAAGGGATCGAACTTGTCCAGGCAGGCGAGCGTGGGGTGCCTCAGATGCACGACCTCGTCGTAGACCTCAAACATTGTGTGTTCAAACCCCGAGAGCTACGGCGCCGGATATCCTTGAGCTCGAATCAACCCGCCGATAACTAGTGGGTACAAAAAGGTAGGTGTTGTCTTTATCATCTTCACTCCGCGGCCCTGCGAAAAATCAAGCGGTTGCTTCGATAGGCCCAGTAGAGGCCCTGAATGTCGGGATTGGCGATATTGTTCCAGCTCACCGCAGGGATCCACGGGTTGTAGATTCCGGCGACCCAGACGATAGTCTCGGGACCGGGATTTAGATCGACTTCTAGCTGGTCGCGGTGTGCGAATGTACGATCCTCTTGGGGTAGTCCAATCAAGATTGGATCGTCCTGAACTTCATAGTCCACAAACGTGACAATCTTCATCGGCACGTGCTCCAAGGCGAAGTTTTCCCGCGATGTGCCACGAAGAAGCATATTCATGCTCACACTAGTCGCGTTAGCCGGAACTTCGATCAACGACTCTCTCTCGTGGGATTCGGCCGGATCTTCATGATAGACAGATATTCTATTGCTCCAAGCATACCAATCCCCCCGCTCCTCGTAAGCTTTCTCCGCGCCACTAAGCTCTACCCCCTCAGCAAGCGGGATACAGGGATGCTCCGGGATATCAAACCCACCGTAGTAGAGGGTCATTCTAAACATCTGAATCATCTCGCTAGATAGTGCATTTGGCTTGAAGAAAAAGACCACAATGTCGTACGCCCGCGCTTCGGGAAACGCGCTCGCCGGAATCCTTACCTTCACAGTCTGTTCGGATTCGTGAGGAACTTTCATGAATAGAGACTGAGATTGGTAATCCATGCCTCTCCAGTCCCAGCTGTATTCAGCCTCGACGCTCTTATGGTCCACCAAGACAGAGACGGCGAGATAGGGGGGTAGTATCTCGGGATCAGGTTTCGGGAAAACCTCAGTGTTTGAATCCGCGTAATAGTCGATGAGATGAAAGTTTAAATCTTCTCCATAGGGAACCCAAGCACCTCTCAAGCCTCGCTGGCGCCCTTCATCTCCAACGATAGCAACCAGACCACCCGAAATGTCAGCTGCTCCGTTCTCCCATGGCAAGTTCCAGTCTTGATTGGATATCTCCCGAGTTTCACTGTTGAGAGATGGCAAATAGAAGTCTTGCTCCGACTTGGCTGCTGCGATGGGATCTGATGCAGAGTTGCAAAATGGAGGTGCAACGTCTTCCACAGTCTCAAAATCACCATCCGATCCGAATTCATTTAAGTCTAAGGCGAAATCGAGACGCATATCCTCAGTCGTTCCCAAGTCTAAACCAAGATCAGAATTGCTGTCTGCACCCCCGGTCGCATCAACACAGCCAATCCCTAAGACGAGTAGAATCGCGAGGATAGGTTTCATTGGAAGCAGTTCGGGGCGTAGCCAACATAAGTCTTTGGCTGAAGGAAAATCATGTTTTTGGAGACCTTGCTAGCACCGCAAACGCCGTCGCGATTATCCCTTCCGACGCTGAACGGAACCGTGTTCAACTTGACTTCCACGTCCCCATCCACATAGCTACTGTTCGAATCAAAATAATCGTTTTCCAAACGCGCATCGGCCTTTATCGCCAATCGACTGAAGTTCCCTGGTGTGGGATCGAATAGAAACGTTGTTTGTAAACTGTTCCATTTGAAGTACTCGAAACGGGTCGACGCATGCTCCGAACGAATGAAATGTGGTTGCTTTCGTTCACAGACGGGTTCGAAAACTGTTATCTCGTCGGTAACTTCATAATAGGAACATTGTTGGACTTCGAATGTATCCCCATTTGCCGAGGCGCTTTGGGTGTCACAGGAACTCATGGTCCCGCCAATGAGGTCGAAGATACCGGTATCTTCAATGTTGATGACGCCGTCATCGCTCGCCAATGCCCCCCAGAATGGGTCAAGGTTCTGATAGGGCGATATTCCGCCTGAATCGATCCAATAGGGTCGATCCGAAATGACGTATTTTATGTTAAGATCACCGCATTGGTCGGGTCTGGGAATGTCGATATCGTCGTTACATCCCTCTCCAAAAGCCAAGCCGTAAAAGGCGTCTTTGTAGTCAGATAGACTCGACCAATTTCCGTCATTGACTGGATGCCTGACGGCGGGAATACCATCACCATTGTTTGGATCAATCGTAATTGTCAGCAATTGC
Organism: Microvenator marinus; assembly: GCF_007993755.1. GTDB lineage: Bacteria > Myxococcota_A > Bradymonadia > Bradymonadales > Bradymonadaceae > Allomicrovenator > Allomicrovenator marinus. The sequence continues at coordinate 2,908,196 of NZ_CP042467.1, forward strand.
GCCGTCGCATCCCACGAAGAGGTCATGCCGATTTCGCGATAGTCGCAGATGGTTGTCGCCGAGAACTGCGGAGCATCTGTGAGCTGAAAAGTGACGCAGTCGTCATAACCGGCGTTTAATGCGGCGGTACAGACTGCTTCAGATTCAGCCGCGAAAGTCATTGCGGCACTCAATGTGGCGATAGAAAATAAGAGTTTTTTTGCATAGTTACCCCTCCTTTGGGCTCGTAGGAGCTTTCAAGATGACAGACGGAAAACACAAAGTCAAATGAGCCGGGCTACATATTGAAGACGTGCATAAGGAAGGCGTAGGTCTCGGCGTCGGATTCCACAAAGGACCGGATTTTGTCGGCGCCTCCGTGCCCTGAGTTGCGCTCCAGGCGAAGGAGTACAGGCGCGTCACCGCCCTGCGCGTGCTGAAGGGCGGCGGTAAACTTTCGGGCGTGCATCGGGTCCACGCGGTCGTCGCTATCGGCCGCCAACATGAGGAATGCCGGGTATTTCTGGCCTACTTCGAGCTGGTGGTAGGGTGAATAGGCATGGAGCACGCGAAAGTCTTCGGCGACTTCGGGGTCGCCGTACTCGGTGGTCCACGTTTTCCCACTTCCAAAGAGGTGGTATCGCACCATATCCAAGAGCGGCACGGCGCATACCACGGCACCAAAGAGTTCGGGGCGTTGCGCCATCACGGCGCCCACGAGTAGACCGCCGTTAGAACCACCACGAATGGCGAGCTTTTCTGGGGCCGTATAGCCATTGGCGATGAGGTATTCGGCGGCGGCGATAAAGTCGTCAAAGACGTTTTGCTTTTTCTCTCTAATGCCCGCGTGGTGCCACGCCTGACCATACTCTCCGCCTCCCCTTAAATTGGCCACGGCCCAAACGCCGCCCGCCTCGAGCCAAGGATAGATGCTCGCCCGAAAGTAAGGCAGCTGATTGACGCTAAAGCCGCCGTAACCGTAGAGAAGTGTGGGCGTGCTCCCGTCGAACTTGATGTCCTTTCGACGCACGATGAACATGGGGATTTTTGTGCCGTCTTTGGACGGATAGAAAACCTGCTCGACCATGTACGGTGAGGGATCGACGGGGACCTGCACTTCATTCCAGAGGCTTGTGACCCCAGTGGCGATGGAGGTTCTGTAGATGCGTTGTGGTTGGGTAAAGGACTGGAAGGAGAAGTAGGCCTCGTCGTCCTCGGGGTTACCCGTCATGCCCAGCGAAACACCTGGGCCCGGAAGCTCGATATCTCGCACCAGGGTGCCGTCGAGCTCGTAGATGAGGATATCGCTGACCACATCACGGGTAAGGACCACAACAAGCTTTCCGCCGATGATCTGGATGTTTTCGATTACGGCGCCGTCTTCAAACTCTGGGATGAATTCCTTCCACGCATCGCGTTCTGGCTTCAAAGCGGAAGCCTTCATCACTCTAAATCTGGGAGCACCTTCGTTGGTGAGCACATAAATATTTTTATCATGCACCACCATCGAGTAGAGGCTATCGCGGCCTTCGACAGCTGGAACAAAGTCGCCACCGCCCTCAAGATCCTTAATAAAGACCTCAGACTTATGCCATCCGGTCCAAAGATAATGGACTAGAAATCGCCCATCTCGGCTGAGATCGATACCCGTAAAAATTCTTGCGTCCCGTGTGGCCTCACGAATCAGCGGGTCTTCTTTATAGGAGGTTCCCAGCGTGTGGTAGCGGACCTCGGCTAGCCCGGGACGGTCGGCGATATTGCCGTCCTCGGCGGGCGGTAGGTGTACGTAGTAGAACCCGGTGGAATCGGCGGTCCACGCGGGTCTTCCGTATTTCATTCCGGGAATCACGTCGATTTCGGAAACGCTGCGGTCGGCCACGTTCATGACGTAGAGCGTGGATTCGTCGGCGTTGTTCTCCTTCAGCGAATACGCGAGTTTCTCCCCGTCATGTGAAGCCACCGCAAAGCCAACAGAGACGGAGCCGTCTTCACTAAGCGTGTTTGGGTCAAGGAGGAGTTGTTCTTCGCCTTCGCGCCCTTCGCGAAAGTAGTAGACCATTTTTTCGCGGTCGGCGTGTCGGCGCACGTAGAAGTAGCGGGTGCCTCGGCGCACCGGTGGCTGAATGGAATCTACATAGTAGAGCTCCGAGAAGCGCTCCATGAGTTTTGAGGTCACGGGGAGCGCCTGAAGTACTGAGCGCGTGTGGGCATCCTGTGCGTTGGTCCACGCCTTGACCTCGGGGTCTTCCCAATTCTCGAGCCAGCGATAGGGGTCTTGAACTTCGACTCCGTGGATGGTTTCGACGATGTCTTGGCGACGAGCGAGCAAGTCTTGGGTTTGAGGCGCGTTCAAGGTGGGTTGCTCCTGAGGAGTGGGACGTGGGGATGTGGCGCAGCTCGAAATAATGAGCGCTAGCAGCAATGTATACTTCATTTCGACTCGTGTACTTGACCAATGCGTTTGGTTTTCCTAGTGTTCGCCGCCCTTGGAGCCTGGAAGTGATCATGAGCGCATTCGAGCACGACGAACGAGATCCATACGCCAATAACGGTGAGTCAAACGCTATGCCGCAAGCCTCGCGGCCCGGCAAGCGTGTTTTTATCGAGACTTACGGCTGCCAGATGAATATGGCGGACAGTGAGTTGATGGGCGGCATCCTTCTGAATCAGGGCTACACGGCGGCGGCCAATCTGGAAGAGTCGGACATCATCTTGATCAACACGTGCGCGGTGCGCGAGAAGGCTGAGGAGCGCGTGTTTGGGCGGCTTTCACACCTTTTGCGCTACAAGAACGAGAACCCGAACGTGATATTGGGCGTGGCGGGCTGCATGGCGAATCACCTCAAGAAGGAGATTACCGAGCGCGCTCCATACGTAGATATTGTGGTCGGGCCCGATGCATACCGGCGCCTCCCCGAGATGCTAGTTCAGGCACAGGAAGAGGAAGTGGACCCGCTGATCGATGTGCGGCTGGACAAGGCCGAGACTTACGAAGGGCTCGTGCCTGTGCGCTCTGAGGGCATCACCGCCTGGATTAGCGTGCAGCGTGGCTGCGACAAATGCTGCACTTTCTGCGTGGTACCCTTTACGCGTGGGCGAGAGCGCGGCGTAGCGCCATCGGATGTACTGTCCCAGGTCCGAAACGTGGCCGAGCTTGGCTATAAAGAGATCACGCTGCTCGGGCAGACGGTGAACTCGTATCGCGTGGGCGACTATGATTTCTCGGACCTTTTGGAAGACGTGGTCAAGGTGGACGGCATTGAGCGCGTGCGCTTTACCTCGCCCTACCCTACCGACTTCAACGACAAGCTTCTTGAGACCATGGCGCGTCACAAGAAGATTTCAAAGTATCTTCACCTGCCCGCTCAGTCTGGCTCAACTTCAATGCTTGAGCGCATGAAGCGGCGCTACACGCGTGAAGAGTTTGACGCCCTGGTCGCGAATATTCGCTCGTACATGCCGGATATTGCGATGTCGACCGATATCATCGTGGGCTTTTGTTCGGAGACGGACGAGGAGTTCGAGGCGACTTTGGACCTGATGCGTCAGGTGCGCTTCGATTTCGCCTATATGTTCCAGTATTCGGAGCGAAGCCTCACGGCGGCGGCACGAAACATGCCGGACGACGTCCCCATGGAGGTCAAAGGTGAGCGGCTCAAGCGACTTATCGAGCTTCAGGAGTCGATCTCTGCCGAAGTCTTCCAGACTAGAATTTCAACCACCCAGGACGTCATGGTCATCGGCGAATCACGCCGCAATCCGGACGACCTCTGTGGGCGCACAGACGACTTTAAGATGGCCGTCTTTGCCAAACCAAGTTTTGAGCTTAAACCCGGGGACATCGTCCCCGTTCACATCCACGACGCTACCAGCCACACCTTGATTGGGCGGGTACCGGAAGGGATTTCGTAGGGGAGAGATATGAGCGCTCACGAGCGATTGAATACAATTTCGAGACAGTTGAACAAAACCGCGCTCAACGAAGTACTGGGCTTCCAAGATGCGACTCACGCTCCGGACCAGGTTTGGTTTGTGGCCGGGGTCTCGGACGGAATGGGGCTCGCCACGGTGGTAGCAGCCATTGAAGCCGGGCTTCTGAAGCACGGCGTCGGCGTCTATTGGGAGCCTCCGCACCTCTTGGAAGTCAATTCCGACGGCACACCGGTGTCACCGATTCACCGCGCACGCCTTGAAAATGCGCAGGCTCTGGAGGCTTTTGCAAAGGAGCGTGGCGCAAACTTCAAGGTCATTTCTGCGGACGTGATCTTGGCGCCCGGCCGCGATCTCAAAGGTCAACAAAAAGGCGAGGTCAAGCCGCTCCCGGCTGAGATCGTGAGTGCTGTGGAAGCCGCGCGGGCTGCCGCGCCGGTCAAAGACATCATCTTCATCAACTCGGTGGCGTTTGGTAAGTGGATGTGTCCTCGCGAAGGCCAGGAGGCAATTCGCACCCCGACGGTCGACTTCGAAGGCTGCATCGTGGAGTCGCAGACCAAGCCTTATCACGTGCGTGGTTACGAAGAGACGCTCGACACGATGGGCAGAAATCACATCTGGATGGTCGAGGATATTCGCGGGCGCGGATGGCTCGGCCCGAAGAGCGTGAGCGCGTTCTTTACCTGGGCTGGTGGCTCTCAGAACGTGGCGAGCCTGGAAGGCATTTATGGCAAGGGCGCGCTTGGTGATGCGAAGTTAATCGCTGAAGCGGACGTGACTCGGTTTAGGCTTGAGCACGGTTTGGCGTTCGGATCACACGCGATTGTGAGGCTTCCGGCGTTTCTTTCAGCGGCGCTTATGGGGATTCCAGGCGGCGGCCTCTTTGGTCTGGTTTCGCGGCGTATCCTTGAGCAAGAGGGCGCATTTGAGGACATCCCGGAGCTCGCGAGCAAGATGGTTCGGCTGATGTTTGGGCCCGAGTGGATTCGCGAGAACCCGCTGAGTCAGGTGGAGCTCGACCACGGCGAGTGCCTTTACCTCGAGCTCATTAACGGGGCGATGGCCAACGTTCAACAACGCATCGAGCAGGAGATTGAGTCGGGTGCGGCGCTGCCGTTTAGCCCTGCGCTTTCCAGGCGCGTCCTCAACGGATTTGCACCCGAAGGCTGGCAACAGATGCTCAAGAAATTCGTGCAGCCCGACGCGAGTGTGCTCACGAGCGCCGATATCAACCCTCAGACGCTGGGCGAAGCCGTGAGCACGCACACGGTGGCTGAGGAGCTTGGCGAAACTGAGCTCAAAGACCTGGTGTCTCCGCTCTTCAATGGCTCGGAGCCCACGTGGACCTTCGGAGTTCCGGTCAACGCCGGCGACAAACTCCTCACCTACCTCGCCAAGACCGACGGCGCTCTCGTGGCCACGGTGCTTAATTCTTCAGCTCAACCTGTGGTTCGCGGGGTCGCCCGCTAAGGCTAGCCATGTGCGGCATCACGGGTTTCTGGGCGGAATCGATTGGCACGTCGCGTGCCACCGATGTGGTGCGCGCCATGTGCGACTCTATCGCGCATCGCGGGCCGGACGCCGAGGGCGTTTGGGTGCGCGGCGCGGTGGCGCTCGGGCATAGACGCCTGGCCATTTTGGACGTCTCGGAGGCTGGTGCACAGCCCATGAGTTCGCCCTCGGGGCGATACGTGATGGTCTATAACGGGGAAGTGTACAACCACCTCGATTTGAGGGCCGAGCTCGACGAGACGTGGCGCGGTACTTCAGACACCGAGACCATGCTCGCCGCTTTCGAAAAGTGGGGCATCACCGCGTCTGTAAAGCGCTTTGTGGGTATGTTCGCCTGCGCGATTTGGGATACCAAGGAAGAGGAGTTGGTCCTTATCCGAGACCGTCTCGGTATCAAACCGCTCTACTGGGGAAAGGTTGGGAGCGCGCTCGTATTTGGGTCTGAGCTCAAGACGTTTAGGGCGTTTCCGGGCTTTGAGTCAAAGGTAGACCGTGGAGCTTTGGCCGCGTATATGCGCGCCAATTGTGTGCCTCACCCGCAGACCATTTACGAAGGCGTGCACCAGATGTCTCCGGGCACGATTTTGAGGGCGAGGCGCGGTGTCACGCGCGTTGAGGTCTTCTGGTCGGCCCGGGACGTGGCGCGAAACGGTCTCGAATCGCCGCTGCATTTTGGCACGAATCAGGCCGAGCTCGCCAAGGAGCTTTTGCACGAAAAATTGATGGATGCGGTCAAGCTACGCCTTCTCTCTGACGTGCCACTCGGGGCATTTCTTTCTGGAGGTGTGGACTCATCTCTGGTGGTTGCGTTGATGCAGGTGCAATCAGAGAATCCGGTGCGGACGTTCTCGATTGGTTTCGAAGACAAGGCGTACGACGAGGCGGATCACGCGCGCGCCGTTGCGAAGCATCTTGGCACAAATCATACCGAGCTTGTGGTGCGCCCCGAAGATGCTCTAGAGGTGGTCCCAAGGCTTTCGCAAATCTGGGACGAGCCGTTTGCGGACTCCTCGCAAATCCCCACATTCCTTGTGAGTCAGCTCGCGCGCGAACACGTGACCGTGAGTCTCTCGGGCGACGGTGGAGACGAGCTCTTCGGTGGGTACAACAGGCATATTCTGGGGCCGAAGGCGTGGGGGCTGATGAGTCGTCTACCGTCCCATTTGAGGAGTGGTGCATCCGACCTGATTGGCATGCTGCGTGCCGAGCAAACCGACCGACTCTTCGGGGCATTGGACGGCAGGATTCCGGGAGCCGGGAAGATGCGACTTCCGACCGACAAGCTCCAGAAGCTAGGCCGTATCCTTGGGGCGCAGAGTTTCCAGGAACTCTATGCGAGGCTTGTGACGCATTGGGATTCGGGCGTGGTACTTGGCGCGCCAGAAACGGCGGCACCGTGGGCTGAAATGGGCAGCAACGCCGAGACGATGATGCTCTTAGATATGGAGACTTATCTTCCTGACGATATCTTGACCAAGGTGGACCGGGCGAGCATGGCGGTGAGTCTTGAGGCGCGGGTTCCACTCCTCGATCATCGGGTTGTGGAGTTTGCGTGGCGCCTTCCTTTGGACATGAAAATACGGCCTAAGGCCGATCCCGCCGGCAAATGGCTCTTGAGGCAGGTGCTTTACGATTACGTGCCTTCTGCGCTCATCGATCGCCCTAAGATGGGGTTCGGGGTGCCGATTGACGCGTGGTTGCGCGGCCCACTGCGTGAGTGGGCAGAAGACCTCCTGCACCCAGACCGACTCAAGCAGGAAGGCTACTTTGACCCTGCGCCGATTCGCCAAAAATGGGATGAACATCAGTCTCGCGCGCACAACTGGCAGCACCATCTCTGGGATGTGTTGATGTTCCAGGCGTGGAACTCTCAAACTTGAAAACTGCTTTTGTGTTTTTCTCAAGAAACCATTTGAAATTGGTTTTCTTTTTTTGGTTAGACTGCTTTCCACATCAGAAACCCACTTAGAAAGGAGACATCATAGGTGGTTCGACTTGGAAGGGAGCTTTGAGCGTCATTTTATTTTTACTCACGAGCGGAACGAACGCGTCTGCGTTTGATCGCACTTATTGTGATCCGGACACGGATCCGGACAATTGCGACTGCCCATCAGGTAGTTGCACAAGCCAGGCGATCGCCAGCTTGCCAACTACAGATGATCCCGCATTGATGCGCCAGCAAAGCGGCCTGACCTCTACTTGGGATTCAACAGAACAGGCTTGGATTGTAGAGGCCAATGTTACGGCCATGAAGACAGGCGTCATCCGCGTCACGCCGAACGCAGGAATTTATGCGAATACCAATGAGTTCTATGAGTATATGAGCACACTCTTGGGCGCCACTATGCCAAATCAGCTATCTATAGACGGAGTACTTTTTCCTCCGATCATCTTGGACCAGAAAGGTGTGTCCCATAGGTTAAATGAGACAACGGAACGATGGGATTTACTGCAGACCTGCAACCTGATTTTTGACATGATGCTGGCCCCAGACGGCAGTGTTACTATTGACGGAGTCCAGCTTGAGGTTTTCACGTCCGGCGTCACTTGTGCTGGAACGGACCCTAAGTCTCATGACGAACAACAAGACGGACCTCTCCTGGCAGCGCAATGCTCTGTGGCAAAAACCATTGGCGAGTCAGTACAAATGACCAACAGAAACAAGGGTGTATGTACGAATTCAACTGCTCAGTACGTGAATCGCTACGTATATCCCAAAACCAAGGACGGGTCGTACAGCACCGCTGAAGCGCAGTGCCAGTTTTAACCGGTTCTAGAGTGTTTACGCAAATGAATCTCATTGGCGCCAGACTAGGGAAACTACTTCATATTGTTGGCTTCTTTATGGTTTTGGGATGTGTAGATAGCGAGAGCGTCATTCAGATTCCAGAACCCATTGAGTACCACTCTCAAAACGCGGATACCTATTTCAAACCAGGAAAGTCGTTGAGGCCTCCTCCAACGACAAATGCCGAAGACTTCCCAGACACAAAACTCTGGATTACTGAGCGAGAATGTTCACCTGAAACCATTAGTTGGAACATGAAGCAGGGGCCGTTTGAGATCGTTGAACGGCCGTCTGATCGTGCTCACATGACTGCATCGGAGTTTATTGCCAGCGGGCCGGCAATTACCTCCAGTATCTACCAAGTTTCGATGATAGTGCCTCACCCAAAACACCAGGCGGGATTGGGTAGCGATGGGCAATTTCAATCACACATCTTGTATTCAAATCATGGCGATGACGTTGAGATTTCTACCTATCATTGGGCACCTACATCGTTTGGTAAGCTCGGGGAGTTGGGATACACCGTTTTGGTGAACTTTAGGCCTACCTCAACCACTCATCGGCTCTGGGACGATAGCCGTAGTGAGATACTCAAAGAGGTGCAAGATTCTGGTTGGACGTTTAGTCGGCGAGCCAACGTCCATATCGTGGACTTGAATATTGGGGCGGACAACTTTGATGAGCCCGGGGCCTATGACGTCACCGTCTTCATGAATTACCACGTCGATCATCGAGTCAACAATCAACATGTGTCCCGCTTCACCGTTCTATATGGAGGCTACTCTCTAAAAAAAGAAGTGTGCGTGCGGGAAGCGCTTGAAGAACCCATCACCGATTTTGAGAGGGAAATGGGCCGAAACACACAGTGGCTAATCGGAGCATTTGAGCGCGATTCCGGCTCCACGCGCTATGCGACAACACACCCAGATGGTGGAGTTTGGGTCGACTGGTCATTGTTTCGACTATGGATCGATAAGCCACGTATTGTGGCGCTTATCCCTCTGGTCGATGCTAGGCCTGCCGCAGAGCCCATTTATACGTGGTCTGGAGGAGACAAAGGCGTGGGCAACAACAGCATCACCGAGATACTCGAGATGGTGGACGACCGAGGTTCATTTTGGGTAGATATTGAAGGCCGCGAGAAGAAAGACGTCATGATGATGGCCATACCCGACCCCTTCTTGCCTCGACGAAATCTGGATGGAGACGTGTTTTATGAGAATGGTGCTTACGGAAACAGGCACTCAAACATCCTCTCCATTTCAAGCTTTCGAGACGATAGCGATCGATGCGACGCTCAAGAGGGGCCTTGCATTGAGTGGGGCTACTAAAGGTTTGCATGTTCACAGAGCCTGCTTCTACAAAGTGCGAACTCGTAGTACATGAGGCGCAGGCCAAGGAGGAATATGCGTTACCTAGTCACCGGTGCTGCCGGATTTATCGGAAGTCATATCGTAGAAACCCTGATTAAAGCGGGGCATGAGGTTCGTGGGTTGGACAACCTATCCACAGGGCATCGGCACAATATCGAGCCGTTCCTGAAGGATTTCGAGTTCATCGAGGCGGATATCCGGGACGCTAAGGCGTGTCACGCCGCGTGTGCAGGGGTGGACCACGTGATTCATCAGGCGGCGCTTGGCAGTGTTCCGCGGTCCATCGAGGACCCGATTACGAGCCATGAAGTCAACACCACGGGCACGCTGAACATGTTGATTGCGGCGCGCGATGCGGGCGCCAGCTCTTTTGTGTTCGCGGCGAGCTCGTCCACTTACGGGGATACGCCCGTGCTTCCGAAGCACGAGGATATGACGCCGAACCCGATGAGCCCGTACGCGGTGACCAAGACCACATGCGAGCAATACCTGAAGGTGTTCTCGGACCTCTATGGCCTCAATACCGTGGGCCTTCGATACTTCAATATTTTTGGTCCTCGGCAGGATCCAAACGGGCCGTACGCTGCGGTGATCCCGAAATTTATCCAGATTTTGAAAGATGGCGGTGTGCCGACTGTGAACGGTGACGGCGGCCAAACACGTGACTTTACCTACGTGGCGAACGCGGTTCAGGCGAACCTTAACGCATGCACCCATGCCGAGCGTGCCTCCGGTCAAATCATGAATATCGCGTGTGGTGAGCGAATCTCTCTCAACGACCTCTACACGATCATTGCCGAGGAGCTCGGAGTCACGCAATCCCCCAATTACGGCCCTCCCCGCGCCGGCGACGTTCGCGATTCGCTCGCCGATATTTCCAAGGCAAAACGCCTCATCGAGTACGACCCGAGCATCGACTACCGAGAAGGACTGCGACTCACAGTTGCGAGTCACGGCTAATTGAGTTCAAATTCAGCCATGAATTCACCGCTGAAGACTCTAGGCCGGTACGAACTCCTGCATCCCATCGCACGCGGTGGTATGGGAGAGATCTATCTGGCACGGGCTCGAGGTGCGGGCGGCTTTGAGAAGACCATCATCATCAAGACGATGGTGGAGCATCTCGCCGAAGAAGAGGAGTTCATCACGCGCTTTCTGGACGAGGCGCATATCGTGGTGCAGCTCGTTCACGGCAATATCGTCCCCGTCTTTGATATGGGTGAGGAAGACGGCACGTATTTCATCGCCATGGAGTATGTGCCAGGCCGCGATTTGCGCGAAGTGCTCAAACGCCTCAGCATGACTGGGGATGTGATGCCCGTGGACCTCGCGCTCTTTGTGGTGAGCGAGGTGGCCAAAGGGCTTGATTACGCGCATCGAAAGACGGATTCGGACGGCGAAAACTTAGGGATCGTACACCGCGATATCAGCCCCTCAAATATCGTGATTTCGTCGGATGGCGAGGTGAAGATCATCGATTTCGGCATTGCGCGTGCCGCTGGAAAGCTCGGGAAGACCGCATCGGGGCGCATCCAGGGTAAGTTTTGCTACATGAGCCCGGAGCAGGCCGCAGGGCGCCCGCTCGACGCGCGCAGCGACGTATTCAGTGCCGGGGTCACGCTCTACGAGTTGATGACGGGGTTTCGGCCCTTTGAGGGGAGCTCGGACCTGGAGAGCCTGGAGCTCGTGCGGCTCTGTGAATTCGACCCGCCGAGCACCCTGAATCCCGCGATTCCGGAAGAGGTAGACTCGATCGTTCAAAAGGCGCTCTCCAAGAACACGGCTGAGCGATATCAGAGCGCCGAACAGCTGCAGGTGGATATCCTTCAATATCTCTACGCCACGGGCAGCGCACCAACGAGCTCCGAGGTCGGAAAGTTCTTGGCAGGCTTGTTCCCGGAGGGTTTGGAGCGAAAGGAGCTCAAGGCTGCGCGCGGCTCGGGTTCTTCGCCGCGCAAAGGGAATCTAGACCAGGTGCTTGAAGAGGAGTTGGACCGACTGCTGGACAAGCCCGGGACAGACCCCTTCTCAACCACGGCGGCATCGCCGGCAAAACGGCCGGCTCAGTCTTCGGAGACGGCGAGTCGGATCATCGACTCGAGTTCGATTTCAAAGCCGCTGACCTCGCGCACGCATCAGACAGGTCAAGGCGCTGCGGAGGCGCCCGCGAGTGGGCTGAACCGCATGGTCGCGGGTGGAAGCGTGTTCATTTTGCTTCTGGCGGCGGGCTTTTTCCTCTGGCCCCGACCTGCGTATGTTCAGATCGATAGTGAGCCTGAGGGCGCTAAGATTCTCATCAACGGCGCCGAGTCTATGGGCAGCCTCACGCCTGCGCGCCTTAAGTTAGAGCCCGGTGTTCACTCGATTACGATTGAAAAAGATGGGTTTCAGGCGCGGACCTTGAGGGTGGAGCTTGGGCGTGGTGAGGAGTTTGAGATCGGCGCGGATCGGGCAACTCTTGTGGAGATTAAGCGGCCTCGGAGTTTCGAGGTTAAGGCACCTGAAGGAGCCGTGATTCTTCGCGATCAGTCGTCTCTTGGCACACATCAGACCACGATCGAACTCAACCCAGGACAGGTCACGAATTTGCTGGCCCAGAAGGAGGGCTGTACGGGCTCGAACTATGCGCTTTCCTACGAGCATTCATCGCCGCAAGTGGTTCTTCCGCTGAATTGCGAGCCCGCACAGACCGAGCCGGAGCCGGAGCCGGAGCCGAGCAAAGAGCGGCCTGCTCAACCCCAGGTGGTTACGGTAGTTTTTGATTCAACGCCGACGGGAGCCACGGTGGTGATTGACGGTGCCGAGGTCGGGCAGACACCCATGCGCGCGCCCTACCCGACTCGCGAGGCGTTTGAAGTCAGGTTTGAACTAGATGGCTATGAGTCGGTGGTTCAGACTAGGCGGCCTGGCGTGCGGCGCGTGAGCGCGAAATTCGCGCAGGCAGATGAGGGTTGCCTGGACCTGAGCTTGATAAACCCGGCCATTGGTGAGGTTTCAATCGACTCTGGACCATTTGAGAAAGTCAATCGTGGGTTTAAGAAACGCCCTCTCAAAGCGGGGAAACACACGGTTCGAGCGAGGAACCCTGTGGCCCAACGCGACGATACCTTCGAGGTTGAAATTGAGGCCTCGCCAAAATGTAAACTCCTCGTAATATGGGATTAGGCGCTTGCCAGAGGCCCGCCATGAGTTATATGAAACGGTTGCACAAACGTATCCCGGAGTATTCATGTTTAAGCAGAAATTGACCCGTGTGGTGAATAACATCGACGGCGCGATCGGATGCATGCTGATAGGCTTTGATGGAATCGCCATCGACAGCGTGTTCCGGGAGGCGGAGGTGCCACAGTTGAGCGCCATTTCAGTTGAGCTCAGCAATATGCTGGACAAGTTTCGCCGGCTTCAGGTCTACGACGTGGGCGACGTAAACGAGGTCAGCATCACGACTGGAAATATCACCACTTTGGCCCGCGTCATCGCGGATGAATACTTGCTGGTTTTGGCCTTGGACAAGGATGCGGACGTGGGCCGCGGACAAACGATGCTTCGGCTCATTTCTCCCTTCGTCGAACGCGAAATGGTGTGATAGAGAAGCGCGCGTAATTTCCGCTAAGAGGACGACATGTATAGCACTTCAGATTTTCGTAAGAACCTCAAGATTGAAATTGACGGCGAGCCCTATGTGATTTTGGAAGCCGTCCACGTCAAGCCCGGCAAGGGCGTGGCGTTCGTAAAGACCAAGTACAAGAGCTTGATTTCGGGTCGCACCCTCGAGCAGAACTTCCGCTCGGGCGACAAGGTCAACGTGCCAAATCTCGAGGCACGCACCATGACCTATCTCTACAAAGACGGCGATATGTTCGTCTTTATGGACCAGAACAACTACGAGCAGCTTCAGCTTGAAGAGGGCGCCGTGGAAACCGTACTGGACTATTTGAAGGATAACCTCGAGGTTGAGGTGTTGTTCTTCAACAACCGCGCGATCAACGTGGAGCCACCTGTATTTGTAGAGCTCTACGTGACTCAGACCGATCCTGGTGTCAAAGGGGACACGGCTCAGGGCGGCTCAAAACCGGCTACTTTGGAGACGGGCGCCGTGATCACGGTGCCGCTCTACCTCCAAGAAGGCGAGTTAATTAAAGTAGATACACGTACGGGATCGTATGTGGAGCGCGTCAACAAATAACGCGCGCTGATGAGTGGTTGACGTTGTTCAACCGTGACCGTTATCATGTCGCACCTACACACGGTGCGTAGGGCATTTCGAAGAGGCTTAGGACCTTGGCTGTCAACCGCGACAAACTCTTGGATTCCGCGCAGAAGCACGTCCGTAAGGGGAGCTGGGACCGTGCGATTAAGGACTATCAGCAGATTCTTGAAGCTGAGCCTGATGATGTGCGTACTCGCCTGAAAGTGGCTGACCTTTTGGTGAAGGTAAACCGCTACGAGGAGGCTCTAACTGAGTACCTCCAAGTGGCCTATCACTATGCCTCGGACGACATTTACGACAAGGCCGTAGCTGTCTACAAACAGGCACTTCGAATCGCGCCAAACGACCCGCGGCTCCATCGCGACTTGGGTGAGGCGTATTATCGCTACGGGCGTCTTAAAGACGCATTGCGTGCGTTCCATCAGGCGCAGAAGATCTTCCGTGAAAATAACGATGCGATCGCGCAACGAGACGTTCTTGAGCGCATGGTTGCTATCGATCCTGAAGACATCGGCCTTCAGATTCAGATCGCCGAGCGCTACGAGAAGGACGGAGAGCGCGCCAATTCCCTGATGTATTTCAGGCGCGCGTCCGAGCACCTTTTGGAAGAGGGCCGGCTCGATGAGTACACTCAGGTGGCTGAGCGTATTGTGTTCCTTGAGCCTGCTGATTATCGGCTTCGAAAGCATATCGTGCGCCTTTACTTAGATCGCGAGAACAACAAGCACGCGCTCAAGCACCTGCAGATTCTCTTCAAGGATATGCCGAACGATGTTGAGACGCTGGACATGTTGGGCCTTGCGTTCGGGCGCCTTGGCCAGAATGACAAGGCGGTCTTGGTCTACCTTGAGGCCGCGAAGGCACAGCGCCGACAGGGCCAAGAGCAGCTCGCACACGAGACCTTCCGCAAGATTCTGAAGCTCGATCCAAACCATCCAGAAGCCCTTCAGGTGGTGGGTCGTCCGAAACAAGATTCGTCGCCGCAGCTGGCGGATACCGGCAATCTTGGCCAGAACGCACCTCCGACGCAGGACGCGCTCGATGGCGTAGAATTCTTGGATGATGACGAGTGGGAAGACAACACCATGCAAGGTGAGACTTTCCAGGAAGAGGACACCAAGAAGGGTGTGGATTTCTTTGAGTTTGCCGCGCATGAATTGGGCGACACGGGCTCAGATATTCTCCACCGAATCGACGACCGCCCAGGCACGGGCATTGGTCAGCGTCGCACCGAGGCCGTGTCAGATATCGCGGATGTACAGGACTTGGTGGAAGTTCATATCGAGGCCACTGAGGATATCGGCGGGAACGACGTTCGCCAGATCATTACTGAGTCCGAAGTTTTCTTGAAGTATCGGCTCTTTGATCGCGCGGACGAGGTCTTGACCAAAGCCGTTCGAATGGCACCGGATAGTGTGGGAGTACGCGAGCAATTGCACCGCCTCCGAGCGATGCAAGGAGAGATGGAGGCGGCGGCCAACGAGCTCTTCCAGCTCGCCCGGATTACCCGCACGACGCCTTCGCGCGCGGCTGACTATTTGCGCCGCGCCCGAGAGTTCGTGTCGGAAGCCGTGGTTCACCAACATGCGACCCATTTGGGCATCGCTCTGACGGGTGAGCAACCGGTTCGGGTTGAGGAGCTGAGTCCGGACTTCATCGACGAAGTCAGCGAAGGTATCGAGGAAGTGTCCGAGGGCTTTGAGTACATGCCCGCGGGAGATACTTCCGTGGAATTCCTCTCTCCGGACGATGACGACGAAGTCGACACGGATGAGGCGTTGTCTGGAAACTCGGCCGTGGAAGACTCGGAAGAGATTATCTACACGCTCGATGACTTGGATGCTGAGGATATCCTTGAAGAAATGGACGATATGGCCGACGAACTCAGCATTGAGAATGCGGACGAGTTTGATATCGGTGATGTAGAGAATATGGACTTTGATGAAGCCCAACTTGGTGCCATCGAGTCTTCTGAAGTGGATGACCCTTTCGAGTTCGCGCTCTCGGGTGCGGATGCGGACGCGATGTTCGACCAGCTCTTCTCAGAGGCCACGGCGGTGGCATCGAAGGCCGTGCCTAAGAAGGTAGCCCCTAAGGACATAGGCGATTTGAGAGACGTGGATCTTCTGCTCGACCAGGGCATGGTAAGCGAGGCCGAGGATGCATTGGAGAAGTTCAGCGAGAACTCACCGAATCATCCTGGGGCCCCGGCACGATTGGCTCGAATCCGTGAGCTCAAGTCTTCGAACTCCAATCCGTTTGGTGCCAAGAGCCTGTCGGGCAAGTTCAATCCTGATTATTCGCAGCTCTCGGTGGCGCGTCTTGGTGCGCTTGAGCCGGAGAGTATGAACACGAATCTGGAGCTTGGGATCTCCTACCTGGACATGGGCATGTGGGATGATGCGATCGAGGAGTTCCGTCAGGCGCTCGACGATCCTCAAGCCGCTCCGGCTGCAATGCTGCACATGGCGACGTGTGAGCTTAGACGCGGTGATGCGGCGGCATCCGAGAACTTGCTCAAGATGTTGCTCACGCGCACAGATGTTCCAAACGAGATCGAAAACAAGGCCAATGAGGCTTTGGCGGCCATTGCGCGCCAACCGTAGAGGAGGGCTCTGTCCTCCTCAAATGAACATCGCTGAATTCATTTACATTCAAATTTTGTTGAAGAACTCACGAAATGATGAGGGAGTTTGTTGATGTTAAATCTTGCGACACACGCGGACAGAGCCCGCGTGTACATTTACACAATTCTATTGCTTTTCCTCACAAGTTGCTCAGCCCAACCCAAACCCTCGGACGAGGTACCCCAGATGTCTCAAGTCGAAAGCGCCCCGAAAGCAAAACAAGTCCCCCATGAACTCGAGGCACACGGCGAAGTACGCGTGGATAACTACTACTGGTTAAACCAGAAGGAGAATCCCGAGGTCATCGCCTATCTAGAAGCTGAGAACACGTGGGCAGAATCCAAAATGGCGCACACCAAGGAGCTCCAAGAGTCGCTCTTTGAAGAGATGGTCTCGCGAATCAAGGAGGACGATGAGTCGCCTCCGTATTTCCACGGTGGGTATTGGTACTACTCAAGAACCATCAAAGACAAGAATTACGAGGTTTATTGCCGCAAAGAGAAGACTCTCGAAGCCTCGGAGCAAGTTCTCTTGGACGGCAACCAAATGGCGGAGGGCAAGGAGTATTTTGCGCTCGGAGCCATGGAACCAAGCCCGGACCACCGATGGCTCGCCTACTCCACCGACTACCTTGGAAACGAGCGCTACACCCTGCGTGTTCGCGACTTGCAGACCGGCAAGGACACTGACACAGAAGTCCCAGATACTTATTATTCGCTCGCGTGGGCGAACGATAACAAGACTTTGTTTTACACCCGTGTGGACGAAGCCAACCGCCCGTATCAGGTCTGGAAACACGTGCTCGGCACCGACGCGTCTGCGGATGCGCTGATTTTTGAGGAGGACGATGATGCGTTCTTCCTCGGTGTTCAGCGCACACGAAGCGGAAAGTACCTGGTCATTAACCTGCAGAGCAAGGTGACGACCGAGACCTGGCTCTTGGATGCCAACGCGCCGGAAGGGGAGTTCAAGCTCTTTTCGCCGCGCAAGCAGTCGGTGGAGTATTATGTGGCTCATCACGAGGACTCGTTCTACGTGATGACCAATGATGGTGCGACGAACTTCAAGTTGATGAAGACCTCGGAGAACGCGACTGAGGCGGCCAACTGGACGGAAGTCATCGCGCACAATCCTGAGGTTACACTCTCCGGCATCGACACGTTCAAGAACTTCCTCGTGGTGACGGAGCGTCGCTCGGGCGTCAACACCCTGCGGGTCCGAAATTTCGCGAGTGGCGAAGAGAAGTACGTCCCGTTTCCCGAGGCGTCGTATACCGTTCGCACTACGAACAACGAGGAGTACGGGACAACGACACTTCGATACGCTTATGCCTCTTTGACCACGCCTCGAAGCATCTTTGACTACGACATGACGACCGGTGAAACCAAGCTCGTCAAAGAAACTGAGGTCCCGAACTACGACCGCACCGAGTTTGAGTCCCAACGAATCTACGCCACGGCAGCCGATGGCACCAAGGTTCCTATCTCGATCGTGTACAAGAAGGGCGCGCTCGATAACGGCCCGGCACCGCTATTCCTCACGGGGTACGGCTCCTACGGCATCAGCTACGACCCGGGCTTCAGGTCGAGCCGCGTGGCTCTCTTGGAGCGCGGAATCGTGTTCGGCATCGCACATATCCGCGGCGGGGGCGACATGGGACGGATGTGGTACGAGGACGGGAAATTCGACAAGAAGATGAACACGTTTACGGATTTCATCTCAGCCTCAGAACACCTTATCAATCAGGGCATCACACGCACAGATATCCTGGCGATTGAAGGCGGAAGTGCCGGCGGACTCCTGATGGGCGCGGTCTTGAACATGCGCCCGGACCTTTTCGGAGCAGCGATTGCGTCGGTTCCTTTTGTGGACGTGCTGACCACGATTTTGGACCCATCCTTGCCGCTCACAGTTATCGAGTGGGAGGAGTGGGGAAATCCGGCCGAGAAGAAGTATTACGACTACATCAAGTCGTATTCGCCTTACGATAACGTCAAGGCACAGGACTACCCGGCCATGCTCGTCACCGCCGGTCTGAACGATCCGCGCGTCTCGTATTGGGAGCCCGCGAAATGGGTCGCGAAGCTTCGTACGCTGAAGACGGATTCAAACGTCTTGATGCTCAAGACCAATATGGGTGCGGGGCATGGCGGGGCATCCGGGCGCTATGATTATCTCAAAGAGCTCGCGTTCGAGTACGCCTTTGTGATCAATCAGATTACTCAAAGAACCTTTGATGAGCGTTGAACCAAGCAGAGCCCTGCGGTAGAGTCTGAGGCAACTAACTTGGTTGGACATTGGGTTCATCGCGGAATCTACGATTATGGGTGGGTTTGGAAATGGATTACCTTAAACGACGACCATCTCACGCGGACAGAGCCCGCGTGTACAAATCTTTACTACTCGCCTCACTCCTCGGAATTTCATGTGCTGAGGAGGCAGCAGAGCCCATCGTGTTTGAAGCCGGCCGGACCTGCACCGCGCCAGAAGGCATGGGTCGGCCCACCACCATCAAAGGCGTGCTCGACCTTATCGACGCCTTGCCTCGCCCGGTAACCGTTGAGTGCTTCATCGACTCGCTCGACCGCCCACTGGCGATGGTTGGCTCGACCAGCGTGTTCAGCGCTCAGCCAGCGTTTAGCGACGAGGCGCCGCGCATCTTTGCGGTCAACGACACTTTGATTATCTCGTGGGTGCCTGATGGCGACGGCGGAAAGCTCTTGGAGTTTGCCGAGGAACGCCCGTTCTCGCGCTCGGTGAAGGCGGAAGTGGTGATGCCTGTTGAAGGTGAGTTTAAGTACTCGGACGCCTTCGACCATCTGATCCAAGACGACCAGGCCACGTCGACGTGCGGCATCTGTCATGGTCAGGAAACTCGGGCGATGGATATCGACTACGGGGTGGCCTTTGAGTCGCTTGCGCTTCGGCCCCGCGACCTGGATCAGGTCAACGTGACGCGAATGCGTGAGCTCAAGGAAGCATGCGACCCAGCTCAAACGCCGGAGCGTTGCAAGATTTGGAATGCGATGTTTCGAGGGCCCGTGGAAGACACGGATTTTGGCCGGTCCTTGCCAACTTTCTTTTGAGCTTAGAGCCCGACAAAGAGGGAGACGATGGCGTCCTGTTCGTCCCGAAGCGTCCAGGCGCGAACCGGCGTCTTGTTGAAGATCACAGTGTAAGCCAATCTTCGCCCAGACTTCGTGGTGATGTAGCCCGCCAAGGCCGTGACCTCGTTGAGGGTTCCGGTCTTTCCACGAACACGGGTATTGGTGTTGGAGCCCTCGAGTCGCGACTTCAAGGTACCGTCGCGCCCCGCGATAGGAAGACTCATCTTGAATTCCGGACCAAAAGCGTGCGTGTCCATATGAACCAGGATCTGGTTGATTTGGCGGGCGGAGAAGAGGTTTCCATCATAGAGGCCACTGCCGTTGAACGCGGTCCACCCAGGGGTGAGACCGACTTCAGTCAAAAACGCGTCGATCTTTGCGCGGGCGTCCTCGGTACTTGCTTTGTCCGAGCCCGAAATCTGGCGGAAGATCATCTCGGCCATGAAGTTGTTCGACCACTTATTCATGGACGCGAGGTGCTGCCAGAGTGGTGCTGATTCGTAGAGCACGAGCGTGGTCGTGCCCTCTGGACGAGCCCCGACGCCATACTCTCCGCTTACCTCGATGCCTGTGCTCTTGAGCGCATGCATGAACGCCGACGCCGCAAAGAGTGAGGGATTGTCGATACGTTTCCGAACTACACCAGGACCGGTCGCTGATTCGCCGATGACGCCACGGATTCGGATGAGGGTGCGACCATCTTTTTCGGTTGCCACGCCTGAGACGGAGACGCGTTTTCCCTTTTGGGTTCGCACGTCGTTGATGATCTCCACATAGTCGTTGGGCGGCACCATGCGCACGTTTGCGGGCTTTCCGGCTTCAGACGGGGTGATGTAGACGCTAACCGAGTTGTACGAAACCGAAACGGCACCGATGGGCGCACGGTAGGCTGCGTCCTCGTTCTTCTGGTCGAATGCAGGGGGAATGAAGCCCGGCGCGAAGCTCAGGTCATCGACCATGATCTTGCCTTCGATCTTGGTGATTCCCTGTTCACGTAGATCGATGGCCCATGAGACGAGGTTGTCCCAATGGAGGAAAGGGTCACCGTCGCTCTTGAGCCAGAGGTCGCCCTTGATCGCGCCTCCTTGACGAGGTCCATCGTACGAAACGCGGCTGAAGATCGTGTGCTCGGGCCCAAGGATCGAGAGCGCTGCGGCGGCCGTGACGAGCTTTGTGTTGCTCGCCGGGTTCATGAGGACGTCGGCATCCCTCTCAATGAGCACCTCTTTCGAGTCCAGGTCTTGCACCATGATACCCACTGTGGACTGGGCGAGCTCGGGGTTCTTGAGGAGTTTGTCGAGCTCGGCGTTGATGGCAGCGGGTGAAGTTTGGGCCGCGAGGGGTCCGGCCAGAAAGAGAAATACGACTAGAAGTAGCTTGTTCATGCCCCATGTTTACTGGCATTGGCAAAGTTGTACAAGGCAGAGCCTCGCCTGCGTCACCAGGTGACGCGAGCCGTCGTGGCGTGACGCAAAACCGCCTCCAAAACCCTCGCAAGCCCAGTAAATACGCGGCGCAAGTGCTGGCTCGCTTCTTGTACCTACATGTGCTCCCACGTTGCGAGAGGTCCGTGATGAGCCGTTTTGACACCACCCAATTTGCTGATTCCTGCAGAGTCGCTACATGCTCGGCGCTTGCCTCGATCAGTCTTTTGGAGACGATCGTTTCGGTAAAGCGGGAGCTTTCGCCCGAGTTGATGGGCTGGGGAGAGCTTCGCCGAGACATCGTCATGCTACCGGAAGTGGTATCAGGTGTTCATGTCGCGATCTCGGACTTTCGCAGCGTGGTTTCTAGGGCGGGCGAGCCGGACTATGCGCAGGCAAAGGTGGGGCTGCGAAACCTGCATCGGGAGTTGATCAGCACCGCAAAATGGTTTGATGACCTTGCCGAGAGGCTTCAGACGGTCTCGTTTCACCTTCGTTCGGACACGAGCTTTGGACCGGATTCAGCTGAGATGCTCTGGCGCAGCGCACGACTTGCGGAGCTCTTGATGCCCGACCCACTGACGCGTACTCAGTTCTTGCGCGACGGGATGTGCGCCACGCTGCACGTTTTCGATATGGGGTTCATGAACGTTTGGGTCGGGAGTTTTGAAGGCCCACTTCGAGATATGCGGCTCTTGCTTTTGAAGCAGGCTCTCAATGGGTTGCACGTGACCTGGACGCGCACTTCTCCCATCAAGGCAGCGCGCGAGGAGGCGCTACTTTGGCCACTTCGGTCGCCTGCGGCTCATTTCCTGGATCTCTGTGCGGCATCGGTGACGAGTCTTCGGCGGCAGATTTCGGTGCTCAAGGGCCATTTGCGCAGGCATCTTTTGAACTATGAAAATCAGCTGAGCGTCAAGCGGCTCGACGAGGCCAAACGCACGTTATCAATCGCGATAGACCCACGGCTCGAAGAGGAACTCGGCCAGATCGTGCTTGCGATTGCCGGGCTTGGGCGCGCCATCCATATTGAGGAAGAGTGGCGCGATGTTGAGATCTCGGACGCCTATATCGACCCACCCGAGGCCCTGAGTAGCACGACCGTGATGAGCGCCGCGCCGATCATTGCTCCATGGTGGTGACAAAAAAGGCTAGAAGAAGGCACTGACATAGATTGCACCTGAGCGAGTCGAAGTGTATGGTCCGCCGTGTGGAGAGCGTTTTTATCCATTAATTGATCAGGTGTTCTCATGAGTGTCACAGTTGCGGTTCCTGCCCTTGGAGAATCGGTCACTGAAGCCATCATCGCTGAATGGTTGAAGAATGTTGGGGAATTCATCAAGCAAGACGAGGTTCTCGTTGAGCTTGAGACGGATAAGATTACGGTGTCGGTGCCATCGCCGGTCAGCGGAATCGTCAAGGCGTTAAAGTACGAGCCAGACGCCACGGTCAACGTGGGTGACGTTTTGGCTGAGATCGAGCCCGCCGAAGAAGGCAGCCAGCCAGAGGCGAAGGCTGAAGCTCCGAAAGCCGAAGAAGCCAAGAGCGCGGAGCCCAAAGCTGAGGCTCCGAAGTCGAATGGCGAGGCCCCACATTTGAGCCCTGCAGTGGCGCGAATTGTGGAGGAGCGAGGCATCGACGCGAGCAAGGTCGAAGGTACTGGTCCTGGCGGGCGAATTCTTAAGGGCGATGTACTCGATCATAAACCTGCGCAAGCGAAGCCTACACCGGCCAAAGCCCCTGATGTGGGTGGTGATGAGCCGACCGAGCGCGTTAAGATGTCGAAGCTTCGCCAGACGGTGGCTCGACGCCTTGTTGAAGCGCAACAAACGGCGGCGATGCTCACGACCTTCAATGAAGTCGACATGACGAACGTGATGGAGCTTCGCAAGAAGTACCAGGATTCGTTCGTCAAGAAGAACGGCTTTAAGCTCGGGTTCATGTCCTTCTTTGTGAAGGCCGCTGTGGAGGCTCTGAAAGAGTATCCTGCGGTTAATGCTGAGATCGACGGTGACGAGATCGTCTTCAAGAATTTCTACCATGTCGGCGTTGCCGTAGGCGGTGGCAAAGGTCTTGTGGTGCCGGTGGTACGTCACGCGGACCGTTTGAGTTTTGCGGAGGTTGAGTCTGAGATTTCACGACTTGCGAAGCTCGCGATGGACAATCGCCTGAGCCTCGAGGACCTTCAGGGCGGCACGTTCACAATTTCGAACGGCGGGATTTATGGATCCATGCTATCGACCCCGATTCTGAACCCACCACAGGTGGGAATTTTGGGGATGCACAACATTGTTGAGCGTCCGGTTGCCATCAATGGAAAGGTCGAAATCCGGCCAATCATGTACCTGGCATTGAGTTACGACCACCGAATCATCGACGGTAAAGAAGCCGTTTCGTTCCTGGTTCGGTTGAAGGAATGTATTGAGAACCCCGAGCGAATCCTGCTCGAGGTGTGACAAAGAGTTGAATTTCGTGTACTCTAGAGAGTGCACCACGGAGGTATGCATTGGCAGAACGAAGAAAATCAAAACAAGACGAACTTGGACCCGTAGAAGTGCCTGTGATCGACAATAACGTCGGCCGCGCAATCAACCAGCTCAAGAGAGTTATCGGACGCGAAGGCCTTAATCGTGAGCTCAAGAGGCGACGATTCTACGAGAAGCCGAGCGTAGCAAAGCGAAGAAAGTCAATTGAGGCCGAACGTCGTCGTCGTAAGGACGAGCGCCGAAGCCGTCAAAGCGACTTCTAAGAAGATAAGAAATTCGGGGAGCTTCCCCGTTTTTCTGGATAATATTAAAAACCGTCCAGTCGGTTTTATTTCAGGTCTGAGGCCATGAAACGCAGGACGTTCTTACGCTGGGGGATCGCATGTGGTGCCATCGCATTGGGTGGTTTGGCACTCTCATGGCCCATCATCGGCGATTTCCCACGTATGTGGGATGAAGCACCGGGGGCAGGCTTTAAGGTGCTGACCGACGAAGAAGCCTTGATCACCCGTGCGCTTGCAGGCGGCATCTTCCCTGGTGATCAAACCATGCCTTCAGGGGAGAATCTGGGGCTAGACCATTTCTTCGACGAATATCTGGCGGTCATCCCACGACAAACAGCCACGCTCTTGCGGATCTTGATCCGAAGCATCGACCGCATGGCTATGTACGATTTTGGTGGCAGGCTCCACACCCGCAATATCCTTGAGCGCGTCGAGGTTGTGGAGGCGTGGGACCAGAGCTCGTCCGGCATCAGGCGCACCATCTTCCAATCTATCAAAGTCCTCCTTGCGATGGGCTATTTTGAACATCCCGATGTGCTAAGAGCGGCCGGCATCGAGTATGAGTGCGGAGGCATGGGATGAATCCGATCAACTTTGAAGCTCAGAACTACCTTGGGACCAAGATCCAAACGGCGAAGACGTGGGGCGCAAAACCGCTGAACCTCAAGGTGGACGTGGTGATCGTTGGGGCGGGGCCTGGCGGGCTAACCACTGCAGCAGTTCTTGGAGAAGCTGGATTGAGTGTGGTGGTGGTTGAGGCGGGGCACTTTTGGCCGAAGGGCTCGTTTAATCGGCGCCAGTCTTGGGCCCTGAAAAACCTCTATCAAGATCGCGGGACCCGCATCATGCATGGAAACGCCTTTGTTCCGCTGGCGAGTGGCGCGGGAGTTGGGGGCGGGACGCTTGTAAATTCAGGGATTTCATTTCGCACGCCGGACCGAATTCTGGACGCGTGGGAGGCTCAGGGGCTTGAGCATTGGCGCGATCGCGATACCTTATACACCGAGGTCGAGCAAATGATCGGCGTGCAGCCCACACGGGCCGCGGTTGCCGGCAAGAACTCGGAGATCGCGCGCCGCGGGTTCTCCAAGATGCCGGGCGTCAAGCACGACTATATGCCGCGAAACACCCCTGGCTGCGTGGGTTGTGGCACGTGTCAGACAGGCTGCCCATCCAATGGCAAGGCGTCGTCGGACGTCAACTGGCTGCCACGCGCGCTCAAGACCGACGTGAGAATCTTTGCCGATGCGCGGGTGGACGAGATTCAGGTTCAAAACAAGCGCGCCGTCGGTGTGTCCGGGCAGATTGTGCACCCCGAGACGGGCGAGAATTCGGCGTTTGAGATCAAGGCAGACAAGGTGATTTTGGCTGCCGGTGCCGTGAACACCCCGCTCTTGCTATTGCGTCAGGGGCTCGCAAACTCCAGTGATCAGGTGGGTCGAAACCTCTTTGTGCATCCAGGATGCGGTGCGCTTGGCGTCTTCAAAGAGGAGATCAATATCTTCAGCGGCGCGTCCCAGGGCTACTATGCCGAACATCCGACCGACCCAGATGTGCTGGGTGAGACTTTCTCAGCGCCTCCTGAGGCGTTTTTCTCCCAGGTTGGGCGCGCGGGCCCGGAGTCGGCGAACTTTCTCGCCCAGATGCGCCATATGGCGTCGTGTGGGTTCTTGATCCGAGATGAGTCGGGCGGGCGTGTGAGCCTGGACGGATCTGGCGGCCTGAAGTTGACGTACAATTTCAAAGACAAGGATTTGCGGAAGTTCGTGCGCGGCGCGAAGTTCGTGACCGAAATGTTCTTCCTTGCGGGGTCCCGTGAGGTTCGGCCATTGCTGCGGGGCGGCAAGTTCTTTTCGAGCTGGAACGAGGCGCGGCAGTGGATCAGCGGCGCGAGCATTGGTGATTTTATGCTCTATGCGTCGCACCCGATGGGGACGTGCCGAATGGGGGCTGACCCGAAACGCTCGGTGGTGCGGCCTGATGGGCGAACCCACGATATTGAGGGGCTTTATATCACGGACTCGAGCCTTCATCCGAGCGCGCTCGGTGTGAATCCGCAGATGACGATCATGGCGCACTCTCTGGCGCTCGGCAGAAAAATCGCAAGTTCTTAGATCCAATTTTTCGGTGGTGCGTTCACTCCTTCTAACAACACACGAACGGAGTTACACCATGAAGAATTTACTCACCCTGATCGCCATCCTCCTCTCTTTCACAAGCCTTGAGGCCTTTGCCCAGTACAACCGCGCGGCCGGCCAAAGCGCACCTAAGATGGAGCGCCGCGTTCAATTTGAGGACGAGTCGGGGCGGATTCAGGAGCGCGTAGACTACGTGCAACCGAAGCGCGACGAGTACGGCAACGCGGGTGGATCGCAGTTCGACCTCGCTGTTGACGGCGCGTTTGAGGGGCAAACCGTGGTTGTGGTCCAGCTCTACAATTTCCCATTCGAACAAACACGTCAGGCGCTCAAACAGAAGGGATTCGGTGTGTATCGATTCCAAGGCGCGCCGGAAATCGGCGAGTTCAAGAAGGCGCTGAAGAAGGCCAATCAGTTCTGGCTGATTTCGGACGCCGCAACACATCTGAGCGACGCCCACGTCAAGGAAATCAAGAGCTTCTTCGATAGCGGCCGCGGCGTCTATATCTGGGGCGATAACCAGCCCTATTACGCTGACGCAAACGTGGTGGGAAAGGCGCTCATCGGTGCGACCATGCAGGGAGACCTGATGGGAGACCAGGTGGTCTCGATGAAAGAAAAGAAGTACCAGAAGTCCGGCATCATCCCGAATTTGCTGCTCTCGACGGGCATCGAGATGATTTACGAGGGCATCACGATCGCCACGATTCAACCGACGGATGACCTTCAGCCGCTGATTTACGGTTCGGCAGGAAACCTTGTCACGGCGTTCTACGACAAGGGTGGAAAGCGCGTGATCTTCGACGGCGGCTTCACTCGCCTATACAATAAGTGGGACACCGCTGGGACCGGTCGCTACGTGATGAACGCTGCGGCATGGCTCGCGAATTACGAGCGATTTGGGGACCAGGTTGTGGGCCTGAAGACCGAGACCAAAAAAGACTAAAGAGTGCGCCTTGGCTGGTTCATTCGGCTTTTGAACGTTGCCTCCAGCCCCTCCCCTTCTTTGATCAGATGCCCCGCCCTAACAAGCTCTTCGAAGAAGGGCTTTACGCGTAACATCTCCAATTTTAACTCATCTTCAGGGGGTTCAAAACCGAGGTCGCGTGTGACCCAGTCTTTGAGCGTGGGTTCCTCGACGAGGGCGCTTGTGACGTTGCTCAAGAAGTTGTGAAGGAATCGCGAGGTGCGCGCCAGGGCCCATTTGCCGCGCACTTCAGGGTCACCGTGATTCGGGAAAACCATGAGTGGCTCTAGCTCAAGGGCGCGGTCGAGGTGTTGGATATAGGTTTCGACGTCGCTCACGAGCGGCAGTCCGTCGAACGCGATTTCGCCGCCGAACATCCAGTTTTGGTCGACCTCGCGCAAAAGGATATGGCCTGCGTCCGGCCCCGGGCTGTGGATGATTTCGAAGCGGAAGTCTCCTGCGGTCCAGATATCGCCATTTTGGATAGGCATGACGAGTGCGCCGAAGGGCTCCTCGGGCAGACCCAATGCGCTTGAGAGCTCGCCGACGCGCTGTTTTTCTTGGTCGAGCCAATCGCCCCAGACCGCGGGAGTAAAAAGTTCTTCGGCGAACGCAAAATGGGTGGCGGAGGCGAAGTTGTCCACACCGAGCAAGACCTGCGGGCGCCATGATGTGGCGAGAGTGCGCTGCACGTCGTCGCGGCTGTAGCCAAGCTCCGCGAGCGCCTCATCGAACTGGTCGCGATGGCTCGTATGCCCAGGGTTTATGAGGGCGAGCCCGGACTTGTCGGCGATGATATAGGCGTTTAGGTCAGGGTTTTCGAGGGCGATGCGGCAGAAGCCGTCGTCGATCATTTCGATATGCATTTGGGGCCTTTGAGTTATCTAGAACGAGCCGGGCGCAAAATAGGGATTTCGGCGTCTTTCGGTGCCGATTGTGGTCTCAGGGCCGTGCCCGCTTAGAACCCGCACATCGTCTGGGAGCTCCCAGAGTTTGTCCAGGGATTCGCGCATGGCGCGTGGGTTTGCGAGCGGTAGGTCCACCCGCCCCATGCTCCCAGCAAAGAGCACGTCGCCGCTCAAGATCGTCTTCAGTTCTTCAAAATAGAAGGCCACACTCCCCGGGCTATGTCCCGGTAGTAGTATGACCTTGGCTTGATGCGCGCCCACGCTCAAAGTTTCGCCGTCCTCGAGGAATCGGTCGACGCTCGGTGGCGCTTTGCATGGGAATCCGTAGACCCGGCCCTGAGCCTCGGCCCCTTCGTAGAGCGGCAGGTCAGCCCGGTGCATGAGGATGGGCGCGTCAGAGAGCGCGCGCAGATCTGCGAGCCCGGCTACGTGGTCGATATGCCCGTGGGTTTGCCAGATTTCGGCGAGTTCAGCGCCGTCTGTGGCCATGGCGTGTAGTTTTTGCGGCTCACCACCACCGTCTACGATCACGCTTTTTTGCGATTCTAAGCACTTGAAGACGTAGACATTGGTTTGAAAAGGCCCTACTGTGAGCCAGTCGATCTTGACGAGATTTGACACCTTTAAAGCTCCAATTCTGATACTCAGGGTGAATTTCCAGGGAAGATACACGTCCCATAGGACGGTTAGGACACCGAAAAATGTTTTGGCAGAGGTTAATATGAAGATGCAAGGGTTAGTTGTTTTGGGATTGCTGGCAAGCCTCGGTTTGAGCGCGTGCGGAGGACCGCAATACGTGCGTGATACCGAAGAGCCAGACTTGGATTCGTACACGATGAGCTTGAGGCTCGACCGCATGGACCTTGAGCGTCTCTATGCTGAGAACGCGGACAAATTGTTCAGTTCGGCGGTGGTTAAGGCTTGGGAGCGCGACGCGGCGACGGGCACGGCGCCCGTGGTGGCTATCTTCCCGATGCGCAATGAGACCTCGGAGCATATCAGCTCGCAGCTCGACGCATTGTTGTCCAAGATCGAGACGGATCTGGTGAATCAATCGGCGGCAGACGTGGTGAGCCACGAAAACCAGGTGGATTTGATCGCCGAGGTCAAACAGCAACAATCGGAGGCTTATGACCCAGCTCGTCTCGCTCAGTACGGCCGCCAGCTTGGCGCTCAGTACTTTGTGACCGGCAAAGTTTATGATTCCGCGGAGCGCGTGGGTGACGAGCGCCGAGTTCAATACTTCATGTTCATGCAGGTGATCGAAGTAGAGACTGGCGCGATTAAGTTCCAGAACGAAGCGGCGTTGTCTAAGGGCTTCATCAACTAGGGCTTTGAATGTTTTCCAGGAAGCTCATCCTGGTCATGGTGTGGAGCCTGTGGGCGATGCTCACGGGTTGTGCGACCTACTCAGACTCCGTGCGCGACGCCCAGAGGGCGGTTTCGTACGGGGATGTCGACACTGCACTGACGGCCATAAACCAGCAGCTCGAGGTAGATACCTCGGAGCAATTGCCCGCGGAACTCGAGGAGGACCGTGTGCTCTTGCTCTTGGAGCGGGGCACCTTGCTTCAGGCGTTGGGCGATTACGAGGGTGCAAAGCGCGATATGATGATCGCAGACCAGCATATGGACTGGTTGGACATGAGCTCTGGGACGGCCGACGCGCTCGCGACGTGGCTCTACAGTGGATCGTCTGCGAACTACAAGGCGCCGCCTTACGAACGGCTCTATCTCAACGTGCTCAATATGATCAATTTCCTGGTCACTCGGGATTTTGAGGGTGCGCGAGTTGAAGCCAGGCGATTTAGCATCATGGAGACGTTCTTCGAGGATGAGGAGAACGTGACGCCAATAGCCGTGGCGCTCGGAAATTACCTGGGTGGCGTAGCCTTTGAGGTTGGACGGGATTACGACGAAGCGGCGCGCTATTACTCGCGGGCGTGGCATTTTGGTCTGCGTGATGACGAGCTCAAAGCTCGCCTGACCGCACTCTATCGCGTGACGGGCTACCAGCCGCGCGATGTGGACCCAAAGGCCTCTGGGCTTGATGAGCTCGTGGTGATCGCGAGGTCCTCGGGCAGGCTCAAGCCGTCCGAGTACGACAAAACCTTTGTCCACGGCTCGGTGCTGGCGGTGGTTCAGACCGGGATGGTTCCGTACAAGCAGGCCGAGCGAATTCCGATCGGTACCGCTGTGTATTATGCCTCGAGTCATCCGCGATATGCGTCTGCGGAGCAGATTCAGCAAGCGAACGAATTGGCGGTCTCAGGGGCTTTGAAGTGGATCAACTTTCCGAGCCTGACGGTGGCGGGCCTGCCCTACCCGGCGGTGCCAGATTTGAAGGTTAATGGAGAGAGTTGGTCGCCCGTCTATATGAGCGACGTCATCTCAGATGTGGAGGCCGCGTGGGACCGAATGGTGGGGCCGCTTATCGCATCAGCCCTGACGCGCATGGTGACTCGCGCGATCGCTGGTGCTGTCTCCAGAGAGGGCGCCAAAGCCCTCGCCCAGAGCGAAGGCTCAGGCACGGCCAGCGCCATTGGAATACTCGCACAGCTCGCCGTGGAGGGCACGATGTCCGCTCTGGACAAGCCTGACACACGTTCTTGGACACTTTTGCCCGGTGCCATCCGGATTTATCGCTCTCGAGCGGAAGGTGGCACAAAAACAATGGTTGCTCACGTCTATGGGCAACGTGAAGAAAAAACAGTGGAAGTACGTCCGACCTCAGTGACGGTCGTGAACTTCTCCCGACACAGATGAGGAAATTGCCATGAGAAAATACAAGTTGATTCAGATGTTTTTGTTTTTAGGACTCGTTTTTGGAGCGTCGCAGGCGTGGGCGCTCGACGGCTATAAGGACCGCCGCGGGGTCTTTGGTGGCCTTGGCGTGGGCGGTGGAGTCGGTGCCTCGGAGCTCGACCAGGAAGGCGAGAGCACGGGGCTTGATGATGCCCGTGAGATGGGCTTGACCCTGCGCGCTGAAATCGGTGGCGGCTACACCAAATGGCTGACCTTCTCGGGTCAGGGCAACTGGTGGATTCGCACGGTTGAAGTCGGAACGAGAAAGCTTGAGCACCACCACTTCAACTTGTTGGCGAACGGAAACGTGTACTTCCTGGACACGCTCTACGCCACCGGCGGATTCGGCCTGGCGTATGCGGCGTTCGACGCATCAACCCTGCTTGGGACGCGCGAGTACCGTGAGATGGGCTTTGCAGCCAAAGCTGGCGTGGGTGCTGAGTTCTTCGTCAATGGCACTGTTGCAGCGGGCGTTGAGGCCACGTATACGCGCCACTTCTACTCGAACTCGTACTTCGATACGGTCGGTGGTGGCCTCGTGATGCGTTGGTACTGAGAAAGCTCTAGATATCGACAACGCGTGCGACGAAGAGAATCTGGCCGGTAGGCTTGTCCATAATCATGAACGTGAAGGGGCGGTCTGCATTGAAGTCCGCCGTGGCGGGCGCCGGCATGCCGGTCACAGCCATCATCGCGGTTGCGGCAGCAGCCTCGGTGCCGGCCTCATCCACACGAATGAAGCCTTCGTGGACCACGGCGCTGATGTGGACGGGCTCGTCCGACATAGCTGAAAAATCCGCTTTTTCCGGGTCGAAGAAGTCTTTTAGGCCCATGGTTCCGAGGGTCTCGGAAAGATCGAGCTGAGTTCGAAGCTCAAACTTTGGCAACCTCACGTTAACGCGCTGATAGTCCAGGGACCCGGTGAAGTGCTCAAGCTGAGAGAGCGTAAGGCCCGCGTCAATGTTTTGGTATTGGCCAGCCTCTGGCAAGATCACCAGCGCCACAACCTGCTCTCCCACGTACGGAATTTCCAGAACCTGGTAGCCGTCCTTTTGGGCATATCGCATCGTGTCGGTGGTGGACATGAACGAAGCCTGTTTGGCGTCTCTCTTGAGCGTGTTGAAGGTTCCTGATTTGGTAGCTTGTGTGGAAAACGGCTTTGACCACGGTGCGTTGAAGTAGACGGCGTTGGTCAGAACGGTACGCGTCGCGGGCGTGATGACGCCTTGAGCAAGAAGCTCGGGAATCTTGCCTGCGGTGGACTCGCTGATCGAGGCGTTGATGGTCTTTCGAGCATCTTCGGGCGCACCTTTGAAGTCCAGGGATTTTGCCTGCATCAGGAAATCGGTCTCGGCGGTCCTCAGGAATGGCGTCAGGAACTTGAAGTCATTCGCACCCCAAATGGCATTGGAGCTTCGGAGCCTGAACGCCAGCCCGCGGTCGGAGTCTTTCTCACGCGAGGCTAGCGCATCGTGTAGTTCACGGTAGAGCGCATAGGCGGGCGGCTCGGCGCCGTAGTGCAGAATTGCGCCTAGCTCGTCCTTTGTCCGGCCGTTGGCGCCGGCATGTGCTGCCGCCAATAGAGTGGAGACGCTATGCGGTGAGTAGACGATGTTCTCTTGAGGAAGCGCGCGGTGCATATCGAGGGCGAAGGCGTTATTGCTCCTAGAAACTTGGGCAACGCTCGGCACTGGCTTTCCTTCTGCCGGCTTCTGTGCTCGCGCATCATCCGCGACCGAAGTCGAGCGCTCTTCGGCGCTCACCCCTTCTGCGACTTGTTCAACATTTGCTGAAGGCTCCTTGGTTTCTTTGGAGGCACAGCTGGTCAAGAAGCTGAGGACGGCGACTAGTGCGGCGAGTTTGATTTTTTTCATGAGCCTTCATCTTATAAAGTTGTCTTAGCTTTGCACGTTTCGAGTCTCTTTTGGATCTAATTTCTCGCTTTGTACACGTTGGAACACCCTGTTCCAAAACAGAGCACGCAAGGCCTCCCACATCCAAAACAAGAAGCTCAAACAACCCCCGATATTGCTAGCGAAGAGACGATTCAGAGCACCATAAACAAACCTTGGCACCCAACTTGTAATACTCCGAGACAGAACCCAAAACCGGAGACCAAGATGTTAAAACTTACCACATGGGGCACTCGCGGAAGCCTGCCAACCACCTCGACTCGCTGCGTGAGATACGGTGGGGCAACCACATGCCTTGAAATCGAGCTCTTTGACACAGATTCAAACACGCCCAATCGAATCATCATCGACGCCGGAACAGGGCTAGCCGAGCTCGGGCGCCGAAAATTCAGCGAGATTGACGGGGCGCTCTTTCTACAAACCCATCTGCACTGGGACCATATCCAGGGATTCCCGTTCTTCGGCCCGCTCTTTAAGGCGGGGGCTGAGTTCCGATTCCTTGGCGCACCACGAGATTCCACGGGGCTCGAAGCGACTTTGCGCGAGCAGATGCGAGCACCAAACTTCCCTGTGAGTTTGGATATCCTGCCCTCCAAACTGGTGTTCGATGACATTGAAAGGCAGGGCTCGATGCTACTCGGCGAGCTGAGGCTTAGTTGGGATGAAATGCACCACCCAAGTGATGGGTGTACTGCATGGGCACTTGAGTATCGCGGATTCAAGGTCGTGTTTAGCGGCGACGCCGAGCTGAACCTCGGCGGTGCGAAGGCACTTGAAGCTCTGGCCCAGAACGCAGATATCCTCGTGGCCGATGCGCAGTATCTGGAACATGAGTATCCCGCTCGCGTCGGCTGGGGGCACTCCACTCCGAGTCAGGTCGTGGAAGTTGCGAAACGGGCCTCGGTGCAAAGGCTTTTGCTCACGCATCACGACCCGTCCCACGACGACGATACGCTAGACCAAAAGGCCGAGGGTGCAAGGTTGCTGGCCGGCCACATGCCGGTCTCGAACGCCCATGATGGCATGAGCATTTGCCTTGGGGCACCTCTTGCGCTGGCGTCGTGAGGCTCTATGATGAGAGAAATCGTCGAACATTATTCCAAAGGCCCTATCCGCATGAAGGACGCATTATTGTTGACGCTCTGGGAGCTCGTGGGCAAAGAAATCAGCGCCGACCAGCTCTTAAGACGCATTGTGGACGTCATGGCGCAGGAGCTGGGCGCTGAACGCGCGACGATTTTCTGGCTGGACCACGCGCGAAAAGAGCTCATCAGCATTGCGGGCCACCTTCCTGAAGTCGAAGAAATCCGCGTGCCACTTGACCAAGGCGTGGCTGGCGAGGTCGCCCGCAGCGGCAAGGTCATCAATATCTCTGAGGTCAACGCGGACAACCGAATCTGGCGCGCAGTGGACCAGGAGACCGGCTATCACACCCACACCATGTTGGCGGGCCCGCTCCTCAATCCAGAAGGCGGGGTTATCGGCGTGGTTCAGTTTCTGAACAAAGAAGGGCGTTTTGACCGAGCGGACGAGGAGAAGCTTGAGGAGCTTTCGCGCCAGGCGGCTCTACTCCTGAACGAGACGACCCTTAGTCGGGCCGGCAACCGAGCGGAGCCAGAGCTTGAGCTCGGGGCGCATTTTAATCGAATCATCGGCAATTCCGAGCCGATGCGAAGAGTTTTCAAGGCGATTCGGCGGGTGGCTCCGACGCAGGCGAGTGTGTTGCTACGGGGAGAGTCGGGGTGCGGGAAGACCTTGATTGCGCGGGCTCTTCACCACAGTTCCACACGTTCGACCGGCCCGTTTGTGGTGCTCGATTGCACGACTTTACCGGAGAACTTGGTTGAGAATGAGCTTTTTGGTCATGAGCGTGGTGCGTACACGGGCGCCACCGGGCGGGCCACGGGCAAAGTTGATGCGGCTATGGGCGGCACGCTATTCTTGGACGAAGTCGGTGATCTTCCGCTGACGATCCAGGGCAAGCTTCTGGGACTCTTGCAGGAGCGAACGTTCAGCCGTGTGGGCGGCAACCAAACGCACCGTGCGGATATTCGAGTAGTTGCTGCGACCAACCGCGATCTCGAAACCATGGTCAAAAATGGGGCGTTTCGCCAGGACCTCTACTACCGTTTGAGGGTGGTTGAGCTCGCGGTTCCGCCGCTCAGAGAGCGGGGCCAGGACGATATCGAGACGCTCGCGCACTTTTTCCTCGGTGAGTTTTCGAGAAGACACGGGCGCTCGGTTCACAGAATCTCCGCAGCAGCGATGCAGGCACTCGTCCACCATCCTTGGCCCGGAAACGTGCGTGAATTGGAGCATTGCATCGAGTCGGCCACGATCTTCTGCGAGGGCAACGAGATTCTAGAAGAAGACCTCTCATTGCCGCCTAGCACGAGGGTTTCCGGCAATCCGTTTGCTGACGAGCCGACCCTTTCCGAGCTCGAAGAGCGCTATATCGAATGGCTCCTTGAGCGGCACGACGGCAATCGCTCCGAATGCGCACGGATTTTGAACATCGGGCGCAACACGTTGATCCGCAAAATTTCGAATAACCCGTTCGATTCTTGAGCAAAGCTCGGTCTCGGGGCCCATGTGACTCAGGGGTCATCGTTGACTTTTGTGTGGTGAAACGGTACACATGCCCCTGCATTGAAGACCGCGTGGTATCTTGCGGACACGAAGGTACCCGCCAAGGATGGACTAGGCTGCTATGGATCTTAGCAAAGCTAAATATATTGCCCCGAACTCGCTAACGCTCACGAGCATTTTCTGCGGAATTTGCAGCATAAACTTGGCCCTGACCGGGGATACACCCACGGATATCATGTTTGCCGCCTGGCTGCTGGTAGTTGCGATGGTGTGTGACGCGCTCGACGGCCGCGTGGCTCGAATGACGAAGGCGGAGAGCGCGCTTGGTGTGCAGCTCGATAGCCTTGCCGATATGGTTTCATTTGGTGTGGCGCCGGCCATGTTGCTCTACGCCTGGGGCATGAAAAGCCTCGGGACGTGGGGGCTCTTCTTCGGTTTTTGTTTCACGGCGTGCACGGCCCTTAGGCTTGCGCGATTTAACGTGATGGCATCCGAAAACGAAGGCGTGATGAAGTACTTCCTTGGCCTTCCGTCACCGCTTGCTGCCGGCACGGTGGTCGCGGTGGTTTTGGCTCACGTCTCGGCTACAGGTCAGATGACGACGGGTGCAGCCACAAGCGTTGCAGCCATGGCTGTACTCCTCGGAGCACTGATGGTGTCGAATATCCGGTACCGCACATTTAAGGACGTGAACTTCCGCGGACGCGCAGGCGTCTTGGCGCTGGCCACAATCTTCCTTGCTGGTGCAGTGGCCTATACCTTCAAGCCTGGCGCCGCGTTGGTGCTTTTGATGGTGCTCTATATCGCCATCGGTCTCGTAGGCGGCGTGCTTCACTGGAGCCGCGCGATTCTCGGCGAGGATGTCGAGTATTCAGACGATGACATGATGGACGAAGAAGCCTGATCATGGAAAAGCAGTACAAGCAGGTGGTCTGGCGAGCCGGGCTTTCGCTAGCGTTTTTCGCAATTTTCCTGGTTCTTGGGGTGATGCATGCCTTCGTGGACTACGCGTGGGTTTATTATGGCGTCGTGGTCCCAGTAGTTTTGGCGGTACTCATTTTGCCTCGCGCCGTCTACCCAAAAGGTGAGCCCCTGCCCGAAGAACGCGTGTACTTCGAGCGGCTAAACCGCATGGGAATCTGGCTTACCTACACTCGCGCTCTCTATCTCGTGGTGGCGCTTGCCGTGCTTTTCGGTCTTCCTAAATTGGTACATGGATGAAAAAGAATATTTTTGCGGGTCTTTTGGCGTGTTTTGCGCTTTCGTGCGCGTCTTCTCAGCCAAGTGAGATGAAACTCGAAGATTGTGTGGGTCCCGATGTTCAGAAGGTTTTGACCTTTTGCGCCTCGCCGGATGCCGCGCTCCAGGCCACAAAAAACGTGGAATCTAAGAAGGCGTTCGCCAGTGGGGATGACTCGTTCAACCCGATTCCCGTTGGGGATTCGCATACTATCGGGCCGGCCACAGCTCCGGTGACAATCGTGATGTTCACGGACTTGCAATGTGGATTCTGCGCGCGTGCCCATAGCGAATTGAAGGCTGTTCAGGCCGCCAACCCGGAAGACGTGCGACTTGTGTTTAAGAATATGCCGCTTCCATTCCACGAGCAGGCCGTACCAGCGGCTCTAGCGGCCATGGCTGCCGGCAAGCAAGGGAAGTTCTGGGAGTTTGTGGAGCTCGCTTACGACAAGCAGACCGAGCTCGCGCCAGACTTTATCAAGGCCCACGCCGCAGGGCTCGGCCTTGATATGGAACAATTCCAGGCCGATTTTGGAAATGAGGCTGATATCGAAAAAGTCCAGGCCGACTTAAACCTAGGCGTTAAGCTCGGTGTCAATGGCACCCCGACCATGTTCATCAATGGTGTGCGCGCAGTAGGTGTGCAAACTCAGGACGAATTGCAGCGACTTGTGGCTCAACAAAAGGCATTTGTGGACGTGATGCGAAACGCGGGCGTAGACCACGAGGATATCTACTGGCGCATGGTTGCTGTGAATTATGAGGCTCCTGAAGAGCTACCAGAGCCAGAGCCAGAAGAAGAGATTCTTGAGGAGGCGCGCTACGTGCCGGTGGGAACTTCACCAGTCAAAGGACCGATTGATGCGCCTGTGACAATCGTGGTCTTCTCGGAATTCCAATGTCCGTTTTGTTCTCGAATCCTCCCAGTTTTTGAGGAAATCCACGCCAAGTACCCAGACAAGGTGCGCTTTGTTTACAAGCATTTCCCGCTAGATTTCCACCCTCAGGCGATGCCTGCGGCGCTGGCGAGTATGGCGGCTCAGGACGCTGGAAAGTTCTGGGAATACCACGATATTCTGTTCGCAAACCAGGACGCGTTGGATAACGCGAAGCTCGCTGAGTATGGGGCCGAAGTGGGTGTAGACGCTGCCGCAATCGAGGCCGCCCTGAGCAACGAGGCCTACCAAGCACGAGTCATTGAAGACCTCAAATTGGCGCAGGTCGTTGGGGTCAACGGCACGCCGACATCGTTCGTCAACGGCATCATCGTCCGAGGCGCAGTGCCGGACGGCTGGACCGAACTCATCGACTCACAAATCGAGCTCGCTGAGAGCATCAAAGACCGCGGCCTCAGTGGCGAAGACCTCTACCAGGCGTTGGTGGAACTCAATAACGCGGAGTGAGCATTGAGGCGATTTTGGCCCTTGATGTGTGTGCTCTTGTTGAGTTGTGCGGCGCCTGATTTACCGGGACCGCGTGGTGCTGAAGAGTATTCGGGCCAGATTCCATTTGGCAATTCGGCCAATCCGGCGTTGTTGGAAAGTCGCCTGGAGCACCAAAGAGAGGGAGGGCAAGCGGACGAGTCGTTGCTGAGTTCCGTGGCGAGTCTTTGGTTTGCAGTCTACCAGCACACGTGGAGTCGAGCTGACGGGCCCACCTGCCGTTTCAAGCCGACGTGTTCAGCGTTTGCGCGCGAAGCCATACAAAAACACGGCTTCAAGGGGATCGCGTTGGCCTTTGCGCGCCTTCAGCGCAACCATTCGCATCCTGAATTCTACGGGACCTCGCCGGACGGGCGCCTGAAGAATCCCGTCGAGGATTACGAGTAATGCTGCACGCGAGCCCAAAGCCAGATTATCCGGTGGTCTCAAGGTATCCCGAAGGTTTTCCAGAGGGCACCCATTGGTACGAGGTCGGCCCAGAAGGCGCCCCGGTTTTGGTCCTAGTTCACGGCTATCTGGCTCAAGCGATGGCGTGGCGGTTTGTGGTGGCCGAGCTCAGCAAACACTGGCGAGTTTTGGTCTTGGACCTGCCGGGCCACGGGCTCGACCGGAGTTTCAAGGGGATAGCGCCGACCATTGTGTCACTCAGCCATTGGCTCGAGACGATCGTGCGAGAACTTGAGAGTCGGCACGGTCGCGTAGATGTGGTGGCGCACTCACTCGGGGCGCTAATGGCGGGGATGGCGGACTTCAACTCTGGGCGCTACGTCTTGGCGAGCCCTGGGATGAGGCTTCCAAGGGCCCCAGGTGCCCCCGAAATCATCTCGAGACTCCCACCCGGACTTAACCGGCTCGTGGCGCATCAAGTGACCCTGAGGCTTTTTGAGCCGCTGCAATGGGAACACGCACGCATGAGTCGAGACGAGCGAAAAACCTACATGGAGCCGCTCAAGGAACGCGACCGCATCAAGTTTTTGATCGACCTCGGGGCCGATTTACTGCGCGAGCCCGACCGCCTAAAGTACTTAAAGCCCAAGACTAATCTGCTCTTCCTCTGGGGAGAAAAGGACCCGATGTTGCCGCTCAAGGACGCGATATTGCTGCGGGAAGCGTATGACGGCGCCGTCCTGCATGTCCTTGAAGGTGCCGGACACGCGTTGATGGAAGACTATCCGGGCCCGTTCCTAGAGCATGTTCTCGATCACTTGTTGTATACGAAACTTACCACCAAATGAATCTGTCCCTTCTATCCTCGCATCTCTGAGGTAGGATAGGAGATTGATTCAACATGAAGAACCTTGCACTGATAAAGCTTGTAGACGAGTTAGGGCTCGTCCCCAAAGCTGAGCTTGAGCACGCGCTTGAGCGGTCGGAAAAGCGAGGTACGTCTCTGATCCAAGAGTTGGACGAGCTCGGACTGATCGAAGAATGTCTTCTGGCCAAGCTCCTGGCTGATCGTACGGGCCTCCCGATGCTTCCGAGCTTGTGTGCGGAGGAGTGTATGGCGCAGGCGCTCGATGAGAGCATTGCGACCGCCATCGGGGGTGTTGCGGTGGGCCAGAAGAACGGCTCGTTGGTCATTGCTTTGTCCAATCCGCTGGCCACCTGCCCGATTGAACTAAAACGCATGGTTGGGCGGGACGTGACGATGGTTGTTGCACCTGAATCCGAAGTCCGCGCATCTTTACATCGTCTGTATGGGGTGGGGCTTCACCACCCTGGAATCTATCGAGCCATCTTGGAGGAATCCATGAATTCAGAAGCTCAAATCAATGCGGAAGAAACCGCGACCCGAATCGTTCACGCACTCCTTGTGGATGCGATTCAAGTCGACGGCGACATTCATATCATGCAAACCAAACACGGCTGGCGCGCCTGTTTGTGTGTGGGCGATGAGACCCACGAACTCTGCCATTTAAGCCCTTCTCTCTACATCGCAGTGGCTGACTATTTGAAAAGCCTCTTAGCCGATCAGGGGGCCGAGTCGGGCGAATTCCTGATAAAACTTTCGGACCTCGAGTTTGTAAGCTTCTTCTTGGATATCGACCGCGATTATTCGGGCGAACAGCTTTTTCTGGCGATGCTCGAGCATCGGATTTTGAATCCCGACACCACACGCGTCGACGTTAAGATCGAGCTTCCTGAGAGCGTGCATCAAGATTACGCGCGCGTTTCCCGCGACACACAGGTGACAGTGGGCGAGTTGATTGAGCACGCGTGGAAACTGACGCGAGATGTGGTGGATACCCCGTGTATTTGTCCTTATGTGGACCGGAACGAGAGGCTTGTATCGTCCACCGTATCTCTGAGCGCGGAGTGCGCCGACGAGATGGAGGTCGCGGCACTGAGGGCTGGTCGCTCTATCGAGTGGGTCGTGCAGAAAGTGTTGTTGATGTCTCGCGAATGCGTGATTCGGTACGCGCCTTAGGGCGTCAACTCGGAAACCACCTTCCCGGCGGCGCGCTCTATAAAATCATCAGTAATTCTGGGGATGCGCGGCATGCCGGCCACCATCTGGATGCAGTCGAACCGGTGCGGGCCACGTAAGAACCAACCAGGGAGATAGGCGACAGGTTTGAAGTCCAGATTTAACAGGTCGTCATAAGCGTCGTCGTGGTTGACGGGAACGGCCATTCGAATATCTGAGACGCCCTTCTCACGCACTTTCTCCACGAACTCACGGATAATTTCAACCGGGTATCTGCCAGCTGAATTCTCGATGGTGATATAGTTGCCTTTGGAGTGGTACGTCGGCCAGATTCGCCCCGAAATCACTACGGTTCCGGTGCCTCGTGGCGACCCAACCGGGAAGTTTTTGGGGTAGGGAATCTCGTCGGCTTCTTGTTCAAGGGCTTCGATGATTCGGGCCGCGAATGGAAGTCGCGTAATCTCATTATCTGGCGGCCGAATGCGCACGCCCTGCCCGCCTTTGGCGTCTATGAATCCCATGATCATTTCAGCATCGGATATCTGACGCGAGCCTGGCATCGGACGAAATCCCCAGCAGGTGGCGCCGATATCTCGCCCGCGGCGAAACGCCGCCTCAGTTGGGGCGCGAAAATACGCGATGCCGTAGCGTTTTAGACCGAGTCGACGCAAAGCCTCAAAAAGTGCTTTGGCCACCTGGTTTCTTTCCGGGACATCATCTACCGAAAGCGCGCCGATCTCCAGAGTTTCATTCCAGGCCTGCGGAAACGCAAGGCCCGCTCCCACAATCCGCTGTTCTTTAGACGCCACAATCATAGCCAACTCACCATCTTGGAGCAGGCGCGCGACGGTATCTTCGTCAAAGAGTTCTGGATGCGGGAAATCGGTGCCGTGGATCGCGTTGTAGAAGGCCGCGATATGCTTGGAGTGCTCAGGTTGTGCGAGGATCAACTTCATGGTGCGCTAGACTACACGCGGGTTTGGTTTGCGGGAAGACCAAATTATGCCGTTCGCATTTCCATCGGCTGGTTCAAGAGCCAGAGGCTGATGAAACTCATGACCATAAGCAAGAGTGCGGCTGCGACGAATGCACGCTGCACTTGCCGGCGATTTCCGAGCATCCGGAAGAGTGCGCGGCGAATCAGGAAGACGCCCGAGATTTGGGCGGCGAGCACCAGAATGACCTGCACGACCCAGAGAATCTCGATAGGAATCAGCATGGTGAGCGGGCTTTGTGCGGTCCCGAAGATATCCCAGCCCCAGCCGAAGGGGTCGCTGATGAGGCGGAAGAGCTTGCTTCCCTCGTAGAAAAAGTGAAGCGCGTTATGCGCCAGATGATACCCGAGCGCGAGCGGCAAAAGTGGGTACGCCATGCCGATGAAGAACTCTTTAAAGCCTAGTGTCAGGTTGCCGGAAGCCACGCGAATCAGGGCGCAGAACGCGGCGTAAATGAGCGCTAGTCCGCCGAGGAATGCAACCATGCCGATGGTGAACGTGGTCAGGTAGCCGGGGTCGAAACCGAGCGTCGAAAGGCTCCATTCACGCGCCGGCGGCACCGTGTCGTGCGACCACACGGGAATCATCGCGAGGCCATGAAAGAGCGTGATTCCAAGGATGATGAGCAAAAACCATGCTTCGTCGAGGCGTTTTCGATGCGGCCCCATGAGGTCCGCGAGCGGTGCTCGCACGTTGAGGGCGACGTTGTCGTGCGGGCAGGTTCGGATGCACTCGGTACACATGGTGCAATAGGTGTTTTCATTCATGGCGCCCATGAACTCTTCGGTGGGGCAAGGCAAGCCGCGCTCATTGCCGTGCAGGCAGTCTTTGGTTTGACAACCCGCGCAGATGTCTACGTCTCGGCGCCGAATCTCCAACATCCCGGTGGTGCCGTACTGACCGGTGACTCGCCCGACCGGGCACACCCAACGGCAGAACGACTTCTTTTCAAAGACCACCAAGGTGAGCCCGGCTAGACCCACCATGCTCAAGCCCATAAAGGCTGTGAGCGCTGGGCGGTACGGGGCTTCGTAGGCGAGCTCGATCCAGGAGACGCCGAAGAAGAACGCGCTCGCGAGGTAGAGGTTTCGCATGGTGCGCGGCCATTTCTTGTGCAGTCCAATCGGCTTTACGCGGCCTCGGATTTTAGCGGCGAAGCGCGTGATCCAGTCTGGGACAGCCATCCAGGGGCAGACGGTGCACCAGACCTGGCCCGCGAAAAACGCGAAGAAGATGAGCCCCATCCACCAGATATTCCAGGTCAAGACCGGCGCGATATTTCGCGACGGGTCCTGATTTCCGATGAGCCCCGCCACAATTACCAATACAAAAAGCGCCACAACTGGCACCTGCAACGCGAATTGCGCCCCTCGCCAGCGCAAGAATCTGCGAATCCAGCCCCATTTTAGCTCCCACCGGGGATACTTCCAGCGCTCGCGCGTGCGGCGCAAGTTTCGGGTGGGCTCCTTGAGGACCATGCCGAGCAGGAAGGTGATCAGGAATAGACCTGCCAC
Organism: Microvenator marinus; assembly: GCF_007993755.1. Lineage (GTDB taxonomy): Bacteria > Myxococcota_A > Bradymonadia > Bradymonadales > Bradymonadaceae > Allomicrovenator > Allomicrovenator marinus. Next base: position 2,950,857 of record NZ_CP042467.1, read on the forward strand.
ACCGGTGTAAAAATGCGCGGAGGTCAGGCCTGGCATAAGGGCTTTTTCGGGCGGTGGTACGATGGTTTCGGCGCCTTCAAGCAGGTCGTCCGAGAAAAACTCGGATTCTACGGCTACCTTGTGCGGCACGAGATGCATGCCGCAAATCGGGCAGTCGCCGGCCTTATCAAAGTGCAGGCCATCGCATTTCATGGGGCAGATCCACTCTTTGACCTCAGAGGCGCCTTCGGAACTAGGAGCTGAATTGGATTGTGCGGGCTGGAGTTGAGCTGCGGCCGGGAAGAGCAATGTTAAGAAGACAAGCGACGCGACGAAGTAATTTCCTAAATTTCGAAGGTTGAACATCTTAACCTCTCTGGTCCACACTCGGGCAGGACCATAGGCAGAACCCACTCGGAAGACCAGACATGATCGAACTACGAGACCTGATCAAGACCGCGAAGAACGAGCCGACCACGGCCAATATCGAGGCGATGTGGAAAGCGGTATACCTGCTTGGAGCCTGGTATTTCGCGCCCGGTAAAAAGGCGCCGGGGGCCACCACGCCGATGGTCATGCAGGAGGAAGATGGCGCGTGGTTGCTGGCGTTTACGAACTTTCGCCAGCTTTCGAAATTCGAGCGGGAGCACGACCTGCTTCTACCCGACGGCAACCTGAACATGTTGGTACTCGACCCGCTGAAGTCCACGCGTTTGGTTCAAGAACACGCGGCCCATATTATGGGCGTAGTATTTAACCCACAATCCGACGAAACATTTCGCGCCCCTGTTGATGCGTTGGTGGCTTATGCCCGCCATTTTGGGTTGGATGTCTAATTGTTCCGGGACCTATCCGGCGGCAGAGGTAGTCGATTTTCCCATGGCTTGTAGGCCTCTTTGAATACACATCTGCGTGGTAACTTCCCATGTCGGCATGTGGGGCAGGTCCAGATTCTCGGTGAACTCAATGGTTCCTTGATACACCCCGCAACCTTGAGCCATCTCAAGGTGCAGTGTGCTTGAACCTTCCCGGTGGTCCCAACGTGACTCCTCAAAGTTGGAGAGCCCAACACCACATGCATCCGTGATGAATGAGCCATAGCTCGACGGCTCCCAAACATCTGCGACTGGCGGTGTAAAGGACTCGTCTCCACAGCCGAGTATTGCGCACAGGGCACATAAGAAGCTGAGCCGTCTCACGATTCGAATACGTCTTTCGAGTCCTCGGCACTGACGATCGCCTCAAGCCACTGCTCCAAACGGTGCTGGTCGTGGCATCCTTCCAAAATCTCCAAGTGTTTCTGGCTCAACGAGAGGCCACGAGCTTTGGCAACCCGCAAGACAGAGGCACGCAGGCCCTCTTCTTTGCCTTTCTCGATGCCCTTTTCGATGCCTTTCTCGACACCTTCTTCGATGCCTTTCTCGAATGCCTCTGCCTTAAATTCTTCCCAAAATGTGCGTGTTCTCATGTCGAGCTCCATAAAGTGTTGCCTGACTCTCTCAGTCACAACTTCTAGCATTGTATCAGAAATTTCGTCCATGTCCCGGTGTGATAGCTTTCCCGCTTCGTAGCTATCGATGCATTGATTCATCGTCGCTTTGTACAAGGGTTCGGCGTAGTCCTTCCTCGCGTGTATCATTGAGCAAAATAGCCCCCACCAGGGGTTTTCAGCCAACTGCTCCGACGTGAGCATCCTGGGCGTGGTGGAAGGCCCGATCACCGTTGGCGTCCAACTCCCACGACTCGTAAATTGAATTGGACTTCTTGCCCAAGCCTCAACCTCCGTGGAAAAGGTCACTACGATAAGCTCGACGGGCTTGCCCCGCCCCTTCATGAACGCGACATAATCTGTCCAGACATCGGGTTTTTCCGGATCAATCTCACGCTGTACCTCCCCGACGACATAGTATTCGTGTGATGCCTGAACAAGGAAAACGCAGTCTGCGCGTCTCACCGACGGTGTTGCCCTGGTGAACTCGGTCTTTCTATCTTCGATGCTGCTCCCGTCTTTGGGAGCTGGCAATCCAGTCAAACGCAACACAGAGGTCAGACTCCTTTCCAAGAGCTTCTCCATGGCTGCGTGGGTAAATGATAGCCCCATAGTGTCTCCTTAAAGAATCGCACCCGCAAAGTTTCGGGCGTCTAAGTTCTATTTTCGGACACTTTGGGAAAGTGTTGCGAATTTTGTTCAAAAAAGTGTTTTTACCCGACCGTTAGACTTTTGTGTTTTGAAGGAATACAATGATGGATGCGGGTTGTTAGAGACGTATAAGACCCGCAAAGGGCGCTATTAAGCGGAAAAAACCGAGAAGAGGAGAACATGGCCATCACACCCAAGACGTTGATCAAGAGCCCGGCAGTGCTCTTAGGCACCACCGTTTCAGTCCTTGCACTGGGAGCAGCATGGAGTGCATTCCAATGCCCCGTCCAAGTTGAGACGTACGAACCGAGGAACACGCAGCTTTTTGCTGAGTGTGCGCACATGGCATCTTCGCCGAACGTGCAACATTGGTCAGAGACTGATTTTGTTAACGTGGCGTTTTGCTATGACGACGCTGAGCAAGCGTTTATGGCGATCGACGTGGCGGACCTTGGCCTTCAAAGTTATCCGAAGTCAGAGACCCTCTACAATATCAAGGGCTATCACCTGATCGAGACCGGTGCTTACGAGGAGGCTGTGTCGGTACTTCGCGACGGCATCAACAAGGTGCAGCTCACGAGCGGCATCATGGAGAACAACCTCTCGTGGGCGAGCCTCTGGGTACCCAGGGAAATGCCTCTTGAGACTTCGCGAACTCTTTATCAGTCAGCACTGAAGCGAGATACCAGCGGCATCAATTGTGAGGCTGTCCACACCGGTATGTGGGTCGAGTACGCGATGGCAGCATCTGGCTCCTCGCACGTGCGAAGTGACGCACTCAACCGCTACGATGCGCTTCGTGAGCAGTATGATGGTTGTGAGAAGCGCCTCAAGAGCGGTGAGCGTCATATCGTAGAAGAAGTGCTCGGCGCAGCGGTGCTCGATGTTGAGGTGGCGAAGCTTCAGACCGAGGGTCAACGGCCTGCATGGGCTCGGACGCATTCAGGAATCGCGCTCGCTAAGCAGGCCATGAATGCTAACACATCAAAGGTTGATCGCGCGGCGCTTTGCGAAGGGGCAACTCCAGTCGCTTCCACTCAGCACACGTGCCAGCGGCTTATGGCTGCTGCAACACGATGTGGGTCGGCCAAAAAAGCTCAGCCAAGAATTGATATCCGACGCTGATTTTCGTAAACTTCAAAGAGCAACGAGTTAAACAGGAGAAGACATGGCTGTATCAGCGCGATCCTTAGTGACCTACCCTGCGGCGTTTGCCGTGGCGGCTTGGACAGTAGTGGGCTTGACCTTGATGATAAATCATTATGGCCAACCTGATGTAGACCCCATGGTTTCTCACGACTCGTGCTCGAACGTGGCTCAAGCCAACGGTGACGGTGAAAATCCGGCGACATGGAGTGAGTACGAGTGGTACCGCTACATCACGTGTGTAGAGGATACCGGCGATACGCGTCGCGCCGCAGGCGTGGCGAGCATTGCTGCCAAGCACTATCCTTCAAGCGAGGCGCTGGTGAATACGGCCGGTATTCTTTTCCTGAAAGTCGACGACTATCCGCGCGCTGAGAAGGTCTTGATGGACGGCGTGCAATCTGTACAAACGACGTCGGGCACCTTGCATAATAACCTCGCGTGGGCGTCGCTCTACACCGGAAACTACAACACAGCGATGCTTCGCAACTGGTATCGCCGAGCACTCTCACACAACCCGAATTCGTGCGAACTACTTCATACGGGCTTGATGGTTGAGTGGCGGAGCATCACTGAAGAGCGAGCACCTTTCCAGGTAGGCGAGCGAATTTCAGACTTCAGCGGGCTCTTTGACCGTTATCTGAACTGCACGGAGCGCACGACCTCGGACCGAAATCTCGTGACGGCTGAGTATTTCACGGCGCTTGTCGCCGCTGAGAGTGTGGACCAAGCACTCGGTGTGACGTTTAACACGGAGTTCAACCGTGCACTTGTGGACATCGCGCCAGAAGTGAAGGATTTGGAGGCTCAAGGCTTGCGCGCAGAAAGCGTAATCTGCAACGAGATTCCAACCACCATCAACCGCACGAGCTGCTCGAAATGGGTCAAGGCGGCACTCGCCCACTAAGCCTGGCTTAACACCTAGATGGCCGTCGTAAGAACGTGTTGTTTGTAGAGCAAATACACGAGCGCGACGGCCATTAGTATGATCACCACAATCAGGGCGGTCACCACCGACATCGGCGCCACCGATGCCGTCTCTTGGGCAGGTTGTGCCTGCGGCGCTGCAGCCAAGAACTCTTGAGACCTATTGGCGGCTATCATGCGGGGTGCGTGGAACGGGCGCAGGTGATCACGTAGAGGCGGGACGTAGCGTGGATGATCCATCATCTGCTTTTCCAAGTCACCGATGATCCTTTCCAACCTGTCTCTGACCGCCTGAGCGCTGTCTGGGCGCTCGCCCGGCTCCTTCTGCATGAGCTCGTAGGCCAACTCGATGATCACTTCTGGCACTGAATCCCCCAGAAGCTCATAGAGATTCGGGATGTCCTCGATCTGATGCGCACGCATCACTTCAAAGTCGTTTCGCCCCTCGAACGGTGGCCTTCCGGTCAACGCGGTAAAGAGGAGTACGCCGAGGGAGTAAAGGTCGCTTTGCGCGCTCGGCTCCGAGGAATCCAGAAGTTCCGGAGCGATGATTCCGGGTGTGCCGGGAACTTCCCCTGCTCGCGTGATTTCGGAGCGTTTCTCGAGCTCTCGTGCGACCCCAAAATCGAGAATTTTGACGTGAATTCGGTCATCCTGGTGGCGCACCATCATGATGTTCTCGAACTTGAGGTCACGATGGATAATCCCAAGGTGGTGAGCCTCGATGAGGGCATCGCAGACTTGAACAAAGACGTGCAAGATCTCCAGCAGCGATAGCCGAGCGGACTCAAGGGCATGCCGAAACGTCTCGCCGCGCACATACTCCATCACGATGTACGTAAGGCCATTTAGGTCGCGACCCGAGTCGATGAACTGCACGATGTTGGGATGGCTCAGCTTTCCAATCACACCGGTTTCTTGAACAAAACGCGCGATGAGGTCCGAGTCGCCTGCGAGGTCGGGCTTGATGAGTTTGATGGCCACGGCGCGGTTGACGCTGAGTTGTGTAGCCTTGAAGACCACGCCCATGCCTCCAGAGCTCAGGATTCGCTCAAGGCGAAACCGCTGATCGAGCACGGTTCCAGCGAGGTTTTCGAGGGAGAGTTCGGCGTTTTGCGAACTCATATTTCGGCGCGGCGGTGTGGTCATAGACTCAAGAGTCTGCCACCGAGCGGGGGACTTTTGCAATTTCAGTTTCTTTCAGTTTCCAAACCGAACACCACTCTGATAATGCTCGCCAATGATCGCAAAAGGCGCGCGTACCTGCTTGTAATGCCTTGCTAAATTGCCGAGGGAGAAGATGAAAATTTCCGTGTTAAAGAGTGCATTTGTACTGGTTTTGGCCAGTGCGCTGGGTTGTTCGGACGACCCGACGCCTAGACCTAACCCGACCAATAATAACAATAATGAACCCGATATGACTTCGGATATTGGAGGAACCAATAACGAAAACGATATGGGCGAGAATAACACTCCAGACATGGAGACGGACCAGGATCCCGACCTCGACCCGGATATGGGCGAGGATATGGATCCGGATTTGGGACCCGGTTGCGAAGATGAGTGTCAGCCCGGCGAGCAGGTTTGTGATGGCACCGGCGCATTCCAGATTTGCGGCCAATTCGACGACGACGAGTGCGTAGAGTTCTCGCAGAGCATCGCGTGTACACAGGGCCATAGCTGCCTTGAGGACCGATGCGTTCCGCCATGCAGGGACGAGTGCCCAAGCGGCACAACGGTTTGTTTGGACGAGAACACCGTCGGAACTTGTGGCAACTACGACGCGGATTCTTGCCGTGAAGCGGGTGCGGGTGTGGCATGTGGCGCAAATGAGCGCTGCGAGCAAGGTGCGTGTGTAGACACTACTGAAGCCTGCACCGACGAGTGCTCCGCGGGCGAGTCGGTCTGCTTTGGCGACGCGACGCGCACCTGCGGACAGTTTGACTCGGACTCCTGTTTGGACCTCGGACCGGCTGAGCCTTGTGCATCAGGCGAATCATGTGCCAGCGGAACATGCGCGGTGCCTTGCTCGGACACGTGCTCCACGGAAGGTGCTGAAGAGTGTTCAGGAAACGGCGTCAGAACGTGTGAGCGCACCGCACAGGGCTGTTTAGCCTGGAGTCCGGTTGTGGCGTGCTCCGCCGCAGAAACCTGCTCCAACGGCGTTTGTGCGGCGAATTGTTCGGACGAATGCCCGACCTCGGGTGCCGCGATCTGCTCGCCGGATAACTCCGGGGTTTCGATCTGTGGGCAGTTTGACGGTGATGCGTGCCTCGATCGATCAAGCCCAGTGCCTTGTCAGGCTGGATTCGCATGTAGCCAGGGACAATGCGTGGCGACGTGCTCCGACGAGTGTACTCAAGGCGCGACCCAGTGCTCAGGCAACTCGCTCGAGAGCTGCGGAAACTACGATGCCGACCCTTGTTTGGAGTGGGGTGGCGCGGTGGCCTGCCCTGGCGGCGCAACCTGCACCAACGACACCTGCGACTTGCCTTGCTCAGACGAGTGCACCACATCGGGCGCGGTCGAGTGTTCTGGAAACGGAACGCGAAGCTGCGGTCAGTTCGACCTAGACAACTGCCTTGAGTGGTCCACCACCACCGCCTGTCAGTCCTATGAAGTCTGTGCCGCTGGCGCATGTGAACTTGGCGCAACGCCAGCCATCGTACTTATCAACGAGCTTGTCTATGACTCCATGGGCACCGATTCGGCAGCTGGAAATACGCTCTTCGTGGAGCTTTCTGGCCCTCCTGGTCAGTCGTTGGACGGCTACTCGGTCGTGGGCGTCAACGGGTCAGGCGGCGGCGATTACAATTCAATCCCCTTGACCGGCGAGACGATTGGCCAAGACGGATTCTTCGTGATCGCTCATCCGAACGGTGACGCGACACTGGTGGCGTCGGCAGAAATGACCTCAACCGCGGTCGACTTCCAGAACGGACCTGACTCTGTTCAAGTGCGCTGGCGAGGCCGCGTAGTGGACGCACTCGGTTACGGAAGCTTCGGGGCGAATGATACGTTTGCGGGCGAGGGAACAGCTGCCGGCTCGGCACAAAACGGAGCGAGCTTGTCGCGCGACCTCGACTCAAATGACACGGACGACAACTCTGTAGACTTTACGGTACAGGCGTCTCCTACGCCCGGTGCCGCCGCGATCTCTTGTATGAATGACTGTTCCATGGGGCAGACCCGATGCGACGGCACACAGATTCAGAGCTGTGGGAACTTTGATGCGGACACGTGTCTTGAGTGGGGACCATCCATGGCATGTTCGGGCTCACAAACGTGTCAGGGCACCACCTGTCAGGATCCTTGCACCGATGAGTGTTCCGCCCAAGGCGCCACGCAATGCTCAGGCGAACAAGTCAGAACTTGCGGAAACTACGACACGGACTCATGCCTGGAGTGGTCAACTGCTGCGGACTGCCCTGGTACTCAGGTTTGCACCCTAAACGTATGTCAGGACGCCACGGCTCCTGAGGTGGTTTTGATTTCCCCACAGGGAACCCTGCAGACGACGCAGGGCAATGTTCACCGCATGTTGGTGGACGCCACGCCGAACGCCGGGCGAACCATTTCGGAGGTTCGCTACTACGCTGACGGCGCGCTGCTTGGCAGCACCACATCAACTCCACACGAGTACTTCTACACTGTACCTGCGAATCACCCGACAAACACTCAGATCGTGCTTCAGGCGCAGGCCACGGATAGCACCGGAATCGTCGGAAGTTCGGCTTTTGCATACCTAGACGTTAGAAACGACGCGCCTGTTGCATCGTTCACGGCGACCATCACCAACACGACCACGGTGACCGTGGACGCCTCGGGATCCACCGACACTGAAACGGCTACGCCAGACCTCGAAGTATGTTGGGACTGGAACAATGACGGCACCTGTGACACGCCGTTCTCTACTCAACAGATTCGAAGTCACGACTTTGGAGCTTCCGGCAACTATACTATTCGTATGGTGGTTCGTGATGCCGTTGGCCAAACTACGTCGACGACTCGGCAAGTGAGCTTCGCGGACATTCAGTACGTGGGCGGAAGCGACGTGACCACCACACTCTGGTACGGCACGATCATCGTAACGGGCAACGTCACCGTGCCTTCTGGCAACACGCTGACCATCGCCCCTGGTACCGACATTCTCTTTGTGTACTCGGACGTGGCGGCGCCAAGCGGCGTTGGCGACTACCGAATCACGGTCAACGGTAATATGGTGGTCAACGGCACCGCGGCGGATCCCGTTGTATTCTCGGGACAAGACCAGACAGCCAAGGTACCCGGTGGTTGGGACCGAATCATCCTCAACGGCGCTGGGTCGGTGATCGATCATGCGATCATCGAGTATGCGGATTTCGGCCTTGATATACGCAGCGATGCGCAGATCACGAACACCGAAGTCCGAAACACGCGGGACAACTGCATCGACATGAACAACGCGGACAACGCGAGCTTGGAAGACGTGGTGACGCGAGAGTGTGGTGGAAACGGCGTCGAGGTTCGAAACGGTTCGAACCCTGTAGACATCACCTCATTGAGCTCCACTCAGAACGGCGAGAGCGGCATCTACTTGCGCCAGTCGTCCGTGGTGACCATGACCACAAGCACTTTGGCGGGCAACGCTGACGAAGGTGCATACGTGGACACGAGCACATTGAACCTTTCGGATTCAGTGGTGGAAAACAACCTCAACCGCGGCCTTATTTTCAATGGAAACAGCGGTGGAGCCGTGACTCGAAACCAGATCCGAACCAACGCTGCTGCGGGTATCGAGCTATTAGCAAGTACCACGCAGTCGGACTCGCCGTCTCCGGTTGTCAATCTCAACAACATCTACTCGAACTCCACAGGCTCCACCGAGATTTACGAAGGGATCATTACGAGTTCGGTGCTTACAGCCTCTTACTCGGGCTGCTGCAGCTCGTCCGGAGTTACTTCCTCAGACTGGACTAAACCGGCCGGGTCGACGATCCGCCGAGTTAGGCTCAACTATAACGAAACCGACTACTCAACTAACTACGTGATCGGCTATCTCATCAATGCAGAGACAGGCAGTACGATTCAGCAATTCAACAGTGATTTCAATGGCTGGATCGAAATTCCCTCGGGAGTCAATAGCCTCCGGGTACGTGTCCGCGATAGTGGCTATGGTTCCGTGACTGACACCATCACGGTTTCGCAAGTTGAAGTCGTGAAGAGTGGGCAGGCCGACGTTGCCGCTTCATTGAACAGCGCAATCGACTTCCAGCGCAATTATCTTGGCACTTGGCCAAACGTCATGACGCGTACCTTTGAATCGTCAAGAAACATGCTGAACGTTCAGGGATTTGTGGGTGTCCCGTTCACAAGCTCGTGGGACACAGGCATTTACATGGCGGGGAATGTGAGTGGAACGTGGTCTTCAACGATCTACGTAACCGGCAACACGACGGTTCCGGCGGGTCAGGTATTGAATGTCGATCCTTCCACACAGATCCTCTTCGTCAACCACGACCAGAACTTGGACAACGTTGGGGATTTTGAAATCAAGGCAAATGGTCAATTCAACCTCAACGGCGCTCAAGGAAACGAAGTGTTGATTGCGGGACTTGGTGCTTCTGATATCGATATGTTCCAAGAGGTGAATCTGGACGGCTCTGGAGCGGATCAAAGTACTTGGAATGACGTCAATCTTCGCAACGGGCAGACGGGAGTAATGTTGCGAGGATCGAGTACTTTGACTCGGGTTAACATCTCAACAGTCGGCCGCGACGGAATCTACGTGATTTCTGGAGCTCCGAGTTTGAGCTACGTCACCGTCGATGGTGCTGTGCGTTATGGTGTTCATATCGGCGCTGCATCTCCAGTTCTAAGCCGTATGACAATTCGCAACGGGTTGAGTCACGGTCTCTTCTACAACGGTGCAAACGGCGGAACTCTGGAGGACAGCACAGTTCGGGAGAACCAGGGTGACGGTGTGCACGTCAATGGACCTGCCGCACCAGGGGTGAATTACAATTTGATCACCTATAATGGAGCTACTGGCATTCGGGTAAACGGCAATAGCGCTATGGTAGGGAACAATAACGTCATAAAGTTCAATGATGACGCCGGTGTTGCACTTCGTTCAACTGTAAGTAGCCACCCCACAGCGAAGTTCAATTACAGCAATATCTACGGAAACGCAGTGCTTGGAACCACCATAGCTCAAGCGTTTACGACATCCTCGGTCCTCACGGCATCCTATAGTGGCTGTTGTAGTTCTACCGGGGTTACTTCGAGTGATTACACGCTGCCAAACGGACGAGAAGCAAGGCTTGCGCGAATCGCCTACAACGAAACGGACTACTCCACGAACTACGTCATTGGGTATCTGATCAACGCCACAACAGGGTCCACAATTCAGCAATTCAATTCGGATTTCAATGGTTGGGTTGAGATTCCATCGGGGGTGACTTCTTTGCGAGTTCGGGTGAGAGATAGCGGTTATGGCTCTGTCACTGACACCATAACCGTCCATGAAGTCCTCTCAGACGAATACGCCACCTCAACCGCCTACGAGCTTGCTGCCATGACGGTTTCCGGAACATCGGACGCGAAGTTCAACTACTGGACACCAACTATTGGTGAGGTCCCGACCAAAATCCATCAGGCCCGAAATGGTTCTGTAGACTTCACGGGCTTTACCGGTGCCGAATACCCGAGTGGTCAAGTCACTCAGGTTGGTCCTCGCCCGTAAACTTTGCTCGAAAACAGAACGACTATTTCATGCGGCCTTGCGATCTTAGCAAGGCCGCTCTTGCTTGTTCTGCGTCTTTGATCTCGAGGCCGTTGAACTGGTAGGTGGTTTGGTGTCGCCCGCCGCGTCCACGTCTGTGGCGCTGGTAGTAGTAGCGCACGTTGTAGAGTTTTCGCCCGTTTCTGATGAGGCGAATATCCTGTTCTGGCTCCACGTACATTCTCTGCAATCTACCCGCGCCGAAACCCGCAAGAACGAGGGCTGAAGTGTTAGTCACAGCGTAGATGGTCACTAGGTTTCTTCGCTCCTGGAGAATTGGAAACCCGAAGAGAAAGAGGACGGTCAGGATCACGCCGAGCACAATGAAAAAGACCGCAAATCCCCATGAGTCGCCCATCTCATCGGCATTAGCCATCACGAGCATGGTAATGACTCCGGTGGAGAGAAAGCATATGGCCCCCCAGACCTGAATCACCCAGGTCGCGGTGGACTTGAAGTCCGGGTGAGGCTTTCCCCACCAGAGAATTTCTTCGCCTGGTTCCAGAAATTGTTCGAGAACTTTGGACATCAATCTCCTCCAGTCTACGCAGACTATGTCCGCATGGGGTGTATCGGCACGCAGATTATTACCCAAACTCGCCGAGATTTTTAGGGAAAAAGGGGCAATTGGGTGTCTGAAACTTTCTCAAACTTTTAGTGTTTGGCTTGTTTGCCGGCTTGTCTTTGACTAGGAAGGCGTGTGAAAAAGTTCAGCAAATCAATCGTGTTGAGGTCGTGGTGAGAGTACATCCATTTTTGGTCTTGATAGCATCTGTGTTCGTGATTTCGTGTGCCGATGACGTGGTCAAGAAGAACTCCACACCGAGTGGATTCAACAACACCACAGCGACAAACAACCCAGATTCCAATAACCGCGCGTCAAATAATGCGCTCAATAACTCCAACAACACGCAGACGAACACATCCAACAATCTCACGTTGAACAATCCCGACCCTGAGTTTTGCGGAAACGGTGTTTTGGATGAGGGCGAGGCTTGTGATCCGGCCATTCAATCCGGTGCTGGAGTGTGCCCGAGCAGCTGTCAAACACAGGACGCGTGCCTTCAACTCGAGCTTCGAGGAAGCGCCGAGGCCTGCACCGCACAATGTGTGGCAACTATCATCGCGCAGTGCGCTAGCGGTGACGGATGTTGTGCAGCGGGGTGCACCTTCGAGACGGATAACGATTGTTCACCAACATGCGGAAATGGCGTGGTTGATGCGGGCGAAACATGCGATGGGAATTGCCCAAGCCAGTGTACCCCGTCGTCGACATGTGCCACCGCGAGCCTTGCTGGCAGTGCCGCATCCTGCACCGCAATCTGCACAGAGACCCAGATCACCCAGTGTTCATCAGGCGACGGATGCTGCCCGGCTGGCTGCACATTCGCGAACGATAATGATTGTTCATGCACTCCACGCACCTGCACGGCAAACCAATGTGGAACCATCGACAATGGCTGCGGAGGGACTGTGAACTGTGGCGGCTGTGGGGCCGGCGAAGCATGCACCAACAATACTTGTGTGGCGACTGGTACGGGCTTTCCTGTAGGGTCGGCCTGTACCTCGCACTCGCAATGCAGCGGCAACACCCCGAATTGCATCACGGACCCAGACTTCCACCAGGGCTACTGCAGCGCCAACTGCCAGTTTGACAACGATTGTCCATCGGGATCGCATTGTGGCTACAAGGACCAAAACGGTCTTGGCGTCTGTCTGAAGAACTGCACGAACAACTCAGACTGCCGAACAAATTACTCGTGTCATAACGACGACGCGTCGCAAGACAATTCGCGCGAATGCGCCCCTTACGGCGCGGGCTCTAGAGCCATCGGCTCGTCGTGCACCGGCGTGTATCAGTGTAGCGGAGGGGATGACGCATTGTGTCTGCGCGGAACATCTTGGCCAGGTGGATATTGCTCATTGGAATGTACTTCGATTATCTTTTTGGGCGACTCATGTCCTAGCGGAAATCGTTGTTACACCGAGTTCTCGCAGGACGGATTCTGCGTAGAAGAGTGTACCTTCAACTCGGAATGCAGACAAAATGAAGGCTACCAGTGCCTGGAAGGGTTCACGATTATCTCCGACCCTTATAACGCGTGTTTGAAGTAGCCATAAAGAAGTCGTTCATCCTGATCGAAAGTTGTGATAGAAGGCGCGGGCAAATCTATTGTTGGTCTAGAATTTCGCAGGATTTCCCAAATGAGTGTTGCTACCCCTACTTTGAAGCGTCCAGATGCGCTTCACACCCTTCACGACCATGAGGTCACCGAAGGGCTCTCGATCGTTATCCCCGCCTATAATGAGGAGAACGGAATCGCCCCGACGCTGAGCGAACTCAAGGAAGAGTTGCTCAAACTCGAGCTCGATATTCCGCTCGAGGTCGTGATCGTTAACGACGGTTCTACAGATAAAACGGCTGAGGCCATCGAGCCTTATCTGGATGACGTCCTTAGGCTGGTGAACCATCCCAGAAATAGAGGATATGGGGCAGCGCTCAAGACTGGAATTGAGAATGCGCGCTATACTTGGATTTTGATCACGGATGCGGATGGGACCTATCCAAACGTGCATATCCCCGAGGTCCTCGAAGACCGCGATAGTTTCGACATGATCGTTGGCGCGCGTATCGGTGAGAAGACGCATATCCCGCTTATCAGGAGGCCGCCGAAATGGGCCCTTCGTAAGCTCGCTGAGATTCTAAGCCAGCAGACCATCCCTGACCTCAATAGCGGTTTCAGGCTGATGCGGCGCGACGTTGTGCGCGAGTTTTACAATATTCTCCCAAACGGGTTTTCGTTCACCACGACCATTACGCTCGCCATGTTCTCGGCGGGATTTCGGGTCAAGTACACGCCCATCAACTACAATAAGCGTGAGGGTAAATCGAAGATCCGACCGATTTACGACACCCTGAATTTCACGAAGTTGATCATCCGAACGATCATGTATTTCGACCCCTTGCGCATATTCTTGCCATTGTCGGTCGCTTTCGTGGGGCTTTCGATATTGGTGGGATTGGGCACGTATCTGTGGCTCGGGCAGCTTTGGGATACGACGACCGTGCTCCTTTTTGTGACCGGTGTGCAAATCCTGATTACAGGCATGCTGGCTGATATGCTGAACCGTCGCCTTCCGTAAGGTCAGGCTTGGCCGGGCTCGTTGACCCAGAAACCCGCGCGCATCATGGACTGGTCGTCGAGCTCGCCGCTCGCCCATTTGTCTACGAGGCTGTCTGAGCGTTTTCCTATGCCTACGAGGCGGAGCGCCGAGACCACGTCGTCGAACTTCTGGTAGAGCTCATCGTAGACCACTTTGAAGACGCTTCCCGGCTCTCTAAAGCTGATCATCTCACTCAGGGAGCGGTACGCGGTGCGCCCAACCTCGGAGTAGTAGCGAGTTCCGACAGCGGAGCGCGAGAGTTTCTGCTCAAAGAACCCGCAGCTGTAGAGGCTTGTGTCTCCGAGTCGCCTGTAGACCTCGATTCGTCGGGCGCCTTCGGCGTTCATGGCTTCTTCGAGGAGTTTTGCCGCCGGGCGGTCAAATCCAACTTCGTCGATATGGTCCTCGCTCAGGCGTACGAAGCCATCGAGCAGGTTCACGATATAGTGTTCTGTTTCCTGGGTGGTTTCGCATCCGGTGATGCGCAGTGCTTGCGAGACTTCTTCGTAGAAGAACGCAAAGAGGCTCGGTACGGCTTGAATTCCTTCAGAGTTGGACATTTCTCCTCCTTTAAGAAGACCGTCAACTTGACCTTAAGAATAGCAAATTACCAAGTCTGGTCCAATAAGTCGGCACTAGGGCGTCCACGGGACGCGTGCAGCCGGGAAATTGAAGTAGAACCACCATCCAACTTGTCCACCTGGCCCAACGTCTTTGTCACTATGAGAGGCGCAGTTGCCGGTACCACCGGGAAGGAGACTGGAGAGTGGCTCCCCGCCTACCACGTCTATTGTAGCCGGAATGATGACGCTGTTGGCATCGGCCTCCGAGAGGAATCCACGCAGGAGCCCATTGGTCATGTTGTTCGCTGGATTGCCCGAATAGGTGGCCGCGACCCTGACGTCTTGGAGCGGAATCACGATGCCCGAAACCGTGACGTTGAGTGTAACGGAGTCGCTTGAGAAACATGGCCCAGAAGCCGACGTGATGGCGGGAGAATATGGGCGTGTTGTGTTTGGCAGGGGCGCCAAGCAGGTGGTGTTGGCGTTGGCGTACGTCCCAACTTGCGCCACGCCTCCGGAGGTGGGCGAGCATTGGGTAGACGATAGCGGTGCCGCGCAGTCGGCCTCAAAGACCGTTATCTGGCCGTTGGCGCCGTTTACTTGAGAGAAGGGAACAAACTCGAGAACGAAGCTTAAGTCGAGGAAACCATCGTCGTCACTTGTATCGGCACAGTCTCCGTCGCAAACGATCGTATCCTCCAGCAATTGGTTGATGGACGGTGCCAAATTGAACGGCACGGAGTCTGTGATGTCAGAGCAGCCAAGGAACGGGAGGTTCGCGTAGATGTGGGGGTCTCGAATATTCAAGTCATTCAGCCTGAAAGCCACCGATGCGCTCGTGCACGAGGTACTGCAAGTTGGGGAACCGTTGGGGCCGGCATCACAGTCCTCTCCTGGCTCTACGATGCCATTTCCGCACGTGGACGAGCAGTCCCCGTCCGTGTTGGCATTGCATCCGGCCGGACAACAGCCGTCGGTGGTGTTTGCTACGCAGCCTAGCGGAGTATCCTGACAGACCACGTTACATTGGGCAGGCGACCCGGTGAGCGTGTTGTTGGTGCATACGTCACCATCATCGCAGTTGGTCGGGCAGTTTCCGTCGCAGGTTTCGTTCGCATCAACCACCATGTCTCCGCAAGTCGCCGAGCAATCGTTGTCCGTAGTTTGGTCGCACCCCATAGGACAACAACCGTCGTCATCCACGCAAGAGGTGATGGGAGTGTTCGAGCATGTCAAATCACAGGTGGCGGCAGAACCCGTGGCGAGGTCGGCGGTACAAGCGTTTCCATCATCGCAGCTTGGGCAGTTTTGGTCGCAGGTTTCTCCCGGTTCCACGACACCATTATCGCAAACGGAAGCACAATCGTTGTCATTGTTGGCGTTACATCCAGGAGCACAGCAGCCATCGTCATCAGCACAGGCCGTTATTGCGTCAAAGACACATTCGGCGGAGCAATCGCTTCCCTGCAGCACATTTGTAGTACACGCATCAGCATCATCGCACGCGCTCGGGCACGCGCCGGGCCCCTCGGTGATTCCGGTGTCACACGTTTCGCCATCATCAAGGGCGCCATTGCCACAGAGGAACATGCAGTCCACACAGTCCTCGGATTCATCGTCGCAATCCTCACCTTCTTCAACCACGCCATTTCCGCAAACTGCTGTGACCATATCCGGCTCGGAGTCGGGCTCCATATCGGTCTGCGCATCGGGCTCCATATCGGGCTCCTCCATATCGGGCTCAGCCTGATCGGGCGCGCTCATATCGGTCTGCCCACCTTCATCAGCGCCCACATCTTGAGCCTGGTCGGGCTCCTGATTCATGTCTGCGGATGGAAAAACCGAACCTGCTTCGTCCGCACAAGCTGTCCAAAACAGGAGAGCGAGTAGCGGCGATACCTTAAGAAGTCGCTGCATAATAACCTCAAATGAATTTGTCTTAAGTTTAGTTTAGCGTGTTTCGGTTGCTCCTCCTAGCCACAGATTCCACGTGGACATTTGTTCGGAGTCAGCCCATCATCAGGGCATGCGATGGTTAATCTTTCTGATCATTTTTGCGTTTCAGGGCGTAAGCTTTGCCGAGACTCCGAGCTGGAGTTTTGAGAACTCCGCTCTCAAGAAATCGGGCGTAGAGACTGAGACTTGGACGTTTCCATCACCTATTTTGGACGTCCGTCATGCCAACGATGGGACCGAAGTTCAGCTTGGTGTGGGGCTCTTTGGAGACCCTGGGCCTTGGGTGAAGGTTGGTGCTCCACACGTAGGAAGAGGTGCGTGGGAGAGTGCTGTCTATCCTCTTGAGAGCGAGACCACATATCGCTGGTTCGATGACTACAAGCTGGTTGGAAGATACGCGTTGAAAGGGGACCCTCGAATTGACGAGACCGTTGAACGCGCGCTGAGTCGTCTCGAAGCGGAAGGGCTAAAGGCGGAGCAACTCGAAGGCATCCTTGTCTCCGGTTTTGTTCGAGAGCTGGCGAAGGCTATCCGAATCGCGCACGAGAATGACGACGGTGCTGAGGTTGACCGCCTAGCGGACATCCTGTGGAAGCTCGCACCAAACGGGATGGGGCACAAAGCGGATTACCAGAGGCTCTCGAACTGGCTTGAAGAGAAGGGCGAACATGAACTGGCAACGAAATGGGCAACCCGGGCGGATAAGCACGCGAATGTAGCTTCTTACAATGGCCTAAAGATCGACGTCTCCCTAATGCTCTGGATCGCAATCCTATGGGGAATCGTCCTGAGCGGATTTGCATTCGGGGCGAGTGGTCGACCCTACAAGAAGTCGTACGGTGTTGTGTTAATCCTCTTGTCCATTGCGGCTCTCGGAGCACGGGCTCAGTTCGAAAAATCAGCGATAGAGGGGAGTAAACGCCAATCGATACCGGCCGAAGTCTTAGCTGGTGCCTTGGGTTCAACAGAGGGTCTTAAGTGGCTTGAGGAACTCGAACCGTCCGCAGAGCGAGATGCCCTCGCTGCCAAGGCTGAAGCCGAGCTCGATGCCGTGATGGAGGGAGAGAGTGAGTTGCCGCCAGCCGTCTCGCCCGCGGAGCTCGAAGCCCTGGTCCAGAGCTACAGCAACTACCGGATACACCCACAATCTTATCTTCCCGGAGTGGGTCTCCTTTTACACTTGCTGCTCTTTCTCTTCGGCAGGTTCTTATATGGGCGAGGACTTGGAAAATGGTTGAGATATTTTCCAGGCGCCACCGCGGGGATTGCGGCGCCTATTTTGGTGACCCTTTACGCGGCTGCGTTCTACTGGTCTCTGAGAGGTTCCACTTTCCAGAGCATGTTCATGGACCGCTCCCCTGTCTTTGAACACGCCAAGCCGTCTATCTTGGTACCCACGATTATCTTGTTCACTTTGGCGATTGGGGTTCATGTGGCCTCCATCGCGACGACTAGGTTGAAAACTCAAGAGGCAGAGCCCACGTAGACAGGCGGCAGAGACGCGGGTAGAGTTCCGGCCTTATGTTTAGCCTGATACAGAAGTTTTTTGAGGCCATTTTTGGGATCTTCCGGCGACCGGGAGATTCTCGCATCATGCCGCCAATTCCGCTCGCCTTGAGCCATGAGAGCTTTGAGATTCGTGTGGAAACCTCACACGTGGTCAAGACCTCGGCGAATTCATGGCATATGGTGGCAGCCGCTAAAAATATCGGGCAAGGCGCGTGGCAAGATTTGATGCTCGAAGCCGAGTTCCTAGACGGCGAAACTTCACTCAGCGTGGAGCGAGAAGAGTTACAGCGCGGCCAAGCGCCGCTCCTTCAAGGCGATACTCTGCCAATTGATATCCGAATGCCCTGCCCCGAGGGGGCAACCAAGGTGCGTGCCACTTTAAAGGGCGATAGTGGGCCAGCGGACCCGCCTCAGACCAAGCCAGTGCTCACGCACGAACGCGTCAGGATCAGCGAGCGACAACACGAAGTCCGTTGGTTCGGAGACGGCCAGAATGGGTTTGCACACCTGACTCTGGAAGTTGAAAATACCGGCCGCGCCCTTGGACTACTCAAGCTGCGCGTGAGTTCGACGCGTAAGGATGGTAGTGTCATTGATGAACGCACAGCCCTTCCGACGTATCAGGGCGCACCCGCGTTGCTCAAGGGCGAGCGGCGTTTGGTGCATGTGATTACTCGCGTGCCCAAGGAATATGGGACGTACACAGTGGTAGTTGAGGAGATAGAGCATTCATGAAGAAACAACATTTCTCCATGCTCAGGGAGTTTGCGCTTGCCGACGTTCTGACCTTGTTGAACGCGGCGTGTGGCACGGTCTCGATCTTCCTCTGCTTGAACTACCTCGAGGAGCGAGACCCCAAATGGCTTTGGATGGCGTTCGTGCTCCTTCCGACGGCCCTTGTTTGCGACGCGTTGGACGGTTGGGTGGCGCGCAAGCGGCAAAAGTGGTCTCGAATCGGCGCCGATTTAGACAGCCTTTCGGACGTGGTCTCGTTCGGCGTGGCGCCGGCAGTGCTCGGGTTTACGCTGGGTATGCGCGGCTTTTGGGACGTCGTCGTGCTAGTGTTCTTTGTGTGTTGCGGCATCTCACGCCTCGCCCGATTCAACGTCACGGCTGTAGAGATGGCGGACGATTCAGGCAAAGTCACGCATTTTGAAGGTACCCCGATTCCCACCTCGTTGGTCTTAGTGATCGTGCTCGGAATCTGGTTTTTTGGCGCCACACCTGGCACCGAGCTCTGGGGCGGCGAGTATACCTTTCTCGGCCTCGAGTTCCATCCGTTGGTCTTGATGTACGCAGCCAGCGGCTCGGCCATGATCAGCTCCACGTTGAGGATCCCGAAACCCTGACCCGAGGAACGGATGGGCACGTATATCCACAGTGTTTCTCTGATTTGCGGCGACTTTGAGCAGACTTCAGACGTTTTTGTGGCGTGGCTCACCTCGGCCTTGAAATTCGGGGAAGCGAGCTATGTCCGTGCAGATTTGAGCGCCGAAGCCGGACGCGATGACGCCCTCAAGAGCGCGCTTTTCGGTGAACTTGGGGCGTGGGACCGCCAATGTGAATGGACAAAGCGCGCGCCAGCAATATCCGAGCTAGAGCCCGGAGAGCGCCTCGCTGTGTGGGCGCTTTCGGCAACGCAGGATCTCGGGGTGGCCCTCCTTTTTTCAAAAGATCCAGGCCCCGCCGAACTCATCGCCAAACCCGATGGAGAGACCGTTGTGTTTCCGGATTTCGAAGACGCGATCTTGCCGGCATTCTCCCTGGCTCTCGCATTCCTTGCAGCAAAGCACGGCTGGCTTCCCAGCCATTTGCAGCCGATTGAGCTAGGTGGTGAGCCGCGGCGGGTGCGAGCCGGAGACGTGAGTGTGGCAGCCTCGGAAGAACCGGCACCACTGAGGTTGACCCGGCCAGAGATCGTAGAGACTTCGGCGGACTCCGTGGAGCGACTTAGCGGTCGAGTGGTCCTGAGGGCGGTTTCGGGGCTCGGTGAGCAAACGCTGAGGGAGGTGGTTGAGGAGATTCAGAACCACAGGACGTTTTCCGAGCGATTTGTCTATTCGGCCGAGCCTTTAGAAGGGCAAGTTGCGTTCTTGTATCCCGGCCCCTTCAATCATTATCCCGGGGCGGGGTCTGGGCTTGTGGCCCTTCGAAAACGCGCTCCCGAGCCCGGCGTGGTGCAGCGCACCGCATGGATTCAGGCCGAGAATGAGCGAATTCTCAAACGCTGCGGGGTGATTCCGGACGTGTTCATCGGACAGTCGGTTTCCCAGGCTTGGATCGGCAAAGAGCGCGCGGCGTCAACACTCGCAGCGAGCCCCTTGCTGACTCAGGAGCTTGGCGGGGAATTTACGAGCGTGCGCGAAAGCCTGGCCGCGCGTGGGTTTGTGGACGAAGCGACGAATAATCTCAAGTGGCAGGCCTGGCTTGTGCTCGGCCCTCTAGACATGATTCGAGAGATCATTCGTCAAGAGCCATTGCTGGAGATCGCTCAAATCCATACCGACCATGAGTGTGTGGTGGTGGGGCCGGAGGCATCGTTTGACCGAGCTTTGGTGGAGATTCTGAACTCCGCGCGGATGCACGCCGCTGAACTCGGATGGTCGAGCGCGTTGCACACATCGCATGCCGAGGGACGTGGATATATGGGATTTGACCTCAGTGAGGTCGACGATATGCGGCCTCGAGTTTTGGAAGCGTGGGAGTCGGGTGTGCGCCTCTTTGTGGACCTTGGACCGAGGTCCTGGTTCGCAGGTTGGGTAGGTCGTATTCTTGAGGGCAAGCCGCATGTAGCCCTGAGTATGGACAACCCGATGGCGTGGTCCACCACGAGCGCGCTGAGGGCGTTGATCGGGCTTTCCGCACATGGCGTGCCGGTTGATTTCGACTACGTGTTGAGCCTTTTCAAGGGCGTGGACAAGCCCTTAGTGGCTCTGCCGCCGCGCAAGGCGGGGCGCACCCAAAACGAACTCGTGTTCGGTATCGCCCACGCCATACTTGAGGAGCAATCGGCCGCGACGCGCGTACACCTACAGTACATCGCGGATCAAACCGCGGCCTTTGAGAAGTACTTGGAACTATCGAACCAAGGGCTCAGAACACCTGAGCGCAAGGGCGTCTAGCACCTCGCCGTGACGAGCGAAGAAGCCGCCGGCCGCTGTACCTTGAGGGCACATATACGGTCCCGAGAACGTTCCTGACGTGTTGGTGCCAAGAGGATCTGGGGCGGAGGGAGCCCCATACGAAACGTCAAACCCAGTTGAGGGACTACCGGTCACCGAAAGTGGTGCACAGGCAATCTCGACCTGATCGACACGATCGCGCGCATAGACCGAGAGTCCGACCATGAACTCGTCATCAGGACACGTCTTGGTCTCACTAGAAGCAGCGGTACTCCAGCTTCCGAGCGAACCTTGAGCCGGAAGGGTGTCTCCGACATCAACTCGTGTGACAGTCCAACCACCGTTGCCATCATCTGTTGCAACGACCTGAGCGCACTGCACCGAGAACTCAGTCAAGATTCCACTCCAGAAGCCAGCGGAGACACGACCCGTCACAGAATATGGAACCTGTCCGGCTGGGCAGTCGAGCGTAGAAACGCCTCCGGTGTTTGCGTTCCCGTTCGTAGGAGCTGTGGTGACGCGAGTAGCGAAAAGTTCGCCACAAAGAAGTCCAATCGTATCAAGAACTTCGCCCGAGGTTCCAAAAGTGCCGCGAGCCACGCTACCAGCCGGACAGTCGAGCGGCCCGAAGGCCGTTCCTGCGCTGCCGATAAGGCCGGCCACATCCGCGGCTGTGCCGATGCTGAAGGCATAGCCAGTTTCTGCATCTCCGGTGATGCTAAGAGGTGCACATTTTGGTGTGAGGGCGGAGACGTAGTTTGAGTTCGGACCACCATCGATCCCGCCCGAGATTCCCACGACAACCTGATCTGCTGGGCAAAGGCGAGTTGTCACGGCGGTTGAGTTTGCCACGCCTCGCGATGGCAGATCGGAGGCTTCCACCACGGTAACCACGCCGCTATTGACCTGAATCTCACCGCAAACCGTAACGAATCGAGTCAAGTTATCGTCGTAGAAGGTGCTGGTGGCAAAGGCAGCGCGGAAGCCCATAGGGACTTGACCTTGTGGACATTCGTCAGTGAATGCCGCAACGTCATTTCCCCTTGAGGAGAGGGTGCTCGCGGTCGCGCGTTGGAACACGTTCAAGAGTCCGCAATCGCCTACGTAGCCTTCGGCGCAAGCACCTGCGGAGCAGGTATCCTCCCAACCGCAGAAGCTCTGGAAGTCGCAGGTCTCTCCATCTGGACCGGCCGCCACTTCGCACGCTCCGTTGACACAGATAGGAACCTCGCAGGCGCCGGTTGCTGTGCCTGAGCAGTCGAGTGCCGTGCCGCCACAGACGCCCGCTGTGCACAGGTCGTCTTGGGTGCATGCGTCCTCGTCGTCACAGGTTGAGCCGTCTTCCCGAGTTGAAACTTCGCATTGACCTGTAGCGGGGTTGCAGCTGACTTCTTCGCAGACATTTTCTGGTGCTGCGCAGTCGACCAATGCGCAAAGGTCCATGTCGGGCTCCATATCTGGCTCGGGCATGTCGGGCTCAGCCATGTCAGGCTCGGGCATGTCGGGCTCGGGCATATCAGGCTCGGTGGACATATCTTCGGTGCTATTGGCCATGTCGTCGCCGAGATCCCACCCGTTGTTATTGGTGTTGGGGGTCTGAACTGCTGGGTCGTCGGAGCATGCTCCGATCAGACCAAGAACGATGAGTAGTGCTGCGAACTTCATCAAGTCTCCGTTTTGGTGTGGATTTTCGCGTACTAAGCACGTTGTTTTGGAAGTTGGCAAGCAAATTCACACAGAATTCACACACACTTAGGCGGATGTTCACGACCTTCGTTCAAGATAGGGACATGGAGGTTCGTGATGGTTGACGAAAAACTTTGGCAAGAAGACCCGGAAAAGGCCGCGAGACTCGCGTTTATGGAGCTTCAACTCGTCTGGGAAGAGCAGGTAGATGAAGGTGAGTACCTGGGAATCCCGAACTTCGATTTGAGTCTACGAGGTTGTTCGCCGTATTCACACGTGGAAGACACCTGTGGGAGCAAGACCGTGCAAACTCGTCCTTCGGAGAAGAATGAGAAATGGAGAGCCTATTAGTTGAGCCCTACTTTCCAACACAGAACTCAGAAAAGATCCGGTTCAAGATATCATCCGTAGAGACGCGGCCGACGATAGCGCCAAGCGCGTCAAGAGACTCTCGAATATCCAGCGCCAAAATCTCGAAGTCCATATCCAGATCCATAGACTGCCGCACCCTGCCCAACGCGCTCAGCGCCTCCAGAACGTGCTGAAGGTGTCGCGCACGACTGATGAGTACTCCTTCGGCCCTGGCGAGCTCCTGAGCCTTCTGGGCGAGCCGTGAGAGGAGTTTTTCCTGTCCATTACCGGCTTCAGGCGCCTCGGGCCCCAAAACCGTGGACACGGTCTCAAACTCACTTAACCACTCGGGGTGCTCGGCCACAGGTAGATCCGCCTTATTCTTAACCAGCAATACGGGGCGTCTCTTCAAATCGCGCTTCAGCTCAGCCAAGAGTGCTTCGGACTCCTCTAGGAGCGGCTGGCTCTGATCCATCACCCAGATGATAAGGTCAGCCTGGTCTTTCAAAGCGCGACTTCGCTCGATGCCTATGGCCTCCACAACCTCTTCGGTTTGCCTAAGGCCAGCCGTATCCACCAGGCGCAGCGCCACCGAATCCAGCAAAATCTCTTCTTCAAGGTAGTCTCGCGTGGTGCCCGCAACTGGTGTCACGATGGCGCGCTCTGTGCCGTGCAGAAGATTGAAGAGCGTGGACTTACCCGCGTTGGGCTCGCCCAAAATCACAACACGCACGCCTTCGCGTTGCCTCCTTCCCTGATCGAACTTAGCCCTCAAGACCTTCAGGCCGACCTCGACTTCATCAATCCGCCTGAGGATTTCGTCCTTCTCGATCTGATAGACATGCTCCTCATGCGAGAAGTCGATGGCCGACTCAACCAGTAAAATAGCCTGAAAGAGGAGCTCACGATACCGCTCGATGGTCTTTCCCAGCCCCCCGTTTAGATGTTCAACGGCGAGCTTATGGGCTGCCTCACTCGACGCATTGATGAGGTCGGCTACAGCCTCGGCCTGGGTCAGGTCGAGCTTGCCGTTTAGATAGGCGCGCTCAGTGAATTCGCCGGGCCCCGCAATATGAGCCCCGGCGTCAAGACAGGCGTCGAGCACGTTTTGCAAGACCATTGGCCCGCCGTGACATTGAAACTCCACGGTGGGCTCGCCGGTATAGCTTCGGGTGTCCTGCATGAAGACCACTAGACCCTGGTCTAGAAGCTCCCCGGCGGTGTCAACGATCTTTGAAAGCCGCAGCAGATGCGACGGGGTTTCGGGCGGCCAATCCGGCACCAGAGCCTGCAAGACCTGAGGTGCCTCGGGGCCACTGACACGCACAATGCCCACCCCGCCGCGACCAGCAGCGGTTGCGATCGCAGCGATGGTGGACTTGGGCTTCATTTATCGAGGAAGAATCCGAAGTTTACGGAAGATGCCGTACCCTTCGCTCTCAGTGGTTACCGGCGAGGTCTCGAGCGAGCGGTGAATGATTCGACGCTCAAACGAGTTCAGGCCTGCCACGATGAACGGCCGTTTGACCTGCTCTGCAGCCTTTGCGAACGACTTAGACGCGCGCTCAAGCTCCTGTGTACGGTTCTGCTTGAATCCATTGACGTCCACGACGAGGTCGATTCCGAACGTTGATTCCGAATCAAACGCACCAGCGGCGACCCAGGTCTGAAGAGCGTCAAGGCGATGCGGTGCACCACCTTTGCCGAGCAGACGTGCCGAAGCATCTTCGCCCTGAAGGTCGAAAGAAACGGTCTTACCGTCAACTTCAGCGCCGACCTTCACATCGAGATTCAACGACGCGGCGAGCCCTTCAAGCAAGGACTTACCCTTGTCCGCGATCTCTTGCGGAGTCGGGCCTTTTGGCTTCTCGACTTTCGGACGCTCTTGGCGCGGTGGACGCTCTTCGCGAGGCTTCTCAGTTTTGGCCTCTTTAGCTTCTGGGGCGTCTTGAGTCTTGGCAGCGCTGGCCTTTGAAGAACGCGTTCTGCGAGGCTTGGTCTCTTTTGGAGCCTCAACCACTTCAGCAGCAACCTCAGCAGGCTTCTCAACTTTGGCCGTAGTTTTGGTGCTGCGTGTGCGCCTTGGCTTGGTCTCTTTAGCTTCTGCCTCAGGCTTAGCGGCTGGCTTCTCGGCGGTTTTCGAAGCTGCAGCTTTGGTGGTCCTTGAACGGGTAGTCGTGGACTTAGCAGCTGGCTTTGCCTTGGTGGTAGTTGCCTTGGCTTTGGCGGCTGGCTTGGTGGCTTCAACGGTCTCCTCAGCAGCAGCTTTGGTCGCCTTAGCTTTGGTAGTGGTGGTCTTCGCTTTGGTAGCAGCCGGCTTGGCTTTGGTAGCGGTGGTCTTCGCCGCAGCCTTTGGCGCATCAGCCGTCGCTTTGGTCGCACGCGTGGTCTTCGCCTTGGTGGCGGTAGACTTCGTAGCGGTCGACTTCGTGGCGGTAGACTTCGTGGTCTTCGCGGCTGGCTTGGTCTCTACCTTTTCGTCAGCCTTGGCTGCTTTGGTAGTTTTCGCTTTGGAAGCCGTAGACTTTGTGGTCTTCGTGGTCTTAGACGCGGCTGGCTTAGCGGCGGTCTTCGTGGTCTTGGTCGCGGCTTTAGCCTTACCTGTTGTCTTTTTTTCTTCTGCCATTTGACTCTATCCTTTGGCTTCGCGTTTTCGCTGAAACTGTTTCTTAATCATGATTTGCTGAAGGATGCCGATGAGCATACTTGCGAAGTAATACAACACAACCCCGGAAGGTAAAAAGAGCATAAATGCCGTAAAACCAATGGGCATTATCTTCATGACCGTTTTCATCTGAGGGTTTGGAGCCTCCACGGTCATCAAGGATTGTTGCGCGAACATCACAATCCCCATCAGGATCGGCAAGACGAAGTAGGGATCCGAGGCCGATAGGTCTGTGTACCACAAGAAGAAATCGGCCTTGTAGAGCTCCACTGAGTTCAGAATCATGAAGTAGAGCGCGAGGAAAATCGGGAACTGCAGGAACATTGGCGCACAGCCGAGCATGCTCACATTATTTTCCTTAAAGACCTTCATCGTTTCTTCGGAGAGGCGCTGTTGGTCGTTCTTGTACTTCTCTTGGATCACCTTGATCTGAGGCTGAATATCCTTCATGCGCTCGCTGTTGACGTAGACTTTGTGGTTGATTGGCCACATCGCAAGGCGCACCAGAATTGTCAGAAGGATAATGGCGATACCCCAGTTGCCCGTGAAGCCGAAGAGCAACACGAGGAGCCAGCGCATTGGACGGGCGAGGAACGCGAAGAAGCCATAATCTATGGCCTCAACCAGGTCGTGGCCCGCCTGATCCAACACATCCTGGTCTTTCGGGCCCACGTAGACGGCATACTCAATGGTTTTGGACTCGCCTGAACGCAACGAAATCTCGTCGTGAATGATTCGAGTCTGCAGGAAGTTATCGTCCACGCGCTCGAGCTGGCAGCGCGCTGCACCATCGAGCGGAACCGCCGCGAACAAGAAGTAGCGGCGGTCAATGCCCGCCCATTTGACTGGATCGGCGGCTTCTCCATACGTAATCGGGCTCTCTACCGAGCCGTACATCTCGCGCTCCATCTCGTTCTGCGTCTTGCAGAGCGCCTCTACGAGGTCTGGACGCGGGTCGAGGAAGGAGGTCTCGAGGTTAGGATCTTTGTATCCCGTGATATCGAACACGGGTTGATTCGCCCAATGATCGCCAGAGATATTGCGGTAGGTCACCGAGACATCGAACTGATAAGGCTTTTCAGCGACCTTGTAGGTCTTGTTGATCTGAAACCGGCCAGCCGGGTCTATGTACTTGTAGGAAATCGCGGAGTAATCATTGCCTTTCTTGGTGCTGGCAGCCTCATCCACCTCCCAAAGGGCATCTGTCGGGACAACGAGCGTGTCCTTCAGAAAGTTTACACCGAACGGAAACTTCGTTGTCTCGCGCGGTGCCTCGCCAAGGAGGTCGCCTGCATCCTGATACTGAGCGGGTTTGAGGATCTTGACGCCCTGCATCTTACCACCACGATTACTCATGGTGAGCGTGACATCATCGCGAACCAGGTTATCCGCCCTGAACTCGATGTTCTGTGCGGGTTTCGGCGCGTCTGGTAGTGGTTTGGGCGCGGCCTCTTGTTCTTTGGGGTCCGATTTTTCGGAGTCCGCCTTCTGTGCCGCGGTTTGCCCGTCCGCCTCTTGAGGTGGGGGCATCGGGGGCATAAAGAAATACTGCCAACCGAAGAGCAAAGTCCCGCTGATCAACATGGCGAGCAGGAATCGCTTGGGTTCTGGTTGGTGTTGTTGCTGTCTTTTGCGCACTCGAACTCCTGAACTAGGGCACCGGGTCGAAACCGCCCGGATGCAACGGGTGGCAACGCCCAATGCGCTTAGCGCCCATCCACGATCCGCGCAAGAGCCCATAACGCTGAATCGCGATCAGCGTGTACTGAGAGCAACTTGGCGTGAATCGGCATGAGGGCGGAAGCATGGGAGAAATAAAACGTTGATAAAATCGAACGGCGAGCATGCCGGCCTTTGAAATGGGGCCGGGCTTTGGGCCGTCGAGCTGGTCTATCGGCACTAATTTCTGGTTTTGTTGAGCCCAGGCTTGCGCCTTCTGGGCATCTTCATGTTGCTCACACACGGGGCCCCCTGGCCTTTTGTGCAGCAGCATTAAAGAGCCCGATCAACTCGTCGCGAAGTGCGTCGAATTGTGGCTCGGCTGATTCTTCTGAACGCCTCACGATCACCACGTAATCAAAACCAGCTGGAAACTCATCGCGATGCCTTCGGAAGATCTCACGAATCCGCCGTTTGTACCGATTGCGTACAACAGCGTTTCCAACTTTGCGGCTAACTGTGGTTCCCAAACGTGGAAAGTCAAAGGAATTCTGACGTGCGATCACTACGAAGTGCTCAGAAACACGACGCGCACCACCGCGTTCAACGCGTCGAAAATCGACCCGCTTTAGCAATCGTGCGCTTTTAGGAAACGACTCTGAGTTGCTGGAGCCGGATTGGTTCATCGTGCGGCTCAGCGATTCGAGAAGAAATTATTTCTTGTGACGCTGCACTGCAAGCCGCTTACGGCCACGTGCACGACGACGAGCGAGGACCTTGCGGCCGCCGGCATCAGCCATGCGTGCGCGAAATCCGTGAGTACGACGACGCTTGACCTTACTTGGTTGATACGTACGCTTTGACATCTTCTACCTCTCTACCGCCATATGCGGTGTTCAAATCAATCTTTTGCCACCGGGCGCATTAACGCGCTCTCGGAAGGGCGCGCAAGAAAGCACACTCCCGTCGAAAGATCAAGAAGTAAACGAGTCCAAAGAGGATCAATAGGAATCCGCCAGGCCCCGAAGAAGCGGAAGAACAGGTGGATCCTTCTCCACTCACATTCGCTGGGGCATCGGGATTCACTGGATTATCCGTCAGAGTGAGCGTGATATCGGTGGCAGAGGGAGGGATCGTGACTTTGTTTTCGGTCATGGTCCAGATCTCGTCCGGATCAAGGCGCTCGTTATCGTTGGTGTCGATGAAGGCCACCACGTTATAGTCGCCCTCTTCAACGTCCAGAATTGCGAATGGTCCCGGATCGTTGATGGTAATGCGTCGTTTCTCAAACTCCTGCATCTCGTCTGTAAAGGCCTCCACGTAGAGTTTGCCGGAGGTAAAGCCACCGTAATTGATGGTGCCTGCGATGGTGTAGGTGTTGATATCAAAGTCGAGGAGGGTGATCTCGTGCTGGTTTGGTGAGCCGACCGTGTAGCCTTGCCCTTCGTCAAGGGCGATGACGATATTCTCTTCACCTTCGACGACACCGTCGATGATCGGTTGGAGCTCGATGGTCGCGGAGAGTGCGCCCGCCGCGATATCCACGGAGGCTGGCCCTTCGAAGTCCTCACCGAGAACGGCGGAACCCGAATAAGTCAGGCCGATCCGCACGGAAGAGTCCAGATTGCCTCGGCGGCGCACCTCGAGCACGATGGGCTCAGACGAGGTCTCGGCCACACGCTCAAAATCCTCGCTCATCAGGAGGCTCGCCGTGGCCGGATTCGCCGGTGCGTTGGGGTTGAGCGCGGTTTCAGGGATCACTTCCTCGGGCTGCGTGGCGCTCGACCAGACGAGCTCGATGCGGCCCGCGCCTCCGCCATTGTAGTACTCCATCCAGATCTCGTACTCTTGGTCCGCCTGAAGCGTGATGTTCCCAGTGCGCGCAGTAGGGCCCTGGTCCTGCCAGTTGTCGATGACGAGCTGCCCATCCACCCAGAGGCGCACACCGTCATCACTGGTGGTCTGGAACGTGAATTGTTCCGAGTAACGAGGCGTCACGGTGCCTGTCCAAAGCGCGGAGAAGGTCGCGTTGACGTCTGGCGCCGGGCTTTCACCGCCCTCCCACGTGAAGTCGATCGTAGGGTCCACGCGGGTATGCTGAAGCGACCCGAAATTTCGGCCGTTGTAGTATCTACCTGTGAGTCCACTGGTCGCCTGGCCGATGGTATAGGTCGCGCTGGCCACGCTGCTCGCCGTCAGCCCTTCGGCGTAGGCTCGAGCGCGTACAGTGGTGGTCTCGGTGATCGTGAAACTGCCCGTGTACTCGGTGGACGTGTCGTCCGGGGCCGAGCCGTCGGTCGTGTAGTAGATGGTGGCGTCAGCGGTGGTGGTGCTGAGGCTTACGCTTACGGAGTTGGTATAGGTGCCGGCGGCCGGTGAGAACGTAGGCGTCGCCACGTTTGCGGGTTGGTCGCTTGGAAAGCCGCTAAAGGTTTCGCCCGCTGCCACCAGAATCGCCTCGTAGCGTGCCTCAACTGGAAGGTAGGTCGCGTCCGCATCAGCGATGGCGTTCCCGTCCATGTCGAGGAGCACAACCTCCATCTCCGTGAGTGGCATGGTGAGGTCGAGATTCGCGATATCCGTGAACGTGCCCAGAGCCTGAGTCGCCGTGTCACTCACGTTGGAATTGAAGAGAAGCGCCGAGTAATCACTGCATGCGCGGTTCGCGTCCTGCACAAAACATAGCTGATAGCCCGTCATGCCACCTGCCGTGTTGGACACGGTGATCTTGTGGTGCAGCGTCCCGCCCGCGTAATCCATGGGCGTGGTGAGGTCGGCGGGGAAGCCCTGTGGCAGGGCACGCACAACGGTGGCGCTAGTGGCGTGGTTGATGGTGGCATCCACCAGAGTGATCTCCTGTGCCAAAAGGCTAGCAGGCATCAGCATCGCGCTAACCATTGCGCAGCTTAGCAAACGACTCATAACGAATTCCTCGGTTTTAGCTCGTAGTATTTGGTCCTTCGGCCATGATGTTAGACGGAGTTGAAGTCTTGTACAAGACTTCCTATTGACAGGCTGGATCGGCTACCCCACCCAGATTCTTGGCTTCAGCGGGATCGGTCTTGCGGTCATAGACCTCAAAAGTCCGCGAGGAGAAGTTCCAGATCGCCTTAGTTTGGCTTGAGACAAAGGCCGTGCGCTCTATGCCACGAACCATCACCACCCGCTCATTCGGCGCTGCCAAAAGCGAGACGCCATCCATCGGCGGCCCTTGAATCCCCAAGAGCGCAAAGATAGTAGGTGCGATGTCCACCGTGGACACGGGCGCGGAATGCGTCCGAGGCTCGAGACCAGGTGCTCGAACCATCATCACCAACCGAGCCGTACCGTCATAAACCCGCATCTGGTGGTGGTAGAAACCATGCTCCCCGAGCTCATCTCCGTGATCACTCATCACGATCACTGCCACATCTGGCGGAACCGCCTCTAAAAGTTTTCCAAGCTCGTGGTCAACCAACGCGACCTCGGCATTGTACCTCGCCTCCAGCCCCGCTCCGAAATCCACAAAATCATTGGGCACGTAGTATTCATGCGCATCGTAATAGTGCGCCAGAAACACAAACCGCCCGTCGAGCTCGTCAAGTTGGGCCAAAACTCTGGAAGTCATATGGGCCGACGTCACATCAAACCAATGGTTAAATCCATCGATGCCGAGCGGGTGAGTCTTAAAGTTGGGGCCAAGCGGTTTTGCCACATACGGATGCGCCACGATGCCCTCGAAGGCCACTGAATTTGCGGCGAGCGTATCCCCGAGGGCGTGTCCCTCCTTTGCCAAATACTCGCCGGAGCCCATGGACGTAGCCGTGCCCGTGGTGGAAGGATAGACCGAGTAAGCGGACTCAAAGTTAAGAGATTCCGCAGCCAACTTGTTTAGGTTGGGGGTCAGCTCTCGGCCTTTGTAGGTCATGCCGATTCGGTCTGCGCGCAAGGCGTCCACAAAGACCAGCAAGACGCCGCGCACCGGTTGAATCTCAGGTGAAGGCCCTGGCGACACGTGCAAGCAACTCTGCGCGTCCGGAAGCTCGGGCAATTCTCTTAAGAACGAGAACTGATGCGGCAGGTGGAAGAAAAGCCTGGTGCGCTCCGCGAGCGTGTGCGCAAGGCGGTGCGGCATCACGCCAATAGACAAGACGGCGAGCAGGCCTGGCAAAAGTGTCAGGCCCATGCGGCGGGCGCTCGGAAGCCCTCGCACCACCGAAATACCCAGAAAAACTACGCCCGCCAGATGCACAAGCTCAAACGAGGTGCGCGCCGCATCGTAGATGACCACGAGTAGCATCACGAGCCAGACCGGTGGGAATGCGTACTCCATCCAGCGCCTCGCGCTCGGGGATTTCACGGCCCAGAACGCCGCGGCAAAGGCGAGCCAGAGTGAGCCCCCGGTGAGCACATAGAACTCGGTGGTGCGTTTGGCGACCTCAGGCTCTTCGGCCGGCAGCACCGAAACCCCGAAGAAGGGCATCGCGTAAAATCCACCCATCCAGAAAAAGACGAAGAGCGTACCGAAGAGGTACGCGCCCAAAAAGAGGACCCTTCCGCCGTCGGATGCCTTCTCCATCAGCGCGCTTTTGGCCAGAGAAATCGCGCCCAAGAGCGCCACCCCCACTGAAAACGACCAGAGCCAGAGCAGGCCCCACTCTGAAGGGCTGAGCCAAGTGTCGGTCCCCAAGACCGCCAAAACTTCGATCACCGCCAGGACTGCGGCCGCCAGCATCAAGAGTTTCATCCCGGCTCACACAACTCAGGAATCATCTCGTCTGCCAAGTTCTTGGACTCCTCGGGGTCGAGCTTTCGGTCATAAACCTCCATGGTGCGCGACTTGTAGTTCCAAATGACCTTGTATTCGTCCGAGACGATGGCGGCCTTCTCAATGCCACGCACAAAGACGCGGCGGTCCTGGGCGGGGTCTAGAAGGCTTATGCCATGCGCTCTTGGGAACTCGATTCCAAGGAGCTCGGCAATCGTGGGCGCAAAATCCACCGAGGAAACCGGCTCGTGGTAATCACCGGGCTTGAGCCCCGGAGCCTTCAGATAGGTCACAATTCGCGTGCTCCCGTCGTAAACCCTTATGCCATGGTAGTAAAAGCCGTGTTCCCCGAGCTCGTCACCGTGGTCGCTCATCACCAATACGGCGACATCGTCCGGAACGTGCTTGAAGAGGCGCCCAAGCTCAAAATCTACGAGCGCAACCTCGGCGTTGTAGCGGTCTTCAAGGCCTGGCCCAAAATCAAAGCGATCGTTTGGCACGTAGTGTTCATGCGGGTCGTAGTAGTGCGCCACGTACACAAAGCGCTCAGCCGTGTTGGACTGCAAATACTCGATAGCCTTGTCGGTAGAGATATCCGAAGTCGTCTCGAACTCGTTCTCGGCGGACGGATCCCCGAGCGGCTCTCCATCAAACGCATCGCCAAGTGAGGTCTGCAAGTATTCATGCGCCCAATGCCCATCAAAGCTGACCCCGTGCTTCTTGAGATGCTCGCCAAAAAACTGCCCGTCAGGCGCGTCGTAGCGGCCCGAGCCCAGCGACGCGATCATGCCGATCGTGGAAGGAAAGATGGTGTAGGAGCTCGTAAAATGGACGGCGTTTTTGGAAAACTCTTCCAGGTTCGGGGTAAGTGGGTGCCCCTTGTAGACCATGCCGATTCTGTCAGCTCTCAGGGCGTCGATGAAGACCACGAGGACGCCACGGGCCCGCGCCTTTTCGGTATCGTCTGGAGGCGGGACATCTTCCACGAGGTCCTCCATCGTTTCCTGCGGGTCGGCCAGGATCTCACAGCCTTCAGGCTCAGAATCCCTCGCCCATGCCATCATGTACTTCGCATGGAAAAAAAGCCGCGTTCGATCCACCACTGCGTGAGCCAGTCGGTGTGAAAACATCGTAGAAACCACCAGCGCGAGGGCCGCACACGCGAGCCCGATCTTCTTCATAGCATAAGGTTTCTTTGGCATGACTCGTACCAAAGCCACAAAGAGCAAACCTAGTCCCGCGAGGTGTACCAGCGCGTATGAACCGCGGGCGAGTCGGTAGAGCATCAAGGGTAAAAGCACCACCCAGAGGGCGAAGAGCACCCAGCCGAAAACCCGCTCCCACTGAGGTCTGATGTGGAGTAGCGCCATGGTCGAGGCGCAGAACACAAGGCTCAGAAACGTGATGAGCAAATAGCGCGTAGACGCGATTTCGTGCGCTACGAGGTGTAGCTCGGGCCACCACAAAAAAAGCCCGATCCAGCTCAAGATGAAGAGCGCGGAGAACCGGTAGAGGGATTCGAACATATGGCGGCCGCGCTGGCTCACCCAATCGTCCCAAATCGCGTATCCCCATGCTGCAGCGCTTAGCGCTCCCCAACTCATGGCGAACGCAAAAAACCAGAGACCGAGCCACTCTGCGGGCGCGAGCCAGGTATCCGTCCACGCCACGGCGGCCACCTCGAAGATGGCCAAGAGCGCTGGTGGCACCAGGAACTTGAGGTGCATTCCTTCCTACTTGGTTCTCTCGAAGCTCTGTACAAAGACCTCGATTTGTTCCATCGACCCGATCAAAAGCAATTCCATACCGTCTTCGAGCACCATACTCGGATTCAGGTGAGAAATCACCTCGTCTTTGGTCTTGATGGCGACAACCGTCATCCCTGTAAGCGCGCCAATCCCGCTCTGCGCCAGTGTTTTTCCGGCGAGCGACTTAGGGAGTTTGCGGCTGAAGAGGTCTACTCCTTCGCCGAGAACGATGAGTTCTTTGCCGTTGAGAATGGCCATGA
This sequence comes from Microvenator marinus, assembly GCF_007993755.1. Classification (GTDB taxonomy): domain Bacteria; phylum Myxococcota_A; class Bradymonadia; order Bradymonadales; family Bradymonadaceae; genus Allomicrovenator; species Allomicrovenator marinus. Next base: position 2,985,243 of record NZ_CP042467.1, read on the forward strand.
TGGCGTCGAGGCCAAGCGTAGAGTAGCTCAGAACAAAGTCAGCGCCCGCGCGGTAGATCGAGTCCAGGTTTCGCTCGTGTGTGATTCTGGATACGATACGAATCTCAGGATTAAGCCGGCGACAATACGCGGTCAAATAGACGTTTACGGCGTCATCATTGGTGGTGATGAGCACCGATGGCGCCTTGTCGATTCCCGCCTCTTTGAGGTGCTGAATATCAGCGGCGTCCCCTTCGATGATTCGATTACAAATGCCCTGAAGCTGAGAACAGCGCACTTGATTTTCTTCGAGCAGATTGACCGGGACGTCTTTGGCCGCAAGAGCCTGCGCGGCCGCTGCTCCGACCGACCCGCCGCCGATGATCAAGACTGGATTGGGGTTCTTGTCATAACGGGCAAGGGTCTTGTCGAGCTTTTTGAGCTCTTCTTTCGGCCCCATCACCACGCAAACGCTGGAGTTGGTGATCTCGAGTTCTGGGCGCGCCGGCTCAAGCCTCCCCTGCTCCCAGACACCGATGATATTGATGCCGGTCTTCTCGCGCAGTTTAGTGCCACGCACGGTCTTACCGGCGTAAGGCGTGTTATGAGCCGGAAGCTCGGCAATCTCCAGCGACTGGTACTGCCCGAGCTTATGAAGCCCGGCTCGCTGCGTGTTCACTCGGTTGGCGAGCTGCTCGCCGAGCCATCTCTTGAGCGGGAGCACGTGCGAAGCACCGCTGAGTTCGAGGATATCGATCGCGTTGTCGTCCGTTGAAATGGCAGCTAGAGGCACATCAGGTGCGACTTCACGGACGGTCAGCGCGATATTGGTGTTGATGACATCGTTGTGGTTCGCAAGAACCAGGCGTGCTTTATCAGCCTTAACGTTGCGATAGGTCTCAGCGCTATCGTAATCCCCGACCACAACTTTAAGCCCGTCGGTGTGGGCGTGCCCTGCCGCCGTCGCATCGGGCTCAAGGATGATATACTTTATCTGGTCGCGCTTTAGGCGCGCCACGAGTCCCGCGGTCATCGAATCGCGCGCGGTGATGATGACGTGGCCTTCCATATCGTCAGGCACTTTGCGTGGAACCCGCATACGCATCTGCTCTTCGAGCCACGGCGCGTAGAGGAAACGGATGAACGCAAATGGAAGCACAGTGAGCAGGAGAATCACGCCCGACAAGAGCACGATAACGCTGAACACACGCCCGAGATCGGAGTGGAAGGTGATATCGCCGAACCCGAGCGTGGACATCACCACGAGCACCCAATAGAGCCCTGAGAGCCAGGAATGGTCTTGGCCTTCGTAGATCGCCACAAAATGGAAGAGCACCGTAAAGAGCGCCACCACCAAAATGATCAGGACCACAAACTTCATCAACGTCGGGAGATTTCGCTTAATCTCGTCGTTGTGCATCAAGTTCGCGATATGCGTGCCGAGCGTTTTCATGAGCGCAAGGTACCCGAAATCAAGCTGATTGGCTCGGAAGGAATGACCTCGCCCACGAGGTCGTATTCCGTGGCATCGGTGATTTGAACGTCCACAATTTGGCCGGGAACCAGATGCGCGTCGGATTCAAGGGATTGTGAGAGGTAGACCACGCCGTCGATATCCGGCGCCTGGCCGTAGTGGCGGCCTTCGAAGACGAGCTCGTGCTCCTCGGAAATGCCGTCGATGATGACTTGTGTGACATCACCGATCCACGCGCGGTTCTTGCGGAGGCTGATCTCCTGCTGCAGGCTCATCAGCGCGTCGCGGCGCTCGTCCATGACGTGCTGAGGAAGCTCGCCGTCGAGTTTTGCCGCCTCGGTGCCTTCCTCGGGGCTGTACGTAAAGACGCCCACGCGGTCGAACTCCACTTCTTTGACCCAATCATAAAGGTCTTGGAATTCTTCGTCGGTCTCGCCCGGATAGCCCACGATGAACGTGGTCCTCAGGACCATATCGTCGATGGCGCGGATACGCTCGATGAGCTCGCGCTGGCGGTCTCGTTTGATATTGCGGCGCATCGACTTCAGGATCCGGTCGCTGATGTGTTGGAGCGGCATATCTACATAAGGCACCACGCGCTCGAGGTTTTGGAAGCAGTCCAAGAGCTCGTCGGTGAAGTTCCACGGATACATATAGAGCGGGCGAATCCACGAGAGGTCCGGCACATTCGAGTCCAGCTCGCGAAGCAGTCGCACGAGGTAATCGCGGTTTTCTTTCGGGTCCAAGTCGATGCCGTAGCTCGTCATGTCTTGGGCCACGAGCACGACCTCGCGCACGCCCGAGGCCGTGAGCTTTCGGGCCTCGCGCACAACATCCTCAATCGGGCGGCTGACCTGTTTGCCGCGGATCTTCGGGATGATGCAGAACGAACATGAGCGCGAGCAGCCCTCCGCAATCTTAAGGTAGGCGGTGCCGCCTCGGATCGTGTTCGTACGAGCAACCTCGTTGTCCATGATGAACGAACCAGGCTGAATATACGTGCGCTGCGGCAAGGTCCCGGCGAGCGCGTCACGAATCGAGGTGAAGGTCTTGGTGCCGAGGAACGCGTCAACTTCAGGGATTTCCTGCTCGAGCTCGGCCGAGTAGCGCTGCGAAAGACAGCCGGTCACGACCACCTTCTTAACCGCGCCCTTATTCTTGAGCTCCACCATCTCCATGATCGTATCGATGGACTCTTCTTTGGCGGCGTCGATGAATCCACAGGTATTCACCACCACGATATCGGCGTCTTCGGCCGATTCTACCACCTGATAGTCGCTCTGAATCATCCCCAGCATCACCTCGGAATCCACGCGGTTCTTGGGGCATCCGAGAGAAATCATATGTACACGTTGCATGTTCAAAACCTCTGAGCGGCCCAACCTGGGCCGAATAGGGCGCGGACTCTAAGGGATGCGTCTCAGCGCGTCAAATCCGAGTGCTTCTCCCAAACTTCCGGTTTGAAATATGGGCGAGCCATTTCGACCGCAAAATCCGGGTCGATCTTCAGGCCACCGTGAGTTTGTTTGACTAGGGCCAAGATGAGATAGGTGCCGTAATAGAGCCACGAACCCGTCTGTTGGTCCAATCCGTCAACGAGGTAGCCCTTGGATTCCCAGTAACCAAGCGTGTCCGCGATGATCTTGAGCGTGCGCTCCTGTTTCGGCAGATACGCCTCACGTACGTCGTCCTGGTCGAGCTCCGAAATCACAAGAAAGATCATCTTCGCCAGATCTTGGTGCTTCTCGAGGTAGAAGGCGTAGAATTTAAAGCACTCTTTGAGTGCCACGATCGGATTGTCGCGGTGGGTGGTGAGGAGCTCTTCGAGGCCTCGAACCAGGCGCTCCGAAGTCAAGACGATGGCCTCGGTAAAGAGCTTACGCTTACTCCCAAAGTACCGGTATATCAGGGCTTCCGTGATTCCGGCTTCCTCTGAAATCCGCTTCGTGGTGGCACCGTGGTAGGTGTCCTGCGCAAAGACCGAAATCGCACTTCGTAGGATCTGTTTTCGCCGCTCTTCGGCGCTCAATCGCTTCGTGCTCAACGTGTTTTCTCCGGGGGACAAACCTTCGTAAGCGTTTACTTACTTATGAAAACCCGGTCAAGGGTCCGTGCCTCTGACATCCATGTCAGGGGATTTGGTGCAAATCTAGGAAATCTGAGAGGTCTCACTAGAGGGTGGATCCGCAAAAACCCTGATGAAACCGAGAGAACGAAGCAGATGCAAGGTTTGGCACACGACGTGCAAAACAAAGAGGTGATGGAAGCCTAAGGTTCCCCAACCGTTTAAGTTGCGCTTCCCGAAAACACAAAAGGCGGACTCGTGAGAGTCCGCCTTTTGTTTTATGTGCCCGGCAGGGCTCGAACCTGCGACCCACGGCTTAGAAGGCCGTTGCTCTATCCAACTGAGCTACGAGCACGCGGCGATGGTGTATCAGAAAGTTTAGGGCTCGTCACTAGGTTTTGAGCGTTGAGCCATCCACTAGAGCTCTACACCAAGCTCTTTGAGCCGCTCAGCGATTTCCTCACGCTTGGAGGCATCTACGAGGAACGCCTTGGGCCCAAGCCGCATCTCCACAGCCTTGTTGGACGAGGTCAGGTCGGCAAACGCATCGGCGACTTCTTCGTCATCGAACGAAACCACGGTGACCTTTTCCATGAACCTCGCGCCCGGGGCGCCGTGAATCGCGCTGAGCAACAAGATCTTCTGCTCGGGTGGAAGCCCGTTCACACTGCGTGATTCAAAGAAATGAATCGCGCTCTTGAGCGGAGTTTCAGGCCAGCGTTTCTGAATCTTGTCGGCATCGAGTTCAAACTCTCGGTAACCCGCTTTAGGTTGCTCAACAGGCTTCGAAATCAACGAGAGTTCATAAAGCGTGAGCACGTCTGAGAGGGCGTGAAGCACGCGCACGTGCAGCGGCCCAGCGAACTCGATACACGGCGGGAGCTCGCCCAAGTAATCCAGAATGATGCCTTCGCCGCGCTCGGTGAGACGGCGCAACGAATTGGCACTGAGCTCGGTCACAAACGCCGAATAGGGGCCAAGGCGCACAACCTCAGCACCATCGTCGTGTTTAACCTGCCCGATGCTCATATCGAGCGTGTCCGGATCCGGGTGCCGCACCACGAAACCCTTTGTATAGAGCGTGATTCGGCGATGCAGGCGCTCCCAATCGTCGAGCTGGAACGCTACCGACTCCGGCAGAGGAATATGCCCCTGAGTCAGGAGCTCTTTGACCATCTCTGCCGTCAAGCCGCCCGCGTAGCCACGCTGGGTGGAGCCGCTTGTGAGCTGGAAGATCGCCACGCGGTCGGCGAGCGAGCGACGCTTACCCACGCGGTAGATGGTGAAGAGCGTGGAGAGCGTGACGCCGTCCAGGAAAGCCATAATCTCGAGATTTGGCTGGACCACGAGCCCCATTCCTTTGGGTTGAGGCTCCTCAGTGGATGAATCGATGCCGAGAATTCGGCGCCCCCTTGGGGTCAGACGAACGACCTCGTCACCACCGCTCTCCGCGTTGTCCATCACGCCCAGCCAATGCAGTCCGCGATTGAGCAACGCGTTGATGAAATCGGAAGGATCGGCGCCCGAAGATTTGAGCGTCTCAGCCATAAATCGCGCGTCGAGGCGCTGACAGAGCCCCTCCACGTCCTTGATCCGAATCCAGCCCGCCGTCTGGGCGCGGCGAAGGATACTCAGCACGTAGCCGCGCGCAGCGATGAACTTCTTTCCAGAAGTCGCTGTGAGCGAGAGGTGAATCTCGTCATCCGGCGTGTCGAGCTCCACCGAGTCGACCTCGCTCCAGGTCTTAAGGCTGCAGAATGCCTCGTTGAGCTGGCGGTTTCGTTTTTCGATCGGCGACTCGAAGAACGCCTTCATGCCAGCCATATTGCCGCGGGCGTACTCTTCGTCCACGTGAACGAGGTCGAGCTCAACCCCAAGGCCAATGATAAAGCCGAGGTAGTCGATCTGATGCGCCACACTCGGATCAAACGTGTCTGCCAATTCCTGCTTCTGACCAGGAAGCACCAGACCACGCCCGACTTTCTGAACATTGCGCTTATTCGGAGCGCCTGATTTGTTCAGCTTGAGAGGGATGTAGAGCAATGAAGTAGAGACGTGGAGAAGGTTCAGCTCCAGCATGGATGCCGAGGCCGGAACTAGATCTTCGACTTCGAGCTCGGCGCCCTCAAGCCCCATGGTGTTCTCAAGCTCATCAAAGAGCTCGGAGAGACCTTCAGGAAGCAGAAGCTCGCGCTGCAGAATCGTCGTGGCGTCGAGGACTTGATCGAGTTCGAAGTCCATCTCACCTACGTTGGGAAGCACGATGAGCAAGCCACCCGTGATCATCCCGCGAAGTGTGGACGTCAAGTCACCGTGCCCTTCTAGGACGAGGTCTCGGCGCAGATTTTCGCCGCGAACCTGCCCACCCGCTTTATTGATATGCGAGAGGATGAGGTTTTCGAGATCGCCTAGATTTTTGTACTTCTCAGCGTGTTCTTCCGAGCCCCATTGCTCAAGGATCGCCTCTGGAGAGATATCCTTGATGCCGAGGGCCTCAGCGAGCAGTCGGCGAGAGGTGATAGAGTAGACCCGTGTGAGCAGGTCGAGCATTTCTTCATTCATTTTCTTCCTCCTCTGGCGCGTCAACCTCAGTGGGGCCGATGACCCGTGGGAAGAAACCACGCTCGTAGAGCGCAGAACGAATAGTCTCGATGTACGTGGCCGGGACCAACATGGCGCGGGCGCCCACCCTTTCGTGTGGGATTTCGCTCAGATCAACCTGGGCAAACGTTTCTTCGAAGACCGCCGCATTATCGCATAAAACCAATGAAAGTCCTTTATGGACCGCATGAAAATGTCGCATGAAAGCTCGGTGAGCGGGTCAATGACTCCGGCGTGATAATTCAAACCGGACCAAGGAGAATATCAAAACATTAGCTACTCGTAAACGAGTCTAGTCTTCGAAGCTCAAGGCCCACGAATTCAGTCTGCCAACGTCTTGTTGCGCGCGATCCTCGATCACTAGCGTCCATTCTCCAGCCCTCTCGCGGCCTGCAAAGGCCGAGATATCAAACTGGCGCTTGAGCCCTTGCGCGTTGCCACCAGCCTGATCCTGAAGCACCAGGTACTCGCCGTTGTGCTCGATGTAGACGACGAGGTCGCCCACGTAGCTATGGTCGATATCGAGTTCGAGGAAGAGGCGATTTACCGTGCCCTGCTCTTCTACGAAGATTGAGTCTTGCACGGTTTGGAGATCTACAATGCTCAAGGCAGGCTCAGATGCGTAGACGTCTGACGTAGGCTCGGGCTGCGGCTCGGGCTCGGGCTGCGGCTCAAAGGGTTCTGCCGCGGCAAGGTTGCCGGTTGCGAATCCCATGGTCGTGCAGTGAACTGCGCCGCCGAGCTCGATGACCCCGTCCGAATCAACCGTGACGATCCGATAGTTCGGCATGGTCTGTCGGTAGATTTCAAGAGCCTCTGCCTCGTAGCGGCGGTCGCTCGGGTAGATCGGAACCACCACAGTATTATTGGCGATCACGGAGTTCGTGTACGAGCGATAGACCGGATAATCCGGCTGAGGCATCGGGATACGGACGACTCGCAAGTTCCGGCCGTTGGCGAGGCGGACCTGTGAAAGGCGCTGTGCATTTCGGTCCAGGATCGCGGCGTTTGTGCGATCGTCGCGAGTCGTATACTGGCCGACGAGAACCGTGTCCTCGGAAACGAACTTCGCGAACATATCCACGTGGCCGGTGCCCTCGCCGTCCATGCGTTCGAGCACCACGGTCTGAGCACATCCGAAATAATCCCGCTTAATCTGCTGAGCCTCACTTGCCGTCAGCCCCGGGTTTTCCTGAAGGAACCACTCGGTCACCACGCAGAGGCCTTCTCCGTTGGACATGAAGTTGCCGCCTTCTGTGGCAACTGGCGGGCGATAAACCGGCACATCAAAATAGCGTGACATGAATGTCGGTATCGCGTCATCGCGAGTTCTGTCGGGGTAATAGCGGGCGTCCACAAAGGCCGGGGCGCCCGTGGAATCCGCGATCATGATCGGGCCGTAATCACGGGTCCAAAAGGTGTCGTTTTGGTACTCGAAAAACTCAAGTCGGCTTGTGTTGACGCCGATATCTGCAAAATACGTCTTGAGTTGGCGGCTCTCGGACTCGTCCCAGGTCACAATGTAGATATTCGTCGCCTCGTCGAGCGCGTCCACGAGCTCGATCAGGAAGGTCGCCACACCGTTGTCCCAAGACATCAGAACACCGTCGGAGCGTTCAAACTCCGCAACGGCTCTCGCGATGGGCGGTGCTGATGTAAATCCGAAAATATCCTGGTAGTTCCCACGGATATCGAAGCGGTCGGCCTTAACGCGCTCTCGCTCGGCCTCGGTCTGGTAGGCAGGGAGCGTGGCTACGCGCTCGTTGACGGGGAGGTCAAAACCGGGGGCGAGCTCTATAGACGGATTGCCTTCGTCTTGGGCTTCGGCGCACGCGTTCAACAAAAGGAGAGCCATTACGGCAAGACTAAGGTTCTTCGATTCGACTTTCATCTTGGAGTCCATGGTTCTTTCGGGCCAGCCAGACCTACATATACCTACATCATAACTCTTGACCCAGACAAGATGCTTCTCATTTCCAAAAAATTCCCAAGTCTGCTCAAAAGATGCGCTTTTCTACCACCAATCTTCGGGAGCCGGCGCGACACTTTGAACACGTTCGGCAAGTCGGTCGAGCTCAGTGATCATCATGCGGACTACGTCACCTCTGAGATGCCCGTGGACCTGCTTGTGAATCTCCTGATGGGCGATCGTGATGGACGAATCCGACATCACCTCTTCTAAAGCCTGACGCAGTTCGGGGTGTTTGAGCCCATCCATCACGTCTGTCTCCTCGCCCTTGATCATAAACTTTCGGTCGAAGTCCTCATCTCCCGCCTGGATATCCTGCATTCCAAAAAGCTTCCCCGCCTTGTGCAAGATATTCTCTCTGGTCATCACAAGCGTCACCGGCAGCGCATCAACAGTGATGGACCCACACGTCCACGTCTGCTTATTTTTGCCACTGCCACGCACTTCCTTTCGAACGCGAACATGTCTTCCGGACGGAAGTTTTCCCAGAATCTCTGACCCGGTAAACTCTAGGCCTAGCTCATCGGCAACGGCCAACCACTCGGCGATTACCTTCTGCTCGTGCTTGTGCGCAAAGTAGAAAATGCCTGCGAACAAGAAACCCATAAAGATAAAGAAGGCAAAGTCCAAGGTCTCTCCTCTCTACTTTTCTTCAAGATGCTTGAGTTTCTCGGTTTGTTCGTGAGTTTGCAAGGGCTGGATCAACTCTTCGAGTTGGCCCTCCATCACCTGGTCGAGCCGGTGGGTGGTGAAGTTGATTCGATGGTCGGTGATTCGCGACTGCGGGAAGTTGTAGGTGCGGATCCGCTCGGAGCGGTCACCGCTTCCCACCTGGCTTCGCCTCTCGCTCGCCTCGGCCGCGTGCTGTTCTTCGCGCTGCATCTCAAAGAGTTTGGACTGCAGAACCTTGAGCGCCTTCGCCTTATTCTTATGCTGGCTCTTCTCATCCTGACACGTGACCACAAGGCCGGTGGGCAGGTGGGTAATACGAATGGCTGAATCGGTTCGGTTGACGTGCTGACCACCTGCACCCGAGGCGCGGTAGGTGTCTATCCGAAGGTCCTGGTCCTGGATGTTTACCTCCACGTCTTCGGCCTCGGGCAACACTGCCACCGTGGCTGCGGACGTATGAATGCGGCCCTGCGTCTCCGTCTCAGGCACGCGCTGCACGCGATGCGTTCCCGCCTCGTACTTGAGCTGCGAGTAGACCTCATCACCCTCGATTAGGGCGACGAGCTCGCGGAATCCACCCATATCGGTTTCATTCGTGCTGACGATCTCGACCTTCCAGCCCACCTTATCCGCATAACGTTTGTACATGCGGTAGAGCCGGGCAGCAAAGAGTGCCGCCTCCTCTCCGCCTGTACCGGCGCGGATTTCCAAGAACACGTTCTTTTCGTCGAGCGGGTCCTTGGGGATGAGCATGAGGCGAATGCGGTCTTCGAGGACTTCCTTTTCCTCACGAAGGCGCACCAACTCGTCTTTTGCCATTTGGCGAATCTCGGGGTCCGAATCCTCCGCCATCTCTTGATTATCGGCGATTTCTTCGCCGATCTGATCGTAGCGGTCGAGCGAGTGCACCAATTCCTGAAGCTTGCCGTGCTCGCGCGCGACCTTCTGGTATTCGGTGGGATTCCCCGCGATTTGTGGGTCGCCGAGTTGGCTCTCTAGCTCGGAGAAGCGTGCTCGGATCTCATTGAGCTTATCAAACACAATCAGCCGCCGCCGCTCATCGACGCAAGGAACTCGTCGTTCGTTTCAGTACGTCCAAGTTTGTCGAGCATGAACTCCATGGAGTCCACCACGTTGAGTGGGTGCAGGAGTTGACGCAGGATCCAGACGCGGTTGAGCTGGCCTTCGCCCATGAGCAATTCTTCCTTACGTGTGCCCGACTTGTTGATGTCGAGGCATGGGAAGATACGCTTTTCCATGAGCTTGCGGTCGAGGTGGAGCTCGGAGTTACCGGTTCCTTTGAACTCCTCGAAGATCACCTCGTCCATGCGGCTACCGGTGTCGATAAGCGCGGTGGCGATGATGGTGAGGCTTCCGCCTTCTTCGATATTACGGGCGGCACCGAAGAAGCGCTTCGGCTTATGCAGCGCGTTTGAGTCCACACCACCGGAGAGAATCTTTCCGGATGGAGGCACAACGGTGTTGTAGGCGCGAGCGAGGCGCGTGATGGAGTCCAGAAGGATGACCACGTCGCGCTTGTGCTCCACAAGGCGCTTGGCCTTCTCAATCACCATCTCAGCCACCTGAACGTGGCGAGTTGCTGGCTCGTCGAAGGTGGAGCTGATGACTTCGCCTTTGACCGAGCGCTGCATGTCGGTGACTTCCTCAGGACGCTCGTCGATGAGCAGAACCATGAGCGTGACTTCCGGGTGGTTCTCCGCAAGCGCGTTCGCGATCTCCTGCATGAGCACGGTCTTACCGGTACGTGGCGGCGCCACGATGAGCGCGCGCTGGCCCTTACCGATGGGGCAAAGCAGGTCCAGAATCCGCATGCTTGGGTACTTTCGGCCCATCTCAAGCTTGAGGCGTTCTTCTGGGTAAAGCGGCGTGAGGTTATCGAAGAGCACCTTGTCGCGAAGCGATTCTGGCGACTCGTGATTGACTTCCTCGACCTTCAGAAGGGCGAAGTAGCGCTCGCTATCTTTGGGCGGGCGAACCTGACCACTCACGGTATCACCTGTGCGCAGGTTGAAGCGGCGGATCTGGCTCGGCGAGACGTAGATATCGTCGGGACCTGGAAGATAGTTGTAGTCAGGTGCACGCAAGAAACCGAAGCCGTCCGGCAGACACTCGAGCACGCCCTCGCCGTAAATCGGCTCGTCTTTGTCCGTCTGTGCTTGGAGCATAGCGAACATCAACTCCTGCTTGCGCAAGCTGGCAGCGCCTTCGACGCCGGCGTCCAACGCGAGCTTGATAAGCTCGGTCATCTTCTTTGCTTTAAGTTCCTTCAAATGCATCGTGTTTTCCCTTCAGGGCTATGACCACATTCCTTGCGCCTTTCGCGTCTTTTAGGTGGGCCAGTGTTCAATCGGAAGTTTTGATTCGAATGGGTGTGTCGGCTGAATCTATTGGGGTATCCGAGACTCAAATTGACGAGGTAGGAGCAGATATTGCACGCCAAAAGAGATGAGTCAAGAGCAGGAGAGAGCGAGTTTCTAGAGTCCGCGGGACTCGCGCTCACCCTCAAGCGTCAGCACGCTGTGGAGCTTGGCTTTGGAGTTCTCGTCAAACTTGACGTAGTCAGCCGCAATCTCGCGCAATGCGTGGACCGCCTCTTTGTTCTTCGAAGGGAAAACGCGCTCGCTACCTTTACGTAAATCGCGTGCACGCTGAGTTCCAAGCGTGACAAGCGCAAAACGGTTTTCCACTCTTTCAAGGCAATCTTCTACGGTTACACGTGCCATTTCTCTAACTCCTGGAGTTATTTAGCTGGGCTGCGCCATCAATAAACTGGGCGCGGGTCGGGCACACTAACGATCTCAAAGGCTTTCGTCAAGTTCGCCACGGATTGATTTGAATGCACGACTTGCGTCTGAGGAGGACAGGAACCTCTTCTGCGTGTATGGTGCGCGCACGACCCATAATGAGGAGAAATCAATGATCGGATACGAACTCACAGAAGACCAGGCAATGTACCAGAAGACGGCCCGCGATTTCGCGCGCGACGTGATTCGGCCAGCAGCTGCGCATCATGACGAGACCGGCGAGTACCCCTGGGAGATTTTGCAGAAGTCGTGGGACCTGGGGCTGATGAACACCATGATCCCTGAGGACGCGGGTGGTCTTGGGCTTGGCTGCCTTGATGCGTGCATCATCGCCGAAGAGACCGCGTGGGGTTGTTCGGGAATCGGCACCGCGATCGAGGCCAATGGCCTTGCGCAGGCGCCACTCATCATGTTCGGCACACCCGAGCAGAAGAAAAAATTCCTCACGCCGATGACCGAAGAGCTGCAGATGGCCGCATACTGCGTGACCGAGCCCACCGCGGGCTCCGACGTGCAGGGCGTCAAGACTTCGGCTGTCAAAAAGGGCGACGTCTACGTGCTCAACGGCCAAAAGATGTGGATCACCAACGCCAGCAAAGCCACGTGGTACTTCGTGCTCGCCTATACCGACAAGGACAAAGGCTACAAAGGCCTGACAGGCTTCATCGTGCCTGCGGACACCCCGGGCATCACCGTCGGCAGAAAAGAGCAGAATATGGGGCAGCGGGCGAGCGACACGCGTGGCGTGACGTTCGAGAACGTGGAGGTTCCGGCGGCCAACGTTCTGGGTGGTGCCGAGGGCACCGGCTGGTTCCAGGCCATGGGCGCGTTTGATAAATCGCGACCATTTGTGGCATCGGCTTCTGTGGGTGTGGCGCGCGCAGCTTACGAGCACGCGAAAGCCTACTCATTGGAGCGCACCACCTTTGGCAAACCCATCGCCCACCACCAGGCCGTGAGCTTCATGCTCGCCGATATGGCCATGAACATTCAGGCTGGGCGCCACCTTGTGCGTGAGTCCGCGTGGCGGCACGATGCCGGCCTCAAGAACACCAAAGAGGCCGCGTTCGCCAAGGCTTTTGCGGCTGATATGTGTAACAAGGTCTGCACCGACGCCGTTCAGGTCTTTGGTGGTTATGGCTACTCTAAGGAGTACCCAGTGGAGAAGCTCTACCGCGACTCGAAGATTTTCCAAATCTACGAAGGAACCTCACAAATCCAGCGCATGATCATCAGCCGCGAAATCCTCAAAGAGGGCTAATCACCCGGCGATTTAAGTCTCCCAGCGCACCCCTTTTGAACATTGGCCTATGTGACGATCTCGAGCCTTCTTCCGTTGACTGCATGAACCAAAGGGGTCGCATCGACTAAAGTTATCTTCTGTTTTCGCTCTAATCAATGCGGCAAGTTTTCGTTGCTCATCGATATTCATAGACTCAACTTCTTCCAGACGACAACATACCTACTCTGTTCAGCTCAAAGAGCGCAAAACGAAGGTAGTGCTGCGATTTGAATATGAGAGCCTGACGGGATTTCAACTCTCAAGAGACGTCGACCCGTGCGTAATGTTATGGATAGCGTCTTAGCCACCATGGCAAGTATTGAACGAGAAAAACGAGAAAGAGCGGAAAGACAAAGAAAGAGACTCGAAGAGAAACTCATTGAGGATCTCGAACGCCGTTTGCAAGCATTCGAGAGAGCCGAAAAACTCAGAAATTTCCTGTCTAGCTTTCGTGACAAACACGGAGACATCGTCGAACAACGTTCAGACTGGTTTGAGTGGACCGATGACTATGTCGCGAGACTGGAGCACCAGGCATTCGAGACGCCAATTCCATCAACCGAACTTCCAGACGTGGACCGATGGGGTTACTGATAACTCCCGTCTCACCACGCCGATGAGTCAGAGTTGTTTGTCACTCGGGCAACTCTTCCAAAGAGAAAGTAGGTGTTGAGCCCAAGAATAGAGATGTGGTACTTTCCGGCGTTAGCCAAAAAGTAGAGGGCGTTCTGAAGTTTTTCGAACAGGTTTCGAGTCGCTCCAGTTCTGGTGATGAGTGGGGATTTCATGTCAGAAATGTATATTTCACAACAGCAGGAAGAATTCTGCCGTGCCTATGTTTATGCCGTGGTCGCAGCAGCGGGTTTGCGCTCGGGTAAGCCGGAACCAGATGATGATAGTGTCGACCTCACCATTAGTTCGCGTGGGTTAAACGGCACGAGACGTTCGCCGAAGCTTGACCTGCAACTCAAGTGTCAACTTGGCGGCCAAATAGCTGAAGATCCGTGGCCATACGACCTCAAGGCAAAGAATTATGAGGACTTGCGCCACACGGATTATCAGGTACCCAGAATCTTGGTCGTGGTCCGCGTTCCAGAAAATGTGGAAGATTGGCTGGATCAGGACGAAGAGCGTTTGTTGTTGAAACATTGTGGTTGGTGGGTTTCGTTGCACGGGATGGCGGAATCACAGAATTCGTCGACGATTCGTGTTAAAATTCCGAGGACGCAGATCTTTGACGTTTCTGGCCTTAGTGGGATCATGTCAAGGATAGGACGTGGAGAGTTACCATGAGTATAACGGCAGCCACATTGAGGGCGGTTTTACCCCGACAGGTCGCAACCTGGATGCGGTCGCGTGGTTGGGAACACTTGTCCACTACACCCGAACGGTATGCCCAGTGGAAAAAACGTGTTGAGGAAGGCGAGTACGTCTTGGAACAACCTATCAATCCGAATCTGCGAGATTATCCTCAACGGTTGATGGAAGTTTTGGAGACCCTCTCGGTCGCAGAAGAGATGTCCATTGACCTGGTTCTGCAAGAGGTGCGGGACTCTACGTTTGACATCGTTCGGCTGCGGACAACTGGCCCTGGGATTGGGGAGGGGCGCCTTCCGCTTGAACTTGGACCTCGACTCTTCCAGTGCACACGCGATCTTCTTCTGGCGGCGTCTTGTTCTGCTCACGACCCACGATCCGTATATCGGTCTCGGAAGCCAACCTCCGCTACTGAGTTTATGGGTAAGCTCAAGATTTCTCCGCCTGAAGCAGGAAGTTTCATAATCACGGTCCACTCACCGGTCCCACCCCAGTTGCAGACTACGCTAGCTCCTGACCTCTCTGAGGTTCCTTTCGAGAGGAAATCTACACTTATGCTTGCGTCAGGCATCTCCGAGGCCCTCAGGGCGGCAGAAAGGGCTGGAATCGAGGGTGATGGAAGTTCGTTTTTTGAAGCTGCCGATAAAGGCGTTAGCGCGAATCTGTGCGAAGCTCTCGCTGGATTCGTCGATGGTGATGATATCACGGGGCTAGATGTCAGGTTCGGCTGGGCAGCGTCGCGAAGTGTATCGAGAGAAACTCCCACACAACTTCACCTCGGGGCTGATCTTTCACCTTACCTGCGTGAAGCGGCATCACGGTTGAGACAGCTAGCACCGACACCGGACTTCGAACTCTTTGGGGTGGTGACAAAACTTCAGAGCGAACAACCGTCCGAGGGAGGCAGTGTTGTGGTCACAGGGAGTGTCGACTCGCGGATGCGCAGAGTGATTGTAGAATTGGATGGAAATGCTTACGAGCGCGCAATCCGTGCTCACGAGGAAGGTGCATTAGTGCGATGTGAAGGTGAATTGAGACAGGAACGAGGACGCTGGGAGCTCGCTCATTGTCGATCTATCTCGGTCGTGGCGGACCAAGAGTAGCGTCAACCGATCAAAGAGCAATACGACCTGTGGTCGACAGGTTGCGGATTGGTCGACTCGTTTTCAAAGCGTTTTAGGAGCAATGGCCGAGAGAACAGCTAATCGTTTTCGCAGAGTCATCCCTTCAACGACGCCATATCGATCACAAACCGATACTTCACATCGCCAGCTACTGTGCGGTCGTATGCCGTGTTCACGTCCTGAATGTTGATTCTTTCGATATCGCACACGATGTTGTGTTTTCCACAGAAGTCCAACATCTCTTGAGTCTCAGGAAGCCCGCCAATCAACGATCCGGCCATGTTTCGGCGTTTGAAAATGAAGGGAATTCCGCTGACGTGCTTTAACGACTCGACGGCGCCAACGATCACCATGGTGCCGTCGCGCTTGAGCAGATTCATGTACGGGTCCGTATCGTGCCCAACCGGGATCGTATTCAGCAGAAAATCAAAGCTGGTCCCAGCCGCTTTCATCGCGTCTGAGTCCTTGGAGATCAACACGTCGTGCGCGCCAAGCCTCTGCGCATCCTGCGCTTTTTCCGGCGACGTTGTGATCATCACCACGTGTGCGCCCATCGCGTTGGCGAATTTCACGCCCATATGACCGAGTCCACCAAGGCCGATGACGCCGACTTTGTGGCCGGGTCCAACCTTCCAATGTTTGAGCGGCGAATAGGTCGTGATACCTGCGCACAAAAGGGGCGCGGTCGCAGCAAGGTCGAGGTTTTCCGGGATACTCAGGACAAAGCGCTCATCCACCGTAATCGTGTTGGAGTACCCACCCATGGTGTACTTATGAGGTGTTCCCCCGATCTTGTCTTGGCCACCGTAGGTGCCAGTGAAGCCGTTGTCGCAGTACTGCTCCAGCCCGGAATCGCAAGATGGGCAAGATCGGCAGCTGTCTACCAGACATCCCACGCCCACCAGATCTCCCGCCTTGAATCGGGTGACCGAGCTTCCCACCGCGGACACGCGACCCACGATTTCGTGCCCTGGCACAAACGGGTATTTGGTCCCGCCCCATTCGTTTCTGGCGGAGTGGATATCGGAGTGGCAGATGCCACAGAATAGAATCTCAATGACCACGTCTTGGGCGCGAGCTTCTCGGCGCTCAAAGCTAAAGGGGACGAGAGCGTCTTCGGGCGAGTGATTGGCGTATGCGTAGGCTTTCACGGGTTACCTCTTTGAACTTTGAATTGTGAGTTTAAGGCCCTTTCTAAGACCTCATCTTGGCCTTGACGAATTCCAGCGAGCGTTCGTTCGACCAAGACTATTAGTTAGCTGACAT
This sequence comes from Microvenator marinus, assembly GCF_007993755.1. Lineage (GTDB taxonomy): Bacteria > Myxococcota_A > Bradymonadia > Bradymonadales > Bradymonadaceae > Allomicrovenator > Allomicrovenator marinus. The sequence continues at coordinate 3,001,817 of NZ_CP042467.1, forward strand.
ATAAAGCCATTATGCACATCATATGATATTCAAATTAGGATTATCTGCCCATGAAGTGATAGGCAACGAACGTCAAAGGGTAAGTCCGAATTGAAAGTAGCTAAGGAGGCGGCTCCCCATAGCCGTCATGAGGACTAATCTCGATGCATACCTGTGGGCGAACCTCAATCGTCCTCAGGTCGCCTTGTACGGCCTGCCGGGGTACCCGTGCGTAGTGTTGCCACTCGACAGGCGAATCGTGGCCACAACCGTAGCGAGGGAATACTCCACACCCTGATATTTGCTTAAGCTCGCACTTTAAGTCCGGCACCAAAGTAAAAACGGTGAAGTTCTGGTCGATATAGTAGTTCGCAGCCGGTGGCGTGCAATTCCATGACGATAGAGCTAGCCAATGATCACCGTTTGTATCGATGATTCGGTCAGCACGCACTTCGGCTATGGATATTTCTGAAGCCCGATGTTTTTGATTGGACCGATCGAACCCGACCGATACAACCTCCAGACGCCGCCAACCTTTCTCCACTGCTTCGATGTAGGCCAGATAGTCGTGATATTCGGCGGCCTTGCTCTCGTACCGACGCGCAGCGCTATGGGTCACGCACTCGCCGGACAACTCGGGAGGCGCTGGCTCCTCGATCTGAGGTAGTTTGGCCTGGGCCACCGATTCTATGGAGGCATCCTGCTTGTTTGACGTCGAATGTTGGCAGGACGCCAAGACAACGGCGAAGAGCAAGACCAGAGCATTTTTGAAACTGATTGGCATAACCCACCGTCTAGATTCAGACGAAACTCTAGACTCCATTGGAGCGTTTTTCCATGAGCAAAAAGATTGCGATCATCATCGGGCACCCAGATAGGGAGAGCTTTAATTTTGCCCTGGCCCAGGCCTACAAGACTGGGGCTGAGCGCGCGGGTGCCGAGGTGCGCGAGATCGTGATTGCGGATCTTGAGTTCAACCCTAATCTGCAGTTTGGTTATCGAGCGCGCACCGAGCTCGAGCCCGACTTGATCGCAAGCCAGGAGACCTTGAAATGGGCGGACCACCTCGTCTGGGTCTATCCCGTCTGGTGGGGCGGGGTCCCCGGGATCATGAAAGGATTCCTGGATCGAGTGCTCCTTCCGGGTTTTGCGTTTAAGAAACGCGAAGGCTCACTCTGGTGGGACAAATTCTTCACGGGTAAGACGGCGCGATTGATTACCACCATGGATCAGCCGCCCTGGTATTACTTTCTGGTCTATTGGGCGCCCACACATTTTGCGATGAAGCGGTTGACGCTCAATTTCATTGGCGTGTCTGTGCGAAGCACTTCGATTGGGCCGATTCGTTTGTCCAAAGAGAGTTTCCGGACAAAGTGGCTTCAGAAAGTTGAACGCCTGGGCGAAAAATGCCGCTGAGCGTCCGGGTACTGCCAGCCTGGGAGGTAGGCTCGCGGAACTTTCGAGGGTTATCGCTGTCCAATCGAGTGGAGGATGCAAATGAGAATAGTTCTGATGATAGTTTTGGCGCTCTATTCTTTGGGTGCTACGGCTCAAGATTCGTCTAAAGACTCACGCGCTCTATGCGAAAAAGGTGACCTCGAAGCGTGTATGAATCACGCGTACTACAGGGAGTTTGAAGCAGAACCAAAGCCGTTCCCAAAGAGCGGCCTTAAGCTGCTCAAATCTGCATGTAAGAAGGAGGACGCGCGCGCCTGTGTCGGGCTTGGTTCCGTGCTTCGACGCGGGTCTAAACCCGACTTGAAGTCAGCAAAAGAGGCCTTTCAGAAGGCGTGTGATATCGCCCAAAGCCCGAAGTCAAAATCAGAGCTCGGATCAGCGGTTGAATCGACTCTGACCGGCAAGTCGACACTACCGGGGGCTTGCGTTTCGGTCATGGAGGTGCGTTGCGAAATGGAAGGCAAGGACGCCTGTAATGCGTGGTACGCCGAAGCTATCAAATCGTGTCCGAGGCAATGCACGACGCCGTGTGACCATGTTGGGCTGGGTGGAAAACCCTGCTGCAAAGCCTGGTCAAGTGAATGTGAACGTTCAGGCGCCATTGTTGATGCGAAGCTCAAGAAGGTCGGAAAGTCCATTATGGACTCATGTTTTGGAGACTCAGAAAAACGCCCTCGGGTCGTTCGGGTGGAGCTCTACGTCACTCAAAGCCGCGTGCTTTGGTCAGATCTCCGGCTCGGAGATGAGCATAAAAAAGAGGCTGCCTGCTTTCGTACAGAGTTCAAGAAATTGAGCCTCGGCAGGTTGCCTGCACCCACACAGACACGCTTTTTGATGAGGTAAAGTCGCCTGTTTGAAGGTTCGGTTGAGCGCATTTTCAAGCAATGCTAGCGTGCCTCATGATCCAAAATAAAATGATATTTCTAGTGGTACTGCTGGTTAGTTTGACCAGTTGTAGCGATGACTCAAACACGCCGAACCCGAGCCCTGATGCTGGTCTCCCAGATATGGAGGTTCAAGACAGCGGTGCGGATATGGTCGAAGACTCCGGTGAAGATCTGGGAGATGACACCGGGTGGGACATGGCCACCGATGCTGCCGACATGGGTACCGATGCTGGCGTATGCGAGCTGCCTTGCGGCGAGCAATGTTGTGGCGATGGGGAGTTCTGTAATTTTGGGAGCTGTGTAGCACCGGGGAGCTTCTGCCAGCGAAACGAAGATTGTGAAGACACCGACTACTGCGAACTCACAGCACCCATCGAGCTCGGTACGCCTCCTGCCGATGGGCTGGCGTGTCCACCAGCTGGCGCATTGCCCTGGGGAACATGCGTCGCACGACCTTCGTTGGGGGCGTGTACACATCAGCCCGACGGGGGTCTTGCGGCTAGCGTCAGATATTCATGGGGCAATGAGTCCGCGACGAATGATCGCGTGATGATGACGCCGGTCGTCGTGCAACTCGACGACGACGATTGCGACGGCGATGCCGACCAAGACGATATCCCCGAGGTGGTCTTCTTAACCTTTGAGGGAAATGACTACAATAACAACGCGGGCAACTCCGCTCGACTCATGGCCATCAGCGCAGTCGACGGCTCGGTGGTAGAAAAGCTCGGCTTGGACCAGACCGCTGACGAACCGATCGCCGGCATGGCCGCTGGGGATATCGACGGCGTTCCGGGCAACGAGGTCGTGGTCTGCAACTCGAACAACAGGGTTCAAGCTTATGACGCGCAAGGTGGTTCTTTGTGGTTGAGCGAGCCGCTCGGCACGTGCAGAACACTTGTGATCTCGGACGTCGACCAAGATGGAAGCGTCGAAGTCATCGCGGGTCAGGAGATTCTCAATGGTGCTACAGGGGCGACCAAAGTGAACCTGCCTGGTTTGTCACAGGAGTTCAGTGTCGTGGATGTCAACGGCGATGGTGCGTTGGACATCGTCGATCCCAGCAATGTCTACGATGCCAGCGGCGCCCTGATCGCGGCGGGCGACTTCCCGGCGACATCGGTAGCCGTTGGCCAGCTCGACGCAGCAGGACCTCCCGAGATCATCTCGGTCGACTTCGCTTCCCACACAATCACGATCTGGCGCGTTGACACCACCCTGCCCAACTCACGGGAGATCGTGCGCACAATCGACCTCTTCGAGTTAGCCGCATCTCCAAATCCGTGTTGTCAACTCAGTCCTTCGGCGCAGGGTTGTAACAGCGGTGGCGGTGCCCCTGTGGTAGCTGACTTCACGGGCGACGGCGTGCTGGATGTGGGCGTTGCAACGGGCTTCAGCTTCCAGGTCTACGACGGTGCAAGGCTCATGGACTCAGCCGTGGCAACTGGCGACACCGTGGCATGGAGCGTGCCGGCACAGGACTGTTCGTCCGCGCAGACCGGCGCCGCCGCATTTGACCTGGACAATGACGGAGCCGCTGAGGCGCTCTACGCAGACGAGGCCACGTTTAGAATCTACCGAGGCACCGATGGAGACGTGCAGTTTTCGACGTGTAACACGAGCGGCACGATCCGCGAGAAGCCCGTGGTTGCAGATGTGGACGGCGACGGATTCGCTGAAATCGTTGTGGTCAGCAACAACTATTCTTCGATCAACTGTGGTGGGCAGAAGACGACCGGCGTCCGCGTGTTTGGGGCTGAAAACGGCCACTGGGCTCGTGCCGCACGAACATCCGGCGAGGATTTGCTTGGAGCTCCGAACGCCGCGCCAGATCTCACCCTTGAAGTATTTGTAGAGCGCGAGCCTGAACTCAAAGTTTCGGCGCGCGTGCGCAATCTCGGCGATGCACCAGTGCCCCCTGGAGTCACGGTAAGCTTCTATGACGGCAACCCAGAAGACTCGGGCACACCAATCGGGCAGACTCAAACCACACGAACCCTAGATGTGTTGGGGAGCACAATGGTCGAATTGAATCTTCAGACGGAGCCAAGCGAGTTGTACGTGGTGGTCAATGATGACGAATCAGCGAATGCATGGAAGGAATGCCGAATGGACAACAACGTGGTGGGGCCTGTTGAACCCCTTTAATGCGGGGTCCACATTTCATCGCTTCCGCAGTCTTGCGTTATCTACTGAGGCTTCATGGCAGGCCGTCCTCTCCAAATCCCAGAATCTCGTCTGCTTCGCGTGGATCAAAAAGGTCTGAGGTGCCGTAATCATCTTGAATGCGGCGGATCTCATCGAAAAAGTTCTGAGTACTCGACTCGCCAAGCACCGCAAGCTCTTGAGCCAAAGGAACTGTTTCATCATTCTTGATATTCATTGCAATCACCCACCTTCTAGAATCACGATCTCAATTCTTGAACACTGGGTCAACAAGTCTGGAGTACTTAGGGAGAGCAAGAAGAGACCAAACCGGCTCTTGGAGATTGACCAAGCCACCCAGAATGCATCTACCCACCTATAGGTTTGCACACCTATAGGTTTATACACCTACAGATTTGCTCACCAGCTGAATGCAATCGGGTCCGGTAGATCCGAGCTTTCGCTGATCGCAGACAGGGTCGGACTCGACAAACATAATCTTGTTCGCGAAAAAGTCGAAACGCTTGAGGGGCTTGGTTGGGTTGAGCGTTCACGCAATTTCGGTGCGGGACCAACGAGTGCCTGGAGATATCGGATAGCCGATCCGGCGCTGCGTTTCTACTACACCTTCGTCACCAAGTATCATACGGCGCTCGGGCGAGAACCAGCGCTTGATATTTGGAAAAACCAAATCGAGGCAGAGATCGACGCGTACATGGGACACATCTTTGAACGAATTGTTCAAGAGGCCTACGTCCGTATATCCGATGAGCCAGCTCAGGAATGGAGCCGCTGGGAGGGCAAAGACCGAGAACGTCAGAGCGTGGAAATCGATATTGTGTCGCGGCTACTGAACGGTAAGATGTTAACCGGCGCAATCAAGTGGAATGCCCGGCCAGTCGGACTAGAACTCCACAAGAAGCACATGGACCAACTCAACCGGCTCGCCGCTTCAGGACAAGGCTGGGCGCGCGAGGCCCTGGAGCCCGATGCTCGCCTCATTTATGTGGCTTCAGGCGGATTTAAGAAGAATTTCGTGAAGGCTGTAGAAGAAGGTCTAGTCCCTGCGAAACTCTGGACCTTAGAGGATCTCTACTCGTAAGAACGAGCCAAAACCCGCGACTCTTGACTAAATCCATCTCAGCGCTATCTTTTGTTGGTTGGTTGACCAACCTAGAAAAGGAGGCACGATGTTTATCCAGCACCCACGCTCATTTAAGGTAAAGACATGGAAGTCTGACGTTGTAGTTGTCACGGGACTCTACTGGGGCTGGACTGGTTTGGTCTTCCCGCTGATGTTGTTTCCCTTCTTCTTTACTAAGTGGATGGTCGTGCCCCTCGTACTGGGTTGGACCGTAGTGTTGGGATACCGATTCAGATTGCTGATTACGCGGCAGTCCATCGAGGTGCGCACCACGTTCATGGGAGTTGGATTGTTGCGGGAGGTCTATGCCATGGACGAAGCGTGGGTCCAATACGGCTTTGATATGGACCGTCTCCTGCCGCCAGATGTTGAAATCGGGAGTCTTTCCATTGGTGATGAGACCAACGCCATACCACTTTTCAACACGATTAAGGCGGCGATTGCGCATGTCCAAGGCAAGACAGAGGTCGAACTCGCCCATTGTCGTCTTGCATCTCCAGTGCGAGATGCGCCAGCCAAAACACCAGTTGAAGCTCGCGAGGCTGCAGCGGTCATTAAGCGATACAGGGCTTTAGGTCTTGAGGTGTTGATGGTGCGTGGTTGGAAGCTCGAAGAAGCTCAACGCGTCACGCTCTACGTGGTGTCTGAGGCCTGCATTCGCGTTTTCGACGCCTACATTCTCACCGAAGATATCCATGAGTTCGAGGCCCTGCGCCCCACCACAGCTTATGATGACGAGATGGCATTCACCATGCGGCGGCGTTTTGTGTGGACCGAGGCTCCGTTTCGCCTCTGGCATAGAGGTACCAAGGTTGCGAAGCTATACCCGGACTCGATTTGGACCGCGAAGCGAGAGATAAAGCGAGCCGAGATTGTGAGCGTGCGCGGCTGGCTTTCAGAGAGTTGGGCCAAACTGGGGGTCGATTTGGAGACCACGGATGGCGAGAGAGTTGAGGTTGCGGTCGGACACAACCCTGACTCGTATCTCAACCCTTTTTACGACGGTATCGACCTGATGTTTGACGTCGAATGGGTCGAATCGATCTCACGAATCCTCGCGCGTGAACTCGATGTACCTTTGATAGACGACAACCTCACATAAACTATCTCAACGAATACGGGTTCAAGAATTGCCGCCCCCACAAGAGTCGCCTTTGAACTGAATCCAGCTCGGCTTCGTCACAAATCTCGTCCCATGCGTCATGGATGGCATCTATTTCTGCTTCGATGATTTGCCTGGCTTCGCGCTCATCCAGAAGGAAATGATGTGCGGCTTGAATGCAGGTGCTGACATTGCTTTCGCGGCTCTTTTCGGTGATCAACATGGCTTGACTGGCTTCGTTGCCGCTTCGGGGCTGCGGACAAAGATCATATGCGGGTGTCAGGGCCAGCAACTCTCCGTCCCAGAACGCGGCGTGGTTTCGAGCATGGTCGTCAGTGTTGCCGCAAAGCACGTTAAAGACCATACGAGAGAAAAGCTCCCTAAGTGTCGATTCTGGCTCAAAAAATCCGTGCCTGATGCGCTCGGCCATGTCAGGATAGCTCGCATATCTCGCCATCATTTCATCGAGCCCCAGAATCGTCAGGGCCGAAACAACTTGCCGCCGTTGCCAACCATCTGCGCCCAGCTCCCGATCAAACCGTCGAATCAAAAGAACGTCCTTGCCCAATGCGCGTTGGAGGGATACCTCGCTCACGTCGAGGCCCACGCGGAGTGCCAATCGCATCGTAAGATACTCAGCCTTAACCACATCGCGGGTATCTGAGGTTGACGAGAATTTCGCAATGAATTTGGCGTCATCGGAATCCAGCAAAGCCTTTGGACGCGCCCCACCAATCGACGTTCCGTGCAAGAGGGCAGCATCGAGAGCCGGACTCAGCGGAACGCCCTCCTCCACTCGTTCCGCCGACTCGAGAAGCTCTTCCAATGTGGCTTTGGGGTATTCCCGTTCAACGTAGACGTCGGGTGACTCTTGGAAGTCAAGGGCACCGATTCGGTCCGATCCCGAGTATAAGAGGTATTCTAACTCACCGAGATCCGAGGTCTCTGCGTCCGAGCCTCGCCTGTTTAGTCGCGCGTTCAGAATCACACGCCTTCCCCAAGCGTCGGGCGAACCATCTCGGATCACCCCCGGCATCAGAAGTCCATCGGGGTTCGGAATTCGACCTCTCTTGAGTGGCAGCTCCGGAGTGAAGAGGGATACGGCGCCTGCGGCTTCGAGGTAGTTCCGACCGTAAGTGAATATGAGCGATTCACCGACTGAATCCAGACGACCCACAACGCGAGGTTCTACAGCCCCTGGCAACCAAAACCACACAAAGGCTGTGTTAGGCTTAGAAGTCATCGTCTACCTCGGGGATGCGAATGCGCTGAGGAAGAAGGGCAATCTTGTCTTCTGCGTGCTGAAGTTGAGTTCGAATGGGCACCGGGTCATCAAAGAGTTTGATGCCGACCAGCGTGGCCACTTCAAAGACGAGTCCTAGAGCGCACCCGGGATCACCTTGTTCGATTTTTCGCAGCGTGGTCCTGGAAATCCCGGCGCGCTCAGCCGTCTCTTCTTCGGTCCACCCGCGCTCCTTTCGGCCAAGTTTGATTTGAGCGGCGAGCAGGTTGATAGCTTCCAGTGTATACTTTGAGTAGGCTCTTTTCTTCATGTACATCATAGTACACATTAAGACCCTTAAAGTACAGTATTCGATACACACGTGCGCGCTTGGAGAGATGAAATGACATTCATCGATAGGAACTATCTCTCGGGGACTTATCCCGAGGACGCGGAGAACGGCTTGGTTGCTCGGTTCTACGCCGATGGCCACCTGGAGTTTTTGGGTTATTTCGAGTACGGCGAGTGCATCCGAAGCCTTGAACTAGACGGCAAAGGTGCGGGACGAGGGACCAACTATCGAGGCTCTGGCGGCAGTGCGGATTGGGTCAACTACTATGCCGACGGCACACGCGAATCATTCGATGCGTGGTCCGATAATGGTCGACCTCATCCGTATCCCTACAAGGCGTGGGTGAAAGAGTGGATCAAGTGGATCGAGGAGCTCGACCGCTACCAGGGTGGCCACGGAAACCTACCGTACTAGGGACCGCGCATGACACGCACCTCTCAGAGGGCGGCCACATCTAATGGACATGCGCGTTTTCCTTTTTGTTATCATTCTCATGTTCTCATTTGACGCCATGGCCGAGCCGCCCGACGACCTCAAGGCCCATCTCTGGTCAGACCGCGTGCTCATCCTCGCGGCCGAGCTCGCCAAAACCTGGGACGTCTCCGAGCCCTTTACCTTGATCCTGGTTGGGAAGGACGGCACCGAGAAGCTTCGGAGCCACAAGGCCGTTGCGGTCGAAATGCTATTCGAAACCATCGACGCGATGCCAATGAGAATTCGGGAAATGAAATCCGACCCTTGACCTTTTAGCGCGCACTATTGCTCGCCGAGCCGCATAGTGATATCGTATTCATGACGTAGCGATATCACATGACGGAGAAAAAGACGTGATTCGAACAGTAATAGCCCTAGAAGAGGAAGAGAAAGAATTCCTCGATCGCATGGCAAAAGCTGAGGGAGTATCCATGGCTTCGATCATTCGTCGAGCCGTTCGCGAACATATGGAAAGGGCTGCCGCGCAGAATACCTCGACGCTGTTGGACCAAACGTTTGGAATTCGTGGGGGCGAGGATGCTTTAGCCTACGTAGACAGATTGAGAGATGAATGGTGAAAGGTGTCTTGCTTGACTCTGTGGTCTTGATTGACCACCTCAATGGAATTCAGGCCTCAGCCGACTACTTGGCAAGCCTACACCGTAACTCAACCCCGGTCTGGATCAGTGCCATCACAAGGGCGGAAGTACTCGCAGGAACCAAATCCCACTACGAATTTGGTCTTATCAGCAGACTTTTGGCGGAGTTCGAATTCGCACCATTGAGTTCAGAGGTCGCGGACTCCGCCGCAGAATTGCGCAGGACTCTCAGATTGCGCCTCCCAGATGCCTTTCAATTGGCCTGTGCTCTTAATCTTGATCTGAAACTCGCCACACGAAACACCCGGGACTTCAGCGAGAATGACCCCCGCATCGAAGTACCATATACCCTGTAGCTTGCTAGAGAGAGCGACCCGGGAAGATATCTTCTCCTACCAGAAAGAATTTTTTGGCGTCCGCTTTCTTACCACTAAAAACTTGCAGGGGGAGCCAGTAGACTCGGTAGGTAAACTGTTTTCCGTTGAGGTCTAAGTGGTAGTCGAGGCCCGGCATCTCCAAGCCATGTTCGGAGGACGTGATGAATTTGAAGTCCACAAGTTTGGCTTTAGGCACGACTTCTCGGATTGCTTGTTCGTTACCAATGAGCTGGGTGGAAAAGAATTGCTGGGCTTTCATGCCGGCGCGACGCGCTTTGTAGACTTTCTCAAAAGTCGCGGGGCCGTAGCGCTTCGAGATCTCTCGAACGCGGGTGTGATCAATGGATTTGATGCGGGTGGTCAGGACCGGGAACTCGTCCGAAAACAACGTAACCTTGGTCGGGACGAAAAAATCCGTACCGCTGACATCAAAGATGCCCACGTCGACCCGTAGGAAACATCCATGCTCGGTAGTGTAGTCGTAGGTGAAATACCAATCACCTGGGCCAGGAATGCTTTGGAACATGCCATGATACTCTCGGCGAACCAGTTTGCCGCACGACCCCAAGAACGCGAATGAAGCGGTCATTTCGATCGGTTCGCTATCGCTCCCAAGAATTCGGGCGAACTCCGCAGTCCTCCCGTCAACGAGGAGTGCTCCGGCGAGCAGGGCGCTCATTTCAGGATGTTTGCTGAAGATTTTGGCGTAAGGTGGGCTACCTGGAGTGACTGTGAGCCTTCGTTTGTACTCACCTTTGGCCTCTTGCGCACCAGGTGCCTTAAGCCGCGGCACCGCTGGGACTTTCCAGCCGTCTTGGCGAGCCTCCTTCCAGAACTTGTCGACGTCATATTTGACGCTGAGGAGCCCAACACGACTCTTCCCTTTCTCCTTGGGCGCATCCTTCTTAACCGTCTCGGACTTCTTGAGATCCCTTTGGACCTCGTTGACTACGGCTCCGGTCATGAAGACGTACGCGACTCCGCCCACGCAGCAAAGTGCCGAGAAAATCAGGCCGACGAGAACGACGCCAATCAGAATATTTCGAGTGCTATTTTCCATGTGTTTCTCCCCCCTTTACTAGCGGGCTTGGTCCGCGGGTCGCGGACGATATAAAGGTTTGTCAGAATCTTAGATCAAGTTTGGGGTTCCTCGAAGTCAAAAATTGACGAAATCGAGCAAAATCGCGCAGTTTCCGCGCTTAGCCCTCCGATAGTTCGTTCCTCTGGCTTTCTAAGTTGCATCTAAACCGACTGAGATAGTGATTTGGATACCAATTTTTTAAGGAGATTTATGCGCTCGAAACTATCGCTGGTCGTGGGTCTAATCGCTCTTTTGGCTCCTCTCACAGCCTCGTCTTACACGTTGCTCGAGGACGGCGAACGAAAGCTCAGTGTTGAGGGGCTCGCGCGACTCGGTTGGGTGGTTCAAAGCGAGGACGGCGAGTTTACTCAGGAACCGTTTTTTCAATATGTACGTCTTGGTGGGGCGATGGAGAACTCCTGGGGTAAGGGTTATGTCCGTATTGAAGGAAACTCCGGTACGTTTGAGGTGGTGGACGTCTACGTTCTACTCAAGCCGCTAGATCTCTTGCACGTCAAAGCCGGATTTTACCGAAGGCCCACCACGGCTGAATATCTGGTTAGCGCCTCGAAGATTCCATTTGTGCAGCGCTCGATGTTGCGGGCGTTGAACGAAGAACGTCTGCCAGGTGTTGAGCTTTTGAGCACCATTCCGATCGGTACGATGGACCTCGATTTGAGGCTCGGTTGGTTTGCGCCGGCTCCCGAGGAGATTGCGCTATTGCCTGAGGGTGAAGGAAATTACGTGAGCGGGCGCGTGGGCCTCAATTTTGAGAGTGGGCTCGCGTTCCACTTTGCGTATTTTGGACTCGTGCTGGCGGACAATGACCTGGTGGCGTCTCCTGACGATCCTATGGGCGCGCTTGTGCAACCGGCGCCCTACCCTCATACGCTCGACTTTGCGGTCTTGTACTGGACGGATCAGTGGAATATCCAGGCCGAGGTCTTGCTCTCGCCGAATTCCGAGTCCGAGGAGCTCAACTGGGGTGCTTATGTACACGGCCTCTACCGTTTCCCGATCTACAAAGAGGTGGAGCTTGGGCCTGGCGCACGTTATGGCATTTTGAACGATGGTGGCGTGACCACACATCGCGTCACGCTCGGCACCACGATCTTCTTTGACGACCACTACCTCAAGTTCATCCCAAACTACGACCTCACCGTCACGGACGGAGACGTCGGCCACACAGGCTGGCTCACGTTCCACGGCGGCTTTTAGGCGTTCAACCCCTGTCATTGTGTTCTACTATCGGATCGCAAGGGCATTTGGTATCTAGATAGTCCTGCGCATTTGAGGATATTTCTGAACTTTTGCGATGCGCATCCAAGGAGGACGGAGCCCTCCTTTACGAACGGGACTTCGATGAAGAAAAAGGCTGTCGGCGCAATTGTCACGATTTCAATTTTGGGTATCGGGGCTTGGTTTTGGCTCTCCGAACGAACCACGGAAGTTCAGGTTGTCCCGGTGCTATCGAAGGACGTCGTGGAGGTCTACGTAGCGACCGGCCGCCTCAACTCTCCGACCGTCAGCAACGTGGGAACAGAACTCGCCGGGCGCGTAGCCACCGTTCACGTAGAGCGTGGAGCCCGCCCCAGAGCCGGTCAAGCGTTGGTCGACCTTCAGCCAATGGACGCAAAACTCTCGGTTCAACAGGCCGAAGCTCGACTGGCAATCGCTGAACGGGAGCTTGCCCGCACCCGTACTGGGCCCACGCGGGCACAACTCGATGATGCCAAGGCTGCGTTGTCATCCGCCGAAGCAACGCTTGCGCAGACCAAGAGTGAGCTCGCGCGCAGCACGGCTATGGCGCGCGACGGTGTGCAAACTACGGCCGCTGTGGAGCGAGCCGGCACAGATGTCCGGCGCGCAGAGTCTCAAGTGGCGAGCGCGCAAGCGCGGATTGCAGAGCTCCGGGAACAACCCCGTGCCGAAGATATTCGAGTGGCACAGGCACGCGTCACCGAGGCTCAGGCAAACTTAGATCAGACCAAAGCTGCACTTGGCAAAACCACGATAACGGCGCCGTTTGACGGCCTTGTGACTAACGTTGAGGCTGATCCGGGAGAGAATGTGGCGCCAGGGCAAACTCTTCTGACCCTCGCAAAGACCGAAGGGATGGAGATTTTTGCGGAAGTGGACGAGGACTACTTCTTGCGGATAGCGCCGGGTCAGGGAGCGACTTTGGTGTTTCCTTCTCTCCCGGAAGAAAGGTTCGCCGCAAAGGTGATACGGGTAGGACCGGATGTAGACTCCGAGCGCGGCGTGGTGGGAATCTACCTCAAGCCAGACTCGGTTCCGGCACATATCGTACCGGGATTGACCGTGGATATTGCTATCGAGCTCAAACGCCTACCTGAGGCACGCGCCGTGCCGCGGTCGGCCGTGGTCTTCGAGGATTCAAAGGCATACGTCTACGTGGTGGAGGATGAACGAGCACGGCGCCGTGAAATCAAAGTCGTGGCTGAAGGTGAGGAAGACCTTGCGATCCAGGCGGAGTCACTGCCAATCAGCGTCATCAAGAACGCAGCCCCGATTACCGAAGGTGACGCGGTGCGCGCCAAAGAGGCGAAATGATGCCGGACCGCTTAGCCTGGAGCTTCGCTTGGCGAAGCCTTTGGGGGTCGGGACGGCTGACTGCGCTGACCATGGTGGTAGTGGGTGTGAGCGTGATTCTGGTCATCTTCCTGACGGCGCTGATCGAGGGGCTGCGGGTGCAGCTCGTGCAGGAAACGACCGGCGCCATCGCACATATCCGAATCGAGCCAATTCCCCGCGAACCCATTAAACCGGACTCACTTTCGACGACAGACGAACACGTCATCGGGAAGCGCTCAACATGGACACGTGAGCAGATCACGATTGAGGATTGGCGCAAGTGGCAGGCTTACGCGCAGAAATTCGGGCCTCAGGTAGTTGCGGTGGCTCCGCTTGCCGAGGGAGCCGGCTTTGCTTCACGAGGTGGTCAGCGAAAATCGGTCAGGATTTTTGGAATTGAACCACGTGAATACGACCGTGTGGTGCCGATTCAGCCGAGCCTAGAGCGCGGGCGATTCTACAGAATGGGAGCGGGTGAGACGACCATCGGAGCCGACCTCGCCAAAGAGCTCGGGGTGGACCTCGGGGACCGAATTCGGATCACGAGCTCTGACGGGGCGGCCACCGATAAGCGTGTGGTCGGCATCTTTCGAAGTGGTTTTTCGGGGCTCGATGAGGGTGCGGTCTTCATCCCGCGGGGCGACGCACAGGCGCTGCTCGGGCTTGGGTCAGCCGTGACCAGTATTGGCATCCGGGTCTCGGATGTGTTCGCTGCGCCCGAAATCGCGGCGCAAATGTCACGGCAGGTGCCCCATGAAGTCCGTGACTGGACGCAGGATAACGCGCGCCTGCTCGGAGCTCTGGAGGCGCAGAAACGCTCGAGCGATATGATTACCGGCTTTACGGGGCTCGCGGCGTCGTTCGCCATTGCGAGCATTCTGATCGTGCTCGTCACAAACAAGCTCAGTGAAATCGGGATTCTGAAGGCGATGGGGGCGAGACGAAGGCAGATTCGCGCGATTTTTGCGATTCAGGGGGCGTTTCTAGGTGGGCTCGGATCCGTGGTGGGTTCGGTCTTCGGATCCGTTTTAGTCATGGGGCTTGCTAGTATTCGTGTGGCTCAGCCGGGCACCGGAAAGCTAGGCCCACTCTTCCCCTTTGCGCTCTCTGCCGACCTGATTGTGGTCACCATTATTGTGTCGACCGCACTCGGGCTTCTGGCGGCCATCATCCCCGCACGGCGAGCGGCTAACGTCGACCCGATGGAGGTGATCCGTGGAGACTAGTGAACCGGTTATCAAGATGGTTGGGGTCAATAAAGTGTACGAGGGCGTGGTCCCAACGCCCGTGCTCTTTGATATCGACCTCAACATCTACCCAGGCGATTTTGCGGTGATCCTTGGAAAGAGTGGTTCTGGGAAGACGACGTTGCTTAACATCGCGGGCCTCCTCGACAGCGCGACGTCTGGCCGAATCGAGGTTGAGGGACGCGCGGTGCACGAGATGGACGAGGACCAGCGCGCCGATCTTCGGCGAATGTTCTTCGGATTCATCTTCCAATTTCATCATCTTTTGCCTGATTTTGATGTGATGGAGAACGCGTTGATGCCGTGCAGAATTCGGGGCAAATCGTTTGAGGACGAGGCCTTTGAACGTGTGGCGGAGATGCTGAGAATGGTGGAGCTCGGCGAGAAGCTCAAGAGCTATCCGTCGCAGCTCTCGGGCGGCCAGAGGCAACGAGTGGCGGTGGTTAGGGCTTTCGCCAACCAACCTCGTGTGGTGCTCGCCGATGAGCCGACAGGAAGCTTAGATTCAAAGACTACCGTGCAGGTCCTCGCCCTCATGAAGGACATCATGCAGAAGTTCGGGACTGCCTTCGTGATGGTTACCCACGACGAAGCCATGACGGATGTGGCGAACCGTGTCATCGAACTCAAGGACGGTCGTATCGTCCGTGATGAAAAAAAGTAAAAAAATCCTCAACACTTCGCTTTTTCGTCCGAAAATATAGGTGGGAGCTTTTCCCACTTTTTTATTTTCCCAACCTTTCTGGAGGGTAACTGATATGGACGAAAAAATACGATATCCGCACCAGGCTTGGTGTTTAGCAATCTTGAAGGCATTTGACCCGAACCTAAAAACCCTACGAACCCATAAACTGGAAGGATCTGTGGCGATCACAAAAGGGGCAGGACCTGCCCTTTGGGGTCCCTTGGCTCTCTATTTGTCCAACCGAATGGTGGCCATAGAACACTCGTCAGATTCTTTGAGTTTTAGAGATTTTGCTGGGTTTCGGATTCGGATTGCGAGGGCTTCGAGCCGCTACATTCGGGCAGGACAAGAGGGTTTGCATCCGGCATTGGTAGTGTTTTGCCATCGCTACCCGTCGACTTTGCTAAAGCTGAAGGAGGTTCTTGAGCCTTTCGGTCCTTGGGGAATTTGGAGATTTGGCCCCCTTGAAATGGGGCCGATCATCCTCATTTCGACCTCGACCTTGAAGTACACCCCGAGGAACGCGTGGCTGAAGCACATGGCGCGCATCCCGAGTAACGGCGAGGATTTTATGGATTTTGTGGAGTTGATATTATCGGAGAATGCCCTTAGTTTAGAAGCCAAGGGTGTGTTGATGGAGGAAATCATGAGTATTGGACGTCAAGAAGGAAGAATCAGCGATGAGCGGATGGAGGCGTTTGGAAAGAAGGTCGATGAATGGATTCAGCGAGAGACCGAAGCCATTCGTCGAGAAGAACGTCTAAAGTTCGATAACGAAACGCGTGAACTGGTTCGAGCGTTGCAGGCCGAGAACGCGGCTCTTCGGGCCGAGAACGCGGCTCTTCGGGCCGAGAACGAAGCTCTCAAAGCTGAGGTCGCGGCTCTCAAAGCTGAGGTCGCGGCTCTTCGGGCCAAGGTCGCAGAACTTCAGGCAAGACTCGGAGAATAGTCCGAGACCTGAGCTGCCAATTCACTACACTATTCCCGAACAACAATGACTGAAAGCTGGGGCTTTCAGAGTTTTGGGCTTTTAGTCTTTACAAAGGCTCTTAGCCCATATGATTACTTCTGAGCTCTACAACGCGCATCCAAGGAGGACTGAGCCCTCCTTTACAATCATGAGGTTTATTGATGAGTCAGCACGATGAGATTTTACGTGAGCGGGAGGCAGAGGTCCTCAAAGGCGGCAAAGAGAAGTACCACGCGAAGAATTCCGTACAAGGAAAGCTCTTTTGCCGCGAGCGCCTAAACCTTCTCCTCGATGATGGGCTTGAGATCGAAGACGGCAAGTTTGCCAATATCAATGCGGGCGACCTACCGGCCGACGGCGTCATCACGGGCGTTGGCAAAATTCAGGGGCGCCGAGTGGCCGTCATGGCCAACGACTCCACCGTCAAGGCTGGCTCGTGGGGCTGGCGCACGGTTGAAAAGATCATCCGCATCCAGGAAACCGCAGAGCGGCTCAAGATCCCGATGCTCTACCTCGTAGATTCCGCGGGCGCGCGCATCACCGACCAGATCGAGATGTTCCCTGGTCGACGCGGTGCCGGTAAGATCTTCTACAACCAGGTTCGCTTGAGCGGCTTTGTGCCTCAGATTTGCTTGCTCTTTGGCCCCTCGGCCGCGGGGGGAGCCTACATCCCCGCGTTCTGCGACGTCGTGGTCATGGTCAACGGCAACGCGAGCATGTACCTCGGCTCGCCGCGAATGGCCGAGATGGTTATCGGGGAGAAAGTGACGCTCGAAGAAATGGGTGGTGCAGACATGCATTGCCGCGTCTCGGGCTGCGGCGATGTGCTTGTTGACACCGAACAAGAGGCGATCGAGTTCTGCAAGGACTACCTCTCTTATCTTCCGTCGAACTGCCACGAAGAGCCGCCTTTCATGGAGCCCAAAGCTCCGCAAGAGCAGAAGAAGTCGCTCGACGAGCTCATCCCCGAGAACCAGAACAAGGCCTTCGACATGAAGAAGGTCATCAAGCATTTGGTGGACGACTCGGAGTTCTTGGAGATCAAAAAACTCTTCGCTCAAGAGCTCATCACCGCATTCGCCCGCATCGACGGGCGCTCCGTGGGAATTGTGGCGAGTCAGCCCAAACACCTCGGCGGTGTACTCTTTGTGAACTCAGCCGATAAGGCTGCGCGCTTCATCAACCTCTGCGACGCTTTCGGTGTGCCGCTCATCTTCCTGGCCGATGTACCGGGCTTCATGATCGGCACCAAAGTCGAGCGCGAAGGCATCATCCGCCACGGCGCAAAGATGATTTCGGCAGTCAGCGAAGCGACCGTCCCTAAGCTATCGGTGGTGGTCCGCAAAGCCTATGGCGCAGGTCTCTACGCGATGTGCGGCCCGGGATTCGAGCCCGATGTGAGCATCGCACTTCCAGAAGCCATGATCGCGGTCATGGGCCCAGAAGCCGCGGTCAACGCCGTGTTCGCGAACAAGATCGAGGCGATGCCCGAAGACAAACGTCCCGCCTATGTGGAAGAGCTTCGCGAAGAGTTTAAGAAGGATATTGATATCTTCCGACTCGCGAGCGAGATGGTGGTGGACCATATCGTGCCCAAAGAACACCTTCGCGACGAACTCAAGGCCCGCCTCAACGTTTACGAGACCAAAGAGAAAGACTGGCCGCTCAAGAAGCGCGCCGTCACCCCAGTTTAAACCTCAGAACGGGTACTTCTCTTTCTCGACCACAGCGTCAGCCACCACACGTCGCATGCCGATTTGGTCCACGCGGGAGCGCGGCGCAAGGCGAGCGATATTGTCCAGATGGGCGTGTAGCTTCTCGCCATGAGTCAGGTGGGCCATGAGATTCTCAGCCAGTCCGACCGTCTTCTGATACGCCTGGGAGACGGCGAGCCGGCACGCAGCGCGGTGTGGCGCACTTGCGCCCGCACCTTTTAGGCGAACCACCTCTTGTGTGCGTGCCACGGTAGAATCCGCCAGGTAGACCTGAATAATCATATCGGCCAGATCCATCAAGATCTCCTGCTGCTCACGCAGGTCCGCCATATGCTTTTGAATAGCCTGGTTCGCGGCGTAGACCGCTACACGCTTGGCTTGTTCGGTCTGAAAGATCTCGAGCGCGAGCCCGGGGTCGTCCTCTTGCCCAGGCGCGGTGGCGTGTTTGGAGCTCCCAAGCTCCGCCTCCACCTTCTGAATCATCTCGAAGAGATTCAACTCGCCTTTCATCGTGCGCTTTAGGATGGTGCCCGGGATCAACATCCGGTTGATCTCGTTCGTACCCTCGAAAATACGGTTGATGCGTGCGTCGCGATAGAGCCGTTCGACCTCGTACTCTTGCGAATACCCGTAGCCACCGTGGATTTGAACGGCTTCATCCACCACAAAATCCAAAACTTCGGAGCCCACGATTTTCATGATCGAATCCTCGACCGCGTACTCTTCAATGGCGTCCATCATCTTTTGGATATAGTCCGGGGCCTTGGTGTCGAGCGCGCCGAGGCTCTCGTCCATATAGCCAGCCACGCGGTAGGCCATGGATTCGAGCGCGTAAATCTGGGTCGCCATATCGCCAAGCTTGGCACGTATCGCGCCGAACTCACTCAACGACTGGCCAAATTGCTGGCGCTCTTCGGCGTACTTTGCGGCGAGCCCCACGGCGCGTTTTGCAGCGCCGGCAACGCCTACACCGAGCTTGAAACGCCCGATATTCAGAATATTAAACGCAATCTTATGCCCTTTTCCGATTTCACCGAGCAAATTTTCTTTCGGGACACGCACGTCTTCTAGAATTAGCTGGCGCGTGGACGAGCCTTTGATGCCCATCTTCTTTTCTTCGGCCCCAACGTCTACGCCCGCGCGGTCCCGCTCCACCAAAAATGCCGTGAATTTGGTGCCGTCCACCTGACAAAACACGGTGAAAAGGTCCGCAAAACCCGCGTTGGTGATCCACATTTTGGTGCCATTGAGCACGTAATGCTCACCGTCTTCGTCTAGAACGGCCTTGGTTTTGGCGGCCATGGCGTCCGAGCCGCTCCCCGGCTCAGTCAGAGCATAAGCGGCAATGAGTTCACCGGTGGCCAGTTTTGGCAGCCATTTGGTCTTCTGTTCGTGATTTCCAAAGAGTAGGAGCGGCAGGGTCCCGATTCCAGTGTGCGCGCCGAAAGTCACGGAGAACGCCGCGTATTGTGAGATGTACTCGGTGACGATGAAGCTCGTGGACTTATCTACACCTAGGCCGCCGTATTCCTCGGGGATATCCATCATCAGGAATCCGGCTTCCGCTGATTTCTTGAGGAGTTCGACCATCTTGTCGAAGTCGCCGTGCTCCATGGCTTCCACATGAGGGAGAACCTCGCGCTCCATGAAGTCCCGCGCGGTCTGCGCGAACATATGTTGTTCCTCTGAGAATTTTTCCGGGCAAAAAATCTCCTCATTTCCAACGTCTTGGATGAGGAACGAACAACCTTTGGGCGCTGCCTGACTCATGATCTACTCCATAAATGAATGACCGCTCATTCACGTTTTGAATACTAACCGCCGGCTTGCCTCAAGTCAACGGATCAAGGTGGTCGGACCTTGACAATCGCCTGATTTCTTGGGATGAAACTAGGGCCGGGCTCTCCGGGGAGGAGAGCGTGGACTCGGTATGCGGTTACGGCCCGCCGCGCCAAATTCCAACTCACGATACGAACGTTTGTTCGTGACGAGCCGTGAGAGAAGAACTTGGTGTCAAAGGAGAGCTATGAGCACCGCTGAAGAAACTATTGTACCCGAGAAATTTCACGCCGCGCCGCCCGAGCAGCGCAAAACCAAACCACCCGTGGATCCCGCGTCTTTAACGCACCGCAACCTGCTTGACGGGGAGTTCTGGCGCCCGATGTTTGACGTCGACCGCGAGACCTTCCTCGATTTCAAATGGCAGATGAAGAACTCTCTTTATCAAGAGAAGAAGCTCATCGAGATGCTTGAAGGCACCGCGCCTCAGGAGTTCATCGAGGACGCAAAACGCGGCTTCCACCTGGCCCCAATGGCCGTGCGCGTCACCCCGTACTTGCTGAGTCTGATCGACTGGCAGGACCCTTGGAATGACCCGATTCGCACACAATTTATCCCGCTAGCTTCGCGTCTCTACGAAGACCACCCGATGCTGACGCTCGACTCCTTGCACGAGCAAGAAGACGCGCCGGTACCCGGTCTGACGCATCGATACTTTGATAAGGCTTTGTTCCTGCCGCTCAACACCTGCCCGGTTTACTGTCGCTTCTGTACCCGCAGCTACGCCATCGGCGTGGACACAGACACGGTTGAAAAGGTGGACCTCAAGGTGGACCCTAAGCGTTGGGAGCAGGCGTTTGCGTATATCGAGTCGCGCCCTGAGCTTGAGGATATCGTCATCTCCGGCGGAGACGCGTTCAACCTGCCCGCGAAGTACATCCAGATGATCGGCGAGCGACTGCTCAACATGCCGAATATCCGGAGAATTCGTTTTGCGACGAAGGGGCCGGCAGTCATGCCGATGAAAGTTCTCTCGGACACTGATTGGGTGGACGCACTGACCGCCGTAAACGACCTTGGCCGAAAGCTCCACAAGCACGTCTGCTTGCACACGCACTTCAACACGCCGAACGAGATCACCGAGATCACGCGCGAAGCGATGAACGTGCTCTTCGAGCGCGGCATCACGCTCAGAAACCAGTCTGTGCTTCAGGCGGGCGTCAATGACACCACCGAGGTCATGCAGGAGCTCGTCAGAAGGCTTAGCGAGATCAACGTGCACCCTTATTACGTCTACCAGCACGATATGGTGCGAGGCGTAGAGGACTTGCGCACATCGCTCAAGACCAATATCGACATCGAGAAGTTCATCCGCGGAAGCGTCGCGGGCTTCAACTCGCCGGTATTCGTGGTGGACGCGCCGGGCGGCGGCGGAAAGCGCGTGGCTCACTCGTTTGAGCACTACAACACCGAGACCGGCGTGAGCGTCTTCACGGCGCCGAGCGTCAAGCCGGGCCAGAAGTTCCTCTACTTCGACCCGTTGCACAGCCTCACCGAGGACATGCGAGAGCGTTGGAGAGACCCCGTGGAACGCCGCATCATGGTAGACGAAGCGCTCAACGCGTGCCGCTAACGTGAGGGTCGTCCACGTCACAACGGTTCCGACTTCGCTGATTTTTATCGCGGGGCAGATCGACTGGATGCGCGAGCGTGGCGTGGACGTTCACGTGATTTCATCGCCTGGGGCGGAGCTCGATGCGTTTGGTGCGGCACATAGCGTGCCGGTCTACGGCGTAGAAATGCCGCGTGCCATCACACCTCTGGAGGACCTCAAAGCCGTGCGTGCGCTCGCCCGCGTCATCCGCGGCATCCGGCCAGATATCGTGCACGCACACACACCCAAAGGTGGGCTCCTGGGCATGATGGCCGCCACGGCCGCGTGTGTACCCTACAAGATTTATCATATGCGGGGCCTGCTTACGCTCACAGCCAAGGGCGCGCGGCGCCGGCTACTGGCCGCGGCCGAATCCACGAGTACTGAGCTCGCAGACCTGGTCATCTGTCAGAGCCATTCCCTCAGGGCTGAAGCCCTAAAGCAGGGCCTCATTACTACTGAGCGCTCCACTGTGCTCGTCCAGGGCTCAAACGGGGTCAACACTCAGAGATTCGCACCAAACGCGAATCTGGGCCAAATGGCGAGGTCTGAGCTAGGCATTCCACAAGATGCGCGTGTGGTGGGTTTTGTAGGGAGGCTTGTGGGGGACAAGGGTGTGCGGGAGTTGGCTACGGCCTGGCGAGAGATTGGCGAAGATCCTAGGAACCATCTGCTGATTGTGGGCGATTACGAGCCTCGAGATCCGGTGCCTGAGTCGACCCGTGAATTCTTAAGCCATGCGCCGAATGTTCATATCGTGGGGTGGCAAACGGACACACCTAGATTCTACGCGGCGATGGACCTACTGGTGCTCCCCACGTACCGAGAGGGTTTTCCGAACGTGCCTCTGGAGGCCGCAGCGATGGGCCTTCCGGTGGTCGCGACCGAGGTTGTAGGTTGTGTGGACGCAGTGGCAGACGGGGTGACAGGCACGTTGGTTCCGGCACGCAATGTGCCGCGGCTACGCGAAGCCATCGAGCGTTATCTAGAAAGCCCTGAGCTCGCAAGAAGACACGGCGAGTCAGGGCGCAGGCGCATGGTCACCGAGTTCGACCCCGAAGTGATTTATGAGGCCCTCTACCACGTGTACTGCCATGCGTCTGGTCATTGAAGCCCCTGGAATTGGGTCGCGCGGCGGCCGCGCGGTGCTCGACGCGTATATCGCCAAAATGTGGGATGCCGGAGCTGAGCAAATCACCGTCTATACGCTGGTAGACGACCCGCTAATCCCTGGGGTTGCGCAGGTTCGGTGCATCGCGAACACGTATGCGGCTCGCACCGCCTGGGCCACTTTTGGTTGGTCCGAAACGTGCCAACGCTACAGCCAGTCCATCTCCTTTACAGGGTTTGCACGCCCGCCTCGGGACGCGGATCCTGAGCGCCATCAAATCCTGATCCATAACGCGCTCTATTACGAGCCGGCGCGCCGCCTCTTCTCCAAGCCCGCACAAATACGGCTTCAACTTCTGAAAGAGCTCACGCATCTGAGCGCCCAGAGCGCGGGTACGGTCTGGGTGCAAACCCCTCATATGGTGGATCACGTGAAGGCTCATCATGGAGTGACGGCCAGGCTCTTGAAGGTGATTCCCAAGTTGCCGCCGCCGGTTGACGGCCCCGTCCTAGCACCTGCGGCCCACCGCGTGCTCTGGGTTGGAAACGATGCGCCGCATAAACGGTTTGACCGCCTTGTGGAGTGGGCTGAGGCGCATCCTGAGTCGGCGTGTTCGGCGGTAGGGCTTGAGGGGGCGCACCCAAAAATCCAGTTCTACCCAGACTTGAGTCGGGCGGAGATTCACCGCGCTATGATTGAGGCAGACCTTCTGCTCATGACTTCGGAGGCGGAGAGCCTTGGGCTGCCGCTCTACGAGGCTATGGAGGTAGGGCTTTCGGTGATTGCGCCCGACCTTCCTTATGTCCACGCAGCAGGCGTACTTCCGAAGAATTCCGCGACCAAACCAGCCACCTCTTGCGGGGCGTCCTCTTGAAGAAAGTGACCGAGCTTCGAAAGCCGACCCGAGGATAAAGAGGCTCTACTTAGACACGCCGACATGGTGGTGCGTGGCGCACGCGAAGGCCTTCCGGAAATCGAAGACAGGCAGCAAGTTGAAGCCCGACGCCTCTTACTTTAGAATGCGTATCTGGCACGTTACGTACCGAGTTTTCGAATTTTAACTCAACGCAATTGACGACCTTGGCCGAGGCGAGAGAGTGTGTACGAGGGCATAGCGAGGTATGAATTGTGGAATACATAGAGTTGCGAGCACCTGGCGAAGATCGAACTCCGGCACCTTGGTACTGCGAGCCAGACTTTGTGGGCGCATGGTGCTGGCCGACGTATAGGAGCAATTTGCGGGACCAAGGTTACTCCGAGACGCAGATCGCGTTGATTGATTCTCAGACCACAAAGCTCATCCAGAGCTTTGAGCCGCCTACAAGGCCGAGTTTCTTCCTAGAGTTGGTCCCCGACTGGTGTTTAGGAATTAGAATGGCCTGTATGGCGGGCGTTATCGCCAAAGCGATTGACGTGGGATACTCGACGATTCTTGTGGTTGACGAGGACGGCGAGCTTGACCACGAACTGGAGAAAAATGAGTTCTCCAGCGTACGTCTTCTTAAGCGTAAAGACGTTCCAGAGCATCGGTTTGGTTCCAATGCAGGCTTGATATTGAATGTTTCAACTGGCTCGGTCATTCTTGGACGAAACCCACAGATCTAAAAAGCCCACCGTAGCCTCATCGGAATCTGTGCTAGAACAACGGCTGGATTCGAGGTGGGCTTACATGAGTAAATCAAAGAGATACGTGAAGTTGGGTATGGGTACCGCGGCCATTGTCGGCGTGGTCTTCGTGTGCGCCTCAATGTGGATTCACTCAGATGCGGGCCATGCATACATTTCCAAGAGAATTCAGAGCTACGCGACCGAAGGCATGGCCGGGTCTTTGGAGATTGGCTCGCTCTATGAAATCGACTTCTTTCAAGGCTTGACCGGAGTGCGGGTGTTAGCAGGTGACGTGAGGTTTCGGGCACCTGATGGGCGCGAGACGATTCATGTGGGTGATGCTGATGCCACGCTGGATTTGGCGGCGTTTTTAGGGGGGACAATCGCGATTCGAGAGGCCGTGGCGCGGCTTGGGACGGTGACCATCGAAATGGGTGAAGGCGACAAACTCACCATCGAAGAGACCTTCGCCAGCCCAGAGGGCACCGATAACAAAGATGGGTCCGATGCTAAGGCTTCTGATTCGGCCGGCCTCGAGCTGCGCCATCTGAACGCCCGTGAGATGCGTGTGGTCTTGCGCCCTGATTCCGAGACCACCTACACGGTCAACAATGCGAGGGGCAGCGTGTTTGTTACGCGTCCCGAAGGCGGCGAATTTGTTCGCACGGAGCTTGTAGAGGTCAGCGGCACGTTTGAAGAACCCAAGTTCCTCGGCGATTCCTTCAGCTTCTCAAAGCTTGACGGACGTATCGCTGGCAATGAAAAGCCCATGGTCGAAATGACCTTAGAGCTGAAGTTGGACGAAGGTACGATTGACACTCGGCTGGGCGTGGAACCGGGCGGCGATCCCCCAATCAAGCTACATTTGTCCCCCAGAGGCGACACTGAGGTTAAATTTCTAACTGGAGCTGCCCAGGTTGTGACTTTCTTTGGCTCCGACGTCGAGATTCAAACCGATTGACACCAATCGCAGCTTAGCACTCGTCTAACTCATCTTTGGCAGCGAGATCGGCCTCACCCAGCAAACTGTAGACAGCGGGCAACACCACCAGGGTAAGCAGCGTAGCAGTTATAAGTCCACCAATCACCACAGTGGCCAAGGGACGTTGGACCTCGGCACCTGCCGTGCTTGAAATTGCCATCGGTAGGAACCCAATTCCGTCGGTCAGGGCTGTCATCAAGACGGCCCTAAGTCTTAAGCTCGCTCCCTTCTTGGTAGCATCAAAGAGCGCAAGTCCCTCTCGTTGGAGTTCCCGAATGTAGGTGATCATTACTACGCCATTGAGTACTGCAATTCCCGAAAGTGCAATAAACCCGATAGCAGCCGAAATCGAAAAAGGCATATCCCGCATCCACAGCGCAAACACTCCACCAACAGCCGCCATGGGGATGTTAAGGAAAATGATAAAGGCCGGACGTGCAGAGCCAAACATTGTGAAGAGCAAGATAAATATCAGCATCAGTGCGGCTGGAACGGCAATAGCGAGGCGTGCGCTGGCCGCTTGCAGATTTTCGAACTGTCCTCCCCAGGTCACAAAGTACCCCGGCACAAGCTTTCCCTCCGCTCGGATCTTTTCCTGAGCCTCCGCAACGAATCCAGCGAGATCGCGGTCTCTTACATTGACCTGTATGGTCATTCGTCGTTGTGCGCTTTCTCGACTCACAACCGCGGGGCCCTCATCCAGTCTGACGTCGGCTACCTGGCCGAGCGGAACTTGGGCACCGTCTGGGGTGGTGATTAGAAGTCTTCGTAGCACATCCGGGCTTGAGCGTGCGTGTTCTGCCAGGCGTACCTGAAGCGCAAATCTTCGCTGCCCTTCAAACACCACACCAACTTCTTTTCCTCCGACCGCGGATACCACGTCGAGCACGTCGGATGCGTTGAGATCGTAGCGTCCCAGTGCATCTCGGTTCACGATCACCCTTAGCAGTGGAAGTCCGGCCACTTGGTCAGAGTTGACGTCAGCTGCACCTTCGATTTGCGACAAGATCTGTGAGATTCGATCACCGGTGCGTTCGAGTTCAGCGAAATCAGGACCGTAGAGGTTCACGGCTACATCAGAGCGAACCCCGCTGATCAACTCGTTGGTACGCAATTCAATCGGCTGAGAGAAGGAGTAGTTCTGACCTGGGACCTTCTCGAGTTCCTTTTCTATAGCGCGCACTAGTTCGGATTTCTTTTCGGCGCGTTTCCAATCCTCGACAGGATTCAACATGACGTAGATATCTGAGATTTCTACCCCCATAGGATCGGTCGCTATCTCGGCTCTTCCGGTTCGCGAGATAATGGTTTCGATCTCGTCAGGAAAAGCCTCCAGGAGTGTTCGTTCGATGCGACCAGTTGCTCTGACCGACTCTTCGAGCGAGACCGAGGGAGGGCGGACTGCTTGCATAGCAATCGCGCCTTCATCGAGAGTTGGAATGAATTCGGCGCCCATATTGAATGCCATGGTTACACCTCCCAACATAACCACGATGGCACCACCAATGATGAACCCCCGAAAACGAAGGGCGAATTCAAGTACTGGTTCGTAGAGTAACCGCGCGCCACGAGCTAGAAACGGCTCCTTTTCAACAAGTCCGTTTCGAAAGATCCAGGTGGAAGCAGCCGGGACCAATGTAACGGCTAAGATGAGTGCTGCGGCGAGCGCCGAGAGGACCGTAATAGCCATTGGGCGGAACATTTTCCCTTCAATTCCTTGAAAAGAGAGGATGGGAACATAGACGATCATGATGATGGCTGTTCCGAAAAGCACTGGCCTGAGAACTTGAAGGGTAGCGAGTCGGACCTCTCGCCGCACACCATCCCCTTTTGCGCCTGATTCCGAGAGCCTTCGAGAAACGTTTTCGATGACAACGATTGCGCCATCGATGATGAGCCCAAAGTCTAGCGCACCAAGACTCATAAGGTTGCCAGATACTCCGAAGAACGACATTGAGATGAACGTGAAAAGTAGGGAGAGTGGAATCAAGGCCGCCACGAGAAGTCCCCCTCGAAGATTTCCAAGCATCAGAAGCAAAACAACGATAACGAGAACGCCACCTTCAATTAGGTTTGTGGCCACAGTTCGGATGGTTCTCTCCACTAGGACTGAGCGGTCATAGTAGGTTTCGATCGTTACGCCATCGGGCAAACTCGATTCGATCTCAGCTAGCCTGATCCGTACAGATTCAGCGACTTCCCCGGAGTTTTCCCCCATCAACATCATAACAGAAGCACTGACAATCTCCCCACGTCCGTCACGTGTAACCGCGCCTTGTCGAATGACGGGAGCGAACTCAACGTTGGCGACATCACGAACAAAAATGGGAGTACCGTGCCTCGTAGTGATGCGAACATTGCGAACGTCGTCGAGGCTTGAAATCAGTCCTTCTCCACGAATGACACGTTGCTCACCGGCTCTTACGATGTATCCTCCGCCCTCGTTGGCGTTGTTTTCCTCTAACGCTTCAAATACGTCTCTGAGACTTAGACCGAGAGCGGTCAGCCTCTCAGGGTCAACCTGCACCTCGTAAGTTTTTAACTCACCGCCAAACTGGTTGATCTCAACCACGCCGGCAATGGGGCGCAGTTGGAACGTCACAAACCAATCGAGCAGAGTCCGCAACTCCATGAGAGTGTAGCACTGGTCCGTGTCCGGCCCTTCTGGGGCACACATGGGCTCTCCACGGACCTCAAACTGGTAGATTTCACCTAATCCCGTGGAAATCGGTCCCATTTCTGGGGATCCATATCCGTCGGGAATGGACTCACGTGCCTCGGTGAGTCGTTCTGAAACCAGTTGTCGCGCGAAATAGGTGTCTGTCCCTTCTTCAAAAACCACCGTCACGGCCGAGAGTCCGAATCTGGAGAGACTACGAACCTCCTCGACCTTCGGGAGTCCACTCATCACCGTTTCAACCGGCATGGTGACGTATTGCTCGACCTCGACCGGACCAAGTGAGGGTGCGTTGGTGAGAATTTGGACTTGGACGTTGGTTACGTCGGGCACCGCGTCGATCGGCAAATGTTGTGCGGCGCGAACACCGATAGCCCCGATCAAGAGCACAACAAAGATCACGAGGAAGCGATTTCGCAAACAGAATAAAACGAAACTATTCATCATGACCCTTCAATGTGCGTGACCGTGGCCGAGTTGACCACGAATCATTTCAGACTTGAGTAGGAACGCCCCTTCGACCACCACCTTGGAGTCGGCACTGAGGCCGTCGATCACTTCTACGAAGTCTTTACTCTCCGCTCCGAGCGAGACGGGCTGAGCCTTGAATGTTCCAGATTCATCTTCGGAAACGAACACAACCTTCTTGTCGTCGAGAGTCTGAATCGCCACAAGTGGCACCAAAAGCGTGGTGCCTTGTGTCCCTGTTTCAGACAAAGACAAACTACCAAAGAAGCCTGGACGAAGAAGACCATCGGGATTATCGACTTCAACCCGAATTGGAAGTGAGCGCGTCGATTCTTCCAAAACAGAGCCCACGTAGTCCACTTTTCCAGTCCATGTACGCCCCGGAAAGGCACCGAGACTCAGAGTCGCCGGCATTCCAACGCTTACCCCAGAGACTGTTCGCTCTGGTACCTGACCCACAATCCATAGTGTTGAGAGGTCCGCCACAATGAAGAGGGTGTCGCTCGACGTTGCACTTTCTCCGCGCGTTGCGTGTCGAGCAATAATGGTTCCATCGATGGGTGACACGATTGTCATATCTGGACCGTTTCCACCGTTCAAACCGAAGACAAGGAGCCTTGACCTCGCGGCCTCGAGCTCAGCATTTGCTTGGTCAAAAGCGAGTTCGGACTCGAGCAGGCTACGCTCAGAACTGATCCCTTCCTTTCGAAGTTGCCTTTGGCGCTGCTGATTTCGCTCGGCCACGTCCTTCATGGCTCTGGCACGCCTTAGTTCTGCGCGCGCTTCACCAAGCTCCACGCTTCTGAGCTCGACAAGCTTATCACCGGCCTTCACAACGTCGCCTTTCTGGACGTCCACACTCAGCACCTTGCTCGCCACCAGCGGACTGATGTGAGCGACACGGTCCGGGTTAAGCTCCACCTCTGCCGAGATTTCAAGACGCTGTGAGAGAGTACCTTGTTGTGGCGTCTGCAGACGAATTTCGGCGCGTTTCATAGCCTCACTGGTCAAACGCAGTGCATCTTCACGGATTTCACCGTCACCCTCGTCGTGCGCATGCCCGTCACCCTCGTGCGCATGCCCGTCACCCTCGTCGTGCTTGTGTTCCTCCTCGGCTTGTTCCTCCTCCTTTGAGTGTCCCTTTCCGGAGTCACAACTCTGAAGCAGTACGACCAAGGTCAGCCACAATCCGATTCTCTTGCTGATATGAGTCATTTGTCCTCCGAAACTATCCAAAGTTCTTGTCCGGCTAGCCCCTCAAGTTCGGCCGCCGTTTCGTAGTAGGCTGTAAGCGCGTCCATATGTTGGTCCGACGCCTCCAAGAGGCGTTCGCGCATCTGTGAGACTTGATGGATGTCGACCTCTCCAAGGTCCCAAGAGCGTTGCAAAAGACTCAGGTTCTTTTCGATCTGTGGGATGACACCTGCTTCGTAAATCGCCACGCGTTCAACGGCTGCATTCAGCGCGCTCACCTTCTCTCGAAGCTCAGCCTTGAGCTTTAGATGGGTAGCCATCTGCTCTTGATTTGCGATTTCAAGCTCGGCAGCAGCCATCGCCCGACCTTCTTCATTCAGGTTGAAACTGGGCAGTGGAACGGAGAGGCTGAGCATCCAGATATGCGCAGGATCTTCAGGTGCTGCGGCAGCCTCTCTCGCGTAGCTGACCCCAAGAGTTGGATCCGGCCATAGAGCTCGTTCTTCGAATTCAAGCTTTGTTCTGCTCGCGTCGAGCGCTTCGTTACTTGCGCGCACCGACGGGTGATTTTCTGACATTGAGGCAATCAGTTCATCGACGGCTGGAGCCGGTCGAACCTCGGGAAGGTTTCCAGAAATCGTTGGAAGGTCGGAGCTTTCCCAGCCCATTGTGGTTGCGAGTTGCACCCGCAGCGAGTCTTCGAGTTGTCTTGCACCAACTTCAAGCTCGCGTGCCCTTGCGAGATCCGCCTCGGCAACCAGTAGTGCCAAAGGCGACTCCTCACCCACATCAATCTGTTTGCGTACAATATCGCGCACCGAAAGCGCATAGGAAACAAAACGCTCCGCTTGTTCAATTCGCTTTCGAGCGAGAAGTATATCGACATAGAGTCGATGCACTTCGACGTGTACCTTCCACTGCGACTCGGCTAGCTCAGCTTGGGATCTAGAGATGTGTCGCGCGGCGAGCTTCCGCCGAAGTGTGGCCTTACCTCCGATTTCAAACTCTTGCTGCAGACCAACTTCAAACTCGAGCCCAGTTCCACGAGGCAACGTCCGCCCTCCTGCAGAAATTGACAGCTCGGGATTCTTCTGGAGCGAGTTTTCTGCGCCTAACTTCTGAGCACGGGCAAGACCGACCTCGCCTTCGGCCCTTTTGATATAAGGTGAATTCGAGTGCGCAAAGCTCAATAGCTCAGGTAGCGATAGCGCCTCGGCGCTCGCGCTCGACACGAAAATACTATTAACGATAGTAATTACGAGCCAAATTTTAATGTAAGACAGAAGACCCAAGTGAACTCCTAGCTTTTAGAGGTGAAGAAGTTGCTCAACTGATACGTGTACGTAGTCGAGCACGCCCAGGTTATCAACATGAGGGATACACATCGCAAGGAGCGCTAAGATCAAGCAGGCCCTATAGCCCGGCCCTGAAGAAAGTCGCTCGTCGCCATGTAAGAGAAGAGCCAAACGAAGCTTGAGTGCCGAGCCAGCGCCCGTCAGTGCGACCAAAGATGGTTCAGGATTCTCGCAGCGAAATCGCGCCGCATTCAGAATTCCCTCAGCTAGAGCCAGCGGGTCGCCTCCGTGATGAACTGCCTCTCTGTCGCAAACCGCCTCTCGAGCCGTTCTCCATAGCTCGAACTCACGTCGCAGATATTTCCCAAGTGGACTAATCGCGAGAGTGAGGCGCACCAAAAAGTTTCGGAAGGTGTCCCGGCTCTTGATGTGAGCGTGCTCATGAAGAAGGGCAGCACGAAGCATCGCATCGTCAGCATGGCACACAAAACACGCATCGATCACGACTCGTGGTTTAAGAAACCCATAGGTATAGACTGGTTCTGGTGAGTGATGCACCACATCTACTTTCAAAGTTCTCAAACGCTCGTCTGCAGAGATTATGCTCTGGACTCTACGAAGAGCAAGGTCACCAGGATCCAGAACTTCGTAGTTTGGCCGTGGCATTTCCCTCCAAAGCCTGTACCCGACCAGTCCAACTATGCCCGCAACGAGAAACCCAACTAGCAACATTGAATCCGTGCACCCTTCGATGCCGTGATCAACCAAACACAAATCGACAAATTCTCGGGGTTCAATTTGATGAATCGCAGAAGATACCAACCAAGTAAGCGGTATCAAGGTTGGCGCCACGAGCCAAGCAAAGGTCGTTTCAGAGCCAAAGCCAGTTAGCGACCCTTTTTGGCGCTTGTTTTTCAGTACGGCCAGACTGAGCGCGCTAGAGACAACGACAATCAAGAGAGTCAGGAATATCGCCGCAATTGGAAAAAGCAATTCACCCATCGCCACGCCTCTTTCGCCGAATCATTTCCTCCAAAAAGTCGAGTTCCCCCTCGTCAGCTTCCGCGACTCTTTCAACAAGTAGCGCAACGGCGGCCTCACGACCAACCGGTGGAAGACTCTCCATGACTTCCCGAGTCATAGCCTCAATGAACTCACCATTACTCATCGCTGGTTGATAGATGAACCTACGTCCGTCTTTGTGTCGCGTGAGCAACCCTTTGTCGAATAAGCGACTCACCGTCGTCATAACCGTGGTGTACGCAATCTCTCGGCGCTTTTCGAGGAGTTGATGAACGTCGGAAACGCTAAAGTCAGCCCATCCCCGTTCCCAGACAGCTTCCATGATTTCGGCCTCGAGTTCAAAAAGTGTGGTCCGAAGTCCATCCTGCTCTGGTCGAATGCGAATACCTTTCATAGCTATCTCCGAGTGATGCTAAGCTCACTTGTGAAGAAACTACGACCACCAATAGTAGATGTCAAGTCCCCTGAATGTTCATTGTTCTTCAGACTCTTTCAGATGCTTTTCGCGTTACGGCGGTCATACTTGGCTCCAAGTTAGACAAGACTAGGAGACCCCAATGAAAAATCTGCTTTTCGCAATCATCGCCATCATCAGCACAACGGTCTTTGTACCGAGCAAAGTTGAAGCCAAATGCTATCGGTTCTCGGACGCGCCATCGGACGTGTTCGTATGCGTGGGTAAGAACGGCTCGGATTCGTTTGACGACCGCAAGGCAGCTAAGAAGATTTGTGATGAGAAGGCTGGCAAGAATTGCGGCAACGTAGGGAGTCACTCGTCAAGTTGCCACTCCAATTCCAACCTCTGCTACGACGAGACCGGCAAGGCTCATCGCAGCCTCAAAGACTACTAGTCTCGAGCGCTCGCTGAATGCGACCACGGACCATCTATAACGGTCGGAACAGTTGAGTCCACCAACCGGCCCCAACATTTGACCTGGTCATCCTCAGTGATTGCGCAGGAAGTCGAGGCGCCGGCCGCAATGCGTGTTGCTCCGCCAATCCCCTCGACCCTTATCGGCGTGGGTTCACACGCTCCACCAGGACAAAGCCCGCTCGGTGGTTGATAGGAGTCGGGGTCGGTCATCTCGACACCACCGCTGGCAAGTATGGGAGCGACTCCGATTTGTCCTGAGGTGCTTTGCCCCCAACAATGTACGTCTCCGGTGCCTGAGAGCGCGCAATAATGAGTCCCTCCGGACACTACTTGAACGGCCGAGGGCACAGGCGATGTTGACTCCCAGGGGTTCACGATATCGGTATGTCCGGCGCCCAACTCACCAAGAGAATTACTGCTGCCCCAACACTTCAAAGCGCGGGAAGAATTGATCGTGCAGACAGTCGTTCCGTTGCCAAGGGCGAACGATTCGATGGAGCCTATAGATTCAACAACGCCGTACTCATCCACCGACGGTCTTTTGTCGCATCTCAACTTCCCCAGGCTAGTCAGCCCGCAGGCGGATTCCCAGTTCATTCCTATGGAATTCAGGCCATTCATTTTATCAAATCTATAGTTGGAGTTGCCGCGACACGTGGTGTCCGTTCCGGAGCCCACACAGGTTGCCTCTCCGCCAGCACTCAACCAGTTTTGTTTGCCAAGCCCCAAACTCGTGGCGGCCGGTTGGCAGGCCACATCAAAGTTTCCGATATGAGTGGCGGAGCCTTCACACGCATCGGGAATGCTCACACCGATTTGCCCTTGCTCATCCGAGCCCCAGCACAACACATCGTCTGGCGTCAGCACACAGGCGTGTGAATCGCCCACGGAAAGCTCAATAGCGTCTTGCGTTCCCGCCACAAGTACGGGTGTAACACTTTCTCTCACGCCGCTCTCTAACCCAAATTTTGGTGGTGTTTGGGCAAGCTGTCCATGGCTATTGGATCCCCAACAAAAGACCCCTTGACCAGGATCGAGTACACAGCCAAAGTCGCCCCCAAGCTTTACGTCTAGAGCACCGTCAGGGCTAGTCTGGCCGCAACTTAGGGCAAGGATAGAGAGACCAATCAGGTATTTCCAATTCATGTTTTCCTTTCAGTTTCTTCGACAACAAAAGTGAGCCTGACGAAGTTCGATACCTAAGTCAAACGTAGGCACGATCAAGATCATTGAAATCTCGGAGTTTGATTCCGGATTTTCAGGGATAATTTGCATATTCTCGGACATTGAGGGATATTTATCATTGAAATCTCGGAGTTCAACTCCGAATTTTCGAGGATAATCATGAAACTAGCTAGACAGAACGCAAAATCACGCGTGCATACTCTAATGCAAAACTTCCCAGTCGTGGCCATCATCGGTCCTCGACAGGTCGGAAAGACAACCCTTGCCCGTGAAATCGCAAAAGACTTCGATGGCGAAGTTTCTATGTTTGACCTTGAAGATCCATCCGATTTGGCGCGCCTTCAAGATGCGGGGCTCACACTCAAGCCACTAAGAGGATTGGTGATCATTGATGAGATCCAACTTCGCCCAGATCTATTCTCCTTGCTTAGACCGCTCGCTGACCGCGAAGAATTACCGTGCCGATTCCTGATCCTCGGGAGCGCCTCTCCCGAACTCATGACCGGGAGCGCACAGTCACTCGCCGGCCGCATCGCATACTTCGAATTGGAAAGTCTAAATCTAGCAGAGGTTGGAGAAGATAAGATGGAAGATCTCTGGGTTCGAGGAGGCTTTCCGCGGTCGTTCCTAAGTTCGAACATGGCGATGAGTTATGAGTGGAGAGAGCAGTTCATAACAACGTTTTTGGAACGCGATATCCCACAGCTTGGCATCAACGTGCCGGCCCGGCTGATGCGGCGGTTTTGGACGATGCTCGCGCACTATCATGGGCAAACTCTGAACGCATCAGAGCTCGGCCGCTCTCTAAATGTGACCGACAAGACCGTAAGGAGCTACCTGGATATTTTGGTGTCGACATTCGTGGTTCGCGAGCTCCAACCCTATTTTGTAAACGTCTCAAAACGGCAGGTGAAGTCGCCGAAAATCTACATTCGAGATACGGGAATCTTGCACACTTTGCTTGGCCTGGGCACCAAGGTTGCGGTTGAGCGGCACCCAAAGCTCGGTGCATCGTGGGAGTCCTTCGCAATGAACCAGGTGATTGCACAAAAGGCCGCGCGAGCCCATGAATGCTTCTTTTGGGGAACTCACTCCGGCGCCGAACTCGACCTATTGATCGTCCGAGGCGAGGAAAGGCTCGGATATGAGTTCAAGAGGACGGAGTCCCCGAGGACCACAAAATCGATGCACTCCGCCATTCAAACCTTGGAGCTGACCTCGATGTGCGTGGTTCACGCTGGACCAAAGAGTTTTCAGATGACCGAATCTATCGATGCCCTCTCAATCCACGACATCTTTTGAGCATTTTCACAGCGTGTGCCGTGGCTTGACTTTTTTCGACTCCATCGTAAATTGGTCATGACTTTTTTACGATGGACCTTAAAATGGTCAAGCCTCGGATCTATGAAAATCTGCTCCTAGACCACTTTAGAAACCACCGTCAGATGGCGTTTTTGAGCGGTCCAAGGCAAGTCGGCAAGACGACCCTTTGCAAGGCCTTGATGACCAAGGCGACGCATGCGACCTATTTGAACTGGGATATTCCCAAAGACAGGACGGCCATTCTAGGTGGTACTTCGGCAATCGCCGAGCAAGCCGGCCTAAACGAATTGAGAGCCGGACAGACCTTCGTCGGTCTCGACGAACTTCATAAGTTTGAAGGGTGGAAGAATATGCTCAAAGGGCTCTTTGACGCTTATGGAGAGCACACCCAGATACTGGTGACGGGTAGCGGCAATCTCGAGACGTTTCGCAGTGGGGGCGAAAGCCTGATGGGGCGCTATCTGCCTTATCGAATGCACCCACTTTCGGTGGCTGAACTCAACGGCCCGCACCTTCAAGGGGAATTGATTCGTCCACCAGAGAAGCCCGAAGTTTGGGAGGAGTTGCTTGAGCTCGGAGGGTTTCCTGAGCCCTTGTTCAAAGGCGATAAGGCTTTTCATCGACGCTGGTCTAAGTTGCGCTCGCAGCAGCTTGTTCACGAAGACGTAAGGAGCCTGACAGACATCAAAGAACTGGATCGACTCGAAGTCTTGGCCGAGCTGGTCCGCCAGCAAAGTGGACAACTTATGAACTTTAGCTCCCTCTCGAGAGATCTAAAGGTGTCACCAGACACGGTCATTCGTTGGCTCGCCACTCTTCGCTCGCTCTTCTATTGTTTTGAAGTCCCTCCGTGGCACAAGAACATCGCGCGAGCTTTACGCAAGCAGCCTAAGTACTACCTTTGGGATTGGTCGATTGTGCGCGATAGCGGCGCCAGAAATGAAAATCTTGTGGCATCGGCTCTACTCAAAGCCACCCACACATGGACCGATCTTGGGCTCGGAGATTTTGGATTGCACTTCATTCGGGACAAAGAGCAAAACGAGGTCGATTTTCTGGTAACGCGGGATGATGCGCCGTGGTTTCTAGTGGAGGTGAAGACCTCGAAGGGCCGTCTGGCTCCCGGACTGCTGCGATATCATGAGGCCTTAGGCACGCTTCATGCCTTTCAAGTGACGTTTGAAATGGACTATGTAGATAGAAGCGCCTTTGATGGTAACAAGCCAATCATTGTCCCGGCAAAGACATTCCTCTCCCAACTGGTATAGGACTTCCCTTATGCCCCATTGGTCATTTTATGAATACTGAGCTCACATGCACCTGCGGCGAAGTCCGCCTAAGAGTTGATGGCAAACCAATCCTAGCGGCTGAATGCCATTGCAACTCGTGTCGCGAAGCGGGCGCGCGCCTGGGGGCTTTGCCCAACGCTCCGACGCTCTTGTCGCCAAGTGCTGCAATACGCCGGTCTTCTTGGAGTTTAAAGGAGGACACTGGATGAGTGTCTATTCGGTCGTGTGGCCCGCCAGTACCTTGCCTCCTATGGAGTTGCGGACCATGACCAGCGACCTACCCGACTCAACTCTGCTCGATGAGACAATTCCAAACAAGAAACACCAATCGATTGCGTTCTTCGCCAAATTGTTGTGGGCGTGGGCAGCCATGGGTTTCAGGGCGCCTGACGTGGATGTGAACGGCGAGATCACGGCCTGAAGGTTTAGAGTAGTGAGCGTGTACCGGTGACGTGCGCCTGCCATACCTTCCATTTCCCACTGACTTTCTTTAGCCGGAACTCAAAGTAGTAAGGGTCGCCAAACTTGTCGCGCATGGCGTCAGCCCAGGCCTTCGGGTCGGCCGTGTCCTCCTGAGCATCCTGACCTTCTTGGACGTCTTGAGTCTTCGCGAGCAAGATGGGCACCTTCACGGTGGCCGTGCGACCGTCGGCTGAAATCTCCGGATGGATGTCTGGATACTTCACCTGAAAGGTACCCAGGCGCCTCATCATGATGAAGAGCACTGGTCTGACTTCGTCTTGAGTTTGAGCCCCCGGATGCGCCGCGAAGTCCTTAGTCGCGTGGTCAAACATGCCTGAGATATCGTGTTTCTGCGCGGATTCGGCAACTTCGGCAAAGAGGGCACGAATTTGGGTCGTATCGTCGGACTTTTGGCAACCGACTAGAAACACCAACGCGATCAGTAACATCTTCATTTGATAAACCAGACCTTTTGAATGAGCTCCTCTCGCACCTCATAGATAGCTACAGCAAAGAGCTCGCCGCCCTTTGCGAAGCCCGTGACGTGTTCGTGGTCGATGGCAAAGTCGCCCTGAATTGTGCGGTTTAGGAGCGCGGCGTGGAGATTGGGGTTCGCCTCAAAATAGGGACCGTATTGCGCGCGCAAGGCATCTCGGCCGCGGTAGAGCAATTCTCCGCCGAGCATGTAGACTTCCACGTCGGCGGCATAGCATGCTGCAAAGGCGTCAATATCGCCAGCATTGTAGGCGTCGAGCTGAGCTTGGGCGAGTCGTTCGGTGGTGTTCATCGGTATCTCTAGGGGCAGTCGATGTTCGCGGTGCCAGGCGTGCCGAAGTCGGTGCCGAGGGCGGTGGTTGAGTCGCACCAGTTGGCGGCATCACCGTTGTCCGCGGGCGCATGCTGCGCGCCGAAATTCATAGAGGCACCGTTGCCGGCGGGCCATGTGGTGGCGCTATCCCAACTCAGGGTGTCGATGACGGTAGCGCCCACGCGGAGTTCAAGGGTGTCTGTGGGGCCCAGCACGAGGTCTGTGTACGCAGCGTCCACGCTCACACCGTTGTTGGTCGCCATATCCGAGTTGATACCGAAGACGAAGAGCTCGCCCGGATCAAGGAGGTTTAGGCCGCCAAACTGCGCAGTGTAGGCGGGCTCGCCGCCACTTTCGAGGATGAGACCATCCAGATTCAGCGGGCGCGCCGAGACATTCTTGATCTCAAACCACTCGCCGGCAGCGTCTGCCACCGCCAACGGGGTGTGCATGACCTCCTGAATGATGAGTTCGCCGGCAGCTGGTGTGACGTCCAGGCAAGCCGCGTCAACGCAGGTTAAGGCGTTGCAGGGTGTGACCACTTCAACCGCGCTATAATCGCACATCCCGTCAGCCGGGTCGCACACGCCCTCGCCGGAATAGACTTTGGCCTCGTTTCCATCGCAAATGTCTGCGGGCTGAGGGCAGGTCACGCCATCACACGGGTCGTTGACACACATACCCTGGGCGCAGAGTTGGCCGCCGGTTGCGCAATCAGTCATGACTTCGGTGCCACTATAGTCGCAGACGCCGTCGGCTGGATTACATGTGCCAGCACCGGAATAGGTCACGGCCACGGTGCCCTGACACGAGGCCGCCGGAGGGTCATCGCACGTCACGCCCGCACAGAGGTCCGAGACACAGGAGCCATTTCGGCAAACTCGGTCCATTTCGGTACAGTCCGTTCTAGTCTCAGCGTACGAGCAGCTCGCATCGTCTGGATTACACGTGCCGTTTCCGAAGGTCACGGCGACCTGCCCATCACAGCTTGCGGCGGGCGGGTCGTTGCAGTCCACGCCCACGCAGGCGCCGTAGCAGCCGTCGATCAGGCACTCAGCACCAATGGTCGTACAATCGAATCGCGTCTCAAAGTCCTGGCAGGTTCCGGCGGGTAACTGACATGAGCTCGGGCGCTCGTAGAAGACTTCGGTATTGCCCTCGCAACGAGAGCGCGGGGTCTCACATTCGACGTCCGTGCAAGCGTTGTCCACGCACGCCCCGTCTTCGCAATCCTGAGTATTGGCGGCGCAATCCACACGTTCGGTCACGAGGAAGAAGTTGCAGATTCCGGTTTCCGAGCTGCACAAGCCGTTCCCCGTATAGGACACAGCCACGCTACCCTGGCAGGTGGCGGCGGGCGGGGTACACTCGCTCGAATCGGTACATTCCACGCCAATAATCGTATTATTGGCCGGAATCGTGTTGTTATTGGAATCGGAGTTATTGGTCTCGGGGCCGTCCACGTTGTTCGTGATCAACGTCTCGTCTTCGCACGCCGTCAGCCCCAGAGCCAGAGCTCCGATCAAGAGTACCCATGTGTTTCGCGCCATCCCATCACCTCGTAAACAACATGAGTATTCACGGGATTTAAGGCACGTGCAAGACAACTCGACGCGCGACCTGTTTTGGGGATTCCGCCAAGAGATCAGACACTTGTTCCGCGGCTGCCTCGGCCATGGTCTGAATGCGCTCGCGAATCGCCTCGCGCCATGATTCGGCTTCGGGGATGTGTTCGTGCAGATGATCGCTCAGGACCATGAGGTCTGTGACCTGGCCGAGTGCCTTTGCGGCGGCGGCGAGGTCGTTTTGAAATTCCGTGAGCCATGCATCGGGTGAGACGCGGGGCTCGGAGAAAAGTTCGACCTGGTATCGAAGCTCTTTGATGCGTTTTCTAAGGTCGTGGAATCCTTCGTCGTCCCCAACCCTCTGGAACGTCTTCAGCCTTGACTTCGCACGCTTATAGCTCGTCTTGAGCCCTCGGCGCATATGCTTCTTTTTGAACGATTTTGGCCACGAATGCGCGAGGTGCTCGCGGGCTTGTTCGAGCCAGACGGACTGCTCTGCCAAGACTTTGAGGGCGTCGGCGTCGTCAGGCGGGGTGCCGGCTAGAAGGGGCGCGACGAACTCGAAGAGCTCGGGCGTAGTCAGGTCTTTTGCGCCTTCGGCAATCCCTTCCAGAACGTGGCCGTCTCGCAAGGAGTTGGTTGCCTGGAATGCCGTCCTCAAGGCCTGCGAGGCGCGACGTCCGGAGAACTCGGGGTGTCCATCAGCCGCAAACTTAATGAGCGAGCGCGCACGGCGCACGGCTTTTCGGTACTCGTGCACGCCCTTTTCGGCGCCGAGCTCAGGCGCAGCTTGGGCAAAATCCAGAATTGCGTTGATCTCTTCAAGAACCATGTCGTTCACTTGTGTGCGGCAGATACGACGTCGATCAACCCGTCCAAAATCAGGCGTCGAATCGAGTCCGAGCGCAATACTGGAGCGTCCATCCACGCGTTCAGCACAGCCTGAAGCCCTTCGGTGGACCGAAGGTCCAACAATTGTTGGATGGCGCTAAGTGCCGCCACACCTTCGCCACGTGCAAGCACCTCGAGCCCAGCGATATCGCCCTCCGCAACCAACGCCTTAAGCCCTGGCTTGAAGTCCGGCAGCTCGGGATTTGCGCCCACTGTGTTGAGAAAAAGGTACGCAGCAGCACGGGGTGCCGCTGGGCCTTTGCTCTTTAGCAGTTTGGCTGCCTCAGCCTGCAAAGGCTGCACAAAATCTGGCTCATCAAGGCCCCAGAGCGTAGCGTCCAGAAGGTTTCGGACCACAGCCACGCGTTTGACCGGGTCATCGGCACCATCTTCCAGATACTCACTCAGCTGGGTTGCAACCTCCGCAACATCTTCCTCGGTTGGATTGCTCGACGAGAGCGGGAGGCCCGGCACGCCAGGCGTAGGCTCCTCAGAGGTCAACCAGCATTCATGCGCCACCGCGTGATAGAGGAGGTCCAAGATCTCTTCGTCCGGCGCAAGTCCAGCGGCCACCGCAAAGCGCACATCGGTCTGGAATTCTTCCAATGACTCGGGCGCTGAAACTTCGTCGTCCTCTTCGAGGCCGAGCGTCAACGAAGACACCGCGGCACCGATCAGACCGGCAAACGAAAACGCGTCCAGGTCCCCAGCAGCCTCGAGGAGCGCGAGGGTTTCAACCCACGAGTTCGGGCCGCAGAGCGCGAACACATCGCCCATCAGTCTTGGGTAAGCAGTCCAATCACTCTCGATATCCCCGTTCATGAGCAGGCGCCCATAACCCTCGGGCTCCACCATTCCAAGCAGGCTCGCGTCCAAAATGGCGCGCTCTTCGGATTCATCGTCGGTCTCTTCGCGCACGGCGAGAAGCTGCTCAACAAAAGGCGCACCGAGCAGGCTGAACGCTCGGAAGATTTCGGGGTCAACCTCTTCTTCCATCCACGCCATCACGGGCTCGGGTGTGTCCTGCTCCACGAGCGCGATCGCCGCGGCGTGGCGCGTATCGTCATTTCCGAGCGCGTTCACCATATTGGGGTGTTCCCATGGCAGGCCCAGTCGAACGAGGTCGTTCAGGACCTGGAAGTCACCGCGTGCCAGTCGGGCATCGATATTATCGGCAACCTCGTCTCGGTCCACGAGGAGCGAGATATAGGCCTCAAGCCGAGTCGCATCCCCTTTGGCCATCAGGCGAGCATACCAGGCCATCAGAAGCTCAGCGTCGGCGGCCACGGCGAGGGCTGCAAGACCGGTGGCATCCAGGCCGCTCAAGTCCCCGAATTCATCGTGGTTGAACGGAATCTGGCGCAATGCCTGGTCTAGAATACGTTGGTTAATATTGGTGTTCAGCACGGTTTGGGTCCTACACATTTATAGATGAATTCTGGGTTTTTATGTCTACGTGGGCTCTGTAGACAGATCCCGCATGTACTATCCAAAGTAGAATAGTAACGCCAGAATAATCGCGCCGATTGCGACACCGCCGAAGACTTCCATCCACGGGAAACCGCCCTCTTCTTCAGGCGCTGTGGGCCGCGGACGCATATGCGAATGCTCAGCGCCGAGATCGAGTTCGTCCGAAATCGCGCTTATGGTGGGCGAGGTATCGACGCGTTTTCCGCCGCGCGACGTGACTTTTGCCACAGGCTCCGTCTCGCGTTTCGGCCTGTATCCATGCGAGGTGTCGGCAGGAATCAGGTTCGCCGAATCCGTAGTATCGACGTCAAGATCATCCAAAGGCCCAAGCTCAAAATCCGGGCCGAGTTCGCGGTCGATATCGTCCAAAGACGGCATGCCAGAGGTGCGCGGAACCGTCATGTCATCGGCCGAACTCCCGTCCGCCACAAACTCGCCGCTCCTCGCGTAGGCCCGCACAGCCTCGCGCTGCGGGACCAGCGGCACAAACTCTTCGCCCACAACTTCGTAGAGCGCGCGCGCCATCTCTTCGGCGGTTTTGTATCGGTCGCCGAGCGCCTTCGCCACGGCCTTCTGAACCACCGGGCCGAGCGGATGCTCGAGCACCTCTTTCGGCAGCTTGATGGGTTTGCCAGACGCCTGGAAAAGAATCGTGTCGTAGACGCTCTCTATTGTGATGATCTTCTGGCCGGTGATCATCTCGGCCATGATGAGCCCGAGAGCATAGATGTCCGAAGCAGGGCCCACAGACTTCTTATGCACGAGCTCCGGCGACATATAGGCGGGCGTGCCGACCAGCGTTCCCACGTTCGTGATTTCGCCAGACTGGCTCTCGTCCTCTAGCGCTTTTGCGAACCCAAAGTCGAGCACCTTGACATGCCCACGCGCGCCATCATTGACGAGGAAGATGTTCGCAGGCTTGAGGTCACGATGAATGATGCCGAGCTCATGGGCCGAATTCAGCGCCGACAAAGCCTCGATAGTGATGCGTTTGATTAGCTTGGGGTTGAGCGGCCCGTTGTGCAGAAGCAGCGAGCGAAGGTCAGTCCCGGTGAGGAACTCCATCGCCATGTACGGAAGTCCACTTCTCAGGTGGCCGTAATAGTGGACTTTGACAACGTGCGGATGGTCGAGCGAGTACACAAGTCGCGCCTCACGTTCGAAACGCTTTCTGAGCTCATCCTCGTCGTGTGGGCCGGGGCGCAGGACTTTAAGGGCGAGCGTGCGCTTCTCGAGTAGGTCCTCGACCTTGAAAATCGAGCCAAAATTACCGCTGTCGATCTCGGATTCCACCCGAAACACATCGTCGATAATCTCCCCGACTTCCGGCATCCTCGCCATTCGCACTAACCTGCAACTGATACGGGCGCGAAGCTTACTCCAACATCGCCAGAAACGCTAGTCTCTCAAGATCGTGAGTCTTCGGCTTAACAAGCGCATCCAATAACGTTATGAACACCGCCGGCTGACGGGAGAAAACCAACCATGATTTTATTGTCCAAAGCACCTCACGACTTCTTTCTCGCTCTCGATGTGGAGGAGTATTTCCTGCGCGAGCACGACCCTGAAGAGATCTACGAGGGTGGCTTCGCGAGGCCGCTAAATCTCGCTGAGC
Organism: Microvenator marinus; assembly: GCF_007993755.1. Lineage (GTDB taxonomy): Bacteria > Myxococcota_A > Bradymonadia > Bradymonadales > Bradymonadaceae > Allomicrovenator > Allomicrovenator marinus. The sequence goes on from NZ_CP042467.1 coordinate 3,045,122, forward strand.
GCGATGTGCTGGCGGTTTGCCGGTTCAACGAGGATGTTGAAGCGCCGGCCTTTGAGGTCACGTTTCCGAACCAAGAGCCGCTGAGTGCTGACGAGGAGGCCGAAGCCGCGCGTCTGCTGCAGCGGATTTTCGGCACCGAGATCGACCTCGCCGCGCTCTACGTGCAAGCTGAGCACGACGCGCTTTTGGGGCCGATGATTCAGGAATACTACGGGTTTAAGCGCATCAGCGGCGCCTCGATTTATGAAGATGCGTTCCGGGATATCATCAAATCGAGAATTTCACACAAACCCACGGCCAAGCGCATGGAACAAGACGTTCGGCGCACTTGGGGCACGCGGTTTGAATGGCGCGGACGTGATTATTATTCGTTTCCGCGGCCGGAACGCCTTGTGGGCGTGGCCCCAACCGAATGGCGAGAGTTCGGAATTTCCGGGCGCAAAGCAGAGTATATCATCGGGATGGCCGAGGGGATTGTGGACGGCAGTCTGGACCTCGACCTTTTGGAGAATATGGCGCCGGATTCGTTCTATGAGGCAGTCCAAAAGATTCGCGGCATCGGGCCGAGCACCGCACAAACACTGATGCTCAGCCGCGGCAGGACGGACGCGGTCTTCCCGACACACCTCGTCAAAGGCGAAGAAAAAGGCATGAAACGCTGGATTTGCCGAAGCTATGGGGTTTCGCCGGAGATCGACGACGAGGAGTTCAAGGCTCTGACGGTGGCATGGTCAGGGTTTGAGGCGCCTGCTCTCGAGATGCTATATTATCGATACGTGATGTCACAGCTGAAGAAATGATATGGCCGAGCTCTTTGACGCCGCGTCGAAAATTGCCCTGATTCCGCACAAGCCGGGCTGCTACATCATGCGCGACAAGCGCGGGCGAATCGTCTACGTGGGCAAGGCCAAGGACCTCAAGAACCGCGTCCGAAACTACTTTCAGTCGTCTGGAGATCCACGCCTTTTTGTGGCCAGGCTCCCGAAAATCTTGGGTGATATCGAGGTCATCATCACCGCCAACGAAAAGGAGGCGATGATCCTCGAGAACACGTTGATCAAGGCGCATAAGCCCCGTTACAACGTTCAGCTCAAGGACGATAAGAACTACCTTTCGCTGAGGATCAATACGCGCCACGAGTGGCCGCGCGTGGACGTGGTACGCCACCAAAAGAAGGACGGTGCCCGCTATTTTGGGCCTTATCATTCGGCCAAAGCGATTCGGCAGACGCTCAATATTCTCAACAAGTATTTTCAGCTTCGCACGTGTACGGACTCGGTGCTCAATCACCGTGTCCGCCCCTGTCTTCAATACCAGATCAAGCGATGCCCGGCGCCGTGTGTCTTCGAGGTAGACAAGGAGGCGTATGACCAACACGTGCGCGAGGCGATCTTGTTTTTGGAGGGGCGAGGAGACGAGCTTTTGGATTCGTTGAAGGCTCGCATGTACCAGGCCTCCGAGGATATGGAGTTCGAGCGCGCGGCGAATTTCAGGGACCAGATTATTAGTATTCAGCGGGCGCTCGAGCGGCAAATGGCCGTGACGGCGGAGCGCGTGGATCGTGATGTGATCGGCTATTGGCGAGAGGGTGAGAGGCTTACGATTCAGCTCCTATTTGTGCGCGCTGGGAAGCTCGAGGGCACGCGCGCTTTCTCGTACAAGCAGCAGGAGTTCCCGGACCACGAGCTCATCTCGAGCTTCTTGAACCTCTACTACGCGGCGGGCAATTTCATCCCGAAGGAGATCCTGGTGCCAGTGGAGCTCGAGGAGTCTGAACTTGCTGCCTACGAAGAGCTTTTGAGCGAGTTGAAAGGCCAGAAGGTCAGCGTGATTCACCCGCAGCGCGGGGCGAAACGCGCCTTGATTTCAATGGCCACAGAGAACGCGAAGAGCTCGTTTGAGTCGGAGCACGATAAGGAAGAGCGCACTCAGGACCTTTTGGAGTCCCTGCAGGAAAGGTTAGGACTTTCGCATTATCCCGAGCGCATCGAGTGTTTTGATATCTCGAACTTTCAGGGCAAACAGATCGTGGCGTCGATGGTGGTCTTTGAGGGCGGTGTGCCTAATAAGAACGAATACCGGCGTTACAAGATGCGTGAGGTGACCTCTCAGGATGACTTCGCGAGCATGCACGAGGTTCTGACGCGGCGATTCTCAAAGGTGGCAAGCGGCGAGGACGCGGCACCAGACCTCGTGGTGATCGATGGCGGCAAGGGCCAACTCGCCCAGGCCGTGGCGGTTGTGCAGGATTTGGGCATCCACGACGTGGACGTGATCGGTTTGGCAAAAAGCCGTGTGGATAAGGTGGGTTTTGGAGACGATGAAGTCACTCGATCACCCGAGCGCGTCTTCCTGCCCGGGCGCAAGAATCCGGTGGTGCTCAAGCAAAATAGCGCTGAGATTTTCCTCTTGGAGCGAATCCGAGACGAAGCCCACCGCTTTGCGATTACGTTCCATCAGGAGCTGAGAAGGAAGGAAACTCTAAAGTCTTCGCTGGACGATATCCCAGGCGTGGGACCGGCCACTCGCAAAGACTTGCTGCGTCATTTCGGAAGTTTGCGCAAGATTAAGACCGCCACGCTCGAGGAACTCAAGGATGTCCCCGGCGTGGGGCCTAAGATGGCAGAAACCATCTTTGGATGGTTCAGGTAGCGCGATTACTCGACGCCGCCAGAGGCGCAATCGAGCGTGTTCCCGGCGGCATAATCGGTGGTGTCGTCATTTGCCTTTGAGATACAGAAACCACTGGAGTTCTCGATGGTGTTGCCGGTGATATCAGCACCTTCTGTTTTCTGAATTCGAAGCGCCGGGTCACCAGCGTCCGAAATCGTAGAATTGCGAAGGAAGGATGCGCTTGAAACGGTGTTATTCCATCGAAGGCCCTGCCAATCTCCTGCGTTTCCGGCTTGTCCGACCAATTCAATTCCGTCGGCACTGAAGGTGATCGCGTTTCCTGCCCAACCAAGTTCGAAGTAGGTATCGGAGGAGAAAACCAACTTCGTGCCGGTCTCGATTTCGTACTCGATATCAGCGTTGTTGTAGAGCGAGTCTGCGACTCGGTACGGGACGTTCAGGTTCGGAAGTGTACCATTGTTGGAGAGCCTCCCGTCGACAAGCTCGACCATCGCGTCTCCCGTTCCCCAGGAACCATCTGCCGGAAGCGTATGGGCAGCAGCGGAGTGAATCTCAGCGGCGATACCGGTATCTGTGTTCACGTTGATATTGCTTGACCCGTCACGCAGGCCTTGCTCGCCAAGGGAGAGTGCAGGCAGCGCGTTTTCTGCAAAGGTGAGGCTGTTCACCGTGATTTCAGACTGAATACGCGCAGGATATCGGTCCCCAGAACCCGCGTGCCAGATCTCCATGTTTGAGATTGTGGAGTCCGTGGTGACCGTGCCGTTGATGCGAACACCATACCAGTGTCCAGCCTCTTGGGTGGATCCTCTGAACACCACCGGTGCGTCTTCAGTTCCGTTGACATTGAGCGTCATTTCGTTTCCGGCCCAGCCAAACTCAACCTGCTGATCGACGCGGAACTCCATTTCAACACCAGCCTCGAAGGTCACATCTACGTCTGCAGAGTTATATAGCCCGTTGATGTTGTAGTAGGGGATTCCAGGGTTCTGGAACGTCACCGAGTCAGTGATATTGTCAAACTCGACTGCGACACGGTTATCTTCGACGTTTTCATACGTCCCACCGAGCGGGAAGTTCGTGACCGCAAGCGCGTGGTCTAGAATAGCCACTGGTCCTACCGAGTCTTTCACGTTCAGATTCGAAGACCCGCTCTTGAAGGATTTCGAAGCGATACCAGCACTTGCCGATTGCTCGATCGTGACGTCCTTGAAGAGCAGCGAACGCTCATTATTGTTCACGATTGCCGCGCGGTCGGAGCCGGCGTGACGCACGATGACGTGCTCGAACACGGAATCACTGGTAACCGTGTTATTGATGGTGATCTCTTCCCAGTGACCTGCATTCGGCGAGGTACCTTCAAAGACGATCGGATTGGCGGCCGTACCCTGTGCGATCACGGTGGCTTCGTTTCCTGCCCAACCAAACTCGACGGATTGGTCCACGCTCATGATAAAGCGGGTGCCTGGGCGAATCGTAATCTTAGAAGCACCACCCGTGTTATAGATATCGTCGAGCACGTTCACGGTGCCACAGAAGGTGATATCACCCTCGATCTTTCCGTCGAAATCACCACCCACGTCTCCGGTCTGACAATCAGCCGAAGGGGGGTTGTTTTCGTTGTTTGGCTCAACGTTATTTTCTTCATTGTTGTCGCTGCCAGAGGTCGACGTGATACACCCGGATCCGGCAATAATTGTGGCAAATGCAATTCCAAGAAATTTCTTCTTCATTTTTTTCCCTTTGTTCTGGGGTATGGTTGTCCCTTTGTGACGGCACTTATCACAGAGTATTCATTTTGGGTCAAGGTTTTCGCCCAAAGCGTGCTGTTAAGCCCTTGAACTTGGTGTAATGTGCGGCCGAAACTTTTTTGGGAGATGATGATGACGGATAGACAAGAACTTAAAGATATTTTTGGTCATTTTGACGGTGATCATAACGGTCGCATCGACTGCGAAGAGTTCAAGCGGCTGATGAAAGCTTTGGACGCGGACCTGAGTGGAGAAGAGCTCGATATCGGGTTCGACATTATCGACTCCGATGATAACGGAACTATCGATTTTGAGGAGTTCATTCAGTGGTGGACGAATAGGTAATTTATGGAACCGATAGAAGTACAGCTCCACGAGACCGCTAAAGAGCGCTATCTGAATTACGCGATGAGCGTGATTACGAGCCGCGCTCTGCCCGATGTGCGCGACGGCATGAAGCCCGTGCAACGTCGTATTCTATATGCGATGTTCGCCAATTTGCGCCTTACGCATGACGCCAAACCCCGGAAGAGTGCCGCGGTCGTCGGTGAGGTGATGGCTAAGCTTCACCCGCATGGCGACTCGTCGATCTACGATGCTATGGTCCGCATGGCGCAGTCCTTTTCGCTCCGATACCCGCTTGTGGACGGGCATGGAAACTTTGGCTCCATCGACGGCGATAATGCTGCGGCCATGCGCTACACCGAGGCGCGGCTTACGCCGTTGGCGTCTGAACTGCTGACCGAGATTCGTCGAAACACGGTGGACTTCAGGCCAAATTACGACTCGACCATGGACGAGCCGATCGTGCTTCCGGCTCAGGTCCCGAACCTGCTCATCAACGGAGCAACCGGTATCGCCGTGGGCATGGCCACCAATATCCCACCGCATAATATCGCAGAAGTCTTGGACGGGCTCGACATCCTGATTCAAAACCGCGATGCGGAGATTTCGGAGCTCGTCAGGACTATTCAAGGGCCTGACTTCCCGACCGGTGGGGTGCTCCTTGAATCCCAAGACGAAATCCAAAAGATTTACGAAGAAGGAAGTGGCTCGGTTACGATTCAGGCAAATTGGGAGATTGAGTCGGAGGCCGGACGCCGTGCAATCATCATCAAATCGGTACCTTATACGGTCAACAAGTCCACCCTCGTCGAGAAGATCGCGAGCCATGTCATCGCCAATAAGCTCCCGCAGATTGTGGACGTGCGCGATGAATCGAGCGACGAAATCCGTGTGGTTCTCGAGCTCAAGCGCGGCGCGGATGCTGAGGCCGCGATGGCCTATCTCTTCAAGCATACACCGCTGCAGTCTCGGTTCCACATCAACCTGACTTGCCTGGTGCCGACCGACAATCCGCAGGTGCCCGCACCCGCACGCCTGAACCTAAAGGAGATGCTCACCCATTTCTTGGACTTCAGACTCGAGGTGGTCACTCGCCGGCTTCAACACGACCTCGCTCAGCTCCTGCGCCGCATTCACATTCTGGAAGGTTTCGAGATCGTCTTTAATGATCTGGACGCAGCGATCCGAATCATCCGGAACTCGGATGGCAAGGCGGACGCGTCTCGCGGCCTGATAAGCTACTTTGGAATCGACGAAGAACAGGCCGACGCGGTCTTGGAGACGAAGCTCTACAGGCTGGCCAAGATCGAGATTGGTGCGATTATGACTGAGCTTGAGGAGAAGCGTGCGGAAGCGGCGCGGATTCAGGCCCTGCTCGATGACGAGGGCGCACGCTGGGCCCTGATTCGTCAGGAGCTCGCGGATATTCGCTCGGCCTACGCGGATGCGAGGCGCACCCAGGTCTCAGCTGAGGTCAAAGTCCTCGAGTACTCAGAAGAGATGTACATCGTCAACGAGAGCGCCTGGGTCATTGTGACGCGCGAAGGCTGGGTTAAGCGCCAGAAGTCGTACTCGGACCTTTCGGCGATTCGCGTGCGTGAGAACGACGAGGTGCGTTGGGTGATGCCCGGTAGGACGCGTGAGACCGCCATGTTCTTTACGAGCCACGGACGTGTCTACACGCAGCGTATCGCGGATATCATCTCGACCACGGGCTATGGCGACCCGATTCAAGGCACCTTTGATTTTGAGGATGGTGAGCGCATTGTGGGCGTGCTGACCCACGATAACCGCGTGGTCGTCAAGAGCTTCATCGAACCCGAGCAGACCTCGCTCGTGGACGAGCCGCAGGAGGCCGAGGAAGTCATCCAGATGGTGGCGATCACGGCGAAAGGACAGTCGCTCAGATTTTCTATTGAGGGCTTCCTTGAACCATCGACCGTCAAGGGTCGGCGCTACATTCGCCTCGGCGATAAGGACGGTGTCGTCAATGTTGAGATGACCGATGGCACTGAAACTGTGGCCATCGCGAGCCGAAACGGCCGTGGCCTGATGTTCCCCGTGACGGATATCTCGTACTTCAAAAATGCCGCAAAAGGCGTCAAGGCCATGTCCTTGGAGAAGACCGACGAGATTCTTGACTTCACCCTATGCCGCAAACATCTGGATGGTCTCGAAGTGGAGACCAATCGTGGAGCGCGTGTCTGGATTCGTGCCACGAAGTCTAAGTTCGAGCCCACGTCTCGTGGAAATAAGGGCAAGGTCATCATTCATCGCGGGCACCTCATTAGGTCCCACCGCGCACCGGTCGAGATTAGGACGACCGAAGAAGAAGAAGTAGAAGTCACCGAGTAGACCATGATTCTAGACATCCAACCCACCCCGGAAGGCGTGCTCGCCGCGTGCAAGCATACGCGCCCCGACTTTAGACTCGCCTTCCAGGACCTCGGTGCACCGTGGCAGAATTTTGTGATTTCGCCGTACGCCGCACGCGCCACCGTGCTGGGGGCGTCATGCGGCAAGCGATTCTATCCGCACGAGCTCAGGGTGCGCATCCCGATGATGCAGGAACTCAATCCCGAAACGGCTGTTTGGGAAGGTGGCACCGTGCCCATGTGGGACCAGGGTGTGTTGGAGGAGCCGAAGTATTTTAGCTTCTTTCAGGACCAGCCCCACGCGGCGTTCAACCCGAATCATCGGGCACAATGGCGCGCCCACGAACTACTTCACGGTGCGGTAGGGTTCTTCTGGCACCCCGAGATGACGCGCTTTGAATTCTACGTCACGGCCCGAATCAACGAGATGTTGCCGGTGGTGCACTGGTACGGCTTTGACGAGGCGGGAAAGGCGCGCTGTGACGCGCACCGAAACCAGACGTTTATCCGAGAGTATTGCCCGGAGTGCGAGAGTTTGGCCGTGCCCTATTGGGAGCAAGACGCGAGCAAGCGCAACCAAACCGACATCTTCCTGGAGCTGGCCGAAGAGATGATGCACGCCGAGTCAGGGGCGTGTCTTCAGGAGATTGAGTCAGGGCGTATGGTTCAGCGCCGGCAGGCACATCTGGACCCGTCGAGCGATGCGATTGGCTACCTGAGAGGGCATTGGCCGCGCGTGACCGCGTGGAGCTTTGGGGCTTGGGTTGAGCGCTTTTTAACACCTCGGGATTACGTTCAGGATGCCTCCGAACTTCTGGCCCGAAGTCAGGCCGTCTACGAGATGTTGCGGGCGGGCGAGCTGAGGTTCGATGCCGATTCAGCTGGGGTATTGGCGGAGAAGAGGCGCGCCCAGGACCTCGCATACCGCCTACTACTGACCTTGGAATGGGTCACTCCGGGCCAGGAGGCCGAGGCCGAAGACGCCGCCGAAGCTGTGTTTGCGCACCTCGAAGACGTGGTCCATGCCGAGTCTGGACTAGACCTCGGACATTTTGAAGCGCTGGAGGATTTGAAAGCGTTTGTGCCTGCCGAGCTCGTGGACATGGTCTTGAGCGACGGGTTCATCCCGAACGGCCCGGCCGTGCAGCAGGTTCGCGCAGGCGTTTTGAGCGCCTATCAGGTGCCCCACGAGGTCAAGGACGAGGAATGTGAGGAATTCGTAGCGTCTGAGGAGTTTGGGGCTGAAGGGCGGCTCGACGCACGATTCGCAAAGTTCTCCGGCCTGGAGTTCCTTGAATTTCAAGCGTGGCTCAACTCTGAGCCGAGACAGGACGTGGAGTCCGACGAGTTCAGCATCCTCCCCGAGGACGTCTCCGAGCTGCAGCTGGGAGACGTGCGACCACACCAAACCTTGCTGCTTCGTGAATTCCACAGCGCCGCAATCAGCCGCGTCTTGGAAGGCTTTGATGAGCTCGAGGAGGGCCAGTACTGGGTGGCGCGCGTAGTGGTCCGTGGGGATGTGCGTGTGATGCTCCTCGACGAGACTCTGCACCACATCCTGACCCACACCTTCACCGACGACTTTTTGGAGTTTGAGGACGAGTTGATGGAACTTCTGGACGAAGGCTTCCTCGTCTACACGCGTCCGGTCTTCCCCAATCCTCAATAGCCCTCAATCAATGCAAGGCCCGTTTTGAGGATCGCAGCGGTCACTATCGTCTCTGAAGCTTGAAACGGAGATCATGTTCGAGTGTCTGCTGTCGGGTACACCCACCCCGTAGAAGATGTCTCCGTCCAGGTTTCTGCTGGGCATAAACGGGTCTGGAAACACAGCGACCATCACATCCTTCTTTTCTCTGCCTTCAAGATCGACCCAAAACGAACCTCGGTCGTCCACCGTTTCCAATGTCTCATTGACGCCATCGTCCCCGCCTGACCAAGTAAAGATCGGCTCTGCAACCGGTCTGGAGTCCACCAAAGGCACGATGGCCAACATCTGCCTCCTCTCAAACCAAAACCGAAAGAGTGTCCAATCGATCCAGACTCCGCCGTCCGGGTGTGAAAGAGCGTAGCGCATCCCGAGCGTGTCTCTTTCAAAGGCACCAATCTGTCTCTTCGTGTTACGACCCATGACGCGTTCAAATTCGGAAACCGGCTCCGCTAGTGGGCTCCTCACGCAAACGCTCTGTTTCATGGTGTAGTCCCCATAAAGAACGGTGTACCGGCGTGTATCAAACGTATGGACCCAGTGATCGACCTGATGAGTTATCAACACAGTAATAGTGTAGGCTCCTGGTTCCTTGAAGGCGCTGGCTGGAATCTTCAGATCTACAATATGGATGTTTGAGCGACGTCTGAACGTCCATCCTGAATCTTGCACCTCAGCCAGGATCTCGCTTCGACCGTGGTCCCAGAGGCGATAGGTGGAATCCACGTTTTGGTAGTTTACAAGAACGGTGTAGCCCAGATCTCCCAGTTTTCCGTTGTACGTTGATGCCCAGTGGTAGGTTGCTATCTCAACGTCATCTCCCATATTGGCGAAAAACAACTCAGTCTGAAAAACGCCGTCGCTAGCCAATCCCGCCTGATGTTTGGGGTGAGGGTACGCCAACGTCACCTGAGCGATACTAGAATTCAAGGGTGGAGCGTCACCCATAAACTCGGCCGCTGTCATATGCGCCCGTTCGGACAGCCTTTCCACAATCTCGAAGGGGCCCTGCTTCATTGTCCAAGTGATTGTCTCAGGTTGGCAGTCTCGCTCTGTTACCCAGAGCTTTGTATCCGGTACATCGTCGTCTGATTTGAATTGAGGTTTCAGCGCCGTCTCAGAATCGACGATGATATCGATATAGGGGTCATAGTCGACAGGCTCTTGAATCTGAATGGGATTCTCAGAATCCGCGCAGCCTACCAAGCTGATCAAGAGCGTCAAAGCAAGACACTGCCAATCTGTTTTATTCAGAATCGACATAGCTCTTCGTTCGTGTTGTAGGCTCCATCACGTGTGTTTGGATTCACTTCAAAGCCGAGATATCGAGCTTCAGAATTCGTGCAAACACCGCTGTCCAGGGTGCTCATTTGCACGTACTCGTATTCATTGTACTCGATGAGAAACCAATCATCCAAAGCGTAGAAGAAAAAGCTGTCCATGATGATCCTCTCCATGGGTACCCGCGGACGGATGACAGTCCCCATAGAAAAGTCACAGTATTCTAGAGTCGAAGGCCAGTTAGATGGCCAAATCCCACTACATTGAACAGCAACGGGTACCGGGAAATCGGTGTCCATGGTCTCAATACTTGTTTGGGCATATCGAGTCAGATAGATACATCCAAAACGATCCAAGCCTAAGTCCGCACAAGGCCCGGGTCCGCTCGAAGACGTGCCGTCACCTACAAGGTTCTGCTCCACTCGCGCTACAGAGCATTGTGCAGCCAAGAGAGGGCCGTCCTGTTGTTCGTCATAAGATTTCGGATCCGAACCAGCACAGTTGATTTCAGCGGAAAACACTTGAAGTTGCTCACCATCAATCGTGACGCTGCCATCCGGGGCGAGCATCATGTCAAAGATGAGGTTGCGTGTTTGCAGATTATCCCATCGCTCAGTCGTTTCATTAAGCCTGTGTGACACTCCATTCTGCTCCAGAATGATGGGCGGGAACAGTGTTCCGTCTACAGATAGCTGGTTTGGCATCGTGGCGCCCAAAAGTGTGCTCATAAAACCGTAGAACGCATTAGCGCTTGGATAAATTCCTGTGTTTGACGTCACCCGGATTACGCCTGTCTTCATGGCCGTGACATCCGCCTCCACGCGCCACGCCTGTTCAGCCGAATCCCAGTTCGTCGTCAGATTACTCTGTTGGCGAACGAGCACCGGATCATCGGTAGTCAATAAATCAGAGATGAGCTGGCTCGTGCACTCACTAGTCGGACATTCACAGTCGTCCGGATCTGTCGCAGGATCGCAATACGTGCGATCAAACGCGAGTGCATTTCCGCCGCCAACGAGTAAAAATAAAATGACGCCTAAACTTCCCTTCCAAGTCAAACCACCCATGATGTCTCCTTTCTAAGTGGGTTTCTGTTGTGGAAGGCAGTCTAACCAAAAAAAAAAAAACAATTTCAAATGGTTTCTTGAAGAAAAACACAAGAGTCACATCTTCGGGAAGATCGAGCAGTTACCCATTCAAAACGAGGGCGCATTCTTTAGCGTGAGTAATCGGCGCCATATGGCCTCCAGGCACTCGTATAATCTTGGCTGAGAGGAGTTTTGCTGCGGCTTGACCCATCTCTGCCGCCGCATCTATGGCGCCTTCGCTCAAGATGATTGTGGCGGGCACACCGAGCTTGCTGATCGCATCTCTGTCTAAAGCGCGAGGGGCATCCGTGACCTCCGCCCCAATCTTTGTCGCAACCCCAATTAGAGCGCTCTTGACGACCTCGGAGAGATGGTCCCAGGCACCCTGGCCATTCCAAAATTCAACAAGGCCCTTAACAGCTTGCTCTGGCACTCCTGCCTGGTCCGCCTTCGCGAACTCATGAATCAAATGCTCCATTTCGTACCGAGCCTTATCCGAAAGGAAGTCTATGAGGAGGGGTTCGATCAAGGTCAGTTGGCTGACTCGGTCTGACTCGAGTGCCGCCAAAAGAGCGATCAATCCACCATAAGAATGCCCCACAAGATGCACACTTTTTAACGGTTCTTGTTGCAGCGCAGCAATCACGACCGCAACATCTTGCTGCACCGCGGAAAGACTCGCATCAAAGGGCGTCTCGCCATACCCTGACAGTGAAATGGCGTGATAGATCTGCGAGGCATCGAGCGCCATCAAACGTCGCCATTGTTGCGGCCCAAGCCCCGAACTATGTACTAAAACTCTCATAGGTGCTTCCTCTTGAAATGTTGGATATGAACGTTGAGCGCGGCTAGCTCCCTCGGGTCGACTTCGGCGTTCGTCCTTAAATTGCTGCGCGCCTTACGCTCCAAAGTCAGTACGTGTTGGCCCTCAACCTTCTTGGCTGCGAGGCCCTTTAGTTCGGCGAGCTCACCCTCTGCAATGAGTTTGCCTCCCTCTCTTAGAATCCAGCCTTCGGGATCAATCGTTACCTCAAGACTTGAACCGATCCCACGAATCCATTGCACTACCGAATAAAGAATTCCAGCGACCATGATTAGTTCGACCACGGGCGCAAGGTTATGAAGGTAGATGGCGGCGCCGAGGAATGCTCCGATTGTCACCATCACCCAGAAATCGGTTGAAAAAACCCCTTTGCTTTTAAAGAAGTTCCCTGGCCGCGGGCGCAAGACCAATCGTTCTGACCCTTCTTCCAAGACAAGAAGACCCTTATCAAAGAACTCGACGAGGGCTTCGTTCCAGCCCTCTTGGAGGGCGGCATGGGCATGCCCCGCACTTGCGAAACGTGCCTCAGGGTTCGCATCCACGCACCTTTCAATCCAAAGCTGAAGACCTGGTGAGATAGCTACTTTGGCATCTTCTACCCAACGAATTCGCCTCGACTTTGGGTCTTGGAACGGATCCTCACCGGTCGCAAGAAAGACCATCAGTGCTCCAAGTGCGTAAACATCGTCCTTCATGTGGTGCCTGAAATACCTCGTCTTGGGATCGAAGTGGCCAGATTGTGTGGAATCTAGCAGTCCGAAGTTGATGAGTTTCAAGCCCTCGGATGTCTGAATAATGTTGGCTGGCTTGAGGTTGCGATGCTCGATAGCTGGCCGAGCCTGATGGAGTTCTTTGAGTATAATGCAGAGCTCCTCCGCGATACTCCAGAGTTGTTCTTCTTCGCGCGGCACCCAGTACTCAAGGCTATCTCCCTCAAAATGCTCAAGCAAAAGGTAGATGTCGAGCTCCTTTTCTCCCTCGACTTCATGGTGCTTGTAGACCCTTGGCAGGGCTCGATGCCCGGACTTGGCAAAGGCGTTCAAAGCAGCCCTGAAGCCATCTATCCCGCAAGCCTGATCCCCTAGCTTGAACACCTTCAAGATTACTGGTTTTTTGAGATCATTGTCCCAGGCGGCCCAGGTTTCCTCGATGCCATGCGTGAGCTTGGAATTTAGCTCAAGCTGAGGAAAGTGCCGCTCAATAGTTGGTTCGGTCGTTGGGTTCATCGTACACTCGACTTGAACCGACGCACGAGCCGGTTGAGCTTTGCGACTTCAGGTTCTGCAACCTCAATAGACGTCTCGAACTTCTCACCATCAACAAGCTCAAGGACAAGCCTCGGAATATCGTGGTGCCCAATCGCGGTCTCAGCGCGAACGCCGTTTAGTTCTTCCAGGCATCCCCGCCTCACCTCTTCACCATTGAGGGTCAAGGTCCAGCTGGAAGTGTCGATATTCAGCTCCAGTCGTCCACTAACTCTGCGCACCACGTAAAAGAACGTCAGAAAGGTAAACGATGTGAATGCTATGCCAACGCCAAGGCCTATCTCAATCAACGCTATCCCAAGAGCGATCAGTCCAATAAAGAGAAGTAAGAGCAGCTCGCCTGAAATGGTGAACTTCGTCCGGGTTGACCAAAGCCATTTTAGCATCGATCCGTTCGTCCTAACGATAAGTCCATCCGGTCTTGTCTCCACCTCAAGAAATCTACTCACCGCCGCCATGTTGATGCCCGAATCCCAACTTTTCATCAGGGCCACTTGCGCTTGAAACGGCGAGGAGAATGACTTATCTGAGCGATTCAGGCATCTTTCAATCCACGCACGAAAATCTGGCGAAAGCTCAACCTTCGAATTCTCCTCCCACTCAATTTTGCCATTGATTCCCAGCACATCTGAGAGCTTCTCGCCGCACGCGAGGTAGACCATCGTCGCGCCAAGACCATAGATGTCGGCCTGAACGGGGTTCGAGAATCGATCCGAGTGTGGGTAGCCGGCTTCCCGAACTTCAGACCAGACCCTCTGGGCGTTAGCTTCCTTTGGATTAAGTAGATAAACGAATCCAAAGTTGACCAACTTGAGCCCGTCAGTGGTTTGAATGATATTGGAAGGACGAAGGTTTCGGTGCAACAAAGGGGGCTGGAAGTCGTGAAGGTCTTTTAGGATTTCGGAAAGTTCGGTCGCAATAGCCTTAAGGTCTTCTTCGCTACGGGGCTGCCAATACTCAAGGCTTTCGCCTTCAACGCCCTCCATCACGAGATAGAAATCGAGCCCATCGACCTTCGACTCGCGGTACCTTTGCACGGCTGGTAGTGCTGGATGACTCGTCTTGACGAAGGCCTCAATCTCTCGCTTAAATGGCTTGATATTCTTCCATTCTCTTGGGTCCTCCAACCTAAATACCTTGATGGTCAGAGGCTTATTGAGCTCGTTATCCCAGGCGGCCCATGTCTCTTCGATGCCATGCGTAAGCCGGTTTTCAACCTTCAGGGTCGGAAAAAGTGTCTCAAAGTGTTGGGCCTCAAGTATCGGCAACCCACTCATCTCAAACTCTTTTTAAACTGTTCTATCAGCTGATTAATGCCTTCCACTTCCAGCTCATCTACCTCGACCTCTGAAACCAATTCTCGGCCACTGATCTCTTTGATGGCCAACATCGTACCTCGGTCGGTATAGCGCCCTCTCAGGCCTTCGAGGCGCTCCAGCGGGCCATTGCCAATGTTCTTACCATTGACCGTGAGCACCCAGCCACCGCGACCTATCACAAGCGTCATATCCTTTCTGAAGAGGTCCACCCCCGTCCAGATCAACGACACGATTGCGATCGCAAAACATGAGAGACTTACGAGCCAGTTGATGGTCCAAAACCAGATACCGACTAGACCGCCGGCCACGAAGAACCCGATTTGCATGGCGTACGTCTCAGGTCGTACACTTTTAGACCGAATGATGAGCTGTGACGGGGGTGTTTCGACCTTTAGTAAACCGCGGTCGTAGAGCTTGACCATTCCATCGGTCCAGTGCTTGCGAAGTGCGGCGATCGCGTGTGACGTATCGAAGAATCTCTTGTCGAGGTCGGCCTCCAGGCATCGGTTGACCCAGAATTTGAGGTGTGCTGATACCTCAATTTTGCTGTGTTCTTCCCATTGGATCCTGTCGTGTTTGAACTCCAAATCGGATGGGTTTTCTCCGGTCAAAAGAAAGACCATCGTCAGGCCCAGTCCGTAGAAATCGCTCCTTGGCGAGGACCTCACGTGTTCGTCACCTGAGTACCATTGTGAGGCCATGAATTGCTGCCAGATGAGCTCGGATTCGGGCGTTCGTGGCCTTAAGAGATGTAGGGCTCCAAAGTTGACAAGCTTTAGCCCCTCCTCGGTCTGAACGATGTTTGCCGGAGTGATGTTTCGGTGAACCAGCGGAGTTTGACCGGCGTGCATTTCGTGCAGAATCAGCAGGACTTCCTCGGCGATTGTCTCTATCTCCGACTCAGTTCGAGCCTGCCAATACTCGAGCGACGGCCCCTCAAAGTGCTCAAGGACCATGTAGAGATTGTACCCATCGATCTCCGACTCACGCTCTTCGAAGACCGTTGGAACGGCGGGATGTTTGAACTTCGAAAGCGCCCAAATGTCGGACCGCAATTTCCCGAGCTCTTCCCAGTAGTCTTGATGTCCTAGCCTGTAAACTTTCAAGGCCACCGGTCGCTCCAGTCGCGGCTCCCAGGCGGACCAGGTTTCTTCGAGCCCGTTGGAAATCCGGTTCTCAACCTTCAGGGTCGGAAATAGTCTTGCGAAGTGCTCCGGCCCAGTTCTCATCTCAAACTCGTCTTGAATTGCCTTATGAGAGTGTTTACGGCTTCGAGCTCACGGACATCGATATCCACGTTTGTGAAGAGTTCGGGGCGATCACTCTTTTGAATGGTTAGCATCGTGCCCTCCCTCGTGCGGCGATATCCGAGACCTTCAAGACTTGAGACCTGACCGTGGTCAACAGTCTTTCCGTTGATGGTCAATTTCCAGCCGGTACTGTCGATGACTAGGACCATCTTTTTACCAAATAGGTCCATGACGTTCCAAACTGCGCCAATGAGTGCGACAGCAAAGAGTGTGTGACTCACAAACTGGCTGATGCCCCAAAACCAGACACCCATCACCCCCGCGACCACTGAAAGGGAAACCTGCAAGGTATAGTCTTGGAAAGTAGGTGATTTTGAACTGATGATGAGTTGAGATGGAGGGGTTTCGATCTGGAGACGTCCACCGTCATAGATTTTGACAAGTCCATCTGTCCAGTGCTTTCGGAGTGCGGCGAGAGCATGCGAAGCGTCGAGAAACCTCTTTTCCGAATCCGGCTCAAACATGCGGTTGATCCAATCTCGAAACTCACTGGTTAGTCCAATTGTGTCGTGCACCTCCCAGTCTAGCTTTCCGTCTTCACGTACCATATCCATTGGGATCTTGCCGGTAGCTAGAAAGATCAATGTGATTCCAAGCCCATAGAGGTCAATGCGAGGCAAGCTCCGATCCATGTCCGCTGAAAGGAATCTTTCAGACTCATGCGTCGAGGCCCAGAGCTGCCTTGCTTCGGCTGTGCGCGGCCTGATGCTATGAATCGACCCAAAATTAATGAGCTTGAGACCATCTTTAGAAACCACAATATTAGCAGGAGTGAGATTGCGGTGAACCAGTGGGGTCTCGGCGTTGTGGATTTCGTTTAGGATGAGCAGGATCTCTTGAGCGATACTCAGAACGTCGTCTTCATTACGCTCTTGCCAGTATTCGAGCGTGTTACCTTCAAAGGTCTCGAGGACGACGTAGATATTGTATCCATCAATCTCCGATTCGCGATCTTCGAACACTTTTGGTGTTGCTGGATGCTTGCTCTGTGAAAGAGCCCAGATTTCGGCCCTAAGTTGGACAAGACCGTCCCAGTTCTCTTGATTGCCGAGCCTGTACACTTTCAGAGTCACCGGTCGACCGAGTCTTTCTTCCCACGCTGACCATGTCTCCTCGAGGCCATGAGACAACCGGTTCTGCACCCTGAGCATTGGAAAGATCTTGGCGAAATGTTCCTGATCGAGTTCACTCATCGCCATCGTGTTCACTCACAAAATTGTTTATGGTCGCGTTCAGCCAATCGATCTCTTCAACGCTAACCTTTACGCTCAGCCTATGACTGTCCTTCGTTGTAATGGCGGCAGGGACTTTTTCCTGGCCATGTGAGATCAACTCAAACTTTACAAAATTATTTATGGGACCAGAATCAATTATACCCTTGGGCGATTTAATGGTGTAGCGCTTGGGGTAAATGGTGATTTCGTTGGGGCGGGTGTAGTGGTCCCAAAAGAGTATGGGTAGAAAGACCAGTCCTGCGAGCACCGGAATCGTCTTTGCTCCCCCAAAGATGGCGATGAAGAGAAGAACGATTGTGATGATCGACGCAAATGCGATCAGTCGCCCCGATTGGCTTGGAGGCTTGATCCTTAACGCGCCGGGGCTAGTCTCAAGGATGAGTTTGGTTTCTATGGGGCGGCGCGCGAGGCGAGTTTCTCCAGAGCCTTCGTTGAGGAGTTTCAGAGCGCTCGAGGCGTCTTGGACGCGATCGTCTACAATGGGCTCGATGAGCTTTGAGATGAATCCCTTGAACGCCGGGCGCAGCGTCAGCACGAGCTGATTCTCCCAGAGCGTCTTCATCTTGTGGACCGGCAACGTATCGGGCGCGCGCCCTGTAGCCAATCGCACCAAAGTCATCCCCAATGCATAGAGGTCACTCGCCGGTACGGCGCGGCCCATCAACTGCTCGTACGGCATAAACCCTGTGGTTCCCACAATGGTGGAGCCGCCCTCATCCGAGGGTGTCACCAACTGCACCGCACCGAAGTCGATGAGGAAGACATCGGGTGCACGATACAAGATGTTCGAGGGCTTGATATCCCTGTGTACAAGCGGCGGAGAGAAGGACTGTAGGTAGAACAAAATCTCCAGAACACCGCGCGCAATTTGCTCCAGATCGGCGGGCGCTGCACGCAGCTTCTCGAGCGAAGGGGCGTCTACAAACTCCTGAATCAGATAGATTCTCAGGCCGTCATCCTCGATCTCCACGTGCCGGATATACTTCGGAATACCTGGGTGATTGAGGCCTTTGAGAACAGTGATTTCGCGGCGAAAGAGGTCGATCCCCTTCCATTCGTCGAGCTCCTCGAATTCGAAGATTTTGACGATCACCTCTTGGTCACGGTCCCGAGCACGCCACGTTTTTGCTTGTCCTTGGCCGAGGTATTCCAGCCATTCCAAGCCGGGGAGCGCATCGCGATGTTTGGACTCGATTTCAGTCATCGGCGTTCTCCAGGATCCAGAGTCGAATCTCGTGAACGATGCGTTCCGCCTCCTTGGTGGTCACGGTGCGAGAAAGCTGAAGTTTGTTGTTCGGCTTGACGTTGATCATTGGCACTCCCGCTTCACCTTTGCTCGCTAATTTTACGTAAGGCTCTTCGAGATCGCGCAAAGGTACTATCGTTCGGTCTTGGCGCTCCTGCCAAATCAGCCCCTTTTCTTTTGAAAAACGCAGCGAAAATCGCTTAGAGCCCTCGAGTAATGACCAAAATGCGATCCCAAAAAAAACAAGCGGGAGAAAGAAAAGCGGCCATAGTCCAAGCCGCATGGGGATCAAGAGAAACACAATGCCTAAGACCGAGAAGATGTACCCACCTATGGTATGTGAATGATACTCGTCTTCATCAAAGACCAGAAGGTCACCGTCATTTCGATAGTAGGTCAGCCGTTTGATGCGTTGAGGGTTCGTGTTGAGCTGGATGCTGCGCTCGCGGCGTTTGACGGGGACCAAGTCCGCTGTGCTCGGGATCGCGAGGGCATTCTCGTCATCGAGATCTCTCAAAGCCTGGCGGGCATCTTTGGGGCGCGCCTCAACGTCGGGCTCCAGAAGCTTGTCGAGCCAATTTGAAAAATGCGTGTCTAGATTTGCGCGCGAGCGCCAATCGAGCTTCAGGCGTTTTACCGGCAGTTCCGCAGGGTGACACCGTGTGGCCACATGAACCAGAGTGGCCGCGAGGGCGTAGAGGTCGCTGCCAGGTGCCGCGCGACCTGCAAGCTGTTCGGGCGGCATATAGCCTGTGGTTCCGACGATTGTGGTCCCGCGCGAGCCCTGATTTTGCACGGCACCAAAGTCCACAAGAAAGACCTTGTCGTCTGCGCCGAGAATCATGTTCGCGGGCTTGATATCTCGGTGCAAAACTGGCGGATACTGGGAGTGAAGATAGCCCAGAATCTCGAGCACGCCTCGTGCGATATGCTCGAGCCTCTGCTGGTCAAACATCTCGGAGCGGGCGAGTCGAACCTCAAGATTGTCGCCCGCCACAAAAGTCTGGGCGAGGTAGAACTCGGTGCCGTCATTCTCTTCGAAGGCGTCGATATAGGCTGGGATGCCGGGGTGGTTAAGCTTTCGCAGTGCCTCGGCCTCGCGCTGAAAGAGGTCGATGGCTTTCCATTCATGGGCGAGCTTGACGTGAAGGGTTTTGAGGGCAACGAGTTGCCCTGTGTGTTGGTCGTGGGCGAGGAAGGTCTGACCCTGTGCGCCGTGCCCGATTTGCGAGATCAAGCGGTACCTTTGGTGGACCAGAGTCTCCGGGCAGTTGGCGGACATGCCGAGGACTTCTCTGGCCACGGTTGCGCGCGCTGCCGCCCATTCGTCGGCGTCCAAGGTGCCGTCGCCGTTGCGATCAAAACGCGCGATCAACTCCCCCGGATTTGTGCGCATTTCGGCCAGCCGCGCTTCGATTTGAGAATCAATGGAGGTGTTCAACCAAACTCCGTTTGTCGTGCACTTTTGAAGCACCCTAAACGGAAATTGCGGTTCCTTCTAGACTCATCCGGGCCCGACACAGGCGGACGCGCAGTATCCGAGGCCAGGCCAGCTCTCGCTCGGCTGCCGGCACACATCGGCCTCGTCATCGCACCCAAGCCCGCCGTCCAGATAACAGAGCTTTCGGCAAGTCCCGAAGAAGCATAGGTGGCCTGGGGCGCAGCGTTGTTCCGTGCCTGCGCATGACTCCATCTCTTGGAGGACGTGTTCGCGCTCAGGCACGAGGCAGGCTCCAACCACGACGGCTTGCTCGCCCATGACTTGTTGGGCTGGTAGGCATGATTCGCCGCCGGAGCAGCCCTGGGCGCGCACGACGTCGCATTGCCCAATATACTGGCCTGGATTCGGAAATTCGCAGGTTTCCACGCTGATCTCAGACATATCGACCGGCATGTCCTCTTCGGTGCCGGGCATGTCTTCTTCGGTGCTGGGCATGTCTTCTTCTGTACCGGTCATGTCTTCTTCGGTGCCGGTCATGTCTTCTTCTGTACCGGGCATGTCTTGCATGTTGGACATATCTTGAGTGTTGGACATGTCTGCCGTGCTTGGCATATCGCCCTGATTGTAGACGGGTTCCGGACCGCCCTCGGGATCACCGCAGGCAACGAGGAGGATAAGTGTACAAGCGGCTTGTAGCCGCTTGAGATGGGTAGGGTAAGGATACTTCATAATCAAATCTATCTAAAAGCCAATGTCACTAGATGAATCTTAACATCAATGATCAATCTTTTAACATTAAGTTGGGATTTTAGATAAATTGGATTTTGGAAGACTTCTCCACTCCCTTCCCACGCGGCTACCGCGTGTACAGGTTAGAGTGCTTCCACCCGAATCTTGCCCGCAGTCACACGGTTTTGCCCGTCGTGCGCCGCACGTGGCGTGACCTTCATCCGGTTCGAACCCACAAAGAATCCGAAGTTCAAGTTGTAGATGCCGGGGGTGCTGTAGTTCTCGATCTTGAGGTGATGCCTTGAGCGCACCACGTCTCCAGGCAACCAGAGGTTCGTGGGGAACCAGCCGTCGTTCGGGTAGTGATCGCCATTGATTCGGTTTCCGGGAGTGTCCACGTGCACGAAGATTTTTTGATTGCCAGGCACGCGATTCAGGACCCTGAAATAGTAGTCGATCACAGCTGTCTCGCCCCATTTGTACACCGGATGCCCGTCCTTACCCGCCGGCCTGTCATAGGACACGCCCAACATCTCGAGCTGGCCATCGAACTTGGGGTGTACCTTCTGGCCATCTGCGTCCACAAGCAGCGGATTCTGAATCACCGACTCATCTTCGATGATGCTTTCCGCCACGTAGTTATGATCTTTCTCGCCGTCTTCGAGCTGGTTCGAGACCAGCAGGAGTCGGCTCGAGCGGGCATCGAGCACCACCAGGTTTTGCTTGGTCTGTCGGCGGATATCCTGGTTGATCTTGGCCAGATTATCGCGCGGAATCACGGCGAAGAGGCGCTCAGGCGACGCGAACTTCTGGCGGAACTCGGCTGCGTTCGCGATGGTTTCCAAGTCCTGCAGATAGACCGAAGACTCACGATCAGCCACGTCGTAGCGGTAGAGTTTGGCGTCAGCCTCAGCACTCTCCTGATAGGTTTCAAACACGCCACGCTGGGAAAGGTGGTTGGTCAGGTCAGGGATAAACTTCGTCTGGTAGACCAAGGTCGTGACGAGAGCCAAGCCAAGGAGGATGAACACGAAGCCCTTCTGAGACTCCACAATCCCCGCCACGCGCGGAATCAGGCCGTCTTCGGCACGGAAGGCCTCTTTTTGGGCAGAGCGCGCCTCGAACGGACGCTCAGATTCTGAGTCCGAGCCTTGCGAGAGGTTCTTGATGCCGTCGCGAATGCTGACGAACCAGCCCTTAGGACCGCGCTTGAGCCACTGAATGGCTCCAGGTGCTCGCCGAAGCGTAATTCCGGCCCAAGATAGCAGTCCGAAGAAGTAGACCACGAGCGTGGCCATCATGGCGTATTTGAGCACTTTCATAGCGCGCCCAAAACTGAAGTCTTCCTCGAGGTCGAGTTTGTCTTGGAGCACAGTATAGACTTCTACAAAACGCGCCGGGAAACGCTCGAGGTCTTTACCCACCATCATCACGGCCGCCACGGCGAAGAAGCCCATCGCGTAGAGCGCGAGCGGCTTTTGTCGCAGCTCGTCCCAAAACTCGTCGTCCGCGAACATCACCCCCACACCGATGGCGAGCGCGAGGAAGCCCGGGAAGAAGTAGTGGCTGTAGATGGAGCCGAAGATCATCAACACGGCGCTAAACGCTGCCCACACAAGCACCAGCCTTTTGGCAGCTGTACGCTCGGCCTTCACGTCGTCCGCATCAAGCCGGGTGGCGCGCCCGAGGTACGCAAGTCCAAGCGGAACGATGCCTACCCAGGGCACGATCGCAAATCCGATCTGGCGCACCCAGAGGTCGAAGGTCATATGCTTGGAAACAAGGCTAGTGCCGAAGATCTCGTGCTCCAAGAAGAAGGTGAGCACCGGGATCTTCCCAAAGACTTCGCCATTTTGGAGAAGGGTTGGATTCGCGGCGCCGTAGGTCCAGCCAACACCAAAAATCACGGCTGTTAGCGCAAGAAGACCGACCCAGCCTCGGCTCCAAAACGCCTGGCCGGGTCTTGAGTCTCGTGCTGCCCAGAAGAGCCCAAGGCTCAGGAGCAGCGGGATGAGTACGCTTACGATTTGGCCACGATGAGGGATAAACACGTCTTTCATCTCGGCCAGATCGCCGGAGCCCCAGGCCCACGCAAATGCAACCGCGCTCAACCCAATCGAGGCGGAGGCTTCGATCAATCGGCGCTTTTGAATCTTGCCTTCGGAGATGGCTTCGGTGAGCGCGTGCACACCCAGAATCACGAGCACGAGGAGTACACCAAAGAGACGTTGGTCTAGGAAGACGAGCGTCATGGCTGCGGTGAAGAGCCCAAGCCATTGAGCACGCTTTTCTTGAGCGTAGACAAACTCAAACCAGGCCATGAACGCGAGGCTTGTGGTGACCACAAAGAGAACCTCGGTGGCGAGGTTGTGCGAGGCGATGAAAATCACGGGGAAGGTGGCGAAAACGAGGCCCGAGATGAGACCTGCGCGCGTGGAAAACCGCTTTCGCACCCACGCAAAATTCACCATCACCAGCACCCAGAGCGCGAGCGCGAATCCCGCGCGGGTTTTGAGCTCGAGCGCACCGACTTTGACTTCACCGCTCCCTGCGCCGAGCGACATCAACCAAACCTTGAGAAGCGAGCGCCCCACGGGCTCACCCTCCAAGGTGGGGACCACGGCGTTATAGCTTGGTGCGGCTGGGTTTGTGCTGGGCTCAGCGGGTCCACGAGTGGCGTATTCTTCGGCAACGAGAAACTCGCTGGCTTCCCATGGTTCCCAAAAACCGACCGAGCTCAGGTTGAGACCAAAGATGATGGCGACCAAGACCCCGAGCACAATCCATGCGGCCCTCGAGCCTTTGGGGCTCTCGAGTTTCTGGGTGAACGAATCCATGTTCATGCTGATTTCTTAGGTTCTAGAAAGAGAAATGCGCTGCTTATATGCCCGATTGCGCCGGTATCGAGATAGCCGTCTTCGCCGATTTCGAGCGGGCCTTTTTGATCCCAGTAGCCTGAGAAGAGCACGTCGGACTTGACCAGAAGGGGGCCTGACTCGTCGGTTTTTGCGCCTTTGATTTTAGCAACATAGCCTTGCACCGGGCGGCCCACGGAGTGACGGCGTCTGGCTTCGGGGCGCTCCAGATGCGTGATTCCGGCTTCGGGAATTCCGAACATGCCGCAAACCGAAACGCCGGACGCATCCAAGATATCGAGGACTTCGTCGGCCACAGGCGCGAAGTTCTCGGCATGAGTCCCGAGCAGGATACGCGCGACTTTTCCGCCAAAATAGGAACGGACCGGCTCGTAAAGCACCTTCGCAGCCGCTTTTTCGCCAATCATCTGCAGCGCCCGCGCAAAACCAAAGGGATTTTCGTCTTTGAGGAAATTCGGGGCGCGCTCGATATGCGCCTGCCATATCTTGAGTTGCGACTCGATCGTGGCAGGGCCGCATGCAATCACGGTCGGCTGAAGCACCCCAAAATCTGCTTCGAGCTCCGCAAGCCCGTCAGCGATGGCGAGTGTTCGCCCCTGAAGCATGGCCGCCATGGTCAACAAGATGGCGTAGAACCAGGAATAGCCCATCAGGACCGCGAGCACGTCGGAGTCTTCGAGCTGCAGGTCGCCACCCAAATACTCCAGCATCACGGCCAGTTTACCCCCGCCGAAGGTTGCGCCATGCGGGTCGTCACCGGGCTCAAACGCAAAGAGGATTAGAGCCGGTGCGTCGGGCGCAAGGTTGTACATGCGTTTCGCGAGGTCATCGAGGGCGCCGCGCTGCGCGCGATACTTTCCGCGTTCAAGAAGGTGCGCAATATCGCTCACGCTCTCCTGGCGTGCGGCCTTGACCTCCTTGAGGCAGATCCAACGCAAGTGGTCGGGAAGGTTTGCGCCTTGACCGCGGATATCCAAAAGGCCGGCCTCATCGTAGACCACGATCCAGTCGGCCCCAGCCCTAGCGAGGCATCGCAGGGTTTCTCGGCGATCGCGGCCCGACGCGAGCGGGACTACCACGCCGCCGACCATCCAAACCGCCCACGCAAGCTCGAGCCATTCAGGGCAATTTCGGGCCACCATGCCTACGCGCTGCCCAACCTCAAGACCCGCGTCCATGAGGCCAATGGCTAGGCGTTGCACGCGACGAGTCCACTCAAAATAGGTCTGTGAGACGCGCTCCGGCCCCTTGGCGCCGCGCTCCACCCTCAAGACCGCGGGTCGGTCTTTATGATCTACGGTGAACCGAGTCCAAGAATGGGTCGCGAAATTACGCATGGATTAGTATCCGCTGGTGCCCTTGCCACCGGTGACGATCGCCACGGACGACGAGCATCCGAGCCTGTTTGCGCCGGCCTTGAGCATATTTTGGGCATCCTCGTAGGTTCGAACGCCACCGGACGCTTTGACGCCCATATCCGGCCCAACAACAGCGCGCATGAGCGCGATATCTTCGGCCGTTGCGCCGCCTGGGCCAAAGCCCGTTGAGGTCTTTACGAAATGCGCCGAAGCTACTTTGGAGAGTGCACACGCCACCACTTTTTCGTGCTGCGTGAGCATGCCGGTCTCCAAGATCACCTTCACAAGTTTTCCGGGTACAGCCTTCACCACTCGTTCGATATCGTCGGTGACGAGGGCATAATCTCGCGATTTGAGCGCGCCGATATTGATGACCATATCGATCTCATCGGCGCCACAGCGCACGGCTTCGCGTGCCTCAAACCCCTTAGACCCGGGCGTGCCAGCACCCAGGGGAAAGCCTACCACAGCGCAGACCTTCACACCGCTCCCAGATAGGAATGACGCGGCGAGCCGGACGTTGGCAGAGTTGACACAGACGCTAAAGAAGTTGTGTTTTCGAGCTTCTTCGCAGAGTGCCTGGATGGAGTCGCGGTCGGCGTCGGGCTTAAGCAAGGTATGATCGATGTAGCGCGCGGTTTCCATGGTGGAAGGCATGACTTTGGGCGCCGAGAACTCGGAGGACTCGCGCACCATGGGGTTGAGTCCACACGACTGGCAACCAGAAGACGGAAGGTCGCATGTCAAACATCCGGGCGCGTGGACTTTGCGTCCATCAGCGCGCTCAGCTTGAACCGGAGCGGCCTGCGGCCCCATCAATCGGTCACGAACGCGATCTGTAATCGCATCTACTAACGCATCAATACTTCTCTCATCCACGCAAGACCCCTTGGGTGCAGCCAATCGCAACGCCGTCTTTTACCGCAAGAATCAAAAATTGTACAAGCGGCTTGTACCCTCTAAGAGAGCAGCGACATTCGCGCCCAAATCAGGCGTGTAATACCCGCCTTCCTGGACTACGAGCGTGGGGTAGCCCAACTCAGCGATGCGCGCACCAAGCGTGGTGTAGTCGGCTGTGAAGAACTCGAAGTCGCCGATAGGGTCCAGCCGATACGTATCAAATCCAGCGGCCACGATCAGATAGTCTGGCGCGAAATTTTCAATCGCAGGCAAGGCATCTTGCTCCAAGGTCTGCATCCACTCCTCAAACGTGATCTTGGTGGGAAGCGGGAAGTTCAAGTTGTAGCCCTCCCCACGCCCAGAACCGGTCTCGTTTGGGAATCCACAATAGAAGGGGTAGAACTCCCCGGGATCGCCGTGAATAGAGATGGTGAGGACCTTGTCGTCCCGGTAGAACATGCTCTGCGTGCCATTGCCGTGGTGAAAGTCGATATCCAAAACGGCTACACGCCCGGCGCGTCTTAAATAGCGCGCCGCAATACCCGAGTTATTGAAGTAGGAGTAGCCGCCAAAATGGTCTTTCGTGGCATGGTGGCCCGGCGGACGCGAGAGCGCGTAAACCACCGGATGTTCGCCCTTCTTGAGCAGGCGCGCACCTTCATAGGCGCAGGCCGCACTCCAGGCTGCTGCATCAAAGGTTCGGTTGTTCAGCGGTGTGCCCGAATCAAAACAAAAACACCCCGCTTGTCTTAGGGTCGTAGGATCGCCCTTGGTCTTCGGGTCTCGCGGAAACACACTGGGGTAGAAAGTCTCATCCTCGGGTAGCTGGCGCGCCGTGTTGTAGAGGGTGAGCAAGTTGTAGTTGTGGGCATCTCTGAGCGCCGAAAGAGGCTGGGCCTTGGGCGCACGCATCTCGAAGAGCTCCGGGCGCGCCTTGAGCGCCGCCAGAATGTTCTCGGCCCGCGCCGTGGTCTCAGGATGGTCGATTTTCTCGCCAAATGCCCATTCGTAAACAGGTTTAAAGGCGAGTTGGTCAGGGTGAAAGAAACAAGGGATCATGGTTGTGTGATCACAGTGCTCCAGATGTTCATGTCTTCAAAACCCTTACCAATTCTGCACGAGCGAGCCATGCGTCCTCGGTGTTTGAAGCCAAGTTTCTGAAACGCACGGTTGACGCCCGGGATTCGGGCGCGTGCCAATGTAAAGGCGGTGGGATAGCCCATCTCCTGAAGGTCCAACATAAGGCGATGCAAGATGCTCTGCATCAAGCCGCGCCCTCGATGCGAGGGACGGGTGGCGCAATCGGTGAGCTCGGCGGTCAAGGCCTCAGGCACGAGGTCTGCGCTTGCACAGGCAGCGATAACGCCACCTTCTCGAATGATTCTGAACGGAGTGCCGGACTCGATTTGCTCCGCGATATACTCCGGGTCCGAACTCGGTGTGGGGTAATCTACAAAGGTCTCGCCGAGCAAATCCGCGATTTCTTGAGCATCTTTGAGGGTCGCCAATTCCGAGATATGTGCGGGCGCTTTTTCCAGATCGAAGGCTGGCCAAGGCCGCTGCAAAACTTTGTCTGCTGCGCGCACTGCCTCTTCATGGGCGAGGTCCATGCGTGCTTCTTCAACGCCGTAGCCGAGTACTGCGCAGTCGTCTTCGCCGCGGTAGAAGCCGGGGATTACGCCCTCGAGTTCGAATCCAGTCTCCTCCATGGCCGGCGCGAGACCAGCATCAACAAGAGCCACAACTCGCCCGCGTCCACAATCTTCTGCCAGTTCAACCAACGACTCACCCAGCGCGTTTCCATCAACGTCTGAGGGGGGATGATCGCACCGAACACGGTCTGAATAGAGGTCATCAACCACTTCGAGCGTGATGCCCGAGGCTTGAAGTTCCACCGTGTTTTTCTGGGGCGATTCGTGGTCGGGACGAAGGGCTTCTTCCACAACACTCAATAAAGACAAAACTACCTCACTTCGCTAACACTAATAAAATCAAAGTGTTAGACGTGTGATACCATGTAGGTGCCGCATTTACAAGCTTGGAGACCAAGCTAGAGGCCTCGACATTCGTTGCTAATGCACGCCTGCAAGAATTCACAGCCACCACAATTCACCGCCATGGTCTGTCCGCAGTTATTGGTGAAATCAACGGTTCCGCACTTTCTCTGGCAAAATGAAGTGGTGTCGTTCACTGGTGTGCAGCACTCGTTTCGGGTTGAGCACACTTGAGATTGACTACAGGTGTTTCCACAGCTGTATTGACATCCAGCCTCGGTCGTGTAGTCGCCACACCGACCCGTACAAGAATCTGAATCGAGACAAGTACAGTCGCAGTTTATCGAACGTACCTGACCACAATTGTCCATCACGTCGGTGTAGCTTGGTTGGCACTCTTGGTTTAGTGCGTCATTGAGTCTCGCGCACATCTCTCCATCCGTTTCTGGAAGGCAGCACACGTTTCTATCCGCGCCGGTCTCGGAGTTTGAGTCCGGGGCACAAACTTGGCCCATTTCGCATCCACAATTCGCTGTACGTTCAACTCCGCAATTGTCCTCAGCTATAACCTCACCACACTCTCCAATTCGGTTGCAAAACCCTTCGTTAGTCTCTGGGAGGCACACACATGCGTTTTCCGAGCAGACTTCTCGATTGGGATCACAGGACCCACAGTCGATGCTTTGATCGGTACCATCGCATTTTGGGAAATCCACCGACCCGCAGGTGTAGCCGAATTTCTGGCAAATCTCTTCTGGCGTACGGTCAACGCATTCGCATGCATTTGCCTGGCACTCTGCTGGAAACTCACACGTCCCACAGAGGACCTCTCGACCTTCGTAGTCCACCAAACCGCACGTCGCTTCTGCGTCCGAACAGATTTCGGCATCGGATTTATCGGGGCTACCACAACGGTTCGCGGTGCCGCCCCCGGCGCACTGCAGGTCATCGGGGCATGCTCCGCAGTCCTCGATGCTTCGCAAGACGCCGCACGCATCAGTCACATCAAGCGAGCCACATTGGGCCAAAGCGGCTTCACAGAGCTCGGTGTCTGATTCCGAGACGCAGCCGGCATCGGACTCCATATCCGTCACATTGTTAGAGGCATCATCCGTGTTCATGTCCGGAACAATCGCGGGAGCGGACGGCGGGGCCTCAATGCAGGCCAAGGTTGGTCCAACCAAAAGAAGGAGTACCAGTGAAAACAAGCGCATGTACAATTCTCATGAGGTGTAGTTGTGCCGCATTCAAAGTCCGCGGCACTCATTGCTCACACACGCTTGCAGAAATCCACATCCACCGCAATCTACCTGTATGGTTTCCCCGCAATTATTGGTAAAGTCTACGGTTCCGCACTTGCCCTGACAGAAGGCAGTAGAGTTATTGTTGGGGGTACAACACTCATTCGTAGTGGAGCAGACTTGGTTGGCGTTGCAATTGGCGCCGCAATTTGCCACGCACCCGTCGTCAAGGACCACATCGCCGCAACGTCCCTGACAGGTCGCCACTGGATCGAAGGAACACGCACACGAGCATTCTACGGTCCGCATCTGGCCGCAATTGTCCAACGCGTCTTCATAGTTGGTCTGACAGTTGTTGGGATCGGAATTCAACACAGTGCACAATTCGCCGTCGGTTTGGGGTAAGCAGCACACTGAGCCGCTGGTGTTCTCATCTGCGCTTGGTACGCAGAGCTCTTCGCCCGCGCATCCGCAATCCGCTGTTCGCATGGAGCCGCAATTATCTTCAGCGGTCACATCGCCGCACTGCTCCACTCGAGCGCAGAACGCCTCGTTGGATTCTGGGACACAGGTGCAGACGTTATCGTTGCAGACTTCATCCGCTTCCGGGTCGCACTGACCGCAGGCGATATCTACGGTTTCGCCGAGGCAGTTGGTATATTCGATCGTACCGCAGTTCGCGCCTGCGTCATTGCAGATCGTGGCTTCATCCACACCTACGCACGCGCAGGTATTCTCAACGCATTCCGAGCCCTCGGCACACTCGCCGCAGTATGCTGGGGCGCCTTCAACGTCGATGGTTCCGCACTCAGCGCTCACGGCTTCGCACGCCTCGGGGTTCGCTGGCGCCTGACACGTATTGGACTCAGTACACTCGAGCCCTTCGTCGCATCCTCCGCAATCAAAGGTTCGGCTTTCACCACAATTATCGATTCCTTCGATTTCGGAGCATTCGGCTTCGATGCGCTCGCAAAATTCTTCGGCACTTTCGGGCAGACATTCGCCCGCGTCTTCGCCGCCATCTTCGCTAGACATATCGCCGGCATCTTGGGTCATATCCGAGGTATTTTCGGCATCACCATCGGTTTGTGGCGCTGGGGCTGAAGGTGAGGAGCTGCAGGCGGCAAGCGAGAGAGACAATAGCAATAGGGCAAGTTTCTGCATGATACATCCTTGGCATTCGAATATTAAATTCAGGTTAATTATGAGTTCTGAATTTAACTTTAGCGGATGTTGGGACGCAAAAAAATACCTCGGCGCAATTTTTTCCCACCTCTACTCGCAGGCCTCTAGGTCGCCCTCAGCGCAGCCACGCTCGATGAGTTGTTTTCCGAACTCTTGATGCTTGGGATCCTCGAGCCACCGCCGACCGAGCGCGGTACACGCTTTGGCCAGGCCTCCTTCGCATGCCTTCATGTAGAGGTCGGTTGCGCGGTCCATATTCTCCTCGATGCCGCGCCCTTCGGCCATCATCTCGGCCAAGTTCAGGCAGGCCTGCGTTTCCTCCAGGTCACAGGCACGCTCGTAGAGCTTCTCCGCGGTTTCAAAGTCTTGCTCTGTACCGAGCCCCTCTTCGTGCAAAACGCCCAGGTTGGAACAGCCCGCGGCCCAACCGAGCTCACACGCCCTCAGAAAGCTAAGGAGCGCCTTCGCCGCAGACTTCTCGGCCCCGCCGGTACCATTGAGCTGCAAAACGCCAAGCCTTGAGCAGCCCTGCCCGTCACCCTTTCGGCACCCGAGCTCAAAAAGAGCGGCGCCACCACCTGCCTTTTCCGCTTGAATCCCGAGGTTCGTACACCCACGCGCGAACCCCGAATCGCATGCCTGACGGTAGTATTTGGTGGCTTTTTCGGCGCTCTTTTCGGCGCCCGTCCCGGTCTCAAAGAGCGAGCCTATCGCGCTACAAGCTCGTGAATAGCCAGCCTCGCAGGACTTTTCATAAAGCTTCAGGCCGCCAGCCTCGTCCTTTTCGACCCCATCTCCGTAGCGCAACATCACGCCGATATAGTAGCAGCCCTCAGCGTATCCGAGCTCGCACGACCTTCGGTAGTACGACGCCGCAATCTCCTTATTTGAGGCCAGAGTTCCCGACTCTGCCCTGAAGCCAAGGTTAAAGCATGCGATCGCCTCACCGCCCTTACAGGCGAGCTCCAGAACCTCCTGAGCCTGAGACGGGTCGCGGTCTTCGCGGGCGAGTATGAGCGCGAGGTTATTACACGAAGGGGTGTAGCCGGCGTCGCAATTCGCACGATAAAGACGCGTGGCTTCGGGCAAGTTTTGGGGCGTGCCGATCCCCTTTTCATAGAGCTCGGCCAAGCCGTGACAGGCTTCCTGATCTTGATGTCTGCAGGCCGCCTCGAGGAGCTCCCACGCGCGGTTTCCTGCCGCCGGCGTGTACTCCTCAGCCATGAGCGCCATCGCAGCTTCACGGCATGCGGCGGCGTTCTCGGGCACCTCACAATTGATTCCGGCCTCGGCTTGAACGATCTTGGTCTGTGTGGATTGAGTGGCGCAACCGCTAAAGACAATCCCCAAAATCACCAAGATCCAACGCATGGATTACTCACCCTCGGGCGAGAAACGGAACGGATAGCGAACCTTTACGGACTCACCGTCTTGAATCTCGACGTCGATCTTGAGTTCTTGCAAACCGCGCATCAAACACGCGTTGAGCTGGTCGTCGAGAATCGTGCTTTCACCGCTTAGAACTTCGGCTTGCGTCACTCGAGTACCGTCTTCTTCATTCTCCAAAATGAACTCGACCGTGAGCTTTCCCGAAGCATCGGGAAAATCTTTGAGGCTCGTCTCGTAGCACTCCTTGAGTTGGGAGCGGAGCTCCCATGCCGATTTTTGAATCTCCTCAGCCTCTAGAAATCCCGTGTGTTCCTGGGTTTCTTCGGTGCCGGCTGAGGCGGGCATCTCCGGGTTGTCCGGGTGTGGCTCAGGCGCATCTTCAGCCGCAGCTCCCTCGGAATCTGAGGGCTTCGCCGCCACGCTCTCCCGTGAATTCACCTGAGATGGAGGCGACTTTTGGCTGTTTTCGGAAGTCTCGGTAACCTCTGGTTGCGAGCCGCCAACATGCCCTTTCCCGGGCACCTCAGCGCCGTCAGAAGGGACAAAATTTGGGTCGTGTGGAAGCTCGGGCGTGGACGCGTCTTGCCAGGTCAAAAAGAGACCCAGCGCCGTCACCACCACAAGCACCAATCCGTATTTCTGTATTTTGGTCATCGTCAAACTCGTTGAACGGCTTGATTCCACCGTCGCAGGTGCGCTTCGCGCTCAGCCTCAGTGATCGCCGATTCGAAAACCTGGTCGACCTTCCAATTCGCTCGAATATCATCGAGGCTCGTATAAAGTCCGACACCAAGCCCGGCTAAAAGTGCCGCACCGAGTGCGGTTGTGTCAGTCATTTCTGGGCGAACGATTTTTCGCCCGAGAAAATCAGACTGCATCTGCATCAGAAGGTTGTTGGCACTCGCGCCGCCGTCCACCTTGAGCTCCACGAGTGGTTTTCCGAGGTCGTTCTCCATCGCGCGCAGAATATCTACGTTTTGGAGCGCGATACCTTCGAGGGCGGCGCGCGCAATATGGGCACGCGTGGTACCGCGCGTGAGTCCCCAGATCACGCCACGGGCGTCCGGCTGCCAATGTGGTGCGCCGAGTCCAGAGAGCGCCGGCACCGCAACCACACCATCCGACGACTCCACACTTCGTGCGAGCTCCTCGATTTCAGCGGCGGATTTGATGAGGCCGATGCCATCGCGCAGCCATTGCACCATGGCACCGGCGATGAACGCCGAGCCTTCCAAGGCGTAGGTGGTCTTGCCATTGAGGCGCCAAGCAGCCGTCGTCAGCAAACGATGTACGCTCGGAACGGGCTTTGTGCCCGTGTTCATGAGCAGGAACGCACCGGTGCCGTACGTACATTTGGCCTCGCCGGCATCAAAACACGCCTGCCCAAAAAGGGCTGCTTGTTGGTCGCCCGCGATTCCGGCGATGGGGGTGCCGTCAGTGATTCCCGGTACGCCTCGCGCTTTTCCGAACTCCTGTGCGTTGCCGCAGATTTCGGGCAACAATGACGCGGGCACGCGGAAAACCTTGAGCAATTCGGGGTCCCATTCGGCCTTCTCGAGGTCCATGAGCAGTGTGCGCGACGCATTGGAGACGTCCGTCTTATGCGTTTGTCCTTCGGTGAGGCGCCAGAGCAAGTAGGTGTCGATGGTACCGAAAGCGAGCTCGCCCCGCTCGGCGCGTTCGCGCGCGCCTTCTACGTGGTCCAAAATCCACGCGACTTTGGTACCGGAGAAATAGGGGTCGAGCATGAGCCCAGTCTTCTTCTGGATCCACGATTCGTTGGCCTCGTCTTTGAGCTGGCGAATCACGCCTGCGGTGCGGCGGTCTTGCCAGACGATGGCATTGTGGATGGCTTTGCCGGTCTTTCGGTCCCAGACCACCGTGGTTTCGCGCTGGTTGGTGATGCCGATTGCCGCGATGTCGGTGTCGCCCGCTTGTTCGCATGCCGATTTGATGGTGGCCAGTGTGGAGGCCCAGATATCTTC
The DNA here is from genome assembly GCF_007993755.1 of Microvenator marinus. Classification (GTDB taxonomy): domain Bacteria; phylum Myxococcota_A; class Bradymonadia; order Bradymonadales; family Bradymonadaceae; genus Allomicrovenator; species Allomicrovenator marinus. Next base: position 3,078,600 of record NZ_CP042467.1, read on the forward strand.
GGGGTCATGTTCAACCCAGGACGGTTTCGGATAGATCTGGCGGAACTCCTGGTTAACCCGAGCCTTGATCTCGAGCTTCTCGTTCAACAAGATCACCGTGGTTCCCGTGGTTCCCTGGTCTATGGCGCAAATCAAAGGCATGAGGTCTCCTAGTTCAAGCGTGAAAGAACGGTAGACTGCCAAATATTTTCTAAAACTGCGAGTAGAGAAGGCGCTCAATCGAAGAGAGGGACCTCAATCATGCGAGGCTTGTAGACGCCCTTCTCCCACTCAAGCTCGTAGGGCTTTGCGGCCTCGGCTTGCTCTTGCGTGAGATGTTTGTGCTCCACGAGGCGGCGAAAGAGCTCCACCGTTCGATTTGTCCACCACACGCCTTTGGGCGTTTGCCCCCGCTGCATCACGCGCTCGCCGTAGAGCGGACTAGGCTTGAGCATGGCCAAAAAGATAGATTCCATAGGCGTCAGATCGCGCGCGTCCTTTTGGAAATAGTACCGCGCGGCCGGGCCAATACCGTAGATATCCGGGCCGAATTCGATGACATTTAGATAGAGTTCAAGCACGCGATCCTTAGGAATAGTCTCGGTGATTCGCCAGGCGATGAGCGCTTCCTGAAGCTTTCGGGAAAGAGTCTTGTCGCGAGTCAAAAAGAGATTCTTGATGAGCTGCTGCGTCACCGTAGAGCCGCCGTAAACAAAGCGCCCCTTCTCCAAATTCAGCCGCAGGGCCTTCTTAATCAGGCCCAAGCTGATGCCGTGGTCGGTGTAAAAGAGGATCTCCTCGCTCAGGTACGCGGCGCCACCCACCCACGAAGGCATCTCGGAGAGCGGCACGTACGTCGGCAAACCCGGGCCCACAAAAACTTCGCTCTCGTCGGTGGCAAGCCCCTCGGTCACCTGTTTGATGAACGGTTTCTCAAGCCAAAACACGTCTGAAAGCGCATCCGAACGCTCTTGTCCAGTGATGCCTGGAAGTCGGATATCGGGCCAATCACCGCGCTGCACGTTAAGGCTCACCACATCACACACGTCCTCGTATCCTTCGATCTCAAAATTGACGGCTCGCGGGCGATTTATGGGAAGATAGAACGAGAAGGTCGGCGCCCATTTGCCGTCCATTTTGATGTACCGATACGGCCCGAGCATGGCAGCTGGAAGGTTTCTAAACGTCCGGTCACACTCCAATTCCTCCATCGCGGCCTCGCCGCTCAAGGTTGTATCGAGCGGGAATCCGCTGATCGCGCCGGAATAGTTGACTCGAATCGGACCGAGCTTGAAGAAGCCGTTCTTCGCCTCGAAATTCGCGCGCTCAGGATGCCAGATGAAGTCGAAATTGGTGCGCACGCTAAAGTCCTTGAGCGGCTCATCAGAAACCCCCACAAAATCAGCCTCACCGTCCTCCCAAACCACGTTCAATTCCCCGTGAAACACGTCGAGGAGGTCTTCCATAGAGCCCAATCCGGGCCCCCGCATCATGAAGGTACTCGAGAAGACGCCATCAACACGACCACTCGTACCGCGCGACGGGAGCTCGGTTCTGCCTTTAGGCATTCCGGGGATTTTCCCGAGTTTAACCTTCGACACGTCAACATACGCAAAGCGTGGAATAGCAACGCCGGGAAGGAAATCCACCAGCGCATTGATCGTACCGTCGGCGCTCTCACCGCTGGCACGAATCGTACCGTTGTCTGTCTTAATATTGATGCGTTCGAGGAGCGTAATCTGGTGAAAGACACCCGGCGTGTAGTCGCCTTCCACGTTGAGCGCAAAACGTAGGTCTCTGAGCTGCACGTCTTGCCGGTGCAGCACACGCGCAAAGGTTCGGCCGATGCGATCCAATGTCTGAAGCTTGGAGGGTCGCGGTCCAGAGCCCTGGCCCTGGCCCTTATCACCCATCATCAGTCGCGTATCGCCAATGACTTTGAGGAGTGGCCTCAGCCGCGCTGCGTTCGCGGGTGTGACCACAATCTCTGGCGAGTTCAGCGAAAGGGAGATCCGACCGCGCTTATCGCGCTGAATGCGCAAGGCGTCGATGTCAGTTGTGGCCACTAGCTCAGCCTTATTGGAGGCGTGCCCGATGCGAACCTTGATGGTCTGTGCGTCTACGTTCACGGTGCGATTCGTAAGGTTGCCGTGTCCTTGGACTCGCCCGATCGTGACCGAACCTGCCTCGGAGTCCCTGAATCGCATCAGCGGTTTATCCGCCTCGGGATGCGTGAGCTCGAACTCAAAGTCGCGAGTCTCCAGCCCCAAGGTGGCCTTAACCTTGACATCCACTGGCGCCGAGAGAAATTCCGGGACCGGGAAAAGGGTCTTGTAGTGCGCGGTCGAATCCAGCGTGACGGACTCTCGGGAAAGCTCGACCTGCGTCTGCTCAACCTTCATTTGCGCGAGCGATAATGCGCCGTGCGAGACCTCGAGAGTTGCCTGATTCATGAAGATCTCGGGCGGGTTCTCGAGGATTTTCTGGATGAGGCCGGAGCCTTGTGTGGGCGAGTCGGGGTCTTTAGCGTCGCTCTTTTGGTTGAGCTTTTTAAGGTCAACTTCCAACCCAAAATTCTCTACATTCACGGCACTTAGGCGCACGTCGGCATCCGTGAACGAATCGATCGCGATCGAGATATCTACCGCGTCTGCACGCGCGACCACGCCTCGCTTTTCGTCTTTGAGAAGCAAACCCTCGATCCGAAAGGTTCGTCCAAACTGGGACGAAAAATCGGTCCATTCGGCGTCCAGCCCGCGTTTGACAAGCCGAGCGCGCAATTCCTCCTCAACGCGGTCCTCCACCAAGGTGGGCACCATCAGTCCGGCTCCCACGAGGAGCGCCAGGACAACCCCCACGGCAATGATGATCCACTTCTTTCGCATAATTCGGTTCAAATTCTCTCGCGCCATCAACCCAAAATTCGAGTAAACGTAGCGCATGAAGCACTCCGTGGAAAAAAAGACGTACCCCTTTTCCAGAACTTTTTCGACTGCGACTCGTCAATATTCGTCGCGCGAGGTGGTTCATCTAACGCTCTGGCACGGGGATGTCCACGGTATTGGAGAAGCTGCCCCGCTTGCGGGTTGGGTTGACGAAAGTGTGGACGAGGTGAGTCGGGAGCTCTCGGACCTGATCGCCGGCTTGAGCCCGGGAACCCATCCTCTTGAGATCCTTGGTCAATCCGATGAAAAAGGACTCTGTTGCAGTGCAAGATACGCCCTCCATTCGGCGATTTTCGACCTTGTATCCAAAGAGCGGGGGCTCCCAAGATGGCGAGTGATCAGGGAGTTTTTTGCGGCGCAATATCCGGGTGTTTTTAGGGACTTAGGGGACAACCGCGGGTTGCTCATAAACGCGACACTTAGCGCCTCAGAAGACTCCGAAATCCAAGTGGCACAAGACTTTGTTGCGCGTGGGTTTAGGTGCCTGAAAGTCAAGGTTGGGGGCCGCGCTCTTCAGAAGGATTTGGACCGGATCGCCAGACTGAGGGACACGTTTGAGACTGTAGCGTTGCGCCTCGACGCGAACCAAAGTTGGGACAAAGCAACGGCGATTGCGGCTCTCGGTGCGCTGGATGACTTCAACATCGAGTATGTGGAAGAGCCACTGCTTAGGACCGAATCCTGGGAGCCTGGTGAGCTTGCAGAGTTTCGCACAAGAGTCGCTGCGGACGAGTCGGTGCGAGGGCTTGACGACCTTCAACCCCAGATTGATGAAGGCGTTGAGGTCTTTGTGATCAAGCCTGCACAATTTGGCGGCTTCGACACCTTGTTTGAGGCCCGACGCAGACTCCAAGAACGTGGCTCTGAGCTTGTGATTACGTCGAGTTTGGACTCTATCGGTCGATTCTTTGCGGCTGAGGTTGCGTATGCGCTCGGCCTTGAGTCACCATGTGGTTTGGCGACCGGTGGGTGGATTGAAGACGGTCTTGAGGACCCGCTTTATGCCACCGATCGGGGAATGTGTTGGCGCTTAAGTAGTTAGAGAAGTTTATGAATTGGTTAGAGCGGCAGGTTCATAGCCAGCCAGATGCAGTGGCTCTCTATTTTGAGGAGAGTTCGTGGACGTGGGCACAGCTTGAGATCCGCGTCAGGCGTATGGCGGCGGCGCTGACGCACTCGGTGCAGGTCGCCGGTGGCATACGTGGCGCGCGAATCGCGACCCTGATGCACTCTTCGCCCGACTACATCGTCACGATCCTCGCCGTACAATGGGCTGGCGCGACGCTCGTGCCCATCAACACGCGCCTTACGGCCCGTGAAATCTCGTGGATGCTCAACAATATCGAGGCAGACCTCTTGGTGCTCGACCACCAGACTGCGGAGCGTTTTTACGACTCTGCGGATGCGACGCTCGACTTGCAGACGACTCGATTTGTGCAGGTAGAGGAGTTGACGTTTAGCCTGGACGTTGAACCTGCGGATTTCAGGGCGCGCGAGGCGGCGCTCATCATGTACACATCGGGGACCACGGGGCTTCCAAAGCCGGTAGAGCTTAGTTGGGAGAACGTGGCGAGTAGCGCGTTTGCCTCCGCTGTGGTGCTCGGGCTCGAGGCGCGCGACAACTGGCTTTGCGCGCTGCCGCTCTTCCATATTGGTGGACTTTCCATTGTTTTCCGCTGCCTGATTTACGGCATCCCACTGACATTGCTTGAGAAGTTCGACGAGCAAAGGGTGGCTGATGCCATCATAAAACACAATATTACGCTGGCATCCTTCGTGCCGACGATGCTTCACCGGCTTCGCGGCATTCTGCCGGAAGTCAATCATTTACGGGCAGTTCTCTTAGGTGGCGGTCCTGCGCCAAAAGAGCTCGTAGAGTGGGCGTGGGAGAGTGGGATTCCGGTCTTCCAGACCTACGGTTTGACCGAGGCAGGCTCGCAGGTGACAACCATGCCGCCAAAGCGCGCGCTGGAAAAAATCGGGTCGGCGGGCATCGCGGTGTTTGGGGCCGATGTTCAGGTTCGCCGCCTCAATATGAGCCTCGCTGCGCCCAACGAACCCGGCCATATCTGGATTCGCGGGTCTATGGTGATGCGTGGATATTTGGGCCGGGCAACCGAAAATGAGCGGCGTTTTGATGGTTCGTGGTTCGACACGGGCGATTTTGGGTATCTCGATGACGACCAGTTTCTCTGGGTGCTCTCGAGGCGCGACGACCTCATTATTACAGGCGGCGAGAACGTGTATCCGGCAGAGGTAGAGAACGTGATTTTGGCGTTCGAAGGGGTTGATCAAGCGGCCGTATTCGGGCAGGAGGATGGGACCTGGGGTGAGCTCGTGTGTGTGGCTTTGGTGGCTAAGGACGGTGTGGAATTGGACTTGGAAGCCTTGGAGGCTCACTGCAGAAAGAACCTCGCGGGATTTAAAGTGCCTCGCCGTTGGTTGGTCCTAGAGGAGCTGCCGCAGACTTCGTCTGGTAAAGTACGCCGACATGAACTTAAGAAGCTATGATTGACACCCACACTTTGACAGACCGTTTCGGGCGTGTGCACACGTCAGTGCGAATCTCAGTGACAGACCGGTGTAATCTGCGATGCGCCTACTGCATGCCCGCAAAAGGCATGAAGTTTCTTCCGCGCGCAGAAGTCTTGGATTTTGAGGACCTCGCTTTTGCCGCAAAAGTATTGGCCAGCCTTGGGGTTAAGAGCGTGCGGATCTCAGGCGGCGAGCCGCTAGTGCGCAAAGACTTGCCCGAGTTTGTAAGAATGCTTCGCGAGGCCGGGACCACCAAAGTGGCCATGACCACCAACGCGCTCCTCCTCAAGCGACATGCGGCAGAGCTCAAAGACGCGGGTCTCGACAGACTCAATATCAGCCTCGACTCGCTGGACCCTCGGAGATTCGAGAAAATCACTAGGAACGGCCATCTCCAGAAGGCATGGGAAGGCCTCGAAGAAGCCATCGCCGTGGGTTTTTCGCCCATCAAGATCAACACGCTCGTGCTCAAAGGCTTCAACGAAGACGAGATCGAGCGGTGGGTTGAGCTGGTTCAAGAACGCGAGCTCATCGTTCGTTTTATGGAGCTTATGCCGATTGGCGAGGACGACCTCAAGGACGTGGGAAGCTACTTTGATCTGACCGCGCTTCGAAAGGAACTCACTGCCAAACACGGCCTGGTCCCCGCAACAGACACCCACGTGGGGAACGGCCCCGCGAAGTACTGGAAGGCGCCAGGATGGAAGGGCGCGCTCGGGTTTATCACCCCGATGTCTCAAAGCTATTGCGCTACCTGCTCACGCCTTCGCCTAACCTGCACCGGCAAGCTTAGAGCGTGCCTCGCCTACGACGAGGACGTGGACCTCGGCCCGGCCCTTCGCGCTCGAGACGAAGATGCAGCGCGTGGACTCATCCTCAAAGCCCTTGCCGAAAAGAAGGCCGGACACCCGTGGAATGAGGGTGTGCGCACCATCATGGGGATGTCGGAAATCGGCGGATAGGCGTTAGAAGTTTAAAGTCGGGCGGATTCTGCGTACAATGGCCACTCTTGATTTGAGGAGAATGGCTGATGCGATGGATACTCTTGATTTTGCTACTGGCGGGTTGTTCGGACGATAGCTCGGTGAGCGTTGGAAACAACCAGAACAACGGTCCAAACAACCCACAAAACAACACCCAGGGCGCATCGAATAACGAGCTCGACATGAACCAGCCTGGCGATATGACCACGGTTGATATGGCCAACAACGATGCAGGCGCGTGCACGGCAGAGCAGACGGCATGCGAGACTCCGCAAGGCACCTTGTGTTGTGACGCCGAGACTGCGTGTCTTTTTGATAGCTGTGTGCCGCTTGGAGACGCGTGCTCTGAGTCGCAGCCTTGCCCACCAACACAATTTTGTGAGCCGAGCGTGGACCGTTGTGTGGATATCGACGCGAACCCGAACGCGTGCGTCTACATCCCGCCCGTGGGCGAGTTTAGTCCAGTGGAGGCGTGGTCTTGGACTGAGAGCGCGGACTCGCCGGAGTACGACCAGGTCATGATGATGCCGGCGGTGGCAAATCTCACAGACGATAACTCCGACGGCACCGTAGACACTCAGGATATTCCGGACGTGGTCTTTGTGACCTTCCGGAGCAATCGCTACAACGACGACGGTGTTCTGCGCGTAATCAGCGGACTCGACGGCGCTGAGCATTGGAGCTCTTCCACGCTAGACGTCCCATTCTACGCGGCGGGCGGCACCATCCCGGCGCTCGGTGATATCGACCTCGACGGGGTGCCGGAGATCATCGTGTCTGCAGGCCCAACGAACGTGGGCCTTTATGCGATCAAGGCCAATGGAGAGATTCTCTGGCATCAGCCTGGCGTGCCGAATCTTGGGTCTCAAGGGCCTTCGATCGCCAATATCGACCAACAAGGACCACCTGAGATCATCACGCCGAACCGCGTGGTGGGCAGTGACGGCAGGTTGATTTGCTCGCTGCCGACAAGCGCGGGGATTCCAGTGGTGGCAGACGTCAATCTGGACGGCACCATGGAGATTCTGCACGGGGCGTCGCTCTATCAGGTCTCAAATATTGACGCGACGGATGGCACTGGATGCACCCTGATTCAGGACGTGGCGATCGCCGGAGGATACCTCGCGCTGGCGAATTTTGATGCGGATCCCAACCCTGAGATCGTTCAGGTCGTGGGCGGAAATATCAACCTATTGGAGCACGACGGCACCCCGATTTGGACCTTTGAGATACCGCTCGATATGCAGCGTGTGGGCGACCTTTATGGGATTACAGATTGCGCGCCGGAAGTACCCACAGTGGGCCAGGCGTGTACGTCTCAGGCGGAATGTGGCCCGCCGCTCGGCCAGTGCGCGGGCAACCGATGCCGAAAGCATACGGCGTGCAACCGCGGTGGCGGAGCCCCAACCGTGGCTGATTTTGACGGCGACGGGCTCGCCGATATCGCCGTGGCGGCGCGCTGGTACTACCTGGTTTTGACGGGGGCTGGCGAAGTGCTCTGGGCGCACGCCACAAAGGACTTTTCGAGTGCGGTGACCGGCTCGTCGGTCTTTGATTTTGAGGGCGATGGCAAGGCGGAGGTGGTCTACAACGACGAGCTTTTCCTTCGTGTTTACAGCGGCGCCGGGACTGGCGCTGATGCAGATAGCAACGGGTACAACGACCCCGAGATCCTCGTTGAGATTCCGAATTCTTCGGGCACTCTTTTGGAATACCCGCTGATCGTGGACGTGGATAACGACGGCAATGCGGAGATTGTGGTGGCGGCGAACAACTACTCCACAGCAGGCTCAACCACCAAGGGTATTCGCGTCTTTAAGGATGCGTCCGACAACTGGGTGGGCACCCGCCGAATTTGGAACCAACACGCGTATCACGTGACCAATATTGACGAAGACGGCAGTGTTCCTGACGTTCAGGTCCTTAACTGGACGGCGCCTGGGCTGAATAATTTCCGGCAGAACGTGCAGGGTGATGGGCTCTTCAACGCGCCGAATTTTGAGATCGAAATCAGCGAGGTGGTGGCCACGACGTGTGCACAAACTGGCGTGGTGATTCGGTTCCAGCTCAAGAACACGGGCAGCATCGGGGTGCGTTCGGGCACGGTTCCGGTCTCGGTCTACATCACGTTGGAGGGCCAAGAGACGTTGATTGAGACGGTTACGAACACGCAGAACCTTGGCCCGGGCGCCGAGGAGAACTTCGAGATCTTGTGGGCTGCGCCGAGCTCAGCTGCGAATCAGAACTTCGATGTTCGCATTGTGGCTGACGACGACGGTGCCGGTGGGCAAAGCCATAATGAGTGTCACGAGGACGATAACACGGCGCTTGAGCCGGATAACCTCTGCCAACTCCTGCAATGATCTCTACGGGGTGGAGCTCAGTGAACTCGACGACTTGACGTTGTTCTTCACCAAGTCCTGCACCTCGCACGCGCTATCTTCGTCAACGCTGACGCGCCCCTCTGCAATGGCCAGGGTGCCCGCTGTCAAGCACCCAGTGATATCCACGTTCTGAAGCCAAAGCTCGGGGTTTAGGCCCACGGAGAGCGTCCCGTTAGGCTCGAGCACAAGGTCGGGATTCTCGACACGTGCGTCCTCGTTGATGTCCAACGCGAGGTCCAAAACCAGGGTCTCCTCATTGTAGATAAACTCCGCTTCCACTCGAAAACTCGTCTCAGCATCGCTTCGAACACGATAGTCCACTCGCGTGTAATCCAACGCGGGGATCACCACAGCCTCCAGACTAGGAAGAGCCTCAGCCGCCAGAAGGTCCACTACGAAAGGGCCGTCAATGGCAATCTCGGCCTCTTCGCCCGGCGCCTCGGCAGGTTCACACTCGGCCCCTTCAAGCACGTCCAAAACCTGGGCGCAAACCACGCCATCAGGCAGGTCGAGCTTGATATCTCGGACATCAATCTCGGCGGCTCGAACACTAAACACAGTGCCCGATGCGTCCGTCATCACGACGGCAGCTTCATCCGCGTCGGATTCGGTGAGCTCGGACCGAACCACACCAAACTCGATAGATGCGGGATTACCGATATGGGACCCTGTGTCTGGACTCTGGGCACAAGCGCCCAATACGACCAAACTAAGAGGTAAAAATTTAAGGTTCACGACGCGCCTCGCTAAGAGGAAAAAATTGAATATTAAGTTGATAAACCACATCCGGGTCCACCTCCTCATCACACACTGACATGAAGGTTTCCCGGAAATCACGTAATCGCTCTTTCAAGCCTTCAACCGAATTGCACTTAATGCAAACAGTCATCGCACTGATATCACGTTCTTCGGACGGGACATCGTCAATCGAGGCCGCGGCCCGCTCCAACATTTGCCGGTGGAATTGCTTGACGCCAGCCGCCCGAACTTCGTGACCGGCATCCAGAGTGGGCTCCCCACGGCTGATCACACCATCCGCACGCTCAAGGAGCCCAAGTTCGACCAATAACTCCAGGGATTTCCGCGCACGAGCCGTTGAAATCTTGGGGCGAAGCTGCGCGGCGATCCATTCCGGATCGTCTTTGAAATCGCTTCGTCCTGCCAACTCCCGGATCGCCAGATTATACCAGTGGCTCAGGTACTCCAAGAGCATGGAGTCCAAGGGCCTCGCCTCCAAGAATCGCTTGGTTGCGGTGATCGACTCCAAGGCCCGAAGGCGGTCCTCATGGTCGGTTGCCTGCTCGAACTCCACCAGTAGTTTGAAGAATCGCTGCTCGGAAGCACTCAGCTCCAGGGCGGCCGCCACGCGCTCGGCCGCCTCCGGGCTCAGATTGCGGTCTCCATCGATGACCATCTTGATGAAATTAGACGAACTAAACCCGGCCTTTGCAGAGAAAGACCGGTAGGAAAATCTCTTCGTATGAGTCTTGGCCGCCGAATAGTACGCGCGCATGAAGTCTCGGTACCCCATGAACTCAAACACATCCGGCATCCAGTCTTTCATCGAAGTTGTCCTGCGTTCTTCAGATTATCCTTGAGCTGGTCTTCCACATCGTCACACGAGTCTTCATCTGTGCAAGAGCCCATATCGACGCCTTGCAACCAGGCCGCGGCGTCGAATTCTACCAGAATAGGTCCACCCGTCACGCGTACACCGCCTCGGCTCTCAAACCGAATATCCTCGTTGAAATCAAAGAGGTACTCCTGGCCGCCCTTCTCCACGAGAATACTGTAGCCACCCTGACTCTCGATACGGATGTCGAGGCGAGAATAGGCGAGGTCGGGGATGCTGATGCCTTCGAGCGGATTTTGGGTGTTGCGTAGGTCGATGTTCATCGGTCCATCGATCACAATTTTAGCCAGTGACGGGTTATCATCAGAGGTTTCAGGACTGTCCTCGAGCTCACAGCGCGCGCCTACGAGCTGGCCTTCGACGTCTGCGCATGTCAGCGGCATCGGAAGGTCAAACTCAAGATCTCGCACATTGAGCGCGACGCTGGAGACTCCCTGCGTGGCAGAGCTTGGTGTGAGTGCGAATTGCAACGTGGCGACTTCGCCGGTTGGATCCGCGGACTCACCGCAGGCTACGAGGAAGCTGGTTGAGAGAATGGCAATTACGAGGTTTTTCATATCGACTCCTTTTGCAGCGTTCGGTTAGTTTAGTAAACGCTGATGAAGCCAATTCTCCCTATTTTCATACATTAGTCCACATTACCTGGTGGCTTTGTGTGTACACCTAGTAAACAAAAATTCGTATACAGGTTCTCTTAGAGGGAGTTGAAATAGCTCACGACCGCGTCGGCGAACCCCGAGTTTAGGCCCGGGATGTGGCCGGCACCGTCCATGCGCCAGAGCTCGACGCGCGCGCCATCACGGCATCCAGACCATCGGGTCACCAAAGTCTCCTCTCCGAGCTCAGCGCTGATATCCAACCGGCCAATCTCCTCGCCCTCAGCATCACACTCATTGTAGCCAACCCACCGCTCAACCGACTCCTCGGCACCAGGGTAGGTTCCTCCAAAGAACACGCCACCGTCATAGAGCACCGTGGCATCTAGCGTGCCGTGGACCTGCACCACGCTCACGCCCTCAGCCGGCTCACAATCGCCCGCATCCTCAAAGGTCGCGCCGGCGAGGCTCACAATGCCGGTGATTCTATCCGAGAGCTCACAGGCCATGCGATAGCTCATGAAGCCGCCGTTTGAATGCCCCACGAAGAAGACCTTGTTCGGGTCGATATTGAACCGCGCCTGAGCTTCGTCGATCAACCCGCTCAAGTAGGCCACATCGTCCACGGTGGACCCATAGAAATTGCAGCATGCGTCGGTGGCGTTCCAAAATTGCGAGCTCGTGTCGCGCGTCCCATTTGGCGCCAAAAAGATGTAGCCATTCTCACTGAGCACATTGTCGAGCCCAAAATAGCTGCGCTGAATCGGCCCGCTTCCACCATATCCGTGCAACGAAATCACCAGACCCGCCGGCTGACGAGGATCGTAGTTCGCGGGCATCAAGGGCGTCACGGCGCGATCACCACCCATCGGCGAGATGTCCGGCTCACCAAAATCAGGCTCGCCCATATCCACGGAAGGCCCCTGATCACCACCCGGGCTCTGGTCTAGCTCGGTCCCCTGATCTTCAACTGCTCCCGTATCCCCTTCAGCTTCCATATCTGAAACGGTTTCGGCGTCCGGGTTATCAACCACGCCTGGAGTTGATCGAGAATTCGACTCTGAGCACCCAAGACCGAAGACCAAAGCACTCAAAAATATCCAACTCTTAAACTCGCGCATCGCCAACTCCTTTGCAGCGTTGAGCTCCTTGTAGCGATCCCGGCGGCGAAAAAAAATAAAAAAATTTCTCAACTCTTCCTTCAACCGTCCGAAAACCTTTTCTGAGGGCCAGAAGTGTCCTCATCGAACAACACCTAAACGTTGGAGGACATCATGGGCAACGCCCTTCTAAATATTGAATCGCACGATACCGGCTCTCTCATTCAACTTGGCGACTGGATTAGCCTCGCGCAGCATCTTGGGCTTCGCACAAAGCCCCTGCGGCTCGTGAATTTCGCGCTCGGCCAGTGGGGGCTCGACATGTTGGAACACCTGCGTGTGGACCTACTCCATTCGGATGGGTCGTTCCGAGTTCTTCTGGTCACAGGCCAATGCGACAACGGGCTCGCCCGCTCGGCAATGACCACCTTGCATCGGCGAAATCCGAACGACGTCACGCTCTGGTTCTGGGCAGATACCGAGCGGCTCAGCGTGGCCATGGTCTCTGAGCGAGAAAATGAAAAGACCTTTGTTCGCCGCATGTCTTTGATGCGCAGCCGTCCGGACCCGGTGGGCATCAAACAGCTCGAGGCCCTCTTTCCGCGCGATTGGGTCGCACCGGACCAGGCCGACCAAGGGCTCGCAATCAGGCGCTACCTGGAGAGCGTGCTCGATCAGGAGACGCTCACGCGGGAGTTTTTTCAGGCGTTTCGCCGGGCGCTCGAGCTCCTTCAAAGCACCATGCACCACGGGCCCGAGGACTTGAGGCAAGCACACGACGTGGCGCTTTTAACGTTGCTCCGCGTGCTCTTTCTCTACTTTTTACAGGCGCGCGGGGCGTTGCGCTCAGACCCGCATTTTCTGATTCGTGCGTGGCGCCAACGCTCCCGCGACACGTCGTTCTACCGAAGCGTGATTCAGCCGCTATTTTTCAGCGCATTGAACACCCCCGAAGATGAGCGCGACCCCAACAACGCTTTGCTTCAAGGGATTCCGTTTCTAAACGGTGGACTCTTTGACCCAAGCCCGGTGGAGCTTGCGCATTCGCGGATCGACTGGCCCGACCGAACCTTCGAGCTCCTGCTCGAAGAGGTTTTTGAACGCTATCAGTTTGCGCTGAGCGAAGGCGCCGAGGATGACGAAGATCGAGTCATCGACCCCGAAATGCTCGGCAAAGTCTTTGAAGGCCTGATGTTCCAGGACGCAAGGCACCGCTCAGGCGCCTACTACACACCGCGTCACGTGGTGCGTGAAATGGTGGCAGAGGTCTTTGCGGCGCACCTCAAGGACCGCGCCGGGCTTAGTGAATCCAGGGTTCACGAGATCCTGAGCGGCGCCACGCTAAGCCTCGATGAGCGCGACCTGATTCGTGACGCCCTCGAAGACCTCACGATCTTGGACCCGGCCGTCGGTACAGGCGCGTTTCTTCTCGAGTGTCTGCGCGTGCTCGCCGGCCTCTGGGCTCAGGTTGAGGGGAGCAAGCCTGACCACACGAGGCTTCGTGAGATTATCCATCGCCATCTTCACGGCGTGGATATCAACCCCACTGCCACAAGGCTTTGCGAGCTTCGGCTCTGGATTGCTCTGCTCGGTGCCACGCCCAAATCCGAGACCGGAGCCATGCCGCCGCTCCCAAATCTTGGGCACCGAATCGTCTGCGGTCAGTCGCTCATCGACCCTGAGGAGATCGGTATGTATCGTGCCAACCTCTCGCGGCTTTTTGGACATAATTGGCGATATTCAGAAAACTCAGAAAAGCTCAAGACCCTGCAAGACCGGTATCTGACGTGCCACGGCTCCAAGAAGTTTGAGCTCCGACGAGAGCTCGAAAGCTACCATCGCGAGGTCTTTACGGACCTCTTAGCCCACCGAGTCTCCCAGCTCGAAGAAGAAATCGAGGGCCTCAATAAACTCAAGAACTCGCGCGATCTCTTCGGCGACCCGCAGGGATTGAGCCCCGCGACCGAACAACACCTCTTTGCGCTGGTGAATGAAGCCGAGCGCCTCCGGGCCTGGTCTCGCGAGGTTCACGCGCAGAACACTGGTTCGCCCACATTTAGCTACGCCCTGAACTTCCCGCATGTGGCCCAGAATGGCGGCTTCGACATCATCGTGACAAATCCTCCATGGGTTCGTGCTCAGGCGATTCGGACTGAGGAGCTCGAACACTACAAACGCCGGTTCGAAGTCACACGTCCTGCCACGTGGTCCGAGGCCGATAGGCGCGGCATTTCGTCGAGTTTTGGCTCGCAGGTGGACCTGGCCGCAATCTTTCTGGAACGCTCGCTCGAGCTCATGAAACCCGGCGGACGGCTTGCCGCACTCATCCCTGCAAAGATCTTCAGGTCTCTCAACGGATGCGCCACTCGCCGCGTGCTTTCGCGCTATCATATCGAGCGAATCGTCGATTACTCGGACTCACCCGACGAGCTCTTTGACGCCACAACCTATCCGGGGATCGTGCAGATTGCGGACGTCGCAGCCACAGGCACCCGGGTGAGCGTTGTGGGCCCCGACGGCACCCAAGATTGGAGGCAGGACCTTGCGATGAACGGCGAGCCGTGGCTCTTGGTACAGCCCGGCGTGGAGTCCATCTTCAACAAGATGATGGACGTGGGTCCCGGATTTCTGGAGCCCTGCCGCGGCATTTTCACCGGCGCAAACTCGGTCTTTATCCGCCCCGAAGAAGACTTTCTGCTCATGCTCGGCGACGAGGCAAAACCCTATCTTCGCCGCGTTCTGAGTGGCCGAGACCCTCGTGGCGAATCCTCACTCAGGATTCTTTGGTGCTACGATGAACACGGGGAGGTCTTGAAGGAGATTCCGCCAGAGATCGAAGGCTATTTCGAGGCAAATCGCACCACGCTCGAGGAGCGGTCGGACTACGATCCACGTCTGCCTCTCTGGCAAGTCTTCCGAGTACGACCGGATACGTGTGCGCCGAAAATCGTCTGGAGGGATATCGCGCCCGAACTCGAAGCCATCGAGGTTCCGGCACGCGCGGTACCGCTCAACACGGTCTACTACTTGCCGACCCAGTCTGAAGAAGAAGCGACCGAGCTGCAAAGATTCTTGAACTCACTTCCGGTCAAGGCCTTCGCTCGCGCCGTGGCGGAGCGGGCGCGCGGCGGCTACCGAAGGCATTTCGCGTGGGTGGTCAAACTCATTCCGGTCCCCAAAGACGGCTATGGTCTCAACGCGCTTGAGATGCAACGTCTCAAGGCCTGGTTTGAAAGGGAGGTGGCACCATGGAGATGAAGCAATGGTTCCAGCACGCGCTCCATCTCGTCGGTCACGCTGGTGGGCAGCGCCAAGAGTCGGACCTTCGTGAGTTTCAGCTCGTCGCGGCGAGGCGAATTGCCATGATGGCTCAGACGTACGGGGTCGCGCTCGAGGCCGATGCAACCGGTCTCGGAAAGACACGGACCTGTGCCATGGCGGCGATCTTAGTTAGGAATCAGGCGCGGTCGAAGCATCCGATCGTGCTCGTGGTGCCTCACCGAGTTGCCGGCATGTGGCGTGCCACGTTGGAGCATTTGAACGTGCAAAAAGAGAATTTCCGAGTCATGAGCCACACCGACTTGAGCCGCGGAAAGCCTTTACCTAAAGCCTGTGTGGTGGTCGTAGACGAGGCGCACCGATTCAAGAATCCCGAGGCGATTCGCACTAAAACACTGGTGCGGGGCCTCGGCGATACGCCATTAGTTCTGGCTACAGCCACGCCTGTCATCAACTCAATCTGGGACCTTTACCATCTCTTGGAGATCGGTATGAGTGATACCGCCTGTGTGCGAGTGTGTGGACGCGGCCTGAGGCGCGCATTTGAGGAGGCCGAAGCCGGCGCCTTTGACCTTACTCAACTCCTCCAGGCCGTGAGCGTCAGACGCGTCACTCCTGACGATCCGACGCTTCGGCGACCCAAGGCGAGGATCGAAATCCTGAGGTATGACCCCGACCCGGACGAGAACTGGCTCTGGCAGAATCTCGGCCGAGAGCTCGACCGACTCAATTTTGCGATCTTCAGAAATGACTGGCCCAAGGGCCTCATGGTGGAGCATATCCGCCGCCTTTGGGAAGGTGGGGCCGAGTGTTTGCTGAATTTCGTGGAGTACATACTTACGTTTCACGAGCGCTGGATCGAGCTGCGTGCGCAGGGGCGTGAGCTTGGGCGCCACGAGTTTGAGGCCTGCTTTGGGCCTACCCACCAACAGAATGCATTTGCGTTCATGTTCGAGGCCGCGCAGCCCCAGATTGGAGACTCAGACCTGAGCCTCGTCAAAGAGGACCTCGAGGTTTGGAAGGACCTGCACGCGCGGCTCAACCGGCTAAGCCAGGCGCGCACCGGGCTTGAGGCTGCGCTTTGTGGGCTCTTGAGCTCTAGGCCAGAGCCGCTGCTCATCTTTACGAGCTTTCAGAAGGCTGCTGAAAGACTCTATCAGTGCATCTGCGAGTTCCTCGGTGGGCAGGCTCGGGTGGCGCTCATCACTGGAACCACGGCTGTAGCGACCGGGCTTGGCAGGACCAACCCGGGGGAGCTTCTGGAGCGGTTCGCGCCGCGTGCGCATGGGCGTGAAATCGAGCCGCATCAGCAGATTCAGGTCTTGGTCTGCACGGATTGTCTCTCCGAAGGCGTCAACCTTCAGGATTGTGGGCGCATGGTTCTTGGTGATCTACCCTATACTCCGCAGGGTATCGAGCAGCGAATCGGGCGTATCTGCAGACCCGGGAGCATGTTCGGCGAGGTGGAAGTATGGCTCCCTCGACCACATTCCTGGAACGACAGTCTGGGCCTTAGGACTCGCCTCAACACCAAGATTGATGCGGCTGAGACGGCGGGGACGCCCTTTCAAACGGTTGGCACAAGGCGTGCCAAGCAAACTGAGCTTCCGGCGTTGGCGGCGATGACTCGGCTCGACGAGTTGGCGGCGCGCTTTGGACGTGAGTTGAACCTTGAGAATCAGCATTGGGAGGTAGATGGGCCCGAGGACGAACTTTGGGCGGTGGTTGAATACATGGATGGAGAGTTGTCTTGGCGGAGGTTGGTGTATTTTCGGGACGGTAAGGAGGCCACGCTGGTGAACGCGTTGGAGAAGGTCCCACGGCTCGTTGAGAGCGCGCAGACCTTGATTCCAGCGGAGCCTCCCGAGTGGTTTGAGAGGTGGCTTGAGCGGGAAGAAGACCGGCTCAATGGTGCCGTCCTGGCGCCGGCGAATTTGGACGCGAGACAGACCGAGATATGGCGGCTGATTCGCAATATGTGTGATGCCGAGGAGGTGGCGGACCTGCGTCAGCGCGTCTTGCAGCCGCTGAGTCGTGCCGAACTAGAGGGTCTTGTGGGTGCAAAGGATCCGGTTGCAGCCGCGCGCGGGCTTAAGGCGCGGCCGGCCCGACGCATCCGGCTTGTACACGCGGGCTCAGTCGCGTCTAATCCACAAACGAAGACGTCCAAGCCGGCAATTCAGGCTTCTTCTCCGACTTCAAAAGCTTGTGCCACTCCGCATCTGTGAGCCGCTCAGAAATCGGTTGCTGAAACTCGTAGTAGGAGAAGATCGCGCCCTGAGTCATGGTGGACGCCACGCCATCTGGCACAGCCACCCACATATCCATCAGAGGACCAATACCGATCTGCAACGCCTCATTCCGAGTGATATTCGTGTGAATATCGGTCACCAATGCCACACCATTTTCCGCACGCTGCTCGCCGAGCACAGTAGCAGGCCCCGGCGTGAATTCTCCAATCATCATCAACGTAATCTGCTCGAGCTTCGCGCCAAAGAACTCAATAAACTGAAGGTCTTCTTCGGAAAGAGCACTCCCCTGAACCTCTTTCTCCGCTATCTCAGCCAGGCGACTCGCGAGGGCGCGCGAGTTCAAAATCTCCTCGGCGTACGGGTCAAAATTCGGCTCATCGCGCTTCCAAAGGTCCTTGTAAACACGCGCCGTCAAGGCCTCGATCGCCCGGAAGAACGCGGGATTCGGGTCAACACTTCCTCGAGGTGTAGGCAGAATTGGCTGTTCCATATAGGCCAAAAGCGTCACGTCGCCACCGCACTCAGCGCTATAGTCTTGGCCTGCGTAAAGCACGGCCGAGTGCTTGAGCTGCACATAACCACCGAGCGCCGAGAACACTGACCGCTCACGCCAAGCGTTGGTCTTCGTATAAGGCAAACCGTCCACAGCGCTCGCGTCAGCCAGAACACCAAGCACGGCCAACCACGCATGATAGATGTCCGTGGACCAGTAGGCATCCGCGGGGCCCGGCGTCACTTCACGCAACCCGTCCATCTGCTTAACCCAAGCGGCGCGCCACTCCTCAGACTGCGCAGCAGCCCCAAGCTCATAGGCGGTGCTCGACCCAAGAACCGACATCACGTCCAGCCCCGATGGGAACGGACGCATCGGCACGTCGGGGTGCAGGAGCCGCCTGAAGAACGTGGTATCTAGCCCTACGCGCTTGGGTAAGAACACAACCTTGATGGCCCGCTCGTCCGCGCCACTCGGGTCACGAATCAAGACCGGTCCTCGTAGTGCGCTCAAGATTTCCTTGACCTTCGCGGCATCAAAAGGCTCGAACGCGTCACGGTGATTCCGGCGCCCTTCCACGGCATGAGAGACGGTGGCATCCACGGGTTTACCCATAAACGCAGCGATAGTCGCGTTGACGTCAGACCAAGTCTTAAGCGCATTATCACTTCCGATGGCGGTCTTCTCCATCACATCTAAAAGACCCACGAGGCTCGCGTCAAAGGGCAGCGGGGCCTGCGCAAACCACGTCATCGCAAGGAAGTAGCCACCAAGGTCGTTCTCGGCGTAATTCCCGCGAATCTTGAACTGCGACCAGTCCAGAGCCACCGGCTCCGCCATACCCGGCACCTTGAGCTCGCCGAGCCCCTCATGCGCCATAATCTTAGTGATGTTCGACTCAACCTCCGCCTTCAGCTCAGCCGGAAGGCTCGAAAGAGCCTTGGGAATCTCCCCGGCCAAAGCACCAGCCACAGGCGGGTGACGATCCCACGGATTCTCAAGCTCCTGCCGCGCGTTAACCACCGAATCTACTGCACCAAGCGGCACCCAAGCTGTAGCAAAATAAACCGCCAGATACTTCTCAGATGGGTTTTTGGTGCGCTTGAACGACTCCAGGTAGTGTTGCCAGAGAGCCTGACTCAACATGCGGAGCCGCTCACCGTTTTGAACTTCAGCCTCTTCGATGATCCTCAAAAACTCATCGCGATAGACCTGCAGTACGGCATCGGCCGTCACGAACTGAGGGCGCCGCTCGTAGCGAAGCTTTTCATAATGGGCATAGAACTCCTTCGCCTGACTTTCGCGTACCACAAATCGATTCTGGGCGAGCTTTTCAGACTCCTCCCAGAGCTCCGGGAAAAGGTGCAGGTTCTTGACGTCCTGAAGGTAGAACTCGGTCGCCACCTCGTAGATTTTCTGGCCGTCATCAAAGTAAATTCGCTGGCCGTCTGGCGCCCAAACAAGTTGATTCGCTTTGAGATTCGCCAGCGGTTTCCACTCCTTTGAGTTACGAGGCTTGAAAACCGGGACGCCCTCTTTGGATGCGACCATAAGGGTGTGGTTGGCCGAATACGAAGGGTCGAGGGCGGCTCCCTGAGACTCACCCTCAAAACGCGTGTAGCGCTTGGGCAAGAGCGCTTTGCAAGCTTCCTCGTCGAACTCTTCGTTCATGCCCGAGCATTCTTTTGGAACGCTTGTACTCACGATCTTAGCGGCGTCCTCGAAGGTCTGGTCCCAGATCGCCTTGGCATCAACCACCTGCCCGTCACACACCATCGCCAGGCTCAGGCCATCGCCGGAAAAGCTCGGCGAATGGCAGTCCTTCCCGTCTGGCGACACGCGATAGGAGTGCGTGTCGTGCGGCGCAGCCTCGGTGCGCTCGCCACGATCCGCATCGGATTTGAGGCTCGTGGTCCAAACCTCGTTTTTGCCGCCCACCGCTTTGGTGAACGCAATCTTGTAGTAGTGGTTCTGAGGTTGACCCCATGGAGGCCCGCACCCGTCCTCGGAAAGCAGGAAGTACTCAAAGCCCACCGAACTTACGCTCGGACTCAGGATTTCGCCTTCGAGTTCGGTGATCTTCTCCAGGGTTTTGCCCTCGAGATCGCTGAACCATAGTGCGGATTTTGAGCCTACTTTGCCCACAAAAACCACGCCATTTGGGGCGAACGTCGGATCCGATTGTTCACCGCTCTGTGCAACGAGTTGGCGCTCCTCACCGGTTTGAAGATCGCGCACAAAGACCGCGCGGCTTTCGTCCGCCGCGCGCTCAAAAGCCATGAATCTGCCCGTGGCATCAATCGCCGGATTTTGGCCTTCTGTAAGCTCAACCGTTGCCCCTCCAGTAGGCGCCACGGAGTCCACTACTTGCTGTTCAGACTTACAGCCACCAAGGGCCAAGATGGTCGAAAAAGCCAGGATTTGAATGCGCCACATATATTCTCCCAAAAACAGGTCAATCTTGAGACTCACACTCCTTCAAAAACCCATCAATGGAAACAAGAACCTTGGCCTTTTCAAAAATTGGGTCGAGTGGATGGAACCTTTCCAAATCTCTAGTGTCGGACCTTAAGACACGACAAATTGGCAACCCACTAACGCGAGGAAAACAATGATGACTCGACGCTTAGCGCTCTTGTGCGCTCTATCTCTGGCCGTTGCATGCCAGACCGAGAACCAACCAAAGACCAGTGAACATGCGGACGTAGAGCCTGTGACTCAAGAGACGAGCGAGGCTTCAGTGGAGCCAAAGCCGGTTGAACCTGGTGAAGCCACTGATCCGATGGAGGCTTTGAAGCTCGTAGTAGATACCCCTGAGCCGAAGCCCATCGCCCAAACGGAGGACACAAAAGAAGAGAAGGACATCCCAAAACTCAAAGCGCAGGCGTCTCAAGTGGGAGGCCTCGGGCTCATTGGGAGTGGACGCGGAGGCGGGGGAGTGGGCTATGGGCATGGCGTTGGCAGTCTGGGTAGCCGCGGAACCGGGGCACGCATCGGAGGTCGAAGTCTCGGCGACCGAATCTCAAGGTCCAACAACCCAGACTTTGTGGACTATGGCACAAACCCCGTGGTTCGCGCGGAAGTAGACCGATTCGCGACCTTTGCAGCCGACGTGGATAACGCGAGCTACACCATGGCGCGCCGCGCGTTGAACGAAGGAAGGATGCCGCATCCATCATTGGTTCGAGTCGAAGAGTTCGTCAACGCATTCCCCTACAACTACGGGGTGGCCAAAGATGGCCCATTTGCTGTTCATACCGAGGCCGCGCCCTCGCCCTTCTCCACGGACCCAAACACCCGCATCCTTCGAGTTGGCGTACAGGCGCGCGAACTTGAGAAGAAGGAGCGCGGGCCAGTTCACCTGACCTTCCTCGTGGATGTCTCCGGCTCCATGAGCCGCCCCGACAAGCTCCCGCTCGCCCAGCGCGCCCTCAACCATCTCTTGGACAATATGCGGCCCGAGGATTCGGTAGCCGTGGTGACCTATGCGTCTTCCACCAAGGTGGTGCTGCCAAAGACATCTTTGGCCCAAAAGGAGCGCATCAAAGACGCTGTGGATTCACTCAGCGCAGGCGGCAGTACGGCTATGGGCGAAGGCCTCGAGCTTGCTTACCGTGAGGCCGCAAAGAACCTCCAGCCGGGCCACGTGAGCCGAATCATCGTGCTCTCAGACGGCGACGCAAACGTGGGTTCGTCGAGCCATGACGAAATTCTGAAGCGAATTCGAGGATACGTGCAGGAAGGCGTCACGCTCTCTACGGTCGGCTTTGGAATGCGCTCGTTCAAGGACCCGATGATGGAGCAGCTCGCGAACAAAGGGGACGGCAACTATGCCTATATCGACTCGTTCGAAGAGGCGAAACGATTCTTCGGCTCTGAGCTCGATGGCACCCTCCACGTGATCGCGAAGGACGTAAAATTCCAGGTGGAATTCCATCCCGAACACGTAGAGACCTATCGCATCATCGGATACGAGAACCGCGAGGTGGCGGATAAAGACTTCCGAAATGACGCTGTGGACGCAGGTGAAGTGGGGCCAGGACACCGGGTCACCGCCCTCTTTGAGGTCAAACTCAAACATCGGGAGCCCGCCCAGTTTGCCACCGTCAGAATCCGACATATCGAGCCAGGCCAGACGAGCGCCATCGAGTCCAGATACCCGCTCCATTTGCATCGGGTGCGCACGACCCTCGGGCACGCAAGCCACGAGCTGCAATTCGCGGTGGCTGTAGCCGGGTTCGCCGAGATTTTGCGCAAGAGCCCCTATGCCAAGGACTTGAGCTACGACCTCGTCTTGGAAGTAGCCGAGTCCTCGGCGGGCTCGAGTGCCAAACGGCGCGAATTGGTGGATTTGATCAAGGCGGCGAAACGCCTCGATTCACAGGGATGAGTTAGTTCTACTCTGAGTCGTATCAATACCCACAAAGGTCTTGTGCCAACGCCTTGCAACGCTCAGATTCGGCAAATCTCTTAGGTGGGACACATCCTCCCGGAAAGACTAGGCAGTTTCCCTCTAAATCTTCCATGAAATAGATATTGTTGTCGCAATTCTGCTCAGGAGCACACGTAACATTCACCATTGTCGTACAAGCACTACCCGTTGCGACTTCATAGGCAGCCATCGGATAACATTCCGGAAACTCGCTGCATCTGTCTACAGGGAGGTTTTCACAAGAACAAATTCCATCTGCTGTGCATTCAGGACCATCGGCGTCATGAGGCATGTCCGAAGTGTCACTGAAATCTGCTTCCGCATCGGATTGATTTGACCCGGTAGTTCCTTGATCACCTCGTCCGTTTTGATTCAGAAGAGTCGAATCATCAGAGCAACTGATGAAAACAACTAGAGCCAAAAACATGATTGAATTTCTCACCTTTCCCTCCGTTTCGAATCAACACCAGGGCTGTCCCCATCGTTCCCAGCGTATCCTGATGGAAACCAGAGTAGCATAGAGTTTGGTCTACAAACGAACCTTTTGCGCAAGAGCCCCTCTGCTAAGGACTTTAGCTACGAGCGGGCTCTAGTGCCAAACGGCGAGAATTGGTGAAGTTGATCAAGGCGGCGAAACGCCTTGATTCGCAGGGATAAGTTAGTCCTTCTTCTTGAACTTCGAGCCGATTAACGGGATGAACATCGCCCCGATAAACACAGCCGAGAGTCCGTACATAACCATATCTTGACCGGTCATGTTTCCTCCTCAATGTTTGGTGAGCCAGAGCTCACGCTGATATTCACGGCATAAACGGGTTATGCCAGCAACGCTCGGCGGGAAGACCCGCAAAGCACAACATGAACATCAGGAAACTTGAGGCGGAGAGTGAGACGGCGCAAAGAGCAGGCGCTCTTTGCGCATGACAAACCAAGGCTCTAGCTCGGGCGTGGGTAGCCAAACACCTAGAACTTTCGGCGGATCAACCACCACCCAACCATGTACAAGGCCAGCCCCCGATCCAGACGACCCAGGCGCCTCAGGAAGAGGCTCATTATGCGTCAGACCAAGATCGGGGCTCAGAGTGCCAGCGTCAACAAACGCCGGCTCATACTCGACCTCCACGCTCGCAGCACTCCACGCCGTTTGACCTACAACAAATAGCCAAACAAAAGCGAGTGCCAGAAGATTTAGAGGAAGTCTTTTCACGCCAGCAATTGTCGGCACATCGTGGCGAAAGTCAAGCGGACGGCCTTTTTCCTGAATGTCCTCGACTTACTTTCCAATCGGCTTGGTCTCCTATTGCGAAAAACAACGCAAAACGTTATCTTTTGCGCTGGAGTGCTCGGAAACCGCGCGAAGTTGCCAAACTCAATGAACAACATCGAACCAAACTTTTTGCGCTTGAGGACTGAACTTGAACGCTGCCGATTACATCGAAGAGCTCCAGACAAATGGGCGGCTCGTATTCACCACCAACGACGCTGTGAGGGCGCTCGGCAAATCTGTAGCAGCTGTCCGCGCACAGTTGCGGAGACTTAAGGAAAAAGGCCGTATAGCTGATCCGTACCGCGGCTTTCACGTGGTAGTCCCCCCAAAGTACCGGCGGCTCGGGTGCCTCCCCCCGGATCACTTCATTCCACAACTGATGGAGCATCTCGAGCAACCTTACTACGTGGCCTTGTTGAGCGCTGCTGCGTACCACGGCGCGGCACACCATGCCCCGATGGTGTTCCAGGTCATGGTTCCGCGGTCTCGTCGAAGCCTCGAGTGCGGTGGGGTGCGAGTGGACTTCATCGCCCGCCAAGACATGGAGTTCACGGCCGTGATCGATCGCGATACACCAACAGGTATTCTACGCATTGCATCGCCAGCTGCGACCGCTGTCGAGGTGGTGGGCTACCCTGAGCGCTGTGGCTTTCTTGACAATGTTGCAACGGTACTTGCCGAGCTGGCCGAATCGATTGATGCAGATGCTCTCGAAACCGAGGCGAGACGCGCTCCTACGGCATGGGTACAACGACTTGGATATCTTCTTTCGCTGGTTGATCAGGAGGGGCTCGCGGAGCGTTTGGACGGTGTTCTCGCTGAGCGCAACGCCTTCACCGTGGCCCTCGCACCGTGGAAAGAGGTGGAAGGCGTAGCGAGAAACGCTCGTTGGCAGGTAGCCGTCAACGTGGAAGTGGTGCCGGACGTATGATTCGAGAGCAAGCTATAATCGAGTGGCGTCGTGAGGCACCCTGGAGCGCGGACTGGATGGTCGAGCAAGACCTCATCATCAGCCGCGCTCTCGTGGAGTTGTTCTCCTCATCAGAGCTAGCTGATCGGCTGGCGTTCCGCGGTGGGACTTCTCTCTATAAGCTTCATCTTCCTCCGGCCCGCCGCGTGAGCACTTCTCTGAGCTCGGTTTGGTCAAGGTGCCCTTCGAAGTCAAAAGCCAGTGGTTCCAAGGCTCCACCTCCGTGACTACCTTTCCGCTCGACGAACTCCTGGGCACCAAGCTACGCGCACTCTACCAGCGGAGCAAGGGTCGCGACCTGTTTGACCTCTACTACGCTCTTGGTAGAGGCAAGACGAGCGCGGACCTCCTGATTAGGTGCTTCAACCGCTACATGAACGAGGGAAACCACTCGGTCACGCGTGCGCTCTTTGAGTCCAACCTCCACGAGAAATCGAAGCGCAAAGACTTCCGGAACGATATGGAGCCGCTACTCCGCCAGGGTTTATCATGGGACTTCGAGGAGGCACTCGAAATTGTGCTCACCGAACTCATCACCAAGCTGCCGGGCGATCCCTGGAAGGGTCTCTCGTCCGACTCACCGGCATAAAGCCGAAGCCTGTCCACCTATTCTCCACCTTAAAGCACGTCTTGGCTTTGCACTCGGTGGTCCACACGGTATTTTCTTCAACCCTGAAGTCCTTCAAAGGTAGTGCCATTGCCGAGCCTCGCCACACCTCTCTGAGGCCGCCGTCTCGCCATTCAAGGACCCAAATGGCCCTGGCAGGCAGCGGTTCATCGTGCCTTTTGACACGCGTCCAAACCCCCAAGACGACTTCGTGAAAACCATCGGAATTGAGGTCGGCAATCTCGGCTTTCCACATGCCGTAAACGCGGGAGTTCCACTTAGTGTGTGGAGTCTCAAAGCTCAAAAAGCCACGGCGCCCATCTTCTGAAAGGTGTACATCCACAGCGGGTTTGATGGTTTGCCCATTCTGGCTCCATGTAGGGTGTAGCTGGTGTGGGACATCGCTCGGAAAGACCAAAAACACACAGAGATGAGGCAGGATTTGGCAGAGAGAGTTCATTGAGGCATGAGGGTTTCCAAAAAGTCCGCCAAGCCATCATCATCTACCATTCCGAGCCGCTCAAAATCGCGCAGAAGGCTCGCCGGGCTATCGCCCATCACACGAGGGTGCGCCACCACCTCGAGCACCGGTCGGTCACTCTCAGCGTCTCCCACGGCCCACGTCTTCTCCAGGGGTATATCCAGATAGTCGGCGACCCACTTTGCCGCAGACCCCTTAGACACACCCTTAGCCGTGACACTCGCGAACACGTTGAGTGGCAGGACTGGACTAGACGCCACGCCGCGCTCGGAGTTCTGGAGCTCAAAATCTAGCGCGGCATCCACGCCTTCCGGGCGCATAATCCAATGGGCGCGAATCACACGGTGATTGCGTGCCACTTCGCGCAAATCGGCAGCCAGCACCTCGATCTCAAGCACGCGCGCATGCTCGTCGCAATCCGGGTGCTGACGGTTTGAGAACACGCCGGCTGCCGTGTAAAACTCAAGCGTCGCATCCACACCCTCGGCATGCGAAATCATGGTCTCGATATCCTGAGGGTCCAACGCGGACTCAAAAAGGACCTCGCCCGTTGCTCGGCAAATGAACCCGCCATTCTCAAAAATATGGACGCCATTTGGTGCCAGGCGCTTCGCGATCTCAAGGGCTACCCCTGAGCCTGTGCGCCCAGTACAGACCACAAGGTGGTGGGTGGGCCGGAGCGCCTCACACGCAGACCAGGTACGCTCACTGACCCCGTTGGAGCCAATGACCGTCCCGTCCAAATCTAAAAATACAATATTCACAGGGCGGGGCCCGGCTTATTTCTCGATGACTTCGACGAGAATGACGGTGCAGTTGTCTGTACCACCACCGGCGTTTGCCGCTTCGATGAGTTTCTCGCAGCCAGCCTCAAGATTAGTGCGGTTCTCGACCATGATTCGTTCGATATCCGAATCTTTGACCATACCGTTTAGCCCGTCTGTGCAGAGCAGGTAAATATCGCCGATTTGTGGCTCTTCGTGGGCCACATCAACCTGAACGGTCTCTTTCATACCGAGCGCACGAACGATGACGTTCTTATGCGGGAAATTCTCGATTTCCTGCTCGGTCAGATCCTTCATCTTGATATAGTCGTTGAGCAGGGAGTGGTCCTCGGTGACGAGTTCCATTTTATCCCCGCGCAGCCTGTAGATTCGGCTGTCCCCGACGTGCCCAAGATAGGCTGAATTGCCCGAGAAATTGATGGCCACTATCGTGGTTCCCATTCCTCGTTGAGAAGCGTTTTGAGAGGCGGTCTCAAAGATCCTCAAATTGGCCAATTTGATGCCAGCGGCAAGTCGATTTTCTTCGTATCGACGCCCCTTCTCCATCTTATAAGGCCAGGTGACGTCGTCATCTGCCGACGTCTCCTTAAAGAATTCAGCGACCGTAGAAATGGCCATCTCCGAGGCGACTTCGCCGCTCGCGTGTCCGCCCATTCCGTCCGCAACCATGTAAAGGTTTTCCTCTTGGAGAATAAGCAAGTTATCCTCGTTGTGGGTCCTTTTCATGCCTACGTGAGTGTTACCTGCGTATCGAAGTTTCAACGCCACGCGACTACCTGATTGAGTTTGCATCACTTGGAAGGATTATCACAGGAATTCTGGGTGGGCAAGAACTTGATGTCAGTACAAACTCTCCAAGGAAATCCCT
Organism: Microvenator marinus; assembly: GCF_007993755.1. Lineage (GTDB taxonomy): Bacteria > Myxococcota_A > Bradymonadia > Bradymonadales > Bradymonadaceae > Allomicrovenator > Allomicrovenator marinus. The sequence continues at coordinate 3,106,189 of NZ_CP042467.1, forward strand.
GAGTAGTACCGCTTCAAGATATCTTGATAGTCCACGCCACTTTCGGCCAGCCCAATAGCACCGGTCTGGCACATTCCCACGCCGTGACCGAAGCCGGCGCCGCGGAACTCGACCTGCTCTACAAAACCGCTACGCCCCTTTTGAACGTCCATCACAAAGAGTCCCGAGCGAAGCCCACCGAAGAGTCGGCGAACATTTAGTTCACGCTCCACCACGGTCTCGCCTTTATCACCCACCACTTTGAGCCGCATCACACGCCCAGATACTCCTCGACTCAAGACCTGAAAGTCCTTGATTCGGCCCACGCTTCGGCGGTTTTCCTTGAGCCAGGCCTCAGCCTCATCCACCGTAACCACGCGGTCCCACCTGAAGAGTTTGGAGCTCGAGACGGACGCCTTTTTGCTCGGGGATTCGAAGTTCGCGTCCAGAAATGCCGCAACTTCATTGGGTTTAACACCATTCTTGAACGCCGCAGGCGCCGCCCCGATCACGTCGATCTTTCCGCGCAACCACGGCCTGGGCTCCATATCCCACACATTCTCGTTGCTCTCCGTAAACCCGCCCGCGTTGGATGAATACACAGCCTCAATGATCTTCTGTCCGTGGAACATCACGCGCCCGCGAGTGGCGTCTACGGCCTTTGAAGTGCGCGGATTCTCCACGCCAACACCGCCATAGACCTGGTCCATCACATCGCCGCGAAGCATGAACGGGTCGGCCAGATTTCGCACACCGATCGCGCTAAAGATATTGTTGCGCGCCGCCACAGCTTGCGCACGCAGCGCCGCATCTGGTGCCGAGGCGTACATCTCGGCCGGCACCACGCCTTTGAGCAGGCGCTCCGCGCCGAGGCTCACCATGCCGACGAGTTTACCGTTATAATCAGGCGCAAAAATCAGCGAACCCGTGTAGCGGCGCGTCTCAAAGCCAGCGCCGTAGGACTTCTGGATATCGGGAACTGTGTAGACGATCTTGTTTTCTTCGCCACGCAAAGGAGCGATTGTCAGAACGTCTCGAGTGCTAATTTTGACCTTTAGTCCAGCGCCTTCCAGATGAATTGCGGCACCGGGCGGCCTCGTGATTTCGGAGTGGATGCTCGCCTCGACTCCAAACTTGGTCTCAAGGCCGGACTTGATCTTCTGCGCCTCGTCGCGTGATTTGGTGCCGCCGAGGCCCACAAGGACGGTGCGCGAATCGAAGACTTTTCCTTGCACAGCGAAGAGACCACCGACCTCGAAGACTTCGGGGAGATAGCCGCGCTGGGTCCATGTTTGCACCACGGCATCGGCGGCCCTCCTTTCGGCCACGGGCAACCTGTGAACCACCACGGAATGTCGGTACGCACCAGGCGTAGAGTCCGAGACGCTCACCGTGTATTTTACGCCGGCAGGCAGCTCGATCTGAGCCCCGCTTTCACCCGAAGGAAGCACACGAACCGGCCGATCCGGCGTGAACTCTACGGTGTCGCGCCCCTCCACAATCCCCACGCGAATGATCGGGTCGCCCTCGCGTGTGAAATTCAACTGCGGGGCGTAGAGCATGGCGAGTTGGTCTTGAGAGCGAATATCCTGGGTAAAACCGGTGGACACGACGCTTAAGAGCGCCAAACCACAACTTAGACCCACCAGACCACGTGTACGCACCATTAGCTCATCCTTGAGTTTATGTGTTCACCACTTGAAGGTTCCAACCACCTGGGAGCCTGTGAATCCAAGTGATGCGTTGCCGCCCGAATCTGGCGAGAGAATCAGCCAGGTCACGCCACCGATAAGAGAAACTGCACCCACCCCGAGCAGAACTCGGTGTGCTGTTTCATAGGTCTCGCCGCGATCGACGAGCTCGTTGTAGCGGGTCTCGGTGATTCCTGCCCGAGATTCGTCGGAGATATCCTGCTCGACGTTGCCCATGAGCACAGCGAAGATACCGGACCCGGCGAGTGCGAGCCCGCCGACACCCACGGCTGACCAGGCGCCCCAGTTGATGGTGCCAACGCCATCGGTCTCTGTGACCACGTCTTGTTTGACCTCGTTTTGGGTCGTGACTGTGGTCGTGTTTTTAGGGCCCTGCACCGGCTTTTTGACGAGATCTGCCCAGAGGCTGATATCGGCGCCTTCCTTGAGCTCAAGCACCTGTGTCCACGGCTCGTAATTTGGGTGTTGCACGCGAATCGAATACTTGCCCGGTGGCAGTCCCTTGCGCTCAAGCGGCACATTCCCAATAAAGGTGTCTTCCATGTAGACCTCGGCGTTCGAGACCGGCGAGCCGATTTGAACTCGCGTGGTCGCGAGGCCCTTTTCGCGGGCAAAGAACGACTCGATCTCCTGGCGGAACGCCACGACAGGGTCGTCGGTATCCGAGATGGTTTTGTTGAGTTTGTTGAGCGTACGCCCGGTTTGTGAGTCGAAAATCGAGAGCGCGATCTGGAATGTACCGCCGCTTTTCTCGATATTTCCATAAATCAGTACGCGGGCGTTGACCTGCTCGGCCACCTGTTTCATGCACGCTACGGAGTCCGCGCTGCAGTTCAGCACGATCAACATATCTTGGAGATTGATCGCGTACTTGTTGACGACCTGGTACTTTTCGACCTGCTGCGCCTCGTTTCTGACGATCGAGCTCAGCGTCTCTACGAGTTGATTGTCTACCCCTTTACCTTCGAGGTTCAGGATCCCTGCAGAGAGCTGCTCGGCCCATGCTGGTGTGGCCACGAGCAGGGTAAAGAGTACAACCACGAAACGGTGCATCGTAAACATAAGACTTCCGGGCGCGCTTTAGTTCAGGTGGTCCGCGCGCGACTATATGTAGTGCCGCCAGACCTTGTAAAGCAACCCTCAACGAATATTTCAAGAAACTTAAAAAACAAACTTGCATCTGCAAGGTGACTTGGCTATGAATTCGCCTCCCTGACGCTCGGCGGCTGTTCGCAGAGCTAAGGAGGGCCCATAGCTCAGTTGGTTAGAGCTGCCGGCTCATAACCGGTTGGTCCCAGGTTCGAGTCCTGGTGGGCCCACTGACTATGGTCCCAAGCGGGTTCCGCTGAAGGATGGTGAGTACGTTGGAGTTTATGTCTCGTTTTCTTCCACTGCATTTCGGACCGGAAGAGTTTTCAAGGTCCGGGCTAGAAAACCAAAACGCCACACCACCAACGATAACAACACGACGAGGCGCCTGGATCACCAGCGCGCCTTTTGTCTTTCTTGGGTCTGAATTCGAGACCGTAATGTCTCATATGAGAAAGGAAGGAGCTTAATGAGGGAAGATCTTAAGAAACTTCGTGAGCTGCAGAACGTGTGTCTGCAACTTGACGAACTCGAAACCGAACGCAAAGAAGTCACCGAGCGCCTTGAGACCAATCGCGGTTTCTTGCAGAAGCTGGTCGACGACTTGGAAGGTCAGAAGACTGAGCTCGACGAAATCCGAGCGCTTCAACAGCAGAAGCAAGAGGATCTCAAAGAGATTCAGGAACAACACACCAAGCGTAAGAAGCGCCTCACCAGCGTTTCATCCACCAAGGAATACGCGGCTGTTGAGAAGGAAATCGAAGTTCTGAAGAAGTCGGTCGAGCAGACCGAAGAAGAACTGCTTCATCTCGCCGAAGTTATTGAGAACACACAGCTCAATATCGAAGAGAAGGAAGAGAAGGTTTCTCAGCTCAAAGAGAGCATGTCAGCGGACGAAAAGGATGCGACCAAGCAACTCAAAGAACTTGAGAGCAGAATCGCTGAGCTTCGTGCCGAAGAGACCAAATCGCGTGACTCCGTAGCAAAGCGCGTACTCTACAAGTACGACTTCATTCGAAGCCGTCGCCCAGGCCTCGCCCTTGTTGCCGCGAGCGATGAGCATTGCGAAGGTTGTTTCATGAGCTTGCCAGCGCAGCTCTACATTGAAGTGCAGCGCGGAGAAACGCTCGTGACCTGTCCTAGCTGTCAGCGAATCCTCTACTTCCAAGAGCAGAGTGCTGACGACCAGGCGGCCGCGAGCTAAGACTTAGTGGGGCTTCTCGGATGATCGCCGGTGCCTTAGGGCGCGGGAGGAAAGTCCGGGCATCATAGAGAAGGGTGGTCGGTAACGCCGACCGGGGGTAACCCTAGGGAAAGTGCCACAGAAAATACTCCGCCTGTACTCGTACAGGTAAGGTTGAAATGGTGAGGTAAGAGCTCACCGGGGGCTTGGTGACAAGTCCCGCATGGTAAACCCCACCCGATGCAAGGCGAACAGGGGGCGAGCTTCGGCTCAGGAGTTTCTCGCTCCGAGACCCCCGGGTTGCCGCTAGAGCCTCGTGGCAACACAAGGCCTAGATGAATGATCATCACCGTTTCGGCGGTACAGAACCCGGCTTAGAGAGAAGCCCCACTTTAATCTCCTCCCCAATTCAAACACGACTCCACGAGCGCGGCGGCGCCACACTCTGACGAATCCACGGCGTCCGTCAGCGTGTTCAGGCAATGGTCAACAAGGGGATGGCAAACAGGCGAGTACGGCCCTTCGTGTAGCTCGGACACCTTGAGAACCACCTGCGCACGGGCTCGGCGGCGTTTGTCCGCAAGATCGTGAATCGTGAAGTAGAGCGGATTATCCGGGAAACTCGCGAGGAGTAGCGCGTCCGTCTCAAACTCCACAAACCAAGACCACGCTTGTGGGTGCGGCTCGATCCGTGCCTCCACATCGGAGTCGGTCCAGGCCGACTCCAAGACCCAACCTTCGGTGGTCTCGGCCCGACTCCTAAAGAGCCGGCTATCCCGGCTCAACATCGATTGCAGGCCGAGAATATGCGGTTCGAGCACGAGCCCATCCAACGTATCGAGCTCCTGAAACTCCGCCCTCACAAAGAGATGCCAACGCTTTTGCGCGCCTTGAACATTGAGTCCGTGACCCGCCAGGAGATCTGCAACTTGTGTGGCATCGAGTTCAAAGACCCCGGGCACTCCAAAGGCATTCGGCACGGGCTGTGCCGTCCAGTCCTCAACCTTCAGTGTCTCCCCGTTTCGTAAACTCAAGAGCCAGCGCGGTCCATCATCGGTCCAATAGGCCCAGAGCTCGGACTCGGAATCCGGGTGTTCGACCTTCTGCTCAACGATACGATCAGCTGGTCCCTCCACCTTCATCTGCTCAGCCTGCCTTGTTTCGGGCATCGGACCCGCGTCGTCGCTAAGTGCACAACCACTAAGAATCACAAGAATCGCTACACAACTATATATTGAGATTTTCATCTTCAGCCTCTTTTCAAGAAGAGAGCACAATTGCCCTCAACATTGTTTTCGGCCGTTTTGCGAAAGTGTTGCGAATTTTTTTTAAAAAGTTTGGCGCGGCAGGTTTCAGGAGCTCAAACCGGTGAGCGCTGGGAGCTCCACAATGAACGTCGAGCCCTTCCCAACCTCAGATTCTACGCGGACTTTACCACCGTGAGCGCGGGTCAAGGCGAGCACCATAGCGAGTCCAAGTCCGGTTCCGCCGCCGTCGTCGCGTCGGGTGAAAAAGCGATCAAACACTCGAGGTAGATCATCTTCAGCGATTCCCTTTCCGTCATCGCTGACCTCGATCACGACCCAATCTTCGCGGCGCTCCACACGGACACGGACCGCAGTTTTAGCAAATGAGGCGGCATTTGCCACCAGATTTCGCACCACGGTCTCAAGATGTGCCGCCGAGCCAAGCACCGTGGCCTTGAAGCTCGCGAGATCAAACTCGATGGCGGTGTAGCGCTCGTCTGTAGAGAAGGACTCAACGATATTTTTAACCAGTTCATCTACCCGAACTTCAGACTTATCAGCCCTCGGAAGTCCAGATTCCGCGCGGGCGAGCTCGAGGAACCGGTTGACCACGGCATCGAGTCGGGCACTAGAATCCTTGAGGATTTTGGCCAGCCTTTCGGCGCGCTCAGCGTCTACTTCCGGGCGGCGTTCGAGCGACTCCGACACAGCGCGGATCGCGGCGACTGGGTTCTTAATCTCGTGCGCCATATCAGCCATGAAGGCTTCGTTCGCCTGGTTCTTGGTGTCGAGGGCGCTGAGCAGATCATTGAAGGCGTGCCCGAGCTCAGCCACCTCATCGTCGCCCACAACCTCAATTCGGCTCGTTGAGACCACGGGCACGGTGCGCTCCCGAACGGCATCTCTCAGAAGCCCAAGGGGCTTTGTGAGCCTCCAGCTCAACCAAATCCCAAGCACGATAGCCACCAACATCACGAGCAAGGAAAGGCGCATGATGGCGCCCCGCTCGGCGTAAAGATTGGAGAGCGAACGCGACGACGAGCTCTGTGCGTGAATGATTCGAGGGGTGGATTGGGTAGCGAGCTCGACGTGGCGCGCGTACTCACAAATGAAGAGGCGCCCGTTCTGGTGAAGATGACAAATGCCAGCCTGCCCCCGGGCTTCTGCTGTCTTGACGGTCGAACGCTCGCTGAGCGGCGGAAGTTCCGGATCAACACCAATCAAGGTCGGAACCGGGTCCGGCGCAAAGAGGATTCGCTCGCGCCATGACGGCTCTCCGAGCCCGTTGGCGTCGGCTTCCAGCGTGCCATCCGGGGAGAAAACGCGGATCCAGATTGAGCACGATTCGGCGAGTTCTTGGTAGCGCGAATTCGGACTCTGCACGCGGACAAGCTGGATAGCATCTTGGGTACAGGCCTTGAGCGAGCGGCGCATACTATGCTCGATGGCCTCTTCAAACGGGCTTGTGAGCCACGTGAAGAGCACCGGCACAAAGACCACCACGCAGACCACGAGGAGCGTGCGCGTTCGCAGCGAGAGCGGACGCACTATTTCCTCCAGCGATAGCCGGCACCGATCACGGTTTCGATACGGTCAAAATTTGGGTCGATAGCTTCGAATTTACGGCGCAGCCGGCGCACGTAGGTGTCTACGATCCGGTCGGCCACGATCGAGTCATCACCGCGGGCTAACTCCATGAGTCGTTCGCGATTGAGCACCATACCAGCGCGCCGAATAAATCCGTCGATCATCCGGAACTCAGTCACCGTAACGGTCACCGGCGTGTTCTTGAAGAGCACCTCCATACGGTCCGGATCGAGGCTGATATCGCCAAGGACCACCTGACTCGCTTCTTCGAGTTTGGTCGGCTGAGCGCGTGCTTCTTCACGCCTCATCAGCGATTTGACGCGGGCGAGCAGGACTCGGGTGCTGAAGGGTTTGGCCACGTAATCGTCCGCACCGAGCTCGAGTCCGAGGGCTTCGTCGATATCGTTGTCGCGCGATGTAAGAAGGATGAGCGGGGTGTTGTCGTGTTGCTCGCGCAGGCGCCGGCAAAACGAAAAGCCATCCAACTTCGGCATGTTCACGTCAGAGATGATTATATCCGGTTTGGAGTTCGCGACGTGGACCAGCCCTTCCTGACCGTCTCCCGCCCGCAACACATCCCAGCCTTCGTCCTCAAATGCCATGGAGAGCACGTCGAGCAGACTTGCGTCATCATCGATGAGAAGAATTTTCATACACACCTCTTTATTCGGAGATAGCGTATAACCAACCTTCTCCGGTTCCAACTACGATCGTGCCGTCTTCGGCAATCGCGGGTGAGGCGTAGATGGGTGAGCCCGGACTTGGCTCCCATTCGCAGCCAGAGTCGAGGCCGGTGCGCTCGGCATCAATGGGCCCCGCATACTTGGATTCGCTCAGGTCCATGCCCCAGCGTAAATCCCCGCTCTGCGTGTCAAACGCGTAGAGCCCGCCGTCAAACCGGCCAATATATCCCGTGCCTGAGGCGACGGCCGGCGAGCTAAAATGCTGGAAAAAACAATCGCCATACGATCGGTCCCAGACCACGTCGCCGGTATCCGCGGAGACCGCCACCACGTCACTCGAATAGGGCTCACCCCAAATCAAGAGGTTGCCTGCCAACGCGGGCGACGAGCGAATATTGGCCCACGAATTCTTGCCCGTTTTTGGAAGCGCGTGCCAGTCCACTCGACCCTTTTCGGCATTGAGAGCCATCATCGCTGGGCTTCCGTACGTGGTATCGCGCGCAAAGCCTTGGAAAACCCGGCCGCCCCAGAGGGTGGGCGCGCCGTAGAGCTGCCAGCCTTCGAGCGTTCTGTCTCTCCAGACTTGGGCGCCGGTGGCCGGGTCGATTGCGCTGATCAGGCCGTCGTGGGTCGCGATGTAGATATGCGTTTTATCGGCAGATGCCCCACCTCGGATGGCGCTTAGGGCGGCATGGGTCCAACGCACTTTTCCAGATTGCGTGTCGAGCGCCCAGAGCGTGCCGTCTGCGTCCCCAACCACGAGGAGTCGGCCCAATACCAGCGGGTTCGTGTAGACTTTTGGGGCGTTGGTGGCGCTCGTAAAATGCGTCCAGAGGAGCTTTCCGTCTCGTGCATCAAAGGCACGCACCGTGCCGTCATCAGAGGTGGCGTACACCTTACAGTCCGAATACGCCACGCCATTGACGTCATTATCAAACGAGCTCTGCCAGAGAATTTCGCCGGTCTTGAGGTCGAGCGCGCTTACCACATCACCGGGGTCTGGTTGGTTCCAGATATTGCCGTTCGAGCCCACAAATACACGCCCTGCCGCAATCACGGGGTTATTCAACCAGCTCTGAATTCCGACCTGGGCTTTCCAACGAATCTGAGGCGTTTCGATGGCTGGAACCGGCGCGTTTCCGGTCCGTGCGGCATTGCCCTGAAAGACTGGCCACGGGCCGTCAACCGGGAGGTCGCAGGCGAGTTCTTCGGCCACCTCGGGTTGCGTAAGGGGCTTGTCCATAGTGGACTTGACCGGCGCCGATGCGCACGCCCCAAGCAAGGCTCCAAGCGCCAAAACGTACCATTTACTCATCCTGAACCTCGAGACGGATCTGGTCTAAGAAGACCTCCAAAAACCGATGGCGTTGTTCTGCCATTTCACGGCCGGTTTTGGTGGTCATTCGTTCTCTTAACTTAAGTAGTTTGGCCGGAAAATGGTCGAGTGCAAACTCCAAATCGTCGAGCTCTCGGCGCTCGGCAAAGGGGTCACTCTGGTCCAAGATCGAGCGGCCCATCACCCCGCTGACGTAGAACGTTCGCGCGATCCCGAACGCGCCGAGAGACTCGAGCCTGTCGGCATCGGTCACGATTTTGGCTTCGATGCACTCGGGCTGAAAACCGCTTGAGTAGCTATGAGTTCGAATCGCCTCTTCAATTTTGGCCAGTCGTTCGTCTGAGAAGTAAGGCTCGAGGATCTTGACGGCGAATTCGGCGGACTTGGTGGACGCCAAATGCCTATCCGGCGAGTTCTTCGGAAGATTGATGACATCGTGGAAGGTGACGGCGGCTGCGATGACCTCCAAGTCTGGGTTGTGGGCTACCTCACCTTTGGCGATGCGAACGGCGTTGACCAACACGCGCGTCAGGTGTGCGTAGTCGTGTCCTCCGTCTTGTTCCATGGTCTCGTCGAGAGCGGCGAGTCCCGGCACTATCCATGCCTGATCGTGAATACGAGCTCTGATAGCGGCAGTATAAGCACGGTTTTCTTTAGTCACCGATCAACCTTCCGATGCAATCGCGGCCAACTCAGGCCCGGCAATAAGGCGCGCAGCGGCGTTGATGTCCGGGTAGAGGACGCGGTCGTGTTCCATGAACGGAACCACGCTTCGCAGGAGTTCAAGCGCACGTCCGGTGTTCTGGCCATAGGTCGTTGGAGCGCGCAAATCCAGGGCTTGCCCCGCAATCAAGTACTCGATGCCCAAGATCTTCTCTACGTTCTCCAGAATCTCCATCGCGTGCACACCCGCATGAGTACCCATCGAGACGTGGTCCTCCATATTCGCGGACGTTGGGATAGAGTCCACGCTCGCCGCTGACGCACGATGTTTATTCTCAGAAACCAGCGCCGCCGCCACGTATTGAGGAATCATGAAGCCAGAGTTCAAGCCGGGCTCGGAGACCAGGAACGCCGGCAGCCCCTCACTGAAGTACTTATCCGTGAGCTTGGCACTTCGCCGCTCCGAGACATTGCCGAGCTCCGCGATCGCAATTTTGAGATAGTCCAACGCCATGGCCACGGGCTGCCCGTGGAAATTGCCGCCAGAGAGAATCGCAGAGAGCGCGGGGTCTTCTTCCACAAACACAAGAGGATTGTCGGTGACGGCCATGGCCTCGGTTTCGAGCACGCTCCAAACGTGGGCGAGCACATCGCGCGACGCCCCGTGGATTTGAGGCATACAACGCAAACAATACGAGTCTTGGACGTACTCGACCTTGCCCTCGATTTCGCCCGGCCCGGCACCCGCCAACTTACTGCCTTTGAGGTGTGTGAGCACCGCAGCAGCACTAGCTTTTTGACCCGCACGGCCTCGAACCTCATGGATTCGAGGGTCGAGCGCGTCCAGTCGACCAGCGACCGCCTCAAGGCTCATCGCGCCGATCAAATCCGCAATGTCCAGAATCCTGCGGAACCGTGCAGCCACTGTGGCTCCGAGCGCGGTCATTGCCTGGGTCCCATTCAGAAGCGCAAGCCCTTCTTTGTAGGTCAGACGTACAGGCTCAAGTCCGGCCCTCGCCATCGCCTCAGCACCGCTTAAAACCTCGCCCTTGTACTCGGCCTCTCCCAACCCGATCACAGGTAGGCACATATGAGCGAGCGGGCAGAGATCGCCGCTTGCTCCTACGCTACCAAACCGCGGGATCACCGGATGAACACCGGCGTTGAGCATATCTTTGAGCAGGTTGAGCGTTGACCACCGAATCCCAGAGTTCCCTTGTGATAGCGCGGTGATGCGGAGGGCCATCATCGCCCGAACGACCTCGGTAGGGAACGGCTCGCCCACACCGCAGGCGTGGCTCATGATGAGGCGTTCTTGGAGGACCTCTGCATCAGCGGCGCGGATCACGCGGTCGCGATTGGCCCCAAAGCCAGTCGTGACGCCGTAGACAGCACGCCCGGACATCGCCTGTTCTTTGACGAAGTCCGCCGCACGAGTCACACGGGATTCGGCCCCCGCATCTAGGTTCATAGGCACGCGTTTGACCGCGATGGCCTCGATTTCTTCGATACTAAACATCAGTGAATCTTCAGGAGTTCAACGTCGAACACCAGCATGCCCGCTGGGGCGCCTGGCTGGCCTTTGTAGGCGAGGTCTTGTGGAATCCAGAATCGGCGCTTTTCGCCTTCGACCATGAGCTGCACGCCTTCGGTCCAACCAGCGATCACGCGGTTGAGCGGGAATGTAGCTGGCGTTCCACGCTGTACCGAGCTGTCGAACATCTTTCCGTCGGTGGTCCAACCGGTGTAGTGAACCTCGACGCGGTTGGTTGCGCTTGGCTTCGTAGCGCCCGTTCCAGGCTTCAGGACCTTGGAAGCGAGGCCCGATGCCGTCTTCTCAGCATCTGCTGGAGGCGCAGCTACGTCGGCTGGTGCTTTAGTCGGGTCGTCCGACGGTGCTTCAGCCTGCTCAGCTGGCTTCTCTGCTGGCGCTTCGGCCTTCTCAGCCGCTGCAGGAGCTTCAGCCTGCTCGGCTTTCGCAACGGGCTCAGCTGTCTTTTCTGGACCGGCCGGTGAATCACATGCAACCACTCCAACCATCAAAATTGCAGACAATAAAATCAGGGATTTCTTCATGACTCGCTCCATGTTCAAGGTGTTTGAACGATAAGTGTCTTGAGGACTTCGGCCGCATCTTTGGACCTGTCCTCTCTCTTCAAAATCAACGCACGTAGCGCCATCGCGTGCCCAAGCTGCGCGGGATTCTCAGCCCGAAGCTGGCGCGCAAAAGTCTCGACAGCATTGAGTGCTTCTTCGTGTTTATTGGCGCGGGTGAGCGCCACAATCTCATACCACGCAAGGAACTTCAGATCTGGGTTCGAGCTGCGGGCGAGCCGGGCTAGATCCACGGCTTGCTCTGGCTGGCCCGCCAAAAGGGCAATGGCAGACTCAACCACGGTAGACCTTCGATTTACCAGGTCCAAGACCACGGGATCCTTCTGGAGCTTCTTGATCGCCACGAGCCTCTGAGCCTGGACCTGCCAGTCCTCAAAACTCGCGATCGGCAAGATATCTTGCGGTGCTGGGAGCATTTTCGCATCGAGCTCGTCCATCAATCGGCGAGTCAGGGTCGCCCGAATCTGTACCAAGTCTGGGTCGGCGTATCCGGTGCGCAACAAAGTCTCGTAGAGCCCCCAGGCACCGCCACCGCCGGGCGTGAACGCCTTGCCGGAGCCGAGCTCGGTCTCCAGAGCCTGGCGCGCCATACGTATATTCTCGGGCATGCGCCAGACGTCTTCACCGGCGCGAGAGACGGCGAGTTTGCGCTCGCCGCGGACCTGCTCGAGGTCAGCGCTCTCGGTGGGTGCGAGTTTCAGATAATGCTCGTAATAGTGAGCGGCAGCGGCGTATTGGTCGGTCCAGAAGTAGGCGCGCGCGAGGTTTCGGTAGCCGAGTGCAGCGCCCGGATCGGCCTGAATAGCCTTGACGTAGAGCCCCTGGGCTTCGACGTACTTGCCCTCGTTATAGGCGGCGTTTCCGGACTTGAGGATCGACTCGTAATCCTGTGCCGAGACTGCTGCCGAGGCCGTGAGTACGAGTAATAAAGTCAGAATTTTGAGTTTCAAAGACTTGAATTTCACAGCGTCTCCGGGGGCTCAATTTCCAGACCGAAAAGATTCGGTAGCGCAAGGCCTACGCCGAGATAGAGCAGGTGCTCGGTCTCGTGGGTGTCTTCGAAATAGGCTTGGAGCGCGTAGCGAAACTTGCCGAAAAACGCCGGTGTGAAGAAGTATTGCGCGCCAAAACCGATGGTCGCAAACGCGTCGGTCTGACTGAGCGCAATGGGCTCGAGTGCCGCCACAGACTCCACGTCAATCCACTGAAGGTCGATGCCCACGCCGATTTCCGCAATCGGCATTACGTTTTTGTACACATGACGGTAGGCCAGCTGAAACGGGCGTATCTGGAGGCGGCTGACCGAGCTCAGGTTGCCTTCCACGGTCTCTCCTGACTCGTTGAGAAGGGCCACTGGCACGTCCGGACTTGAGCCGCGATAGGACATGGAGAGCACGGTGATACCGAAATATTCGAAGAAGTAGCTCAGGTCGAGGCGCACCCCGTTGGAGCTTACGCGCGCTGAATTGGCGCCGAAAATCGGGTAGGTGCCCTCGCCGTCCAAGATGGACTCGAACTCGTAGGCTTCGCCGCGCGCGTCCTGGAAGGTCAGGCGTTGGAAGCCATGTTCGTAGCCGAGTTTGAGCTGGTACTTGTTGACCTGAATCGCGCCCGAGCCGAAATCCTTCAAGAAGCCCGATGTCGCCACGAGTGGTGCGGTTTTGCGCATTTCGAGCCCGGGCTGAATCTGGGCAGTTTCGCGCATGGTCTCATAGCCTTCCGCACGGACTTCGATAGCGTACATGCCGGGTTCGAGCTCGATCGGTTGCCCCGCATCACCTACGTACGAGCCGTTCACAAAGACCCTAGCGCCGCTTGGTGCCTCGGTGATCAACAAATAGCCGGCCTCTTCTTGGAAGACGTGATCGACCTTTTCGGTCAAGCCGGAGCGCACCACGATGGAGCCCGTCATCGGCTGGTACTTCTGCAACCGCAGCGTGTACTCGTGCGTTCCGATGCTGAGTCTAGTCACGTAGGGCGTGGTCCCGACCTGTTCTCCGTCAATCTCGATTGTGGCGCCTTCAGGGCGCGTATTGAAGCTCACGCTGCCCGTAGCATCAAAGACGTCGGCGATGAGCGCAAACGCGAGCTCACGCACCCCTGTGGCCGTAATCTCCTTGGTCCGGACCTCGGCACCACGGCCGTCGATCAGGGCGTAATTGGCAAGTTGTGTAGATTTCAGCTCCACCCGGATGACCAGGGAGAGTCCCGCCATTTCAAAGGCGAGCCCGGCGGCACTAGGGCAAGGCTCGAGGCCCATCAGGCACGAAGGGACCTCCGGGCTTGCTTTGGAGAAGAACTGAGCGAAGGCCGCGTCGTCCAAGAGATGCCGGCCAGCTTCACCCGCCAGGGCCTCGCGAAGCCCCTGCTTAAACGCAGAGACCGTGGTCGCATCAGTCCCTTGAATCTCCCAGAGAACCACCTCAGACGTCTGAACGATGGCCTCTTCGGTCACCTCAGCCGTGGCGTCTTCAGTCTCCTGCGCAAAAGCCGGAGCAGCGAAGCATCCCATCAGAACCAAAAGAATGGCGTAGAGATTGCGCATGGCTAGCTCGCACGTTTCTCGGCGATGAGTTCAACGGCTTTCTCGAGAGTTAAATCGCCCGGTTCAACGCCCTTTGGAATGGTCGCATTGGTCTTCCCGGCTTTGACGTAGGGGCCGTATCGACCGTCGAGCACTTGGATTTCTTCACCCGTTGAAGGATGTTTACCAAGGTCCTTGAGGACTTTCTTGGTACGGCCACCGCGGGCTTTGGGCTGCGCCAAAAGCTCAAGGGCCTTCTCGAGTGAAACCGTAAAGATCTCGTCTTTTGACTCGAGCGGACGGTAGTCCTTATTGTGCCGAACATAAGGTCCGAAGCGGCCCTCACCGGCTTCGACCCACTCGCCATCATCAGGGTGTTTACCCAGGCGCCTCGGCAAGGAAAGCATGTGTACGGCTTGCTCGAGCGTAACGTCATCGGGCGAAAGATTTTTGGGGATAGAGGCGCGCTTGGGCTTTTCCTTGGCGACTTTTTTGCCTTTCCCTTTCTTCGGCTTTTCTTCGGTCTTTTCTTTCTCGTCGTCGAACCCGCCGAGCTGCAGATACGGCCCGAAACGGCCGCTCAGGACGTAGATTTTCTCGCCGGTTTCGGGGTGATTACCCAGAACTTTTGGGCCTTCAGTCTTTGCCTTCAAAAGATCTTGGACGCGCTCAGGCGTAAGCTCCGCCGGCGGAATAGAGTCCGGGATATTTACCGTGACCACCTCATCGTTCTCGCCGAACTGTGCGTACGCACCGTAGCGACCGACGCGGAGCACACCGTCGAAATCCTCGAGGTGCACTATCTTGGAGACTTCGCCGTCGATATTGGTCTCGCCACTTTCCACCTGGTCTTTGAACGCACCATCTTTTCGGTAGAAGTTGTGGAGATAGTTGACCTTATCCTCGCGTCCTTCGGCGATCTTATCGAGGTCGCCTTCCATATCGGCGGTAAACCCGAGGTTGATCAAGTCTGGGAAGTGGTTCTCCATGAACTCAACCACGGCAAACGCCACATAGGTCGGAATCAGTGCCTTTCCTTCTTTCTTTGCAAAGCGGCCGTCGGCAATCTTTTGCAGAATCGAGGCGTAGGTACTTGGGCGGCCGATGCCTTCTTCCTCAAGCTTGGCCGTGAGGCTGGCCTCGGTGTAGCGCGCAGGTGGCTTAGTCTCGTGCGAAAGCGCGTCCACACTCTTGCACGGCAGATCTTCGCCTTCTTTGAGCGGCGGCAAAATCACCTCTTTATCCTCGAGACTTCCTTCCGGATCGTCCGAGCCCTCGACGTAGGCGCGCAAGAAGCCTGGGAAGTCGATACGATTTCCATTGGCGCGGAAATTCAGGACTTTGCCGTCCACGTCGACTTCGAGGTCCACACGCATCGAGGTCTTCTTAGCGTCTTTCATCTGGCTTGCGACCGTGCGCTTCCAGATGAGTTCGTAGAGCGCCTTTTCGCGCCCACGAAGCCCTGATTTGCTCGGGTGTGTAAAGGCGTCTCCGGTAGGACGGATGGCCTCGTGCGCCTCTTGAGCGCCCTTATTCTTACCCTTGTAAATACGCGCTTCTTTCGGGAGGTATTCCTTGGTGTAGAGCTCCACAATCGCGTTGCGTGCGCCGTCTATCGCCTGCTGCGAAAGATTCGTGCTGTCGGTACGCATATAGGTAATAAAACCGGCTTCGTAGAGCTTCTGCGCCAGTCCCATGGTGTCTTTTGCCGAGAGATTGAGCTGGCGAGACGCCTCCTGCTGCAGCGTGGACGTGGTGAACGGAGGCTTCGGCTGGCTTGTGTACTGGCGCTCCGTGATGCTCGAGACCTTAAGGTTCTTGTCCTTGAGGCCTTTTGCGAGGGCCTTGGCGAGCTCCTCCTTTATCAGAAGAACGTCGCGCCCGTCGTAGAGCTTTCCAGTGAGCTCATCAAAGTCTTTGGAGCCGGCGATGCGCTGGCCATCTACAGAGTTCAGGACGGCGTCAAAGGTCGACTTACCCTTGGTGAGCTGGGCCTTGAGGTCCCAGTACTGCGCGCTTCGGAAGCGGCGGCGTGCCCGCTCGCGCTCTACCAATAGGGCCACCGCTGGCGACTGAACGCGTCCCGCCGAGAGCGTGTAATTGACCTTCTTTTTGACCAACATCGAGAGCGGGTAACCCACCAGGCGGTCCACAATGCGGCGCGTTTCCTGGGCGGCAACGAGGTCCATATCGATCTGGCGCGTGTTATTAAGCGCGTGATTGACGGCCGACTTCGTGATCTCGTTGAAGACCATGCGCTTGACCGGAACCTTCGGCTTGAGCTCCTCGATCAGGTGCCACGAAATGGCCTCTCCTTCGCGATCTTCGTCTGTTGCGAGGATGAGTTCGTCAGCTTCTTTGAGCGCTTTTTTGAGGTCAGCAATCTGCTTTTTGGCTCGTGCTTCCTTGACCACGTAGACGGCCTCGAAGTCCTTGTCGACGTTCACACCGAGGCTTGCCCACGACTCACTCTTGTACTTCGCTGGCATCTGCCCGGCGCTGTCTGGAAGGTCGCGAATATGGCCCACCGAAGCCATGACCTTATAGCCTTTCGGCAAGTATTTCTCGATGGTTTTTGCTTTTGCGGGGGACTCGACGATTACGAGTTTTGACATCTTTCTTAGCCCTTTCTAGGTCCTATCAACGGTCGCAATGAATAGGGGGTTGTGAAGAACTTGTCCACACGCAAAACCTCCATACCTATTCTAACCGGTAAAGCCTCGGTCTGGACGGCGCGGCATCCAACATCAAGTTTGGACACTCGATGGCGAGCATCGCGGGGCCGTCCTCGACCTCAGCGGGTACGTAGATCATCTCGGTGATGGTACACTCTGGGCGCCCGGCGCCCGCCCTTGCAGACGGCGGCACCGCCCACCACACATGATGGTTCGGCAATAAGCCCGTGTCTTCTTCGCGGTCCACGGACGGAAAGTCCACCAGAAGATGCAAAAGATCCTTCTCCACCAAGAACTCCATGGCCTCTTTGGTGAAGTAGACAGGGTTATGGCCGCTAAAATGTTGGTGTCTCTTGGATTCCGGGTTTGGGAGTGTGCGCAGGACCAGGGCCTCGGGGGGCCAGGCATCAGGCACGGATTGTTCCCAGGCGGCGCGAAGCGCGCGGGCGGTAACCACCACGTCCTCGGGATGACTCTGCGCGAGGTACGTCTCCTCAGAGCTGCCCAGAGGTTCCGGGAACACGCTCAAGACAGCCGCCATCCAAAACGGCTGAGTCAGGCAATCCGCAACGCTCAAGCGCTCATCAACAATATGGCCGACACACTCGGTGTGCGTGCCGTTTCCATGCGGGCACATCTCGAACGTCTCGCAGTTGACGCTCCCGTCCTCGCGGGTATCACCCACAAAACCGCCGGCTCTGAAAGGCGCGGAGCGGGCGCGCGGGATGCCAAATGCGTTCGGTTGAGGGCCGTAGAACTCCACCCGCGTAGAGAGGTCGATGGCCCCCCACATGTCGATCTGAGTGTCGTACTTCTCAAGATGAAGCGTGGCTTTCATGGCATCCCTCTAAAGAGATTTGGTGTGCGCGAGGCTGGCAGGGGTCTCAAAATCCTCACGGTTTAGGCCGAGCCATTCGAGCGCTGTCCCACTGAGCAGACGCTCCTTAGTTTGAGCGCTGAGGTCCGTGCTTTCGATGAGCTTTCCGGGGCTAAGCTCGCCCAACGGAAACGGATAATCAGTACCCAGAGCCACGCGATCTTCGCCTACGATATCCAGGAGGAACTCAAGCGTTTTCGCGTCATGGACCAGCGAGTCAAAGTAGAGTTCTTTGACGAACTCAGCCGGAGGCGTGGTGGTCTCGGTTTGGCAGAGGTCGGGACGCACCTCGAAGCCATGGCTGATGCGCCCGAGCGTGCCCGGGAATGAGCCGCCACCGTGGGCAAACGCAAACTTAAGGCCGGGGAATCGCTCGAGCACGCCGCCCATAAGGATGGAGCAAATCGCGCGCGAGGTCTCCGCGGGCATGCTCACAAGCCAGGGCATCCAGTATTTCTGCAGCTGCTTCATGCCCATCATATCCCAAGGGTGCACGAAGATCGCGGCGCCAGTCTTCTGGGCGACCTCCCAGATGGGGTCAAATGAGCGGTCATCGAGGTTGATATTATTGACGTGCGTGCCGATCTCCACGCCCCGCAAACCCATGGCCATGCAGCGCTCAAGCTCACGCGCAGCGAGCTCCGGCGCTTGCATGGGGAGCGTGCCGAGGCCCACAAAACGTTTGGGGAATTGCTCGACGATACCGACGAGGTGGTCGTTCAGGAAATGCGAGAGATCGAGCGTGTCCTCAGGTTCAGCCCAGTACGAAAACATCACGGGCACCGTGGAGAGCACCTGCACATCCACCTGAAACTTCTCGCACTCGGCGAGTCGTGTCTTTGGGTCCCAGAGGTTCGGGTCGACTTTGCGAAAGAGCTCTCCCTCAGTCATCATGCGCCCGCAAGAGCCCTCGACCTCGAGCTGAATCCACCCTCCGTACCCGTATTTTTCACGCAAATCCGGCCAGCCGGCAGGCAAGATATGAGTATGGATATCGACTTTCATGGATTACATCTCGAGGTAGTGACCACAGGATTTGCAGGTTCTTAGCGCGTCGTTTTCACGGAAATTGCCGATAGCCGCTTTGAGCTGCCCAACGATATCGTGAAGTTGGAAGAACTCTTCGTGGAGGACCTCGTGACACCCATCACAGTACCATCGAAGTCCGTCCTTATCACCTTCCTGGCGTTTGTGCTCGATCACAAGTCCGACCGTGTTCTCGCCGCGCTGCGGTGAGTGCGGGATATAGGGCGGGAGCAGGAAGATCGCGCCTTCCGGGATCACGATATCCTTGAACTCGCCGTCGACCACGACCTTGAGCGTCATATCGCCTTCGATCTGGTAGAAGAACTCCTCATCAGGGTCGATATGGTAGTCCTTTCGCTTGTTGGGACCTCCGACCACAAAGACGTCAAAGTTGGTGTCTTCCCAGATTTTCTTGTTGCCGACGGGTGGTTTTAAAAGATGGCGGTTCTCCTCTATCCACGCCTTAAAGTCGATGGGTGGCAGCAATGGCATAGTGTCTCCTTAGTCGATGCGTTTTAATGGGTCTAAACGAGCAAGGCCATCTCGTCAACGTGGTCAAAATTTGAATCCCGCGCTAGATGAGTACGTCTGAACCAAATAGAGGAGATACAAATGAAATCCATATTTTCTATATCAACACTCTTGCTCGTACTCTTGGTGGGCCTGCCGGCCTTTGCCCAGGACGTCATCGACCACAAGCCCTTCAACGCTTTGCTCAAGACCTACGTCAAGGGTGGACAAGTCAAGTACTCGGCACTCAAGGATTCCGAGGAAGACTACGCAAAGCTCAAAGCATACGTGGAAGCTGTGGGCACGGCCGAGGTCAAAGGGTCCAAAGACGCGCAGCTCGCGTTCTATCTCAACGCCTATAATGCGCTCGTGATCTCATCTGTGTTGGACAATTGGCCGGTCAAAAATGTGCTCAAAGTGGACGGGTTCTTCAAGAAGATCGAGCATAAAGTCGCGGGCCAAACGATGACTCTGGACCACCTGGAACACACGATTATCCGGCCCACGTTCAAAGACGCGCGCGTGCATTTCGCGCTCAACTGCGCGGCGCAATCATGTCCGCCGCTCAAGGCCAAAGCGTTCACGCATAAGAACGTTCAAAAGGTGCTCGAGGCCAACACCAAGGCTTTCTTGCCCAAAGCTACCAAGGTTGAGGGTAACACCGTGACCACGAGCAAGCTGCTCGAGTGGTTCGCGGACGACTTCAAACACGACGAAGGCAGTGTGCAAGCCTATCTGGCGAAGTACGTCCCGGAGCACGCCGAGCTGCTCAAAGGCGAGGACATCAAGATTACCTTTGCCGAATATAATTGGGCGCTCAACGGGAAGTGAGTTAAGCTGGCCCGATGAAACGTTGTACAAATCTAGTTGTTTTCTTATTGGCGGGGAGCCTTTGGGTCGGTTGCGACAAGAAGGAGACCAGCGCGCCTTCGGCGCCTAGCGAGAGCATCCCGCAACCCGCCGAAGAGACACCGACGGCTGAAGGTCCAATCGCCGTTACCGAGTTTAAAATTCAGGCTTCGCAGGCAGTGATGAAGCTTGAAGGAGTGGACATCAAAGCGCTTGAGGCTGGCATCCAATCTGACCTACACGCGCACGAGTCCTTCGACCCAGACGGCCCCACAAAAGGCAAAGGGTACGCGATTTTTGACGTGCGTGAGCGCCCTGAGTCGGTGGAGGTCATGCTCGTTGGTGGGGTCGGGGTGGATACTAGCGTGTTCGGCGAGCTCAAGGCGGAGGTCGTAGTCCGAGATGCGGATATTGACGACCGGCGTGTCCCTTCTCTTGTTGAGGAGGCCAGACGGCGGTTTGTGAAACGAGTTGGGGCGGCGGCAAAAGTCAAATCAGCGAACGACCAGGAGATCTTGGCAGTGCTCTCCGGCGATAATGATAACGCCACAAAATTGATCGCGGTTCAGGAAGCTCGTGACCGCCGAATCGAGGGTTCTGTGCCCCTTGTCCGGCCGCTCTTGGACGCGCGCGACGAGCGCCTGCAGGTCGCCGCAGCGGCCATGTTGGTATCCATGAAGGATGAGGAGTCCTACTCGAACGTAATTCGGATCACCGAGGATTTTAGCCGTGATGCGAACCCTCAGATGCTTCCGATGCTCTATATTGTGGCGGATTTGAAAACGCCCGAGTCCAGAACCTATTTGCAGGCAGTAGCCGAAGGCCACGATAGCCCGAATGTGAGAAAGGTGGCTAAGGAAGCGCTTGGCCCGGAGCTCTAATTGACTAGAGCGCGCCGACCTGACCCTGCATGAGCACGGTTCGCTCGTCGGCGGCACGGATGGCCCAGAAGAACGGCCGATTCGCATCCACCGACATCAGAATATCATTGGACGGCGGGGTCTCACCCACACCTGGGTCACCGGCATCGGTCTCTGAGGTGGCTACGGTATGCATTTCACTGAAGCTTAGCGTGGCGCGTTGTGCGGTGCTCACTTCACCGAGCTCGCTCTGAAACTGCGACGAAAGCTCGGCGTAAGCCTCCTCGTTGACGCGCTGGTCGAGCTCAACTTTTGGGAGTCGAACCACGAGATATTCCGAGTTTGCACGACCTTCTTCCGCGGCCAAAAACGACGGGCTCAAGAGCGCCTGTACGTTATCGAACTCGCCGTCTTCGGGAATGATCACAAAGAGCTTCGCGCCCGATGAATAGGGGAGAATCACCGTCTTCCAGGCGTCGGTTCTGTGGTGCACAAAGGTCCCCTCAACTTCCATCATCTGAACTTCGGAATCGCCCGTAAACCCGGCAAAGGTAGCTGAGGCCGTACGACTCTGGTCAAAAGGCTGTGTCCAGGTGTCTGCAAAGAACGAGACGTCCACGAGTCCCACCTGGGTCTCGGCAGCCAGCGGCGAGCTAAGAGCCGTGGTGACAAGGCCGGAGGAGGCATCGCGGTAGTAGTTATTGATTTGCTGGCGAGCGCTTTCTTGTTGGGTAAAGTCCACCGTGCGAATCGCGACGAGGCCGGCTAGACGGTCCGCATCCTGACTTCGAAGCCCGGTTTGAAACCATACCGAAGTTTCAAAGAAGAGCGTGGGGTCCTGCAGAGACGCGGCGAGCTCGAGCATGGTTTCTGCGTCCTGAGTGCCCTGATTGTTGAGGACTCGCGCCGCGGCGAGCTTCTGAGCCGTGGAAAACGGGGAGTAGATCACATTATCGCGATGCGACCCGAGCTCGGCAAACCCGGCCTCGGACGCTGCATCAACAAGCCAAACCCCAAAATCCGGCGCGGGCTCGCCCACTGGAGGTGCCTCGTTATTGAGGCCCGAATCGTTGTTTTCGCCATAATTGTCGCCGGGCTGGACGGGGGCTGAGTTGTTCTGGTCGGAGTCGTTATTTCCGCCTGTGTTGGGCTCCTGCGGCATATACTCGCCGCCAGCCTTTCGCCCACCAAACTCGCCGCGGTCACATCCGACCAAACCCAGCAAAGCAATTATTAAGAGATATCGCATAAAGTCCTCGTCCTCGACTGCTATTCAAAGCAGGACTTATGCCAGAGCGCAAGGCCTAGACGGACTGCGGGAGTTGGGGGTGGCGCCTATGTAGGTTCATCAGAATTCTGAGACGAATTGGCGTGGTCTCTCAAAATTTCTAGCTCTTGGCTCTCAACTCGGCCTTGAGTGCCTCGATTTCTTGGAAAGCCTTTTCATTGAGCTTTTTCTGCTCCTGAAGTTCACGGAGAACTTCTTCCGCAAACCTCTTTTGCTCTTCGGCGGCCTTCTTTTGCTCTTCGGCGTACGTCAGAACGTTCACCCCATCTACATACATGAAATCAAACATGGTCTTCTCCAGATCTTCGGGTTGTATTTTATCGTTTATGTTTTCACTTATCAATCTCACCGCCTTGTTAAACTCGTTTGGAGTTTGGGGCAGGCGAGTGGTCATCTTCATCCACTCAAACTCGGGTGTGTCTTCGAGAGCCGTGGTTGCGACGATGAAGATAGGGCCGCATTCCACCGATCCCCACCTCCAAATACCTTTGTGTGGAGTTGGTTCGAACATATTGGGCTCCTTGAGCACACGTTCGGGCGTGCGATGAGACAGGATCACCATGGATGGGTGGAGCTCTGTCCGATTCTTTATCCGTGTTGTGAAGTACCGGTACGACGCATAGCCGATCTTCTCGCGACAGGATCCTAAATCGGACAAACTCACTGAGTTCGAAAAATGCTCAACCAGTACGTCTCGCCTGCACAAGAGACCTGCCAGTGGTCCCCAATGCGCCACTGGATTCGGCATATGGAGTATCGCGTCCACTGTCCGGTGTTGGCGAAAGGATTCATGTTTTCTGACTTCGCCGCACACCTGCAATGCAATGTTGAGGCACCATGCCTCGTGCGGCTTCGCCATTTTAGGCGTTAACTTTATCATTTTGTCCCCCTTCTTAGGGTTGGTTAATCAGAATGACGGATCCCAAAACTTGGGCCCGTATTCTTATTTTCGGACAAAATTCGAAAGTGTTGCGAAAAAAGTTTAGATTTTTGAAAACCGCAGAAAAAGTTAGAGGCCAACAATCCCGAGAGCGTAGAGCGCGGAGAAGATCACCAGCAGCTTGGCGGTTCTCTCGAGGACGGGATTGAGGTCTGAGCCATTGAGGCTGATGAAGTCGCGGAAGAGGCGAAGAGCGAGCGGGAGAGTGATGAGAGGAAGGAGCGCGAATGGGCTGAGATGGCCGAGCGCGAACTGCACTACCGGCACGATATATGCCAAAGCCAAGGTCACGCCGTATTGCCATCGGGTGAGCTTTCCGCCTAGCCGAACGGCGAGCGTTCGTTTGCCGGCTTTGACGTCCGTATGGCGGTCTCGATAGTTGTTCACGATGAGAATGGCTACGCTCAAGAGGCCAACTGGGACTGAGCTGATAAGCGCCAACCAAGACCATTCGAGCGCCTGCACCCAGACTGTGCCGCAGACCGCGACCACGCCGAAAAAGATGAACACAAAGAGGTCGCCGAGGCCGTGATACCCGAGGGGAAACGGGCCGCCCGTGTAGGCGATTCCCGAGAGGATCGACAAGATTCCGATGACGAGGATCGGCCAGCCACCCACGCCCACCAAGTAGACGCCGACCAGTGCCGACGCCGCGAACGTGCCAATCATGGCGTTTCGGACCGCCGTTTCATCGATCAGGCCAGCCTGGGTCACGCGCATCGGACCGAGGCGCTCGTGGGTATCGGCGCCCTTTTTGAAGTCGAAATAATCGTTCGCGAGGTTGGTGCCGATTTGAATGAGCATCGCGCCCAAAAGCGCGCCCAGCGCTGGAAGGAGCGCAAATTTCCCGATCGCATGCGCCACCGCCATACCCACCAAAACGGGGGCTACCGCCGCAGGTAGGGTTTTAGGGCGAGTCGCGAGGACCCAGGCTCGAGCAGGAGAGATTTCAGCTACGGCACTCATAATTGCTCCAGAAACTCCGAAATGATGGCAGCGGTCGCCTCTGGTTCGTCCAGGTGGGCGGCGTGCCCGGCGTTGGCCACCACGGCGGCCTTCGCGCCGAGCGTCTCTGCCATTTCCCGCGCCGCTTCGCAATAGACCTTGTCGAGTTCGCCGGCCACAAAGAGCGCGGGGACCTTAAGCTTGACGTCGTAGAGTGGTTGCCTCGCGGGGCCGAGCGCCCGCAGCGCACTGGCTAAACCCTCGCCAGAGTGTGCCACACGGCCCGGAGCTCGTGCGGGGTGAGCCGGCCTGAGGTTTAGGAGAGGAAGACGCGCCCATTCGCGCATAAAGCCGTGTAGGTCCCTCTCAACCGCCGTGGCCCGAGCCTCGTCTTCCTGAGCCCGCGCGCCGCGTTCGGACTCTGGCAAGCCCGCCCGCGCGCCAATCGTCACGAGACCCGAAATCAGCTCGGGGTACGTGCTCGCGAGCCCCAGAGCCAGGCGGCCACCCATCGAGTAGCCGATGAGCACTGGGCGGTCTTGAGACCTGAGTTCCTGGGCCAGGTCTTCGATGGCCTGATCCCAGGTCTCTACGCCTGACTTTCCCTCGTGACCCGGTAAATTCAGTGCTTCGATCGGCCCGAGGTAAGGCTCAATTACGCGCCAATCTGCGCGGGTTCCTGAGAATCCGTGGAGGGCGGTAATCGCCCAGGGCGCAACGCGGACAGAGCCCGCGTGTACGGGAGTCGCAACGCGGACAGAGCTTAGACCAGCTCGCGCCTCTAAGATGCTGCGACGCGTGGCAATTGAAGATTCCCAGTCTACGACGGCTTCGATGAGGTGGATGCCGGGCTGGTCTTGCCTCTTTTGGAGCTCGTTTTCCAGAGGCTTTTGGGCGGTGACTCGAGCGTATCCAGCGCCATAGGCCAGGGCGAGGGCTTGCAAATCAATTGAGGGTTCGGTGTTGAAATGTTCTTGGAAGCCCGCCTGACCCTTGACTGGGAGAAACTCGAAGATGCGTCCGCCACCGTTGTTGATGACGACGACTATCGCGCTGATGCCGGCGCGGCGCGCGGTCAAGAGTGCACTGGCGTCGTGCGAGAAAGCCACGTCGCCAACGACGGCCACCACACCTGGCCTCGAGCCGTCGGGCACACGCGCTGCCGCCACACCAAACGCCGAAGACAAGACCCCATCAATCCCGTTCAACCCCCGATTTACAAACACGTCACGCCCTTTTGGACCAAAATTCTCAAAGTCTCTAAACGGCATGCTTGAGGAGACGAAGATAGCCGTAGATGGGTCTAGTGCGTGGAGGGCTGAGTGGATGGCTCCGTCGAAAAAGGTCGGCACGCCCTCTGTCTGCGTTAGGTGGTTGGTTTCGTTAGATATCCAAATTTTTCTTTGTTGCTCATTTGGATGAGGAAACTGAGGTATTTCTTTGGTGTCTTTGTTGGATTCGAGTGCTTTAGGCTTCGGGTTCTTTGAAAATTCCTCTTGGGGTTGGAAATTCTGAATGATCTCCAAGTCCTTCCTACGAGGACGGAGCCCTCGTAGACGGAGCCACGTAGAGGCGAGGTGTTCGGGGTTCTCCAGCCCGTGGCTATCGTCGGGGCCTACAAAGATGAGCTCGCACTCAAGCGAGTTCATCCAACGTTGCGCGGGCCAGTCGATCGGCGCACGCCCAAGATGCACCACAAGGTCCGGCTGCACTGAAGCATCTAGCCGCGCCACATTTCCAACCACCCCGGACTGAGCCTCAGCCCATACCGCATACCCAAGCTGCTTTAGCCACGCCACGAAAGGCCGCCACCGCCTCGCCTTCCAATCCGCACCCACGGTGACCAAGGGCCGCTCGGCGTTCGCCAGCGCTCGTAAAACCGGCGCGCTATCACTCTGGGCACTACCCAAAACTCTCACCCATGGCTGCCGATCCGCGCGACCCGCAACCTCCGGCGTCCCGAGCTCCAAGTCGCGCACACCATCGGGTGCATCGCGCGGTACTTCGGTGGCTTCGAGGGGCTTTCTGAAACTCACGTTCAAGTGCACCGGCCCACGCTCACTCATGGCCACCGCCTTATCGGCCGTAGACCTCACGTAGCGCAGCTTAAGCCGGTCTGCCTCGGGCTGTGCCAGCTCGTGGAACCAGACGGTGTGCGGTCCAAAAAGCTGGTCTTGCCGCATGGCCTGGGGCGCTCCGGCCTCGCGCAACCACTCGGGCCGGTCGGCGCTCAAGACGATCAGACCGACTCGTGATTGCCGAGCCTCCGAGATCGCCGGGTGGTAGTTCGAGACCGCACTGCCGCTGGTGCAGATGAGCACCACAGGTCGCTCGGTGGCCATGGCCAATCCCAGCGCCAGAAAGCCCGCACTTCGCTCGTCGATGACGTTGATCGCGCGAATGTCAGGATGGGCGTTTGCGGCTAGCGTCAGGGGCGTTGAGCGCGAACCCGGTGAAACTACCACCTCGCGTACGCCTGCTCGCGCGAGCTCGTCGATTAGGATATGGCCCCAGAGCACGTTGATATTTGCCAAAAAATTCATTCGAGGGCCTCCAGAAGTGCCCGCATTTTGACCCGAGTTTCCTGATCTTCCGCCACCGGATCGCTACCGACTACGATGCCCGCTCCTGCATAGAGTTCCGCAATATTCTTACGAATCATCGCGCTTCGGATGGCCACCGTGAGTTCCCCATCCGTCGAGTCGCCAAGCCCCATCCACCCGAGCGCACCCGCGTACCAGCCGCGGTCAAAGCCCTCGATCTCGGCGATGAGCTCTAGTGCGCGCTCGCGCGGAGAGCCACCCACAGCCGAGGTAGGATGGAGCACCTTCACCGCATCCAGTATCGTCGCGCCTTCTTTCAACTTCGCGCGAATGGGTGTGTGCAGATGCTGAACGTTTTTTAGCGATTTGACGCCGAGTTCACCCAGTTCAAAACCGGACGTTATCGGGCCCAAAATTTCTTGGATATAGTCCACCACATGGTGATGTTCTCTGAGATCCTTCTCGCTTTTCATCAGCGCATTGGCCAATTCTGAACGCTCCGTCTCGGACTGCCCAACGCCCGCAGAACCAGCGAGAGCTTCGGTATGTAGCGTGCCGGAATCGCAGGCAACGAGGCGCTCCGGAGAGGCTCCAAGGAAGACTGCGCCTGGACCACTCTGACTTCCTCCTGCGCGATGCGCAAACACAAAGCAGTTTGGGAAACGCTCGTCGAGACGCCTTAAAACTCGGGCATGGTCTATCTCAGAATTCGCTCTGAACTCTGCCTTTCTGGCCATGACAATCTTGGAAACGTCTTCGTTATGCAGTGCCTCTAAGGCCCGCTGAACCTCGGCGCGATAAGTGCCAAACTCAACTTGCCCTTCAATCTGAGCTTCAGGCACAGTGCCAGTAAGCGCGCTTTGATGAATCGCCTTCGCACCTCGCTCTACCGTCTCGAATCGCTCGGCGTCCGCGACGATGGTAAGCGACCAACGCCCGCCTACGCGTTGGAAGAGCACCTCGGGCACGCTGATTTCAATAGGCGCAAAATCCTTCCAGATTTGGTCCTTTTGGTGGGTTCGTTTCGGGTCGAACGCTACGGAAATGGTCGCGATTTGGCCGGGCGTATCTTTGAGCATGCGACCTAGGTCGCTCAGGTCTAGTGCGGGGCTTCGACCATTCGTAGACATGCGCCACGCGTGGCCCACGGCGAGGTGAAAATCCCCATTTGGACCGCGCCATGCGCGCCAAGTGCGGTGAGAGGGCACCGCGCGCACGAGGCTCCACGGATCCACGTCGTCAATTGGTACCACCATGACACCCACTACCCTTGGGATTTCATCATCTTGTAGAAAAGCTTCATTTGAGCTTCGAGCTCGGCCTCATCGATATTGTCGAGGTCTACGCCATCGAGCATTTTTGGGTCGATGCCGCGCTGCTCAAGCATGGACGAAGGCATGGTCTTGAGCAGAGATGGCGCGTTTTTGAGCGCCATGCGCATGATGGGCTTAAAGGCCGGCTTGATATTGCCATCGGCGTCAAAGACTTGGTCGAGCATCGCGGCAGGATTCATGCCGCCGAGACCCGGAATCCCGAAGTTCGGCATGCCCTCCATCCCGGGAATCCCGGGCGCTCCCTGAGGTTTTGCGGGCTCTTTGGCTTTTGGCGCTGGCGGCGCTGGGAAGAACGCAGCCGGGTCGATATGGGCCGCCACCGGACCGAGCAGGAATTCATGAAGCTCTGGCATCTCGTCCTTAAACCGCGCCTCGTCCTCAAGACGCGCCTCGGTGTTGCCCAAGAGGTGGTTTGCGGCGGCGCGAGCGATGTACGCGTCCGGCAGCGTAGGGTCGAGCGCCACGGCGCGCTCGGCGGCCTTGAGCGCAAGCTGACCGTTGCCCTCGGCGATTTGCGCGCTCGCGAGACACACAAAGGCAAAGGCCTCGTCCGGGAAGTTATTGGTGGCCTTGATGGCGTCCGCGCGTGCCTCCTTGACCTTGGAGGCCTGCAGGTTCAAGTGACTTCGCAAGCACAGCGCCTCGAGGGCCGCATCTTCGTCTGCAACCGCCACACCGAGCGCCTTTCGAGCCGCCTCGGTATCCCCCTTGGTCAGGATGAGTCGCGCAAAAAAGAGGGCGTGATCGGCATCTTCAGGCGCGATGGTCCGGGCGCGCTGAATGTCCGCAAGTGCTGATTCTACGGTCCCGAGATTGATACCAACTTCCGCTCGAAGCGCCCACGCCGTGTCGTCCTTGGGGTCGATCTGAACTGCGCGCGTCAGGTCCTGACGAGCCCCGTCAAAGTCTTCTTCTTCGAGCGCCACAAGCGCGCGCCCCACAAAGGGTCTGGCCTTTTCAGCATTGAGCTCAATGGCCTTGGTAAACTGGTCGCGCGCCACGTCGAGCTTTTCCATATGAAGCATGGCCCAGCCTGCAATCGCGTGTACCGCAGCGTCGTACCAACCAAAATTCATGGCCTTTTGAGCGTCTTCCCAGGCCCCTTCTTCGTCGTCCTCGTCAAGGCGCAGATCTGCGCGCAGCGCCAGGATCGCCCCTCTCAGAGGCTTGTAGTCCTCGAGCTCGCCCATCGAGCCAAGCATCATGGTAAGTCGCTCGATAGCGCTTGAAGTGGAGCCGTCTCGCACGAGTTGCGCGATCTCTTGCTTGATAAAGTCGAGTTGGGCCTGATGGTCTTGGCTAAGCATGGATTCCTTGAGGTTCTCGGAGTGTGCGCGATGCGTCTATTACTCTCTACGACAAAGTACTTCCATTTTCTAGACATGTACACGCGGGCTCTATCCACGTCCTAGATGAACGTGGGAAGGCTCAGGATGCAGATCTTAGGAAAAATGTATCCAAGAAGGACTCCACGCATCACAGGGCCGGGCGGATCGGACGTTCTAGCTCTGGTCCTGCCCAACCGCGAGAGACCTCTCGTAGACATAAAACGCCAAATTGGTTATGGACTCACGCGGGACGACACATAAACACACAGATAGGAGAGTGTAATGGTTGAGTGGTTACAGAGCATGGGCCTTGGCGAACAAACTGCGCTAATGGTTTTGGAATATGGCGTGAAGGTGCTTGGGGTACTATTTGTACTTTGGCTAGGATTTTTGGTCGGCGGAAAAGTTCAAAGTGTGCTGACGAAAAGATTAGAAGAAAAGATCGATGTCTCCATTGCACGATTCGTAGGAAATATTGCGCGTTGGACCATCGTGATTCTGGCGATTCTGGGCTGCTTGAGCATGTTTGGGGTTGAGACCACGAGCTTTGCGGCTGTGATCGGTGGCGCGTCCGTGGCTATCGGCCTCGCATTCCAGGGAAGCCTTTCAAATGTGGCCGCTGGCATCATGCTCCTCATTTTTCGTCCGTTCAAAGTTGGGGACGTGATTCAAATCGCCGGCAACACCGGTACCGTGGACGAGATCAGCCTCTTTACGACCATGCTCGATACAGCCGATAAGCGCCGGTTTATCGTGCCAAATTCACAGGTTTTTGGGAGCACCATTGAGAACGTCACCTACAATTCTGAGCGACGAGTGGACGTGGCTGTCGGAATTGAGTATGAGGCCGACATCGACACGGCGCGCGAGGTCTTGATGGCCGCGGCTGCCAAACTCGATCACGTGATTGGAGAGCCAATGGTGGTACTGACAGGGCTTGGTGGATCGTCGGTGGATTTTTCGGTCCGCGTGGTGGTTCCGACCGAGCATTATTGGCCAACACTTGATGCGCTGATTCGGGCGTCTAAATACGCGCTCGACGAGGCAAAAATTGGGATTCCTTATCCCCACGTTACCGTGACGAACAAAGGCGAGTAAGCCCGTTTTTAAGGTGAATGTATGAAAAATCTAAGTTTGTGTTTGGTTACCGGTGCCGCGATTCTTGCCGCGATGCCAGCATTTGCACAGGACACACAATTTGTGCCTGACGAGGATATCGCGCTGATCGAGGACGAAGAGCGCCAGGGTTTTGATGGTCTTTTGACCATCGGTGCAAACCTGAACTTCACCTCGAATAGCAACGTGGTAGGCCAAAGTGACGGTTATTCGACCTTGTTCGGCTTGAGCCTCAAGGGTGGCCTTGACTACCTCTACAAGAAGCACGAAATCCGCAATACGCTGAGCATTCAAGAGAGCTTCGCCCGAACTCCTGTGATCGACGAGTTCGTCAAGAATAGCGATGTGTTGGAATTTGAGAGCCTCTACAACTACTTCTTTTTGAAGTGGGTGGGTGCATTTGGCCGTCTCAGCGTTCAAACGAGCATCCTTCCTTCGGAAGCCGTGAGCGCCGACCCTACGGCCTACGCGATCACTCGCCTTGACGGTACCGTAGAAAACGAAAGTACAACACGTTTGGCCCTGGCAGACGCGTTCAGCCCTCTGACCTTAAATGAGTCTGTGGGTGCCTTCTTGGAGCCGTTGCGAAGCGAGGCTATCAACGCCTCATTCCGTCTTGGTTTTGGTGCGCGTCAGACCTTCGCAAACGGTGTTCTTGCAGCCAACGATAATGCGGACACGCCAGAAATCGAGATTGTTGAGCTCGATAACGTGATCCAGGCAGGTGCTGAGGCTTTCCTCGGCGCAAAAGGCAAATTCTACGACAAGCGCATCAGCTACGAAGCCGGCGCTACGGCGCTCATTCCGTTTTTGAACAACGATGACACCGACCGCTCCGCGACCGACCTTATGCGTTATGGTCTGAATGCGTCGCTAAGCACGAACGTGTTCTCCTGGATGGCTCTGACCTACGATCTTAGAATCATCAAAGATCCGCAGCTCATCGACGCCACCCAGATTCAAAACGGCCTGCTTTTGACCTTCAACTACTCGTTCATCGAGCGTGATGGCGGCACTGCTGGCCCAAGCGCAGACGAGCTTTTGGCCGAAGCGCAGCGCAAGCTTGCCGAGGCTGAGGAAGAGTGTGCGGAGCTTCGCGAGAATGCTCAGGAAGCTCGCTCTGAGGCAGAAGATGCTAAAATTCAGGAGATGGAGAAGGAGCACCAGCAGAAGCTTCTCGAAGAGCAGCAACGCATTCAGCAGGAAGAGCTGAAGAAGCAAGAGGAGCAAGCTCCTGTGGAAGGTGAGACAACGCCTCCAGCCGAAGGCACAACGCCTCCAGCTGAGGAGCCTGTGGCGCCAGCACCCGAGTAACGCACCCTATGCAAGAAGAACCAAAACCGGTGATTTCGAAGACGGCGATGGCAGTGTCATCTGTATTTTTGACACTGCCATCGCTGATTCTTTTCTACTACGCCATGCAACTTGAGGGCTCGTTGCGTTGGTTGTTGATCGGCGCTGGTTTTGTGGTAGCCATTTGCAACGCGTTGATGTTTATTTTGATTCGCAATTGGATTACCCGATACATGCAGCCCTGATATGTCTAAGCCTGACGTCTCAATCGTAATTCCAGTCTACAACGAGGAAGGGATTCTCTCAGCTTCGGTCGCAGATCTCACTGAAAAGCTCGAAGCCGATACCTCACGGGATTGGACTTATGAGATTATTCTGAGCGAGAACGGCTCCAAGGACGGCACCGTAGAGGTGGCGCACGAGCTTATGGAGCGCCATCCCGAGCTCCGGCTTATCCGGGCGGGCGAGCCGAATTATGGGCTAGCGATGCGCAAGGGGATCTTGGATGCGCGTGGCGATATCGTGATCTGTGACGAGATCGACCTCTGCGACACCGACTTCTACAAGCGCGCGATTGCTGAGCTTGAGAATGGCGCCGATATGGTGGTGGGCTCAAAGGCGCTCAACCATTCGGCCGATAAACGCCCGGTATACCGCAAAGCTGCGACCTTCATCCTGAACTCAATGTTGCGGATTTTTGTAGGCTTTAAGGGCACAGATACCCATGGTCTCAAGGCCTTTAAGCGCGATCGACTTCTGGAAGTTGTTGGCCGTTGCGTGGTGGATAAGGACCTCTTTGCGAGCGAGTTCGTGATTCGCGCCGAGCGCATGAATTATACGATTGTGGAGATTCCGGTCTCGATCGTGGAGAAGCGCCCACCGTCCATCAACCTTTTCAAGCGGGTCCCCAACGTGTTGAAGAATATGGCGCGCCTGACCTGGGTGATCCGCGTCCGGCACCGATAACGTGAGACCTTAAGCCTGGCCGGCCTTGCCCATCATGAGGAAAGTGGTCTCGTCAATGCCGAGCTTAGTCAGCGCAAAATCCCACATTTCATCCACACTCGTGTCGATGAATTTTTCGTCGAAATCCAAGACCAACCATGAGCCCTCACCGATCTCGTCTTCGAGCTGCCCCGGCCCCCAGCCCGCATAGCCCATGAGCGGCCGAAACTTGTGTTCGGCCTTCTTAGCCAGAAACTTGATCGAGCCGGCATCCGACGAGAGGTGCCATTGTGGGTGAAAGAGGACCTCGTCGTCGGAATCCGCGAAGATATGGTCCGGCGAGTTGTGGATCACCCAGAGTTGTTCCACGCGGACCGGACCGCCAAAGAACACGTCTTGTTGGTAGCAACTATCGGCGATTTGATTCTCGGAGACGTCCACCATCTCCAAGAGCGTGCCAAAGTCTACGTCGATCGGCTTGTTCAAGATGAAGCCCATCGCGCCTTCGCGATCGTGATGGACCATGATGATGACCGCGCGATCAAAGACGCTCCCGTCGAGCTTGGGAGATGCCACCAGAAACCCGGGAGCAAGTGTATGATTGATAGCCACAAAAACCTCAGACGCATGACCAGTGCTCGTGATTCTAACTCATGGCGCGTCACAGGCCAAACATCTCTTGTGTGTTCGCGCGGTCAGAGGCATAACCACCACATGTCTAGACGCGCCGAATTGTATACGTTGATCCGCAGTGCCAAAGCCCACCTCGAGTTGGCTCAGGTTGGCCCTATACCTGGCGTTCGCCCGGCCTCACAAGAGGAGCGGGATGTGTTCGACGAGGTCCTTGCTGCGCGGCGCGTACGAAAGACTCAAGCGATGCGCGAGGCCTTAGATTTTGAGAGGCCCAAGGCAGCTGAACCTAAGCCCACAGCGGTCGCGCCAAGGCCCAGCGGCTCCAAATCCGTGCCGCTCTGGGAGCAATTTGGCTCCAAGCCAAAAGAGATTTTTGCATCTGCCACCGCCGAGCTCGAAGAGCTCTGGGCCCCCGAAGACGACCACGCCACTCGCCTGCTGAAGATTCGCGAGAATCTAGGCGATTGCAAACGCTGTGGCCTTTGCGAGACCCGCAAGAAAATCGTGTTTGGCGAAGGAAGCCCCACGGCGCGCCTGATGTTTGTGGGCGAAGGTCCGGGCTATAACGAGGATATTCAGGGGCGGCCCTTTGTGGGCAAGGCGGGCGAGCTGCTGGATAAGATGATCGAGGCGATGGGGCTAAAGCGCGAGGATGTTTATATCGCGAATACGGTGAAGTGCAGGCCACCTGAGGACCGCAATCCGGCGCCCGACGAAATCGCGAAATGCAGGCCGTTCATCATGCAGCAGGTGCGCGCTATCGAGCCCGAAGTGATCGTTGGGCTCGGCCGGTTTGGGACGAATGTGTTGTTGGACCAAGACAAGTCGATCACCCAGATTCGCGGCACCTGGCAGGACTTTGATGGTATCGCCTTGATGCCTACCTTCCACCCTGCGTATTTGTTGAGGAACCCGGGCGCCAAACGAGACGCCTGGGCTGATTTGCAAGCCGTGATGAAGAAGCTCGGTCTATCGAACTGAGCGGCTCAGCCAACGCAAAACTTCGGGGTCGGAAGTCTTGTTACCCCATTGGTCCCTGAGGGTTTGCGCGCGCTCGGTCTGAATTTGAGCCAGGGCCTGAGCGGCGCTCACACGCTTGTCTTGGTCCGTGCTCTCGAGCCAAGCCTGTACAAGTCCGAGCGAGCGGTCGCCAAAGTTCTGGGCGAGCACCAGAAGGAGGTGGTGGCGAGTCATCTCAGGTGTAGAGGTGCTGATGAAGAGTGGCGCAAGACTCTGCCACGCCGCATCATCTCCCCAGGTGGCGAGTGCCGAGATCGCTCGGTCGCGCACAAACCCCTCGCCGTCTTGAACTACGTCTTCAACCACGCGACGAGCATCCGGCGAAACGGCCTCCAAGTCCTTGTAATTTGGAGCCTCATGGATCGCCCGAAGTCGGAGCAAAACCTCTGAGTCCTGATTGACCGATGGCACGCTTGGAACGTTGCCCGATGGCACTTTTTGAGCTGAGCTATAAAGTGGAATCAGGCAAAATATTAAAACAAATACAAACTTCATATTAAAGCCCTCCCATATCGGCGTCGCCATTCATATCTCCACCCATATCCGGGTCCTCGATAACTACGTTAGGATCGTACTGAGTCAACGGATTCGCGCTCAAGACGAACGCCTGATCCGGGCTGATCTCGGTGTTGAGGGTGCTCGCGAGGGGGAACATCAGGTTGGTAATATCCGGACAATTTGCCGAAATCTGCTGGCACCTTGGGGTGTCTTCGACCGGGTCAAAACTAAAGCCATTTTGCTCGCTGGTGTGGAAGAGGCCCATATAGTGGCCGACCTCGTGGGCCAGCACCTGCGCGGTGAAGAAGTTACCGTCGACTTCTTCGCCGAAGCCATCGGTCGTCACGCGACCCATGTATTGCGAGGTGAATACGACGCCGCTATTGCCCATACCGTGGAGCCCTGCGGGGCCCGGTAGTCCGTAAGAAATCCCGATGGCGCCCCCCAGATTGAACGCGCGCACAAAGAAGAGATTGACGCTCATGACATCTTCTAGTGTTGAGCCTGGGCGCTGAGACTCTGAGAGGAGCAAAGGCAACGAGGCTTCGTCTCGAACGATATCAAATCGGTCTGCAGCCTCGGGGCTCACGTCAAAGTAGCGCACCGTCCTCAGAGCTACGCCTGCTGCGCGATAGAGCGCATCAAACTCGGCCATCACCTCCACGAAATTCGGGTCGGTTTCGGCGTTTGAGGCGTTGATGTTGGGGAGCCCCACAAGATAGACGTTCACGTCGATCACGTTGCCCGGCGTCTCCTTCTCGATCTTGTACCAGCAGAGCTGGTCGTCTTCGGAGAGCACGCGCAGCGTGTGTGTGCCTGACTCAAGCTGTTGTGCAAATTGCGGGAGCGCTGGGATCACCATGGGATTATGGCTATCGAAAATCTGGTTCGGCACACTCTGGAATCCGTTTGGCCCACCCGTGAGGTTGATCTGAGAGCCGGACGGAAGTCCAATCTCCTGAACTCTGATCTGACGGTTCGAAGGCGCAAAAGGCGTGAGCATGTAGCTCGTGGTCGCCGGGTTCACGGTATACGTGATGGTGACCTCTTGATTGATGGCTTGTTCACAGACGATCTCAAAAGGTAGATCCGCGAGTACGGCCGGGTCGATGGGTACGCGTGGGTCCGGGGCGCAGAGGCCCTGACGCGCGTTCAGCCGTTCACATACGTAGCCTTCACGGCAGTCGGAACTGCTCTCGCACATGCGGACACAGAGGTTTGGCGACCCTTGCTGCTGCAGGCAACGATTCTCCTCGCCGAGACGAGAACAATCCGCAAAGGTGCCACAATCGAGCGTGGTGCAGTAGCCGTCTGTCCAGTCGGTGATACACGTCCCGCCCTGACAGTCTGTGTCTTGTGCGCATGCCTCGCCGTCAGCCACGCCTGTGGGTGCCTGGCAAATATCGCCCGCGGGTGTGGTCACACACGCGAGCCCGGCCGGGCAGGTATCGTCCGAGGTACAGGCGGTCTCACAGACGTCGTTGACACAAAGCGTTCCGACGGGGCATTCGGCGCATGGATCGGGTGGCGGAAGGTCGGGC
Organism: Microvenator marinus; assembly: GCF_007993755.1. Lineage (GTDB taxonomy): Bacteria > Myxococcota_A > Bradymonadia > Bradymonadales > Bradymonadaceae > Allomicrovenator > Allomicrovenator marinus. The sequence goes on from NZ_CP042467.1 coordinate 3,142,528, forward strand.
TCGGTCGGGCCCACGTCTTCGCCGGCATCTTCGTCGGCGTCGGGGCTCAACATATCCACGGGTTCCATGGGCATCCAGCCTTCGGGCTTCTCTTCGGTATCATTGCCGCAGGCGGCTAGAAACAAGGCGAGTACTACAAATTTGCGCATTCAGATCTCTTAAATAAGTCACCGGGCTTAGATGTAGCAGAATTTGTTGGGGTGCGCATATGTATACCAGCCGAATACGAAAGGTGCCCCGGAAACGGCCGTAAGTGGTTGCAGGCCAGACATTCCACGTCTACTTTCAAATCTCAGGCTATTCGCGCAGCCTGGAGACGGAGCGAGCCTGGTCCCTCCCATCGAGCTCGTCGCTTGCTTTGTCGCAACTCGGAGAATGACGTTCTGTCATTCTCCGTTTTGTTTCTTGGAACCCAAGTTCTTGGCTTCTGAGCAATCCTTTGTTAGATCTGAAAGGAGTTCTAGAACTCAACTTCCTTCTAACGAGGACGGAGCCCTCGTTGACATACACACTTCCAATACCAGGCGAGGTCATCGCCGAGCGCTACAGACTCAAGCGCGCCATTGCGCGTGGAAGTATGGGTGTGATCATGCAGGCCGAGCATCTGAGCCTGCAGCGCGACGTAGCCATCAAGTTCCTTGCGCCGGGCACGCGCGGCATGGATATAGCCGTCGGAAGGTTCAGACGCGAGGCCATGTTGAGCAAGGAGCTCAACCACCCGAACATCATCCAGATCTACGATTTCGGGCAGCATCACGACGCCTACTATCTGGTCATGGAGCTTTTGGACGGCCACGAGGTGCGCGACCTCATCGCGCGCGGCCCACAACCGTTCACACGCGTGGTGGACATAGCCGTTCAAGCCTTAGAGGGGTTGGCCGAGGCGCATTCCAAGGGAATTGTTCACCGAGACCTCAAACCTGCGAACCTCTTTCTGACCCGCGATCGGCGCGACCGCGACGTGGTCAAACTCCTGGATTTTGGCATCGCCAAAGCCGTCAATGATCCTGCCGATGATGTGCACCTAACCCAGGCAGGCCGGGTCTGCGGAACGCCTGCGTACATGGCGCCTGAGGTCTATCTCGACGAGGCAGTGACGCCCGCCATCGACGTTTACGCCATGGGGCTCATCATGCTCGAGCTTCTCTATGGACGGCGGATCGTCGAGCATAAGATGCCGGCGGTGATGATGCTCAAACACCTTCGGATGCCGTTCTACCTTGTAGATGCCTTGAGAGATTCGGCGCTTGGTGCCGTGCTTGAACGGGCTTTGCACAAAGAGCCGGAAGAGCGATTTGGGCACGCGGACGCGTTCCTTGGGGCGCTCCTCGAGGTGAAGTCGGTACCGGAGACCACCCTTTCGCGGTTTGATATCGACCGCGAGTTTGACCGGATGTTCGCGGATTTCAAGGCCGATCCAAACGTCTCAAAAACCCTGCGCGACCTCGGTGAAGACGCCCTGGACGAGAGCGCGGACCTGGACTTGGGCGAGGATTGGGAGCCGTATGAACCGGTGTCGGAGCCCCCGGACGAGGCGAGGACCGAGAGCGATATCAAACGGGCGACGCACGTCCTCTCACATACCTACTTTCCGGACTCGACCTCGGGTACGTGGCAGCGTGTGGGCGAGCGTTCTGGCACCTCGGAATCTTTGAGTGCGTTGCCCAGTGCGAACGTGGATCCGATCGAAGAATCCAAGGCTGATATCCTTGTGGGCGTGGCCGCGGCGCTGGTGCTTATCGTATTGATCGTCGTGCTCTACGTGTTCTGAACAACGTCATTTTTCTGGGGATTTAGCCCCACTTGAGGTAACCTCTCCTTGCACAACACGCATAGGAAGTAGCCATGGGCATGCACGACGTACGAGTAGCAGGAGCCGAGGAGCTTAGACAATTCATGAAGCGCCTCTTGCGCGACGTCAAAGCCCTTGAACGTATGCTCGCCGACGGCCTTGTTGAAACGGGCGTCCGGCGCATCGGTGCGGAGCAAGAACTCTTTCTTGTCGACGAGTCTTTTGGCGCAGCACCGGTGGCGCTGGAGGTGCTCAATCGCCTCAAAGACCACCCTGAATTCACCACAGAGCTCGGCCTCTTTAATATCGAGTTCAACCTCGACCCACAGGAATTCGGCGGCAAATGCCTGAGCAATATGGAGCGCGACTTAAACCGCTTTTTGGAGCTCGCACGCCAGGCCGCGGCCGAGGTCAACGCGCACGTGGTGCTCACGGGCATCCTGCCCACGCTGAAGCTCACGGACTTACACCTTGGCAACATGACGCCAAACCCGCGCTATTACGCGCTCAACGACGCGTTGTGCAAGTTGCGCGGGGGCTCCTACAACTTCCATATCAAGGGCGCTGACGAGTTCATTGTGCAGCACGATAACGTGATGCTCGAGTCGTGTAATACCTCGTTCCAGGTGCATTTCCAGGCGGGCCCCGAAGAGTTCGCGCGCCTCTACAACGTGGCCCAACTCGTGGCCGCACCGGTCCTTGCCGCGGCCTGCAACTCGCCATTGCTCTTTGGGAAGAGGTTGTGGCGAGAAACGCGGATCGCGCTCTTTCAGCAGTCGGTGGACACGCGAGGGTCTGGGACGGCAATCCGCGAGAAACACCCACGCGTGAGCTTCGGGCACCGCTGGTTGGACGATTCGGTGCTCGAGATTTTCCACGATGATATCGCGCGTTTCCGAGTGCTTATCGATACTGAGGTGGATGAGGATCCCTTCGAGGCAATCGAGGCCGGGCGACCTCCGAGCCTTAAGGCGCTGCGGCTGCACAACGGCACCATCTATCGCTGGAATCGCGCGTGTTATGGTGTGCACGAGGGCCAGGCGCACCTGCGTATTGAGAACCGCGTGCTCCCGTCTGGGCCGACGCCGATAGACGAGCTCGCGAACGCCGCATTCTGGTTTGGACTGATGATTTCGGTGGCCGAAGAGCACTCTGACGTGCGCGAGGTCATGGACTTTGACGACGCGAACTCGAACTTTTTGGCGGTGGCGAGGCAGGGGCTGAGCGCGCCGCTCAAATGGACGGACGGCATCACGGCGTCGGCGGACGAGCTGATTTTGCACCGCCTTCTCCCCATGGCGCGCGAAGGACTGCTCAACCGAGGCGTAGATCCGGACGATGTGTCTCGTTATCTGGATGTGATGGAGGAGCGGGTCAAGACCAAGCAGACCGGCGCGATGTGGGCGCTGAACTCGTTCCAGGGCATGAAGCACAAGCGTAGCATGTCCGAGCGCCTTAGCGCGCTCACAGCGGCCACCGTGACCAGGCAGCGCCTTGGGACGCCTGTGCACACCTGGGGGCTCGTAGATACGCACGAGGGCGCGTCCTGGAAGGATAATTTCTACAGGGTCGAGCAGTTCATGAAGACCGATATCATCACGGTGAATCAGGACGAGGTCATAGACCTTGTCGTTAGCGTGATGGATTGGCAGCAGGAGCGCCATATTCCGGTGGAGGACGACCAGGAGAATCTGGTGGGAATCGTGACGTATCTGACCATCTTGCGATACCTGAATCAGGAGGGAGAGCGCGGGGATGCGGTCAGTACGATCATGCATACGGAGGTGGTGACCGTGACGCCGGAGACTCTGACCACCGATGCTGTGCGCATTATGCGAGAGAATAAAGTAAGCTGCCTTCCGGTTGTGCGCGATGGGAAGCTCGTTGGGTTGGTGACCGAGCGCGATTTCCTACGTATCACCGAAGAACTCATGGAAGAGAAGCTCTCTCGCGCATAGATTATGGCCATCAAGACTAGAGTGGATGATGATTGGATTGAACGGGTGGTGGACCACGAGGATTTTGAGAAGGCGATCGAGCGCCAGGTCAAGACCGTGGAGAACCTCAGGCGACACCTCGAGAAGAACCCTACCGAGCAGGCGAAAGCTGACCTTGGGCGTGCGGTGCAGCGGCTCTCGGAGTGGTACCGGTGGACTGAGCAGTGGAACGAGAGCCTTAAGCTCAAGGACGAGGCGATTGCGATCTGGGCGGAGCTCGGGCGTGAGCGGGCGAGGACTTTGGTGCTTTTGCAAAAGGCCCTGACGCAGCATTTTGCGGGCGATAAAGAGGCTGCGTACACGCGTTTTGACTTGTTGCTTTCGCGGCTAAATCACGTGGAGGAGCTGCAGAATTATTTGGACTTTGCGCATGATTGGCGCGCGCGCTGTCTCGCGCGAGACGGGCGTTTTGAGGAGGCCAAGGCGGATATGGAAGAAGCCCTCAAACTCCGCATCCAGCGCGGCAACGAGCCTCATATCCAAGAAACTCGCCGTCTTTTGGATTCTTTGTCTACGATACAATAATGCTTACCAACCTCAAAAAGACCGCACTCGTCCTTGGGACCCTGCTCCTCTCCTTCCCCGCCTACTCCCAAACCATGGAGACCGCGCCGGGAGAAGATATCGAGGGGCTCATCTCAGCGCCGAACTTCGCGTACATGACGGCTGCTGTGCCGCAGACAGCCACACCGAATATCGGGATCACGGTGAGTGGCGGCGTCTCGCTCGGCGTCTATCAGGCCGGATTCATGTACGTCTTTACGGAGATGATGAAGTCGCAAAAGGCGAACTTGAGGTTGTTTACAGGGGCATCAGCCGGCAGCGCGAATGCGCTGATCTCAGCCATCAACTCGTGTCTTCCGCCGAACCCAAAGCCCACCGAAGACCTCGGCTGGAAGATCTGGATGGACGTAGGCTACGAGAGTCTTTTTGACCCCGAGAACGTCTCGAGTATCTCGGTCTTCAACCGAAACGCCCTCATTCTGGCCACCGAAGAAGCTCGAAAGACGCTGGCAAAGGGTTTGCGCGAGGATTGTGACGTGGTGGTGGGGATGTCTACGACCCGAGCGCAGGCGCGGGTGGTGGAGATCGCGCCCGGGCTGAGCGTGCCCTCTCAGGACGAGAAATTTGTGGTTCGACTTCAGGGACAGGGGCTTGGAAAGGCGCCGATTGTGGAGAATTACATCGATCCGCGGTCCAATGTGGCGCAGCCGCTCTTGCCACTTCGTCAGAATCGCGATGACGGCGATTTTGAGACGGCGCTCCGCAACTTTGATTACGTGATCGACGTGCTCTTTGCGTCCATGTCGTTCCCGATTGCGTTTGAGCCCCAGAAGGTCCGGTATTGTTACGCGGCACCGGCCGACGCGCAGTCGGGGATTGTGGAGCGGCCCTCGTGCGAGACACCTGAGCGTACCGAGGCGTTCATCGATGGCGGCGTTTATGACAACAACCCGCTCAGGCTCGCGTATTCGATCGCACGCATGGGGCTCAGGTACGACGAGACTGGCCGAGTCTTCTGGCGAGACCCAGTGGAGTCGCCGATGAAGGACCCGCCTTTTGCGAACATGCAATACCTTTACGTGGACCCGGACACCCCGGCGTATCCGACGGTCCCTGAGGAAGAGGAAGAAGGCGAGCAGGAGCTGATTTCACAGGCGATAGGACTCGTGCAGAGTTTTGTGGAGACTTCGCGCTCGCGCGAGCTCTACGAGCTCCTGCGTAGTGACGTTGAGCTTGAGGGGCGGATGCGGCTTTCGCGGGCGCACTACCCCACGGTGAGCGAGCACCTCTACGCCTTTATGGGCTTTCTCGAGCGCGATTTCCGAGTCTTTGATTATTACCTCGGCATGTACGACGGATTTACCTCGGCGCGCTCCTATTTCATGAAGGATGCGTACACCAAACTCGATATCGACCCGATCGTGAAGCATCGTGGAAAGTACATCGATGAGTGGCGGCCATTTGCGTGTTTGTTGGGTTTCTTTGAGGCGCATTATGCGGAGCACCAGGAGGCATGCCTGGGGCCCGGCCTCTCGAATTTCCGCATCCTGCTGCAAATCGCACTCGACCGCACGTACAGCGAGTGTTCAAGGCTTACGCCGAGCGATATGGGTACCTTTGTGCACCAGCATTGCGAGGCGGCAACGAGGCGGCGAGAACCGGTCAAGGTGCCGGGTGTTCGGCCGTTGCAGCAGACCGAGGACGACCCGGAGCCATGGCGGCGCGCAGACACCGAATCCAAGTTCTCGCACACTCTTCGACTTCTGACCGGCTACCAGTTTGAGTACCGCGACCTCGGGTTGCCCCGGGAGAAGGCTGAGAAGGGGCGCTACCGCATCAGGCGCAGCATTCTGCAGCTTCTGAGCGCGCTGAGTGAGGAACAATCGAACATCTTGGACCGCACGGCCCTGCTTACGATCGGGCGTTCAGCGGTTAACGAGATCGCCTACGAGTCCCCGGATTTCTACGGTTATGTGGTGATTGGTTCGGCAGCCGAGGCGGGTATTTCGTGGACCCCTTTTGACTGGGAGCCAAACTGGTTGCGCCTGAATATGGCGCTACAGGTCAAAGGCCTTTTTGCCGCACTCACACTGGACGGCACGGGCTTGCAGATGACCCCGATGCTCGGCCCCGAGTTCGAACTTTATGGCATCACAAATTCTATTGTGCAGCCCATCCTGGGCGTGCGCGGCGGCTACCAATTTAGCACGGTGGACAACTTCAAGCTGGACCCGTGCCTCGAAGCCGCCGCAGCCGGCGACGAGCGCCGCTGCTCCCAATTCATTGTAGAGCCCTACGTAGCTGTGACCTTCATCGAGCGATTCCGCGCCCAGCTCGTAGCCGAAATCTATGCCGAGACCTTTCGTTTTGACGACCGCCGCTACAACCTACTCTTGGGCGTGGGCGTTCACTTCTTCTGAAATTCTAGCTAGGGACTTAAACATGGAAAATATCTACAGTGCTCAAGGTTCCAACGTACCTCAAGGTAAGGCCGAAATCCGCATTCTGGACGCCGAGATCGAGTTCGACGGCACACAAGGGATGGGAACTTCAATTCCTGGACCCGCGCACCTACTTGCAAGTTCATTGGCTGCTTGTCTTCTAAAGAACGTCGAACGGTTTCATCACCGCCTACCTTTCGAATACACCAAAGCTACGGCTCATGTAGAACTGGAACGACAGGACGCTCCCCCAAAAATAATACTCGCGCGCTTTTTGCTTGAGATAGAAACGGATGAAAATCCCCAACGATGCGCCTTGTTGCACAAGAACGTCCGAAAATACGGGACCATCACCAACACCTTGTCCGCCTGCTGCACCATTGAAGGTACCTTGCGAGCCGTTAGAACCAATGGCACTACAGAAGATTTCCATGCGTAAGCCTGCCTACCTAATTCAGAGCAGCTTCAATCCAACTTACCACGTGGTCGCGAGTGGGCAGAGAATTCAGGGCTATGGTACGACTCCGGACTTCGTAGACGTATTCATACCGTCCCCTCGATCAAAAAGGTTGCTCCGGCCGAAGCCGATATGCAACGATACTTTGGAGCAACTGCGCCTACTGTTCATTCGATGGTAGTTCGACTTGAGGACCTTGGACTCATAACACGTAAGAAAGGCAAGGGGCGGACGATAGAGATACTGGTCGACCCCAAAGACCTCCCTGAACTTGAGTAGTCAACTGATCAAAACTACTGTGGTCGTGTACTAGTTTTTTAGTTTTCGAGAAAAGTCCTTCGGATTGGATTGCTAAACCAACGGGCAAATCATCCATATCGACAGTGAAAACCAAAAACTGGCCAGAATTTCCGTTCCCATAAACCTTGATTTTGACGGAGACTTGGAAACCCTCAAAGCTTCCCTTCATAAAGCCTGGGTTGTGTACGAAACCAAGATTTTGTGCCGTAGAGTTCCAATCCACCAGTTGTTGATTTCTCTGTTTGGCCATCCGAAGTGCCATCCAAATAAAGGCTACAAAAACCACTAAAAAAAGACTCGCCACTATCGCCGTTGATATGAGCATCAGTCTCATTTCTGCTTCAGCTTCCATTATTCGCCTTCGGGCACATTAAATTTCGGATCGTCTGTGTTTTCACAAGCATTTTTCTCGAGGCGGTACAACAAAACATGTCGTGGAATATTGAGGTATCGCGCCGTCGCCGATTGGTTTCCGTCGAACTTTTGAAGTGATGCAAGAATCACATCGTGCTCTAGTTGAAACAGGTCGAGGCCTTCTTCCGGGAGTACAAACGGCAACTCATTTGAGGTCGGATTTGGCAAAGATGTGTTCGTCTGGAGTTCACCCAACACGTCTCCATCGCTCAACAACATCATCCGACGAACAGCGTTTTCAAGTTCTCGAATATTCCCTGGCCAGTCGGCTGAAGCAAGTTGACGATCTAGTTCGGCTGAAATCGAAAACTGATTGTCGGGCGCGTGTTTCCTCAAGAAATGGCGTGCCAAAACCGGGATGTCCTCCCGTCTTTCCCGCAATGGTGGCACGCGAATAGGAATGACATTTAGACGGTAAAAGAGGTCTGGGCGGAACGTGCCGTCACCGATTTTTTCTTCCAAGTTCTGATGTGTCGCTGCAACGATTCGAACATCCACGGATTCTGGGGTGGACGATCCGACCACATCAATCTCGCCTTCTTGAAGCACACGGAGCAACTTTGCTTGGAGTCGGGGAGACATCTCGCCGATCTCATCCAAGAAGAGAGTGCCACCGGTTGCGGCTCGAAATTTCCCATCTGCATCGGCGTTCGCCCCTGTGAATGCACCCCGTTTGTGCCCGAAAAGGGTGCTTTCCAAGAGGTCGTCGGGAATGGCCGCGCAGTTCACTGCGATGAACGGTTTCAATCGGCGAAGGGAACGTTCGTGGACGGCCCGGGCGACCAATTCTTTTCCAGTTCCGCTCTCACCAAGAATGAGGATGGATGCGTCGTTCTCGGCGACTTTATCCACCAAACGTAGAACCTCATTCATCGCCGGGCTGGAAGCGACGATGGCGTGTTTGTTCGCGCGAAATCGTGCGTTCTCCACACGAAGTTGGCGGTGGTTGCTGGCCGTATCAAGCAAGGCGAGGAACGCCGGCATGTTGACTGGTTTTTCTACATAGTGAAACGCGCCATTTCGCATCGCTGAAATCGCCGTATCAATGTTCCCATATGCAGTCATAACGATGATCACGGCATTCGGGTCTTGCTTGAGAATTTGCTCCAGTACCTTAACGCCATTTAATTTGGGCATTTTCAGGTCGGTGATGACCAAAAGATGCTCGTCCGCATCGTATTTACTCAGGCCATCGACACCATCCAGGGCGAGATCGACTTCCCAACCTTCTTCAGCGAGGCGAAATGACATCACTTCGCGAAGTGATGCGTCATCCTCAATCAACAACAACTTACGCTTCATTTGGTGCCTCAAAAATTACCCAAAACACAGTATCAACATCTGTGGATTCAACTTCCATGTACCCACCATGATTGTCCATAATCATATGGGAAATCGACAGCCCTAAACCCGTACCTGTTTCCTCGGTGGTCACAAAAGGATCAAAAATTCTATCGGCGAAGTCGGGTCGAATTCCACCGCCATTATCGCGCACAGAAATAAAAGCACGAGTTTCGCTGTGAAATGTTTTTTTCCCACACATGATCTCAACCATGGGAAACTTCACGTCTTTGGTGGCACGAATCGCGTTTAACACAAGGTTAAGCAAGACTTGTTTGATTTGATCGTGGTCAGCACGCACCAACACAGGCGTCTCACTGGTTCTCACCGTGAAAATAGAATTGTCTATCATTTCACCAAACTCCACAGTTTGCTCGACAATTTCATTCAGGTTAATTTCAGTGCGTTGTGTTTCGGTGTTTCTAGCGAACAATAGAAATTTGGCCACCAATCGAGTCAACCGTTCAATTTCGATTAAAAGGACCTGAGACATTCGATATTTGGGGTGTTCTTCCTTGAATTCGGTGGCTAATGCCTCTGCGCTGCCTTTGATGGATGCCAGCGGGTTCCGAATCTCGTGGGCAACTCCAGCGAGCATCTCCCCCAAGGCACTCAACTTTCCGGCACGAATAAGCTGGGCTTCCATGGATTGTCTCTCGATCAACGAATCTTCCAATTTATGTTTTACGGCACGTTCACGATCGACCAACCATCCAGTTAGCGCTCCCACTACGACATAAAGCAATATTTCCAACACCTTGTCGATTGTAGGTGCGGGATCATGGTGCGCGGAAAAAAAGGCGTGTGGAATATAGGCGAGGCTAACCAAAAGGGCGATTAGGCTTCCGCCTCGAAGACCGTACGCAAATGAGCCGATCAAAATCGGAAGATAGTAGAGGCGCCGATATACGTTGTGAAACGCTATCTCGATCGTATCTGTAGCGAAGTGGCTGACGGTAATCACGAAGATTAACGCGAGACTCAACGCGATTAGTGTTCGCGGTGATTCAAAGATTTTTAGTCGTTCATACATAGGCTCACTCAGTCCTCACTTGGGTACCTGAAACCAGCAACAAGACACACCGGCGCACCGTCCTCGCCCAATCCCCAGAACATCTTGTGCATGGTCGCAATCTCACCCACATAAACCGCAGCCACCTGATTGTCGTCGGTCAAAACGACGCCATCGGTCGTGGCATCCTCGAACGTTTTTTGCGCATCATTCGCGAGTTCATCAAGTTTAGCGCTCGCGTCAAGCCAGCAAAAAGTGATGAGGTTGCTAACATGTATCGCTTTCTTACCCTTCGTGGTCTTCGCTTCTTCCCAGCTCGCCGGCGCGCTCTGTGCAAACCGCAACATAACTGCCTCGACACCGGCCGTCGGCAGCGCATCCAGGTCCGCGTCGCTCCAGTAAACTGTAACCGGATGGTTTCCTTTAGGGACTTCACGATCCAACTCCACACTGCCTATATCAAGCGCATCAGGACTGCCCACCGACAGCCGCCCGGACGCGATTGCAAGCGTTCCCGTAGCATCGCTGGTCGCAAGATGCGGCCAGACCGTGGCCAGGTAGCGTGCGCCTTTTTTGATATCACCATCGACCACCGGCAGCGGAGGAGCACCGCCGGTCAGGTCTGACACCGTCGCGTCGTCGAGCCGACTGTAGTTGATAATCAGATGCGCGCCCGCGTCGTTTTTGCCGGCCAGATGCCGGACCAGAGCCGCACTTCCGCGTGACCCCATAGCAGTGAAACCCGACTCAATATCGTCGCCGTCCTGGTCGTTTGTGAAACGTTTACGCCGTGCAACCAGCATTTCAACACCCTGGTCGAGCGCCGAATCACTCGCCAACGCCAGCAGATCCAACTTTCGCGGCATCTCGTCCTTGAGCGTGGCCAAAATCACTGCATCTCGCCGGTCTTGCGGCAGACGTTTAAGCACCAATCCATAGTTGGAGATCGGAATCAACAGCGGATCCCAGGCCGGATCAATGCTCTCGGCACCCAGTGCAATATAGGTAATACCTGCCCGGAGCCCCTCGCGCTGCTTCCTGGTACTAAAATCCTCATCGCTCCCGGTGATCGCATGAAACGCCTCAAGAATCGTCGGAATACCCGCAACGCCGACCGGCTCCAGTGACGCTCCATAATAATGTTGAATCTCCGGATCACCGCACAGTTCGGCGAAGCGCGCCTTGTCGTAGAATGCACCCAACCCCACAGCCGCCACTATGCGCGCCTTCGGCTTTTTTTCGGCCATCGCCGCGTCCACAAGAGCCAACACACGTTCCCGGCCAAAAGCCCGTAACGCCTCGGCATACAGTTTACCTTCGGGTTCAGGGACATCGGGGCCGGCGTCGAGTTGGAGGTAGGCGTCGAGTTTTTTGGGCACTGGTTGGCCCTCACGAACCAAGGCGGCGCCGGCCATCAACGCCAACCGAGCTGCAATCCGCCCCTTTACGTAACCATCCAACGCTACCTTGGCGTTTATTTTGGCGAGCATCGCGAGCAGGTCCGTGGACGAGTCCTGGCGCGCGGCCAGCACACGGCATTGAAAGCCATAGACATCGTTCGAAGCCTCGAGAAGCTCGGGTAAATCCTCCAACGAAGCTTGCAAAAAATACGGCTCGATTCGCCAGCCCCGACCGTGCTGATGCGAACCAGCTCGCGACGCTTCGGCAATCAACATCGGCTCAAAATCCTCACGTGGTGCAAGGTGAGAAGCCAGCTCTGCTACTCGGTCCAGTCGGTCATGAAGCCGCAAACGAACGAGCGCTTTGTCCACTAAAAACCAAGCCGACGCTGACCGCGCCCGACAATCCATATGATGCCGCACCAGCTCTACAAGCTGTGCCGAATCAGGTGCCTCAGTCTCAAGACCCAGGCGCCGACGAACGAATGGCAGCGCGCGAGCGACATTAGGCCCGAGTTTCGCCGCTGCAAGTTCCTTCGGCGCACGCCACGCTGCGTGCATGAGCAACGTATCCACAAACTCCGGGTAATTATCTAACAACCACAACACGTTGCGATTCGCCTCAAACGTCTTGGGCACCCGTTCAAGCACCGCAACAAGCTCGCTCGGACTCGCCCACTCCACGTCCTCAGCCAGCGTTGGGAGCTGTGCCGTCAGCGCTTTGGCCGGCAATAAGCCGTTTGCAGCCATAGTCCAGAGCAGCGGCATCGCCCGCCGCGCTGTCACTTGACTCTTGAGATATTTGATCGAATTCGACGCATATTCCCGCTTGGCAGCTACCTTTTTTGCCAACGCGACCAACTCTGCATCGACTGGATCTTTGTTAATCGAAGCTTTTTCAACCGTGGCGCCGACCAGCCCATACCCTTTGCCAGTCTTCTCGCGCATCAACTTCGCAGCCGCTTTCCGGGCCTCATCCTCGTCCGGAAAACTCTTAACCTGCTCCTTTCCTGCAGACCCGATTCGCCCATACTGGACCACAAGATCGCTACCCCGTACTTCCCATTGCCAGAACTTTGCAGTTGTGCCTTCCACGAGCTCGTAACGTTCCATGATCACATCCTTTTTAGATAATTATATCCAGTATTCGATATCCATTACGTGCCAGCGGAACACGGGTGGCATGAGCCATGCACTGTTTGAGCCAAGCGTGAAAAATGCTGAGTTACACGTGATATTAGGAACACATCTGGAGAATAGTCGACACCCCTTGTACAGAAGTCTACACCCTTGGTGGATGGGCGTTTGAAAAGGGGCGTCGATGACGCGTTCAGGAACACACACAGGAAGTAGAATGAAGAATGCACTGTTGGTAATTTTTGTTTTGGGCTCATTGTCATGCGGATCGAAGCAAGCAGTCGAACCTGATGGAGCCGTCGAACCCGAGACGACTACTCAAAAGATGAATGAAGAAGCGCCCGAACCTATGACGGGACCAGCCACCGCGACCAGTGATGTGCTCCCTAACGACGGGACTCGCAAAGTAGGTGATGTCACAACATGTCCGGTTACCCATGATGTTTTTACAATCAGTGCGACTTCGCCCTCGTCAACTCATGAGGGGAAAACGTACTACTTTTGCTGCAAAGGTTGCGTGAAAGATTTTGACGCCAACCCTGCCGAGTTTCTGTCAGGTGCGAAGTCCGCGGCGGCCGCACCAGAGCATGATCACCATGATCACGCTCACTAACTGCAACAAGTCGAAAAGGAGCTTCAAATTGATGTCCCAAAACATGTGGTCAAACGTGTGTGGAGTGACGAAGAACGGCACACTAGTACACGACCACAGTGATTGTGAGTGGTTGAATCTACGCATATTTGGGGCTTCCTTCAAGATGGCCTGGGCGAAGCCTGTTTCTTAACTCGTTCCAGAATCGTCTCAATGTGCTGTCCGTTGGCACATCCGTTCCGGAGCCAAGCTCAAGGTTTTTTGGGGGGTTAAGTGAACCGGTTTTAAGGGGCCCAGCTGAATCTGTTTCTGGGGAGGTGATGGCCTCTTGGTTGTTAGGTCTTGCAGTGAGCAATGTTGGAACGGGATAGTGACGACCAAGTTTGTGGCGCGCGCCTTCGACATCAAAGAGCCAGTTTATCCCAGCCTCTTCCTGGTTGCGGGCTGTCTGCCATGCGGTCACCTCTTGTCTGAGTAACTCGATGGATGGGATTCGGCGGTCAAGGCACTGCCTTGAGAGCGCACCGATCTCAATCTCGACCATGTTCAGCCAGCTGGCGTGTTTTGGTGTGTAGTGAAACTCGAGTCGGCTTGCAATGCGCCGTGCCTCTTCGGGCTCGAAGCGCTCATACAACGCAGATATGCGGTGCGTGTTCAGGTTATCGAGCACGACACGGATTCGCTTCGCCTCGGGGTAGTGCGTGTCGACAAGCGCTCGCATTTGATCTGCGAAGTCGTCCAAGGTGCGACGTTCGGTGACATCGACATTTCTCCAACAGCGATGGCGATCGAATACGACAAAGAGGTTGGCGGTACCATGGCGGCGGTATTCATAGTCGATTCGGGCGGCTTGTCCTGGTGCCGGCAGAACAGCAACACGGGTCTCTCCGATAAGCTGAATTGGCGTCTCGTCGAAGTTGACCACCGGGAACTGCGGGTCGTAGAGCATTTGGGTTTCTACGTCGACCCCTTTATGCGCCCAGAATGGGCCAGGGAGTTCTTGAGGGTAGTCCTCGGTGCGGATGCTGCCGTCGAACCAACCTTGGAGGTGTGCAAGGAACTTCAAACCTTCTTCCGCACGGGGTTGAGAGACCGGATATGTGATGCCTTCTGGACCAACCCATCCAAACTACCATTAGCAATTATTGGGACGCGAAGTCGGGCGAAGGAAGTTCTACTTTGTCAGATTCCCAGTGGGCCACAGGATCTTCTGCCGCTTCTCATCGACGTGGTGAAGGAGAATTCCGAAGGGTCCATTCGGTTGAGTGCCATCGAAAATATTCTTCAGGCACAGGGATTTCGAACCATTAGTCAACAGGTGCCGCAAGACGCACTTCAAGATATTCCTCTGGAGAGTTTGCGCAACCACGTTTCAACTTACAGCCGATCATGGGGGCATAACGGACTCAAGAAAGGGGACTTTAGTGACGTTTTGGCGGTTTCGTTCGTGGGAGTTATTGACGACGTCATAGGACTTGCGAATCGATTTTCTGGGCTGCTTTCCAAGCACCTGTCTCCCAAATTCGGTCTGAACATGCAAGATTTCTTAGAGCATATTCGCCAACTACGTCGACTGCGGCGAGCGGTCCAAAATTGGCTGGAAAGTCCTATTACTGGCGTGAACTTCGCCGGTGTCGAAGCGTTGTTACACTTGTTCCCAACCATCGAAACCGACTTGAGAAAAGAACTCACGCCGGCGATTTATGATGCGCTGGAACAGGCGTCGAAAGAAACTCTGAAGTCAGCAGATGCGGTTCGACTGCTCAGCGAAGCGATCAAAGAGATAGGTGAAGATTACGCCACAATACTCTTTGGATACTGGAAAGCCTCTGAAATCGAAGGTCGTCAGCTAATCAAGAACATCGTGCAGCTCACAGGTGCTCTAAAACACAAAGAGGGAAGTCTTCAACGTGTAGCGGAAGTGGAGAAACTCACGGCCGGCTCAGTAGGTTTCTACCTATGCAAAATGAAAACACCCACAGAATCCCTGGAGTCGACCTTGATGCATTCGCGAGACTGGCACGATAGTTGCTCCTTCTTTATGTCGACTGGTTGTTAATTGTCTGAACCACCAAGGAGTAAATAATGACGTCTGCGCACTCTGCTTCATCGAATCACGAGCATCACGAGCATCACAACGATAACAGCGATAACAAGCACCACGATCACCACGACCACCATGCGCATATGGTCGCTGACTTTCGACGCCGTTTCTGGATTTCCATCATACTGTCGATCCCGGTCATCATCTTATCACCGATGATCCAGGAGTTTGCTGGCCTGCGCGAAACCATGCAGTTTGCCGGCGACGCCTACGTCTCGGCCGTGATCTCCTCAGTCATCTTTTTCTACGGTGGTTGGCCCTTCCTAAAAGGTCTAGTCAACGAGGTTTCAGAGCGCCTGCCCGGCATGATGACCCTCATCGCTGTGGCAATCACAACGGCCTACATCTACAGCATGGCCGTCGTTTTTGGTCTCCCAGGCAACATGTTTTTCTGGGAGCTCGCCACGCTTATCGACATCATGCTCGTCGGCCACTGGATCGAAATGAGATCCGTCATGGGCGCTTCCAAAGCGCTCGACGAACTCGCCAAATTAATGCCCTCAGTGGCTCACAAAATCTTTGAGGACGGCCGTATTGAAGATATACCGGTCGACGAACTCGCCCACGGTGACCGCCTTTTGGTCAGGCCCGGCGAAAAGATTCCCGCAGACGGTGTCATCCGGGAAGGCAACAGTACGGTTAACGAATCGATGCTTACCGGAGAGTCCAGTCCGGTCGAAAAGAGCGCTGGCGCCATGGTTATCGGCGGCTCCGTGAACGGCGAAGGCGCGATTCAGATCGAAGTCGAAAAAACCGGCGATGAGGGCTTCTTGTCTCAGGTTATCGAGCTTGTGCGCCAGGCGCAGGCATCCAAGTCGAAAACCCAGGATCTGGCCAACCACGCGGCGCTGTGGCTGACGTTTATCGCACTGGGTGGCGGTGCGCTGACGCTATTTTTATGGCTCGTTTTCTCCGGCGAGTCTGTCTCATTCGCCATCGAGCGCATGGTCACCGTCATGGTAATCTCCTGCCCACACGCCCTGGGACTTGCAGTCCCACTGGTCGTCGCGGTTTCAACATCACTGGCCGCAAAAAACGGCCTGCTCATCCGAGATCGTGCGGCTTTTGAGCAGGCCAGAAACATCGACGTCATCCTCTTTGATAAAACCGGCACCCTGACCAAAGGTGAATTTGGTGTCCTCGACACGATTGTTTTTGAAGGTGCCGAAGCAGGACTCGATGAAGAAAAACTGTTGAATATCGCCGCCTCGCTCGAATCGCACTCCGAACACCCCATCGCCCAGGGAATCGTACGCGCAGCCCCCGGCGGACTTCCGGTCGAAGACTTCCAGGCGATCGTCGGAAAAGGCGCCGAGGCAATCGTCGACGGCCAAAATGTCAAAGCAGTGAGCCCCGGGTATCTGCGCGAAAACGGCTACACCGTCGATAATCCACGCGTCCAGCGCGCACTTGAGCGGGGCAACACGGTCATCTATATCATCATCAACGACACCCTTTCGGGCGCGATTTCTCTTGCCGATATCATCCGTACCGAATCAAAGCGAGCCATCGCCAGATTCAAGGAAATGGGTATCCGCTGCATGATGATCACCGGCGACAATGCCGATGTGGCCAGGGCTGTTTCCGAAGAAATCGGTCTTGACGAGTATTTTGCCGAAGTCCTACCCCAGCAAAAGGCCGAAAAGGTCAAAGAAGTCCAGGCCCGCGGACTAATCGTCGCGATGACCGGCGACGGCGTCAACGACGCCCCCGCACTCGCCCAGGCCGACGTCGGCATCGCCGTGGGCGCAGGTACCGACGTTGCCGTAGAAACCGCCGATATCGTACTGGTAAGCAACAATCCCGAGGACGTCGCGGCGCTTATTGACCTGGCTAAAAACACCTACAAAAAGATGATCCAGAACCTCGCTTGGGCCACCGGCTACAACGCCTTTGCGATCCCACTGGCCGCCGGCGTCCTCTTTCCATGGGGCATCTTTTTAAGCCCCGCCGCAGGCGCCGTTTTGATGAGCCTGAGCACCATCATCGTCGCCATCAACGCCCGCACGCTCAAGCTTGAGAGGTAAAAGTCTGGATGAGACGCAGGGCCGTGTCGAACAGGGTGAGCTATATTGCCTACTCGCGCGGTTGCCCCATCGACCCGCCTCCCATCATCGGCATGCGGTTGGCTTGACCTTAGAGCATGCTCCAACCCTTATACGTTGTAGACACTGAATACGTTGTAGACACTGAGATTTGAGCGAGGAGCTTATGCAATCGAATGTGATGAGGATTGGCGAGGTGGCCGAACGCTGCGAAGTATCCACCGACACGCTTCGCTATTACGAGAAGCGCGGGTTGGTCGACGAGCCGCTGCGCTTCGAGTCGTCGGGTTATCGAGCCTACCCTCCGGAAATTATCGAGCGTGTCTTGTTCATCAAGCAGGCTCAGCAGTTGGGTTTTA
Source organism: Microvenator marinus (assembly GCF_007993755.1). Taxonomy (GTDB): domain Bacteria; phylum Myxococcota_A; class Bradymonadia; order Bradymonadales; family Bradymonadaceae; genus Allomicrovenator; species Allomicrovenator marinus. The sequence continues at coordinate 3,160,423 of NZ_CP042467.1, forward strand.
CTCTCGCTGAAATCGGCCGTCTGCTAAAGCTGCGCGCGGATTTGACGGCGTCATGTGGCGAGGTGCGCGAAGTCGCGCGACAGAAAATCGACGGTATCCGCGTCAAAATTACGTACCTCGAGCGAATGCTGGAAGGGATCGAGGAACTCGCGCGAATCTGTCCCGGAGACGTCCCAGCGAATATCTGTCCCATCGTCGCGATGCTGTCGTCCAACCAACCATGAGTCTGTCCGGAGAAATTTTATGAGCAACACCAACCAACCGACCAACGATGACTCATCGGAAAGGTGGGCCGTAGTGGGCTCGGTGATGGCTTCCATCGGGGCAGCGGTCTGCTGCCTGGGTCCTATGGTGCTGGTCTCGTTGGGAGTGACGGGCGCCTGGATCGGCTCTCTTTCGGCCTTGGAACCCTATAGGCCGATCTTGATGATCATTGCCGCGGGACTGCTGGGCTACGGGTTCTATCGGGTCTACGGAAAGTCCAAACGGCAACAGGCGTGCGGTGAAGATGACAGATGCAAGGTGCCCAAGGCCAACCGCATCAACAAGATCTCGTTGTGGATTGCCACGGCGTTCGTGGGGTTTTTCTTGACCTCGCCCTATCTACTGGGTCTCGACCTGAGCCAGGATTCGCTCCAACTGGCTGAAGTGGTCACCCCAAACACCGTCGAGGCCAGCTCCACGACCGAGAGCCGGCCTACCGAACAGGTAACGCTCGATGTCAGCGGCATGACCTGCGCGGGATGTACACACACGGTCGCCTCGGCGCTCGACAACCTCGACGGCGTTGAAAAGGCAACCGTCAGCTTCGAGCCGCCGCGCGCCCACGTTACCTACGATCCCGACAAGGTGACGCCAAGGCAGTTGACCGCGGCAACCGAGAATGTGGGCTACCCGTCGACCGTGGCCAAATAGGCGTCTCGTGCCGAGTCTGAAAATCTTCACCATATCATTTCAGCGATGACTACCGGAGAACAATCATGTCCGACCACCATTCAACGAACGACCCGACACACTTCCTCATCATTGGCGGCGGCTCCGCAGCCTTCGCAGCCGCCATCGAGGCGCATGGCCTGGGCGCCCGAGTGACGATCGTCAACGACGGACTGCCCATCGGCGGCACCTGCGTCAATGTGGGATGCGTGCCCTCGAAGTTTTTATTGCGCGCCGCCGAGGCCCATCACTTTCCCACGCACCACCGTTTTGCCGGCATCAAAGGCACGAGCAAGGTTAACTTCTCAGAGGTCATCGCCCAGAAGCGAGCGCTCGTTGAATCACTTCGGCAGGCGAAATATATCGACGTCATCGACCCGCTCGACCGAGTACAATACCGCCAGGCCCGAGCGCGCTTTGTCGGCCCGAAAACCGTCGAGGTCGACGGCGAGCACATCACTGCGGATCATATTCTCATCGCCACCGGCACCACACCTGCCGTCCCGCCCATCGACGGTTTGGACGCGGTCGATTACCTGACCAACGAGACGGCTTTCGAACTCAATGAGCTTCCCGAGTCGATGGTAATCCTCGGCGGAAGTTACGTCGGGCTCGAGATTGCCCAGATCTTTTCGCGCTTCGGCACCAGAGTCACAGTGCTTGAGGCGCAACCACAGATCCTTCCAGCCGAGGCCAACGATCTCAGCGAAGGTCTGGCGGCGTATTTTGGCGATGAGGGAATCGAAGTGGTGACCAATGCCCAAACAACACGCATACGGTCGGGCGACAACAAGGTGGTCCTCTCCGTCGACGTCAACGGCCAACCACGCGAGTTTTCCGCCGAGCGCCTCCTGGTCGCCACCGGCCGACGCCCAAACTCCGACGCCCTGGGCCTCGACAAAGCCGGCGTCGCCGTCGACACACACGGATTCATCACCGTCGACTCCGCGCTTAACACCACCGCTGAAAATATCTATGCGGCCGGCGACGTCATCGGCCACCCGATGTTCGTATATACCGATGCCTACGAAGGCAAACTCGCCGCCCGAAACGCGTTGTCCCCCCAGACCAGCAAGGTGAACTACCACCCACTTCCCTGGGTAGTGTTTACCGACCCACAAGTCGCCGGAGTCGGCTTCGACGAACGCCAGGCCGCTGAAGAAGGCTTCGATCCGCAATCAACTGTACTACCGCTGACGGAGGTTCCGCGCGCGATCGCCGCCCGTGACACCCGCGGCTTCATCAAACTCATTCGCGATCGCCACACCGACCGTCTGCTCGGCGCCCGCATCCTCGCCCCCGAAGGAAGCGAACTCTTGATGGAAATCGCCGTCGCCCTCCGACAAGAGATGACCGTCGCCGAGTTGGCCGACATTCTCCATCCCTATCTAACGCTCTCGGAAGGCATCCGCCTGGCCGCGCTCAGCTTCGACAAAAAGCTCGAAGCATTGAGCTGCTGCGCTGGCTGAGACCCCGGACATGCCTTTTGTTCATCAAATAACCCGACCAAAAAAACACTCAAACCTCTCAAAAAAGCCAAAACAACCTTCCGAGCTGCCCGGCAACCCTCCCAGAATTTGCAACAGTCGCCCGAGGCGACAGGCACCCTTGCCGACACCTCCACCAACCTTGCCGGGCTGCCCGGAAGGTTTCCCAGAGATGTCAGCACCCTTGCCGGGCTGCCCGGAAGGCTTCCCGCAAATCCAAACATCCTTGATCCGCTTATTCTACGCGGGTTTGCGCGCTTCTTGCCGATTACGCAGCCTTCGCCAAGTTGGACGACGGAGTTGCTTCCACCGGTGACTGAAATCCACGCAATCGAAGCGCGTTGCCAAGTACAAAGATACTCGAAAGAGCCATCGCGCCGGCCGCGAAGATTGGCGACAAGAGGATTTCCCAGGTCGGATAAAGCACGCCGGCCGCGACCGGAATCAGGGCTGCGTTGTAGGCAAAGGCCCAGAACAGATTCTGGTGGATGTTGCCGATCGTCGCGCGCGACAACGCAATCGCGGTCGGCACTCCCATCAAACTTCCGGACATCAAGACCACATCGGCCGCCTCAATAGCAATATCCGTCCCCGTTCCAACCGCCAGACCCACATCCGCTTCAGCCAGCGCGGGTGCGTCGTTGATACCGTCACCGACAAAGGCGAGTTGTCCATACCGAGCTTTTAGTTCGCGAACCGCGTCCACCTTGTCGGCCGGCAAAACCTCGGCGATTACTTCGTCGATGCCAAGCTGGCGAGCGATGGCTTCTGCGGTGCGGCGGTTGTCGCCGGTGATCATCACGACTTTCAGTCCAAGATTGTGAAGCGCAGCGATCGCAGCCGGCGTCGTTTCTTTAATCGGATCGGCGACCGCAACGATCGCCGCCAACTTGCCACCAATCGCAGCATAAAGCGGCGTTTTCCCTTCATTCCCAAGACGCTCGGCGCTTGCCGCGAAAACCTCCACATCGAGGCCAAGTTCGCGCATGTAGCGGTCCGCTCCGATCTCAACCAGCTCACCGTTGACGTGCGCTTTTACGCCGAAGCCCGTGATCGAATCGAAGTCCGTGATGTCGGGAACCGAAATGACCTCGTTTTCGGCGGCCTCGACGATGGCGCGCGCGATGGGGTGCTCAGACTTTGCTTCCACCGCAGCGATCAGGGCCAGCACGTTTTTGCGCTCGAAACCTTCGGTGATTACGAGGTCGGTCAACGTCGGGCGGCCCTCGGTCAGGGTTCCAGTCTTATCCACCGCCACAACCTTTGCATCCTTCAGCGATTGCAGTGCCTCGCCCTTCCGAAAAAGCACGCCAAGCTCTGCACCGCGCCCGGTCCCGACCATAATCGAGGTCGGCGTCGCCAGACCCATCGCGCACGGACAGGCAATAATCAAAACAGCCACGGCATTCACAAGCGCAAACGTCAGAACCGGATCCGGACCGACGGCCAGCCAGACCAAAAACGTCAATGCCGCAACGCCCATCACAACCGGCACGAAACGCATCGTCACCTTGTCGACCAGCGCCTGGATCGGCAGCTTCGAGCCCTGCGCTTGTTCAACCATGCGGATAATCTGCGAGAGCACCGTTGCACCACCCACCGCCGTCGCGCGAAAAGACAGTGCACCTTTTTGATTAACCGTGCCCCCGACCAACTTACTGTCCACCGTCTTTGAAACCGGAACCGGCTCGCCCGTAATCATGGATTCATCGACATAACTCTTGCCGCTTACAACATCCCCATCGACCGGAATCCGCTCACCTGGCCGAACCAGAATGACGTCACCCGCCACAACCTCCGCGATTGGAATTTCCAACTCTTTACCATCACGCTGAACCCGCGCGGTTTTTGCCTGCAATCCAACCAGTCGCTGAATCGCCTCCGAAGTGCGGCCTTTGGCGCGAGCCTCCAGAAAACGCCCCAGCAAAATCAGTGTGACAATTACAGCAGCCGCCTCGTAATAAACGTTGACGGTGCCCGGCGGCAGCAAACTCGGCACGAACGTCGCCACCAGCGAATACGCGTAGGCGGCAAGCGTACCCACCGCGACCAGCGAGTTCATATCGGGAACAAGGCGAAACAGCGCTGGAATACCTTGTCGGTAAAAACGAAGCCCCGGCATCACCAGCACCAGCGTCGTCAACACAAACTGGATGTACCAATTCCATTGCATGCCAATCGTGCGCATGATCAAGTCATGCACGCCCGGAATGAGGTGTGAACCCATTTCCAACGCGAAAACAGGCAGCGTGAGAACGGCTGCAATCGTCAGGTCGCGCTTGAGTTGCGTGCGTTCGGCGTCCTTGCGCTCATTCGCGGCTTCATCGTCGACGGCCGCCCCCATGTCGATCGGCCGTGCGGTATAACCGGCCTTCGCGATTGCCGCGACCAGAGCGTCGGAATCGGCGAATCCACGTACATGAGCGCGCTCGGTTGCAAGGTTTACCGTGGCTTCGACAACTCCCGGAACCTCCTTCAACGCACGCTCGACCTGACCCACGCACGATGCGCACGTCATCCCCTCGACCGAAAGATCGATAGTAGCAGCAGGCACGCTATAACCGGCGGCCTGGATTGTTTTGATAAGCGTCTGGCGGTCAACGGAGCTGCTCATCGTGATATCGGCCCGCTCGGTCGCCAGGTTGACGACGACTGAATCAACGCCTTCGACCTTGCTGAGAGCCTTTTCGACCTGACCCACGCACGACGCACACGTCATTCCATCAATCCGTAATGTTTCTGTTTTCGTACTCATCTATGCCCTCATTGAGGTAAATTATATCGTTAGCTTCGGCAATCGTCTCACTCATACAGACGGACGTGCCACGCCGCGGTTACACCGGAGCGCAAAAGATACCCGCGATCACCGAAGTGACCGCGGGTATCCATTAAAATATTATTGGTTTCTGGCTACGCCTGGCAGGTACAATCAACACATCCGCGCGCGGCACATTCACCGCACGTTTCTACAAGTTGTTCCTTGAGCTTTTGACGCGCACGATGGCGACGCACCTTCAGATTATTAGCTGTAATACCCAGCTCCGCAGCAACCTGCTTAGGATCCGCCTCGCCCAACTCCACCGACTCGATCATCTCCCGATACTCGTCTTTGAGCCCCGGAATCATCTCTCGAAAGCACGCACAGACGGTGGCCTTCTCCTCCGATGCATCAAAATTCGGCGCCTCAAGGGCGTACTTATCCAGGTATTTCTCCTCGGTCTGCTGACGCCGATACCGATCGATGATAGCGTTGCGCACAAGCTGGTAAAACCACGAAACCAGCTTCTCTTCATCGTCGAGTTGCGACAGCGAACCCATCGCCTTGAGCAGACTATCATGCAGGATATCTTCGGCCGCCTGCGGGTCAGAAACCTTCGAGCGAATAAAGCCCAACAACTTGTCACGATGCGCTAGCAGTGTTGCATCGACTGTTTCGGTAGAGCCTACGTTTGACATTCTACTTCCCTAAATCGCATTACCTTTTCAAAAATATCGCCCGCTATTCACTTACAACAACAGCCCGTGCGCGGCTTTTCTGCCTGCGGCTCGACCACCTCGTAGCCGGCACGACGCACGGCCTCCTCAAGCGCGGCCACATTCACGACCTCCGACAAGAAGTCGACCGTGACCTGTTTTTTCTCAAGATCAACCAAAGCTCGCTGGACACCCTCGACCGCATTAAGCGCCTCCTCGACATGTTTTACGCAATTCTTGCAGGTCATTCCTTCGACATTCAGCGTTTTCGTAGATTCATTCATGTGGTTCTCCTTACGTAGTGGTGGCGAAATAACGCCCTATTCGATTTCACCGCCACTCCCCAAAAGAGTGTGCCGGCGTGCCTTTCACAAACATAGACGGCTGTGACATTTAACGGTTACAGTTTGGAACAAAGTATTTTCGTTCGAGCACTCACTCCTCTTAATCCTGCTCGGCTTTGGTCCGGAGTCTTTGCAGATAAAACCGTTCGAGCGCGATGACGATACCGACCGACACCAGGCCGATCACGACGATCAGCGGATCGGAAGAGCCTTTTACGGCCAAGAATGCACCCAGAACGATGATATCGAGAGCAATCGCCGTGCCCAAAATTACACGATTGGCACCCACATCCTTGTGCAGGTGCCGCAGAACACCCCAGTGGATGGTGATGTCCATGAGCAAATAGAAAATCGCACCCAACGACGCGATGCGCGACAGGTCAAACACTGCCGCGAAGACAGCGGCAATGACCACGGTATAGACCAGCGTGTGCTGCTGAATGTTGCCGGGCATCCCAAAATGACTGTGCGGAATCAGCTTCATCTCGGTGAGCATCGCGAGCATGCGCGACACTGCGAAAACGCTTGCCAGAAGGCCCGAGGCCGTGGCGATCATCGCAATACCGATCGTGAACCACATTCCGTATTTACCCATGGCGGGCCGAGCAGCCTGGGCGAGCGCGTAGTCTTTTGCCGCAATGAGTTGGTCGAGTGTCAGACTCGTCGCCACAGCAAAGCAGACGGCCAGGTACACGACCAGGCAGATCACCAACGAGATAATAATAGCGCGGCCGACGTTTTTCTTCGGCTCCGTAACCTCGTCTCCCGCGTTGGTAATGGTCGTGAACCCTTTGAACGCGAGGATTGCCAGAGCAACACCGCCGACAAAGCTTCCGAGCGAAGGCCCACCGCTTGGCGGCACGATACTTGTCTCCAGGCTGAGTCCAGAGACAACCAGAGCAATCGCTGCGAACACCAAAAGTCCGCCAATCTTGAGGACTGCGCTGATGTTTGACACGGTCGCGATGGCCTTATTGCCGGCAAGGTTCACGATGAACGCAAACACGATAAGCCCGACAGCGAGCACCGGAACCCAAGCACCCGCTGGATCAGATGGAAAGAGTCGGAGGGTGTACGTGCCAAAGGTTCGCGCCACCAGGCTCTCGTTGATGATCATTGAGAGCGTCATGAGCAGCGCAGCGGCCCCGGTCACCGTCGTCTTTCCGTAAGCTTTCTGGAGGATCATGGCGATACCACCCGCCGACGGATAGGCGTTGGAGACCTTGATATAGCTGTACGCACTGAACCCACTGATGATCGCCGCGACGATGAACGCGATGGGAAACAGTCCGCCAGCAAGCTCGGCAACCTGTCCCGTCAACGCGAAGATACCAGCGCCAATCATCACGCCGGTACCCATGGCGACCGTGCCCAACAGGCTGAGACTACCCTTTTTGTATTGCGCGGAACGATCGCTCATCTATTTGGCCCTTCGTAGCTGTGTTTGTAATTTTGTGTGAATTGCGCCTGATTTGAAAATAGGATCACCAATCCAAAGACACAGCGAGTGCGAGAAAACCTGAACGAAAGACTCACCTTCTCAAATCGCCTCGTATGGCCGCCCATAGCCATATAAAAAGCCCCAGCAAAACCAACACTCCTCCCACTACAGAAACTTCTTGCCACATCGGCCCGACGCGCTGCCCGAGGATGTAACTTCCACCCAGCACAAGCACAGCAGGCCCGATGATCGAAGCCAGCGGACGCGTTGAAGCATGTGATTCACGCACCTCAAGCGCCTTCGAACTGGGGAGCGTTATACGCTGCTCAACCAGCTCGGCCATCGCTAACGGTAGACGCTCGAGCACCTCCCACCACATGGGCAATGAGCGCGTTACCTGTTCCCGAATGTGCTCCACGCTGAACAATTTATGTCGAAGCTGACTCAAATACGGTTCGATTTCTTCGGAAAGATCCATATCCGGATACAACGCCATTGCCGTCCCTTCGATGGTGACCAGCGCCTTGCCGAGCAAGAGTAGTTCAGCCGGAAGATTCGCGCCGTATTGCCCCCCGATCGAAAATTCTTCGTAGACCAACTGGGCAATGCTGTACTCTTTGAGCGACGCCCCACGCCACTTGCGATAGCGCTGTTCGATCGCGCGACGATACCCCGGCACGTCCGCGTCCGGTTCAAGCGTGGCCATGCGCAACAAGAAAAAAGACGTCAGTTGCACGTCTCCACGGCTCAGCGTCCACAACATCAACGCACATCCTCGCCGAAGCTGCTCATCAAGCCGGCCGAAGATTCCAAAATCGAGCATGACCAGTCTTCCCGTCGGCGTCACACGCACGTTGCCCGGATGCGGATCGCCGTGAAAAACACCGAATTCAAGCATCTGTGCCAGCACAACTTCGACCCCGGCACGCATCAACGCTCGGCCGTCGATGTTGTGTTCAGCGAGTGCTTCGACATCGTCAATTCCTAAACTCTCGATGAAATCCATGATGATCAAATCTTGCGACGCATGGTAAATCCCGGGAATCACAACATCCAAACGCTCCGCAAACGCCTCGGCCACCTCAGCCGTCACTGCCGCCTCGTTGCGAAAATCGAGTTCTAGCAGCGTGTACCGCTTCAACTCCTCGACGATCGCAAAAGGCCGAAAAGGTCGACTCTCCCGCACATGACGCTCGAGCTGCTCAGCGAGCCAGTCCAAAATTTCAAGATCCTCGCGCACCCCTGCTTCGATTCCAGGCCGCTTGACCTTAACCGCCACAACGGTGCCGTCCTCCAGCTCCGCACGGTAGACCATCGCAAGCGAGCCTGCTCCGATGGGCTCGGACTCAAAACTTGTGAACGCATCGGCCAGCGGTTTACCGACTTCGGACTCGATCACCGCCCGCACCTCATCGAACGGAGCGGCCGGCACCTCACTTTGCAGGCTACGTATAGCCTCTGCAAGTTCCGCAGGGATGAGATCAGAACGTACAGACAGAATCTGGCCGATCTTGACGAACGTTGGGCCAAGCCGAATGAACGACTGCTTGACCGCCTCGGGCCACGGGCGCGACGACGATGAGCGCCCCGTCCACCGCTGCCAGGTGCAATGTGCGCGACACCGAAGCGATGCACAACTTGACACCCGCATACGCGCCATCGTTGTATAAAGCCCCTCCTCTATCAGGATCGAGACCACCTGCCTGGTACGTCGAGTGGTTCCTCGCGGTGGACGGAACATGTTATGACACCTTCAGCACATAAAACTTTACGTATCTCCGAGGAACTCGTCGGACAGCCCTGAAATGAAACCTAATGCTCTGCATGCCCCGTGAGATGATCCCGAGTCTGGGTGCGTAGCGCTTCAACAGATTCCGGCTTGTTTGTCGTAAACTTCACGGACTGCCCTTCGCCTTCAGCCTCAACAGAAATTCCTTCGAGGTACAGCGGGCACGAGTCCATCCCTTCGTATCCTTGAGTGCGAGCGAATGCGAAATGGCACTGCATGTGCTCGACGGCTGCCTCCCTCGGGACGTCGTCGTGAAACGTAATGCGCACCCCGCCATCGATGTCCTCGACTGCCTTGACCTGCCCCATCAACGGACATGAAGCTCGTGTCGCATCGGGAAACTTCGCGCAATGCTCTTCCTTGTAATTTAAGAGGCTCTGAGCGGCTTGACGGTGTTGGTCAGCGTGACGCTGGTGCTGTTGAGCTTCGATCAAGTGACGTTCGGTGGGATTGTAAACACCGGCAAGGTAGAGTTCGGTATTGGGGTCCCCAGAAACTCGGTTGCGAGCCGTAGGGTCATGCTGCTTCTGGTGTTTATCGGCCGCCTCCTGATGCGCCCTGGCGTGCTCCTGATGTTCCGCCACGCTCATGTCATCGGGGTTGGTTCCCGGAGCCGGCGAGGCACAAGCCCCGACACCAACCAAGGCCGTGAGCATGAGTGTGAGTATCCAATTCTTATTCATTTTCGACATAAAAACTCCATATATAGCGAAAGAAAGTGAAAAACGTGCGCCGCCGTCGTAAGGCAGCAATTACGCCAAAGGTCTCAGGGCGAGTAGGCCGAGCCATAACCGTGTGCAAATCAGTGGTGGTGACCGTCGTGATCGTGCTCGGCCTTTCCTTCACCTTTCTGCGTGAGCATCATGCCGCAAAGCTCACACTTGCCATCGCCCTTGTCCATGCGTGCATAGTGAACGTCGCCCATGTCGCAATACCATGCGCCGTCCGGAATTTGGGATTTCTCGACCTTCGGATCAAATTTGGTGCCGTCTTTTTTGACTTCGACCGTGTCTTTAGCTGCGACCGCTTTGACTTCGGCCTTGTCTTTGGATGCGGCCTCTTGGGCTGGCTTTTCGGCGGAATTTTTCGCGCAACCAACCGTGGCGAAACCGGCCAGCAGGCCAAAGGAGATGACGAAAATGAGGGTTCGTTTCATGAAAACTACTCCGGGGATTAGTAAAAATCTATTGACTTAGCGTGCAGGCTATTCACGATTCCTCATAAATAGCTCACACGCGAAGACTCAATCTGCACCAACCGTGCCAACCCGAAATAGCGCCTGATTACTCACCGAACCGCTATAAAAAGGCGGACCTGTAGAGTTTTCTACAGTGAGTGTTGAATAGTACTCACATGCAGCCCAATTATAATAAAGAACGCGACTACTCGTGCGAATGCCCCTTCGACTCGCCGCCCATCATTTGCATCATCGGACACTGCCCCTGCTCGCCCATCATCTGAGAGTGCTTTTCCATCATTTCATAGAGTTTATCGACCTGCACAGCATCCTTCGGGGTGAACATCATGCGCATACCACCGTTAATCGACACGGTCGAAACCGCGACACCCGACATCATCTGCTTCATTTCCTGATGCTTTTGTCGCTGCTCATCAGTCATCTCCCCATGCATTTTACCGTGCATTTCACCATGCTTCATTTGGTCATGCTGACCATGCTGGCCCTGCATCATGCCGCCCTCGCTATGCATTTTCGCGTGCATCTGAGCCATTTTTTCGACACGCCGCCGAAGCTCGTCGACGTCACCGGTGGTTGTAAAATCCATCCCCACGCCGTCGTCGAGTTTCACGACCTTTCGAGTGGTGCCTTCGACTTGCATCGGACACATCTGCGCCATCATCTGCTGATGGTCGTTGGCCTGATCAGCTCCCGCTTTCTGACCCTCAGGGTGGTGTGCAGCATGATCATCCGTCATCGAATGTTGTGTCTGTTCAACTTGTGCAGCAGGTACATTGGTTTGAGCATTATCGGCCGTGCTGCACGCGCTCGTGCCAATAAGAAAAGTCATCGAAATCAGTGTCATTAGTGTGCGAATTTTCATTATAGTCCTCATCGTGTTGCTAGATTAAACGAATACCTGGCAATGCCAGGGAAAATAGAAAAAGTGCTTAGAAAATCAGTGCTTCAAGAAGCTTTGCTGTACGCCAAGCGCCTTGTCGGTGCGAGCGATCGATTCGGCACCGTCTGTAACTGTGCCAGCTAGAGCGCGAATCGCATCGATGGTCTCGGGGATAACAATCGCCTGATTGTCGACCTGATAAGTGTAGTACGCCTGGTCGCCGTTGACGGTCAAAATGTCCTCCCAGAGCGCCACCTCCCACATATCACCGCGTGGCCGGCCAAGGTCTTTCATCAACTCGATGGTGCTGTTGAGAGCTACGACGCCCTCGTCGGCGCGGATGGTCGCGATCCGCGGTGTCTTTCGAAACACCTCAAGCACTTCTTCACGCGTGGCCTCGCGCGCCAGATCAACGATCCAGAAGTGTTGGTGCGACTGGGTATGCGACGCTTTGGCGGCGATTGTAACCACGTCTAAACCGGGAACTACTGTTTGGGCGTCGGGCCCCTGGTGACTCGGAATTTGCCTCTCCGGCACCACCGTATTCATAATGCCGCTGTGATCACTCTCCCAAGGATCGGTCGCCCGCCGAATAAGTACGCCCCGCGCGCGACGTAAAAGGCCGGCGTCATCGAGCGCCACCAGGGTGCGCACGGTACTGGTAGTGTTGCATGAAACAACACGTGTTGCATCGAGGCCCAACGTCGACTCATAGTTGGCCTGTGCGACAAACGAGTGGCCAGTAGCTTCGTGACTCTCACCGCCCTGGACAATCGCCTTGACGCCTCGGTCGCGATAAGTCTGGAGGTTCTTGGCACCAATGCCCTTGGGCGTGCAGTCGACGATGACGTCAACTTGGTCGAGCAGGTCGTCCAGCAGGCCGGCGACCGGGATGCCTGCCTCCTCCATCGCCTCACGTTTGTCGGCAACCGAAGCAAAGACGTGTATGTCACGCTGGATCGCCATGCCAACCCGAAAATCCGAGATGACATCACTAACCCCGACGAGCTCCATATCTGGTTGCAAGCGCACGGCATCGGCAACACGCTTCCCGATGACGCCATAGCCATTGATACCCACAAGAATCTTGTTGTCGTTGCTCATTTTGCCTCACTAAAGTGTACAGGTTTTGTAATTAAAGAGACGAAAACTCCAATCGTTCGATAATATAAGGCAAAACCCGTGCCGAGCAGTGAAACTTGGCGAACTTATCTTCGCCTGACTCGAGGGCGTGCCATACATTGCAACACAGCCCACTTCTCGACCCCACAGAATGGAACGCCTGCACTTCGAATTCTTCGAATTTAACGGACTAAAAGACGAGCGTGGAAACCAACGCGTCTTCAAAGACCTCCTCACTAATCCGTAAAGCGGGGGGAGATTTGCGCTTGCAACAACCAAACGGATCGCGCACAATTTGGACATGTGAACACAATTCGCAGGGCGACTTCACGGCTAAAAAGACATGCGGATTTATCCGCGCTTGTGCCTTTTGAATAGGACTCTTTTTTACCCGGGAAGCTTTCAGGGAGCCCGTAAAAGTCAAAAAACGTCGTACAATAAGCATTCGCGTCACTACGAAGCGTTGAACGAAGGTCCGCTACGAGCCGCTCGATCTTGAAATTGCCACCTTTATGACCGGGTTTCCCAATCAAACAAGGCCGTAGATCGATCCCCTGTGCAAAAAACTGCATCCATAAGACATCTTTGACAAAAAGCTCTTCGGTCTGGCCCTCGCAGATCACATAAACGCGTGTCATGACTCTGGCCTCCCGCCCAAAATATTTTTCTCCCAGAGCTCACCGACAGAATAATCTTCCAGCCACGATTCAAAGTCTTCTGCATGATGACGACGAAAAACAGAAGCGCCTTTCTCACGTTCCACGACAATCAAATCGTCAATCGAAAACTCATTGTAGATGCGCTCTTCCTTGAAGTAGTGCCGAACCTCACCCTTCCGGTTGCTCAGATCGGGGACTTGATCGTGCTCAAGATTCTAGCGTCCTCCACGGAAAGGCCGCAGGATCAAATCGACCTAGAAAGCCTGCTCAAAGTGGCTAAGGACGCCGATCTGGACAGGGCTCGATGGACAGCTGAGTTGATCATGCAACGCGGAACCAACCGTGAACGTGACCTCGTGGCGCTTCTCAGACAGGCGACGGGTTACTGAGCGCCCTATTGGCCGCAGTCGACCATGACTTGAGGCTCATGATCTCGAGTCCACGAGACTCTGATTCGCCAGGGTCGGCAACAGACCTCACAATCCTGAACCATCTCGCCTCGCTCGTCGGATGCGATTTCCAGCCATTTGGGCAGTGAACTTGAACTTCGTGCACGTTGATCCTCGGCCGTTTGCCGGAACAAATAGATGAGCTCTTTTTCACCTGATTGCTAACCAGAAAGCCCGTGCCCGAAGGGTTTCGTGTCATCTCATGGCCGCGAAAATGACTGATTTTGATTGGTTCGCTGAGAGAGCTGGCGGCAGACCGATGTGCTCTTGCTGGTGCGCTCTTCCTTGAAGTAGTGCCGAACCTCACCCTTCCGGTTGCTCAGATCGGGGACTTGATCGTACAGCTGAGTTGATCATGCAACACGAAACCAACCGTGAACGTGCCTCATAACCTGCCGGAGAAAAGCAATAATGCGGCACGAATCATGCCAGACAATTCATTGAACGCATTTTCGTGGCGTCACGAAAATCAACCTGTTCTCTTTTGGGCCCATTGACTCGCCCTCAAAGTCTGCGAAAACCACCGAGCAATTGTTGAAGACGGTCGAATGTTTGCGCCAAGAGATTGTCGAACTTCAACGTGCTCTGCAGGGGCCCCGTTCTGGTTGGCTTGAATGGAAGGATCTTGCGCTTTGGCTTGAGGAGCTGTCTCCTGAAGAGCGAAGACAAAATACACCTCAGGGTCGGGAGCCCATGAAGCCACCTTCCTTCTTCGCAGCCGCTTCAAAGACGGAGCGGAACTCTTCCTTCGGCGTCACCCAAACACCCAGGGATCGAAGCTCGTTTGGAGAGAGGCCATCCGTGGTCTCAAGGAAGTAGATTCTCATCGCCGCCTGGCCGCGCTTTGAAGACCATTCGTTGAAGTAATAGGTTCCAAATTTGGCGAACGTATCTGTGCCCCACATCTTCCAAACATCTTCTGGCGACGCCGCTTCCTGAAGTTTTTCGCCCAATTCACGCTGTAGAAAAGGGTCCTTCTTTAGACTCTGGAGTAGAGACTCCGTCGTGATTAGAGCATCAAACTGAGCGCGATTACCGGTACGAATATCGACCGTCCAGCCATCCTGACCGTGGCTTGGCCCCGTGCCACCCGCCGCCTGCTTCGTCCAGACTCTGGAGAAGGAAACAATCGGTCCGACCACCGACTGAGGGTGCAGTGAAAACTCCAGCCAGTGCGAAACTGTGTACTTTGAGTACTCCTCACATGAAGTCGAGTAGCCAAACCAAATGTCGCATTGGTGAGCAGGGGACCAAATTGTGCGGCCGTTTCCGGCAACCATGAACGGTGAGATATCGACGTCACCAAACGGGTTGCTCCATCGTGTGTGAGTCGCAGTGTGGGCGATTTCGAAGGTGCGCACACAATCTGTCGTCTGGAAACCACTTTCCCGAATATCATAGGAACCGCTAGATTGATGTGCGTCGATGAGAACCGCAAAGCATGCATCGCTGGGTCCAGGAACAACCTCCAGCGACATTTCCACGACCCCTGCTTCTGACTTCTTCAAAGCGTTGTAGAAGGTCTTTTCTCTGGCGTTCGCGTCCGTCGGCAGGGCGAGCTGCGGTGTAGAACTGGGGGCGGGGGTAACTTCTGGTTCTGGGAGATCTTTCGACAGAACTACAGGGTCAGGAATAGCCTCATGAGGGGTTTCCCGAGGCGATTCCACCGCGGATGTGCTGCCTTCAACTGTAACCTTGGAGTCGACCTGTTTGGGCGAATGGCATCCTTGAGAAACGAGCCCCAACACAATAACGAGGCGAGAGAATTGAAACATTACGAACCCAACGGCTAAAGGCTTTTCAGGATTTTATCGACGGTCGCTTTCGCGTCACCGAAACACATGGAGGTATCGTCGCAGTAGAGGAGTGATTTGCCAAGTGAACAAGGTTCGTGCCGCCAGCAATGAAGCAATAATCACGTGCGATGCGTCACGCTTCATTTGAACCACGCGGCAAATTCTCGATCCCGAGGCACCAATGGGGACATCTGAGGCGTACCGGGTTTCTTGGAGAGTTTTGTTAAGTCAGGCATCGTTTACAAGAATTGGTTCGACTACATCGACAGGGATGTTGTGGCCGTGAGGTCGCACGACTCCTCGGTATGAGTCCAAACACAGAACGCAAGTATCGTGAGGCGCTTAAGGTCGAGGGTTTACTCTTTGGCTGCAAGGAGCTTCCCGACCTTGAGACCCTGCGTTTAGCTGTGGAAAGTCAGGTGGAGCGTTCAAGCCCGCCTGAGCAATGGCGCCCTTTCCTGTTGAGCGCATCAATGCAGCCTGTGAGCGCGCACGTCTCTACGGAAACTATACGTACCCTGGAATCCGAAACATTTTGAGAGATGGACTTGATATGGCCCCGGCCTACGAGACCCCATTCATCCACGGTCGACTCGATAATCCCCGTTTTGCGCGCAGCGTCGACGAAATCATTGGTGAGGAGGTACACGATGAGCGCCCATGACCAACTGATTCCACTACTCAAGCGGATGCGATTAAGTGGACTTTTACAAACTGCAGACCTTCGTATCGAACAGGCCGTAGAGGACCGAACTTGCGATTGGACGCAAATTGGGCCACGTTAAAGGTCGCATTGAGTCTTGCGATTGAAGGTCTACAATGATGTTTAAAACACCAACTTTACTTGTTGTGATGCTCGTCTTGAGTGCGTGTGGGTCTGAAGTTGGGGCGCCACTCTTGAACGCTGATATGGGGCCTGTCGAAGACGTGTCCCTGGATGTGCAAAACGATCAGGGCGCAGAAACCGATCTTGAACAGTCGCCCGTGGAGGACATGGAAGGGGACATGCAGGTTGACGCTCAACCAGATGTTGTTGAAGAGGTCGATCCATTTCTGACGTTGCCTGAATGTGCGTTTCCTTTGATGGATGCCTTTACCATCGATCGGCTTGACCCTCCCGCTGCGGCATCGAACACCTATCCCATTCCAGCGCTGAGTGCGGTGGATGCGTTTGCGGATGCCGTTCGATTGACGATCGAGGGGCGCTACGACGCGGCCCTGATGGCTTCGCAAAGCGTGGGTTATGCCATTTGCCGAGGGGAAGGCGACTATGCCGACACCGTTCTCTTTGAGCCTGTTGCCCGTGGCACGGGGAATGCCGTGTTGGCAATTCGTTTGAAGAAAGACGATGCGTCGCGCCTGTTCTTTCAGTCGCCGCACATCTTGCACGACCGAAACACGCTGCCTCAATCGGTTCGATTTTTTGAGGAGCTGGAAGCTCGCGCCTTGCTCACATCTGGAACACATCGATGTGCAAGTTCAGAGCGAGGCTGTTCGGGTACCTCAGCCGTGTGCGAGCGCGCGGACGACGGGTACGCGGAAAGCGACATGGCGCATTCCGTGACGAGCTACTTTCAGGCGGCCCACGAGGCTGTCGCCGATGCGTTTACCCAGGATCTGGTTGTCAGTGTACACGGCATGGCGCGCGCCGGCGTGAGTGTTTCGAATGGCACGCGATTCAGAGTTGCTTCGGACTCTCCAGTAGCGCGCGTGGTCAAGGCTTTGGACGATGCTGGAATTGCCGAGGTCACCTCTTGCAGTCCTGGGACGGTGGCCCCGGAAGTGAACTTTTTATGTGGTAGGACCAATACACAGGGGCGCCATTTGAACGGCTCAGCAGATGCGTGTTTTCAGAATGCGACACGGGCGAGTGAGCGGTTCCTGCATTTGGAACAGGAGCGTACCCTGCGGGATAATCCGACACGCATGGTCAATGCATTGAAGACGGCACTTCAGCCGGAAATGCAACTCGTGCAATAATGGAGCAAAGCTCATGTATGGATTAGCGATTGACGAATTGATCACGCCTTTGACTCTGGTTTGCGTTGCCGTGTTTTTGCTGTGCTTGGAAGTCTTCGCCCTATCGTTCGGTGGGAAGCTTCAAAGTGGTGTCAGAAGAACAACCTTGAGTTTGTATCAATGGAAATCCTGGGCTACCCGCACGGAGAATTCCGGGATGTTTTTTATCGTCTTCCCAAATTGGTGGGGCGCATTCTGGTCGAGTATCGGCGAAAGGGTAGTTCGGACATTGAGGTTGTGTATGCGAGTTGGCATCCAGCTTTGTATCCAAGGTTGGAATTTGAGAATCCAGACAAAATTATGCAGCGCAAGGTACCATCACCAGCAGAGATTGGGTTTGAGCGCGAGGTCCGGCTGGAAACGACCCGGCGACTCAACGAGATAACATCCAAAGTCGGTTGGGCGGCACAATACGACCTTGATGGTTCCGGACGAATTGAGCAAAACGAGTGGGAGATTCTGAAGGACCGCGTGGAGGCCGAAGTCCGAGCCGAAAAAGGTGGAACCACCGCGCCTGCGGAAGAAGCTGAGACTAACTGGTAATACTCAGGCGCGATTTGTATACGATTCAAAGAGTTGCGAAAGGGGCGCCCGTAATGCTTCGTCGCAGGGGATCTTTGTGAGTTCTTCAGCCAGAGCAGTGAATAGAAGTTGCACGTGGGTTTGACCGAGTTCTTCGTCCCAGTGCAAGCGAAGATGTTCCTGCGATTGGGCTTGTGAGCCGTTTGCCAAAGGTCCCTGCCACCAGTGGATGTTCAAGAGGCTGTTCGAGTGGTGGTGGCCTGAGTTTGATGGCTTTGTTCGCAGTGATCTTTATGGTTCGACGTCGTCGTGTTTGAGTCGGTCCAACCCCAAAATCCTTCGAAGTCAACGGCGTAAAAAGCGAGTGATGAATCCGAGCAGCAACAAGGAGAACCACGCCTCACCACCTGCGACGTGACGACACCCGCCGCCATCTGCAGTTTCATCACTGTCTTCACCGGATGGCCCCCCTACCTCACATTCAACTGCCTCCTCCTCAACATTGCCAAGAGCAACTGTTGCAGTTCCGGTGAGCTCACCCAGAGTCCAATCCAAAATTCGATCTTCAGTACCCTCCGTTTGGTCTTTGCGTTCGAAGGTTACGAGCTGTTCTTGACCAGGCATAATCGTGAAAACTTCGCAGTCATCGCAGCCTGGAGTTCTCAACTCAAAGATTTCTTCGCACGAATTCATCAAGGTGGTGGCAAATACACAGGTTTCATCGAGAGCCTGTGAATCATACTCCGAAGGGGCGTGAAGACATGATGGTACTTCTGAAAAGTTGGGATTTGTGGAGCACGAACGGTAGTACTCTCCGGTGCCAAAACAATCCCACCTTTGCGATTCGGCCCAGGATGCGTCAGGTGCGAGCGCCAAAACAAAAACCATCCACGTTAGCTTTTTCATCAAATAACCTCGCCAGCCAGTTTGAACACATTCGTATTCATGTCAGAAAATAAATCAAAAAAGACACAATATCGTTCACAGACAGAGTATTACAGCGGTGAGATTTGGTTTCAACTTACACATCCTTACTCTTGGAAGTTTGGGGCGTTAAGGGTAGATGTGCTCCAACCTTTGTGAAAGTGGATAGTGACTACATCGCATCGCACCCGCAGACTCCTGGAAATGTCATAGCTCGGGGTAGGTGATCACGTGGAGTTCGGCCAAGGTGATCGCGCTCAGTTCGCCCAAAGTGATCGTGCTCAGTTCGAGCAAAGTGATCACGAGATAGGTCTTGGTGTCGATAACCCGAAGCACCTGTTGTTCAATCCGGAGCACTAGCCCGGAGTGTCACCACGCCAATACCATCACACTCACTGGGGACTCTCATTCACCCATCCTAGTAAAGAGGTCTTGAAATCGATGAAGGCCTGGTACCGCGCCATAACGTCCCTGCAGATATCCACGTTCGAGGTTCTCGTCGTTCCTGGGTTTGAAATCCGTGAGCGGATACAGGTGTGTGACACCATGGGTACCCTTTTCGGTAAACCATATTTGGTCGCGTCGAAGTTGGCGCTCTCCGTCGCTGGGCGAAAGCAGATTTGTATCGTGTGTGGTGAAGATCAGCTGCGCATTTCTGGGATTCGATTCCGGATCGTTGAAGAGCCGGATGAGTTCAGAAGAAAGTGCTGGATGAAGCCTCGCCTCGAGCTCGTCGACGAGTAGTACACTTCCCTCCTTGAGAGCGCGAAAAACAAAAGGCGCAAGGCACAAGAGACGCCGTGTACCCTCGGATTCGTGTTGAGCTTCAAGCCAGGAGTTCTTGTGTTCACCATGCTGAAAATAGATCTTCCGGATATCGGCCCATTTTAACCCCTAGGGACGCAATCTTGTTCGCGAGCTGACGGTTGGTTCCAGATCCCGTGCACGCCCCGCCGTAGCTGTTGATGGCTTCAGGGGTCGTGAGAGTCTCCAAGATCATGCAAACATCAACTGCCTCGCCTTCAATCGTTGTACGCGCTTGCGATTCTGCCCCGTAAGGCTGTCCACAAGTTCCCGCTGCACTAAAGAGAGGCAAACAATAGTTTCCGTGCAAACTGCCACCATGCATTAGTGGAATACATGCGTTGCCATCAGCGCATTGGTCCGCGAATTCACAGGCTGTTAGTGCGAGCGCGGAGCCGATGTCTACGTTTGTGCAGGTGAAGTTGGAGGGGTCACAGACCTTGCCGCCGCAATCGGCTGCTTGTGTGTCCGGCGAGCAGGCGCGGCAGGTTCCGGCTACACAAATCGGGAGGTCTTGGATGTGGCCACAATCGTTGTTGGAGCTGCATGGCTGACATTCATTGTTGGCTCCACACGACGAGGCGTTCGGCTCGGTGCACTGGGCTTCGTCGCGACATTCCTTACATGTGTTGAGGTCGGAAGTTGCGCCCAAAATGCAGAGGCTGTTTGCGCAGTCGTTGTCTCCAAGACAGGGGACGCAGGTGTTGGATTGGGTGTCGCAGACGCCGCTATTGCAATCCCCGGTGCCGAGGCATTGCACACACGTATCCGTGAGTTCGTTGCAGACACAAGTCTCGCCTTCGCACGCAGAACCCGGCCTGGCTAGCTCGAATTCTTGAAAGCTAAATGGGAAAAGTTCCACGCTCAGGTGCCGCCCGGTCAGGGTGCTTGCGGACCAGGTCCGCCAATCTTTTGGTCGAATTCAGTGACCATCAAGTTGAGTGTCTCCCAGGTCAGCATGTTGGCGAGGCGAGGATCTTCAAGATTGAGGAAGGCACATTGTACCGGGTCGAGCTCGTACTTTTGAACAAGTTGGGTCATCAGGGTGGACTTTCCACACCGTCTCACTCCTTGGATCACAAGTGCTACTCCCGGCCTCAACTCCTTAGGCATCTCCAGGTTTCGCGGTGTTGATGGTGGAATCTGCCGTTCCCGAAAGCTCCACGTACCCAAAATATCCAGCAGCTGGCTCATGGTGTCGAGATTATTCGACGCCCAGCAGACTGTAGAGTTTATTCGACACGAAGTCCTTAAAGGGCCTGGTGATTCGTGGAGGCGTTTTAGTGCCACGCGAATAGCTGCGAAAGCAATGAGCATTCATTGCTTGAAAAATATCCTTCTAGAACTATACTTAGAAGCCTTGAATAGGCTAGGTGACCTAATGGATCTGTATCAGAAAATCAAGCGTTCGATAAAACTTCGCAAGGGGAGAGTCTTCATACGTAAGGATTTCTCGGATTTTAAGGCAAGTGATGCACAACTCTCGAGGGTGTTGGCGCGTTTAGTTTCCGAAGGCATCCTGGTAAAGATCGGTCAAGGTGTCTACGCTAAGGCTAAGCCGAGTGTTAGGACGGGGAAGGCGATTCCCATCGCCACAGTCGACGAACTACTTCCGGAGGTCTTGGACAAACTTGGTATCGAGTACACCCTGGGTTCAGCCGCCCAGGAGTACGCAGACGGCGTATCAACTCAGATACCGATGGCCTTGAGAATTCGGACTTCGTCCAGAAACCGACGCAAGCTTGGGTTTGGAAATAGATTCGTAGTTTATGAAGACGATTGACCCAGACCAAAAAGAACAAATCGAGGCGATGGTTGCGGAAGAAGGCGTTGCACCAGCAGTGCTCGAAAAAGACATCCATGTAACCGACCTCTTGACCGCTCTTTTTCAACAACCACGGCCATCTGGCCTTAGAATCGCCTTTGGCGGAGGCACGGCCCTCTCGAAGTGTTTCCAACTGATTCAACGCATGTCCGAAGATGTTGATCTGAAGTTTGAATCAACATCGTCCGCGTCCGGTCTCGCGTCGAAGGCCGAGTGTCGGGAGCTTACCCAATTTGCAAGCGAGAAAACGGCAGAGTTGGAATTTGTGACTACAGACACAAAGAAATACAACTCTGGTCGAACACAAGTCTTCCACTTGAAGTACGAGTCACAATTTCCCGCCGTGGCATCCCTGCGTCCAGAAGTGAAACTCGAGTTCTTTAACTCTCCAATTTTGTTGCCAACCGCCGAAAGAGACTTTCGTTACATGATAGACATTGAGGGCACCCGCGGTCGTGCAACTTGCCTAAACCCAGAGCAAACGTTGATTGAAAAGGCAATTTCCCTTGTTCGCCGATACGAGCAAGCGGAGGAGAAAGAAGACTCGTTTGATTTCCGCCTGCTCAGACATGTCTATGATATTCATGCGATCCAAAGCTTCCTCGCGGAGCCATTGAACGGCGAACTCGTGCGCACGCTCATTGACACCGATAGGACCACTAGAAAATGGGTCGTGACCTCGAATTCGTTTATCGAAACCGTCAAGAGGATCGGATCTGATACCACACTGCCGGATCAGTACGAGCAGCTGGTAGAGGACCTGATGGTTGGTGAAATCATTAGCTTCGATCGCGCGTTCGAGACTTTTTTTAAGATTGCGAGCGAAATCGAAAGCGCTTTTGAAAAGTGCACGCCATTGCCCAGTTGACACGTTATAGACTCCGACCCCAAAGCTTTGCGCCGCATAGGTAAAGAGGACGCCTGTTGCGGTCCAAGTCTCGGAAATGGGATCGAAGAGTTGCGCCCTTGCGCCCTCAAAAACCAGTGTCCGCCTGTCGTTCAGAAGCACACACGATGGCCGAGCCCATGCAATACCTGGTGTATTCAGGGGCACGGACCACAAGCCGGTGCTTGGGTCAAAGATTTGCTCCGAGTCGCTATTGTGCTCGGTCGACCATGACTTGAGGTTCGTGATCTCTGCTCCACGAGACTCTGACTCGCCATGGCCGGCAACACACCTCGCAATCTTGAACCATCTCGCCACGCTCATCGGACTCGATTTCCAGCCATTGAATCTCATAGCAGTATGGGCATTGAACTTGGACTTCGTGCATGGTGATCCTCGGCGCGGGTGTCAGTTTTTAGGATGAGTTTGGGGCGATTGTAGGTTCGAAGAATGCTTGCGAAAAACCCGATTGGCTGGTGTACTGAGGTGATGAAGCAACTGACTCCAGGTGAAAAACTGCTAGCCGCCCTCGAATTACAGGAGCTGGGCCTGCAGATGAAAAAGACGCAGATCAGACGAAACAATCCGGATGCGACGGCTGAAGAAATTCACCAGCTTTTTCGAAACTGGTTGCTCGCCAGAAAGCCAATTCCTGATGGTTTTCGTATTGTTTCATGGCCGCGCAAATGTAATTCAGTCACTAAGAGCTCTTACGACGTATCTCTCGCAAATGACGAAGAAGCCGAACATCTTATCTACCAATTGGGTTTACGCGGGTACCAAACCCTCTCAGTGATGGAGCAATCGAAGCTCGGACGCCTCGCGACCGCACGTCTAGAGTTGAGTAGTCATGCTGTGACCGACATACTCTTCGCCTCTTCCGGTGTGGAGGCCGAGATTGTTGCGGGGGCACTTCTTCTTGAGGTGATTCCGGACCTAACAATGCCCGTTGCTCAAATCGGAGACCTGATCACGCTCAAGGTTCTTTCGTCTTCCGTCAATCGACCACACGACGAACTCGACCTAAGAAACCTACTCCTCGTGGCGAGTGACGATGATCTGGCCAGGGCAAGGTGGCTTACAGAGCTCATTATGCAACGTGGAACGCATCGTGAGCGTGACGTTTTGGAGCTTCTGCAAGAGTCCAGAGCCGCGGTCATAGGCTGATAGTCTGGGCGCAGCCGTGGGCTCTCTTGACGTAGTCTTTCGCCAGTTCCAGACAATCAACCTCTAAACTTTCGTGTTGGCTGAGCTGCATTGAAATCTCGCACACTCCCTCGGGGTGACGCACATGAAGCTCCACGATTCCAATGGCCTCGCCGTCCAACTCAATCCCGAGAACTTCGCGGAACGACTCGGAAACCGATCTGCTCAAAGGTCATCGGCCTGAAGGCCAGGTGGCCGGGTATCGCGGCGTCTGGCATTGGAGATACAGGCCCCTGTCCTAGATCTGGTGCGTCCAACCAGTATTCTCCGCGGCGCTCACATTCGAGCCTTCGAAGGTCATTATGAGGATACGTAATCTTCTCGCCGTCAAAGTCTTGTGCCTCGCCCCAATCAGTCTTCGTGGCTTTTGGTGTAAGGTTATAACTCACGATAATCTCAAGCTTGAGCCCGAGGTCTTAGTTTCCGGCACCTAGTCCGAGGAAGAAATGTTCGTTGACGGGGTCTACTGTAAGATGGGCGTAGAAGAATCCGATATTTCCCCGCAATTGAAGGGGGACGCCGACCACGGTCTCACTGATGCCAAAGGCCTCTTCTCCAAATTGTCCATCAAAAGACGCCTTGCCCACGTTGAGACCAAGGGAGAAGAGAAAGTGGTCCGTATCTTCGTTCATGCTGCCTATTCCAACCATCAAACGGCCACCGAAGTACGTGGCCGAGGTCGAGATGTTTGAGCCATCGAACGATGACTCGCTGGAAAGCCTTGAGACATGAAACTCCGTGGTGATCGCCAGAGTTTCGCCCATCAGGGACAATCCAAGCGTTCCACCAATTGCCTTGCCCAAGAGATGAGGTCCTATGTAAAACTGAGTTGCAGCTGAGCCGTCTCCTGATTGTTCCGAACCCTCGTTTTCGATGTTTTCGGTGCCGCTGCAAACTGAGTTTACGCACTCCCCCTCCCCGCAGTCAGAGTCATCCAGACACATAACCTGTCGTACGGATGTATTGCGTTGAACCTTTGACGCCTGCACCACTGGCGTGGCTAGGTCTTGCATGGTCATGCCGCAAGACTGCTGCACAACGGCCGCAATCAGTTTCAGGTTGTCATCCCAATTCCCGGCTTCAATTGTGAGATTCAAGACGCCGGTCGAGGTTGTCAGGTTGACGTCCGAGACCTCTCGCCCTGGATTGACTGTGAGAATCCATTTCAATTCGGGATTAGCTTCTAAGAGGGTTTGGGAGTTTGGAAGCAGAGGTTCTACTTCTTGAATGGTGGCTTCGTCGACACTCGGTAGGTCTCGGGAATTGAAGAAACTCTTTAAGCCCTTTGTATGTCTTTCTGCAGAGTAAATTGCCTTGTTTTCTTCTGCATCCTGTGTGGCCTCAGAATACGTATTAATCACTGCTCCGACGCACTCAATATCTCCTGCGAATACGCGTGCTGGCAACAACAAGCCAAGCATCAAAACATAACTCTTTTGAAACATTTTCGGGACCCAATTGTAGTTAATAATTAGTCTTCTCGCGGCAACTTACAATGTTGTAATTCGGTGTCAATCCCGAAGCACAAGAATCTAATTTGCCGGCACGTAGCGTGCCCTAGCGCACGGGCAAAAGGTTCGAAGGCGCGGATAAGGTATGGTTGTTATTCGCGATGCGCGACCCAACCCACGCGAACGCAGAGCTCGCGCCTACAATTGGATAATTCCGCTGCGTCCTGCAGCGATAATCAAGGTGTCCCCAACTCGGATCATTTGGCGTTGCCATGCGGACACATTAGCCGGCATCAGTGTTGGGGATGAGGCGTTTTCCACATCGACCGCAACAATGCCCCTCGACGCGTAGACGATGTGCCGGTCGGTCCAACCCACCACGCTCGTGAGGTAGTCGCTGATCGGGGTGCTGGAGGCGACCTCAAGACCCGGTAGTGCTATCACGTCCAGGGTAAGTGATTCTCCCCATCTCTCCGTGTGTGAGACGAGAACATGGCCTCCAACCAGGCGAACATCGTGGGCATCTCTTAGCTCCACATCGTGGCTCGCCTCGAGCACCGCCACATCATCCTCGAGGCGCAGTCGATTGATTCGGGCGTCCACACCACCATCAGACGCGTACTGGCCATCGGCGGTGATAACCATATTGCCATCCACATGAAGTACCTGTCCTGGCACCTGAACGGCGTCAGAGACCAGAGGGGCGCCGGGCATGGAATAGTCGACGGTCTTCAAGAAGTGCCTTCTGTACTCGCGTTGGTCGCCGGGAACCTGAAACGGCTCCCACGTGGTCACGTGCAGTTTGGCGCCGTCTGCAACGATGGAGTGAACACGATCAGGAGCAAAGTCGACGCTTTGAGCAAAAGCAGGCTGTGAAAGGTCGCTGAGGTCCAGCGCGTGCAGCTTCACTGTGGCCCAACTCTGGAACGGGGTTTGCCCGGAATGAGGGATTTGGGTGATGTCGCGTTGCAAAAACACCAGGGACTGATTGACAGCGAAGATGGACTGCTGCGGTCCGCTCCGATACTGGTCAGAACCGATCTCTAGACTGTGACTTCTCTTAAGGTCCGAGGTGAAAATGCTTGGGGCCGGTGCAGGCGCAATTGGATTGGACATGTCCCAGATGTCGATCGTGGTGTTCACATCTTCCCAAGTTGCGCCCCACTCGCTGATAGTCGACACCAATACGGTGCCTACCTTATGAAGACTCGCCTGAGTCGGAATATCGATGGTCGCAAGTGCGTCCCCGTAGATATCGTCCGAAGGCACAATCTCGAGACGGTCCGTTGAGCTGCCGATGGGGGCGGCTCCACTGTTGTAGTTGAAGTCCTTGTGGCGACGCACGATATGGCCGTTGAATTCGAGGACATTTGTGATGGTGGGCGCAAGTTCAAGCACCGACTTCTCCACCGGCGCTTCCAAATCGGCGAGCCCATGGAGGCTGACCGCTCCACCGTTCAAAATGGCTAGATCGTCTTCCAGCTCAATCACGTTGAGCTCAACGTCCCCATAGGTCTCAATCGCTCCACGAACGGTCACTGTAGAACTTGAGAACGTAAAGAGTTGAAGCGCCCCAGAATACGGCACCACGAGCAACCCCGTTTCTTCGGTGACCTGGTCATCGGCGAGCACGGAGACAGAGTTTTCAAGGACGTGAATTTGAGTGATTTGTAGGCCTAGTTCGTCTGGATTTTGGACTTCAAAGAGGTTGCTCGCCACCAAGGAGGGGTTCGTCAGGTCTTCGACATCGTAAAGCTCCACCGAGATTTTCGCGGGTCCGGAACCTGGGTTTTCCGGCTCGACGATGAGCAATCGCCGTCCATTGTCGACCTCACGGGTTTTTTCGCTCCACCAATCGATCTCGATTGTGGCCACGGTTCCGATTTGACCCAGAGCATCGATTGGTAAGAACGTATCACCATAAACGGCCCCACCCGAAACAAAGATCGGCGACGATGACCCTGGGAGAATTCGATCCGCCACCATTCGGATATCTGTCAGGTCTGAGATATCGAAGGTTCGCAAGATATGTGTGATTGCATAGGATCCTGTGTGCGAGGGGTCAAATCCAACGCGCAAGATGTGGCCACGCAAGTCGACCTTTTTCACGGGCCCACCGAGCTCGATTGTTCCCCAGCCGCCTTCGGCATCAAGAACATGAACCTGCGCCCCTTCCTGAGGAGTAAGGTTGTTCTCACCCGTTGTGGGAGAGGGTGAAGTGACGCGAGTGACGAGCACCATGTGTTCATCGTTCGAGAATTCGAGAGTTGTACTAGATTCAAACTCCCGCGGCGTGCCCAGCATCGGGACACCGGTATCGGAAATGGTCACCGGAATGAGTTCTCGCGACTCGGAAACTGACATTAGGAGTTCAATTCTTGAGCCAAGGATTACACTCTTTGAATAGCCCCCCTGAACCTCCAGGCGCCCCGTGATTTCGGGGTTGGTCATGTCGGCCACGTCGATCACGACGAGCTCAGTCCTGCCCCAGCCTTGATAGACGAGCCCTACCCAACGCCCCAAATCGTGAAGGGCGAGCGGCCTTCCTATTATATCCAGGGACGCGACGACCTCGGGGTTGCCCGAGTCAGAGAGGTCGAGCACACGCACGCCGTGCTCGGGCACTGGCGTCAGGACAAGCGTTCGTCCGGACTCGACCCGCAACGCGTGGAGAACTTCGACGTGTTCGCTGTCGATCTCGAGACGATCCGCACTATCTGGAAACGCGGGGAGCTCCGCCGAGGCGAATTCGGTTTTTCCGATATCGTTAGATTCCGGGCCTTCAATGCCTTCGTTGGAACACGACACCAAAAACATCGCGGCAAACGACGCGAGTAGGATGATTGATTTAGAGCGCATTGATACCCCTAGGTTGGTCCACCAGGGTTGCAGCCTAGGCAATTGTCAAAGGCGAATCAAACATCACGCGCACACAAGCTAAGATTACTCAGTCGCGTTGGTGTTTAGCCCGAAACCGCCGAGCCTTGCTGCCCACGGCTGCACTAAATCGCGCGTCGTGTTTGGTGGTTCGCCCACTTGTGCGTTTGCGCCACATTTTAAAGGAACTTGGGGTCATTTGCGCACGCATCAGTTTGATGACCTCGCCCGGAGTCAGGCCGAACTGTGTGCGGATGGCTTCGAAGCTCGTACGGTCCTCCCATGCCATTTGAATGATGCGCTATTTCGGCTTGAGTGAGTGGGTCCATGTTTAAGTCCTCGGTCACGATGTTCACCGTGCAGGAGACAAACTCGGCGAAGCCCAAGATCCTCGTCAATAACGATGCCTGAGTCGATGAGTTCTTGAAATGTTGACATAGACGCTCCTTTGTTTGGTATGGTGGTCACACTTAGACCATAGGATCAGATTGACCCTTAGAGCACCTGAATCCGCCTTAGACTTTCTGATGAAAAACGCCCAAGGAGTTTGATGCCTTCACAACGATCGAAAGGCCGGAACCTGGTTTGGTGCCTGGGAGCGGCTCTGGCATTGCTCTCCTCGGCCTGTAGTCCGCTGGGCGATCCCATCAACCCCGAGGCCTCGCCGAACTACTACTACTCAAAGGGTGGCGATGGCGTGATCTACTGCGCGCAGGGCAATTGGCTGAAGCTTGGTACTCATGCCGTTGAGGGTGCTGATGCCGCGACTATTGAGGCTCTCGCTAGCGACCTAGCGGTGGACAAGGACCGCGTCTACTACCGATGGCATCCACAAGCTCAGGTGGATCGCAAGTCCTTAACCGTCAAGGCCAAGGTTTGGAGTGATAGGAGTAGAGTGTACTTTCCGCAGTCCGGAGAAACTTTGGGGCGTGTAGACGGCGCGGATCCGTCGAGCTTTCGGTATCTCTTCCCAGACGATGTCAATCCCCGAATGTGGGCCAGGGACGCGAAAAGGTATTTTATCAACCACAAGCCAGTAGACGTGGATGCACCTAGTTTTAGATTCTTGAACCAGGGGTTTGTCGCGGACAAGGACCAAATCTATCACCGCAACCCGGCGCTACGCCCGGTTACAAGAGTCGATGGGCCGATCGAGGTCTTGAACGATAACCACCTGAGAATGGGAACCAAGATCTTGAGTGGCGGGACCTGGAGTCCCGTGGTCATCGAGGTGCCGAAGGTCGATAGCGTCCGCGAGATAAGCCGTAGTGTAATGGTCGTCAACCAAAACGTGTACAGTCGGGGTAAGCTCGTTCCGAGCAAGCAGGTGGATGCGGCGACATTGAAGGCCTGGCCGGACCAACACAGCTACGCACGCGATAGGCAACGTGTCTACGCGACGTTTGGCGATCTAAAGGCTGTAGAAGGTGCAGATTTGAAGACGTTTTCGCCGATGAAAGATTACAATGCCTATGCAAAAGACGCGCAACATGTGTACTATCAAGGCCGAATCGTGAGCGATGCCGACTTAGAGAGCTTCGAGATCGTGTTTCGCGACAAGAAGCCCGTCGCGCGTGACCGTCACGGGGAGTTTGTAATGGGCTTGCGACGCTGAGCTCAGTCGTCTGTCTGAGGATGAGATTTCAACGGCACAAACCACGCCGCCCGCACCATTTGCTCGGTCCATCCTTCGTGGGTTCGCTCAAAGAGAGTCAAGGCCTGGACCACATCGGGCTCGCCGACAGGAGCAACCAGCCGACCACCGCGGCGGACTTGTTCGGCCACCTGTCGAGGGATCTGAGGAATGGCGCAGCCGAAAATCACGCCGTCGAACGGGGCCCTATCAGGCGCTCCGAGTGCGCCATCTCCGTGGCGCAAGTCCACACCACTGATGCCAGCCCTCTCAAGATTTTGCCTCGCACTCAGGTGCAACTCCCGGCTGAATTCGATGCTTGTGACCTGGTACCCTAAGGCGCTGAGCACTGCGGCTTGATAGCCAGTTCCGGTCCCCACTTCCAAGACGCGTTGTCCGGCACGAAGCTCGAGGAGCTCTACCATCCGACTTACGAAAAGTGGACATGTTACCGAGGTCCCATCGGGTAATGGGATAGCTTCGAGCGAGTACGGGTCGGTGTTGACCGGCACGAAGTGATGCCTAGGGACGGTCAACAACGCAAACGCCATCTCGGGTGTCGAGATGGCGTCGAGTCTCATCAGGTTTTTGACCATTCGTAGGCGGCGAAACACCCTATCTCCTAATCATTCGCTTGTTAGGAAGAGCTCGGTTTGTCACGCCGTAAGCCGCGGTAGTCAGAGCCTGGTCTGTCGAAATCAAATCGCTGAAGACGTCTTGTCGATTCATCGTACCTGCCACGAGTTCGCTTTGCAGGACGTTGAGATAGTAGGCCCTCATGATAGCGGCCAACGTAATCTCTGCTTGATCTTCAGAGAGCTTGAGAACCAATGGCAGTACAAATCGCTCCAGCTCTTTTGATGAAGCCCCGGCATCGAGTTGTTTGACGAGGGTCGCAAGCTGGATGGCGGCATCTTTGGAGGCTTGCAAATCGTCGTACTTATCCCGCGTACTCTGGGTGTCTAGGTCGGAAAACCGTGAGAAAATCGCCGTATCAATTGAACCAGGCTGGTTGGCTTGTGAAACGGTTGCTGATGGCGCGTTCTGAGCGATAGCATTGGTTGCAACAACACCAGTAAGTGCAGCGAGCCCAAAGCTGACTACACGAATCGACTTCTTCAACATTCAAACTCCTAATGATAATCGTACGTTGTAGTCAGAACATAGCGCTGCGCCATCCGGACGTAAATCCTGTTTTTGACAGATCACCATTTGAGGCCGGCAGCCTCGATGGCGAGGTCGAGCTCGCCAAGGTATCCGCCGCTAACCGGATAGGAGTGGCGTGTTCCGAACAAGATCGAGGGCTGGATCGAATCCATCGAAGACTTTCTCCAGCTAAGCACTTAGACTGCATTTCGCAGGATAGAGGCGAGGAGAGACTTGGACCAGGCACCTTCGTATTATGCGGGAATTCTAGAGTCGTGGATGGACACTGCCGTAACGCGTGCTTCGCTCTCTAAGGCTCGCGATGCTTTTGATAACCTCTCCAAGGCGCTCTTGGCCGACCATGGGCTAAGAGAACACTACGCGCATTATCTGCTCAACGTCTTTTCCGTCACTGGAAAACTGAGAGATTACCGTTCGCTCAATGCCTATGTGCGTGAATCGAAAAGCCCTGATTTGCTCAATGAAGTTGACGAAGTCATCCGATACGAGCTGCCAGACGTATGGATCTTGAGTGCCCTCAGAAGGGACGAGCTGGAGGCAGCGGTTCAGTGCTGGTTTCAGAATCAAGACCATCAACGAATCAGATATGCAGCACCTGCGCTTATGAAGGCGTTTCCTGAACGAGTCGACATTCTGGTTTCAGGCCAACTTCGGCTCGCTGAATATCAGATTTCGCGTGCAACCCGGAGTCGCTATCGGCGAGCATGTAAGATCTTGGAAGGACTTCGGCGAGCTTTGAATGACTCAAACCACTCCAATCTATGGGCGATCGCGCTCGACGAAGTCCTTCAGAAGCACGGACACCGCCCTGCCCTCATGGATGAATTCCGAAAGGCGGAAATACTCTGATTTTAGGAGACCCGTTACTTGGTATGCTTCAGGTCATCACGCGAGCGACTGGCGAAGCACGAGCGAATCGCAGATCGCCCGAACTCCCGAATCTGGATGTTCTATCTCAAACTTTTTTAAGGAAAGCCGTCTTGAGCACGATGGTGATGTTGTTGACTTTGCCTTCGACGTGCTCGGGGTTTTCGGTGGTGCGGATGCCCTTCACAAGAGTGCCGCGTTTGGCCACAAATGATGTGCCTTTGACATCCAAGTCTTTGATGAGGGTGACCGAATCGCCAGTGACTAGACGAGTACCATTGCTGTCGAAGGTGGGCGGGCCCGTGTCTTCTTCGGGGATTCCGGCCTTGGCCCATTCGAGGGCTTCCTCGGTGAGATAGGCTTGTTCCAGGAGTTCTTTGGCCCAGACCTCAGGTAGTTGGTTGAGGAGGCGCCAGCTAAGGACTTGCACGGGGGCGTGCTCACTCCAGATGGACTCGTTCAGGCACGATAAATGCCGCGCGTCGAGCTCAGCACCTGTAACCTGGCCGAGGCACGTTGAGCAGAGGTACGCGGCGTGCCCCGGCTCGTCGGCATCATAAGGTGGTACTGCGTGGACGTGAAGCTCGGCTTCTGCCTTGCAAAGCTCGCATGTGTCCTGTGAACGGGTTCTTAATTCTTGTTCTAAATCCGCCATTGATTCTCCGAAGTGCAGAGGCTCTGCTAGAAGGCTGCGCCGATACCGCCGCCCCAGTAATCGCCTGGAACGACGTTCTTCTCAATCAATAGGTCGGCTTGTCCAGCAAAACTATGCCGTTCAACAAAAACGCGCAGTCCAGTTCGGGAGCCAAGGTCGTTTGCTTCGCCAAAAGGGATGTACACGGAGCCTCTGAGGCGAAGATGGCCGATGCCGGGTTCCGTGAGTCCGCCTTCACCAGCGATATGACTGGCAAATTGCGGAATCCACATGGCGGCGAACTCGATGTCTATAACCTCTAAACTCGCTGCAACTCTTGGCTGAATGTAGCCATAGTAGTGAGACCCAAAGCCTACCCCGAAGCCCAGAGATGGCTTGATAAAGGGAAGTCTCAAGGGGCTAATCAGCGCACCACCACTCATGTTGAGCCCACCGAAGTAGTTCCATGGGAGCCCAAAAGTCCCTTCGGCCTCGACGCCGAAGAACCCTTCGTTGAGCGTGAAGAAGGGCAAACCGGCGAGCTCAAAGTGGATACCATAGGAGCCCGCGGGGTCGGTATCGTTGGCGTCTTCGTGCGCGTGCGCGAGCACGCCGTAGATGGACACGGACGCCAGATTTTGGGTGCCGAGACCCAGGACAGCTCCGTCTTCGATGGCGTTT
Source organism: Microvenator marinus (assembly GCF_007993755.1). GTDB lineage: Bacteria > Myxococcota_A > Bradymonadia > Bradymonadales > Bradymonadaceae > Allomicrovenator > Allomicrovenator marinus. The sequence continues at coordinate 3,193,491 of NZ_CP042467.1, forward strand.
TCGAAGTCCCATGCGAACGCCGTGGAACTCAAGAAAGTAGCTGCAAAAAATGCGAGGTAGATTAGCGCGCTTCGATTTTTCATTGGGTTATCCTAAAATCGAAAACTGGCTGAAGTATTGAAACCGAAATCGCCCGAGAAGAGCCGAGACGTTGCGATACCTGCTTCCAGGTGAATTCGCCAGAGGATGGCGTTAGCACTTAGCGCCAGGGACCAAGGCTGGGTCTCATGGAACGTGAACTGAGTTTCGCCGATGCGTTCCGTGCGGGTCTCATCATCATCAAAAAGGAGGTTGTATAGATTTATGTTAACGTCGCCAGTAAAATAAAAAATACCCATCGGAAAGATAAATCTTAAGGGCACTCCCATGAAGAAGGATTGCACACCTTCCTGGTTCTCGCGGTCTAGGGTCACGACGTTATGCATGCCAAGCCCAAGTTCGAAGATGAAACTCTCCCCTCCATACACTGGAGCCCAGAAATTGATGTTGAACCCATAACCTTCACCGACTCCCGAGAGGGTCGCAAATTCATCGTCGAAGATGACCAGGTCCATGCCGAAGGTACGCATCTCGGTGATGGCAGACATGGCGGCTTCAGTGGATTGGAGAATCTCGTTGGCTCGTTCACTCTGCTCTGCCGTCACATAACCACTCTTTGTTGTGGTGGTGGTCACCGTGCGTGAGCCGTCGGCGTTGTACCGAGTGCTTCGGGTGGTGTTTGTTTCTGTGATGGTGGGCGATGCCGCGCCGGCGACTGCCGCCGAGCCGAGGACTCCCGCGGCGCCTGCAAAGATCAAGGACGAGATGATTCCGCCTCTCTCACTGTATCGGTAGCCCCAGAGGGTGGGTCTCAGGCCACTCGTACTTGACGCGTAAATCCCGTTGCCCGACTCGAGCCTGGCGCCAAGGGAGTAGTTTGGGAGCTTTAGCGTGCCGAGGGCCGTGTTCTTGAGTTCTTCAACTTCCGGAGAAATGGCGAACGCAGGTGTGGCCAGACTGAGGCACAACAAAAGTGTAAGATAGTGACAGGTTTTTGACATAGTGAGCGCTCGCTTAGCCAGAGATTGCAACGGATTGCGCGATTTGTCTAGGTCGTTATGTCGGCCCCAAATTTACGGCTTGAAATTCAAAAATGTTTTGCTAACTTTTTGGTGGGCACAGGGTTGCCCGCAACATAACTAAACCACTCAATTAGGGAGGAAAAAATGGGAGATCGTTGCACACTTGTAATTAAAGAAGACAACGCCGTAGAGCTCTTTTTCGGAAACTGGAGCGGAGCGGAATTGCCCGACCAACTCTTTTGGGGCCCAGACTACGTGGAGGCCTATATCCGCGGTCATGAAGCCGTGGATTTTTGGCTGCCCGACCTCGAATCAAGGGGGTGTGTGGGGCTCGACAAGGACCAAAAAGTTTTGCTCTTTCATGGGGGTGTTGGCGAGCTCGCGCGGGGCGAGAAGTCGAAGTACTTCTACTCGTTGATGCAGGCTCTTTGGGAGGAGCAGGGTTGGCGCGTCAAGAAGGTAGATAAGCTCGAGGAGATTGCGGTCCACATGGGATTCCCTGCCCATGTGGTGCAGTGGGTTCCGGAGCCCTTTGACCCGTGGCCGCTCGAGAGGTTGAATGAGCCGAGGAGTACCGAGTTTGATGGGTTGCTTGTGGAGCCTCGCAAAGAGGTCTACGGAGTCCTCATCGTCACGCCGGACGCTCGGTTTGGCGCCATGGCGCCTTGGGACAGGCTCTTTGAGCACGGACCCGACTTGCTCGCCCATTTCGCGAACTTTCCACAGGCTTCTGAGGACGCCGGGGCGGAGGCGACCATTCATCTCGACCCGAACAAAAAGGAGATTCGCGTCAGTTGGTTTCACCCGTACTGTGAACGGTATTTCCCTCATCTCGAAGAGGTCTGGCCGGGCTGGACATTTCATTTCGACCCTCCGAGCTGGTTGTCCATGGACGATGACGAGGAGTACGACGAAGAGGAGTACGAGGATGAGGAGTACGAGGACGAGGATGTCCACTCTCGGGTACACCGAGTTCTTCTGCAGCAGCCCCTGCACGCTGGCCCAGAATTGATGCGCACACTATCCGAGATGGGCGCCGCCGTATCCCCGGCGGCCGAGGCCGGACCTCCGGTCAATCAACTCTCCATCAAAGAGAAGGCTGCGATCATCTCGAGGGCGATGCACAGCGCGGCGAGTCGCGATAGACGTTGAAAGTCGTTCGGGTGGGGAAGATGTTTTCTAAGGCCTGCCAAAGGCTGCGGCTACCTGCGAAGATATCCACATGGTTGCCGTTGATGCCGCCCCCGACGTCGTCTGCGCGAAAACACCCGTCGTGCACAAATCCACCGAGTCCATCAAAGCTCGGAATCTCAAGGCCGTCCCATTCTTCAACGTAGACTGACGTGCCGTGAGGAATCACATCTATGTCCACCGCCCATGAGCGCAGGGGTTCGAGGGCGTTTCCTCTTGAACCCATGCCCCACGGATGGGTTGCGGGGTTCATGACGGCCCAACAAAACGAGCACGGCCCGCCACACGAACACGAGGTTGCGTAGTTGATTACACGGCCATCGTCGAGACGCGCGCTACCTTCAATACACGCGGCGTTTGCGAAACTCGCCGAGACGGTGGCAACAGGGTTGCACTCACGGTCGTAGAGGGGTTCGGTGGCTTCGCCAGTGTGGGCGCCTTCCTCGGCCAGATAGTAGTAGGTGTTCTCAAAGCTACCCATGAGGGTGCCTTTGGACACAGGCATATCGGGTTCGGCGTCGGCATCTGCGTGTGAGTCAGGTGTGTCGGTGTCCGCGTCCGGCATGGCATCGGGCTCCAGGCCAAGGTCGGAATTTGAGCCGAGGTCTGCTCTACCAGCCATGTCAGGGCCTTGGTCTGCGGGTTCTTGGATACTTTCAGGATCGGACGCACACGCAGTAAGCAGGAGAATGAATGCGTAGAGGGTAGGTTTCATGGAGGTTTGCGGGTTTTGGTTGGGTGGGGCTGTCTTTCCTATACATGTTGTGTAGCTCAGATTGGCCTTAGAATTGACACCATTCATCTGAGGAGGACAAGGGGGCTGTCTTTCCTATACATGTTGTGTAGCTCAGATTGGCCTTAGAATTGACACCATTCATCTGAGGAGGACGGAGCCCTCCTCTACACTAAAAATCATGATAGCAGACCTGGAAAATTTGGGATGGATAATTGCAGCCGTAGTCATAGGCCTATGGCTTCTGGGAGCGATTCGCAGGAGCTGGATACGCGCGGCCTATAGACGTCAAATGCGCCGGCAACAGCGCCGCGCACAACGTGGTGAAAAGGAAGCTGTGAGGCTTCTGGAGAGCGAGGGATTTGAGATTGTGGATTCGCAGGTCCATCTCCTCTGGCCGGTGCATGTGGGTCATGAGGAGGTCGAGATTCGATTGATTGCGGACCTCATCGTAGAGCGTGATGGTTGGCGCTATGTGGCGGAGGTCAAGACAGGAGGCGCAGCGCCTTCCATCAAGACGGCCGCCACAAGGCGACAACTTCTCGAGTACTTTGTGGCTTTTGAGTGTGATGGGGTCTTGCTCGTTGATATGGAGCGGGGATCCATTATGGAAGTGGATTTTTCGTCGAGTGGTCGGGAAATTGGGGAGGATAGCGCCTAAAGAGCCCATGCTATTTTGTATTTTTGTCAAAAATACCGTATTTTTGTCAAATTAACGCATGATGAGTTAGTTGCTGAAAACGCGCTAAAAATCGCCTTAATGCGGCACCCTGGAGCCGTGATTTCGCACAGAAGTTCGCTCGAAATGCGGCCTACAGGCGGGACTCTCTTTTTGACCGGGAGCTACGATGCAACGGAATCCATCCACGGGCTTACGATAAGGCTTATTCGTGGGCCAGGCCCTCTAGACTCAGATATGCCGTTCTTGGACGGGTATCGCTCTTCGAACACACGTGCGCTAATCGAAAACCTCACTCCGACTCGAACCCATGATGTCTCAAAGGTGCTGCCTCGGGAAGAGATTGAGCATCGACTCGTGATGGTGTTCGATGAGGAAGGACGAAGAGGATTGATCAAGCTCCGAAAGTCCGCGGAAGCCCTGGCAGATATCCCTGAGTTCGAGACGGGCGCTCAGAATCTGATCGAGCTCATCGGGACCCTTTTGGGCACTCGGAAGGCTGAGCTAGAGAGTAGAATTGCAAAGGCACGCATTGCGGCACGGCCCTTTGACGGAGCCTGTGTCCAACTCTTTGAGTTGCTTGTTGCGGAGTTGCAGAAGACCGAATGGCTTGCGGTTTCGAGGCAAACGCCACCTCTATTGAAGCATGAGCGACAGGCGCTGGCTTTTATCGACACGTACTTCTCCAACTATATTGAGGGGACCCAGTTCTTGCTTGAGGAGGCTCAAAGTATTGTCTTTGACGGCCAGATTCCGACACATCGACCTCAAGATGCCCATGATATTGTGGGGACATATCAACTGCTTGTAGACGAGACCGAGATGAAGACCTCGTTGAGCAATTTTGACCAATTGGAGGATCTCGAGGCGCTATTGGTGAGGCGGCATCATACGATTCTGAATGGCCGTCATGAAAAAAACCCCGGAAAGTTCAAGCAACATAGAAATAGAGCCGGCAACACGGAGTTTGTGGCACCGGAGCTTGTGCAAGGTACGCTTGAAAAGGGCCTCACAATCCTGCGCGAACTTGAGACGCCATTTCAACGTGCCGCTTTTGCGATGTTCATGATCACTCAGATCCATCCGTTTGATGACGGGAATGGCCGCCTTGCGCGTGCGACAATGAATGCCGAGCTCAATGCGTCTGGAGAGGCGCACATCATCATTGCCACGGCGTATCGAGAGGACTACCTGGGCGCCTTGAGGCGACTTTCGAGAAACAAGGACCCCGTCACCTACCTTCGCATGCTGAGCCGCGCTCACGAGTACACATCTCGCCTCGATTTTGCGGACTTCGACGCTCTTGTGGACACATTGCGACGCACGAATGCATTTGATGATTCGGGTGCGCGGATTCTAAAACTACCTTGAGCGCTGCCGACGTCGAAACAGACAGAACAAGAAGATGAGAGGCAAAACGAGGCCAGAGCCTTGTGAAGATGCGCAACCGCACCCTTCGGACGTAGCGTTGGACTGCGTGTCACCTGGTTGATTAGGAACGTCTGGAAGATTGGACTCTTCCGGGCATTCGAGGTTTACGGTTAGGGTATTGGACTCGAGCTCCACGTCTGTTCCCAGGATGTAGGCGCGCATTCTGACGTCAACTGGCCCTGTCACGTAGTATTCTTGCGGCTGTTCCCATGCACTGCCGCAAATCGTGAGCACGCGGTCTTTAGCAAAGCCGACCCAAGACTCCCCCGGTTTGTACATGCCGCCGAGGATTTCGGAGACCTTCCATGACGTGTCGTTCACATAGGTCTCGAGGACGATGACGCCCTGCCAGTGCTCGAGCTCCTGGGGCAGTTCCAGTTCGACGTCTACGTAGGAGACTTCTACGTCTTCGAAGCAAGATGCGCCGGCTTCGAGCTGGACCTCTCCGAATTGCGGTTCACTGGCTTTTAGCTCACCCAGAGTTGTTGGGAAGCTTTGCGCCTCACCCGTTGAGAACGAGTACTCGGGAAGTGACTCGCCACAGATTACAAAACCGTCCTCCCACTCAAGTTCGCCGTCGGGCTCAAGACGCAAGGTGTAGTTCTGGTTCTCGGCGAAGCCCTCTCGCGGCGAAATCTTCCACCAATTCCCGACCTCCTCGATCTCAATCTCTACAGGCCCGTCGGAGTCTTCGAGCACCACGCCGGCATTAGTGGGATCCGAATCATAAGTATCCATGAGCACATACTCGGCATTCGCCGGAATGGTCAGGCCTTGAGACGCGAGTTCAAACGTCTCAGCACAGATTTGGATAGAGCATGCCCAAGCTGGCGCTGAGACCAGCATCCCGATTACTCCAACCCACCACAATGATTTTTTCACATTCCCTCCGCGTCGACTTTTAGTCGTCGGGAGTCTAGCTGATTGTGGTGGGCAAAGAAAACGATTTTTAAGCCCTCAAGGAGCAACGTGATATGGGGATGGCGGACCGAAACAATGGCTATCCCATGAGCCGCTATTGACGGTCGCCCCCAAGTAGACTGTTCCTTCCTGTCGGTTTCCGAATCCATCGTGTGTGGAGTAGCGGCGCACTGACCAATCAAAGTAAGGACTGTTGATCGCGCCAGAGCCAGCTACAGTGTAAGTTCCCTGGATTTGGCCGTTTGACCCGTACGCAAGATAGTTCTTAGAAGTGCTGGTTCGTCCGTCTTGAGCGAAGTAGTAGTACGCGCCATCCCACGCAAACGTAGTCCCGAACGTGTTTATCTCAACGGGCTGCTGGGAGAGTGGCACCACTTTGTTTAGAGTCAAATTCGCCGAACCCGATACGACGGTGTAGTGCCTAACGCCTGCTCCATCATAGCAAAGGAACTCGTCGTTTGAAGTCGAGATTTGGTGGCAGCTACCCGTGAACCCGTCTGAGAAGATGGCTGAACGTTGATTTGAGAGCGTTCCCGTAGCGTCGATGTCCGCAACGTAGTAGCTCGAAGCAGGATGACCAACATACGAGCCAGGTGCTCCAACGATCTGCCTTGGACCCGCGACAAGGACAAAGCGCCCCCATGCGGTTGCCGTGTCCTGATCGGGTGAAGCCGCCCAATCGCTCGTTCCGGGGGCAAACTTCCAATATCCGTTTCTCGCAAAGTCTCCGCTTAAGAGTTGATTAGAGACGTTGTCCCAGACAGTTGAGATCAGGTTGTTGGTGAAGACATAGCACTGCTCGTGATTATCAAAGACCGTGCTAACGGCTGGCTCTGAGAGCAAGAGGCCAGAGTCACAGACATAGAGTGATTGGTCGATTTCGGCAGTATCGAGCGCACCGTCTTGATTGTCGTCTATTCCAGCGATGAGCCTTTGCCCTCCGAATTGACAATTGGCTCCAGGAGGCTCGTTGATAACCTCGAGCAACAAATCCGCTCCGTCTTGACCATCTTGACCGGGAGCGCCGTCCTGGCCTGGAGGGCCTTGCATTCCTTCTTCTCCGTTGCAGATATATGCACTGGAGGTCACCTCTGTGGGTTCAAGAGTTCCACTACCATCGGTGTCAGCGCCTGCTTCTATCAATTGCCCACCGGCCACACAGTTTGCCCCCGCTTGCTCAGGGGTAATATTGATGAGGGTAGTCAGACCGTCGGCCCCAGGGGCGCCATCCTGACCATCCGCGCCCGGAGATCCATCCTCACCCGGAGTGCCGTCCGAGCCTGGTGTTCCATCAGTACCGTTGCATACGGTCGTACTTTCAGCGACTTCCTCGTCACCAAGAATGCCATCCTGACTAGTGTCGACTCCAAACTCAATCAACGAACCACCCGTTGGGCATGTGTCCCCGGGCTCGATGGGTGTAGTGCGAAAGAGAGTAGACTGGCCATCCGCGCCATTTTGACGGTCTTGGCCGTCTTGGCCGTCGGCGCCGCCACAGGCAGCGCACAAAAGTAGGGTGATCAGAGACAACATTTTGGGTGTGTGCTTCACGCAAGTCCTCGTCAGAAAGTCGAACATAGTCCGAACGGTGATGTCTTGTATTTTGGTACGTTACATCGGTAGGGGCTTCACCCGGCCTAGTCAACCATCATTCGGGGTCACTATTCCACAAATACGAACCTAAGCGGTCGTAGACCCCTTCCTTCAATCGAATGGATTATAGATCTCGATACCCCGAATTTTTTGGCCGGAGTTTAGGTCTTCTGACATCAACTTCTGACAGTTTGCGGTCTGCGCTGCGGTAACAATAAGCGCGTCCCAAAAACTCACGGATTCCAGTCGGTGTAGATGGATAGCTTCGTGGATCATTTCAATGCGAATAGCCACCACCTCGAAAGCACCCAACAATTTGACCTTCTTTTCTGCCACAGCCGGATCGATTCCAAGCTTTCGCGTCGAGACTACAAAATACTCCTGAAGTACCTGCGTCGATATCACTCCTGTTCCATTCCGCAAATGATGAGCAATGACCTTTCGAGCTACTTCACATTTTGCCCCTGAATCCACATCATCTGCGTAGATTAGGACATTGGTATCTAGGAATACCCGGCCACTCAAAGTCTTCCCTCGTAGGCGTCACTTCGGTCAAAACGCTTGCCACCAGAGTGCCCGGCATGGCTTTCCCAAAGCAACTCCAGCTCACGAACCACATCGTCCCCGTTGACTTCTCCAGCGACAGTTTGGAGGTAGTTCCGGACCATCTCATTCAGGCTGATTCCTTGCTGCTTCGCAACTTGGCGTGCGCGTTCAACAAGTTGTGCATCGACGGACAGAGTAATATTCATAACACCTCCTGAGACACATAATACGTGCGCACATATCCCGTGTCAACGACTTCACATGTGCACTTTTGGGTTTGTCTCTCGTTGACGTTCATCATAGACCTTGGGCATTCGTCTTTCTTCCCGGTTCATCCTACGAGGACAGAGCCCTCGTAGACTTGGAGTTTGAATGTGGCACGTACATAAATTTGGCGGAACGAGTGTGGCGAACGCCGCGCGATATCGCGGTGTTCTGAAGATTGTGACCGAGGAGCTGGCGCAGCGCAGCGGCGGCAAGAGCGCGGTGGTGGTCTCGGCCATGGCCGGCGTGACGAACGCGTTGATCGAGCTCGTTGAGCTCAGCGCGCGGCAAGACCCGTCTTACGCCACGGCGTTGCGGAGCCTGAGGCTCAAGCACCATGAGTGTGTGGCGGACCTGCTCGGCGCCGATGGTCAGGCGCTCATCGATACCCTGAACCAGGACTTTGACGATATCGAGGACGTGCTGCGAGCGATTTGGCTCCTCAAGAGCGCGCCTACGCACGCGCTGGACCTGATTTCGGGGTACGGCGAGATTTGGTCGGCGCAGCTCTTGGCAGCGGCGCTGAAGGCTGCTGGGGCCGATGTGACGTGGCTCAACGCCCGTGACGTGCTGGTTGTGGAGCCCGGACAGCTCGCACCGATCGTGGACTGGGCCCAGACTCAAGCCGCAATGGACGCGTTTTTGAGCGAGAATCCGAGCGAGATCGTGGTGATTACGGGGTTCGTTGCCACGAGCCGCGACGGCATCGCCACCACGCTGGGGCGAAACGGCTCGGACTACTCGGCCGCGATCTTTGGCGCACTTTTGCAGGCTCAGGAGATTGTGATCTGGACCGATGTGGACGGCGTGATGTCGGCGAATCCGCGCCTTGTTCCGGATGCCATTGTCCTGGAGTCGATGTCGTATCACGAGGCGATGGAGCTTGCGTATTTTGGGGCGAAGGTGATTCACCCGAGCACCATGGCACCTGCCGTGGCACGTTCCATACCGCTCTACATCAAAAATACGTTCGCACCTGAGAAGCCCGGCACCCGCATTCATACGGCCTCTGACCCGCGGTTTGCGGTCAAAGGCATCGCTACCGTGGACCAGATGGCGCTCATCAACGTGGAGGGCACGTCCATGATTGGGGTACCAGGTATCGCGAGCCGACTCTTCGGCGCGCTGCGCGAGGCCGACGTTAACGTGGTTATGATTTCACAGGGAAGCTCCGAGCATTCCATCTGTTTTGCGGTGCCCGAGAAGGACACAAAGGCGGCGCGTGCGGCGGTGGAACAGGCTTTCTTCGCCGAGCTTCATCACGGCCAAATCCAGACCATTGACGTAGTCACACCTTGCACCGTGCTCGCCGTTGTGGGCGACCATATGGCTGGGATTCCGGGCATTGCGGCGAAGTTCTTTGGCGCACTCGGTAACGCCGGGGTCAATATCCGTGCGGTTGCGCAGGGCTCGTCGGAGCGAAATATCTCCGTGGTCATCGATACCGCAAACGCGCAACGTGCGCTGCGCGCGGTGCATTCGGGATTCTACCTTTCGAACCAGACGATCAGCGTGGGGATTATCGGGCCTGGCGTAGTGGGTGCGACGCTCATCAAGCAGCTCGCGGCCGAGCAGGCGCGGCTTAGTCGGGACTATCAGATCGACCTCAGAGTGCGCGGTATTGCGGACTCCAAGAAGATGCTTTTGCACGATACCAACATTGAACTGGGGAGCTGGGAAGAAGGGTTTTCGGCGGGGCTTGAGTCGAATCTGGACACCTTTGCGGCGCACGTCGCGTCGGATGGGTTTCCTCATGCCGTGATCATCGACTGTACGGCTAGTGAAGCGGTCGCGAGACATTACCTTGGTTGGCTCGAGAAAGGCGTGCATGTGGTCACGCCCAATAAGAAGGCGAATTCGGTAGAGTTCGACTACTATCAGGCGCTGAAGACGACGTGCAGAAAACGACAACGCCATTACCTTTATGAGACCACGGTCGGCGCGGGGTTGCCTATCATTCAGACCCTTCACGACCTGATTCAAACGGGCGATAAGGTCCAAAGGATTGAAGGGATTTTGTCCGGTACCCTGGCTTATCTTTTTAACGCGTTTGATGGATCGACCCCGTTCTCGAATATCGTTCGGGATGCCAAGACGAAGGGCTATACCGAGCCTGATCCAAGGGATGACCTTTCGGGCACCGACGTGGCGCGAAAGCTCGTCATCCTTGCGCGCGAGATGGGTTTGACGATCAACTTGGAAGATGTAGAGATCGAGTCTTTGGTCCCCGAGCACCTGCAAGACGTGAGTGTGGCGGAATTCTTGGAGCGGCTGAGCGACGTGGATGATGCCATGCTTGCAAAGCTAAAAACGGCGAAGGAAAACGGAGCTGTTTTGAGATTTGTGGGCCAAGTGGACCAGACTGGAAAGGCGAGTGTGAAGTTGTCTGAGTACGCGGACACGCATCCGTTTGCGCGGATTCAGTTAACAGACAATATCGTGCAGTTTACGACGGCTCGCTACAGTCAAAACCCTCTGGTTGTGCAAGGCCCTGGTGCCGGCCCTGAAGTCACGGCAGCGGGCGCGTTTGGGGACCTTTTGAGGTTGGCCAATTATCTCGGGGCCCCGCTATGAGTTCAGTAACTGCATTTGCGCCGGCCACCGTGGCCAATGTGGCGGTGGGTTTTGATATTCTGGGATTTGCCGTGGAGGGCCCCGGGGATTTTGTGCGCGTGGAGTTTGGTGAGCCAGGAGTACGCATCCACACGAACGCGGATATACCGACCGACCCTAAGTCAAACACGGCCACGGTCGGCATTCTGCGGTTTTTGAAAGACCACAACGTGGAGCAGGGCCTCGATATCACTATCGAAAAGGGTATTCCGCTGGGTAGCGGCATGGGCGGGTCTGCGGCGAGCGCAGTAGCTGGAATTGTGGCCCTCGATGGGTTGATGGGAACAGGGCTGGATAGGGTACGCCTGCTTGATTACGCGCTCCTCGGCGAGGCGGTGGCAAGTGGCGCCGCGCACCCTGATAATGCCGCTCCAGCGCTCTACGGCGGGTTGACGTTCGCCCGTGCGGGCGCCCCGCCTGATGTGGTCAATTTGCCAGTTCCTCAAGGCTTGTTGGCGGTCATCGTGCACCCCGACGTGGTGATTCGCACCATGGATGCTCGGGCAGTCTTGCCTAAGCACTTTGCTCTGCACGATTTTGTGGAGCAGTCGGCCAATCTAGCCGACTTGCTGATCGGCGCGTATACAAACGACGCCAATCGTTTTGCGCTCGCGTGTCAGGACGTGTTGATCGAGCCACATCGCTCAACGCTCATCCCTGGTTTCGCTCAGGCGCGCGATGCCGCACAGCTCGCCGGTGCTCTGGCGTTTTCGATTTCCGGCTCCGGTCCAAGCGTGTTTGCGCTGGCCACACCTGAAGATGCTGAACGCGTTCTGGAGGCTATTTTGCTTGCGTTTCGGCGCCTCGATATTGTAGCCCACGGTTTTCTTTCGCCCATCGGTGCCAAGGGCGCCCATATCGTTGAAACCTAATGCGCTTTTTCTCCACTCGCCAAGATTCGAACTCTCTGGACGCTGGCTCGGCCGTTGGGATTTCCGCCGCCATCACCCAGGGCCTAGCCCCAGACGGCGGCCTCTACATCCCGGAAGGCCTGCCCGACCTGAGCGCTGAAATCAACGAGCTCCAGGACCAGAGCCTTAGCGGCGTCGCGAAACTGCTTCTCCGCCCATTCTTCGAAGGCGACCCACTCGCCCCCGAGCTCGACGCTATCGTAGACGAGGCCCTCAACTTCGCGATTCCGCTGGTAGACCTCAAAGACTCGACAGCCCTGCTCGAAGTCTACTGGGGGCCTTCAGCCGCCTTCAAAGACGTAGGCGCCCGGTTCCTGGCCGGGGTGATGACCCGCGTAGACCAAAAGCAAAACCACGAGCGGCCGCTCACCATCTTGGTGGCGACCTCGGGGGATACCGGTGGTGCGGTGGCCGCGGCGTTCCACGGCCGCCCTGGCGTCAACGTGGTCATCCTCTATCCCGACGGCATGGTCTCAGCGCGGCAGGCTCATCAGCTAGGGGCGTTTGGCGATAACGTCAGGACCTTTGCCGTTCAGTCGGATTTCGACGCGTGCCAGAGCCTTGTGAAGGCGGCCTTTCAGGACCCAGAATTTCGCGCAAACTTCCGGTTATCTTCGGCGAACAGCATCAATATCGGGCGCTTGCTTCCCCAGGCGACCTATCACGCGTGGGCTGCGCTCGAGTACAAACGGCGCCACGGCAAAGAGGCAGGTGTGATCATCCCGAGTGGCAATCTCGGTAACGCCGTCTCCGCAATTTGGGCCAGGTCTATGGGATTTCCGATCCGTGAGGTGGTGCTCGCGACCAACGCCAATCCTACGCTCTCATCTTGGCTAGAGACCGGGAAGTACGAACCCAAGCCGACTCAGGCCACATTGGCGAACGCCATGGATGTAGGGGCTCCGAGCAATATGGAGCGGCTTTTGGCGATGTTTAATTTCGATGACATAAAAAAGTTTATGCAGGTAGTTCGCGTCACAGACGAACACATCACCGAGACGATCACGAACGCCCCAAAAGTCTGGGGACAGGTGGTATGCCCTCATACGGCATGTGCAATCTACGCCCGGGAAATGGTTGGTGGCGAGGACTGGATCGTCAATGGGACTGCGCATCCGGCGAAGTTTGAGACGATCGTTGAGCCTTTGATTGGCGAGCGAGTGGAGCTTCCACCTGCGCTGGCGGAACTCCTGAGCAAGGAGTCCAACGCGCTGGCATTGGAGCCAGATCTCGAAAACTTTCGAGCCGCGCTCTTGAGATAGATAAATGGAGATGATGATGAGAGATAAATATTTTTACGCGTTTTTGATTCTAGGTCTTGGGTTAGCAGCGTGTGGCGAGGATTCGGTGGCTCCGCCCGAGACTCAAACGGATATGGGGCCTAATGCTCCAGATTTCATGCAACCTGAGCCAGATCAAGGTGCTGAGGACATGGCTGTGGTTGATATGACCGACCCAGAGCCCGATATGGCGTCGGACATGGAAGCCGATATGACCACGGCCTGCCGCACCCCTATCGGCGAGAATGCGCCGCGAAAGCTAGTGTTTTCGAAGCCCTATAATAACGACGCGATGCCGGCCAATACGGTGGAAGTCTGGAATCTGAATACCGACGGCACTCTTGAGTCCATCTCGGCCAGTTTTGAGGTTGGGAATCGTGTATCGGACGGAAATATCATCTTCACGCCGGACGCCGAAGTGGGCTTTGTTCGCCTGACCGACGGCAAGCTCGCGAGCTTCAAGTTTAGTGCAAACGATGTGGAGGTGATTCAGGCGATGCATGATCCCGGCGAGTACATCTCCAATATCTGGGCACCGCCGCTTGGCGATGGGTCGTTCATCTACGCGTCGAAGGTCGGATTCCGCGACTCGAACGGCGGGCTTTTCAAGATTCCGGTGGATTGCGAGACCGGCATGTTGGGGCAGGCTGAATTGGTGGCGCCGTCCAAACTTCTTTATGGTCTTCGGTTCGATACCGACAAGCGAGCGTTCGTGGCGGCTACGGATTTCCTCGACTCTGAGACACCGAACCATATCCACGAAGTAGTCTTGGAGCCAATAGTTGAGCGCGTTCAGAGTGGTTCGGCATTCACTGATAACGACGCCATCCTTGCCGGATTTGATATTACGCCGGATGGCACAATCGCTCTTATGGGTGACACAAATTTGTTTGGGACACACCGTGTTGGCGTCGTGAGCCTGCAGAATCCTATGAGCGCCTTGCAGGTGATTGAGATCGAAGATCCGGAATCGATCGTGATTTCGCCCTGGGGCAATGCTGCGGTGGTCGCGAGCGTGTTTGGAGATGCGATTTTTGTGCTCGATATCGGTGATGATGCCGAGACCCCAGTGTCTGTGCGCGGTGAGTTGAGCACGACGCAGCCTGTGTTGCTGCCGGATGCGATGGCCACTGTTCGCCGCGGAGACCTTCGTGGCCACGTCTGGGTGGCGGAGAACGTGGGAATCCGGCACATCAAGTTCGAGGAGAACGGCGACGTGACGGACCTCGGCCTGATGTCTACGGGCGAAGGGACGTCGGCCATCCCTGGGGCGTTGGGCGTAACGCCTTAGGTTTGCAACTAACCATTCGCGGGCAAAGAAGATGAGCCAAGAAAACCCACTACCAAGTGTAGAAGACCTGCCTCCGTGGCTTCGCTATCTGGCGGTCGCTTTCGTACAAAGACATCTGTTCTGGTCGGACATCAAGCTCGTGATTGAGACGCAGCTCGATGGCGCGAAGAGCGGAGATTTTCCTGGTCGTTCAGGCTGGATGTACACCAGAAACGAGTACGCAACATGGGTGTATTCGATCGAAGCCAGCGTGAGGCTTGAGTTCCAGCCAAGCTCTTTCTGGGAGAAGTTGGATATCTTTGGGCAATTGGAACTCTTTGGCATGAACGATTCCGTGGAGCTGCCGTGGACCGCGGCCATGCGAGAAGGTCGTGTATGGCTACCTGAATTTGGTCTCGCCAAGGCCGCCATGAATGATCTCGTGACCTTGGGATTCTTGGAGAAGGATGAAGATTACTATTGGCTGTCCGATGCGGCCCAGGACTTTACAGATGGACTGGGTCTGAAGGCCGAGGAGTGGTCATCGAAGATTCTTGACGCCGGAGATAAAACTTCGCGCGAGTCATTGGAATTAAAGTGGAAGGACTGGATTGCAGAGGTCGCCCTTGATCCCAAGAGGGCTGATCTTTCCATGATCACAAGCGTTCTTTCCGACGAGCAGCTTTGCGACACGATTCACACGCGAATGGCCTTAGGGGATGAGTCGATGAGTGCCGTGTTCGATGCAGCACACGAGCGAGACCTTCCGCTCGACCCAGCGAAGCTGGAGTCCTTCCTGGACTCTCTAAAAGGGACCTACACAAAAGTGGTTTGCGGCCCTGCGGGATATGCTTTGAGGCGAGGAATCCTTAAGGAGAAGGCTCTTGGCCTCTTAGTGGACTTTGCACAACTCTCGAGTGCTGAGTTTCCAGACTATACGTCAGACCTCATCCCTGATGGCATATTTGAGATGCTCGGAGACTCGACGCGAGAGATTGAGGGGCTAGCTGACGCTGCACTATTGTTGATAGAGCACGCCACCGAACACTCACAAGTCGCCATTAGGCGAGCCTTGCGCTACGACCAAACGGGGATTGTGCCGCTCTCTCTTCGCCTCGGAGCTATTGGGCAAGAATGGGCCACTCAGGAAATCGTTGCCGCGATTCCCAACGTTTCCGCCGAATTTGGTGGCCAGTTGTTGAACATCCTCGAGATCTGCGGACACGAAGAGCACGCGCGAGTCGCGGAGGGCTTGATCGCACCGGCAGACCCTGGGATGGCCATGTTTTCGGAGCTCTCAGGGCAACTTGAACAGATGTCTCAAATCTTGGAGGACACGCTAAGGTCGGCGGTGGAGGCTCCAGAGATAACGGAATGGGCGGAGCGTATTAGGGCTCGGCTACCCGCCGACTTTTCGTTTGAGAATCTTACCTCAAAGCCGCATCAGTCAAAGCATTGATGAGCGGGTAGGCGGCTACGTCTTCGGCGGACAAGCCGTCCAGGTTCCCGCTTCGCACGCCCATGATATTGCAGGCCACCACGAGGTCAGCGATGGAGAGTCGGTCACCAAGGAGGAAAGGCCCACCCGATCGCGCAATCAGGCTCTCGGTATGCTTGAGGACTTTGGCCATAGTGTCGGCGGCGAGCTCACGGCGCATCGCAATTCGTTTTTCAAGATCTGGCTCGCGGAAGCTCGGCGCCATGGCGGTTGCAAGGGTGTCGTTGAAGCAGTCGATCACGCTGTCCACAATGAACGCCTCAAACGGATCTTCGGGGTAGAGGCCGGCGTCTCCCAATTTGGCTACGTAGCGAAGCATGGCGCCGGTCTGCGTCATCACAAGCCCGTCTACCTCAAGGGTTGGCACGCTGCCGAGCGGAAGAGCGTCTGATTGGCGGAGCGCACCAAACTCGGGGCCGCTGATTCGGTTGTCTTCGAAGTCGATACCGTTGATCTTGAGGGCAAGACGCACAGGCTCTGCGCGGCCGGGCATATTGAAGTAGGTGAGTTTGAGTTTTGGCATGATGGTTCTCCTGTGTTTTGAGCGTTCAGTGACCTGCGAGAATTCATATCCCTCTAGTTCGAAGATGTCTTGTTGTGATTGGCGTTTGGCTTGTCTTTCTTGAGCCGGATGAGTAGGAGATATCCCTTCTCTACATAAGGGCCCAAAAATGTCTAAGCATGCTTTCATAACCGGTGCGTCCTCTGGGATTGGCGAAGAGATCGCTCGCGAGTTCTCAAGGCAAGGCTGGTCGCTCACCCTTGTGGCCAGACGGGTTGAGAAGTTGGAGGCTCTGGCCGAGGAGCTGGACACCGAGGTCTTGGTGTTACCGGCGGACCTCTCGGACTGGAAGGTTTGCCAGAGCCTGATCGACCAGGCGGAGGCTAAGTTTGGTCCTGTAGAAGCGCTCATCAACAACGCGGGCATTCAGTATGTGGAGCGCGCGTCAGGTGTGAGTCCCGAGCGCATCGATAGAATCTGGGGGCTGAACGTCTTGACGCCGATGCACTTTATGCACGCGGTCCTGCCTCAGATGGAGGCTCGCAAGGCCGGATATATCGTCAATATCGCCAGTATGGCCGGCATCACTCCTACCCCTGGCATGTCGCATTACAACGGTACGAAAGCCGGAATTGCGGCCATGAGCGAGAGCTTGAGGGTGGAAGTGGAGAGCCAGGGTGTTCACGTGCTGACGGTGTATCCCGGGCCAGTAGAGTCGGATATGGAGGCCGCGGCGCGCGAGCAATACCAGGAGACCGCCGCCGCCAAGTTTGCGCCTATGGGCAAGCCAGACGTGCTCGCCAAGAAGATCTACAAAGCCATGGTTGGGCGCAAAGCTCGAGTGGTCTATCCGAGTGTGTACGGGGTGGCGAGGTACACGCGTGTGACCTCGCAATGGATCACGGATAAGTTTGCGCCGCCCCTGAAAGACTGAGCACTTTGGAGCGTCCACGGCGCGCCATCTCCGCGGTAAGTGGCGGTACAGGTAAAGCACGCACGTCTCGAACCTGGAAATGCAGGCTAGGATTCATGGCCACCAGAAGGCGGTTGGCAAGGTCTGAGTTCAGGTAGACCAATAACGCGAAGAGCTCGTCATCATCGTCTTTGCGAGAGAAAATGGCAGGGCCAGCCATATCGAAGACGACACCTTTTGGCATGAATCGTGCCGAGAATCGCCGCCCCCCAAAGTCCGTGTAACAAAGACCGTTTCTCTCAAGATACGACTCGTCCATCAGATTGGAGGTACGGTTCGTGCGGTAGAACGCCTTAGCCTCGTCCGAGAAGTCTACGGCCCAGTCCCAGTTACCCCACCACGGACAATACGGGCCACCTTTTGAGTAGTATCGGTAGCGCCCTTCAGGGTTTCCACCATCAAGCCCCCAGACAGGCACGAGCTCATCAAAGACCTCAGTCACGGGCCTAACAAAACGCGCGTTATCACCAGTCTTGTTTTGCGACCCCGGAACTTCAAAAAACTCCTCGAGTGCGGGGTACTTTGAAAAAAGCGCAATTTCTTCATCCTTGAGCCAGTGCGCCAGAGGTGCGCCCGGAATCTCATCAAAAGCCTCCACACTCCGACGCGCTGATTGGCATGATTCGTACCGCGCCTCTTTGTCTTCTCCTTTGCCGGATCTCAGGTCGTAGAACTCGGTTGTACCGCTAGAAGTGCGGCTCAACACAAACGCCGCAGCCGAAGACTTTTCGCCGTTCAACCCAGGGAATAAACCCGAGCCGAGGTGCAGGAATTGGTCGAGATGCCAGTCATTAAGAAGGCTTCGCCGCGCGCGCTCAAAGCGTTGGGTGAACCAGATGGTCTGGGGCGCAAGCACGCCCACCACAGCCGTGGCCTGACGTTGCGCGTGGTCGATGAACGCCGAGTAGAGGTCCACGCCAAACTCACCATGCTCCTTAACGCGGGCGCGCATCCCTTCATCCATACTCCGAAGCCCCATATAGGGCGGGTTCATCAGCACCACATCGCATTTTGGCGCGCCCTCAAGGCCGTCCGCAACTTTGATGTTTTCGTGCAAGGCAGCCTGAATTTGGGCACTGACCACTTTGTCCTCGGCACGAATCATACCGGCCAGAGCTTCGCGGCAGAGCGCCACCGCCTCGGGGTCTAAATCCACGCCCCGCACGCTCAAGACAGCATCCTCAACACTGGCACCACTAGAAACTTTGGCGCGAACCCATGCAAACAACATCTGCCCGGCCCCACAACACGGGTCGAGACAGGTCGCCCTCACCGCGTCAACATGTTCGAGGCAGTGCGTAGCCAGTGCATCTGCGACCCAGGCGGGAGTGAATATCTGTGAGGCGACCACGGTATCTTTGTGCTTGGCCTCGTGATGATGATGGGCCTCAAAGCTCTCGGCGCGCGCGCCGCGTCGAAGCTCTTGAAGGAGCCAGCCTTTCCAGTGTGGGTCGTGCGCCCATTGACCCTCAAACTCTTCGACAAGATCCGAAAAATTTGCGCCTTTTCGTACACTTCTGCGGATCTCGGTCACAAACCGCCGTTCTTCAGAAGCACTCAATCGGGAAAGGTTTTTTCGTGCGTTTTTCATCAAATCGACTATGTTGTGCGCACGCGAGCAAAAGGGACGAGAGATGAATGAAGTACGCCGTAGCGCGGAACTATCTGTTGGTGGGGTAATAGACGAACAGCAGTTCGACAAGCGAGAAGACCAGAAAATGGCGCAAGAGGCGAGCGTGATTTTCAATGCGTTTGACCGTCTTGTGACCATGATGCGGGTGTATCCGAAAGGCCATCCACTTCTGGACGAAATCGCCACCTCGTGTGTGGAGCGAATCGAGCGCGGCATTCAGGCTGTAGGCGATATCGAGGTTAAGATTGGGGCACACGCCATCACCACTCTGAACGGAACGCCCTGTTTTTCGGCCGAGAGCTCGGAAAAGAACCAGTACATCTGGTACAACGCCTATGCCGATGGGCTTCAATCCGTTACGTTTCTTCCCGGCCTGACATCATCTGAACTGCTGGGCTTTCTCGGAATCATCAATAAATCGCATGGCGGCACGATACATTCCGACGATGACACCGTGACCCTCCTCTGGGAGCTTGAGCTCGAGCATATCGAGTATTTTGCGGTCGAAGGCTTCGTTGACAATAACTCGCTCGAGAGTTTTTCGAATATGACGGAGCCCGAGGCGATCGCGATGATCACCGATGCGGCGATCGACCCCAATTCACCTGCCACAAAGACGCTACACACCATGTTTTCGGGGCTGACGCTGGTTCAGCTGGACGTCTTCACTCGGATGCAGATCGACGCCCAAAAACGCATGGTCGTACAAGAACTCAAAGACACCGATTTGGCCTATGCGTTCGGCGTTGAGCCGGCGTTGATTAAGAAGCTCGCGGGCGAGTGGACGGAAGGGGCAGACCTTGAGTACAGGCTCATCGAGGCGTTGTTGAGTATCGTGCGCACGGCGCCGGCATCAGAGGCCGCGGCGCGGGCGTCCGACCTCATTCAAGACGTGACGTTTCAGCTCCTCGACAGCCAGCTCTACAACCAGGCCCGCCGAATTTTGGAGCTCCTGCACGACCGGCGCAACCTCTTTAAGAACTCGGAGATCGACCCATTGGGGGCACTCCTTGAGAAACTGAGCGACCCTCTGCAGCTCGAGGCCCTCTTGCATATCTTGCAGGTGAACACTCGAGAGCGCGAAAATCTGGTTAAGTTGCTGCTCTTGCTCGGCCCCCAGAAGGTCTTACGCCAAGTTCTGAACCTTCTCGCGGACGAGAAGCGAAAGGTGGTTGCGGTGGCGCAGCTCGTAGACCTCTGCGTGGCCGGCCTTAGTCCACAGACCGAGGCCGAGTTCATGAACCCCGAGCTCTTGAAATCGCCGACCTATTTTCAGCGCCTGCTCGGCGAGCTCGCTGACCGTGATGTGGAGGCATTTAGCCCAGCGCCGAGGCTGATTCGTGCGGCGCTCGGTACCGAAAACCCGAAGACTCAGACTGCCGCGCTGCACTTTAAGCACCCGGTCTTTAAGGATGCCGTGCTCGCTGAGAAGTACCTGGTACCGCTCTCTCAGGTCACCGATGAAGAGCTTAGAAAGCTGGCTCTAGAAAAGCTCGGCACCTACCACCCAGGTCTCTTCCAGGCGTCCATCCGCGATTCTGTGCTCGCCCGCGATTTTCAAGGGCGGACACACGCTGAGCTCCGCTTCTTGATGCGTGTGTATCTGGAGTCGAGCGACGAGGCTGCGGACGCGCTGCGCGGGATGGTGGATATCGCGGGCTGGTTTAAGGGCGGGCATCGGGAGTTTGCGAAGATGGCGCTCGCGGTGCTCCTGGAGTTTGACGACCCGAAGGCGCGAGCCGTTGCTGAGAAGCGCGCCAACACGTTTTGGACTCATGGGGATTTGAAACGTTCTTACGCCGAAACGCTGGCACGTTTCGTACCGAAGCTAGAGACCGAGGCGGCACAATGAGTGAGACGATTCAAGAGACGTTATTCCTGCAGGAGCGTGGGCGTAAGATCGAGGATACGATCGCGCATCTCGTGGGCCCAAAAATATGCGTGTTTTTGACGCGTATCACCAAGGTTGCGGAGGTCTACGCGGCCGACCATAACCAGACGGTGGTGGCGGCACGTGAGTTCGCGGCCTGGCTCGAGGAGCAATTCGTGGCACTTCAGGAGGAGTCGTTGCAGGTCCAGATGACGGCCTCGAACTTCTTCTTGAACGGTCAGTTGATTCGACTCGATGCCCGCACCTACGCATCAACACTGAGTGTGCGCACGATGTTCATGGGCTATGCGATCAATCAGGTGACGTTCAATCGTGGCGTTGGGGCGGAGGAGGTCATCGGTCTGGTGCAGGCGCTCAAGGCCATGAAGCAAGGGAATCTGCTTGCGCTCGAGGACTTTCGGCAGCCGAATATCGAGCTTGCTTCGGTGGATGAACGCGAGCTCGACGTGGATGCCACTGAGGACCCGAGGCGAGAAATCATCGAGCTTTATGCGGGCCTGATCATCAAGTGTAACGTGTATTTCCACAGGCTTCGTCGCGGTGGGAACCCGTCTACGAAGCATATCAAACGCCTGGTTCAACGGATTTGCGACCAGATCCGGGAGAACGGTGATATTTTCATCGGCCTTATCAACCTGCGAATGATTCTTGGCCAGGATTTTGTTCATGCCGTGAACACCAGTATCTACGCGATGATGCTGGCAGATTCGGTGGAGCTCAACCGCCTAGACCTCGTGCGGTGTGGGATGACCGCGCTCTCGCAGGATATCGAGCGGCTCAACGCGGCAGCGGAGCAGGCTGAGGCTGGATTTCAGACCGGTGATGAGACGCATTTCCAGACGAATCTAAGCTCGGTGATCACGGTGAGTAGTCTCGGGGCTACGGATGTCTTGTCGGCTCTGCGTCTGGTGACGTCGTACGAGCGTGGATTTCCATATAATAAGCCACTTCCGCAAGCGTGGTACCGCGAGGAGCTGCGCCCGCACCTCTTGAGCCGAATCGTCGAGATTGCGCGCCATTACGACATCTTGACTCAGGGTCTTGAGGGCGAGTCCAAATCGCCGGACCGTGCGCTGCAGTCGATGATGATGAAGATGGGTTCGTACTACGACCCCAACCTGATGAAGTTGTTTGTAAATGTGGTGGGGATTTATCCTGTGGGAAGCATCGTTGAGCTGTCTACTGGCGAGCGAGCCATGGTGCTGCGAAGCCCTTCGGTGCTAACCGAGAACCGCATCTCGAACGCCCATCGGCCCACAGTGAAATTGCTCGACTCTGAGCGCATTGTGGACCTCTCCCTGCCCGCCCATGGCGGTACCCGAATTCTGCGCATCATTGAGAATGACTCGGTGGATGAGCGACCGGGCGCGTTCTTTTTGTTCTGATGATAGAAGAGGAGGGCTCTGCCTTTTTCGGACAGGGGGCTTGAGAGGTTAGATTGCCTTTTGGCAACAGTTGTTTTCTCAACTTAACCCGGTCAATGTGTCGCGAGCCGACGAGTTGTTGGAGAAAGAGATGGCAAAGCAGCGAGTTTCAGTTGGTTGATTTCGGGTCAGAGTCTTACACTCTTCAAAAAGAGACTACGAATGAATGCACATATAGAGCGAGCGATCGCGGACTACGTTAGAATTGATGCGCCTGGGTATGCCCTTTTGGTGGATGGAGCCTGGGGGGCAGGCAAGACCCATCTTGTGAACAGGCTTCGCGATGCAGGAGGCTCATTAGAATCAGCTATCTACGTGTCCTGCTTTGGGCTTGAGAATATGACCGCTTTCGAATCGGCACTTGCCATGGCGATGCATCCATCGTCATCCAAGACCGCTGGACTTTTCCGACGGATTCTCGCGCCGACTGCGGCCCTGACAATGGTTCCGGGAGTCAAGGAGACGGCTGGTGCCGTGCTAGAGCAAGTTGAGAAGGTACTTGCTGAACCGAGGAAGGGCATCTACGTTCTTGATGACCTTGAGCGTTCAAATCTGCACAACAACAACATTCTGGGATTCGTTGATTTCTTACTTGAGAGATATGACGCTCACGTGATCTTGGTTGCGAACGTCGGGGAATGGCAAAATGCGAATCCAAAACAATTTGAACGGGTTGTTGGCGAAACGCTAAGGGTCATTGCGGACATTGGAAGTGCGGCAGATAGCTTTGTATATTCCAATATCGAATTGGATGATGTTGCTGCCAAAGCGATTCTCGACACTTTTCGGAAATCCACTTGCCACAACCTCCGCACACTTCGGTATGTTGTTCAAAGGTTTGCGCGACACAACTCCGATCTGGTCCTTTGGGAGGCTTCGGACCATTTCCGCGAGCGATTCTTCGCGGAGCTAACTTGGCGAGTGATCGAACATCGCACTCACCCAGAATGGGACCTCAGGATCGAACCGTTTTTCGCGGTTTGGATAAGGATGCGCGCCGAAAGGGAAAAGAAGGAGCATACCCCCGATGAAGAACGATTCCTGCGCCTGAGTCATCAACATGGCGAGCAAATGATCCTTTCCACTTTTCTTCGAGATGAATTCTGGGTTGATTGCATTTATAATTGGAAGGTTGATGAGGGGAAACTAAGAGAGTTGATCTATGAGTATGGTATTGAACCTCCTCTTTGGGAGCAGTGTCTAGACTTCCCGAAGCTGACCGATTCGAAATTCCAAATTCTTTTGGCTAAAATGGATGAAAAATTTGAAAGTGAGTCAGCAATCGTTGGGCAGCTTCACCACATATCCACGCGACTCTGGAATTCGGAAAAGACAGGGGTTAAATATGGGAGTTTGGAAGTGCACAAGAGCGTTGTTATGCGCAAAGTGGCGGAATTCAATATCCCTCGACTCCTTAGCTTCATTGAGATGGACCTTTCACACGGTGCGGCTGGGTACAGCTATCTTTCCATCGGCAACGCAGAGTTTTCGGGTCTTATATCGGAGTTGAAGCGAATCGCTGGTGAATCACTGGAGCGAAAGATTACGGAAGCGATCTCTGGGTGGACGCCCGATAACTTCCTCGAATCCATTGGTTCGATAGGTTGTAGGAGCACTCACTTGGAGAGTCATAAAGACTCAATTTTTCGAGTTTTAGATCGGCTTGACGAACTCCAATTGCAGGCGGCCTATATTGCGTCAATGCGGGGCGAAGCACCCGGTCTGGGCGAGGTCCTGCGCGAGTACGCAGGCACTCGCCTGGAAGGTGCACCGCCAATTAGAGGCACAATATTGCGGGCGATACATGAGCGCAGGTCACTTGGCCACTAAGCCAGCTGCGAATTCATAGGAGAAAGGCAATGCTTGAGGAAGGTCGTCGAAGCAGAATGGCGCGATTGAACAGCAAGGCGGAAGACCTTGTTAGCGTCGCTAAGCGACAAGGATGGGTGTCGACCGTCAGGGAACTCCCCGATGCCGAAAGTCTGCAGATCACTATCGAAAAGAAGCAAGTCCAGCGACTGATTTCCTGCATGTACAGTGCTTCCTCCTCGCCTGGCTGGTATCGAATTGCATTGAATGGCGAACCTGATTTGCTTGCATTTGTAGGTGGAGTTGCAACTCTCGAACAAGTGAAAGAGTACGCGCAAACTCCAATTCCCATGCCCATCATTGGTGCTTCTGCCCGTGAGTTCACTCCAATTCTCAATCAGTGGGAGACTGACTTGCCAAAAACACGATGGAGAGATAGTGGCGCCACTATTCCCGAACGGATAGTACGAGATGATAAACGGCGAATCGCTTCTGAGGCCCCGTTCGACCAAATCATGATGCAGCTGGGGCAGTTTCGCAGTGTGACGCTGGCTCAAAAGCTACTTGAAGAGAAGTTTGAATTGAGTGGAACCAAAATTCAGCAGAAGGAGTTAGAGTCGCGAGCGGAGGGTGTAGCTTTTTGCGTCCGAAGTGCTTTTTCCTACCTTGATCACGCGGCGATGATCTCGATGAGTCAGCGAATAGTAAGCCTCTATTACGGTTCGGTCGCATTGGCTGAAGCCGAAATCTTGGCGTCACCAAATGGAAAGTCCAGCTTGGATGAGGTGGAAAAGCTAACAAAGGGAGGCCATGGACTATTCGCTCAGTTTAACGACGACCATGGGCCACCTGAATTTGAAGAACTGATAGTTGGCCCACTGCGCAACAACGGATTCTTTCCGCAATGGCTCAAGATTCTCGGAATTCAGCACGACGACTTCAGTGAGGGGAAGCCCAAGAAACCGGAGGATTACAAATCGTCACGTCATATCACATTGGGCGATCTAATGGCTTCCATTCCTGAGATATCCACGCTCTTTCTTGATGCGTCAAACAAGCCTCCTCGTTGGGTCGTGCCATCTCTTGCGCCACGATTGCATGGCGCTGGCCAGTACACATCCACACTTATCCGACTGCGTGATCGATCTGGAAGGATGCCAAAGGAGTACTTTGACGAACTTCCCGATTGCATCCACGATTTGTATTTTGTGACTCCAGAGGAAGAGGATGGTACCGGCCTAATACTAGAGGGCATCGTTAACCATCCTAACCACAAGTACTGGTGGGGCGCCCTCCCTCTTCATCGCAATCGCAACTTAGCATCGTCGTGTTTGATATTACCTGTGTTTGGACGCTGGCTTCCATACCGAGTCCATGCGGTGGTTTTGCTTTACGCTTTGTCCATACTCGTGCGCTATATGCCTGGGACTTGGCAGCGAGTTGTGGGAGGCCCATGGGACCATTACGAGGTCGTTATCGAGTCTTTGCTTGACGGATTCAGTAAGATACTCCCAGAAGTCTTTTTGAAGGAATTGATTCCTCATGACCTTGATGTCTATCTGCCGGGTTCGATCTTCTCGTAGCGCTCTTGCGTTGGAATTCCACAGGTGTAATCGAACTCAAATTTGCAGCACATTCCTGCGGGAAAGTGGAGATCTCTGCTTGGCCGGATTTGAAGTAGTTCAAATTCCGGGGTCGAGGTCACTTTTCAACTCTTGACACGCATTTGAGGAGGACGGTGCCCTACTCTGAGAAACATAGACACGGGGGAGGTTTCTGGTTTATGTTTTGTGCGGGCCATAGCGTTTAGGGTAGAGGATGAGCGAATCCATTGATGGAAAACGCAAGTCGCGAAATGAGCGACGCGCAGACAGAAGAGAAGCCATAAAACAGGCGGCGATCGAGGTATTTTCCGAGAAGGGATATCACGCGGCGAAAGTCTCGCAGATCGTCAAACGCGTGGGCGTGGCGCAAGGCACCTTCTACCTTTATTACGAGGGGAAGCAGCAGATCTTTGGGGAGCTTCTCAACGATTTCTTGACTCTCGTGGTGACGACGGTGGCAAATTGGGAGCCGGCGGAGCTGGATTCGCGCGAGATTTTCCGCGAGGAATTGACGCGGGTCGGCATCGCGCTCACCGACGTGGTGCAAGAGAATCACGGGCTCGCCAAAATCTTCTTCAAAGAAGCGCTCGCCGTCGCGCCCGAATTCGACCAGATCATCCACGACTTTTACGAAACCCTGGGCTCGCTCCTCACCAATTTCAACCGCATTTTGTACGAGCGTGGCCTTATCAAAAGCATGAA
The DNA here is from genome assembly GCF_007993755.1 of Microvenator marinus. Classification (GTDB taxonomy): domain Bacteria; phylum Myxococcota_A; class Bradymonadia; order Bradymonadales; family Bradymonadaceae; genus Allomicrovenator; species Allomicrovenator marinus. The sequence goes on from NZ_CP042467.1 coordinate 3,220,020, forward strand.
CTTCAAGGTGCTTGCGTACATGACCATCGGTATGGTCGAGCGCATCATCATGGAGCATATCGTGACCGGTGTGTTGGCCGACGTGGATGCTCGCGAAATTGTGGAACACCTGGTGATTCACTACCTTGATGGTACACTCTCGGAGGTCCCAACCGAGCGCGAGACATGATCGACGTTGTACTTTGTAATTGCCCCGAAAACGTGAGCGACTCATTGGCCAGAACTCTGGTTGAGGAGGGGCTTGTGGCCTGTGTGAACGTGATTCCGGGCGTGCGAAGTTATTATCGGTGGGAAGGCGCGCTACACGTCGACGCTGAGCACACGCTCTTGATGAAGACTGCGCCCGCGCGCTGGGACGCGGTTAAGGCGCGTATCGAAGAACTCCACCCTTATAGCACCCCCGAGATCGTGCGCCTTGGCGCCGACCAGGTCAACGAGTCGTACCTCAAGTGGGTTCTCGAAATGACGGATTTGAAATGACCACACGTACTCCGGAACATCGCGCGCGGCCACGTGTGCAAGCACCTCGTCGGTTTGAGACGTTCGTGATGCCGGTGACGGCAGAGCTGGGCGAGGAAGCGCGACGGCTCGTGGGCGGAAAGGCGTATGGACTGGGCCTCGCGATGCGCGCCGAGCTCAACGTGCCGCGGGCGTTTGTGGTCACCACAGCGGCTTTCGACGCGATGGTGGAGTCGGTGATCACCCAGGTTCAGGACATTCACGAACTGCGCGATGCGCTGCTCAATGCGCCGCTCCCCACCATGCTCCAAGACGAGCTCGAGGAGCTATTCTCCGAGGGCCAGTGGGCCGTGCGCTCGAGTGCGGTGGAAGAAGACGGGGCGCGGAGTTTTGCCGGCCAACAACACTCGGTCCTGGGTGTGCGCGGCGCCGACGCGATCATGCGAGGGATTCGCGAGGTCTGGGCTAGCCTTTGGGACCCGGGAGCGCTCGCGTACCGAGCTCGTCTTGCGGTAGACGGCATGCCGCAATCCATGGCGGTGGTGATTCAGGAGATGGTCAACCCGGATTTTGCGGGCGTCCTCTTCACCCAAAACCCGGTCACGCATCAGGCCGACGAAGCCGTGGTTTCTGTAGCGCTTGGCCTCGGCACCGCGGTGGTTGGGGGCGAGGCAACAGAGACCTTCTTTTTGGAGCGTCCATCTGGGTATTTGAAGCGTCATGAGACCTCGACCCCAGGCGAGAAACCCTTGTTGCGGGGCCCGATCCTCGAGCATTTTGCCCGAATCTCGGATCGCGTCGAAAGGCTTTTCCTCAAAGGCGTGGACGTGGAGTGGGCCTTCAACGAAGGCGAGATCTACGTCTTACAATTGCGCGAGATTACGACCGGACACGACGATGGAGCGCAGTCTGTCTGGAGCAACGCGAATGTCGGAGAGGCTCTGCCGGGCGTCGCCACACCGCTGACCTGGTCGATCCTTCGGGACTTCAGCGCACGGGGCTTTAAGCAGGCCTTTGGGGCGCTTGGGTTAGACGTGGAGCCGGAAGCGGAGCTCGTGGGCAGCTTTCACGGCCGAATTTTCCTCAACCTAAGCGAGTTTGTTCGGATCGCGAGCGCGATTCCAGTGCTCTCGCCCGATACCTTGTTAAACATGGCGGGCGGCGGCGGTGTAGAGCAGCTCAGTGATGTGGCGCGCGAGAGTTCAAAGAAATTCATCGCGAGACTTCCGCAAACCTTACCCAGAATCGTTGGAACACAAGTGGCGGCACCGCTGCTCGCGCCGTTTTGGGAAGCGCATTTTCGAGCGCGTTGCGAGATGTTCTTTGAGCGCGACCTCTACCGACTTAGCCAGCGGGCGCTCGAGAGCGAGCTGGAAGATCTTGAAAAACTCTTCGACCGTACCGGCCTTATGATGTTGGCGGTAAGCTCGAATTTCATGCTCTCTTACGTGCTCACGACCGAATACCTGAAATGGTTTGGTGTGGGCCCCGAGATTGGGAACGAGAAACTCCTTCAGGGGCTGCACGTGACCAGTGCGGAGCCTGGCAAGGCTTTGCTCGAACTCGGAAGAATTGCTCGGCGCTCGATGCGTCTTCGTCGCATTCTTTCGGGCGATTCGGCCGAGGTTTATGCCGAGCTTCAGAAAGCATCGAAGCACGACGATGTCCGACATTTCTTGGATGAGCTGAAGAGCTTCCAGGAGAATTTTGGGCACCGTGCGCCACGCGAGGCTGAGCTTGCGACACCACGATGGCGCGAAGACGTGGTCTTTGTTTTCGACGTGCTCCGCGGGTTTATCGACTCGCCCCACCTTCCGTCACCGCGCGAGGTTGAGCGCGAGTCAGAGCGAGCGCGTGACGAACTTCATGCCCTAGTTTCGCGGGCCCTGCTGCCCGGTTCTCTGCAAGTTTTTGAGGCCTTGCTTGGCATGATGCGTGCCAACGCGGAGCGCCGCGAATCCATGCGGGCACGCGTTGTTGATGGGCTCGATATGTACCGACACTTCTTTCTCGAGTGCGGTCGCCGAATGACTCAGATGTCCATCATCAGACGACAGGAGGACATCTTTTTCCTCAAGATTGAAGAGATTCGTGCGTGGCTCAAGGATATCAATGAAGGGCGCGATTTCCGGCGGCGAATCATCGTTCGACGCGCGATTTTCGAGTCGTTCAAGAGTCTGCCTGACCCACCTTCGACCTTTGTTTTGAAAGGCTCGCAGATGGTCTGGAACGTCAATCAGGAGGCGCTCGAAGGCCGAAGCGAACTGGCTGGACTTGCGGCAAGCCCTGGACGAGCGACTGGGCGTGCTCGTGTGATTTTGAACCCTGCCGGTGCGACGGTTGAACCCGGAGAAATCCTGGTGGTTCCGTACGCCGATGTGGGCTGGACCCCACTCTTTGTGGCGGCCGCCGGAGTGGTGATGGAGCTCGGCGGGCCGTTGAGCCACGCCTCGATTGTCGCGCGTGAGTTCCGGATTCCAGCGGTCGTAAACGTTCATTCGCCGCGCGTCACTCAGGTGATCAAGACCGGCGACTTGATCACCGTGGACGGAGAGCGCGGAATTGTCCTCCTACATGACGAGTGATGCGCCGGCTCTTTGATGCAGTAGACAATCTGGTCCTTTGTAGAATTCGGGCGGGATGGGGTGCGGTTGCAGCCGTGCACTGGGGCATGTTGCTCCTGACCGGCAAGGCCGAGGCCGAGATCGCGGGCTGGGCGGCTCCGATTCCCTATATCGGTTTTGAATGGTTGGTGCGCCTGAGCCCGGCTTGGATGATGGGTCTCGTGTGGACCGCATTCCTCTGCGCGATCTTAGTAGCGGTGGGTCTATTCTACCGGGTGGCGATGCCGATCCTTCTGGGTATCTGGGCGTACGTGCTCTGGCACGATATCGGGATGTACAGCAACTTTTCGTACATCTCGATCCTCACGGGATTTTGGTTGATGCTGGGGCCGGCGGCTGGACGGGTTTCTCTGGACGCAAAGCTCTTTGCTAGCCGGCGCGCCGACGAGACACCGGTCTGGGTGCTCTGGATGCTCAGATTCCAGGTTGGGGTGGCCTATTTTTACGGTGGTGTGATCAAGTTCAACAGCGATTGGATTGCCGGCGAGCCGCTTGGGCCGTGGCTTGCGGAGTCGTCGCACTGGCCGGTGATCGGGGAGTGGCTGACGTGGCGCCCTTTGGTCTTGGGAATGTCGTGGGCGGGGTTGTTCTTCGATCTGACGATCGCGTTTTGGCTACTCTGGCCGCGCGCGCGCCCGTGGGCTTTTGGGGCGGCCGTCTTCTTCCACATCACGAACTATGTCCTGCTTTCCGTGGGCTTCCTACCCTTTATGATGATCGTGGTGACCGGCGCATTCTGGGAGTTTTCCGGGCGCAAGGCGCGGCCTGTGGCGAAGATTCGGGAGCGGGCGCTATTGGCGTTGATGGCTGTGTGGACGATCACCCAGGCTTTGATTCCACTCAGACACCATCTCTATCCGGGTGACGGGCGCATCACGTACGAGGGACAGCGGTATTCGTGGTGGTGGCGTCATGCGCGCCAGGAGGTCAAGGCCAAAGTTTGGGTGGAAGTGGACGGCGTTCGCCAACCAATTCATCCACCGGACTATCTAAATCCTGCGCAATACTCCTTAGTCTCAGACCCGCATGCCCTGGTGATTTGGGCGCATTGGTTAAAAACCCACCCCGATTTTGGTGGCCAGGTGACCGGCGTGTTTGCACAAATAGAGGTGAGTCTGAATGGCCACCCTTTTGTGGTGTTGGTTTCCGACGATATTGACCTCATTAGGCATCCCATCACCCTAAGACATTACGATTTCTTGTAAACGCAGGTTCTGTCTGCGTTGGCACAAAAAACGACAAAAAACCGACGCCTTGCGTCACCCGCTGACGCGACACCGAGAGGTTGCGGCACGCTATATGCCGCCCTTTAAATTAATCAAAAAAATGGCCGGGTTTTCCGTTGACAGGTTTCGGCGCGGTTTGTCAGCCTTGTCTTACCGACAAAATCATATTGTTCTTGGAGAAGACATGCGAATCGCAGGAATCATTGTTGCGCTGCTCTTTGTAGCGGCGTGTGGAGATAGCTCAACCCCCTCAACACCGGGTGACACAAACGGGACCATGCCGCCTTCTGACTGTGCTGCAGGAGAGACCGGTTCCGAGTGTACACCGTGCCCCGAAGGCACGTATTGTGATGGCACGAGCGAGCCTGTTGAGTGTGAAGACGGGACATGGGATCACGACGAGGATGCCGCGACCGAGTGTCAGGATTGGCAGAGTTGTGAGCCCGGTTTTGCACCAGAGAGTGGCAGTGCCGTCAGTGATGCGACCTGTGTCGCTTGCCCTGAAGGCACCTTTGGTGATGGCAATGGCGCGTGTACGTCGTGGACCACGTGTCAGCCAGGCGAGCGGATTGCCGAAATGGGGTCTGCGACTCAAGACCGCGTATGTGAGACATGCGCTGAAGGGACATTCTCAGAAGGTGAGAATGTCACTACGTGTCAGGCATGGCAGACGTGTGAGCCGGGGACGTATGTGAGTCAATCCCCATCGGCCAGCCAGAATCGTGGATGTGCGGCGTGTGCCCCGGGAAGCTTCTCGACGGACGAGGACGCCGCTTCGTGCCCCCCCTGGACGACGTGTCCCGCAGGGACCTCGGTCACGAGCGCCGGAAGCTCGACGCAAGATCAAACGTGTGAGGCCTGTCCTGAGGGGACCTTTACCCAATTCCCCGATTCTGCAACGTGTACCCCGCTTGAGGCGTGCCCGGCGGGGACCTATCAGGTCAGCCCGGGAGCCGCAGATGAGGCGCCTGAGTGTGAAACCTGTGAGACCGGCTCCTTCTGTGCCGGTGACGACGTACCGCCTGTGAATTGTCCTGCAGGCACCTGGGATCACGACCAAAACCCGGCGAGCACCTGTGTGGACTGGACGACCTGTGAGGCAGGTGAGTACGTAAAGACGCCTGGCTCGGCACTTGTGGATCAGAGCTGTGAGGCCTGTGCCGAAGGCACGTTCTCAACACAACCCAATGTCGAGGCCTGCCTTCCAGCCGGTGCGTGTGATGCGGGGAGTGTGGAAATCACACCCGCGACCGAGACCGCACCTGCCGTGTGTGAGGCCTGTGAGCCAGGCACCTACTGTGCCGGTGCAGGTGCCTCTGCGGTGAGCTGCGGCAATGGGACCTGGGACCACGACGCCAATCCTGCGACACCCTGTCGCGTCTGGACCGCGTGTGTCGCGGGTCAATTTGTGGAAGTGGCTGGCACAGACCTCTCAGACCAGACCTGTGCGAGCTGCCCCGCGGACACCTTCAGCGATACTTCCAATGCCACACAATGTCTGGGGTGGACGGTGTGTGCTGCAGGTACCCGTGAAACCGCGGCACCCTCGGCCACATCAGACCGTGTATGCACTGCGTGTGCCGCCGGAACCTACTGCCCAGGAGGAAGTTCATCATCGCAAGGTTGTGAGAATGACACGTGGGACCACGACCAGGATGCAGCGACGGCGTGCGAGAGCTGGTCGACGTGTGAGCCGAGTCAATACGTAGCCACGGCCGGCAGTGCGACTACTGACCGTCAATGCGACGTGTGTCCCGAAGGCACCTATTCCGACCAGAACAATGTGATGTCTTGCACCCCGTTTGGTGCCTGTGCGCCCGGGACGGTCGAGGTCACGGAAGCCACGGCTACTACGCCAGCCGTATGTGATCCGTGTCCAGCCGGCTCCTATTGCCCGGGGGGCTCGGCACCCGAGGAATCCTGCACCGCGGACACATGGGACCACGACGCCAATCCGGCGACCCCCTGCGTCAATTGGACGGTGTGTGCTGCCGGACAATTTGTTCAAGACACCGGCACGAGCCTCAGCGACCGCGAGTGCACATCGTGTGCGGCCGAAACGTATAGCGAGGGTCAAAACGCAGCGTCGTGCACTGCTTGGACTATCTGCGCAGCCGGAACGCATGAAACCAGCGCAGCTTCTGCCACTCAAGACCGCGTATGTACCGCGTGTGCCGCCGGAACCTATTGCCCTGGAGGGACTGACCCTCAAGTGACCTGCACCGCAGGCACCTGGGACCATGATGCAAGTGCTTCGACCGCATGTCAGCCGTGGCAGGACTGCCAGGCCGGCAGCGCTGCACAGGACGGCACCTCCACCACCAACCGAACGTGCACGACCTGTCAGGCGGGCACCTACGCGAGCCAGATGAATGCGTCGACCTGTCTGCCATGCTCCGCCGGAGAATATTGTCCAGAAGGCGCGACGGCGCGTGAGGCGTGTCCTGCGGGCACGTTTGACGACGACCTGAACGCCACAACAGTGTGCGCCTCCTGTGGCGAGGGTGTCTATTGTGCGGGAGGACTCAACCCACCCACCGCCTGCACAGGCAACCAGTACGACCATGACCTCGATGCGAGCACAGCCTGTGAAGACTGCGCGAGCGGATATCGTGCCGCGGCAGATCACCTCTCGTGCGAAAATATCGACGAATGTGCCGAGGAGATGGACACCTGTGCTCAGGTGTGTCAGGACACCTCCGGTAGCTATACCTGCGCCTGTGACACGGGCTACACGCTACAGGCCGACCAGCAAACATGTCAGGCCAACCAGTACTGGGTCACATTGGACACGCAGGGCGGAACTCCAACCACGAATCCTACGGCAGTCACCTACGGTCAGAGCTACGGTAGCATTTTCCCTGGCAACATTGCCCGGGTGGGCTATAGCTTTTTGGGATGGTTTACTCAGGCTTCAGGTGGGCAACTCATTACGAATGTCGCAACCGTAAACATCGCATCCAACCACACCTTGTATGCGCAGTGGGAAGCTAATACGTACACGGTAACGCTCGATCTTGCCGATGGATTTACGCCAGCGTCCACACTTCATGTCAACTTTGACGCTCCCTACACCGGGCTGCCAACTCCCACCCGGGTCGGTTACGATTTCTTGAGTTGGGAGACAAGTGATGGGACAGAAGTGACCGAAACCGATCTTGTGTCCATTGCTGCGAACCACACCTTGACTGCCCAGTGGAGCGACTGGAACTTCAAGGCACAACAAGTGTCAGGGACATGGGTGGGAGCGGGACCGGTATGCGCGATCAGCAGTGGAAACGTGTACTGTTGGGGGGATAACAACTACGGTCAACTTGGGACCGGTGACTTCATCAGCAGCCATACCACACCAAGACAGGTATTGGGCATGAATAATGTCATTTCGATAAGTGCAGGTGTTTTTGCGTGCGCTGTCAAGAGTGATGGAACGGTTTGGTGTTGGGGACTCAATACTTACGGCCAACTGGGGGATGGGACCACCAGTTCATCCAATGTACCGGTCCAGGTGGTAGGGCTAAACAATGTTGTTGAAGTAGGTACCGGAGAATTCCATACGTGTGCCCTCAAAGGTGACGGCACAGTGTGGTGCTGGGGGAGGAATCAGTACGGGCAGACTGGAACCGGAGCGCCTTCGTTAGTTCCAGTTCAAGTGCCCGGAGTTTCGGGGGCGATTGACCTGGAAGCTGGCGTGCACCATACGTGTGTGGTTAAAAACGATGGTACTGTGTGGTGCTGGGGCTGGAATCAGTACGGGCAGAGCAGTGCCTGCACGTCATGTGTTTCTAATATAAGTCCGGTTGAAGTGGTAGGTGTCACAAATGCGGTTAAAGTAACAACTGGGTACACACATTCTTGCGCCTTGAAAAACGATGGGACCGTGTGGTGTTGGGGCCAAGCAACTAGGACAGGGAACCCTTCTTCGTCGTATCCCCAGGCCGTGTTGAACTTAACGGATGTCGCAGATGTGTCTGCATGGGAGATTACCTGCGCAGCGAAACATGATGGAAGCGTCTGGTGTTGGGGACCCAGTAACGTCAACAATTTCTTCGACTATGGATCTGTAGTGACGTCTTACCAGGTTCCTACGCTAATGCCCCATGCTCCTCTTATTCAACGATTCAGCAGTACCATCCCGTTTCACGGAATCGAATTCGATGAGACGGTGAGATACGGCTGGTGGTTACCCTGACTCTCTATCAGGAAAGTGGAGCCCAGATTTCACATAAAAACCCCACCCAAAAAAGCGACAAAAAATCGACACCTTGCGTCACCTGATGACGCAACCAACGGGCGTTGCGGCACGCTATATGCCGAATTTTAAATTAATCAAAAAAATGGCCGGGTTTTCCGTTGACAGGTTTCGGCGCGGTTTGTCAGCCTTGTCCTACCGACAAAATCATATTGTTCTTGGAGAAGACATGCGAATCGCAGGAATCATTGTTGCGCTGCTCTTTGTAGCAGCGTGTGGAGATAGCTCACCCCCCTCAACACCGGGTGACACAAACGGGACCATGCCGCCTTCTGACTGTGCTGCAGGAGAGACCGGTGCCGAGTGTACACCGTGCCCCGAAGGCACGTATTGTGATGGCAAGAGTGAGCCTGTTGAGTGTGAAGACGGGACATGGGATCACGACCAGGATGCCGCGACCGAGTGTCAGGATTGGCAGAGTTGTGAGCCGGGCTTTGCACCAGAAAGTGGCAGTGCTGTGAGTGATGCGACCTGTGTCGCGTGCCCTGAAGGCACCTTTGGTGATGGCAATGGCGCGTGTACGTCGTGGACCACGTGTCAGCCAGGCGAGCGGATTGCCGAAATGGGGTCTGCGACTCAAGACCGCGTATGTGAGACATGCGCTGAAGGGACATTCTCAGAAGGTGAGAATGTCACTACGTGTCAGGCATGGCAGACGTGTGAGCCGGGGACGTATGTGAGTCAATCCCCATCGGCCAGCCAGAATCGTGGATGTGCGGCGTGTGCCCCGGGAAGCTTCTCGACGGACGAGGACGCCGCTTCGTGCCCCCCCTGGACGACGTGTCCCGCAGGGACCTCGGTCACGAGCGCCGGAAGCTCGACGCAAGATCAAACGTGTGAGGCCTGTCCTGAGGGGACCTTTACCCAATTCCCCGATTCTGCAACGTGTACCCCGCTTGAGGCGTGCCCGGCGGGGACCTATCAGGTCAGCCCGGGAGCCGCAGATGAGGCGCCTGAGTGTGAAACCTGTGAGACCGGCTCCTTCTGTGCCGGTGACGACGTACCGCCTGTGAATTGTCCTGCAGGCACCTGGGATCACGACCAAAACCCGGCGAGCACCTGTGTGGACTGGACGACCTGTGAGGCAGGTGAGTACGTAAAGACGCCTGGCTCGGCACTTGTGGATCAGAGCTGTGAGGCCTGTGCCGAAGGCACGTTCTCAACACAACCCAATGTCGAGGCCTGCCTTCCAGCCGGTGCGTGTGATGCGGGGAGTGTGGAAATCACACCCGCGACCGAGACCGCACCTGCCGTGTGTGAGGCCTGTGAGCCAGGCACCTACTGTGCCGGTGCAGGTGCCTCTGCGGTGAGCTGCGGCAATGGGACCTGGGACCACGACGCCAATCCTGCGACACCCTGTCGCGTCTGGACCGCGTGTGTCGCGGGTCAATTTGTGGAAGTGGCTGGCACAGACCTCTCAGACCAGACCTGTGCGAGCTGCCCCGCGGACACCTTCAGCGATACTTCCAATGCCACACAATGTCTGGGGTGGACGGTGTGTGCTGCAGGTACCCGTGAAACCGCGGCACCCTCGGCCACATCAGACCGTGTATGCACTGCGTGTGCCGCCGGAACCTACTGCCCAGGAGGAAGTTCATCATCGCAAGGTTGTGAGAATGACACGTGGGACCACGACCAGGATGCAGCGACGGCGTGCGAGAGCTGGTCGACGTGTGAGCCGGGTCAATACGTATTCGCAGCCGGCAGTGCAACCACAAACCGTCAATGTTGACGTGTGTCCCGAAGGCACCTATTCCGACCAGAACAATGTGATGACTTGCACCCCGTTTGGTGCCTGTGCGCCCGGCACGGTCGAGGTCGCAGAAGCCACGGCTACTACGCCAGCCGTATGTGATCCGTGTCCAGCCGGCTCCTATTGTGCAGGGGGCTCGGCACCCGAGGAGTCCTGCACCGCTGAGACATGGGACCACGATGCGAACCCGGCGACCCCGTGCGTCAATTGGACCGTGTGTACTGCGGGACAATTTGTTCAAGCCGACGGCACGAGCCTCAGCGATCGCGAGTGTACACCGTGTGCGGCCGAAACGTATAGCGAGGGTCAAAACGCAGCGACCTGCACTGCTTGGACTATCTGCGCAGCCGGAACGCATGAAACCAGCGCAGCTTCTGCCACTCAAGACCGCGTGTGTACCGCATGTTCCGCCGGAACCTATTGCCCTGGAGGGACTGACCCTCAAGTGACCTGCACCGCAGGCACCTGGGACCATGATGCGAGTGCTACGACCGCATGTCAGCCCTGGCAGGACTGCCAGGCCGGCAACGCCGCACAAGACGGCACCTCCACCACCAACCGAACGTGCACGACCTGTCAGGCGGGGACCTACGCGAGCCAGATAAATGCGTCGACCTGTCTGCCATGCTCCGCCGGAGAATATTGTCCAGAAGGCGCTACGGCGCGTGAGGCCTGTCCTGCGGGCACGTTTGACGACGACCTGAACGCCACCACAGCGTGCGCCTCCTGTGGCGAGGGGGTCTATTGTGCGGGAGGAATCAGCCCACCCACCGCATGCACCGGTAATCAGTACGACCATGACCTCGACGCAAGCACGGCGTGTGAAGACTGCGCAAACGGATATCGTGCCGCGGCAGATCACCTCTCGTGCGAAAATATCGATGAATGTGCTGAAGAGACAGACACGTGTGCTCAGGTGTGTCAGGACACCCCGGGTAGCTACACCTGCGCCTGTGATACGGGCTACACGCTTCAGGCGGACCAGCAAACATGTCAGGCTAACCAGTACTGGGTCACATTGGACACGCAGGGTGGAACTCCAACCACGAATCCTGCGGCAGTCACCTACGGTCAGAGCTACGGTGGCATTTTCCCCACCAATATAAGTCGTGTGGGTTATGGCTTCTTAGGCTGGTATAGTCAGCCTTCAGGCGGGCAACTGATCACCTCTTCTTCGACCGTAGACATCGCCTCCAACCACAGCCTCTATGCGCAGTGGGAAGCCAATACGTACACGGTAACGCTCGATTTTGCCGATGGATTGACGCCAGCTTCCACGCTGCAACTTACATTTGACGGCCCCTACACCGGGCTACCAACTCCCACACGGCTTGGTCACGAATTCTTGAGATGGCAGACCAGTAGCGGGAGCATTGTAACCGAAACCGATCTGGTAAGCATTGCCGGCAACCACACCTTGACTGCCCAGTGGAACTGGAACCTCAAGGCACAGGAGGTATCCGGAACAGGATCGCCAACATGTGCCCTGAGCAGTGGAAACGTCCTTTGTTGGGGCTTCAATGACTACGGACAACAAGGTACCGGAGACAACATTTCCCCTACTACGACCCCGAGACAGGCACTAGGCATGCAAGACGTCATTTCAATAAGCACTGGTTACCGCTTCGCTTGTGCCGTAAAGACCGATGGTACAGTCTGGTGTTGGGGCGATAACACTAGCGGCCAACTAGGAAATGGAACCCTCGCTATATCCAACGTGCCGGTTCAGGTATCGGTATTGACTGACGCCGTCCAGGTAGCAACTGGAAGAGAACACGCATGCGCACGCATGAACGACGGGTCTGTGTGGTGTTGGGGGCGCAACGGAACTGCCAGAGTAGGTGTTCCCGGAGCTCCAAACATCGTAACAACTCCCGTCCAAGTGAGTGGGCTGAGTGATGCCACGATCGTGGATGCAGGGGAATTGCACACTTGTGCGGGAAAGAGTGACGGAAGCGTGTGGTGTTGGGGTGACAATCGAAACCGACAATCCTCACCTTACGTCGTGAGCAATGGGGCGTTCCCCGATGCAGTTGTGGGTGTCACCAATGCTGTGCTGGTCATCGCAGGAGCGGAACACACCTGTGTACTAAGGACCGATGAAACTGTGTGGTGTTGGGGAAATCAAACAAACACAGGTCATGGTGCGAGTCAGCCCCAAGCGAGCGGCTTAAACGATGTGGCTACCTTGAGTGCTGGAAATGTGACATGTGCCGCCAAACACGACGGCAGTGTTTGGTGCTGGGGGGATAACCATGGGTCAATGTTCAACTACACTGCGACTGTGAACCCAACGCTTCCGACGCTCTTTCCTAATGCTCCACTGATCCAGGGATTTGGAGATTCTCACCCTGCGTGTGCCATCGAATTCGATGAGACCGTGAGATGCAACTGGTGGTTGCCTTGAGGGATTCAAAACAGATTTCTGACTAGAACAATGCCGGCTTATATAAATGTATTCCAACCAGTGACCTTTGGAGCAACCTTTGTTGAAAACAGTTAAAAGTCTCTATCTTCTTTTCACATTTGTGATTTGTAGTTGTGCACACGATTCCCCGAAGATCGTTAGCCCTACCCAAAGTCCCCCTACTAACACGCTCGCGATCGGTCTCTTAGCCGACACACAGTTCCAAAGCACTCACCCCGGGATCCAAGCGACAACACTAAACAGCGGTTGGGCTGATATATTTTCAAACTCCGCTCGCAGAACTGCAGCTCAAGTAAAATTTGCAGGAGTTGGTTTAAAGCTGATCGCTGAAGAGGCCCACAAAAAAGGAGCCCAGGTTTTCTTTTACCTCGGCGATGCGCTCAACAATGGTTGCAAAGATGAACTTCAACGCCTCATCGACGCAGTGCTAGACATCCAGAAATTTGCACCAGTCTTTCTAGCTATGGGAAACCACGACTATCTAGCCGCAGGTATGACAACCACTGGGGATCTGCGAGAAGCAACATGTGGCATAGGCAACACATTGTCCAAGTATGAGATTGCCAACGCATTCGAACAAATCAATCAGGCAAGCCTCGCGATATTACGTGAAACAGTACCAAGCGCTTCCTATGTATCATCGTTTCCAAAAATGGAATGTAACGTAGTTCAGGGCGTGCCAATCGAAGACGTCGGACTAAACTGCTTTTTTGCTTTCGTCCTATCTATGCCGGATACCCTCTTTCTGATTGGGGATTCTTCGCACTACGATCAAAATGCTTTTCTTAACGTATCAACAAGTGAATTGGATGAACTGAAGGGCATTAACGGTTGGATCCAACAGTCTCAGGTCGATTTCTTGACACGTCACATCCAATCACGCGCGGATACTGTCTTCTTGACGCATTACAGTCCGGCAGACTTTTCAAGCTCCTACGCTTTAATGAGATTTTTTCTACCCGAACTAGGATTTAGCTCTGATATAGGTCCGGTTGCCGACCTGTTTTTCCATGCCAAACTATTGAGTAGCCGTCTTCATTGGTATTGGGCCCATACTCATGACTCACTTTTGAAAACATCTATAACCTCAGTGCGCTCTTGCAAGAAAAAAACCCGGCTACGCTCGATCGCAAACGGCTCAACGACAGACTATCCAAACTATGGCACGGTTGTTTTCCCGAAAGAAGAGCCTCCCCAAACCTTTGCCACTGGCTTGTGTGATTTTATTGAACGCGATCCTTGCACTACTCTTTGGTCCACGACTTTGAAAGAGAATGCTGACAAGTACGGACTAACAAGAGACTATAGACGGTATGGCTCTTACCTCTCTTATTACAAGCTTGCCAGCAACTACCTTGATTCGCTAGTATGGACTGACTACGGTTTTTCTGACGAAGAGGCTATGCAAGCATGTCTGCTCCACATAGCAGGTTATCTTGAAAAGGGGGAATTTCCGCAAGATGTTTCCCGCGATCGTAAGTTTTGCTTGAATCGCGACTAAGGCTTTACGTCTAGCTGTGTTTCAAGTAGCGGAAGCGGCACAAGGAACAACAAGCGCGACAAAGTCCTGCTACTTGATTAGCCCTCGATCGATTGAGGCTGCCATATCGTTTGAAGCTTCAGGAATTCAAACTAGACAGATCTGATAGTTTTCCTGGGAAACATCGAATGGTATCCGACCTTCTAAGACTTCCAACATAGCTCCGGATATGGCGCCGATGACTGGGACACATACTGAGTTCCCAAATTGCTTGTAGGCCTGACTATCGCTGACTGGCGAGTTCTCGCGACGGAACATTTCGACGAAATCCTTTGGAAACCCTTGTAGACGTGCGCATTCTGCTGGTGTGAGACGGCGCGGTCTCTCAAACCCTGCGTGGTTTATGAGAACTTCCGAGCCATCTTTGTAGTAACGAGCACTGAGCGTTCTTGTATACGATTCGGAGCCGTCAAAGAGGCTGTAGCCAAAGCCATTACCCTTTGCCCGATGTTTGGCTTTGTACTCCTTTAGGTACTCCCAAAGCCCGTCGCTGAGTTGGTAGCGTTCGTCTACCTTCTTGTCTAAGATGTAGCGAACACGGGGCCAGTCATCCTTGGCGCGGTACCGGAGGCGCTCTCGTTCGCGTTCACGCTCCATATTTGCGGCGACCTCCTCCCAGAAGGCCGTGAAATCGTACTCAGGTTGATCTAAGTCGAAATACTCGCGGTCGAAACCGATGATGAAAACACGTTCACGGTGCTGAGGAACGACATCCGCTGCATCCAGTATATTGGAGGTGAAAACGTATCCGATTTCATTCAGCGCATGTTCGATAACCCGCCACGTTCTGCCCTTATCGTGCCCTCTAAGGTTTTTGACGTTTTCCAGCAGAAAGGCTCTTGGGCGTTTCGCTGCCAGAATCTCCTTGATGTTGAAAAACAAGGTTCCCTTTGTCGGGTCATTAAATCCGTGCGCCCTTCCAAGAGAGTTCTTCTTCGATACCCCGGCGATCGAAAACGGCTGGCATGGAAACCCACCTGCGAGGATGTCGTGGTCCGGTACGTCTTCCGGATGAATCTGGGTGATATCCTCATTCCACACGTGAGAAGGGTCTTCAGAAAAATAGGCCTGATAAGTTTGCCTTGCATACTTATCAATCTCAGAAGTCATGACGCAATGAGCCCCAATCGGTTCCAAGCCCAGTCGAATGCCTCCGACCCCCGCAAACAAGTCGATAAATTTTAAGCTCATAAGAAACCCCTGAACACATGTTCAATATCAACATCTTTGTGGCGAGTCAACGGGTTAAGGTTGAAGCCGTTGTCGTTCTTCGATCGTCTCAATAAAATCTCCGAGTCCAAGTAACCATTCGCGCTGAGTGGTCGAGTAGGTTGCCTGAAAACCGGTTGGAACAACGAGCTGTAGGTTATTGGCCCGCATCTCATCGGTTTGGTTTTCACTAATTGCCCGCTGAAGCGTAAGCAAGTGTTTTCGCGGAATTCGACGCGCCTCCGCAAGGACTTGTCGCCAACGGTCTTTGCATGTCGATTTCACCCCAAGCATAGCGAGGTTCACCTCGGGGTAGGCGGGATCGCGGTATTCTCTTGAACCTGGAAAAAGAAAGTCCGGTCGTGAGTGATCGTCAATCAAAGCTCCCCGCTCAAATCGTATCTCTCGTGTTGAGAAGATGTGTTCAACATGAATCTCGAAAGCGTGCCCCACGCGCGATTTACGGCGATTCTGAACGCTGAGCGAGTAGGAAATGAAATCATCTACATCCTCAAACCCCTGGGCCAAGCGCTTCTCCACGAAGTGGGCTTCGTATGTGCGAAAGAGCGATTCTTCCCACTCCATCAAGTTTATCAGATAAGTGTCGGGATCGTTTGAGGTCGTCTCGATTGTGTTACGAGCGAACTCCGAAAAGACCTTTGTCGAGGGAAACCGCCCATCAAACTGAAAGAGCATCTGTTCCAGATAGTTGGGCTGCAGAGGCGTAGGTTCTATCCCTATCTCTTCCAGAATGAGTTGGGCTGTGTATTCGAGTTCGACCTTCGAGAATTCATCATGCTTCTCTTGGAAAGAATCCGTCGTGTTTGAGATCTGAAACAACCACGAGATTTGCCTCTCAATGCTAGAACTCGCCTTTACCACCATGAAGAGAAAACCACCGCCGGGGCGTTCTCCAATCACCAAGAGATCGTTGACTGATGCGCTATCCATAACGGGATTACCGGGGAAATAGAGCCGGTACTCCGCACTGCGAGTGGGGACATTTTCTCTGGAGTCGTACCAGGTCAGCTGCACGCGCTCAGTGATGGGTGGTTCATCATCCGTCAGGAACATGAAGTCCACCTCTAGCTTTCTTCGCGCTGAGCCAAGCACACGCTTGAGAGCGGCACTGCCGTTGAACTCATGTTGATTCGACTTGCGTAGATCCACCTCAACCGCTGAAAGTCTCTTGTAGGCGATCGCAGTAAAATGGTCGGAAAGGTATCCTCTCTTCATAGAAACCACTCGTTCGAATGTCCCAACAGGCCGCTGACGAAAAACTAGAACTGCTCCAGCATACTATGATGAACTGGTGGGTCCAGGAGCATTTTGACTATCCGTGGCGAGATTCTTCCGAGCCTGATTGGAAACGTCTGATTACGGAAGTTCTTCTACAGCGTACCAATGCCGCAGCGGTTAAGCGGTTATACGTGGATTTCTTCTTCAAATATCCCACGGCCGAAAGCCTGGCCTCTGCACCTGTGGAAGAGGTGGAGCAAGCCATTCACAGTCTTGGTCTGCGCTGGCGTGCGCAGTATTTGCCTGGTTTAGCGTCGAATATCGCAGATGGTGTACCAGATAGCTCCGATGAGCTGATGAAGCTGCCTGGTGTTGGCCCATACGTTACGGGCGCGTTCATGGTTTTACACCGGAACACGTCATCAACCTTTGTTGACGCCAACGTGGTGAGGCTGCTCGGTCGGTACCTCGGCTTTGAATGGGATGGGGAAACTCGACGGAAGAAGTGGTTGTTGGACCACGTCGATGCTCTCTTCAGTCATGGCTACACCCCGAGCGAGTTTGGCTATGCTCTTTTGGATTTCTCGCGCGAAGTCTGTGGGCGCGCACCCCAGTGCCAGAGTTGTGAAGCACGAACCCAATGTGCGTACTTTGCGACTCTAGAGGCTAATAATAGAGCGTTGGCTCAGGATAATTCTTGAATAAAGGGAACTTTCGATACGTATAGTATGGTGTAGACTGAAGAAACGAGCTGGAGTCCGATATGAACCTCAAGAACACCATCGCCCTCATCGCCGCATTGGGACTTAGCATCCCGGCCATTGCGACTTTTAGTCCGGCAGACGCCCATGCACAGGGCAAGGTGCTTGACTCCTCTTCAAAGAGCGGAAAACGCACGCACAAAAGAGCTGGCGCAAAGCGAACTGAAACCAAGAAAAAGAAGAAGAGCCGTCCTACAACGACTCGTTCAACCGCGAACCGAACGACGAGCCGTACGACGACCACGCGCTCAGCTCCTCAGGGCTACCGCGCGACCGAGACCCGCGTATATCGCTCGTCTGGTACTTCGACGCGCGCTCAGAGCTACCGGTCGCGTACCACCACGCGGCACCGCACCACCTCGTACCGAAACTCTCGTCCGGTTTACGCGGAGCGGCATCAATATCGGCGCCAGTACTCGAACGATTACGGTGAGCCGGCCACACGATCAACCGCCAACACGGGCAGCAATATCGATGTGTACGTCACCGGCGGAATCGGCGTGAGCGGGTTTTCTTCGAACACCATTTCAGACGACGCGTTGCCGGGGATCGGCTGGAACGTGGCCCTCGGCGGGAAAGGTGAGTACCTCGGCATGGAGCTTGGACTCGATGGCGGAGGCTACACCTTCGACCCTGAGGGAACCAACGAGACCGAGCTTGGACTCTTCGGCCTCTACTTCGACCTCAAGCTGCAGCCTACGATCGCTCAGATCTTTGAGCCCTATGTCTTTGCAGGTGTTGGTGGCTATGTGCTGAGCGACGCAATCCTGGTGGAGAACACCGGCGGTGGCGCATACCGCCTGGGCCTCGGCGCAAACTTGAGGTTCGACAGCCTCGCGATTGGCGGAAAATATCTCTACCAGGGCTTCGGATTCACGGATGATTCTGGCCTCTACGGTGGCGATTTCGGCGGCGCATCTGAGACCGTAAGCCTCGGTCTGACCATCTACTTCTAGGCCGACCCCGAGTTACGCCTCAGGCGCCAGGTTTTCGAATCGGGTATGTGCGCCGAAGAAGCGCAGGTCCACCGTGGCCAGCGCGCCGTTTCGGTGCTTACCGATGATAATCTCGGCGATGCCCTGCTTCTCAGTTTCCGGGTGGTAGACCTCATCACGGTAGATGAACATGATGATGTCGGCATCCTGCTCAATGGCGCCGGACTCACGAAGGTCACTGACCATCGGCCGTTTGTCCGCGCGCTGCTCCACACCACGATTGAGCTGTGCTAGCGCGATGATCGGCACATCGAGTTCCTTCGCGACCGCCTTGAGGTTACGTGAGATTTCCGAAATCTCCTGCTCGCGACTTCCCTTGGATTGGGAGGTGCCGCGCATCAGCTGCAGATAGTCGACGAAGATGATGCCGATATCGTGTTCGGCCTTAGCGCGCCGGCATTTGGACCTAAAGTCCATGATCGAGATTGAAGGCGTGTCGTCGAGGAAGATCTTGGCCGCTGAGAGGTCGCCAGTAGCACGTAGAAGCCGACTCCACTCCTGCTCGGTCATGTTGCCTCGCCGCAGCTTCGACTGGTCGATACGCCCCTCTGAGCAGAGCATACGAATGGCGAGCTGCGTGTTCGACATCTCGAGACTGAAGAACATGGCGGGGGTTTTGCGAACGAGCGCAGCGTGAGTGAGCATGTTGAGCGTGAAGCTCGTTTTACCCATGGCAGGACGGGCGGCCACGATGATCAAGTCGGAGCGCTGCCAGCCAGCGGTAATCTCGTCCAAGTCCACAAACCCCGACGGAACGCCGGTGATATGCTCATTCTTATGAAAGAGCGCCTCGATCTGCCGGAACGCCTCGCCCACAACTTCTTTGAGCGAAGAATAACCACGCGCCTGGCCCTTCTGGGTGATCTCAAAAAGACGGCGCTCGGCATCGTCCATGAACGAATCCACGTCGTTCACGTCGCCGTAACACTCCTCGACGAGTGAATTCGCGGTGCCGATGAAGTTACGCAGCGCGGCTTTTCGCCGAACAATCATGCCGTAATGGCCTACGTTCGCGGCCGAGGGCACCTCGGAGCTCAGACGCACGAGGTAGTTCGGTCCGCCTACGGCCTCGAGCTGCTCGGAGGTCTTCAGGTAGTCCGCGAGCGTGATCAGGTCGATTGCCTCACCACGCTGGTGCAGGTTCACCATGGCGCGGTAGATATGGCGGTGCGCCTCACGATAGAAGTCTTGCGCGTCGACCTGACCCGAGATTTCATCGACCGTCTGTGGGTCGATCATGATCGAGCCGAGCAAAGAACGCTCAGCATCATCGTTGTGGGGTGGAACACGAATGCCCTCTTTCGAGGGCATTTTTTGCATCATCTCGGCCATGAGATTCGGCCTGTGTCGGGGCGCATCTAGTTGGCGCGGATATAGTCGTTACGGATCAAGTGGACGATAGCCTGCATGGTCTCGAGGTCACTTGAGAG
This sequence comes from Microvenator marinus, assembly GCF_007993755.1. Lineage (GTDB taxonomy): Bacteria > Myxococcota_A > Bradymonadia > Bradymonadales > Bradymonadaceae > Allomicrovenator > Allomicrovenator marinus. The sequence continues at coordinate 3,239,933 of NZ_CP042467.1, forward strand.
GCTACGGTTGAGCACCTGAAGCACTTTGCCATAATTCAAAATCAGCTGGAAGGTATCCAGGATCTCGGGAGCAAGGCCGCGCAACGGTGGTACGAGCGGACTGTTGATGATGAGATGAGCATCCATATCCGGCACATCTGCGCCCAGATTCTCCATCTCGTCGAGGATACGCATACCCTCCATCATCAGGCCTTCGGTCGACTCATCAATCTCGTTTTCGAAGGTCTCGTCCGTTGGATGCTCCAGGGAGAAGGTTCCCTGATTCCACGCCATAATCCGATAGAAGGATTTGTACGGGGAGACGTCGATATCGTCGTCGATGACGGCGAAGTAGACGCGTCCTTCACGAAGGTAGACCTTTCCAGAGTCATTTTCGCGGTGGATGACCAGCACCCCGGATTTCTTACTCGTGGCGAAGAGCTGGAGAAGGTCCGGAAGCGGAACTTCTTCAATCAGGCCGGAGATAGAGCCAGTGAGTGTGGCACCGGTGGTCCGAGATGCTTGCGCACCGCGGTCGTTGCCCATCCCACCGCGCATATCGCGGCCAGCTCCTTCTTCACTATCGCGGTGAACGAGCTTTATAATATTGGTGCCGACCAGGATACGATCACCTTCTTTGAGGCGGGCCTTGGTGATTTTCTCACCGTTGACGAAACTTCCGTTCGTCGACCCGAAATCCTCAATATAGATCTCGTTTCCATAGGTCGTAATTCGAGCGTGTCGGCGCGACACCATGTCCTCGACAAGAACCATGTCGAGTTCACTGGAGCGGCCAATCACCACTTCACTATCCATCTCAAGGGGGAATTCGCCGCCCTGATACTTCCCCGAGATGAATTTCAGTACCCAGCCAGACGACTTACGCTGATTCAATCTCGTCCTCGAACTTACAAAAGGTCAGTGATGGAACATAGTCCAAAGGTGCTTGTTTGCTAACGTACGTCTGGTACGACGTGGCGTCAAGACTTCTGAACCATTGCCATCACGGATCGGGAACTTGACACGGATTAGCGCCGTCGAAAAGTCCCAAAACACGTGTTTTCTCAATCTTGAGGCTCAGAAACGCGAGTTTCTTGGGGTTTTGGGGTGATCTCTTCCAGAGACTCCTCTTGAACTCGGCTCGGTATCGGAACGATCTTGGCGTCTTTCGTGTAGAAGAGCGTCTCGGCTCGGATCACATCGATGGTTTGGCCCGCAAGCGGCCCATCCCAGCTCGGAAACTGGAGGTCACGGATTTCTATCCGTAGGTTGCTGTCTCGAGAGTCGGAGTTAAATCGCGCCATAAAGGTGCCTTCTCGGGCGGCGATTTGCTGGGTCTCGAAGACGGGGCCGGTCTCGCTCCCGGGCTCCTCTTCTTTGATCTTTTCGAAGAAAACGCGGAACGGGAAGCGCTCTGGGGCCTGGTTGATGCGCTTGATATCGCCACGCAGGACTGATTTGGGGTTCTTGACGTGGGCGCGCAAATCCAGGAGGAGCGCGATGGCGTGTTTCTCGTCGAGCTTGAGCGAGACGTAATGGGCGTTCTTACCGTCAAACACAGCCACGACAGGCCTCTCTGGGACCTCGTCCGCGAAGCCCCAGAACCCGCTCGTGAAGCAGCCTTGCTCGCCAGTCTCGGGCCCCGGTAGGACGCTGATTGGCGCACCATCCATGGTCATGGAGAGGTGCGTCTCGGCGTTTTCGTCGATGATTTTCATGGTCCCTTTGACGCGGGATTCCGAGAACGTCTCGAAGTCGAGCTCGATATGCCCGGGAGCGTCGGGGACCTTGTACTTGAAGGGTTTGGCCGCAGGGTCCGGAAGCTGAATCAAGATGGGGTGAGTGGCCGAGAAGGTCCCATCTTTTGGGTGCATGCCTTGGATCACCCATCCGGTCTGACATCGGTTGAGGCCGACGGCGAGCAGGGGTGCTTCGGCGTTGGCCATGAATTTTCCGGTGATGGTGCCGATGCCCCCTTCGCTCATGGTGCGCATCGCCACGACCCGTGCGGGAGTCGCGTATCTGACCGCGGCCTTAGGCAAGGTTTTTGGGTCTTCAGCCGGCGCCACCGCTTCTTCGGTGGGCGCCTGCACGGGAGCGGGGACCTCAGGGACTTCTTCTTTTTGCTGGCAGCTCGTCAGAGTGAGCAGAAACGCCAGATATATAGAGGTTTTGAGGTTCACGGGTTGGTTGGGTCTTGGGCTTACATGTACCGGTTGTAGTCGGGGAAGATTTCCCAATCGTCTACGGGACGGTCCTTCTTGCACTGGGCCACGAAGTATGCGTCGGCCACAACAAGGAGGGTCACGATATAGCCAGCACCGCATGTGAAAATCATTGCAGCGAGGATGGCCGCCCCTTTCTTGGTTTGGCCGAGCAGAATTTGGCCGAGGCCGGGGAGAAAGAAAGACGCCACCATAGCGATGATATCTTCGTTCTCGAGCTTGTGGCGAACCTTCTGAAGCTGCCCAGGTGCACCGGGTTGTTGCCAATCGTTCGTTGGCTGCTGAACGGGCTGCTGTGTTTGTTGAGGTTGCGGTTGCTGCGGTTGTTGGGGTTGGCCCCAATCGTCATTATTCGACATGGTATCTCCAGAGGTTAATCGTCAGTTTCAAGAATTCATCAAAGTTTCAATATCCGCCACGCTCTTCGGGCATTCGGCGGTCAGAACTTCCGGATCCCCCTCGGTAACCAGAACGTCGTCTTCAATTCGAACCCCGATGCCGCGCAGAGCCTCGGGAATCGTTGTGTCATGAGCCGGGAAATAGAGTCCCGGCTCGATGGTCAGAACCATACCCGGCTCAAGGGCGCGGTAGGCACGGTCGGCCCCAAAATACGAGCCCACGTCGTGTACGTCGATGCCAAGCCAGTGCCCTACATTATGCGGGTAATAGGCGCGGAAGGACTCTTCCTCGATATGTTGGTCGAGGCTTCCTTTGAGGGCACCGAGGTCAATCATGGCCTGGGTAAGTCGGCGCACGGTCTTGGTCTGGAGCTCGTCGTAGGCGAGCCCTTTTCGCACGCTCGCGACGCCTTCGATTTGGGCTTCGAGTACGGCTTCGTAGACGTCCTTGGCGGCGCCCTCAAAACGGCCCGAGACCGGGAAGGAACGTGTGATATCGGCGGCGTAGAAATGGTACTCGCAGCCGGCATCGATCAAGACCACGTCTGAGGCCTTCATCTGGTCGCGGTTCTCGGTGTAGTGCAAAATCGTGGCGTTATCGCCGGAACCCACGATCGAGTTATAGGCCACGCCTTCGGCGCCATTTCGGAGGAAATGCCCTTCGATGGCGGCCTGTAGCTCATACTCCATCATGCCCGGCTTTGCGGTGCGCATGGCGAGCACGTGGGCCTCGGAGGTGATCTTGGCGGCGTGGCGCATGAGCTCGAGCTCAGCGGGTGTCTTGTAGAGCCGCATCTCGTGCACGATATCGCGAATGTCCGCGAACTCGAGCGGGGCTTCGGGGGCCTTTCGGCGCGTGGCCCTGAGCTCCTTAATCACCTTGAGAATCGATCGGTCAAACTCGGGATCCTCAGCAATACTCCAGTAGAGCGTCTTTCGTGCGCGCAGGTAATTTGGGAGCTCGCTCCAGAGCGTCTCCACGTCGTGGGCGTGGTCGGCACCAAAATTCGCGATGGCACCTTCGGTTCCCTGACGCCTGCCTGTCCAGGTCTCGGCTTCGGGGTTTCGGCCACGCACGAACATGATGAAATCGCCGTCGGCGTGGCCGGGTGCGAGGACCAGCACGCAGCCGGGCTCCACAAAACCGCTCAGATAGAGGACATCGCTGCCAGCGCGATATTTGAAGTCCGTGTCGTTCGAACGAATTCGCTCCGGCTCGCCGAAAATCACGGCCACCCCATCGGGTCCGATGCGCTCTAATACTCGCTTACGCCGTGCTGCGAATTCTTCTTTTGGTAGATTGTACATGCTCGATCCTGCCCACTCGGATTGCCGGAGTGTAGTGCCTAACCGAATCGCGGTAAAGTCTTGCCCGACTTAGCGTCGTTCATGAAAGATTCGTTCAGGCTGAATATCAAAATTGATTTGGATACAGCGCAAGGGGCCGTTGTCCACGTTGAAGGTCTTGATGGCGCGCATTCCGAGTTCGCGACCGAGCTCTTTGGAGCCGGTGATAATCGCCGCCTTCCAGCCTATGAACTCGTTGATCAGCGCCTCGCCGAGCTCGTAGTGAACCGCGGCGGCGTCTTCTTCAAAACGATGTCCGTAGGGAGGGTTCGTGGCCACAAGACCTGTGGGTGCGGGTGGACGCACGTTCATGAGCGGTACGCGCTCAAGGTGCACGTGATGGGCGAGCCCTGCGGCCTCGGCATTACGTTTGGCGGCGGCGATAGCTGGGCCTGCGACGTCGGTGCCGTGGATGGGTCCGAGGGTTTCGAGGCCCTTATCGCGGCGCTCTTGGGCCTCTTGGAGCAAGCCGCTAAAGGCCTTTTGATCGTGCTTCTTCCATCGGTCGAAGCCGAGGTCCACGCGCCCGAGCCCTGGCGCGATATCAGCAGCCATCATGGCGGCCTCGATCACAAAAGTGCCGGAGCCACACATCGGGTCCATAAACGCAGCGCCTTGTTTGGCGAGCTCTGGCCATCCGCCGCGGACCAAGATCGAGGCGGCGACCGTTTCGCGGATAGGCGCATCGGTGCTTAGAACCCGGTAGCCGCGCTTGTGTAGGCCTGGGTTTCCGAGGTCGAGGTAGACCGTTGTGAGGTCCTTGTCGATGTGGATCTGGATTGCCAAATCGGGGTTTTCCACGTCCACATTCGGCCGCTCCTGCGTGGCCTTTCGGAACTGGTCAACAATCGCATCTTTGGCCTTAAGCGAGACGAAATGCGTGTTGAGGTTCGCCCGCGTCGAGGTCGTAGAGATGGCGAAGGTGGTCTCGAGGCTCAGGTGCTCATCCCACGGAATGCGGCGCACGCCGTTGTACACCGCCTCGTTGGAGTCCGCCTTGAAGCTCGAAAGCGAGAGCAAAATCGTGCTCGCCATTCGGCTCCAGAGCGTGGCGCGGTAGCCGTCTTCAAGAGAGCCCGTAAAGCGCGCACCGCCGCGCAGAGCCTTAGCATCCTTGATGCCCATCTCTTGGAGCTCTTTCGCGACCAGGTCCTCGAGCCCCCTCCCTGCGGTGGCAAAAAAGGTGTACTTCACGGCAATTTCGCCATGACGATATCCTTAATTTTTGAGCCGTCGAATCGCCCCTTGGTTTGTGGCACGACGATGCCCATGACCTTGCCCATATCCTTCTTGGAAGCAGCGCCTGATTGGGCGATGGCCTCGTCCACCATGGCCGCGACTTCGTCGTCGGTGAGCTGCTTTGGAAGGTAGGTCTGAATGAGCTCGATCTCGGACTCTTCCTTTGCGGCGAGCTCGGGGCGATTGCCTTCGGTGTAGAGTCGAATCGCGTCGCGACGCTTCTTGACTTCGGTGGCCAGGAGGTCAGTGATCTCCTCCTCGGTGACGTCTCGTCGGAGCTCAATTTTCAAGTTTTTGAGGGCCGCGATGAGCATGCGAATGGTCTGGAGCTTTTCGGCATCCTTTGCTCGCATCGCTGTTTTCATGTCCTCGTTAAGTTGTACCCATGTTGGTGCTTCCATGATCTCTCTCCAAATTCCGCGGTTGCGCGGGACTCTCCACTACCTGAACTGGGATTTCTTGTCTACGAGTCCTGAACTCACGGGCTAGACGAGCGGCACCAGCCCATAACGTTCAATCAGGATGCGGCGGCGGCGCGAATGGATATGCTCAAGGCGCGCGGCCTCGGAAAGTGCGTCGAGGTTGACGCCCTTGTTCACAGCGCGCTCCACGTCCGCCTTCTCGTCTGGCTTGAGCGCCTCGAAGTAGGCCTCGACCAGGAGGCGTTCGGCATCGATCAGGGCCTCAAAGCCGGTCTCGGATGCAACCCGTTCGATGGCCAATTTGTAGGCGTCTTTGAAGGCATCGCGTTCTGCGGCCTCAAACGCACGGTAGAGATCTTGGAGGACCGGGTCGTCCATGGGGTCTGGTTCAGGCTTAGGCCCAAGGACGAATTCGGGGGCACGACTGGTCACGGGCACCACCTCAGGTTGGTCGCCCTGGTGGCCGCCGACCGAGAGCCTCAGCGCCCGTTCTACCAAAGGGTCGATGAACTTCTTACACCCATAGATATCGCGCGGATTCTTGATCTCCTGCACGGCGCGGTCGATCCCCTGACACACGATCGCGGCCGAGACGCCGGCTTCTCGCCAGGTCTTTAAGAGGTTTAAGTCACGGCTACTCAGGACCAGGCCTCGGCCGGTCAATTCCAGAAAGTAGCGGTGAACGAAGTCGTAATAATCCGGATCCTGAGTCATGCGCCGAGAGGTCCCTTGAGTGGCTCGGCCGCCTTGAGCGCGGCTTGATAGACCAAGGAGATGTCCACGCCATGTTCTTTAGCGGCGCGGGCGCAGTCCTCGAACTCGGGGGCGGTCTTGAGTACGCGGTCCCCCATTAGTCCAAGCTTGATCTGGATTGGGCCGTAGGCTGTTTGTACGGTCTCGAATCGGCGGTTCAGGATCTGGCGCTCAACCTCATCGATTCGAACCCCGAACGTGGACGTATGCTCAAGAATCGCGCGCGCGAGACTCTGGCTTTCGTCGATGGGACCGAGGACCGTGAGGCGCGTGCCGATGCGGCCTTTCTTCATGATGATCGACGCACGCGTGACATCGATGGCGCCGAGTTCCGGCAGGTAAGACTCGCAGAACCAGGCAAGGGCCTCGGGCTGCATATCGTCGATATCGGTCTCGATTCGAGCGACGCGGTCGGATTGCGGGGCGCGGGCGTCCTCTTCAAAGACCGTGAGGCGCACCACGTTCGCGATCTCCGCGAAGGACTTTGTGCCACAACCGTACCCCGCCGCCACAAGCGTGCCGCGCCGACTGATTCTGGATTTTGGCGTGGTCAGCGGTTGAGGTCGCGCCACCGAGAAGCCCGTAATTTTGGGAGCAGCCAGCTTGTGACGGCCGGCCAACACATGAAGTATGGCGGCGCCGGTCGGGGTCACGAGCTCGCCTCGGACGTCGCGTTCGATGGTTGGAAGGCCGCGCAGTAGGTCAGCAGTGGCTGGAGCTGGCACCGGGATTACCCCATGAGCACTGACGATCTCGCCTTTTCCACACGGAACGTCTGAGAAGCTCCAGGTGGCATTTGCTCGGTAAATCACGGCGGCCGCGCCCACAAAATCGAGGATCGAATCAACGGCGCCGACTTCGTGGAAATGCACGGTTTCAAGCGGTATTCCGTGAATTTTGGACTCTGCCTTCCCGAGCGCGATAAAAAGCTCTCGGGCCACCTCTTTGATGCCCTCATCAAACGAGGCTTGATCGATCATTTTGAGGATTTCTGAGAGGTGTCGGTGATCAGATTCGTGTTCTGGGCCCCATCCTTGAAAAATAATATGGGTGCCGGTCAGGGCCCCGCGTTGCGTATTCTTGGCCACGATCTGGATCGTGCCGAGCCCAAGGCCGCTCATGATTTCTTCCAAGAATTCACGAGTTACGAGTTCTGCGTCTAGCGCTGCGGCCAGAAACATATCACCGGCGATGCCGCCGATAAGGTCTAGATGAATGTGCATGAGGTCGATTTCCGATGATTGAAAAACCTTTCCGTCAGAATTATCATCCTATGTAAGACAGAGCTAGGGCATGTTCTGTTGTGTTCGTGAGGGCCAGCGCATTAATCCCCGTACGTTAGTCACCGGGGGCTGTCCCTGACCTTCTAAGATGCATGCTCCAATACGGAGACCCATCGCGGTTGGTCATTCACGGTCCCCACCTGGTTTTACCAGGGATTAAACGTGGCCACGAGACCGGCATTTACGGTTCATGTCAGACAAAGGCAACGCTTCGGCGTTGCCTTTTGTCTTTCTTGCCTACTCGATATCCGCTTCGATTTCCTTGGCGAGTTCGTCGGCTTTAGCCTCGGCGTTCTCCTCGGTAATCTCTTTTTCAGCAGCCTCTCGGTACTCAGCTGGGACCTCGATAGGTGCCTGAACCGCTTCAACCTCGGCGTTTGCCTCAGGCTGCTCGGCTGGCGCCGTGGTCTCTTCAGCAGGTGGTGTGTCTGCGGTTTCTTGCTTTGGACAGCCCGCGGCGAAGACGATCAACATTAGAATCAGTGCGTATTTCATAGATTATTCTCCCTTTCCTTTGCCTTTACCTTTTGCCTTACCCTGAGGACCTTTCGCGTTCTGAATACGCTCCATGGCCTTGGCGTGGCGTTTGGCTTCTTTGTCGCGGAGCATTGCTGCCTTTTCAATCAGCTTATCGTTGCCCTTCTCTTTGCCGATCCCTTCGATACGGTCGATTTGAGCGAGGCGTCGGGCGTGCTTTTCCTTTTCCATTTCGAGACGCTTCTCGTTTGAGATTGGAGCTGCGCCTTCGTCTTCGCCGGTGCCGTCTTCGCCTTCGACTTCCTCGGCTTCTTCGGCGTCATCGTCAGACTTGCCTTTGTCGTCAGACTTGCCTTTGTCGTCAGACTTTCCTTTGCCTTTGTCGTCAGACTTACCTTTGTCGTCAGACTTGCCTTTTTCTTTCTCGTCTTTGTCCTTCTTACCTTTGGCCTTTTCTGAAGCTTCGTCAGACTTGCCTTTGCCTTGTGCGGCAAGAGGAGTTGAACCAAAGGTCAGACCCAGAAGGCCTAAGACCACGAGTACCCATTTCATTTTCTGCATTTTCCTTCCTACCAAAATTGCGCGCGCGATTTTAGCCTCCCATAGCGTCAAGAGAATGGCACAGTTTTGAGTTGTGTCAACGAGCGCAACTTACGAGGACTGAGCCCTCGTAGACTGGTAGAGCGCGGCGTACTCGCCGCCGCGGTGCAGCAACTCAGGATGGGTACCACGCTCAATAACCTGGCCGTGGCGAAGCACCAGAATCTGGTGGGCATCACGAATCGTGCTTAGGCGGTGCGCAATCACAATGGTCGTGCGCCCTTTGGTCAGGCGGACCAGCGCCTCTTGAATCAACGACTCCGTCTCGGTGTCGATAGACGCTGTGGCCTCATCCAGAATGATAATGGGCGGATTGACCAGGAGGGCGCGCGCAAAACTGATGAGCTGGCGCTCGCCGGCACTCAGAGTGCGCCCTCCCTCCTCCAAGACCTGGTCCAGGCCATCTTCATTACGCGTCACCAGAATCTCGCCGCGCACGGCCTTAAGCGTCTCGAGGACCGTTTCGTCGGGATACTCCGCGCCGAGCGTAATGTTCTCTCGAAGTGTGCCCGCAAAAATGACCACGTCTTGGGGAACCAGAGCGATACCGGCACGAAGGTTGGGGAGCTCGAAGTCGGTCACGAGGCGCCCATCCACACGAATCTCACCTTCGGAGGCATCGTAGAATCGGGAGATAAGCTGCACGATCGTGGATTTACCGGCGCCGGTATTCCCAACAAGCGCGACCATCTCGCCGGGCTTAGCCTCAAATGAAATGCCCTTTATGACTTCTTCGGTCGTGCGTGGATAGGTAAAGCGGACGTCTTTGAACTCCACGCTCCCTTTGACGACCTTGAGATTCGGGTCCGCTGTGCTCAGGGTCTTGATGGTGGTCGGCTGCTCGAGAATATTGAAGACGCGCTCACCCGCTGTCAGTGCGTTTTGGATGATGTTGAACTTCTCGGCCAGGTTCCGCACAGGCACCCAAACACGACTCGTGTACTCAATGAACGTGATGAGCACGCCAATGGTCACGAGCCCCTCGGTGACACGGCCGTAGCCCACGATCAACACTAGGGACGTGGCCAGCGCACTCACGATCATCATTCCCGGGCGGAGCACGGCCCACGCCTGAACCACGCGGTAAATCGAGGCCTGGTGTGCCTGAGTCAGTGAATACCACTCCGCCTCGCGGCGGCGCTCGCGGCGATATAGCTGGTTCTCGCGCATGCCAGCGATATTCTCGGCGAGCCACGCGTTCATGCGCGATTGAATCGCGGACATGGTGCGCAAGGACGGCCTCGCGAGGGCGCGGTAGAGCAAGGCCACGCCCACAAGGAGCGGGAACGAGCCCACGATCAGAATCGATAGCGTGAAGTCCAGTTTGAACATCACCACGCAGAGCACGATGACAAAAAGCACGTCTCGAAAACCCTGGGCGAACGCGTCGCTGAAGAGCTCGGAGAGCGACTGAACGTCAAAGGTGGTGCGGTTGACGAGGCGTCCGACCGGGTTCTTGTGAAAGAACGCAAGTCCTTGGCCGGTGATGTGGTCGAAGACGTCGACGCGCAGGTCGTGAACCACGTGTTGTCCAAGCTTTTGCACAAGATACGTGGTCACCGCGGCGATGACCCAACGAAGTGTCCAGGCCGCCAGAAGAATCGCACCGAATGCGATGATCAGCGAGGTCGGCCCATCCTGGGAAACTGGCACGGCGGCGGCCATCGCGGTCAAGATGCCGTCGAAGACCCCGTCGCGCGCGCCGGCTTTGCTCACCGCGTCGATCGCGAGACCTACAATATACGCAGGCAAGGTCATCAGGAGCGATTCGGCCAGACTCAAGGCTACGGCGACCGCCGTCAGGCCTTTGTGCGGCTTTAAGTAGGCCAGAAGTTTCGCGAAGAGGCGCATGTCGACTTCGTCAGCCTCTACGCGTTCTTCTTCGAGCATTTTGACCAGAATCGGGTCGTTACTAAGGGCGAGCGCCTCGCGCTCAACGCGGCTCAGGGTCTTGGTCTTCATGCCGCCTCCCCTTTTGCCTGTGATTGCTCGGCCGCGATGCGCGCGTAGTAGCCGTTCTGTGCCAGCAATTCGTCATGAGTGCCGCGTTGGGTGATTTGTCCGTCCTCGATGACGATGATTTCGTCGGCATCTTGGACCGCGCGCACGCGGTGCGAGATCACGAGGCCTGTTCTTCCGTCGAGCACCGTTCGCAGATTCTGAAGAATTGCGGATTCGGTCTTGGTGTCTACGGCGCTCAAGCAGTCGTCGAGGATCAGGACTTTGGGGTCCGCGGTAATCGCACGCGCAATGGCCAGGCGTTGGCGCTGGCCACCGGAGAGGTTGACGCCGCGCTCACCGAGCATGGTTTGATAGCCGTCTTCGAAATGCTCGACCTCGTCGTGCAGGTGCGCGAGGCGCGCCACCCGTACAACCTCTTCTTGGCCCTGGTCGGGGCGCTCGATGAGGTCGTCTCGGGTCATCACGATGTTGCGCGCGACGGTCGAGCTGAAGAGGAAGGTCTCTTGAGGCGCGAGCACCACCATCTCTCGGAGCGACTCCAAGGTGAGCTCACGAATATCTTCGCCGTCCAAGAAAACTGTGCCCGCAGGCGGGTCGTAAAGCCGTGTCAGGACGCAGGCGAGCGAGGATTTTCCGCTGCCGACGGGCCCGAAAACACCGAGGGTTTTTCCTGCGGGGATTTCGAACGAGATGTCGCGCAGGACCGGATGTTTTGGGGCCTTTTGAACTGTTCCGTCTTCGAGCACGCGGTCCGCGGTGTAGCGGAAGGTCAGGTTCTGGACTTTGAGGCCTCCGGGGCCGGCCGCTGTTTTGGCGTTTGGTGCATTCGTGATCTCGAGCTCGGTTTCGCAGAGCTCGTCGATTCGGTGCATCGAGGCGCGGCCGCGCTGGAAGAGCGAGACCGACCAGCCAAGCCCGATCATCGGTCCGGAGAGGTAGCGGATCAGGAAGAGGAACGCAACGAAGGTGCCGAGCGTCATGGTGCCCTTTGCCACGCCGATTCCGCCGAAAATCACCACGAGGGCAGTGGAGACGCCGAGCATGAGGTCGAGCGTCGGCTCGAAGAACGAGCGGACTCGGGCGAGCCTCAAGTTTTTGCCGAAATGGCGCTCCGAGAATCCGGCAAATCGGCGTCGGTCGTAGACTTCGCGGGCGTAGCCCTGAATGATTCGGATGCCGGCGTAGGACTCGCGCGCGCGCTCGGTCATGTCCGCGAGGTCTTCCTGGACGTCTTTGAATCGGTCGAATTCGAGGTGCGAGAGCTTGTTCGTGATGAGCAAGATGAAGGGCACCGGGATGAGCGTAATAAGCGTGAGTTCCCAGGAGAGGATGCTCAGCATGAGGAGCACGAGCGAGACCAAGAGCAGTGTATCTGCGGCGATGAGCACACCGGGCCCGAGCATCATGCGCACGGCCTGCACGTCGGAGGTGGCGATCGACATGATGTCGCCTGAGCGAGATTTGTCGTACCAGGACTGGCTTTGCGCCAAGAGATGGTTTGCGATGCGGCGGCGGATGAGCTGCGTGATCTCGTGCGATGGCACTGCCACCTGCATGAGCATCGGGTATCGCGCGATGTTCGCAAGTACCTGGAGTACGAGGAAGACAGCCACCGCCGTGATGATCGTGAAGGTATCGGGCGTGATTCCTAGGAGCGCGAGAGGGGTCGGCGTGTTGACTGGATCGCCTGTGAACTCGGCCTGAGTGAGCTCGACGGCGAGCGCCATAAAGACCGGCGCGAGCACATCTGAGATGTTGACCACGCCCAGAGAGGCTATACCCACCGGATAACGCCACCCCTGCGTTTTAACGAGTTCTACGACTCGCCGAAAATCACCTAATAACGACATTTTTTACTCGAGCCGCGCCCACGGCAATCAGTACACGAGCCGAGCGCGTGAGTGAAGGCCCTGAGACGAGAATGCAAAAAAAGGCTTATTTTTAGGAATTCCAGACCGAATGCATGGGATTGACTGGGGCGATACCTTCGCCGATTTCTGGGGCCATGAGGATGGCCTTGGTGATGAAGTCGCGTGCGTATTCAAGAGCGGCTTCGATGGTGGCGCCCTCGGCGAGTTTGGCGGTGATCGCGGCCGAGAAGGTGCAGCCCGAGCCGTGCACGCGCGGTGAGCGGATGCGGTCTGCGCCGAATTCCGTAAAGCCTGTGCCGTCGTAGAGGATGTCGCGCACGATATGGTCGAGGTGGCCGCCTTTGATGAGCACGGCCGGTGCGCCCATATCGAAGATGCGTTTGGCAGCCTCTTGCATGTCGCGAACATCGTCGACATCGCGGCCGATAAGGGCACGGGCCTCGAATCGGTTGGGCGTGATGATCATGGCGCGCGGCACCATAAGTGCGATGAAGGCTTTGACGGCTTGCTCCGGCATCAACGGGTCGCCGTGTTTCGAAACCATGACGGGGTCGACGACGAGTTTTTCGATGGGCCGGTCGTCGAGCATTTCCGCCACGAGCCCGATGACTCGGTCATTGCCGAGCGCACCGGTCTTGGCCGCGGTGGGATTGAGGTCGGACATCACGGCCTCGAATTGGGCTCGGATCACCGCGTCCGGCAACATCTCAACCGCGGTCACACCTTGCGTGTTCTGAGCCGTTACGAGCGTCAGAACCGAGGTGCCGAAGACTTTGGAGGCCGCGAAGGTCTTGAGGTCGGCCTGAATGCCTGCGCCACCGCCCGAATCGCTGCCCGCGATGGTGAGCGCAACTGCGGGTTGGAAGACTTCCTGGCCGTGACCGCCGAGCAATGTAAAGAGGTCCTTCATAGGTCTACTTGGTGTCGATCGTGACGTTTTGTATTGGGAGATTCATGGTGATGGCAGCCTGGTCTTGTGTGCGGCCTTGAAGTGCGGCGCGCAGGAGCATGGTGCTTGAGCCGTAGGTCAATGTGCGAAGCCCACCATCACTTGGGCCGTCCGCGCAAAGCGTGCACGTAATTCCGCAAGAGTTGTTCGCATCCAACATGTCGTTATGCCCGTAGGCGTTGGCCAGAAGGAGCGTTGCCGAGACCGAGGCGTCGAAGAATTGTTCGTAATTGTCGCCCTCGGGGGCGCAGGCCTGAAACCCTGTGGGTCCAAGGCCCGTGCCGATGATCAAGGTCGGAAGGCTGACTGGGAATGCGGTGTTCGCGACGCGAGGCTGTCCACCGAGCGGCCCGCCAGTACCGTCCACTGGGTCCAGACCAACGATGGCCTGGTAGAGGTTTTGCTCGCGGCGGAGAATGGTCCAGGCGACCTTTGCGCCTCGGCTATGTCCGGAGACGCCAAAATGGTCGAAGCTCGGGGTCACGCCGGTCACGGCGGCCAGATTGCCTCTCATCCAGTCATAGACTTCCTGGGCGTCATCGGCTTCTTCGGAGACCGACGGTGCGCCAAAGGCGCTCGTGCCCATCTGCGGCGCGACGACGATGAATCCATGGCTCGCGAGGTGTTCGAGGTAGTCGCTGTAATATCCCGTGCGCAGCGTAAACCCGTGGTGGAAAGCCACGACGGCGTAGATACCGGGCTCGGAGGGGGCGACGACGAGGATCTCGCGCGGCGCGCCGTTATCTCCGTCTTCGAGCTCAAAGCGCTGCGTCGCAAGAGGGCCTGAGGCGTATGCATCCGTGGTGCTCACATAGAGCGTTTCCGGAGGCATCGTCTGATTGTTTGTAGTGGTTTGGTTGTTGGTATTTGTCTGGTTGTTTGTGGTGGTCTGATTGTTGGTGGCCGTCTGGTTGTTGGTCTCGTTATTAGTGGCCGTCTGGTTATTGGTCCCATTCGTAGTTTGATCGGTCTGAGTCTGATTGTTTGTAGTGGTTTGGTTGTTTGTGAGAGGACGCGTGGGCGCCGCCTCATCACCACAGGCCAAGGTGATCACACTCATGAGTCCGAGCACAGAAAATCGAAGCATATTCTTCATGTTCATTCCTCTTCAGAGGTCTCGGAAAGCTGTGCACTTGTGAGCCCGAAACGTCTTTCACGGCTTCCAAAACTATTTAATGCGTCCCTTAGATGCACCTCATTGAAGTCTGGCCACATGGTATCTGTCACAAAAAATTCTGCGTAAGCTGCTTGCCACAAAAGGAAATTCGAAACTCTGAATTCTCCGCTCGTGCGGATGATGAGCTCAGGGTCAGGTATATTGCGGGTGTAGAGGTGGTCGGAGACGGTGTGCTCGTCGATATCTTCGGCACGCAATGTACCGTCAGAAATTTCTTTTGCGATGGCCTTTACGGCCGACAAAATTTCTTCTCGGCCTCCGTAAGAGACCGCAACTTGCAAGATAAGGTCGGAGTTATGGGCGGTAGCGTCTTCAAGCCCTTCCACGGCGCGGAGCAATCCGGGCGAAAGACGTGAGCGGTCCCCGATCATGCGCATGGCCACGCCGTTGTCGATAAGACGCTGGCGCTCCTTCTTGATGTAGACGTCGAATAGGGTCATGAGCCCGGTGACTTCGTCCTGTGGGCGGCCCCAGTTCTGGGAGCTAAACGCGTAGAGCGTCAGGTGCGGAATCTCCAGATAGCGGCAAGATTCTACGGTTCTGCGTACTGCGTTTGCGCCTTCGTGATGCCCCTTGATGCGCGGCATCCCGCGACCTTTGGCCCATCGGCCGTTGCCGTCCATAATGATGCCGACATGCTTCGGCATCGGGCCTGTGCAAGTCTTGAGTACAGCTTCATCTACGTGGAGTTTGGGTTTTCTGGCCAGCATAGTTCACCTCTTGGGCGAGACTGCTATCACAACGCAAATTTTGAGTCTATGAATCAAGTCTATCGAGGCAGACGCAGCTGAGCTTCAGAGACCTGGCTCGGTCTCTTTCAAGACTTGTTCGACGAGGGCAAGAGTCGCCTTTGTGCCGTAAGTCTCGGCCATTTCACGCAGCCGCTCTCGGTCCCATCGACCGAGCCGCAATGACGCCTCGAGACCTTGGCGAAGCTCGCTCAGCGCGACACCAGCCATTCCGTGGTGCTTGAGCAGATCGATGATGAACCACTCGGGAGTAGGATTCTCGGGGAATGCGACACGACGTAGAAGAATCCGCCGCCCCTCAAATTTGAACTCGCCACTACGCTTCGTGTTGTACGCTAGCGTCACTGCAAACATCGACGTCGACCCAAGGTTGAGGGCATTCCAATACAGCGGGCCGGTCAAAAGGAAAGGTTCGCCGTCCAAGAAGGCACGTAGTAACTCCTCGCTCGGCGGCGGTGCAGGTCCAAAACGCGTGGGGATTGGCGCATAATAGATTCCGTGCGCAGCTTCCCGCAGCTTTCCTTCCTTGACCAGCCGGCGCGCAAGCCGCGAGGGATTAGCACTCCATTGACGTAGTTCACGGGTGCGGTACGCCCGACCGGGCTCGAGTTCAGGTTGTGCGGCTTTGCTCATGTGGACTGTATTAAATCTACCGTAGAAAACATACAGTATTCAGATCCATTTGACAAAGGATCAGGCCTCTTTGGGCGATTGTTTTTTCTATCCAACCCCATTCATATCTGATTTAGTTGGGAGCTATTGCGCTCTTCTTCTCCGGGGAAATCATGGACCATCCAGAACGAGTCAGAACCACAATCCTGGAAGCACGCAGCCTGCCGCAGTCGGAGAGGCGTGCTAAAATTACCCAACTCTCGCATGGCTTCATGTCCGACCGATGGCTCGCCGTGGTGGTTGCCGCCCACGGTGGCGAATGGGATTTTGTTATCAAGGGGCTTCGTGACCCTTCACTATCTGTGCGTGCCAGCGCAGCCGCATTGTCGGCGCGGCATCTGACTCACCTCGACTCAGCTTTATTCGTCGATCTTGACGACCAGACCTTAGCGGTTTTCACCCGAAACCTACTTCGACGTGGAGGCAAGGATTTGGAAACTATTGCCGATGCGCTCATCGACGCTGGTCGACTATTTTTCGCTGCCCACCTTTTACCGGCTTGTTCCGAGGATTTCGTTCAAGAAAGACTTGATCTCGCCTGGCCGAATCTGATCTGGGCCCACCTAGCCAGATATTCACCCAACCCGCTTGTGGCCAATATCACGCGAGAGTTTCGATCGACGAAGCGACCAGATGAAGTTTGGGGGCGATATGACGGGCAGGTTTGGAAGTATCTTTCGCGTTATCGCCCTGCCGCAGTGATGGAGTGGGTCGAAAAGCACGCCGAAGTTACCCGCCTCCCAGAAGTCATCATTGATGCTGTCGATGAGCTTATTCTTCACGATATCAACCGCGTAATCCTCTGGTTATCTAAAGGCTCAAATCTCGGCTATTACCTTCCTGCTAGGCTGGTAAATCGTGCACGGTATGTGAAGACTGACGACCTCTTACCACTTGGTCGGGTGCTTTTGGAAAGGCGGCCAGAACTTTTTGCGAACTTGATTTCGAAGATGGACTATCCGGGCCGTGATCGACTCTTCGAGGCCGCGTCGGCAGAGCTCGAGACCAAGAATATTGAGTGGCCTATTGAGATTGTCGAGCGCCTCGGGGCACACCTTAGGGATAGAGAGGCGGCACGCATGTTGGAGCTTCCGCGGGCCAAAAAGGAAGGTTCTTGGCGCCGACGTCTAATGGGTTTGAGACTTTTGGAAAACGCTAGAGAGGCGCTGGCACCTGAGATTCGCTCGGCTCAAGCTCAGGAACGCGGTGAGGCATGGGCTGCATTAGTCAATGCGACGCGTTTAAACCGTGATGGATGGGAGCTTACGCTTGAGCGTCTACTGAAGACAAAGAATGAACAAGACCCCGTGCGTGCGGCCTATCTCGCCGAATTAGGACGAGTCCCTGGATATCAATTCAAAAGTCCTGAGCTCTTAGAAAGAGTCCTCGACCCAATCTTCGAGGCACGCGATGTATCGTGGGAGAGTCGACGGGCAGTGACTAAGATCGCTCAAAATCTTATGGTTTCTAGTGCATCTACACCTGATCTGCCCCAGTTTAGGCTGGGACTGACGCTCCTAGAGAAATTGGCTGGTCATTCCGGAACTCCGAATCTACCACTCCTCTATCTTGGGCTACCAAAAGGTGCCGAAGGAGCTATTTTTACGGCGATCAAACCTTGGCTTGAGGCTGCAAAATCTCGTCAGATGTACTCGCATATCTACGAATTCTATTCGTCACTTGGGAAACGAGCGTGGAATGTCAAAGAGCTTGAGGACATGGTCGAAAACATCATGTGGAAGGGTCAAAAGATCGAGGCATATACCGCGGCCGAATACTGGTTAAGGAACCCGGCCACACGGGGAGAAAGGGCCCTCAAGATGCTCAAGAAGGACGGGTCTGCGATCCATCTTGACCCGGTGTTTGTGTATTGCGCTCGTCGGCATCAATCCTTGATGATGCCTCGATTTTCCAAACCTGTGAGAGGTCGATTCAATAGCGGAAAAGTAGATTATGTTCCTCAGATCGATCGTGGTTTTTGGAGGTGGACCGAAGAACAACAAAAGGCGTTTGCACGGTTGGTTAGGCGTGCTTCACGAGAAGAAGACCAGTTTGGGCACTCAAGAGCTTGGATGATCAGGCAGCTCGGATACATCCCGGTGATGGGTATCCGAGACTTTGAAGCCGATTTGAAGTCAAAAGATGTGTTGGTCCAGGAGGCCGCGCTCGGAGCTCTTGTTTGGCTTGATGATCCGCGTGGTGTCCTCGACGTTTTAATATCTCATTTGCACACGGATAGAGCACGTGTCGCGATGTACGGACTGCAACGTCTTTCACGCGTCATTCCGGGAGATGAACTTGTGGATGGCTTGGAGGAATTGCTCCAACGAGACCGTCTCAAGGTTACCGTCCATAAGGAAGCTCTAAGACTCTTAGGCCAGGTGGGAAGCCAGCGCGCTTTGCGACTCCTACACACGCAATTTGGAAAATCGCTGCACCGAGATACAAGGATCGCGACTCTTCATTCGGCCCGCTCAACTCTAGACAATCCTTTGTCATGGCAAATACTTGAGGCGGCGACTCAAGACCCTGACAAGGACGTTGTTCGAGCGGTCTTCGAAGTCCCTGTCGCGAATATTCCCTTGATCCAGCAGCGACGCTATTTGAAGTTGATGCTTGGCATCAGGCCCGCGGATCCCGAAACCTGGCAGAATCTAGCTAAGACAATCACCCAGGGTTGGTATCTTGTAGATCTGGACGCGGCGTTAAGGTTTGGCTTTCGTGTTTTGGCGGATCCGGATCCGAACGTTCCATGGCGCTCCATACTAAGCTTGCTAAAGCAAGCAATGAGAGAACCCGAATCTCATGACACGTTGGAAACCCTGATTCTTCAGCTTACCGACCGTGCGGATTCAGAGTTTAAAGTTCAGAAAGACCACGACCAAGACGCATTCTGGCGACTCAAAGAGATTTTTGATGTGTTCATTAACAATCGTCACAAGACATGTCGTGCATTCAATAAGAGACTTGGGGCCGAGATTTCCAAGCGTGAAAACTGGTGGGCTGATGGTGCACGACTCTTCTTACTGGGATGTGAGATTGAGGAGCTGTTTTCCGAGTTCAGTACATGGGTTGGACGGTCTTCCAATCCATTGACCATAGTTCGACTCGAAGACGTGGCCAGGGAATTGGCGTCGCATCGTGAAATAGGTTGGGATTCTCAAGCGGCGTCTGACTTGTGTGAAAGATTCGTGCGTGCAGACGATGCCCAGATGCGCCGAGTAAGTTTGGGTTTTTTGAGGGTGTTCGGAGCGCGATGGCATTGGGGTCCAGCCTGGGTAGACCTCTTGAATGCCTTACGAGCGGACGAGGATCTTGAAACCAGATTGGCAGCTCGGTCTGTGATTGCGACCTGAAAGTAGGCTAAATGATATTCCCCTCGGATACGTTGAACGCCTGCACATCATCGTCCAACAGAATGTAGTCGCGATGCGTGGTCGTAATGAAGACCTGCCCGTCTGGCCGACCTCTGAGGAAGTCAAACAAGTAGCGGTTTCGCTCGCGATCGAGCTCACTCGAGACATCATCGAGCAAGAGAATCGGTGCGAAACGGTAGCGCTCTTCGAGGTACCGAATCTCAGCGATCTTCATGGCTAGGACAAAGGCTCGGTGTTGTCCCTGACTTGCGAACGTCCGCACGCTATGGCCGTTCAGGAAGCTCAGGAGGTCGTCTCGATGCGGGCCGACCATGGTGTAGCCTCGCTCGCGCTCAACGCCCTTAAAGCTCGCGATAGCGCCTTCCAGGCACTTTTCAATCTCGACTCGCTCCATGGGCAAATCTGAGACCGACTCGTCGTCCTCGTTGTTGAGGTCCCCGTTATGCCAGGGCGTGGAGTAGTGGATGTCGGCCTCGAACTCAGGGTCAAAAATCTGCCTGAAAGTCGCCACCATCACCGGTCTGAAATTCTCGATGAAATCAAGGCGCCTCATGATGATATCGGTGCCGTACTGGATGAGCTGCTCGTCGTAGATTGAGAGTAGCGCGGCATCAGGGCGCGGGGTCTTAAGCAGCGCATTTCTCTGCTTAAGCACCTCTTCGTAGTGTTGGGTCTCGAGTGCGAACGCGGGATGCGCGTTGAAGATGGCGCGGTCCATAAACCGGCGGCGCTCGGCCGGCCCGCCTTTGAGGATCTGGATGTCCTCGGGGCCAAACATCACCACATTTACCGTGCCGAAGAAGTCGCTCAGGTTTCGGACAGGATTATTGTTGAGCAAGACCTTTTTGCCGCGTTGATGCACCTGAAGTTTGACGAGTCGCTCGCTTCCACCGCGCTCTACAAGGGCCTCGAGTTCGGCCTCGGCGTGGCCGTGTTGGATAAGTGCGGCGTTGGTCTGAGGCCTAAAGCTCTTGACGGCGCTCAATAGATAGATGGCCTCTAAGAGGTTGGTCTTCCCTTGCCCGTTTTGGCCCCAGAAGATGTTGAAGCGCGGATGCGGCGTCAGGTCCAGAGACTCGATGTTCCGGAAATGCCTTAGGCGCAAAGCCTGTACGTGCATGGCGTCACAGACGCATCGGCATCACCACGAAGAGCATTTCTTCGCGTGAGGTGTCTCGCACAAGAGTTGGCGAGAGGGTGTCGATGATCTCGATAGAGACTTCGTCGCCGTCGAGGGCGTTGATGACCTCGAGCAGGTACTTGTAGTTGTAGCCGGCTTTGACCGCAGGTCCCGAATACTCCACAGGAACGGTCTTAAGACCCTCGCCGCGGTCAGGGTCGGTGGCATAGAGCTCAAGGCCGGTATCACTGAGCGAGAGCCGGACGTTGCTGGTCTTCGAGTTCGAGAAAATGCTCACGAACTTGAGTGCCTGGTGCAGGCTATCTTTGTCCAGGAGCGCCTTCTTGTCGGACTCTTTCGGAAGGACTTGAGTAAAGTCCGGGAAGGAGCCGTCGATAAGGCGGACCGAGAGCGAGAGTGGCCCATGCTTGAAGACGATATTGTTGTCTTTGAGACCGAATGAGAGCTCAGGACCTTTGGCGTCAACCACGCGCTTGAGCTCGTTGAGACCTTTGCGTGGGATGATGATGCCGTCGCGCAAAACCTTAGGCGTAGAGCCGCTGACTTCGAAAGCCTCGGGCTGCGCCTCGATCTTGGAGAGACGGTGGCCATCGGTGGAGACCATGAGCAGCGTGTTGGCGTCCGTGAGTCGGAAGAAGGCACCGGTCAGGTTTGGACGTGCGTCGTCTGTGGACACGCTGAAGATGGTCTTGTCAATCATGTCGAGCAGGCGCTCGGTGCCGATCGGGAACATCTCGACATCGGTGGTATCGAGGATTTGAGGGAAGTCGTCAGGGTGTGTGCCTGCGATGCGGCAGTTCACGGTGCCGGACTGAAGTTTCGCCCAGTAGTTGTCCTCAACCTCGATGGAGATTTCGCCGTTCTCGAGGTTCTTAACGATATCGAAAAGGTTCTTAGCCGCGAGTGTGACCTTGCCTGGCTCGAGCACTTCGCAAGGGCATGACGTGGAGACCGAAATATCCAGATCGGTGGCGTGAAACGTCAAGGTTTCGCCATTCGCTTCAAGAAGGACGTTTGAAAGGATAGCAAGGGTGCTTCGCTGACTTACGACGCCCTGTACCTTAAAAAGCTCTGATGCAAGGTCTTCTCGAGAAATCCGGATTTTCATGACGCTTTTGACTCCAACAAGGTTTGTTGAGCCGCACAACTCACCATAGCTTAGGGCCTTGTGCAAGCCCTAATTTGCCTCAAGCTTACAAAGCGCTCTTGTACTAGATCTAAAACAAATCAAATTTCATTTGATTGGATCCTCAGTAGTTTTAGTAGGGGCTGTTGAAAGTGTGGAAATCGTCTCTAGGCCTGATATATACTAGATGAGGCGTTCGTCGAATCTCTGTGGAAATCGGTCATCAATTCGTGGGGAAAGAACTCACTTGGAGTTTTCCACCGAAGATCACAGACTAGATCACAGGCAGATCTCCACACTTTCCACATTTTTTTCCACAGGGCACTTCGGGCGGTGAAGTTGTCAGAGAAGAGATGAATCGCCATACTCCCAAGATTACCAGAGAGGTCGTGATGACTGAAGAGAATGAACTGCCGAGGGTTCAGGGCAAGACGGTGGTGCTTACCGGGGCATTGACTGGAATGACGCGCGCTGAGGCTACGGCTGCTTTGGAGGCGATCGGAGCCTACGTATTGCCTTCCGTCACGAAGAAGACGGACATGGTGTTCTACGGTGGAAAGCCCGGGTCGAAGCTCGCCAAAGCCGAGTCGCTGGGAATTCCGGTCTATGATGAGAGTGTGTTGAACGCGCTTTTGGAGTCCGAGCCCATCGTGGCGGTGGAATCTCGGGATGCACCTTCAGCCAAAGTCCTTCAGGAGATCGAAGACGGTGAAGTTGTAGAGGTCAAGGGCTCAGGGGCGTCTCCTTATCAGGTCAAGAATGTGGGCGGGGTCTATTCGTGTTCATGCCCGGCTTGGCGCAATCAATCGGTCGCTATTGATGTCCGGACCTGCAAGCATTTGCGGGCGATTCGCGGCGAGGAAGCTGAGGCTGAGCGATGCGGCGGTGAGCATAATGTTCGCAAGACCGCGAAAACTGAGAGCGATAAGCCCCAGCTCCTCTTGGCGCAGAGTTGGGAGACCCATGTCGATCCTTCGGGCTGGTGGATGAGTGAGAAGCTCGATGGTGTCAGGGCGTATTGGGACGGCTCCACGTTCTGGTCGCGGCAGGGAAATGAGTTTTTGGCACCCGATTGGTTCGTCGAAGGTCTTCCCGAGACGCCGTTGGACGGTGAGCTCTGGATGGCTCGGGGCGCATTCCAAAAGACGGTGGGGATTGTGAAGCGGCAGGATAGAGGCAAGCTCTGGGCGGACCTAAAGTACGTGGTTTTCGATGCGCCGGACCACGGTGGTGTGTTCGAAGACCGCCTGGACTTTCTCCACAAAACTCTCGCGCCCGGTGCGCATGAATACGGGCTCGCCCTTGAGCACGCGCTTTGTGAAGGCTTTGACCACCTGGCAGAAGAACTGAGGCGCGTGGAGTCGCTCGGTGGCGAAGGGCTGATGCTCCGCGAGAAGGGGTCACTCTATATTGGGAGCCGTTCAACCACGCTGCTAAAGGTCAAGACGTTCTACGATGCCGAGGCTAAAGTCATTGGCTACACGGACGGTGCTGGGCGTCATCGGGGTCGAATTGGCGCGCTGATGTTGGCCCGGCCTGACGGTATCACCTTCAATTGCGGGACGGGTTTGTCCGATGCTGAACGCAAAAATCCGCCGGCGCTCGGCACCATAGTAACGTACCGATTCCAGGAGCTGACGGATGGTGGTGTGCCGCGTTTCCCCTCGTACATTGGTGTTCGAGCAGACGCTGAATGGCCAGACGATGCTTAGAACTATTCTTGGATGGGTGTCGGGATACAGACTTTGCGCAATGTTCCGGGCTGATTGAGGCGTTGCTCGACTTCGCACGAGTAGCCCTCACGGCATTCACCGCTTTCGGTGCATTGAAGCACGCAGCTGCCGTTACCGTCACCCAAATCCACACAGAATGTAGTCGGGCGTCGGGCGAGGTCAGGACAGGTGGTTGTGCACGGCATGGTGCAAAATCCGCCGGGCAAGTCTGTGTCGCACTGTGTGTCTTGTGAGCACGAATCGCTGGACTCGCACGAGCCACCAACCCAACCATCGTGGGCGTGAGGCGCAACCCAGTCTGGGTCGCATTGAGGGTTTGTGACGAGGTCATCATTGGGTGAGAGTAGATAGCGGCTCCCCATAAGACGCGTGACGTGCTGGCGAGCATCCGCGTATTTTCCAACGCGGTCCACGGATTCAAGGGTGAGTCCGTTGCCGGTATCTGTCATATGGAGCGGTATGTATCGTGCCCCACGAACTTTGACGCCTTCGGCAGTTCGGGCGAGCCCAAGGTAGAGGATAAGTGTGGAACGCCGAGGTAGTTGGCGCTGCCCGCTCACAAAGTTGCCGTGGGAATACATTACGAAAGTCTCTCGACCATCGGATGTCACATAGCGCTCCCAGGGCTGAATCACGTGGGGATGATTTCCGAGGATAGCGATGGCACCGGCTTCCAAGAATCGATGGGCCAGTTGGAACTGTTCGCGGCTTGGGTTGGCCGTATATTCTGCTCCCCAATGCGGTGTCACAATCACCGCGTCCAGGTCGCTGCGCGCGGAAAGTGTCTGGATCATCGACTCGATCTTGTCCGCGTGTTGAAAGCACATCAAGACTTGCTTGTGAGGGTCAGGGATACCGTTGGTTCCATAGGTGCACGCCAGGAACGCGACTTTCCAGCCTTTGGCCTCGACAACGGTCCACCAGTCTTCGCTCGAGCTATCGCTCTTTCGCACGCCGGTGTGAGGCAAGCCACGTTGGTTCAATTCGTCAATAGTGCGGTCTGCCCCAAGGCTTCGGCGGTCCAAGCTGTGGTTATTCGCTGTGGAAACCACGTCCACGCCGCTTGCCATCAAGTCGTCTAGCAGAGCCGGGTGGTAGTTGAACATCGGGTAGCTGGTGTAGACGACATTATCATAACGCAGTCCCGGGTCTGGGACGTCGCGACCGTATGCATTGGTTCCGGGAGCGGTGGGGCCCTCCAGATTTGCGTAGGTAATGTCTGCCTGCTCCATCAGGTCTTTGACCCCGCTCCATAGGCTTATGTAGCGGTCAGGCTCAGCAAAGGCTTGTTGTTGGAGTCGGGCGTGAAGCAGCACATCTCCAACCGACGCAATGGTTAACTCGTCTCCGGTCTCACACGCCGCATCGAACTCAATGTCTGCACCAAATCCGGTGGGCGAATCGGCCTTTCCAGCGACGAATTCTTCGTACTCGTCGCCTTCTTCGGTATCACCCGAAGGATCAAAGTTGAGTTCTTCAGTATCATCGGTACCGCAGGCCACTAGTGCCGAACACGTCAACGCCAGCCAAAAAATTCGCCTCATAACTCCTCCATCCATTCATCAAATCAGCACGCGGTTTCTACGTGAATTCTCAGGGATCGGCAAATGAAGCGACGTTTAGACGTCTTGGTTTTCAATTTGTAGACGAAGAGTCCTATTTTTGTGGTTCGATCAGTGCTTCTAATGGGGCTTATAAGTATCTGTAAAACAAACGATTTATGGGGTTTTGTATGGACCGCCCCTTTCCGATAGTGCCTGCTTGCACAAAAAATTTCCTCAAATCCCTAAGCTCCGCTAAGATGGCAGGAGTCGTGCCGTTGCGGGTTTGGAGTGATTGTCACCCGAGCAATGGACATTAGGGTAGTGAAGTAGGTACTTCACTCCGCCAAGGAGATGGGCCGTATGTTGACCCTGACCAGGAAGGTTGGTGAATCGATACGGATTGGTAACGATATAGAAATCGTCGTCAAAGAGATTCGTCGCAATCAGGTTCGTATCGGAATAATCGCACCACGCGACGTGCCAATCTATCGAGAAGAAGTTTACGATAACCTCAAGCCTGAAGACGGTGATGAGGACCCTGAGTCCTAAGGCTGCGCAAGCCCTCGGGCCTTGAGGATAAGCTCTGTTTTGAGCGTATGCAGTCTTGCGTCAAATCCCACTGGATATTCATGGGGGTTCATGAATCTGCGAATCGACGCGTGGAATTTAAGCAGCTCAGTGCGCGCGCGCCGGCGTGCCGCCTCAGCGCCCGGGCTTTGATAGACACGAGAACCGTCCCTGAATATCGGAACGAGGAGCTCCTCAAATTCAAAGGTCGAGACCGGTTTTCGCCTCGTGAAATCAGCCGGGTCCACAAGCGTTGCGGGTTCATCAATGCCAGAAAGTTCGTCGTAAATCAGGTCGCCTGCGTAGGTCTGACCATCAAAGTAGCGGCGAACGCCAAGGATGCCAGGCGTGGATACCTTCACCGCTTGTTCTGAGAGTTTGAGTCGATGTTCCCAATCGCCACCTTTCTCTCGAATCGCGGCGAGCTTGTATACGCCGCCGAGCGCGGGCTGGTCGTAGGCCGTGGCCAATTGTGTGCCGACGCCCCAGACATCAATTCTTGCGCCCTGAGCCTTCAAAGACTCGATGATATTCTCGTTCAAATCATTGCTCGCCACGATCTTGGCGTCGTTCAGCCCAGCCTGGTCCAGAATCTTTCGGGCCTCGATCGAAAGATAGGCTAAATCTCCGGAATCCAGACGAATTCCACCGAGTCGGTGCCCCTTTTCCTCAATGATTTTGGCCATTTCAGTCGCACGACGCACACCGTCGAGGGTGTCGTAGGTATCCACCAAAAAGACCGAGTTATGAGGCATGGCGCGGGCATAAGCTTCAAACGCTTCGCGCTCAGTATCAAAGGACATCACCCAGCTATGGGCGTGGGTTCCCTTCACAGGAATGCCGAATTTCATTCCGGCGAGCACGTTTGACGTGGCGTCAGCCCCGCCGACATATGCCGCGCGGCTGGCCGCCATGGCGCCATCTGGGCCCTGGGCACGTCTCATGCCGAACTCAAGGAGTTGATCGTCCTTCACGGCTTCTCGGAGCCGCGATGCTTTCGTAGCGATGAGTGTCTCGAAATTCACAAAATTCAGTAATGGCGTTTCAATCAGCTGACATTGTGAGATAGGACCCCGAACTCGGATCAAGGGTTCGTTTGCAAAGACGGGTGTGCCCTCTTCCACGGCATCCACGTCGCATGTGAACTTGAGCTCGGCCATCGCATCCAGAAAGTCCTCAGAAAACAGACGTTTTCCGTCTGCACCCGTCAGTCTTGAAAGATAGGAGATTTCTTCACTTGAAAACCGAAAGTTCTCTAGAAACTCGGCGGCCCTTTCAAGCCCACATGCCAGCGCATAACCGCCTTTGAACGGGGGCTTCCTGAAGTAGAGATGGAAGACCGCCTCATCCTCGGCTTTGCCTGACTGGTAGTAGGCATCGGCCATGGTGAGTTGGTAGAGATCGGTGAGAAGTACGGAGTGATTCATTCGAAAAGTGGGGCGTAGAACGGGTCTTCACCAAGGGCGGCCCGTTGGATTTGATTTAGGTCCTTGATGCCTTTTTTGGCGAGCACGAGGAGCGAATCGAGCTCTTCCTGCGTATAGGTGGCTTCTTCGCCGGTTCCCTGAACTTCGATGAATCGGCCGGAACCGGTCATGACCACGTTCATATCGACCGCGGCTGCCACGTCTTCGACGTAAGGGAGGTCGAGCATGGCCACGCCGTCGACAACACCTACCGAGACCGCTGCGACCGAGAAGTTAAGCGGGTTTTCTTCGATCAGGCCCTGATCTTTGAGGCGTTTGCAAGCCTGTGCCAGGGCGACGAACGCGCCGGTGATAGCGGTGGTTCGGGTGCCACCGTCGGCTTGGAGGACTTCGCAATCGAGCGTGATGGTGCGGGGTCCAAGCTTGTTGAGGTTCATGGCGGCGCGCAGGCTTCGGCCGATGAGTCGCTGGATTTCTTGAGTACGGCCACTGATCTGGCCACGCCGGCCTTCGCGATTGGAGCGAGGTGTGGTGGACGCGGGGAGCATCATGTACTCGGCGGTCACCCAGCCTTTGCCGGGTTCTTCGCGTTGCATCCATCTCGGGACTGATTCCTCGATCGATGCCGAGCACCACAAGATGGTGTCGCCACACCGGATGAGTACGGAGGACGCCGGGGACGCCGTGAAATCCGTGGTGATGAGTAGGGGTCGAAGTTCGTCGAGTTCGCGTCCGTCGTGTCTCTGCATTCTTTGCTCCTTTGGTTTACAACTTTGAACTTGGTAGACGACGTGGGGTATGCGGTCAACGCTCTCGGTGGTATAAGCCTTGCCCGAAGATTCCCCGGTCCAAAGGAACTCAGATGATGTACGACGTGGTGGTGATAGGAAGTGGCCCAGGCGGTGAAGGCGCGGCGATGACGGCCGCGAAGGCTGGGAAGAAGGTGGCGATTATCGACCGCTACAAAGAGGTCGGTGGTGGTTGTGTGCACTGGGGAACGATTCCGAGCAAGGTGCTGCGCCACGCGGTGATGGAGTACGTGGATTTCCGGAAGAATCCGCTCTTCCAGAGTCATATCGAGAATCTGAACGTCACGTTCCCACAGCTTCTCGGAGCGGCCGGGCGAGTGATTGAAAAACAATCGAGCCTACGTAAAAGATTTTATGAGCGAAACACCGTTCGCTTTATCGACGGACACGCCCGATTTGTGGACCCGAACACCGTTGAGGTGATGAGTGACGAGAACGTCATCGAGCGTGTGACCGGAAAGAAATTTGTGATTGCGGTGGGAACTAAACCCTATCGTCCTTCCGATGTGGATTTCAAACATCCGCGAGTTTTGGACGCCGACACGGTGCTTCAGCTGGACACGACTCCAGGCACGATCACCATTTACGGTGCGGGTGTTATCGGTTGTGAGTACGCGTCGATCTTCAGGAATCTCGACTGCAAGATTAACCTGGTCAACACGCGCGACAAGCTCCTTAGCTTCCTCGATGACGAGATTATTGATGCGCTGAGCTACCATCTTCGCGATCAGGGCGCGCTGATTCGGCATAATGAAGAGTACGCCAAAGTGGTGCCTTTTGATGACCACGTGGAGCTTCATCTCAAGTCAGGCAAAGTGCTCAAGAGTGAGTATCTGCTTTGGGCTCAGGGGCGCACTGGCAATACCAAGGGGCTTGGGCTTGAGAATGTGGAGCTCTCTACGAACTCGAGATTGCAGCTCGACGTTAATGAGAATTACCAGACCTCACAGCCGCATATCTACGCCGTGGGCGATGTGGTGGGCTTTCCGGGGCTTGCTTCGGCGAGTTACGATCAGGGGCGTTTTGCGGCGCAACATGCGGTGCATGGGGAGTGCAATCGGCGTCTTGTGGACAACATTCCATCAGGGATTTGGACCAGTCCGGAGATCTCTTGCATTGGGCCGACCGAGAAGGAATTGACCGAAAAACAAATCCCCTATGAAGTCGGACACGCCCTCTTCCGAAGCCTCGCCCGCGCCCAGATTGTGCGCTGTGAGGTTGGGATGCTCAAGATTCTCTTCCACCGCGAGACGCATGAGATCTTGGCGATTCACTGTTTTGGGCATCAGGCGGCCGAGATCGTACACATTGGACAGGCGATCATGGCCCAGAAGAACGGCGCGAATACGCTTCACTATTTTGCGGATACCACGTTCAACTATCCAACCATGGCCGAGGCCTACCGTGTGGCCGCGCTGAACGGGCTTAATCGGCTTTAGTCCGTTTCTTCAACCGGTTCAGGACCCAGGGAAGGGCGAGGCTTAGCGCGAACAACGCAAGCGCTACGGCACTGCGCGCAGATACCAGTTCGCTCAAGTCTCCGGCTTGCCACGCCTGCCTGATAGCGCTCCCCATGAACACAAAGACAAACGTGCCGGGGAGGATTCCGAGGAGCGTTCCCCAGAAGAAGTCTCGGAATCTGATGCCGCTCAGTGGTGCCAAGTAGTTGAGCACTACGAAGGGAACGTAGGCCATCCTCAGGTACGCTACTGCCATGAGCCCCCGAGTGGTCATGAGGTCGTTGATCTTACTGGTCCACTGGCCCACTCTGCCTTCGGAGCCGAGGACCTCGTTGACCGCGTCGCGGCCGAGATAGCGTGCGATAAAGAAGGACAATGTCGCCCCGATCATTGCCCCGATGATCACCAGTGCAAACGCGATATGGAGCGGGAAGACAGCGCCGCCGATCAGCGTAATCACAGTCCCAGGAGCGGTGAGCACGATAAGTATGGCGTAGCCGACCACGTAGATGAGTGGGCCGAGTAGGCCTAGCTCGACGAGCTTTTCTTCGATCAGGGCGTGGTTGCTAAGTGCGGGAAGCCCCCAGAACTGGATCAGAATGAGGGCGGCGCCAAGGAAGATGACCAGACCGGTGAATTTAAGCCATTTCATACTCGATGCCGCGATTGCTAAAGGAGTGAGATTCCGCGGTAGGTCGTGCGCATGACACGCTCAAGGCGTTCGGTTCGGTTTTCTAGAGTTGCGTTGACACGGCGAGCTAGTTCTTCGAGGCGGTCGAACTCTTCGCGCGCAGCACGAATGCGGGTCATGGAGAGTTCGAAGTCGTCGTCGGTGTACTCTGGGCGGCGGCGGTTGAGTTCGTTTTCGGTCTGACGAAGGTCTGCGCGTGCGGCAGCAACCCAGGTCAAGACCTCCTGAATCACGCGCGGTGCCCTAAGGAGTGCTTGGTCGATTTCGGCCTTGTTGTGGCGCAATTTGTCCACCACTCGAATGGCGTCGAGCGCCTCTTCGCGCTCTGGTGGTGGGAGTTCGTAGAGCGCGGTTTCCAGCGCAGGAAGTGGAGGAACGGCGCATTTGACGCCCAACTTGTCGGCGACGATTGCAGGCTCGGATTCTGGCTCCACTTCTTCCCAGACGGCTTGCGTGACACATGCCATCGCGGTGTGTTTGAAGAGGTCTTTTGGGAACGGGTCCTCGTACGAAATCTTGGCGTCGAAGAACCGGGTTTCAAGGGATTCGACCTCCAAAATAGCGCTGCTCAACGAGTTCTCAAGCTCTACGAGCTGGTTGAGTCTGCTCTGCGTGCGCTCGACTTGGGGCGCGACTTCTACCGGCGCAAGGCCGGTGGTGCGGCCGCAGCTCAGCCCCAGAACAAAACTGAGGGCGAGCCCCAAAGATTTAAGAGAAGGTCGTGACATCACGACCAGATTACCCCTCGAGGACTTCTTTTGGAAGCTTCGGGAGCTCGTCGAGGTTCGGAAGGAGGATGATTTCGATACGACGATTAGCCGCTTTGCCATCATCCGTGCTGTTATCCGCGACCGGGTCAAATTCGCCGTAGCCTGCAGCAGCCATGGCATTTGGCGAGACGCCAGCCTCTTGCAGGTAGGTCACGACGTTGACCGCGCGTGCCGTGGAGAGCTCCCAGTTCGACTTAAACCGCCCGGAAGAAATCGGCACATTATCGGTGTGACCAGCGACCAAGAACTTGCGGTTTTGAATGGTCGCAAGGATGCCGGCGAGCTCGGTGAGCGCGTCTTGTCCTTCCTTTTTGACGTCGGTTTTTCCGGACTCAAAGAGGATATTGTTGGAGAGCTGAAGGACCATATTTCCGTTGCGGATTTTGACCTGGAGCTTTCCGGTTTTGACCATGCTCGCGAGCTGTTCGGTGAGTTTTCGGTACTCGGCGAGTCGCTTCTCTTGAAGCACTTTTTGTTTGCGCAGCTCGTCGAGTTCCGTTTTGGTTGCCGCAAGAGCTTTCTCGAGGCCACCCGTCTTATCTTCGTACATAGAGAGCTCGGCTCGAGCATCAGCGATCTCGGCCGAGAGTTGTGTTTCTTTGGTTTCGAGCTCGGCGATTCGTCCTTCGAGTTCCGCGATTTTTTGATTGAGCGCTGCCTCGTTTTGCTCTTTTTCCTGCTGGGTTTCCGCGAGCTGCATGCGCGTGTTTTCGAGATCTTTGACTACCGCGTTGTGCACATCTTCGCTGATGCCACAGGCGCTCAAAGAGATTGCGAGCAATGAAAGAATAATCTTCTTGATCATGTCATCCTCTTGGTTTGTTGGCTGCGCAGGTGAGTGCGCAAGACCGTTCATTTAAAAACAACTTGGGGCGACCTTACTCGAAAACCGAATGCAGGGCAGCCCCAAATATGTTTCCAGGGTCAGAGGATGGAGGCTGTGGACATTTTATGTCCATGGTGTGCGCATCTGCTGTTTTGGTGAGCAAGCTGTCGCACTTCAGTCCAACCCCGGCGACGCCGATAACAATCGGAATAATAGGAGCTTATGGCGTTGCGGCAGTTTTGGCACGAGTTTCGCTCTAACACCCTGCATGTCCGAGAGGACGAACAATACGATGGAGTTTGAAATGAAAAATGTTCTGATGATGATGGCAGCGACTTGTTTGGTGTTCTTTTCACAAGCGGCGAACGCACAAGAGGCCCAATTGAGCGCTCAGGAACAGGTGGCGGTTGCGCAGGAGAAGGCCGCTCAGATCAGTTTTGCACACGCGCAAAAGATGGCGGATCGTAAGGCGCGTGCGGGACGACCTGACCTTGATGTGACTAGCGACGGTCGAGTCACGAGCTTTGGCCGTGTTCTTGAGGGCGAGGAGCTCTACTACGCACTCGGGAGGCCAGACCTCGCTGAGGCCTACTCCGAGGCTCAGCGGGATGTCCAGGTTGGCAAGGGTCTGATCGTGGTCGGGAGTGCGGGTCTTGTCATCTCTACGATCATGATGACAGCTGAGCTTGGTAGTTTTGCAGCATCCTTCGCAACTCCTGCGGGAGCAGGTCGTGGTGCGGTACCCTCAGGGATTTCTTTTGTGGCAGGTATCGCGTCAGTGACCGCGCTCGCTGGAGGGTTCCATCTGAAGAACCAGACAGTCGACCCGTTGTCACCGAACGAGAAAATTGAGCTTCTGGAGAACCAGTTTGGCGAGGGAGCGGTCAACTCCCCGAAGTTTCAGGCCACGATGAAGTTCTAAAGGCTCTTGAGGATCTCGTCCACGGTGGCTCTGGCGTCACCAAAGCACATCGAGGTGTTTTCGCGGAAGAAGAGTGAGTTGCCAACTCCCGCATACCCCGCGGCCATCCCCCGTTTGAAGACGAAGACTTCGCCCGCATGCCAGACCTCGAGTTGGGGCATCCCGTAGATTGGGCTGTTTCGGTCGCTCAGGGCATCGGGGTTGACGATATCGTTCGCGCCGATCACCAAGACGACGTCGGTTTTTTCGAAGTCGTCGTTGATATCCTCCATTTCGAGCACGATTTCGTAGGGGATGTCGGCTTCGGCCAGAAGCACGTTCATATGTCCTGGCATGCGCCCGGCGACGGGGTGAATTCCGAAGAAGACCTGAACGCCGGAGTCGCGAAGCTGGCGTGTAATCTGGCTCACGCCGTGTTGGGCCTTGGCCACGGCCATGCCATATCCGGGTACGATCACCACCCGTTTTGCGGCCTTAAGTTTGGCCGCGACGTCGGCGGGAACCACCGCGCGTACTTCGCCCAACTCGCCGTCTGGTGCGGTGACGGTTTTTCCTTCGGAGGTGCCGAACCCGCCAAAGACCACGTTCCAGATGGAGCGGTTCATGGCGCGGCACATGATATAGCTGAGGATGGCGCCGGAGCTTCCGACGAGTGCACCTGTGACGATGAGCAGGTCGTTCGAGAGCATGAATCCCGCGGCTGCTGCGGCCCAGCCCGAGTACGAGTTTAGGAGGGAGACGACCACGGGCATGTCTGCGCCGCCGATGGCCATGACGAGGTGGATGCCGAGAACCGAGGCGATGGCGGTGTTGATGAGTAGGAAGTTCAGGCCCGTGTCGCCTGCCGTGGCGAACATCACGCCGAGCACGATGATGCCGGCGACCATGGCGATATTGATGGCGTGGCGTGCAGGGAGCAGGAGCGGGGCGCCACCCATTTTACCGGAGAGTTTCAGGTAGGCGATGATGGAGCCTGTGAAGGTGAGCGCACCAACTGCCACAGCGACGTAGACTTCGATGAGGAAGACCACGGTGTGGGCTGCCGCGTCTTGTCCGAGGTAGGTCGCAAAGCCCACGAGTGTGGCGGCGAGCCCGACGAAGCTGTGAAGGATGGCGACGAGCTCGGGCATCATGGTCATGGCCACGCGTCTCGCGGCGAACGCGCCCATCGCGCCGCCTACCGCAAGGGCAGCCAGCATCAGGCCGAGCGCGAGTGTTGGGTCGGCAAAAAACGTGGCTACGATGGCGAGTGTCATGCCGGCGATGCCCATCGCATTTCCGCGCCGCGCGCTTTCCTCGCGTGAGAGGCTCCCGAGGCTCATGATGAAGAGCACGGAGGCCACGAGATAGACCATCGTGAGGAGGTTGTCGGGTAGTTCAAACATGTTGACCTCCTTTGGTTGCTTTGTCCGAACGGAACATCGCGAGCATGCGTTGGGTTACGAGGAACCCACCGAAGACGTTGATGCTGGCCACCAGCGTGGCGAGTCCACCGAGCGCTAGGACGACTTGTGATGAGTCCGTTTTCATCTGCAGCAGTCCGCCTAGAATGATGATCCCGCTGATGGCGTTGGTGACGCTCATGAGTGGCGTGTGGAGCGAGGCTTTGACGTTCCAAATCACCTTCCAGCCCACGAAACACGCGAGCACAAAGATGGCCAGGTGTTGAATGAAATTAGATGGCGCTTTGAGCCCGATGACCACGGCGAGGGTTATGAGAATTAGGCTCGCGATGAAACCCGCGGGTGATTTCTTGGGCGCACTATCTAGCAGCGGGGCTGGGTCGACGGGTATCGGGGCGCGCTCGGCCGGTGGTGTGTGGGCCGGCGTTTCGAGCGGCGGAGGTGGCCACATCTTTTCGCCGTCTTGGAGCACGATCATCTGCCGGAAGATATCGTCTTCGAGGTCGATCTTAAACGCGTCGGCTTTGCCGAGAAGGCCGATGAGTTGGGCGATATTCCTGCTGAAGAAGTCCGAGGCGTGTGTGGGCATTCGGCTTGTGAGGTCCGTGTAGCCGATGATTTGTACGCCGTTGAACTCGACGATTTCATCGGCCTTGGTGAGCTCACAATTGCCGCCGGTTTCGGCCGCGAGGTCCACAACCACCGAGCCCTCACGCATGGCCTCTAGCATCTCTTGTTTGACGAGCGTGGGTGCGCGTCTTCCCGGGATAGCCGCGGTCGTAATGACGATATCGGTTTTTGGGGCGAGGTCCTTAAAGAGCTTCATCTCAGCGGCGATGAACTCGGGGCTCATGACTTTGGCGTAGCCGCCTGTGCCCTCTCCAGACTCCTCGAACTCCACGTTAAGCGCCTTGGCGCCGAGGGTTTCGATCTCCTCTTTGACGGCTTCGCGTGTGTCGAAGGCGCTGACCTGTGCTCCAAGATCACGTGCCGCGGCGATGGCCGCGAGTCCGGCGACGCCTGCGCCGATGACGAGCACGTTCGCCGGGTCGGACTTTCCTGCGGCCGTGAATTGAGCACCGAAGCATCTGCCATAGACTTGTGCTGCTTCGATCACGGCTCGGTAGCCGGAGATGGCGGCTTGTGAGCTGAGAACGTCCACGGCCTGCGCGCGCGAGATGCGCGGGATGGCGTCGAGGGCGAGCACGGTTGCCTTTTGAGCCGCGAGAGTCTCGATGAGCTCTGGGTTTTGTGCGGGCCAGAAGAGGCAGATGATGATTTGGCCTTCGCGGGCGTTCTGGGCCTCTTCGGTGCTCGGTGGGCGGACTTTGAGGACGATATCGGACTCGGTCCAGATTTCGCTCGAGCTCGGTACGATACGTGCCCCAGCCTCCTCATAGACCGAGTCTGGAAGACGGGCATCGCGGCCTGCATTGTGCTCGATGAGGACTTCGTAGCCCATCTTGACGTATTGCTTGACGGTATCGGGAACTGCGGCCACGCGCTTTTCGCGAGCGGCCGTCTCTTTTAAGACGCCGATCTTCACGGGAACTCCTTAATTACATTGTGGAGTTTTTGTACTGCTCTTGCGGCAACTTGTCTACGAGGGCTAGAGTTTGGTCCTCTGCTCTTAGGTCTTGAATGCAGGCATTTGAACTCATACTTCGGCTACTCGAGAAGGCTTCGGTGCTCCTGGCGGTGGCGCTGACACTTCTCATGGTCCGCCCGGCGCAAGTCTGGTTGCAGGAGACAGGCCGAGAGGCCTCCGTCCGCCGGCGTCTCTTTCTAGCCGCAGTGCTCAGTGTCGTCGCCATCTGGGGAGTCTTTCTCGGGATGTCGATCGATGGCCAGCGGTTCAACGTGCGCATGTTGGGCATCATCGTGGCGGGGTTTCTCGGTGGGCGAAAGGTCGGGTCCGTGGTGGGCCTCTTGGCGGGGCTCGTGTATGGCTGGCAAATTGGCATGCCGATGGCGTTCTACGCGTGTGCGGCGAGCATTCTGGTGGGCGCGTTGTCTGGGTGGTGGAGCCGTAAGTTTGGGACCGGCGTGTGGACCGTGGCGCTCGGCGCGACGCTTGTACAGCTGCTCTACCACTTTGGGATCGGTGCTGTGATGGTAGCCGTAGACCCTGAGCTTGCGCTCGTGGAGGCCTCAAACCATACGCTTCATATCGCAAAAATTGTGGCGAACACGGTGGGCGCCGTTGTGTTCATGGCGCTGCTCACCCTGGCCGGAGATCTGGAAAAGCTGAGGGAAGAAGCTCAATCGTCCAAAGAACAGGCGCATACGGCGAAGCTCGAAGCCCTGCAATATCAGGTGCAGCCACACTTTCTTTTCAATATCTTGAACACCCTCGCGTATCTGATTCGCACGAACCCCGCGCGCGCTCGGGAGTTGACCTTGGAGCTCTCGGATTTCCTTCGATACACGCTTGCCCGCGACAAAGAAGAGACGACGCTCGCCGACGAGGTCGAGCAGATCAAACGATATGTGGAGCTCGAGCGCGCCCGCTTTGGTGATGGGCTTAAGTTTGAGGTGGGGGCGTCGGTCAAGCAGTTCAAGCATCTGAGGGTGCCGCCTTTGATTCTGCAGCCCCTTGTGGAAAACGCGATCAAGCACGCATCACGCGGGGATGAGGTCTGCGTGGAGCTGCGGCTAAGCGAAACCGAGGACGGTCTTTTGGTAGAGGTTTTGGACGATGGCCCCGGGGTGCCGACGCCGGCTCAGATGGCGGAGCCGCGTGTCAGTGGGCTTGGACTCAAGAACGTGCAGGAGCGGCTACGTAGATTCTATGCGGGTGATCCCGAGCTTGAGCTCGTGGATCGAGAAGATGGGCAGGGCGCGGTGGCGCGTTTTGTGATCCCACTTGACCGCGGGTCGGGAGTTGAGGCAATTGCGCGCAGACTCTTGTCTTAATTGCAGAGTATGAGTAGTTTTCCGCGCAGAGTTTCCTCCACGTAGGCAGTATCGATGACCGAGCAAACGATTCCCGTAGTGAATTTGAGAGACTATACCCACGGTGGTGCCGAAGAGCGCGAAGCCTTTGTGCAGGCCCTCGGCAAGGCCCTTCAAGAGCTTGGCTTTGTGGCTGTGGACGGGCACGGCGTGCCTACGGATTTGATACACGAAAACTA
This sequence comes from Microvenator marinus, assembly GCF_007993755.1. Taxonomy (GTDB): domain Bacteria; phylum Myxococcota_A; class Bradymonadia; order Bradymonadales; family Bradymonadaceae; genus Allomicrovenator; species Allomicrovenator marinus. The sequence continues at coordinate 3,276,966 of NZ_CP042467.1, forward strand.
CCGTCTCTTTGAGTCGCTCTTTGGTCTCGATGACGAGTCGAAGCGCAAGTACGAACGCCCGGAGACCGGTCGCCAGCGCGGGTACACGTCGTTTGGCGTGGAGCACGCGAAAGGCCACGAGAAGGCGGACCTGAAGGAGTTTTGGCACGTCGGCCGTGAGCTCCCAGCCGGGCATCCTCTGGCGCGCCGCATGCCGCGAAACGAGTGGCCGAGTGAGATCGAGGACTTCCGAACCAAGACCATGGCGCTCTACACAGCCATGGATACGTGCGCACAGCACCTGCTTGAGGCGATTTCGGTCTACCTTGGCGAAGCGCCGAATGCGCTCCCGGACATGGCCAAAGACGGGAACAGCGTGCTTCGCGTGATTCACTACCCTGTGTGCGATGGATTCGATGACCCGGGTACGATGCGTGCCGCTGCTCATGAGGATATCAACCTGATCACGCTCCTGCCTGAAGCGACTCAGTCTGGGCTCGAGATTTTGACGCGCGATGGACAGTGGCTAGAGGTCCCGTCATTGCCAGGGCAAATGATCGTGGATACCGGAGACATGATGCGTCGGGTGACGAATGACGTCATTCCCGCGACCACGCACCGCGTGGTGAATCCGAAGGGTACGCCCACCGATCGCTACTCGATGCCCTTCTTTACGCACCCTCATCCGGACGCGAAGCTCAAGGTTCTGGCGTCGTGCCTCAAAGACGGCGAGGAGCCTCGGTATCCTGAGCAGACTGCGGACGAGTATCTGATGGAGCGGCTGCGGGAGAATAAGGTTGGCTGATTTCGAGATCGCCGGCCATGAGATACCGCCCGGGGTTCGGTCTGAGATTATGATCGATATCGGTAGACTTCCTGATTTTACGGAAGTCGATATGCGAGTGAAGGTGATCCGTGGCGTGGAAGATGGGCCGACTGTCTTCGTGACCGCATGTATTCATGGGGACGAGGTCAATGGGCTTGAAGTCGTGCGCAAGCTCGGTCGCGCGCTCAACCCGCAGGAGCTCGCCGGTACCGTGATTCTGGTGCCGATCGTCAACGTCTTCGGCTTCATACAAAAGTCGCGATATCTGCCGGACAGGCGAGATCTAAACCGGTCGTTTCCTGGGAGCACACGGGGGTCGATGGCTTCGCAGCTTGCGAACAAGGTGATCGAGCATGTGGTGTGTAAGTCCGACGTCGGGATTGACCTGCATACTGGACCCGAGGGGCGTTTTAACCTTCCGCAGGCCTGGGTGAACCACGAATGGCCCGAAGCCCGGGAGTTGGCTCAGGCCTTTGGGATGCCTTACACGCTCAAGGACTCGCCGCGCGACGGCTCGCTTAGAAAGGCTGCTCAGGGCCTCGGTGTGCCCGTGGTGCTCTTTGAGGGCGGCGAGGGCCTGCGATTTGAGAAGCCGGCCATTCAGCAGGCCTTTGAGGGCGTGCTACGCGTACTTGGCGCCAAAGGCATGATCGAAAAGATGCCCGAGACGGAGACGATTTGGGTCGAAAATACGCGTTGGGTCAGGGCACGCCGCGCGGGTGTGCTTCGTCCCAAGGTGCGTAGCGGTGATCAGGTGGAGGAGTCCATGAGCCTTGGGTCGGTGGGCGATCCGTTTGGTTCCAAGCTCTTCAAGATCAGTGCCCCCAAGTCCGGCGTGGTGCTCTCTCACGCGACTTCACCGCTGGTGAACAAGGGCGACGCCATCTTCAGGATCGGAACCCTCTAACACTCATTCTCTCTTGGTCAGACGTGACATTTCTGGAATGCATGTGGAGGAGGATCTAGGACAGGTGATCGTGAGTTCATTCATGGATGAGTTTGATGGCCTAACCTCAATCAGCTCGCCAGCAACTAAAATCGCCAGGTCATCGCCAGACGTGGTCAGTTTTTCAAGACGAGAAACGCCTTCGGGGCCGAGTTTAATGCGATACCTCATAGTGCTGCGCGTCGGGTATCTAGATATACGCAGGAAGTAGAACTCATTGACTGCGTCGGGTTGGGAGAGCAGGTGCCAGCGACCATCGGGCCCCTGACGCATGTCTCGCTCTTGGGCATCGGGCATCGCTTGGATAAGTTCGTCCTTGGCAGACGCCGATGCTTCAATCCGCATGACTCCGGTTTCCATGGGTACCAGAGCATCAAGGGCATGCGCTGATGAAGTCAGCAAGGCAAGGACTGCAAGAATTGGGTAAAAGAGTTTCATATTTATCTCCAAAGGACAGGTAGCCAGAACGTGTGGGGTTGGACTTTGGATTTAAGAAAAGTGTGCCTCTTGATTGGTTAGCTCGATTTTTGTAAGTTCCGGCGCCAATTTCGATGTAACGGGTGTTGTATGCTCAAATACGTTCTTATCTTATCTCTAATCCTCAGCGCGTGCGGGTCCGACGACCCGACCGAAGAAGAGGGTATGCCCAATGAAACCGAGGATTTGAGAGATACGACGCCTCCGCCAGAGATGCCTCCGGTAGATGAGAACGAGCCTGAGCCAGAACCCGAGCCTGAGCCGGAACCCGAGCCTGAGCCGGAACCCGAGCCTGAGCCGGAACCTGAACCGTGTGAGTGTACGGTGGGCTTTACGCAATGCCAGGGAGACCTTGAGCAGATGTGCGAGCCTGATCCCTCAAGCACTGACGAGACGTGTGGAAAGTGGGGCACAGCCATGGAGTGCGCATCGCCGCAACAGGTCTGTATTCTGACCATGTGCGCTACGCCCGACGGTTGCGTGGATGAGGACGGTGACGGATACGGCAATGGCTGTGATCCTGGGCCGGATTGCGATGATGCGGATGCCACCGTTTACCCTGGGGCGCCGGAGCTCTGTGACGGTAAAGACAATGCATGTACCGGTGTAGTGGATGGCGGTTTGGACGTTGGGGAGTCCTGTTCGGTGGGAGTTGGAGCCTGTGAAGTCACCGGAGCCTTTATCTGTGATGCTTCGAGTGCGATCGTCTGTGATGCCGTGGCTGCCGCGCCGGGCGTCGAGATTTGCGACGGAATCGACAACGATTGTGACGGCGAGACGGATGAGGACGACGTGTGCGGCTCGTCTTTCTGCGACCTGGATTTTAACGAGCCGAATGACTCCGTTGCTACGGCAACGCTGTTGGGCGCGGGTTCGATGACGGTCGGGATTAGTTGTGACGCCGATGTAGACTATTTTGCTCTCGATGTGACGCCAAACCGGGCGTATCGGTTGAATCTCCCCTACTACGACACCCTTGGGGATGTGGATGTGGAGGTCTTGGCGAACGGCACGACCCCGGTTGGGACTGGCGCTACCTTCGGGAGCGGGCTTCGGGTATCGTTCACGGCACAGGCAGGAAGCACTTATGTTGCGCGTGTGAGCAACGTTTCCGCTACGGACACCTACTACCAGATATCGCTCGTCGAAGAGCTCTCGTCCTGCCAAAACGAGGATATCTTTGCGCCGAATCAATCGCGTTCGACCGCTTCGTTGTTGCTCCCGGAGTGGTACATCGACGGCGGGGTGTGCGCCAACACAAGCGATTGGTACAATCTTGGGTCCCTGGAAGTCGGGGATGGCGTGGACGTCTACCTCGATATGGCGGCACCAATCGTGGGCGATCTGGACCTATACCTCTGGAACGATCCAGACGGAGATGGGAACTTTACCATCGCGGGCTCATCGCTACGTCCGGAGGGTGTAGACGAGGATCTCTATCACGTGGTTTCCGTGGCGGGTCCTTACTATATTCAGGTTACGGGTTATCTCGGTGACCCCGGCCCGTACCTGCTCGAGTACTACCTCGACTGACGCATAAGTTGCACAAATAGGCGCACTGAGTTTCTGCTTTGATTTAGCGGCCTGACGTCGTAAAAGAGGCGCCATAAATTGATTTCTCGCCTGGAGAGAACATGGTTAGAATTTTTGGATCATTTCTGGTGTGCCTCGCAGCCGCCCTATTGGCCTCACCTGTAGTTGCTCAGGAAACAGAAGCTCCCGCTGAAGAAGCGCCGGAATCGGAAGAGAGCCTGACTGAGGATACCGAAGAGACAGAGGATGAGGACGAGGAAGAAGACGAGGTTCGTGAGAGCGCTGACGGCTCCTATGAGTGGAAACCCTCATGGGGTGTAGGTCTCGAGGTCGGCTTCTGGTTCATGGAGATGGAGCGTTGGAACGCCCAACTCATTGAGCCTAATGGAGAAACACCGTTCGACCAAACTGGCCTATGGCATTTCGACCTCTTCGTTGAGGCGTCGCTTTTGGAGAACACGCGTATCTCGCTTTTCGGTGGCTTTCAGACGCCGTTTGGTGACAACCCGAGCCTCTCGGCTTGGTACGTGGGTCTTGAGCCAGCGTTCGCGTTCCGACGGGATATGTGGGAAGTCGCGTTGGGTGTCGGTGTTGGATTCGGCGCTGTGAGCAACGAGTATCAGAGCGGCAACAGCCTCGACGCAAGCCTTGTCCTGATGCGGCCCTTCCTTGAAGTTCGTCGCTACCTCACAGACTGGATGGGCGTGTACGGCCGTTTTGGATTCAACCAATGGCTTATCAGCGATCCTGAGCTCGACGGCCTGCTCTTCACTGTTGCCGGTGACGAGTCCAGCGTAGGAGTCAATCCTGACAACCTGAACGAGGGTGGTCCATTCCTCGCACTTGGTGTGCGTTTTGGCTCATACCCAGAGCATGTGCGTGAGATCGGGGATACCGATGGCGACGGCCTCTTGGATGACATCGACGAGTGTCCTGAGGATCCAGAAGATTTCGACAACTTCGAAGATACCGACGGTTGCCCTGATTTGGACAACGATAACGACGGGATTCTCGACGTTGACGACAAGTGCCCAGATGTGGCTGGCATTGCTGAGCTCGGAGGATGTCCTGCTGAGGACACCGACGGTGATGGCATCTCGAACCACCTCGACAAATGTCCAGACGTGGCGGGTGTGGCTGAACTTGAGGGCTGCCCGATTCTCGACGGCGACAACGACGGAATTCCTGACCACAAGGACAAATGTCCTGAGAAGGCGGGAGTGCCTGAGAAAGAAGGCTGTCCATACGATCGCGTTCAGGTCACCATGGCCAAGATCGAGATTTTGGATAAGGTCTTTTTCGACCTCGACAAGGCCACGATCAAGGAAGAGTCGTTCAGCCTCCTCGACGAAGTTGCATCAACGATTAACGCCTACCCACGCATCAAGTTGATCGAGGTGCAAGGGCACACTGACCATGCGGGTAGAGCGGCGTACAACAAGGATCTCTCAGCACGCCGTGCACAATCGGTCGTGGACTACTTGATCTCCAAGGGCGTTCAGACCGACCGGCTCGTCTCGAAGGGTTATGGAATGGAGCAACCCCTGGTTCCGCTGCCAGAGAATGGCAAGGAGACGCCTGAGGGAGCGGAGAAGAACCGTCGCGTGGAGTTCGTGATCCTCGAGCAAGAGGAAGTCACCAAAGAGGTGCCTGAGAACGAATTGCCAGCAGAAGAGAAGATCGAGAACGTTGAGCCAGTTGAAGGCGAGCCTACGGAAGGCGAGTCCGCTGAGTGATGGTTGGTTACTTCTGAGTTCTAAATGAGCCTCCACGCCAGCGTGGGGGCTTTCTTTTTGGAAAATGTATGAAGACACTTTTTGAGCATGAGACGATCTACGTAGACCCAAATGGAACGCGTACGGACGCGCTCCTGGTGGAGGCCGGTCGCATTCTGGCGATCGGCGAGGAGGCCCGCAGTGCAGCTACGGACGAGCGAGTGGTGCTCGAGGGAGCCTGTTTGGTCCCGGGTCTGACCGACGCGCACATACATCTCTGGGGCCTTGGGCAACGCTCACTTGGTAGTCCAATTGTGGAGCTGCGTGGAGCGTCGGGGCCCGAGGAGTTGCTGCAGAGGCTGCGTGGTGCAGCCTTATGGGATGGGTGGGTCTTCGGTATGGGCTGGGACGAGAACCTCTGGGGGGATAGCCGACTTAGCCTGAGCCAACTTGATGAGGCCTTCCCCAATGTCCCGGTGTGTTTGAGGCGAATCGACGGTCATGCGTTTTGGGTGAACTCGCTCGCGCTGCGCCTGGCGGGCATTGACGAAACTACACAGATGCCGGGCGGCGAGTGCGTGAAAGTGGGTGGGCTTCTCACAGGGTTGCTCGTGGATAAGGCGATGGAACCGGTGTCCGCGATACTGCCTACGGTTCCGGAGAGTGAGGATGAGGCTGTCTATAGGGAGAGCGTTTCCCGACTGCGAAGCTTTGGTATTACGGGGGCTCATAAGGCGTGGATGCCCGCCAACCGCATGGGCATGTTGGAGCGATTGAAGGCGCAAGGGGAGTTGGGGATACGTCTCTATCTCTTCCTAGATGGCATGGATCCGGATTTACACGAGGTCTTTGATAGCGGTCCCTATGGTGACGTGGACCTTGGCGTGGGTTGTGTGAAGTTCTTCGCGGACGGTGCGATGGGGTCGCGTGGTGCGCGTCTTTTTGAGCCGTACCGGGATTCTGGTCGTGGAGTTTGGGTCCATGGACCTGAGCTTCTCAACGAGCGCATTCCGTGGTTGGCGGAGCGAGGCTGGCAGGTGGCGGTTCATGCGATCGGGGATGAGGCGGCGTCTGCGGTATTGGACGCGTATGCCCTTGTGCCGAACGATGTGCGGAGGGCTGCCAGATTGAGACTCGAACACGCTCAGATGATGCGTGATGCGGATATTGAGCGAATGAGGGAGCTCGGCGTGGTTCCCAGTGTGCAGTTCATTCATATGCGTTCTGACGCCGCCTGGCTTGAACAGGTGCTTTCCGCGCCTCAGCTCTTGGAGCTTTTTCGTTGGAGAGATCTCGCTGAGGCAGGGACATTGGCTGGCGGCTCGGATTTCCCGATCGAGGATCCCAACCCATGGCACGCGATTTCGTGTGCGATGACACGAAGGGACGCAAAGGGCCGAGTGTTTCACGTGGAACACGCGTTGAGCTTCAAAGAAGCTTTTGCTTCCTACACAACCGGCGCCGCGTGGGCACGGCATCAAGAGAAGTCACTCGGCAAGCTTGAACCCGGATTTTTCGCTGACTTTGCGATCTTGGACAGAGATCCATTTAGCTCTAGTGCGGAGGAGATTTGGGAAATGAATTGTCTAGGTGTCGCGCTCGGTGGTGACCTTGATCTCTTTGCCTCCTAAATGAGCATCCGAGCGCTCGCCAGGGAATCCGAGTCCACATGGAGTAGGTATGCCAGGAGCCAACGCTCCATCTCGTGGCGCTGCGCTCGGCTGATAAGCTGATAGACGGACGCCGGTAGGACCTCGAACTTTAGGGATGATTGCAGCAACCTCACGGCTGCACGTATCTGGTCCTCCTCTACGCCATAGACCTCCCAAGCCTTCGGCTCAGGGTGCGGCATCCAGAATAGCTTGCGGGTGCTCCACTCGATGGCCGCAGCCAGATTCAGGGACCCGAGATGGAGGTCGAGGTCATACTCCTGGGATTGCGCCCATAGCCTTTGGGCCATGCCCAAGAGTTCCGTAGCCCTCGGTTCAACAGATAGTCGGGCGATGAGCGTATGAAGCCCCTGAGGATGATTAAGCCGCGAGAGACCAAACTCGCCCTCTATCACCTCCAAATCCACAACATGTAATCCCTTTTGTAGGTGGCGGGTCGCGTCCTCAATGCGAGCGGTTGCGCCTTCTACGTCGAGGGCTCCCTGCAGCTCGGGGGTGTTGTCTGTGGAGTACTTGGAAAGCGCGGATTTGAGGATATCGATCAGGGTGTCTCGTGTTTGAATCGCCGCGATCCAATCACCTTCTGCCTCGTAGATGCGGCTCAGAGTTTCGAGTAAATGTGGGTGGGTCGGGAACTGTTCGAGCGCGCCTAGTGTCACTCTTAAGGAGGCCTCCGGTTCATTCATAATGAGGAGTGAGCGCGCTACGAGCGGGAGGGACTGAATCGCCTGGTCGGCCTCGGATTGGTCTAGATAGTGAAGCGCCCAGTAGAGGCTTCGAGGGTCTGCGTACTCAATGCAGAGTGAGGCCAGTGCCTGCAGGGTTTTCGGCTTGTTCGGGGAGGCGGAATGAGCGGCCTCCAAGTGTTGGAGTGCCTGGGTTCGTTGCCCTGCTCGGTGGTCTAAAACGGCGAGTCGCATGTGCGCGTGTTCCCGCACAGCGGGGTCTTGTGTGGCCTCGAGTGCTCGGGTGTAGTAGCTTCGGGCCTCATCGCGGCGTTGGTCAAAGAGGTCGTCAGCCTTTTCCAGAAGCCAGGGAATTGTTTCAATCAGCTGTGGTTCTTTCATGGTACGTGGATGCTAAGATGGCATCATCCTCCCGGAGTATTTTAGAGAATGAACCGTTTGCGCGCCAATCTTGTTCCTGCTTTTCTTCTGCTCTGGCTCATCGGTGCAGTGGTGGGAGTAATGTTCATGTGGTGGGAGGAGCCAATGCACTTTGCGCCGGTGGATCCGACCGGAGTTGGTGACCGTAGGCCGGGGCAAGAGACGCCTTCTGATGCCGAGTCAGGTGTTAAGCAGGTTGTGCCTTCGGAGCGGCAACCTTCTGTCTGGCTGAAAGCGCGCCCTGATGCAAGTGACCTTGGTTCGGTGGCTGCAGAGTCGGAGGTTGTGAATTCTGGTCGAGAGGAAGTTGAGCAGTTGTCGGACCCACGTAGTGTTCCACGTGAAACATGGAACAACCCGATCAACCAGAAAGTGCTCGGTAAGAAGGCCTGGATGGGTGAACTTAGGCCCGAAGAGGAAGCCAAGATCGAAGAAGTTTTCAACACCCCGATGCCCTCTAAACCAGCTGGAATCGAGCCCCGGGCCACTTCAATTCAAGCATTCAAAAGCCACGCTGAACGCTGCTACGAGCGATTTCCGACCATTGGCCGAGTAGTGGTGATCTGGAGGATTCGTGGGGACGGAACACGGGTCGTGATGGACAATCTACACTTTGGTCCGGTGGTGGATGTAGACCCTCAGACTCAGGAATGTTTGCTTGGATTTCAGACCGGACCCATTGCTTCAGACGAAGTCTTTGAGCGTTGGGTAGAGTATCCGCTCCTATTCTAGCTCAATGCGGTACGAGACGTGTCGTACCGCAAAAGCAGGCTTCGAGAAAATTCAGGCAAAGTGTGTTTGTCAGCTTGACGATTGCATCGCATACTTCGCCCGTCTTTAACATCCAAGATTTGCACAAAAGTGGAGAACCCTATGCCCTATCCTGAGTGGCTTCAGGCCCCAAAAAAGGTGGACCTGTCCAAAATCAGCACCCGCGGCGAGAAAGACCCCAACGGAAAGAAGATTTCACGTGAAAAGGCTGAGGCCAAACACGCCGAGAATATTGCAGCACTCGAGGAACTACAGTTCAAGCTCAGTGCCGAATCCAAACATAAGATTCTGATCGTCTTTCAGGCCATGGATACGGCTGGAAAAGATGGGGCGATCCGTAAGGTCTTTGGTCCACTCAATCCCCAGGGCGTTCGAGTTCATTCGTTCAAGAAGCCAACCGAAAAAGAGCTTTCCCACGACTACCTCTGGAGGGTGCATCAACACACCCCTGAGACCGGACACATTCAAATCTTCAACCGCTCCCATTACGAGGATGTTCTGGTGGTGCGAGTACACAATCTGGTCCCAGAGGAGCAGTGGAAGAAGCGCTACGAACATATCCGCAACTTCGAAAAATTGCTCGCCGACGAGGGCACCATGATCATGAAGTTCATGCTTCATATCTCGCCTGAGGAGCAGAAGGAGCGTCTGGAGAAGCGCCTTCAGGATCCTGAGCGCGTCTGGAAATTTCGCAAGGGCGACCTCGACGAGCGCAAGCTCTGGGCGAAGTATCAGGAGGCATATGAAGTAGCGATCGAGGAGACCCATAAGGACCACGCGCCGTGGTACATCATCCCAGCCGATAAGAAGTGGTATCGAAACTATGTGCTCTCGACGATCATGCGGGAACATCTGGAGAGGCTTGACTTGAAATGGCCGCTGGCGGAAGAGGGTCTAGACGAAGTGGTAGTTGAGGACCTATGAGCACGCCCGTGTATCTGATGAGCCCGCCCAGGCGGGATTGGACCATCCGAGGAAAGTCCAACAAGAATTCTCAACGTGCGGCGGCGCCGAATCCGTGGCGCGCGCGCGAGGAGTGGTCACAGCTCGCGGACGCGATTGTGGCTGCGGGCGGTGAGGTCTTGGTGATTCCTCCGCACCCGACGCAAAATCTGACCGGGATGCCCTACGTGGCTGAAGCCGGCGAGTACTTCCGGGACCGCGAGGGGCGTCAGAGCTTCATCTTGCCGACCATGAAGTCGGAGCATCGGCGAGAAGAGGCGAGCTGGATAGGCGGGTTTATGGCTGGCCTGGGCTTTAGGACGCTGCGTGTGCCTATGGTCTGGGAGGCGCAAGGCGACGCGATCCGCGCGACGGAGGGCTCGAAGATCATTCACACCTTTGGTAGCGGCAGGTTTGGCCGTACGGGTATTCGCGCCTACTCGGCGGTGGCTCATCTCTTGAGTGAGAAGCACATTCAGATTCATTTCCACGCCGACCCATGGTTTCACGGGAATACCTTCTTGAACGTCTATCAGGCGCCGGCGATGCCACCGCGTTTGAATGAAGACACGAACCGTATTCGGGAGGCCGTTTTGGTGTGTCCGCAGGCACTCTTGCCCGGCGAGCTGAATCGACTTGAGGCGTTTCTTCCGCACGCGAGCTTCGCTCTGATCAACGCACGCGAGTCGGCTGGCTACGATACCAACAGTCTCCAGGTCAACGACACGGTAATCGCGCCCACCACGGTGTCTGAGACGGCGCAGGAGGTCTTTCGCAGCCTTGGCCTTAGGCTTGAGCGGCTAGACCTCGGCGAGCTCTTTGCAAAGGGTGGTGGCGCCCCTGTGTGTCTGACCAATCGATTGTGGGGGCTCGATGCCGAGTCCCTCCCTGATCGTGTGAAATGGTCGAAGAACGCGGCCATTGAGGACCACACTGACGTATAGTTGCAAAGAAGAGGAAAATTTCTGCTTGACCTGAAAAATCAGTTGGTTAAGCTCAAGACTTCTCAAAGAAGTTCCCCAAAGGGGGGTATGTTGTCGCTGAAACCTGAACAAACAGCCGTAACCGACCCAAACGCGCTCAGCGATGATGAGCTGCTTTCCCAGTATGATGGGATCGTAAATCGCATCGTTTTTAAGATCCTGAAGAAGCTAGGTACAGATGTGCCTGTTGAGGACTTGAAGGGGTATGCCTACCAGGGTCTCTTAGACGCACGGCAAAAGTTTGATGCCACGGGCCGAGTTAGCTTTGGGACCTATGCCTACTATCGGATTTATGGGTCGGTGCTTGATGGAATCAGGGAGCAAGGCTGGTTGACGCGCAATCATGTGCGTCGGCTTCAGCGACTGAATGCAGCCAATGAAAAGTTGCGGGAGCAGGCTGAGATCGATGCGCATTCGCCGCGGGCGACGACCTCTGAGGAAGCGTACGATCGTGTGGGTGAAATGGTCTCCGAGATCGGGATGATCGTCTATTTGACGGACCAAGACACGGACGAGTTGTCCACTGAACCGAAACAGGAAGACCGTCTGCTTAAAGAGCAGAGCACACACGTTCTAAAAGAAGCGATGGGGACTTTGACTGATTTGGAGCGTGAGATCGTACGTCGGCACTACTATGAAAACACGCCGATGAAAGAGATTGCAGACGATTATGACCGTTCAAAGTCCTGGGTATCGCGGATTCATACGCAAGCATTGAAGAAGCTCGCGCAGTTCTTTGAGGAGCATAGGTAGCCTCAAACGAACTCGCCGAGTTCCAGCCAGCGCAATTCAGCGTTTTCGAGCTCGTTGACGAGCGCAGCACGCTCGGCCGTAAGCTCCTGCAACTTCTCAAAATCGGCCGAATGTTCAACCAGAGCCTGGTCAATTTTTGGGAGCAACCCTTCGATCTCGGCCATCCGTGCCTCGAGGGTTTCGTACTCGCGCTGCTCCTTAAACGAGAGTTTCCGTTGCGGCTTGGGCTCTGGCTTAGGGGCGGGCTTCTCGGCAACCGGGGCAGGCTTAGCAGGAGCGTTCTTCTCGGCTCGTTCGGCTTTTTCGAGCTTTTCCTGTTCCGTCTTCCACTCCGCGTACGCCGAGTAGTTACCTGGGAATTCGTTGATCTCACCGCTCGTCTCAACCAGGAGCAAGTGTTCGCATGTACGGTCGAGGAAATAGCGGTCGTGGCTGACTACGACGAGCACGCCCTTAAACCCGTCGAGGAAGTCTTCGAGTACGGTCAGGGTATCAATATCGAGGTCGTTTGTCGGCTCATCGAGGAAGATCACGTTTGGATTTCTGATGAGTGTGCGGAGCAGATAAAGTCGGCGCTTCTCGCCACCGGAGAGAGTCTTGATGTAGACGTGTTGCCGGCCGCGGTCGAACCCGAATTTCTCCAACATTTGAGTGGCTGTAAGCACACCCTCTGAGGTCTCAATACGGTTCGAGAGATCGACGATGTATTCGTGAACTCTCTTGGTTTCATCGAGGTCGTTCGCGTTTTGGTCATAGTAGCCGAGGTTGACTGTTAGCCCGACATCAACCTCTCCGCTGTCTGGAGTTAGACGGCCAGCAAGGAGATTGAGAAGCGTAGACTTTCCGGCGCCGTTTGGGCCCACCAGGCCAACGCGCTCACCTTTTATAAAGGCGTACGAGAAGTCGTCGACGATCGTACGGCCATCGAAGCTCTTCGTAACGTGGTCCGCCTCGATGATCTTATTGCCAAGCCTTGAGCCGACGAGTGCGATCTCCTCCACATTAGGTTTCTGAGCGCGCTGTGGCTTGATCTGAAGGGCTTCGGCACGGTCAATGCGTGCTCGAGCTTTGGTTGTACGAGCTTTAGGGCCGCGGCGGAGCCATTCGAGCTCCTTCTTTGCGAGCTGTTTACGCTTCTGTTCGGCGATCTCGGCTAACTCCTCACGATGGGCGCGTTTTTCCAGGAATTGCGAATAATTGCCGGTGTGTCGAAAGACGTCGCCGCCTTCGATTTCGAGCACCACATTCACGACGCGGTCGAGGAAATAGCGGTCGTGCGTGATGAGCAGGAGTGCGCGGCTGCGCGTGGCGAGGTAGCCCTCGAGCCATTGCACGGTGTCGATATCGAGGTGGTTGGTGGGCTCGTCCAAAATCAAAAGGTCCGAAGGGCGAAGCAATGCTTGAGCAAGCGCCACACGCTTGAGCTGCCCGCCGGACATCGTCCCCACCTTCTGGTGTGGGTCTTCAATCCCAAGGCGATTGAGCATGTTTCGGGCGTCATTTTCGAGTGTCCAGCCGTCGAGCGCATCCATCCGAGAGCCGAGCTCCGCCATGACGTCCGTGAGCGCCTCGTCGTAGGGATTAGTCTCAAGGTCATGACAGGCCTTCTCGTAGGCGCGCACCACCTCGAAGACCTCATCACCGTGCGCAAGGACCTCTTCGATTGCGGAGTTCTCGCCGTTGAGTTTCGGGTCTTGCGAAAGCATCACGATCTGCGAGTTGTTGGATCGCACGATCCGACCGTCGTCGGGCGGCTCCACACCCATCAACATCTTGACGAGCGTGCTTTTTCCGGCGCCGTTGCGGCCGATGATGCCGATTCGGTCGGTATCTTCGATGCCGAAGGTGATCGACTTGAAGATGGTGGTCGGTCCGTAGGTCTTTTGCAGATTTTCAACGCTCAGGATGTTCATGTTTCCTCTTTGGAAGTCCCTGCTCTCTCCTCCTTGTCTCGACGTTGGTCAAGTGTAAAGGAGCCTGCTAAACCTTCATGCATCTCATGCGGAGATCCAAATGCGCGCCATCACCATATTTCTCACCCTATTCTTCTGGTCTTTTGGAGTGTTTGGACATCAGACCGGCGAGAGTACCTATCTCGCGCACGTCAAACCGGACCAGCAGGTGGTGGACGTTCTGGTCTCCTTTCCTGGCCGGGATGCCGCGCACCACCTAGAGCTTGACGAGAACCAAGACGAGGTCATTTCACCACAAGAAATGCTCGTCGGCTTCGATCGACTCAACCGATACGTGGCGAGTCATCTGATGGTCTCCAATGACGGCCAGCCTTGTCAGGTTGTTGAGACGCGGCAGAGCCCCGTGGCGGAAAGCCCGGACGCCTATTGGTTGATGCAAAGCTACACTTGCGAGGCCGCGCTCAACGAGATCGAACTCAAGAACTCGGTGCTCCTCGAATCCCGCGGCTCCTACACCCATATGGGGCGAGTACAGATCGGCGAGAGGATCGACGCGACGGTCTTCAACACCCAGTTTCCAACCTACAGCTTCAGTCTTGGAGCCCCGCCAACCCTCACCGAACTGATCCCTCGTTACCTCTGGGAAGGCGTTGTGCACATCGTTCTTGGACCGGACCACGTGCTCTTTGTGGTGTTGCTGGTGCTCCTTGTACTGGGCGTAAGAAGGCTTTTGGTCGTGGTGACTTCGTTTACCCTTGCCCATAGCGTGACGCTCATCCTTGCGGCGCTTGAGATCGTGGATATCTCGGCGTCTATTGTTGAGCCCCTGATCGCGATTTCTATCGGCTATATGGCGCTGGAAGCCATCTTCAGAAAAGAGCCGCCGAAGTATCTGGCGGCCTATACCTTTGCGTTTGGGCTGATTCACGGCTTCGGGTTCTCTTACGTGCTTCGAGATAACGTCGGTCTTCCGACGGATGCACTGGTGCCGGCGCTGGCCTCGTTCAACATAGGCGTTGAGCTCGGCCAAGTTGCCATCATCCTGTGTCTTTACCCTCTGCGAAAGTGGGCGGCCGGGAAGCCCTGGGAGACCAAGGCGGTCCGCGTAGTCGCTGGCCTTTCGCTGGTGCTCGCCGTATTCTGGTTGATTCAACGAGTGTTCTTTTGAGTATAGAGCTTGGAGTTTCTATGAGTGATTTGGCGATTTTGACCTGTGCGCTGAATGGCGTGCTGACCGACCCTGCACAACACCCGGTTCCTTATACACCGGAAGATATGGCGTCCTCGGCGCGCGATGCCTACAACGCCGGCGCATCCGTGATTCACTTACACATCCGAGAACAGGAGATGGGCCGCTTCCCGTCATGGGATCCGGACCTCGCCGCCCTATGTGTGGACGCGATTCGAGAGGCTTGTCCGGGCATTCTGATCAACCTCACCACAGGCGTGGTTGGCCCCGATATCAGTGGTCCGGTCGGGTGTTTGGAACGCGTCAAACCCGAGATAGCGGCGATGAATTCGGGTTCCTTGAACTACCTGAAGATTCGGCGAGACGGCTCTTGGGCATGGCCACCTATGCTTTTTGATAATCCGGTGGAGAAGGTTTCGAAGTACCTCGACGTCATGCACGCCCACAACATCATTCCCGAATGTGAGTGCTTCGATACCGGGATTCTGCGCTCGATCGCGATGTTTGAGGCGAACAGCCTTTTGAAAGGCCCTTACACGGTTTCGCTAGTTCAGGGCGTTTCTAGTGGCATGCCGGCACGTACAGACCTTTTGCCCATTTTGGTGGATGAACTCGGGCCTGGAAAGCACTGGCAGTCAATCGTGATTGGGCGCGACGAGGTCTGGGAAATTCACCGAAAGACAGCTGAGCTCGGCGGCCATTTGCGATGCGGCGTGGAAGATACCTTCTATCTGGAAGATGGCTCCAAAGTAGACGGCAACGGGCCGCTGATCGCGGCTCTCGCAAAAGTCGCGGAAGACGCTGGCCGCAAGGTCGCAAGCCCGGATGAAGCTCGCGAGCTCCTGCGCCCAAGGACAAGTGCTTAGCGGGGATCAGCCAGACGGCCGAGGAAGAGAATTGCGTTCGTTTCGACATCACGAATCAGGAAGAGGAACGGACGATTCAAGTCCAACTCAACATCGGCGACCGGCACGCTCGTGTCCACAATGACCACGGCGGTTGCGGCCGCGGCTTCGGTGCCCTTCTCGTTCACATCGATAATCGCCTTATGGATGACGTCCCCGATGGCCAGGTTCAGGTCAGGCGTCATGCCCGAGAAATCGGCGTTTGCCGAGAAGGCCTCGGTCATTCCTAGGGTTTGAAGGGTTTCGGCCAGCCCAAGCGGAGTCTCGAACTTGAACTTCGGCATCGAGAGGTCAACGGTCTTGGTCTGCAACGCACCGAAGGCATCTGAAAGCTCGGTGGCCGTCAAACCCGACTCGAGGTCCTGCACGCTCATATTCTTAGGTAGAAGCGCCACAAAGCTCACTTCCTGGCCATCGTAGGGAAGCTCCACCATATGGTAGTCTGCGCGCTCCACATGTCCGAAGGACTCCATCTGGCTCATGGTTGGAACGCTGACCTCAGTGCCGTCACCGAGCGTGAATGTGGCGTCCGGCGAATCTTCCGGGAACACGACTCTCCACGAGGCGTTGAAGTAGATTGCGTTCGTCAGAACCGCCACAGTATCCGGCGTGATGGAGTTCGGGGCGAGCAAGTCTTGGATCATATCTTCGGTTTGGTCCGCCACCCACTCGTTGATGATGATGCGCGAGCCGTCGGCATCGGCCGGGAAGTTCAGAAGGTTCACGCCGGCCCCGTAGTATTGGCCGAGCACATCGAGGAAGGCCGGCTCAAACGTGGTGCCGGTTCGCAACCAGAGCGCGTTATTGATGTTGAGTTTAAAGGGCGTGCCGTCCGAGGCACTCGCCCCCTGTCCACGCGATTCAAGTTCAAGCGCAAGTGCGTTGAACGCGGGATGCAGGTCTGTCTGCGGCAAGGTGTAATGCATGGTTGATGCAATTGCCGTCTCGGTGGCGTTTCGAGCTCCGGCATGTGTCATGCCAAGAGCCGTCGAAATACTATGCGGGGAGAAGACGAGGTTTCCGGCCTCTGCTGGGCCAACTTCCTTCAAGAGGTCGAGAGCAAACTCGGTGTTTCCGTCCACCAGCTGCTCGAGATGCCCTGCGGGTAGGTTCGGACTGGTGACGCGTGAAAGCTCCGAGCGCGCCGTCTCAAACTCGGGGGCTACGGTGTTGTTCGAACCGTTATTCGACCCATTATTGGTCGTCGTTTGATTATTAGTCTGAATCGTCTGGTTGTTCGTGCCGTTGGTATTATTCGGGGTGTCTGGCGTCTGACTGTCCGAATCACCGCATGCAGCAAGGCTTAGGGCGAGTAGTAGAGGAAGGTAGGGTTTCATTGGAGCTCCGTTAAAAATGAGTAAACCATCATTGGAGCCAATATACAGCATCATCCATGCCATCCCCTCACATCAAGGTTTTATGCGGGGAAAGTGAACTCTTTACCAGCCCGACTGTCGAAATTCTGATGGTTCTCAATCAGTTTTCTGATGTATCTTGAGTTCGGAACCGAAACGGACAACCACGTGGATCAATTGCGTGTCAACATAGATATCTCCAACTGGCAGACGGTTGACGATGTGGTCATGGGCGGGAGATCGCGTAGCAATATCGTTGAAGCGGACGGTGTACTTCGTTTTGAAGGTGAAGTCTCGCTGGAGAATAACGGTGGGTTCTGCTCCGCTCGAAATGCAGGGCTCTGGGACCTTGGGGGCGCGACCGGGCTGGTGTGGACCATGCGCGGGTCATCAAGAGATTTTGAAGCTACCTTACGAACGGCGGAGATTCCCGAGAGCACGAGCTTTCGGTGTGCGTTTAGGCCAGAGGCCGACTGGCAAGACTTTGACTTCAAGTTCGACGACTTTCGGCTCTTTCGTCGTGGCCAACTGGTCTCCGAAGTCGAGCGCCCGGATCCCTCCCAATTGGTGTCCTTCGGCTTCCTCTTGGCCGACGCCTCGCCCGGCCCATTTTGGCTGGAGCTAGAGCGCATACTTGCCAATACCTAAGCGGTCGACAAGGGGTAGCTCCTAGGTGTAGGGTGTCGTCTTTAAAGGAGATTATTGTGCTTCAGAACCCCGATCCGTCGCTTCTGAATGACGATATTGCGCCCACGCCGGAAGGCGGGCGCGTATGGTCTGTTCATCATATGGCATCGTTGTGGATTGGTATGGTGGTTTGTGTGCCCACCTACCTCTTGGCCGGAGGCCTCGTGGAGGCCGGCATGAACTGGTGGCAAGCCGTGCTCACGGTGTGCCTCGGGAATGCCATCGTGCTGATTCCGATGATTCTAAACGGCCATCCCGGCACCAAGTACGGCATCCCATTTCCGGTGCTCGCGAGGGCTAGTTTTGGAATTCTTGGGGCAAACGTGGCGTCGGTGATGCGCGGGCTTGTGGCGTGCGGTTGGTTCGGCATCAACACCTGGATTGGTGGCGCGGCTATCTACCAGCTCCTGCTCGCGCTCATGGGGCCCGAAACAGGCGGCGAGGCATTGCCGCTGCTCGGGATCAACGCGCTCGAACTCATCTGCTTCCTCGTCTTCTGGACGGTACAGGCGGTGATTATCTGGAGAGGCATCGAGTCCATCAAAGTGCTCGAGACTATCGCGGCGCCCTTCCTCGTGATCATGGGTCTTCTGCTCATGGGTTGGGCGTGGAATAAGGCCGACGGCTTTGGGCCCATGTTCTCTGCGCCTTCGCAATTCATTGAGGGAGGTCCGAAAGAAGGCCAGTTCTGGTCGGTATTCTTTCCATCTCTGACGGCGATGGTGGGTTTCTGGGCGACCCTCTCGCTCAACATTCCCGACTTCACGCGCTATGCGAAATCACAGCGCGACCAGATTTTGGGTCAGGCGATTGGGCTTCCTACGTTCATGACGCTCTTTGCGTTCATCAGCGTGGCCGTGACGTCGGCGACCATCGTGATTTACGGAGAGCCTATTTCGGACCCTGTGGCGCTGCTCGGGCGCATGGGTGGCGGCATCAGCATTATCCTGGCGCTCATCGCCCTCACGGTAGCGACCTTGTCCACCAATATTGCGGCGAACGTCGTCTCTCCAGCAAACGCCATCATCAACCTCGCCCCGCAGAAATTCGATTTCCGCGTGGGCGGAATGATCACGGCGGGGCTTGGTATCGCGATGTTCCCTTGGAAGATTCTGGAGTCCGCCGGAAGCTATATCTTCACCTGGTTGGTGGGTTATTCAGCGCTACTCGGGGCGATTGGTGGAATCCTCATCATCGACTACTTCTTGATTCGGAAGACTGAGCTGAACTTAGACGCTCTTTACCATCGTAGCGGCGAATATTGGTACAAATCGGGGTATAACCCGGTGGCCATGGTAGCTCTCTTTGCCGGCATCATTCCTAACGTTCCGGGCTTTTTGGTACAGGCAGGGTTTCTTGGGGCGGACACGGTCCCCTTGTTCTTCCAGACGCTCTACACCTACGCGTGGTTCGTGGGCTTTGGTGTTGCGGGCGCGGTGCATTTTGCAGGTACCAAACTTATGTCCAAACCAGATTGATGTCCGCCGCTCGAATTTCTGGCTTTTTTTTTAGGACTTAGAGATTAAGGTGACCCAACTGACGCGGACGGAACCCGCGTCGACAGGAGGAAAAATGAAAAAGTATGTGTTGATCCTTATCGCGACTTTGGGACTTAGTTGCGCCACCACCGAAGATACAACCACCGAGGATGTGACTCCAGAGGCAACTCAGCAGGCCCCGGTTCAGCAACCGGCCGCGGCTCAGGTCCTCTTTGAGATGCAAGTTCATGACGGAGATAAGGTTGTGTCGAACCCCAAGATCAAGACGGTCGAGGGCCACCCGATGAGTATGTCCGTAAACTACAATGGGACCGAAAACACGAACTTTGATTATACTTGGAGTCTTGAAGAAAACCTGGTCAAGCTCGGGGTCGCAATCAAGGGACCTCAAGGCGAAGAGAGCTTTCAAGAGTTGAGATTCGCGCTCGGTGAGGCCACAAAGTTTGAGACTCCAGATGGCCGCTACACGGTGAGTATTACCGCGAACAGCCTCTAGTACTCACGCGCTCAAGGATCAAAGGTAGGGAAGGTGCCTGTTGCCGCAACCATCTTGCCGGCCTTGATGGAGAACGCAACGCGCACGGCGGCTCTCACGGCTATGGACGTCTGTGAATAGGCGCCCGAAGTGTCGAATTCATCGAGTTCATCGAGCTTTGCGTCCAACTCTTCGTCGGGCACTTCTTCCACGTGGATCACGCGCCCTAGCTTGATTCCCGCGGCTTCGGCGTATTGTTCGGCACGTTTGAGCGACGCCAAAAACGCGCCCTGGCGCGCCTCGGCGCGGGCTTCTCGCAGCCGGCTTGAGCGCATGGTGATGCCGTTAAACACGTTCGCGCCGGCGCTCATGGCCCCGCTGATGATCGACTCAAGGCGCTCAACGTCGCGTACAGTCAAGTTGAAGTGTGTGGACGCCACAAACTCCTTAACTGTGCCATCGGGCGCGCTCACGGTCTCTATATGAAGCCTGGAGGCGCGTGTGCTCTCGACACCCGCTCTCGGGAAATACCCTTTGAGCGTCGCCGCAACACCCTTTACCTGCGCGCTCGCCTCCTCGAGTTTGGCAGATCTCCGACTCACCCCCACGTTGATGGTGGCGAAATCGGGTTCGATATGGACCACGCAAGAACCGAAGGTGGTCACGCCATTCGGATAGGGCACCGCTTGAGTCATCGAAACTCCTAATGATTAGTCTAGTTCCTGAGGATGCCTCACGCCGGCTCTGGTGGCAAGTTCAGTACGTCTGCCTGCGTGTGCGTCGAGTCCTGAGCCTGACACAGACTAAGAGTAGAAGAATCAACGCGTTCGGTGCGCCCTGTGCTGCTCCACACCCGCAGCCTTTGTCGCCCGCGGCCGTAACGGGCGCCTCGGGGTTCGACGGGTTATCTGGGTCCGGATTCTCAGGGTTTTCGGGATCCACCGGAGTTTCGGGGCGTACGGGTGGCTCTGGTGGCGAACGCAGGAGCCAGGAAACCGTGCGCTGCACGACGGTTTGATTTCCAGCGAGGTCCGAAACGCTGGCACGCACCTCGAGCTCGGGATCACTCAACGGGCTCGCGAGATCTAAGCTAACAACTCCCGCACTATGGGCTCCCGAAGCCAGATTTGGACCACAGGCATCGCCATCCACAATGCAGACTTCAAGCGACTCGCCATCAACCCCCGAGCCGATATCAGCCGTCCCTACATGAAGCCGAGTCAAGCTCGCGCCGTCAATCGTCGCAGCTAGATTCAGCGTAGGCCGCAAAGTATCGCGTCTCTCATCGGGGCCACCAGCCGCGCCGATATCGATCCACCGCGAGAGTAAACCGAGCTCCTCGGCAGTCATATCCGTGGGGTGGTCCGCTCCAAAGTCGATGTCGTGATAGACCACATCCGACGGGTCGGAGAACGTCTCATCGGTTCGAAGGTCGGTGCGTTGGTTGGCGGCCTTCCAGTAGAGCAGACTCGCGCGCGAATTGAAGGCTCGGACGTACCGTGTAAGCTGCGGTCGCCTGAACGTGTGGCCACTTCCGCCCGCACCGGTGGTATGTTTCAGCTCTTCGGGCACACAGCTCTGGGCCTTGTCGCGTACCAAACAGAACCATGTCGAAGGCGTATCACCACCCTCGGTACCTGGCCGGTCAAGCACGAGTCCTGCTGCCGGAGAGTCCGAGCTATGGCACGAGGCGCAACGTTGCTCGAAGATCGGCAGGATATCCTCCTCAAAGGTCACCGAAAGGCCAGGCGCCCTGTATTCCAGCAATGAAACCTCGCTGAGCGAGCCGCCAGCCAGAATCGGGACCACACCCTCGCCGAGTCTATGAGTGATGTAGTCGGGGCGCGCCGCGAGCGTGTCCTCAAAATCCTCGTTGGAAGGGCGAGAATGTACGTGGCATCCACCGCAGGTCTTGACTTCGCCCGGGCGCAGACTCTGCCAGGTTTGGTCGGTGTTTAGGGTGCGGCCATCACAGTCGATCCCCTGCATCATGTACGGGATATTCGCAGGAAACCGGACCAAAAAGCTCGTGTCGTAAGGGTCTTGGGTCTTTCGCACCGGAAACTCTCCCAGAATTCGCACGCGTTCGCCGGCCGTATTCGAGATTTCCTTCCACGTGTCACGCCCACGATTTGGGAGCAACGCAAGGATGCGAACGCCGCAGAGATCGTCGTCCTGATACTCGATGGTGTCCGTACCCTGTCGGTGAAACTGCCCTTCACCCTGGAAACGCAGGCCACCCCACGGATGGGTTTCGCGGTCCACAATCGAGGCGGCGCCGAGGAGTCCGAAAGGCGTTCCAACCTCCAAATCTGGGTGACTTGCCCTTAGATCGGCGGGTTCGATGAGCACCGGTTTTTCAATGCCGTGAATGGCCGAGTACGGCACCACCACACGCGCCTGTATCTCGTGCCAATCCCTCGAATCCACAATCAGTTCAAGGTCGGATGGGTGTGTGGATGGAACCGCCGTGGCACGATAGATGCCAACGTCACACCCTGGGGTATCAAGTCCAAGCGAGGTGATGACGTTCATGGCGGTACCAGCGCCGGACCCACTCGTTAGTGGTGGAGCTTCCATACCAAGCGCACCAAATATCCCATTCCCGGAGACCGTACTACAGGCGCCTTTACCCCAGGCCACCATGAGGTCGTTCCGCGGCAGCGCACTTGGATGACCAACCTTACCGGCAAAGGGCAACGGATCGGAATACTCGGGATGATTGTACGCAGGCTCCGGCATGGGGCGTGCCATATTATCGCCGGACGTGGACCATTGCGTCAGGCGGACGATGTCCCGAGGCGCGAAGATATCGCCCGCCACCTCGGCCTCATGTGGCCCGATGCCTTCTTGCCCTTCTGGCTCGGGCATCACGCCAACCACCACGCCCAGACCCGAGTTGTTGCCGCGATAGTAATCTGCAAACCACACGCGCTCATCACTGGTTTGGGTCAAAAAGTGGGCCGCCTTATGGTCCACGTTCGTGGCGCTCACAGGGGTGTGGTCGCCCGCATGCTGGCCGTAGAAGGCGAACTGCTCAGCCCCATCCGGGTACTGTGTGTAAATATGAAAGAGGTTTCCGATGGTTGTAAAACCGCCGGGCGAGCCGTTGGTGTGTCGAAAGGCGAGCCCGCCGAAGATTTGCCAGCTCGTGTAGGCGACGCGGCCGTCTTTGAGAGCGAACGGGTGTTGTTCCTGCGCGAGCGAATGGTGACTCGCGATATCGAGGTTTCTGCCGTCCGGATCCACGGTGTAAATCCTGGAGCCTCGCCCCGACGAATTGGTGCCGAAGACCATGGTCGCCGTATGTCCCTCACGCGACGAGGTGAACGCAATTCTGCCGTTCGCCAGAAATGTAGGGCCGGCATCAAAAGCCCCCTCTTCATGAGGCAGCTCGCGGACCTCGCCGGTTTCCACATCAACCAGGTGGAGCTGTGCCTCAGTGGCTGAGAGCACGCGGTTTGGCAGCGTCATACGCTGAGTCTGAGCGTTTTCGGCATCCGGGTGTACCACGCGCGGATGGATGGGCTCGGACTGATTGGTGAGGCTTCCTCGGAACACCGAGAACGCGATCGTCTTGCCGTCAAACGAAACCGCGGGGTCCATCGCGGCGCAGGCGTTCTCCTCGGTGGACGTGTCCGAGCAGCTGTAAAGCACACGTTCTTGACCGTCGGGCTCGCGGAGCACCAGGTCACAGGGTGCCGAAAACCCCGAGAAGAAATGGGTGACGTCGGGCATGATATCGTAGACGTCCAGACCTCGCATCGTTCGGGTCACGGATTGAGCTACGCCGCTGAGAACCACGTCCATGGTCACGTCAAATTCTGCGGTCGTTCGTTCACACCGAACGTAAGCTATTGGATGGTCAATCGCCAGAGCACTGGCCGGCGCTAGAAAGCACGAGAGGGCAATTAGGATTCGAGTATACATGCGAATGTGTTACCATATTCGTGCTGTGTAGGGAGACTTGAAATGAGCGATGATGGTCGCAAAATAAGGGCGAAAGCCCGCGCAAATTGGACAATTGAAAAGAAGGCTGTGAAGGATCTACCGGAAATTGAGGTCATCGACGCGCCGCCGAATGTGCTCATAGCTCTCTGTACCCAACTTAGTCTTCAGGCGTGGGCGATGTCTGGAAAACCACTGCCTACCTACACCCGCGAAAACATGCCGATCAAAGTCTTCAGACCTTCGGACAATAGGTCCTAAAGGGTAGCACGACCAACTTTTGACTTTCATTCACTCCTAAGCGCGTCCATTATCCCACTTTGTGTTTTGGGATAAGGAGTAGTTGATGCGCGCTGTAGATATCATTGCAAAGAAGAGAGATGGACACGAACTAAGCCCTTCGGAGCTCAAGTTCATGGTGGAATCGTTCTCGAAGGACGAGCTTCCGGATTATCAGATGGCGGCGTTCCTGATGGCTGTCTTCTTCCAGTCGATGAGTGCCGCCGAGCTTGCGCCGTGGGCCGACGCGATGCTGAACTCGGGCGAAATCATCGATTTGAGCCAGATTTCGGGCTACAAAGTAGATAAGCATTCAACTGGCGGCGTCGGCGACAAGATCTCCCTCATACTCGCCCCTCTTGCGGTGGCCATTGGCCTCAAAGTCCCCATGATTTCGGGCCGCGGACTTGGTCACACGGGCGGCACCCTGGACAAGTTGGAGAGCATCCCCGGGTTCAATGTGAACCTGAGCGTGGAGGACTTTAAGCGCATGGTAGACGAAGTCGGAATGTCCCTGATTGGGCAGACGGCCGAGGTTGCGCCTGCGGATAAGCGGCTCTACGCGCTACGCGACGTGACGGCCACTGTGGAGTGCATTCCGCTCATCGCGAGCTCCATCATGAGTAAGAAGCTCGCCGAAGGCATCAATGGCCTCGTGCTGGACGTCAAAGTTGGCACCGGCGCGTTCATGAAGAATTTGGAGAACGCGCGCCTTCTCGCGCAGACCATGATCGATATCGGTACGCGAATGAACTGCGATGTAACGGCGCTGATTACGGATATGAACCAGCCGCTCGGTCACATGATCGGGAACGCGCTCGAGGTGCATGAGAGCATCGAGACGCTGCGCGGTGAGGGCCCAAAAGATATCGTGGATCTGAGCGTGGAGCTCGTCTGGGAGATGGCGAAGCTCGCGCACGGAGCCGACGCGCCATCGCGCGAGTCCATTCACGACACTCTGCAGAGTGGAGCGGCGCTGGAGCATTTTGCCAAAACCATCGAGTGGCAGGGCGGCGACAGGCGTGTGTGTGACGACCTTAGTCTGCTTCCGCAAGCCGCAAAAACCATGGTGTTCGAAGCGCCTGCAACCGGCTTCTTGACCGGCACCAACGCGCAGGAAATCGGGCTCGCGGCCACCGAGCTCGGTGCGGGAAGAAATACCAAAGAGGACACGATCGACCCTGCGGTGGGCCTGAAGCTCCACAAGAAGCTCGGGGATCGGGTGGAAAAAGGCGAGCCTCTTGTCACACTCTACGTCAATCCGTCTTCGAAAGTGGACGCGTGCACGGCGAGGCTTGAGGGTGCTTTTGAGTTCGGTGAATCTGCCGTAGCGCCTAAGCTTTTGCTAGACCGTTTGGGCGCATGATGTAACTCTGCGGCAAAGATTTCATCTATTGGCAGGTAGGAAACCCGCACTTTTTGCGCTACCGTCTTAGGCGTCCTAGAGTTATTGGAATCGGTATGAGCGTTCGAGGTAAACAATGAGTTCAGCGTGGGGAATTATTCACCACAATTCGCATGTGCTCTTTATCCGACGCTCTTTTGAGGTGGGTCGTGGGGGACAGTGGTGCCCGCCTGGCGGCACGATGTGGCGTAACGAAACCCCGGAAGTCGCCTGCGTGCGCGAGGTCTACGAAGAGACTGGCCTGCGTGTTTCCATCCAGCGACCCATCGCGAAATTCGACTCCGCGCACTATATTTTGTGCAAGCTCAACAACGAGAATGCCGAGGTCACCCTTCGGCCGCGTGAGTGCATCGACTCGCGCTGGGTCTCACCCAAAGAGCTCCTAACTCTGGGCACCGTGATGGATTTGCGCCGCATCATTCCGGTGCTGCAGATGGCTGAGTTGGCTACTCCGAGAGTCCCCGATGGACTCAAGTTGAGTGAGCCCGACCCCTGGGACTAGTCCGCAGTCCGACTCTACTCGTTGACAGTTCTGACCCTCGGTGGGTATGAGAACACGTGTTCGATTTTGACTCCTTTTACATGAGGGTAAGCATATGAGTATTCGTATCGGTATCAATGGTTTTGGCCGCATCGGCCGTTGTGTTGCACGCATCGCTGCCAAGAATCCAAACGTCGATTTGGTGGCAATCAATGACCTCACAAGCGCTGAGCAGTTGGCCTACCTCTTTAAGTACGACTCCACGCACGGCAAATGGGACGGAGAGGTCTCAAGCACCGAAAACTCCATCACCATCGATGGCGACACCATGAAAGTGTTCTCGGAGCGCGACCCGGCTAACATTCCGTGGGGCGACCTCGGAGTAGATTACGTGCTCGAGTGCACGGGCATCTTCCGCTCCAAGGAAAAGGCGAGCAAGCATATCGAAGCTGGCGCGAAGTTCGTGCTGGTGTCGGCGCCCGGTAAGGGCCTCGACATGACCTTTGTCAAGGGCGTCAACCACGACAAGTTCACTCCTGATATGACCGTGATTGACGTGGCGAGCTGCACCACCAACTGCCTCGCGCCGGTCGCGAAAGTCCTTCACGAAAAGTTTGGAATTGAGCATGGTTTGATGACCACGATTCACTCGTACACCAACGACCAGGGCCTGCTCGACGCGCCGCACCCATCGGATTTCCGCCGTGCTCGCGCCGCCGCCATCAATATGGTGATCACCACCACCGGTGCGGCGATCGCTGTGACCAAGGCGCTTCCTGAGCTTAAAGGCAAGCTCGACGGAACCTCGATCCGCGTCCCAACTCCGAACGTGAGCTGCGTAGACCTCGTGGCGACCTTCGAGAAGCCCGTGACCGTGGAAGCCATCAACGCCGCCATGAAAGAGGCAGCTGAAGGCGAGCTTAAGGGAATCCTTGGCTACACCGACGAGCCCGTGGTCTCCACCGATATGATGAACGACCCGCATTCATCCATCTTCGACTCACTCGCCACCATGACGATTGGCGACAAGATGGCCAAAATCATCTCGTGGTACGACAACGAGTGGGGCTACTCCGCACGTATGATCGATGCTCTTCTCTACGTCGATGGAAAGCGGAACTAATCATGGATATCACCGGCATCAGCTTTGTAGACGACCTCAAACTCAAGGGTAAGAAGGTCTTTATTCGCGTGGATTTCAACGTGCCGTTGAACGGCTCGGAGATTACGGATGACGCGCGAATTCGGGCGGCGATTCCCACCATCGAGTACGTGGTCGAACAAGGCGGCATCCCGATTATCGCAAGCCACCTCGGCCGGCCAAAGGGCACGCCGAATCCTAAGTATTCCATGGAACCGGTGGCGCTCAGATTGGCCAAACTCACGGGATATGAGGTCATCTTGCCGGAGTCGTTGCACGACCCTGTGATACCGACGCTCATCGCTGATATTAAGCCAGACCAGGTGGTGCTCCTCGAGAATCTGAGGTTCCATCCCGGCGAGGAAAAGGGTGACCCGGAGTTTGCTAAGTCCTTGGCTGACCTCGCGGATATCTACATCAGTGATGCGTTTGGCGCGATGCACCGAAAGCACGCGTCGGTCTATCAGATGGTGCAGCATTTTGGACGTGGAACGAAGGCTGCTGGCCTTCTGGTTCGCGACGAAATCCGCGCGTTGGGCGGCCTTTTGGGGCAGCCCGCGAAGCCGTTCGTGGCTGTGATGGGTGGGGCCAAAGTTTCGGACAAGATCGGCGTGTTGACATCGCTCATCGAGAAGGTCGACAAGGTCGTGATTGGCGGTGCGATGGCCTATACCTTCCTCGCCGCGCAGGGCCACAATATGGGCGCGTCGCGGGTTGAAGAGGACCAGATCGATACGGCCCTCAAGATCTTGCAGCGAGCTGCAAAGCTCGGCAAAGAGATCGTTCTGCCTGTGGACCACCGAATCGCGCGAAGCTTTGACGCCAAGAGGGAGGAGGACGTTCAGGTCACCTCAGATATCGCGATCTCAGAAGGCTGGATGGGCCTCGATATCGGCCCGAAATCCGTGGAGCTCTTTGTGAGCGAAATCGCTGAGGCGAAGACGATCTTTTGGAATGGTCCGATGGGCGTCTTTGAGTCGGAGTTGTTCAGCAAGGGAACCATGGCGGTGGCGCATGCCATTGCGGACGCCAAGGGCTTTACGGTCATCGGTGGTGGCGACTCTGCGTCTGCGGCGAAAGTCGCCGGTGTGGAGAAGAAGGTCGACCACATCTCGACGGGCGGCGGCGCAAGCCTTGAGCTCATCGAGAACGGCACTCTGCCAGGCATCGAGGCCCTACGCCTCAACCACCCGTTTTCTTAAGCGTACACGTCAATAACAACTCGTTGTCCGCCTTGATGCTCCAACCGCGCGGTACACCAATATACTTAACCAAGAGGTAGGCGGCCCATTCCGGGGCGGTCTCCGCCCTTGCGAGCGTGTCTTGAACAACCTTGTGCGCAAGGTTTAGTACGCAAATCTTGGATTCCATGGGCATCTGCGCCTGGTTCTTCTTAAACTCGGTGTACTCCAAAGGCTCAAGCTTCTTAAACCCGACCGCCACCTCGGAAACCACAGCCGACCCTGGATAGTCAAAGGTCGCGAGCCTGAAGTCTGTCTTCGGATAAAGTTGGGTGAGCACAGTGTTAAGCGACGAGAAAGGCGCCGGGATCTGAGCGAGCGCGCGTGGAAAAACGAAGGACGCTTCCAGAGAAGGAATCTGGATCTTTCGAAACTCAAAAAGAGAGTTGAAGAGATTTGGGTGGAGTAGGAGTTCGGCCTTATCCACGTATTCACTGATGTGTCCCGACCCGTGAGTAAAGTACACACGTCCGCGGCGCCAGAGCTTTTGAACCTGACTAAAGCTCAAGGGCTGGCCACCGCGGGTCGGGAAGATCTCTCGGTCATCCCACTTGTCCCAGAAGTCCCGAAAGGTACGCGAAAGGTTCGTGAGGATCTTGGCCAAGGATTGATAGTCCTTTATCCCTTGTGGCGAGCTGTCCGGAGCACGTGCGAAGGCCTCGAGGCGCGCAAAAAGTTGAGCCGGAAGCTGCTTCTTCTCCACGTCCCGCAAGAGTGCCTGGACCTTGTGGAAGTGCTTATCCTCTAGGATCTGGTCGCGGGTCAACGTGTGCTCGAGATATCGCGAGTCGATCTTGAACGTGACAAATGGAATCTTAGAGGCCGCCTCGGAGAGTGTGAGTCCCCGGTTATAAAAGCCTGCAGCGGGTGAGTATTCATCGTCGTCGTAGCCTGCCACAAGGCGCGTGCCTTCCTCCTCGTAAGTCACTTTTACGAGGCTCGGGACGTCAAACGGGTCGCGGATATCTTCGGAGTCAAAGTAGATCGGAACGGCCACGTGTCGGCACCACGCTTTGGTGACCTCCCGAACGCGCGCCTCCATCTCTTTGGCAGCCTTGGCATCCACACGTTTGAGCAGCTGAATCTGAGTACCTTCCACCGGATGTTGGAGGCGAATCAGCTCATAGCTACGGTTCGGATGGAAGAGCACTCGCCAGTATTCGCCGCCACGGCCGGTGTCCAGGACGACCAGGTCAGGTTCGATCGCAAACACGGACACAAAGCCGATCCCAAAGCGGCCGATCTGCGTGAGGTCGTCCTCTTTGGTTGAGCTGAAGAGCCTCGTCAGTTTGTTCTCAATAATGTCGCGCGTCATGCCCTCGCCGAAATCCTCGACGAAGATCTTGAACACGCCATCCAAATACTCGGTGCGCACAAAGACCTCTTGTGAGCCGGCATCGATGGCGTTCTGAATGAGTTCGCGCAAAAAGGCCATCGGATCAGAAAACTGATTGATGAGCTCTTGGAGGACAGAATCGGTATGTAGAGCACTCATGCGGGTGGGAGCTCCTTTAATGCATACATTTCAAGCAGTGTGCGCTGGGCGTTGAGCGCATCTCTATCGGGCTCGAGGCGCTCATAAGATCCGTCGGAATTCAGCACCCAGGTCTGCACGGTATCGTCCAGGTAGAGCTGGAAGCACTCGTGATAAAGGCGCTGCGCCAACTCGGGATCCTCGACCGGCACGCATTGTTCCACGCGCCTGAAGAGATTTCGGCTCATCCAGTCGGCGCTCGCGAAATAACACTGGAATTCGTCGTTTAAGAAATAGAAGACGCGCGAATGTTCAAGGAAACGCCCAACAATACTGCGGACCTGGATATTTTCTGAAAGATCGGGCACACCGGGCCTCAGACAACAAATCCCGCGGATGATGAGGTCGATTTTGACCCCGGCGCGCGATGCCTTGTAGAGCTCTCGTATCACCTGAGGTTCGGTCAATGAGTTCATCTTCGCGATGATCCTGGCGGGCCTTCCCTCAGACGCAGCCTTGGCCTCGGCCTGAATGCGCTCCACCAACCAGTCGTGCAGCGTAAACGGCGACTGCTCGAGCTTCTTTAGTCTGAGCGCACGCCCAAACCCTGTGAGCTGGATGAACATCTTGTGTACATCGGCGCAATAATCAGGATCGGCCGTAAAGATGCCGATATCCGTGTACTGACGGGCCGTCCTTGGGTGGTAGTTGCCGGTCCCAAGGTGTGCGTATCGCCGGAGCCGCGTGCCTTCTCGGCGCACCACGAGCGCCATTTTGGAGTGCGTCTTGTAGCCCACCACGCCGTACACCACGTGTGCCCCAGCTTCCTCGAGCCGGTGGGCGAGCTGGATATTGCGCTCCTCGTCGAATCGCGCGCGCAGCTCGATGATCACCGTGACTTCTTTTCCGTTTCGGGCGGCATCGATGAGAGCGGCCGGCAGCCCCGAATCCACATCGGTTCGGTAGAGCGTCATCTTGATCGCCAGCACGTCCTTATCCGTAGATGCCTGCTTGATAAAATCCACCACCGGCTGAAAGGACTCGAAGGGATGGTGGAGCATGATATCGCGGGTTCGGATGGCCTCGAAGATATCGCGTCGCTCAAGGATCGTAGGCACAGAGCCAATGAAGGATTTAAACGATAGCTGCGGCTCCTGAACCTCGTCTGTCAGGGCCATAAGACGATTCAAGTTCACCGGTCCGTTGACCTGATAGCAGTCCTCGGAGTGCAGGTTGAACTGGTCGCGCAGAAACGCGATCATGTTCTCTGGGCAATTGTCGGCAACCTCAAGCCGCACCGCATCCCCATAATGTCTGGAGAAGAGCTCGTCCTCAAGCGCGCGCCTCAAGTCGTCGATCTCCTCCTCGTCTACGAAGAGATCCGAGTTTCTGGTGACCCTGAACTGGTAGCAGCCCGTGACGCGCATGCCAGGGAAAAGGTCCTCCACATGGGCGTGGATGATCGAGGACAAAAAGACGAACTCGTATTTGTCTCGGGTCACGCTATTCGGCATGCGGATGATCCGCGGAAGCGAGCGCGGAGCCTGAACCACAGCCACGCCGCTGTCGCGGCCAAACGCGTCTTCACCCTCGAGCGAGACGATGAAATTCAAGCTCTTGTTGAGCACGCGCGGGAACGGATGGCTCGGGTCCAAGCCGAGCGGGCTCAAAACCGGGAGCAGTTGCTGATTAAAGTATCGTTTGACCCACCGCCGCTGTTTATCCGTCCAACGCGTGCGGCGCGCGAATCGGATGCCCGCGTTCTCGAGCTCCGGGATCAGGACCTGGTTCAGGGTCTCGTACTGCTTCTTGACCAGATCGTGTGTGAACAACGCAATCTTATGAACCTGTTCTTTGGGGGTAAGTCCATCGGGCCCAGTCTGAATCGAGCCGCCGAGGATCTGGTGTTTTAGACGCGCGACGCGAACCTCAAAGAACTCATCGAGGTTTGTGCTCGAGATACACAGGAATTTCAGGCGCTCCATGAGTGGCAGCGACGGGTCGAGCGCGAGCTCGAGCACCCGCAAATTGAACTGCAACCAGCTCAGCTCGCGGTTGATGAAGTTCTCGGGTTCGCGCAAGTCGAGCTCTTCCTTCTCCTGATGTTCCATGGTTTCGGGCATGTCGATGGCCATACTTCCCTCGAAAAAACTTGAGCCAGCAGGGTACACCATCTAGGCGTGTGTTGCAGGAGAATTGCACTGAATTTCGATTCGTGCCAATCATCCTCGTGGAAATTTTAGGATGAGGCTCGCGACATGAGTGAACAAGAAAAGAGTGAAAGACCCGCATGGCTCGTGCCCCTTGCCGTGGTTGCGATCGTCGCCGCGGCGGCACCGAACTACTTTTTCACCACGCCCTTCCGCCTCTACATAGACGGCACCATGAAAGGCTTTTACGGGCTTTCGATCTGGGCACCCACGATCCTCGCGGCCGCAGCCTTCTTTGCCGGCACCGATTATTTTGATCGGTTGGTGCCTGCCAAGCCATCTCTGAATGCGATCACGGTCATCGGCACCCTGATGTGGGTGGTCTTTGTGTCGCAGTGGTTCCCTGGCTATTGGACGAATATTTCGGCCCCGCCTTGGGACGAACTGATCAAGGTGATGCCGCTCTACGCGGGGCTTTTTGCGATTCAATCCCTCTTCTACCAGGGCTTTTTGCAGCAGACGATCTTGGGCGAGAAGCATCGGTATATTCGGGTGTTTGGTCCGGCTTTGACGGCGGTGGCGATCTGGTTGCCTTGCGTGCGTCATATGGTGGACATGGACACCTCGTTCAAGGAATTCTTGTTGCCGGCATTTGTGCTCCAATCGCTCTTGTCGGGCATGACGGAAGCCGGGGCTACGAATGCTCGCGTGATGGCTGTGGCTGCGGTGATGGGGGCCGCATGGGTGTGGTTCCAACAGGGGATTTTCTAGGAGACTTCATGACGAGCGAGAGAGAGAAGCGACGAATTGCCCGCGAAGGCGCACAAAAGCTCAAGAATCAGGCGGGGTGGGACACGTCCAAATTCAAGGCGAAGGACCCCATGGAGAAGCTCCAGGAATTGGTGGCCAAAGAGGCCGCAGAAGGCATGGCAAAAGCCGGTGAGGAATGCGAAGATTGCCGCAAAACGAGGGAAGAACTTAACGATGAAACCGCGTTGTGCCAGACGCACCTCGCCAAAGCCATGGGATTCTAATGACCATCCAACTCCTCGACACAGTCGGCTCCACCAACGACCTCGCTATGAAGGCGGCACCCAGCGCAAAGCACGGTGACACCTGGGTTGCGGAGCACCAAACTGCAGGGAGAGGACGCCGAGAAATCGGGGGCGACCGGCGACAATGGTTTTCCCCGCCAGGCGTCAGCCTCTACATGTCCGTTCTCCTCAAACCCGCCATCGAGCCCGCCGAAGCCGCCGGCATCACGCTCGCCGCTGGCGTCGGTGTGTGCGAGGCCCTGAGCGGCGTTCCCGGGCTCTGGCTCAAATGGCCGAACGATATCTTCATCGGCACCAAAAAAGTCGGCGGCCTTCTCACCGAGGCATCCACACAAGCTGGCTCCATCGAGTCGATCGTGGTCGGACTCGGCCTCAACGTCAACGTGCAGGCCCAGCATATCCCCAAAGATCTCGAGGCGATCATGACGAGCCTCGCAATCGAAACGGGCCAACCCTTGGACCGCCTCGGACTCGTACACCGCATTCACGCGTCGCTTATAAAATGGTCGGAGCGCTACATTGCGGCCGGGTTTGACGGCATCGAGGACGGCATCAAGAAGTGGGACAAGAGCGCCGGCCGCCGCGTACAGGTGATCGACCCGAGCAAAAGTCGCGAAGGCGTGGCCAAGGGAATCAAAGACGGATCTCTACTGGTTCGTTTTGACGACGGCGACGAAGCACTGGTATTTGCCGGTGAGGTCAAATTGATTCCCTAGCCGAACCCTGTACTATGGCGCAGAATTTTCTCCCAAGAGGTAGCGAGTGAACCTTCCAAATCAAGGGCTCAAATTCTCAGAAATGAGCCTTCCAAAACCAACGTTTGAAAGCCTTTCCGACACGATGGGCAGCATCGATAGCCGATTTGACCAAGCCGCGGACGACAAGACGCGAATCGAAGTCGTCCAAGACTGGGACCGGCTCGTCCGCAACTACTCGAGCTGGGCGGCGATTACTCGCCTGAAGTTCAGCCAGGACACGCGCGACGAGGCCGCCAAGGCCGACCGCGAGTACGTCGACGAGCTGACCCCGAAGTTCACCGAGATGAATATCGCGTGGTTGAGGAAGTTGCTCGCGAGCGAGCACCGGCCAGCTCTTGAGGCACATTTTGGCGCGCACGCGTTCCGTATGTGGGCGAACGAAGTCCTGACCTTTGAGCCGGCAATCCAGGAAGACCTGGTGCAGGAGAGCAAGCTCAGTGCCGATCACACGGCCTTGACGGCATCCGCCGAGATCGAGTTCGACGGCGAAGTCTACAACCTTTCGCAGCTCGCGAAGTTCATGGATGTGGCGGATCGCGACACGCGTTACCGAGCGCAAAAGGCGCGCTGGGATTGGGTGGAAGCGCACTCGGACGAGTTCGACGAAATTTATGACAAGCTCGTCAAACTGCGCCATTCCATGGCCCAAAAGCTCGGCTACAAGAATTATATTGAGCTCGGCTACCGTCGCATGATGCGCGTTGATTATTCGCGTGAAGATGTGGAGGTCTTCCGCAAAGAGATCCTGCGCACCGTGGTGCCACTCGTGGCCGAGATGAAAAAGGCGCAGGCCAAAAGGCTCGGAATCGACCGTTGTATGGTCTGGGACGAGTCGGTCTTCGACTCCAAGGGAAATCCAGTCCCCGAGGGCGATGTCGCCGAGTTGACCGAAAAGGCCAAGTCGGTCTTTGACCAGATGCACCCTGAGCTTTCGAGCTTCTACCGTATGATGGTGGAGCGCGGTTTGCTCGACCTAGACTCACGTACGGGCAAGGCTGGCGGCGGGTTCTGCACCTCTTTTGCCGAGTTCGGCGTGCCCTTCATCTTCGCGAATTTCAACGGCACCAAGCACGATGCCGAGGTGTTCACGCACGAGATGGGTCATGCGTTCCAATGCTACTTGAGCATGGACAAAGTACCTCACGACTACATCTGGCCTACACTTGAGGCGTGCGAGATCCACTCGATGAGCCTCGAGTACTTCACCTGGCCATATATGGAGGCGTTCTTCGGCGACGATACCGAGCGCTTCCGCACGGTGCACCTGACCGAGTCTTTGAGCTTCCTTCCATACGGAACGGCCATCGACCACTTCCAGCACTTGGTCTACGAGAAGCCCGATGCCACGCCACAAGAGCGCCGCGAGATGTGGCTCGAGATGGAGAAACTCTATCTCCCGTGGCGCGATTGGGGTGATATCGAGTACGGCGCCAAAGGTGCGCGCTGGCAGCTCCAAGGCCACGTCTATCACGCGCCATTCTACTATATCGACTACGTGCTCGCTCAGACCTGCGCACTGCAGTTCTGGGACCGCATGAACCACGACTACAAACAGGCCCTCGAGGACTACGTGGCCCTTTGTCGGCGCGGTGGAGAGGCATCTTTCCAGTCGCTCGCAACCTCCGCCGGATTGACCTCGCCATTTGAGCCGGGTTGCCTCGAAGGTGCAGTCGGCCGAGCCCGGGAATATCTCGGGTTCTAAGAGAAGTTAGTCTGAAACTCTGGGTATTTACGGTGTGCGCGAGCGCGAAACATCAACATTGAAATAGGGACACAATGCATATTCTCGTCATCAACTGTGGCAGCTCCTCTTTGAAGAGTTCTGTGATCGATCATCGCACTGGCGCTCGCGTGGGTTCTTGCGTGGTTGAACGTGTGGGGCAGGAAGGCTCGCGCATGCGCTTCAACGGCGAGTGGGAGCCTTTGGATGCGCCGAATATCGAGGGCGCGCTCAAGATTGTCGTGCCACGTATGGTCGAAAATCTCGGCGGTGCCACCATTACAGCCGTGGGCCATCGCGTGGTTCACGGAGGCGTGGCCTTTGATCGACCCACCCTGATCACGCCAGAAGTAGAAAAGGCCATCGAAGATAATTTCCAGATTGCGCCATTACACAACCCGCCAAACCTTGCGGGTATCCGTGCAGCGCGCAGCGTATTGCCGGACGTCCCGCATATCGCCGTCTTTGACACTGCATTCCATGCCACGATGCCACGTCGCGCACGCGAATACGCGATCGACCACAAAGTGGCTGAGGCCAAGAACTACCGCCGTTTTGGCTTCCACGGCATCAGCCACGAGTTCGTCTCGCACCTGGCTGCGAAGCACATGGAACAAGACGTCCGCGACCTGCGCATCATCACGTGTCACCTCGGGAACGGATGTAGCGTGGCGGCAATCGAGTACGGCCGCTCCGTGGAAACCTCCATGGGCATGACCCCTCTTGAGGGGCTCGTGATGGGTACGCGCGTGGGTGATTTGGACCCGGGACTCCTGATCCAGATGCAGCGCGACGGTATGAGCCTCGATGAAGTTGATGCCTTCTTGAACCGAGATAGCGGCCTCAAGGGCCTCAGTGGTGTGGGCAACGATATGCGAGATATCGAGGCGCGCGCCGCCGAGGGCGACGAGCGTTGCCGGCTCGCTATTCAGGTCTTCGCGCACCGTGTTCGTAAGTACATTGGCGCCTACGCTGCGGTGATGGGTGGTGTGGATGCCATCGTATTCACGGCTGGAATCGGCGAGAATTCGGAGGTGATCAGGCACCGAATCTCGCAGCGATTGGACTATATGGGAGCAGTGCTCCACGAAGACCTCAATCGCGACGCCAAAGTCAGCCATGAGAGTCCTGTTTTTGAGATTTCGACTCGAAACTCGAGAGTTCGCCTGCTTGTAGCGGCGACCGACGAGTCTCTTCAGATTGCGCGCGAGGCCGCGAAGATTGTGGAAGCACGCCAGGCTACCAAAGGTGCCGAACGTGGCATTCCTGTTGCCGTTTCGGCACGTCATATCCACCTAACCCAAGAGGCCGTGGAAGCCCTCTTTGGACCGGGGTACAAGCTTACAGAGAGAAACCCACTCTCGCAGCCAGGCCAGTTCGCGTGCAACGAGACGGTCACGGTTGTGGGTCCAAAACGCCAGCTCGAGAACGTGCGAATCCTTGGGCCGACTCGTCCGGACAATCAGGTCGAGATCTCGCGTACCGACGAGTTCTTCCTTGGGCTCGACGCGCCGGTGCGCGCCTCGGGAGACGTAGCAAACTCGCCTGGGTGCAAGCTCGTTGGACCTCATGGCACCTATGAAATGAAGCAGGGCGTGATCTGCGCGTGGCGTCATATCCACATGCATCCTGACGACGCTGAGTACTTCGGTGTGAGCGATAAGGACGTAGTAGAGGTCGCCATCCAAGGCACAAGCCGTGAGCTCATCTTTGGCGATGTGCTGGTGCGCGTGTCGCCCAAGTACAAGCTCGAGATGCATATCGACACCGACGAGGGTAACGCCGCTGAGTTGTCCAAAGGGGCAGAAGGTGCACTACTTTCAGCCACTGACGGAAACGCTTTGTTGCGCCGCCGCAAGACTCGGTTCGACGAAGTCGCTGAATGAAATGCGATTGCGGAATTTCGCACTTGGGGCGTTCTTCTGCCTTCAGATCTGTCTACCTCTTTCTTACTACTTGGGGGACGATCCAAGCGACGAAAGGTTCGCCTGGAGGATGTTCTCTGCCACGCGTTTGTCGCAGTGCAAAACAGAGGTTATTGCAGCGCAACGTTCCGGGCCTGAAACCAGCCTAGATTCGCGCGAACATCTTCACGTGGCGTGGGTTACCAACATTGCTCGCAATCGCAAGAGAGTGATCGAGACCTATCTCGAACGCGTCTGCGACGATGGCTACTCGAGCGCAAAACTCACGAATAAGTGTGTGCTTCCGTCAAAAGAGAAGCAGTCTTTTGTCTATGAGATTGCGTGTGAGTCGCGGGAGTTCACGAGAGTGGGCCCATGATCTTGGACTCAACTCAGGAAAAGGGGCGACTTGAATTCATCGCACGGGCCGTTCTGCTCATGCTGGCTTTCGATATCTGGTGGAACGTATTGGCGCAAGCCGGGCGCTACGGGTTTAGAGACTTCAATGTCGCGCATTTTGCCTGGCTCGACCTTTTGCAGCCGATGCCCTCGCCGGGGCTCTACATTGGCGTGCTTCTCTTGGCGTCGGTCTTGGCAGTCTTTGGAGCCTTATTCTGGCGCACCACGACGAGTACTACGGCGATTGCCGGACTCTGGACATGGGCGTGGGCGTCTAGCCTTATGGATAGCTACCAACATCATTACTACCTGAGCCTTGTGTTGGTGGCTCTGATCGGATTTCCCAAGAAGAATGGCGAGAGCCAGTGGGGATTTGGCGCGCTCTGCGCGAGCACGGCCATCATGTACTTTTGGGCCGCTTTCGCAAAGGCGCTCCCTGATTGGCAAGGCGGCGCAGCTTTGCGGATCGTGGCCCGGGGGCGACGAGACGAAGTTGAGAGCCTATTCTCTTGGCTCGGCCTTGGTAACGACTTCGGCTGGCAATTGGCCTCGATTGGGGTGGTCTTGGTCCAGGTTCTGATCGGCGCGGCCTATCTCGGAGCCTGGCTTAGGGGCCGGCGCCCAACCCCCTCGCGCCTGCTTGATATACTCTGTGTGGCGGGAATGCTCGGTGGGCTCTCCTTTCATATTGGGGCGGAGTGGTTAGGCCTTAAGATTGGCTGGTTTAGCTACTATATGGTGGTCCTATCTGTCCTCGTTTTGGCACCGAACGGCATGTGGCAATTCCTCTGGGAAAAACTGCCCAAATGGAAAAACTTACCATTCAACGCGCCAGTCTCACTCTTGTTGGTGATGTTGGGGGCGCTAGCTATTGTGTGGGTCGATCTTCCTGGCGCGCTCGGTGTCGCAATTCTCATTGGGCTCGGTGGCGTGGTGTTGATGATCAGAAACCTTGAGCGCGCGATGAGCTATGCCGTGGGCATCTTTATGGCGGGAGGCCTGATGCTGCTTAGCTTTGAAGCCTCTGACACCCGTTGGGATTTTTATCGATTTAGTGGTGGTGACGCGAGCCGAGTCGCGGCACTGGTCAAGGATCCCACCGACAAGATCAAATATCTAGATGCCGCGATCTTCGCCTACCAAAAGGCCAATCAATATGCGCCGCCGGGAGAATCAAGGGAGAAGCAACTTCAGAGGGTCATCACCATTCGGGCACAAAAAAACGCGGACTTAGAAAACTAAGTCCGCGTTTTTTATTTGGTCGGGGTGGCCAGATTCGAACTGACGACATCCTGCTCCCAAAGCATTTGCGCAAATTGGGCGGACACACCCTAAGGCATTGGCGAGCAAGCCAAAGCCCAATAAAATGAAGGGGAACGATGAATCTCTATTGTGCGCAATGAAGCATGCTGATACTTTTTGGCATGCAACCAACATGTAACCAGTGGTGAATCATGGGTGAAGTGGTCAAACTAAAAACGGGAAAGCCAGAAAAGCAAACGTATCGGCTCAACAAGAGTTTCGTAGATAAGGCCGAGAAACTTCCCAAGGACCGTGACTTCACCGCATATTTTGATGACCTGATTCCGGGCTTCCATTTGCGAGTTCTGACTTCCTGTAAGACCTTCTCTTACTGGTATCGCTCACCGATAGACCGCAGAGCTCGCGTAATGAAACTTGGTCGCCATGGTGACATTACTGCAACCGAAGCGCGCAAGAAGGCCGAGAAAGCCCGTGGGGCTGTTCTTGATGGCCGAGACCCACAAGAGCAGAAAGACCGCGCAAAGATGCGTTCCAAGACGTTTGCCGATATCGCGGACCAATGGCTAGAAGAATATGCGGAGCCGAGCCGTAAGACCTGGAAGGAAGACAAGCGCCGACTTTCAAGCCCATACCTGAAACGACTTCAAAAGTTCCAGTTCCACGAGCACAACCGAGAGAAGCTTCAAGACCTTCTGGCTCTTGCCCACAAGAGCGCAAGTGAATCAACACCGGTGGAAGCCAATCGCATTGTGGAGCTTGTAAACCAAATGCTCAACACGGCATGCCGATACCGTTGGATCTCTTCGGTGTATCGCAACATTGCCGCGGACATTCAGAAGAACACCGAGAAGGGCCGAGAGGACTATCTGAGAGCCACTGAGTTTGCGAAGTTCGCAGATGTTGTAGGCACGCTTCCTAGAAAGCACCGGTGTTCCATTTGGTTTCTGGTGTTGACCGGATGCCGGTCTAAGTCCGAAGCCCTTGCACTGCTCAAGGCTGACGTTCACCTTGAAGCTGGTGTCTTCAAGTTCCGTGACACGAAGAACGCAACCGACCATGAGCTTCCAATAAGCACCGGAATCAAGACCATCTTCGAGATGATGCCGGAGCACCGAGGCGATACCGTCTTCATGGGAAAGGAATTGAGGCGACCTTTCGAGACCATCCGCGAAGCTGGCTTCATTGACCATATGACACCACACGCTTTGCGTCACACGTTGCGAAGTCACGCAAGGTCTACGCTCAACATTAACTTGGAAGCTGTGGACTCAATCACGAATCACAAGTCAAACTATGGAGCTGGTGCACGCTACGTTCATACGGATCCGGAAAGAGTTCTTGAGGCACTAGAAAAGTATCAAGCCTGGGTGTTTGACAAGGCCGGGATTGTCGATTTTGGAGCCTATCTCAAGACGGGGAAACGATGAGTACGTTTCGTTTCTATGGGCCGCGAGTGCAATCTGAAGACGGGGAGGCGATGAGTCTCTTCATTGACTTTACCGCCCAGGAGAGAAGATCCGTGCTCACACTTGCAACGTGTTTTGAGTCCTATGCAGATGGGATAGAAACAGGCCGGCGCGCTGACCGGATGCGCATGAAGACGGATAGAATTCTAAAGCTCGGAAATCGTAATTTTCTTTGGACCCGAATCATCCAACATCGTTGGAGGTATTCGAAGGATGGCAAAATTGAGCCGCATCCCTCCGCTTGGACCTGGGGAGATAACGAGGGCAGAGGAGCGTTCTTGACCTTCTTTCTCTATGATGAGCTTCCAAGTGCTCCCATAGCGCGCTCTATCGCCGCCGAACTAAGGCGCATTGAGCCGCTTCTCCCAAAGACAAGAGCAGGCCGACGGCGACGCTCCAAAGATGGGCTAGTTGCGCACAGGTTCAGATCTTTGACCGAGAACACTCCGAAGCATACCGAGCAAGTAGACGTGCTAAAAGAACGGGGCTTCACAGATTGGGAAGCCCGCAAATGGGTTTATGAAACGGATTGGTGAGTAAAGCGAAAGGCCCGGAGTTGCAGCTCCGAGCCCTTCAATGTGTTTAACTGGGTTGAGACCCAGCGCCCCACAAGCAACCCGCATTATAGCGGCATGGGCGTCTAGATCTCAACCCCAAAACCCAAAGGGGTTATTATGAGGAAGATTGAAGATGTTCTGAAAGAGATCGGTGTGCGCTACGAATTCGATGAATACGTGCCTTGCTACTACATCGAACCAAGATGGAGAGTCACCACCGACCGCGGAGCCCATATCTGGGGAACCTGGGATTGCGAGAAGAAAGCCGATGAGGGCTATCGGGTCGCAAAGCGCCTCGGGCTTCCAAACATCTCCCAGACCATGATGGGGCTCGGGATTGCCGAGCTACAAGACGAGCGCTTCCTAATCTTTCATGCCGACGATGGGCTTCCCATCATTTCCGGTGACATTGGCGACGGGGAAACCATCCGCCGATTGGTTGAACAGAGCCTCAAGATGGATGCTCTTGAGTTTGACCAGTGGGCTGGTGATTACGCTGAACACTACTGCCAAGACAAAACCCTAACACGTCTCTAGTTCGCTATTCATCTACACCTTGTCAGGTTTTCGAGGGTTTAAGGAAGCGTTGTTTCGCGCCTAGTTAAGACCTGATTAAATCTATGCGTGAACCATGAAGAGAGAGGAAACCCCATGGAAGACAAAATGATGACTATCGAAGAAGTGGCCAAGATGACCGCTCTAGATCCCAAGATTCTTTCCCGATACCGAACCACCGGTGAAGGGCCGGAGTTCATCCGACTCGGACACCGAACAATCCGGTATTGGCGCTCCGATGTTGTGAATTGGCTTAATGCCAACCGCTACCGGAGCACGTCTCAGTATGAAGTAGAGGAAGCCTAGAAACACGAAAAGCCCGGCGGTAACCGGGCTTAACGCGTCGTCAGTACAGACGGGAAACGCTCCTGAAGTCTGCACTTGATGACCCAACAAGTCAAGAGAGTGCATATGGAATTATCTGAAAAAGCCCGACTCGAATACGGCGAGATTGAAGACTACCTTCGCTCCCAGGGCGTAGAGCTCAATCGGAACGGAATGGCATGTTGCCCTTTCCACGATGATAAGAACCCTTCATTCAGCGTGAAAGACCAGAGCTGGAACTGTTTTGCAGGTTGCGGAGGCGGAGGTCTCATTGAGCTTGTGGCCATGTTCCAAGACCGCAGCGCAAGAGAAATCTGTTCCGAGCTTGGGAAGAAGTATCCATCCTCGGGATACGAGAAGAAGGCCAAAGCGAAGCCCAAACCGAAGGCCAAAGCCCGAAAGTCACAACCGAAACCCGAGCCTCCGAAGCCAACACCGAAACCCGAGCCTCCGAAGCCAACACCGAAACCCGAGCCTCCGAAGCCAACACCGAAACCCGAGCCGAAAGAAAGGAAACTCGACCATCCAAGCCAAGAGCATCCGCATTTTCGCGGCTGGCGTTCAACGCTTCTTACTCGCATGTTTGATGCCGGAGTTCCCCCAACCAAACCCCATCGTGGAATTCCACCTGAACTGATGCAAGGCCGCGTTTGTGCGTTTACGTCCGAAGGTTGGGATGAGGCACGCAAACAGGTAATCAAGGACTTAAAGCCCTACATTCCGTTCGATATCGAGCCTCTGATTCCCGAGGCATATCGAATCTCTAACAAGGTTGAAGATACCTGGCACAAGTACGAAAAGTTCCTCGTGTTCGCCTATTGGGATGTTGAGCACCACCACCACCCGTTAACGGGAAATGAAGAGCCGTGGGAATGCTTCTATGACCCGACAGACGAAACCGAAGTGCGTCGGCCGAAGTATCGAACACCTTATGACCCAGAATCCTCGGTGCCAGTGCGTGGGCTCGTGGAGCTCCGATTCAGAAACCTAACCAAGGGCGCTCCAAAACAGGCCCGCTACACCCAAACCAAGCTATTCGGAGC
Source organism: Microvenator marinus (assembly GCF_007993755.1). Lineage (GTDB taxonomy): Bacteria > Myxococcota_A > Bradymonadia > Bradymonadales > Bradymonadaceae > Allomicrovenator > Allomicrovenator marinus. The sequence continues at coordinate 3,319,853 of NZ_CP042467.1, forward strand.
CGAACGCATTCCGTTTCTGGCAAACCCCGTTCTGCTCCGACTTGCCACCGAAGATGTCAATCAAAGCGCCAACACGCTCTATGTGTGCGAGGGCGAAATCGACACGTTGAGCGCATGGGCCATGGGCCGAGTCGCTATCGGAATCCCAGGAACGTCTTCATGGAATGATGATTGGTGCCGACCGTGGAAAGGATGCGGTCGTGTGGTTGTTCTGAGCGACCCCGACGAAGCTGGTGAGAAACTATGGAAACGCATTCAAAACGGATGCGTCAAGATTCACGGTCCAAGATGGACCCGTCAACGTCTACGCCGCCAATACAATGAGGGTGGCAGGGACATTAACGACCTACTCCAAGGAGAGGAACATGTCTAAGTTTGAAAAAATGATGAAAGAGGAGGTTCCTGATATCCCGGAAGAGGTGAAAAGGTCGCGGCCATGGGTGAAACTCGAGGGCATTGATGCGTACGAGAAGGCAAACGTGATTCTCAAAGCATTGAGCCAGCATGCTGGTGAGCGCTTCTTCGTGAATCAAGCGTCCACCGGAATTGTCCGAATTAACGGACGGGACATCAAATCAATGGATAACCTCATTAGGTTTCAACACTGCATTCAGGGAGAAATGGTTCTCTATCAAGAGTCAGTTCAAGAGGTGAACAAGGAACTCCAAGTATCTCAGGTTCCAATCGATCTTCCACCCCAAACCCCAGTGCAGTCATTGATAGAAAGAGAGGATTGGCCGTATCTCGACAAAGTGAAACGAATCGCACACTTTCCGATATTCGTCGGCAAAGACTTTCAGCTCTTCAATCGCGAAGGCTACGACGCAAAGACCCAGACCTACGGCATGGAAGGGATGTTGAGATTGGAAAAGATGACCGTTGAGGAAGCAAAGCACATCTTGATTCATAAGCTCCTCAAAGACGACGGTGGACTTGACCCTGATGACCCACCCGGATTCCCCTTCGTGGACAGCTCCGACTTGGCAAACGCGTTAGGAATGGCGCTAACACCGCTCGTGCTGCCGGCGATACGTGACCAGTACGACAACGCCTGTGTTCCCATCTTCCTTGTTGATGCATCGAGCCCTGGCACCGGGAAGACCATTTTGGCCGAGTCTTTGTTGACGCCAGAACTCATCGCTAAATCCGTTCCCAAAAAAGAGGAAGAGTTCCAAAAGGTGATGGGGTCGATCATGGGTGAGAAGTTCCTAGACGTGCTTTTTTTCGACAATGTTGGCCAAGGCGAAACGTTTGGCTATCCAACGCTTGCATCCATGACCACCCAGGCAGGTAGATTCTCAATGCGCAGGCTTGGCACCAATCAAATGATTGAGGGTCGGTTCTCGGGAATCGTTGTCGCCAACGGCAACAATCTACAAGTTGACGCGGATGCTAGACGTCGAACACTCTTGATTCAGCTTCACTCTTCCCATGAAGAACCTGAGAAGCGGGTCTGTAAAACCAACCCGAAGGCCTACGCTCAAGAGAACCGTCACATTATCCATTCGGCGTTGGTCACACTGGTTGAACACTGGAAGTCAAAGGGAAAGCCAAAGGGAAGCGTTGTCATGGGCTCCTTTGGCGAGTTCACTAGGGTAGTTGGAGGAATATTGGACGCGGCTGGCGTCCATGGGTTCGCAGGTAACGCCGACCGATTGAAGGAGCGTGTCAATGACCATGGGTGGGCGGAGTTCACCGCTATCATCGGTGCTGAGTTTGAAGCCGGAAATTTAAACCCAAACGGTCTTTCAGCCAAGAAGCTGTATGAGCATTGCGAGAACGCCGAGATTGCGACGCCAACTGACGTTCGAGGCGTTGGTGCACAGGGTTGGGCGAATTCATTTGGGGTGAGAGTTGGAGAACATCTCAGGGGACCAAGGAACATTGGCGGTTGGATGTGGGAGAATCTGGCCACTGAGACCAGCAAGAGAACATCCTACCGAGTCTCACGCTATATTGCCCCCGATATGGAATGAAGAATTGTGCGCGAGATTTAAGAAAAGACCCGCAACTCCCGCAGAAAATATGCTTAAGCCCACTATTTCTAGCCTTGGGAGTTGCGGGTCTTTTTTTGAACTCCCGCAAACTCCCGCAAACTCCCGCAATAGCTCGGAACACGCTGCGGGTCTTTTGCGGGTCTTTTGCGGGTCTTCCAACAGACTCCCGATGGAAAGTCACCATACTTTTCCAACACTTAAGGCGTCACGTGCGGGAGTTGCGGGAGTTGCGGGTCTTTTCCGAGGTCAGCCAGCCAGCCAGCCAAAGAACCCCCCTACACCCACCCCTCGAATCATTGGCAACCGAAAGGGGCTTGACGATTAGGTCGTCCAAAAGATGCGTGCATTTTTCCTTTTTGATACAATCCCCAAAGAGAAAGACTAAACACTGAGATACCCATGGGCGCACAACGTACCAAAAAGAAGCACGCATTCCTCACCCACTACAAAGACCATGGAAGCGTTCCAAGAGCCGCCGAGTTTGCAGGCTATGCTCAACCCGGACCCTGCTACCGCTACCTTCGAACCGGTGATGATGGTGAATACCTTGACCCAGTGGTTCGGGATATGCTCGGAACTCCGGAGCCGAACGACGAAGAGCCTCCGGCTATCCCTGCCAATGTTCTCAAGTTCGTGCCGAAGCCCGAAGAGGCGCTTGACCTCGAAGGCGTTCAGAAACTCTTGTGGACTATCGCAAGAGATCCCCTGGTCGCCGCAGGGCCGCGTGTTCAGGCAGCGAGTATCCTTCTCAAAGACTTGCGCGAACACGCCACCAACGACGAAGAGTTGTCACCCGAAGAAGTGGTGGAGAGCATTCGTAGAGCTCTTGGTGTGGCAGATTGACCAAAACTATATAAACTTTCGCTTTGTGAGGGGTTTACCCCATGTTTTCGGTTGCTAAGATCGGAGGCATGAAAAGCAAACAAATATGTTTGGAGCTAACAGATACAGACCGCGGCATGCTTCGGACGCTTCGTCTAGTGATGGATGTAAAGGCAAACTCCAAGGTCATCCGAACGCTGATTAAAGAAGCTTATACTTCTGAGAATCCGGCTCCTAATGCAGTCACTCGCACCGATGGCTCCGGCAAGCCAACCACCTTGGTTCTGAGCGATTGGGACATTGGTCGCGTAGACTATCTTCAAACACAACTTGGATGTTCAACCCGGACCGCTACGCTTAGGCAGCTTATCTGGGATGCATTCCTGTTTCTAACCTACGAGGCTACTTATGGGAAAACAAACAGAAAGGCAGCGTGAAGCGTTGCTAAAAGAGATTGTCGCATTTCCGGGAACACGTGAGCGCGACTATGGGGAGCCTCCGGCCGACGTTGGGCCAGTTGGAAGCTTTCACGCAAACTTCGTGGTTCATTACCGTGGCCTCATGGCATGGGATATTCAGGGCCGATGTGTACGCTTGAGCTTTGAATCCCCTTCGGCCGAGGTTGCTCCGGGGAGTAACTGTCTCCGGCTCACGGCGAAAGACCTTCCTGGCAAGGTTGCCGCTCACTCGCTCAGAGGAACGACCGACCTTCTCATGGTTTGGCTGGAAGATGGCCGGTGCTACGTCACAGACCTAAATCTTCCTCAAATGCCATTCCACCGACGGCACGCATGGGACTTGAGTCTTGAACAGGCAGAGTCAAACCTTGCCGAGATGGAAGCTTTTCGAGTCCGAAAGGCTAAATCTGAAACGGAAGGCAGGCTCAAACGAGCCGAGCAAATGCGAGAGTCTGCAAGGATTGCAGAACTCGAGGCCAAGATTGAAGCCGAAAAGCTCTTTAACGAGAAGGAACTCACCGAGGCACGTCTTAAAGTCCTCGAATCACTCAAGGTGACCACATGAACACACGAAAGCAGCTCCTTACACGCGCAATGGCAGTTCACCTGGAAACGCTTGCACAGGCCGAAAAGTTTGGTGTGGACGCTTCGAGCTATGACGTTACCAAGCTTCTACACACCAGCGAAAGCGGGAAGACTCTAGTTTTGATTGAGGCTACCGAGCGGCTATCTCGAAAGATTGCCCAACGTCGCCGCTATATCTCCAATTCGAAGAAATGATGCGCAAGAAATCAGGCAGTTTTCAATGTCCTTCTGCCTGAGAGTACGCGGTTCTTGAAGCCTGCTCGGGGGCGCATCTAGCAGGACGCTTGCCCGTGAGCGACAAAACACGGGCGTTTTTTTACTCAGTATCATGGAAACGCAAAACATGGTTACCGACCCCACATTGTTCGATGAAATCCCGACGCATGAGCTCACAGTGGTTCTAGTCGCCAAACACATTCTGCTCAAAGCCCTGGCGAAACGTCTTGGCATTGAACCTATCAGCCAGCTTCCTAGAAGCACGTTTGCCTCAACTCTTGAGCCTTCGGAGGTTGAACAGCTTATGGATGAGATTGAGACCCTGAAGGCTCTTGTTGCGCAATGAAGCTCTATCCCGAACACGCTGTTACCTTCGGACGTGTGTTGATTGCCTATGAGGGCTCCAGTGCTTACGTAGCACCGCTCTTCTACTCCAATGGCGGGCTTCACTCGCACCCAACGCATACCCGTTGGCAACCCGCCCCAAGCTATGACCTCAAAGATTCATGCGCCAAACTCATTCCCATGGGTGATGGTGCCTTAGCGTATGACGTGCAAGGCAACGCCTACCAGCTCGACCACAATTCAGCGTCCCTTGTACCTCACCTTTCTTGGAATCCGGCCTTTGCTCGGCTCCGAGCTTCGGAAGAAAACAGGGCGCACATGGAAAAAATGAGAGAAATGTATCCAAAGTGACGCAACCAATGTGCAACCAAGGCTGTTTTCAGGCACAAAAAAGCGGACCTAGCAATTAAGCTAAGTCCGCGATTTTGTTATGGTCGGGGTGGCCAGATTCGAACTGACGACATCCTGCTCCCAAAGCAGGCGCGCTACCAGGCTGCGCTACACCCCGTTACATCGCAACTAGCGACGAAGGACGCATCGTATAGAGCATTCTCAAACGCTCTTCAATAAAAAAGTAACACAAAAGCTCAAAATTCGATCGGTTCACTTTCTGGCGTAAGTTGCTACACTCGCATTTGACTCAACTCTACGACATCGATGTCCATAAAGACCAAAGAGAAAGTGGGACCTTACCGAATCCTGAGGAGGTTGGGTGAAGGTGGTATGGGTGTTGTGGATTTGGGCGAGGACCCGATCACGGGGCAACGCGTGGCGATCAAGCACGTGACGGTGGATGCCGGACCGATTCTCGACGGGCTTCGCCGAGAGGTTCGGCTTATTGCAGAGATAGACCACGCCCATGTTGTGCGGATCTTGGAGCACGAACTCTGGGATGAAAACCCCTGGTACGCCATGGAGTTTGTGGGCTCCGAATCGCTCAGGCACAGGCTGACTCGCGGTCCCGGAAAGGCGCTGACCGAATCCGATCCCACCCGCATCTTTGGGCATCTCTCCACGAATAACTCCGACGAGCTCGACACAGAGATGATCGTCGAAGAACTCCCCACGCTCCTGGTCCCCGAGACTGAAATCGTCGAGCTCCCGAGCACCAATGTGCCGCCGCCCGAGGTGTGGAGTCAGCGGCTGAAGGCCGTCACCGATATCTGCTCGGCGCTTAGTGAGCTTCACGCCCACGGCATTGTTCATCGCGATTTGAAACCCGAAAACATCCTCTTCAGGCCCACGGGAGAGGCGGTGCTTGTGGATTTCGGGATCTCGATGCTTTCGTCGGGGTCGCTTGGTCGCGAGAAGCTCACGCGCTCCCTTCGAGCATCCGGAACCCCAGCTTATCTCTCACCAGAACAGGCGATGAGCCGCCCCGTGGACGCCCGATCAGACCTCTACTCTCTCGGCTGCATCATGTTCGAGATGGTCACTGGACGCGTGCCATTTGACGATCCGATCGTGCTCAAAGTCCTGCAGCACCACGCCTTTTCAGCACCACCTTCGGCGCGTGCGCTCAATCCGTCAGTGCCTGCTGCGCTCGATGAGTTGATCACTCAGCTCCTTCAGAAGAGCCCGCAAGACCGGCTTGGATACGCGATCGATGTGGACGATCGCCTCAGGAAAATCCTCAAGCTGCCGGCCCCGAACTACCCCGCGCCGCACTATATCTACACGCCCGCCTTTGTGGGTCGAGATGATGAGTACAACGAGTTGCTCGAGCGCATCCAACGCTTCGTCGATGGTCACCCACTCGGTATCAAGATCACAGGAGAAGGTGGAATCGGAAAAACACGGCTGGTTCACGAGGTGGTCCAGGCGCTTGGCCAAAGCGTGCACTTTCATTTCGGCAACGGCGACAAGAACGGCCAGATTTCGTTTGGCGCCCTGATCCCGATCTGGCGGACTCTGATGAGCGAGAATCCGAACCGCGCGCTCGCCATCATGCACCGTCAGGTGGAATGGTGGGATTCGGTTGTCGACGGCACCAGGGTCGTGGGCTGGGAGGATCTGCAACGTGTGCGCGGAAACTTCGCTGAAGTGATTGACCGCGGCTCGCCCCAGATCTTCGTGCTCGACGATGCCCACGAGCTCGACCCATGGTCAGCAACCCTTGTGGAATCGCTGATCACGGACCCGATCGCAGGTCTCGGAATTATTCTACTCGTTCGCGATACCGAAACTATTCGCGCCCCAATCGCTTGTGATGACGAAATCCACCTCGAGCGTCTCAGCCGCGCAAATATCAAGGAAATCATCGCATCCATGACCGGCGTCTCCACGATCGACGATATCTACGTGGACTTCGCGATGTCCCAATGTGATGGCAACCCGTTCTTCTTGGCTGAGATCGCAAGGGTAGCCATGCAGGAGAACGTGTTGCGGCGCGATGCGGCCGGAAGGTGGCACGTAGCCTCCGACCGACTTTTGACCTTTGGTGATAACCTCACAACGTCCAACCGAGTTGAAGCGCTCCTAGAGTCACAGCTGGCGCCGCTCTCGGCCGAGTTACTAGACGCCCTTCAATGGTGTGCGTGTATCGGCAGTGTCTTTGAACCATCGCTCTTGCGCGACCTCCTCGAGACTTTTGATCCCATCCAAGAACTCCTGGAAAAAAGCATCTTGACCTGGCACGATACGCGCCTGAGATTCAGACACCTCAAACTCGCGGACGCCACCTACAAGACCCTGAGCGACGAGGAAAAAGAGCGAAAGCACCGCGCTATCGGTGAGCTACTTGAGGCTCGCTCCAAACGCACAGACACCAGTCCATTCGCGCTAGCCCATCACCTCGAAATGGGTGGCCTCAAGGAGCGCGCAGCGCCCTACCATTATCTCGCGTGCATGCAAGCCATCCGAAGTGGCAGTAATATCGAATCCTACAACCATTTTTGCCGTTGGATCATATGCACCGAGGCCACGGACGAAGAGTTTTGGAACAAAGTTCTCGACTACTTGGGCCAACATTTCTCGGACCGAAGTCACTTTTTCGAACGCATCTCAGACGACCTCACGGCCAAGGCTGAGGCGTATGGAGACCCAAGTATTCTGGCAAAAGTTCTGTCGTACGCAACTCGCCATGAGGACGACCTAGAGAAACAAACAAAGCTATTGGTTCTCGCCTACGCCGCAGCTCTAGAATCTCAAGACCCCAGGGCTCACGCGTTTGTGCTGAGGGCGGAGCGCGCCGTAGCAAACACTGCGCGCGACATGGCGCATTGGGAAAACGCAGTCCTACAATTGATCGATTTCGCCAAGGCGCATGGCCTCGTTGAGGACCATGCAGAAGCCCTCATCGAGCTATCTCTCTACCGCAGCGAACAAGGCAAGTTTCGCGAAGCACGAAGCCTGCTCGATGACCTCGACGACGAAACCCTTCGCAGATCACCAAGGTCCTACCGCGAGTACCTCTCGGCCTTTGCCGTGCTCGCTGGCGACATCGGAAATACCAAAGAGGCCATTGAGGCGTTCGAGAAGTTGGTCGCCGAGCTGCGCCGAGACGGAGACAACCGCGCCTTGTGCACTACGCTCTGGAACCTGGCCAATCAATACCATCGCGCAGATCGAAACCAAGAGGCCCACGATAATCTACGCGAGGTCGAGACCATTACAGGGTTCTCACCATTCTTCGACATCCGCGCCTATTGCGCGATGTTGCAGGCTCGCGTGGAGTTTATGCTCGGAAACCTCCAACGTGCGGACAACTACTATTTGAGGGCCGAACAGGCTTTTGATCACCCAGCACTAGGCCCAAACCGGTACCGCTCCTTCTTGAATTTACAACGCGCAGAGTTCTTTCGGCGCACCGGAAAGCTCGATGAGGCTGTTGAGCGCTTGCCAGAGCTGACGCAAACCGACCCTTATCTGGATGCCATGGTCTGGGTTGAGCGCGGATTCCTGAATCTTGCACGCGGCCAGAGCGCGAACCGAGAGCTCAAGTCCAGCCGAGTCATCATTGATGCCCACGGATTTGGGCCCGATTCGGAGCCCGGACGCCGAATTCAAGCACTTCAGCGGGCGTCACAATCTGGGGCGCGAGAACTCTGGTTCGGTGAGCGCGCAGACGAATTGCCAAAGTCGCTGACCTCGCGCGTACTCTAGTTGCGCAAGCACTGATGAATCAGTACCTTCAGGCTCCTTTGGAACTACCTTCAACGAGGCGATGATGCGTGATGCACCGCTCTTTCGATTTAACCACGAGCGCTCCTTCCTGATCGAGGAGGTCACACGTCGAGTTTATAACGATGTGCTCTTGAACTCGCGGCGTCACCCTAAAGCCGCGCTCGAGTTCGTCCTCAACGAAATCGCATTCCAGGAAAGCGAGCGCCTGCGCTCAAACTCGGGTCCGGGCGACGAAATCCGCTCGCGTGGTTGGTGGCGCCAAATGGCCAGAAACCTGCGCGAGATGACCGAGGATGAAAAACGAGACGTGCTCAAAGAGCTCGTTCACGTCTACACCGAAGACACCGCCGGAAAGTTCGACCCCAAGGTCTTCAAGTTCGCCAATAATGTGCTCCCTGTCGGCCTTAGCTTCCTCTTTAAGACTCAGGATCTGCGCCAGATCCCGGGCATCTCGGAGGTCGGAGAAGCGGTCAAACACCTGCGCGACCTCGAGGAACGCGTAGTCGTCGAGGGTAATGTCGAGCACCTCAGAAAGCTCGCCCGTCGAGGCACCCTCGTGGTGGTGCCGACCCACAGCTCGAACATGGACTCCATCGTCTTCGGTTGGGCCTTGGAAAATAGCGGCCTGCCGCCTGTGACCTACGGCGCCGGCAAGAACCTCTTTACCAACCCACTGACCAGCTTCTTTATGCACAACCTTGGCGCCTACAAGGTTGACCGGCGTATCCAGCACGACCTCTACAAGCACGTGCTCAAGGCCTATTCACAAGTTCTGCTCGAGCGCGGCTACCACAGCCTCTTCTTCCCCGGCGGGACACGATGCCGCTCAAATATCGTGGAAAAGAAGCTCAAGCTCGGGCTGCTCGGGACGAGCGTCACCGCTTACACCAAGAACCTACAAGCCGGTAAAGACCAGCGCATTTACGTCTGTCCGGCGACTATCAATTACAACCTCGTGCTCGAGGCGGAATCGCTGATCAAAGAGCATTTACGCCGTGAAGGGGGCGCTCAGTACCTCCTTGAGAACGACGAATTCAATCAGATCTCGACCGTGATTCGATTCGTTCTGAACACGGTCAAGATGAGCGCCACCACCGTGATCCGCTTCGGCGAGCCGATGGATGTTTTCGGAAACGCCGTTGGGCTAGATGGTGAGAGCCTCGATGACCGCGGCCGCCTCATCGATCCGGCAGAATTTGTACGCTCGGTGAAGACCGGTGAGATCGTCGAGGACGCCACTCGCGACCGCGAATACACGCGTTATACGGGCACCAAAATCGCCGATTCTTTCCAGCGAAACACCGTGCTCTTACCCGCATCAGTTGTGGGTCTCGCGCTCTTTGAACTTCTTCGTGCGAGGTTTCCAAAGCTCGACGTCTACCAGCTCGTGCGGATGAACTTTGAGGAAACCATTCCGTGGCACGAAATCCGCGCTGCTGTGGGTGAATTGGTCTCGGAGTTCAAAGTCTTGAGGGAGCGCGGCAAGGTCCACCTCTCGAGCAATCTCGACCTGCCGCTCGACGATATCGTAGACCAGGGAATCCTCAGCCTGACCATGTATCATATCCCGGCCGCCATCGATTATGTGCCCTCGGGAGTCCGGATCAACAAGGTGGAGCTCCTCCTCTTCTACGCCAATCGCGCCTCGTCGTTTGGGATCGATACCCAAGAACTCATCAAACGCGCAATCACAAGCTAAGGAGTCGTTATGCAAAGAGTTAGTCTCGTTGGCCACGGCGACCGTTTTGATGCGCTCGTGAGCCTCTTTCAGTACACCGACGTTGAGCTCCAGGTCTGGAACCACGACAAGCGCAAGAAATCCGCGCTCCCCAAAGGCGTCAAGGTCGTGGAGCTCAATGAGCTTGCGAAAACACCGCTGATTTTCTTCTCGCTACCTATCGCGGAAGTGCGCGAAGTGGCCCGGCGGCTTGGTGATGTGGTGACAGGGCGTCACGCGATTGTCCACCTGAGCCGAAACTTAGAGCGCGACACCTTGAAGACCGTCTCGCAAATCTTGAGGGAGGAAACGCCGACCCACCGATTCGGGTTTCTCACAGGCCCCATGCGCCTGAGCGACGTGGGGAACGGCCTGCCCGGTAGCGGCGTCTGCGCGAGCACCTTCCCGGAGATTCACGAGGTGGTAGAAAGTGCGCTCGTGAGCCAGATGTTCCGACTCTACAAGAGCGACGATATCGTCGGCGCTGAGCTCGCTGCTGCGTACTGCCGCGTGATCGCCATGGCGTGCGGGGTGGCAAGCGAGCTGCACCTCGGCCACAGCATAATGGCCACGCTTTTTTCACGTGGGCTCGCGGAAATGGGGCGCTTTGTGGTCCACAAACACGGCCGTGAACGCACCACGTTTGGGCTCGCCGGTTCTGGAAACCTCTTCATGGATATCGGAGATTCGGGAAGTGACGACTTTCAGCTTGGGGCCGAAGTCATGCGGCTAAACTCCCTGGACCGAAAGAAGATCTCGAAGTCGTACGGCTCGCGCGGTGATGACTTGCTCGAGCTCGTCGAATCCCTTGGCGCGCTGCGTGAAGATAAGAAACTTGCGCTCCACATCCTGGAAGTCTGCCATCTCATCGTTAGTGGCGAGATGCTTCCGAGCGATGCGCTACTTCACTTGATGACCTTGCCTACGCTGGTCGACTAAAGAGGAACTTATGAAATTGGTCAAAGTTGCTGCCGCGGTACTTAATCAGACTCCTCTCGATTGGGCGCATAATACCAAGAATATTCGTGACGCCATCGAAGCCGCACGTAGCGAAGGCGTGAGCGTGCTCTGCCTACCCGAGCTCTGCATCACAGGGTACGGCTGCGAGGACGAGTTTCACTCACCCAACACCCACGAGCGCGCCTGGAAAGTGCTGGAGGAGCTCGCACCCGAGACCGCCGGCATGGTGGTGAGTTTCGGGATGCCTGTCGTGGTCAACAACGGGCTCTACAACGCGGCATGCCTCGTTGCAGACGGCCGGATCTTGGGCTTCGTGGCCAAACAATCCTTGGCCGGAGACGGCATCCACTACGAACCTCGATGGTTCAAAGCATGGCCACCCGACAGGCGCTCTTCGCTCCAGAGAAACGGCGTCGAATACCCAATCGGAGACCTATACTTTGACTGCGGTGGCATTCGGATAGGCTTTGAAATATGCGAGGATGCGTGGGTAGCACGCCGCCCAGGAAGCGACCTCTCGCAAAAGGGCGTGGACATCATCTTGAACCCGAGCGCGTCGCACTTCGCGTTCCAAAAGCTCGGCGTCCGACGGCGGTTCGTGATCGAGGGCTCGCGCGCGTTCGGCGTGACCTATGTGTACTCGAACCTTCTCGGTAACGATGCCGGCCGAATCATCTACGACGGCGGCGCCATGATCGCAGCTGCCGGAAAATTGCTCGCGACCGGCCCGCGCCTCTCGTTCGACGATTTCCACATCACCACCTGCGTTGTGGACGTGGACCAAACACGCCTCGATCGCATCCGCACGGTGAGCTTCATCCCGATGATCGACGAGGTCCGCCACGACTGCGTCGCGTGCGACTTCACGTTCCCGGTGCAACGGCCCGAGCCGATCTTCGACGAGTCCTCACCGTGGGAACAAAGCCCACAGCTCAAAGAAGAAGAGTTTTGCCGCGCCGTCTCGCTCGCGCTCTTCGACTATATGCGCAAAAGCCGTTCCCGAGGCTTTGTCGTCTCGCTCTCAGGCGGCGCCGACAGCTCCGCGGTGGCGGCACTTTGTGCGCTCATGGTCTGGCTCGGGGTCAAAGAGCTCGGACTCGATGGTTTTCGAGAAAAACTCCCGCACATGCCGGAGCTCAAGGATTGCCGGACCCCAGACGATATGGTCAAACGCCTCTTGACCTGCGCCTACCAGTCCACGCGAAATAGCGGCGACGTGACCAAGAACGCCGCAAAGCTCCTGGCTGAAGGGCTCAACGCCGAGTTCCACGAGTTGGACGTAGACGAATTCGTGCAGAATTACACCGGCATGATCTCCCGCGCCCTCGGCCGCGCCTTGACCTGGGAGACCGACGACCTCGCCCTCCAGAATATCCAAGCCCGCGTGCGAGGCCCCGGAATCTGGATGCTCGCCAACATGAAGTCCGCGCTATTGCTGGCCACGAGCAACCGCTCCGAAGCTGCCGTCGGGTACGCCACCATGGACGGAGATACCTGCGGCGGGCTCTCGCCGATCGGGGGAATCGACAAGGCCTTCTTGAGGCGTTGGCTGCGGTGGCTCGAGACCATGGGGCCTATGGGTCATCACTCGATCCCCGCGCTCCAGTCGGTCACAGCACAGGTTCCGACCGCTGAGCTTCGCCCCAAAGGCGCCGAGCAAACTGACGAAGGCGATCTCATGCCTTACGAATTACTCGACCTCATCGAGAGGCTTGCGATCCGCGATAAGAAGTCACCGATTCAGATCTTCGAGATGATCCAGCCGGGCCACCCTGAATACACGCCGCGACAGCTCGGGATCTACATCGAGCGTTTCTTCCGACTCTGGTGCCGAAACCAGTGGAAACGGGAGCGCTACGCCCCGAGCTTCCATGTGGACGACGAGAACCTCGATCCGAAGTCGTGGTGTCGATTCCCGATTTTGTCGGGGGGCTTCGAGTCCGAAATACGCGAGCTGCAGGGCTATATCGCGGTCCATTTCGAGGATGAAGAAACCACCGACATCAAACACGTGTAGCCTCAACCGACCAGCTCATGGAATCTATTTTCCATACGCTTTGTTCCACCATTGCTTGACCATGACTCGCGGACGTGTACCTTGTTTGGCGATGTTTGAGCGGACAAAACGATGAGCTTTAAAAAGAACACCTTTCGCACACTCCTTTGGGCAGCCGGCTTTTCTCTGGCACTAGCAGCGTGCGAGAAGCCTGCCCCACCGGTAGGGCCTGAGGTCGCCCAGACCTTTGTCACCGAGTGGGCACCAAGTCTTGAACAGACGTTGAGTGATCGCACTGAAGGGGCCTCGATCCAGGCTGATCTGAAGGCGGTGATCGAGGCTGCAGCGGAGCGCGAGAAGGCCAAAACCACGCGTGATAAACCGCCATACGATCAGTTCGTCAAAGAGATTTACGAAGAGCTCGAGTACAAGCCTCGGCTTGTTGTTCACGGCGAACTTACGCCGCGCGGCGAAGCGATTTGGGGTGCGATTCAGGAGATCGAGGACCACGTGCTCGACCCTCGAAACTACCCGCTCGCCGAGATCTCAGCTGCGATGGAGGAGCTCAAGAAGCACACGGGCGGCGAACACGAAAGCCTTGCGCCAACGCAAGAAGAGCTAGCCCCGTTGGTGCAGTGGGTGGCCGAACAGCCCACAGATGAGTTCGTGGTAGGCCCTGAGAGCCATGAGAAGCTCACACAGGAGCTCCTGGACTCGCCGCAGGGTGAGCGCCTTAAGAAGGCGATGAAAGAGCACGAAGAGCTCGGTAAGAAGATCGCCAAGTCGAGCTCGAAGGTCGAGTATCTCCTCGCGAGCGCCCTGGCTAGATACTCGCATGAGATGAAGCATTTCCAGGCGAGGAAGATCTTCATCCACCCGCGCGAAGACGATTACTACAACGACCCTGAGATCAAGAAGAGCCGCCCGGACAAAGACAAAGCGCCGTATCTTGCGGGCCAGATCTGGAGGCGTGCAGCAGCCGTGGCTGAAGCGGCGCACGAGCCCGTGGCGTATACCCATCGCGAGATTCGAAACACGCTGAACGTGGTCATCACTTCGGATGACGACCCAGCCGCGCACGTCAAAAGCCTCGAGCCACAGCAGCCGCAGTACCGCCCTCTCTTGAAGGAGTACAAACGCTATCGCGGCATTGTGAAGGCCGGCGGTTGGCCTGAAGTTAAGGCCGTAAAGAACCTCAAACCCGGTTCTAAATCCGACACCGCTAAGGCCCTCAAAGAGCGGCTCAAGATCGAAGGGTATTTCCCGGAGAACAAGGCGATTAACGACGTCTATGACGCGGATCTCGAAGAGGCGATCAAGGCCTATCAAGAGACACACCAGATGCCGGTCACGGGTAAGCCCCACACGATGTTCTGGAAGAGCTTGAACGTGCCCGCTGAGCGCCGTCTCGAGCAAATCCGGCTCAATGTTCAGCGCTGGAGAGACACAAATATTCGGCACGAAGAGGACGAGGTCTACGTCTTCATCAACGTCGCAGATTTCCACGCGGAGATCTGGGAGAACCAGGAGCTCGCGAGGCGCCACCGAGTGGTTGTCGGAAATAACGACCGCGTGTGCGATCCCGAGACCAAAGAGTGCCAAAACGCCAACCGTACCCCGGTGCCGCTCGCCGCGTATATCGACCGCGCCATCTACAATCCGTATTGGAACGTGACGCCTAGAATCCGGAAGGAAGAGATCCTTCCTAAGGTCAAAAAGTACGTTCAGGCGAAGTACGATAAGATCAAGGAAAAGGCCGCTCAGCAAGCCATGGCGCCGAGGATTTCTCCTCTGGCACCGACCGAGCAAACTCTGACCAACTCCTTGGGTACGGGCCAGGCACAGCCAGCTAACGACACGCTGGTGGGCCGACCGCCCGTGCAAGCCCAGCCTGCTCAACAACCCTCTCAACAGCCGACGCAAGGTTTTGGCCCGCTTTCGCCTGACGCAGCGGCGCCCAGCTCAGACCCGCTCGCGGGGCTTCCGTACTACAACCCTGAAACGGGTGAAATCGATGTCAGCACTACCGATCCCGAGAATGTCCCGGGCTGGTACGCCGAGAATAATTACGAGGTGATGTACCCCGGAAAGTCTTGGGAGTACGTGCGCATGACCCCTGGCGCCCACAATGCGCTTGGTTTCGTGAAGATCATCTTCCCGAACTACTATGACGTCTACCTTCACGACACGAACGCGCGCGCGCTATTCGGAAACGATATTCGCGCCTATTCACACGGTTGTATGCGACTCCAAGATCCTCTCGGTTTCTCCGAATGGCTCCTGAGACGCGATAATCTCTACGAGAAAAACAATATCCCCAAAATCCTCGAAACCGGTGAGTACCTGCCCGTCTTCTTGGAGCGGCAAATCCCGGTCTTTGTGGAGTACTACACGGTGCGTGTAGACGATAACGGGCGCGCGAATTTCCTTGCCGACGTCTACAATTACGACGACGATCCACACCTGCCTCCTCCACCTAAGAAGGCCGTGGCTGCACCATGAGATTCCTCGCGCATCGTGGTGCCAATAGACTCGCTTTAGAGAATACGCTCGCGGCTTTTGAGTTTGCGGTGCAGACCGTCCATGACGGCGTTGAGCTCGACGTGCAACTCTCGCTCGATGGGATTCCGGTCGTCTTTCATGATGACAACCTTGAGCGGCTCTACGGCATAGGGGCTCGCGTTCAGGAGATGAAAGCGGAGGATTTAGCGCGTATCGTGCCGATCAACCCCGAGCGTTTTGATGCCGACCCTGAACGGATGGGAGTGCCGACTCTACGCGAAGTTCTAGAACTACTGCCCGGCGACGACTTTCTGATCAACGTGGAAATCAAGGCACCCAAAATCGCGCGAGACACCCCCACCGCGGCCACGGCACAGGTCTTGGCGGAGGTTCCCAGGAACTACATCGTCTCGAGCTTCAATCCGGTGGAGCTCGCCAGATTCTCCCGAATCAAACCTGGAATCCCACTCGGGTTCCTCTTTGCGCCTGAAGGCCCGCTTGCATTGCATACCGGATGGCCCGCACCAGCACTCAAGCTCGCCGGCATCAAAGCCATCCATCCGCACTGGTCCCTCATCTCGCCAGATATGATTGAGCGCGCACACGCGCGCGGCTGGTCCGTCAATACGTGGACCCTCAACGACCTCGACCGAGCCCACTGGCTCGCAAAAGATGGCCTTGACGCGATCATCACCGACGATCATACACTCATGGCCGAATTTCGGCGCACTGACGCCTAGCATCAAGGTTCAAACACATGATTGATTTCCAGACTATTGTGCTCGCCGCGGGCAAGGGCACCCGAATGAAGTCCAACCGCGTCAAACTCCTCCACGAAGTGGCTGGCAAACCCATCATCTGGCACGTCATGCAGGCTTCGTTGAAGGCCGGCGCGACACGAGTCGTGGTGGTGGTTGGACACCAACGTGAAGAAGTTGAGGCCTACCTGGCTGCCGAGTTCGCGGGGCGTTATGAAATTGCGGTTCAAGAGGAGCAAAAGGGTACCGGCCATGCGGTCTACTCCGCTGCCGAGTTCCTCAAGGATGGTCCTGCACGCACGCTCATCGTCTCGGGCGACGTTCCGAATATGGACGCCGAAACCTTGCACTCGTTCTATCTCGCGGCGCAGGAGTTCCCATTCGGCGTGATGACCGCCATGTTGGAAGACGCGAGCACCTATGGGCGAATCGTCAGGAATCATGCGAACCAGGTTACGGGTATCGTGGAATTCAAAGATGCCGACCCGGCTCAGCGCGCGATCCGTGAGATCAACACCGGCTTCTACGTGGTGCGCACCTCGTTTTTGCTCGAAGAGCTCACCAAACTTTGCTCGTCGCCCCCAGACAATGCTCAAGGCGAATATTACCTCACAGACCTCGTCGAGGCCGCGGCCCAGCTCGAGCCACCGCTGGGCTGGCGAGTCCCAGAAGTCTCGCGCATTCATGGCGTGAACACGCGTTGCGACCTTGCGCTTGTCGAGAAGTACGCCCAAGAACACCTGCGCGAACACTGGATGCTCAATGGCGTCACGATGCTCGACCCGGCGGCCGTCTATTTAGACGTGGACGTGCAGCTTGCCGAGGACGTGGTCCTTCATCCAGGCGTGCAGCTGCGCGCGGGGTCGGCCGTGGGCCCGGGTTCGGTCATCGAGACCGGCTGTGTGCTCCATGCCGCTCAGCTCGGCAAAGAGGTGCATCTTAAGCCGCACAGCGTTCTCAATGAATCCAGCGTGGGTGATGGCGCGGTGGTGGGGCCGTTCGCGCACCTTCGCCCGGGCTCGGAAATCGGCGCTGAGTGCAAGATCGGCAATTTTGTGGAGACCAAGAAAGTCCAGATGGGCAAGGGCGCAAAGGCTAGCCATCTCTCCTATCTCGGCGACGCAATCATCGGTGCCGGTGCAAACGTCGGCGCGGGGACCATCACCTGCAACTATGACGGCAAAAACAAGCACGTCACCAAGATTGGCAGTGGTGCGTTCATCGGTTCGAACTCATCGCTGGTGGCGCCGGTCACCATCGGAGACGACGCCTACGTGGGCGCTGGCAGCGTCATCACCAAGGACATCGAATCCGGCTCGCTGGGCGTGGCGCGCGGCCGCCAGCAAAATATCGACGGTTGGGCGCGCCGCCGCCGAACAAGCGGCTCGTAGCTATTCACACCACGTCGGTGCATCGGGGTTTGGCGAATACGCTGAAGGTGTGCGCAAGGCTCCCCACGCGTCACCGGCGAGCCCCAGCTCAAGGACGGTCACGCCCTCAGGGATGGCCACCACGGACAAGCTGATGCCAGCTACCTGCGATTCGCCGGTCTCGGCAACAACTCGGACCACGCTTCCTTCCACACACGGCAACTCGCTGCTGCACTCCGGAAGGCTCGCTGGGTCCCAATTCTCAAGCCCTTGAACCGTGATTTCCAAGTCCGAATCTGAGGCCGCAGACCCGTTCTCATCGGGATAGAGGGCCACGATTCGGCTGTTCACAGAACTCAAGTCTCGCACCTCAGCATCGACCGCCGGATAGAAAGAATCCACCTCGGGCATCAGCTCCAGAGCCACGCCTGGCCTCACGAACACTGGGATTTCACCCACGGCCGCGTCAGCTCGAACCTCGGCCGCAGCAACCGGACTTTCTCCAAAAAGTGGCCACCACAAGCCCGGAAGAACCACGTCTCGGCCAACGGCCGCCTCAGTCATGACCGGCGCCACAAGGATGTTGTCTCCGAGGAAATACTGATACTCTTCGGTCTCCCAGAGTGCCGGTGAATCGCCCTCAACCAGATAGGGGTGGCGCACGATTGGCCAGCCAAACTCGCGGGCGTCTTCCATGAGTTGGCTGAAATAGGGCAAGAGGCGTCCGTGAATTCTGGAGTACCTGGCCGTGTGCAGCAAAGTCTCCTCGTCGCGGTCAAAACTCCAGTTCTCGCATTCTGCGCCGCCGTGATGCGTGCGCATCAACGGATGAAACGCGCCGGCCGCCATCCACCTAAAGAAGAGCTCCTTCGTCGTCGGCGGAGAACTCAGCGCGCTGTAGCCCGCAATATCACTGCCGTAGACCGCCACACCGGACATCCCGAGGTGGGCGCCGATCGGAAAGATCGTGGGGAAGCCGTCTTCATAATCCCACGACGTATCCTGGTCGCCCGCCCAGAGGGTAGGCGCCACGCCAGGCGTTCCACCATTGGCCGAGGCCCAACCCGAGCGCGCAAAATACGTCCATTGCGCCTCGGTCTCGCCAAGCTCAGCCTCCAGCATCTCGCGGTTCGCTGTCTGCCATGCCACCGGGTAGAGGTTGTGGAAATCCCAACCTGAAAGACCATTATCGAGACGCGTATTTGTGGGGAGCCACTCGGCAAAGTCCACCATCCAACCGTCCGCCCCAATCTCCTGAATAGCGCGCCGTTGGTAGCCCTGGCTCCATTCCAAGGCCTCGGGGTTCGTCAAATCCACAAGGCTCGCCTGACGAAACGCGGGGTCGCTAAACACGATGACTTCGCCCGCGTCATCCTTGATCAGGTACCCGCCGTCGACCCCTTCTTGGTACATCCGCGTGGTCTGCGGCACAAAAGGATTGAAGTAGGCGAGGAAGGCAAACCCGCGCTCATGAAGCGTGTCCACCTGTTCCGGGAGGTTCGGGTACATCTCCTGATCCCATTCCCACGCATACGAGAGCCGATACCCAAAATCAGTGCTCGTGCCGCCGATCCAATCTTCGGTCCAGATCGCCGAAGCCAAAATCCCACGGTCGCGCACGGTCTGAGCCACCTCTTCCACGCGCGCCGGCCCGCCAACTGCATTCACCCAGAACCCAAAGACCCAATCGGGCACGCCCTGATTTCGGCCCGTAAACTCGGTGGCCTTCGTCAAACGCTCGCGTGGCGTCCCGCTCAGAATCACCATGCCCGGAAACGCCTGATACGACCGAAGCCGCACAGCGTCGGTCTGGCAGAGGTCAATCTCGGAATAGCCGTCGTGCGTCACAAGCCCGGTCCAACCTGTGGACGCGTGCCAGATGCCCATCGGCGCGTAGGCCGCCTCGGGGATATTCTTGAGCGGGAATGGCGACCCACTCTCCGGTTTGCCGTTGCCCTGCTCCTGAGTCCAAAGGGGGTAGGTTCGCCCGCCGAGGTCCATGCCCGTGACCTGAGATCCAAGTCCGAAATACGCCGCACCATCGCATTCCAGGCTGAGCTCGCCGCCCACGTAGGCATCGGCTTCGTCGGCCACGAGCTGCACTCGGAGCCCATCTTCGGCGTCCGGCGTGAGCTGGATTCGCACCTCGGAGTTCTCGACCGGCACCGTGATTTCAGCACCGTCCTCGCTCTCCTCCATGCGCACACCGTTCTTCCCCGCGAACCATTGCGCCTCGTTGCCCTCGGGCTCAAGGTCGATCTGGAAGGCGCCGAATGCCTCACGAACACTCGCACCACCGCGCATCATGCGCACGCCAGGGGTCTCGGCAGAACACAACGAACGGCTCAGTAGCTCCACATCAGGCCCCGCGATCTTGAGCACACCGTCCGCGTCCAGAGTCAGATTCCATGCGCCTACGCGTACTTCCCCTGCCGCCGCGCACCCCGTCTCGTCCATGTCTGGAGTCGCGTCTGCTTCCGTCATATCAGGCGTGTCCACGGAATTCGGAGGCGTCTGAGGGTCAGAGGTCCTGTCATTACAGGCCAGGCTAAGTCCAATTGCGGCGAGAATGAGAAACTTCATAGGGTATCCTCTAGAGGCAAGCTGATGCGTCGGCCTTCGCTAGCCGAACGATACGCAGCGATGATGATTTCGAGCGCCTTGAGACCTTCGCGTCCCTCGAGCAAGCCGCGCCGGCCCTCGGTTAGCGCCTCGTGGACGTCCTGATAAAAAAGTGGGTGTCCGTTTCCATAAGGCGACTCGGCTGCTCCAACTTCTGCCGGCCGCTCGATATCGGCGTCCCAGGTCAAAACCTGATCGCAAAGCTCGCCGCCGAGGCGGATCAGCCCCTTCTCGGCGATGACCGTCAGCGAGGCTTCAAAGTTCGTATTCGGGGCGAGCATCGAGACGTGCATGGACCCAATGGCGCCTGAGCGAAAACGCATTTGCACCGCCGCTGTATCCTCAACCTCGATGCGCCTCGCGAGCGTCGCGCTCATCGCCTGAACACTCTCCACGGGGCCAAAAAGCCAGCGCACCACATCTACGTGGTGAATCGCCTGGTTCATCAGCGCCCCGCCGTCCATCTCCCACGTGCCGCGCCACGCGGCGAGGTCGTAGTACGCCTGTGGGCGCGCCCAAAAAAGATTGGCTTGAATCGAGTGAACGCGGCCGAGCCCACCTTCGCTCAGCACCTTTTTCAAGTACATCCATTGCGGGCTAAAACGGTTTTGTTTGACCTCGAAAAGCCGCGCACCGTGGGCCTCAAACGCATGAACCATACGCTGCGCGTCCTGCCAGCGAATCGCCATCGGTTTCTCGGTGATCACATGCACGCCACGTTGAGCACAGAAAATGGCTTGCTCGGGATGAAGTCCGCTCGGCGTGGCCAGCGCCACCACGTCCGGCGTCTCCTCGGCGAACATCGCCTCAAGGCTCGCATACCCCGGCACGTCGTAGGTTTGACTCGCCCGCGCCCGCGCCTCGGAATCCACATCGCAGACCCCCACCAGCCGAAATCGGCCCGGCAACGAATCGAAATGACGCGGCGCCACGCGCCCGCAACCCACAATGGCGATAGTTGGTAAAGTATTCATAGACTTGAGCCCTGATCTATAGCGTCTCTTTCATACCATCGTATTGAATCGGTGCCGAGACTTGTAAGCACGAGTCGAAATCGCTATGTATGCGCGTGTTTTGAACCTGAGGCCTAGATACGTGCATCGAAGCCCCGGAAACTCATAGAAGGAAAAATATGTCATCGTCACTCGCAGAAACCATCCCAACCTTTATGAACACTGGACTTGAGCTCTTTTCAGGGCTTCCGTACAAAGTCCGTGACATGTCCCCAGAGACTGTGGCTTTCGGCCGAAAAGAGATCGAGCTCGCCGAGCACGAGATGCCAGGTTTGATGGCACTTCGCGAAGAGTACAAGGGTAAGTTCCCACTCAAAGGTGCTCGAATCACCGGTTCGTTGCATATGACCATCCAGACTGCGGTTCTGATCGAGACCCTCGTCGAGCTCGGCGCGGAAGTTCGTTGGGCATCCTGCAATATCTTCTCGACCCAGGACCACGCCGCTGCAGCTGTAGCTGTTGGCCCGAACGGCACTGCTGACAAGCCAGCTGGTGTCCCTGTCTTCGCCTGGAAAGGCGAGACCCTTGAGGAGTACTGGTGGTGTACGTTCCAGGCGCTTCACTGGCCTGACGGACAAGGTCCAAACCTGATCCTCGACGACGGCGGTGACGCGACTTTGCTCATCCACAAAGGCCTTGAGTTCAACAAGTCCGGCGTAGTGCCAAGCCCAAGTTCAACCGAAGTTCACGAGATGCAGGTCATCCTCGAGGTTCTCACCGACCTTCAGGCGATCGACAAAGAATACTGGATCAAGTACGCACCGGGCATCCGCGGCGTCTCCGAAGAGACCACCACAGGTGTTCATCGCCTCCTCCAAATGGCAGAGCGCGGCGAACTCCTCTTCCCTGCGATCAATGTCAACGACTCGGTCACGAAGTCGAAGTTCGACAACCTTTACGGCTGCCGTCACTCGTTGATCGACGCGATTTTCCGCGCCACCGACGTGCTTATCTCCGGAAAGCGCGCCCTCGTTTGCGGTTATGGCGATGTGGGTAAAGGCTCGGTAGATTCGTTGCGCGGCCAACACGCACGCGTTGCGATCTCGGAAATCGACCCAATCTGTGCCCTTCAGGCATCCATGATGGGCATCGACGTCATCACGGTCGAAGACGCTATCGAGGCTGGCTTCGATATCTACTGCACCGCGACCGGTAACTTCAACATCATCACGGCTGACCACATGAGCCGCATGAAGCACAACGCTATCGTGTGCAACATCGGTCACTTCGATAACGAAATCGACATGGCCGGCATGGAGAAGTTGAAGAAAGAAGGCAAGGTCGAGAAGATCGAGATCAAGCCACAGGTCCACGAATGGCGTTTCGCGGATGGCCACTCGGTCATCATCCTCGCCGAAGGTCGTCTTGTGAACCTCGGTTGCGCAACCGGCCACCCAAGCCTCGTGATGTCAGCTTCGTTCACCAACCAGGTGCTCGCGCAGATCGAATTGCACGAGCGCGCTGAGAACTACGGCAAGTCGGTCGTTACCCTGCCGAAGAACCTTGACGAGAAGGTTGCACGTCTGCACCTCGGCAAGTTCGGCGCGAAACTCACCGAGCTCACCACCGAGCAAGCTGAGTACATCGATGTGGACAAGGCTGGACCGTTCAAGCCTGACACCTACCGATACTGAGATTAGCGTACACGCGGGCTCTGTCCGCGTGAGATGAACGCGGCAAAGAGTTCGACTCTACAAAACGACCCAAAAATTTTGAGCGGGCGAGGAACTTCGGAAAAACGACGTTCCTCGCCTTTTCAACGTTCATTTCATAATCGGCGTCCGTCCTACGAGGACAGAGCCCTCGTAGACATTACAAAAGCCCCAAAATCAGCACGAGTCCCGCGCCAAAGAGACCTACGGTGCCCAATAAGATGGCGACCTGGGTGTAGAATAAGAGCGGCCCAAACCGTTCAATAATCTCATCTTCCCCATCCTCAAGATCACTGGCCTCCAACATCGCCATGGCTTGTGTGCGCCGCGCGGCTACTCCCTGGACCACCAGGACCACCACAAACAAGAAGCCTATCAAGAGCGCGAACACAATCGCGATCATGATGCGGCCCTGTACCTCAGCGATCCACGCGTCGAGCTTCTCTTGGTCTTGCGCTTTGGTGCTCAAGAGTACCGGCGGCTCTTCGAAATTTGTGGGAATCAGTTGCAACGTGGCCTCGAGCACGCGATTGCATTCACGCAATTCAAATCCTCCCACGCGCCACATCATCGCCTCGGCCCAGACCTTTTGTCCGGCGGTATCCACAAGCCTCAACGCGTGTCTCAGTGCGTCCCTGCAGCCCTTGACCCCAAGCTCATCGGTCAAAACCACGTAGCGAGAATCCCACGCGGTCCCGACTCCGAAGAAGGACTCGTAGATCTGGACGCGGGCCATACGTCCAGGCCCGTGAAAGACCTCGATGCCTCCTTCGTGATTCGCCACTCGAAACGCGCTCGCCGCCTGCCAGTGACCATCGATATACGTGTCCACAAGGAGCCCACTTTGGCGCGTCAACGCCTGTACATGACCCTTTGCGCTGCCTTCAGGCGTCAGGAAGCTCTCTTGCATCCGCAACACGTACTGAGCCGCAACGCTCGTAAGCCAGACTTCGGACTCGCCCATGCGCTCACCGTCGACGGCCTTAAACTCAAGCTTCAATGCGGTCACCGGCTGAAGGTTGAGCGAAAAAAGACCGTGCTGAACGATGATCGTCTGAGGAAGCTCGAGGTCCTGGAGGCCCGAAAGTTTCTCCACTTCAACGCGCGCATCCACCGGCGCTCCGGCGGTGTCTATCACTCTGAACCAGACCGTGTTTGGAAGACCACGAACCAGCTCTTTGCTCGCCAACATCGGCTCCACACGCAGCTCTCCGGTATGGCTCGGGTCCTTGACCTCAGTGCTTCTTCCGGGCTCGGGAACCACGCGGGTCTTGAGCTTTGGCCATTGCCAGGCCGGCACCCCTGCGGCCACCTCCACCTCAAAGGGCGCCGTATAGGGTTCGATCGAGGTGTGTTCGACACGCACGTTGGCGCTCAACCTGCCTGCCTTCGGCGCCTCGATGGGCATCTGAACATAGCCGTGACCCTCGCTTTTTCCTTTGGAGAAGGACTCCTCGCCCTGAGTGAAATTCAGGCGCGCGCCAGTGAGCATGCGCCCCGTAGGCCCGTCCATGATCACGCCGCGCAGTGCGTTTGGTGCGTCTTTGTACCAGACCTTCGGCGCTTGCAGATGGAGCGCCACTTCAACTTGAACCACCGAGACGTGAATATAGGCCACGATCAGCGCACTCAACGTGAGCACGTAGATCACCGCGGCGATGCGAAACACACGCTTCATTTGCCGCCGTGCAGGCTGTAGCCGCCAGCCTCTTCACCCCAGACGCGCTCTAGAAAAGCGTCGCGACCAGACCCGCTGCGATATCGCTGATAGTGTGACGGGTCCTTGATGTAGAAATCCTGGTGGTATTCTTCGGCCGGATAGAAGGGGCCCGCGGCCTGAATTTCTGTGACGATCGGCTTGTCGAATTTGGCCCGAACTTCGGCCAGACTCGCCTCTACGGCGGCAGCCTGTGCCGCGTCGTGCGTGTAGATCCCGCTTCGGTACTGCTTGCCCTTATCCACGAACTGCCCGTTGACCTGAGTCGGGTCGATATTCCTCCAGAAGACTTTCAGGAGGAGCTCGTACTCGACTTTCGCGGGGTCGTAGACAATTCGCACGGCTTCGGTATGGCCAGTTCGGCCATAGGCCACCTCTTTGTAGGTCGGGTTGACCTCGGGGCCCGCCGTATAGCCGGAGTAGACCGCCTTGACGCCGTCGATGACCTCAAATGGTTTCTCCATGCACCAAAAGCACCCGCCGGCAAACGTAGCGATACCCATGCCTTCTGGGGCCAGGGCCTCAGCGGTCAACTCGGGGTTAACCGATGGGCGCTCAGCAGCGCTAGCAGCCGGCTCCTCGGCTGCAGCTGTGACGGATTGGTCGGGCTGGGTTTCAGGTGGGCTCGACTTTGGACAACCACTCACCAGACTCAAGAACACCAAAATTAGGAAAACGCGCATGGAGGACCTCTTAGATTCGCGCCGCGGCAATGGCCACGGCTACCACCGAAACAAGTGTGACCAGCAATGCCATTCCCCGTTGCTTCTTCGCGAGGCGCTCAGGCGCAAAATACGCGATGCCCCAGCTGCGGGCCACAAAGGCGCTCAGCGGCAAAATTAGAGTGGGAATCGGCCCTATCGCGCGGACCCCGATACTCTTCAGGTAGATCACGAGCACACCCAAACTCACCGCTACAATCATGCCCCAGGTAGCGACCTTGGCCATCTGCGAGCTTTTCTCATCGTTTGTCATCACTGATTTCTCTGCTCAAAGAACTCTACAACGTCTTGACGTGCACGCCGTCCTTCAAAAGATGTCGGGTCGAACAAAAAGGCGTGATTTGAGATGCTAGGCGTGTAATTCCGAATCGGCACTTCCATACGCTCCGAGAGCGACCGCGTTGCCGCATTCGGCACCACGATATCATCTTCGGCTTGCTGAATCATGACGCGCTTTATGGGAGAGGTGCGCGTCTCGCCCGTGAGAGGATCCGTGTACTCAAAAGGCGCGATGGTCGCATGGTGCGCGATGTTGAGCGGGTCTACCGGATCCAAGAGCCAGCGCAAACCCGTCTCAAACCGGAAGTACTCGTCCGAGCCGAGCTCGATGTCACGCTCTTCTAAGACGTGCTCAAACGCGGTTTCGAACGAGGCCGAGTTCACCAAGAGTTGGAAAAAATTGGCCCCAGGCACATTCAGCGCAAAGCTAGTGATGGTGGGCTCAACCGCAGAAAAGATGGACCCGATGATGCCGCCCAAACTCATCCCGAGGTACATCACGTCGGAGCCGTCCAACTCGTATCCACCGCTCGCCCCTGCCCAATCCGCCTGGCGAATCACACGCAGCCCATGACTTAAGTCCATCACGGCCTGGGCAAAATGGTCCGGCGTCGACGCGATATTATCTACATCCACAAAAACCGCGCCGGTCACGGCAGGCCACTCCGGCCCGTCTGGCCATGGGCTTGAAACCGTGGCGAGCCCGCCTTTGGAGCCGTCGGGGAGGATGCACTGGCCGAGCTCGTCGCATCGTCCACCGTCCACACAGTCTACGTCAGACGTACAGACGGTACGCCGCCCGTGATACGGGAAGTCGATTGAAAACGTGGCCCATCCGGCCTCGGCGAGCGTATTGGCGATCATGTAGACAAGCTCGCGGCTCGTAAAGAGTCCGTGGCCAAAATAGACCACCGGCACAGGTTCGCCGGGCCGCGCAGATTCTGGAATCGTGAGCACAAAAGACACCGAGTTGGGCTCACCGCGCATATCAGGCCGAAACGCCCTAGTCGCCGGATCGAGGAGCTCGAGTACCGTGATTTCGCCTGTGACCACCGTCTCAACGTCGCGCAGCAGCAGGCCGAGCCCGCGATCCGACGGCGACTGATTGACCACATTGCGGAGCTCGGTGCTCACATTCTCTTCATAAACTCTGGCGCGAAGACCCATTAGATACTCGAGCCCGTTCACCGTCTCAAACGGCACGGCTGCGGCGAGCGAAGAGCGGCTTACGCCCTGTGCTTCTAGCCAGTCCAAGACAGGTGCCATGCGGATTCGCACGGGTTCGAGCTCAGCAGCGCTCTCGTCGTCGAGCACTCCAACCTGCGCCTCACCATTGACCAAAAGAGGTGCCTTGGATCGGAGCAGAGCGGCGAGCGGTTGGGCCTCAAGAGGGCGCCCACCGGCGCTCACATCCCGAGTCACAACCAAGACGTGCAAAGCCCCGTCTTCTAGCGTCAGCCGCGGCTTCACCCAGATTTTTCGAGCGTCGTCGAGCACCCCGCGCTCAAGATCGGCCACCTCCACAACTTGGTCTCCGTCCAACCTCAAAAGGCGTACCGTGTTGGCATTTACCGTGCCGGAATCTACGGCATCGGTCGCCTCCACCACAATGGCTCCGGACGCGCTAAAGCCCGTGTGCCGATTGTACTGCGCCTTGAGGGCGCGCGTGTCCTCGTCGTCTTCGTCATTGATGGGGACGTTGACGCGACCGTCGTCTTTGAGCAGTTCGTTCGGGATGGGGAGGATGGCCGCGTCTGGATCAAACCATACCGAAGGCGCATCCGTGGTCTTAAAAGAGCCGGCCACCGCGACCAAGTCTCGGGAGAATCCGCGTTGCGCCATCTGGTCGAAGACTGAGTTGTACTTGAGGCGAACTTCCTCGAGCTGAGTGGCGATTTCGGTCTTCTCGGCGGTATTGGCGCCGGGCATCGCCGGCACGTGGTCGAGCAATGAGTTCTGGGTCCGGGCGAAAAAGAAGGCGGCATCGGCGATGACGTCCTCGTTTAGGGGGCCTCGCGGACCAAAATCGTAGCCGGCCAGGCCATACACGTACTCGTGGCCGGGTTCGAGGCCGGCGCCAATAGAGTCTGGATGTGGCACGGGGCGTGCCAATATCGTGTTGGTTTCAGCGTCGAACTCCACGTCGAGGCTCGCAATCTCACCCCGAGTTACATCACTGAAGACTAGCGCTGGAGCCACCGTATGAGGGACAACGGGGCCGCTTAGCGGAATCTTGATGGTGGACTGAAGGGGGTACGCACCCAGGAAATTGAGGTATTGGCGGAACTCGATTTCGGCCGCGCTAAGGTTTCCATCGGTGGGCAGCGCAAGTGCCCCGGCCGCATTCGTGGCCAGGTTGCTGGGTGTAGGGAGCTCGCCGGTTGCCGGATTCCAGACGGCTCGGACTACCGCGGGTGGCGCCTCAAGCTGAAGCTCTTCGGCGCATCCGCTAAGCATCAGCAAAAGTATAGAGGCGGACTTTACCCGCTTGAGATGGGGAACCAGTAAACTCAAAAATAGCCTCAACGTACCAAAGACCTTCTTCGCCAGAGTGTTGATACTACCGAACTATTGATCGGAGAACAGGTACTCTCTAAACTTAAATCCAAATCATCTAGAATTTCAATGTAGGTTGATGTAGACAGGCCCCAAATCCTTGAGATCCGGGGACGAATTTTGTTTGGAGTAGTTGATATGAAATTTAAGAGTATTGTTATTGGTTTGATCGCACTCGGAGCGGGCGATGCACTAGCCGCCGACCTCGTTCAATGTCCTTCGGGCGGATTTGGCGTACCGCAACGCGTAACGCTCATCGCCCTCGACCCTCTCGGTGCTCTCGATGATGGCGGAAGTCTAGATGATGGTGGTGTAGCCGTGGACGTGTCCTCGGTCTTCCCCGCCGGAATCAATATCTCCGGAAATTCCTATACGACTGTTTATATGAACGTGAACGGCAACATCTCGTTCGGATCGCAGTATTCGACCTTCACCCCGGTGGCCATTCCGGGTCTAGACCGTCCAATCATCGCACCGTACTTCTCGGACGTCGATATCCGACCGATCAACGGTGGCGAACTCTATGTATGTAACGACTCGGCCAACGGTAGGTTCATCTTTACTTGGGACAATGTCGGCTATTACGACCAAAAGACCGACCGCACTAACTCATATCAGGCCATCCTCACCTTTGCGGACCCCGAGTGTGGTGGCATTCCCACTGCGGATATCGAGTTCCGATACGAAAACCTTGAGTGGACTACGGGTGACGCGAGTGATGGCACGGGTGGCCTCGGAGGCTCAGAAGCCGTAGCGGGAATTGACGCCGGAGACACCATAAACGCTGTGGCTCTGCCTGGCTCAGGTACCGCCGCTGTGCTCGATTTGGTCAACGATACTAACGCAAACACGTTGGGCGTCTTTCGCTATCGCCTCGCACAAGGAACCTTACCCTCATGTGGCAACGGCACGCTTGAGCTCTGCGAGACTTGCGACGAAGGCGTCAATAATGACAATAACGGAAGTTGTACCCTGATCTGCCAACTCAATGAGTGCGGCGACGGCTTCGCCCACTTCGGCGTTGAGGTCTGTGACGGTGATGAAATCTCGCCAGGCTCTGACCAGTGTCCAACTGGCTACGAAGGATTCCCCGTGTGCAATAACAGCGCGGTATCCCCTGACTTCAACGACACTTGCACGCTCTCGTCACCGCCAGCAGGCTGTGACGATATCGATGAGTGCACCGAAGGAACCGACAACTGCGACGCGTTGACTACATGCGTCAACAACGATGGTGGGTTCACGTGTACCTCGTGTCCCGCAGGCTACAGCGACGTCAACGGCGACGGCACCGAGTGCGTGGATATCGACGAATGCGCGGACACCGCAAACCCCGTGTGCGACACGCTCACCACGTGCTCCAACACCACTGGTGGGTTCACCTGTACCGCGTGCCCAGATGGCTACAATGACGTCAACGGGGACGGCACCGAATGTGTAGATATCGACGAGTGCGCGGACACCGCGAACCCCGTGTGTGACGCGCTGACTACGTGTTCGAACACCACCGGCGGCTTTACTTGCTCGGCTTGCCCAGACGGCTACGATGACGTCAACGGGGACGGCACCGAATGTGTAGATATCGACGAGTGTGCAGACACCGCCAACCCTGTATGTGACGCGCTGACTACGTGCACGAACACCACGGGTGGGTTCACCTGTACCGCGTGCCCCGCTGGTTATACTGACGTCAACGGCGACGGCACCGTGTGTGTGGATATCGACGAGTGTGCAGACACGGCAAATCCGGTTTGCGACGAGGTCACCACGTGTACCAACACCACCGGCGGATTTACCTGCTCGGCGTGCCCAGACGGGTACACCGACGTCAACGGTGACGGCACGGTCTGCGAAGACATCGACGAGTGCGCGGACACGGCGAACCCCGTCTGCGATGAGCTCAGCGTCTGTAATAACACAGAAGGCGGCTTTGTCTGCGGTGCATGCCCAGACGGCTACAACGATATCAACGGAGACGGCTCGCTTTGCGAAGACATCGACGAATGTGCGGATACTGAAAACCCAGTCTGTGACGAGCTCACCGTATGTTCCAATACGGACGGTGGATTCGAGTGTACGGCATGCCCAGATGGGTACACCGACGTCAACGGCGACGGCACAGTGTGTGAGGACGTGGATGAGTGCGCGGATACCGAAAACCCAGTCTGTGACGAGCTCACCGCGTGTTCAAACACCGATGGCGGGTTCACCTGCACCGCATGCCCAGACGGGTACACGGACGTCAACGGCGACGGCACCGTGTGTGAAGATATCGACGAGTGTGCGGACACCGAAAACCCAGTCTGCGACGAGAACGTAGCCTGCAATAACACGGAAGGTGGCTTCCTCTGTGGCGCATGCCCAGATGGCTACACGGACGTCAACGGCGACGGCACCGTGTGTGAGGACATCGATGAGTGTGTGGAAACCGAAACCCCAGTGTGCGGCGAAGGTTCAGAATGCACCAACACCGAAGGTGGTTTTGAGTGCTCTGAATGCCCAGATGGCTACACCGACGTCAACGGGGATGGCACCGTGTGTGAAGACATCGACGAATGTGAAATGGTGGATATCTGCGGTGAAGGCGGAGAGTGTGTGAACACCGCGGGCAATTACACCTGTGAGTGCGACGAAGGCTTTGTGCTCGACGGCGCAGAGTGCGTGATTGACGAAGACCTGGTCGAAGATAACACCACGCAATTCGTCTCAGGAAGCGGCTGTTCAGCCGCCGGAAACTCCTCGCCTGGTTCTGCACTCATGCTCTTGTTGCTCGGGCTCGTCTCCGTTCGCGTGAGACGACGAGTTAAGTAATTCCTCCCCTGTGCACAGGTACTAGTGTTGCAACGGACGGGGCAACGTCGACCGTGTAGATTTTACTCTACGTGGTCGGCGCCCATCTCTTGGGCTGCAAGCGTGCCGCCCTCGATATTGGTGCATTCACGCCAGCCCATGCGCTCAAAGATTGAGGCGGCTACGGCACTACGTGCGCCAGAGCGGCAAATCACAAAGGTCTCGCGCTCGTCTTCCTCAGGAAGCGCGCCCTCTTGAATGCGTGAAAGCGGCCAGAGCTCTGCGCCCTTGACGTGAACCGCGCGGTACTCGTCCGCCTCGCGCACATCGATAAGCCGCGTCTGGTCATTTCGAATTTCAGAGAAATCTTTGTAGGTAAGTCGTTTCATGGGTCTGCCTCATTGAAATTCGGCTCGACATGAGCCACTGCGCACGAACAAGAGCAAGCAGTGTGCCAGAGACTTACTACTCGGCTGTGTTGGTCTCGGGATTAACCGCGCCGTCCGGCGAAGCAACCTCAGCAGGAGCCTCAGCCTCTGCTGCTGCAGGAGCTGCGTTGTCCTTTGGGCCATGACTCATCGACTGTGCAATCGCACTGCCGATTGCGACACAGATGATGATCGCGATCAGCCCGCCAAAGATGCCCTGAACAACCTCTTTTCCCAATCCTATTCCGCCTGAAGCCATAATCGTCTCCTAAGAATTTCGGACCCCTGACTATTACAACTTATCCACGAAGTCAATCTAGGGCGCTTGCGCGAATCTCCACATCGTTGAATACTCGGCCGACTTCTGAGACGACAAGACCATGACCAAACATCGAAGCCCCGACGAGCGATGGGAACAGATTCTGACAGCGGCTCGTGCATGTTTTCTGGAAAATGGATATTTCGCGACCAAGATGGATGAGATTGCACGCGCTTCCGGCCTCTCAAAGGGCGGCATCTACTTCCATTTCGAGTCCAAGCGAGAGATCTTTCGCGCCCTCGTGCAGCAAGAATACGATGTCACCATGGCCGCCATAGACGGCGTCATGTCCGAGACCAACTCGGTACCCGAGATGCTCATCGAGCTCGCCGGCTACTTCATGGAACTCTTCACGAACTCTGACCGCCCAAGGTTCATGGTGATCATCGGCGAAATGGCGCTACGTGATGAAGAGATCCAAGAGCAGCTCAAAGAGCTCCAGACCAACTATTTTGACCGGATCGCCGAGCTCTTAAACCGAGGTGTGGAAGCCGGCCAGGTCCGCGAGTGCGACGCACGTTCCATGGCCATTGTCTTAAAATCCATGCTCGACGGGATGCAGGCAAACCTCGCCCTCGGCATGACGGTCGACGTAGAAGAAACACTGACTGCCGCCATGGACCTCCTGGCCCATGGCCTTATCCAAATGGATTGATCCATTATTAAGAGGAAAATATGTCCCTTGAAAACGAAGTCATGAGCTATTTTGACGAGCTCGATTCCCTCAAAGAAATGAGCATCGACGCCAATAAGGCGTTTTTGGACCTCCTCGTATTCGGCGTGCTCGCCGACGGTGAGACCACCGAGGACGAGCTTGCACAACTCGACGAAGAGCTGCTCCGACTCCCGTTCATCTGGGACGAAGACGCGCGAAACGAGGTCACTGATCATAGCGCGAAGACCCGTGAGCTCCTCGAAGGCAATCTGGACGACCATGGCGTCATTGAAGGCTTCCTCGAGTCCCTTGCGCGCCGTGTGGAAACACAGGAACTCCGAATGATCGGCCTCAGAATGTTCGTGGCCATCACCGTCTCCGATGGATTCACCGAGACCGAGCGTCAGTTCTGTCACGCCATCGGCGCTGCGTTTGATTTCGACCCCAGCGAAGTCGACTCCGTGATCGCCCAGATCGCCGAGACCATCTAACCGATCGCTTCAAGATCGCCGTTCAAAACTCACACATCATGTGGGGACTTTGCCACACTTTTCGAGGCAAGTATGGGTTTCACCGCTAATGCCGCGCACTTAGGGTGGTTTGTTTCCGAGGCATCAAAAATATGGGCATGTGATCACATCAGCCTGTGGATGAATCTGTGGAAAACTTCGGATCACCACTGAATGCGGTCTTAACGGCTCCAAATGCGGCCTTCGCAAATTCTGTGCCGCCCACTTTTTACCTTCCACAACCCAAAAAGGTGGTTGATAACTAGGGTCAGTTCATTTAGCTCTGCGCCCCCTGTTTCGACCCGTTTTGTGACCCCTGTCCCACGGCAAGTATCTATGTTGGAGACCTGGCAAGCTGCCCTTCGTCACTTGAAAGACCGAGTGAGTCAACACAACTTTGAAACCTGGTTTCAAC
The DNA here is from genome assembly GCF_007993755.1 of Microvenator marinus. GTDB lineage: Bacteria > Myxococcota_A > Bradymonadia > Bradymonadales > Bradymonadaceae > Allomicrovenator > Allomicrovenator marinus. The sequence continues at coordinate 3,353,381 of NZ_CP042467.1, forward strand.
CTCTCGAGGTCACCAGGTTCGAAGATAAAGGTGTTGAACGCTGGGTTCATATCTCGGTGATCGATGATTTCAACAAAGCCTGGCTCGAAGACAACTACGTCGACCTCATTCAAGAAGCGCTCGAAGCCGTGACTCCCGGGGTCTGGAAACTCAAGCTCGACGTCCAAGGAATCGACATCCATGAGCCGCAGGCCGTGCTCATCGACTCGCCGAAAGCCGCAGCACGACAGGTCAAAGCTACCCAACTCGAAATTGCGGTCCCACGCAAAGACTGGAAAGAGCTCGCCCATCAAGCGGGCATGAACCCTCGCTATACGTTTGAAGAATTCGTGGTCGGCTCGTCGAACCAATTCGTACACGCCGCGTGTCAGGCCGTGGCCACGAACCCGTCTCAAACCTACAACCCGCTCTTTATATTTGGCGGTGTTGGGCTCGGTAAGACGCACCTTCTGCAGGCAGTGGGCATTGAGGTTCTTCGACGCGACCCAACTCAGCGCGTGCTCTATCTCTCCGCCGAAGATTTCATGAACCAGCTGATCACCTCGCTTCGGCAAAAGGACATGAACAACTTTCGCACGCAGTTCCGCAATCAGTGCGACATTCTGCTCATCGACGATATCCAGTTTATCGGCGGCAAAGATTCGACGCAGGAAGAGTTTTTCCACACGTTCAACAGCCTTCACCAGATGGGCAAGCAGATCGTCATCACCTCGGACAAGCCGCCGCGCGAGCTTCCGGGCATCGAGGACCGCCTCGCGAGCCGCTTCGCGTGGGGCCTGACCGCTGATATTCAGGTTCCGAGCGTCGAGACCCGCGTGGCCATTCTTGAGAAGAAGGCCGAAGCAGACGGCGTCCCGCTGCCCAAAGATGTGGCCATGCTCATCGCGAGTGCGGTGCGCTCCAACGTGCGCGAGCTCGAGGGCGTGCTGGTTCGTCTCGGAGCACAGGCGAGCCTGATGCGCATGCCGATGACACTCGATTTTGCGCGAGACATGCTCAAGCGCATGAATCTCGATGATGGCAAAGGCATGACCGTGGACCGCATCATCCGCCAGGTGTCTCAGTATTTCGGCATCAAGCCTGCGGATATCAAAGGCGCCAAGCGCTCACGCGATATCAGCATCCCTCGCCAGGTCGCGATGTACCTCGCCCGGACCATCACCGACGAGTCCTTCCCAGAGCTTGGGAAGAAGTTCGGCGGCAAAGACCACACCACCGTGCTTGCCGCATGCCGTCGCATGGAAGACGAACTCTCCCGCGGCACCGAAGTCGGCCAGAGTATCTCGGCGCTCAAATCCCAACTGAGTTAGTCTTTCAGGCTTCTTCAGCCGCGCAAACGTGTACAAACCAAATCCGTTCTGCTAGGAAGTGCTCAGAATTTGCGAAATTTCGGAGTGCGAATGTTTAAGAAATGGATGTTGGTGTCGTGGTCTGTGTTTGCTCTGGCTGGATGTCTGACCGACGAGACGCCCGAAGAAACTCCCGCTCAAGCAGAGCCCGTGGTGTGTTCCGGCCCCAAATGTGACGGCCTTTCAGACAAATTCCGAGACGCCTTTGACGACATGAAGAACGTGGATCTGGGCGACCTCACGGTGCTCGGTGCCGGCCTGGCCGACGACGCGCTCAACGACCAACTCCAAGACATCCCGTACTCGAACATCCAACTTAGCAACACCGCACTATACGGAACCGGCCGCACGCTCCTTGGGCAAACGGTGATCCACGAACTCTCGGAGCTTCGCGCAGGCCTGACCGAGCGTTTCGGCGAGTCGGCCTTAGCCTCTCATGTGGTGGGTTTGCGTCAGGCGCAGTCGGCTGAGCGCGATGTGCTCTGGGCTGAGTCGCACTTCCAAATCGGGCCGGCGCTTCGGCCGAACTGGGGCATCGACGCAGGCGACGGCGTGGTTGGAAATGTAGGCTTTGATGCCAGCGCCGCCATCGAGACCGTGGTTATCGCGCCTTATGATGACGCAAACGACGCCCTTGTAGATAACCCGCTCGAGGCCCTTCGCGCCGCGCGCGGCTGGGTGCTTCCCCGAAGCCTTGCGGACGTGCAGTCCATGGCGCCAGGCGAGTCACTCTCGATGCGTGCGAACGGCGCTCTCGGGCTCAACCTCGGGGTCGGCGTGCCTTTCCTTTTGGGCACCATCGCCGATGCCGTGGTCCTCAACGCCCGGCTTAGCCTCGGTGCCCGCGTAGGATTGAGCGGCAAGCTCGACGTCCAGCTCATCCGCGGGGAATCGGATATCGCATGGGTTGATGTGGGTTTGGACGAGCAGGCGATTCGCGCGTTTTCGGTGGCTTTGACCTCGGGATGGGGCGTTGCGGGACTGCCCGCTGCCAATTTAGACCTCGGTATCAAGGATCTCAACGTCACCAAGATCGCCGAAAAGGCGCTCCAAAAGCAGCTCAATACGCACCTGAACGCGTCACTCTCCGCGACAACGAGCTCGAGCTCTCAACGCCTCACCGTGGCGCGATTCCGGTTCAACACTCAGACGGCCACGCCCGAGGTCGAACAAGCACTCGCCCAGGCGATGCGGGGCGATATCCGCCTCGCTCAGGCCCTTTCGATCCGCCCTGGCTCGGGTGTGGTTCAGGAGTTGGATTTCACCAAGGACTCGCGCTCCGAGAGCAATTACGTGGGCTTCCGCTTCCTCGGCATGGAGTTCTACCGCGCCAATGGCTACAACACGGGCACCATCCATATCGAAGCAGACGGCGACAATCAGACGATTCTCTTCTCCGAGCTCGAAGAAAAGTCCGGCCTCTTCTTCACCGATCGCGCCTGGGAATACCGCAACCTTGTGTCCATCAAGAGCACGGGAGGGCAGGTCACCGAGGCGCTCGTCAACGCGAGGATCACGCTTCGTGAGGGCGATTCTTTCCTCGAGCGAGACCAAATGCTCGATCACGTCGACCCCTTCCTCGGCTACGTGGTGGGCTTCGACCCAATCTGGAGCGGCGTAGGTGCAGAAGCCGACGCGCTGGCTCATTACGTGGATAACTACTGCCCACGTCCAAACAACTCTACGATCACCGATCGCGACTACCGTGAGTGCCTGGCCGGCCTGCCGGAGAACGCCGACGTTTTGGCTGAGCGGGCAAACGTAGAGCGCGCCGCTGAAGCAGCGCTTGCTGGGCCCCTTGCACAAGGTTTTTCGGATGCCAATAGTGCCAGAGAGATCGCTCAGGAATTGCTCAATTTCAAGGTCGAGTCTTCGTTCAGAAATGATCGCCCCGACGTGGCGTTCTTTGGACCTAAGGGCAAGATGGTCACCCAGATCCGTCTCTCCCATGACGCCATGCACGAGATGATGACCATTGGTAAACATCAGGAATTCCGCGCCCGTCTCGAGGAGGTCTTGAGGCTGATGGCTGTGGAGCGAGTCGCAGATGCTGAGCGGCGTCAAGACAAGGCCGATGACTTTATCGAGCGGCGCTCAGGCAGGCTCGATGAGCTCGCGCAAATTTACGCGCTCGCCACCGTGGAGTGGGCGGATCTCGAAGATATCGCGGCCGTGAGCCTCAACAACCAAACCGTCGGCAACGAGGGCCATATGGTGCTCGTGGATACCCGAAATCGGAACGCCATCGATGTGGCGAGCGTGGCTGAGTACAAGGGGCGCGTAGTCGAACGCATGATTCCGGCACTCATCGACAAGGCCGAATCCGGCATTCTTTACGACCTCGACGAGCCAGAAGGCTTCGTCATCGCCTACGCCTTACTCTGGTTGGTGGATCCATCCGGTGTTGAGGTTATGGCCAACTATATGTTCGACCAGGATGAAGATAATGCGTTCCCCGATTTGACCGTGTACGGAAGGGGAAGCGCAAAGATGATCGATGCTGGTCAATTCGATCTTGAGCAAATCATTGGTGCGCGCTGAACCGTCCGCACGAGTTTCGCACACACGGAACTTGTGAGGTCGGGCACCTGATACTAAGATGCCGCAAGTTGGCAATCTTCCAACAGGGACAAAAGGAGCTCGGGCGTGGCGAACGAAACGATCCTCATCGTAGATGCGGACACAAAAAGTCAGAAAGTACTTGAGGTTAGCTTCAAGAAGGCTGGCTATCGTGTCGCTCTGACTGACTCGCCAGAGGATGCTCGTCACCTCATCGAGATTGAACAACCCGATCTGATCGTCTGCGATACCCGTTTCCCACGCGGTGACGGGTTCGAGTTCTTGGCCGATCTAAAGGCCTCTGATTTTACTCGCGATCTACCCTTTATTTTCCTGACTGAAGAACGCTCGCTCCCCCAGAAAATGCGGGGGTTTGAGCTTGGTGCCGACGACTATCTGACCAAGCCCGTCTATATCAAAGAAGTCACCACCCGCGTGGAGCTCCTCCTGCAGAAGCGATCGCGTGAGCAGATGAGCGAGGCGAGCGTGGAGGAGTTTAATGGTGATCTCGCGCAGATCACTATGATCGACCTTTTGCAATCGATCGAGGAAGAGCTCAAATCCGGCTGTATTCGTCTTCGACGTGAAGGCCGCGAAGCTGTGGTCTACTTCCGAGACGGAAATATCCTCGACGCGATCTGTGGGAAACTGCAGGGCGAAGAGGCCATCTATCGGCTCATGCTCTGGCCCGAAGGCACGTTCAATATCGAGTATCGGGAGACGGTTAAACGCCCTGATCGCGTGGAGAAGAACGCCAGCGAGCTCCTTCTAGAAGGCATCCGCAGGCTCGAAGAGTGGAACGAGTTAACCATTGAAATGGACCTCGAGCGCACTTTCGAGGCGGATTATCAACGTCTGCCGGCCATTCTTGATTCGTTGCCTGCTGAGGTCGCCCGCGTGGTGCGGCTTTTTGACGGGGTGAGATCGGTGCGAGACGTGCTCGATGACAGCCCGCTTGACGATGTGACCTCGCTCAAAATCGTGCGCAAATTGCTCGATGACGAGCTCCTGAGGGACACGAACTCAACCGCAGTGACGGTGCGTGGCGTTCAGCGGTCGAACCTCGCGATGTGGCTCGAGAATAAGGGGCAAGACGTAGATCGCAAACGCGAAGACACCTCGCCGAAATTCGGTGCGGTTTCGCGTGCTCTCGACGAGGATATCGCGTTTGCGAACACCGATGAGAGCCCCAGAAATACGGGCAGTTGGAAGATCCACTTCGAAGAACAAGATCCCGACGAGGCGATCAAGAAAATCGAGGAAGATGAGGCCAGACGCCGTGAAGAAGAGGCTCGTCAGCTGGCCGATTCTCGTCAGGCTACCCTTGGAGCCGTGCCGAGCATTTCGCGCGACTCAGGTTCACTCCCCGCGGCCGGCCCCAAGACCACGCTCGCTGAAGAGATCGAGGCGGCCGAGCGCGCACGTCGCGAAGAAGAGGCCAAGCACCTCAACCCCAAACAGACCGATATGGGGTTCGGAAACGCCGATGGTTATGCGCGTGAAAAACGTGTCACTGAGCCACTTCGTGATGCTGTGAGCCGCACCGCACCTCAGCTTCCGGAGATTACCGACGAGATTATTGAACAATCTCAGGCAGAAGAAGAAGGCAGGCGCCAGACCCAAGAGGTCGAGGCTGCACCTTCTGATAGTGGTGATAGTCAAGATAGTCTTGAGCAGGCTCCGCGCCGTCAACGGCAGAACACGCCAATGACCACGCCCGCGCTTACCACCAAGACCTTAGAGCCTTCTGAGCCTATCGAAGATGATGAGGACGATGAGGTTGAAGAGGATGAGGCTTCCACCGCTGAGCTCGCCGGCCCAGCCGTAGCACGGCTCTTCACCGAGAATCGCGGTCAGGAAACGGGAGCCGAGCTCAAAACCACCGCCACCTCAGACGCGCTCAACACCGACGAGGCGTGGAACCGTTTCCATCACGATGGCGAAGTCAGCGACGCCGAAGTCTTTGAAGACGAGGGTAATCAGGATCTCCCTGAGGTCCCAGAAGCCGAAGAGGCCGGGCAAGAGGAAAACACCGAGACGCTCGGTGGCCCGCCCGAAGGTATCGATGTGGCACAGCCGATGGCCACCCAGGAAGAGGTTGATGAGGCATGGTCCACCACACCTTTTCCAGGCGAGATCGAATCCGATCCGGAAGAGGCGCCATCTTCGGAGCGCATCACCAAGGAACTCACCTCGCCTGCACATAAGCTGACGCATCTGAGTGAGGAATCGGAGCCCGAAAGCACGCCGGTTGGTGATGAAAATCACCTCTTAGAGATCGCCGAAATCGAGACTCTCGACGTGCCTCGCCATTCGAAAGATGGCGAGCTAGTGACGGCGTCGTACCAGCTCAAGCCTGGCGCAAAACGTCCTGCTCCGAGTTCTACGGCAGACCTCGATACCGTTGAGCTCGACCCGCTAGACCCCACTGAGAGCTTCTTCAACGAGACCCCGTCCGATATGTCGGCCGATGATTTCGGTGTGGTGGGAGACAAACCCGCAGTGCCATGGGTCGTCTATGCAGCTGGCGTCGCGCTCGTGGCCTTGGTTGGCTTTGTGATCTACGCCTCCCAAGAGGACCCGATTCCAGAACCAGCTCCGATTGCGACTCCGACTCAAACTGAGCCTGAGCCTACCAAAATCGTGGTGCCTTCCGAGCCCGTTGAGCCTGTAGTTGAGCCTGAGTCGGAAGACGTCGCCGCTGCGGCAATGGCTCAGAATGTGGACGCCCAGGCTACCGAAACCGCCATGCTGCTCGCCGGTGTGATCCCGGGCGCAGACGCAGGAGCTGAGGTGGATGCGGGCGCAGACTTGGCCGAACCTACGGAAGTCGCGCTCAACACCGAGACTACTGAGCCAACCGAGACGCCTGAAATCGAACAGCCGGAAGTCAAGGTTGAGGAGCCCGTTGAGGAACCGCAAGTTGCCGAGAAGGCTGAGCCAACCGAGCCCGAAGACACGGGAGAAAAGACCGTCGCCGCCAGAATTTCAGGCGTCGAAAGGCTGATTCGATCCGAGAATTATTCGAAGGCACTCGATGAGGCCAAGGCACTTGCTGAGGTGGAGCCGAATAACGGCAAAGTCGCCTACCTGCAGGGCCAGGCGGCGTTTGGCTCCATGCGAAATAGTGATGCGATTGAGCACTTCAAGCGGGCTGAGAAATCGGGCTACCGACCTGCAAATCTCTATCTTGACCTCGGGGCTGCTTACCAGCTAGACGGCAAGCGTGACTTGGCGAAGGGTGCATATGAAAAGTTCCTGCAGCTCAAGCCCAACGGTAAAGAGGCCGACGAAGTTCGGGCCATCCTGAAGTCGTACTTTTAGAGAACCTTCATCCCTCAATTAAACCATGCTCGTTCTGACTATCGAGTCGAGCTGTGATGAGACCTCCGCCGCGGTGATTCGTGATGGAAGGGCCATTCTCAGCAATATCATTGCAAGCCAGATTCCGGTGCATCAACGCTATGGCGGCGTGGTCCCGGAGCTCGCATCGCGCTCCCACGTGGTTGATATCACGGGTGTGATCGAGGAGGCGTTGGGCACGGCAGGCGTTGAGCTCAAGGATATCGATGGGTTCGCGGTGACCTCCGGGCCGGGCCTCGTGGGTAGCCTTCTGGTTGGAATCGAGACGGCCAAGGCTCTGGGCTTTGCGCACGATAAACCGTGCATTGGCGTCAATCACCTTGAAGGTCATCTGACCGCGGTGCTCCTGGACTTGCCCGAGCTTGAGCGCCCAGCTTTTCCGTATATCGGCGTCATTGTGAGCGGTGGCCACACCGATGTGTACGTGGTCCGCGGGCTCGGTGAGTACGAGCTTCTGGGCCGAACGCGCGACGATGCGGCGGGCGAGGCTTTTGATAAGGTCGCGAAACTCCTTGGGCTCCCGTATCCAGGTGGCGTGGTGATCGACCAGCTCGCTTCCACCGGAAACCCCGAAGCCATTGAGTTTCCGAGGCCTATGTGGACGCGAAAGCATTTTGATTTTTCGTTCTCGGGGCTAAAAACCGCCGTTCTGCAGCATGTGGAGGCCAATGGAATCCCTGAAGGCCAGGCGCTGAGCGATCTTGCGGCGTCTTTCCAAGCGGCCGTTGTGGACGTGCTCGTGATGAAGGCTTTGGAGGCGTGCAAGAAGCATAAGGTTCCGCGATTGGTCTTCTCGGGCGGTGTTGCGTGTAATTCGGCGCTCAGAAGGGTCTCGGTGGAAGAAGCCACGAAGAAGGGCGTCAGCGTGTATTTCGCGCCGCCTCGCCTGTGCACGGATAATGCGGCGATGCTAGGCCCGATTGCTGAACACTACTTGCAGGACGAGACTGGCTTTGATGCCTGGGACCTTGAGGCGGACGCCAACATGCCGCTCGGCAAGAGTTTGCGGGCCAAGAGCAAAGGTCGGCACCGATGATTCACGAGAGTGCGATCATCGATCTCGGGGCAGAGATCCATCCCGACGCCAAGATCTGGCATTTTGTCCACGTGTGCGCCGGCGCAAAGGTCGCCGAACGCGTAGTCCTCGGGCAAAACGTCTACGTGGGCCCGGGTGTAGAGATCGGTGCAGGCACGCGCGTGCAGAACAACGTGTCGGTCTACGAGGGCGTCTGCCTTGAAGATGAGGTCTTTGTGGGGCCGAGCGTGGTGTTTACGAACGTGAAGTTCCCACGAGCACACGTCTCAAGGCGCCACCAATTCGGCAAGACCGTGGTCCGGCGCGGCGCCACGATTGGAGCCAATGCCACGATTGTTTGTGGCGTGGAAATCGGAGAATTTTCCATGGTTGGTGCCGGAGCGGTTGTCACAAAAGACGTTCCGCCGTATGCATTGGTCATTGGTGTTCCAGCACAAGTTGTTGGTCGGATGTGTGAGTGTGGAGTCCCGCTTGACGGGGAGCATTGCCCCGAGTGTGCTAAATCATGAGTTCTGTTCTCCCCAGATATATCGTGGTCGAGGGCCCAATCGGCGTGGGTAAAACGACCGTCGTGACCCGCTTGGCTGAACAATACAAAGCGCGAACTGTCCTTGAGATCTTTGAGGAAAATCCGTTTCTGGCCAATTTCTACCAAGATCAAGAACGATATGCCTTCCAAACCGAGATGTTCTTCTTGTTGAGCCGTTATCGGCAACAGGAGGACTTTGCGCAGGAAGACCTTTTTGGGCGAATCGCAGTCAGCGACTACCTCTTTGTGAAGTGCCGCCTCTTTGCGAGCCTGACGCTCAACGATCACGAGCTTTCGCTCTACGATCGCATGTACAATATCCTTACCACACAGGTTCCAAAGCCCGACGTGGTCATCCACCTGACGGCGCCCTTAGACGTGCTTCTAGGCCGTATCAAGCAGCGTGGGCGCTCGTATGAGCAGAATATGGATCCGGCCTATTTGGAGCGTCTCAGGTCGCTCTACAACCAGTTCTTCCAGCATTATGAGGATACCCCTCTCCTCGAGGTAGACACCACGGACATCGACTTCTCGCGCGATGATCAGGCGCTCACCAACCTGATGGAGATGGCCGCCAAGTGTGCCCCTGGTACAAGTGGTCAGTAGCGTCTACGCTGCTACCATCTTCATTCGCCAGTCGATTCCAACGATATCCCCAGGGGACATGGTGTGCCAGACGTTGTAGCCCTGAAGCGGCTCCGAGCTCACGATCAGATGGTTTACAAAACCCGATTGTGATGGCGCCTCGCAGCACGGCGCGTAGCTTGCGCAGAGGTCGCGCTCCGGGCATTTGACCTTGTACGTACTGTAGTGGAGCTCTTTGCCGCCGTGGTGGGCCATGAGCGTCTCACCGTTGGTGATGATGAAGCTCATAAAGAGTTTGTCAGACTCCAGATAGGGGTCGAGCCCCGTGACCTCGGCCACGATGGCCACCGTCTCACGAATCGCATCTCTAAGCTCGCCCACTCCATATCCGCGCTGATGGATGTCGGAGCGCTTCTCCATCTGCGTCAGGAGCAGGTAGAAGAGCACCTCAGAATCCGTGGTTCCAAGGATGTAGCGCTGTTTGACGGGAGGGATATGGGCCAGGAGGGCTTCGCGCTGCTCGGGGAAGTTTGGGATATCGCCGTTGTGGGCAAAGACCCAATGACCGAATTGAAACGGGTGCGAATTGATGAGCGAGAGCTGCCCTTTTGTGGCCTTACGCACGTGCGCTACCACCGTCTCGGACGCCACAATCCCTGAGACGTGTTTGAAAAGGTGGTCGTCCACGGCACCGTCAGCGCTCTTGATGACGTGCGGAGCGTTGGCCACGTAATAGGCCACGCCCCAGCCATCCGGGTGATGCTGACTCTGGACCACGAGCGCGTTTTCGGCGCTGATCAAACTTTGGTGGACTTGGCTCGGGATGACCGAGCGAAAGCCGAAGAGTCGGCACATGGCGAGGCGGGTGTTAAGGGGCGCAGACGGCTGCGGTTTGGCTAATCGGGGTACAGGTCAGGCCCGACGGACACATGGGGTCTTGCGCATCGCAAAGAGGCAGACACGCCTGTGTGCCTTCAGCGTTGACAGGAACACACGCGAAGTTCGAGTCCTGGCATGTCGCAAACGGAGGAGCGACTGGCAGACCACCGCAGAGCGTCACCCAGAGTCCTGCCGTTGGGCTAAGGAACTGGAACGCGCGATAAGGAGCGAGGTCGTAGGTATTCGTGTTCGGATTCAAGAATGCCGTGAACCCGAGATATCCTGAGCGAATATCGCCATTGCTGTCGAAGTCGACTTCACCGCTGACCCCTCGGAAGTCGATGGTATTTCCTGCCTGCAGGATCGCCTTCGCGGTATTGAAGTAGTCGGCATCATCGCCGTACGAAACCTTGGTGCCGTCTTTATCCGCGATCGAAGGCATCGCGGCCGCGATATTGGCCCCGGTGAGCGCCTCGCCCGCAGGAACCGCGCCCATCGCCAAAAGAACAGACATCGTCGCATCGTAGGTGATGGTCGAGATCGTGGTCGGCGGAGTGCCTGGGTACTCCTGCTCGAAGCGCGCAAGGTACACGGGGTAATTCAAGGTATCGAAAATATTCGGACCGATTGCCGTCACGGTCTGGTTGTCTGTGAGGGCGCCATTCGAGGCTAGGCCGATGGTGGCGAGACCAGGCGCACCACCGTGTGAAACGATGGTTTGAATCGGGCCTGCTTCACCGAAATAACCGGAAAGGATTGCCGAGACTTCGGTCGTTCCGAGTCCGAGGATAAGGTTCGGATTCGGGAACTGACTAAGCGCCGTGCTCACGGCCGCAGCCACTGCCTGGCCGCGCTCCTCCTGAGAAAGTGGCGCGAAGTCTGGGTACGAGACGTAGTACACGTTCGATGCGCCCACGATGGTGCTAAGGTTCGAGCCACCACCGGAGAGCTGGCCCGAGAGTCCCTGTCCATACGCATCATCTTTTACGAAGACGAGAATACGCCGAGGCTGCTGAGCGTGAAGTTCACGCACGCGCTCAAAGAACGCTCGAGCTTGGAGCACGTCAGACGGAATGGTTCTGAACACGAGACCGTCGTCGATAAGCGTAGTCAAACTAGGGACGCTAGCCGTAGGCAGCATCATCATGACGCCTGCGTCTTTCGCCACGTTATTGAACACACTTAGGCCAGCTTCAGAGAAGATGGGGCCCACAATCGCCGGCGTCTTCAACTCGTCAATAAGGAACCGTGCGCCGGCTCGTGCGATGGAGTTCTGACCCTCGTCATCACACACAACCAATACAACGTTGGTGCCGTCCGGAAGACCGCCGGTGCGGTTCACCTCTTTGACAGCTAGTCGAATCGCCTGCTCAAGCGGCGGGCCGATATCCACGAAATTGGTCTTCGGAAGGATGGAGCCAAGCACGATCGTTCGGGTGGCTTCGAGCTCATCGCCCACGATCACAGGCGCACAATTGGGAGACTCAAGCGTCTGGCAGAAGCCTTCGATACAGAGGTTATCGCCCTCGAGGTCTGCACACTCGACGTTCTGAGTACAGGCCTGTCGGTTGTCCATATCGTCCGGCATATCCGGCTCAGGCATATCCGGCTCAGTCATGTCCTCGCCCATATCGTTTTCAGTCATGTCTGGCTCGCCCATATCCGATACCGGGTTGGGGTCCACACATTGGTTCGCCGAGCAGGTGTTACGTACGGGATCGGTGCAATCGGCGGACGTCCGGCACTCAATGCCGGTAATCGGCACACATTCTTCGCTCACACACTGAAGAAGTTCGCCGGATTGCTCGAGGGCTTCACAATCGCCGTCGGTTTTGCACTCGGCAAAGTCGTAGCGCAAGCTGCATCCCGAGAGGGCAATAAGGCCCAACAAGAGACTAATTTTTACTAAGCTCGTCATGTGTTTCCTCGTAATCAATAGGTCAGTGAGAGGCCGAGGCCTGCTTCGTGTTGACCCACATATGGGGCGATTGCAACGCCGCCTTCACTGGGTTTCGCTGTAAAGAATAGGACCGTGCCAACACCCGCGGCGATAATCCCCGAGATGAGCAAGCTGTCCGAGACGATTGAAAACGTGGACCCGGAGTCTGCCGCATCCCGCCGCTCTTGGAGTGTGGTTGCGTTCTCAAACGTGTCGTATTCGCCAGAGGCTAAGAAACCGAACGCGAGTGAGCCACCAAGGAGAACCGCGCTGCTGCCGAGCACGATGTACGACACGGTACGATCAGGCTCTCCAGCGGGTGCTGCCGGCGGTGGGGTGGTCTGAGCATTCTCTTCGGTTGCCTCTTCTTCCTCGAGTTCGAGCACGCCTTTGATCGTCTTGATGCGCTCGAGCGCGTCGGCACGCGATTCTTGCTCAACATTTGGCGACTTCACGAAGCGCTCAAAGTACTCAAGGGCATTCTCTAATTGCCCGGCCTGCTCGTAGATGCGGCCGACGTTATAAAGAATGTTGGAGATCGGACGAATTTGATACGCATCGATGAAGGCTTGCGCGGCGGCGCTATAATCGCCTTCCTCGTATTTCTTATTACCGAGGTCGGTCAATTCCTTGAACCGCTCAACTTGTTCCTCGCTCAATTCTTGAGCGACCACCCCTTGCAGGGGCGCTGCAGCCATCAATGCGACTAGAAGACACGAAATCACGCGTTGCATGAGTAACCTTCTCTTTGCTGTGTTGTGACAAAATCTTGTCACGAATCTAGAACGAACTCACTTACGATGCAACTGATCGCGTCACTCGTCGAGAAAATCGAACTCATTCTCTCGATGAAAGCCAAGGAATGGATCCGAGAGCTTATGGTCGGGAATCTCAAACGTGTGCGGATATAGCGGCGCACCGCCGTCCACTGAGAGACATTCGCCTGTAATAAAGGATGCAGCGGGACTCAAAAGAAAGCACACCGCCGCGCTGACTTCCGCCTCGCGTCCAAGGCGTTTGAGAGGCACAGACTTCTTGAGATCCGGGATCGTGGCCTTGACGTAGTCTGGATAGGTATCCATGCCGCTCGACGCGATCCACCCTGGCGCTACCGCGTTGACCCGAACCCCGCAGCCTGCCCATTCCACAGCCGCAGTTTTCGTGAAGTTGACCATGCCTGCCCGAGCTGCCCCGCTATGACCCATGCCAGGCATGCCGCGCCACATATCGGCGACGATATTGACGATGGCGCCGCCGTGCTCGTTCATCCATTGGGTATAAACCTCCCGGCTCATCAAGAATCCGCCGGTAAGGTTTGTGGCCACGACCGCGTCCCAGCCCTTCTTGGTGGTATAGGCGAGCGGCGCGGGGAATTGGCCGCCGGCGTTGTTGACCAGAAAGTCTATGCGTTTTTGATCTTCTAAGATCTGGCTGACGGCGGCTTTGACCCCTTCTTCGTCGCGGATATCCACCGAATACCAGCTCGCCTGGCCGCCATCTTCCTCAATCTCGGCCTGGACCGTCTTGAGCTTGTCTTCCTTTCGGCCGATCAGGACAACGTGTGCTCCAAGGCTTGCGAGCTCGTGGCTAATGCATCGTCCAATTCCGGAGCCGCCGCCGGTCACGACGGCAACGCGGTTTTCGAAAATACCCGATTTGAAGATTGAATCGTACATACTCAGTGGCCTTTGTGATTTCTGTTAATGCGCTTGTACAACTTTTGGCCCACATATTGCTTCATAGTCAATCAACTTTATTTGCCCGGTGAGTTTCAAATGATGAATAGACGATTGAATTACCTATTCGGTGCGATGTTGCTCGGATTGGCGGCCTGCGGGGATGACTCGAGTCTCACCGAGGCCAATGTTGGTGGAGGAGACTACTCGCCCAGTCCTGGCGAGGGAAACAACACGACCGACTTCGACTCAGGGTTCAGCAACACCAACAACGACGGGGAAGAGCCGTTCATCCCCGAAGAGGAGGTTTTCCTCGTCAGACAACTCGCGACCACTGACAATTATGTCTTTATCCCGAACTCCTCGGAGCTCGCGAACACGGTCGCACGCGTGGACGCCAACACGCTCGAGGTGCAGCCAATTAGGGTTGGGCTCAGTCCCACCGAAATTGCAGCGACTCAGATTTCTGAGGTTGGGGCTGTGGCCTACGTCCTCTGCGAAGGAAATCACACCATTTCGATCATCCGCGCTGACCTTCCCGCCCGCACAGGGACTGGCCTTGGGGATGTTCGGCCGCTCCGCGTACCCGCCGAGGTCAACGCCCTGAGGCTCGCCCCAGACGGAAAGCACGCACTGGCATTCATCGACCCGACCCTTCCGTTCTCCGGTAACGCGATCGCTTCGCTTCAGGTGCTCTCGCTCGTTCGGCTAGCCGACACTCCCGGCGAGGATCAGGTCTTCAATCTCTCGGTGACCCGGCTCATTCGCGATATCGAGTTCACGAATACAGGTGAGGCATTCCTCGTGGGTCAGGAAGGCGTGAACAGGATCAAGCTCGCTGAGGTCACCGGTGATACGTTGATTCCTCGGCTCGATCTCGGGCTCGACACCTCGCTCTTCCCACCCACAGACTTTGAGGTGGAGGTAGACCCTGAAGGCACCTATCTCGTGGCCCGAAGCTCGAGTTTTGCAGGCGTGGCCGTCTTTGGCCTTGATGAAAATGGCGTCACCTCACGCCGTATCATCGAGCTTTCCGGCATCCCAACCGATATCGATCTCGTTCAAGGCGCGACCGACCAGATCCTGATTACTATTCGCGATCAGAACGAAATCGCGGTCGTCGCCGTGGATGACGCGCTCGAGACCCCCGAAGAAGAAGCTGTAGCCGTGAGTATCTACGCCGTGGGCGAGGAAGCGGGGCTCGCCCTGCTCACGCCTAATCAGGAGCAGGCCGTGCTCTACTCTACGCTGCCGCTTCTGCCGACGCTTTCGGTCTTCAATTTTGCGACCCAAACGCTCGAGTCGTGGGGGCTTAGAAATCAGATCGCCTCGGTGGTGACCTCGCCCGACAGCCAGAATGTGGTGGTGGTGCATAAGAGGCAGACCGAGATACGCCCAGGGATTGACGGCGCCTTTCAAAATTCTGAGGGGCTGACGCTCGTGAATCTGGCCACAGGCTACCGACGCCCGATCTTTTTGCAGGCTGAGCCGCTCGACGTGATCATGACGCCTGGCGAAGACACGACGCTTGTTTATGTGATGTTGGCGTCGAGCTCAGACTCGCGCCGCGGCGTGATGCGCCTCGATCTCGAGACCTTCCGCTCGGACTTTGTGGCGCTCCCCGCTCAGCCAAACAGGCTCGGGCGCGTGGGTGACAAGGTCTTTGTGAGCCAGGAGTCCGAAGACGGCAGGATCACCTTCTTTGATATCGAGACGAATTCACAACGTACGATTAGTGGATACGAACTAAACGCGGGGATCGAATGATGAAATGGATGCTAATAGGCGCTCTGGGTCTGACTTTGGCGTGCGCCGGCTCGGATGCTGATTTTAAAGACGGGTCGAGCGATAACGATAACAGTTTCAACAATCCCAATAACCCCAATCAGGGGCCGAATGAGCCGAACAACCCTCCGCCCGAGGAAGAAGACGAGTTTGAGTTCTCGAGTCCGGCCGTGGCCGGAGACCGAATCTTCGTGGCGAACGAAACGCTCAATGCGGTGGCCGTGATCGATAGCGAGTCGCTGCGGATTTCTTCGGTGCCTGTGGGCTTTAAGCCCACCGTGGTCGCCGGAGCCGAGAGCAATATCTTCGTGCTCAACGAGGGTTCGAGCACCGTGACGCGCATCGACCCAGAGACGCTCAAGACCCAGACATTCAGCGTGATGCGGCGCGCGAATGACCTCGTGGTTTCTCCGGACGGAAGCACGGCTTTCTCGTGGTTTAACGCCACGAAACCCGCAGCAAATCTTAGCGGTCAGGCCGATCTCTCCGCGGTCAGCATCATCACTGCAGATGCGAGCTACCAACTCGCGGTAGGCTTTGACGTACGTGAAGTCCGATTTAGCGAAAACGGCGAGTTCGCGCTCATCATAAGTGCGGACGGCATCTCGCGGATCCGCGTGACGGATATCACGGGGGACGCAATCGTTCCGCCGGTAAGTCTCGGTTCAGGTGAGGTTCGCGAGGTGCTGGTAGACGCCACGGGGCGTTGGGCGCTCGGCCGCCGGGTCGGGCTCAACGGCATGTTCATGGTGGATCTGGAGACCGGCGAGCTGACTGACCTGGAGCTCGGCCTGACGCCTAGCGATCTCGACTGGGTCGACGCAAATCGCCTCCTGGCTACGTTTCGCAATGACTCGCTCGGAGGCCTGAACTCAACCGCCGCTCTAATCGCGATTCCCGAGGGCATCCAGGCCTTGGCCGAACTCGAACCCGTCATCCCACCCGACCCCGACATGGGTTCGGATATGGATGATATGGGCGATATGACTGATATGGATATGGGCACGGACCCGGATGCTGATATGGCCGACATGCCTGCCGATATGGGCATGATGGTTCAGGTCGTGGAAGGTGTGGAGGTCTTGGACCTCGAGATCGACGGACTCGGCGCGGCCGAAGTCGCACCAGCTGGAAATCACGCCTTGATCTTCTCAACCATCGGCAGCGAAAGACGCGCAATTTTGCTGGACTTGGACACGCTTGAGCAACGCCCGCTGGCGTTTGAAAAGGGTGTTCGCGGCGCGGTTGCCGACTCGTTCGGCCGCACGTTTGTGGTCATTCATGACCGAGTCAACGAGCCGATTTTGCCCTCGATGACGCCGCTCGACCCCGAGTACATCGAGCGTTCATGGGCTGTTTCGCTGGTCAACGTGGCGGGCGCTGACAACCGGCTCGTGCTCACAAGCCATTACCCGGACCTCGCCACGCTCTGGTCCGACGAAGAAGGCCTGGTCAAGCTTTACATGACCTTCGGGCCCCAAGACGGCGAGCCGGTACTTGAGACGCATCAGGATCTCCTGGTGGCGAACCTCGAAACCTTTGCGACCTCCACCACTCGACTAGCCGGCGTCCCAGAAGGGCTCGGTGTGGTGAGCTCGGAGCGCCAAGTGTTTATTAGCCAGCGCCACCCTCAGGGGCGCATGACATTTATTGATGTGGACGATGAAAGTCGTCAAACAGTGACTGGATACCAACTCAACGCAGGGATTGATTGATGAATACTCGAAACAACTGTGGACGGGTACTAGTAGGAGCTGCCCTCCTCGCGTTAATGACGGCCTGCGGGCCAAGTGTGGACGACTCCCTGAATGAGGCGCGCTCGATAGTTGGGCCGCTCACCTTGGACGGACGCACGGCCTACGTGGATCAACAAAATGGCCATCTCTTTGTGCTCGACCCAACTCGGGATGAGGAGAAAGCGAGGCTCGATGTGGCGAAGTACGCGGCCGGGCAAAAGCCTGGCGCGGTGGCGACATCGGCCGACAAGACCAAGATCTACATCGTGGACGAAGAGGGCGACAAACTCCTCATCGTCAACGCTGAAGACGGTCAGACGACCTCGGTTGAGCTCAAGGCCGACTACGACCGCATTGCCGTTGACCCCGAAGGTGAGTTTGTAGTGCTCAGCTTCTCGGGCGCCGATGCCACCAACGTGGTGGCGCGAAACCTCAATGAGGTCGGCGTGGTGGACCTTAGAGGAGCCGAGCCCGAGGCGTATTTTGTGACGCTCAGCACGCGCGCCAATAGCTTCGTGTTTGCGCCACCGTTTGAGCTGGACGGACAGGCGCAGCGCATGATGGCGGTGCTCGCCAATAACGAAGTCACGCTCTTCGACCTCCTTGCGGATAACGAAGACGACCGGCTCCGTGAGGTGCCTCTGACCGTGAGCGAGGCCGATCAGGTGCGTCGCCCGCGAAAGGCCATTTTTGACACGAACGACCCGACTAAAGTCGATCTCTACGTGCTCACTGAGGGCGCAGATATTTCACGAATGACCGCAAGATTGGCGGCCTCGGGACCGCGAAAACTCCTCGTCTCGACCGATAAGCTTACGGTCCCGGCGCCTAATGATTTTGCGCTCGTCCAGTATAACGAGACCACGCGCCTGGTCTCGATCAGCGCGACTCGGCCGGAGTTCACCCTTGTGGACACGGTCTCTGACGTCAGCGTGACCTTTGATCTGCCGATCATTGGCCCCGCAACGCGGCTGATTCCCTACGTCACGACCGTGACTGAGGACGAGGAAACTCGCGAGGAACTGCGCATCCTTGCGCATAACACGCAGAGCACCCTCTTGGCCGTGATCCGGCCTGAAACCGTGGCTCTGGATGGTGACGAGCCGACGCTCGGCCGCAGCGTGGAGGCCGTGAGACTTGAGCAGGTGCCCGAGCGCATCGAAGTCTCGTCGGGCGTGCCCGACCAGGCCATCGTCTTCCATCAGTCGTCTGGCTTCTCCTTGCTGGACCTGCGCCGAAACAACGGCATCCCGATTCAGGGTGGCGCCATCAGGGACGTGCTCTTCGACGGAGTGTTCGCCTACGTGATCTACCGAACGCTCCCGAATCTCACGATTTTTGCGGACGACGGGCACCCGAACAACTTCGACCTGCCCGCAAACGGCACGAACGTATTCTTTGACGCCTCGGAAGAGGTCCTGCTCGTAGAGCATAGCGACCTACACGGCACCTTCACGGTGCTCAACGCCAACGAACCCACCGTGGAAAATGCGACTGTTTACGAGTCGATCTTCCTCCAAAATATCTTCGGAGGGCTTTGATATGAATATGAATGTTTTGAAATGGATTCTGCCACTTTCGTTGATGATTGCTGGGGATGCGATGGCACAAGACCAGAGCCTCTTCCTCGAACTACGCATGGGAGGCCAGGTCGCCGAAGACGCGTCCATGGACTTCATCACGGACTCCAACGTGATTCCGATCACGTCGATCTCGGTTGGCGGCTCTATACCTACGCTTCCCGAGTTGCGCGCGGGCGTGATTTATCAGGGAAATGTGGAAGAGCGCGTGCCTTACCGGCTCACCGACCTGCAATTTGACTGGCAGCTTCAACAGGTAATGGCGTTTGCGGACTACGGCGTGGAGCTCTTCGGATTCTTGCGCCCGAGCGTGCGTGCAGGACTTGGTTACTCCAACCAATTTGTGGAAGTGGAGCTCAACCGAAGCCTCTACTCGGATTACGCGCACGACCTCGTCTACATGGCGACGGCCAATATCGATGCGTCTTTCACCATCCACCAAACGCCGAATTTTGCACTGCGTTTGGCAGGGCTTTTTGAGCTCGGCTGGCTTGGTCAGACGGCCGCTGAGTTTGACGAACTCGAGCGAGATAAGAACGACGAATGGGACCGCGTGCCTCCGACGTTGGGCGAGCTCAACATCAACGGTTTGCGCTGGTCGGTGGGCGTCGGGCTCGAAGCCGCGTTCTAGTCTTCCACGATTTTGAGCGTTCGACGGCCAAATTTTCCGGCCTGAACCTCCCTGTTCCAGCGCGCCCAACTCGCCATGTCGATTTGATTTAGAAACCGGAGGTTGGTCAGGATCCTGCCAACCTTCTCGGCGCGCGAACGGGCGATCTTGCCTTCCAAAATAGGGGCCCCAAAACGCGTGGGTGAGGGCAAGATCGAGGCGAGCAGGGCCATCTCTGGAACCTGGAGCTCGGCGGCTCCGACGCCAAAATAGCGCTGCGCCGCACGTTCGATTCCCTTCGCGCCACCACCCCAATCCGCAATATTTAAGTAGATCTCCAGAATTCGTTGTTTTGGGACGAGCTCCTCCATTCGCCACGTCAGATAGGCCTCTTGGAGCTTTCTGGAAATCGTCCGATCGTGATTCAGGAACACGTTCTTAACCACCTGTTGGGAGATCGTACTCCCGCCTCGCTCAAAGCTCTTGGCCTCAAGGTTATGCACCATCGCCGCCTGCAGTCCTGCCCAGTCGAACCCTGGGTGGTCAAAAAACGAGGCGTCTTCGGCCGACAACAAGACCTGCGGAATCACCGCCGGAAGTTGGTCATAACTTCTCCAGAACTTACCAAGGCCGTCCACACCCGGAGGAGGCCCTGCTGCAGCCAGGCTAGCCGGGTCCATGTTTGGAGAATCCCTCAGAACCTTGACGTCTCCCCCGAGATCTCCATCCAGGATCAATCGATCGGGGGCTTCCGTATGCCCACGAACACGAAGGTTGAAATCCACGGATCCGTCCAAGATCGCCTCGCGCGCAATATCATTGATCGAGGGCGGCATTGCGTCCTTGAGTGACGCGGCAAGGACTTGGTCACCTTTGACGAATCCATCAAACGCAAAACCGGCTCCGGCCCTGAGTAGATGCGCCCCAAAGGAGACATCCGCCGCGGGTCCAAGGTTCAGCTGCCCCTGGGAGAGGCTCACGGACTTGCCTTCCAGGTCTATGAGTGCATCAAATCGAAGCGAAAAATTCGGAAACACGAGCTCTTCGCTCGCCAGTCGGCCAATATTGATGCGGGCATCGCGCACGCTCAAAGACGTGCTCAGCTCGAGCACCCCGACGGGCTCCCACACGGCTTCCATGGTGCCGCTTAGAACTCCGGGGAGAATGTAGCGAGGCAGGCGCGCCGCCTCTACCACTCGGGTTGCCACGAAGTCCTGAGCAAAGAATTTCGCGCGAATCTCGCGGCCGACGCTGGCCTGCAGGTCGAGGCGTCCACCGTCTATATCCACGAGTTTGGATTGGAATTCGAGGAGTCGGTCGGCCGGGAAAATACGAAGGCGGGTCTCGGTGATTCGCGGCTGCAAACCGAGCTCGCGCCCCGCAGGAAACTCCATATCGGCTGCCTTGACCTCGATCTCGTTCGGATAGAGCGCAACCAGGGCCGCGGGCGTAAAGAGCTCCACCGGCTTGAGCATCTGCCAGCCCATCCGAAACCGCGCATCTTCCAGCTTCAAGACATCGTCGCAATTCAGGCAGATTGAGATCGCGCCTACGTCGACTTCGGGCGTGGAGTCGGCTTCGAACCACGCATGAAGCTTCGTGGGCTCATTCGCCTCCACGCGGATCCGCTCGCTCCGCTCACCCATCAACGAGTGAATCCCAAAGGTCACCCCGTCCGGAAATGTGCCGTAGCCGTTCGCGCCATTGACGCTTCGCCCCCCGTTCCAAACAAAGCTGAGGCGGGAAATCTTCATCGGCTTCGGCATCACGAGCGGCGAGACTTTGGAGATTGCCGACGCGTTGATGACTGTGATTTCCAGGGGGTAGAACGGTTTGTCTGCGCGGGCTTTCTCGCTGTCCACGCGGGGTTTCTCCGCCTTTGCGCCTTTGTCTACGCTGGGCTTCTCCGCCTTGGCGCTTTCGTCTTTGACCTTCGGTGGAGTCCACGGAATCCAAATCGCTCGTGAATCGATAACCTCCACCGACTCGGGGCGTGGGTCCAACTCGAAGATCGAGCTGATAGACGGGTAGACTCGGATCTTCTTGGCCTCGACCTCAAGTGCACGATCTCCACGCGGAATGCGGAGCAGAACCCCGTCCAGCTCCACGCCAGTCAGGCCCACTGGGCGCATCTCATCCACGATCAGATCGACCTTGTATCGTTTTGCCTGATTCTGCAGAAGCCCCGTGACTCTCTTGCCGATCACCATATCGGTTCGCGCAATAAACCCTAGACCCAGCAATAATGCGATGATCCCCAGGCTCAGTGACACGATCGACGAGGCACGCACGCTCAGTCTTCCCCAACCCATTTCGAGACCACGGCGGCGCCGATTGAGTCTCCGAAGACGTTGATGGTGGTTCTGCACATATCCAGAATTCGGTCTACGGCCACTACCAGGGCGTAGGCGGATGCCGGCAGGCCAACGGCCTCAAGCACGATGATCATGGTAACGAGACCTGCGCTTGGCACGCCTGCTGCGCCGATCGCGGCAAGGGTGGCCGTGACCACCACGATGACCTGGGCGCCGAAGCTCAGGTCAACCCCGAGCGCATTGGCGATGAAGACCACGGCGACCGCCTCGTAGAGTGCGGTGCCGTCCATGTTAATGGTGGCGCCGAGTGGAAGCACGAAGTCGGCGACGTCCTCTTTGACGCCCGCGCGATCCGTGACGCATTCGCGTGTGACGGGGTAGGTCGCGGAGCTCGACGCGGTGGAGAACGCCGTCAAGAGTGCGGGGACCATCGCTTTCAAGAAGGCCAGTGGGGAGCGTTTGGTCACTACAAAATAGATGATCGGAAGCACCACGAATCCGTGGAGCCCAAGACCCGCCACCACCGCAAACATGTACGAGCCGAGGCTCTCAAAGAACGAGGGCAGGTCGGCCAGTTTAGGGTCGAGCAAGGTCTGAACAAAAAGCGCCGCCACGCCAACCGGTGACGTCAACATCACCCAGTCCGTGATCTTCATGATCAAGACGTTGAGTTGGTCCACCACCACGCGAACTTCCTTAACCGCCTCGCCGAGCACCAACATCGCGAGCCCAGCCACCACCGACACAAAGATAATTGGGAGCATATCGCCTGATGCCAGCGCCTCGAAGAGGTTTGGGGGGATGATATCCCTGAAGACGTGCAGGAGCGGCTTTGGCACAAGGGTCTCGCCGCCCGGGTCACTCAGATTGAGTCCAACACCAGGCTGAACCACGTTGACCACCAGGAGGCCAAGGCAGACCGCCAAAAACGTGGTGGCCATGTAATAGACCATGGTTCGCAGTCCAACCTTACCGAGCTTGGAAGCGTCCCCCATAGACTGGATGCCGGACATCACGCTCAAAATGATCAGCGGCACCACGATCAGCTTTAGCAAGCGGATGAAGACTTCGCCCACAAAGACAAATGGCTGCCGGATGCTGTCCATAAGGGCGAGCGCCGCGCTCATGGCTTCGGGGTCCGCGTCCGTGGGCAAAACCACCTGGCGCACGATCACCGAAAAGATGAATGCGACCACTAGCCCAAGGGCGATCTGCCAATGTAGCTCTTTGTACCAGCGCGAATCGGACATAACGGCTCCTGAGTCTGCAGTGTTCTAACAGGCAGGCCGCACGCTGTCGACGTTTTCACTTCTTCTTGCTCAAGCGTTTGATTTCCCAGTCGATGTCGCGTTTGAGGCGGGGGTACATCGCGAGGAGTTTGCGCAGGCGCGGAATGTCCTTGTGGCGGACAAAAACCTTGACGATATCAAGACTTAGAAGCTCGTCGGCCTCGGCCACTGCCAAGAGCGGCTCAAGGCCTTCGGCACCTTTGAGTGCGTCATATGCGTGGACCGCGTTTTGGCGCTCCCTCAAGCCGCGCGATTGGTTGCGCAAAGAGGTCTCCACTGCTGCCAAACCCGCACTATCCTTGAATGTCCGCACATTCTTGAGCGCCTGAATTCGTACTTCTTCTGCCTCGTGAGAGAGCGCTTCGGTATTGAAGGTCTTGAGCGCCTCTGACTTCTCAAACTTGCTGAGCAAGCTCACGAGAGACGCCGTTGCCTCTTGGCTAAGCGGTCGTTTGATAAGCTCCAAAATGAGCGACTCCCACGACGCATCCGCCGCCTTGGTCACGGCCACCCATTCGAGCCACGCCGCGAGCAAAGTGTCATTGCGCTTGGCGATCAGGGCCTTGGCCTGGTCGGGATCGGAGATTTTGACGCTCGCGTGTGCGCCGAGGCGCACTAACTCTTCTTCACGCGCAGGCGTGGCCGAAATCTTCGTGAGCAGCGCCTCGCCGATGGCTTCGCGTTTGGCAAGGGTCGTCAAGATCCAGCGCTCGACATCGGGGTTTTGAGTTCGCGCAAGCAGTTTGGCCGCAGCCTCGTCAGTGGTCTTGGACGGGCTCGCGGCAGCCAATCGGAGCAGAAAGAGCAAGGTGTCGGTGACGTTGCTTCCATCAAACATACCGAGCTTTTCTGCGATCAGCTGCAGGTTGCCAGCGTTCTTGATCTCCGACTTTAGGAGCGTTGGGTTCTTCAGGAAGAGTTGGCGGCGCAATTCCTCGTCAATCGCTGTGTCCTGCCCGTAGAGATTCTTCTCCTCTTTTGGGTCAGTTCTGAGGTCAAACCTCATGAAAATATTCTGCTTGGGCTCGTAGATAAGCTTCTGGCCTTGATGCCAGACCGCGACCATCTTCGAGTTGTACGCCGTGGTGTAGTACGTGCGGTCATGGGGCTCTTGGAGGGCGCCTAGGAGTGACCGGCCTCGGTGTTCTGGGTTTGGCGGAAGCCCGAGGAGATCGTTGAACGTAGGCACCAGGTCGATGTTGCCCGATCCAGCCTTGATGACCTGGGCCTTCTTCTGAGGGAGACAAATCGCCAGAGGCACACGCACTTCTTCTTCGTAAGCGGTGGGGCCGTGGTTCCAGATATTGTTGTCGCCAAGCCCTTCGCCGTGGTCGGACGCGATGACGATAGCAGTCTTGTCACGCAGACCCTTGGCCTCGAGCTCTTCGACGATGGTCTTGAAGGTTCGGTCGAGCCATTGCATCGACATCTGATAGCGCTTTTTTCGGGGCAGATTTTTACCCGCCAGATACTCGTCATTGTAGCCGGCGTCGTGCATCGCCATGAAATGGACCCACGCGAAGAATCGGCCGTCTTTGTGCTCCTCAAGCATGGCTTTGGTGATGGGCACCACATCGTTCTGCTCAAAAACCGTGTAGACACCAAAACGTCCGAAACCGTCTAAGAGCGCCTGTGTGACGTCATAGCGCGGCTCGAAGAAGTAGTTGTTCACCACCGCAAACGTGTTGATTCCGGCTTCCTGATATTCCCGGCCGAGCGCGCGGCCATTTTGGTCTGGGGACTCCCAGGCCTCGATGGACCTGAATGTGGGTGGGATAGACTGATGTGTGGCCGATGCCTGCGAATAGACGTGCTCAAAAGTCACACATTCTTCGGTCAGAAATCCGTTCAAAAACGGAGAGTCCGAGTCGCGAATCACGCTCTTGGGGGTACGCGACGGAGGCAAAGCATCAAACCTGAGCGTATCTACGAAGAGGAACAAAATATTGTCCGCCTGGCTGATCTTGGCTGCTGGAGAGGCGCTCAGGGGTGTTCCCTGGTCAAGATTGGTCAGCAGCTCGGTCAGGTAGTTGGTCTCAACGGGCTTTCCAAGGTGCTGCACCATATTGGTGGCAATGCCGCCTCTGAGGAGGAGCTCGGCGCGGACTGATGCCTTGAGCGTAAACCAAAAGATAGGCGCGGCGAGGAGCAGGGCGGCACTAAGGTAAGACACCCATTGAGTCCATGTAGGAAGCCGCTCACGGCTCGCCCAGATCGTCCTGAAGGCCGCCGTGAGAACGGCGAGTACACCGAGATGGGTAAGGAGCAGATGGGCAAGAGGGTAGAGCCCAGGCAGTATTTTGGAGTCAACGCCCCAAATCACCGCCGCCAAGACCAAAAGCGCGGCGTTGACCCACCAGCGATCGAGCCGTCGCAGCGCCTCGCCGAGTGCCGCAATCGCGAGCGCGCCGCCGAGCGCAGCGACCCACGCAATCGCTGGCGCCCAACTCTGCTGCGAAACCCAGCCGCCTTGAGCCAGAGAATCACCGACCAACCAGAAGACCGGCGAGAGGCCAAGGCCAACCACCGGTCCCCAAAGCCACGGCTTTAGGCGCGAGGCAAGGGCCGCGAGCCCGAGCAGGACCGAAGAGCCGGCAATCAGGGTTGCCATGCCCAGACTCAGCCCCCAGAGCGCGTTCGCGCCAAGGCCAGACACTGAGGGGCTAAGGGCGAGTTCCAACCCCATCGCCAGAAGCAGAGAAAAAAATAGCGCCCCTAAGGGCGCCAATCCGAGAAATTTCATGGCTTTAACTTGGCCCTACTCTTCGGTGCCGTCACTCGAAACACTGTTGTAGCGAACTTGGAGCTCGGTTCCGGCGAGGGCATTGGTCGCCTCTTGCTCGTCGTTCCAGAGAAGTTTCAAGCCGGGGAAGCCACTTGGGCAAGCGTCCCAGACAAACTTGGAATCATCTACCACACAGCCGCGTGGGAATGAGGCTTCACCAACACTATCAGGCAAGCAATAGCCGGAGTTTGCGATGGTATCGATGGTGCTAAGCGGGTTGGTCAGACGTGCACGAACCTGGATGCCCGACGTGCAATAATAAGCTGCAGGCACAGGCCTTTCAGGAAGACTCTGATCTCCGGTATTTGGCATCTGCACGCATTGGCCGGGCACACCCGTGTACGGGAACGCCGGGCACGAGGTGTCCTCTGGACCGTCACAAGGCATCACGGACTCATTCACACAGCCCGCCTGAGCTCGTCCGATTCGCGCTCCGATTTCCTGAAGAGCCGGTGAGAAGTCGGCCTGACACATGAAGCCTTGAAGCGGCGTATCAGGGCTGTTTTCCAGAGGCTCTGGGAAGAACTGACCCACGGGGAGCGTACGAAGGAAACCTTCGTACCTATCACCGCTCTCTGCGGTACCGTTGACCGTCGCACAGGTTGGGAAGGCAAAGACCTCGTCTTTTCCACAATCGTCCGGAATATCACCGGTGTAAGGGCCGTAAGTGCCGTGAATAGACGCCGCGAAGACGTCGGCAGGTCCAAGTTCGCGGCCTTTTGAAGCAGAGAGGTTGGCAATGAACTGCTCACCTAGGGTCGCGATCGGGATCAGAGGCGAGGTGGCCTCGGTGCCTGGTTTCGCGGCAAAATCACAGACTTGGTCACTACAGCCATTGAGGACGAGTGGTGGACGTGTAGGATCGCCGAGCTCGGTGATCTGACGCGAACCTTCGTGTGAACAATCGTTCTCGTCTGTGACAAAGATGGCTGCGAAACGCGCGTCTTGTCGGAGGAACCCGTGGTTTGGCGCAGAAGTATCTACCGTGGTGCCTTCTGGCGCGTTTACCGGACCACCGGTATTGACCGGCGACACGGCTTCTACTGCCGCGATTAGACCGGTCTCGATTCCATAGCCACGCGTACCCACAAGACTCATACATGCAAAATCAGCGGCCAGCCGCTCGTAGTCGATGACCGATCCTACGCGGTAATCTTGAGCGCGAAGAACCTTGGGAATCTGGCGATACTCGGACGGATCCGGGAAGAGTGAGGGCTTATCACACTCACCCAAACCACATACGCCCGGAATGCTACAGTCATCATTTTCTGGAGCCGCAAGTGCACACTGGATCTGAGCATCAGTGAAGTTGTACGACGCGGGATCCGGAGTGGTCATACATGCGATCGCCGCTGCGATCGCGTCGCGAATCGGAGTGACGTCAAGCGCTCGACCTTCATCTCCATCCAACACGCCACCCTGTCCGTCTGGCGCATACCAACAGGTGCGGTCAAAGCCGATCACTGGCTGCGGCGTGGACTGCAAGAGGCCAGGCATCGCCACGGGCTCAAGAGTATACGTAGGGTTCATATCCGTAGTGGTCACACCGATATGGAACTCGATATTATTGTCGAGCTCCTCGATGAATGTTCGGAAGTTATCGCGCAGAATCTTCTGTTCCTGACACATCGAGCCCGAGTTATCGATCACCCAGAGGATATCCAATTCCTCGGTGCCCGCGATATTGGTCTTCTCCTGAACCTCAACCACACCCGCAGATGTGGAAAGTGAGACAGGGTGGGAGTTACATCCCATTTGAAAAGCCGAAAGCGAAAGCGCGACGCCCGCTCCCATTAAAATACCAAGTCTTCGCTTCATGTTGTCCTCTGAGCTTCTCGACGGAGGCTAATGTAAAAGAATCTCGGAAACTCTAGCGAAAGCTCCCCCCCGTGTCTACTCGTGTGTTGGGATTATCGGCGCGTGCAGGAGTGGTGGCGCTCAGGACGTGAGCGGAAGGATGAAGAATTGACGTCCGAGCAGTTGGCGACGATCGCGCGCTTGAGCTCGTTGACCTGCTCCCAGCTAAGCGACATCGAGTCGAATACGATTGGGACGCGGCCGGTGCCATTCTCAACTTCGTCCATCAACTCGGTGTAGAGCGCGTCTTCGTCACCGAGGACCCAAAGGTTGTTGAAGTTCTCGACGAAGCTCTCGACCAACTCTGGGTATTGTGCGCCCTCGAAGAAGACCACGTTCTCAAAGGTGTTGTGCTCCGCATTATCCGACAAGTTGTAGCTTCCAGTGGCCACCGTCTCGCCGTCCACGATGAAGTATTTGTGGTGCATCTGAACCGCGTACGAGTAGTGCCAACGGTAGGAGTAGTACTTGAACTTGACGGGGATGCCAGCCTCGACCATCGAGTAACTGAAGTAGAAACCGCGGTCGAAACACTTGTTCTCTTTAGACGTGTTGCCGGCTGCATCAGCGATGCATGAGTCGAGGTTTCGGAGCTGAATCTCGTGAGTCGATTCGGCGATGAACTCCTGGCCGTCCAGAAGAATGCGGACATCGAGCTCTGGGTTCTCTTCGACCTTCTTCATCAACGCTATCGAAACTGGGCGTGAGCGAAGGTGGCCCGAAGCGATCCAGATAGACTTCTCAGCGCCCTCGATCATCTCGACAAGGCGATTAGCCACGGTGTTGGTGCCCGAGAGCGTGGTGAAGGTGTTGCCGTAACGGCTGCTATAGGTCTGCTTGAAGTTCGGCGAGGTAAAGACTGCGTCTACCGATGGGTCGTCAGGGATCATCGAATCGTCGATGGTGTCTGACTCGAAGAACTCGAGCTCGGTGTTCCACTCAAAATCGCGTGAGTGACCCCAGAGCGTGTTGAACTCTTGCTGGTAGCGAAGGTTCAGCTCGGCGTTGCCGTACACAAACACGGTGTTCTCGTCGTACTTGGTGCCGGCCGAGTGTGACCAGTTGCCCGAGCCGGTGAAGAGCACGCCGTTGTCGGTGGTGGACTGGTTGGCCGAGGCAGCGTTGCGTGGGCCGTCGATGATCGCGAATTTGTGGTGCATGATCTTATTGACGTAGCGAACGTCTACGCCCGCGTCTTCAAGACGCGAAGACTTCGTGTTCGCAGGGGAGCTCTTCTCCGAGTTCGCCGTGTCGAAAATCATGCGTACGCTCACACCGCGATCAACCGCGCGCTCAAGGGCTGAGCCGATTCCGGCGTCTGAATACGAGTACATCGCGATGTCCACCGAGTCTTGAGCCTGGTCGATGAGGTCTGCGACCTTCTTCAGGTGGCTATTCTGGTAGTCTTGAGGTGAAAAGATGACTTCAACTTGAGCTGCTGCTGGCGTGATGCAGAGGTCGGCGACGAGCGCGCCCAGGCTATCCATGGCGACAGGTCCAACGTACGGCACGTCGTCGATCTCAACGACGCTCGCAAAGACCTTGTCGTCAGCGGTGCCGGCAACTCCATCCGCTCCGTTTCGTGCGTCGATGATATTGTTCGCGGCGCGCGTATGGACGCCGCGATCCTTGAGCAGGTCTGCGGTGGTCGCGGTGCTGTTGATGAGCTGCAGAACTTTCTCACTCTGGCAGCTTCCCCAGAAATCATCCGCTTTTCCGTCCGTGAACGCCTGCTCGAACTCACCATCTGGCGAGGAGTCTTCATCCGTGTTTGCACATGCGGAGAAGGTTAGAGCGGCGAAGAAAACGGCGGTATAGCGGTTGAAGTACATGGACACCTCGAATCAAAATCGTTGAACGATTCTAGATAATGCACGAGGTGTGCCATGTCGGAAGCCCGCATTCTACGTGATCAAGGCGGGCTTTTGCCGGCAGGTGGATCTGTCATGGCAACCGAAGTTGCCAGATGAGTACACGCGGGCTCCGTCCGCGTGAGATGGGTGTCGCAAGCCCCCGCTGTACACGGCTCAGAGGGCGGCGTGCAAGCCAACCTTCAGCCCTGACATTGCACGTCTATCTTCTTTACGCAGTTCATCCTACGAGGACAGAGCCCTCGTAGACGGACACCATTCTTTCGGCGGTAGCCGGCGTGAGCAAAATGCCATTTCGCCCATGCCCCACGGACCAAAAGAGACCAGGCACCGAGCTCGCCCTAACTTGAGGCATATTGTCCAGGGTCATCGGCCGAAATCCCGTCCAAGTCCCCAGCACCCGCGCCTGATGAATACCCGGCAAAACCTCCCAGGCGCCCACCAAAATGTCCATCAGGCCACCAGCCGTCAGCGCCGGATCAAACCCTTGCTCCTCCATGGTCGACCCAATCACGAGCTCGCCGTCACTCCGCGGAATCAGGTACGCATCGGGCCCACGCACCACGTGCTTCAATAGCGGCGGCTCCCCACACTCCACCGCGATCATCTGTCCACGAACAGGCCGAACTCGCGGCCGGTCGTCCTTCGGCAAGCCCTCGATTTCCTTGAGCCACACGCCCGCACTGACCACCACACTCGGCGCAGAAATAAACCCTTCCTCCAGCTGCACCCCAGAAACGGCCCCGGCTTCAGTCTCGATCGCTAAAACCCTACAGCCCTCGCGCACCGACCCGCCAGCATTCCGAATCGCCTTGACCAGAGCCTGCACCAAAAGGCGAGGATCCACCTGATGATCACCTCGCACGTACAAACCGCCAGGAATCCCGGGCGCAAGGCCCGGCTCCAACTCGCGCAGCGCATCACCGTCCATGCGCTGAACCTCGAGCTCAAGCTCACGGTGATAGGTCCAGAGGTGGTCGATGCGCTCAAGATCGTCACGGTCGACGGCCACAATCAAGGTACCGTGGGTCCGGTAGTCGACCTTCATTTGACTGCGAGCTTCAAGACGCGCCACAAAATCCGGCCAGAGCCGCATGCTTTCTAGCTCAAACTTGAGGAGCTCCTCTTCGCCGAACTTGAGTTCCGCAGAAGGCGCAAGCATCCCGCCCGCGCGCCCCGATGTGCCCGCGCCAGCCTCATCACGCTCAAGAACCAAGACCTTGACGCCCTTTTCAGCTAACAACCATGCGGCTCCAAGCCCGGCGACGCCCGCACCGATGAAGATAACGTCTGGGGTCATGAGAGAAGCTCCTGCAGTTTTTCGCGCACGCCCGCGTGCCGACGCACCAAGTTCAGCGTCATCTGCGCATGACCTCTGGCAAAACCGTTGCCGATCAAGAGGTCCACGTCCTTACCCACGCCCTCGCTCCCAAGCGCAGCCTTGGAGAAATCGGTGGCCATATTGAAGAAGTAAACCTTGCCGCGGTCTCGAGTGCTCAGAATCGCGCCCATCTCGCTGTTCGCGATATTGCAGGTGTTGATGACCACATCCACGAGTTCGCCGCCCGTCATGTCCAGAACCGCGTCCAGAACGTCTGTGGGGCGAGTGGCGTCGCCGGTGCGGAAGGTGTCCATGAGCCCGTATTGATGGAGCGAGAGCATATTATCCGAGCGCAGATCAAACCCATAAATGGAGCCGTTCTCGCCGATTACCTCGCGCGCGGCCGCGGCACATAGCATGCCGCTTTTTCCGGCACCAAGAATCAAAACGCTTCGTGCACCTTGCACAAGGCGCGCAGTCTGCGCTGGCGCGCCACACACATCGAGCGCCGAGAGTGCAAGCCGCTCGGGAAGGTCTGCTGGTAGCGCCACGATCGGAGAGCTCGGCCAGAGGTACGCGCGCCCCTTGATATCCACCTGGTCGGAATCCAGATGTACCTTCGTGATGCTCTCGATCTCAAGGGGAGTCAGCGTCAACGAGACCAAAGTCGCCACGCGATCGCCCACTTTCACGGGGCCGTCGTAATGCGGCCCGATCTCAACCACGGTGCCGAGCAGCATGCCACCCGAGCCCGTCACGGGATTTTGCATTTTGCCGCGTTCAGCCACAATTCCCATGATCCGTTCAGCAATTTTGTCCGGATCCGCTCCGACTTCCCCTTTGATTTGATGAAAGCTCGCCGAATCGATATTCAGCGTGGCCACGTCGATGACGACCTCGTTGTCGTAATGAGGGGCCGAATTATCAAGCCTCTTCGATGCCTGAGGAAGGCCGCCGGCGGGCTCAATGACGCGGTGAAGTCCAAATAGGTGTCCGTTTTCTCGCATACGATCTCCAAAGCGAAAGTCGCCAAGACCCTATGCACTATTTGAACCAGCGTCTACTGTTTGAGATCATAAGTTCTGGTAGAATCACTTTACTTCAGCGGGAATCCAACGAGAGAGCCCTCGTGGACAGGAGTTGTACATGCAGAACGTCGAAGAAGAAGCTCGCCAAATCCTCGAAGAACTCGGTCAGTCGCAGGACGAGGAGCGTTATCGGATCTTGCGCGACCAGCTTTATGGTCTCGGCCCCTCAGTTATTGAGATTTTGCGCGGCGAGCTCCATAGCCCGAATTATCGGCGCCGCATGGCGGCCGCAACCAACCTGGGCCGAATGGGGGATACCGAAAGTGTTCCCGTCATCATTCAACTTCTAAACGATCCGCTCGCCCACGTGCGCGAGATGGCTCTCTTTGCGCTTGGGATCATCGGTGAGCCGAGCGCCGTGGATGCGATTGTTCATTCTTTGAGCGACTATGACGCGAACGTGAGGTTTCGTGCGGTCGTCGCGCTCGGAGACCTCGGATATCCACAGCTTGAGGACGTGCTGATCAACGCCATGAGCGACGAATCTTACGGCGTGCGTGAACAGGCCCTCTCGCAGCTGCGGCAGGTCGGCACGCCGCGTGCCATGCCTGTGATTTTGCGCGGCCTGCTCGAGCGAGAATACGAGATGCAGCAAATGGCCGAAGAGGCCGTGGACAGGCTGATTCCGCGCATGAGCCGCGAAAACTACAAGCAGGTGCAAGAAGCACTCACGATGCGTGAGCGGCGCCTTATCCTGAACTATCTGGAGTCCAGAAATCTCCAGGAGGTCTATGGCGCACTCTGGCAACGCCTGCAGGTGGTTTCGGCCAAGTCCGCCGCGCCCCAAAAAGGGCTCGATAAGTACGGCCGCCTCCTGAACGCGCCGCACGAGCGCGACCAGCTCAACCACGCGTGGGGCCGGGACGACGTGGTCGAGCTCCTCGTCCAACACTTCATGGAGCCTTCCGCCGAGCGCTCAATTCTACTCGTCGGAGACACCGGCACCGGTAAATCGGCCATCGTCCACGAGATGGCGCGGCGCCTCATCGAGCTCGGCGAGAAAGGCGACGAAGAAGAGGCCTGGCAAATCCTCGAGACGAACACCTCGGAGCTCATGAGCGGCACGCGCTACCTCGGGGATTGGGAGACCAAACTCAAGGAGATGGCCGAAGTCGTCATGAAGCACAAACGCGTCATTCTCTACATGACCAACCCGAACGACCTTCTCGGGGCCGGCGCGCACTCTAAGAGCGATGAGAATTTTGCGGACTTCTTTAAGCCTTATCTTCAGCGCGGCGAGATTCGGATTATTGCTGAGTGCACCGAGGAGAGCATGAAGAATGGGCTTAGCCGAGAGCCCGGATTCCTACGTCTATTTAAGCAGGTCAAAGTCCACCCGATGAACGATGCCGAAACCCTCGAGGTATTGGAAAATCGCATCGAAGGTCTCGTGCACGAGAAGAAGACCGTGGAGGCGGAGCCGCATTGCCTCGAGCATATCGTGGATTTCGCGCGCAGTTTCTACACCCGGAGTGTGGCGCCTGGCCGCGCCTGCGACCTGATGGATGCGTTGGTGGACTTCACCGCGCGACAGCCGCACACCGAGGATAAGCTCGTCTTGAAACGGGCCGATATTCCCACGTGTTTGAGCGAGGTGACCGGGATTTCGCTCGACCTTTTGGACGACACGATCCCGCTCGATCTCGAGCACACCGAGCAGTGGTTCTCTCAGCGTTTGATCGACCAAAATCAGGCGATCGATGGCATTGTTAACAGGCTTTCGCTCATCAAAACGGGCCTTACGGCGCCTGAAAAACCCCTCGGGATCTACTTCCTGGTGGGGCCAACCGGCGTCGGAAAAACCTACTTTACGAAGCTCGTGGCCGAGCGGCTTTTTGGCGACCCAAAACGTATGGTCCGCTTCGATTTGAGCGAGTATCAGGGCCGCTACGCCGTCGAAAAACTCATCGGCTCCCCGCACGATAAAGACCGCGAAGGCCTTCTGACCGAGGCGGTTCGAAACCAACCCTATTGCGTGCTTCTCTTTGATGAGTTTGAGAAAGCCGACCCCGAGATCTTCTCACTCTTCCTGCAGATCATGGACGAGGGACGCCTGACGGATGCGCGCGGCGAGACCACTGATTTCAGGCAGACGCTGATCTTTTTGACCAGTAACCTCGGGGCTTCCAAGTCGAGTGTGGCGCCGCTTGGGTTCTCGAACGAGGCCGAGGCTGCCTTTGAGGGCAAGATCCAGAAGAAGCTCGAGGAGTTCTTTGCGCCTGAGTTCTTGAACCGCCTCGATGACGTGGTGGTCTTTGAGCCTCTGACCCCGCAGGCGATGGATCGCCTGGTGCAGCTAGAGCTCAATAAGGCCTTTGAGCGGCGTGGATTCTTGCGCAGACGCATTCACGTTACCGCCGATCGCAGCGCCCGGAAGTGGCTCGAGGAGAACGGTTTTAGCTCGCGTTATGGGGCCCGTGAGCTCCATCGCGTCATCGAGAAGGCCGTGCTCACGCCGATTTCCAGGCTTTTGGTGGAGGAGGCGGACGCCGCGAGGGACCTCAAAGTCACCGTGAGCGCCTCGGATTCCGGGATCGAGGTTAAGGTCAACAAGACCAAAAAGCCCGTGCCCAAAGACCCAGGTCAGCCCCCAGTAGGCGCGTAGTTTCGGCCACAACCAAGGGTGTACATTGCCGGGTTTAGGTGTATCTTTCGCCCCGAAATCTTGGATCCTGGGACTCTTATGTCATACGTGGTGTTGGCCAGAAAATGGCGTCCGAAACAATTTGATGAAGTGGTTGGACAAGAGCATGTCGCGAGAACCCTGAAGAATGCCATCGTGCAGAACAGGGTAGCTCATGCTTTTTTGTTCACCGGTGCGCGCGGAGTCGGCAAAACGTCTAGCGCCCGAATTCTGGCAAAAGCCCTCAATTGTCAGGCCCAAGACGGCCCAACTCCCACCCCTTGCGATCAGTGTGATTCATGCAAAGAGATCACGGCTGGCCAATCCGTCGACGTCTTTGAGATCGACGGCGCCTCAAACCGCGGTATCAACGAGATCCGCGAGCTCCGCGAGTCCGTGCGCTACGCGCCGAGCCGTGGGCGCACCAAGATCTACATCATCGACGAAGTTCATATGCTCACTACAGAAGCGTTCAACGCGCTTCTGAAGACGCTCGAAGAGCCTCCGTCGCACGTCAAATTTGTGTTCGCGACGACCGAGCCGCAAAAGATCCCGGTCACCATTTTGAGCCGCTGCCAACGCTACGACTTTAAGCGGATTGGCCAGAATGATATTGTCCGTCACCTCGAGCTTCTATGCGGTGCTGAGGGTATCAAGGCCGATAAAGTGGCCCTGCAGATCATCGCGCGTCAGGCGGCTGGCGGT
The DNA here is from genome assembly GCF_007993755.1 of Microvenator marinus. Lineage (GTDB taxonomy): Bacteria > Myxococcota_A > Bradymonadia > Bradymonadales > Bradymonadaceae > Allomicrovenator > Allomicrovenator marinus. The sequence goes on from NZ_CP042467.1 coordinate 3,388,861, forward strand.
ATGCGCGACGCGCTCAGTCTTTTGGACCAGATCATCAGTTTTTCAGGCAATGAGATCTCGGAAGCTTCGGTTCAAGAGATCCTCGGTGTGGCGAATCGTACTCATCTTTTCGACCTGAGCCAGGCCATCTTGAATCGAGATGCTGAGCGGTGCTTGCTGACGCTCGATGAGGTCCACCGCTTTGGCTACGACATGCAGCAGTTTGCGGCCGAGTTCGTGCAGCATCTGCGCGACTTTATGGTGCTCTCGGTGGTCAAAGATGCGGAGCGAGTCACGTCGATGACAAGCTCGGAGATCGCTGAGGCCCATCGCCAGATCGAAGGCGTCTCCACCGAGCTCCTCCACCGCTACTTCGCGCTCGCCGCGGCCACCGTTCCCGACATGGCGCGCTCGCAGTTCCCCAAGATGCACTTTGAGCTGATGCTCGTGCGTATGGCGTCGCTCGAGCCGCTCATCAGCATGGATCTGCTGGTGGACCGCCTGGCTGCGTTGGAGTCGGAGTTCGACGAACCCGAAAAAAAAAAGAATGACCTAGAAGCTCCACCCGCGAGCTCGCCTCGCACGGGACGCATCGAAGAAAGCTCAAGGCCGGCCGGGCCGAGCCACGTGCGTCTTGTTCAGGACTCCCCCGCCGAACCAGAGTCCCCCGAGGAGCAAATCCACGACTCAGAACCAGAACTTGTGGAGGAGTCGGAAGATTCGGAACCGATCGATGAGCCAGAACCGAGTAGTCCGCCCAATGAGCCGGAGTCCGTTTCCGAACCAGAGCTTCCGGAGGTTTCGGAGCCAACCGAGGTTCAACCAACGCCCGCAGAGCAGGTTCGGGAGCCAGAACCGGAACTTGTAGAAGAATCGGAGGTTCCAGAACCAGCCGAGGTTCAACCCACGCGGACAGAGCCCGCCTTTACGGCGCCAGCGGCTCCAGTGGTTCCCGCGGCTACAGGCATCAAGCTCCCAAAATTAGGAGATGTCACCGAAGCCGATGACGCCCTGATCTTCCAGGAAGCGCCCGAGGTCAACCACGAGGCGATCGCAGCCATTGAGCGGCTGAATCCGGCGCAAATTGCGGGGCTCACGTCGTACCAACGATGGACTAAGGTGGTCGACGCGATCCGTCCGTTCAATCAACCCGTGGCTGCCGCATGTGAGTACGGGTATCCCGAGCGTTTTGCAGACCACGTGGTGGAGCTCTCGTTTCCAGACAAGTACAGCGAACTCATCACCGAGCCCAAACGCTACCAAACCCTAGAAGGTGTGGTTCACGCGCTCTTCGGCCCCGAATGGAAGCTAGACCTTCAGCAAAACGAAGGCTCGGGCAACGTGAAGTCCATCGCCGAGGAGCGCGAAGCCGAAAAACAACGGCGCAAAAAAGCCCTTGTGGAAGAAGTCACCACCAACCCCATCGTATCTAAGGCCAAAGAGCTTTTTGAGGTGGAAGAGGACCGAGTGCGCGTCCAAGTTCAGCTTTTTGAGGATATGTAGGCTATTCCACGCCGAGCCGCTTCATCCAGTTCGTGAGCGTCTGATACGAATTCAGGCCCAATTCACGCGCGGCCTGAGTCTTATTGCCCTCCACGCGCTCCATGGTCTGAGCAATCACATCGCGTGCGATGGCGTCCAGATACTCTTGTAGATCGGAGACCTCGATAGGAGCTTTAGGGGCGGCACCAGCACGGATAATCGACGCACTCAAGGTGGCAATGCTTATCTCATCTCCACTGAGCAAGCTCGCCCGGCGTAAAGTTCCTTCTAGTTCGCGAAGGTTTCCAGGCCAGTTGTGAGTTGCCAGAACTTCCTCACAACCACTGGCTAAGGTGAAGTTTCGGGAAAAGTCCTCTGAGAGCTTGCGTAAGATTAGTTCTGCAATGGATAAGATTTCTTCTTTTCTCTGGCGCAGGGGAGGCACGTGGACGATCCCGATGGCCAAGAGGTGAAAGAGGTCGGGGCGAATCGCGCTCAAGAGCGCTTCTGGGGCCAAATCGGTGGACGCAATGATCCGGGCACGCAAGGACTTGGACTGAATCCGCCCGTCTCGCAAAACCCGCGTCAACCTCGCCTGGAGCGCGGCTGGAAGCGCATGGATCGACTCCAAAAAGACCGTGGCACGTGTCCAGAGAACTCCGTTTTCGGCAAAGAGCACGTGATCTAGGTCCTCGAGTGCAGCCGTATCACAATCCATCACAAAGAACGGGGCTTCGCGTCTAGACGATGCGCCGTGCATGGCTTCGGCCAAAAGCTCTCGGCCCACGCCAATCTCGCCGTGAATCAGGACCGGGACCTGTTTCTTGGCGAGCTCCAGCGCGTGCTTCGAGAGCTTCTCCAGAACAGGTCCACCGGCCTCGAGATCCGCCTCAGGCTTAGTACCCGATAAAGTTCTTTCTGGTTTGATCTGGCCAAGGTCCATCCGTGAGTCGATGACCTTCAAACCTTCACTCGGCGTCCAATGAAGGAGCTCGGCGCCGTGGGATTGCGCGAGATGAATCAGGACCGCATCCAAGATGGGCGACTCAGAGCCGAGCAGAAAACTCCACTCGATTTCTTCCTCGTCGATACGCACACGTGCGCCTTCCAGCGCCCCGAGCGTGGCATCGTAGACCTCATTAAAATCGAGCTCCGAGTTGAGCTTGACGCGATCGAGCTCGATAGGGGTCCCCACCTCTTGCGAAAGCCATTTGCGAAAGCTCCGCGCGGCCTTCTTTGATTGCGTGCTCAGTAGGATGACGTTGGCGTAGAACTCGTCGGCTACGACTCGGTGAATGCGACTCTCGGCCACCTTATTGGGACCGGTTGCATCGATATCGGCGTCACTTACCCAGGCGATTAGAACGCTTGCCATGTGTTGGATACTCCAAGAAGTGCGAATTTCGAGGAGAGTACACGCCGCTTAAGGTGTGGACAAGTAAAGTCGGCCCGGTTCAAGTGCGGGCGAGTTGTCTCAAGTACTCACCATAAGTAGATTTACCCAGGCTTTCGGCTGCGCGTCTCAGACCGGCGTCATCGATCCAACCCTCGCGCCACGCGATCTCCTCCAAACACGCGACCTTAAGGCCCTGCCGATTCTCAATCGTCTCCACGAAATTCGCCGCCTCGAGGAGAGACGAATGTGTACCCGTATCGAGCCACGCATAGCCCCGTCCGAGTCGCTCAAGCGTTAGAGATTCGCGCGCCAAATACGTCTTGTTCACATCCGTGATCTCAAGCTCGCCGCGCGCGCTGGGCTTGAGGTTCTTTGCGATCTCCACCACCGAGTTATCGTAGAAGTAGAGACCCGTGACCGCCCAATTTGAGCGTGGCTCTTTGGGCTTCTCCTCGAGGCTCAAGACACGGAAATCTTGGTCGAACTCCGCCACACCGTACCGCTCGGGGTCGCGAACCTGATAACCGAAGACTGTCGCACCACTCTCGAGCGCCGCCGCGCGTCGGACCTTCTCGCGGAGGTTCGCACCATAAAAAATATTATCCCCAAGAACTAGGCTTACGGTGTCGTCACCAATAAACTCCTCGCCGAGAATAAAAGCCTGCGCCAAACCATCGGGGCTCGGCTGTTCCTTGTACGAAAATTTGAGCCCCCACGCCTCTCCTGTGCCGAGGAGTCGCTTGAACATCGGCAAGTCGTGAGGCGTACTGATGATCAAAATCTCCCGAATTCCGGCGAGCATGAGCACGCTTAGTGGGTAGTAGATCATGGGTTTATCGTAGATTGGGAGCAGCTGCTTGCTCACCACCTGCGTCACCGGATGCAATCGCGACCCCGCTCCACCTGCCAGAATGATTCCTTTCATCGTCCTTCTCCTCGCGTTAGTCCCCGAGTTCTAGGACGGACGTGGTTTTTGTACAAGAGAGTACAAACAGGTCTTGATCCGTCCCGTTGAACCTGTTTCAATCTTGTTGAAAGGGTTGAAGGGACACTCGACCGCGCACGAAGCTAAGTTATGGTTTTCACAAAAAAACAGCACGTTAGAGATTGAGTCTTCGGCAGCAAGTGTGGGGAATCTTCCGTCGGATTGGGACGTGGGAAAGTTGTGCCCGGTTATGGCTTGAAGTTTTGTTTGGATAGAGATTTTTTTGAACGAGAGAAGAAAGATGAACAACTTAAAGAATATTGCCGCGGGACTCTTGGGTTTTGCGCTCATGGCTGGATGCAACTCTGAGTCGGAAGCTCCCAATCCCACCGAAGAACCTACACCAGAGGTTCAAGCCGCGACGCTCCCGGCAGGAGCGAATACCGAGAATTGTGCAACCGGCCCGGCTGCGCCAGAGCTCTGCGATTGGGTGGGCTCCGTAGACGCGATTGTCTGGGGCGAAATCGTGGAATTGAGGATGAAGGAGTTTCCAGCGGCGCTGGTGACCGATTTCTCGCAGACCGCCATGGATTGCGGAGGTCCCGTGGATGCAGCGCTCGAGATGGTGATCGACGTCACGGATGTCTATCACGGCTCACCGCCTTCTCAGTTGGTGGTCAAAGTGGGGCACCATCAGCTGGACGAATGGGAACCACGGCCAGCCCTTTCACCAGATGGCGAGCTAGTGTGGCTCGGAGACGGTGAGGCCCTTGAGACAGGGCATATGGTTGGGCTCGCTGCGCATCAGTCCGCGTCTGGAACCGAATGGGCTCTTATGGGCGAGGTGCTCTTCACTGAGTCATCAGGCACGTTGGTGGCACAGGATCGCGCGTCCTGTCAGGAGCCGGCACCCTTGGGCTTGGTGGGGCTTACACGTCAGCAGCTTGGGGATACCATTTTGGCATGCCCTACTCAGGCTTCACCGGCCGCCCAGACTCGACTCCAGGGACTCGACAGTATGTGGGACGAGAAGTCGTGGGCTTATGCAGGCCTATGCCATCAAGGCAGTGCGCAGTACCCAGATTGAACTAGGACGTGACCTCAACGAGATCGGAGACACCAGCAGATGCGCTCAAGGAAGCACAGACCCGGTTGGTGGCGAAGGGGATTAGTCTTCAAGAGTTTGGGTTGGAAAGAAGCGAGTTTGGGTATCTGCGGAGAGGACGCAATAGCGCTCAAGACTATGTTGGTCCGCACTATGCCTTCTTCTTTGCGCCGAATGCCAGAGTTGTTGGGAAGCGGATCGTGGAGACTGTGCCAGCTGTGAGCAGACAAGATATACTTGGACTCATAAACCAGGATGAGGCGCTTGAAAATGAGCGGAAGGCTTCACAAATGGGTGAGCAGACAATAGATGATGCGCGATAGTTATGGTTAAGCACCTATGAAAAACTCATTATTGAGATCATTAATCGTATCGGCGGCGGCCATGTCCATGGGTATTGGGTGTGAGGGCGAGCCGAGTTCTGAGAAGTTCCGCATCCGGGTGACCGGCTTGCTTGACGCGCACGAAGCCTTCACGTTGAAAGTCGATGGGCATGAGATAACCGAAAGGTTCTTTTTTGAAGGTGGTTATATTCGGGAACTGGAACTCAAGACATCGTTGCAGGATTTGAATGGCAAAAAGATCTTGGTTCGCAGCGAATTCGACGGCGAAACGGTGGGACAAACCACACTTGAGCCGTTTCTATGTGCAGGGATGAAGGCCAATAATCCTGATTTGGCGGGGTGGAACTTCACCGAAGAGCACGGATTGGTGTTGACCAACGAAGGAGATCTTCGGAAGAACGAAGATCTGGATCGGAACCTCAGTTATACATGTAATGCGATTCCTCCAAACGGTGAGGGTGGAGAAGGTGTCGGCACTTCTTGGTCCAGCGAAGAGTTGTGTGTTCACGCAGATCGCAGCGCCACAAAGATAGCTTTGTCGTTCGATGAATCAGAATCTCTCGATGCTGAGACATGCTCCGCTGGCTATGCCCAAAGAATGGGGGGACTACTGGCAGTCGCCTTCGGATTCCCGCAGGGTGGCAAAGAGTCATTAACGCTGGGGCTCATGGAGGTCAATGTCGGTGTGTTTGAAAAAGGGCCCGAATGGGATTCCATCATCGGAGCCTTACCCCTACCCTATGTCTTCACCGATTTCGAACAACCCACAACGCTTGTGTCTTTGACTCGTTGGAATACCGGTGAACCGGTTGAAATTATCGCCCCATTGACCGGAACATGGAAGCTGCGCACACTTACCTGGGGCGAAGAACCACGGTTAACTGGTGAGGTCGATTTGCAGTTCGTATCGGAAGAATTGGGACACATTCAAATTTCAGGCGTGTTTGATTTGCCTGTCCATCGATCAAGAAACTGAGGGCTCCAATGGGAATTCGATTTTGCCTTTGGGCGGTCTTTCTAGCGCTAGTGTTTGTGGGGTGTGCCGACAGCCCCAATAGCGACACTGATTATCTCATCTATATGCAAGTTGTTGGAACGCCAGAGGCTTTCACCGGGCGAACCATTATGATTGAGGACCAAATTCTGGGACCCAGAACCCAACGCATTATTGGGGATCGCGTGGTCGATGAACTTGAGGCAACCGTCACTCTCTGCACTCAGGATCGGGAGAAATTCTTGAACCATCCGGTTCTGATTAAGGTTTTGGAAGGCGAAGAAGTGATTCGAAAGCAGTCGATTAATCGCGTCGCCTGCAAGTACTCGCCAACCGAGGCTGGAAACACCGAGTACAACTCTGTTTATCTTGAGATTGATGGGTCCATCGATGCAGAGTTTGGCAATAGTACAAGGGTGGACACCAGTTGCTATCCCCCCAGTTATGGACTCAGCTGTATCAACGATCCTGACTTTTGAAGGGTTTGAACGCCCGACTTGAGGTTGCCTTGCCGAAGTTCCGCGTTATAGCGGTGCCTCAAAGCCTCGAGTTTTTTCCAAAATTCTCGGAGGAGTTCGAAGGCGCAGAAGTTGGTGGTGGAGCCGGCGCTGAGTTCGCTGGTACCCAGATTGAACTAGGACTTGACCCACTCAACGAGATTGGAGACACTTAAAAACAGGAGTAAATTATGGCAGATACTGAAACACTTGAGTCCAGCGTGTTGAGTCTTTCGGCAAAAGAGCGTGGCCAACTTTTGGTTTCTCTAATCAGGAGCTTGGAGGAAGACGATCACGCTAGAAGTTGGAGCGATGAGATTCAGCGTCGACTGGAGGAGTATCGTAGGAATCCGAGTCAGGTTATTGATAGGCATGAGCTGATTGCTAGCCTTCGGAACCGAGCACGGGGATGACTATCCTGGTTCTTCCCGGGGCCGAACGAGACATCAAGGAGGCAATCAACTTCTACGATGAAACGTCCATCGAACTCGGTGAGTTTTTGGTTGGCGAATTTGATAATTGCCTCGAGTTGATCGCAGAAAATCCAAGGATTGGACGAGAAGGGGAAGATAGCGTCCGTAAGTTTCCTCTGGGCCGCTTTCCTTACGACATCGTTTATTCGTTTTTGGACGGTGAGATCCTGGTTATTGCAGTGGCCCATCAACGAAGGCGCCCGGGTTACTGGGCCAACCGGTAGAATCAATAAACGAAGTCGTCGTCGCCTTCACTGATGGTGACCACCACAATCGTGTCCGATTTGACGCCGGCATCGAGTGCCATCCACGCATTCTCCAACATCGTGGCATGGCCTGCTTCATCGGCAATCACGTGCAGAATCTGCTTGGTCCAGGCGTCTTCTGGGGCCACGTTCGCCGAGCTCTCTTGGATATCCCCGAGTTTGTCGGTTAGGAGGTCGTTGGCGCGCTGCATGGTGTAGGGTTCGGTGCGCGGGAACGTGACAGCTCGGGTGACAGAGACTCCGACTTTGTGAGTGTCTATCTCCACCAAGAGGTCGGTAATCTTGCCCTGAGTCGTGTAGACGACCTCGGTCTCGGTCTTTAAGAGTGCGGCCATCTCACAGCGGTGCAGGACCTCGTAGGAGAAGACTTCCGAGAAGATCGAGCTTCCGCCCGCGTTGCCGTCATTGATGATTTCCTGACCACCCTCACTCAGCCGCTCGAAGTCTACGTCATCGTAAGGGTCCATCTCAAAGTCGATGGTGTTGACATAGAAATACGGGTCCACCGACTCGATCTCCATTTGGTCGATCTCGCCGCAATCACCACTGATTACGCCAAGGGGATCCGCATCCGGCATGTCTGGCGCGGCATCCATTTCGGCATCCGCCTCAGCATCTGGCTCCATGTCTGGGGCCAGATCCTCTTCCATGTCCGCGCCCATATCTGGAGACAAGTCCGGGCCAGAATCGTCTTCGGACCCAAGGTCGGACGTGCCCTGGTCTGACGTGCCCTGGTCGAACGCGAGGTCAGGCACGTCTGGAGTTGTCGGAGGCGCAGCATCCTCACCACACGCAAAGACGAAAGCCGAGAGCAAAAGAATCAGCAGAACTTTCATTACGCTGCCTCCTCCGGCTTCGCGGACTCCGCATCTGGCACGCTTTGTGCCACGTGTTTGGCGAGCTTTTCGCGGCTCGTTGCGAGGAGTTTCTGCACACGTCGTGTGGCCTCGAGGCGTTCTTCCACGCGCTTGAGAAGCTCTTCCTGATTCAAGTTCTCGCCGCGCTCCTTCTGCACCTGCTCCAAGACCTCTTCGATCTGGCGGTAGAGTCGGTCACCCGCGTTCTCCACAAAGGTTTTGAGCTTCGAGCCGTAATCGTGAATGAAGCGCAACATCTCGGCTTCGAGCTTCTCGCCGGCGAGCCGAATGGCTTTGACACCCTCTTCACGGGCTTGCTCCTTGATTCGGTCGTCCACCTTATCTTTCAGCAGGAAGGCTACCACCGGCGCGGCGAGCGTCAGCAGGCCGCCTACGATAGCGTTCGCAAAGAAGAGCACGGAGACGCCAAAGGCCCCGAGTGCGAAGACGCCGATATCGTACGCGATAGTATCCACTTCTAGATTCAGGTCGGCGCTTAGGCCCAGTTCATCGCGGATTCCCTCCACAGTCTCGCGTAGCGAAGCGTTCGTAACCTCGATGATCTCTTCGGCGAGCTCTTCGAGCGTATGAGCCATCTCGGTGCCTTCTTTCTCAATCCAATCCTTAAACGTGTCCTGAATGAATGCGGGAAGGAATCTCTTGATGTCTCGGGCGTCAGCGCGCTCGATCTCGATGGGAAGTGCCTCAGCAAATGCGTTGGTGAACGAGCGCACGTTATGGCGCGTCGCGGCCGCGATATCCCCGACCGAGTTGTCGATCTGGTCGATATTCTCAGAGATAAGCTGTCGCGATTCCACGAGTCGTTTGTGTACCGCAGCAATTCGCTTGTTGAGTTCGTCTGCCTCGAGCTTGTAGCCCTGCCGCTTGATCTGCAGGTTTTGCTCCAGCATGCCTCCGACCCTCATTCCGCCTGCGATGGCCGAATCCAAGATGATGAACGCACGTTGTTCGTCCAGGAATGTCCCGAGGTTGTCCCTGAACTGCGCAAAAGCCGCAGGTGTAGAGCGCTTCTCTTTTTGCGCCTGCAATGCCTCGCGCGCTGAGAACGCGTAGAGTTCAACGTCGCCGATGAGCCCGGCGAGCCGCTCGCGGGCGTAGAGCTCGACCTCGCGCGCATCGGCATCGGAGAGGGCATCGATCTTTCCCAGAATGAAGATGATGCGATCGCGATTGGCTTTGAGCAGACGGTCTTTGATGAAGGTGACTTCGCTCTTCTTCAGCACTTGCGTGGCGTCGAGCACGTAGAGAATCACGTCGGCGCGCGGCAGATAGCCATAGGTGATCTCGACCTTCTGGCGCGAGATATCGTTGACGCCAGGGGTATCAACCAGCACAAGCCCATTAGCGAGGAACGGATTTGGGTGCGAAATCTCAACGTATTCTGGCTCGATGGACGCTTCTTCAACGTGTTTGACGACGCCTTCGACGTCGGTGATCTCGATATCGTAGATCTCACCGTCCATAGCCGGCTTTACGCGTGCTTTATGGGCTTCGCCGTGGACCAGATGTGTGATGACCGCGGTGGTAGGGGTGATGCCCATAGGCAAGACCTCTTGGCCGAGCAGCGCGTTGACCACCGTGGATTTACCGTGATTGAACTCGCCGAGCACCACGAGGGTGATGCGGCCCTTGTGGAGCGAGGGGATTCGGTCCTCGACGATCTCTTTTTCCAGGGTGTGGAGGTTTGAGTTCGCGGCAATCTCGGCGAGCTCTTTGAGCAGGTCTTCGACCTCGTCGGCCTTGATTGGAAGGTGGCTCTTTGGCTCGTCAACGTGTTCTTCGCTCATAGTCATCCTCATCTATTCAAACTTTCATCGGCTTCGGGGCACCACTTTCGCCAAGCGTCCCATAATGGTCTAACGGACACATGGTTTGTGTGACATTGAGTAATATCTCTTGGAGCCGGGCACCAAGACCTACCGTGAAGTTTCGCGGAGCCCGCGGATGGTGCACTTCATCCGTGTGAAGTTGCTACCGTGGGGCGCAAACTATGGCGATCTTGTCCGTTGCCGACCTGCGGACATTACGAAAATCCTGTCACAGCCTCCTTGTGTTCTACGTTTTGACCGGGAGCAATCTACTCATGGTGCCCCGGAGTCGATGAAACTCACTTTACACTCACACCTAAATCACGGAGATCAATTCTTCGACCTCGCGGTCCACCTCATCGAGTGGACGGCCTCCGCGCTCACCCTTCAATGCCTGAAAGTACGAACTTTGGGCAAAAAGCCTCAACGCTTGGACCCGTTTGGGCAAGTAAGGATGCCTCGCGAAAAGCTCTTGGAACCGCCCAACGCCTTCCTGTAGCTCGCCAAGTTGAGCCAGGTACTCGTCGATATTCATTTCTTCGAAAAGCTTCTCAGACCCCAAAGCAACCTTCATCAGCGACATCAAAGCGACCTGCTCGTTCTTGCAACAGACAAGACCCGCGCGGTCACAGGTGATCTCACCTCGACGGCTCCACGCATTCAGGGCCATGGATGCGGGCAAACTCGCCCATTTCACATAGACACCGATGCCCTGCGCCATAAAACTTGCAGCCGTGTGATAAACCACGTGTGAGTTCTGGATGTGGCCACACTCGTGGCCGATCACGAACCGCACCTCATCGTCCGAAAGCTTGTCTACCAGTGCGCTATTCACCAGGATGAAAGACTCTTCGTTGGTACCGTAAGTCCCAGCATTGATGAATGGGCTCTGGCTCACATAGACTGTGGGCACCGGAATATCGAGCGCTTCGGCACACTCTACAACGATATCGTGCAGATGAGGGAACTGACGCCGGCTCACTTTGACCGATGTCCCAAGCAGCTCATTCTTCTGGAACGACTTCCAAAATCGAACGCTCGACTCAACCACCACGCGCACCGGCGCAAGCCGCTGAAGCTGTCGCAATACCTTGACGTCGCCCGAGAACGCGTAGTCCCCGAATCCACCGCGTGACTCCTTGCCACCGCCTGGATTCTTTTTACGGTCTACGTATTTCTGAAAGTCGAACTCAGCTGACATAAATCCTCACTTCGCGTGTCCACTCTATCTAACACACGGACTATTGAACTTCATTTCCTTCAACCACCAAAGTTTCTTCGGTAGTCCGCCCGCCAGCATCAGATGCCGCAATCACAATTGTAAATTCAGCATTGCATACCAGAGGTGGCGTAAACTCCACCGGTGGCGTCCAGGTGAATCGGTCGTCGGCATCATCGTCGGCAAGGGTGTCCATAGAAAGGCCGTTGATAAAGCCCGTCACGCTGGACGAAACCAAGTCCCGGTCGTCGTCCGTGACCACCACCGATACCTCAGAAACCGTCGGGTACTCACCCGTGGAGCCGCCTTCACACAAAACCTGTGGAGAGCCGATGACGGGCACGTTCGGGGGAGGCTCTTCTTCGCCACAACCCAATCCGAGAACTAAACACATTGCACATAAGATTCGTTTCATTCTTCCCACTCTATCCAACTGGTTTGCGCGTAGAGGCTATAAAGGTCTGCGCCCATATCTTTAGATTCCCATCGCTCGGCGCCACAATACCAGAGCGGATATCCGTCCTTCTTCTGGCAGTAGCCAGCCTCGTAAGGCCGCGCCAAATCGTAACGAGGTGCATCTTCGAGGCTCCCGGACCAGACCGCAATCACGGGCATTTCGTCAGTCGCCTTGAACGCCTTGCGGCACGCTTCGTACCAGCGTTTGCGCTGCGTCTCACCCATGGCTCTGTAGCCGTAATTGGCCAAGGACGAGAGCTCTTTGGCGGCTTGTTCCGAGACTACAGGGTCGGGCGAGTTGACCAAACGGCAAAGCTGAAATAGCGCGCCATCTCTTAAGTCGTGGTCGTAATCCGGGAGTTCAGCTGTCTCTACGATCCGAAAGTTCTTTGGCTGCCCATTGCGCGTCAACCACCCAAGCCCACGCGCGAGAAGCGCCGCCTCACTTGGCCGAATCTCGGCCCCGAGCTCCGAAAAATGCTTGTCGGCCACCATCACGAGGTCTTCGCCCTGTGCCGGCGCGACCTGGAACAATATACTCTGACACGCAGCGGCGCCTTCGTAATCCATGTTGAGCGCACAGACTCTGGCCCACTTCCAAAACTCAGGTGATTCGGGCCGCTCTCGCCACTCCTTAAACGACTCGATGGCGTTCGATACCAGCCGCGCGTTTCCTTCCCATGCGCGGTTTTGCTCCCAGAATTCATGAACCTCTTTTTGCAAGTCTTCCCGCGGCAGCTTGTCCGCAAAATACAAAAGACTCAGGCACGCATACGGGGCGTTTTCGTCGCGACGATCCACGGCCTTGAGGAGCTCGAGCCGCATCGTGTCGGACACGGTACCACCGGCAATCTGCTCAGAGCGCACGCCACACGCGGTCTCATTTGTGGCACGGGCGCCGAACCGTAGCGCCGCCACGATTTCCTCGTCAGTCCATGCCCGTGACCTTAGCTCGGAGCTTTTCAGCGCATCGAGTTTAGACGCCACATCTTTTTGAGCCTGCGCGGCATCGCTGAGCTTCTCGACAACCGCCGCATCCTCAGGAGACACCACGGGTTTGGGCGCGTCTTCAGGCCGCAGCCCCATGTAGATCGCGATGGCCGCAATCGTGACCAGCACCAAAGAATAGTCGATTGCGCCTAGTCCTTCTTCTTGTTCCGGTGCCGGGATGTGTAGCTTCATCCATGTCCCAGGGATCGAGTCAGCGTAGTCTTATACCAAACTCGGTCGAGCTTCGTGCATCTTTTATGAACACGAAATTCGAGTTCGAGTCAGTCGATAGGACTCGATAGTAGGGCCCAACCTGATATGTGACAACTTTGGTTGGGAAAACACCTTCGGTGTCGAAGTTTCTCGACACGAAATGCGGCGAGATTTCAAAGGTGTAGGAGAGGTCTCTGACCGGTTCGACCTGAAGAGATTCTTCTGCTGTACCAAGCTCGGCGCCTGGATACATGAAGAACGACAAGTACGGGCCCGTGAAGGTCTCGCCAGTCTTTACGCGGGATTGCCGCTTGGGCTCGAATGGGTTGGCCGGTGCAGGTCTCTCGGCGCAAAGTCCGAACTGATTCTCTCGCTCCGACAAAAGCCCGCTGCGCTCGCCGTTGACCACCCAGGTGTCTAGCGGTCGAACTTCCCACGAAATGCCCGTAGGGAAGCATTCACGCGTCGGGAGGGCTTGTGCAAAGCCTTCGATAGGGGCGAGGAAGAGCTCGGTGGCGGTCATGGCCGCAACCCGATAGGTCAAGAAGCCCGGGTCGCCAGCAAAATCCGCACAGGCCTCGGTGTCCGCGGGCGGCGTGGTGATGATGGCCACGTCGTCTTCAAACACACCGGCTCGGCAAAGGTCAACGCCGGCATCCAAGACCGCGACCTCGGTGGCCTCTTCGAGCATGATGCTCTCGGTCGTTTCGGCAAAAACACCATCAGATCGGCGAGTCGCCGGAAGGGCGCCTTCGTAGGTGACGGTCCAGCTTTCAGCGATAAGCCGCGAATCAAACGTGCGTGCGCTCGACCCGAGCTCCAAGAAGAAATCGTCGGTTTCGCCGCCGACCCTGAAGAAGGCTTGCTCAAAAGCCAGCAAGTCGGCGCGGCTGAACGCGTCGAGACTCAGGATCGAGCTCGGCTCGATACCCGTGGCGTCCAAAGAGAGTGGCTGAGGCAAAAGCGGTGACGTGCAGCCCAGCTCGCGTGGGGCGCCAGGAACACCAGCCAAATTACGTAGTTCATTTTCCACAGATTCGGGGAGCTGGCATGTGCCTTTGCCTGCCACGCGACCTTCAGCGCCGGCAACATCCACCAGACCAAAACGCGGATTGACGATCATCGAGGTTCCGTCCTCACAGAAGAACCGCCTCTTGAGAAGCTCGTCGTTCTCACAATCAGTGCATTCCGCCGCACACTCGCCTGCGAAATCATCGCGCGCGATCAGCGGAAACTCTGGAATCTGCGTGCACTTGAGCTCCTCGGTCGCGGCGAGCTCCTCGAGGTCCAAGAAGTCCGAGTTTAGGAGTTTGCGTGCCTCACTCGTCGCTACACGGCAGAACGTATCCATGGTCTCGACGTATCGAACCCGGCCCGTATCTTCGGTGACAAACGCGCCCCACGCATAACGGACCACGACCTCGTCGAGCTCATAAGCCGCGCGATCTGTGGTGCCTTCGAAGAAGCTCTCCGAGCATGGAACGCCGATATTATCCGTTCTCAAGCAGTCGCGGCGCACGGTTCCGGTCACGTCCAGTGGTCTTGGGAACACAGGGACGCCCACGAGATTCGTGAACTCATCCACCCGTGGCTCCACCGAGGTCGCGGCGTTCACCAAGACTTCTCGGGCCACGTCCAGGATCACGACCTGATTTCGCTGTCGGTCGACGAGGTACGCGAATCCACCGAGCTCATCGATCGAAATCGCGTCAAACCCCACAAACTTAATCTCGTCTTCAGATTGGCCGAGCGGCCCGAAGCACCCCGGGTCGTCGGGGTAGTCGATCAGGCCATCTCCGTCATTGTCCACGCCATCATTGCAGGGTGCGCTTGGTACGGAACCTACGGTGGGTCCGCTCTCCGAGCTCGTTGGGCTAAGGCATTCGGGGTCGTCGCGGTCGGTCAGGCCGTCGCCGTCGTTGTCTTCGCCGTCCTGGCAATCGCCCGTGTCAGCAGCTACGGCTGCTTCGGTGCCGTAGGGACCAAAACACTGCGGGTCAGCCTGGTCGATCAGGCCGTCGCCGTCATTATCAACGCCATCGGAACACTCAGATGTGGCGCCGATCTGGTTCGAAATTGCGAACGTGGTCAGGTCCACCACCACCACGTAGTCAAACTCGCGAAGCGTCACGAACGCTTTGAGGCCATCGGGTGTGACGGCCAAGTCCGTGGCGGTGCCCGGAAGGTCAAGCGTGGTGCGGGTATCCGTGGGCTCTTCGCAGCCGCCGGGCTCGCACGTGATGCCATCCATGAACACGAGCTGTGTCGGGCTGCCTTGAGCCACGGTGATGAGGTCGGCACCGTCGCGCTTGCTCACTTCAAAGGCGATCGGCGTGTCGTCGAGCGAAATTCGAGCGTCCAGGACCTCGGGCTCCCAGATATTGACGAGGCTGATATCACGGTCGATTTGGTTCAGCGTGTAGGCCACGGTACCATCCGTGGACGCGGCTACGTCCACCGGCAGGCGCCCAACGGCCAGGTGCGTCACACCGGGTTTGGCCTGGGTGAGGTCCGCGAGGCGAGGCTCGGTGGTGTCCAGACCCACAAAGGCCAGCCGGTCCGAGTTCTCGTTGACCACAAGTCCAATCGCACCGGGCGCGTCGTCTTCGCATGCCTCAAAGATGGGCGTCGAGATCTTGTCTTGCACAGAAAAATTCAGGCAAACACGGCCTTTGGCTACGGCGATGGCGGTAGGCGCATTGAGGCTGATCGGAGGTGAGGGCAGCGCGTCTGTACAGGCGCTTAGCCCCAGTGCCATGAGTGCGAGTGTCTTTTTCATCAGTACAACTTCCGAATCAGGCGGTGATACCTGGGGCTCGCCGGGTCGAGGTCGATGACGCCGACCGATCCACACGGCTCCTCGAGGTAATCGTCGCAACGTCCGCCGGAGCGCGCGAGGTCCTCAAATAACGAGACATAACCGCGCATCCCACGTGGGTCTGCGGCAAAGAAATAGGGCTTTTCGCCGAGCTCAACTTCGGCCACTACGGCGCCGATCGCAGGGTCAACCACTTGGATTGATCGGCCTTCAAAACACGGGATATAGAGCAGGACTTTGCCCTGACGCTCTACGCGCACGATGTCCGACGGCTGGTCGTTGAGCGTGATAGCTTTGGTCACTCGGTGTCCAACGCCGGCCCCAGTCTCGAGGTTCGTGGGCAGGAGCTCCACCACATGAAGCGCATCTGGATTGCGGGTCACTACGTAGAGTGTTTGGCCGTCCGGCTCGAACGCGATGGCGCGAGCATCGATGGCTGAACCGGGAAATCCGTTGAGCGTAACCCGGCCGCGGTCGATGAGCGCCTGGACCGACCCTTGAACGGGTTCGAGATAGGGCTGGAACACGGCGACGTCGCGCGTAAATCGGCCAGCTGCGTAGAAATCGCGGGTGCCCGGGCGCAAAGCCACGGCATTCGAGCCTTCAACGAACTCAGCCGAGCGCATGGTGGCCGTGCTCAGGTCGCCGCGGATGCTGATCGAGGTCAGGTTGGTGCTCCGCAGGTGCGAGAGCCCAATGATGTCCACCGAGTCGATGTCAGACGCGAACTCTCCGCCTTCTGGGGCGCGCACGTTGAAGGTGCCGGCGCCGAGCGTGATGATATTTTGGTCGGCCTCGAGGCCGAGTGAGCCCGCGAGTCCGGCTGCGATAGTGGCTTCGGTGTCCGTCTCATCGGCGACGTAGGTTGCAAACCCGCCGGCTGCCTCAAGACGCCATTCCCCAGCCGCTGCGGCTTCAATGACGAGCTCGCCGCCAAGCACATCTGTGGCGACTGCGAGTCCGAATGGGTCCGTAGGAATGAACGGTGCACCCGACACATTTGGGACGCGGCGCAACGCACAATCGCGTGAGTCCGAGCTGCCTTCGCACGAAATCGCCGAACCATTCTCAGCCACATCCAAAACCAGTAGCTGGTTGTTCAGGCGCGCCGTCACGTACGCCTTGCTGGCGTCAGCGTTGAGCTTGATATTCGCACCAAAACTCGGGATGTACGGCCCTTGGCCGTCAAGAAGTTTTTGGGTTGCGAGGTCGATGACGCTGATGGTGCCACCCGAATCCTCGCGGTAGCGCGTGTCGAAATTCGAGTTCACCACGTAAAGAAAACGGCCGTTTGGATGAACCGTCAGGCCGACCGGCCAATGCAGGCGATCGGTACGCGGTAGCGGGTCTTCGTAGCCGGCCGAGCAGCCAGTTCCCATCACCGTGAGTCCCACCAACGCCGATAGGATAAATTTTTGAGCGAGCTTAAACTGATTCATTCGAACCCCGAAATGCCGCCTCGGATTATCACCACAACCCCTCTCAAAGCAAGTCTAACGTGTCGGGGCTCTTATCTCTCCCGTTCCGGGCGCCATAGCCGCTCACCGCGGTTTTGGTAGGTGAACTTGGTGGAGCAGATCAAGGGATTGCGTCGATCCACACGCGGGTTAAATGGATCATCAATGGTCTGGTAGAAAACAGAAGTGCCCCTGGGTACCTTAATCTGGAGGTCAGGAAGTACCTCAGCATATTTGCAGTAGAACCCGACCCGCAGTTTCTGAAGGCAGAGATTCTCCCACACCAAGACTTGAAGGGCCTCATCGGCAAAATACTCCTTCTCTCTTGTGAAAATCCGAAGTTGGTCAGCTTCATTCTCAGGGCATTTCACCTTGTACGCCCCGAGGTCAAAGGAGCTCGGAGAAATCAGGTCGCAGATAAAGACAGGAGTGATTGGCCCCGTTTCACCATTCAACCTGAATGGGCCAAAAAGCGCGAAGACATACCGAGGTTGGTCTTCTGGTAACGATGCCAAGAATACGGAGTCGAGCTCATCAATCTGCAACGTGCCTTCGATCGGGGTTTGCAGCTCAAACTCCACGCCTGACCAACTCTCCGGTTTCTCACACGAGTTGTTTTCACCTGCAAATCCTGGTTCGGCCCAGACCAGTGCCGCGACTATAGGCAGTAGAAATCTGCGTAACATGCTTGCTAACTCGACTTCCGTTTTAGCCCGAGTTGAAGTCCAAAGATCTTGAAGATTGAGGTGAGTGTTTCCATGGTTGGGTTGGCCTCGTCGTGCTCAAGTTTGCGCAGCGTGCGAACAGAGACCTTGGTCATACGCGAGAACTTTGCCTGATTCACCTTGGCCACATCAACCCGAAGCCTGCGAATCGCCTCTCCCCACGTCCATTCACCACTATTCACCTTCTCCACCACTTCATCGTAGAAGGCATCTCGTTCTTCGATATCCATAGAATTCCCCAGCTTTTCAGCTAGATGCCGCCTATCCGCATGGCGGCAGTTTAATGCCGTTTTTGGGATCTAGCAACTTTCTGTTCGGCACTATGCTGCCGGTGGGCCTACTCGGCGACTTCGGGCTCGACTGCCTCCGGCTCGACAGCCTCAACCGCGCCCTGCGCTCGCCAATTCGCTGCAGCCAGCTCGCCCTGACGCGCATAGTCGATGGCCTCGCCGAGGACCATGGCAGCCTCCTGAGGGGCGTGGAAGCCCATCGAGTTCTCCGAGGCAATGAAGTCCAGACGCCACTGAGCTTTACGTTGTAACTCGCGAGCTTTCGCCAGCTGTTCATCCGAGGCGCCCTCGGCCTTTGCCTTTACGATGGCGTCGATCAGCCCAACAATTGCGACTCCGCCGCGCTGCAGAAGGTCGTGATTACGGTCCTGAATCTTGGCAACGCGCGAAAGGAGTTCCGCCTCGTCCACGTGGTGACAGGTCTGGCAGGCGCGATTGACGTTGAGCAACGGGCTTCGAACCCAGTGGTCCGAGACTTTCGTGGCACCATCGCGTTGGTACGGCATATGGCAATCCGAGCAGGACACGCCGGCACGTGCGTGCACACCCTGGCTCCAGAGTTCGAACTCAGGGTGCTGCGCCTTAAAGACATCAGCGCCGGTTTCGGTATGCGTGAAGTCCTTAAACGGACGGTCGCCCTCAAATTTGCGCTCTTCCCAGTGCTCCTCAATATTCGTGGCGGTCAAGCCCTTGCTCCACGGAAACTCAAGCGGGATCTCGCTCGCGCAGTAGTACTCCACGTGACATTGACCACAGACGAACGAACGCATTTCATTTCGCGACCCATCGACGTTCGGGTCGTAAGGCTCCTTGCGGTCGCCCTTGCGCCAGAGCTCCACGGAAGGAAGGTGCGGCGTAGGTGCTTCGGACTCGGCGAGTCGCTGAATGCCCTTGATGAAGCCGGGGCGAGTGACGCGAAGCTGCATGGACTCGGGGTCGTGGCAATCGCCGCAGCTTACCGGGTGTGCGTGCCCCATATCGTGCAGCTTCTTGTTCAGGTCCTTGTATGCCCACTTATGGCTCTCCTCAAAACCCTTCATGGCATCGCCATCTCCGAGCTCGCGGTAGAGCGGCATCACAGCGGCGTGACAATGAAGGCACGAGCCCGACTGAGGCTTCGTCTGCCGTTCAGTCTGCTCCTGGTCCTCGAGCATATAGGCGTGGCCGCGGCGGTCGCGGTAGTCGATGGAAAACGCATAGCCCTGGAACATGCGCTTTAGCCACGGGTCGCGCTCGATCTTTTGCTCGGGCAAAGCCTCACTTCCGCCGTGCCCGCCAAAACGAGTACGCGTAGAGACAGCCGTGCGCTTGTACGAGTCGTACTGCCGCGGCCAGTTCTTGCCCCAAACCTCGGGGTCGGTGGTGTCCTCATCTACATCCACCACGCGCACGTACGGCGTTTGGGCCTCGGTCTTTCGCTCAAAAATATTCAAGAGCAGCGCCGTGATTACTGCCGATGCAATGATCGAGACAATCAGGACTCCGATCAGCATCAGGCGTGTCTTGCGGGTTTTATTTTCACTCATTCAATTGCTCCTTCCACTCTCCGGGCCTTTCTCGGGGGCCCAATCCGGCGCGAGAGCCGTGGCCTACGGTCCAATGGCAATGTACACACTGCACAAAATCTGGGTCTGACGTGGATCCCGGAATCATGTCGTGAACGAGGTCGCCGTGGCACTCAAGACAATTGTCCTGCAAGAGCCGCCGGTTCTTCTCCTTGATCACGATGGGTTCGCGGAAATCCTGAAACGTAAAGCCTTTCGAGTGGTAATATCCGTTCTCGGCTTTTGCGATATATTTGGGGATGAAGTCGTGGGGCAGGTGGCAATCCACGCACGTGGCCACGGTGTGGTGAGATGACTTCTGCCAGCCATCGTACTGAGGCTGCATGATATGGCAGTTCGCACACGCGGCGGGGTCGGTACTAAAGTACGAAAGACCTTCGGCGTACTCAAACGTATATAGACCCATGCCAACCACAGCACCAACAAGTACTGCTGCGGCAACAGATAGCCACCTAATTAACGAGTCTGCTCGCTCCTCACTCATGCCTGCCCTGATCTACTGCTCAGTTTGCCCTGTCCGTTAACCTTATTGCATGATCGAGTCTCTGTCTAGTTAAGCCTCTTAGGACGGAGACCTTTGTCCGAGTTGGATGTTCCGTGCTACTGGTAACTATCCAGAAATCATCACGAACCCTGCTGCTCGATTCAGGCCAAGCCATGAACTACATACTTGCTGCCATCGCCGTCTTTCTCATCACCTCGTGCGAGAAATCCAAACCATCCGAGCCAGAACCGAAAGAAGCACGTCCGAAAACCTCAAATCAGGTCAAACCCGAACCCGCCCCTGAATCAAAGCCAATCACGATGGCTTATATCACCGGAGAGGACGTGCAGCTGGCGACGGTGTCCAGAGAAGGCATTGTTGCGGGGCAAAAGCTGGAACTAGACCACAAGCCCATTGCGCTTCACTGGATGCGAGAAAAACTCTTCATCCTCACCCACGACGACGAAGACCCACCAAAGTTCGAACTCATCGAATACACGAACCAGAAGAGGCGAAAACTCGATCTTCCGGAAGCTACGGCATGGGCCGTGCCACATGATGGCGATTTTTCAGCTCACGAAGAAGGCGGCGCCTTGTTTGGCGACGACCGAGAACTCTGGATGCGACGCTGCGCCGGAGGGTACATGGGCGATATGAGCGGATGCACAACGTTTGGTTACGTGCGTTTACTACCCGAACTTCTCGAGAAACAAACCGAGGCCCCCAAGAAACCACGATTTGGTGTGAGATTTGTGGACGCACCTGCCGGCTACGACGTGGACGTGGACTTCGATGACGAAACCGAAACGGGCAAACTCGTGTGCAAGGACAACGACGCAGCACCGGTAGTCTTGGACCCGCAACAACTCGGGATGGAGCCCGAAATGGTGCTCTGGCTCTCCCAAGACCCTCCGATCTTCGTCGTCAATCAATACGACCAGAGCGGCGAAGGACTTTTCGACTACTACATGATTTTCACGCCCTGTGAGTCCAAACCCCATGCTGAAGAAAGTGTGGCCGAATACGACTTCGTGTATGGGCCAAATGGCGCATGGGCGGCCGAGGGTGGCATCTATCTGGACAACCAGCGCATCGGTCAAGTGGATTTCCAAGAGGCCGACATTCCCCGCTACAGCGGTCCGGGCCTCGCCTTTTCATTCGTCGAGGACTAGCAAAAGTGGTGGCCCGCTTTACTGAGTGTTGGTAGAGTATCAGGCCGAAGCTTGGACCTTTAGGGGAGAAATACGAAGTGCTAGCCAATATTCCGAATTTCCTTAGAACCATTATCCCTACATGCCTATTGCTGGTGCCGAGTCTAGGCCATGCGCAATTCAATGAGCCCGATTTCGGAAATCATCCTAATCCTGCTGAGGTCCGCAAAGTCGTCGAAGCCAGACGTGGCAAGATCCAAGGCTGTTTCAAAGAACATTCGCAAAGCATGCCGGAACGTCTCGATGTTCAGTTCACTATCTGGAAAGATGGCGGCGTGAATTGGGCATCTATCGATGATTCTGGCATCAAGGATCCGAGCGTCACCCGATGCGTACGGGATGTGATCCTCCTCACGAAATTTGCGCCACCCAATGTGGAAATCGCTAAGATTTCCTACCCCTTTTTCTTCGGTGATTCGAAACCTCCGGTTTCTCAGGGCGTTGTCTACAATGTGATTGCGGGAGGAACGAATGACGTGCAGAAGTGCTACGAAAATGCGTTGACGAGCAATCCTGGCTTGGCCGGAAAGGTGAGAGTTGAGTTCGTGATAGCCACCGACGGCACCGTCCATTCGCAGAAGGTAGTCGACACGGCTCTCAATAATGCTCAGGCGGAAGATTGCATCCTTGGAGTTTTCTCCAAGCTGAAGTTTCCCAGGCCGAAAGGTGGCGAGGTGATTGTCACGTTTCCGTTCGTCTTTAGTGTGAGCGATCCTTCGGACGTCTTCAAGGTGATAGAGAAGAACTCAAGCGCCCTCGACCTTTGTTTCAAGACGGCTCAGGTGGATCCAGCAGCCTTTCCAGGCCTGCGAGTTCGATTCGAGATTTCCGAGGGCGGCAAGCCAGGACCCTTAAGCGTCTCTGGGCAGGAACCAAGTGACGCGAGACTCTCCCAATGCGTATTGGACGCCATCGCCCGCATGAAGTTTAAGTCAGCATCCCACAAAGTTACAATGAACTTTCCGGTCAACTTCGCAACGGTGATGAAGGCGCAGAAAGATAAGTCCCTGGACGACGGCGCATCGTTGAAACCCGACGTCACTCGCGAGGTGGTTCGGCAGAATAGAGAGGATATTCGAGGATGTCATCAGAAAGAACTCGCAAGAAATCCTGAGCTTGAGGAGCGAGTAGCGACAACATTTGTGGTTTGGCATGATGGGACCGTGGTCTTCGCAGCCGTTACAGGATCGACCCTCGACAACTCAACGGTTGAGCAATGCATCGTAGATGAACTCCTCACATGGACCTTTCCAAAACCTAAAGGAATGGCCATCATCAACTACCCATTCGAGCTCTCCAAATGAGGATAGTCTTCGTCCTGGCACTTTTAATCCCTAGTCTTGCAGGTGCTCAAACCGCAGAATCAGGCTCCCAGACTAGCCCTGCTGACAAGCCACGAGCACACCTAAGTATCATCAACCAGAAGAATGAGAGTATTGACGAATGTTTCGCCACGCTGACCAAGGAGCCTTCTCAACATCCAGGGGTGCGCGTCAAATTCGTGGTCTCAAAGGAGGGCACACCGACTCTCATGATTGCATCCGAGGCCGAGAATCCCGATCTTACGAAGTGCGTGCTCGATGTGGTGGCCACCGTGAAGTTTCCGCCTGCGTCGAGGGAAGTTCTCATGAACTACAATTTCGCCTTCAAACAAGAATTTCCTCCCCATGATGGTAGTAGCTACAAGAAGAAGTTTATTCGTCAGGTCATAGGCGAGAATGAAGAGAACATTCAACGTTGTCACGACATTGGGCTCAAAGAGGACCCTGAGCTTCACGGGAACATTCAGACCAAGTTCTACATTTGGTACGACGGCACTGTGCTCAAGTCGACCATTGAGAGTTCTACTCTGAACAATCCTGATGTGGAGCTATGCATCCAAGAGGCGATTCTTGGCATGCGTTTTCCTGAACCGCCCCTCATGGTTGTAGTTGCATACCCATTAGACTTTAAGACCAAGGAAAAGGGTGATGAATAGACGAGTATTGACGCTAATCTTTGGACTTGTATGCGCCGCGTGCGGCGACGACGGAGCGGACTTGCCAGCAAACTGTCAATCTGGCGACATCACCGGAACCATCGAGGTCCTGGCACCACGAGATGTGACAGCCTGCGGCGAAGTCGCGCTTAAGAGCATTGCTCAGGGCACGACCCTCAGGCTGCGACCTGGCACAGTTGTGGACATGTTCGAGGGCCAGAGTTTTGCTATCGATACGGTGTCGCGGCTTATCGCCGAGGGCACTGAGGAGCGACCGATCATTTTCCAAGCTGCCACCAAGCGTGGCTGGTCCACCCTCTCGTTCCCCACCAGCGTGAACGCCGAGCCGTCTATCCTGAAGCACGTGATTTTCCGGGGCGGTCGTGGCGATGACCCCATACTCGCCGTCCACGACGGAGTGCGTCTCAACCACGTTCAGATTGAGGATACGGATACGGGACTTTTGGTCTCTGGTTGGGATCCTCAATCCTCAAATATCCAGATAACGACCCGCGAGACACCACTTATTCTACGCACCGAAGAAGCCCTCTACGACCTGCATAAGGTAGAAGGCCTGCGTGTCGATAGTGAGACGAAAATCCAAGTCGAAGGTGAAAGTTTCGGGGAGGTCGTTCTAAAAAGCGTTGGGGGCTACTACGAGTTTGAGCACGCGGAGTTCGACAGTCTTGATGTGGGTCCCCATTCCCTCGTCTTTGTGCGAAATGGTCTGCGGGCAACGAACGTGCGGGTCGAAGGCCCAGTAAGTTTCTATTCGGATCACGACCTCGCATTTCAAGGTGGTGTGATCGGCGACCTCAAGATTGATGGGGCAGGACGTGTTGAGTTTTCTGACGTCTCACTCAACAACGTGACTGTGCGTGATGCGGAGCATGTCCGCCTTGACGGGGAGATCTTGGCAAAAGGTCTCGAAGTCACGCGAACTATCGACTCTACCTCGAGTCTGGCCTCCTTTGCCCCTGGTGTTTCCGTAACCGATTCAGTCTTCGAGGACCTCAACATACCTGTGGTTCTGGAGTTCGATGGGGCGCTCAACTTCGTGGGCAATGTCGTCACCGGTTCAGACACATGCATTCAAACCTCCACGGATGACACCACAGACTATAACGCCGTAAACACCCTGAATTGCCCAACTCCCGTGCGTTGAGAGTCCTACTCTACTGAACGCAGGGCGGCCTCTTGCATCAGTCCGGTAAGCCGCTGCGCAAACCGTGCGGGCGACTTAATCGGGCTGCCTTCAGCCAGCAGGGCGTGGTCGTAGATCATCTCCACCCACTCGTTGACTTTGCCGGCGTCCGAGCTCGACATCTTGTTCAATGCTTCGATGAGCGGGTGATTTGGATTTAGCTCCAGAATGCGTTTTTGCTCGGGCACATCTTGATTCTGTGCGCGTAGCATACGTTCGATATGCGAAGCCAGACCACCCTCGGGAACCACCAAACATGCGGGTGAGTCGGCGAGGCGTTTAGAGAATCGAACCTCCGAAATCTCGTTCTGTAACACGTCCTGGAAACGCTCAGTCAAAGGCTTCAGCTCTTCTTCTTTGGCCTTTGTTTCCTCGCGCTCTTCCTCGGTCTCGTTGACGTCGAGCTCGTCCTTGGAAGCGTCTACAAGCTTCTTTCCTTCGTACTCTGGAAGTGTCTCAATGGCCCATTGGTCGATGCCGTCGGTGAGGTAGAGCACCTCGTATCCCTTCTTACGAAGGACCTCGAGGTGCGGGCTTCCATCGAGCAACGAACGCGACGCCCCGAGTGCATAGTAGATATGCTCTTGGCCTTCTGGCATGCGCTCAATGTACGCGTCTAGCGATGTAGGCTCGTCCTGCGTGGACGACTCAAATCTGAGTAGTTTTGAGAGTTTGTCTTTGTAGGTGGGGTCGTAATGCAGACCTTCTTTGATGACCTTCCCAAAATTCTCCCAGATGGCCTTGTAGTCGTCTGGTCGCTCGTCTGCGACCTCCTGCAACAAGTCCAGTGTGCGCTTGGTAAGTTGTTTGCGGATGGTCTGGACAATGCGCGAGTCCTGCAGAAGTTCACGGCTCACGTTGAGCGGTAGGTCATCGGAGTCCACCACGCCCTTCACAAAGCGCAACCAGCGCGGCATCAGGGCTTCCGCCTTGTCCATGATGAACACGCGCTTCACAAACAAGCGCACGCCGTGTTCTGCATCCGCGTAGAAGAGGTCAAAAGGAGGGCGGCTTGGGATAAACAAGAGACCGGCAAACTGCTGTGTTCCTTCCACCTTGAAATGGGCGCGGGCAACCGGTGGTTCCCAATCGCCGCTGAGGTGCTTGTAGAACTCCTCGTACTGCTCATCGGTCACATCCGAAGGCGTACGCTGCCAGAGCGCGCTCGCCTTGTTGATCTGCTCCCATTTCGGCTCTTCCTCGTCCTCGCCGTACTTCATCTCGAGCATCTCGATGGGATGTCCCACGAAATCCGAATACTGTTTGACCAGCTGGCGAAGCCGCCATGGCGACGCAAAATCCTTCTGGTCCTCACGAAGGTGCAGCACCACAGAGGTTCCGCGAACGTCTCGCTCGGCAGGCTCCACGGTGAACTTCTCCTGCGCGTCGGACGACCATTTGAAGGCGGCATCTTCGCCAGCCTTCTTGGAAATCACCTCTACCTTGTCGGCCACGAGATAGGCCGAGTAAAAGCCCACACCAAACTGCCCGATGATATTGACGTCAGCGCTCTCACCGCGTGATTTGAGCTCTTCGAGGAAGGTCCGCGACCCCGAATGCGCAATGGTCCCGAGAAGCTCAATGAGCTCCTCCTCAGACATCCCGATACCGTTGTCCCAAATCGTTAAGGTGCCGGCTTCTTCGTCAGCCTCCAGGCGAATTTTGAGGCCGGAATCGTCGCCGAGCAGCTCAGGCTCAGTTAACGCCTTGAACTGAAGCTTGTCGAGCGCGTCAGACGCGTTTGAGACCAGCTCACGAAGAAAAATCTCTTTGTTCGAATACAGAGAATTGATCACCAAGCTAAGAACTTGGGAGACTTCCGCCTTAAATTTACGAGTTGTTTTCGCCATTATTTATCCTCTCAATTACAAACGTACACGCCTAGAATAGCGCGCCAAACGTGAGCGCCCGGACCCAAGAGTCAAGGAGAATTTCTTCAATGTTTTGTGAATTGAGACTTAAAGGCCTAGTCAGGGCTCGCGCGGGTCTTGGGGCGGTAGTACCAACTCTTTCGTCTCTTGGCGCCGGATAGCAGTTTCCAGGCGTTGGATCTGGGAATCCAAGAGTTCACCAATACTTTGAGCCTCCAGCCACTCGTGCAGTGCACGATTCATTAGTGTTTGATAGCTACCATCTTCTCCAGCAAGATCTTTGAAACGCTCAACGATATCAGCATCCAAACGTATAGTGAGTTGTTTCTTCGGGGCCGAGGCCAGGCGTAGGTGTTCCCGTATTGCCTTTGGGCCCCGACCGATGAACGTCCTGTTCTCTGGAACTGAGCTATACTCTGCTTCCAGTCGGTCAAGCTCATCGGAGATTTCTTTGTCTGCCTTAATGTTTGAACTCATCTTGCCACTCCTTACTTGCCGGAAAAGCCGTGACTATTCGATAAAGCGGGAGATCTTCGTCACTGATTATCACTTGAAGCATCCTTCCCTCTTTCGTTGGTCCGACGCACATGTCTCTACCGGGGTTTCCCTGAGGATCCTCGAAGTACATTGAGACTTCACTCTCCATTACATCGACGACTTCCGCGAACGTAACTCCGTGCTTTTCCTGAACCATTAGGTACTTTCGCTCGTCCCAAATATATCCAGTATCCATAATTCACCGGAACCGAGGCCAACCCCTATAACAACAATTGTAGTTACGGCAATGCTTGCAGTCAAGTCAACGCAATCACTTAAGAAGCTTTCTGGCGATCTTGAAGACGAGCTTGCCGAGGAAGACTACCGGATGGGTACTCTTCTTTGGAGGAGGCGTGTAGGTGGACTGTGGGCGCTCACGCTCAGCCTTTGGTGCTTCCGTCTTGGGAGCCTCTTTCTTAGCTTCGGCTTTGGGCTCGGCAGGCTTCTTTGGCTCAGCAGGTTTCTCGGTTTTCTTTGCAGCGGGCTTTGGCTTTTCTGACTTCTTGGCAGCAGGCTTGTCTGCTGACTTGGCTTTTGCGGGCTTCTTGGCCTCTGGTGTGGCTTTCTCGGCCTTAGGTGCCTTCTCGGCCTTAGGTGCCTTCTCGGCCTTAGGTGCCTTCTCGGCCTTAGGTGCTTTAGGCGTCTTTGCTTTGGTAGGAGCCTTGGGTGCTTCCACCACGTCGGCAGCCTTTCCGGCAGCGCTCTTAAGCTCGAGGGCCGACTTCAAAATCGACTTCTCCTTGGCAGCACCCACACCCTTGATGGTCTGGAGCTTCTTGTCTTGTGCAGCCGCGATGAGGTCATCAAGACTCCTGACCCCCAGATCATCATAAGCTGCTTCGGCGTAGGCCGGCCCAAGATTCTTCACATTGGCCAATGTCTCGATCACATTCTTTTTTGTAGCTGCCATGTCATCTCCTGAAAATTATTTGTAGAAGAGGGTGTTGTCCTCTTCAGATGGTCGGCGAGTCGGAGTCTAACGCTCTAATTCTTTGATTGCTATTGTAAATAAGAAAGACTCGAATCCAGGCTTGAGAAACTAACCCGCCTGAGTTCCAGACGAGAGACCCAATCTCGAAATCTTAGTCTCATCACCCAAAACCGCTCGGCACCAATCCAACCTCTCAAGGTACCACTGAACCGTGCGACGAATTCCCGAATCGAACGTTTCTTCGGGCGTCCAACCGAGCTCACTCTCAATCTTCGAGGCGTCGATGGCATAACGAAGATCGTGGCCCGGGCGGTCCTTCACAAAGGTAATGAAGTCGGCATGTTTCGTGCCGGGGAGGAACTCATCCAAAAGTCCACAAATCGTATGTACAACCTCGAGATTTGTCTTCTCGTTGTGACCACCAATATTGTAGGTCTCACCCACTTTGCCATGCTCCACCACGCGCACCAGCGCCCGCACATGGTCGTCTACATAGAGCCAATCACGGATATTATCGCCCTTTCCATACACCGGAATCGCGTCGTGATTTCGAGCCTTGAGAATCACCACAGGAATCAACTTCTCCGGGAACTGATACGGGCCGTAATTATTCGAGCAGTTCGTGATCAGAACAGGGAGCCCGAACGTATGGTACCACGCACGCACGAGGTGGTCGGATGACGCCTTGGACGCACTGTACGGAGACCGCGGAGAATAAGGCGTATCCTCGGTAAAGAACCCTTCGGCTCCAAGCTCTCCGAAGACCTCATCCGTTGAGATGTGGTGGAATCTGAACCCGGCACGTTTCGTGCCGTCAAGCGTTTCATAATAATCCCGCGCCACCTGAAGCAGTACCGCAGTGCCCACAATATTCGTTTGAATGAACTCGCCGGGACCATCGATAGAACGGTCTACGTGCGACTCAGCGGCGAGGTGCATGATGGTGTCGGGCTGAGTCGTTCGAATCAACTCTCCCATAGCCTGCGCGTCACATATATCGGCCTGAACAAACCGATATCGTGCACCTTCACTCACGCCTTCGAGCGACTCAAGGTGGCCGGCGTACGTCAACTTGTCCACATTGACGATATTCCAGTCCGTATGCTGAAAGAGGTATCGAATCAGCGCCGAACCAATAAATCCAGCACCACCAGTCACTAATACAGTCTTCAAGGCAACCTCACGAAATGTGGTTTTCTCTAAAAAAGCCAGCCTACACCCAGCCCAAAACTCCAGTCGAAGTGTTGTGGCCTTAAGATGAGGTCTAGGTCAAGTCCGACACTCAGAGTTTCCACGATGGCCAGCCCCGCGCCGAAACGCGTGCTCCCAAAGCCCTGAATGTCCCAGCCCGAATACGCGTTACCCGATGTATCCTCGATTTGGCTAAGACGTATCAACGGTCCGCCGCCCACCATGGCGCTCAGACGAAAGGCACCGAACCACTTTTCTAAACCGCCGTGAAAGCCCCAGAGAATCAGGTCATTGGAGGCCTCCAAGGGTCCAAAACTATTGGTTCGCCAGGACCAGTCCAACGACGTTTGGGCGCCAAACCACTCGCTGAGACGGCGGTCGAGACTCAGGCGCACGTAGTTATTACGCTCAAAATCACTGACGCGGTCCCAATGGTAGACACCGTATCCGAGGTCCAGACGCCACGTGTTTGTGGGCTCTACAAACACACCGGCCCAGTAGCTTTTATACGGGTCTTCTTCGGGAGGTGCGGCGTCTTCGGCGAAGGCAAGTGCTGACCAAAAGAGCGCCACCACGACCGTAAGCGTCTTCATTGGGCACACTCCAGGCTGGCCTCTAGTGGCGTCAGACGCTCCCTGAAGCGCTCGCAAACATGGGTGCGCTCTGCAGCCGGGCTCGCGTTCACAAACGCGTTGAAGAAGCTCACGATTCGAAAATCCGGGCCTGGACCGCGGATGGCGTAGAGCGAGTCGAGGACAAGAGCACCGAGCTCTTCGGCGGAAAACACATCGAGTAGCGACCAAATCGTGCTCGCCACCACACTCCCGAGGTCGTACGGGTTGTAAGTGAGCTCATCCTGATTTTGTGCAGTATCCAAGAGCCCTTGGTCTAGCGTTCGCAACACGGCCAAGTCACGGTCGATTCCAAAATCTGCCGTAATCGAGGGCTCGATGAAATTCGCGTCTCCCGTCTCAAGCGCTCCAAAAATATCCGCCACGCCCTCGTCTAGTGAGCGCAATTCATTGATGGCCGCGTTTGGCCATTCTTCAAAAAGGTACTCAGGCACGCGTTCATCGTTGTAGACCACTCGATTAAAGACGGCGTGCGAATACTCGTGGACCATCACGCCTCGGTTTGCGGCGAGCGGAAGCTCGCTGAGCAGAAATTGTGGAGGCAGCAAGAACGCGTCGAGCGTGTAGGCGTATGCGGCATTATCGGTCAGAAGCGGTATCGGCAATAGGATTGGCCCTGTGTCCACAGTGGGCCGGTAGTAGGTTGGAAGAGGCCCCACGGAATCTTGGAGGTCCAGTCCTTCGAAGTAGATTTTCGCGCGCTCGACGTGATGGTAGGCCGTGAGCATCATGAGTGAATCCGTGTCGAAGGGCACCACCACATTCGATTGCATCTCAAAATCGAGCTGCGGCGCGATATCGTCTCGGACCAGAAGGGCCTGCTCAAATTCCTCGGCCGTTTCTGGCGCGCTGACCCCGGCGTAAAGCTCACCGCCATGGCGCATGGTGAGTGCGCTTCCTCGCACTTCCACTACGGATTCCAGGGTTTCGAGGGGACGCTCAGCGAGCTGGTAGGTCTGGTCTTCGAGGTCCATGACCACGTAGCGAGTCTCGAAGTTGATGCCGGGCTCCGATGGGCCGCAACCAAGACTCAGGAGGACGAAGATTCCTGCGATTCCCAGAGTTTTCATACTCACTTCAACTCAAACTCGTAAACACTTTGGAAGTTCACGTTGAACGCATTCCCGCTGATTGCGAAGCGCAAGGTCGTGCCATCCGTTACATAAGGAATCTGGGCAGGGGCCTGCGCACAAACGGCCTCGCCCACAAGCGCCTCGGTGTTGGAGGTGTCCGATGCCATCGTGAAGGACACACTGGTGGCTGGCTGTGTGAAGGACTGACCTGTCGTCAAGAGAACATCCGAGACAATATCGGCGTCCATCGTGAACGCCCCGTCTTGGTAAACCACCTGGCCACGCGCCAGAATCTTGGAGCGCTCAAGGTCGATATCTCCAATCGGAGTGGCTGCGGACTCACGCCAAATTTCGATCGCCTTCAATTCATAGGTCCCGGCACTTATCGTGCCGCCGTCCAAGCCATCAACCTCGCCAACTACAAATCGCCCCTCGACTAGAGCCGGCGCGTCGAACCCACCTTCGAGGCACTGTCCTGCGGTGTACTCGACGTCCTCCAAAGTGCTCGTTTCGACATCATCGCAATAGCGAGCGGGCGGGGGCGGAGTCACGTACATGAAGTTGAAACACATCTCGTCTTCGGTCTTCGGGCCGGCGGTCACCGCGCCGGTGTTCGGATTATCAAATCCGCAGCGCGTTTCAATGCGGTCGCCCGGGGAGAGCGTGACAGGCGTGCTGTAGAAAAGCTGCGTCTCAAAATCCCAGTTCTTGAGGTCGATCAGATTTTCTCGCTCGCCTGATGCCCGCACGATCTCCTGAGAGAACGAGTCCCCGATTTCGTGCATATGCGGCATGCCCGCAAGAAGCCGTGTTTCCTGGCTGATCGGGCACTCACCCGTGACGTCTTGAGCCGTGCGCCCAGGCACCTGGAAGTAGACCGGGCCAATCGCCACCATGCCGTACTCGGTCCCCTCGGCCGGTCCGTGATAGAGCCGAACGCCGCTGCTATCCTTCAAGTCCTCGATACCCGCGCCGTTGTTGTAGTGCAGTTGGAGGACGTAGCGTTCACCACCTTGTGCGCGCAACCCTCCATCCTCGAACTGAACGGCGCCAGTTCCAGGAGCCCAGGCGTAGAGGTAATCACTGCCCGAGGGCATCCCAACGCAATTATGCGGCTCAAGCGGGGCGTTCTTATCGTTGTCCCGCAGCAGAACTACGTGGTGCAGAACCTCGGACTTGTCCTCCACGATTTCGATGCGCCGGATGAACTGGTCCTCGTCGAAAGGAATCTCGAATGTGAAGCATTGGTAGCGGTCTACCCAACCGGTTTCGATCGGAAAGTCGGGAGCGACAAGGTCGATGTAGGGTACGTCGGCCGGGGGCTCGGAGGGGCCTAGAAAGACCGGGCGGTTCACGGTCAGGCGCGGCACGGCATTGTACTCGCCTTCGGAGCACGTGGCCCAATCCACAAACTTAGCGACTTCTTCGGGCGTCATTCCGGGCATGCCGATTGGAGGCATGGTGCCTTGGCCTACGCGTCGGGCTCCAAGCTCGGCGCGCGTGATGTCGAAATCTCGAACCATTAGCGCGTCGTAGCTCGAGAGGTCGTGCGGCGCGCCATAATCAGGGGCAGGGCCGTGGCATCCCGCGCAGTGAAGGTCCACCAGTGGCTTGATTTCCTCCCATTGAGCCGCGTCAGGAACACAGCCGGTGACTTCTTCCGGGGGCTGATTTTCAGGCTCCTCAGGCGTTGAGTCGCATGCAGCGGCGAGCACAGCGACTAGGCAGAGGATCTGTCCTCGTCGGAAGGACGTTGAGAAGTTCATAGTTCACCAACTTTCAAGGATTTGACTCTACTTGGACCAATTGACCCAGTTATCAGCATAGTCGAGATAGAAGTTCACTCCAAACTCGGACTGCGCATCGAAGCGTACCCAATAGGTCTCGCCGCGGCGAACCTCGCGACGGTAGGCGAGCACAGGGGGATTTTCAGCGAACTCATCGCAACGGATGTCTTCGGAGATGCCACCACCCGCAGTGCCATCAGCCTGAGCAAATCGCGCAAGGTTACTCGAAGGCCGCGCGTCCACCTGAGCCAGGACCACCTCGCCATCCCTAGGTGCCTTGAAGCTCCCCAATGCCCAGACGTCCTCGCCCTCGAACCACGGAAACTCAACGTTCTGACCGCTTGGAAAAAGCTCGAGCCCCACTGCCCCGTCCGCGTTCATGACGTTGGTCTTCTCCGTCAACCGAATCGAGAGACATACATTCTCACCGAGACTCTCCGGCGGGTTCTCATCGCGCGGGTCCTCAACGCACCCGAGACTCGTCAAAGCAACTAAGATAACCATCCATCTAGACATATCTGCTCCTCAAGGCTTTTGGCCTTCCACAACTCGGTCATGACCTGAATAGTCCTTTCGGATCGCCACGTCCACAAACCCGGCATTGCCCAAAATCTCAACGACTTTCGGGCCCTGTGAGAACCCAATCTCCACCAAGAACCAGCCGCCGGCATTAAGGCCCGAAAACGCCTGCTTCGCCAGTGGCCGAATCAAATCGAGCCCGTCAGCACCGGCAAATAAGGCGGACTTGGGCTCGTACTTGAGCACGTCCTCGTCCATCAGATTCTCTTCGTTAGTCGCAATATACGGCGGATTCGAGACCACGAGGTCCCATGGGCCCGGCGCGGCCGCCATCAAATCACTCTTCAAAACCTCAACTCGCTCGTGCAACTCATGCTTCGCGGCATTCTCACGAGTGAGCTCGACGGCACCATCGCTCAGGTCTACCAGGGTAACCTGCGCGCCAGGAATCTCGTGCGCCAGCGTAAGCCCGATACAACCCGTGCCGCAGCCTACATCCAAGATGCTCGGCGTGCCGCCAACCTCAACCAATTCGAGCACGCGCTCCACCAAGATTTCCGTATCCGGCCTCGGAATCAACGCCCTTGAATCGCATTTAAAGTCGAGCGCCCAGAATGCGCGCTCGCCCGTCAAATACGCAACTGGCTCCCGCGCAACGCGCCGCTTGATCAGCGCTCGAAACGCAGCTAACTCGTCTGGGTTGAGCGGGCGGTCCCACTGCATATAGAGCTCCACGCGGCGCAAACCGAGCGTGTGCCCGAGCAAAAGCTCTGCGTCGAGTTTAGGGCTCTCAAGCCCTTTCTCCCCAAAAAAATCAGCGGTCCATTTGATAAGCCGCTCAACAGTCCAAGTTTCACTCATCACTTCTTCTTCGGCCTAAACGCCACAACAACTTCGGGATTCGTGTCTACCAAAGGCCCGCCCATCAGCTCCAAACAATACGGAATCGAGGCGAAAAGTACGTCCAAGATTTCCGCGATCGACTTCGGCTGACCAGGTAGATTCACGATCAGGGAAGTGCCACGAATTGCCCCCACTTGTCTCGAAAGAATCGCAGTCGGCACATAGTTCAACGAAATCTGCCGCATGCGCTCGCCGAATCCAGGTAACTCCTTGTCCGCAACGTCGAGCGTAGCCTCCGGAGTAACATCTCGAGGCGCAGGTCCTGTGCCGCCCGTGGTCAGAACCAAATGGCAAGCGTGTTGATCGATCAACTCCACGATTGCTGCCGAAATTTGCTCGCGTTCATCCGGCACTATACGTGCCAACGTCTCGTAGGGTGTGCTCAGCCCCTTCTCCAACCACGCCACGATTCCCGGGCCACCGCGATCCTCGTATTCCCCAGAAAACGCGCGGTCGCTAACAGTTAATACACCGACTTTTAAGGTCTCCACATCTATCTCCAATCAAAACTCACCTAGTCCTATCGCAAAACTCCGTTTCGTTCGAAGGAAACCAAGAAATCTCAAAAAATTTCTCAACACTTCGCAAAACCGTCCGAAAACATACTTGTAGACCAAAGATGTCTATGTTACTGAAACTTTGTTCAGGCGTTGCCATGTCATATACAGAAGCTTTAAAAACTCATTTCGGGTTCGATGGATTCCGCGGCGGACAGGAAGACATCGTCAATACAATTATGTCCGGGACAAGCGCACTTGCCGTGATGCCGACAGGGGCGGGGAAGAGCCTTTGTTATCAGCTGCCCGCGTGCCTTCTACCGGGTCTCACGGTAGTGATTTCGCCACTTATCGCTCTGATGAAGGACCAGGTGGATAGCGCCAGAGCGCGCGGTTTGAAGGCCTCCTGCATCCATTCTGGGCTCTCGTGGCCGGAACAGCAGCAGGTCCTTCAAGATATCGCGCAGGGCAGGTTGGACCTCATCTACATTGCCCCGGAGCGTTTTCAGAGCGAAGTCTTCCGGGATGCCCTCTCATCCACCACGATAAGCCTGCTCGCCATTGATGAGGCCCATTGCATCAGCCAGTGGGGGCATGATTTTAGGCCGGACTATCTGGAGATCGGGACCTTTAGGAAGTTCCTTAACGAGCCGGTGACGCTGGCGCTGACTGCCACCGCCACGCCGGAAGTTCAGCAAGATATTTTGCGCCAACTCCAGATTCAGAACGCACGCGTGATCGTCTCAGGGTTCGAGCGCGAAAACCTCTTTTTTGAGGTCATCCCGGTGGACTCGGAGGAGTCGAAGATTCGGGTGCTTGAGGAAATGCTCCGCGCACGTGAGGGTCAGGTTTCGGTGGTCTATTGTGCCACTCGAAAACAAGTAGACCTCGTGTCTGGTCGCCTAAAGCGCGCGGGTTTCCTTGTGGGGGCGTATCATGCGGGGCTCAAGGATTTTGAGCGCGAAAGTGTTCAGGACATGTTTATGGCCGGAGACCTGCCCGTGCTCGTGGCTACCAACGCCTTCGGTATGGGCGTGGATAAATCGGACGTGCGGGCGATCGTCCATATGAACTTCCCTGGCAGTGTAGAAGGCTACTATCAGGAGGCCGGGCGCGCCGGCAGAGACGGTGAGCCCGCCTCGTGTACCGTGCTCTACTCACCCAAAGATAAGGGGATTCACCAATTCTTCTTAGATGTCTCCTACCCAAGCGCCACCCTCGTGATGAGTGTGTGGTCGGAGGTCCGTCGCCTCGGTCTTGGTACCCACTCCATTGGTGCGGACGTGATTTCTCGCTATCTGAGCAAGTCGTCTAGAAAAACGGTTTCCCATCCCGGTGCGGTAGAGGCGGCCATGAGAGTGCTGAAGACCGCCGGGCATATTGATTTTGGTATTCGTGATGGGTTTCCTTGGATCGCCTGTCTGGACCTCGCGCGGTCGCGAGACCTGCGCGTGGATTGGGACCAACTCAAGTTGCGAAGGGATATCGCCTACCGTCAAACCCAAGATATGGTGCGCTACTGCGAGTCTCGAAAGTGCCGACAGGTCAACCTTCTGAAATACTTCAAAAGCACTTCGTCTTTTGGCAAACGTTGCGGGCATTGCGATAATTGCACGGGCACCAATGCCCCCGTCGCAAAGCGGCCGCTCGTGGAGATCGAAGACGACTACCAAACCCTTGTGAGAAAGGCCTTGAGCGGGGTGGCACGGTGTAGAGGCCGCGTTCAGGCAGACCTCGTTGCGGCTATGCTTCGTGGGTCAAACGCCCAAAAACTAAGCTCAAAACGGCTGGATCAACTCTCCACTTACGGTATCCTATCTAGCCTGGATGCCCCTAGAATTCATGAGCTCCTGGTGCAATTGGAAGACTACCGGCTTGTCGTAAAGTCTCAGGACTTCCTTGCACTCACACCCGCCGGCGCTGATGTGATGCGCGGTGAAAAGGATGTCCCAGATGGTTTGAGGGCTTCCACGTCTACGAGGGCCAGTTAACACATGCTCATCACCATCCCCGACTACACGCGCCCGTTGAACATTCCCGCGGTTCTATCAGAAACACTGAAAGACCTGCGAGAGAGCGGCACCAACCTGTCTTCCGTCAAAGTGATGGTTGGGCTTGGCCTGCACAGACCACTGACACCCAATGAGAAACAACCGATTCTAGACGTGACGCGAGCGCACGGCTTGGAAGCCTCGCAAGTGCTTGAGAACCATCCCCACGCTCAAGATCTCATCTGCGTTTCCGAAGATCCGCCAGCTTACTTTTCGCCGCACGTAGTCAACGCTCCAGAAATTCTGACGATAGGCGTGGTGGAGCCTCATCAGTACGCGGGCTTCTCGGGCGGGGCAAAAGGCGTGGTCATTGGATGTGGAGGTGCTCGCACGATTCAACACCTTCATAGCCTGAGCATGCTGGCTAGGCCGGGCGTGGGTGTAGGCATCACGCAGGGGAATCCCTTCCTCGAGACCCTTTGGGAGATCGCCGGACTTCTTCCTCCGATTCGTGGGAGATTCTGGGTCCCCGAGGCCAATGGCGAAGGCGGATGGTTTGAAGGGCCCGCAAAAGAAGCGCATCACAACGCTTGTGAGTACGCAAAGACCGTTCATTTTCAGGAAGTCGAACCACAGGATTGGCTGCTTCTGAAGGTGCCGCCTTCAAAAGCGAGCAACTTCTATCAGGCTTCGAGGGCTGCGACCTATGCGGCATTGGTGGCGCGTCCGGCCATCAAACCAGGGGGCTGGATTTTTGTAGAGGCTTCGTGCCCGGAGGGTTTTGGCGCAGGCGAGGGCGAGCGAGCTGCAGCTGAACGGGCTATGCTGGGTGTCGACGAACTTCTTCGGCAGTTACGAAGTCCCTCGCCACCCCAAACTTCGGGTGGCGCTCAGCGAGCCTACGTGCTGGCGTTGGCGTTGGAGAGGGCAAAAATCGGGTTGGTCGGGGCGCCTCGGATTCCGGAACTAGAACATCTGGGTATCCCTCAGTTCGATTCGCTAGAAGGCCTCTGCGAGGGAAGCGGGCTGGTCGTTGACTCACCGTTTCATCGTGTACCCATGTGTACAAGCGGACTCACGGGCTAGGGCTCGTGAATCTGTCTACGAACCAGTTCCGCAAATCGTCTATCAACGTGTACGCGATAGGAACCACGTAGACCGTAAAGATCGTAGCCGTAATCAACCCACCAATCACCGTGCGCCCGAGCGGGGCATAAGGCACACCCACAATCTCGGTGGCTCCGATCGCCATCGGAATGAGGCCGCCAATCGTGGTCATGGCCGTCATGGTGATGGGCCTAAGCCTGATACGACCCGCCTCAACCAAAGCCTCGTGGCGGTCTTGGGACGACCGAATCATGATGTTGACTCGGTCGACGAGCACAATCGCGTTGTTCACCACAATCCCCACCAAAATGATCAGCCCAACTCCCGCCATCACATCAAAGGGAGTGCCCGTCGCGTAGAGGATCCAATACGTGCCAAGGAACGCGAACGGAATCGAGAGGATGATCACAAAAGGGAGTACAAAACTCTCAAAGAGAATGCCCATCAGAAGGAACACAAAAATGATGGCCATCCCGAGTGCAAACTGCCTGTCCCGCGCTTCCTGCGCGAGCTGCAGGAATCTATCGCCCTTGCGCACGTTGTAGCCTCGCGGCAGCTCGATCCCCGCCAATTCTCTATCGATCTCTTCCCCAAGAATTTTTAGATCATCGCGGGTCGTCAAAACCTGAATTTCAAGGCGCGCTTGTCCATTCACGCGGCTAATCTCGTTATAGCCAGGCGCAACCTCGCCCTGCGCGAGAATACCAATCGGTAGTCCCGGGCCACCAAGAGGGCTAGGAATCGCAATATTCTCAAGCTCCGCCCGCGTTGTCGTCGCGTCGGCTTTGTTTCGAATCCAAAGCGGTACGTCCTCGCCCTGATAGTTGATGGTCCCGGTTCGTCGGCCTCGCAGCGCGTAGTCAATCGCCCCACCCACCATCAATGGTGATACCCCAAGGCGCTGGCCCAAGTCCGAATCCATCGTGTACCGAAGCTCCGTTGCACGCGCGTCGTCCTCACCCACCAACACGTTCATCACGTCCGGAATCCGCCTCAATCTGAGGGCCACGCCGTTGCCGATCTCAGTCAGCCGCTCAGTATCAGGTCCCTCGATATCTACCGTGACAGATTGCTCCTGGCCCGCACCACCCCAGCCGATGCGCCAATCGCTGCCAGGCATCGTTGGAAAGCCGTCCTTGATCTTCTCAATGACCTCCTCGCGCGACATTTCGCGCTCCGCAGCGTCCTCAAGGAAAAGTCTAAACTGAGGATTGCCCCACTGGCCGCCCATCCGCGTCATCCACGTGCGCACCTCAATGTCTCTTGCATTCTCAGCGACCCACTTTTCGTACTCGTCCAAGAGGCGGACTTTCTCCTCGTAAGTCGTGGTGGACTCAAAATCGAAGAAGATCCGG
Organism: Microvenator marinus; assembly: GCF_007993755.1. Taxonomy (GTDB): domain Bacteria; phylum Myxococcota_A; class Bradymonadia; order Bradymonadales; family Bradymonadaceae; genus Allomicrovenator; species Allomicrovenator marinus. The sequence continues at coordinate 3,428,012 of NZ_CP042467.1, forward strand.
ACATCGTTGATATTCGCCTCGACCTTGTCGGTTTGCTTGATATTGCGAAACGGAATCACGAGCGTGGCCAAACACAAGGTGATGAAGAGCGTGCTCGTCGCGCGATTATGCAGGCACCACGAAAGCGAGTGCGCATAGAGGTCTTGCAGCTTCTCAACCGCCGGTACCGTGGCAACGCTGGTCTCAGTATCAATCCAGGTAGTCGCCAGAGGGATGAACACAAGACTCACCAACAAGCTCGCGGTCAGCGAGATACACACTGGAAATCCAATCTCGCCCAGATAGAACCTAATCGTTTCGGACCCGGACATCAGGACCATCGGCAAGAAAACCACGATGGTTGTAGACGTAGCCACAATGATCGCGAGCCCCACCTCACCAGCACCACGCGGCGCGGCCACGGCAATCGGCTCACCGAGCATCCTGCGCCTTTGAATCGCCTCAGTCACCACGATACTATTGTCCACGACCATGCCCACAGAGAGCATTAGGCCCATCAAACTCAGCGCGTTGAGTGTGACGCCCACGAAGTACATCACCGTGATCGTGATCAAGAGGCTCAAGGGAATGGCCACCGCCGTCACGAGCGTCATGCGCGCCCGACGCAGGAAGAAGAAGAGGATGATGATGGCCAAAAGTCCGCCGAAGAATGCGGTCTCGGCGAGGTTGTAGAGGCTCCCCTCGATGACCTCACCCTGGTCAAAAAAGACGTCGGCTTTGACGTTTTTATCCGGCCCCGACACCTCATTGAGCTTGTCTCGAATGGCACGCGCGGCGTCCACCGTATTGACCTGAGACTCCTTGTAAATGGCCACGATGTAGCCACTCTGCCCGTCAATTCTGTAGATTTCGCGGTCGTTCGCACGGTGTACCCGGACATCGGCCACATCCTGCAGCAAAATCCCGGGACCAATCGGAAGTTCGCGCAGATCCTGTAGGTCTTCTAGTTTGGCCAGCACGCGCAGCGGATAGCGACCGTCGGCCTGGTCTACGGTTCCCGCCGCCAGCGTGAAATTATCGTCCTGCAGGGTCTGAACCAGTTGCGCCACCGAGACGCCCGCCGCGTTCGCCCGCTTATCATCCACCTCAACCACGACCTCAATCGGCCTCAACCCCATCACGTCCACGCGGCTGACCTCGGGCAGCCGCTCAAGCGGCTGAATCAGGTTTTGCCGAATCTCAACATCGGGCTCGCCTTCATTGGACCTGAGCTTTGCCCCGACGAACATGAGCGGGTCCTCATCGGGGTCGAACTTCCAGATCACAAAGCGCTGCGCCTCGGCCGGAAGCTCAGGCTGCACGCGCTCGAGACGGTCCCGGACCTGGTTGTAGGCGTTGGTCATGTCCGTGCCATCCACGAACTGAATCGCAAAACTCGCGTCGGTGGTCTCGGCCCTTGAACGAACGCGCTGAACGTTTCGAACAGTCCGGAGAATGGACTCCACCGGACGTACGATCTCGCGCTCAACATCAGCAGGTGTGGTCGGAACTGTAGGGACGGTGACGTAGAGGAAGGGCGGGGTAAAACCGGAAGGAAGAAGCTGGAGTGTAATTCTCGAGAGCGTAATTGCCCCGATGACGATACTCGCCACAAGGAGCATGGCCACCGTAACCGGCCGCCGAACGGCCAGCGCAGGCAAAAAGAAATTTGGCTCCTTCACTCCATCTCCACGTTCCACTGTTCCAGAAGCTCGCCGGTCAGACGCAGCACGCCCATATGCGCAAGCTTCACATCGAGTTCGGTCTGCGCGGCGCGAATCTCCGCGTCTTGCAGCGTGCGCTCTAGCTCCATCACCTCAAGATAACTCGCTAGCCCACCCGCATATTTCAAATTCGTCGCCTCAAGGTTCTTTCTGGCCAGCCGAACTTCGTCCACGCTCAATTCGGCGCGTTTCTTCTGGGTTTCGTAAAGTCGAATAGCCTGGCGAACCTGTCGCTCGATCTGGAGCTCCGCCTCGGTATACCGCCATCGCGCACGTTCCACGGCTATCTCGTCCGCCTCCAGCTGAGCTGTGGCGAGCGTATTGTCTAAAGGCATCACGAAGTTCAGGCCCAGGAAGAGGCTCGTGTAATCCAGAGTCGCAATCTGAGTGAACGAAGGAGCCACCTCTTCGGACAACGAGCGCTGAGACAAGCTCGCCACCGCGTCGAGCTGCGGTTCGGTCTGGTTTTCGCTTCGAACCAAATTGAGCTCCGCACTTCGGAGCTCTTGGCTCAGCAACAAAAGCTCAGGATTTGATTGGCGCGCACGCTCCAACACACTTTCAACGCTAAAACTATCGCGCGGTGTTTCGCCGAACTCAGGCGCAACCGGCTCGGCCCCAGGGCTCTTGCCCATAGACACCTGCAAGGACTCCCAGGCGTCGAGCACCTGCGCCTCCGCCAGAATCAAGGCTTGCTCGGCTTGAGACACGCGTTGACTGACGATATCGCGCTCCAACTCAGCGAGCTGGCCGGCCTCGATCTGAGCGAGCGTGAGGTCGCCAAAATCCTTCGTGCGCCTCAAACTCGCCCGCAACGCTTCGGCTTCGTTGGTGGCTCGCGAGTACGTCCAATAGGCGTTCAGCACGTCCACCACAAGATCCTGAGCGGCCCTCGCCTGTGTGAGCCTCGCCACATCGAGCTGAAGGCGAGCTGCCGTTTCAGGCAATTCGTTGACCTCGGTACCGAAGTTTTTGAGCAGCGGTTGGGTGACCCTCGCCGAGAGATTTCCGCCGTAGTTGGGGCCGATGATTCGGACCTCAGAGATGTTGAAATCCGGCACTGTAAAGGGAATCTCGGCGCGCGAACGATTCCAATCTAGCCGAACGCTGAGCTGCGTTCCGATCACAAATTGTTTAAGGATCTCCACGCCCGCCGTGCCGAAGGTCGATTTGCGCGTTCCGTCTTCGATCACACCCGACGACGGCTGTTCGTCATAGCTCACGCCGACGTCCGCCCGAAGCGTCCACGGACGGAGATTTTCCTGACTCTCCAGACTCTTCTCGGATTCTCTAACCTGAAGGCCAACCTCTTTGAACCGCGGGTTGGTCTTCGCGGCCTGCTCCAAGAGCTCCTGTGGGCTCAGCGCCACGGCAGGCGCGCTCAGCGTCAATCCCAGAATCAAAACACCTAATTTCATGCCTTTCCTTCGGCAACCACTTCACAGAGGGCAGCCAGCCATCGCACGTGCTGGGCCATGAATTCTAACGTCGTAAATTCTTTCTCACTCTCGGGCGCAAAATAACCGGTCCCGAGGTTCGCCACGCCAATCCCGCGCTCCAAGAACGGGTCCACCCCGGTGCCTCCACGGATCGGCTGGATTTGGCTCTCCACTCCGGCCTTTGCACCCGCCGCAAGTGCCCATTTCACAAGCTCTGGGCGCTCCTTAAGATGAGGGCCCATATTGATGTACTGGCTTGAAACCTGAACCTTACGGCTGCCGGCGAGTCGGCGCACGTGTTCCTCGCGCTCCTTGAGCATCTCCGGCGCAAAGTCGCGCAGGCGAATATCGAGACGAAAACCATCTTCCACGGGCAAAATCCGATAGGGTTGCGAATAGCCGTCAAAACCAGAGGAATCCTCGGCGGCGAGCGTGAAACCCGGGTTTGAGTTCAGGAATTCCCAAACAAATCGAAGAGCGTCCGCTGCAGCACTTTGCCCGCGATAGGCCTCGACCTTCTCCATCTTCCACGAGGCGCCACGCACGATATGTGGCCCGACCACGTCCCGCAGCGTCTTTTCAAGCGCCTTAGCGGCATCTTCGTTGTAGGCAATGCAGTGCGCTACGGCATCACAATCACGCATGGAGTCGGACTCGAACCCAATCCACGCGACGGGCGTGCCTTCCAACGCGTTCAAAACCTCGGCCGCAAGACGCGTGGCAGGCCGGTGGCCCTCAGCCCATGCGGTTGCGCCGTGAGTGTTCACGCCGCCAATCGTCAATTTGTAGACTTGGCCGTCCACCGGCGCGAGCCTTCCCTCAAAGAACACCGATGCCGCTGACGCGTTAAAATTCTCGATATTGATCTCGAAAGGGTCCAAACCGTCGATCGTGTAGCCGGAGCGCACGCCGCGCTCAGCCAGGAAATCCGCGACGCTCTCCAAAGCCTCCATGCGCCCAATCTCCTCGTCCGGCCTCGCGATGATATAGAGCCCAGGGTGGCTGAGCTCAGGATTCGCCTGCAAATGCTGGATGAGCGTCATCAAATAGGTAAGTCCGAGCTTGTCGTCGAGCCCAAATGGAGACACGCCGTTCCCAAATACAAGCTCTTGGCCGAGGTACCGACTCAGGGCTGGATAATTCGCAACGCTCACTCTCAAATTCGGGTTCTCAGGGTACGGAATAGCCTCACCGTCCCAAGACGCGAGGCGGTTTAGCGACTCCATCGGTTGCGTGCCCCGCGCTGTGTCTAAATGGACCATCATCGCGATCTCGGGAGCCGTTCCCGAGGCATGACGGGCCGGCCAATACGCCACAGTATTCGCGAACTCGTCACGCGTGACTTGGCCTCCTAGACTGGAGAAAAATTCGGCCAGATACTCAGCTAAGACTGTCTGGCCGGTTGTGCTCGGAATCGTCTCACTGGACTCATCTGACGCGCTCTCGATGGCCACAACTGCTTCAAGGTTCTTGAGGGAAAGCTCTTTTAACTCAGGCAAACTCATGGACGTTCTCGTGTTTCGAGGTATAACGTGAGGGACAATAGCGCGCAGGGGCGTCGTGCGCTAGAGTCGGGGGACGAGCACAAGAAATAAAAACAAAGGATGGAGAGACATGTCTCACGTAGAAGTTGAAAAACAAGGTTGGTTTTCACGAATCAAAGAGTCATTTGGCGGCATATTTGTTGGCCTCTTGATGGTTATCGTCGCATTCCCGTTACTCTTTTGGAACGAAGGTCGCGCGGTCAAACGCGCACAAGACTTGGAATTCGGCGCCGGTTCGGTGCTCACGGTGACCGGCATGCTTCCTGCCAACGACGGAAAGCTCGTTCACATCACGGGTCCGGCAATCCCAGAAGGTGAGCTTACCGACAAAGAGTTCGGGGTTAGCGCGCCAGCCATCAAGCTCGTGCGAAACGTCGAGATGTTCCAGTGGAAGGAGAACGTAAAGACCTCCAAAGACAAGAATATGGGCGGCTCCGAGACTACCAAGAAGGAGTACACCTATGAGACGGCATGGTCCTCAACCGTGGTTGATTCGTCCAAGTTCAAACAGGCTAATGCCCACACCAACCCCAAAAGTATGCCCTATCCGTCCGAGACTTTGACCTCGAGTGTGGTCAAGCTCAAGGATTATGTGCTCGCGCAATCCATCATCGAAAAGGTCCCAGCCGACCAACCTCTGCTTCTCCAAAACGCCAAACTCCCCGAGAATTCGAAGCTTCACGAAGGCTATATTTACATCGGGAAAGACCCGAATATGCCCGATGTGGGCGATGTGCGGATCAAGTTCAGCGTGGCTCCAGCTGGCGAGCTCTCAGTGGTTGGCGGACAAAAGGGCGATGTGCTCGACATCTATACTCACGAAAAGCTCAACAACCCTATCGTACTCTTGGAAAAAGGTGCGAAGACCGCACCTGAGATGTTCGAGGCCGCCGAACAAGCCAACGTGGTCATGACCTGGGTCCTGCGCTTTGTGGGCTTCCTGCTCATGTTCTTCGGCTTCAAGCTCGTCACTCGTCCGATCAGTGTACTTGCCGACGTGATCCCGGCGCTCGGTAGCGCCGTGGGATGTGCTTCCGGCTTCGTGTCGTTCTTTGTCGCGGGCGCGCTCTCGCTGATCACCATCGCTATCGGCTGGATCTTCTACCGTCCTCTGATCGGCATCCTGCTCTTTGTGATAGGCGCCGCGCTCATCGGCGGAGCGGTGTTCTTCTTTATGAAACAGAAGAAGGCTGCCGCAGCAGCATAAGGCCGCGTAAGACAGCGGTTTGCGTAATCGCCTGGGGTTCGCTATGATGCCCAAGCAAGTACATCGGGGAGTTATCTACGAGACGGAGGGAACATGAAAAAACTATTCTTAATAATGGCGGCTGCAGGCCTTTGGGCATGCGGCGACGCGCAAGCCCCAGCACAAGACGAGGGCGAGGCGTGTGAAGGACCTTCGGATGCCCTCATCTGCCAGGCCAGAGGCGCAAATTGCGGAGTGGTGACTCTCGTAGATTTTTGCGGTGTAGAGCGCACCGTAGACTGCGGTTCAGATTGCAGCTGCACCCCTGAGTCTGATGAAGAATTCTGTGCAAGTCATAACCGGTCTTGCGGTGAATATGATGCAAGGGATAACTGCGGTCAGACGAGAGAGGTCGATTGTGGCTCGTGCACCGGCTCAGATTCTTGCCTCATGCTAAGTGGGTCTAGCCGTTGTTCCGGCCCGAACTCAAGCACAGGATCAACGGCAAGGACTTCCTCGAGTGGCTGTCCTGTGGGCTACGGTGCATCGGGCGGAGGATGCCAGCCCGTGGTCAAGCAACGGGAGAGATACTGGAACAACTGAGACCTCGGGCAAGACTCAAGAAAGACAAAACAAAAGGCCAGTCGCATGACTGGCCTTTTTGGTTTCATCCAGAATTTCTAAGAGATTAGAACTTCATTTGGACGTTGGTACCGAAGCTGATCGCCATGATGTCGGTACCAGGATTCTCAGCGCCTTCAGCAAGGCTTACGAAGCCTGGGAACATCAACTGGAGCGCTACGTCAACGACGTTTCCACCAGCGAGCAAGGTGTATCCTGCGTGGATACCGAATGGGATTGCGCCAGCGTCGGTTTCAAACTCAGGAAGAACAAGTCCGGTTTCGGCTCCAACAAAAATCTTTGGAGTGACGCTTTGAGTAAAGCGAACTGGAATCACAAGGCTCTTGCCGAGCTCGTCTCCAAAGTTAAGTGGGAAGAAGAGACCCGTGTCGAGGCGTGAGTTTCCACCAAAACGGAAGAGGAAAGGAACACCAACATTCAAGCCAAAGTCGAGGCCTTCAGAAATTGGCACCGATGCCGTCAGGCGAACACCAGCGTCGAAGTTTCCGAGGTCCATCGCGTAGGTTGCGAATACAGGAATTGCGGAGATAAGGTCTCCCTCAGCGCCTTCTGGTTGAATAAGCAGAAGAGGAAGCATCACACCTGCTTCGAGCTCCGGGGTAATCCCGTAAGCGGCACCGACATTCATCACACCAGTGCTCAAATCGAGCTCGAAGTCTCCCTCACCGAACACAGCGCGGTTGTAGTTGAAACCCGGGCCATTGCTTCCGAACGCCGAAGCGTTTCCAAGAGCCTGGGTTGAGGTTGGGCCCGCAAGAATGGTCAGGCTTCCCTGAGCTGCGGTCATGTTACGCGCTGCGTACTTACCACCAAGGCCTTCACGGCGCTCAGCAGATGCATCAGCAGTCATCGCAAGAGTAAGAATTGAAACGGTCAATACTTGAGCTAATCTCATCATCTACCTCACAGGTTGGGCCTTCAAATGGCCACAGGTTAGAAAAAACTCATCATTTAGTACTTCTCGACCAGCCTGCTCGCTTGATAACATGTAGTTTGAATCTGTCGATAAAAAAGTTGATCTCATATACAGTTCATGACGCAGGTAGTCATAGGTCTGCCCCCTAGACGAGGCTCGACCGCGCTTTATTCACATCGGTAAGAGAGAAAAATGCGATTTTCGATTCAAAAACACGAAGCCATTGACCTCCACTACGTTTTAAGGCTCGAAGTTGGCGACCAAATCCGGTCCTGGGCGGTCCCCCGCGGCCCCTCTCCAGACCCGCGCGTCAAGCGCCTCGCCATTCCCGTTGAAGAATCTTGCGCGCTAGATTTCGAAGGCATCTATCCCCCAGGAAGCACCGATAAAATCATCGTCTGGGATACCGGCGAGTACACCCCTTTTGAACTCGATGGCGAGCCGATGTCGGTGGAGGAAAGTCTGAGCGAAGGTAAATTAGAGTTCACGCTGCACGGCCAAAAACTCCAAGGTGGCTTCCAACTACTCCGAATCGACGACCCCGACGAGCGCTGGCTCCTCATGAAAAATAGCGACGAGAAAGCCACGAGCCGACGAAACCCGGTAGTCTCACAACCACTCTCCGTGGTATCCGGGCGCGACGTCAGCGAAGTGAAAGAATGATTGAAATAGAGCGCGGCTTTCGCCAGGGGGACCTCCTCAACGTACAAATCGAAGGACTCGACCGCGATGGAGTAGGTACCGCGCGGCTTCGTGTGCACCTCAAGCCCCAGAAGGAAGACCGAAGCTATACCGTCCGAGTCCCGCAATCGGTCCCGGGCGATGAGCTCGCCGTGGAGGTCACCTCGGTCAGGCGGCGCGACGTCTTCGCTAAGATTAATGCCATTCAGACGCCTTCTGCGCTGCGCGTGAAGCCTCCCTGCCAACATATCTTAGAGACACCGCCCTGCGGAGGCTGCACCCTGCAAATGGTGGATTATCGCCACCAACTCATGCTCAAAGAACGCGGCATCAAAGAGGCTATGAGCCGCCACGGCATCGACCCGGGGCTGGTGCTCCCGCCTCGGCCGTCTCCCCATGAATGGCGTTATCGCAATAAAATGGAGTTCAGCTTTTCGCCTGGCCCAAATCCGCAAATCGGTTTGCGGCCGGCTGGCTATAAGTTCGATGTCGTCGACCAAAAGACCTGCCTTCTCTTTGGCGAATGGGCCATGGGCGTGCTCGAGCTGGTCAAGGGTTGGGCTGCCCAACACGGCTTTGAAGGCTACCATTTTAAGCGGGGTACCGGGCATCTCAGGGCCCTAATGGTCCGGGAGGGAAAGCGGTCGGGCCAAAGGCTCGTGGAGCTTATGGCAGCGAGTCCACGAGACAAGAATGATGGCATGGAAGAGGCTTTTGAGGCGCTCGCGCACAAGCTCGTTCATGAACATGGAGTCGATGGCGCGCACCTCAGCGAGCATTTTGTGCAGCGCGGCTCGCCAAGTGTAGTGACGCCGCTGATTCAAGTTGGGCAGCTTACGTTTCGAGATTCAATGCGTATTGAAGGGCCGAGTACGATGCGTGAGCTTGAGTTCGATGTGGGACCGCGCGACTTCTTCCAGCCCAATCCAGCGCAGGCGGAGAAGATTTACTCGCACGTGGTGGGCATGGTTCAGAAGTACAGCTCTGTGCTGGACCTCTACTGCGGGACTGGGACGATTGGCCTTGCCATGGCGCCCTTTGTCGATCGAGTGCGCGGCATCGAGCTTGTGCCGACTGCCATCGAGAACGCGCGCAAGAATGCAGAGCTCAACGGCATTGAGAACGCCGAGTTTATGGCGGGCGACGTGGCTGAGATTCTGCCACAATTAGACACCTCCGATGTGGAATGCATCGTGGTGGACCCCCCGCGTGCTGGCTTGCATCCGGATGCCTTGCGGCTCATCGACTTCAGTCAGGCACGCGCGCTCGTGTACGTCTCATGTAATCCCGATTCTCTTGGGCGCGATTTGAAAGTCCTCTCGCGTGGCTGGAGCATCGGCGATATCCAGCCTTTCGATATGTTCCCGCATACGAATCACGTGGAGAACGTGGTGCTCTGCACACGCGGCGGCTAAGCCCGCACCCCCCACCTAAAATTTTGTGCACCTACGCTCTCGGATGTATTTTCGAGGCCGAGCTGGTTTGTTCGGCTGGAGTAGGTTTGCCGCACTTGGAGTATAAATTGTCCACTTGTTGGATAGAGAAGTTGCCGATCGTGGTGGCTAAGTGCTTAGAATTCCGACTCACGGGTCTTTGCGGGCATGGAATGACTATTGCACAACTGTGCGGCGCAAGGGTGTATTGACACTCATAAAGTGGTGTGCCACCTTCCCCGCCCGCTGTTCAGGCGGTGGAAGCTGGTCACAAAGGAAGTTGATAGATGGGTAAACGAGAAGTTGTTCTTCGGATTGTGTCCGACACGCCTCCTCCAAGAGGCGTAGTCGCCGCCGGTCCTGTTCGCGAGCTGGTACCGTACGAAGCTGTATCAAGCCAGCGAACCATTGAGGCATTGCAGGGCTCTTCGCCCATCTTCAAGCTGGACTGGAATGAATCCACGATTCCTCCAAGCCCAAAGGTCCAACAGTCGATCGTGCATCACGTCACGAACGGCCCGGGACTTAACTGGTATCCGGAGCTGAGCTCACGCAGCCTGCTCCTTGCGCTCAGCGATTATACCAACGTTCGGCCCGACCAACTCATGGTCACCAATGGCTCGGACGACGCGCTCCACCTGATTTGCTCCACGTTCCTCGACCACGACGACGAAGTTGTGGTTCCTGTGCCGACCTACAACCACTTTGTAGTCTTCGCACAGAGCAAGGGAGCCAAAATCGTTCCGGTTCAAACCGAGAACCTCTTTGCATCGAATATCGAGGCGATCCGCGACGCAATGACGCATAAGACGCGGCTCCTCTACCTCGTGAGCCCGAACAACCCAACCGGTGTCGTCGCGCACCCAGAAATGATCGAGGAGCTCTGCCAGGACTTCCCGAATACGCTCATCGTCTTGGACGAAGCATATTTCGAGTTCTCGCAGGTCACCGGCATTGGGCTCGTGCAGCGTTTCCCGAACCTGATCGTCACACGAACCTTCTCCAAGGCCTTCGGACTCGCCGGCCTTCGCGTGGGTTATCTTGCGGCGCATCCAGACATTCTGGAAAACCTCAGCCGAATCTACAATCCTAAGAGCGTCAACACACTCGCGCAGATCGGCGCGCTCGCCGCTCTCTCCGATCTCGACTACCTCAACGAGTATCTCGACGAGGTGATCGAGTCCAAGCGGATGCTTCGTGAATTCTTCGCTCAGCGCCAAGGCGTAGAAGCATGGATCACGGCCGCAAACTTCGTGGTTCTGCGGGTTTCCGACGTCAAAGACACCCTTCGCCAGCTCGAAGGGCTCGGTGTCTACGTGCGTGACCGCTCATCCTACCAGGGCATGGAAGGATGTATCCGAATGACAGTTGGAACAGTTGAACAAACTCAACGACTTATCGACCGTCTTTCAAAAGTCTTCCCAGAGAGATAAACCGACGCTTGAGCCTTTGGGTTTGGGTTGCTAAGGTGCCCACCCGAGCTGACAGCCCGGACCAATTCTCCGAGTCTCAGTGACATGTTGTGTTGTACCCGCCACTTTTTCCGTGGTGGGTTTTCTGTTTTCTGGAGACGCCTAAGATGGCTATCAATCAAACTAAGTACGTGTTCGTCACCGGTGGTGTAATCTCGGGCCTCGGCAAGGGACTCACCGCAGCAGCTGTAGGTGCCTTGATGGAGAATCGCGGGCTTAAGTGCTCGTTCATCAAGCTCGACCCCTACATCAACGTGGACCCTGGCACCATGAGCCCTTTCCAACACGGCGAGGTCTTCGTGACCGACGATGGTGCCGAGACGGATATGGACCTTGGGCACTATGAGCGTTTTGCCTCTACCCGGATGACCCGCGACAACAATTTTACAGCGGGCCAGGTCTACGACACCGTGATCACGCGCGAGCGTCAGGGCGGCTACCTCGGCAAAACCGTGCAGGTTATTCCGCACATCACAGACGAAATCAAAGCCCGCGTGCTTAACGCCGCCAAGGGTGCCGACCTCCTCTTTGTAGAGACTGGCGGTACCGTGGGCGATATCGAGTCCCTGCCTTTCCTCGAAGCTGTGCGCCAGCTTCGCCACGAGCTCGGCTACCAGAACTCCGTATGTTTGCACGTCACCCTCGTGCCCTTCATCAAGGCCGCGGGTGAGCTCAAGACCAAGCCGACACAGCACTCGGTCAAGGCGCTGCGCGAGATCGGTATTCAACCCGAATTCCTCGTCTGCCGCACCGAGCACCCGCTCGACGAAGACATCAAGGGCAAGCTCGCCCTTTTCTGTAACGTAGAGAAGGGACACGTCTTTGAGGCCATCGACGCCGAAACCATCTACGAAGTGCCGTTGCTTCTGGCCGAGCAAGGCATAGATCAAAGGCTCTCAGAGGCGCTTAATATCTGGTCGCGCGCCGGGGATCTGCGCGAATGGCGACGCATCGTCTCGCGTATCAAAGAGCCAAAGAATGTGACCAACATCGGTATCGTCGGAAAATATGTAGAGCTCAAAGAGTCCTACAAATCGCTCAACGAGGCGCTCCTACACGGCGGAATCGCCAACGATGCGCGCGTCAACCTGACCTTCATCGACTCCGAAAAACTCAGCAAAGACAATGTGGCTGACACGCTTCATCCATGCGACGCACTTCTGGTTCCGGGAGGATTTGGTGAGCGTGGCGTGGAAGGTAAGATTTTGGCTATCGAATACGCCAGAACTCACGACGTGCCGTTCTTCGGGATTTGTCTCGGCATGCAGCTCATGGCCATCGAGTTTGCGCGCAACGTGTGTGGACTCAAAGATGCGAATAGTACCGAGTTCAAAGAGGCGCCGGAGCATCCCGTCATCACACTCATGGCGGACCAGAAGAATATTGAGAAGAAGGGCGCGACCATGCGTCTTGGTGCCTACCCCTGTAAGCTGAGCGCGGGCTCTAAGGCGCGCGCCATCTACCAATCCGAAAATATCTCTGAGCGCCACCGGCACCGCCTCGAGTTCAATAACGCCTACCGCGAAAAGCTCTCCGAGAACGGCATGTCCTTCTGTGGACAATCCCCTGACGGGCACCTCGTGGAGATGATGGAGCTCCCTGAGCATTCGTGGTTCATCGGCTGTCAGTTCCACCCTGAGTTCAAGAGTCGTCCGACCGCTGCACACCCGCTTTTCGAGAGTTTTGTGAAGGCTGGCGTCGAGCAGAATCAAAGGCGGTAGACCCCTCAAGCCTTGCGTTTGGCGCGTTTTTCGCGGTATCACGCCTCGGATTGAAAATTTGCGCGAAGACGCGCCGATATCAAGGAAATCAGATGAAAAATCTCCAGGTCCTTTTGATAGTCCTTTGCAGCCTGACTCTGAGCTCGGTAGCCAGTGCTCAGGACCCGTTTTCGTTGTCGATGGGTGTGGGATTGAAGGGTGGCATCAACGGTAACGGCTACACCGGTGTGGCTGAAGGTGATTCGCTGCCCCTAAACAACCAACAAGTCACGGGCGATCCTGAGATCTATCCCGCTGGTGGAGTCGGTGGTGCTATCGGCCTGCACTTGGATGTGCGAGCTTTTGACCTTGTGGGGCTTGAGACCGGGCTTCATCTCTCTTACGACAATGCCGATGGCTATGAGGACAAGAACGTCAACGGTGTAGCCGCGGGAAGGGATAATCAGACCCAGCGGACCACCGCTTTGCACGTACCTTTGCTGCTCAAGTTTTGGGTACCTGGCTTGATGGTGCGACCGGTGTTCGGATTGGGCGCTCAGTTTGTGTTTCAGCAGGATTCCACCCTTGAGCATGACAATGCGGGTGGGCGCTTCATCACGAATCCTCGGACCATTGAGACCAGCAACTACGTGCTCGGCATGTTGACGGCGGGCCTTGAGATTAACGTGCTTTACGTGCGCATCCCCATTGAACTTCGCCTCGGCTACAACCTTGGCTTTGGCAGCGCGGCATCAGACCGTGTGCGCCTTGAAGGCAACAACCCTGGCACAGCTACGGTGGTGTACGACGGCGCCTACCAATTCCACGCCGCCCTCTTCACTGGCATCATCTACGAATACGACTTTTTGTTTTAGTGTCCCTACCCGTCCGTCTAGCGACGGAGCCCGCGTTGACAAAATATGGCCTACAAAAGACTCACGACCCCCGAAATCATGGCGGCTGTCGACTTAGGTTCGAATAGCTTTCACATGGTGATTGCCCGGTTCACGAACGGCGAACTGGTCGTGGTGGATAGAATTAAGGAGATGGTTCGGCTCGCGGAGGGGCTTGGGCCCGACAACGTCCTTACCCTCGACTCACAAGAGCGCGCGCTCGAGACGCTCGCCCGCTTTGGCGATCGCGTCAAAGGCATGCCCAAAGGCAGTGTGCTCGCCGTAGGCACCAACACGCTACGCAAGGCCGCCAACACCCGTGGGTTTCTAAGAAAGGCCGAAGAGGCACTCGGCCACGACATCTCGGTGGTCTCCGGTGCTGAAGAAGCCCGTCTTATTTACCTCGGAGTGGCCCAAACCATCGGGGCGAGCGAGCAGCCTCGCCTGGTCATGGACATTGGGGGCGGTAGCACCGAGTTCATCATCGGCCGCTCCTACGAACCCGTGATCCGCGAAAGCAAGTACATGGGATGTGTGTCGTTCTCCAAGAAGTACTTCCCTGACGGAGCCCTAACAAAGCGCGCATTCGACCGCGCAGTCATCGCCGCACAACAAGAGATTCGGGGCACGGATTCGAGGTTTAAGAAGGTTGGCTGGGAACAAGCTGTAGGCTCGTCCGGTACGATTCGTGCCGTGTACGATATCCTCGTAGCTAACGGTACGGAGCGTGCCATCACCTACCGCGGACTCAAGGCGCTGCGCACCCTGATGATTGAAGCGGGACGCGTTGAAAAGCTGGATTCCATCAAGGGTCTTCCGGTAGGCCGAGCCCCAGTATTGGCCGGAGGTGTGGCTATATTGTTGGCGGCTTTCAAGTCGCTCGGCATCGAGTCCATGTCGGTCTCAGACGGCGCCCTTCGTGAAGGTCTACTTTATGACCTCCTTGGCCGATACAGTGACGCTGATATCCGCGACGAGACCATCGAAATCTTGGCTACAAAAAATCAGGTGGATACGGACCACGCGAACCGCGTTGCGCAAGTCGCCATGCAGCTCTACGAAGCCGTTGCTGACACCTGGGAGCTCAGAAATAACGAGTGCGATCGGTTCCTCGCCTGGGCTGCTGAGATTCACGAAATTGGAATGTCCATTTCCTACAGCCGTTATCACAAGCACGGCTCGTATCTGGTGCAAAACTCGGAATTGCCAGGCTTCTCGCGTGAAGACCAAAAGCTCCTTTGGGCCATCATTCGAAGCCACCGGCGCTCGTTTAAGGCACACCGTTTTGTGGACCTTCACCTGCCCTTTGACCGGCTCGGGCCGCGGCTCACGGTGCTTTTGAGGCTCGCTGTGGTACTTGCACGCTCGCGCACAGACGACCTTCCGCTCCCCAAAATCAAGATTAAGGAGCCACATCAGGTGCGCCTCAAATTTGAGGATGACCTCTTGGACTCTTCCCCACTCTTGCTCGCTGATCTAAATGAAGAGGCGAGTTTCCTTGCACCGGCGTTCGAACTCAAGTTCAAATGAGGCACCATGAGATTGACCATCACCCCGCATATTCAGCGCCTGATCGACCTCGCCCTAGACGAGGATGATATCGCCTTTGACGTGACCTCCAACATCTTCTTTGAATCCGACACCCACGCACGACTTGTGGCCAAGGAAGACCTCGTGCTCGCGGGGCAAGACGTGTTCAAAGAAGTTTTCAGGCGCGTGGACCCCAAGATCCAGTGGGAGTTTTTGGACACCGATGGTGCTCGTATTACTCGCGGCACCGTCTTCGCCAATGGACACGGTGATGCCGGCAACCTGCTTCGCGCAGAGCGAACCGCGCTGAACTTCCTACAGAGAATGTGCGGCGTAGCCACGTTGACTCGCCAGTTTGTGGACGCCCTCGGTCCCGGCGAGACGCGCATTTGCGACACACGAAAGACCATGCCGGGTTGGCGGGTGCTCGATAAGTACTCGGTGAGCCGCGGAGGTGGCGCCACGCATCGCCTGACGCTCTCTGGCGGCGTGATGCTCAAGGACAACCACCTTGCGGCCGCAGGGGGCGTTGAGCGCGCCATGGAGCTCGTTCGAGACCACGCGCCGCACACGCTGCGCGTAGAAGTTGAGGTTGAGAGCCGCGAGCAGACTCAGGCGGCCCTGGACGCGGGGGCTGAGATCATCATGTTGGATAATATGAGCCAGGATGCCATGCGTGAGGCCGTCGCCCTTATCCGCGCACAGTCGGACACGGTGCTCATTGAGGCCAGCGGCAACATGACGCTTGAGCGCCTCGGCGGCCTCCAGGGACTTGGGCTGGACTTCATCTCGGTGGGCGCACTCACCCACTCGGTCAAGGCCGCCGATATATCAATGAAGCTCGCTACCTAGACTGGCTCAACCGAGCTGTACTTCGCCACAAAAGCGTCAGTTACCGACCAGAGCAAAAATACGTGGAGTCGTTCGCAAAAATCGCGCACCTCATCCACCACACTCTCTACGTCCAGTGCGCGTGATTCCAACGCGTACCCGTCTAAGTCCAGGAGCCAGGTGGGGGCACCAATCGGTGGAATGGCGGCAGGATCTAGGGTTCCTCCGGGAGGGATCACGCCCCAGCGCGCGCGAAGCCGGCCGTGTTGGTCGGGCAGCTCAAACTCGTGCTCTGACATCGAAAGGCGAATCTGTTCCGAGAAGTTGGTCAAGTAGATGGGCGTCAGGTCCGGGCGAACAAGGGTGGTGAGTTCTTCTAAATCCTCGGCACCTAGCCGCCAGACGTATCGCACGCCGATTCGGTCTACACTCGACGCGCCGATATGCCGCTGAAACATCCCGAGGAGCGATTCGAGACGTTCTAAAAAGTCCTCTTGGCCCTCATAGGCTTGTGTCTCAAGAGCGATGAACTCGCGCGCGAGCGTGACCGTCCACGAATCGTCCGGCGTCATGAAGCGCCACGACGTGTCCACGCGAGTCTCAATAGGCCCCTGAGGCCCAATCACCACGCCCTTATTCTGCACGGGCTTGACCACGGGATAGGTGGCCTGAAGGAGTTCTCCAAACGGCCGCACGAAATCCTGATCGCTAATGGAATCCTGTGCCGGAAACCGAATCTGAGCGATGACGCGGGAGAGTGGCCCCTTTTGGAAAACGAGCTCTTCGCTGGCCGGATGTGTGAGGGGATCTTTGATAAAATCCATCGTTGAACCTCCTTTCTTTCCTGCTACAAGAGGAGGCTTGTAAAGAGAAGGAGAAAGAGTGAACGCGCACATACTTTATGAAAATCCAGATTGGTTGCCGCCCCTGGTGGCAGGGCTCGAAGCCGAGGGCTTTAACGTGGTGCTTCACGAGGTCTGGCAGGGCGCCATTCGCCTGGACGAGCCGCCCCCCGAAGGCGTCTGGATCAACCGCATGAGTCCGTCGTCGCACACGCGCGGCCATACGCAGAGCGTGGCGCTGATGCGCGAGATTTTGGCGTGGCTCGAAGGGTGGGGCGCCACCGTCATCAACGGCAGTGCGGCGTTCCGGCTCGAGGTCAGCAAGCTTCAGCAAGACCTGGTGCTCAGAAAGCACGGCATCCGAACACCACGCACCGTAGGCGGCGTTGGCAAAGAAGCCCTGCTCGAGCTCGCCAAGACCTTTGAGGGACCCTTCATCACCAAGCATAATCAGGGTGGGAAGGGGCTCGGTATCGAACTCTTTGACCAGATGGACGCGTTTGTAGCCCATCTTGAAAGCCCAGAATTTGACCCCGGGCCCGACCACGTCACGGTGCTCCAGGAGTATATTCGGCCAGCCGAAGGCTTCATCACGCGCGTCGAAATCGTAGCCGGCAAGTTCCTCTACGCCATGCGCAGCCAGACCGACGAAGGCTTCGAACTCTGCCCTTCAGATGCTTGCCAGATTCCGAAGCTCACCGAGTCTTGCCCGGTAGACGGCAGCTCCAAATTCAGCCTTTCGCCGCTGGTCGCAGAAGATGAACTCGTCCAAAAGTACATCGCTCTTTGTGAGGACATGGGCCTAACCTTGGCAGGAATCGAGTTCGTGGAAAATGAGGCGGGCGAGCGATATACCTACGATATCAACGGCACCACGAACTATAATTCTGCGGTCGCCCGTGAGGCCGGCAAAGACGGTATGCGCGAGCTCGCTAGGTTTTTGAAGGCTAGTCTGCGCTAGTGATCAAGACGTCGGCCACATCTTCCCAGAGCCACTGGAAGTCATCGCGGTCAAACTTGGCACCGGAGCCGAACCAGTCAGCCCCGTTTTCCTCATCAAATGGACCGCGCAGATAGTGGCCAATCACGTCCAAGTGGTCCGCGCGGACCACGCCCCTGAACTCACCCCAGATTTGAGAGAGCGTAGGCACCACGCCGTCCGACGTGGTGTCCGTGATGGTGAAAGGCAAGGGGCGTCTTGTGATGAGCTCGTCGGAACGAATGGCCGGATGGTAGGGATAGCCCGCGTGTGGCCGCGCTGTCAGGGTCCAGAGCAGTCCGTAGAGCACCTTGTTTAGAGGCGTCAGCAGATGCTTGATTCGAATGCGTTTGATGACTTCGACCGGCGGAGGCGCCGCCGTTGCGTAAGAAACGTAGCGCACGTTTGGGTTGTCGGGGGTGGTGGCATTAAAGATGTCCATGCCTTCCGGAGTGGCCTGAATGATGGCGCCCTGGTCCTCCAAAATCGACCTTAAGAACTGCCGTACCTCGGCCTGTGCTGCGGGGTTAAAGTCTCTGAGGAGTTCGTTCGTAATCTGGCGTACCAGGGTTTCGTCCAAGCCCAGCAGGTCGTTGACTTTCCCAACCACGCTCATGAACCCGCCGAGGAGCGTAATAGGGCGCCGCCAGAGCCCCACGATGATCAGCAGCGTGACCACGTAGAGTAGATTTTTGCCGTACATGGTGGTGAAGAAGTTTGCGAGCGGCGTGCCGTAATGCGGGCCTGAGACACTGACCACCGTCTTCAAATTGGCGCTCAACTTCTCCCGGATATCTTCCATGTCCAGAAGGGAGTTCGGGCAAGCTACGAGCCGCGCATCCAGTGCGCCGAGCGAATGCGCCACTAGGTGCACGTGAACGCCTTCATCAAGGCCGCCGGTCTCAGCAATCGTTCGCAACACGCGGCGCGCGCGGTGGCGCACTGAGGCCGTAGGAAGCGCCTTGACGTCGATGATCTCAACCTCGTGGCCGCGCCTGGCAAAGACGTCGGCCAACGACTCACGCACGCGGCGGAAATAGCCGATGCCCCCGAGTGAGGCGAACCCGAAAATCCCAGGGATTAAGTAGATTTTGTGTTGGGTCACGGACTTCCTTTCCTCAGCACGCGAATATCTTCGGCCATCATTCTGAGGAGGTTCCAGAGGAGTTTGTTGCCGACCACGGAGTCGTCTTCCACGATCTCCTTGAACTTCGCGCCAGGCACCACTAGCACCATCGCCTGCCCTTTGGCTATCGCGCTCGACTCGCGAATCTCTTCGGATACCAGAGCCAACGCTCCGAAGTGCTGGCCCTCTTTGAGGGTTCGAGGAGTTTGACCCGGACTCGTCAACTCCACGCGCCCACCGGCTACCACGTACATACAATCGGCCGGCTCGCCGGGCGTCATAATCATCTGGCCGTCCGTGTAGTTTCGCTCATAAACGATGCGCAAAACCTTGATGAGGTCGCGCAGGCCGAGCCCCTCGAAGAGCTCGATCTTGCCCAGGATATCGGCCTGCCTCAGCGTGTCGAAGCTCTGGTCTCGGATGGTGTTCTCTTGCCTCGAGTCTACGATCTCGACCAAAAGCGCCGTGATATTATCCGCACCGCCCCTATCCTTGGCCTCGCGAATCAGGAATTTCAAGAGCTCTTCGCCGTCCTTTTGGTTCGAAAACTCAAGGAGGTCCGAGCCCGAGAGATAGTCCGTAACGCCGTCCGAGCACATGAGAACGCGGTCGCCGGGCTGCAAGTCGATGAAGAGCGCGTCGATCTCAACCTGTGGCTTGCCACCGATGCTTCGGGTCAACACGTTTCGGAACCGCTCCAGAATCCGCTCGTCAGCAACAGCTTCACGCTTGAGCTGTTCTGCAAAGGTATGGTCCTCGGTGATCCGGAAAATCTGGCCGGCTCTAAAGAGGTAGACGCGGCTATCCCCAACGTGCGCGATGAACGCGCAGTTGTTGGACATGACCATGGCGTCACACGTGGTGGCGGACGGCAATGTGGGGTTGATTTCCTTGCCTATGCCATAGACTTCCGAGTTGATCTCGTGGATATGGTCGAGCAAAACCTGAAAGACTTTTTCGCGCGCCTCTCGGTCCAAAGCCGGGTCCTTAGCGCGCGCAAGTTCGCCGACTTCCTCAGCGATATCGCCAATGCGTTTGCAGAGGTGTTCGCTCGCGACTTCGCCGGCCTGGCTTCCGCCCACGCCGTCAGCCACTACGAACACGCCGTTTACGAGGTCCAAGAGATGGCTGTCCTCGTTGTTCTCGCGTACATTTCCAACGTCGGTTAGCGCCCAGGCTTTGTATTCCATCGTCCTACCCTAAGATGGCTTCGATTTGCGCGATGAGCGCATGCGTCTTTGGATCTTCTGCCGCGAGACTCAAGGTGGTCAATCTGTTTTTGAGCGGCGCAGGCTTTTTCCACGCCTTTCGTTCCAGAATCGGTACGATATGCTCCAGAGTCTTGATGGTGATGGACTCCGATGGGTGGTCCAAAAACCGCACCAGGAGTTCTTCATCGTTCGGAAGCTTCTTACCCGCGCGCACAAACGCGGTGGCGTCTTTGACGAACCCTCGAAAATCAGCCTTGCGAAGGCCTTCTAGCTCGGCGAGCCACTCGGCTTCGGCCGACCCTTCCTCGGGCTTTAGCTCGTCTTTGAGGTTTGCCAGCCGTCCCGACACTTCCTGGCCACTAAAGAACTTTTCTAGCTCTTTTTTGTAGGCAGCACTGGCGGATGCTTGGTTCTGAGCGCGTCTTTCACTCGCGCTCTTCTTTCTCTCGGTCATCGGCTTCTCCTCTCCACCAATCCGGGACGTCAGGTATCCTCGCGACCGGTGTCTCAGGCATTAAGATACCCTCAATTTCCATGCGTTCAAAGACGCGATTCTGCAATCTGCCTCTTAGAGCGGGGCTCAAGACCAGATCGTTGAGGGTCATTTGTAGACGCCATTGTTTTTGGGAGTCTCGAGTTAGCACGATTTTGGCTTTGCCTTCCAGGATGCTCGATTCCTTGAGCAGGCCGAGATTCTTAGTCCGGGCTTCGTCCTCGGGTGCCACTGGCAAGACCTGCAGCGCCTTGGCGATGAAACCGGCGGGGCGATGACCACGGCGATGAGCTTCAGATAAGTCCAGCTCGATGGCTTCCTTGAATTCTATATTGTCTTCTGGAGGAATAATCAGGAATTGCAGGGTCTCGTAAGGCGATAGAACCACGGACACAAACGGGGCGCCGGATTCCTTGACGTCTATGATATTGACGTAGCCTTGAACGTCTTCGTCGCCGGACCACGCCCGGAAGTGTCCGGAAGGGGTACACCGAGGATAAAACGGCAGGTCCTTTTTACCCCGCATCTTAGGCGGAATCTGCGCCAAAAACGGCTTCGTATCCACACTCAGTCGAAGGTACGTGCCCTGGCGCTGGCCGAGGTCGTACGCCACTTCGAGAGTGCCCTTGAGCCTCTCCGGCGAGTCTTCTTCGAAGTTGGCTGTGATTCGGAATGGGCCGTCTGCGTACTCGATGCCTGGCGTCCTGAGATGGCCGACCTCGAGCCGCGTCGGAATGCCCACTTGGAGTTGGCCGGCTTCGCGATAGATCGGCTGGATCATCACGCCTTCGCCACAGCTCACACGAGCCACGCCCACAAGGGTTGCGTCTTTGAACGATTCACCTTCGAGCTCACCAACGGGTGTTTTGAGTGCTTCGAGTTCACTCAGAGTCGGAGGAGCTTGAACGAGCTGGGGTTGGAGGGGGGCGAGTGGTTCTGGCTCAGGTTCGGGCTCCAA
Source organism: Microvenator marinus (assembly GCF_007993755.1). Taxonomy (GTDB): domain Bacteria; phylum Myxococcota_A; class Bradymonadia; order Bradymonadales; family Bradymonadaceae; genus Allomicrovenator; species Allomicrovenator marinus. The sequence continues at coordinate 3,449,591 of NZ_CP042467.1, forward strand.
TTCTGGTTCTGGTTCTGGCTCGGGCTCTGGCGTTTGCTCGGCAAGAGCTGCATCGGGCGTTGTGGTTTCCGAGGTTTCCACAGGTTCTTTCGAGGTGTCGCATGACACGAGCGTCAGAAGTCCGAATGCGCATAACTTATAGAGAAATGAATTCATCCTAAAAGCTCATCGCGCACCCGCGCCCCGCCTTTAATCACATTGTCTCGAAGCGCAAGATCCAAGTCTAGCCACGCCTTTCGGACATGTGCGGGGACTGCATATTCTTCCAGAACATCCTTCAAAATTTGATGCCGGCGGTCAAAATGGCCGGGGAGAATCGGCATGGTCTGGTGAATCTTTCGTATGGATGAGCCGCGATATTTCTGCTCGGAACGCCCGATATGGGTATCCATATAGTGAATCAAATTGACGACCTGCTCAGGGATATTTGAGTCATCAAAAAAGAAACCGATCATCATGTCTTGAGACGCACGCGTATAAAACGCCGTCACCAACTCAATCAGTCTCTCCTCGCCCACTTCTTCTATTAAATTCCACACGATTTGGGGTCCTTATTTGGTCTGCGGCTTGAGGAAGGCTTTGCCGTCTTTGACCACCACCTTAAAGTCCACGTCCTTTGCGCCGCGCGACTCTTTGAGCTGCTGCGTCTGCGCATCGATCGACTTCTTCACCGTCTCGTACGAGAGCCCAGCCGTGGATTCATTGAGCTTCTTCTTGGTCTCGATGAGCTCGTTGTAGACGCGCTTTGCCTTATCCTCTGACGGATCCGTGCTTGGGCGCTCTATTACTCGCTGAGTGGGGCGTTCAATCACACGATGCGGGCCAGATGGCGGTGTGCTTTGCGGCACGGGCTGTGCCCGGTTTTGCGTGCCGAGTCGCGACTTAAGACGTGCCAATTTAGCGGCACGTTCGTCCATCTCTTCGGCGGGTTCCGCCTGAGGCTGCGCGCGTTGAGGAGCAGGCGTGGGAGCCGGTGCAGGTGCATCGCCATCACCGCCCATCAATTGCGCCCGAAGCTCGGCGAGCTTTCGGCGTTTGATCGCTTCCTTCTCTTCGTCACTCATTTCGGCCGGCTTCGGCATCTGCGGCTCGCGCGGGCTGCGCTTGACGTGCGAGTCAAAGGCGCCAGCAGCATCGAGCTCGTCCATTTCCGCCTGAATCTCTTCGAGGTCCACGTCCATCTCGAGATCGAGCTCAAGCACAGGCAGACCGTTCTCCTCCGCCTGAGGGCGTTGGCGCATCTGCCGGCGGTTTGCGCGGTTGATATCGCGCTGGTAGGTGCCTTCCTCGATCTGGCGCTCCACGCGCCCCCAGTATGATTTGTACGAGTTGAAGCGCTGAACCAAAGAGCGCAGGCGAAATTTCTGGGCGGTGTTGCGGATGTACACGTTTTCCATACGCTGCACGATCCGGAAAACCTCTTTCCTGAGCGTTGTTGGCGGCGTGCGTTCAATGCCCATAAAGTATTGCTCGTACACGGTCCGAAGCCTATTCATCTTGGTTTCGAGCTCGTTGAGGAGCGTTTCGATTTCCCCTTGATTTAGCGCTTCTTTTGCCATCGACCACCTGACCGTCAATTGCGAGGCACGCCCAGAGCGTGCTAGTTCACCACGCGACCCGTTATTGAGTTGACCCAGTGTATCAGTCAAACGCCAGATTCACAATTTGCATACAGATGGCAATTCTTGCGCTCTTCTGCCTCCTTTCAGGGTGTGAATCAAAGACCAAAACCGCGCCCGAGCCCGGAATCATTGCGGCGAGCGCTGAACTTCCTGACAAGCCGCTGAGGATCGTCTCGCTCGCCCCCAATATCACTGAGATTCTCTTTGCACTTGGGGCCGGAGAGCGTGTGGTTGCGGTGACCCGTTTTTGCGACTTTCCCACAGAGGTCAAGGAGCTCCCGAAAATTGGAGGCGTGGTGGACCCTGACGTCGAGAATATCGCCGCCCAGCGCCCCGACCTCGTGATTGGCGTGACTTCAGGCGGGGATCCGGGCGTGACCCGCGCCTTGGATACTCTTGAGATTCCCTATGCGTTCCTCAAGATGGAGACGCTCGAGGAGACCTTTCAAGGCATTCTGACGATCTCAAAACTGGTTGGCGCCGAGGCCAGCGGCAAGAGCCTCCACGACGATATGCGCGCGCGGATCGAAAAGATCACCGCGCGAAAAAGCCCGCATCAACACAAGACCCTGGTTGTGTTTGGGCACAAACCCATCGTCGGAGCTGGGCCCGGCACCTTTGCCCACGATTTGATCGAGCTCGCGGGCGGCCAAAATGTGCTCGCGGATTATCCGCAGGCGTATCCCACGCTCGACATCGAAACCGTCATCAAGCTCAATCCCGACAGAATCTTGGATATCACCATGCAAGAGGAGGGGAGCGCCGACTTTTGGGCGCCCTTTGAAAAAATTGAAGCGGTGCATTCGGGAAATGTTTACAGGTCTGCTGACCCAGCGCTCATGCGCCCGGGCCCGCGGCTTGTGGAAAGTTTGCAGATTTTCGGCATGGCGATTCACGGAAAACACACCGCACACTAGGACGTCTAGATGGCCGAGCATCTCACAGCCTCGCGTCTGACCAAGGCGCTCCTGATCGGCACCGGCCTCCTCGTGATTTCCGCATGGGCAGGGCTTAGCTTGGGGTCTACGCGCCTGAGCTTCGCCGAGCTGATCGAGATGGATATCCTGCTTCTGGCGCGGCTTCCGCGCGTGGTCTTCGCGGGTATCGTCGGGGCTGCTTTGGCCTGTGCGGGTGCGGTGTTTCAGGCTGTCTTAAGAAACCCGTTGGCCGACCCCTATATCCTCGGGATTTCTGGTGGGGCCGCCCTCGGCGGGTCCTTGATGGTGGCGCTCGGGATCATGTCCGCACTTGGCACTCCGGCTGCGGCATTTGCGGGAGGTTTGGGTGCCCTGGCGGTGATCCTTCTCGCGGCACGCATCATGCCAAACTCAAGCACCCTTTCGACCTATGTTCTTCTACTGACAGGCGTGATCTTCAATGCATTTGCGTCTGCGGTCATCATGTTCCTCAAAAGTGTGTTGAGCGCTCAAAAAGCGCAGGAACTGCTCTTCTACTTGATGGGCAGTCTTTCTGTGGAAGGCATCGGGTTGACCCATACCTTAGGCGTCGTGCTTGTCGTTGGCCTGCTCTTGGGTGGGCAATTGGCCTACGCGCGCTCGCTCAACGCCCTGACTCTCGGTGATGAGAGTGCCCAGGCGCTGGGGGTAGACGCGCGCCGAACGCGAATGGTGACGGTGGTCTTGGCGAGCCTGGCGGTGGCTGTGGCGGTAGCGTACACAGGGTTGATTGGTTTCGTTGGACTTGTGGTGCCACACGCGATGCGCCTCGCCTTTGGCTCGGATCACCGCGTGCTCCTCCCCATGTGTATCCTCGGCGGCGCAAGCTTCTTAATACTCGCCGATACCATTGCGCGGGTGAGCTTTATGGCCATCAGCACCACTCTTCCTGTAGGCGTGATTACGGCTTTCCTTGGGGCTCCGATCTTCTTCTACTTCCTGCGTCGAAATCTTCTGAAGACCCGAATCATCTGAGGCTCCTTATGATTTCACTCCAAGAGGTTTCGGTGAGTTTTGGCCAGAAACCCTGCATTCAAGGCGTTTCTCTGGAGCTTGAGGAGACTGGGGCGATTGCGCTCATCGGTCCGAACGGCGCGGGAAAGACCACCTTGTTGCGCGCCATTGCCGGACTTCAAGAGGCTGAGGGGCGAGTCGTCTTAGACGGGGCAGCCGTGTCCGGATTGAGCGTGAAAGAACGCGCTCAAAAGCTCACGTATCTTGGAAACTCTGAAGAAGTCGTCTTCGATTTTTCCGCCCTTGAATGCGTCTTGATGGCCGTTGCGGCCGGGCGTGGATTTTTTGAACTCGAATCCGAGGCAGACGTAGCAAAAGCGCGGCAGGCTCTGGAGGTCCTCGGAGTGGCCCACGTGGCCGATCAAGCCCTCAATACCTTGAGCAGCGGGGAGCGACAACGCGTTTGGATTGCCCGGACGTTGCTCAAGAATGCGCCGGTTTGGCTGCTCGACGAGCCTACCTCGAACCTGGATATTAAGTACCAGCGGCGAGTCCTTGAGTTCTTTAAGGAAGAGTCAAAGGAGAGGTTGGTGGTAGCCGTGATGCACGACCTAAACGCCTTGGACGGCTTTTTTGAACGCGTCGTGTTGATGCACGAGGGCCGCATTGTGGCTGATGGTCCGCCCTCAGATGTGTTGGAGCCGGCCATTTTGGAGCCGGTCTATGGAACGCGGATTCAGCGGTTGCAAGCCGACGGAAGACTTGCCATCTTGTGGTAGGGTCCGCTTTAACAAATCTGTATGCAAAGTAGAGCAAGTCATGCCCATCTACATCTACGAAGTCCAAGACGAGAACGGCGAAGGCGAGGTCTTTGAGGTGCTTCAGCGCATGGGCGAGCCCGCCTTGACGCACCACCCCGAGACCGGCGCCCCTGTGCGCCAAATCATCACGGCACCAAACCTCGTGCTGCGCCACAGCAGTCGTGCCGACGCTCAGATCATGAGTGACGCAAACCTAAAACGCACTGGCTTTACCAGATATGAAAAGTCCGGCGACGGCTCCACCTACGTGCGAACCGGTGGCGACAAGGGACCGGAAACATTTAAGAAGCCCACGTGAAAGTATCCGAAGGCTTCTTCACAAAGCTCGCTATCGCTATCCGAGCCGTGATCCTCGGCGTCGCGCTACTCGGCATCGAGTCCGTCTGGTTTCAGTCAGGATTCTGGCGAGATATGTTTGTTCAAGGGGATTACTGGCAGGTCTTCAACCCCATTCTTGTGGCGACCATAGTCCTCGGGGCAATGTTTCGCCACCGATTCTCGCCCTGGTTTTTGCTAGGGCTCGGAGTGCTCGCTTTCGTCCTCAATCCAGGGGTCGATGCCGGAATCATCACATTCTGCGCGGGTGTCCTCGTGTTGCCAAAACTCCGAGGGCATTTCTCGGGCCCCGAATCGCTTACCGAACGGGTCTTGGTGACAGGCAAGTTTCTCTTTCTGGCGCTCTTTGGCGTCAGCCTTCTAACCTATCTCTTCTACGAACTTCCGGCGCTCAGGGATTCGCTCAAGGACACGCGACACGAGCGCCGATGCAAGGAGACCAAAGAGGCCGAGCCCTGTGGTCAACATGCCCTCTATTTGCTCCGGTCTTCGCGCAACAAGAAGGAATACGATCAGGGGATCAAACTCCTGGACGCTGTGTGCAAACGCGGCAACAAGTCGGCGTGTCGTCACGCGGCGGAGTGGGGAGCCCCGTGGTATCCGAACACCCCGACGTGGGACGATATGTACCGGCGGGTCACGGCGATGTGTGACGAAGGCAATGTTGAGGCGTGTTGGGTGGTGGCGGACTTTGCCGAAGGCTTCCCGCGCATCGGTTTTCATCGTGTCATCGAGGTCACCAAAGGGGCTTGCGAAGACGGCAACAAGGTCGCTTGTCTGGCGCGTTTCAGGGCCGAGCGGCAGCTCGGCATTCAGGGCGTGCCGCCGGCTCCCACGGGGCTCTGCAAAAAGGACGGTCGGGAGTGTTGTGAGCTTGCGGTTTCGGCCCGGGAGCCCGGCAGTCCTGGGTGTTGGCGAGCGGGTGACGACAAGGTCGCGGAATACCTGAGCAAGAAAGTCTATCTTGGGATCATGTCGGCCAGTCGCCCCTCCGAGGCGGAAAGAGTTGATCGGAACCGTGAACAATTCGAAGGCCCGTGCGAAGACGGCGACCCACTTGCCTGTGTGGCGCTTTTGACCTCTCAGGAGGCCGTGCAAAAGATAGATGAGCCCTACAATATTCCGGCGGATTTGGAAGAGAAGCTGCTCAAACATTGTGACGAGGGCCGGCACATAACGTGCCTCGCGCTCGCCTTGCGATACCTCGACAAGCCCATCGATGAAGAGCCCGACCCGAGGGCTGAGGAGCTCGTGAACAAGGCTTGTGACGGCGGCAGCGCCGAGGCTTGTTGGTGGAACGAGGTGTTTTTTGAAACCTCGCCAAGACTCTATGAACTCGCCCTTGAACGCTGCATTCAAAGCTCTCAGAGCGATTCGTTCCCCTGTTGGACCGCACAATCACTCGTCTTGGAGAGGCTTGGCCTCGCCTATTGGAGGGCGGGGCTCGCCGAGCAAATTCGCACGCGAGAAGCTCAATGTCAGGCGGGCGACCAAGTCTCGTGTGATAACTTTGCCAGAGTCTTCGACGTCAAAGGGCGAAATCGCCCGCCATTGCTCCGGCGTTCCTATTCTGCCGCCGACAAAGGGTGCAAAATGAAGCGTCGACGCGCTTGCAACACCGTCAAAGAGCTCAAAGGGTACAAACCATGAAACGAACCAAGGTAGACATCGAACATTCGCCCAGAAAGTCTCATTTCGAGTTCTTTTCGGGGTTCGGTTGGCCCTTCTTAGATGTGTGTGCGCGTGTGGATGTCACCGCGGCCCTAAAGAATAGGCCACCATCGGTAGGTGTGTTTGCGATCTGCCTTCATCGTATCATGGCAGCCGTGCACCAGGTTCCCGAGCTCATGCAGCGCATCGAGCCAGACGGGGTCTGGCAATACGACTCGGTCACGCCCTCGTTTACGGTGATGGGGGAGAACGGGGTCTTTAACTACGCGGTGGCAGAATGGGACGCTGAGCTTGAGTCGTTTTCCGCGCGTGTGAAGGCGGCGGCCGAGTACTCCAACACCAAGGATGAACTTAACCTCGAAGACGATCACCGGGCAGACCTCGTGTTCGTGACGTGTTTGCCGTGGTTGGATTTCACGTCCATCGCGCATCCGAGGCCCATGGGACCTGCCCCCAGCCCGGCTGATGCCTCGGTGCCGAGGATTGCCTGGGGCAAGATCACTGAGCACGAGTCCCGCAAGTCTATGTCTGTGGCCTTGTCTGCCCATCATGGTTTGGTTGACGGCGCGCATCTCGCGCGATTTTACGAAGCCCTCGCCGATGAGTTCGCGTAGACGTGCGCCGCTTCTCTGGGTAGTCTTCCGGGAGTTTTTACGCCGAGAGATTAAATGTCTGCAGTCGAATCTATTGTTGCTCTGGTCAAGGCTGACCCCATCGATATCAACGCGCTCGCCGAGGCGCTCAATGCCGCGTCACATCAGGAGCGGGTGGACGCTTCGAGGCATTTTACGCCGGCTATCCAACGCCGACTCTACGATGCCGCTGAGGGCCGCCCTGTGACCTTGGAAGACATGGTTCCTACGAAAGAGGGGCTCAAAGAGGTGATTCACTGGGGCACGAACACGCTGCCGGCATTCAGACAGTTTCAAAAGCGGTTCTGCCGTCCATCGGAAGCCCACGCCCGCGAGGGTCACGCATGGGGCTACAATCATAACTGGTACTGGTGGGCCACGGCGCCCGGCTATTACGTCTCGCATCAAGATCCTGAGTCCGGCCAGTTCATTGTGTCGTACTTGGAGCTGCCGCCAGAAAAGGTAGAGAGCTGGCCTCCAATCTGGAGCAATAACGCGGGGCTCGGCTTCTTGGTCTGGCGCGGCATGGTGGACAAACTCTGGAAGGTCTCAGACCACGTGACTATTGGTCGTGCTTACAAAGGAAAGCCCATGCCCGCTTGGTTTACGCTAGTCCGCGAAGACTGATTCTCGCCGAGTTTCGTCTCGATTTGTAAATCTTCCCCAAAACATGTAAGCACACTCCCTACAAGGACCTACATGTGCGGACCGAACCCGCGCGACCTTGAGGGAGACGACGATGAACTGGTTAATCTTGGCAATAGGCGCGGCGCTCTTGGCCAGTGGCTGTGCGGACGAAACGGTAGTTGAACCGGAGTCTGACACGCTCATCATCGGTGACTCTCCAGCAGACTCTCTCGAGCAAATCAGGGTACGTGCAGACGGTATGACGGTGTGGGCGAGCCCTCGTGTGCTCAGCGCCAACGACTGGCTTTTTGAGGCCCGCGTCAGCCACTCCCTTTCCAAGATTTCGGCCAGTATCGCGGGCCAAGCTGTAGATGTGTCTTTGGTCAGCGCCCGAAAGTTTGAAGTTTCGGTTCCTGCCCAACTTATGGAGCAGAACCTCGCTGAGGAACCGCTCCTAGTGGCCATGGAGACCACCACAGGACGCGAGTTTACGGCCATGTTTGTTGCGCGTGCTCGATTTGTAGAGACCACCGGGTCTTCTAAGATCTACCCGTGGCGAAACATCGAGCCGATTGTAGTTGAGCGAAAGCGCGTGTTCCGGGCGAGGATGACCGCGCCTGAGAATTTTGTGGACCTGGTTGGCTCCAACGATGACGACTCGGAGCCGGTTGTGACTCGCGAATCCGAGAAATACTGGCTCTTTGACTGGTACCCAGGTGCGCTCGTTTGGGCGGCCCATCCGACCGAAGACGCGCTCATGATTCGCGGCGAAGACGCGGATGGAAACGTCTATACGCGGCGCGCACCCATCCACATGGAGCTGATGAAAATCGGCGTGACGAACTCGGACCCTGCGGCCGCCTGGCCTGCTCCTGAGTGCGCTGCTGAGGTTGCGGCGTGTGTGGCTCAGACCGATGCACAAACCGCGGACCTTGAGCATTGTGGGACCTATCGCGAGGTGTGGCCTTGCGTTGTGGACCTTCCGGTGAACGATACACCAGAATGGGTCAAGCGTTACGCGGACGACCTTCGGCGCGCCATCATCAACCACTACACCGTTCATGGCGAAGATATCGTGAACTCGGGCGGAAACACGCGCCCACAAGCTCTACTTTCTGTGGACACCCGCAAAATCGAAGAAGTCTCGGATCCCGAGTACGTGCCTTCAGGCCACGACCTTGAGACACACCGCGTGTTTACCCATCCCGACGTGATGTTCCCGGGCTCGGACATCGTGTGGTTTGGCGTCTATGAACGAGCGTCTGGGAGTTTGGTGGAAGTCTACGAGTTTAATTAGTCTACGGGTCACAGTCGATAGACCGCGTAAGTCTCAACGGCAGATGTGGGAAGCCGAGTAGCCCAGACATCTTCCGAAACGCATTGGGTGTACTGATTCTCAGGGCTCTGGACGATGACGTCCACAATCTCATGAATCGTCGTGTGGACCTCGATCTTGCCGTTCTCGCCAGGAAATGCCGCCGCACAGCTGCCTACAATTTTGCTGAAAAAGTCCGGCCGTTCGTGTGTGGAACTCCGGCCAATCGCTAAACCACTGCTCCCATAACCCACGCCAGACGCACCAAAACCACCCATTCCCATGCCACGGTCAATGCCTTGCTTTGACGGGCGAACTCCAGGCTCGATGGCCAGATAGGACGTATGCGGCGAAACCACGCCAGCCGCGAACGCGAGCCTAATCTGCTCCTTTTCGCTCAGGTGATGATACTCGTCGTGAGAGAACATCCATCCGGCCGTGGCGCGGTCCAAGTCCACATGACGGCGCGGGCTGAGCTTGACCTCATCGTGCCATAACTTTGCACTCAGAATACCCGTCACGGGCGTGTCGAGCCGCCCAAAGAACCTGTGTGACTCGCCCTCCATCAGAATGTTCGTCTCCATCGGGATGTCCTCGATATTCACATCTTCAAGCATAATCGGGCGAACCAAATGCTCGGCATAGGTCTCAGCATCGGCCACACTTCCCATCCCAACCAGAATGCCTCCAGTTGCCTTGGAAACTTGGGCGAGTCGATGCTCGTCCTGCCTTCCCCACGACTCGCCGATGAGCAGAATCTGTGTGGTGATCTCGGACTTCACCGGAAGCTTCTCGGTGTTGATCGCGCGCTTGAGGTAGTCGTCGGTGAACGCAAAAATATAGGCCGGCGATTCGTCCTTGAGCGCAAAACGCGCGTACTCGAGCCCGAGGTCGAGGTTCGACCCGTTCGTCAGATCTGCGGTCCACGTGGCCAAGAGTTCCTGCAGCTCTGGAAGCGAGTAGTAGGTCTGAGTCACGTCGTAAATCTCGCGACCCACCTCGACGAGCTTAAAGAGGCCATCAGGCATGTGCGACGCGATACTGAGAATCCACTCAATTTGCGTTTGGATCCCGCGCGCACCCACCGAATAAGAAGCGTCCACCAAAAAGACGACCTTCGGCGCCACCGGCGAGTCCGAGAGCCGTTTCGGAACAGCTACCTGGTGGTAGGCATGTGTCGCACTTAGTGCCGCAAATCGTGTGGTTCCGAAGTACATGGCGAGTTCGTTCGGCGGCGTTATCCTGATCTGGCGTTCAGCCTCTGGGCCGTGGCCTAACGCGGTTGGACCAAAGGCTCCAACCAAACGTCCTTCCACCTCAACACTGCATTTCTCACACTCCACACTCAGAGTAATGGGTGCCAGATTTTCGGCGTCGTCAGATGGTGCATAGTCGATCAACCACTCCCCATCATCCCATTTCGCCGGCGCAACAAGTGTGTACTCCAAGGTCGCTGTACCCATTGCGGGTACCGGAAAAACATGAAGTTCCAACGTGTCCGTGGAGCTCCAGGCCAGTAGGGCCGGGTCCCTCAGGTCCGCCACACCCATTCCCGTAAGCTCCTCATAGCGTCGTGCGGCTACATCGCGTTTGAGCAACTCACCTTCGTACCAAACCTTGCCAGCCCGGATACGAAGACCGCTCGCCGCTGCCCCCTCCGGGAGATTCACAAGCATTACTGCCTCATCGGGAATCTCACCCGTATTCGCGAAAGTCCGCTGAACTTTGTAGGTTGCGATGCCCTCATTAAGGCTCAGCGTAACGTGGTGAGAGGCCTCATGTACCGGTTGACCCAGCGTCGAATCGAGCCAATCGGCCTGAGCGAAAGGTGGATACAAGAGAGCGGCGAATAGGACGATAAAAGTGATCGGATGCATATCTGGATCGACAACCCGTCCGGTCTGAAGTTCCAGAAAAAATGCGCTCTGAACACCTTTCGAAAAAATTCCGCAACACCTCGGACCTTTTTGAGCGGACTTCGACGCTTGGAATCTACAGGAGTGGATCACTGGAGTTTGCCCCCATTTTGCTCATTGTCACCACCGAATTGCCAAGAGTTCCGCGGTACGAGTGGCTGCGCCGATCTGCGCGCATCCCAAGTAGCGGCGAGGATTTTATTGATTCGTTGGAGTTGCTATTAGAGACCAAAAACCTTAAAGTTGAAGCCAAGAAGCGGCTAATGGAGGATATGATGAAAATCGGAGAAAATGACACGAGCGTGGACAAAATGCGCGCCTTCAGCCTCGTTCAGGCGATGCGTGAAGAGTTCGCCGATATTGACGCCGAACGTGAGGCTCACCGGCGCACCAAGGCTGAGTTGGCGGCGACCAAGGCAGAGTTGGCGGCGACCAAGGCAGAGTTGGCGGCGACCAAGGCAGAGTTGGCGGCGACCAAACAGAAGTTGGCTGCAACAGAACGAGAGCTTGCCGCAACAAAGGCAGATCTCGCCAAACTGTGGGAAGAGTTTCGTCGGTTCAAGAATGAATCGTAGAAATGGTTGAACTACTTCCTGACGCCTTCAAGCCAGAGTTCGCATAGCTCGTCGGTGAGACGATGTCTCAACGAAAATGTGACATTCATCGGCGCGTTACCTTCTACCGATTCAACATCTACTTTACCCAGATAATGTGGAGAGGAGTGGGACTTTGTTTGCACAAATAGGTGCAAACTTGCGCCATCTTCCTTGTGGTCCAGAATGGCTCGTCCTGACCGATTTTCCTGAGTCTGTCGGTTCTGACTTTGCCACAAGAAACGCTGCGGGCCGTCGAATTGATTGACGTAATGAAACTCAGACTTCGCACCGCTGGTGTCCAATTTGGTGATCATCACGATGTGTGACTCCGCGCCGACCTCAAAGGTGATGACGCCAGCATTGTGCAAGGCTGGGTCGTATTGCTGCCGGAAATGATTCACGATCTCCTGTCGCGTATACGCTCGATGGACAACAAGCTCCGCCGGTGTGCGAAGCACTCCACCGTGGCGAAGTCTGAAATCCGCTTCAAGGGTGTACTGTAGTCTCAATTCCACGTGCTCTAAGAGTGCGGAGCTCGGAATCTGATCAAAAACCTCGGCATTGAGCGCCTTTCCATCCAGAAGTCTACCAAGCTTCTTCTCCAAAGTTTGCCAGGCGTTCGTAGACTCAGCTGGCGCATACTCAGCCCTCCACCGTGGGTACCTTTCAAAAAACTCCTCATAGCCTTCCTTCGGTGTTCTGGGCGCTGCGCAAAGCCCCCAGAGCAGCGCGTATGCGTATACCCTCGGCTGCTGCCAATTCTTCTCGCACTGTGCCAAGAGCTCCCAGCCCAGATGGTCCTTCTCCAGCGCCATTTCCCACGGGTCCGCATCGTAAAAGGTCTTTCGGCAATCAAGCCATGAACCGTAAACAGCCCTAAAGTCGCCGAGGCTTGGGGCATCGGCACGACCAATCAGGTCCACAGGGAACGGAGGCTTCCCCTTTTCGTCGCGCAGGCTTCGATACGTCTCCTCGCACCAATCGCTCTTTCGGCGCGTGAACCGGCGGACCTTGAGCAAGATCTCGCGCGTCACGTCATCGAGCAAGATTTCGCATTGCTTCGGCGGAGTGAGATCGAACTCGGGCAGGGTCGAGGCATTCGGCGCCGCCGCAGCGTCCCTCAAAACCTCCATATTCAGCCACGCGTTACGATGATGCCCCACAAAGTCCAATACCGTCAAAACCTCACAATCCGGACTCAATCTCAATCCGCGACCAAGTTGTTGAATGAAGATCGTGGCCGAGTCCGTGGGCCGAAGGAAAAGCAAGGAGTTGATGCCCGGAATATCCACTCCCTCATTCAAGAGGTCAGCCACAAAAAGCCACTCGAGCGCATGCTCGGGGTTCTCCAGATTTGCGTACGTTTCCTCGCGTTCTTCCAGCGAGTTTTCTCCCGTCAGATAGGTCGCGCAAAGCCCTCGTTCATTGAGCTTCTCACTCATGAATTTGGCATGTCGTCTCCCAGCACAAAAGCCCACACACGCGCGCCGCGCCCCGTCAAAACCCTTTTCCAGCGCGTGCTCCAAGATATGAGCGACCCTGGTCTCGAGCATCAGAGCGGTCTCAACTTGCTCGAGATTGAGTCGGGCACTGCGCCAAATCGACTCCGAGTAATCCACCGTCTCGTCTGCAATCCCAAAATAGTGAAAAGGGACCAGCCAAGAGCGATTGATGGCCTCGATCAATCGAGCCTCGTAAGCGATGTTGAAGTCGCATAGGGACAGAACATCATGGCCATCTTGCCGCTCTGGTGTCGCAGTAAGACCCAGCAAAAATTGTGGTTTAATCTTGGAAAGAAGCGCCCGGTATGTGGGAGCAGCGGCGTGATGAAACTCGTCCACAACCACGTAATCGAACGCGGTGCTCTCAAGCGCATTCGCCGATTGTACTGTGCTGAACACAAACTCCGCCTGTGTTTGTTTGAGTTCCCCGTAGACAAGTCCCGTGGTACGCCGCGTGCCAAACACCTGCTCGAACGTCTTCTTTGCCTGCGTCAAATGCTCGAGGCGATGCGAGAGAAACAAAACCCGTTCGGCACCAGCGGCCTCGGCATCAAAGGCCGCAAGGAATGTTTTTCCAACACCGGGCGCTGCGATAACAACTGCCCGGGTTTCCCCAAGTTCACGAAGCCGCGCCAGATTCACCAGAGCCTCGGCCTGTGCACTATTCGGCTGGACCCGGACTCTCGGCTCCGGCACCAGGACTTGCGATACGGCCATCCGCTGCGTCGCGGATTGAAGCAGCGCCAGCGCATATTGGTCCGTCAATTCATCCGAAAGTCGCCAAACATCCGGGTGCTCCCAAATCATCTCAAAGGCCGAGAGCGCCTCTTCGAGGGCCTGTTCCGAATCGTGTCTCAGGTTCGCTTCAACGTTTGAGGTTAGGCCTCCCTTCGAGATATTCGAGGAGCCTACCCAACACTCCGTCTGAGCGCCCTGAAACACAAAAAACTTGGGATGAAAGCCCTGAAGTGGATTCTTGGCCAGGTGAACACGAACCTCAGCACCTTTGATGGTGGCCAGCACTCGCAAGGCCTCGGGTTGAGTGATGCCGAGATAGGTGGAGGTCAAGAGCCGCACTCGCCCACCACGCGCCGTGAATCGCTTCAGGTCGTCAACCAAGAGTTGCAGTCCACTAAAGCGCAGAAAAGACACCGAAATCGCCACATCATCAGCGCTCTTGAGCGCACGGCGAATCACGTCGAGCATCCGGAGTTGCCCGGGTAAATTGGTTGCGAGGAGTTCCATGGCCGCCAGGATGCCAGGCTTGCACACCCTTGCGCAACTCACGAAGTGCCACTAAACTTCGATCTTCATAACAACACGCACCGACACTCGTCTCAGTGTCTGAAGTAGTGCGGGGGGCTTCGGCCACAAAACAAGGAGATCGAGATGTCAGGACGTAGTCATTTAATTGCTTCAGGTTTAATGGGGATTCTGGTCGGAACGCTCGCCGCGATTCCGGGCCTCAATGTTTCCTTCTACTGTTGTTGTTTACCGTTGGTCGTAGGCGTTGCAGGCGCGATCTTCATGACCTTGAAGACCAATGATAACGCGCCGATGTCTAACAATCGCGCGATGGCGATCGGTCTCTTGACCGCAATTGTAGCCACCGTCGTCTACTTCATCGTCGGGACGGGGCTTCAGCTTCTCACGATTGCACTGATACCCCAATACCAAGAGATTTTTACTAGGCCAGAGTTCCAGGAAAAACTTATGGAAAACATTGGCATCACTGGTGGGGTCTTTTTCTTCACGATTATTTCCCAAGTCGTTTGGACCATCGTTTTCGGCATTATCTTCTGTGCGATTGCGCCAATTGTAGGGGTAGCCACGCTCAATTTCGTCTTTCCTAAGCGTCTTGAGGGTGCGGAGTGAAGCCGGCGAGCACCTGGCCGGTGTGGCTGCTCATGGGCGGAATCTTGTTCGTGGGTCTTCTGCCATGGCTCATCGCCCTTTTAGACCTAAATGTCTTACACGCGGCCTTCCGTCCATTCTGCCACCAGGAGCCTGAGCGCTCCCTCTTCTTTGACGGAAATCAAATGGTGGTCTGTAGTCGATGTGCCGGAATCTATGCCGGGCTTGTTTTGGGCGTGTTTTTCGCACTCCCATCGCAAAGGTTTCCATGGTTTAGGCAGCTCATGTTTATGGCTCTCTTTCTGATGGGCCTCGACGTGCTCACTCAGGATTTGGGACTTAGACCACCGTGGCACGCCACACGCATAACCACCGGACTCCTCTTAGGCTTTGTGCTGGCCGCGTGGCCAATCACCCTGCTTTTCAAAGACCTCAAACGCACACGAGTTCTGACGCAACCTGCCGTTGCTATAGTGAAAAAGCCCAAGTAGAGTAGTGGTTTACGAGAGAAAACTATGGACAATCTACCGAGTCAAAACTCGTCTTCAAAGACGCTCATCATCGTCATCATCACGGTCGTAGTCCTCTTCGGACTCGCCGGTGCCGGCTGCTTTTGCCTCTTCGGCTCAGCCATTTTCGGGGGCCTTGGAATGGCGGGAGCCTCTGAAAAGACCTACTATCCAGAGTGTGAAATGGTGGGTAGCAGTGAGGAATGTAA
The DNA here is from genome assembly GCF_007993755.1 of Microvenator marinus. GTDB lineage: Bacteria > Myxococcota_A > Bradymonadia > Bradymonadales > Bradymonadaceae > Allomicrovenator > Allomicrovenator marinus. The sequence continues at coordinate 3,465,111 of NZ_CP042467.1, forward strand.
GACCTGCTGTTCGATGCGAGGACACTCCGGTCAAGCGTACGGCAACCTTATCAACGACGACGGCAAGACCTGCGGCTGTTTCTGAGGCAATGTTCAATTGTACTCATCTCTGACGCTTGGACCCTTCGATTTAGTTTTCAAAACTCGAAATTGTGAAGGGCGCGATTAGACCACCAACAGGTGTTGACAGATTAACGCTCTCTGGAGAGACTGTCGTAGCGCATTCACTTGCGTTTAATCGACATCTTGAGGACTCTTTATGGCTTCGCCCTGCGGAAACGCTCAGGCTCGAACATACGGATAGAGCCTGACACTATGGCCGCGTTTCTTCAATCCCTTCTGGGTTTCATTCTGTTCTATTTCGGGGGCGTTGCACTTGGCTGGATCGTGTTGCCCCTTGTTCGCGTCTTTTCGGCAAACGAAGCTGTAGGTAAGCAGCGGTGCCAAAGAATTGTTGCCTCATGCTTCAAGCTCTTTTTGTGGTGGTTATCAATCAGACTCTATAACTTCGGTTTCTTTTCTCAGTCTGGCGAGCCGCTCAACGCAACGTATTTCACCAAGCCAGGGGTCGTCATCGCAAACCATCCATCGCTTCTCGATATTGTACTGATCGTGGCAACGATTGGTCATGGAACCATCATTGTACACAAACGCTTCTACTTTAATCCGCTTCTTGGGCCGCTTGCGTGGTGTTGTGGGTATATCTGGGCGGATCTCTCAATAGGTCGAGGTGCAAAGGTGGTTCATGATGCGGTGTCTTGCATCAAGGCAGGTGGAACAGTCGTCATGTTCCCTGAAGGTACACGGTCTGAAGCTGACAACTTGATGAAGTTTCGTCGTGGTGCCTTTCAGATTGCCCAGATGGCCAACGTTCCGCTCATACCTCTTTGGCTGAATTGCGAACCGCGCTATATGGGGCGCAATCAGGGCTTTCGCGGATATCCAAAACGAGGTAAGGTATCCCTATATCTGTTTCCATTTGTGGCGGACCAATCCGAATTTCTTGTAGAAGATGCACGCGGCGCTGCGAAATTTTGGGAAGAAAGATATCTTAAGAAATTAAATTCATTTGGATGAGGAATCGAATGAAAGCGTTTGAACGAGAGATTGCGGCGCTCACCATCGAAAAGCTTATGCTTACAGGTGTTACACCCGACACAATGGATGCGGATGGTTCGCTGGTCGAAGATTATGGGCTCGATAGTGTCGATTTGTTGGAATTGGCGATGGCTATTGGCAGACGATATGGCATTGAGTTTCAAGATGGAAGCGAAGAGAATGCTTTGGTTTTTCGCTCGATTCGAACGCTCGCCGCGCATGTCGAAGCAAACCACGTTCCAGCTGAAGATCCCCAGCTGACCTTTGAACAACTGGCTTTTCAAGAGATTGTCAACGGTCTGTCTGATATGTTTGGGTTTCCTCCGGAGACCTTGTCTCGACACACTCAATTGGTCGAGGAGCTCGACCTTGATTCCCTTGACGCCCTTGATCTGATCGTTCGTCTGCAAGACAAGTTGGGTGCCCGGATTCCCGACAGCCGATTGATGGAATTGCGTACCATTGGTGATGTGGTCGATATCGTCGTCGAACTCAATGAGTCTGCAAAAGCGTCATGAAGGTCTCTGTCGTTGATTATGCTCTAAGCTGTGCCTCTGGCGGGTCGACCGAAGAAGCGATGAACTCCATTTTTGGCGGAAAGTCAGGCATCGCGGAGGAGAGCGGAAGGTTTATCGGTCGAGTTTCGGCCTCACTTGGCTCGCTACCGGGCCAGTTTCTAGAGTTCGATACCCGACAAGCTCGACTCGCAGTGCACGTTGTTAAAATGATCGCCCCTTCCATCTTTAGAGCCCGTGAAAAGTGGGGGCCCAAGCGTGTTGCTGTGTTACTCGGTACGAGCACGGGTGGGATCGAATGGGTCGAGGCAAACTATACCCCCGGAACACGAGACGTCGTATCTTCGCTAGATGGAGGTGCGTGTAACAAGCAGGCATTTGGCGCGGCGTCTTATGTCGTCCAAAACATGTTCGAGCTAGAAGGCCCGGCCTACGCGATCTCAACCGCATGCAGTTCTAGCTCGCACGTCTTTGGCGCTGCAAAGAGACTGATACACAGCGACAGGGTCGATGCAGTTGTCGTGCTGGGCGTGGATACGCTTTGTCATGTCACGATTGAAGGGTTTCTCGGACTGGGACTGCTCGCAAGTTCCTTATGTCGTCCTTTCGACGTCGCAAGGGACGGCATCAATATTGGTGAAGCAGGTGCTGCATTCTTGCTGGAAAGGGATTTGGACGCGGAGTTTCACCTTTGTGGTTTTGGAGCATCATCTGATGGCTATCACAGCACGCGCCCTCCTCCCGATGGTGCAGGCGCTGCCTTGTGCATGCAAGCGGCTCTCGAGGACGCCGGGCTTTTGCCTCAAAACGTCGTTGGTGTTCACACCCATGGAACGGGCACGGTTGAAAACGATCGCGCTGAAGGAAGGGCAATTACAGGGGTGTTTGGCGCTGGGATGTCCGTCGTGTCGACCAAAGGTGCCACGGGGCATACCCTTGGCGCCTGCGGAGCACTGAACGCAGCCATCGCCCTGGAGAGCCTTAGGAGGCAATGCCTACCAGGAACACATGGCTTGGAGGTCATCGATCCGGTCCTCTCGGTGAACGCCGATAGCGCACCACGGCCTGTCACAGGCGACTATGTGGCATCGAACAGTTTCGCCTTCGGTGGAAATAACGTCACGCTCATTTTGGGTAGGTCCTAATGGCGTGGATTGAAGCAACAAGTTCATGGTGGCCGGGACGCGGTAAGTTGCCTGCATCGCAGCTTCTTGCGGGCTCCGCTTCGCGAAGAGCTGGAGACCTTACCCGTGCCTGCGCTCACGTCATCGACGAGTTAGGACCCTTTTCGAAAACAGTCCCTATCGTATTCGGCTCGAGTTTAGGGTGTGTGTCGGTGCTCTTTTCCCTTCTCGACGAAATCAAGCGTGATGAGTTGGGACTTTCGCCAATCGCCTTTTCGTCATCAGTGCATCATTCTCCCGTCGCGGCCGTAGGTGTATCCAATCAACATATCGGACTCTTAACTGCCGTGTCTGCAAACGAAGATCTGGCTGCGATGCTGATCATCGAGGCTTTAGGCTTGTCTTTGGAGTTTGATCGCGTGCTCGTGATCGGAGCAGAGGAGCCTTGGCCCAAAGCCTATGGTCACGAAGAATTCGAGTTGTACGCTGGTGCCTTTATGATGGCCCACGATTCAGAGCGGCAACTCATTGTCGAGACGAGCACCGAGCCGTTCAAGAACACACTATCCGGGCTGCTTCGATACAACCCCGCTGCGGGTCTTGAGAAGTTCTTAGAGTGGAGTCGAGAAGCAAAACCAGGTGATGAACTCATCATTTCACCCAATCGTTCAGGGGGCTCATGGAAAGCGAGATGCCAGTAGAGGTCTCGATCGAGGAGCTTATCCCACACTCCGGTCAGAGCGTGCTCTTGGACCGAGTGATAGCCGTAAGCGAGACGCAGATACACTGCGAAGTCATGGTGAAGCCTGGTGGCCTCTACATTAAAGAAGGCGGTGTTGGGGCAAGTATCTGCATTGAATGGATGGCGCAGGCGATTGCAGCATATGCCGGGTTTCATCGTCGTGAGAACTCAGAGCCGATTCAAGTCGGATTCTTGGTGAGTTGTCGCTGTGCTGAATTGCTCATTCCGTGGCTGGAAGTCAACCAAATGTTTACTGTTCGAGCAAAGGTTTTGCGTGATGGGGGAATGCAAATGGGATCCTTTAAATGTGAGGTCCTCGCGGGCGACGCGGTCGTCGCGAGGGCGACTCTGAATGTCTACCAGGGACCGTTAAGTCAGGGGGCTGTATGAGAATGTTAATAACTGGAGCGAGTCGCGGGATAGGTGCAGCTATTGCGGTCGAGTTGGCAAAGACCCACGGTGGCCACATCACGCTCAACTATCGTTCGGATGATGTCGCGGCTGAACTCGTTGCTACGCAAGTTCGCGCTCTCGGGGCAGAAGTCGCGCTGGCCAAATTCGACGTCGCCGATAGAGAAGCCACAGAGGATGCGATCGCAGATATCCTCAGAGATGGGCCGATTTCGATCCTGGTCAACAACGCTGGCATCTCCAACGATGGCGTGTTCCCGTCGATGCAGCCAGAGGCCTGGGATAGCGTCATTCAGACTTCCCTAAACGGTTTTTACAACGTCACCAGGCAATTGGTCATGCCGATGGTGCAACAACGTAAAGGTCGCATCGTTACAATCTCTTCAATCTCTGGTGAAATCGGGAATCGCGGCCAGGTAAACTACTCGGCCGCAAAAGCAGGACTTATCGGCGCGACAAAGGCTCTGGCAAAAGAAGTTGCCCGGCGCGGCGTTACGGTGAATGCGGTGACACCCGGACTTATCGAAACTGAGATGACCGCATCTGTGCCTCGCGACCGAGTCCTCCCAATGATACCGATGCAGAGGTTTGGAACTCCTGAAGAAGTCGCAAAGGTTGTAGCATTTCTGTGTAGTGACGGGGCTAGCTATGTCACCGGCCAGGTGATTGGGGTTAATGGGGGTATGGCATGACACGACGGGTTGCCGTGACAGGTGTGGGAGTTATCTCACCGATTGGTTCTACGCTTAAGGATGTAGCAGAGTCGCTGACAAAGGGGCGGTCAGGGGTCCATGTTCAGGAAGCTTGGCGCTCAATCAATGGGCTCAACACGTTCTTGGGTGCCCCTGTCGACCAAGATCTCTCTGGGTTCACGAAGAAGGAAACTCGTACAATGGGCCGTGTCGGGCAATTGGCCGTCAGCGCCACTCAAGTGGCTCTCAAAGACGCCGGGATGTCAGAAAGTGACTGGCAGTCCATTCGTTGCGGAATTGCCTACGGATCGACTCAGGGCTCGTCACAGGCACTTATCGAATTTGCCACCCAGATTATGAATTCCGGAGGGGGGCTTAACGGGGTGCGTCCCACAAACTATATCAAGTTCATGTCGCACACCTGTGCGGCAAATTTAGGGACGTTTTTTGGCGTACGTGGCCGTATCGTTACGACGTGTTCTGCGTGCACCAGCGGCTCTCAAGGTGTCGGCTTTGGCTATGAATCCATAAAGTACGGAATGCAGGATATCATGATTGCTGGAGGCGCCGAGGAGCTTCACTACACACATGCTGGCGTTTTCGACCTCTTGCGCGCAACCTCCACTCTGTACAACGACCGTCCTGATGCTACACCAAGACCGTTTGACAAAGATAGGGACGGATTGGTTGTCGCCGAAGGTGCCGCAACACTCATCTTGGAGGAGTGGGAGCATGCAAAGAAACGTGATGCCACGATCTATGCCGAAGTGCTGGGCTATGGCACGACCTGCGATGGAGCGCACATGACATCGCCACAAAAGGACGGAATGGCTTCGGCTATGGCCGTCGCACTTGCGGACGCTAGAATTCCAGCAACTCAAATCGACTACATCAACGCTCATGCCACTGGTACCCAGATCGGTGACTATACCGAAAGCCACGCGACACTCTCTGCAATTGGTGACAAGACGCCCATCAGCTCGACAAAAGGAATTACTGGACACGCGTTGGGGGCTGCGGGTTCGTTGGAATCTGTGATTTCGATCCTCGCCCTGCGGGAGCAATTCTTACCCAAGAATTACAATCTGGAAACGCTAGACCCCGAATGTGCGAAGCTAAATTACGTTCTAGAAACAGAGTCAAGGAAACTTAAAACAGTCATGAACAATAACTTCGCATTCGGTGGTGTGAATACTTCGCTCATTTTTGGTCTGCCGTGAGTCGGTCTGCCGTTCTCATCACCTCCACGGTCGTGTTCAGCATTTCGTATCCGCTGCTCGTTTTCGCTGGTCACGCCTACTTCTCGGTCCGAGACATCGCTTTGGGGCTCCTTGGACTGCTCTGTTTACGGCTCGCTTTCAGCATCCGTCGCCCAAGAGAGCTCGCGATTGCATCCGTCGCGCTTGTCCCAGTCGCCTATGCTGCTTTGTTTAGCGACGAGGTTGGTTTGCGCTTGATACCAGTCATGATCAATCTCGGCATGTTGGTGCTTTTTGGGAGCACTCTAAGAACAATTCCCGTCATTGAGCGATTTGCGCGCCTGGTTGATCCTGAGCTCAGTCAGGCGCAAGTGGCTCATTGTCGACAGTTTACACTCATTTGGTGTGTGTTTTTTGGCGCCAATGCCCTAGTTGCATTCGCCCTAAGCTGGGCGCCTTCAGCAATCTGGGCGATTTATACCGGGCCAGTGAACTACTGCTTGATGGGACTGCTGCTCTTTGCCGAGTTCGTCGTCCGTCGATACCGTTTTAGAACGTACTCGGACAAACTCTACGATCGTGTCTTGCGCCGCGTGATTCCTCAACAGGTTGGCAATGTCTCAGATTAAGTTTGTCCAAACCGATCAGCGCTTCACGTCCCAAGTAGCGGAGCTGCGTGGTGTGATTTGCCAACAAGCAGGTGACGTTTTAGCGACCTGCACTGATCCGAAAGTCACGGCGATTCTTGCTCACGCAGCTTGGGCAGAAAAACGCCGCATCATCTTCGCTCCTACGAATCAACCGGAAGCGGTGGAAGAGATCGTTCGAACTCGAAAGGTTTTCGTGCTTTCTGGTGAAGAAAGAAGCGCTACCCAGGTCAACGAGCCCATCAGGACTCCAGAAGATTCAGACATACTTGCCGAGTTCTACACCTCCGGCAGCACCGGAACCCCCATCAGTGTGACCAAAACGGCGCGGCAACTCTTCTCGGAGGCGTCCTACCTGACGGAGCATTTTCGGATCGAGCCTCACGATGTGTTGATGTCGGGTATCCCCGCGAGGCACCTCTATGGATTCTTGTTTTCGGTTATGATCCCAGCCGTCAGCGGTTGTTGGGTCGTCGAAGCTCAACCCGTCTATCCGGCATCAATTCGGCAGACCTGTGAAAGAAATGGAGTGACACTTTTCGTCAGCACTCCTGCACAGCTAAGAACTTTGGCACGCGTTGAAAACAAGCTGATGGCCAGAATTCTGTTTTCTTCCGGTTCGGCACTTGATCCCAATACTCGCCAAGCCCTGGAACAGACCGGACTTCGGGTGGTCGAAATCTTTGGCTCAACTGAAACAGGAGGCATTGCCACTCGTGAAGATAGCGGTATATGGCTTCCTTTTGCCACGAACGAGATCAAACAGGGATCCGATGGAAACCTGCATGTCAGGTCGCCCTTCCTCCAGAATCCTGCCGAATTCTTCGCCTGCCAAGATTGCGTCCGAATCGTACCAGAGGGCTTCCAATCGCTCGGGCGGTCTGACGATATCGTCAAAGTAGGTGGAAAGCGTGTTTCCCTCGACTTCATCAAAAACGCCATCTTGACCCAGCCGGGCATCATGGATTGCGCAATCTTTGTTCAAGACGACTTCCGTGTGCGACTTCATGCCTTTGTGGTTGCAAGCAAGAACACCAAGACGTCAACCCTTCGGGCTACGCTTTTGAAGCAGCTCGATCCGGTCACACTCCCACGCATTCATTTGGTAAGTGAGTTGCCCAAAACCGAGCTAGGCAAGGTGTCAAAGAGCGATTTGGAAAAATTGTTGGAGAGGAGCGAGCGCGAAATTGACGTAGTCTCATCCGAGTCGTCTGCCGACCAAGTGGTCATCTGTTTCACCGTTCATGAAGACTGCAGATTCTTTGAAGGACATTTTGACGACTTTCCGATTCTATCCGGAATTGCGCAAATCAAATTTGTCGAGCACCAGATCGACCTGGCGTGGGCTGACTTGGGACACCCAATTCGGTATGAGCGGCTGAAATTTCGCAAACCGATTCTTCCCAACACCAGCGGCAAAATGACGCTCGCGCGAAGCGGAAGCCGGTTCTCTTTTCGCTTTGAATCCGAGCAAGGCATTCATACAAGTGGAGACGTGATTTATGCCTGATCCAACCTATCGTATCTGCTGCATTATCCCCTGCTACAACAACGTCGCCACGATTGCGCAAGTCGCGAAACGTGCTCGGAGAGAAGTGGAGGACGTCTTTATCGTAGACGATGCCAGCAACCCTCAAACGCGCCAAGTGATCGAACGTCTGGGTGCGGAAGGCTTTCATGTCATAACCCGAGAAGAAAACGGCGGTAAAGGTGCAGCCGTTAAGTCTGGTTTCGCCGCAGCAGTCGCAAAAAGCTTCACACATGCGATTCAGGTGGATGCCGATGGTCAACATGATTTGGATCAAATTGGCCCGTTCATTGAGTATAGCCGTCGGGCGCCTCAGGCGTTGATTCTGGCCCACCCCATTTTCGATGAAACCGCACCGCTGGGGCGGCGACTCGGCCGCAAAATTACCCTGTTTTGGACACATATTGAGACCCTGGGTAAGAAGATCGTTGACCCAATGTGCGGGTTCCGAGTCTACCCGCTTCAAGCCGCCATAGCCGCGGATGCCCGTGGTAACCGGATGGACTTTGATATTGAAATCGCGGTCAAGTTGGTTCGACTTGGGGTGCCTGTTCTCAACTTTCCCATCAAGGTCCGATACCTCACTGCCGACGAAGGTGGCCTCTCAAGCTTTCGATTGTTTTGGGACAATGTCGCGATCTCGATGATCCATACACGACTCGTGTTCTCGCTGATTCCCTGGGCACTTAGCCCCAAACGCCCGCTCGGACTCATCCATGAATGAAGAACACGTGGTGACTCCTACTGAACCTGACGACTGGCTCAGCATACCAGAACGTGGTGGTGCGTTTGGTATCTACTTCTTAGCATGGACCGCGACCCGTGCTGGACGGTGGGTGCCTCGCCTAATGCTAGGGCCAATTGCAGCGTACTACTATCTGATGAGTGGTACCTCGCGACGAGCCATCACCGAGTTTTATCAGCGTCTAAACGGTAGTCGACCTCGGAGGCGTGATGTCTTTCGAAACATCCACCGCTTTTCGCAAGTTGCTTTGGATCGAGTGTTCTTTTTTGTCGGGAAAACCAGCGCATTCGAATTCAAGAGAACGGGGTCTCATCATTTGGCGGAGCAAAGCGCAAAGGGCACAGGTGGGGTGCTCATAGGCGCGCACCTCGGGTCATTTGCGGCAATGAGCGGTGCCGGTGAAACCAAGAATTATCGCATCAACGCAGTGATGTACAACGCCAACTCGAAGGTTTTAAACAGCGTGTTGCAGCGCTTTGGAGGCAAAGATGCAATTCGGACCATCGACATCTCCACCGACCGAGTTTCAGCCGTCCTCACTATGAAGAAGCGTATTGAGGAAGGGGAGTTTGTTGCACTCCTTGCAGACCGCGTCGTGCCGGGTTCGCAATCGAGCCGAGTTGATTTTTTGGGAGGTTCGGCGAAGATATCGACGGGTGGATTTGTCCTGGCATCGGTACTAAAATGCCCGGTTTTTTTGGTTTTTGGTCTCTACCGTGGCGGGAATAAATATGACGTGTATTGCGAACCATTTGAAGAACTGATTCGTTTGCCGCGAGGAAAGGAGAAGCAGGAGGTTTTAGACCAACTCGCACAAAAATATGCCGACCGTTTGGCCTATTATGCGGCAAAAGCACCCGATAATTGGTTCAATTTCTATAGTTTCTGGGAACCCGACACAACGGGAACTTTGGAGGGAGAAAAATGAAGTCAGTCGTATTCGGTTCGACCCCGTTGACAGTTGAGGACATCGTCGGTGTAGCGCAAGGGCGTTTTACGCCGAAGCTCAATGTCGACCCATCGTTTCGCAAAGAGATCGATCATAGCCGAAGAAAGTTTGAGGGGTTGGTTGGTCAAGACGCACGAGTTTACGGCGTCACCACAGGGTTTGGCGAAAACATACGCATGACTATTGGTTCGTCCGAGGCGTCAAATCTCGCCCAAAATCTAATTCGCTTTCATGGCTGTGGAACCGGAGATATCTTCGGTGAGCACGAAGCTGCAGCGATTACAGCCTGTCGGCTGCAGTCTCTATGCTCGCCTTATTCTGCTGTGCGTTGGGAGCTTCTGGAGCAAGTACTTTGGATGCTTCAGAACCGAGTGCTTCCAGCAATTCCCGTGGAAGGCTCTGTTGGGGCAAGTGGCGATCTCACACCACTTTCTTACCTTGCAGCCAGTGTTGCTGGCACCCGAGAGGTCCTTTGGAAGTCTGCACTGCATCCGACCGAAGAGGTCTTTGCTGAGTTGGGGCGCACTCCGCTCGATATCGGCCCTAAAGAAAGTCTCGCGATTATGAACGGCACCAGCGCCATGACGGGCGTCGCCACATTGGTGATCCACCGAGCGCGGCGACTCAGCGAATTGGCTGCATATTTGTCGGCCGTTCTCAGTGATGTCACCGACGCGAACTCGGCGCACTTTGATCCTAGACTGCATTCTAGCAAGCCACATGCTGGCCAGATTTTGGCGGCAGAGCGCATGGCAAGATGGCTGTGCTACGATCCCGGCCGTCATGTCGATCCCGAACAGCTGCAAAGCGTCTATTCGATTCGCTGCGCGCCACACGTCATTGGCGTGCTTTCAGACACGCTCAAGCCGGCAACTCTCTGGGTTGAAACCGAATTGAATGGCTCAAGCGATAATCCATTGTTTGACGCGGAAATGGGAGTCGTTCTTCACGGCGGAAATTTCTATGGAGGGCATGTAGCAATGGCGATGGATATGTTGAAGACGAGCATTGCCAGCGTGGCCGATCTCATGGATCGGCAAATGCAGTTGCTTTGTGGACCAGTCGTGGCCAACGGATCGCATCTTCCTCGCAACCTGGTGCCGCCGGATCATCATGAAGGCGGAGACGCACGCCATGGATTCAAAGCCATGTCGATTGCGACTTCTGCGTTGGCGGCTGAAGCCTTGAAGTTGACGATGCCTGCGACGGCGTTTAGCCGCAGCACAGAAAGCCATAATCAGGACAAAGTCAGTATGGGCACCATTGCTGCACGCGATGCGTCAAGGGTGATGCAGCTGACAGAACGAGTCGCTGCCATTCTGATTATCGCGCTCGCCCAAGCGGTTGACCTGAGACCGCCAGCAGCCACCCAGAAAGCATCCCGAGCCTTCCGTGATTTAATCCGTGAGGATATCGACTTCGCCGACAACGATCGCCGCTTCGACGGTGATATTCGCACCGTCGTCGGTCGGTTGGAAGCCTCCCTTGTCGAAGACTTGCGCAGGCTCGAAAGATGACAACTCGAACACCCATTTATGTTCACTTCGAGGTACCTTTTCATGATGTCGACCGCGCCAATATCGTCTGGCATGGTCACTATCTAAGGTACTTTGAGTTCGCAAGAACGGCGCTCATGCGTGCGCATCGTTTAGATGTCGATGATTTCATCGATTTAGGACTCGGACTCGTTGTTTCAGAATCGAGATGTCGCCATGTGTCACCCGCACGATATGCGGACGTCCTGCGAATTGAGGCTCGCTTTGAAGCAGTGACTCACCAGATTGTTGTCGGGTATTTGATTGTGAATGAAACAAGTGGGAAAGTAGTCGCTCGCGGACGTACAAGTATGGTTTGTGTCAATTTTGATTTGGACCTCCTGCCAAAAGTGCCTGCTGAAATCCTTGATCGAATTGGTAAGTTGCCATGAGAATAGTACTAATCTTTTTGTGTGCGTGGTTGTGTTGGACACCTTCGCTTGGTGCGCAAGGTGCTCCTGATGAGGCCACCCCTTCAGCAGAATTTCTCTTAAAGACATTGCGGTCGAAACAGGTGATTCGAGTTGAATTTCAGGAAGAAGTTCGCCTGCCTTTCCTTAAACAACCGTTGAAATCGAGTGGGTATCTGGTTATCCATCCTGATAAAGGATTCATTCGTAAGGTCCTCTCACCAGCCGAGTCCGCGGCCGCATTTGATGGCAACCGAATTACCGTAACAGACGCGTCTGGGACTTTTTCGGTCGACAAGGAAACTGCCCCACAGGTGGTGTCTGCGATGTTGTTGTGGAGAACTCTCGTCACTGAGTCCGAACCCTTAGATAGGAATTACGACGTCTCGGTCAAAACGAACGATGGGGAGTGGTCGGTCACCTTAAAGAGCCGAGACAAAGGTGCGATTTTTGAAAAGTGCGTCATTCGAGGCAAAGACAACGTCGTTATGACGCTAGACCTGGACGAATCGGATGAGGTCAAGCGATTCATTCGTTTTGGAGTGCCTCAACCTGCGTCCAAATTGTCCAACGAAGAATCCGCGATGTTGGAGAGTCTGTGAGGGGTTTTGTCGGGGCACTCTTCGTCATCATCCTTGGTGGTCTTTTGACGTTTGTTTTCACGCAAAGACAGCCCCGCTTCCCGTCAGATATCGTGGAGTTTTTGCCGGTCGGAGATGACTCGTCCAGTGCAGCTAAAGAGCTTGCGCGATCTGGATTGTCACAGAGAGTCGTCCTTTTGATCGAGGGTGTTCCCCATGAACAACGCCGAGAGTTTGTTGGTAAGTTCGTTGAAGATATGAAGGGTTCGGGACTTTTTCGTGAGGTTTCAGGCGGCCCTCCAAACACCATGTCGCAAGTTCATGACGTGTACTTTCCCCATCGCTATAGTCACCTCGCTTCCACTTCCGAGGAGTTGGAGCAGCTCAATACAGCCGCTGCAATGCAGGACAAGGCCGAAAGCTTTTTGGCGGCTCTCAATGGTCGCTATTCGATGTTCTTGCAACGAGCTGGCCCAAAGGATCCACTCCTCGCTTACATAGGTATGGTGGAGCGCCTATCAACCCTCATGCGTCCAACGATGCACGTTGTTGATGGATTCTATCAAACCTCGTCGGGCGAATCCGTCATCTTTGCAGAGCTCAGTGTCTCCCCGTTTGATTCTAAATCGGCGGTTCAAGTCCATGACTTCATTCACACGAGTTTCGACCAACACAATGTTTTCGAAGCTAAGTTGATGATCAGCGGCGTTTATCGATACACAAAGTCGATTTCAACGACCATTAAGAATGATATTCAGCGAATCACCGTCGTGAGCCTGTTCGGGATCCTCTTCATTTTCGGATTTGGGTTTGGTAAGCTTCGGTTTGCGTTGCTTCCGATTCTTTCGATTGGCGTGGGTGTTCTGGCCGCCATACTTTTTACGTCAATTGTGCTCAGTGAAATTCATCTGATTGCGTTGGCTTTTGGAGCCTCACTAATAGGAGTTTGTGTCGACTTTTCGATTCACTTCTTGAATCTTTCGACGCACTCAAAGAGGTCGGTTTGGCCACCAATTTGGCTCGGTGCCCTCACAACAATTGGGGGATTTTCTGTGCTCTTGACATCGACGGTTCCCGCACTCAAGCAAATCGCTGTGTTCTCAACCATTGGGGTCGTGACCTCGGTTGGAACCACGTGGCTACTCGCTCGCCACTTCTTCTTGACGGAAAAGGCACCACGTCATCAACGAGCCGTCGTGGCAGTGAATCAAATGTTCGATCTTCTGCGTACCAGACCCCTTTGGGCGCTGAGCCTTGGAGTCCCGACACTTTTGATTCCGATGCTGGGCTTGCCTTCGCTACACATCGAAAAGGACATGAGGTCGCTTCGTGACCCTTTGCCGGCACTAAGAATCGAAGATGAATTGGTACAAGCCAAGATCTCAGGAGAGAGAAGCTCAAGTGTGATCATTGTGCGGGGCAACGATGCCCAAACCGCACTTGATCGAAACGACAGCCTCGCAGTTCAATTGGAACACGCTATCGCGAACCGAGAGCTTGAAGGTTACTCGTCGATGCACCACCTTCTGTGGTCAGGGAAAACCCAGGCCATGAATCGTGAATTTCTCCAAGAGAATAGAAATTCGCTATTGAGCAAAATGTCCAAGGCCTATGACGAGGCTGGGGTGGACTCAGCCACTCTTGAGCCAATCAAGGAACAGAATTTTTTTGCTCCGAAGGAGTTTCTAACGCTGAGTGACCTCAGAGGGAGCGCCCTGTCGTCGTTGGTCGACCTCTTTGATGCCAGAAAGGATGGGACCGTGCTTCTGACGTTTTTGGAACGTGTGGATAAGCCTCAAGCGCTTGCCGACCGTGTTGCTGCCGTACCAGGTGCGTTCATGTTTAACCAAGAGGATTCGTTGAATTCAGCGTGGCAGGAACTCGGTCACGAAATCACTCGGGCCGCCTTGTACGGACTAGCTTTGATCGCGTTCATTGTCGTCCTTGGGTTCCGAAAGGTTAGGTCGATATTGGTAGCCATGGTGCCACCCTTTGCGGGATGTTTCGCGAGCCTCGGGGTGTTTGGACTAATGGAAGTACCTGTCGGTCCCATCCATGGTCTGGGGCTCATGTTGGTGATTGCATTGGCGGCTGACTATGGAGTGATGTTGGCTTCCCACCACCGTGACATCGGGCCTGCGGCGCTGAGTATCTTCATGGCCTATGGCTCGACGATGTTTTCGTTCGGGGCACTGGGGTTATCAGAACATCCACTTCTAAGGAGTTTTGGACTCACTATTGCTATGGGTGCAACATTTGCGCTGCTCTTGTTGCCATTTTCAGCAGTCCTACTCCAACGCAAGAAAGATACCGTATGCGAATCGTAGCAATAACTATTCTATTTCTCGTTGGAGCGGGGTGTGCAGGAACGGAGAAGAAAAATTCGCCTGAAGCCAATCTTTCACTCGTTGCCGTGTCACCGGATATCGCTCCCTTTTTCATCCGCCAAAGGGTCGAGATCTCATATGGCGAGGACACCCATCTACTTGACGCCGTGATTGAGTTCGACGGAACCACTGTGCGAACTGTTTTTCTGGACCCCGCTTCACGCCCCGCCATTGTCATGGAGCAGGCGGGGAACGAATTCAAAGCGTTCGGACCACAAGTAGACGCACTCCCTTTCGACCCCCGATGGATTATGCAGGTCATCGGATCGGCGCTTTTAATGAGCCCACTCCATCAATTGGAATTCGAACAGGAAGTGAGGCCTTCCGCTCTTGGCGTCGTGCGAGACACCGCTGTTGACGGGCGCCTTACAACTCGATTCGTTGAGAGTCACCATACGCAGATCGAGTACTCTTGGGACGGACACGCATGCCCAACCTCAATCAAAATCGAAAACAGTAAACAGCTCTATTCGTTGAATATTACTACTTTGCAGTGTGGAGAAGACTTAAATGAGTGACTTACCAGTTGTAGTCATCGGTAGTGGGCCTGGAGGTGTAGTTTGTGCTGCGGCACTCAAGCAGATGGGCATCGACGTAGTTATCATCGAACGAGGCAGGTTCCCACGATTTACGATTGGAGAATCGCTTCTACCCATAACCATGTCTCATCTGAAGGAAGTGGGTCTTTTGGAGGCGGTTGAAAGTGCCGGGTTTCAAAAAAAAGAGGGTGCGGTTTTCGCGAATGACACCTGTTCAACGAGAATCGACTTTTCAAAGTCTTGGAATCCAAGCGCTCCACATGCGTACAGTCTTCAACGTGCGCACTTTGACCACCTACTGGCCCAGCAGGCCGAAAGGCGTGGAATCGAAATTCAATGGAATTCGACGATTGAATCCGCCGAATACAACGGCATTCAATGGACACTCCGAGTTCGAGGGCCCGCGGGGCCATATACGGTTCTAGCAAGCTTTGTGGTCGACTCCTCCGGCAGCGATATCCTGCAGCAAAGACCCACCGCGTCTTCAACAGACAATCCCGTTTTCTCCGCAGTCTTCTGCCATATGAAAGATCCCAATCGACCCGCTGGATTTGAGGAAGGTGCCACTTGGATTCTCTCGAATGATTCAACTACTTGGGGTTGGATGATTCCGTTTAGCGACGGAACCTGTTCTGTGGGATTTGTAGGCCCAGACGCCGAAGTACGAGGCATCGCGGAAACCGATACTGAGCGCTTCTACACCCACCTACATGCATATTCGGCCTCAAGTCAGCGCTTTTCCAACTGCGAAGAGGTGCGTATCAAACCGACATCAGTAACCAATTTTAGACGAGAGTTCGTCAAGCCCTCGGGGCCAGGATATTGTTTGGTAGGCAACAGCTTGGGGTTCCTCGACCCGATCTTTTCATCGGGCCTTGCGATTGCAACGGAGTCCGGGCTCCGTGCGGCCAAAGTAATACACCACACTCGAGAAAATCCGGATTTCAGCTGGAGTCAAAACTACGACAAGCCGTTGTCTCGTGGCCTACGTGTTATGTCAGACTGCGTTAGTGCCTGGTATGATGGAGTACTGCGAGACCTGATCTACTCAAACACGACCAACAGATACTCAGCTCATTTTGAAAAACGTATCACGGGCCTCCTCGCCGGAGGGGTTTGGGACGAAACAAATTCTCTCACCGAAGACACCGCTTGGAACCTGCGATTTCTCCAACAGAGAATTCAAAAGAAGGAGGTTTCACAGCGCCCAGAGGAATGAGTGCGTGGGCTTTCTCGGGGTTGTTTCCCCGTTTTGATCCTGAGTGGAGTATCTCTGCCGAATCTCTTTGGGGTAGATGACTACCAATCTTCATCTTGAGTTAGAGAGATTGTTTCTTGGGGGAAGATCTTACGAAAGAGCTGATCGCCTATATTTTGAGCGGGCAACGCCCCAGCCGTGTCTGGCTACAATTTGGCTGGCACACGCCGTGCAATCTCCAGAAAACGTCCGCAGACGACTTCAAATGGAGATGAATGATGAAAGCGACCAAAACACTGATGTTCCCCCTCTTGCTAACCGTGGCTGCCTGTGGCTACAGCGACGAAGCTCTCTACGGCGACACCTACGAAGGAGCTCCTGTAGAAAGGGCCAACGACCACGAAGACCACGGCGTAAATCCCTGGATTGAAACCTCAGAGGAGGCCACCTCGAGCTTCTCTATGGACGTCAACACAGCCTCCTACACCATGGCACGCCGCGCGATTCTAGAAGACGGGCTGCCAGTTGCGGAGAGTGTTCGCACCGAGGAATTCCTGAACTATTTTCGATTCGAGTACCCTCAACCCACCGATTCTACCTTCGCCATCAACATGGAGGTCGCGCCTAGCTACTTTGGGAGCACCGCTGAAGAACAAAAACACCTATTGAGAATTGGTGTGCGCGGAAAGAGCATCCCGCTCGACGAGATGCGACCCGCCAATATCGTACTTCTTATCGACGTCTCAGGCTCCATGGCCTCCGCGGATAGACTCGGTTTGGTCAAAGAGTCCATCAACGGACTCTTGGAGCACCTTCGGCCTACCGACACCATCGCGATCCAAACCTACGCGAGCGGCTCAACGACCGTGCTTGAGCCTACCGCCGTGGCAGAACGCGGCACGATTCAGGCCGCAGTGGATAACCTCCATGCCGGAGGTGGAACAAATGGCGAAGGTGGCATCGTCGCGGCCTACGACCTGGCCGACAAAGGCTATCTGGAAGAAGGCATCAATCGCGTCATGATCTTCACGGACGGCGACTTCAACATTGGAAAAACCGGCGACGACTTAGTCGAGCTCGTAAAAAGCTATCGCGACCGGCAAATCTTTCTCTCCACCGTGGGCTTCGGCAATGGCGGCTACGGTGACCGCACCATGGAGCAGCTCGCCCGATACGCACAAGGCACCTACTTCTACATAGACTCTTCGCCTGAAGCACAACGAATCTTCGGCACCGAGCTACCCTCGACGCTCGAGGTCATCGCACAAGACGCACGTATCCAGGTGGAGTTTTCCGAGGACGCCGTGCTTCGCTACCGCCTCATCGGATATGAAAAACGCGTCATGAGCAATGAGGACTTCGACAAAGAAGAAACCGATGCCGCTGAGATTGGGCCGGACCACACCGTTACCGCCCTCTACGAGATGGTGCTCAACCCCGAGGCCGACACCTCAAGCCTGCTCTCCACCGTACGGATCCGTCATCGCGAAGGCTTCGATGAAGCCACGATTCTCACCGAGACATTCATCAAACGCTCGCAAATCTTGGCGAGTTTCGACGAGGCGAGCAAGGCCACCAGGTTTGCCGCATCGGTGGTGCACTTTGCAGAAATCTTGCGGAGCGTCAGCCGAGATCTCCGGTTCGACGAAATCGTAGAAATCGCGGATGCCGCGCGTTACACCGACAATGACGACCAGGAGGAGTTCGTCGACCTGGTTCGCAAAGTTAAGAGTCGCTACAACGACTGATCTAGCCTCCTTCTATCTCCTTGAGCAGTTCTTCCAAAAGTGCTGATCCTGCCCAGTTCTTTTGGACTCGCCCATCCGCCCCAACCAGCACAATCGTGGGATAGGAATTGATTCGGAATGCCTCAGAGACCTCCTCATTGCCCTGGAGAATCATATAACGAAGCCCCCGGCTCGCGGCGTAATCTTGGAGTTCTTTGGTGCTATCGTAGTCCAAGGCAATCGCGGCGATATTGACACCAGTGTCCATGGCCGAGAGCTCCCTCATGATGCGATGTTGGTCGGCACAAGGGCCGCAACATGGCGCCCAGAGCATCAGAAGGGCAGGCTTACCCTGTAGCTCATCGCTGCTGCGCACCGTGCCGCTCAGGTCAGCCAACTCAAAACTCGGAATCGGTTCTCCCGGTTGGATCAGGTGGTCAGTCGGGTAGACCGGCCGTTCCCCAGGTTCATCCACAATGCACCGACAATCGGCCTCGCCCGGCAAGAGGCCGGGCATTCCGTCAGCATAGCCGGCACCAAAACAGCATCGCTCACACGCAGTGATATCTTCTAGATTGGCGCATTCCGCAACCTCTTCGAGCTCCATTTCACTTAGCCCAAAGCCTATCAGTCCGACAATCCCGAGGGCCGCCGCCAGAATCCCGCCAACGACCAATGCGATGCAGCCTACGGCCAAGAGTGGGCCTTTTTGAATAGATTTTGACCCCAAGACTTCCTCCAGAAAAACGTGTTGCTGACGTCCTCTAGGCTGGTCTATCGCGCGTTCAATTTCAAGCAGAATGGACTTCTTGGTCGTGGTCAGTTTCCAAAGGCTATCGGTTCAACGAAGAAACTGTTAAATAAATCCCCGTTCTTTAGGTCTAAGGCACACAATTTCCGGCCACGCGCGAAGTGGTCCAAAAACTTTTGATATTGGAGAGGTCATGAGCAAGTTGAAGATGGTGTTGGGTGGTTTGGCTCTTTTTGGCCTGGCAGCGTGTGCAGGGATGCAGATGCCGGCGGGCGGTGTCTGGGGCCCCGGCTACCAGGACGAAGGCGGCTCAAGCTCCGCCGGCTCAGGCGTTGCCGTTCCTGGGCCGAACGCACAAGCCATGTCATACGGTGAGTTCGAGCAGCTCAAGGTTTATGTGGAAGAGGCGACCATGTCTAACCAGAAGATCGACGTGATCGTGAATGCCTCTCAGAGCGCCTATTTCTCTGCGGCACAGGTCGGTGAACTGGTCGTCATGTTGGACATGAAGAACGACCGCGTTCGCGTCGTGGAGGCCGTTGCTGAGCGTATTTTGGACCTCAACAACCCGAATCCGATCGTCACCAAACTCACCTTTGCAGACGAGAAGTCCGACGTTCAAAACATCATGTCGGAGGCTCTGGCGGCGCGTCAGGCAGAAGAGGCGCGTCTTGCAGAAGAGGCGCGTGTTGCAGAGCAAAGACGTGCGGAAGAAGAGGCCCAGCGGGCCGAAGAAGCTCGTATTGCTGAGCAAGAGCGTCAGCAGCAGGCAGCCCAGCAACCGGACAACTCGGGATCAAGCTCGACTTCCTCAAGTTCGTCCAGTTCGTCTAGTTCCAGTTCGTCCTCAGCCTACTGTTGTCTCGGCGACAAGTATAACGAGTGTGATAGTGGGGCGGCTGCCGGCGCTTGTATGGGTTTTGGAAAGTGTATCTTCGATTGTATGGTCGCGGGTGGGTCGAGCTGCGATAGCAAGTGTGCGGACGAGTACCCGCTCATTCAGCAATGTCGTGCGGTTGCTGCAAATGACCATATGTGTCGGAACTGAGGATACTCGCGTCCTCGTCTAGCCCGTTCGCCATATCCTCATTCTTCGGATTTGGCGGCTGCACCACCACCGGGATCACCACATTGGTAGGGAGTTGAGGCACGGCCGGGTTCGGCAATGACTCAAATTTGATCTCGGTCTTGTGCTCAATAAGTTGAGCCGCAGCGCCTCGGCGCACAATCACTCTCACACGTTTTGATTCACCGGCGGCGAGTTTAACTTGCCCTTCGGAAAGCTGGCGATTGTCCGCGAAAAGGCTGACCCTCAAGTCTTGTGTGGACCCAATGCTGACGCGGTAGACGATGGCCTGTTCACTCTCATTTTTGAGCGTGATGGTGGCACTTCGGCTTCCGTCTTCGAGCGTGATTTGCTGGGGCAAAATGCTGACTTCTTGTGCGGCGGCCGTGCCTGCAACAAGGAGTGAAATCATGGCGAACAATGTAATCTTGAGGGTAGACATCTTTGCCTCCTGGGTCCGAGTCATCTACTCCTTAGTATTAGAGCAATCGGCGTGCCATGCCGCGGAGCCAGGCGATCCGTGAGGGGTTGAGTGCGACCCGGAATTGAGTGCCGGCAAATTTTGCCGAGTCGGAAAAAACAGTCTAGAGGGCTCTGTCCTCGTAGGATGAACGTTGGAAAGAGCAGAAAAATAAGTTCTGATCTCAGAGGTTCTTAAAAAACTAAGGTTGTGTTTTACTTCTACGCGACGCATCTAACGCGGGCAGAGCCCGCGTTGACAGGTGAAAGGAACGGCATGTCCGACGAAAAGGAAAATGAGTTTCAGCGAAGCGCGGCCGAAGGAAGCGGACGATATCTAGTTCGCAACCTCCAAACCCTTGAGCTTCCAGCGCTCAAGCCTCGGCAAGGCGCCCCAAATTTCGTCTTCAAGGACCCCCTTTCCTACAAAGTTCGAGAACTCGCCGAGAGCGTAGCCCCAACGAACTCCACCGTGCTCCTCACTGGCGAATCGGGTGTAGGCAAGGAGATTTTCGCGCGTTTTATTCACTACGCCTCCAAGCGCTCCCACAAGCCCTTCGAAGCAGTAAACTGCGCGGCTCTCGCCCCAAGCCTGCTCGAGAGCGAGCTCTTCGGCCATGAAAAAGGCGCATTCAGTGGCGCCGTAGCCCAGCATATAGGCGTGTTCGAACGCGCAAACTCCGGCACCCTCTTGCTCGATGAAGTCTCCGAAATGCCGGTCGAATTACAGGCCAAACTCCTGCGTGTGATTCAAGAGAGGGAAGTATCCCGAGTCGGTGGCACCGAAACCATTCCCGTGGATATTCGTATCATCGCCACTACGAATCGCGACCTCGAGCAATGTGTACGAGACGGCGAGTTTCGTCAGGATCTCTACTACCGGCTGAACGTCTTTCCGCTAAAGATTCCCGCGCTACGCGAGCGGCCCAAAGACATCGCTTCACTCGCTAAATATTACGTCGGGCACCTCTGCGAGAGCCTCGATGTGCAAGGAAAATCCTTGTCCGAAGCCGCGTTGAAACGCCTTGAGGGGTACGATTATCCAGGCAATATTCGCGAGCTCATCAACGTGCTCGAACGCGCCGTGATTCTTAGCCGTGACGCGCGTGTCTTGGACCCTGAGCACATTCATTTTGGTGCCGTAAGTGCCCAGCCCGACGAGTCCGACTTCGGTTTGGACGAGGACACCGAAGCCGATGACTTCGAACTCCGGTTTAAGGCAGGGGACGACCAGCTTACGGATATTCGGCGAAAGGTCATACTTGCAACGCTCGAGCGTTATGGCGGAAATCAGACGCTGACCGCACAGAAGCTCGGTGTGAGCGTGCGGACCATTCATAATAAGCTCAAGAACTACGACCCGTAGAGCATGCTCGTGATTTGGAAGATTATCAAAGAGACGGTCAAGGCGTGGCTTGACGACGACGCCCCCACCTACGCAGCCGCTGTAGCCTTCTACGCCATGATTTCCCTGGCACCCTTGCTCACTATCGTGGTCAAACTCGTCAGTATCTTCTTCAGCGAAGACCTGGCTCAGCAACAACTTCTGGCCGAGGTAGAACGTTTCGCAGGGGTGCACGCAGCCGGAGTCATCGAATCCATCCTGGGCTCCATGACCATGGGAAGCTCAGGAACCCTCGCCACCATCATCAGCGTGGGCGTGGTCATCTTCGGTGCCACGGGCGTCTTTGCGCAGCTGCACACCGCTTTCAACCGAATCTGGGGCCTCGAGAAAGAGCCCGGAGGCATCAAGGGGTTTTTGCGGGTGCGTCTTCGCTCGCTCGGCATGGTGATGGGGGCGGGCGGACTGCTCATGCTCTCAATCCTGGCCTCCACCCTGATCAGTATCTTCACACCGCTGCTCGCGGGGCTCGTGGGTACAAAATTTGTGTGGCAAAGCCTCAATTTCGGCCTCTCGTTTGCGGTACTCACGATCCTTTTTGCCATGGTCTATCGCTACCTTCCGAGCACCACCATCGCCTGGAAAGATGTCTGGACCGGTGGGCTCGTGACCTCGGCCTTGTTTCTTGCGGGTAAGACGCTGATCGGGCTTTATCTGAGCACCAGTGCGCCCGGGTCCGCGTATGGAGCGGCAGGAAGCCTTGTGGCCTTCCTGGTCTGGATCTTTTACTCAGCGCAAGTTGTCCTCTTTGGCGCCGAGTTCACACAGGTCTGGGCCCAGCTCAAGGGCAGAGAGATTCTTCGCAAAGGTCTACAATTCAACGGGAATGACGATAGTTGAGATTTCCGCTGGAATAAGCGGCGCGCGTGCCCACGTTTCATCATGCACTTGGACGTGAAAAGGAGGTGCATGGATGAGACGCTCGAACAGAAAACCTTTGCTACTAGCCGCGCTTTTAGCTTCGTCGCCAGCGCTGGATTTTAGCGAGAACGACGGACTGAGTGTACGCGCCAATTTCCCAGACAAAGCACGCGTCAATGATGCTGGCCATCTCTTGACTGATGAAGACTTCAGAGTCGAGCTTGAGCGCGTGGAATTTGATGCAGAGAGCATCGACTTGCAGGCGAGAAACGAAGAAGACCTCGAGAGGATTCTGACCGTCCCGAATTTTGGGCCCGATCAGACCGAACTCGTGATCAGGGGGGCCAAAGTACATGGCCGAATCTTCGATAACCGTGGCACGGGAAGGGTGCCTGACGCGGGTCTCGGTATCTCGGGCCAACTCCCAGTAGAAGTCGTGGTGCAGAGGGGGACAGACAGCGCCACACCGCTAAATGTGCGCTTTGAGGTCCCCACATTTTTCTTTGAGGGCGTAGACTGGTCTAAGCCAGTCTAAGTACACGCGGGCTCTGTCCGCGTGGGTTGGATTGTGTATCCCAGTCCACAACCTCATCTTTTTAGTCACATCTTGATACCGCTATGTTTCTTAGAAGCTTTGAGAACCCCAATTCTTCTGCGATCAACCTACGAGGAAAGGGCCTTCTGTGACTTGGGTCTGACGGTCCAAACCAGGGCTAAGACTAGGAAGTAGAGCCCCACGGCGGCCGCCATCGGGTAGAGCTGGTAGGCGGGATAATAGAAGCCGAAGAAACCGGCGGCATAGATGGGGAAGGACGCCACAAGAATTCGCCAATCGTCGGTCACCATGCCAACCGCACTGGCGATGAACCCCCACAAGAATATCTCGAGCGCCTGTGCTGAAACGAGGCTGATGTCGGCTTGATACGCCACAATACGCATGAACATCACCGCAAAAAGGCCACCCATGATCACCTGAATGATTTGGCGGTTGGCAGTGTTTGCGAAGAGGCGTTTTCGAAAGAAGAAAATCACCACCGAAGCAATCAAAATACTGCGCGGGGACGAGAGCACATGTTGATACATGGGGTTTTCATAGACTTCGTCATTCACCGCCATCTGGAAGCTGACATTTGACCAGACAAAAAACGCACCAAGCACCAGCGCCGAGATGCTTCGAGCCGAGGCCCCAGTCCCCAAATCAAATGACGCGCGAAGCTCCTTTAGGCGTTTGACCTCCTGGCGCTCAGCCTCGCGTCGAGCAGCTAGTTCCTCAACCTGAGCCTGGATCTGGGGTCGAGGCTCAAGGAATTGTTGGACGGCCGCCGCGGCGCCCACATCGTTTTGAATGGAGATGTAGAAATCCACCAGAGCCTCAAGGACCGTCTGCAGGCCCGCGCGCGCCTCCTTATTCTCGGGCCAAAGCGAAAGGGCCTCGCGGAATCCGAATCGGCACTCGTTCAGCCTCTCATGAACCAAGAGCTCAGTGGCCTCATCGCGTTTGGTCTCGAGCATATGTTTGGATTCGAGCCACACCTGGAGCGCCTGAGAGCTCAACTTCAGCGACGCCCGATGCTCTAGATAACTCGCCAACGCACTCTTGAGCTCGGCCACGCTTTGAAACCGCTCAGCCTTGTCAGCAGCCGTCGCCCGATTTGCGATTTCCCCAAGCTCTTCAGGGATCTCTGAACCGTACTCGAAGGGCTTGGTCATGCGCGCGGCGAACATAGCCTGCAGATTGTTGTTCCCAACATTTCGAAACTTTCCGGTCAGAATCAAATGAAGAGTCGCGCCGAGCATGTAGATATCGGTGCGCTCGTCGATATTGGCCGCCGTGTCGTCGGTCTGCTCCGGCGCCATAAACGCTGGCGTGCCCGCAATTCCGGGCGCGTTCTGCCGGTCGGGCATCATCGCATTGAACTCAGAGCTCACGCTCACCGCGATGCCCCAGTCCAGAACATAGACCTCGCCGTAGTTCCCGATCATCACGTTCTCGGGCTTGATATCGCGATGGATGATGCCGCGTGAGTGCGCAAAACGAATCGCGTCGCAGACCTCGAGCAGGATCTGCAAGTGCCACACGAGGTCAGCCTCAACACCAAGCGGCGCCCGGCTCGCGTCCATGATCACGTCTTGCCAAGAGGTGCCTTCGATGCGCTTCATGACGATGATCGGCCGCCCCGTCTCGTCTTTGCCCACCGAATAGATCGGAACTACGTTCGGGTGTTCGACAACGCCGGTGATGTACGCCTCTTGCAGCAACGCAGCCACAGCTGAGGCGGACTCACCATCGTGCGTGGACTTCACGGCCACGAGTCGGTCGAGCGGCGCTTGCTTCGCCAACATCACCACGCCCATCCCGCCTTCGCCGAGCTTGCCTTGTACGTCGAGGTCCGGGCCCATGGCGCCGGTCTTGCCGAGACTCATCCGCGGCAGCGACCGCAAGACCTCCACGGATTTAGCGGTGTGCGGACTTACGCCAAGCGTCGCGCCGATATCCGGGCTCACCAGCGTCTCTTGCGCTACCCAGGTCTCGGACAGCTCCCCTTTAAATGCCTCCAGCTCGTCTGACATGCTCGGACTATACCCCCAAGTGGAACCTTGTCGTATTCAAAAAAGTAACAATCAGGTAAGGAATTTTTCTGGCATCACGCAGATTGGAGTGTGGGGCTAATTTCAAGAGCGATTATGAAATTCATGACGTATCGAATCCTATTCCTTCTTATTGCGCTCACGGTTCTCTGGACTGCGCCGGCAACGGCTCAGACCACCAGTGCTCGTGCGGAATTCGAAGCACAAATTGAGCGCGCCGAGAGCTCGACGAATACACCTCTCGGACTCGCAGCCGCCCATGCCGCGCGCTCGCTCGCCGGCTATGTGGACCGCGAGGTATTTGAGGCGAAAGTCGAAGAAGCGGCGCTACAGGCCAAAAACCCGCTCGTAGCCTTCGAGCTTTCACGCATTGCGGCCAACGCCCGATTGGACCTTGGGAAGAACCAAAACGCCGGACATAACGGTGCGCTTGCGGAGCAAGGCTGCCTTCGCACATGGAGTTTGATCGGGCCCTTTGCAAACGAGAGCATGGAGGGTTTTGCCGCTCGACTTGGGCCGGAGCTCGGAGAACCAGGGCCGTTCACAGGCAAAACCGTGGAAGTGAGTTGGCGAGCGCTGCCGCAAATCGACCAGGGTTGTGCGTTTGCCTTGGGTCAAGTCGTCACGCCAGACACCGCCGCAGTGGTCTATCTGTCCGGTACGATACGTGCCAACTCAAGAGCGAGCTCATTGCTCTATCTGGGCGCCAATGGAGCTTACAAGGTCTGGGTGAACGGTGAGCTTGTGGGCCTTAGGGAAGACGATACCGGGCTTGCGCCTGATACCGAGGCGTGGCCAGTTGTGCTCAATCGCGGCGCAAACTCGGTGGTGGTCAAACTCGCGTCACAATCGAGTCGATCCCTTGGTTTCATCGCCCGACTCACTGACCGGCGCTCGCAACCCCTGAAATTTGGAATGGACCCGAGCGTCCCTGAGAAAGGAGATGTTCTGGATGCGGGCGACCCATCAAAGCTAAAACAAGACCCAAGCGGCGCGCTAAGTGCCACAAACACGTTCCTGCAAAATGCCAAAGGTGACGAGGCCATCTGGGGCGCATGGCTGCTGCAAAAACTCGCTTGGAGAGATGCCTCAACGCCCTGGAGAGATATCGCTCAAAAAGAGGTCGAGAGTGGCCTTAGTCCACGCGTGCTCGCCCTTGCCTCCACGCTCTTTGACGAGGCGTGGATGAGTCGAAATACCCTCGAGCGTGCGGCACGCAGCGCGCCAGACGATCCCTTTGTCCAGGTTCAGTTCGCAGAAATGCACGAGAACTCGATGACGGAATTGGATCGGCTCAAAGCCCGACCCGTACTTGAGGCAGTCCTTGAAAAGTACCCGAGTTTTCTTCCAGCCATCGGCCAACTCACGGATTGGTACCGTTCGCGTTCAAGCTATCAGAAAGCCGAGGCCATTCTTGAGCGTGCAAAAGCGGTACAAGACGTTCCAGGAATCCAATTCAGGCGTGTGGCAATCGCTCAGGAATTGGACACGCCCCAAGCCGTGCAGAAGCTAAGAGTCGAGGGTCTGAGAATTGGCCGAATCTCAAGCTCGTATCTCTGGGATCACGTCCGCGATTTGAGCGTGCTCGGAGACCTAGACGCGGCGATCGAGGAGGTGCGGCACTATCGGGCATCCTTCCCAGCCTCGGTTTTTGCGGCACAACGCGAAGCCGAACTCCTTCGCGCCAAAGGCGATCTCCAAGGCGCGTTGCAAGTCTGGAACGACCTGCACGAAATGAACCCTGGCGAGGCCGAGATTTTGGAGCGTCGCGCTGAATTGCATATGGCGCTAGACCAGCGGGACAAGGCCACACAAGACTTGGAAATGGCCCTACTGAGGCGCCCGCAAGACCAGACTTTGAGCGAGAAGTTGAGCTTCCTTCTTCCTGCCGAAGATCGCTTTTGGGATCCCTATATTGTTAGCGATATTCGCGAACGCATGGTTGCCACCGAAGCCACGCCGTTTTCCTACGACACGCTGGTCTCTCAGAAGGTGACCTATGTGGCGCCGAATGGCCTTTCGCAACAGGTCACGCAGCGCGTTGACCGCGCCCTGACCGCCGAAGGTGTGGACACCGCAAAAGAGATGAGCGTCGCGTTTTCTATGGGTGATGAGCGCGTGGATATCCTGAGAGTCCGTGTCTACAAGGCCGACGGCACCATCTCCGAGGATTATTCGCATTGGGAGTCGGGCGGAACTCGAAAGGGCTCTACCACCTACAATGACACTGCGTACCTGAATATCCGCGCGAATAACGTGAGTGTGGGTGATGCCGTGGAATTCCAATATCGCGTCTCACAGGTGGCGAACTCGAACTTCCGAGGGGACTACTTTGGCGACATTATGTACGCCCAATCCAATCGCCCCATCGCCTACCAGCGTTACGTGGTGCTCTACCCCAAAGATTGGGAGCTCTTCTTTAGGCCACCAGCCGTGGAGCACACCCGAGACGACCAGATTTTGACCGCTCAAAAGGCGACGCTCTTCGAGATGAAATCCGTGCCTCATGTGGTTGCCGACAACGACCAGCCAGGCGCTACCGACGTTTACGACTATATCCTCGCCAGCAATAAGCAGACCTGGGACGATATCGGCACGTGGTGGTGGCAGCTCATCGCGGAGCAGCTCATCGTGGATGACGAGATTCGGTCGAAGGTTCGAGAGCTCACGCGCGGCAAGAAGACCACCAAAGACAAGGTCGAGGTCATCCATAATTACGTGGTCCGAAACACCCGTTATCTACACGTTGGGCTTGGTATTCACGGCTGGAAGCCTTATCGCACGACCACTGCCTTTAGAAACCGATATGGCGACTGCAAAGACAAGGCGGCGCTCCTCAAGGTCATGCTCGAGGAAGCTGGTGTGGAAGCGAATATGGTGCTCGTGCGCACGCGGCGCCTTGGCAGCGTGGACGAGTTCCCCGCGTCCATGCACGTCTTTAACCACGCCATCACCTATGTTCCTGAGCTCGACCTCTACCTCGATGGTACTGCGGAGTTTAACGGCACGACCGAGCTCACCACCATGGACCAAGGGGCGCAGGCCCTGATCGTGCGTGACGGTGGAAAGTCCTCGTTTGTGCGGCTTCCGGTAGACAAGTCCAGCGCGAATGTTCTCGAGATGAAACTCGACGTGGTCGTGAGCAAAGACGGTGTGGAGACTCGCGGCACGATTCATGCCACGGGCACCAACGCTGTCTACTTCCGAAGCATCTTCGAAGACCCCGAGCGGCGCAAAGAGGAGTTTGAGAGATACCTCGCGTCTACCTACCCGGGAGTCACCATTGAGTCGGTTAAATTCGAGGGGCTTGAGGATTTGGAGAGCCCCACCAAAATCGAGTTTGTGGCAAGTGGCGGGCGCCTCGTGAACGAGGACGGTAGCCGCAGATTTGTCTTCCCTATGGGCACTAGGAAAGACCTGCTCGCCGCCTATGCGAAATCGTCTACGCGCACACAGGCTCTGGATATTCGAGTGCCGTTCACCACGCAGACGCGCGTAAAATACAGGCTCCCAGAAGGCCAGGCGTTCAATCAAGTCCCGGCCAATGTGGATCTAAAGAGCCCATTCGGCGGCGTCAGCGTCTCGTATAATCGACTCCCTGACGGCGGGCTCGAGACCGAGGTGAACTACCATATCGATGTGCAGCGCGTGGCGGTCGAAGATTATGGTGATTTCCGCGAGTTCATGAGCTCGATCAACGATGCCCTGAACAATTCTATCGCGATCGGAGAGGCTGAATGAGATTCCTCAAGCTTATAGCGATTCTACTTTGTGTGCTCGCGCAGGCCTGCGCTGGGCCTCAGCCCGTTGTGCGAGATGTGGCCTTCAGCCCGCAGATCAGCGCTGGGGTTCAATCATGGATGAAGGGTGAGTCCCCTCAGAACTTGGATTGGGAGTCCGACGCGCGCGCGGCGTTTGTGCACGCAGAGGTGCTCTACCATCAAGGTGATATGGAGGGCGCGTTTGACGCCTACGCGCGGACGCTGAGCACGGATGTGCGCTCAGAAGCGGCGCGCTACGCCGCCGCTCGGCTCTACACTATGCGAGATTCGGTGGCTGAGTTTTCGGCACGTATAATGCCAACGATTTCAGATCTCAATGTGAGCAACGTTGCGCCCCTGACGCGTCTCTACCTCAACATGATCTATCAGGCGGCGTCTTTCAGACTCTGGGACCAGTCAATGGAATACGCGCCCTTTGACGCTGCCGCGGTAAATTTTCCGAAGATGTGGAGCGTGAGTCCACTCCTTTCGCCATGGCGAATCTACGATTGGGACACGCAATTTGCGCCAGAAACTGAACCTCGTCTAGCGGACACCTACCTTTCTCCCCTCATGGCCACCGAGAGTCCGGAGAATCGCGAAGAAACCGAACATTACGTAGCGAATGGGCTTAATCTCGCCCCGTCCTTCGGCGCTGATGGTATCTACTATCTCGAGACGTTTTTTGAGACACAGCGCCCGATTGACGCTTGGGTCTACACCAATTTTGCCGGCGCTGGCCAGGTTTGGATCGATGGCGCCGAGATCGTCAATTACCCAGACCGTGGGTACACGAGCGGCAAGCACCTCACACGCGTTGAGCTTGAGAAAGGTTGGCACCGAGTCCTCGTCAAAATCGGAGTTCAAAGGGGGTATCGCGACTGGTTTGACTTCCAGATTTTGCCCGAACAAGCGCGCCTTGGCGAAGTAAAGCTCGATTTCAGAAGTGGGTGTGTTGCGGCACGTATCATGCCGGAGTGTTTCAGTGGCGAGGCCAATGCAAAGACACGGGTAGCCGATGAGGGCCAGAAGGCGTGGGCGTTTGAGCCCGTCTGGGTTTCGCCAGAGGCCGTCAGTGGCGCAAATGATATTACGCTCTATTTAACCCTGCTTGGGGCTCATTTTTCTGCCGAGACTCGAGCTTTTGATGCTGCCTGGGACGAATTGATGAAGCGCCATCCGGCCTTTGCCGCGGCGGAGCTCTTAAAAAGTCTGCAGGTTCAGACGCGCTGGGAATTGCCGTCGCGCTTACGAGACGCGAACGCGATGCAACACCTTCGCCGCGCTCACGATTTGCAGCCGGACAACGCGCTCTATGCCTATTTGCTCGGGGCACGCCTGAACTCAAAGTCTCAGGACCGTGAAGTCCGCGAGCTTCTCGAAAAGGCCTATAACGGCGCCAAAGAAGGTGGTCTCAAGAACCTTAATGCCATCACGACCTGGGCCAGTTATCTGGAAGGGCAGGGCTATCAGGAGAACTCGGAGGCCGTTTGGCGCGAAGCGCTCACTTTGGCGCCCGAAAATTGTGATGTCGCGCGCAAGGTCCAGACCCTGGAGCAATCCCGACAGGTCTTCCGTGAGCCGGTTGAAATCACCCCGTTCCACACGAGCTGTCCAGCCCTTCTCGAGGCATGGATCAACGCTAAGCCCGAGCTCGCTGAGCAAAACTTGGATATGATCGAGAAGTACGCCTCGCGTTTTCCCTATCGCGATGAGTCGCAGCGCCGGTGGGCGGACGAGCTCTGGAAGCTCGGTCAGGAAGATAAGGCCCGCGTGGTTGTGGACGATGCGCTCAAGCGCATGCCTGATTCTCCAGTTCTCTGGAATTGGAAGATCGACCGCGCCTTCGCCGAGAAGGGTCTCGATGCGGCCCTCAAAGAGATCGATACGTATATGAACACACACGGCTCTCTTGGTTGGCTCATGTGGAAGAGGGCGACTTTGAGCGGCGATGTACCCCTCCTAGACACTATGCCCAACGGCTACGAGGCGGCGATGAAGGCGGTTCAAGATTCGGCTGATGCTTCGCTTAGCAATGATGACGCCTACTACGTGGTGGATTACGCCGCGCGCGAGTATTTGCCCGACGGCGCGTCTTTAACACTGACCCACACGGTGGTGCGCGTCATGACCAAAAACGCCATCGACCGTTACGCCGAGACGAGCGTGCCGTCCGACGCATATTTGCTGCAGATCCGGACCATCAAAGAGAACGGCGAGACCCTGGTCCCCGACGACGATTCGGGCAAAGAGGCCATCAGTATGCCGGGACTTGCGGAGGGGGATTTTGTTGAAGTTGCCTACCTTCAGTACAGCGGTGCGCCGTTCCCGGGCTCGCATCGGCAGGGCGTGAAGTTCTATTTCAAGATGAAGGATATCTCGACGCTTCATTCCGAGTATGTGGT
Source organism: Microvenator marinus (assembly GCF_007993755.1). GTDB lineage: Bacteria > Myxococcota_A > Bradymonadia > Bradymonadales > Bradymonadaceae > Allomicrovenator > Allomicrovenator marinus. Next base: position 3,496,432 of record NZ_CP042467.1, read on the forward strand.
CTGGGGTGATGCCGGCGAACTCATTCAGAAAAACAACGCGCCCAAAGTTGAACGCGTTGAGCGCCAGGGCAAAACCGGCATGCGTTTCCTGGCCGAGAATAATCCGCGTCCGCGCCAAGAACCTTACTCGGTGCCTATCGACGAGTTCCTCCCGTGGATTCAGACCTGGCGGCACGCGCTCAGTGTAGACCCTGTAGAGACGTCGAGGCGATCGACCTTCGAGCGAATTCACGACAGCCTACGGCTCAGCGCCGCGCTCGAATCTCAATTCGATACGTGGCTTGCGGAAGTCGGCGAGGACGTAAAGACCGCCGAAGGCGCGCGCGCGCTCTTCTACAAGGCTGCAGCGTGGATTCCTGATCCGAGCGCGGGCCAATTCGGAACCGAGGCCGCCCATGCGCTTCTCACCCGCGAAGGTAGCGCGCATATCGTCTACAAAGCCCTTTTGGACTACGCCGGAATTCCAGCGGAAATCTACCTTGGACGCAGTGGTCTCGCGAATCCCGAGCCCGACCCCATCAACGAATTTGGGAAATTCTCCATTCCTCTCGTACGGGTTCAGATCGACGACCAAACGTTCTGGACCTCGCCAGACGGCCCAGATGCCTCGTGGAACGCGTTGGGCCCCGTGGTGCAGGGTCAGCCCGCAATTTGTGTTACGTGCAAAATGGCGAGCACTGAGACGGTTCCTGAGGCCGCACCGTTGAAGTCCTTTGTTCAGAATATTCACGTCAAGGGTTCCGTAGACGAGCAGGGGAATCTAAACGGCGAAATTGAGATCACCTTGCCGGGTAATGCCGCGCTGAGTTTCCGTCAGGGCCTCCGCTCCAGAAAAGACGCAGAAAATCGCGACAAACTCATGGGGTCCCTGGCCGCGAATATCGTGCCGGGAAGCGTAGTCACGGGCTATGAGATCCTCAACGAAACAGCGCCCGAGGCTGACCTTGTGATTCGAATCACCCTGGTACGTCAGGGATTTGCGCGTGTGGTTCCCGGCGGGCTGATGGTGGAGACTCGCATCTTCCCCGAAGCACTCGCTACTTACTATGGCGCCTTGCCACAACGCACCACGCCCATGATCGTGGGCTACAATCGCTACACCAACCAGACCCTAGAACTCAGCTTTCCCGCATCACCCGTGGTTTTGAGCTCAGGCATGGAAGGAAAGTCCCAATTCGGCGACTATGAGCGACGGGTCCAGGTCGAAGGAAATACGGTGAAACTGGTGGCCAATATCGCGATGCCCGTGCAACGTGTAAGCACACAAGACTATCCGGCCTTCCAAAAATGGGTCAGCAAGATCGATGAAACCTCAGTGTTGAAGGTCGCCACGCAGGCGGTCTCCTCCGTGCAAGGGCGCTAACAAAGGTAAGAAATGGGCAAGAAGAAGAAAGTCAAAGCGGAACCAGGAACACTGGGTGAACTCTTGCTCAAAGCTGCTGAAGCGCGCGCAGAATCGAGAGAAGCCGCGAAATCGGCAGCCCCTGAACCCACTCCAAGTCCGGCTCCAGAGCCCGCCGAGCCAAGCCCTGAACCACTAAACCCAGAAGATTTGAGCGACGAAGCCCTCTTTGCCGCGGCGCTCGACGAGATAGACAAGGGCGCGATTTACGCTGGGAAGTTCGGCAATCTGAATGACGAATGGCGCCCAAAATCCTCGGAAGTCGTGGAAACCGTGACCGTTGAGGACGTGCGCAAAAAGCAGGACGACCTCTACTTCGAGCGCATGATTGGCCAGCTTCAGAAGCGTTTTGAGGACGGGAAGTATTACACACCGGAGCATTATGGCAGCGAGGAGTCTCTGCGGCGTGCTGCGAACCATCGCTACGAAAAAGCTCGCCGAATCGGCCCCATCCCCGTGCTAGATCTGCACGACGTCACGCTCAAAGAGGTCTTCGAGATCATGGAGGCTTTTGTGCTCAAGCGGCAAAAAGAGGGCGCAAAATTCGTCCGCATCATTCACGGCAAAGGAAAGAACTCGGCAGACGGTCCCGTGCTTCGTCCGCTGGTTTCCCAATGGGTCGAGGCCTCTGTGCGCTGTATTGGGTGCTTCCCTGAGATTGATGTGGATGGAGATCACGGCGTTACCGTGGTCGAGCTCAAGAGACCGAGCCCAACCGCCTAACCTTTCAGTCAGGCGTGCAGCCATCTGCGCCGCACACGTCGATCACCTCAGCACTGTTGCGGAAGAAGTGGACCATCTGGTCGTTATGCCACTCGGCGTTTCTCGGCATCCCGTGCGCATCAAAGCAGCACTGCCCGTAACAACAATCAAATGGCGCGCCGCCCGCACTCTCTCCGGCTGGGCAACCCGCCGGGCACTCCAGATCGCTGCCGCCCGTCGGGACCTGGTTTCCAGGAATTGGCCACGGATTTCGCCATTCGGTGCCGTTCACCTCAATGCCAAAATCGTAGAGCACCACGGCAGAACCGGTATGTGGGTACGCCGTCTCATCAACGAGCGCGACCTCGCGTTCAGGGTCGTAATTCTCCATGAGTGCCACGCCCAAACCAGGCGTCCGGGTTAGAAGTTCGTTTTGCAGCACGGAGACCTGGAAGTCGCCCTTCGTCGGCGCCCAGAGCATATGATTGACCTGTTCGTCGATCGGGTCGGCACTCAGACGCCACATGTAGCTCACAGGATCGGTTCCGTCCCACCAGAGCTGAATGGTATTCAGCGCCAGGAGTTGGTCGATAGCATTTCGATATGAGCCACGAAGCACTGCAAAGAAGGGGGCAAAGTCTACTGAGCGATGAAGGAGCGTGCTGTAGGTATGTCCGGGAACACCAGCGTGGCCGAGGGAGACGTCCGGGCTCAGCGCCACAAAGGTCGGTCCAAAAATCCCACCTTGAGAAATGCCCGTGTAGTAGAGTTCATCGTTGAGAACGATGTCTCTCGAGTCGATTTCTTCAAGCGCGCCAAACTTGTGCTTGAACGCACGCGCCATGAGGATCCATTCGAGCATGCCCTGGTGAAGTTGGTCGCCAATCAGGCCAAACTTGGACAGGTTTACCGAGATTAGCGCCGCATCCACGCCACCCTGCGCCCCTGACATTCCCCACAAACTCGCCCCGAAAAAGATGAACTTATGCTTGTCGGCAATGCGCTGATTGAACCGGCCATAGGTCTGCGAGCCCTCGCCAAAGAGACCGTGGCCGTACATTGCAAGGCCGTGCGGCTCCTGGGTCAGCGCCGTGCGCGGCACGCTCACCCAGAACTTTACCGTACGCGTCCCCTCGGCCTCCGGCATGCCGTCCTCGCCGATTCTCAGGCGCGCATCGCCCTCTAAAACCTCGATATAATGCGGCGCATCGAACTCGCCCTCGAGCCTGAATGCCGTGATATCGTTCTCCTCAGGCGTAAACTCTTGAACCGAAGTTACGCGGAGCTCCGGGCCTTCCGGGAAGGCTTCAAGCGCTTCGTCCCGCATATGAATCATATAGCCGTTGAGGCTATCATTGGATGCTGTGGTCCAATCCCAGGCGAGGTTTAACGACTCCGTGGTCCAGCCTTCGGCGTTCAAAATGCCAAAAATCTCGTCGAAGCGTGCCTGACGCTCTGCCAGGAATCCCGTGGCACTTTGCGTTGCGAGCGCCTCAAACGCAGGGCTTCTCGGGATGTCCGCACCGTCCGTATCCTTAAGGTTTCTAAACGCGACCACGTAGCGTGTGGCAGGCCGCAAAACCTCAGCAGGTCTCACGATCAGCGTCCTTATCTCGGGATTATCCGTCTGGTTGTCGTGGTCCACGAAGAATGGCACGCGCCGAGGAGTGTCGCCGACTTCTAGAAAGAGGATTTGAGAGTTTTCGTCGAGCGAATTCTCAATACTGTACTCATCCGGAAGGCCAGAAGCGTCCACGTTCGGGAAGAGCGCAACGGCCGGTGAGCCAAGCCCGTAGCCGTCTCGACGCTTGTACGGTGCGGGATCGATATGGATTCCGTCCCGGTTTGCTGGCAGCGCCGTTGGCGTAAACTCAAGGGTGTATCCGGTTTCTCGGCTCGAATCAGGCTTCAAAAAGTAATTCGAAGGCCACGGAAGAGCACAATGCCCGGGGTCGATCTCATCGCAATCTGAGCGAGTTTCCGGCATGTCCTGTGCCGCGTCCAGATCATCACCAGCATCATCCGGAGCCTGATCATTGGCGGCATCTGTCCCCATATCGGGGTTTGGTTGGGGTGTGGGCGCGTCGTCCTTACCACATGCGGCAGCCAGCAAAATCAGTGCGAAGAGATAGATTTTCATAGTCCGAACTCTTGTTTCTTGGCCTTAAACTCGGCTTCACCCGTGTAGCTTGGCGTGTTTGACATCTCGCGAATTCGCTCCTGCGCTGTGCGAGCACGCCCTGCTGGGTCAGGGTGTGTCGAAAGAAACTCAGGCACATTGGAGTCCCCTAACTTCTTAAAAAACGTCACGAATCCTTGTGGGTTGTAACCGGCGCGAACCATGTAGTCGAGACCAAAATCGTCCGCGTCGTGCTCGTGGTCACGGCTGTACTTGAGGAAATATCCCTGTGCCGCCACGGACCCCGCGAGTCCCGCAAGACCGCTTGGATCCTTGCCCGAAGCCATCTGAATGAGTTGGTCTGCTCCAACCATAACCAAGAGCCGTTGCGCCACGTGCCGTCGCGTGACGTGAGCAACTTCATGGCCAAGCACGCCAGCAACCTCGGCCTCCGAGGACGCGGACTTCAAGAGTCCCGTATAGATGTAGATATTGCCGCCCGGAATCGCGAACGCGTTCACGGTCTTCGGGTCGTCCACCACCGTAAACGTAATACGAATACCACGCGGGATATCATTCTTGGCGGCCGCTACGATCTTTGCGCCCATGCCACGAATATAGGCCTGCAGGTTCGGGTCCTGATGAACCTTGTTCTCGGCCTCGATCTGGACCGCGACCTCCTTGCCCATCTTGTTCTCTTCGGAGACCGGAAAGACCTGGTCTGCGGTCTGTCGCGCCAGATTGGATGTGGCGCAAGCTTGCGTAAGCAACACACTAAAAATCAAAGTTAAGAACACTGAATATTTCATTGTTTTTCCTCGCGTCAACGCGGGCTCTGTCCGCGTTAGTTGCATGTTTGCGGAGATCAATAACCCGCAAACCAAAGTCAAAACAACTTAGTGCTGCAAATCCTAAAAAATCAAAGGCAACTTGAATTTTGTGCCGCACCCCCCAAAAGTCAAAGACAACTCACAATAGAGGAAGGTGAGAACAAGGCTAGACAGCGCAACCCTTGTCAATCATAGCTTTTTACACCACCCATCCGAAGAAGACAGAGCCTTCTTCTACTTACTCACAAATCGGAACTTCCCAACGACCGTTGAGGTTGTGGTCGCCTTCCACAATCAGGCCGCCACCAATGGTTGTGTCCGTAATCACGTCGATCACCAACCGGCCTTCGGTCATGATCGAGTTGATATTTTCGCCGTGCACCACCGTGACGTTATTGCTCAAGCTGAGCTGAGCATCCACAAGTTCGGCGGGTCGAGTAAAGAGAACCGAATCACCACCACCGGCACCAAACCCACAGGGATCTTCGGACTCCTCACCGTAGAGGTCGATCCAGAACTCACCTTCCTCAAACGCACTCGGCGAGGCGCTTCCGGACATGAACGTCCATGCCTTTCCGTCAATCGTTCCGGTGAGAGGGCCGTCGCTAAGGGGCGCCTGATCATCGCCACATGCCATGGCCAAAAGAGCAGCAAATAGTACCAAATACTTCATGTCAAAGCCTCTAAGTTATTTGTTCTAAGGACGTTATGGTCGAACTTGTGGCCGTTGACGATAGGAAACACTGGAAAATTCAATCTGAAACCACGATCTTGCCGAAATGGTTGCCGGTCGCCAAATGCTCAAAGGCCCTTGGTGCCTCATCAAATCCAAATCGGTCTGAGATCACCGGTTCAAGATTCAGCGCCGAGACCGCTGCACTTAACGCCTCGAACTCGGCCTTCGGACCCACAAAAATCCCCTGCATCCGAATATTGTTCATCAGCAGAGGAGTTGGATCAAACGCCGGCAGGCTGCCGTCGTGCGAAAGCACTCCGATAACGTAGATATTGCCGCCTGCAGCTACCGCTCGCAATGACTGAGCGAGCGTTCCAGCGCCGCCCACCTCGATGATATGGTCCACGCCTTCTGGACACCACTTCCGGGCCTCGCGGCCCCATTCCGGCGTGGTCCTGTAGTTGATGGTGTACTCGGCCCCGAGCTCCCGCGCCCGCTCGAGCTTCGCGTCGTCCGAAGACGTCACCGCCACGCGCGCGCCCATGGCATGCGCCAGCTGCAACGCGAAAATCGACACACCGCCCGTACCCTGAACCAAAACCGTCTCGCCCGGCCGAAGTCCACCATGCGCGATCAATGCGTTCCATGCGGTCAGAGGCGCGCACCCAAGCGTAGCGGCAGCCTCAAAGCCAAGACCATCGGGAATCGCCACAAGTCCATGCGAGTCAAAAACACGAGACTGAGTAAGTGTGCCCTGAAGCGGCCCTCCCAGCGTGGATTTGAGATGCTCGCGCTTGAGCCGCCCACTCTGCCATGTCTGTGCAAATGCGGGCATGACTCGGTCGCCCACTTTCCAGCTAGCCCCCTCACTCGTCTCCACCACCACGCCGGCCGCATCCGAACACGGCACCAACGGTAGCGGTTGACGAGGGTTATAGTGGCCTCGAACCATCAGGAGATCGCGGTAGTTCAGCGATGTCGCCTTGATCTCAACACGGACTTGGCCGGGCTGAACCTCTTCGGGCTCTACGCTTTCAAGTTTGAGATTCTCAACGCCCCACGCCTCAATCATCCACGCCTGGTTCATGACAACAAACTCCACGGCTTGGCATCCAAAGTCTTCGGATTGAACTCCGAAGCCTGCACCAGCTGCGCTTGTGGATAGGCCGTGTAAAGTCCGGCGAGCACCGCACTCGGACGGTGATTCCCAGACTGTTTGACGCCGCCGAAAGGAAGCCGCGACGAGGCCCCGCACGTAGACCGGTTCAAGTTCAGAATCCCGGTTTCAAGATCGTAACCGAGGTCCTGAAACCTCTCTTCGTCACGAGTATAAATACTCATCGCGAGACCAAAATCCGTGGCATTCGCCCACTCCACTAGGTTTGCGTCATTGTGCGCCTTGTAGAGAACGACGTCCGGCCCAAAAATTTCAGCGGCCTGATGCGTGCCGCGAGCGTCGCATTCCTTGGCGTGCCAGAGGGCAGGGCTCACAAAATACCCCTGCAAATCCTGGCGCGCGAGGCCTCCCTCGAGCAGATTCACCAGCCGCCCATTTTCCGTATCTTGCTGCGCATCCAAGAATTTCTGGAACGCACCTTGAGTGGCGAGCGGCCCCATAAACGTGGTCTCGTTGACCGTATCCCCCATGGTGACACGCGCCGAGATATCCCTAAACCGCTCCACGAACTCGTCAAAAACGCTCGCCTCCAGAATGATTCGGCTCGTCGCGCTACAACGCTGCCCGGCAGTCATATAAGCCGCAAACGCAATATCGTGCGCGGCGTGCTCAAGGCCCGCATCCCCAAGTATAATCGAGGTATTCTTGCCGCCCATCTCCAGAGCGAGCAGTTTTTGTGGGTGCTCCAAAGTCGCGCGCTTGATCCTCAAGCCGGTCTCGTAGGACCCGGTGAACAAGACCCCCCGAATATCTGGGTGCACAACGAGCGCCGCCCCGACTTCACCCGGACCCTGCACAAGGTTGATCACCCCGTCCGGGATACCAGCTTCTCGGGCTGCCTCGATGTAAATCTCCGCGCTCTTGGCCGTAACTTCCGACGGCTTGAAAATCACCGTGTTGCCGTTGACAAGCGCCGGCACGATATGCCCGTTCGGTAGGTGGAGCGGGAAGTTGAACGGCCCCAAGACCGCGAGTGGTCCGAGCGGCCGATATCTCCACGAACCTCCACTTAAACCCTCTGGATGAACGTCCGCCGTCAGCGCAGCCCCTTCGCCCGTCATAATATCGATCTTGGCGCTCAGCGCGTCTGCTTCGGTGTACGCCTCCCAGAGAGGCTTTCCCGCCTCCAGAGCGATAGTGCGAGCGATGAGTTCACGGCGCGACTTGAGCGCCTCCGAGAATTTGTGGAGGTAGCCGATGCGTGCCTCGCGGCCAAGCCGGTCCCAGCTGCGCAGCGCGGCTTTTGCTTTCGCCACCGATGAATCAACCTGATTCAGGTCCCACGGGATTTCGTACAAAATCTCTTGCGTGTTTGCTGGGTTTTCTCGAACTAAAATTCCATGACTCATTGTACTACTCTCTTTGTTTGCGAACCCAGCGACGCACGACCTTTACCCGGCCAATACCTCGTCGCTAGACGATCGCTCAAATACTCCCGCGCCATCTCAACCGACGCCAAAACGTCCGGGTTCGATACCAAAGAAGCCGCGATCGCGGAAGAGAGCGCACAGCCGGTACCCCGCACATCGTCCGGAATTCGCGGAAACGCCTTAAGGTCCAAAACCTCGGTTTGCCCACGAAGCATCAGGAAATCAGCCACCTCAGAGTCCGTACTCGGAAGGTGGCCCGCTTTCAAAACTATATCCGCGTCAAATGCCGCTACCGCCCCTATCAACGCCGCCTCAATATCCTCACGCTCCATCGTCTCGCGACCCGTCAAAACCAGGAACTCGGGCACATTCGGCGTAATCAACGTGGCAACGTCCAGGATCGGCTCCCAACCATTCGGCTCCCCGCCGGATAACCACATGGCCTTGTCACCGTCTCCAGACGCCATGACTGGGTCGAGCACGATCGGCACACTCAGCGCCTTGAGCCGCGAAGCGACACCCGCGGCAATCTCGGCATTTCCAAGCATCCCGATCTTGACCGCATCTATCTTGAGATCGTCCAAGACCGCGTCAAGCTGGCCGAGGACTTCATCAACTTCTAGCGTCTTGAACCCTTGAACTCCCTGAGAGTTTTGCCAGACCACCGATGTGATCACGGACGCACCCAGGCACCCGAAATCGCGGAAAACCCCAAGGTCTGCGGTGATGCCGGCCGCTCCGGTTGGATCGGTGCCAGCAATGGTCAAAACACGCTTAAGGCTCATTTCTGAATTTGAGCCTGCTCAGCACGCTTTTCTGCTTGTGCCTTCTCGGCGCTGTCGATCTTGTAGGCGAGCAGGGCGCTGCCGATGATGCCGAAGACCATGGTGAGGACGGTGTAAAAAATCACCTTGCGTTTGTATTCGGGCGCTGAAGTGTCAGTCTTCTTCCAAGATGTATCCACGGTCGTTCCTGTAAATCGTGTGTTGGGCAAGGTATACCACGTAGAGGAGGGCTTTGTCCTCCTCAGATGGGCGTAGGCAAAGGCTATAAACACCCACATGCGGAACAACGCACAAAGAAACTCAAAATTCCCCAACAAAGATAAACATTGTTTACAAAGTAAACTTTGTTTACTATTGTACATGGAGTTGGGTAGTAATCATAGAGGCGCATACGCGGACGGAGCCAGGGTAGACAGAACTCAGATTACGAAACCTCAAGCAGAAAGGTGACCATGTCTATATTCGGATTACTATTAGGATTTCTAGCAGGCGCCACGGCTTGGACCTTGACCGAATACGGCCTGCACCGAGGCTATGGTCACAAAGGGGGATCTAAGAACCCCTTCACCGTAGAACATCTGGCCCACCACACCGACATCATGTACTTCGCGCCTGGTTGGAAGAAGTTTGGCGCTGCATTCCTCGTGCTGGGCATCACAGGCCCGCTTCTCTACCTCGCTACGGGAATCTACGGCATTGCCGCCTCCTTGGGATTTGCGCTCACCTATCTTACCTACGAATTCATCCACAAAAGGCTACATACGCACGGGCCAAAAACTCGCTACGGACGTTGGGCCAGAAGGCATCACCTCTACCACCACTACAAACGCCCGAACCTCAACCACGGCGTGACCACGCCCATCTGGGATGCCGTGTTTGGAACTCTCGAAGTCCCGCCAAAGATCGTCGTTCCGAGGAAAAAAGCGCTGCCTTGGATGTTGAATGAGGAAGGGGAAATGCGGGCGGAGTACGCCGAAGACTTTGAACTACATAGTCCACGCGTCGCAAACTAACTCGCCGCAAACTCAGGATACGATCTTGAGTCTTTCGCCGATCGTGGCGTGAATGGTGGCTGCGGCCGACTTCTCAGTACCTTCGGTGAGCCAGACACCGTGGGGTTGAATACCCATAACCGGTGCCTTTTTGCATTGGCCAGTGCACTTCGTCTTCACGATCATGGTTTCTCGGTGCGCGCCAAGATCTTTGAGGGCTGACTTGACGCCGCATAGCACGTCCTTGGCCCCATTCTTTTTGCAGTCTTTGCCCTGGCAAACCAAGACAACATTTTGAATTTTCCGAAGGTCTCTGGCCATGCACTCCTCCATAACCAAGTTCGAAAAGGACACTAATGAAATTGAAAATGATTTTCAATAGCAAGAAGGAAAAAAAACGACCCTCGTTTTCCAGTTAACTTTGTTTGTTTTGCCACGCTTAACCTAGGAGAACGGAGCCCTCATCTACGGGGGCGTCCAAAACTAGCGATTCACCCGTTACCGGGTGCGGGAGCTCAAGCCGCCAGGCGTGCAGCATCATGCGCGCCACACGCGCGCCGTCCCAGCGCGACACACCACCGTAGAAGCTATCGCCCACAATCGGAAAGCCGAGCCCGGCGAGGTGCACGCGAATCTGGTGCATACGCCCAGTCTTCGGATACGCCTCAACAACGCTCAACCCGCCCTCAATCCGTCTCCGCTTAAACGTCGTCTCCGCAAAATCACCGCCGGCCCGAACGGTGACCATCCGGTTTCGCTTCCCGTCGCGTTTTGACGCCAGATGGTTCGTCACCGCGGCCTCTTCCGGAAACTCGCCTACCACCACCGCCAGATAGGTCTTTTGCGCAAGCCGCTCTCGGAATGCGTCCGTCAGCCCCTTGTTCGCGTCCTTATGCTTACCGAGCACGATCACACCGCTCGTCTCCACATCGAGCCGATGGTGCAGGGCCGCGCGGGCCTTCGGGTTCGTGAGCCTCAGGTATCGCTCAACGGCAGCAACTAGATGGTCACGCGCCGGATCACGGGTGCCCTGGCTCGGAAGTCCAGAAGGCTTGTCCACAGCGATAATCCACGTGTCTTCAAAAATGATATGCGGCGAGATGTCGATCAACATCGGTTCAAGCGCTTAGGGGAGCCACAACGGCTCGAAGTTCACCGATTTCAACCTGCATTCCCGGCTCGTTGTGGTCGCGCTTGAGATAACCCATGGCCACCCATGCGCCATCGCCGGTTTGCGCCACACTCCGGACTTCTCCCACGACCTTTCCGTCATGCAAAATCTCAGAATCGAGCGCCGGGGCTTGTTGCCCTTCGATCACAAGGCGCCGCAAAAGCTTCGCGGGTACACCGCGCGTGTCTAGGCGTGCGATGACCTCTTGGCCCAGATAACACCCCTTATCGTAGGCGATTGCGTAGTTCATATCGGCTTCGAGTGGGATGATCTTCTCGTCCATCTCCACGCCAAACCTTGGAATCCCGGCCTCAATTCGGGCGCGCTCCATCGCCAGGTGGCCGGCACGAATCATGCCAGACGAACGCAACAACACCCGCTCGATGCGTTCCTTGGACTCACGCGGAACGTAGAGCTCAAACCCCGCACCGCCCGTGATTGGCGTTGCCTGCACCACCACACCATCAGCGCCAATGCGTCCACTGGTCCCATGAAATGGCGCGAGGTTCTCAAGCCGCACAGAAAATCGTCCCGCGGCCTCCAATGCCTCGGCGGCACCCGGTCCAAAAACACCCAGGCGCGCTGTGCTCGAGCGGCGGTCATGGAATTTCGCATCTTCCGTAATCACGTGATTCTTAAAGTGCGAAACAGCTCCGGCAGCGGTCTGGCCCGGCTCGAGGTCCAGGATCAAAATGTCCAGAATGTGCAGGAGGCGCAGGTCCGTCACAAAACGCCCTTTGACGTTCACGGCGGTCGTCATCATGCCGGCCCCTTCGGCCGCGAGCGTGAACACATTCCCGGTCACGAGGCCCTGAATCAGCTTGACCACGTCTTGGCCTGTAGCCACCCAAGTCTCGCGCTCGTCGCGGTCCACCAAGACCACCCCGCTGCGAATACCCTGGTACTCAGCCTCGGGATCACCCCAATGCATCACGACTTCAGCCCCGCGCCAGACCTCGGTTTCCTTGGACGTCACGAGTACGCCTCCTCAACACAGCGCACGATCTCTAAGAGCTCCTCGAGCCCCTGATAAGCTGGCGCCTTGTTGACCATGAGTTGTTGAAGTCGGTCTATCCTCAATTCCATTTCTCGCCAGAGCTCGGGCGCGATCGCCATATCTTTGAGTTCGTCGAGCAGCTCGTAGACGATATGTAATGCCTGCACGAGCTGCGTTTCCAATCCCTCAGATGGATCGGCCAGCCAAATCGATTCAGACGCGTGCAAAGTCTCTAGAACGCGTTCCCATTCGTCGGCGCTTGGCCTGATTCCGCCAAAGAGCACGCGATGCAGATACTCATCCTGAACCAGCGAATCCACAAAGGTCTTTGCCGCCGCGTGTCTCAACGCACTCAGGAGTTGGTGTTGGGGCAGGTACTCGGCCAAAATCGACCATGCGGCTGCATAATGAACACCCAAGGCCGCGATCTGATGGAGCGCATTCTCGCTCAGAATCATGCGGACATGACCCACCTGGGAGTCCACAAAGTCCTCGCCGGCTTTGCTAAGGCGCTCCCGCAAGTCTCCGACTTGGAGTCCAAATCGCCGGCTCAGGTCTTCCAGAGAAAGGTGGCTCGGCACCCCGTGAAACTCGAAGATATCCCCGGCCAGACTGTCGCGCAGCGCCTCTGTACAGGACTCGCGCGTCATCCCAGGCCGCTCTTCAAAGGTCGGGTTCAGGAATCGCGGCGAGATATCGCCGATGAACGCGCGCCCACCGCTCGTGGTAAAGGCGAGTCGTGTCAACGACGGGTCCACCGTGACCGCCCCACGGCTCGCGATAGTCTCAGGCAAAAGCGTCCAACCCTGGCCGGTCTCCACGTTGAAGAGATAGGAGTCCGACCAATCGGCCACCACAAACGGGCCCGAAATCCAGGTGTAAACGTTGGTCACCATGCGACGACGTGACGAGGAATCAGGCGGTTCAAAGACAGAGTTGCGCGTAGAAAACCCTGCTTCGGTCTCCACCACATGCGGACCAACGCGCCTTGGTGGGCGCGGGATTTCCTGCAGTTTTTCAGGCGTCCAAAGCCACCAAGACTGGTCGTCAATATTGCGCACCTCAAGGCCGTCCGGGCCCCAAGAACTCGCCCAATAATCGTCGAGTTCGCGCTCGTCGGTTCCGTCGAGTCGTAAGACCACGGCGCACGGCCCAGAGCGTGTCTGGATATTGAACGCGAGCCAATCATTCGAAGGCCCGATCATCGGATGGCCCGAGGTGGTTCCCCGTGTCGAGTAAATCTCCCGCGCGTCGGAATCGAGACTCTCGACCACCGAAATACGTGTCTCTTCAAACTCGCGGCTCACGATCACAAGCGCGCCACAATAACCGCCCACCCAGAGGAGCTCGCTACCGCGATCCACCTCATAGACTGTGAAATTGCCGCTCTCGCCCGTAGCCTTGACCTCAAGCCCCGAAATGCCCACCAAATGGTCCTCAAACCATGTTGGCTGCCCCTGAGCTACGAGTTCGGTGGGATGGAACCACGTCACGAGCGGCACGTCATGTGCCAGCCATTGCGGGCGTCGGGCGATGCGCTCGAGCGCGCGTGCCGTCTGAGACATCGGCTCGAGCACCGCACGGGTGAATGCCTCCACAAAATTTCGACGAGCCTCCAAGGAACGCTCTTCGAGGCGCGCGCGCCCCGTGGATGGCGAAAGGTGGAGGTAGATGGACGGGTCCGCACCAAATCCCATTTTGGTAACTCGCCAATCCACACCCTGCTCGTCTTGGTGATCGACGATATAGACAAATTTGGCGTCGCCAGGCTCGGTCTTCAGGCGCCAGCGCTGGACGTCGATAGTCGGCTCGATCTTGAAGCCGCTCGTGAATTTCTCCACGAATCGACGCACCGAATCGTCATCCTTGCCCACCAGAGATGCCCGCCTGTAATCATCGCGCGCATAGTCAACCACGAGGGCGACTTCGTCGTCGTCGAGTCCTAGCCAGTAGACATCGTGGCCCCCGACGACCTCGTGCCTTAACGAAAAATCAAGGCTGAGCGGTGAGTTCATTTGGGATCGATTCGCCAGACGTCAGCGTTGGTCAGGTCGGCGAAGTAGAGCTTGCCGTCTGGACCAATCGTCAGAGGAGAGAGTTGACCGTCGGTCAGTTCGGTCTGAAGTTCGCGAAGAACCTCACCTTCGAGGCTAAGTGCCACGATTTTTCCGGAGGCGTTATCACTTACGAAGAGCACGCCTTCGTGATGGACAAGGCCGCTCGGACGCTCAAGCGTTCCTGATGGCAGGATATCCGTGATGCTCGCACCGTCTAGAACTTGGTTGATAGCCAGCGGCTCGTAGGCAGGAGTAATGGAACCCATGACCGTGGCAGAATCTGGATTGAGCTTAGCGATACGGCTGTTTCCAGTGTCCGCGATATAAAGCTCACCGTCCACGAAGTCCATATGGCTTGGTACGCCTTCTACACGTGCGAATTCACCCACAGCGAATCGCTGGATCTCGCCGTCTGAGTGGTCGTGATAGCCCGGTCCATGGTCGCCTTTGAAGTCGTAGCGCTCGACAGCGCCGACAAATCCGTTAAACGTCCAATATACATTGGCCGTCTCGTGCGCGATTCCCATGCAGAACGGGGTCGAATGCAACATATCCAGGTGCGAGCCGTTCAACGGCGCACCTTCGGAATCCACGCCCGGATCTTGCGCGTAGATGCTCAGATCCGACGACCACAATGTGGGTCCAATGAAGTTCGCCGGGTCATCGAGGTAGTTACCCGTGCGCTCTTCGTGACATGTGGCGAAGGTGGCGCCTGCGCCAAACGCCATGCTCGATGGGCGGCGCATGAAGTGCCACGAATTGCCGTCAACGAGGACCTGGGCGGTTTGGTTGGCTTCGCCCGGATTGAAGATAATCGTCGTGACACCCTCGAGTGAACCACAGCCCTCGGCCGTAGCGCTGAGGCTTGTGCACGGAGCGTCGCTCTTAGGCTGGCGCTGGGTAATCCAAAGCTCTTCGGGTTTGATCGGATTGAACGCGAGCGCGGTCGCCTCAAGGGTCACGTTCGCAGTGCTCGTGTGAATCTTCACAAAGTCCACGCTCGCCGCGTCGCCATCGCCGATGATGTCCGCCACTTCGTTCATGGGCATCGTATTGTTGGGCTCAACGTTATTAGGCTCCGTGTTGTTCGGATCCACGTTGTTTGGGTCGGTGTTATTGGGGTCCGTATTATTGGGATCCGTGTTGTTTTCTCCGTTGTTATCGGGGATCACGATCGGATCTTTCTGTTCGGCATCGTCGCCGCACGCCACAGAAATCAACGATAATCCCAACACTGCTACTAACCACTTCGACATGTACGCTCCTTCAAATTACGCCCACTAACGGGGCGGAGCATGACAGAATCATGCTTTTAAGTCCAGTCATCGCGGGCTCTACCCGCGTTAGTTGGACGTGGAAGAAACGAAACCCAATCAAAATTCCTTGAAAATTGAGTTGACTAGGTGTTTTGGGGCAAGAGGACCCTGAACGTGCTGCCGCGCCCAAGTTGGCTCTCCGCCTCGAGGCGCCCACCGAGAAGCTCCACAGTTTTCCTCGAGATGGGCAAGCCCAGGCCAGTGCCTTCGCCGACCGGTTTTGTCGTGAAGAACGGGTCAAAGATCTGGCTCAGATTTCCTTTCGAGATCCCCGAGCCTGTATCCTCAATTTCCACCACCACCCACTCGTCTCGAACAAAGGCGCGAACGCAAATCCGGTTCGACTCTGCGTCGCCCACTTCAATGGCTTGCGCTGCATTCATCAGCAGATTTACAAAAACCTGCCCGAGTTTCGAAAGATGCCCTGAAATCCTCGGCAGCTCGCCGATCTCCTTCACCAATTTCGCGCGATGCCGGATCGTGTTCCAGCAAATATTGATCGATGAATCGAGCAAATCCGCAAGGTCGATACTCTCGATCACCGCGTCTCCACGGCGAGATAGCGTGCTCAAATCACGCACAATGTCTCGAATACGAATCGTGCCCATATGCGCGCTATCAAGTAGCTTCAGGATTTCTTCTCGACTCATGCGCTGCTCGCCGCGCATGTCCTCCCGAATTAGATCGATATTGACCATCACGTAGGTCAGCGGATTGTTGATCTCGTGGCCCACGCCCGATGCCAGTGTCGCCACCGCCACCATGCGATCCACCTCCATCATTTTGGCCGATATCGCTTTGCGTTCCGTGAGGTCACGCACCGTGGCGATCACCGAGGTAATCCCATCGTAGAGCGCCGGAATGGAGGCGATCTCCACCCACATCCAGGTCCCGTCGCGGCGCAACATCCGAAACTCTGCCGGAGGCGTAACGTCCCCACGGATCGAGAGTTCGCGCCGCTCACGCATCAACTCCCATTCGTCTGGATGCGCGAACTCCTTGACCGACTTACCCACGATTTCGGATGGATCATCAAAACCGAGCATACGCAGGAAGGCTGGATTCACATACGCAAAAATGCCGTCTTGATGAACGATCATGCCGTCGGGAGACGACTCGATCAAGACGCGTAACTTCTCCTCCGAAAGCCGGATTTCGTGGTCAGTCAAGTCTTCGCACCAGCCATTTCACGCTGAAGGTCTACACCAAAAAGTGCACCATCCATCCCAAAATAACCGGTCAACGCATTGTCTGAATTGAAGAACACAGTGCGCAGGTGGTGAACATCTTCTTTGATGATCATCAGCCGTTTCCCGGTCAGGACCATATGAATTGCGATGGTGTCGTTCTCGAGAAGTACGGCCAGCAAGTGCCCGTCATTACTAAACGAGAGGTGCTCCACCACACAGGGCACCGAGAAGCGAACGAAAGGCGTCTTCGGAGAAGAGACGTTAAAGACCTCGATCTCCTGTGTCTTTCGGGCCACCGCAAAGATAGAGCCGATGCGGTTGATCGCGAGGCCGAGTACTGGCGGGCCGTCCTGAAGCCTCACCCAATCAGACTGGGCCGAGCGCTGCACGTAGACTTTGCCGGAATCTGCGCCGGCGAGCGCCATGCCGGTGTGGTCGCAGTAGGCGATACCCCGCACTGGGTTTTGACGAACTTCCTGAAAAAGTGTGACCGGAGGTTTTTTGGTTTCTGCGCGGACCACGCTGCCGTCTTGAAGGCCGATCAGCACCCCATTCTTAATCGGGCAGATGCGATGAACGATCTGCTTGGCCTTGTAGACCTCTGTGACGTGCTCGCCGTCGGAATAGTAGATATGGCCTAGCTCATCTGTGAGCGCGACGCCGGTCTCGTTCGCTGCGCACAAGTCTATAGGGCGCTCAATCTTTACGCCGAGCGGGAAAACCCCCGTATTCGACTGCCGGATTCGGTCAAAGATCAACGTCCGGTTGAGCTCGCGAGACTCGTCCACCATCGCTCGAACGCTTGAGCGCGAAGGATAGCGCTTGAAAATAGCAGCTTTCGGGCCCGTATGATCGCGCTCGGTGCTCACAAAAGAGCTCGAATCGCCTGAGTCTTCCTTGTGGAAATCGGATTCGCTAGACTCAGATGCCGGACTCTTTTGCACCGAAACGGCCTTAATCGGACCGGTTCCAAGCTGAGTTTTGCGCCTATCCGGAAGAATTTCTGTGGATTCCGTCGCCTTCTTCGGAACCTCATGAAGCGCGCCCGAATAGAGGAGTTCGTCCACTTTCTTGATCACGTCCTGCAAGGTCTGAGGACGTTGCGTCGGATTCTTCGCCAGCATATCTGCCACGAGGCTCTCAAGAAGCGCCGGAATCGTCTTATCCTTGACCACGTCGCTCAGGCGAGGCGCGGGTGTGCGCACGTGAGAACGTAGGATTTCGTAGACGTTATCGCTCACAAAAGGCGGCCGCCCTGAGAGCAAGAAGAACATCACCGCACCCAGGCTATAAATATCGCTCCGTCTGTCGATCTCGCCTGCCATCGCCTGTTCCGGGCTCGCGTAGAGCGGTGTGCCCAAGAACCCCTTCGTCATGCTCACGCCATCGTCAAGGCGCACGATCCCGAAGTCGAGCACGTGCACAAAGTCGTCGCCCGCAGGCATGACCTCGAGCATCATATTCTCGGGCTTGACGTCACGATGGATCATGCCAATTTCATGCGCCTCGTGCAGACCATTGGCGATCTGTCTGAGCACCGTGACGGCTCGTCGTAGCTCCAGCGGTCCGTCGCGCCGAACGAGCTCGTCTAGCGTCTGCCCGCTCACAAAATCCATCACGATGCCGACGAAGTTGTCGAAGAGCTCCAAAAGCTCGTAGAACGGCACCACGTGCGGGTTTCGTAGCCTTGAGATCGCTTCAATCTCGCGCTGAAGACGCGAACGGATCTGCTCTGGGTCCGCGCCCGAGCTCGTCTGTTTAAAATTGATGATTTTGATCGCGAATTCGCGTGAAATGGCCAAGGACTCAACGCGATACACAGATCCCATTGCCCCTTGCCCAACGCGTTTCGTTACGAGATACCGGCCGTCCAGAACGCGCCCAATCCACGGGTCGAACCCGTCTTGAATCGTCGGCCAGCTCCCCTCTGGCTCGGCGGCGCCGCAATCCAAACACGACGTATCCTCTGGGTACACTACCGCAGAGCACCGTACGCAATAATGCGACGGAAGTCGGTTGGCGAACTCCTTTCGCCGGCGGTCATATGCTTGTCGATCCCCCATGGATCATCCCCTTCTAACAAATCACGACAAAAAGTGCCGCGTGAGCCGCAAAGTGGTACCAGAAACGGCACCTACTTGCAAAGGCTACTAAATAGTAGCAACGCGCGAAATACCCTATTTGAGGTATAATTGTAGAGGAGGGCTCGGTCCTCCTCAGACGGGCTTTGGAAGATTGAGTTATGAACTCATGTGGCGGAGTTTCTGCGGCGATATAAAAAGGCGCCAATAGCGATCAAAAGCCAAGGCCCGAACCCCTCTGAGCCACCGGAGCCCCCTGACCGACACCCACATCCTTCATCGCCTCCCAAAACAGTTGTCCCCATATCAGCCCTGATATCGCTGGCCAAATCATCCCCCATATCCGCAATGCCCATATCCGTGGTCCCCATATCCGTGGTCCCCATATCCGTGGTCCCCATATCCGTGGTCCCCATATCCGAGACGCCCATATCCGAGACGCCCATGTCCGAAATCCCCATATCTTCTTCAGTAGAGTCATCACACACGGCGTCGGTGGTCACGCAGACCTCCGCATCGCCAATCTCCGTACCCTGAAGCCCCACCGCCTTGACCACAAAACACTCCTCCGGCCGGACATCCCCCGGCAAGAGCTCGGCTCGCGCAGGTAACTCAGGCACGAGCGCCACACCGTCAAACCCCGAACGATAGACCCTGTAGCCAGCAACGTTCTCGGCAGCTTCGGCCTCAATGCTGAACCCTACTCGAGGATACGCGCTATCATCATCGCAGCTGTTGAACTCCATTGGTGCTCGTCTGCATTGAGCGGTCAGAGCCGTAGCTCCCGCAAATATCGGCTCGGCAGCCGCGGCCGCTCCAGTAGTGAAGCTGAAGTTCGCATCGCCACACACCGAGCCCTCACCAAACACCACCTGGTACTCCATGTTCGGCGAAAGGGTCGTCAACGGCTCGATCACCGCAACCTTATTGCTGACTTCGCTGTACGGGTTGTTGCCCTCGAAGACCTCGACCGACGCCAAGACGCCTTGCTGAGAGTCGACTTCTACCAACGCAAGCCCTGCCTGGGGCTCGGCGAACCCTGGCGTGGTGTCGAAGTAGACGAAGATCTTGGAATCGATCGGAACATCTGTGGCCGCGTCGGCCGGGACGGTGGACTTCACACAGAATCCAGCCTCGCACGCAAAACCCAGTGCTGGAGCCAAGAAGAGCAATATTGAAACAAGTAATATTTTCACAATTTATCCAAATGTAGAGGAGGGCTCTATCCTCCTGATATGGCCCAACATAAGACCAGAAAAAGACAAATTGTCAAAAGGGACCTGTTTGCTTCTTCGCACAGAGCCAATTCTGGATTTTGTTGATATAGAGTTCTGTTACGCACATCCAAGGAGGCCAGAGACCTCCTCTACAATTAGGGAACACCATGAACGACTCATTCAATTTATTCGCCAACGACTACGACGGATGGTTCGCTGAAAATCAGGACCTGCTTGAAAGTGAGGTTCGCCTGATCGCCCATATCTGGCCTGAGGAAAGACCCGCTAAGGTTCTTTCAGTGGGCTGCGGAACCGGACTCTTTGAAACCATCCTGAAGCGCAACAATATCGTGATCGAGCACGGCATCGAGCCCGCTGAAGGCATGGCTGCAATCGCCCGAACCCGCGGTATGAGCGTGGATATCGGGACCGCAGAAACAGCCGATTTCGGCGAAGCAGAGTACGACCTCTTGCTCTTCAACGGCTCCACGTCTTACGTCAAAGACCTCGAACTCGTCTTCAAACGAGCGTTTCGGGCCCTGCGCCCGGGCGGCTATCTCCTCGTCGTCGACGTCCCACGCGAGAGCGGTTTCGGCGTTCTCTACTGCCTCGCCGCCGAGCTCGGAACCTGGGACCACCCCTTGTTGGCTGGTGTTGCGCCCAAAGATCCGTACCCGATGCCCTTCGTAAAGGCCGCCACCTGGCACACGACCGCCGAGCGCATCTCGGCTTATGAGGCTGCCGGGTTTGAGGTGTTGAGTACCGCTCAAACACTCACTACGCATCCTGGTCGAGCCGGAGAGAGCGTGGAGAACCCACGCGACGGGCATGAATCGGGCGATTACGTGGCCATCCTTGGGAAAAAGGCCAGCTAGTGCGCATTTCGGAAAAACTACGCGAACTGCACGCTCCGACGCGTGCGGCGTGCGAGTCGCATCCGTTTGTGCTCGGGATGGCTGACGGGACCCTGCCGCTCGAGTATTTTGCGCGATGGGTCGCGCAGGACTGGCTCTACCTACAAGGCTACCTTCAGATTGTTCAGCGCGCGGCGGATCTGGCAACCGATAACGATACCAGGGCGCGCTGGCTCGAAATGGTGAGGCTGACGCGCGATGTGGAGCTCGACCTCCATCGTGGGCTTGCGCGTGAAGTCGGGCTTAGTGAGGACGACCTCGCTCAGACTGCCCCGTACCCCGCGACAACCCGATACTTGCAGGCCCTCGCCGCCGCCAACACTTACCACGAAGTTGTCGCCACGCTGACCCCGTGCGCTGTGGGTTATGCCGAAATCGCAAAGAAACTTGGCGCCATGCCGAAGTCGCCCGTGCCTCGATACGCGGAGTGGATTGCAACCTACTTAGACCCCGCGTTTCAGGAAGTTGTGCCGTGGTTGGAGGCGGAACTCGACATCTGCTCTGACGGGCATGAAGAGGCCGTGTCCAAAGCCTATGCCGCCGCCGTTCAGCTCGAGCTCGACTTCTGGGACGCCCTCTACGAGAAACCATGAAACACTTATTAGAGTTTGCCGCGGACTTGACGAACCACGATCCAATGATTGCCAGCGCAATTGAAGCTGCACTGCGGAGTCCACCAATGACGAACGAGGAGGTCGGATTCTACGGTGCGGCCAAGAATCCACCGGAGATGAACTGCTTTCTCTACCTGGTCACCTCGCTCGGAAACGCCGGTTACACTTTTTCGGCAGAGGACAAGTATTCTGCGGAGATCTTGGACATCTTTGCACAAAAAGTGGACCTTCCAGCGCGCATTCGTTCCTGGTTTCCGAAACGACTCGGTTGGGACTCCGTCTATGAGGCGATTGGCTTAAACAAGCAGGAGCACGGCCGGGCAAGTGCAAGGTTTCAAGCAACTTACGAGCAGGCCTTCAACGAACTCGAGGCCGCCTTTGAGGCGCGTGGAGAGCGATTGCGCGTGCTGGAATTCCACGTCGGAGACACGATTCCATTTGTGGTCGTCAAACCCGAAGTCGCCGAAAAATGGGATAACGTCGTTCTTGGGTACGACCGCCAGGGCCGCCCTCTATGCCTATCACAGCCAGACTGGCAGCGATTCGCCGAGCACCTCGCCTACTCCGCTGGTTTCCCCTTTTAGAAAAGGTCTACTGGACGACTTCTCTTAAGTTGGTAAGAGATTCTGAATCGAGTCTGAAGACCACGCCGCCAGACGCAGAGTACGGCCGAACCCGAAACGTATTCGACCAGCCACGCGTGACCCATATGAGCTCACCACCCTCGATGGGCATCAAGGTCTTGGACGTAAAGCCTTCCAGATTTCCGCCATCCGCACGCCGACCAATGGTGAACGGCTCCATGCCTTCCGCGTAGAAGGTTTCATCCGTGAGCGACCCCGCGCTCGCGACCAGAATGCGTTTGCCCGCCGCCGAGCTCACGGAGCGAATCGCATCACCGTCTATAGGCGACGCCTGCGCAAAGACCACCGGCGCGTCCACAACGCCGTCCTCACCCACGCGCACACTCACCACTGAAGGCTCGGATATCGGAATGCTAAGCCCCTGAATTTCTGCGGTCTCCTCGGCCAAAAACGCCAGATAGTTCTCCTCAAGACCACGCCCCATCATCAACTCACCCACTGATGAATTGAACTCCGAAGCGTGAGCCAACGAGAGTCCGGCAGAAACCGTCAGCAGGTGCCCGTTGGCCAAGAAAATGGCCCCACCAGTCGCGGACTCCATGGAAATCCCGCGGAATGCCTGTTGCGAGTCAAACTCCCAGAGCAGTGCTGGCTCGGTACTTTGAGCCGTGAACGCGCCCAGGGTCAAAACACGTTCGGTATTCCCGTACACTGAATCGGCCGTTGCGCTAGACCCAACCACCACGCCGCCATTTGAGAGCACCAGGAAAACAGGGTCTTGCAATCCTTCCGTGTTCAGAACTTGGGCTTGAGAGATTTCGCCCTGCGCATCCACAACCACCCGAACAAAATCACCTGACGGCACCGATTGCTCGCCAATTTCCTGAGTCACACCGCCTTCGGCTTCCAGCACGGCTACTACGTTCTGTCCCTGAATTGAGTGACTTACAAGTCGGAAATTTGGCACGTACCATGCCCATTCAAAGGCTTCCTTATTCCAGCGCGTCAAAACTCGACCTGGTTCAGCCGTTGTCGCCCCTTCCACCACCGTTCCGTCCGGCAAGGGGTCTTCATTGAGGACCAGAATTTCCGCAGAAAAACTGCCGTCAGGGCGTACGTTGACGTTCTCGTGAATGTAGCCTGTGGTGCTCGCGGCCAGAACAGGTGAGCGCGAATACCTGAACTCCCAGACGGGTTCCAGGGGTTTGGCTTCCTCACCTTCGCACTCGCGCCAGAACACGCCTTCTCGGCAGTAGGCGGGCGTAGGGTCCATGTATACGCTGCAGAATCCGGCATCGAGGCGGTCCGCAAAACAATGCTTCGGGCCGTCCACAACCCAGCCCGGAGGAGTCTCAAACTCAAGACTCAAGAACGTCCCATCCCCATGCGTAAACGCGCATTCATCTGCACATTCCTCGCCGGTTTCCAGAATTCGCACTACGGCACCCTCAGGCGCGTCAACCAACTTCAAACTCCAATTTCTTGGGCCGGCGCTCTCCTGATAAGGCTTAAACCACGTGCGGCTCCAGCCATTGTTCACGCTCAAGCCCACGCCCGAAGCATAGGAGTTATGCGGCACAGCCAGAAACGCAGTGCCCGCAACGCTCGGATCCCCGTAGTAGCGGTCCTCGTCCACGACGTTGATCCCGAACGTGCCCACAACACCGCCCGAGACACTGGTCAGCTCATTGCCCGCAAGCCGAGTGATGACGAGCTCGGGGCGATGGTCACCATTATGAAAGTTGCCCGTTGCGACACGGAATGAACTCAAGATCGAGGGCGGTGGGTTTGAGCCGAGCCACTCGGCGATAAGCACCACCTCATTTTCTGGCCCGATATCGAGCTCCAAACCACGAACACCAATCAAGGCGGGGAGAGGGCGTACAGTGACGCTGCCGTCTTTGATGGAGATGAGAGTCGGAATCTCGTCAGAGACTCGGCGAGGATGACCATCGTTGACTTCGTGCAAGTACATTATGGCATGTATCGTGCCGTCCATGTCCGGGTGCACTGAGAACCCACCGTCTGTCTCAAGGTCAATGGCTAAGCCATCTTCCGTGGTGCCGCTGAGCTCGAGACTGGTCCATTCCGAACCCTCTTCGAGCAGTGCAGCCCAGGTCGCCGGAGCATTGCCATCATCCACTTGAGTCCACGCAAAAGCCCGCCCATCTGGCAGGAGCCGATAGCGCTCCAGCCGATGGTTTGGCGGCAGCTCGGGCAAAGGCATCTCTTCGGCCTCGGCGCTGGTATCGCCAAGCGTGACCTTGAGGCGTCCTGTGTACTCGAACCCGTTCTGCGCCTGAATTGTCGGGAATGCCATCAAGAGAAAATAGTCCTGACCTTGTGGCCGGACTTGATAGACGCCAGTGTGGTTGGTCGAGATCTCGGCGGAATCAATCTCGTTACTTAGGTTGTCAAAACGGTTGATGTGCAAGACTGAGCCTTCCATATGAAAGCCCACGACCCCATTGCCGCCGTCTGGATGAAGTTGGCCACGCTCCGTCATTTGGTGGTCAATATTTCCACGAATTGGGCACGTATCATGCCGCACGAGGAATGAGTACTGGTTGCCGGCGATCAGGGCGTCTGACTCGCGCGTAAAGGTGCCCGTCGCGTTATTGAAGAAGTTTCGCGCCGGCAGGCCTTGCCATCTGCACTCTTCGCGCCACGTAAACTCCGTCTCCTCGGCGCCCGCGCCCATGTTGAGCACGAGGCGTTCGCGGTGTTGGTAAGACACGATCGGGTACTCAATCGGCTGATCGAATTGACCGGTGGAGTCCAGATATCGGCTATAGCCGATCTTGCCATCAGCCACCCGAGTAGCCACGATAGTGGAGAGCCCGTTGTCGTTGAATTCCAGGAGGAGCTTTGCGCCATCACCGAGTGTTTCCAGATGCGATGCAATCGGCGTCTGGTTGATGACCCCGTTTCGGTAGTCACGCCCGAGCGCATCGACACCGATGAACTCGTTATAGCGACCGTTTTGAACCCAGAATCCTTCTGAGATGAGCTCGAACGTGACGTCGCCCGGAGCGATGTCGTCTCCGGGTGCTGGGCCGTCATCGCAATCACCACAGCCAAGGAAGAAGAGCGCAAATAGAAACGGAATGTAGCGCAAAGTGATATCCGTGAAATTTGTGAGATACTTGGTAGACGATAGTACCGAAGGCCCCCAAATATCAAGTATTCACGCGCATATACACAACTCTACATGACGCCCGAAGTGCCTGGCACGGTTTTCCAAACCTCCGTTACCAACGCGTGAAGCAGGGTGTACTCGCGGCCCCCTGTACCAAAGTACCCCGAGTCGAGTTCGTCCAATAATCCCAGCGCCGTGGTGTACTCCCCGGCACGAATCGCGCCGGCAGCCAGATGGCGAGTTGAGTCTTTGCGATTGGCTTTCGTGATCTTCATGCGTGCCGTGTTGGCTTCGTCAAGTAGACCGGCATCGGCCAGCGCCTTGACCACGGATTGAAGGTTGTAGCGGTCGCGTCCGGCCTTCTCCAGCGCTGCCTCCAAGAGCTCCTTCTGAATCTCTGGCCGTCCCTCCAGATGCTTAAAAGAGTGCCCAATATAGCTCAAGTCGATATTCGATTTGAGTCCCTCCAACGCCATCTCCATTCCCGGATGGTTGTCCGCCATCATCTTGATGATTTCGGCCCAGGTATGCCCCTGAGCGAGGTTCTTGACCGGCTCCATCGCGCTCTCAAAGCAACCCGCCTCGAGCGACGCCTCGGCCAATGCCAGCGCGACTGTGGGCCCGTTGTACCGGTGCAACTTGGAGGCATCCAGGTTCTGCAGAAAGCCGAGCAACAACTCCTCGGCCTTCGCAGGATTTGCCCGCACACGAAGCTTCAAAATCATGGCGTGAGTTTCTGGAAAATCCCTTTCTTTCTCGAGCTTTTGAAGTACCGCCTCAGCCTTCTTCGGGTCCAATTCGTTCAGCCGTTCAAGAATTCGCTCTTCCTCTTTTGAGGTGCTCAAACCATCAAAATACGGCAAGAATCCGAGCGCTCGCTCAGGTGCAACCTCAAGACAAAGATCCACCGTTCGCTGCAGCAATTCAAAGTGTTTGGCGTGTCCACCCTTGAGGATGCCTTTGAGGAAATCCTCCACGTAATCGAGGTCGCGGGTGGCCAATACAGCGTCCGCAATCTCGGCCAAATCATGCCACCAAATTCCAGAACTCAGTCGATTCAGCGCCGCCGCAACCCCTTTGGCGTCACGTTTCCACGCGGCCAAAAGCGCCGCCGGCTTGACCCAGTTCCCCTGCATATGACCCTTGGGAATCTCAACCTTATATGGGCTCTCATCGCCCAGAATTTCGGCCGTTCCCGCCAGCCAAGACTTGAGTGCATACGTCAAAGGCTCGTGCTCGGGCAGAGCTAGCCCAGCTTCCGCAATGCTCGCCAGATCCCGCGCCAGCTTTGTGTGCCCGTGCCGAGCCGCCGCCGCCGCCAGATGAGCCACGGCAACCGCGTCATTGAGGTCTTCCGCCGGTTGGAGCTTTTTCGCGAGTGCCTCAACCGACTCCACCTTTCCTTCTCGAATGCGGTGCAACGCGAGCTCGGCTAGGAACTTCCCAGCGCCTCTGTGCGGGCTGAGGTTTTTTTCCAGATACTCCTCGAGGTCCTGCACACCGTGAGTATTCGGCTGGATGAACTCCTTTGATTTCTTTGCCTTCCCGGCCTTTGCCGCGCCCTTGAACATGTCCGCGACCACCTTCGGAAAGAGCTTTGGCGCCGCTTTGACGCCGGCCTCCACAGACTCGAACCGCGACAGCTCCAGGTCCTGCACGGGGTAAGCAAATTTATGGTCCACGACGGCCGAAATCTCGGCACCAGGGTCCTTGGTGGTGATCAGAAATTTGGGAGCGACAAACCCCCACGAATCCCCCTGCGCAAAGGGCTTAAAGGCGGAATGAAAGAGTTCTTCTTCGGAATTGATATTCGGCGTCTCGAAGAGTTCGTGACGTGCAATCAGCTCGCCGGCAAGCGTGTAGAACGCCACGGATTCTTTGGAGCTGAGCACGATGGCATCACCGACGTGGATGTTCTTGGCGCCAAATGCTGGGGCTTCAAAAAGCTTCTTAAAGCCCGGCTTGTTCTCGAAAACCACGAGCGTGTCGTCATTGCGAATCGCCGCGATCGCCGAGTTGTCCGCAAAGAAGGCCGCCTGTGGGTTTTCTTTTCGATAATAGTCCGCCTCACCGCACTCGATGTCGATGACGCCGGCCAACTCAGGGCCTTTGTACACACGAATGCTCGGCGTCACCTTGTCCGCGTTCCCCGCGTGGCAGACGTCCAAGAGCCACTCACCGTCCGCCGAGAACGCCAAGTCGCCGCCTCCGATATGCTTGGGCTCGTAGGCGAGCTTGCCTGTTTTGGCGTCCAGAAACTTGAGCCCGCCATGGTGAAACGCGATCTGATTGCCCTTGGGATCGATGGCCGCAATCTGGCTGATTTCCTTGTAGCTCCAGACCATCTCACGCGTGGCGGAGTCGATGGCGTAGGCCCCGTGATGCCCGAATCCAACGATGATGCCGTCTGCGCGCCAGACCATTCTGCGCATCGTACCCACCTGTGGCCCGTCTTCCGGCTTGCCCTCGAACCCTGTTTTGGCCATGTAGACGGGGTCAACGCCGTGGGGTGAAGGCGTCACGATCGCGCCGGCCAGAGCCGATTGCTGATAGCCCCAGCACGACACGAACATGCGCGCACCGTCTGGCGCCCAGCACCACTGCGGCGGGTGGTCTTGACCATCAGTCGCGTAGCTCCAGTTCTGGATTCCCGAGCCTTCTTTGAACGGGTCCGCGTAGCCCACTCCGTTGGTGTCGAACGAGAGGCCGAGGCGGCGACTATCTTGCGACCATTGAATCACACCGGCTTCGTCTGGCCAGCCGACCCCGCCCGTGACGTGGTCGATTTGATTGACGCAACGACCGGTCGCAACTTCCCAAACGGCGAGCGAGCCGCCGGCTTCGTAGTCGTCGCCGCACCAGGAGCCTGTGGCGAAGTATTTGCCGTCCGGCGAGATATTCCAGCCCGTCAGGTCGGTCTCGTGTGGTGTGTTGTTTTGGAAGGTGACGCGCCCAGCCTTCATAAGGGCATTGAGGTCGTCCGATGGCCGTTCTTCGGGCGCGGCTTCTCCGGGCGCGCCTCCGCTCAGAATCGCGATCAAATCGGATTCACCGAGGACCTGCACGCCGAGTGATGACGCCTTCGCGAGCTTCGAGCCCGCCTTTTCACCGGCGAACAAGATGTCGGTGTTTTTTGAGACGCTGCCACTGCAGGTTGCGCCCAATTTTTCGAGCTCGGCTTCTGCCTCTTTGCGATTGAGTTCAGAGAATTTGCCTGTGATACAGACTGTTTTGCCCTTGAGATCCACGGTGCCTCCTTTGTTGATACCTAGGTTCTAGGAGCCGGCTAGTACGACCTCAACTGAAAGGGTCTGAAACAACCTGTAAACTTAGTTTCGGTCTGGTACACTTAGGGCTCGGACAATGACCCAGAGGGACGAGCTTTCTATGAAAACAATTCTCACAACACTCTTGCTCAGCCTTGTTTCAGCAACTGCCTTTGCCGAAGACCTTCAGGTCAAACAAGATGTGGAGCCTGAGACCGAGCACCAACTAAGCCTAACCATTGCACCACTCTGGATTCTGAACGGCCAGCCACAAGGGAATATCGAGGTGCGCGTATTTGACAAGTGGAGTGGGTCGCTGGGGCTCGGCTACTCGAACCGGGCTTCATTGCCCCTCGAAGAGTCTGACGTCACACATATCGCGATCTCCACCAGCGGGCAGATTCGGTACTACGCCATCGGCGATTTCGACCACGGCATGCAGGTGGGCGCGCATTACCACTACTTCTGGACGGAACCATCCACTCAAGGCGTAAAAAACAGGGCCGTCGGAGGGCACACAACTTCCGGATTCCTTGGGTACAAGTACATCACCGATATCGGCTTTACCTTAGACTTTCAGGGGGGTATCGGGTACTTCGTCACCAGTGATAGAGACGGCCAAGAAGTCGATGGTTCGCGCCCCGTGGCGTATTGGGCCGCCGATATCGGCTGGTCATTTTGATTCTCGAGGAAAAGCTCACAAAGAGAAAGGCGAAAGCCCTCTACGATTCTGGCGATATCACTCGCGCTGAAATTGGCACCTACTCTGGGCTCGCCTATATCCATCGCTACCTCTTTGAAGAAATTTACGAATTCGCGGGAAACCTCCGGACCGTCAACATCTCGAAAGGTGGCTTCCGATTTGTACCCGTCCTTTACTTGCAGTCCGCCCTCGAACAAATCGACTCCATGCCCCAGCAGGGCTTCGAGCAAGTCGTCGAAAAGTACGTCGAGATGAACGTCGCGCATCCGTTTCGGGAAGGAAATGGCCGCGCGATGAGAATCTGGTTGGATTTGCTGCTCAAGGCCGAAGTTCAACGCGTGGTTGACTGGAACCAGGTGGACAAGGACGAGTACCTTGACGCCATGCAGCTCAGCGTCGTGAACGACAAGGCGATCAAGGGCCTGATTGAACAAGCTCTCACAGATCGAATCGATGACCGCGCGCTCTATTTGAAGGGGATCGATGTGAGCTACTACTACGAGGGATACAGCGAGTTCAAAACAGAGGACCTTTAGCGAGAACGTGGTAAGCTTGTGCCCGAACGGCTAAAACGAGGTTTGCGTTGAAGAAACTCCTATCCAGGCGCCCCTGACGACCCCAATAACCCGGCAACGCCCAACAACCCTGACGGGCCAGGGCAGGACGACTCGGACGGGCTCGAAGTCTCCGATGGGTGTTCTGCCGCGCACCCAACACACGCACCCTCCATCCTTCTCCTGCTCGGATTCTTCTTCGCCTTGAGGCATTCTTCACGGCCACAGGATCGGAGATGCAAGCGTTGAGCAAGTTCCTCGGAAACACCCATCCGATAGCACCCAAAGTCTATCCGGACCCGGAAAAAGGCCAACAAGCCTTCCGTGGAACGAATGCACACGATGATATCGTTGCTTCCATTCCCCGAGGTCGATGGGTTCAAATCCATTGGGGCTAAGATAGCCGCCTTTTCGCTCACCGAGTTCATCCACCACCACGGCATAGGCTCGGTTTTCAACGTCGAAATTGGGTTCGAGTAGCTGGCCTTCGTTCCAGATTTCTACGGAATCGGCGCCAGGAGCAAGGCGATAGACCCCGGGAGTGATGGACGATTGGAGCAAGAGTGAGCCGTCTTCGAGGCCCACCATCATATCAAAATACGCGCCACCAAGCTGGTCCACAATATCCTGTGTGACCGCCGTATTCACACTGATGGCACCGGTCTCGTCCATACAAAAGATAGACGTGTCGTTCTGAACTCCGCAAAGATCCCCGTTCGGACGCCGAGCCAGAAAACCTTGCGAACCTTCTGGTGCGTCTGGCAGCGCAGTCCACTCACCAGACGAGCTCAAGTGGAACCAAAATGAGCTGGTACCATACCCGTAGTTGATGATGAGACCGCCGCCCGGCGAGGCAAAATACCCCAGTGGTTGTTCCTCTCCGAGGGTCTCAGGACGCTCAAAAAATGCGCTCTCACGACTACTGAGCATGATATCCCCGTTTAGGTACACCTCCCAAACCCCCGCGCCCTTTCGGTCCGCGACATTGCCGCCAGGCGTTCGCTCCAAGTGACGTGTGAATCCAAGCTCGACACCCCCCGGCGTAAAGAGTTTGTCGCGCGTTGCGTATCCTCCGCCATCAAGATTCGCGAACACACCGCCCATCGGTGAAATGAAGTTGCTGTAGTCGATCTTCGAATGCTCCACCCCGAGCCGCATTCTACCGACTCCGGGCACCGGGCCTTCGGCGTAGAACGGCATATAACGAAGCGCAAAAAGGGCATCGTTTGGCGGCAGAGTAGAAAGATCGCGCCCACCAAACGTCGGGTCAGCCTCGACGTCACGAGAAACCAACGCACAATTCTCAGAAATCTGCATAACTTCTTTCGCCGCAACCCCGGCAATAGACCAGCCCTGCGTTTCCAGAATCTCAGTGGTTTCTGGCCAGCAAACCACAACGTCCGCACCATGGTCAGCCGCGACAACACCCAGTGCAGGAGGAAACTCAAACGGCACCGGAGTCTGCAACTTCGTGGTGTAGAATCGAGTGCTCCCAAGTCCGATCGGATTCGTCGTTCTCAAACTGTACGTCGCGACCAGGAGCCGACCATCACCTCCCTTCGTGCCCGTCAAATCAAGCGCTGCGACCAGGGTTTCTCCCTCCGGTAGTCGAACTCGACCTATCGCCTCTGGAACCAACCTTCCATCCGAGAGGACCACGCGGTCAATCGAGCCATCCGGGGAGGCGAGCAAGATATGTTGACCTCGCTCATCAGACGTCACCGAAAGTTGCCCGGTCAAAGTGGTGACCGGAACCGGAGTCGAGAGCACATCGTCCACCATCTTTGCGTGCATCAGCAGATTATTCGATCCAATCCACGCAAGCTCCACGGGGTCTCCGGGAGCGGCGAGTGAGAGGACCATCTTGGGGTCCTCAAGCCGTGACGCAAGTACTCCCGTAAGGCTATCAAGGAGAGTCGAATTGCCGAAAAGTGGGCGCTTATCGTCCGTGTTCACGTCGTGAAAAACGGTGGAGTAGGTTTCTTGCCACGAAACGCTATCGTACCGACTCGAGAACACGTTGAACTGCTTTAAGAGCCGAGGCTCCCGAGTCTCAGGCGTCGCGTAGATTGCGACAGGGAACTGATCGCCTTGATCGGTCGCGCTACCGAACCTATCTCGAGGCACCCAGTAGACTTGGTCATCCGTCACAAGCGCGCCCGTCGCGTCGCTGGTGAATCGCATACGGTACGACTGGCCGAGCCGCTGTTTGGTGCACGATGGTCCCTTGTGAAAGGTGTCGAGTACGCCCGGCTCCCCCTCTTGAGTTGCGGACGTTCCGTCGACCTTGAAACAAAGGTCTACCTCGCATCTCCCGTCATTCGCTGCACATCCTTCCCAGCCCTTCACGATCAAAAGCGCAGAGTCCGACCCCGCAGGCCGAACAAGGGAAACCGAGGTGGTGCTTAGGTTTCCTAAACGCTCCGAGTCTATGGCCACCGGAACTGGGACGTCCGCGGACACCGTTGGCCTTGTTTCGGTTTGACTCTCCAACGGAATAGCGAAATGCGTGTGGGCAAAACTGAGCGACCCTTCCAGGGAAGTCAGTCCAATGCCTTCGATATAACGCCGAGTCGTAACGAAATCGTCGGTCAGATTCTTCTGAGTGATGGTCCATATGGTTTGTTCCCCGTGCGCCGTGGGTTCGGTGGTCCGGGAGACAACTTCGTATTCGTAGAGCACCGTGTCACCGAGCTTTGCGCGCCATCGCTTTCCGACACGCGCGACCTTCGGGACAAACATGATGGGGTTCTCCAACCATCCATCCTGGCTGCTGAACCACAACTCGACGCCGTCCTTCCCGTTGTGAAGGAAGGTGGAGTGCAGCTCGGGGACCCATAGGTCACGAGCGACTTGGTAGCGATAGAACTGCTTACCATCATGTTCCACGAGTGCATCAAAAACCCCGAAAAACGGAGCGCGTCGTGTGCCAACACTCAGGGGTTCAAGTGGTTCCGTATTCGCCTCGCCGCTACCCTCGGAGAGGATTTCGGTGGAGGCACCTCCAGCCTCATCATCGCTGCATCCCACCAGAGATGCGAAAGAAATCAGCGCAGAGATCAACCATAGCAATGCAAATTTCGGCATGCAGGTACTCCAATAAATTGTCATGAGAACAGTTGAAGAACTTATAGGCCCATTCTCGGCAGCGGACAAGATTCTACAGGGCCTGAACACTTCTGAAGAAAGCAGAACCAACCTTGCATTTGATTTCAGCCCCACCCACTATGGGCCCCATTAAGGAGATTGCATGAGAATCAAGTGGTTAGTGTTTGTGGGTTTGTTCGTGGTTGGGTGTGGCTCCGATCTGACGAAGACTCCTACCCAGGGGCCAGATATGAGTCCGGCCCCGGACATGGAAGAACGGGACGCAGGTGGGACCGCCGACATGGCTCAAGACGCATCGAGCGACATGACCGAGCCCGATTTGGGGCCTGACGCAGAACCCGACATGACTGAGCCAGACATGGCCGAGCCAGACATGCAACCCGATATGACTGAGCCAGACATGCCTCCACCGGACCCGTGTGAAGGCGTTGAATGTGGCATGGGGGAATGCGTAGATGTGGGCACCGGTGCTCAGTGTGAATGCGATGAAGGGTACATTCCAGACGGCCTATCGTGTGTCGAGATCCCGATTGACCCTGTTCTAGTCGTCAACCTCGCCGGGCCTGCGCAAACTACAGAGGCTGGGGGAAGCACCACGTTGAGTGTACGGCTATCTCACGCGCCTTCGGCCGCGGTCAGTCTTCCCCTG
The DNA here is from genome assembly GCF_007993755.1 of Microvenator marinus. Classification (GTDB taxonomy): domain Bacteria; phylum Myxococcota_A; class Bradymonadia; order Bradymonadales; family Bradymonadaceae; genus Allomicrovenator; species Allomicrovenator marinus. The sequence continues at coordinate 3,530,045 of NZ_CP042467.1, forward strand.
AGTGTTTCGATGACACGCGAGGCATTTCTGAGTCCAACTTCGCTGACTTTCACCAACTCCAACTGGTCTACCCCACAACTCATCACCGTCACCGGCCGCGACGACTCGTTGGACGATGGCAACCAAACCTACACCGTGACCATTGGGCCCAGCACCAGTCAGGATGCGGACTTCGTGGGACTCACAGACTCGCAATCTCTGCTTAGTCTAGACGGGGTTTGTGGCAATGGTTTGCAAGATGGAACCGAGGCGTGTGACGCGCCGGGCCAATCTCAGCAATGTGCGTATGGGCAGCAATCGTGCACGGTGTGCAATAGCTCGTGTCAGTCGGTGCCGGGGCAGGTGGTAGGTTACTGCGGTGATGGAATCAAGCAGACGCAGGAGGCTTGCGACAGCCCTGGCCAGTCTCAGCAATGTGCGTACGGGCAGCAATCGTGCACAGTGTGTAATAGCTCGTGTCAGTCGGTTGCGGGGCAGGTCACAGGCTATTGTGGCGATGGCGTGCGGCAGAACCAAGAGGCGTGCGACGTGCCGGGCCAATCTCAACAATGTGCGTACGGGCAGCAATCGTGCACGGTGTGTAATAGTTCGTGTCAGTCGGTGCCGGGGCAGGTGGTAGGCTATTGTGGCGATGGAGTGCAGCAAAACCAAGAGGCATGTGACGTGCCGGGCCAATCTCAACAATGTGCGTATGGGCAGCAGTCGTGCACGGTGTGTAATAGCTCGTGTCAGTCGGTTGCGGGGCAGGTCACCGGCTATTGCGGCGACGGCATCAAGCAAGCTCAGGAGGAGTGTGATGGCCAAGCGCAATGTCCGAGCGGGCAGTCAGGCACGGCCACGTGCAACAGCTCCTGCGTGGTAGATACGAGCAGCTGTTTAAGTAATGTGCTGAAGATCGATTCCGGCATCGACCATTCTTGTGCGGTCATGCGCACGGGCCAAGTCAAATGCTGGGGCCGAAACAACCACGGGCAGCTTGGCGATGGCACCACTCAGGACCGCAGTACCGCTGTGACCGCCACGGGCATCACAAATGCCGTAGACATCAATCTAGGCAGCTACCACACATGCGCTCTGCTCTCCAACGGCGGCATCACGTGTTGGGGCCGAAACACATCCGGGGAGCTAGGAGTCGGCAATAATCAACCTCAAACAGGCAAAGTCGCCGTCGCGCTCATCGACGATGCGATCGCAATCGGCGCAGGCGGCGCGCACACCTGCGCGGTGCGCGAAGATCGAACCCTCTGGTGTTGGGGAAATAATATTTCGGGTCAGCTCGGCCGTGGCACCACCAACCTCGGGCCTACTCCTACCGCGGTCAGCGGAATTACAGATGCCGTCCAAGTTGAGGCGGGAACCGCTCATACGTGCGTGGTCAACTTGACCGGCGAAATGCGGTGTTGGGGTGACAACACCTACGGACAGATCGGGGACGGAACTACGCTCAACCGACGATGGGCCCCAACCTTTCCAAACCTCGTCTCCGTGACGCAGGTAGATGCCGGCGACTACTTCACGTGTGCTCGATTGAACACGGGTTCGCTGAGATGCTGGGGCTGGAATATCAGGGGCCAACTCGGCGACGGAACCTACGACTCGGCTGAAACCCCTCAGGTGGTTCAGAACCTGGTAGATGCCGCCTTCATCTCAACATTCGGCGCCCTCAGCTGCGCGGTGCGCACCAACGGACTCGCCATGTGCTGGGGTGTCAATCTAGACCAGCAAGTAGGCAATCAGAGTTCCGCCGACGACATCGCGAGCCCAGTCACTGTCACCGGATTGACCTCCGTCGAGATGATTTCTGCAAGCACGCTGAACACCTGTGCGCTCCTTCAGAGCGGCGAGGTCAAATGCTGGGGCGCGAACCACTACGGCCAACTCGGAGACGGAACCACCACCGACTCGGCCACTCCAGTGAACGTCCTCAACCTCTAACGTCATCTCCGGCGCTCTTTCCGCAATCCTGGGGAAATCTCCTCATTCGGCATATATCGTGCCGCACCTTGAGCTATACTCCTCAAAACCCGTAACTAAAACGGTAACCAAACGAGGTCCCGATGAAGCTCATAATCCGTTTCGTATACGGCTCATCTTACAACGTAGCCGTTGACCACACTCATCTGATTACCGAGGGGCATACCCTGATCGCCATGATGCCGTGGGGAAATCTCCAGTTTGGCGCGTGTGATTGTGAAGAATGTGCTCGGCAAGATGAGGTCCAGCGCGCCGACCCAAACTCCTTTTTGGGCTGGCTCATCGAAGACGTGAGGCCTGCCGAAGTTCTCCTCGTCTTGCACCCAGACATGACCCTGCCGGTAGGAGAAGAAGGATTGGCTACAGGCGCGGTGAAGTTCGTCTCACAGATTGCCAAAGCCCTGCTCGATGAAGGGGTTCTCGCCGAGATCACGGACAGTTTCGGCGAAGCACTCGAGCCCGGAAGCTGGGTCCGATTTTCCAGAGACTACCTGGTCAACCAGACCTACTGCCTCGAAGCCGGCATGCTTGGTCAGGTGATGCCCGACCCCTATCGAATCTGCACGCCGGGTGTCAGCGCGCTGGTGAGACCCGTCGGCTTCGACTTCGAGTACGGCTTTTTTTGCGAGCTATTCGAACCCATCTCCGAGCCCGACGATACCGCCATCAAAGAAGCTCAGGAACAAGCCAAACAATCGTATGTAGGCTTTCAGGAACGAAACGGCTGGCACGGCATCCTCGGCCCCAACCTCCCCATCGATCGCGCCACGCGCGAGCTGCTCGCCTTCACGCGAAACCTCCCACAAGAGACCAATGAGAAGGCCGTTCGCGGTGGACTCAAACGGGTGGCAAAACTTCTGGATAAATTCGCGATCAGTCCATGGGCCGACGATGCGGCGACCCTCTCCGTGCAATGCCGAAACGACCTTGACGCCAAAGCAGTTTCCCCAGAACTGATGGACGCGCTGCGAGCCTTCTTAGAGCGTGTGGAGGAGGCAGAGAAGGTCTGAAAGTTAGTCGAGCTTGCTCAGAATGACTTGGGAAAGGGTTGCTGCCGGAAGGTCATTGTCGATTCGATAGGCTCCTTCGAGTTCTCCTTCAATCAGCACCGCGCTTGCCGATAGCTCAGTGCTCGCGCCCCACCAGTAGAGGTAGAAGTAGGAGTCACAATGAGGAGTTTGGAACTCCTGTCCCGAAGTAATCCACTTCACGTTCGCGAGGGCGTTGGCCCCCATGGCACGGGCTTCCTTGATTGCGTCCGCGAGTGCAACTTCAGAGGCTCGACCGCAAAATCCCAGGTAGTTCGCCCAGCCATCCTCTACAATGCGCCCCATCTCCCGGTACTTGGTGTCCGGCCTTTCGGTGTAGGCGTTGTAGGCACTGTAGTTCACGTTGGCCGTCGAACGCCAAGAACAACCAACACAAAGCAAAGCGGCAGCAAAAATCGCAAATCGGTTCATACAAATCTCCTCTCAGATTAGGGATGAGGAGTGTATCAATTGGTTTGGCACGATTCGTACCAAGGCTGACGAATGTTCGTTTTTGTTGGGCCCAAAAATTTGTCGATGGACGTCGCAAAAAAGAAGTGCTCGGCAGGATACGTGCCTCAATCGTGCTTACACTCCTCAAGTCCGTAGAGGAGAGTGCATATCGAGGAGGTGCAGGCGCTCTTAGACTGGCTCAATGCGCATATGGAGGAGCATGGCACATCAGTGAGTAGGCGAGAGGATCTTGAGATCAAGAAGACGTTCCTTGAGAGGAAACTCTTGGACTCGTATCCGGAGCCGCTCACCGAACAAGAACGCGTGATTCGCAGAAAGGCTCTGGAGAACGTCTCCGCCGAGCTCTCGCGCACAGAGAGCATCATAGGGGAATTCCGCGAGAGCAACCGCGAGCTCGGCCGATACGGGCTCGCGAACATACCGTTCTGGCTCGCAGAAGAGCTTGTGTGGATGGAGTTGAAGAAACAAAAAGGAGGCAAAGAATGACTGAGTACCGCCAGCATGAAGACGTCAGAGAAGAAGAGCACCAACGCATCCGAGCGATCTGCATGGAGCGATTCGAGTACTATTTTGACCCGTTCAATGACCAGCTCGAGCTACTTAACACCCTCGAGCGCGAGTTCCCTGACATCGACCCCGAATGGCTTGAGGACTACATGATCGACGCCTATTCAGACCGCGACTACGAGACCCGTAACTCGTACTCGGTGATGGAGTGGTCGGGCGGCGAAGGATTCAGCGGACCAGTCGGCGAGGTCGTAGCGATCAAAGAAGTCGAAAAGGACTATCTTGTGATCGCCTACACCGAGGGCTCGCCCGGCTACTCCGAGATGGCCCGCTACCGAAAACGAGAGTTCGACGCTCTCTCAAAGGAGGACCAAAGCGTTCTCTTGCTGAGCTTCATTCGCGCTTTGAGCAGAGACGGAGACGTCTTCGAGGAGGGAATGTTCACCATCGACTTCAAGCGAATTCTGAAGAAGGAGGCAGACGTGCTCTTCAAGGCGATGGGCGTCAAAGGGGACTCCATCGGTTTCTACGAGCTCGAGGGCAATCTCAATATCGAAGGCGAGCTCGAAGATGCTCTCTCCGCGATTAATGCCCGCGCTGCTGCCGTCAAAATCGAGGTATTACTCATATAAGGTAATTACCTTATATGAGTAATGCCTTACGAGGGTAATAGGGCGACTAAAGACCAAGATCACGATCTAACCAAGATGGTGCGCATGGATAAGCTAAAGGAGGTTTGATGGTTCATATTCTTGTCCCTGAAAGACAATCACCAAATACAATTGATCAGATCAACGCTCAGACAAAGACCGTTAGATCTATTATTGAAGAGAATCAGGCGAAGTATGATGACGGAATAGCTCGACTTGGCGATATTATCACCTCTCAAGAGTACGCTGATATCTTGACGGGTAGCGACATTGGTTGTCCTGGGTATTACAACCATAAGTGGGAGACTGATCTTATGATCAGTTCAACAACAGGAAGACATGAGGAGGATAGGGATCAAGAGGTCTACATCGCTGAATTCCTCGCTGTGTGCTCCGAGCTACTGGAGCTTGGCACAAGCGGAACAATCTTTGACTGGCGAACACCAGCGAGTGATATCTTTCACGGTCTCATTTCCTCTCTCAAGGAACCTTGGTTTATCGACCGCTATCCGCAGACCCTCCCTAATTTTGTATGGGTAGACTTCACGTCTGAAGACATGAAAGCTAAGATCCCATCATCGCTACATTCAAGCTCGGCACTTGCCATTGAAAGAGCCAACATGATTCTCATCAACCAAGATGTATCCTCATGGGCCCTTGGACACTACATGATTCACGAGTTGGCACACTTACTAGTCAGGGCGCCTCACACGGCTCATGGTAGGTATTTCCGCTATTGTAGCATATGGATGTGGGGCAACCTCGACAAAGAGCTTGGAACGCAGATGGGGGCAAAGCTGATGGCATTCTATCAGGCGTCTGATCTCTCTTACTCTCTTCCGCCAAGTAAGGTTCAGTGATGTACCATACGATTAAGAGGGCAAAAGCAGCAGGACTTCCGCGTCCAAGGCTGCGTATTCCAACTGCTGCAGCGTTAGCGGCCGTTGAGCCCAATCGCTAGTTTGCTGCGTCTTGTCCAATGCGATATTGAGTTCCCTCTCGCAAACCGCTTTCAGGCTGTGACCATCCAGTGCATCTGGGTCGCGCATCCGTGAAGCGACCATGGTGTCATGCACACCGTTCAAGGCCAGGCCCACCCTTTCAAAGACTTCCTCTTCGAAAGCGGCATTGTGGATAAGCTTTGTGGGAGACTCCTCGCTCAGAATATCAGCCAAGACCCTCAAATCAGCGATCTCAAGTGCATCGATTAGATAAGTCTCGGTGGGGCTAGCCAGCTGTATGAGGCAAAGGGTACGGGTGCCTAATGTGGTCTCCACGTCCAAGCCAAGGACGCTCTCTTCTTTCAGAGTTTTCACAGCGCTTCGTAATTCGGCTTCTGACGCGATCCATTTCCGTTTCCGCCCACGAGTCCAAGATTCGGGCAGCTGAGTCTTAGCTTGCGTTCTAGGCGCCTCCAAAAGGGCAATCTCGCGTTTCGTAGGCAAGCCGATTCCGTCGGGCACGCTTGAGAGTCCACTACGATGGTCACCCGTAAGCCAACCCCATGTGGCGGCAATGTCGATGAGGTGTGTAGCGAGGACCTCGCGTTCCACCCATGGTGGCATCAGCGTCTGGAATTTCGATAGTCGATAGTTCGGAAGGGATTGGCCCACCTCCGCCCAAAATCGCTCATTCTCCCAGAATTCAAACTCCTTAAGCTTAGACAGTGTTTGTTGAAAGACATGTGGCTCCGCCGTAACTCCGCGTATCCTCAGGGCGAAGTTATCTTCGGAGATCTCCCAGCCCGGCATACTCGCGTTTAGGGCTCGTCTGAGTGTGGAATTGATTTTTCCACCGGCGAAAGTCCACCAGGTGATTTGTCTGTCACCAAACTCAACCCCGTCAAACTCGGCTTCCCAAACGTTGGCCATTGCGCCACGCCAGCGCTTAAGTGCAAGCGCGGCCTTTCGGTCCAAGTACTTAAACTCCTGCTCGGACGCCAAAATTGCCTTCATCTTCTGACAAAGTTCGAAGCCCAAAAACTGCGGGCTAAAGCCACCCCATTTCGGCTCCTTCCCCCGCGGTGCTGGGCCCACAATCACACGCTTGTCGGTATGCCGCACTTCTTTCACGAACCAAGACTTTCCCGCCAAAAGAAACGAGCTGATGTTTTCGCTCAACATGTCCACAAATTCCTGTTCAAGGAATCCTAGCGGACTGCCCGTCTCCTGCGCGACGGTGTAGAACTCGGGGCTTGAGAAGACCGCATAGAGTTCCATGAAGTTCTTCTTGCCAAATCGATGCTCTGCCTTGGATCCCAAAACCAGGAGACCAGACGTTTCAAGTAACGAGCGGTCCTTGATGAGCCAGTCCACGAGCCGTTCAAACTCTGCGCGATGAATGCCAGAAAAGTCAGGAACCTTCGCGAAATGCTCCCACGCCTTGTCGCGGCTGATTCCGCCTCTAGCGAGTGACATGGCGAGTAGTTGATGGATCAACACAGGCCAAGCGCGGTTGGTCAGCTCCACGGACTCCACCCATTTCTCACGCGTCAGCTCGATTAGAGCTACCGCCTGCAAAACCGAATCCTCAGCTTCACAAAAGAAGGTCGTGTTTGCGTGCTTCCCAGCGCGGCGCCCCGTTCGGCCCATACGCTGTTTGAAAGAACTTACGGTAGTGGGGGCACCGGCCTGGAAGACCAAATCCAAATCACCCACATCGATCCCAAGCTCCAAGGTCGATGTGCAAATGATGCAGGCGGCATCTCCCTTGTGGAAGCGTTCCTCGGCCAATTCACGCTCTTCTTTCGACACCGAACCATGGTGCACAAAGATTTCGGTGCCACGGTCGCGCATCTTTTGGGCAACGTTTTCGGTGGTTGCTCGCGTTTGGCAGAAGAAGAGGCTCTTCTTGCCAACGCCCATAAGTGCCGCGGCGCTTGAGAGCGCAAGCGGATTCTCATCGTGCATGACGAGCAGCTCTCGCGGCTCAGGCTTGGATGGCGGGTCAACTACTCGTCCGCCTCTCTTCGAAGAGCCCGCAATCCACTCCAGAATTGCATCAGGGTTTCCGACGGTGGCACTAAGCCCCACCCGCTGAACATCGAATTGACTCACATTTGCGAGTCGCTCCAAGACGCTTATCAGGTGAGAACCACGGTCCGTGCCCGCCATCGCGTGTACCTCGTCAACAATCACAAACCTCAAGTTCCTGAAAAGTTCGCGCTCATTGACCCGCGACGACATCAACATCACCTCCAATGACTCCGGAGTGGTCATCAAGAGGTCGGTGGGATCTTTCAGGAACCGCTTGCGCTCCGATTCCGAGACGTCGCCGTGCCAAACCATACGACGCATGCCCACCATTTCGGTATAGAGCCCAAGTCGATCACGTTGATTGTTGAGTAGCGCCTTGATTGGTGCCACGTAGACGGCTCCAACACCCGGCAACTGATCATTCATCAACCGTGCAAGAGTAGGAAAGATAGACGCCTCCGTCTTTCCACCCGCAGTTGGCGCCAGGATAACGACATTCAGTCCCTCCAGAAGGGTCTCGCCCGCCAGCTCCTGAACCGGACGTAATGCACTCCATCCGAGTCGACTAACAATTGCGTCTTGAAGCCGCGGTGGGAATTTCGAGAAAACGGTCAAAACACATCCATAACCGGAATGGGTTCTTCATCAGGGTCAAACCCCGCGTCATTGCCTTCGATCACACTCTCTTCTTCGAGGCTCAGTGATACGGGTTCAAACTTCCATTCCTTCATAGGATTGAACTCAGGATTCTGCTCGACGATATCCATTTGTTCGACCAACTGACGCAAGTACTGCCGCGGAACAATTCCGACATCCTTCTTAAACCCTTTTGTAACCTCATCCACCAGCCGGTCGATAAACTCCTCGCTTATCTTCTCCTCAAGGTTACCCCGAGATTTGGCTGGGTAGAGCTCCCGCAACTTCATCGACACTTCCTTCAGTCGCTTCTCGTCAAATGGCACGAGCTCGATCTGAGGTTGACGCATGTTTGCGAAGGTGCCCTGACGTGTAAATCGAATACGGTCGTGCAGTGGTGCAAGGCCGCAAACACCCCGAGTCGTGTCAAAAAACTCCGGTGTACCCGTGAAGATCCACAACATACCTGGATACGAGCCCGCAATATCTACAATCTGTCGGATACCGTTGAGGGATTTGCCCCGAGAAGTCTTATTCGGGACGCGCAGAATCGTCTCAACCTCGTCGATGATGACAACCAAGCCCTTATAGCCGGACGCCTTGACGATCTCGAGCACGCCACGAAGGTAATCCATGGCGTCTTTGCTCTCGATATTTCCGCGAATACCTGCTGCCTTCTTTGCTGATGCACTCACGTTCGAGCTGCCGCAAAGCCACGAGAGGAGAGAGCCCGCTTCAGCAGACTCGCCACGTTGCTTAAAATCAAAAATCGTCTGAACCACGCGGATGAGGTCTGCCGGAGCCTTGCCACTGGACATCGCATTCAGGTTTTCCTTGATGCGTGCACGCACTTTGTCGTCGAAGTCCCGGGCATTCTCATCAGCGCCGGCATCGATCAGCTGCTCCTCGACACGGTAGATCCAGCGGTCCAAGATATCGTTGAAAGCGCCGCGCTCACACATCGAGGTACCAAGCTCAGACATTATCTTTCGATAGACCTCGTCAAACTTGTGAAATCTCAGATCGTTGTCGGAAACCACAACAAAACTCGTCGCGTATCCCGCATTTCTCGCCTCGAGCTGGGCGAGCTTGGCCATAAACGTCTTCCCGCAACCATAGCCACCGCGCAAGAACTTGGTTTGACCCTCTCCTCGCTCGATCAACTCAAGCTGCCGCTTGATTTCGTTTCGTTGTCTGTCGATCCCCACAGCAAACGTATCAATCCCACGCTCGGGTACAACGCCCGTGCGCAACTTCTCAAAAATATGATCCACGTCTCGTTGAGTTAACGCACTCATTTCTTTCCACCTTCACGGAAGTAGCGCTTGATTCCGCCGATATGGTCTACTTTCAAATCAAAAGGCGCAAGCCTGACGTACGCCTCCACGTGCGTGGCGAACGCGCGTGCCGCGCGCGACTTGCCAGTTAGCGCTATGATCTCTTCTTCTGTGACTACACCATGCTTCGCTAAATGTTCAAAAATTGGCCGCGCGTCGTCCGGCATCTTCGCCAACCAGTCGATATCTTCATGCTCTTTTTCGTCTCGCTGCTCGTCTTCAAAGACCTCACCTGACGCGCTCAAATCGAATCGATGGTCGGGTAGGAACGGCGTCACATCCGCTACTTTGCTTGGGTGGAACACTTCCACAGGAACACGCTGATCTGTTTGTCCACTCAGCTTGAAGAAGACCTCAAAAGGCTTGCCGACTGGTGCGTGGATGGAACCCGCTTCGGTACGTGCCCCTCGCGCCTGGCAAAGCTCTACCCGCGCATCTCTGCGGTCAGGCACGTGCATGGATAGCTCGATTTCACGTGAAGCGCCGAAGCCAAGTGCCACCTGGGCCTGAACCTCCACGATGAGCTCCAAACAATGCATACCCGCCACGCCCTCTTTGACCTTGCCTTTCACCGCATAAGAAAGGGTGTTGCCCCCGCTCGGCGAGCGATGCACAACTTTGAGGACAGGAATGACGCGCTCTTGAAGACTGTTTCCGCCATGGACAAAATTGAGCGAGCGTTTTCCGACCTCAAAAACAGCCGTCGTCTCGGGGAACATCAAATAGCCTTTCGCCCCCACATACCCCAGATCCTCCAGTGTCACTCGAACCTCGCCCGGATGGTCGGCAGCCACCATGGAGTAGACGTGACGGCGCGAGGGGTCCACCTTGCGACCATGAGGCAGAGAAATCCGTGTTCGGTCGTCCAAAAGCAAGAAGCCATGGTCACTGGTGATCACGAAACGTCTCACCCCAGCGTCTCGCAGTAGCTGCCACGCTGCACGAAGCTTCGACATCACATCATCAAACACAGAAGGCCCAACATTGCTCTCGCCGGCTTTGTCGATCTCTTCGCTATGTACCACCACAAGTTTAGCCCTCGAGATAGATTGGCGCAGACTCGACGCATCTCGAGAAACGACTTCTTCCAGGGATATCCAAGGGCAATTCACGCCGCCGACTCGCTCATGCATTGCGCGTTTTCGCGCCTCAGGTCTCAGTACCTGAAACTCACCGGTTGAGAACCCGACAATCTTCTCACTCTTGTCTAAAACAGCGCTGAGTTTTCCACCGTTTGAGACTGGGGCTAGGGCGTTCATTCCGACACAAGTCTCGCTCGGAAGCTCGGCGAGTGCTGGGCTGAGCGACGCAACAACACCAGCGCTCGCCTCGAACGTACGCATCAACTCTTGCCCCATCTCGTAGCGCAATCCATCCACCACAAAGAATGCGGTTAAACCCTCTTCGGTGCTTGGTTTGACCACATCATCGAAGATATTGCGCTGTTGCATAGGAGGGCTCGGCAAGAAACCATCGGCGCGCGAAAGCTCCGAGAATCTCAAGGCCCATGCATCCGCCCACTTCCGCCAACGCACCCGCATTTCGTCCAATGCGGCTCGAAGCTCATGAAACTGAGGTAGTCGAGGGCTCAAAATAGCTGCTCGCCTTTGCTCCAAGTGACGATGCAAACGGTCAACGGCTTCACCGTGCATGGCATAAAACTGGACCGCCTCATCAATGCTTTGTCCACCAAGAGTTTGCCCAGCGTTGCCAATGGCCTGACCAAGGCTTGCGCCCAATAAGAGTAGCTCCCAGGCGAGTACGCGCGATGGGTCGCGACGCAGCCAAAACGATGTGTGAGGTTCTTTTACGCGCGGTGTGGCCCACGTGAGCACGGGATTCCAGTCCGTCTTTTGGAGTGACTCCAGTGCCGCGTTGAGAACCAGATCCTCTTCAAACCGAAAAGTATCGATCTTTCCAAGGTCGCGCGCGTGGGCCACCTGAACTTCGTCCGCGAGGAGCGCCTGCGTATCGTCGGCCGCCCGCTGGTAGAAGTCCGGGTGATGGTCGCGGAGCATGCGTGCAATGCCACGACAGGTGAGTTTTACGGCCTGTGGTAACTCGCCGACGCCGCGCAAAAGCGGGCTCACAGGTTCGCGCTGAAGATCGTCCACAAACTCCACGCTGAGCGCCCAGCCCGCCAGCGCAAACGCCCAGCTCGCCCAGTCATGCGTCGCCCCCAGTCCGTAGAGTGGCCACTGCTGGGTGATTCCCGTCCACACCGTCCATTGCTCCCAGAATTCGGTCGCATATTTGGGGTCTGTGAGCTGGAAGGTGCCGCCGAGCAAGTCTTGCAAAACACCTTCAGCGCCCCGCAACTTGAGCTGCGCCTGAAACCCGCCGGATGCTGCTTCGATGCACGCCTTGACCCACTCATCCGCGGCTTCGAGCGACAGGTCCGGCGAGTCCGCAAACAAGGCAATAGCCTCCGGTGCCGCGTGGCTCGTCGCCGCCTCGACCACAAGGGTTTTCATGGCGCGCCGGAATCGTTTGCCCGCCAGATAAAACTCGTAGACGGGCGATGCCTTGATAGACTCTTCGTTAAAGCCTGGCATGTGAATGAGTAACGGTGCACGTGTAGGCCCAGCCGCAATCCCCTCCAGCTGGAACATCAGCTCAAGATGCGAGCCGCGGTACGCCGTCACTTCATACGGCAACTCACCGTTCTGCCGACGTGCCCTGAGGCCGTCCACAAAGCCCGTGTAGTGATGATCGGCATCCAGCCATATCACAACCCCATCTTTCCTGATCTCGGCCCTCAGCTCCTTCTCAAGAGCACTAGAAACCTGCCCAAACATTATCATCACAACGAACCCTTCAGAAAGATGAAAACTTGAAGTCAACAACGGTGCGGAGGCGCGCGAGAAGTGTTGACCATCATCCTCGGAAACTGCGATGCCTACAATTCAAAAGTTGGACAGGTGCCTAGGAAGATTTTCGTGAAAGGAGGATTTTCTCGCATGAGAAAACTAAGATTTCACGAAAGTGGTCGCCGTCCGATCACGCCTTGAGCGCATCTTCATTGAGTCGGTGAAGAATTCTGCTCACACATGTCTCCTTGACCGCGTCCGCATCATACTCGACCATAACATCTTCACCTGTGAACCGGTCTTGCGTATGCCTGTAAGGATGACGACGAGTCTCCACCACTACAACCAGCTGCCCATTAACTCGGTGCATCACCAGACTCGGCCGTCCTTTGACAGTTCGAGCCACGGTCGGCGCTCAATAAGGAGAGCGGATGGGTAGGTGGCAGACGAGTCTTCAAAGTCGGCACGAGTACGCAATAACGGTTGGCGTGTACTATGCCGCGAGGTTCATGTCTGATTTTACCCGCGGAGACATAGCCGATTTTCGAGTAACACGAGAAACGGAGGACAAGTCCAAATGGGATGATCTTGAGTTCCAAATTACCCGTCAGAAAATCACTACCTTTCATCGATATCAAGTGAAGGATCAAAAAACTCCGCTGGATCAGGTCGAATTCACGGAGATGCTGCGGGAGGTGCACACATCTAAACAGCGGAGATACGAATTCTTTGTGTCGACTTTGGTAAAGATTCCGGGGTTTGGATCACTCGTTGAGTTGCAGAAGATTTGTGAACGACTGTCAAAACCGAATGCAGAAATTGGACTAATTCAAAAGAGTTTTCATCGAGAAGAAAAAAAGTTCGTTGAGGGGATACGTGCTGCGCTTGATGTAGAAATCGAAGAAGTTATGGCCATCTGCCAACGGCTCTCCATAAGGTCTGCAGATGAAAGGCACCTTCGCGATCATGCAGCGGATCTACTTAGAGAACTTGGCGCGGAGGAGCCGCTCACTGCCTCCGCACTACTTCGCGAGAGTTTGAGGGGTTTAGATGGCGCATCTCATCACACTCTCTCTGAGTTTTTCAAGATCCTGGATTTGGAAACGCCTTCCATAATTAACGTTAGCAAGTTAAGGGAACGAACAGAAGAAATTGCCACCAAGTTAATCAATCAGAAGTGGAAAGCCGTCCGTGATGGGGATCCAATACTCTTGCCGCTGCGGACGGCGACCCTCATTACTCGAACCGAAGAAAGTGCTCGACCGATTGACCTATCTGTGGCCGCACTTGGGTGTCGCCGAATGGTAATCGTTGGCCCCCTTGGTAGTGGAAAGAGCACAACCGCTGCTCAACTTGCCAGAACAATCCAGCACGATAGTCCAGATGAATGGGTAGGGCTCGTTCATGCCTCTGAATTGACTCATAAGAGAAGCGCAGAACCTTTTGATTTGTTGGACATCCTCCATTTTATTTATTTCAACGGTGGTGGTTCGGACTTGGGAAAGCCTCCGCTAGCGGTTGTTGTAGATGGCTTCGACGAACTTGGTCCAGCAGACCAACAAAAGCTCAGGTCCCGATTGGATAAGTCGAATATCACCCACGTAGCCATAATGTCACGACCGCTCGACGTTCGCTCATACCAAGCATCGGGTTGGGACTGCGCCAGTTTGCGCCCGCTCGCAAAAGAGGAGATGAAACAGCTACGCCTTGCAGAATTTGAGGCGATCAACAAGGGAATGGAGAGCCAGGCCGGGTATCTAGGTGAAACTCCCTCAGCTTTAGAAGGACTTCCGGCAACACCACTTACTGCCCGACTCATGTTGGAGTCCAATCGCCGGAACCTCTCCAACACTGGGTTTCAGACACTGGGCGATTTGCTCTACAATCTGTTGCACACACGTCTAGGGGACTGGGACTCCGCGGCTGGACAACTGGAGGGCAGCGAATTCACAGCAGAGTTCCCTCAGCCTGATCAGCGGATGAATGTCTTCGGAGTTTTGGCCCTGCAGGGGAAAATCAGTCTTCCCATCTCCAAGGCTCTGAAAGTCTTGGAGGCGAAACTAACCCCAAAAGTTGCTGCCTCAGCAGTTGATGAATTCATCCAACGGGGGTTGTTGGTAGAAGAGACGAAGGGTCGAGTAGATTTTCCTCTGGAAGCTATTCGCGAATTTTCAGCAGGATGGGCTGCATCCCAATCCGATGAGGCTCTGAGCAATTTGGCTTGGCGCGAGTTTGCTTTCGCATGCTGCGCACTCCGACGACGAGAAGAATTGGACGGGGATGTGCTCGTTGGCATGTTTGCCAAAAATGCCGCAAAAATTGGACTGACTGAGACGTGCTATGCCGTTGCTGAGACAGACGACAGGGGCCTCGCCGAACAACTTTGGATTGCGGTCAACGAAGGGCGAATGAGCCGTTGCATAAGACGCTTTCCGATCCGGGAAGGTGAATGGTCTGAAGCCGTTGCACGCGCATTGTATCTCGGTGGTGAGACAGGATTCGATTGGTTCTGGGGTGCCTATTTAGACCCGCGCTATCCGCTCAATGACGAAGATTTTTGGGTGGTTGAAGGAGTCTTGCCGCGCTGGATCGCACAGCACGAAGTGCTACCCAACTATGCGAGCGAAAAGCTCATGCTGCTCGCGAGAACGTTGTTGGTGACACACCAAGGTTCAATTTCGCTGTTGCCTGCACTAGCGACGGTCGTACCCGAGGTGTTTGATCCAATAGAGCGTCGCTGGTTTCAATTTCATGCTCTGGCATCTCAATCACTCCGCCAGTTTCCACAAAGAGCACTAGAGTCTTGTTTGACGGAAGACCAGGAGTTGACGCTCGCAGTTGCGGCGATTTGTCCGTATGCCCCTGATGTCTTGGAATGGTGGTTGTCTAGATTTAAGGAACCGCCGCCAGTCGAACTTGTGTGTCGCTTGTTTGGGAAGAACTTCGACCCCGATAGACGAGCGAATCTGTTTAGTAAGATCGAAAAATTGGTCGGTTGTGAGGGATTTCAAGCTGTGGCGCGATTGGCCGCGGCGGATAACAGCCCTCTCGCAAGTGTGGAACTCTTTCGACGAGGTGAACGAGATTTTGATTTTCTGCTGCCTGGACTCGAACATGGGATCCATGACGGTGGGTACGTCGCGGAAGCTGCTGAGATTTACGCGCTGCTGGTACGTTCTCAACCAGATGGAGCGACTTGGCTCTCCCACCGTATGGGCGAAAAGTGGTGGAATGGCATGTCGACCCACTGGGAAATTCTCCTGGGTCTGCTGAAGCCAAGCGACGACAGTCTGGTAAACACACTCGTCAAAGCCATGAGTGGAACAACTTCCTTCACCCTCAGCCGCCGGCCAGATCTCATCTCACGAATTCAGAGCCTTCTCCAGTGCGGTAATGCGGCTACGATCGAAAACGACCTCCGAACCTTCCTTTCGTCACCAAACCAGTTTGAACGATACGCGGCGGCTTTTCTTCTCACCATCCCGCATTTTTCAGAATTTGCCCGTAGAATCGGATTAGAGCGATTGCTTGATTTTCGCGCCAATCCAGTCATTTGGAATAACGAGTTGGACGAATATTTGCTCACACAGAAGTATTCAAGTGCCGAGCTACTCTCCTTGGAGAGCATTGCTGTGTCTGGACCGGACGAGCCCGCAGCTCTAGCAGCCGCAATTCTACTTGTTAATGAGCAGAAACTAAGTGACGAACTTCGCCAAAGAGTCATTCGACTATCACTCTCCTACAAGTGGCCGTTTAGCTGCAGGGAATTGGTAGGAAAGACTATTTCGCGGGAAGAAGCCCACGGGGCGTTCATTAAACTAGTGCAGGAGAATGGACCACTATCCGATATCGCCGCCGACAAGCTTCTCACAGAGTATGACTTGTCTGATGATGTGCAAAAGCGTTGCATCGCCGTAGTGTTTGAATCCGTCTTCCGTGCTTCAACGTGGGAACAAGTTGAAGCCTTGGTTAGCGATAGCGAATTCATCCAACAGTCCGAAGCACTTCCATTCGACTCACCATCCCGATTGTTGGCGTCAAGTGTCCGTTCCGCATTATCGTCCAATGCAAGCACAAGTCGGATAGGATGGCGTCAGTTGGTATGGAGCGCGGTGAAGCAAGACGATCTCCGAATGATGAATGTTTCCGCGGCTCCGTTGCATTTACTTCAGATCGGTCAAGAGTTTCCGACCGTTGGGGACGCTATCGGAGAAGCAGCTACTGCGTTGCTCGGTGAGCTTGACTGGGACCAAGTCGGACCTGAAAGTTTACATTGGCTAGGTGTGCTATCGGATGAATTCGGAGACCTTTCGCTGAAGGTTGTAGAGCAACTGTTAAAAATCAAACCAATCAATCCAAAGGGACAGGGAGCGCTGTATGCACGCCGAGGTGAAGATTTTGTGGTCATTCCTCACGATCGTTGGGAGGTTCCTCAAACCGAGCAACTGAGCCCACCAACGTCCTCATCTTTGCGAGATATTGCCAAGTCAGAGACCCATAATGTTCCGTTGCGTTGGGGGCTAATCCTCGACTGGGATCTTCTTAGGCAAGAAATCCTCACGCAGGATGTGGAAGTTCTTGTTTCGGCGAGTCCAATAGGTGCATTGCTGGCGTCTGCACTTAGCTTCATCCTTGACCAACAATTTGACCCAGCAACAGTCTCCGCAATTCAAGCCCAAGGTCGTTGTCGTTTTGCCTTTCACAACGACAACCGAGATACATCACTTTTTCTAACCCTCAGTAGAGCTGCGCTTCGCAGGACTGAAAATAGCGAAGCTGTAGTGAAAGAAATGCTCAATCGTCTGCGCCAGAAGGACCGGTTCGGACGTCCATCACTTAGTTTGTTGACAGGCTTGGCGGAACTCTCTCCCAAAGACTTACCGATTTCCGTAGCTCTTGAGGCAATTGGGGAAGAACCCACAAGAGCTGCCACTAAACTCCTACTGGAACTCTTGGCACTCGACGACGCCACACTTGCAGCCCATCACGACTTCATCAACCGAACCATCAAAAGGTTGGATGTCAAATATAGCCACCCTTTCGTTGACCCTTTTGTTCTATTTGCCTTACCAGCACTTCTCAGGCGAGAGCTGCTTCACCCGTCCACTGCAGAAACAGCTGCCCGGGTAGTCTTTCAAGGGACAGTACTCACTCTTAACAATCCCAATCTGGGTCACCGAACTGGTGTCGAAATAGAGAGCCTTACAGAACGGATCCACCCGCAGGTGTGTAGTTGTTGGCGAAAATTGATGGTAGGTGATCCCAAACTGTCATTGGTTGCCACGCTTCTCCAGCGATCGACGATTCAGAATTAGTCAGCCGCTGATCTGAGAGAAGCAGTCAGTCATTGGCGGCACATTAAGAGGTTTTTGGCGAGAGATAGAAAGCATGGATGTTAATCAGAATGCAGTGATTTTGTGGCGCAGACTTATTGCTGTGCGAAGTATTTATCAACAAGTTCAGCGTCTACCAACGGAGATATCTCGTGCCGTGAGCTCCGTGACTGGTGTCACGCATTCCAGCCTCCTCGATGAGTATCCAAACCCCGAAGAAGAAGACTTCCTGAAAAGGCTGGAAGGAAACTTCGCGGTTTTCGAGGAAGAACTTGCTACATGCTTGAGGGAAGAAGTGGTCAGGAGCGTTCAAGGTTCCCACTCACCAAAATTGCTATCTTTGCTTCGGAGTTTGGAGCAACAGGCGTTTGATGACTTGGAAAAGCTGGACATGGGTACTTCCAAGGCTGAGGCATTTTTGTTGGCCCATCGTGATCAGTTCTACTACAATTTTACGGCATCATATTCAGTTGCGGCATACTTTGCTGACTCGCTTGAGGAGACACGGCGATTGATTATTGGCGACTGGAAGCAGCTGATGAGAGAAAAGAAAGCTCAAGGTAGTCAATATGATACACTGATATTCTGGCGTCAGGGTCAAGACGGTCGAATCAACGCGGAACGCTTCCGATTTCTTGAATCAGCTGAGATCACTGACTTCAGGGATTTGGAGGCAGAGATTATTCGTACGTTTCGACGGCCGCTCCACCCCATTCACGACCTTTGGTTTATTGGCAAATGCTCAGCTCTAGAACATCACATCCGCTCTTATATTGATGTTGCATTGGATGAGATTTTGGAAAGTTTTGAGTCCACAGGATACGAGCGGGATTTCGGAAATTTTCCAAACGGGGGGATGGTATTGGGGACTGCATTTGGCGCATATGCACTTGCACGCTTCGGCCGAATTTCAATACATCGCAACGCACGTGACAAAGCTCTCAACTGGCTCGTCGGGCAACAACATCCCTCTGGTGCTTGGGGCCATATCGAATTGGACAAGGCTAAGACCACTTACCACCCAGACATTTGGGTAACATTGGTGGTCCTTGAGGCGCTCAGGTTGGCCCATTTTGAGGCTCAGCACACGATAGCCTCGGGCGTATCCTGGCTTCTCGCACAACAACACACAGATGGAGCTTGGTATGGTGAAAAAGCCCCTGTTCCCAGTGATGCACTTACCCTCGCAATTTTCGAGTATTTACAGGACGCTTCGGCCGGTGCGGTAAAAGGACAACCGTTGAATCAGCTTGGCCACGATTTGCTACAGCGTTCCCGGGAGTTTTTGTTGGAGGATCGCGCCAACTCGCTACGCTTGGCCGTTATGACGGCACATCAAGGTCTCGAGATGTTGCTTTATAGCTGGCTAGGTGCTCTAAACATCCGTACCATCGATAATAACGCTTCGTTGGGCGTCAGAATCGCCACGAAGAAGATTAGAGAAGCCTTCTACACAAAAAAGCGGCTAAATCAGGGGCATCTCATGCCCTACGAGAGTGAGATCGAACGGCTTGCATACTTTCGAGATGAAGTTGTTCATAAAGGTGCAGCTGTTCCTGCGCAAGAAGGGTTTCATCTGATTGGATGCATCATGAAATTCGTGAAGTGGGCAGAAAACGAGCTTGAGGCGGTTGTTTAGAACAAGTCGCCTTGGACGAGCTTCAGTTCGTGCACGATCCAGTTTCCAAGGCTGCGGGCTCGTTTTGTTACCGTTTCACCCTGGAGTCTTGTACGAGCGCGAATCACCTTCTCAGCGGCTTTATCCATGTTTGAAATGGATTTATACAGAGCCAATACTTCCTTGATCACGGCCCATTCGCGGAAGGCTTCCCGTGCAATGGGAAGTCGTCGGTCGGAGTTGATAACAAACTCTCGCCCCATTGCTGATAGGCCACGATCTTCCATGATGAGTCCCACCTGTTTGCCCAATCGCGTATAGCGGTCCACCGTGCGAATAGTCTTCACACCCAGGTACCAGCGCAATTTATCTTTATCCTTGAGGTTAAGCGCGATGCCTTCCAGAAGCCGGGTGAGCATCACCAACTGGTGCGCATCAGGGATGACCAACTCTTCCTCTTCCTCCTCCGACACTCGCAATCGGCCAGGCAACGAAGAACGATAGGCAGCCTCATTGTAGCTATCCATTTCCTGAATCGGCTGAGCTTCGCTGTAGAACACGGATTCATGTTGACCTGCTTCAATGGCTTCAACAACCCGTGCGAAGGCAGCTTTCCGGATTTGTGGGAGCAACTTTTCGAGCACTTCTGTCTGACTTTCCAGCCCTGTGATGAAGTCATTGCCGAAACCAGAAAGAGTCAATCCAACGGCGTCAACGAAGCCCAAATCACTGGCCAATTCTGAGGTGCTGGAACGCCAAGATTCGTCAAAATTGGCCAACGACCATTCCTTAATCCGAGCAACAATTACCCTGGGTTCACGAATCCCAAAGTGGAGCGCGTAAAGGTATTCGCGTAACGCCACAAGTTGCTCTAAACCTGACCGCTCAGGACGAACATTCAACTTGCCTTCTTCACGCTTGGAGGGGCGAAGCTCCAGCACGTTGTCTGGCGTTGGCGATTCTTCATCGCTCGAATCCAGGTCATCGTCGTCCACAATCTCATCATCTTCGAACATGTCTTCTGGTGGGACGAGGTTGCGAAGGATGGTTTCGCGGTTGCGGACTTCGTGGGGATGTGAGGTGGCGAAGGTGGTGCGGGCGGCTTCTTCGTCGGGGCTCAAGAGGCGGAATTCGATGCCTTGTTTTTTGGAGAGGCGAAGTTCCATTTCCCAGATTTCGGCAGGGAAGTTGGACCAAAGGCCGGATTCCAAGATGGTCATGGTGGGGACGAGTTTTTTGTTGGTGCCGCGGCCCATGCGGCGCTCTGCTTCTTTCTCGACTCCCGCAATGGCATCCAATGCGTGGTCGCGCAAATAGGCTTCGCGATGAGGGATGTCGCCACCATCGTTCACGTTGCGGCCGCCCGGGCGGTAGGGGGCTTCGGTGATTTTGAAGTCGGCTTGGATTTCATCCTGGAGGCGAAGTTCCCATGCCCTGGCGCGCTCGGCGTGGTAGCGCCAGAAGCATCCGTGGGCCACGCCAAGTGACGGGTCTTCCTGACACTTTTTATCCACGCGCGTCGGCCAATAACGCATCGCCAAATGCGACCAATCATAGTCCTTCTTACCGCTCGCCTGCGCCAATTCCTTCCACCACTTTTTGGGGTCTTTCCACTGCGGCTCCAGAAGGGGCCACAGGGCAGCGGAGTTGATCATCACACCATCATCAAGGGTTGGGTCGTAAACCGCGTCAATTTCGCGCTCAGGGCATTTGGCGTCCGTGGGCGGTGCACCGCGCTCGGCGCATGCCTCCACGTTCTGAATAAATTCTTCGAGCTCAGTTTTTGCTTTGGTGAGTCTATCGAATTCTTTTTCGGCTGCGGATGCCGTCTTTTTATCGGGGTTATTGCGTGCGGCACGCAAATCATTCAGCGCGCCGTCAATCCGATTCATGGTGGGGTGCAAGTGATCGGCGAGCAGGACGCGGAGGGTGTTTGCGCCCATGCGGTGGATGTTGACCCAGGCCACAAATGTTTTGTTGCTTGATGAGAGCGGCCAGTGGATGGGGCGGTTTTCGTACATTTGCCGATGAATATCTTTGAAAAAATCATTGGCGAGCCATTCGCGAAGACTTTTTTTGGAATTAATTTCCGCCCCGAATTCCGCCCATTTTTGGTGAATAATTTTTGCGGCGTTATGACCTAAGCCATCGCGAAAATGATCTTTTTCGAGCGTCGTATCCAGGAAGAGGATGGCGTGTGGGAGTGCATTTGACAGGTCATCTTTTGCTGGGTCGAGGATGCCTTCCCCATGAGCGCCGAAGCGGCCGAGGGCCACGCCAAGCGCAAAACTCAGATGGTCGGTGGGTGGCTCCGGATCGAGTTCTTCGAAATATTCTGGGAGTGGTTCGTCATTTTCACGATCGACTGCGATTTGCGCCCACTCTTGGACATGTTTCCATGGTGACGGCCCCGGTTTTTTGAACTCCACAGAGGGTTCGCGATGTGCTTCGTGGAGACTACCGGAGAGTTCGAGAACGCCAAAGATGTTTGACGACTTCAGATCTCGTTGGAAAGGTAGTCGCGCAAGGTCACCGACTGTAAAGTGAATTGTTGGATTTAGACTTGATGCTATCTCGCGAGATTCCCGCGAGTTGAGAAGACATAATATCGCTGCGCTCTCTTCTCCAAACACTGTGCGAGCCATATCACCAAAGATTGAGGGAAAGCGATGCCAACGACCACTGAATGTCCCCCCTAGTGTTTGAATGGCCACACCTTGCTTCATATAGAATGCCTCGTTCTGAGGTCTCGCCGCCAAGGTCTTGGATTCGGCACCAACTCGAATCTCCAGTCCACGACAACGCCAATTGATAATCCAGCTAAGTGGTTCATGCCAGACCCGGCCCTCGCCACCCTTTATGAATGGTAGCCAAAGCTTACATGACGAAAGATCGCTGACGGTTGGAGCAAGTGGGACTGCTCTCTTGTTTACTTCCCAAGGCAGCCGGATGGTTCTGTCATTGTTCCCCGTGCAAAGCCCTTGCTTAACTTGATACAGGTCTCCAATGGTTCTGGATTCCCCATATGTGGTTAGTCGCGTCTCGTCCCACCAGTAGACGAGGGGCCATTCGGGGACGACTCTGAGAGCGAGCGGATCAAAGGTGTGGCGACCTTCGTGGCAAAGGGTGGCGGCTCGCTTTCGTTGTGTTCGTGCACGATCATACGAGTTGTCATCTGGTGCTGTTGGCTGAAGCGCAATACTCTGGTCAGGCCGATGTGTCGATCGATGAACTACACTCACGACAACGCTCAGCACATCGTTGGGTACTTCGTCAAAAGCACCGACAGCAAAGTCGCCCAGTCCACGCAGGTCAAATGTACCGAATATGTGCTGACGCAGCCCTGAATATTGCTTGATGAACATCCAGTTGCGCATCGTGAGCATCGAAGACACACCGCCCTCGCGCACAAGCTCCAGCCCACGAAGCAAAAATGCGGCGTAAAGATCGGCTTTGCCGAGCGGGTAATTCTTGGTGATGTAGGTCGTATCCTCCATCTTCGAAGTGCCCTGATAAGGTGGGTTTGCGACCACCAAATCGTATGTACCTTCGCGCACCATACGCACAAATCGAACGCCCGCGGCGAGCTGTTGGCCGCGGAGTCGAAGTCCCAGATCGTCGCCTCGTGTGTGGGCTTTTAGGAACTTCTCAAGGCGGTCCAAGAGGGTCTCGCGCGCCTGTTCGGGGGCGAGTGATTGCCGAGGTTGTTTGGGTGCAAAGCCGCCTAAAAGATCGCCCTGGTCGGGGATCGCTTTGCCGAGCTCGTATTTGGTCAGCGCCTCGTCCACCGTCGTGTTGATTTTGAGGAGCGAGCCAAGGTGGTCGGCACCCCTGAGTGCGTGGACCAACGTATCTGTGAGCGCGGCCGGGATGCCGGTCTCTTGCTCAACTTCTTCGCGAAGTTGCACGAGCGCCGGATCGTCATCCGCCAGGCTCGCCAGGCTCAAGTTGGACGCCACCAGATTGAGGTTCTCGGGGCGTGCGTTGGGCGCGATTTGCCGCGCTTTTAAGAAGAGCGCAGCGGCCGCAATCTGCACGGCGCGTGGGTCCAAGTCGATGCCGTGGAGGTTCACCGAAAGAATCCTCTCCACAATCGCCGTGTCCTGCCATTCGTCGCGATCCTGCTCGCCGCGGTGCTGCGCCTCCTCCCTGTAGAGCGGCACGAGCATATCCAGGGCGACCACCAAAAAGTGGCCGGAGCCGACGGCGGGGTCGATGAGTTTCAGGTCGCGCAAGGTCTCAGGCGCATGTTTGACGGCATCTTCGGGGATGGGTTGCGGGATGTAGTAGGCCCAGTGATGCTCCATCTGGGTGTGAAGCGGCATCAGCTCCGTGAGTGCGACACCGCCGTTTTCTGGGCCGGCCTCGCGCTTTGCTCGCCAGTCTTTTCGGCGTTCTTCCAGTGCGGCGAGTGTGCCGGAAGATTCGGCGAGCGGCGTCCATCCGTGCTTTTGGCATGTAGCGTGCCACATGGGGCCGAGGCTGTTTTGCAGCAACCAGTCTACCATGTAGCGCTCGGTGAACATCTGCGTTTTGCTTGCGATCTCGTGCGGCTCGACTTTGCCGCCGCTGTTGAGCTTTGCGTCGAGCGCTTCGCGCGCGGGGTCGTTCCAGTATTGATAGACCCAGCCAAGGGTCATGTCGTCTGTCCAGCAGGAGTCGAGCTCGGGTTGGTTGAGCTCGCTGACCAGGTGGTTGAGGATGGCGGGTGTGAGCGGGATGAGGTCGGCCACGCCGGCGGGCCCGAAGATGCCGGGGAGGTCGCTGGCGAGCTCCTCGAAGACGAGTTTGAGGAGGAACTCGAACCCTTCGGTCGCATCGTCTTTGACAAGGGCAGGGGCGAGCGCACGGAAGTCTTTGTAGCCCGCGCTCTGTAAGCCCCGAGAGAGCACAGGAGTGGGCCGTAGCGCACGTCCGCCCGCTGGTGCGGCTTCCATGAGGCGCAGGATTACGAGCCGGTTTAGGAGTGTGTATGCAGCTTGTAGGATGGCTTCGTGGAAGAAGTCGTCGCGTGTGCGAGCCCCCTTTTTCCCGGTCTGCACATCCGCGCGCAGCTGTTCATCCATCCACTCTTCCAGACGTCGCCGCCGCGTATCCCTGGCCTCATCCAGACCAGCATCATGCGCCCGTTTGATGGAGAGCCGATACTCCGCTTCGGTAGCGGTACTCAGGTGTCTAAGGAGGAACCCGCGCAGGTCACGGATGGTTTTGGAGAGCGCCTTCTTGGCGTCGGAAGTCATCGTCATGGGTGTTTCCCCAGCGTAGCCGGATTGAAGGATTTAATTCTTGTATCACGACACGCTGGAAAGTCGAATCCCTAACTCAGAGTACTAGCAGAGTCCGGAAACTGCCGTGATGTGAATCGCCGGAACAAGCGGCTTCCCGGTCACCTTGGTGAGACAGTTTTGGGAGGATGCCCCCCTTAAGTGGAATAGTGTGTGACCAAACGGATTTTCAGTTGGTTTGGCCGCAATCCGGGCAAATGTTAGATACGTTGTTGCCTGGCCGTTTTGTGCATGGTGTATGCCAACCAGTGCCACAGCGCTTGCAGATATAGTGGCTACAGGACTTTTTGCAAACACTACAATGTACGCGTTTCAACTTTCCCCATTCGATTACCTCCTATATCGTACAGTGGGGTAGCGATAAACCGTTGCGTCAGCATCTGTCAACGTTGTACCTCGCTTGATGATTGCCGCTTCGGCATGACTTCACTTGTTTGCGTTTGCGAAGTTTCGTTAGTTCCGAAAAGGTAGTGGCACGGGTTAGGTGATGAAGGTTGACGACTTTGACGCAAGACTTTCCAGTGCTCTCCGGGGTGGAGTCTGTTCCGTCGCACTTGTTGAAATTGACGGGGAATACAGCGGCTGCGGTTTGGTGGAGAAACAAAATCTTACTTGGGAGTGGTTGAGGGCGAAATGCAATGGTAGGCCCTGGGTTTTTACCCAGCTTAGCGAGGTTCAATTCGCTGTCCTAGACACCACGGCAACAGATTGCCTTTCAGAGTTACTTGAAATCAATCGTGACGTGAGCTGTAGCGCTGAGACGTTGAGATTCATTGCAACAGGAGTGAATGTTCACCCAGTCATTTGCGTACGCCCAACTCCAAGCTACGAACTCGAGAGATTTTTCAAGGCCCGGATCTTGATTGGTCATGAGAAGATGGATGAGCTTAAGGGAGCAATTGAGCGTCTGAACGAGCGTCTGTTTCCCCTCGCAGCCGACCAAATTTCTGCACTTCAAACCCCGGTCGCTTTCGCTGAGGCTATTCTTCAACGGCGCGAGGACTTTCAAGCGTTTCTGGTGGTGAGTTTGAGCCCGCTTCCGCGTTCGGGAACCAAATCTTTTGAGTTTGCTCTCAACGCACTGCTGCTAGCAGTAGCACGGTGTGTTGACCCTGAAGATTTGATTATGACGATCGGCGAATGGGTCTTTGTAGGTCTAAAGAAGTATTCCTCATCTTGTCTGGAAAGTATCCAATCCGACCTCCGTATGATTGGCGCATTTCCACATTCGCTTGTCTTCGCGTGCGGACTTTGTTCAGCCCTGAAAGAGGTGAAGAATCCGCTGGCTAAACTGATAGAAAAGGCTCTCTTGGAACACTGTTGGAAGCACCGAAGAGCAGGATTTGAGCTCTTTTCCTATCCCCGCCCACAAACGGCAGCAGCATCGGTCGTGGATCTACAGATGCATTGCATAGTAGTTGCCCTGAAGTATTTCTGCGCCATCCTCTTGGGGCTAATCGGCAAGCTTGATAGCAATTTGAGACTGGGCTTTCTGACCTCCATGGGCGGTACCAATTTTACGATCAAGTCTTGGTGTGTGCTTGCAAGCGAACTCCTTGAAGCACTGCGCACGATAGAACCACCTCACCCGATATTGCAGACCTGTGACCCAGAAGAACTTCGGCTGATCACTCGTGAAACGATAGTGCGGTATGCTCATCGTGTTGAGTACCTACCTCCGCGCTGGCTAGAGGAAACCGTGAGTTCCCAGATTCCAGAGTTGTGGCTAGAACTCGACGAGGAGCTTGCGATTGGTCATCGCCTAAACGAGGTCTTGAGTCTTTTGGAGTCAACTCTCGACTCGTTTGTTGGAACATGGCGGGTCTACGGCTACACCAAAGGAGAGTTGTTTGTCTGTGAAGAGGGTGAGTCTAAACCTTGCCTTCCGACGAGTTCTTTTGGCGAACTGTCTGAAGGACACCTATGGATACAAGCTCCAGATAATAGCCTTTTGCCCTTGGCGC
Organism: Microvenator marinus; assembly: GCF_007993755.1. Lineage (GTDB taxonomy): Bacteria > Myxococcota_A > Bradymonadia > Bradymonadales > Bradymonadaceae > Allomicrovenator > Allomicrovenator marinus. The sequence continues at coordinate 3,556,636 of NZ_CP042467.1, forward strand.
CCATCCTTCATTTTCGCGACAAGAGAGTGGTGATTGCGTAAAACGTTCTTGGAGATCGTGAAAGAGATGGAGGGTCAAGGAGTTGAGACGTCTTCGCCACCTAGGTTCAGTTCTAGGGTCGCGATTGTCTAGGTTCACGGTTTGGCAATCTTTCCAGGCCGGCATGGATTGTGCCGCATTCGAAATTTCTTTGTGTTTCTAGTTGACGGAGCTGTTGTCATCTAACACCATCTGGCGAGTAGGACTGAACGATGGTGGCTGGTGAATATCGACTTCAAGAGTTTCATTGGGGTGCTCATTTTCTTGTGCTTTCTAGCGCCGAATTCTTGGGCGCAAGAGCAGGCTGTCGAAGTTGAAGCGGTGGGAGCGAGTTTCAGAGAAGCAACTGTCAACGCCCAACGCAGTGCGGTTGAACAGGCAGTCGGCACCCTGATATCCAGCGATACCCTCGTCATAGATGGGGGATTGATTCGCGATGAAATTCTCTTGTACTCCAGCGGCTACATTCAGACTTGGGAAACCATTTCCAAAGAGAGGCTTGGGGATGGCAGCTTCAGGGTCAAGATTCGTGCTCTCGTTGCCACAAGTCGTTTGAGCGATAAACTTGTTCAACTTAAGGTTTCTGGGGAGACATCGGGCAAAGACATTATGACCGAGTTGCGCACCAAACAAGAACGCGGAAAACAGAGTAGGATGCTGGTCGCGAAAGCTCTCAGACCGTTCTTGAATGCTGATTGTGTCAAGGCTGACATTGTAGCGCAACGAGTTGTTGTTGATAAAGATTTAAAGGGTCGCATTCACTTTGAGGGTCTAGTTGAGATAGACCAAGTTTGCTACCAACAAGCCCGAGCGAATTTGGTTAATGTCTTGTCGAAGGTGGGTGTTAAGTACGCGAAACAAGTCGTGGCCGAAAAGACCAAGACCGATGGATACTTCTTCCCGACTCGTTGGCCATCGCCATGTCGCAAGAGGCGTACTTGTGACTCCTATATGATCGCCGTGCAAGCATCTCATAATTCAAGTCCAGCCAACTTTGACATCTACGAACTTCACCCGTCTGCAATTGATATGGAAATGATCGCAGAAGGATTGGAGGGTTCTGTGAACTACTACAAATTTAGCGTCGTGAATGTTCGGTTCGATTGGTACGATTCCGACGGTGGACTGGTGCTCTCGAAACAACTCAGTATTGGCAATGAGGATAGTCAGATAGACCAGTTCGAGAACGGCACATTGATCTTGATGAGCTGGGTGAAGAATCCCACCGGAAATTGGCCAACTTTGGAACAAAAAGAGCGATTTGAACTAGTAGTAGAAGAAACCGAGGCTCTGGAGACTGCAACAAAATATGATGTCACCGTTTCGACCAAGCTAGGTATCCAAACTATTAAGGAGCCGAGTCTTCCGAAGCGCGCTGAGGAGCCAGAAACAGAAACCCCCGCCAATCGCAGAACGCGGGAGTGGAGTAAGCGACCGAACTGGTCAGATCGCTGAGGTTTTTCATAGTCATGTTTTCCCTTTCACCCCACAAATCTCTACAGACTCCAGGATGTCTGCGGACGTGTAGGCTCGGACTTCTAATCTTTTTGATGGGGTGTGGTGGCAATAGTGTTTCTTCGTCGAAGGGTCAGCCTCGCGAAGAATCACTTGAGTTGGAACAAGGTCAGCATCGGAACACAATCACTGCCCAGGCCAACGCGTCGTTTAGGGATCAACTACCAAAAGTGAATGCCGTCTTTGATCCTGACTTCGAAGCATTTTTTCTGAAGGACGCTTTGCTCTTGGATGGCCATACAAGACTGGTCGAAGATTCCCGCGGTCGATTCATCATAGCGCCGGGATCCACAGCAACGAACGGCAAGAGTATTGGTGTGCAGCAACGAGTTGCAGAGGTTACGGCACGTCGTAACCTCGCTGCGTATCTTGAAGTGCAAATTTCGAGTGAGATTAGAATCGAGTCTACGGAAGATGAGCACGGATCGACGGAAGAAACTAAAATAGTGTTAGTAGAGAAGACAAAACAGTTCGTGAGAAAGGCACAGATCGTAGGCAGATGGTACTCCCCAGACGAAAGAGAGTATTACGTTGCTGTAGCGGTGTCCGTTCCTCCGACATTTAGGTGAGCAATCGCAATGAGACAAAATTATGGTGTTGTTTTTTTCTCCCTCACAGTTTTGCTGAGTGCGGCGTGTGGAGGACCTGAGACTCGACAAGAGAAGTTGGAGCAAACAAGTTCTAGTAGCTGGGGAGAAGTCCCTGAGTGGGCAGACAAGGTTCCTGCAGGGTGTGGCGTGGGGAGCGCCAAGTTTCGTGGCAATCGTTCCATGACTCGCGATTCTGCTGTTTCCCGCGCCAGAGCAGACCTTGGCCGTCAGCTAGAGACTCGAGTTCAAGACATGTTTAAAGACTACCGTGCCGAAGGTGAGGCAGCAGGCGAAGACTTTAGCGAAGAGAGAGTGACGAGTGTAACGCGTAACATCACAGATGTCAGTTTGGCGGGCACTTCGGTTGAGGCAAACTTCTTGACTGATACCGACCCTCAAGAATTCTACGCCCTTGTTTGCATCAATACCGCCAAGTTCATTGAAGCTTTTGGCGAAACAGAAGGATTGTCCGACTCTGCTCGAGCTGCCCTGAAAGCACGGGCGGAGTCTGAGTTCAAGGATTTAGATGAACAACTCAAAAAGCTGGATGGCAAATCCTCGGATGAATGAACGTCAATGGACCACTTTTTGGTTTTTCGACATCTTTAAGTTGTACAACCTCACGCTCTTGATGGTCAGCTTGTTTCTAGTTTCTCCGCTGCCAGTTCAAGCTGAAGGAGGGGACACGACTGTTATAGCGTCAGGCTATGGTGCAACTGCCGCAGAGGCAAAACGGGCAGCACAACGAAATGCAATTGAGGATGCGGTAGGCGTTCTTGTCTCTCACGAAACAATAGTTGAAAATGACCAACTCATAGCTGACAAGATTTTGACCTACTCCGGTGGCTTCATTCGCTCATGGGAAGTTTTGCGTGAAGAGAAGTTGGATGAAGTCTTTTTCGTCGAGATAAGGGCCATCGTCTCTTCTGCACGCCTCCTCAACCGTTTAGAAGAGCTCGAAGTGGTAAACGGAGAAATTCGAGGACAGGACATAAGTGCTGAAGCTGCGAGCAAGCAACGAAGGGCTGAGGATAGCCGAAAGGTATTGAACGACGCATTGGAACCTTTTTTTAATTCGTCGTGCGTATCAAGTGAGATTGTTTCACAAAGCGAAGTTGAATTGGGAAGTAGCTACGAAAAACGTTTGCGTTTTCGTGTTCGCGTCGGAGTAAACGTTAAGTGTTACAAGGAGGCCCACGCCATTCTGATTTCAGCGCTCGATTCCGTCGCTGTGAGGGCCTCTGAACCGATGCTGGGTGGGAAAACGGCCAAAGGAATTCATTTCCTCGATACCATTCACAAGATCCCCAACGCGAAACGTCCAGGGACATTTCTTTTTGCTGTGCAGCGCCCCGCAAGCTACGCTTCGGGGCCTGCGATTTTCGACCTTTACTACGTCGATTCAGCTTCCGTGGATCGCGATTTGATTCGCGATAAACTGAGAAATCTTGCTATCTATCTAAATATTGAATGGTTCAATGAGTCGACGGAGACGGTGTTATCGCGACGGTTTTGCGTTGGCGGCGGACAAGACTGCTCTGACGGGAACCGTGGCAAAGCAATAGATGGTGTATCAGGACGCATAGGGTCTGAAGTTCACGGTTCATCTGGCCTCCTAATCACCAGCTGGTCAAGAAAGCATGGTGGCTCAAACACTTTACATGAGGAGTTGGAGTATGAAGTGGTTATTGAAAATGCAGAACAAATGGCGAGTGTTACCGGCTACAAGATAAACATCGAGAGCTATAATGGCATGTCAACTAGTTCGCCCACATTGAGCCTCCTAGGTGCGACATGTTCACGCGGTTGCACAACCCTTCGTGGTCTACCAGATCCAGCAATAATTCTTGCTCTTGCCTTTTTCTTCAGGTTGCGGAGGCGATGTTGACAAGTTTGTTGGTTCAAAGCTTGTGATTGCGATAACTCTCGATTGCCCGGACTTGAGATCAGGTGATTCGTGCGCGGGTGCCGTTTTGAATCGAGTCGAGCAGGCATGCTCGGACTTCGTTGATCAGTGCCTCAACTTCTTCGGGTGTTGAGACCTCGCGGTGATGGAGCTTGAGATCCACACGGACGATGGGAGTGGCCGGGTGTAGGATCTCGTCCAAAATGCCATTAGCTTCCTCCTCGGCACGTCTCAGGGTCTGATCAAACCCGTCTCTGAGGCTACGCAGGTCGGGAGCGATTGCTTCGGGTGTGGTTTCCGTGATGGACCGCCGCAAAGGTCGCAAGACCTGGTGGCTCTGGTCCGCGGTAAGGGTTGCGAACCCATCGCGCATTTTCAGGCGAGCGGTAGCTTCATCAGCTTTTACAGATTGTTCTGCCATGAGTAGAGCGCGCTCACTCTGGTACGCGGCAATAACGTCTTGAATGGCATCTTCAATCGACTGGATCTCGCGCCAGGGCCGCTCCGAGGCGAGCTGGCTTTCAATGAGTGTGGTCGCGGCTTCAACGTTTGACGGCGTCACACCAATGCTTTGAAGTTGTGCGATTTGGTATTGCAAACAATCGTGTGCGTTCTTGACCGCTTGGATTGCGTTTCTGTCCAGCTCCGAATGGTAAAGCCGCATCAGCTGTATGCCGTCACGCAACGTGTTGAGGTGTTTGTCCACCGCTTTGACTGTGGGTGCAGTCTGGCGAATATTCCGCGTGCAGAGCTCAAGCGCCTGCTCAAACTCCGCGAACTTTTTTGGTAGTTCTGGCTTGCCTGGGAGCTGATTGAAGCGCTCCACGGTTTCGCGCAGCTGTCGGGCAAGCTCCGGAAAGTATCTCGCCACAGCATCGGCGATTGCGTCGTTTTCGCGGTCGAGCGAAATTCGAAGACTATCTTCAAAAAACTTGCAGATTCGGGCACGCAGTTGAGGCCCACCACCATCATCTTCGGCAGGCGTAATGGTGGCGCGTTTGAATACACGATCTTGGAGAGCAAAATCGTTCACACCGGCATCGCGCACCGCTGTTATGGTCGTCAAACCCTCTGGCTCCGCCTTGAGTTTGCTTCCGCGAATCAGGCCTAACACGCACGCTTTCACCACATCCGCAGTGTAGCCATAGGGTGGGCCGCTGAAGTGATTAATGAGGTCACCGCCGCTGACTGCGTCTTCTGCAACAATAAACTCATGCACACGCGTGGGGATGGTGCCGGTACACGAAGGAACATAGCGACCATTATCCAGCGAAAGTATCCCAAGATTCTCCCCCATGAATTTCGGTGACGGGCCAGAAAGCTCCGGCTGAATCAATTGCTTGAGCTCTTCAGGCATTACGTTGAGCGGGTTGAAATGCGGGAAGATTGCGGGGAGATGCCGATTGGAGATGGTCTGCAGAGTAGTGGTGAACGCAGACCCGTGATCCCGCGCTGTGAGAATGCCACCGCGGAAATAGAGCTTCCCGTTGAGCCACGCATTTGCGACCTCTTGTTGAAGTGTACGTTTGTGCGCCTCAACGTTTGTCTCTTCCTGCATCAGGAGTTGCTTCTTGGCAGGGTTCAAAGATTCACGCCGCGCGCGGTATCGGTTCACCATCACCTGAGAGCGATGGAGGTTTCTAGCGCGTTCAGCTACATCGGATTTGCCGGCGATCCAGATGATTCGGCCCGAATACGGCGGGTTTGCGCTCTTGACGACCCAGCTGTTTTCCACCCGCAACTCTTCCGGCAGGAACCTGAAGTCGAACACAATGGCCGCCGGATCGCGTGGGTCCAAGATGGCGATGTCTTCGATTCTAGAGTCTGAAAAAAGCGCGCGTATGCTGAATGAACGCCCCTCCATCCGAGGCTTTTCAGGTGTTTGAACCAACTCCTTCAAGCTCGCTTGAATCAACTCACTGATGGCATCGCGACCCACCGGAATGTCACGACGGTCACGCTCCCATTCTTCACCGGCCGACGACTGGATCTTGTAGCCGTTCTTCTCGGAGTACCCGAGTAGGTTCTGTTGTCGAAGGGATTCCAGGGCATTGCTTACGGAAGAGAGCTGACTGCCAGCCCCGATGGAGGGATAGAGGCATTGCGCTACTAGCTTTGCGTCAGTGGGCAGAGTTTCCTGAATGAGTTCGAGCATAGCCACGGCCTTGGCCACTCGCATCTTCATTCCGTCGGCATCAACGCCGCACTGGTGCACGAGCCGAGTCATGGAATTCTGAATATCAGCGTCAAGAGCTGTGTGCTGAACCTCATAGATATGTTCCAGGGTCACCAGCTGGCCGACGTCCTTGTCGGCAAGGCCCTGCGTCCGGAAGAGTTCTCCAAGGAGCTGCAAAAGGCCGCGTATGGCCTGGTCGTCGCCTTGCGCGCGATTAGACCGAATGCGGAGCTGCGTGGTGATTTGCAGAATGAGGTCGATTTGACCGGGAAGCATCGGGTACATGTCTACAAAATCTTCCGCGGTAATCGTCTCGCATCCATAAGCATGGAGCTTGAGCTCGGCGCGGTGTTTCTCGAAAAGCTGATGCAATTGAGGCTTTGCGGCTTCCTTCTTTTTGAGCAACCGCAAGTACACCACGTCTCGGATGTTGTTTGGGGAAAGATGCACCCGAAGCTGCGGGGGAAATCGGTCTTTGGCCCAAACAAGGAAGGACTCGCCGGCGCCGTCGTCTAGCATTTGTTGGCCCAGGGCAATCAGCCAAACTTTTCCACGAAGTTTGGTGCCCAGTTCGGTGGCAAAAGCCCGCAGTCGGTCCACTCGGTCTTTATTGGCGAGTACGTACTGAGAGACCTCGTCAACAACCAAAAAGAGCGTAGCATCCGGCGCGCGAAATCGAAGCATGTCGGCGATGGCTTGAACTGTCTCAGCGGGAGAGTTGTCAGAGAGAGTCGACCCGCCGTGCGCGGTGAACCAAGACAGTGGCTCCGGGTAGCGCGACGGGTACAAAGCGCACATCACCACGGAGAAGTCTTCATCAGCGAACGAACCAAGGCGACTTTCCTTCCAACTTTTGCCCAAAACTTCAGAGGCTTTCTCTTCGAACCGCTTCCACTCGCCGTCGCGCTCCAATTTGAGTTCGGCGAGTGCGACTTTTGCATTTTGGGCGCAATAGCCCAAACGACTTTGGATTTGGCGAAGAGCAGCTACGTGAACATGTTCGTGGTCGCGGGCAATGCCACCGATATCGAAGACCACCGAGATTGGTTCGACCTTCTGCCGAAGTTCTTTCCATGCGTCGCGCATCTCGTGAGCACGAGGGGACGTGTTTCGCTTGAGCCATGCCTCAGCGAGCGAAGTCCCATCGGGGAGCGCAACGCCATCTAGAGCCATTCCTAGCAGTTTTGCGAAGCTGGACTTACCCGAGCCGTAAAAACCCGAGATCCACGCTGTAGGGAGCTCTGGGCCGCCTTCCTTGGCGAGCTCACGGCTTATATTCGTGAGAAGTCGGACGTATTGTTCGTGGATGCCGTCCTTGGTGCGCTCATGGTTGGGGTGTCCTTCGGGCCATCCACCAGTGATGATGTACTCATCCACCTCGTTTTTGAGTTGTGCTGGGTCCTTTTCATGGAAGTAGACCACAGGTGGAATCGGGCGAGTGATGTCGGAGTCGAAAAGCTCGCTAATCGTCATTAGTTCCCTCACGAATAAATGCGTGGACGGTAATCGTTATCAGGTTCGTCGATGCCCATGAACTTGAGTCCGGTCTGACCCTCGCGCTCGCCTGGGTAGAGTAAGATCACGGGAACGCCGTTGGTATGGCCATCTAAGTGACGCAGCAGATTTCCTGGTCGAAGGAACGGATGGAGCGCGCCAGCGCGGCCTAGCAAAACCAGCGTACGATCTTGGAAGTCCGGGATGTCTTGATGATCATTGATGAACTCAGAAATGCACTTGCTGCAGTCTTTGGCCAAACCGTTTGGGCCTTCAATTTGAGGTCGTAGTCGTTCTCGCAGTTCGTTGAGTCCGTGTTCGGGGCTCTTGGAGCTGCTCAAGAGTTTTTCTCTTCGGATGACGCGTTCAACCCAATCGTCAGGTTGCGCCCGCAGCCGCTCCAAGAGCATTGCGTGGAGGTCAAGAGCGAGAACCATCCATCCATTCGCTTTGAGTTCCTCACTGAGCCTTTGAATCTCTTCGCGTAGTTTGAACTCTTCCGTTGGTAGATACTGCAAGATAGCGAACCTAAAGTTCCGCATCGTGCTGATCTGGGGCCCATCTTCCTGAATCAGGTCACGTCTCAGGGCGTCAACGGCTTCTTTCACACTCATCAGCTGGCTTCCGCGGGAGATTCGTCTTGGTGGATAGTGGCGCGGCCCCACTCGGTGAGGTCGTCGTAGCGCCAGCCAAATTCGACAATAGAACCTTGTTGTTTAAAGTCTATGCCGTGCAGTTTTCTAAGGCGGTATGTCAGGTCTGATTCCACAAGGCCCACCGAAACCAAATAGGGATTGCGCAGAATTGACCCCTCGAAGGTTGTTTCCCGGAGCAGATAGAGAATGTACTCGAGGGCCAAATCTTCCACCAAGGGATAGGTGAGCGTGCGTGGGCTCCTACCGGACTCGATAAGTCCGGCCTTGAAGGCCGTGGTGAGCAGCTTTGAGGTAGCTGTTCGAGTCGTGGCTGCGGCCCATTGTGGAAACACCCCAGAGACCCACTCTGAGACTTGCTCGCGAGTCACCGCTAGGTAACCAAGTTCACGTCGCTCTACGAGGAAATCTGCGGTGAAGCTACGATAGAACGGGTCGGCTAGCTGAGTGTGCCAGTGGCAGATCATCGCACGCGTCCTCGGGGACATTGTGGTCCACTGCTCCAAAACTGCCAAAGCGTTCGGATACGCGCCGAAGCGTGCCTCCATATTGCTAAGGATGTTTTCGACCCGAGGCATGCTCTTTGCGCCAAACCAATAGTGCTCAAAGGCTTCATTTGCTGAGAGCCCAGCGTGATGGCGCTTCCAGTACACCCGTGCGTCATCGGCTCCGAGCTCGTATCGCAGTATCCGAGTATGCAGCTTCGTAGATTCAGATCCCATATTACCGACGTATGTGAGGTCTAGGGTATTCGTCGCTCAATGGAGCGAGGCACGCCACAAGGGCCTTGGCGAGTATTTCTGGGGAAGAAGCCTCTCTCTTGAGTAGGCGCCCCGCCGGAGAGGGACTGAACTCCACCTTTTCAAAACCGCTCAACCAATCCAAGAAGCGGTCCTCTTTCCAGCTACTGCCGGGCTCGCCCATTACCTCTAAATTGAGTGCCTGACCGGGTCTAATCTCTGAGCGTTTATGAACTTGGAGCCTCTCTTCTAGCAGTTCGTCGATTTCGAAGCCTAAATTGAAAAGCGAAATCGTCCGATCTGGTACCTGAGCTCGAGCAGCAATTTTTTGGTCGGTTCGACGAGCTGCTTCGCGCACCGCTTGCAGGACTGCCCATTCCCATGTGTTGGGCAACAAGCGTTGAAAGAGGTCGATTCCGCCAAACTCCGAAACCAGATCCGTTCGCCACCAATTGAGCCGCTTCTCTTCGCCCCCTTCTCCAGCCCAAGCGATGATGAACTGCAAACCGAGAATAGCGTCGGCGGCTTCATCACTCAGGAGCCCATCTGTCTGCACGTTTACTCCAGTATGTACCATTTCTTATCACCGTTCTGAACGCGGATATTCAGCCCCGCTCGCCGAGCCAAGGCTTCAACTTTATCAGAGAAACGCCGAACCTGGCGAGGACTGCCCATGAGCTTGGCTAGGTCGTCTTCCGAGAGTCTCTTGTGCTTGCGAATCTGATCAAAGACGCTTTCCACGCAGTCCTCAAAGCTCACTTGAGCGTTTAGGTGTTGCTCAAGCTCTTTGAGCCCGTTCTCATTCAAACTGTACCACAATCCCTCTCCCATCCCGGAGGTGTCTGTACCACGAGGCGCCTTGTTTTCACTGCTCAAAACGACGAAACCATCAAAGTGTAAGACGTGCTTCAAGCTGGCCATCAGAGCAGTCACCACGCTCGGGATATAGCCAAGTTCACTAGCAATCTGTCTAGTGTGTTTGGCTCCGTGCTTGATGGTGAAGAGCAACTCCCGAATCTCGTCTATCTGCAGTTCATTAGCCTCTGCTCGAACTTCGATGGCCTTCTTCCTCAGAATGCGTTCCAGAGTCTCCGCGATTTGAGGATTTTCGACCGGAACGGCAGGCAAGGGAAGAGTCTTGGATTGCCGGAGCTCAAAAGCGGCCTTTTGTTCAACATAGTCGAGAACCACGGTGTCCAGGATAGCCTCTTCACGAGGTTGATCTTTGAGGCAGACCACGAAGTCTTCGTCGGCGATCTTGAGATCACCACTCGGGCGTATCACACTGCGTGTTAGTCGTCCCTTTTCCTCCATGAGTTGATTTAGGCGTTCATCTACGGAGAGCACTCGAGAGTGCCGAACAATCGGAACGTAGACGTGCACCTCTCTTTCTTGCCCGATGCGGTAGACGCGCGCTGTGGCTTGGTCTTCTTTTGAAGGATTCCATTCACGAGTTAGGTGGAAGACGTGGTTCGCCCCCGTGAGATTGACTCCAAGGCCCACCGTCTGTGGTGAGAGAATGATCACATTGAAGCCCGGCGAAGTATCGAACTCGTCGAGAATTCTGGGCCTATTTCCAATTTTTTCGTCACCTGTGATGCACTTCGGGGCGAATCCGAAGACGTGCTCGATCGCTCTCACCAGAAGCGGTTGAACGATTTTGGCTGAGGTAAAGATGATGGCGCGTTCACCTTTCTCTCTAATCTCTTGCAGCTTATCGATGATGAAAGAAAACTTAGGACTGCTCTTGATCAGCGTTTCCGGGTCTCTGAGTAAGGGTGCCACATGCTCTGCAGTTTGTGGATGGACGTCAACCGGCGTGGCTGCAGGGTGAGCTGCAGTTCGCGCCAATGTGTGGATAATCCCAAGTCCGCGCGCTCCAATACCTCGTAGTCCACCGCGGACGAGGTCGTAGATCTCCTCTTGCTCGGGAGTCATCGACAACTCTACGACATGCACGTGTTTCTTTGGCAGATTCTTCAAGACATCTTTGGTTCTTCGTAAGTAGTGGGGTTGAAGCGTGGTGAGTAGGTCTTTCGCCGCCTTCTGGGCCTCAGTGTTGGTCTCAATCGGGACCACATACTTCTGTTTGTAGTCCCTTAGGGAGTTGAGGAGCCCTGGCTGCGCAAAGTCAATGATTGCCCACAATTCTTCGAGCCTGTTTTCCACCGGCGTGGCCGATAGAGCGATGCGCAATCGGGCCTTCATCGCGCGAACCGCACGGGCTCTAACTGTGTTGTAGTTCTTGATGAGGTGGGCTTCGTCAACGACTAGCGTATTGAAACTCAGGTTCTTAAACAATAGCTGATCGCGACCGAGTGTCTCATAGGTCGTAATGATAACATCGGGCGCTGAAAGGTTCTCCGGCCTTTTGGTCCGCGAAGGTCCCTGATGAATGAGGATTCTGAGGCGCCTGTTTACGAAGTGATTGAGTTCGTTCTTCCAGTTCTGAAGCACGGCGCCTGGAACCACAATCAGCGTCTGTTTGAGAAGCCCGTGTTCAGCCAGGTAGGCGAGCAAGGCGGCGACTTGAACGGTTTTGCCGAGCCCCATTTCGTCAGCAAGGAGTCCACCTTGTCCAGCCTCCTTCTCTTGGGCTGCTTCCCATAGGGTGCGCAGCCAGATATGCCCCTCCTCTTGGTGCGCGTGAAGCGTTCCCTCGAAGTGGTTTGAAATGGGAAAGCGATGAAGCTCCTGCCTCAGCCTCTCGGCAGCTTCGGCGGCAAAACGCAATTCCTCGTCATTGTCCTTGGTGAGGAGAACCGCTGGCATGCTCCAAGGGGTCTTCTGATCGCGCGCCCGTTCCGGCATGTCTTGTATGGGTTCCACACCTTCTAAGAGACTAGGTGCCGTCCCTAGTTCTACTGGGTCGTAGATGACTGGAACTGGTACTCCGTACCCTTCGATTCTATCCAGATACTCCTCGACGAATGGCTCAAGGGTTTGCCCCATCCCCATGGCATCAAGGTCTTCTAAAGCTATCGAGCCAAGCTCAGGATGTTTTCTTAGTCTATCTTCGGCAAAGGCCATGGGATCGCTAAGGAATGTATCCTTTTCCTCTGGCCTCACGATGTTCATGACTTTGGCCACCTTTAGCCGTTCAGCCACGTCATCAAGGGCAATTCGCTCCCTTCCGAGGTTGTCTGTGCCATGCCAGATTTGTGTGGTGTTCGCGTTCAGCACCTCCTTCGCCGCTTCGAACGTCTCGAAACCCGGCATTATCGGGCGAATCTCAATGCCTCCATCAGCAGTGTTCCGCGCCTCGAGTTTCACTTCATCGGCTTTGGGCACGATGTAGCGTTCACGTTGGAGTTGTTCATCTACGACCACACTTTGTGAGTTTCCTAGCCTCTCGAAGGCCTCTTCAACCCCTTTTTGAATCTCCGAAAGAAAGCCGTACTCCTCACTCATCTTGGTGAATACAGGAACGTGTTGAACCCGTTGGCGAAGATCTAGGATATCACCGGGCAGAATATGTAACTCTTCACGCTCATGGTGGAAGAAACCACAAGGAATCGCCTTGTATCGGGCGTCCTCCAAGCCTCGAAAAAACTCACGGTTTGGGGCGATCCACTCACAAACAAGACCTGGGTCGCCCCGCCCAATTGGTTTGGAGGGACGGATCTCCAGTTTCCATTCTTTTGAATATTCGAGCCCAAGGCTCCTCAGATCGTCTGCTTCAAATCTGGCTACTGTTTCGTAAGAAATCCGGCCATCGGAATCGAGGACATCAGCTTCTGCGAGAATTTGAATGTAGCTACGGCGGACACGCTCCTGTTCCGTGCATGAGAGCAGAGGCTCCGTTTCAAAGATGTTCTTTTTTGCTGTGTCCGCTTTCCAAAAGAACGTAAGCCCATTCAGGTCAGCGTTGTGGTCGATTCTCCACTCGCGAACTTCACTCTTTGTTCGGCCGAACTTCTTTCCGAGGCTATCCAACCATCCCATACCTATTCCTCCAACATAGTTGCCAGTTTGAGCTTGGCGCCTGGGAGCCAGTGTCCCATTCTGGAAATGCGGGTCATCGCCTGCCCCTCGACCTTCGGAGGAAGTCTTCCATTTTCAGCTAGTGTTTTTCTTACAGCAGCGAAAATGCGTGTTCCATAGACATCCGCGTGTCCAAAGTTGACGGGTTCAACTACGCCAAATTTTGGAAACTGAATGAATAAGAATGAGCTTCCAGCGGACCGGTCAACCCTAACGATTTTATCAGCAAAATCTTTCCAGAACTCACGTCTAGTTCCCTTACCTTCACTCCAGAATTCGTTTAGAAGATGCAGCTTGATCAAATTGCTTAGCCATCTCGACGCTAGAGGGTCCTCCAACACCACATCAGACGTAGCGAACTGGTCCAAGACCGTTCGAAAGGTTTGGTTCTCCAACAAGATGTTTGCCGGCTTTTGCCCGGAGTTTTGCCAGGCGTTGAGAAGGATTTTATCCAGTTCCTTTGCGGGAGTTACTCGAAGCAATTCCCGCACGTCCTCCTCCCCTAAGACACTCCAGTGTGCAAGGATGCCTTGATTGAAAAGTGCCCATGCTACACGACGCACCAGAGTTCCATTTGGGTCTTCCTCAATGAAATCACGCAGTGGTTTCCGACTCTTGGACACAGCCTTAGCCACGGCATCGATGTTTGGCAGGTCCAACCATGCCCGTTTGTTCGAGGGCAAATCGGAGCGATTCCGTAGAGTCTTGGCAATTTGAGTGGCCTGACCGGGGTGAATCTCGTTGGCGTAAGCGGTCCAAAGGTCATCCGCCCTGAGTTTGTAAGAATGTTTAAGGAAGTAGTTCTGAGCCGGAAATCGGACAGCGTCATCCTTGTCAAGAATGAGATGCTGCAGGAGAGCTAGAAGGAAGGGCTCGAGCTCCAATTCAATCCGCTCAACGCTTTGCAGGCGAAGGACTCGGCGACGTAAGATCTCCAGCAGCTCCTCAGTTGGTTGGTCGAGTTTGGCACGAGAAAGCGGGTGATCCGTCTTGATGTTAGCGATAGCCCCCAAAAGCATGTTTGGCTTGTACAACATTCTATGGGCTCTTTCGGAACATGTGATCGAGCTCTCGAATTGCCTCTTCATCTTTCAATCGAAACCGTAGCTCTAATCGTCTTGATCGCTCCTTGTCCTCAAGGCCCTCGCCGTCAAAGACGGGTCTTGAGCTCGAGTATCCATTTGCAGCCAGCACACTTTCGATTTGGTAACCTTTGGCGAGGTCCTCCCGAAACACGAATTGCATCACACTGTACGCGCGCGCCTGGGAAAGCTGAAGGTTGAATAGGTAGGCGGCCTTGGGGTCTGAGCCTGAGAAATTACTGTTTGAATGGCCCTCAAAAACAATTTGGCCGACATGAACTCGAAGCTTCGGATCACCAAGAAGTGCTTCAAAGTAAATGGGTAAGAGCTCTTTGAGTCGTTCTTGGCCTGGTTTGCGAAGCCGGTCTGAGCCTTCATCAAAGAGAATGCTAGTTCCCAGGGAAATTGCCCCGGTTGCATCGTCAAAAACCAGGTCTCCGCCACGATCAGCGAAACGCTTACGGAGTCTTTCTATGATCTGTGCACGAACGCCGAGGATATCCCCGACACCGACGTGTAGAGAATACAGCTCCTGCTTTGCTTCCTCTAACTCAAGTCGCGATTCTTCCAACTCCGCCTTTTGAACTTCGATATCGTGCTTTGCAGCAATAATAGAGCCGACTAGCATGAGGATGAACACCATCAGAAGACCGGCCATGAGGTCGGAGTAAGACATCCAATAATCAACGGAACTCCTTTGTTGCCGTCTCTTCATGATGCGATCTTCCTAGTTCCCAAAACCTCTTTGAGGTCGTCAAGCACGCGCTCCAGTTCTTGAGTTCGCACGTTCATGGTTAGGAGTGTGCCTCCAAAGTGATTGACCGCATCTTGGAGCGCAGAATCAAAAGAGGCCAACGACTTGGCGAGGTCGGCGACCGTCTTACCTTCCGCAGCTGAGAGTTCTCGGCGCATATCTTGAACGAGCATCGTCAAGGTTTTGCTCTCCCTCTCCAGCGCACCCACACCGTCGCTTATTATACGTGCTTGAGATTCCACGATCTGGTTCTGTTGGTTCGACACAAGACCAACCCTGTGGACCATGGATTGAAGCTCCGTAGCAACAGTACTTAGGCTCCGCTCTTGGCCCTGCAATTGTGTCGAAAGGCCGTCGAGCGAGTTTCTGACCTCTGCCGCCATGTTGCCAAACTGCACTAGATTCCTGCCTTGATTCTCCACCAAAGTGGACTGAGATGAGGTAGTTTGGGTCAACAAGTTGGTTGCGGTCCCGAGTTCGTCGATCAGTGAATGATACTTCTCCTCCGCGACTCGGTGAAGGCTAACAGACTCCTCGATCGCCACCTTGAGTTCTTCGAAGTAGCCCTCTAACGAGTCAGAGAATTTGGATAGGAAGGCTTGCATGAGTGAGTCTAGCATCGCCGCATGAGCATTGTACGCACGGGCGCCCATGTCTTCCATAATACCGTTGAGATCTTGGAAATGTGGCTGCATGGCGGACGAAATCTGCGCCGGTAGGTCAGATGCCAGCTGCCTCACATTTGTGGTTTGGTCTCGAAGATTGACAATGATCTGCTCAAAGTGATCCGGAAGCCTTAGAATCTCTTGATAGACTCTAGATTGCGAAGTCTCGCAGAATTTGGAGTATTGAAGTTGAGCCCTTGAGAAGTTCTTTTCTAGCTTAGCCAACTCATTTTTTGCCGAAAGCAGAGTGTAAAGCGACAAGATGATGCCGAAAATCGATGAGACGAAAGCCACCGAGAGTCCGCCGATCAAATCGGCAATACTACCTTGAATCTCCTGCGACGAGGCCGTGGGGTCGATAGATACGATTCCAAAGATTAATCCTAAGAACGTCAGGAGGATGCCAAGTGCGGTGAAAAGTGAGGGGTACTGCTCGAGAGTCGTTCGCTCTTGTGGCATCTCCGTCAGTAGGTCATCGACTCCCAGTTCAGACAAGTCCTCTCGCAAACGATCTTCCCACAAGACCAACCTGCTGAAATTGCACTTGGTCTCCATGAGTGCATCCAGTGCAGTTTTGCGGTTGGTCTTAAAAGACTTTTCGCATAGTTGCACGAGGAGCTCATTCTCCGTCCGCACTCTGGTGAGAGCGGTGGTCCAGGCCTGAAAGGCCCAACCAAAGACCACTAAACAGAGTAGAATCGTGACAAGTAGCGTCATTAACAGGCCCAAGGGAATTGGTTGCTTTGGTATCGGAAGAATTGGCCACGGGCGTGCTTTTGTCAATCTACTAGGTGTGGTGTGTTCAGATTCTCGATGCAGAAACGTCCTTTTCGGCATGTAACGTGCCGATTGAGGGGATTCGCAGGGGATCTGCCTTGCGCGAATCGATCAAGGGGTTCAAAATTCTGTCTCCCCGAAGAACCGGAAAACATTTTGAGTCAGCAGGTCGTAATCTCGTTGGAACTCGATGCGCATGTGCAATTGGCCACCCTAAGTATGCGTCGTCAGATCTTGCGCTCCTTGGTGATTACCAATCATGGGTCCGAGGCTTTGGAAAACCTAAGCCTCGAACTCGAATGCGATCCCGAGTTGATCCACGCTAAAACGATACGCATTGAACGGATCGACGCGTCAGAAGTCTATCTAGTCCCAGACGCACAGCTCCGGCTTGCGATGAAGGTGGAGCGCCTTGCGAATCTGACCGAAAGTCAGGACGGTACCTTTATCGTCAGACTTAAGTCGGGTGCACAAACACTTGCGGAGTTTCAGCAAGCCCTGACGTTTGAGGCATGTAACGAGTGGTTGGGGGCACGGCTGCCGCCGGAATCGTTAGCTGCCTTCGTCACCCCTAATCATCCTTCGCTAAACTCGTTCTTGAATGCGATGCGCGAGGAGCTTCGAGCAGCCGGCGTGCGGGACAGTTTGGAGGGCTATCAGGCAAGGTCTCCACAACGAGTTCTCGAGCTGGCCAGTGCGGCTTACAACGCGGTCAACCGGCTGGGTATTGGGTACTCGAATCCGCCCGCAAGTTTTCATCTCGCCGGCCAGAAGATACGGACGATCGACCAGATTTTGGAATCCAAGCTTGGGACGTGCCTCGATTTGAGCGTGCTATTGGCAGCGGCCCTTGAACAATGTGGGTTGCATCCATTTATTGTGCTGGTCGAGGGGCACGCATTTCCTGGCGTTTGGCTTACAGAATGGAATCTTCCGACCCCATGGAACGAAGACCCACTTCCCGTGAAGAAGCGCGTGCTTCTCGGTGAGTGTGCGGTTTTTGAATCGACGGGTGCGCCAGACCGTTTGGCGTTTACGAAGGCCACAAAACTCGCCGAAGCTCGTCTGGAAGACATTCGTCGCTACCATTTGGCTGTCGATATCAAGGCTTGCCGGAACGCTGGCATCACGCCTCTCGGTCTGCTGCGAAGTAATGCCTTCAAAACAATTCAGGATACGAGAGTGGAGTCCGCCGATGTGCCTCAAGCGCTGGCTCCTCTTCCGGTGGTTCAAGAGACTCCGCGCGCTCGAATCGATCGTTGGAAGTCGAAACTCTTGGACTTAACTCTGCGCAATCGCCTCATCAATCACCGCGATAGCAAGTCTGTCCTACCGGTCTTGGGCAGTGCCATGGCATTGATGGAAGACGAGCTCCAGTCACGAGGAAAGCTCGAGCTTGTGCCGAGACAGGATCTTCATGCCGTTGAAGACTTGAACGAGCATACACAAGCCATGGCGAAGCAGGGGCGACTGGTCGTGGATCTATCGAAGTCAGACTTCGAGAAGCGTTGTGTTGAGATCTACCGCAGCAACGCGGCGATGATTCAAGATGGAGGTGTCTCGGCTCTATTCTTGGCGATTGGATTTGTGAGGTGGTTCGAATCCGAGACCTCCGAGCTTTCCCGCCTTGCGCCTATTCTTTTGGTTCCACTTGTAATGGAACGCACAAAGGTCGGTGGGCCCTATCGTATCGCGCGTTCGGATGACGATGTGATCTGGAACGCCTCCATTTTTCAAAAGCTGGAGGCCGAGTTCGGAATCAAGACAGAAGTGTTCGGTCCTAGCCCGCCCGAAGATCAAAGTGGGGTTGATGTAGATGCTTCGTTAAGGCTCGTACTCAACGCCATCAAGGACTTGGAACGGTTTGAGGTGGTGTGGAACGCTTCGGTGGCACTCTACCAATTTCAAAAATTCATGATGTGGTCGGACCTCGAACAAAACTCGGATGCATTGATGTCCAGTGAAGTCGTGCGCCATATTGTCGAGGGGTCGGAGGAGCCATTTCCCATAGTTGGAACACTTCCATCGGCCGACACGATAGACCAACTGCCTGCTACGGATGACCTCTCCGTAGTGGATTCTGACTCTTCTCAACTGGCAGCGATCCGCGCCGCGCTTTCAGGCAATAGTTTTGTTCTTCAAGGGCCACCTGGAACTGGTAAGTCACAAACGATCACCAACCTCATCGCCCAGGCCCTCGCCAACAATAAGACGGTGCTCTTCGTGTCCGAAAAGCGGGCCGCTTTGGAAGTTGTGGAGTCCCGACTCAAGTCAGTAGGGTTGGGACCGTTCACGCTTGAAGTTCATTCCGATAAGTCATCAAAGGCAGAGGTAGTCAAGCAGCTTGAGGAACCCCTGAAGTTTGCTTGGCCTGAGTCCTCTGACCAATGGACCGCACACGCGAACAAACTAGGTGTCGCGCGTGACAAGCTCAACTCTCACGCCCAGCGCTTTCATGCACCTGGGCCGTTTGGTGAGTCGCTCTATGCCACTGTTGCGCGTCTCATCGCGCTTGATGCAAGGAATACCCCGCGGATTTCTTTGCAGTTTGGGGGCGTGCCAGACCAATCGACTTACGAAAAACAAAAGGACGCCGTGGCCGAGTTTGCGGCTCGTACCAAACGACTGGGCGATCCGAGTGCGAATGCCTGGCGCTATGTGACTCATACAGACTGGGGCATTTCCTGGTCGCAAGAGGTTCGACAACAACTCGAAGACACAATTTCCAAGGGGCAAGACTGGTCCGAGAAGTTGGATGCCACAGTTGAGACGCTGGTCCCAAATGGGGAAATGCCACCCGAGGCATTTGAGCACCTTGGTCAGATAGCCTTTCTTTTGAGTAGTTGTCCCGGCGTTCCTAAGGAACTACTGACTGGAAATCGCGACCAGATCGAGCAACTTGTGCAACGAGTTGAGAAAGACCTGGAAGATTTAAAGACCGTAAGAGAACAGATTGGGCAGAGCTTCGATCTGGCGATCATCGACGATGCCCAACTTGCCGAGACTCGCGCAAGGTTTCAGCGTTGGTCGCAAGCGTTCTTTCTATTGGCATTCTTCATGCTCTTCTTTGCGCGTGGTCATCTGAAGTCTTTCGCGCACAATGCAAATCTTCCGGACAACAAGCGAATCTCCGATGATTTGGGTAAGGCCTTAAACGCACGTGAAAGAAGGGCGAGACTACGCGACGTGGACTCCCAGATCACCCAGCTTTTTGGCGTGCACTGGGCTTCGGAGTCTACTCCATTGAACAGACTACGAGATGTCTGGGAGTGGGCCAAGAAGTACCGCGCTACATTGGTTGTGATTCGCGAGGCGGACGAACGTGTTGGTGATAGACTGGCGGAGATCGCGACGGACACTGAGCGTCTTGGTCCCGAAACCAAGCTCGGCGGCCTACTTCGTTCGCTTAAGGCGGCGGATGAGGCTTGGCAAGAGGCCAAGAGGGAATTGAGTTCGCTTCTCAAACTCAATGACCAGTGGGCAGTGCTAGATGGCTATAGGCAGCTGAACCTAGCCCGCTCTTGGGCAGTCGAACTTGAGAGTCTTCAAACGTGGTGTGATTGGCTACGTTCGGGACAGGTCGTCCAGTCATTGGGACTTGAGCGGCTCTTCGAGCATGCGTCGAAGGGAGAGCTCCTTCATGAGGATATTCTACCCTCGTACGAACGCTCTCTTCGTGAACACTACTGGAACGCTCGTTGTGAATCAGACCCCGACCTCAAGCAATTCCGTGGCCATGACCATGAACGCGTTATCGAACAGTTCCGGGTGCTAGATGATGAAGCCAAGAGTGTTGCGCGTTCTGAGGTTCAAGCCCGACTTGCGGCACGTCTTCCTGAGCGAAATGCCCCTGGTGAGATGGAGGTACTACGCAAAGAGTTCAGCAAACAGCGCGCGCATAAACCGATTCGAAAGTTGTTTGCTGAGGTTCCGCACGTACTTCTTCGTCTGAAGCCTTGTGTACTCATGTCGCCCCTTTCGGTCGCAAGGTTTTTGAGCGTTTCAGATCAGCTCTTCGATATTGTCGTTTTTGACGAAGCCAGCCAGATTCCGCCTTGGGACGCGATCGGAGCGATTGCGCGTGGAAAACAAGCCATCATCGTGGGTGATTCTAAGCAGCTCCCACCGACCTCCTTCTTTAGTTCTAACGACTCGGATGAATTCGCCGAGGACGAAGACTTTTTGGAGCTCGAATCCATTCTTGAGCAGGCTGTGGTCCGAGGCGTGCCACAGCTGACGCTGAACTGGCACTATCGCAGCCGGCATGAGTCACTCATCGCGTTTTCCAATTTCAACTATTATGACAATCGACTCCACGTCTTCCCCTCTCCGCATCACCGTTCTGCTCACTTAGGATTGAAGTGGGTTCAGGTCAAAGACGGTGTCTACGATCGGGGCGGCTCTCGTACCAATCGGCGGGAAGGAGAAGAAGTTGTCTCAGCAATTCTGGCCAGGTTGAAGGACCCAGAGCTACAACAAAAGTCGATTGGGGTTGTCACGTTCAGTTCGGCGCAGCAGCGATTGATTCTAGACCTTTTGGACGAGGCGCGGCGGGCCCATCCAGAAATTGAAGACTTCTTCACAGACGCTGTCCCAGAACCAATTTTTGTAAAAAATCTTGAGAATGTTCAGGGTGACGAGCGCGACGTCATGTTCTTCTCGATTTGCTACGGACCAGACGCAGCAGGAAAGATGACGCTTTCATTTGGTCCACTAAACAAGGTCGGGGGTGAACGACGTCTCAACGTAGCAGTGACGAGGGCTCGTGAACTCCTCGTAGTGTTCAGTACGTTCCATCCCGATCAAATCGATGTAGGAGTCACAAACCCTTCGGTCCGCCAGCTCAAACTCTTCTTGGACTATGCCGCTCGCGGAAAAAGCGCGCTAATTGGCGCCGCTATGCCTGACGAGTCCCGCGGTTTCGGTTCGCCGTTCGAAGAGGAGGTCTACGAAGCGTTGCGTGAGCGAGGCTGGGATGTTCACACGCAAGTCGGTGTCGGAGGGTTCTACATCGATCTCGCCGTGGTGGATCCTGCGCGACCTGGAGTCTACTTGTTGGGCATAGAATGTGATGGTGCTGCCTATCACAGCGCGAAGTCCGCCCGTGATCGTGACCGAATCAGGCAGAATATCCTGGAGAACCTCGGGTGGCGTATTCATCGCATTTGGTCGACAGATTGGTGGACTCAGAGGACATCCCAGTTGCAGCGCGTGCTTGGTGCACTTGATGAAGCGAGGCTTGAATCCGAGAAGCAAGCGATCAAGCGCGAAGCCTTCTCGCTGCCACTGCGCAACAAGGCCGATGAACAGGTGTTGCCGCCTCAAAAAGACGAAGCTCCTACAGATGAGCCAGCAGGCTGGCCGAGCGACGTATCGCCTTGGTTGGACCTGCCTGAAATCTCAGGCGGCGAGCAAGAAGCCTTCTATTCGTTGGCTTCTCGTCAGCAGATTGGTCGTCAGATCCAGGCGTTGGTCCAATCTCGAGCACCGATTAAACTCAACCTAATTGCCCGCCATATTACGCAGGCTTGGGGTTTTTCAAGCACCTCTGCCAAGGCCCGCGACTTGGTGTTGGAACTTGCTCAAGTGAGTCAACTGCATGTGAAGGGCGATGTTCTTTGGGTTTCTAAAGAACAAGCAAACAAATGGAAGGGGTTCAGACACCATGATATCGCGTCACGAAACATCACCGACGTGCCCGAGGCCGAGGTAGCTGGTGCAATGTTGTGGATAGTGGAGCGCGCAATAAGCATCCAAGAGAAGGACCTGTTCTCTGAAGTTGCTGCTGCGTTTGGATTCAAGAGCTTGGGCAGGCAGATACGCGAAACCTGCGCTGCAGTTCTTGCGATGCAGGTCGCCGAGGGCAAGCTGAAGTCAGATGATGGGAAGGTTAGCTTCGCGCCGGGCTACTCAGCCAAGTAGTTCTGGATGGTGGCGAGTATCGACTGCTGATGACGGTAGATATCCGTGATCTTTTCGATAGGAATGCGCGTCTCGTTCTTCTCGAGGTCCAAGACGCCCAGATAGCGTTGTGTCCTGTTGAAGTGCAGGCGGCAAATGGGCTTGCGGTTGTTATCGTCGAGGAGGATCCCGCAGTAGCTCTTGGTGTCTCGCATCACCACACGCTCTGGTTCCACAAACTGGGAGGCGATTGCCTTGACGATGCGCACGCCCTCGAGCTCTTCCTCGGTGGTGACGATGTCACCGTCCATCGAAACCACGCCTTCCGGGAGCTCCTGCTCCTCGGGCTCGTGCGTGGCTTCGCTCTCGTTCTGTAACGCACTCGTAAGACGCTGGTGTACTCGCTCTTGAATGAGTTGAGCAAAGGCGCGCTTGAGCAAGGGCTGGAATTGTTCCGTGACCTTCTGTGTGAACGGGCCCTTGTGCACCTCTTTGCCAACGAGCTTGGTCATCTCGATGCTTGGATTCGTGAACTCCTCCAACAAGTACTTTTTCATACCGTTGAGGTACTTGAGCTCGCTCGCCGCCGACGTAATCGCCTCAGGGTCGAAGTTCTCTTTTGTGTACTTCTGGAGCTGGGTAATCGTGTCTGGCCGGATATCGCTGAGACTGAACTCGAAGTACGGCTTCGGGTCCATCTTGTTCTTGTCGTCCAGGTCGGTGAAGAATCGATAGATGATGCCGTTGGTCAGAATCCCGATTCTGGCTGGCGTCACGGAGAAATAGCGATAGAGCTGCGAGAAATGTACTTCGTCCAGGTTCACTTTGCAGTGCTTGACCTCAAAGAGCATCACCGGCCCAGGCACATTCTGTAGCTGGATTGCATAGTCGACTTTCTCGCCCTTCTTTGTCCCTACATCCGCCGTGAACTCTGGAATGACTTCCAGTGGATTGAAGACGTCGTACCCAAGGATACGAAGCATCGGCAGGACCAATGCGGGGTTGACGTAGCTGCTTCCGTTTGAAGACTGTCGATGATTTTGGCCGCAGTCTCTGCGAGTTGATAGAGTTCCCTTTCCACAAGCTCTCCTATGTTTTTTTGTCCCGAATTTTCGTGTAGTAACGAATACTTAGATTCTGTGACCGGAACTTTGGCTTGTCAAACTTATTTCCAGAGCACGTTCTATCTAGGATTGATTTCCGCGCTTACCTAGTGTGGGAACCCGCTCTCGCCATCGCTCAAGAACTCTTCGCAAACCACCGTGAAGATGTCGCAGCCGATGAACACCCTCAAGAGAACTCGTTGCATGCGGTCTGGGTGCGCATCTGCAAGGCGCCGAGCGAGGAAGCTCTTATTGCCGCCCTCCTCGTAGATCGCGTCGTAGATGTCGTGGATCATCGCCTTAAGCCGTTCGTCCTCCTTCCGCTCAAAGAGGTCTTCGGTTTCCGACTGCGCCAGGTAACGATAAACTGCGCTCATGAAGCTGCTGAGAGCCTTGTAGAGTTCCTTGCTCTCGACTTTAGGATTTCGTTTGCGGTGAAGCTCCCGAACGTGTTTCAGGAACGGTGTCCACTCGTCCTTGGGCACAGGCAAGAGGTAGCGACTGATCCTGCTGTAGGGTGTGCTGTCTTCTGGCCAGAGGGTGATGATCGGTTCGCCGTCGGGTGTAAATTTCATTCGTGACTCCTTGGTTTGCCGCCTACAAGAAAAAGAATTGCCGCTGAACCCCACGTGAGGGACAACGGCGTCTGCTCCTTTAATTCTGGGAAGCCCCACACAGCTGTCAAACGATTTTTTACATTTTTGGCCAACTATTTTGGAGCCCTTTAGGGCTGAATTTCAGATTAGAAGACTGTCCACGAAATTCAGGATCCTGCTGGTGGTCCAGTCGTCTCTCGAGAGCTTCCCCGCCTGTTCACGAATGCTTGCGCGAAGCTCCTGACTTGGGCGCTGATAGACCCTGGTACTTCGTTGGAGTTCGTCGTGCACCATGTTCTTAAGGGCCGTAGACGGACTGTCTTTCAAGTACCCAAGCGCAAGGTCCACGTAGACCCAAAAGGACTTCTTCCGGATGAGACTCAAGAAGCTCAATTCACCCTGCTCAGAACTCTTCACGATGACGTCTTTGAGCTCTAAGAGCTCATCGGTGGTATTGGCGTCCATAAGTGCGGGAAGAATCAAGGTTCGCGACCTCTTGCATTGGCCTATCAGGGCGGCAACATCAAGGTCTCGTAGCCGCGTCGGGTCGCATGAAATCAATGCACTCAGACAGTTTGTGCGAGCCTGTCGTGTCCCTTCCGACACGCCTCTCAGGAAGTGCTCTACATCGTCCTGGCGGCGGTAGTCTGCGATATAGTAGAACTCTTGGCCCTCCCTTTCGTTGTAGAGCCGGTACGCATCGAAATCGTAGAACTCGGCCAGGTAGAATTGTCCGAGCTGACGCAGGCTTCGATTTCGGTCCAACGCAAACGCCACAAGGAGCTCCTTGGACGGCACGTCTCCCGATGCGATTTGACTCTGCAGAAGGCCGCGCCTGACGCCCGGGACCGGATCCTGAGTGAGGCGGTCGACCTCTCGGGCATGGAGAGCCCGGAAGTCAAAATGGTTCAGCAGCATCAGCCTGTTGAATGGCTCTGGGTCGTCTAGAACCCACGGCCTCAACTGCGCATCAGCCCCAAGAGAGAGGTTTAAGAGAAATCTTCGGAACTTGGGTTGAAGGCCCAGAAAGTCCGGGAGATTCATGTGGTTTGTGCGGCGCAGTAGGTCTGACTCGATATGCGCAAACGCCTCGTCCGAGCGAGCACGTTGTTTACCTGAAAGGTAGAGGAGGAGCCGCTGATTGGCCACAATGGCGTCAAAAGGTAGCTCGCGGAAATGGCTCAAGGTCCACTCCTTGGCCAAGTCTCGAACCTGCGGCACCCAGTCTTCTAGCCGCAACAAGATGCGATTTTCATCGCCTGGTTGGTAATGCTCAATCAATTCACGTAGACTCGCCTCGCGAACATATCCCGAGCTGCTTATAGAGCAGAGCCAACGATTTAGCCGCAAGTCTGACACTTCGGGACGAACCCAAGCGGACACCCGCAATGATAGATCATTCCTTAGGGTATCGAATGTAAAGTTATCTGGAAGGTTAGTCATGATTGGCTCTGGAAAGTACTAATGTCGTTGGTTAATGTCTAGTAGGGCCCGACAAGACTAAGTGAGACATGACGGCATCGCTACAAGACAACGAGTTTCTAGAGGCCAGGCCGGCTCATCTCTCCGAGTGCGTCGAGCAGGTCTGGTACTTTCGAGGACGCCTGCCGGCAAGGCGTGAGAGGTGATCCGAAGCAACTATGAAGCCGGCCTGACCATGGCCGTCGAGTAGGAATTTTTACAATCCAAGGCGACTGGGTTGTGGGATTCTCGGGCTTCCAACACCAAAGGAGGAAGAATGAGTTCGTACATACCCAAAGGATTTCAAGCCATAACGCCGTATTTCATGGTTCATGACGCCGACGCATTTCTGGACTTTTTATGTGCCGCATTTGGGGCCGAGGAGATCAGTGCGCACCGAGAAGAGGACCGTCTTGTCCACGCCGAGCTCAGAGTCTTTGGTTCGGTCATCGAGGTCGGTCAGCCAAAGGGCGAGTTCACGGCGACTCGCGTCAACCTGCATGTATATGTGGCGCAACCCGAAGATGTGGTTGACCAGGCCCTTCGCGCCGGCGCGACCCTACTCTACCCTGTCACGGAACACGAGTACGGCGAGAAATCCGGCGGCATCGCCGATGCGTTTGGTAACCAATGGTACATCGCGTGTGTCACCGACCATCACAAACGCTCCATCTCTTGAATCATAGATGTGAATAAGGTAAAAGTTTTTATCTTAATGCTCTCAGTGTCTTCACGGCGAGGTATAGTATTGCAATGGGGCTTTTACGGACGCACTCGCGAACTCCAAGAACTCGTCTCGATTTTTAAGAGAGGTCGTTTCTTTTTCGCTCGTGTGACTGGCAGAAGGCGCATCGGAAAGACGACGTTGGTTCAACAAGCTTTGCGCGCGTCGGGCAGAACCAAGATTTTCTACGTACAAATACCCGACTCCGCCCCGGCTGGTGTTCTTTCGGCGGTCGCCGACGCCATGGACACGTTTCAAATTCCCAGCAACATTGAACGACCCGATAGCTTGCTGAGTCTAGCCACCCTTGTCGAGAAGATGGTGCGTTCAGGATATGTGATCGCCCTGGACGAGTTTCAGTACTTTAGTCGCAAACACCTCCACGAGTTTCTCTCCCACCTTCAAGCGGTGGTCGACCGTTTGCTCGCCACCCCCGGGTCCAATGGTGGCGGGCTCATTGTGTTGGGTTCGCTTCATGCGGAGCTCGTTGCATTGCTGGAGGATCGCGATGCTCCACTATACAATCGCACCACAGATCAGCTGGAGCTCCAGCACCTCGATATTGCTTCCATCCTTCAGATTCTTGAGGCACATAGCGACCCGACTCCCGAGCGCTTGCTCTTTTTGTGGGGGCTATTTGAAGGTGTGCCCAAGTTCTATCGAGATTGTTTCGAACAAGGCGTTTTGGCGGCAAGTCGTGAAGAGCTCTTGGAGCAAATGTTCTACGGTTCGTCTTCTCCCTTGCGCTCAGAGGCAGATCATTGGTTCTTGAGCGAGCTTCGCGGCCGCTACGATGTCGTCTTGAAGTTTGTGGCGCGAAACCCCGGTTGCACGTCCGGAGAGCTCACCAGCCATGTGCGAGAGATCAGTCCAGAGAGCTCTGAGCAAATCGGAGGCTACCTGGAGGTCCTCATCAACAAGTATGGATTGATTGAAAAGCGCCTTCCAATCTTCTCGAAGCCGAAGGCTAGAAGTGGCCGCTACTATGTGACGGACAACTTCTTGCGCTCATGGCTCGGCGCGTTGCACAGCAGCGTTTCGGCTGTGAATTTCAGACCCATTAACATCCTGGTGAAACAAGCGGATCAGAAGTTAGAGGACGGTGAAGGGTTTGCATTTGAAGAACTAGTCGCCGAGCTTTACGCCGAGCGAAGTCGGAAAGGTGTTGGAGACTTCTCAATGACTCATCGCATTGAGGGTTTTTGGGACAAGAAGGGTACGGAGATCGATATCGTGGCTCTGAATGAAGATGACCAAATCATCCGCTTCATCACCTGCAAAAGAGATGCGGCCAAACTACTTGGTGAGAGCAAGAGACTGGACGAGCATGTGAAACGATTCTTGTCCCACCACAAACGCTTCAACTCCTGGCGGAAGGAGTATGTTGGAGCTGCTCCTATGATTGAAAAGAGTTTGCGAGCGCGACTTGTACAAAGCGGTCTTTTTGTGCAGGACCTAAATGAACTCACCTTCGAGCTTTAGGGAGGCAAAATCATTGCTTGAAACACCACTAGAAGTTGCCTAAAGTGCCGCTCTTTGCGCGGGAGCTCTGATTGAGGTCTATCAGGTGGGACATACGGCTAGTGGCGACGTCTGCGGCCTTCGTGATTATCGCTTTCTTCGCTGGCGCGGGAGCATCGTGGCCGGCCTTTCAACTCCTCGCGATGGGGCTATTGCTCTACCAACTCCCGGGGCTGGTCACAGACCTGATTGGGGCGGTGCTTGAGCCGCCAGAAAAGCCCTGGTTCGGTTGGGTTGCGGGGTTGAGCCTTGGGAGCATTCCAGCTGCCATGGCGGTGGTGCAGCTCGGCTCATTTAGCCCTGCGCTGAGTGTTGGTCTCGGGGCAGCTGGCCTCGTCGGTGGTGGCCTCTTGGGGTTCATCATCTCCAAGTTCGGCACTCGCCTCGGTCTCGACCGCTGGGCCTTTGTCTGGGCATCACTCCAATCACTCGCCCTCTTCGTTCTGGTTCACTTGCAAGAGGAGACTATTTCGGGCCTTCAGGCTGATACTCTCAAGGTTCGCCTAGGTGCCTATGTAGGTACTTCTTGTCTGCTAGTTTTGCTCGCGATTTTGGGTGCCTTGCGGATTGGTGCAATACGTAACCCTCAACGCTCTAGACTTGTAAGTGTAGTTGGGTTGGTGGTGGGTGGTTTGGTCGGATTCGGCCTGCTCTATGCTGACCAAAACTACTATGCGGGTCAGTACTTCTGGTACCACGTGCTCCTCCTGATGGGCGGAGCCATGGCCATGGAGACCTCATTCACACTGCTCCTTACGTGGGTACGCTCTAGAGCACTTGTGCGTAGTGTGGCACTGACATTCATCGGATTGTTAGGACTGGTCGCCATTGCTCTTTCTGGACAATCCGCCAACACTATTAAGGCCCGAAGCCAGGTTGAGTCACTCCCCTCAGGACCCCTTGTGCTCGCCGTGCTGCCCACACCTGGTGATGGGGCGCAAGACAAACATGTTGCAACGCAATATCAGAAGTTTTTTGACTACCAACCCGAGGTCCGCGAGTACAACATTCTACTCATCACCATAGACACTTTGCGCAATGACTATGTAGGTCCAGAGGCGCCGCATAGCGCCGCGTCGCCCGCCATGACCGAGCTCGCCCGCACCTCCACGAACTTTACTCAGGCCTTCGCGCCGAGCTCCCATACCGCTGAATCTATGGGGAGCTTCCTCAACGGGCGCTACACCAAGAATCTGAACTGGCGCCTCTGGATCCGCCATAAACGAAAGCTCCACGACCCCGAAACAATCAGCGATGAGCTGCGCGAAGAGATAGGTACCCGATATCGCACCACGCCAGTTCCAGACCCGCCACTTGGTGGCAATCTGGCCCAACGTCTGGAGGCAGAAGGCCTGCACACCATGGCCACCCCCTATCTCGCGAGTGTGCCGTTCTTCCGAAAGGGCGTAGGCTACGAAAGGGGAATTCAGGACTACAAAGACTATGGGGCGCGCTTTCGAAAAACGCCCTCATCCATGAGCATTGTCAAGGATACGCTCACGCAAATTGACTCCGCAAAGGGAAAGCAATGGTTTCAGTGGACGCATCTCTACGATCCCCATTCTAGCCAGACGAACAAGAAACGTTATGCCAAGCTCGTGCGCCACACAGACGATGCCGTAGCGCACCTATTCAAAGGCCTCAAAGAGCGCGGGCTTTGGGACAAGACCATCATCGTCATCACCTCGGATCACGGCGAGCAGTTTGGAGAACATGGCAAAAAGAACCATGGGGTATCACTCTACAATGAGGAGGTCCTTGTGCCTCTGATCATTCGTGTGCCCGGTGCTTCGGCGCGCACACTGGGAGAGCCCGTGTCCACAGTGGACGCCGTGCCCACCATGGTCTCTCTTGTGGGCGGAGATCTCGAGCATCTCGACGGTGTCAACCTCGCCCCGTTTATCTTTGAGGGCACCTACACCAAAGACCGTCCGGTGTTCTTGAATCTAACGCGGTACGAGAAGCGCTCCACCAAACCCGCGCACCACCAGACTGCCGTGGTCTTTGGCCGGCACAAGTTGATACACAATCGCGAATCGGGCACCTATTTGCTTTTTGATCTGGTGGACGACCCCGCCGAGAAGACCAACTTGATTGGGACTTTGCCCCAGACCGAGAGCTACCTACGAGCGTTGACCCACTAAGTTAGAATTTGCCGTGGATTTCCCATGCCCAACCTGAAACCCATCTTGCTCGCGCTGGCCGCCACTTTGGCGGCTTGTCAGACTACCCAATCTCCCCGTGGCTCAATGACAGAAGCCTCCGAGCCTACACAGAAGGAGCTAGCGCCGCGGCTCATTGAAGTTTGTGGTGAACAAGTTTCTACAGCGGCCGATTCCTTAGAGTGCAACGGAGTTGTCGAAAACCTGAACGGACTTGAAGAGCTCAAGAACCTCAAAAACCTCTCTCTGAGCAGGACCAGCATCACTGATGCGTCAATTGACGACCTCAAAAACCTACCGGCATTGACCACACTGGACCTAAGCTCCACAAGTGTTGGAGACGCTGCCATCGAGTCACTGGCGAGTCTTGAAGGGGTGCGAAGTGTAGACCTCAAAGCGACGGGATTCACTACGAACGGAATCGAGCTCCTCAAAAAAAGGCGGCCCGACCTTGAGATTCAGGCTGATTCTCCGAGTCTCGTTCTATCCAATGCGAACGTCGAGTTCTGGTCTAATGGTGAGATTGTGTTCGAGGGCAAATCGGCGAACATCGACACGGGCGAGGTGATGGTTGGCCGCTGGGATATTTCGCGCTGGGGGAACAATACCTACAAGGATACGGTCGAGGTATTTCAGTTCGACGCGAAGCATAGGGTGATTCACCTCTTCTTGGACGATGCTCGGGGAGACGAGGACCCGCCTCGGCGCCAGATCGTGTACCTGGTCAATGATGACGCACTCATCAAGATATTCGACGAGCACCTGGGGACGTATGGAGATATGCGTCTGACTTTCCATGGGGATGGCACCGCGAGCTACATCACCGACGACTGGACTGCCCACCTCAAATACGGCAACGACGTCCACGAGATAACCATGGGCCTCGATGAAGACTCTCAGGAACTGGTGGTCAAACGCAGAGTTGCAACTGGCGAGCACATCGATCCTGAGAAACTTGCAGCCTGTCCCTTCGTGTGGGTCAAACAAGGCAACGGCGACTTCAGATTCATGGGTGAGATTCTGCGGAACTTGCGCGGAAAAGCCGCCTATGCGTCGCAGGAACTCGAGTTGGTCGGGGTTTCAGGCGGTCCTTTGGTCGTACGTTTGACAGAAGAAAAGGACGAAATCACCTTCCTTGATGAGCTCTACCTCGAAGCGGATGGTGTTCGTATAGACGCGAGTGAGTGCGAAGGAGAAGGTGCCCCGGTTTGGTGCACCTCGGATAGGATCTCCCTGCGGATGGTCCGGGGCGACGTCTTGGAAACCACGTTCCAGGTGCCCCCTAACGCATCAAAAGTAGTACTGCACGCAACAGGCTACTATAACCCGCTTTCCGCGAACGCAACGTCGGACACGAGAATCCACAACGCGGCAACGACATTGAACTCGCGGATCTGGGTTTTGCGCTAAGCATGCCGTTGCGCGCGAAGCTGCAGAGTGTACCCGTCGAGCCCCTTGGCGAGCTCCGAAGTTGGCTCTTGGAGCAGCTCTCAGACATTCAGGGTGTGCTAGACCACACGCCTCTCTTCCGAAAATTTCCGGATGGGGTACCTGCGGATACTTACAGTCTTTGGGTGGACCGTTTCCTGGTCCATTTCTTTCAGAACCCACACCAACCTTGCTTGTTATGCGGCCAAGACGGCACCACCCACGTATTGAGTCCTTGTGCGCACGTGGTGTGTTCGTTGTGCTTCGATGGCGAAAACTACTCGGGCTGTCCCATATGCGGGCAAAAAATCGATTCCGAAACGCCATTCTTGATACCCACGAAACCTCGAAAACGCGGCCATGAAACCGCCCCGCTCAAGGTTCTCCACGTGGGCTCAGATCTGGCCGCGGAGGCTCGAGCACTCTTTGAGCAGCTCGCTCAGCGAAAGCAGGCGCTATCACCCGATGACCGGCAAGCGCTCGTGATTTTGCTCGAAGAGTTTGGCCCTGAGGTTCTTGAGTGGATCCCCGAGAAGATTGCGCTGCGCGAGAACATCGCGCAGATCTTCGGCGCGCTCTGTGATTCCCTTGAGTTGCCTGTTTTTGAGAAAGCGGCCCAGAAACACATGACCACGGCAACAGATGTGTTGAGGTTCATCGCCGCCTACTCGGGGGCTGACCCGTCCCTGCAACCCGAGGAACGCTTCAGATTGGTGGAGATTAACAACGCTCCAGACGGCTTGATCGCGAAGTTTCTCAAAGTGCTCGGACGCCCCTTGCCTGCTTCTCAAACAAGGATTCAAGTCACACACAAAGTCTTGCGATTCAGGGTCGCAAAACTTCGACGCCCGCTAAGGCGTGTGTTGTTCAGAATGATGGAGTCACTCGGCGAAGACCGTCTGATGGAAGACATGCCACGCTATGCCTCGGCGTGGGTTTGGGTGGGAGAGTTTCTGCATCCCCACGAGTACGCCAAACGCTATCCCGCAGTCGCCAGGGGCTTCGACGTGGTCCGCAAGAACTCGCCGGCTCCGAAGTCCTTCGCCGCAAGGGTGGAGGCGGCAGCCATCAAGGGAGATATCGCAGAGATGACCCGACTTCTGGCAAGTCGGCCAGGCGAGTTTGGGCGCCGTTTGGACCATCTCCTGAGACTCGCGGACGCGGGTGAAGAAGACATCGTCTTGAAAGAGCTGGCGCGTATCGCACCAAGATTTGCCACGCCGCTCTTGGTTCAGCTGAGCGCGCACTTTCGAACTCGGCACACGAGGCTCCCGGTTCGCGTCTATTTTCCTGCCGGTGCGTCCGTTACGGGTGTCTCTGCTGAGGACAAGCGCACAGTGTTTAGCTCGGAACTCACAGAGCGCCTGGTGGGCATATTCGAGTCCGAGCTATTGGCACGTTTTGCTGAGCTCAAGGGCCCCAAGGACTGGGTGATCGATGCGAAGATGGCCCAGCACATGGTGCCGTTCAATGAGCGCACGGCGAGCACGGCGACGGTGTCATTGAGCCGAGGCTCTAGTCTAGACGTGCCTGAAGGAAAGACCCTGAGACTCTTTTTGCACTGGTGCGAACCCTTCTCCGAAGAGAGAACTGACCTCGACCTTTCCGTGGGATTCTACGGTCCAAACTGGGAGTATCTAGACGTCTGTTCCTATTACCAACTACAGGTCCAGAACGTGGCTCGAAGCTCTGGCGATTTCACGAGCGCACCATTTCCGGACGGGGCAACTGAGTTCGTGGATCTCGATGTGGCTGAGGCCCTAAAGAAAGGGTTTCGGTACGCGGTGATGGTTGTGAACGCGTACGGTGGGCTTCCTTTTGGTGCCCTTGAGAGAGCGTGGGCTGGCCTGATGCTCCGCGACTCGGACCAGGGCCTTCATTTTGACCCGCGGACAGTGGAGCTGAAGTTCGGGCTTCATGGCGGAAACGGCATCTTTGTGCCTTTGGTGGTGGATCTTCAGACCCAGACCATGCACTGGCTGGACCTCTATTCGGAAGGAAAAATCCAGTTCAACAATGTGCACACATCTAACCAGGCCATTCAGCGAATTTGCCCCGACACCATTGCCTATTTTGGGAGTGGAGCTCGGCCATCCATGTTTGAGCTTGGAACGATTCATGCCGCAGCCCGCGCACAATGCGTGTTCATCCGAAGTGGCAAAACATTGCGCAAGTTTGAGCGTGAGCCGTCTGAATCCGCGAGTGATTTCCTGAGGCGCCTGCGGAGATTTGAGGGCGGCGAGCCTTGTGATACCACGCCAGACACTCCGGTGGTGGCCCTCCTTGAGCGCGGTGATCTACCATTGGCCGAAGGCAGCGAGGTCTTCGCGGTCTTTCGTGAGGAGTTCACCCCAACGCTCAAGGCTGCCGACCTACTCTAAATTGAGTCGACTTCTGGGGGTAAAAGTACTTCGCATAGTGGAAGTGGCCGATGCCCAGGCGATACGACGGAATGAAGAGTTGGACCGTCATAGCACTCACTTTTTTTGTTATTGTTACTTGCCCCTCCATTTTGCGTGCTTAATCTCGATTAATTGAACATGTGTTCAGCAGGCGGTAGGCTAATGACGAAGCTCTATGACAAAATTTCGCAAGCACTCAGAGACAACGAAGGTGTCCTTCGAATCGGTAAACTAAAGGACGCGGTAGACTACCAAAAATCTGTTGATTCATTTCGCCGCGAACTGAAGGCTTGGACTGAAGCGGATAGTTGCCCAATTCGCTTCGAAGTTAGTGGATACATTGCATATGGCGACACCGATTTTTCGGAATGGTCAAAAAAGCATCGTGGACGTGGTAAACTCACTGATTACACGGTGTTAAGAGTTTGGTCTAGGGCTGGCGGGCAATGTCAGTTCCCGGGATGTACCAAAGACTTAACCGAGGATCCGCTTACGAAGTCGGTGGGAAACTTTGCGCAGATTGCTCACATTGTTGCAGCAAGTCCGGATGGTCCAAGGGGATGCGAGGACCTCTCTCAGCGCTTAGGGGACAAATTCGAAAACCTAATGCTGCTTTGCTACCCCCATCACCGACTCATTGATACCGATGTCGACCAATATTCGGTTGAGGTTCTCAACGACATGAAACGACGGCATGAGGACCGACTGGATGCGTTCCTAGCGTCAACTGACGCATATGAGACGCATATGGTTCTGATTTCCGGGGTCATTCGTGGTCAACCGACTCGAATTGTCCAAGCAGAAGCAGCTCGAGCACTTTCCCCACGTTTTGCCAACAACCGGGTTCTGGAGGTGGATTTGACTAATGCACTTCCAGAAGAAACCGACGATTTGTATTGGCGAAGTGGGGCGGAGATCCTGAAGAAACGGCTGAGGCAAGCGCTCGAACCGCGACCAAATGAGAGGTTGGATCACCTTTCCGTTTTTGCTCTGGCGGCAATTCCATTGCTTGTGTTGGCGGGGCGGTTGATTGGAGACAAACGGCGCGCGGAACTCTACCAAAATCAACGTGATTTGAACTCTTGGTCATGGTTTGAAGAGGTTGAGAGTGCAGACACAACAATCGAACTTGTTAGACCTGAAACCATTGCAAAAGATCGAACCGCTGTTCTAGCGCTTTCGTTCAGCCAAGACGTGGACATCGATCAGGTTCGGGCGACAGTGGGTGGCGATATTGACCTCTATGTGATGCGAGCTGCAGAACCCAGTTATAATTGGCTCAAACACAGGGTTCAATTGGACGCATTTCGCAAAAAATACCTGCAAATTCAGGATGAGCTTGAGCGTAAGTATGGGAAAACTCGCACCCTGCACGTTTTTGCTGCGGTACCTGCACCCGTCGCCATCGAAATCGGACGAAGTTTACATCCCAAAGTCGCCCCTGAGCTGGTGGTCTACGATTACATCGACGGCCTCTACGTTCGAGGTCTGGTAATTCCCAAAGATATCAGTTCTGTCCCCTAGATTGCCCGGAGAATCATGTATT
Source organism: Microvenator marinus (assembly GCF_007993755.1). Taxonomy (GTDB): domain Bacteria; phylum Myxococcota_A; class Bradymonadia; order Bradymonadales; family Bradymonadaceae; genus Allomicrovenator; species Allomicrovenator marinus. The sequence continues at coordinate 3,591,855 of NZ_CP042467.1, forward strand.
TCAACTCAACTACCGCACAACTTGACGATCTCTTGCAGCGGGTGTGCGAAAACCTACAATTGGCTCCGAGTCTTCACCAGCAGGCTAGCGAAAGGTATGAGTCCATCGCAAAATGGCTGGGTGACGACAAGTGTAAGTTAAACGAACTCAATCTGGAAATCTACCCGCAAGGATCATTGGGAATCGGAACCACTGTTCGACCCCAGAAAACACAACAATTCGATCTCGATTTTGTGTGCGAAGTCGACCAAGCGGATTGGTTTGCGAACAATCCAATCAATCTTTTGGATGCGGTTGAGAATAGGCTGAAAGAGCATGGAACCTACGCTGAAATGCTGTCGCGGAAGCCCAGATGTGTGCGATTGCAATACGCCAATGAGTTTCACATGGACATCCTTCCAGGCTTTCGTTCGTCATGCTCGTCAGAGGCGATTTTTGTTCCAGACTCGAATCTTGCGGAGTGGGTTTCCAGCAATCCACGGGGTTACAAAAAGTGGTTTAGGTCCCGTAGCCAGATAAGGTTGCATAGGGACGCGAAGATCGAGCCGTTGGGAGTTTTCGAGTCGGCTGAAAAGAAGAACCCATTGCAGCGAACCGTACAGTTAATAAAGCGTTGGCGAGATATTCACTACAGCGAAGAACTCGAAATTGCTCCGATTTCCATTGTGCTAACGACACTTGCCGGCCATGGGTATGGCGACCAACAGTCAATCTCACAAGGAGTGATGAGAACCCTTGCGTACATCAAATCGGAAATCGAAAGAGTCGAAAATGGTGAACGACTGGTCGTCTGCAACCCAACGAATGCAAACGAAGACCTCAGCGAACGATGGGAAACCAACCGTGATGCTTATGATGCATTTTGCAGCGGAATCCATGAGTTTCACGATCGGTGGGCACGAGTGCTACGAAAGACACAGACTGAAGCGGTTGAAGAGCTCTCTGAACTTTTCGGGGAGAGTGTGACTCATGATTCGCTGAACGAGCAAACAAGGTTGATTGAAGACGCACGAAGCGATGGCAAGCTGAACGTGAACAAGTCCGGCCTTATCGGTCTTGCAGCTGCGGTAAATGTGCCCGTTCGTAAGAACACTTTTTTCGGCTCAGGAGACTAAGCGTGCCCAAGATCTTTGTTCCAACCCTTAGCCAAGGCCAACAAAGAATGAGGATGAAGGCGTTATTTCCTTCGTTCAAGTTTGAGCGCGGAGAACGCGGGATTGGTATATGGAAAGGCTCGCTGCAACCAACCGTATGGGGCGACAAATACCGAGTTCAAATTTCCTACTCCCCGAAATCCAGCCCATCTGTCGAGGTACTTTCACCGAAGCTAAGGTCTCGACCTGATGGGGAGAGACCGCCACATCTTTATTCGGGCGAGCGACTGTGCCTTTACTTGCCGAACTCAGGCGAATGGACGCGTCAGATGTTTTTAGCCGACACGATAGTCCCATGGACCAGCTTGTGGCTCTATTACTACGAAATTTGGTACGTAACTGGAAGTTGGCTGGGAGGCGGTAAACATCCAGTTGCGAAAAGCGAAAAGAAAGCCCGGCGGGATACCATACGGAAAGAGGGTCGCCGGAAGATCGACCGGGGCAATGGAGAAACACCGAACCATGGAGGATAAATGCTATCAGATGAAGCAATACTGCAAGAGGCTTTAGATACGATTTTGGTGATGATCAACCCATCATCTGGAATGGGGCATCCCAATGACAAGAAGAAGGTCGTATGGACGTTTAAGATTCTGAAGAAGCATAATATCCCCATTGACAGCAACGTGGTTCGCCAAACCATGCTCGCAGCTGGGATGATGGTCGATAAAGCGAATGAAATTAAGGAGGCTGCTGAGCGCGTCTCAAACGGTGGCCGGTTTCAGGGTATTGGTACAACGTCTCCATTGCGCCACGACATTTTCCAGCGGTGGAAAGACCGGGCCCTTGAAAGGACTAAATTTGGTGAAGTCGATAGTGAAGAAGCCGCAGCCGAACGCGAATCCAAGGAGTTCTTTTTTACGGCGGAGGGCACCTCATCGAGGTCACTCGCCGTATCAAAGGCCTTGGAGCTAGCTTCGCAGTACGGCTCCCTGGCGATGATGATACCTACGAAGTCAAACCTTAGTAACTACGGCGACATCTTTGGAGACACCGCGTTGAAGGCCCTAGGGAAGAACGGAAAGGCAAGAGTGATAGTCGATAGCAGGTCCTTCATTGTTCATCTTGTCCCAGCAACTCAATACACTTCCTTTAATACACCGAGTGACGTGATGCTGATTTTCGACTGTCCGTTCGATGCAGTCGAAAAGGTGCTGTACAACGACATGAGCGTGAAGAGCATCGTCTATGTGCCCTGGACCGCTGATGAGTTTGCTTCCGCTCAGAAGACACCCAAGAGCAAACAACTCTGAGATGCCCAAACTCTTGATCCACTCGCTACTTCGGTATCGTCCTACGGCACTGCGCCATGTCGTAGCCTTCCGGAAGAGGTTTGTACTGGTCTTTCGGATCCGGCCAACGCTTTATTCTTGACTGGAATGCGCGCATCTCCTGTACGGGCAGCGTGGCAACGACCACAAAGTCATTCTCGCCGCCTTGGATTCGACAGATATCTCGTTCATGTGGTTTCTTAGCGGGTATGCGGATTCGGCTGTCCCCGTATTCCCTATTGTTCACCAAAATGATGGCAGAGTGGACATCAAGTGCGGCGGACTCAACCAACGTGTTGAAAGTTCCCACGTCCTTATTCCAAGATAAGACGAACAACCCGTCAACCTTGCCGCGAAACTTGGCACGATTGTGGATGTCCTGCAGTTCGGAACACACCAGTACGGCAAAACAGAACCCTTCGTGCCTGATCAGGTTTGGCCGTTCTAGTTCGGTTTTCCAGTTCAATCCGAAAAGCCTGAGTAAGTCGGCCTCTTCTTCCGGCGCCGGCAGCCTTTTGTGTTGGTAGAATTCCCGACCGAAATCATAGTCCACACAATTCTCTCGGACATAAAGACCAGCACAGCTCACCACGGTCTTTTTGTCACTGTCCACCTCATACTCAATGCCTGCAATCAAATTGATTCCGCTGTCTTGCAGGCTTTCACCGAAGTGTTGAAAGAGTCGCTTTGATAGCGAAAGTTCAGGCATCACAAGATAGTCAGGCTTTGGCTTACATGCTCGGGCGAGCTCGACGATCTGGGAGACTTGGTCATAGCGCAGCCCTGATGTCTCTTCGCCACCAGCGTTCTTGAGCCAATAGTCATAGGGAACAAGGAAGTTTGTTACTGCAATCCGCGGGTTGTCGGAGAGCTTCGCCTCTTTCGACTCATCTCCCTTCAAGTTTGTTTCCAAAAGAAAAGGCTTTGGCTTTGTCCACGTCCCACGGAAATAGTTAACCAATTCACAAACATGTTTTGGGTCGGCGTTTGCCACCAACAAGAGGTCTCTAGCCTTCAATGGCCGAGTTGGGAACCAGAAGGGCAGCTTGGAATCGTTGCAAAATTCAACGGGCCAGGTGATATCAGCAATCCCGCAGACGGCGTCTTCTTTGGGCTGTTTCGGCCGCGGGAGCTCTTGGCGAATCTCAAGGTACGACTTGAAACCGAAGTCGGACAGCAACAACGCCTCCCAGTCTGACTTGGGGTTCGAGGAGGTCACATCCACCACCTTTTTGAGGGCACTGAATTGTAGCAATTTCTCAAGTTTGCTTTCATCCGCGACGGCAGAGAGAATTGCAATTCCCATTCTCCGCTCAAAGTGTTGGATATCAACTTCCGCAACTCCTTTGAATTCTAGCCCGTTTACCACTTTGCGGACACCAATGAGCCCTACTTTGCGAACGTCTTTCGGCCCAAAAAAGCAGTCGCAAACCTTCTGAACGAGTAACTCCGCCTCTGAGAAATCGCCACAATTGATACTGACTTTCAGCACACGCAAGAACTTGTCGAAAGTCTCTAAGATCTTCTTCGGAGTTAAAACAAATTGTTGGGTGAATTCGTAGAACTTTTTACGGTTTTTCTCCCAGTCTTGCGACTGGAGCATGCTGTTTAGCTTTTCCATTCGGCCACTCTCAATAGACCAAGCAAACTTTGTGATGGTAAGTTGGTCGGCTTCCCTCAAATGAATGGTGGACCCATTTGGGCCCTGCGCTCTAAGTGCCTGGCGACTTGCGGTGTCCGACGGGTCACGCGGCGGAAGTTTGTTTCTTTCGCTCGCGATCTCATTGAGTTCGTTGTCCAACCCCTCCAGCACAGCTCTACCGGTTGCGCCTTTCAGTTCCATCACGCGCGTCTTGTTTTTAGCGAGGTGAATCGTGGTATCGCCAAGCCATGGGAAATCGGCGCTTGTGACTTCCGAATTGGTGAGCCATTTTCCCCCAATCTCTTGCCAGAACTTTGGCTCACTGCCATCCACTGGCACTTCCAGACAGTTGAGTACAATGAAGAGATCGTCCACATACCGTCCGTAGTGCGCTACACAAGACTCTTCCATGGCCTTGTCAAGTGGGGCGAGTATGATGTTTGACAGAACCCGCGATGGCGTGAAGTTGAGCGGCAGCCCCAGCGGAAAAATGGAGCCGTTCCTTTTGTTCCAACGATGGACTATCTCCACAATAAGTTTGGTTAGGGCCAACTCTTCGTGGTTGAATGTCACCCCGAACTCCGCTTGAAAAGTCGGATCGAGCACAAAGCCCGCATCGATTTTGGGATAAAAACTCTTCATGTCGGAGGTGATCACGTAAGCGGGCTTTTCGGCATCCAGAAGTCTTTCAATGGCCTTCTTGCCGTCATTTCGCCACCGTTCCCATTGGGTGTGGAACATCTGAAAACTGCCGCCAGTGTGGTGCAAGTGGTAGTTTTTGTTTTTTAGGCGTCTAAGCCGATTTCCGTAGCAAGACTTCGAAAGCTCCGCATCAAGTTTGTCACCCACGGTGTTGATCCAGTGAGCACCGAGGATATGGATTTCGACTGAGAACTCACCGAATGTCCGAAATTCTGCGATGGAGTCGGGAGGAGCGTCTTGATTCTCATCAGTCATTAGAATCATCTTCGGCGGTGCCGAACTCCTGTCGCCCACTGGTCTGTCATCTCTCAAACACTTTGAAATCAGCTCGACGCCACCAACCCCTTTCTTAACGAGTGCACCAGCCCTTTCTCGATCCCATGTTCCAGTCAGTTGCCGGAGATTCTTTACGAGCTGGTGCTCATACCTTGCGAAGGCCAATGCGAGTGTTTCGGACTTTGAGTGGAACGCGTCGGATTTGGCTTTGCGGTATGCAAAGAAGACATCTTCGGTGGTTAGTTTGAAGCTCATGCTTCCTCCTGATTTTCTGTGAGAAGCCGAGGTTAATCCAAAGTTGGGTTCTTGGAAAAAAAACGACTTTGGAGCTTGGCGACCGGCAGGGTGAAATCTAGAAGTCCTTTCGTGATGGGAGAAGCATCCAGCGAACTGTTGATCTGCAAATCGAGCTTGCCACGCAATGGAAACGTCGAGAATATGTAGACCCAAAACCAAGCTTCTTCGGACAAGGGTGGAACTCATGAAAATATCAAGTCTTACAGTGAAGAACTTCAAGGCCATAGAATATCTTCATCTTGGTGATCTCGGAGATATGGTTGTTATTGCAGGCCCCAACGGGTGCGGAAAGTCGACTGTCTTTGAGGCAATAAAACTTCTGAAGTCAACCTACGGCCATTACACATCAAACAACGAACTGCAGCAGTTTTTTGGTGAGCATCAGATTCAGTTGAAACGGAACCCGAGGTTTGAGCTGCTCTTGCGGGATCGAACTCAACCGATGGAATTGGAGTGGGTGCTCGTTCTAAATGACGAAGAGAAGAGTTATCTGAGCGCCAACGCGAGAGCATGGGTTAAGAGGCTTCTCATAAGGGATGAGGTTAGCGCAGATGGCATTGCTGTATCGCCTCCTCAGATGAGTCTTGCGGAACAAGAAAGGTTAGAAAGAAAAAACTCCCCCGAAATTGAGAGGCTAACCGAAGAGCTAAAGTCACTCTTGAAGGAGCCGAGTTTGGTGGGAGGAGTTTGGGTCACAAGCGATCAACAGGTGAAGTTCCTGCCAAACCTGGCGATTCAAATGATTTGCTCCACCTACGACCCTCCTAGCTTGGGCGTGTTCGATTTTCACGGCCCCCAGCGCACCTACAGTCGCGAAAATCTGGATAGCCTGCGCCTTAGTTCCGCTAATCATGAGCTGTCCAGCAGTGCGCTATATAACACCTCCGCCAAGTACCAGAATATCAAGACGCAGCTTGCAAACTCGTATTTGGTGGAGTTGATTGGCGAAAAGGCTGGAAAAGGAGACTCGCTCGGACTCCCAAATCTGACCAAGACGATTCAGTCCCTGTTTAAGCAGTTTTTCCCCTCAAAAGAGTTTGTGGGAGTTGTCCCTACTCCGGAGGGAAAACTTGAGTTTCCGGTACGTATGAGTGATGGAAGTTGCCATGATATCAATGAGTTGAGTTCGGGGGAGAAGGAGATAGTGTTCGGATATCTTCGTTTGCGAAATTCTGAGATTCAGAACTCAGTGTTAATGTTCGACGAACCTGAACTTCATTTGAATCCGAAGTTGATTGAAGGACTACCCGAGTTTTATTCAGAGAACTTTGGTCGGGCGTTTGGCAATCAGATTTGGATGGTGACACACAGTGATGCCCTGATACGTGGATCACTTAGGCAGCCTAGTTTTTCGGTTTTCCACCTCATGGAAGCTAGTGTCGGTGAAGGAATCAACCAAGCACACAGGGTGTTGGCTGAGGAGGATTCGGTAGACATCCTCATGATGGAGCTCATTGGGGATGCTGCTGTTTATCGTCCCCGCAACCCAGTGGTACTGATTGAGGGCAAAGAATCGGGCTCGGACGTGCAGCTAATCGGAGATCTCTTTCCAGAATATCTTGCGAAAGCGAACTTCGTGGCAGCAGGAGACAAGCAGAGCGTAAGAAGGATTCATCAAGCGCTCTTGAAGGTCGAAGATCTCGTGAGAGTGAAAGTGTTCTCGGTTGTGGACTTGGACACTGAACCGTATGAAGATGACTCGGTCAGCCAATTGTGTTGGGATGTCTATCATATCGAAAACTACTTGCTGGAGGACGAGATAATCTACGAAGTCCTATGTTCCCTAAACTTCAAACACGAGCTTTCGCTCGCTGACATGGACTCCTATCTCAAGAATTGCGCTGCCAAGACGCAACACAATTTAGTTCGACATCGAATCTGGAAGCATCTCAATTCCTTTCTCAAGCCGTTACATGTCGAGAATCCAGATTTGAATGACTGCGATTTTGCCCAAAAAATGCATCAACAATTAACCTCCGACCTGAACGATTTAATGGCAAAATTGGACGATGATTTGAGTATTGAGTCCATTGCCAATACTCGGTCACGGGTTGAGAGCGAAGTGTTAAAGGAACTGGATAGTGGCAAATGGCGACAATCCTTCAAGGGCAGAGACATTTTAAAATTGGTCGCAAAGGATATCCAGATACAATATCCGCATTTACGGTCGTTGATTATCAGCAGGATGAGGGAACGAGACTTTAAGCCGATTGGGATGAAGCGAATCTTGGATGCGTGTTTGGAAATTGATTAGATTTGTATCGGGTCCATCCCGTCCGGTAGAGGAACATCGCTGGACTCACATCCAACATGTGGCACGTGCACCATGTTAAACATTTGCGTGACCAATCAGCGAAGCCAAGGTGACTTCTGAGCTCTGTGCATGTCAGCCTCGGCAGATCACCGAGGTTTTATGCAGAGACGTAAGATTCAGGTCGAGCAGGATGTTAGAGAATGTTTGAAGAAGGTGGAGGATTTGGATTGGCCTCTTCTCATGCGGGGCAAGTTTGGTTGACTTCTAAGCGATCGAATTGGATGATTGTAAAGAACCATCAAAAAAGCAAAACAGATACACAGGGCATCTAACAAGAGGTACGTGTGAAAGTGCAGGCTTGGAGAAAAATTTTACTTCTGTTGGCTCTCACTTTTTGTTTCGCTGGGGATGCGGGAGCTCAAGATGCGACACAATCCGAAGCAGTCAAAGAGGAGAAACCCAAGGCCAAGAAGAAACTCACCGATAAGCAAATCGCCAAGATTCTGATCAAGGAATCCATCGACTCCTACTCAGGAAACTGCCCGTGCCCTTACCACTCGGCACGAAATGGCAGTCGTTGCGGCAAGCGTAGCGCCTACAGCCGACCTGGCGGGGCATCACCACTTTGTTACGCCAGCGATGTGAGCTCTGAGATGATTCAGGAGTATCGGGACTCACTGACGGAGTAACTCTTCTAGTTTGGTGAAGTTTCCGATGAAGCGGTTATTCCGCCAGGTAGTTCTGAATGGTCGTCAATATCGACGCTTGGTGGCGATAGATATCTGTGATCTTTTCGATTGGGATGCGCGTCTCGTTCTTCTCCAAGTCCAACACACCCAGGTAGCGTTGCGTACGGTTGAAGTGAAGGCGGCAAATGGGCTTGCGGTTGTTGTCGTCTAAGAGGATGCCGCAGTAGCTCTTCGTGTCTCGCATCACCACACGCTCTGGCTCTACTAGCTGGGAGGCGATTGCCTTGACGATGCGCACGCCCTCGAGCTCCTCTTCCGTGGTGATGATATCACCGTCCATCGAGACCACTCCTTCCGGTAGTTCCTGCTCTTCAGGCTCATGCGTGGCCTCGCTTTCGTTTTGCAACGCGCTGGTAAGCCGCTGATGAACGCGCTCCTGTATGAGCTGCGCGAATGCGCGTTTAAGCAGGGGTTGGAACTGTTCCGTGACCTTCTGCGTGAACGAGCCCTTGTATACTTCCTTGCCCACAAGTTTGGTCATTTCTACGCTGGGGTTCGCGAATTCTTCGAGCAGGTACTTTTTCATCCCGTTGAGATACTTGAGCTCGCTAGCCGCCGACGTAATGGCTTCGGGATCGAAGTTTTCCTTGGTGTACTTCTGAAGCTGCGTGATCGTGTCGGGCCTAATGTCAGTGAGGCTGAACTCGAAGTACGGCTTGGGATCCATCTTGTTCTTGTCATCAAGATCGGTGAAGAACCGGTAGATGATGCCGTTGGTCAGGATTCCGATTCTAGCCGGAGTCACTGAGAAGTAGCGGTAGAGCTGCGAGAAATGCACCTCATCCAGATTGACCTTGCAGTGTTTGACTTCGAACAACATCACCGGCCCAGGTACGTTCTGAAGTTGTATCGCGTAGTCGACTTTCTCACCTTTCTTTGTGCCCACGTCTGCCGTGAACTCTGGAATTACCTCCAAAGGATTGAACACATCATATCCGAGGATACGAAGCATCGGCAGGACCAATGCTGTAGATGTAGCGGCTTCCGTTTGAAGACTGTCGATGATTTTTGCCGCAGTCTCGGCGAGTTGATAGAGTTCCCTTTCCACAAGCTTCTCCTATGTTTTGTGTCCCGAATTTTCGTGTAGTAACGAATGCTTAGATTCTGTGGCCGGAATTTTCGCTTGTCAAACTTATTTCCAGAGCACGTTCTTCAAGGATGGATTTTCTTCCACAGCAAGTACCCGACGTTTTCCACTCAAGAACTCCTCACACACACCACCGCAAAGACGTCGCAACCGATGAACACCCTCAGGAGAACTCGTTGAATGCGGTCTGGGTGCGCATTTGCGAGGCGGCGCGCTAGGAAGCTCTTGTTGCCGATCTGGGTTTTGTATTCCAATTCCAGGCTAGCAAATTGCCAAGTCGCGTAATTCAGTGCGGTACCGAGTGGTCTCATCCCGACTCTGAGCGGATGCTCATCGTACTCTGAGAAAGTTGGCGGAAGTCAATCTGCCAAATCAAGCTGTGCGCGGGCACCGCTGATATGAATCGGCTCGCCGCTCTCCAAAGCGAACACACCGTACAAGACCGGTGCTGCTGCGGCTCGCTCCGTGATGTGTGCCTGCATTCCTGGCCAGGTTCGACCCCCTAAGTCATAGTATTCATTCAACAAGGCCCGGAGTCCTTCCGAATTAAAGACAGTCAGGTGTCCGACGAAGTCGATGGATGGGTCATTGAAACGCGCTTCAGTCCAGTCGATGACAGCCGTGGGTCGGGCTTCTCCGTCCACCAAGACATGGCCCGCGTAAAGGTCGCCGTGCGTGAACACCCCAAATTCCGGCCAAATTTTATCATCGTCTATCCAGGATTGAATCCGCTGGTCTAGCGCGGGTGCAATACCGATTTCGGTTCGAACACGTTCGAGCTTTTTGAGGAAGTCACTGCGGAATTCGTCCGGCGAAATGCACTCCACTCCAGCATCTTGTGCCTCGTCTAGTCGGATCGAATGCATATTCGCAATAAGTTTGGCCAAATAGGCTGGGAAGACCCTCGACTTGGGGTCTATATTCCATGTGACTTCATAAGCCGCATTGAAAGAAAGTGCAGGCTGTCCGGGGAGCAATGGGTACGCAATGAGCTCATCACTGAAGATTCGCCAATCGGGAACCGCAATCGGAATTTGCGCTTTTAGGAATTCCAGAACCCGACGCTCGTACTGGGCTCGAACCATCGACTGCGCACGTCGTGGAATTCGGAAGACCCACGCCTGTCCGGCATCATCGGTCGCCATTGCGACCTGAAAATCCAGACCCATTTCATTCACAGAGATCTTGCTAGAAAGTTCTATACCGTGCCGTTTAGCGAGGTCTGTGATCTGACTTGCTTCTTGACTCATCTGCTATCCTAAGTCGGAAATGCGAAGGGTGTCATTTTTCTTTGGGGTTCGCAAATCGTTGTTCCCCAATTTCCACTGAGATTGTGTTCCACTTAGAGGTCTTGGTCCACGATCTCTAGAACTTGGTCGCTCAAGCACCTGAAATAGGCAGATCAGGGTTTCCCGCGTCCAGCGGATTCGCTCCCCTCAATGTAGCGCGAAACATCGTCCTCTTGCGCGCCGCGCATGGTTAACATCACCTTCGCGATCCGCCTTTGAAAGTCGGTCGCGTCTTTTAGTGCGTCCAGATAAGGGACGAGCTCGTCGTCCAGATCGGGTTGAGGGTTTTGGGTGATGCCCACGGGCCTTGCAAACCACTTATCGCCGGACTTCTCGAACCTCACTTTTTGGAAGGTCTGGTTCTCTCCGGCCGTAGGCCCAAACCACGCGTAGAGGAGTTCGGGGAGCATGTTGGTCTTGCCGCCGACGGGGTGCGCCACATTGACCGCGATCTTCGCAAACCTGAACACCCACGACTCGCCGTCATCAATCTGAACCACGACTTCGCCGCTCGGCACATCATCCTTTCGCGGAATCATGATGATAGGATGCCGCTCATTGTGCGTAATCTTGCCGAAGAAGAGGTTTCGGCGCCGAGCCCTGTACTGGGCCAGCCTAAGGGTCACAAGCTCGCGTACGAGGCTCTCAGCGGCCTCTAAGGGGTCATCCGTGTCCAGTTGCCACCGAATCTTGAACGTGTCGTCGTCTGTGCTCACAAACTTCGAGTTTGCCCAGGCTGCAATCGGGTTCTTCTTCCAATAGCCTTGCCAGTCCTCACTCACCATCTTCACGCCTTTGATATCTGCCATAAGCTCGGGAGAACGCTGAATGATCTTGAGGGAACGCGCAGCGAGCCCCTCGTGAGTCAGGCCGGTGAAGAGTGCGTCCTCCTCAAGCAGCGCCAGCACACAAACCATTTTGAAGCTCTTGGTCATGGCGGTCGTTTCGAGCTCTTGGAGCCAATCTTTGACTTTTTCGAAGGTCTTTTCTTCCAAGCCGGAATCGCCTTCCTCATGCACCAAACCAGTCCAACCGCCCCGGGAACGTAGCGTGCCAAAGGTCAAGCCTTCTCGGAATAGTTCCACCGCGCTAGGTCTAACGCCCCGGGACTCTTTGTGCCGGCGATACGCGGCCACCACCGCGTTCTTTTCTCGGGCTCGAATCAACTCTTTCAAGAGTTCTTTCGCCTCAAAACTGAGGCTGATTCCGCATCCGGAAGGCAAGGTGAGCGTGCCCGAATCGATGAGTTTTCTGAGCTCCGGCGGAGGGTCTTGGAGCGTCAACATCCAGCGGAGGCGTTCTGCAAAAATCTTGTGGTTTCCTACGAAGTCGATGACCTCAAGATGCGACTTGTCTGGCGCCACGCGCAGGCCTCTACCGAGCTGTTGGAGAAAGACCACCTTGGATTCAGTAGGTCGAAGAAAGATCACGCGATCTACTGCCGGTATGTCCACACCCTCATTCAAGATATCTACCGCGCAAACCACATCGAGCTCGCCGTCTGCGAGGGCCTTCAAGCTCCAGGCGCGGTCGTCGCCCTCTTGGCCAGAGACAACGGCAGCAGCCCGAAGTCCCTCATCGCGGAACCAGTCGCGCACAAAGACCGCGTGTTCAATGGTGCAACAAAACGCGAGCGTACGGAGGCGTTCACGCGATTCCAACACATCCCAAAGTTGAGCCATTCGTGCCTGGGTTTGAGCGGCTTCAGCAAGCGTGGCTGCGTCGAATCGCCCAGCGCGCCAGGGGATGGGAGCGAAGTCGATGGTGTCGGCAATTCCCGTGTACTTAAAGGGGACGAGGCGCCCAATCTCAATGCCTTCGGCGATGCCCACTTCGTCGACCACGTAATCGTTGAAGAGGCCTAGTATGTCGAGGCCATCGCCGCGTTCTGGTGTGGCGGTTAGGCCCAACAAGAACCCGGGATCTATCTCTTGGAGCAGACGTTGATAAGAGTCCGCGGCCGCGTGGTGGACTTCATCGATAACCACGTAGTCAAACGACTGCGCCAAGATTTGCTGCATGCCTTCTGGGCGCGCGAGCTTCTGAATGGACGCAAAGACGAGGTCACCGTCAAGGTCGGATTGATCGCCCACGAACCACGCCGTCTTGGCGTCTGGAAAGAGTTTCCTAAACGTGTTGGCAGCTTGAGTTAGAATCTCGGCACGGTGTGCCACAAAGAGCACACGCGGAGTCCTGCTTCGCCCGAATTGCTGAACATCGAAGGCGGCCAACCAGGTCTTTCCAAGTCCTGTGGCCATCACGACGAGTGCACGCCGGTGTCCCTCGGCCCGCGCCTGTTCCAACGCGCCGAGAACGCGTTCTTGGATGGCGTGCGGCTTGATGGCTATCGGGTCCGGTTCAGGGTCCACTTCGCCCGGAGGAAACACAAACTTTTTTACGCCCGAATGTTCAAGCTCGGTGCGGGCCCTTTCTTGATAGTCACGCACAAAAGCTAAATCTAGAGCTTGAGCCTTCTCCCACAAATGTTCGAATGATTTGCGAGCCACACTGAAGCCGTAGGGATCCAGATGGTGGTCAAGCCTTAGGTTCCATTCGATGCCTTCGTTTAGTGCAGCATAAGAAAGATTACTGCTTCCCACAAAAATACTTCCGCCGTGGGGCGTCAGGAATTGCCACGATTTTGGGTGAAACGATGTTTCCCAACTTCGGGCGATACGCGCCTCGATCTTGCCCTCATACGCTGATTGAAGGTCGAAGAGACGGCGAACCGCGGCCTCCTGAGTGATATGCAGATAGTCGCTGCAGAGAATGCGAACATGTGCGTCGCGCTCCACTGCCGAGACCAATTCTTGTTCAATCAGGGTAATGCCCGAGTCTTGAACAAACGCGGCGAGTATATCGATCTGGGTAGCGCTGGCGAAGAGGGGGCGTAGATGCGCGTGGAAGGGGTCGTCACCGCCTCGAGCAAGTGGTGCAGGGCGTGCGACCTTGTAGTTTCCCTTCCAAGGAATGACATGTCGCACACCGCCTCGAGGGTCCGGCATATCGCCCACAAACCTTGGGATGACGTGCACGTGCAGATGCATCACCGTCTGGCCTGCTGCCTCACCACAATTCATTCCGACGTTATAGCCGGCAGGGTTGAACTCTAGGTCGAGGCCCGCCTTAATCTCATCTACGAGTTCAAAAATTGCCGCCCGCTCTGCCTCAGTTGCACCGAACCAATCCGGTACTTCGCGTTTCGGAATGACCAAGGAATGCCCGGGCGCAACGGGGAAGCCGTCACGAATCGCAAAGGCGAGCTCGTTTTGCGCCACCCATTGACTCGGGTCTATTTCGGTGAAGATTGACACGTCGGCGAGACTACTCGCACTCGCGATCTTCGTCTAGCTCTTCGGCCTCTACCTCGATGGAGTGCCACTGTATCTCTTCGTCCATAATCTCGAGATCTCGGTTGGTCGTTTCGAAGACGTGTTGGTGGAAGTAGCTCTGCAATTCTTCTTTTGCCTCGTCCTCGCTCCGGGCGTGTGTTTCGAGGCGAATTCTGACTTCTACCGTGGCGTGCACCGTGTGTGGTCGAATTCTCTGTTTGCGTTCAAGCCGTTTCAGAGCCTCCCTGAGGCGCTCCACCGTCTGCATTGAGTCGGTGATGTCTTCATAGCTCAGCGGCCTCCTGAGCAAGGTTTCAGCGCCCTTTAAGACATTTGCCAATTCCATAGTTCCTCCGTGTCAAAGTCGGTTGCCCCCGCGGCGACCGTGGGTCCATGAAACGCTGGTGGAAGGTCGGCGTCAAGCTCCAGGTGGGGCTAGTAGTCCAAGACTTTTTCGGAGGTCGTGGTCACCACGGATTCGCGTTCAATACCCTGCATTTGCTCTTCTACCGAGACGCCTACGGTGACCACATCGGTGCGCCAAATCTCGGTGCCGCGGACTTCGAGCGTGGTCTTGGTCCACGAGTTCTCATAGTACCCACTGACTATCGGGCTCGCCTTGATGCGCTCGAGCAGTGTGAAGTCGTCCATCGAGGTTGGAGGGCGTTCCACGCGGAAAATCAGGACGTGGTCGGTGGCGTAGTTGTTGTCTCCGCCTTGGTTGTAGCACTCCAGCCCGATGGCGATGACGGGGCCATTCAAGGCCTGAATTGCCGGGCTGAAGGAGTCACAGTTGTTGACTCCTTCGTAATCCTCGGCCGTCGGGTCCACCATGATTTGGTCGTGATACTCGATGCGGCCGTCCTTAATCACCGCGATTCGGTACCACGGTGTTCCCTCGGTATAGTTTGAGCTCGCCGCGACCAGGATCTGGAAGCCGTTGGTCCACGTGAGTAGCTGCCAATCCCCTTTGATGCCGAGCTGCTGAACCATGCCACCGCTGCCTTCGGTCAAGGTCGCGATATAGGCTGTGGGGTCGGGCTTTGGGGGCTCCGAGATGGCCACCGGCTCGGTTTGCGGTTCTGGATCTGGTTGGGTCTCTGCGCGTGGTTCTGGGGGCGCCTCGGCGGGCGGATTTTCCTTCGCTGTGGGCAGAGTCTTGGACACCACGCGTGCAGCCGGTTGAGCCTGCGTCTTTGGTGCGTTCTTCTCGAATCTTTCCGTGCGAATTGTCATACAGCCGGCGAGGCAACATGCCAGTAAAAGAATGAATCCCTTCATCTTTCCTCCTTCCTACTCCCATGATCGGGTAGGTGCACCTTAACACTTGGTGCGGTACGTTTCGTGCCGCTAGGTTAAGATGTCTGGTTATGCGCTTCTTTTTGGGTGTTTTGCGGTACGGGACGTGCAGTACCGTATTGGCGTTGGCCGGGGCGAAGAGAGCCCGCATTTACGAGGGACTCACAAGAGAATCGATACCAGAATCCAAACGATTCCGATCAGGCCGAGTATGAGTTGGGTGCCGAAGATAATCACGATCAAGGAGGCTTGTCGCGACGCAGCGTAGAGTGTGTGGAGTTTGAGCGCGTCGATTCGCTCTTCGAGCGAGGTCATGGTGAGGGCGTTTGTGTGGTTTTCAAGCAACTCGTGCGCGATCCAGTTCTTATGGGCTTCGAGGTCCTTTTCGAAGCTCCCGAGCGAGCCTGCGGAGTAGACGAGTCCTTGTGTGGGCGTTGAGGGGTTTCGGTGAGACCAGGTTAGTCGGCACTTCCCGTCATCCATGGACGAGTACATGTAGTACGTGAAATCGCTATCGGACTCGCCGAATGCGCCGGGACCAACGTGAATGGCGATAGAGCCGTCTGAGCTGAGAAAGACTTCTTTGGGTTTGCCGAGGACGCCGAGCACGGACTCCTTGAGGTAGCCGACACTTCGAAAGCCGTGTTCGTCCAAGAGCGTGCGCGCGGACTGGGGGATGCGGTCAAAGTAGGCTTTTCGTCTGGGTGTGGCTTCCAATACTTGGAAGGTCTGAAAGGCGTTGGAGAGCCACCTCAGAGGCGATGGACGCGAGAGTTTTTGTAAGTATTGCGCAGGCCTTAGTGCGATGGCGTTCGGCGCACCTTGGGCTTCGAGTTGGCGTGGTTTGGGATTTGGGGCGGGGCGCCACGGCTTGAAGTAGGTCGCCACCACATCTCTGAGGATCTCGGCTTCCTTCTCGGTCAATGAGAACCCAAACGGCACTGAGAGCTCGTAATTGTCTTTGAGCTTGAGGGGTGAGCGCCTGCTCAAACTGCTGTCCATCTCTTGCATCAGGCCGCCAGTTTGGACGACCTCGACTGATTTGGAGCCTTCAAATTTGAGCTTGCCATCGTGGAGGAGCCGAGAGCCTTGGGGACTTAGCTCGAGAAGCCAGGTCTTCGATGCGTTCCACTCGCGACGAAGCATCGGGGATGCCGCAAGTCCTACCGCGAAGAACATCCACGCGATGGAAGACCAGACCTTGGCGAGCTCCACTTCCTTGAATAGAAGAACGCCCACTAACGCCGCCGCCCCTATGACCGGAATCGCAAGGTTGGTGAGGATAACTTTCTTGTCGATCCTCGGGCCAATCTCAATTTGTAGGGAGTGTTCGTGGGAGGTGGTCTTAAGTACGGTTTGTGAATCCGCGATGGGCTCTAGTGCAAACTCCCACTCCTGCATTCCCGCGCCACTGCGTAACGCTTGCAGCGCAGACTCGGTGTTCGGAAATCGCTCGGCCGGGGTAGGTGCGAGCATTCGCTCAAGCACCTTTTGGATAGCACGATTCAGGCCAGCTTTGTCGATCTCTAGCCGGAGTTTACGCAAAGGAAAGTCGGTAGGGTGGCGATGCGTGGCCAAGTGTAGGGTGGTGGCTGCAAGTCCGTATTGGTCGGAGGCAGGAAAAGCGCTTCCAAAGAACTGCTCCGGAGCCGCATAACCCGTCGTCCCTATGACACTCACCTCGCCGTCACCGAGTACTGCCTCGCGAGAGGCGCCGAAGTCGATCAGGACCCAGCCATCTTGAGCGTGGACGAGGTTCTCGGGCTTGATATCGCGATGCACGAGCGGCGGGGATGCCGTGTGCGCCACCACTAGAGCCTCAAGTACGTCCTCTAGAAAGAGGGTCAACTGCTCGTCGGAATATCTCACCCCGAGTTCAATCTCTTGGGCCAGAGTCTTTCCCTCAACCCACTCGAAGGCGAGCGCCGCGGCTTGGTCTTGCTCAAAGAGGCCAAGGTGCCTTTGGATGCCCCGGTGGGAAAATCTGCCCAATGATTCGCTGAGTGCCCGCAGATGCCCCCTTTGCTCGTCTGAGATGCCCTCAAAGACCTTAAGCACAACTTCCCCGAGTTCGGCATCGCGGCAACGATACGTCTGCACTGAGTGCCGTCTGGAGAGCGTATCCAGAATCTCAAATCTCTCGAAGATCATCGGCGCTCCTCCAATTCACTGAGTAGTTTTCGAACTAGCCACTGAGCCTGGTCATTGGAGAATCCCCAACCAAGGCTGTGTCGTTGCGCATCCTTGTCCTGGAGCAAGACGTCCAGAAATGCACCACGTTTTTGGGATCGGATGTCTACGATCTGGTCGATCTTCCAAGACTTCTTTTGGACATAGGGTCCAATGCGTTTGGTGTAACGAAGTTCGTCGTTTTCAAACACAACCTCTCGGCGCCGAATGAGATGATAGAGGCCGGCTCCTACGAAAAAAGTAAGCATGATATAGGGATAGGGAGCCACAGGGGTCAGGGCGACAAGGAAGGTCATGAAGATGGCGGCTACCGCAAAAAGGCCGGATTGCAACAGGGGGGGACCTGGGAATTTGATCCGAGTTGCGTCCTCCTCGCGGATGAGGTGGAAGCCGTTTTCCTTGACGTTCGCGAGCACGAGTTCGCTGGACGGGCGTAAACTCGCCAGCACCTGCTCCGCGCTACGAAACCGATTTTCCGGCAGTGGCTCTACGAGACGTTTGATGACTCTTGCGAGTTGGGGGTCGAGCCCAAGCCCGTCGAGTCGAAACGAGAAGTCTTCTCGGGCGAGGTCGTTGGGGTGAATGCCAGTGGCGAGGTGTAGGGCCGTGGCACCCAGAGAGTAGAGGTCTGAGCAGGGCTCAGCCCGGCCCATCATCTGTTCGGGGGCCATGTAGCCATTTGTGCCTACAAAGGTGGATGCGTTGGTCTTCTGGGTAGAACTCGCGGCGCCAAAGTCGATGAGAGAGTAGGAGCCACTGTACCTCCTGATGATGTTCGAGGGCTTGATGTCACGGTGTACGACTGGCGGATTGAGTGAGTGCAAGTAGCTCAGGACGGGTAGCAGGGATTCGAGTAGTTCGAGCACATCTTCGGTGGACCATTCTTCCTCCTCGGATTCCAATAGGTCTTTGAGCGAGTCTCCTGGCACATACTCTTGGATCAAGACCACTGATTGTGGCTCGGCGTCCAGATTCTCAGGATAGACGCCGAGAAGTTTGGGTATCGCCGGGTGGTTGAGCGTCCTCAGTGTCCGGATTTCACGCATGAAGAGGTCGTAGGACTTCCAGGAGTTGAGCTCAAGGAAGTCTAAGACTTTGAGTACCACAGGCAGCTGGTCGGACTTTCGCGTAGCTCGGTAAGAGAAGCCCTGTCCGCCGCGTCCAAGGAACGAGATTTCTTCAAATTGTTCTTCGAGTTCTGGGTTCAACATAAGCCACTATTACCGCAACCTCAACGACTTGTCGCTTTTCTTGAATCTAGTACCTAAGTGTCGGATACTCTGCATCAGTCGAATTTCTTGGAGAGGTCCTATGTTGCGTTTGAATACTTTAATTTGCCTGGTTTGTCTTGCCTTGACGGCGTGTATTGAGAGTCCTCCCCCTGCTGGGCAATCGCCATTCGATCGCGATATGGCCCCGGATTTGGAAGATGATACGGGCGACTCAAGTGACGCTGACGATTCAGGCGACGCTGGTGACGACATGGGAGACTCTGGCGACGACGGTTGTTTGGATGATAGCGAGTGCCCCGGCGTATGCGAAGACGGTGAGTGTGTGGCGTGCCGCGTTGGAGAAGAGAGCGGTTGCGAGATGGGGGTTTGTGCGGCAGGTGCCACAGCCGCCGAGAACACCTGTGTGGAGTGTGTAGAAGGCGAGGATTGCACGAGCGGCTTCTGCGTTGAGAATAGTTGCGTCGCGTGTGAATCAAACGAAGATTGTGGGAGCCAGACCCTCTCGTGCGTGAATAACGCTTGCGTTGGCTGTGCGACCAATGCCGACCTCTGTGGGGGAGATACTGCAAAGTGCAAGGTGACCGCTGAGGAGCCTTCGGGTGTTTGTGTTGAATGCCTCGAAGACGGCGAATGCGACGACGGTGTTTGTGATCCGGAGTCTAACCAGTGCGTGACCTGCTTGGCTCGAGAGGGAGAGGGTGTTGAGACGGGCTGTGATGAGCGAGAAGTTTGCCTGAAGCATGCGAGTGATTCCAACCTCAATGCGTGCGTAGAATGCGAACTAGACGAGCATTGTGACGTAGGGGTTTGTGATACCGTTTCCAATACCTGCGTCACCTGCGTTGAAGATGGCGATTGTGCACCCGGACTCGTTTGTTCTGGCGAAGCGAACGTTGCTGAAAGGCAGTGCGTAGGATGTGTTGAGAACGGCGATTGCGCGGGTGGTGTTTGCGACGTGGACGCGAATGACCCCACAAATAATGTGTGCGTGCAGTGCCTCGCCAACAGCGATTGTGCAGCTGGCCCTGGGAAAGTCTGCGACACGACCTCCAATCTTTGTTCGGTTTGCCTCGACGACACGGATTGCCAAGGTCAAGTCTGTATTTTGGGAGCATCGGCGGACCTCAATCAGTGCAAAGAGTGCAGAGATAATGGCGAATGCACTTCACCAACAGCCTCCGTTTGCGATAGCTCCAACACATGTAGTGCGTGCGCAAATGATGGTGATTGTTCACATCTAACTGGGCTCGGACAGTGTGTAGCGGGAACGTGCCGCGCCTGCGATGTTGCCACTGAGTCGAGTGATTGTGGTGGAAACGTGTGTGACCCATCCACCTTCACGTGTACCAACATCCAAATTGGCAACACCGTTGCTCTCGAATCGTGCACGTACAACAGCCAGTGCGAGTCCGGGAATGCCTGTGTTCCTGTGAATTTCGGGAACAGTCAGCATGGAACCTACTGCCTACCAATCGCGCCATCTAATGCGGCTTGCGGCAGGCCTTATGGAAACGGTCAACGATTGCGCACAAATACGGACGGCACCCCTGTGACGGTATGCATGTACAACGAGACACTTACCACGCCTGAGGCGATCCTCGCTTATAACTCGAACTCCTGCACACAACCCACAGATTGCGCTCCCGAGGGTGCTAGCTGCGAATTGTTCCTGGCCACTGACCTCAACTCACGGAAATGTACCTACGACTGTTCAGGAAGCCTTGACTGCAGAACTGGCTCCACCTGCGGTGTTGCGGGCTACTGCTTCCAGTAGGTCGTTGCGGTACGAAACGTTCAGTACCGCATTCGCGTAATTTTGCTCCGCGGACAAGGTTTGAAACTTTGTTGTGACGGGGGTCATCCATGTTCTCAGTTCGTATTGTCGAACATGGAGATTTCACATGAGCACCAAGACCCTTTTTACCCCTTATAGTTTGAGTTCAATCGAGTTGCCTAACCGCGTGGTGATGGCGCCCCTGACGCGTTGCCGTGCGATCGGCAATGTGCCGAATGCGTTGATGGCCGAGTACTACGAGCAGCGCGCCTCAGTGGGCCTAATCATCACCGAAGGCACCTCGCCCAGCCCCAACGGGCTTGGTTATGCGCGCATGCCGGGCATCTTTTCGGCGGAGCAGGTGGCGGGTTGGAAAGGTGTGACGGACGCCGTACACGCCAAAGGTGGGCATATCTTTTTGCAGGTGATGCACACCGGTCGTATGTCACACCCGTTGAATATGGCGGCGGACGCTCGCATCGTCGCGCCGAGTGCGATTGCAGCAGCCGGCGAGATGTACACGGACCAGGAGGGACCTCAGCCGCAGCCGGTGCCTGAGGAAATGAGCGTCGCCGATATCGAGGCCACCATCGAGGAGTTTGTGCAGTCGGCGAAGAATGCTCTCGCAGCCGGCTTTGACGGCATCGAGCTGCACGGCGCAAACGGCTATCTCATCGAGCAATTCTTGAATCCTTCGGCCAACGAGCGCACCGATGAGTACGGTGGAAGCGCTGAGAATCGCAATCGATTTGCCATCGAGGTGGCGCGCCGCACAGCCGCGGCCATTGGAGCTGGCAAGGTGGGCATCCGTCTTTCACCGTACGGTGCCAACGGCGACCTTAAGCCTTTCGAGGGGTTGCACGAGCAATACGTAGCGCTTAGCCGCGAGCTCGGCCAGATTGGGCTCGCGTACATCCACGTGGTGGACCACTCCGCGATGGGTGCGCCTGAGGTCCCGTGGGCCATCAAGGACGCCATCCGCGATGCCTTTGGCGGTACCCTGATTCTTTCAGGTGGCTACGATGCCGAACGTGCTGAGGTGGACCTCAAAGAGGGGCGAGGGCACCTGGTGGCGTTTGGACGCCCGGCGCTTGCGAATCCGGACCTTGTGGAGCGACTCAAGGCCGGCGCTGAATTGAATGAGCCGGACTACTCCACGCTCTACACGCCTGGTCCTGAAGGCTACACGGACTACCCTAGCGCGAGCTAGTTTCTCACTCGGTAGATGGCAAAACCGTAGGAAATGGAGGCTCCACCGTCGTGCTCATAATTCCAGAATTGATCCACGACATCAGACGCGAACTCCATGCGCAGAATCTCCTGCAATTCCCCAGGACTCTTGCAGGCCCACCCGCCTAGCACATCCACTCGCGTGGCGCCGCGGTCTTGCCACCATTCACGGGCCGCATCAGGGTCCATCGCGGCATTGCCTTCGGTCGCGATTTTCAGGAGTTTCGCAAAGTCACCGAGCTCCCACGAGTTGTCGATGACCACCAAAGATCCGCCCGGTTTGAGTACTCGGAGAACTTCGGCGAGCCCCTTTTCAGCGCCGGCGCCGAAGAAGTAGGCAAATCGAGCATGCGCAATATCCACCGAGTTGTCGGATAGTGGGATATGTTCCGCCGAGCCCGCAATCGCGCGCGCATTGGGTAGGTCTTGAACGCGTTCTTGGGCACGAGGCAAAAGCCCGGGATCTGGCTCAACACCGATGACCTCGTGTGCCTTGGTTGCGTAGCGAGGCAACCAGTAGCCGGTCCCCGTGCCGATATCCAGAAGCACCTTTGACGTCCAATCTGCGATACCAATAAGGGCGGCATCGAGTCGACCGTCGCGCGCAATGGCGTCGTTCTCAAGCTCGTAAAGCTCGGGGTTTTTCCCGATATTCGGAGCAGGTATCCAATCAGTGTACACGGTCCAAATCCTATCCTTCTGAAAACTGGAAGGATAGTCGATTGCCACTCAAGTTAGAAGCTTTCGTTTCTGCGTATGAAACTCGTCTTCGGTGAGGACGCCGGATTGACGAAGTGTGGCGAGTTTTTCGAGCTGGGCGACCACATCGCCACCTTGAGTGGGTACGTTTACCGTCACACTCTGCGCGATTTGTGTCTGTTGTGGATGGGCGGGCAGGTAGGTCATGTAGTTGTACTTCGCGTCGAAACTTCGCTTGTCCATCAGGAGGTAGCCTATGCCTTCGAAGAACGCGACGACCGCTGGAATCAACGTCCAGCACGTAATGAAGTAGAGTAGTCCCGCGACGTTCTCGCCGAGGTAGAACTTGTGGACGCCGAATCCCCCGAGGAACCAAGCTAGTACAAATGCGGTAGTCTTATCTTTCATAGTGTCTCCTGTGTGACGCGAGCTTGTTGGGTGCGATATCGTTCGGTGGCGGAAATATGGTCGGCTTCAATGGCCAGCGTGACGGGCTTTCGGTAGACGAAATGACCGGTCTCAAGGTCTACGTCTTCTTCGATTTCATTGGCCTCGAGGAGCGAGGTGATGACCCATAGTGCATGGACTTCGTTCCAGCCGAGGTCCCTGCAGATTTCACTCACGGTTCGGTCTTGGTCGAGGTAGGCTTCGAGCCGAGCTTTTGCGGATTCGAGTGCCGTGGTCTTGGCTTCGTTAATGATGCGATCTACGTGGGAGTTGCGCTGAGAATAGAGCCAGACTCCGGCCCCAATTTGGGCTCCTAGGACCAGCGCGACACCGAGCCAAATAGGCCCGCCGAGTAGGACGAGCGCGCCAGAACCCAGCGCCGTCATTCCAACGAAGCCCGCCGCTACAATGGTGTGGGTTTGGGGTCCTTGCTCGAGCGTCTCAATGTCGAGAGACGCCTTTCGGACCTCGCCGATTTGGATTCCGGACTCGCTGTCCATTCTGATATCGTTGAGTTCTAGCTTCATGACACGACCTCGGTTGACAGAGCAACACTATCAGGTCGTTTGGCATGTAGCGTGCCAACGCGGTTCTTTTCCTAAATATCGACACAGGTCTAAGTACGCAGTATGTTACCAGGCAGCGGAGAATTGCTTTGAACTTCAACACGACAAACTCCACATTTCGGCAGCTACTGGGAAATGGCTTGACCTACCGCGTACCGGCTTTTCAGCGCGACTATTCGTGGGGAGAGGAGGAATGGGACGACCTCTGGCAAGATATCTGTGCGCTCTTCGAGGAGCATGGGGAGGCGGCGCATTACATGGGATACCTTGTACTGCAGTCGGTGAATAACAAACGCTTCGACATCATCGACGGCCAACAAAGGCTCACCACTTTGAGCCTCTTGATACTCGCTGGACTGAAGCATTTGGAGGATCTGATCGATGCCAATCTAGATCCAGCTGACAATGCAAAACGGCGAGATCAGCTCAGAAATAGCTACATTGGGTACGTGGACCCCGTAAGCCTGGTGGCGCTTCCGAAGCTGGAGCTCAATCGGCACTCCAACAAGTTCTACCAGACATATCTCGTACCGTTGGAGAAACTTCCGATGCGAGGGCTTAACCCCTCTGAGCATCAGCTTCGCCGAGCGTTTTTATGGTTTCGGGATGTACTTGACCAAAAGATCGGTCGAGACGAGGACAGCGGACGTGAACTCGCGAGGTTTCTAGACGCCCTTGTGGACAAGCTCTTCTTCACGGTCATTACCGTCAATGATGAACTCAACGCGTTTAAGGTGTTTGAGACCTTGAATGCGCGTGGTGTGAGGCTTTCAGCCACGGATCTCTTGAAGAACTATCTATTCTCAATCATAAGCAAGGAAGATAGCCATGAGACAGAACTCAGTGCATTGGAGGGGCGATGGGAGAGAATTGTAGGACTTCTTGGGGCAGAGAACTTCTCTGATTTTTTGCGAGTTTTCTGGAACAGCCGCCACAATCTAGTCCGCAAGGCGGAACTCTTTAAGACGATTCGAAGTCATGTCAGTGGACGCGAACAAGTATTCGCGCTCATGCGAGAACTTGATTTTGCGGCAGGGGTGTTTGCTGCTTTGCGCGACCCTTCCGACCCCAACTGGAACGTTGAAGAATCCAAGGCGTTTTCGAGCATTCAACTTTTTAACGTCACTCAGACGCTGGCGATGCTCCTCGCTGCGCATGCTCGATTCTTTGAGTCAGACCGTAAGTCGTTTTCAAGAATCGTGCGTGTCACGGCCGTGATATCGATGCGCTACAATGTGATTTGCAGTCTGCCTACGCACGAACAAGAGCGAATCTACAATGATGTTGCTCTTGGAATCAGCTCAGGGCGCCTCTCTTCTGGAGCTGCGATTGTAGACGCACTCAGCGAGGTTTATCCCGACGATCAAGTCTTTAGGTCAAGCTTCGCTTCAAAAGAGTTTCGAACCACGGATAGCGGCACTAAACGACTTGTTCGCTACATACTTAGAGAGCTGGAGCGCCAGGTTTCGGGTGCAAACTTCGACCTTGAGGGGCAAACTTACAATATCGAACACATCTTGCCACAGAATCCCTCCGAGGACTGGAGCCATATCACGGAGGCAAAGCAAGACCGGCTGATTTATAGGCTCGGAAACATGACCCTCTTGGAGTCTAAGGCCAATCGAAATGCTGGGAACGAATCGTTTGAATCGAAGAGTACTGTCTATGCAAGTAGCGACTTTCAAATCACGCGATCCATTCCAGAGCAATATCCGATTTGGGACGAGCAAAGTGTGGAGTCGCGCCAAAGGCAGCTAGCAAAGCTCGCCATTGGAATCTGGAAGTTGTAGAAGCGAAGTCTAATAGTTGAACCCGAGGGAGAGATTAAAGCCCGAAGACGTATTAGGGCGGTCCGAGTTCTCCGTCCACGCGGAGGCGCTAAGTGTGCTGAACTCGTTGATGTCCCAGGCTGCGTTGACCTCGAGCCGGCCCATAATCATCGGCAACGTGTCACCGAACTCGTCGAGCAAGAAGGCCCACGGTTCATAGACGAGCTTACGTTCGGCTCGAATCGCCGTGGCGCTTGCGCTCGTGTAGAGGGCGTCTGAGATGCGCCAGCCGAGGTCCGCGCGAACCTTCTGGCCGCGGTCTACGGCGAGCCCCGAGGGTGAGATGCGGTGGAAGCTCCCGAGCTCTACGTTCCATCCAAAAGGCTGGTGTCGGGGCTTCAAGATGCCGTCTCCGTCCCAGAGTGTTCTCTGCAGCTCAAACGCATTCTGACCGAGCCCAAACGCCCAACTAAACGCGATATCGTGAAAATCTGCCACGCCCGGGTTTAGCGGCGTAAGGAAGGTCATGCCAAATGCCGCTCGAGTCACCCCGAGGCCAGGCGCACTGCGGCCCACATCGACGACCGTGAGCTCCATAGACGAGACGCGGTCGGCACCGTCTCGGTAGTCGCGCACCAGCGGAATCGGCTCGTTTCTGGCGTCCGTATGAGGCTGCGGCGAGACCCAGTAGTTGATTTCATAGGTCGCGCCTCGCAGGTGATAGGACTCGTCGCCGAGGTCGATATCCGCCGCAAAACCATAGATGTACCAGCGGTAGTCGTCGCCTAGGTGACCTGTCTCGGGGCCCACGTGTTTGAGCACCTCGGTGCGGTCGGTATCAAAGCCTAGTAGTCGGAGCTTGATACGATAGTCGGGCTCGTCG
This sequence comes from Microvenator marinus, assembly GCF_007993755.1. Lineage (GTDB taxonomy): Bacteria > Myxococcota_A > Bradymonadia > Bradymonadales > Bradymonadaceae > Allomicrovenator > Allomicrovenator marinus. The sequence goes on from NZ_CP042467.1 coordinate 3,617,997, forward strand.
GCATCCACGCTCATCACGCCTGGGAAATGAAAGCCGAGCCTGCGCTCTTCAAGGCCTTGAGTGGAGCGCCAAAAACGCTGCGTCATGGACACGGGCGCCTGATACTTAAAGCCCGCCGACCCATCTACATAAATCCCGTGGAGCGTGGCGTCTGCGGTGAGTGCTCCGAGCGCGAGCTCACAACCTTCGCACGACTGAATGGTGCCCGCACCAGCGGCTTGTACGGTGGCTCCAAGCAGCGGTCTTTTCAGAAAGTAGAGGCCTTCGCCGAAGGGATTTAGGCCGATGGCGTCCAAGAAGAATCCGCCTCCGATCGTGGCTTCGGCCAGTCCATTGGCGGATTGTGATGGCGCGGCCCCCGACTCGGCGCCCACTCCGACCTGGCCGGATACCGAGAGCGCCTTATAGGTCTCCGCGTTTGCGTCAAAGGCAATCAGAAGGAGCACTGCTGAAAGTAAAATTCTCATAAGTTCTCAAGCTATTCAGCCCTTTCGGACGTGAAGATGGCTCAAGTATTCAAATGCCCCTTTGGTTTAGGTTTCGGCTATGTTTGTTAATGTTGATTGAATGAATTATGCATAAAAACGCAATTTAAATGCGTTTTTATGTCGAGTATTGACACTTCAATATCTGCTCTTAGAATCATTTCAGGTCTGGAGGCAAGTTCATGAAATCCGAAGAGTTCTTTCAATCTCATCCTGTGTTTACCAGAGAGGAGTACGCAGAAAGCCGCACGGGGAGCCCTCGCACGGTCGAAAGTCTACTGCGTAGTCACTCACAGAGCGGTCGAATCACGCGTGTACGTCGCGGTCTGTATGTCTCATCTCCGGCCAAGAGAGCTGAAGGAGTGGATCCCTATCTCATCGCCTCCAGAGTCACACCGGATGCAGCAGTTTCTCATCACGCGGCTTTTCAGTTTCATGGACGTTCTTATTCGATCTGGAATCAGATCACATTCCTCACGCAGAGCCATGCACGAGCGTTCGAGTTTGGCCCCATACAATACGTTCCGTTGCGTCCCCCTGCCTCACTTGATGACCCTCTTGGAGTAGGTATCGAGACGTTGTTTTATGCCGGAGGAATGGTACGCGTATCCAGTCTTGAACGCGCTATGGTGGATATGCTCCACAACCCCGCATACGGAGGTGGATGGGAGGAAATCTGGCGTTCCTTGGATATGGTGGAATTCTTTGATCTGAAGATGTTGGTCTCTTACGCGATTAAACTGGGGTCAGCCACCACAGTAGCAAGGCTAGGGTTCTATCTATCTCAGCACCGGGAGAGGCTTTTCGTGGAGCAAGGTCACTTGGAGGAGCTTGCGGCTCATGCTCCCAAAAACGCTTGCTATATGGATACATCTCGTCGAAGCGGACGGCTCGTACACCCGTGGAATCTGATCGTTCCCGAATTTGTCCTGAATCAAGGTTGGAATGAGGTGGCCTGATGTTGACAAGAGAAAAACTACAAGAGTTGGCGGCCGAACACGCAATAAGCGCTGATTTTCTGGAAAAAGTGTCGATGCTAATCAGGCTACTAAACGGTATGTCAGCCCATCCATTTATTGGCCCCCGTGTAGCGCTCAAGGGCGGAACCGCTCTGAACCTCTTTGTTCTCGACCTACCTCGGCTCTCTGTGGACATCGATATCAACTATATTGGATCAGCGGAAATGGCCACAATGAATGCCGAGCGGGACAAGTTAGACGCGGCTTTGGTCCAGACTGCTGCGCGATACGGGCTTTCGGTGAAGCGAGCACCGAGTGAACACATTGGTGGTAAATGGCGGCTTTCCTATACGTCCGTGCTCGGCCGGCCTTCAACTTTGGAAGTAGACATCAACTACTTGCTAAGGGTTCCGCTATGGGAGCCAGAACTCCTCAATTCTCGTGCCTTTCTCGGGGATCAGGCAAAAAGTATCAAGGTGCTAAACACGCATGAGCTCGCAGCTGGCAAACTCGCAGCATTGCTCTCACGGGGAGCAGTGAGGGATATTTTTGACGCGCGACTGCTCCTCGATTCGGACTTGGACCAAGAGCTGCTTCGTTTGGCATTTGTTGTTTACGGTGGGATTAATCGCGTTGATTGGAGAACCATTTCCTCGGACGCCGTAAAGACTAGTTCAGAGGATGTTAGGAACCAGTTGCTCCCGTCGCTGAATCGCGATTTCAGGCCGGAGCTAAAGGATCTTAAGTCTTGGACCAACACTTTGGTGGAGGAGACCCGTGAACTGTTAAAGAATGTGCTTCCGTTTACTGATGCTGAGTACGAGTTTTTGGATCGTTTGAACGGGAGAGGTGAAATCGCTCCTTCACTCATCACCTCTGACCCATTAATGCAGCAAAAGATCAGTGCGAATCCTGGCTTAAAATGGAAGGCGCTAAACGTACAAAAGCACATCCGTGGCCCTAAGGGGCCTTCGTGATTGAATTGCCGATTGATGAGATTGAGGTGGCGGTCCGCCGAGCTGTGGCCGCGCCAAAGCCGATGATCGTGACCGCGCCTACAGGTTCCGGTAAGTCCACGCGTCTTCCTATCTGGCTCAGTGAAGGCGGCGCAAGAGTGCTGGTGATAGAGCCTCGGCGCGTAGCGTGCCGGGCGCTTGCCACATTTTTGGCCGAGCAGCGTGGCGAATCTGTGGGCGAGGCAATCGGTTATACCGTGCGATTTGATGATCGTTGTGGGCCAAATACGCGAGTGCATTTTGTGACGCCTGGTGTGGCGCTCAACCTCTTGGGGGCGGGCTCTTTTGAGTACGACCACGTCATCGTGGATGAGTTTCACGAGCGTGGCTGGCAGGTGGATTTGGCGGTTATGTTGTTGCGGCGTCGGTGTGAGGAACGCCTCGTGCTCATGAGCGCCACTCTGGATGCGACGGAGCTCGTGCAGCGCATCGATGCGAATGTCTTGGAAGCTGGAGGTCGGACGTACCCCGTAGATATTTCGTACGCCGGCGAGGTGGTGCAGCCCACGCCAGTGGACCTCACGGTGAGGGTCGCGCGTGCGGTCAAGGCCGCTTTGCAATCTACGGACGGCGATATACTGGTCTTCTTGCCCGGAAAGCGCGAAATCAATGACGCTGAGCAGGCGCTGCGCTCGCAAGTTGGCGGCGCGGAGCTTGTTCAGGTGCATGGCTCCCTGCCTCCGGAACACATGACGCGTGCCTTGCGCGACCGCCGTCCAGACGAGCCGAGGCAGGTATTTCTGGCCACCAACGTGGCCGAGACCTCGTTGACGTTGCCCAATGTGCGCGCCGTCATCGACTCGGGGCTTGTGCGCATGCAGATTCACCGAGGAGGCCGAAATGCGCTCGCGTTGGTGCCAGTGTCTAGGGCCTCGATGGACCAACGTGCCGGGCGTGCCGGCCGCGTGAGTGCGGGCGTGTGTCTGCGCCTCTGGGACGAGCGTTGGATCCCATCCGCCACCACTCGCCCTGAGATCGAGCGTGTGGAGCTCAATGATGCGGTGCTTGCCGCGACGCGCGCGGGCGTGCCGCTCGATGACCTCGCGGATTGTCCGTGGATTACGCCACCTCCTGAGTTTAGTTTGGAGCGCGCGTGTGCGCACTTAAAGGCTGCCGGCATCGTGGATGGCACGCAGGCGTTGACGGATTACGGTGTGCGCCTGGGCGAGCTACCCGTCTCGGTATTTGAGGCTCGCATACTTCATGACCCGCCGGAGGGGCTTCGGGCAACCGTGGCTGATGTGGTGGCGTTGATGCAAACCCACGGGGCGTTGTTGTTGCCCGCGCCGGCAGCCGTAGGTGAGCTCAGGCGCGAGCTTTTTTGGGCGTGCACGAACGAGGTTGACGAGGCCTTGGTAGCATTGCGCCATGGGGATGCGAGCAAGCATCGGCTCAATGCCTCAGCTCTCAAAGAGGCGCGACTAGCGGCGACCCGGTTTCGCGGGCTTCTGGGCTGCGCGCGTCTAAATGCTCAAGGCGATTCGGACGCGCCGTTGGCCACCGAAGAGCTCGCCCGTCATATCTTGGGTCGAGTGCCGGAGGCAGCCTATGTACTGCGGGAGCGCGCCAAGAACAAACGGGCGTTTGGCAAGGGTGAGCCGTGGAGCAATGGTGAGGTGGAGGTACGTATCGTGCCGTGGGAGCCGCACGATGCCGAACGTCGGCTCATCAAAGAATTGCCGCTGGCGGGGGCGTTGCTAGACCAGTTCTGGATTGGCGAGGAGTCAGGTACGGGCGTCAATGGGGTTGGGCGGATGCTGATTCCGTGTCGGCCTCGAGTGTTAGCCGAGCTCGAACTCGGCAATGTGGACGTGGCCAATATCACGGTGAACCACGGACGTGTCGTAGCCACCGTGCGCCGCGAGCTCGCCGGCGTGGTCTTGGACGAGGGCGAAGAGGTTTTGCGTGGCGAGGCGTTGTGTGAGGCGGCGGCCGGGCTGATTCTGGAAGGGCGTTTGATGAAGCGAACGGACGCGCGCGAACGCATCGCTGATGCCTTCCATCTCTGGCGCATCCTCGCGGCGTGGCACGCCACAGATGACACGCTCCACTGGGACCTCGCGGAGCTTAAGAGCCGACCAGTGCCCGATGAAGTGGACTGGCTTGCCGAGCGCCTGAGTGTGGTGGGAGTTGAACGCTCGGATGACCTCGCGCTTTTGGAGGGTGAGGACGTTGCGCCGGATGTGGCGGCACTTTCCGGCGTGCCGGATTGGGAGCTACAAACTCTGCGCGACGACTTTCCACGAACCCTCAAGTACATGGACGGCCTCTATGCATGCGAGGTTTACCCAGCTTCCCGAAAAGTTCTGCTCAAACCGATGGATGCAAGTGCGCGTCGAGTTGGCCCGCCTGCGCGTGGTCAAGTCCCGCGTTTTCGTGGCTTCAAGGTGATTTTCTCGAGCGCTAGCCGCGAAGTCATGATTCGATAATCCTTCGCCGATTCGCTTGTGAAACAAGCCGTAGCCTGTTACTCTCCGATGGCAATTTAAAAAGGAGGGTCAACTCATCAAGACGATTGTGGTCTATCACCTGGATAGTGACCCAAAGGTGTGCAGTAGCGACTACTGGGAGCCTTTCATCACGAGTATACTCGCATGCGATTTTTAGTGTTGTCATTGATTCTCGGAGGTTGCTCTTCGGATGCCATACCTCCCTCGACAGTCGATTTGGGATTCGATGCCTGTGTGTCTTGTGTCGACGCTGGTGACAACGCGGAGACTGGGTCAGACGCAGAGACCGATTTGCCGAACGATGATGAGGACATCAGATACGCCGGTTTTGTGCCTCTCTTTCGTTTTGACCCCTATTTGGTAGGGCATGGGTTTCGAATTGTGGATGGTGTCAACTCGCGAGTGCAACTAGTGGTCGCGGGCGGGACGTCTGGGTTTACGCTCGAGAAAGTGCTTTCTTCTGAGCTTGAAAACTCAACGTCACTAGAACACTTAACTTCGATTCCTTGGCGAGAGGGTTTCATCTTGACAGGAACAAGCGCAGGAGTCGCAGAGTTTGATGGTGAGCTTAAACTTACATCGAACCTTGAAGTCTATCCAGGAACTAAGAGCTTGCATCGGTTTCGAAATCAAGCCGTGGTGTTTGGGGGTGAGCGAATAGGCTTTGTAGAATCCACACTCCTTGGTTTGAGCGTTTCTAAAGAACTTAGCCTGGACTCTGCTGACTATCTCAACGACTACGCGAAGTCGTTTGCTTTCGGGCGTCAGGTGGTGCACGAGGGTATCCTTTACGATATCGCTGCAGTCGAGAATCGCAAGACACTGGTTGGGGCCTGGGACCTCAACGCAAGTGATTCTGAATCAGCGTATCTTGGAGCCTCGGAAACAGCTGATGTTCATAATACGCGTTGGAGCGCCTCTCCAGAGAATCAGCGGATCTTTGTGAGCTCGGACTCTACTGAGATTGCGGTGTTCACTATGAGTTCACCTCCTACGCTCGAGCAGATGTGGGATGTGGAACATCTGATGTTGGACCCGACTGGGTCGTTCAGCCACACGATTTCTGGGGATTGGTTAATCCTCACATTCCGGGTTCCGGGTCGAGATGACCGGGCCTACTACGTATTAGATGCCAGTGCCACAGAACTCACCTGTCTTGGTAAAATCGCAGACGGGGAGTTCAATCTCAACGGCCAAGACCAGGTGGAATTCACCGGTATTGGTGATGAAGTCTTCGTGTCTTACGGCGAATCTGACATCATTGATAATGTGGTAAATCTACGATCGATGCGTCGAAGCGACTTCCAATTGGTAGATTGCGATCAGTAACTTTCACAAAGTGACTGGCTTTCTATCGAGTTGGCACGTAGCGTGCCGAACTTTCGTGGTGTAGGTCTAAGAACTATCGTATACCTTCTAGTCTCCAAGAGAGAACCGGAGGTAGATGATGGAAATGAGCCGACTCCACCACCTTGTGTTGGAAGCGTTGACACGCCAAGACGAGCTTGATCCCGCGATCGCGAGGCTGATCAATGCCGCATTCAGCTCTGCCGAGGAGCTAGAATACGCGCTAAAGTCCACACAGGAACTCGATGAGAAGTCCCACGTGGAGGAGGACGCCCCAGAAGTACCCAAGGCCTTCCTCAAGAAGGTGGAGGTCACGGGGTTTCGGGGCGTCGGTCCAAAGACCGTGGTTCACTTTCATCCCGGGCCTGGCCTTACCCTTGTGGTGGGTCGCAACGGCAGCGGAAAGTCCTCGATTGCCGAGGCGCTCGAAGTTGTTCTCACGGGAGATAGTTTCCGGTGGAGCAACCGTAGCGCGAAGACAGATTGGCTTCGTGGTTGGAAGAACTTGCACAGCGCTGCGCGCCCCACCGTCAGTGCGACTTTACTCATCAATGGTCAGCCGACGCCCCTCGAAATCAAGCGCCAATGGGAGGACGATGCCGACCACCATCAGTCCACGCTTAGCGTCAAACATCTGAAGGACGAAGAGCCCGATTTCTCCGAAGTGGGCTGGAAAGACGCTGTCACAACCTTTCGCCCGCTGCTCTCGTACAATGAGTTAGGTGCGCAGCTCGACAAGGGGCCGGCCTCGCTTTTTGACTCACTGGACGCGGTCCTCGGTCTGGACGAGCTCACAAAAGTTAAGGGCCTGCTCGCCGACGCCCGGAAGAAACGAGAAACCCACGCGAAGGCGGCCAAAACGGCCAAGGCTGAGGCGAAAGCATTGGCCGAGCAGTCCGACGATCCGCGTGCTGACGCGGCGCTCAAGCTTCTGAAATCTCGTAAGCCTAACCTCGAGGAAGTCGAGGCGCTGATCGAAGGAGAGCCGGAAGATGAGTCTCGACTGCAGAAGCTCAAGTCGGCGGCGCAACTCAAGTGCCCTCCCGCGGAACGCGTCTTGGAGGCGGCCGAGAATTTGCGAGAGGCCCTCAAACATCTGGAGTCTCTGGAGGGTACGCAGGTGGCGATTGATACCGAAGCGGCCTCACTGATTCTGGGCGCCATCAAGGTGGTGGAGCGCACGCAGAACGAATCCTGTCCGGTGTGTCAGGTGGGCAAGCTTGACGCGGCGTGGATTGAGGAGGCCAAGACAAAGCTCAAGTCCATGGAAGACCAGAAGAACCAGATGGCCAGCGCGCGTGCTGCGCTTCGAAAGGCTGCAAGTGATGCACAGATGCTCGTAGGACAGGCGAGCACTTTGCCCGCTGGGTTGGAGCTTGGCTCGTTGGAAGTAGCTGCAAAGGCACTTCAGGCATGGAAAGACCTACCTGCAGAGCGCGAGCTTCCGCTGCACCTAATGACGCGGTTTGACGCCCTGCAGGCCGCGTATCAGGCGGTTCGAGACGAAGCGCAGAGTATCCTGCAAACCCTTGAAACTCAGTGGCGGCCCGTTAAAAAGGCTCTGGGCACCTTCTTAGATGCGTCCAGAGAGGCGGAAACGGTGGACGAGGATATCCAAGCGCTCAAGGACTCTGAGAGCTGGTTGGTGGCCTTTGAAGATCAGGTTCGACAAGAGCGTTTTGCCCCCATTGCGGCGCGCACTCAGGAGATCTGGGACCTTCTAAAGCAACAATCGAATATCTCACTCGAGGACATCAAACTTACCGGCAAAGGGACGAAGCGAAAGGTGGACATGAAGGTGAACGTGGATGACCAGGAGGCCGTGGCGCTCGGGGTCATGAGCCAGGGTGAGCTCCACTCACTGCTCCTTAGTCTATTCCTACCGCGCCTGACCCTGGATGAGAGTCCGTTTTCGTTCGTGGTGCTCGACGACCCGGTTCAGGCCATGGACCCGGCCAAGGTGGATGGATTAGCTCGTGTCTTGGAGGATACTGCGAAGACACACCAGGTGATCGTGTTCACCCACGACACCCGACTTGTGGACGCGGTGCGTCGACTCAGAATTCCCGCGCATATCAAGAGTGTGAGTAGACAAAAACGTTCAAAAGTCAGCGTCGAATCCACTAAATCGCCAGCCTGGCAACTGATTGAGGATGCTCTTAATATTGCGAGCAACTCAGATCAGATGGCGCCCCGTATCGCTCAGCGCGTGGTGCCGGGCCTATGCCGCAGCGCCCTTGAACTCGCCTTCAAAGAGATGGCCTGGGAGACCATGCTCAACAACGGTGTCTCACATCAGGAGTGCGAAACCCGCATCAACACGGCCAAGAAGACGCTCGACCTCGCGCGCCTTGCCCTCTTCGGGGACAATGTCGCCACGGATCCGTATCAAACTCTGGACAACAAGTATCATCGTCGCGTTTCTGGACCGCTGAGAACGACCATCAAGCACGCGCATGAGCCTTACGCGGGCGATTTGAACCTGCTCATCGAAGACACAAAAGCCGCGCTCAAAGAGTTGGGGGCCACATGAACCATTTGGAGCTCATGCTTTCTGAAGCCCGCAAGCTTATTGGCGCCGCCCCGACGGACGGGCAGAACAAGATGCGGAGCGCGGCCATTGTGACGAGACAGGTGCTCGAAGAGGCGCTTGTGGAGCACATGGAGAAGAAATACGACAAGATCAGACAGCCAAATTTCAACGCCATCCTTGTCACGCTCGAGTACCTCTCGGCTGAGCAAGACAAAGAGATCCTCCGCCAGGTCGCGTGGACATGGTCCGCTCTTTCCAATGCCTGCCACGCGCATGCGTACGCGCTCGAGCCCACGGCAGCCGAGGTGGAACGATGGATCGAGGTTGTTGATAAGTTTCTAAAGCTAGGCTGAACCCATCTATTGAATCGCGATCGCCATTGTGGTGTTTTAACATGGTTACTTGGGCACCAAATTGGAGGAACGAACAATGAGAAATGTTTTTTGGATGGTTGCGATGTTGTTCTTGGTGGGTTGCGGGCAAGAGGATGAGCCCAAGAGCACAGAGTCCTGCCAAGGATTAGACGCTGAAGCTTGTGAGGCGGTCGAGACGTGTGCTTTCACCACCGAGTGTGTTGTGGCTCCCACTGAGGCCGAATGCCTTGCGATGGATGAGGACCAATGCCTCCTCAGCGAGATCTGTAGGCCAAAATACGGGGCGGCGCTTCAAGAGGACAAGTTCTGCGCGATTCCGACGTTTTTCTCATGCGAGCGATACGAGCAATGCAATAACCTAACCCCTGTGTTCAGGCGTGATGACGGACTTTGCGCGAAGTTCAACAACGATTGTATGCCTTCGGTGGGGGACTGGACTCAGGGTCCGAACGGGGGATTTGATATTGCCCCCGGCGATTGCGGTATCCCCGCGTTTCTGGACTCCGGAGCCTTTAACACGTGCCTCGACTGGGAAGGCACGGAAGGAAAGCCCACATCCCCCGAGTTTCATACGGAACCAAGTTTGGACTTTGGCGAGGTCGAAATTGCCGGAACCGCGACTCAGGATCTTCAGTTCGCGAACGCCGGAACGCCCGTGACTATCACTGCTATTGAGCTTGAAAGTGATCAATTTAGTTTCGTTCCGATCGAACTACCTCTCGTCCTTGACCAGGGCGAGGTCCATACCCTAGAAGTTACGGCGTCGCCCACAACCTCCGGGGTTTTGACGGGCGGCATCAAGTTCATCAGTGATTCAGGACTTCTTCAAGAGGTTCCACTGAGCGTTACAACACCGTAGAGAGATGGGAGAAAAATGAAGTTTTACACTAATCCGTTGAGCCGTGGACAAATGGCTCGTTGGGCTTTGCACGAGGTCGGGGCCCAGTATGAAGAAGTTCTGCTCGAGTACGATGGCTCAATGAAGTCGGCCGAGTACCTGGCGATCAACCCGATGGGAAAAGTGCCCTGCATTGAGCACGAAGGAAATATCGTTACGGAGGCAGCCGCCATCTGTCTCTACCTCGCCGATGCCTTCCCCAAGGCGGGGCTCGGCCCGAAAAACCTGGCCGAGAGAGCGGCCATGTTGAGGTGGTCGTTCTTTGCGGCTGGCCCACTTGAGCAGGCAGTGATCAATCGGGCGTTAGGCTTCGAGGTCGGGGACGACGCGATGAAGCAGCGACAAGCTGGATACGGCACCTATGACGGATGCGTGGAGGTTTTGAGCCAACACTTTGCGGCGCATGATTACGTGTGTGGAGACCGGTTTACGATTGCGGATGTCTATGTGGGCTCCCATGTAGACTGGGGAATGACATTCGGCTCCCTTCCGGAGAGGCCTTCCTTTCTTGCTTATGCTGAAAGGTTGCGCGCTCGCTCAGCTTACAAAGAAGCCAGATCTATCGACGCCAAACTTGGTGCTCAATAGCGTTGCGGATATCGCTCCAACTAGCCGAACTGAAATCCGGCTGAAGTCCATGTCCTTGGACACGTGCGTCTCGTAGCTGGAAGCTCTCCATCTTTGACTTCTCCTCGGCCAAGATTTGCCGCAGTCCCATCTCGATCAGCGAGCGCATGCTGACCCCACGGTCGGCTGCGACTCGCCGAGCTTCTTCAAATAAGGGGTCTGAGATTTCGACACTGACTTTCAAGAAAGACCTCCAGTTTGGACAAGGTACCAAAATATAGAGGTGCTTCAAATGGCTATGGAACGAAGTATCTCTCTCCGAGTCCCAAAGTTCACGCGGAGGTGCCCGCTTCCGCCAGGTCCGAAGAGGTGGCCCGAGGTTAAACCGAGTCCCTTTTCCTCTACGAAGTAGTGCTGCAACTCGGTATCGTCTTTACCCATTTGGCGCGCATCCACCCACATCAGATACGTCGCGTCAGGCATGTATGGTTGGAGTTCAGGGGCGTCTGAGAGCGTCTCGTAGAGCCACTGGCGGTTTCCGTGCAAATAGACCATCAAGGCATCAACCCACGCGTCAGCCCCGCGGTACGCCGCCTCATAGGCAGCCATCGAGAGAGGGTTGTAGGGGTTGAGGTGGAGGCGCTCAAACACCTGGCGAATCGCCTCGTGATCTGCAGGGTTTGAGACCACTGCCGCACTTAGTCCCATGCCCGAAAGATTGAAGGTCTTGGCCTGCGAGACAGCGCTCACAAGCCGCAACTCGGGTGGGGCTCGCAAGGCGAACGGGGTGTGTTGATGCCCAGAAAACACCAGGTCTGCGTGGACTTCATCACTGACGATGACCATCTGATGGCGAACCGCGATCTCAGCCAGACGGTCGAGCACTTCGGGGCGCCAGACGCGACCAACCGGGTTATGAGGGCTGCAGAGGAGAAGGACTTTGGAGACCGCCGCCTGCTCTTCCAGGTGCTCGAAGTCCAAGTGGTAGACCCCATCTTCAACGAGCAGTGGGCTGGTGATGAGCTTTCGACCGTTCGACTCGGCGCTCGCAAAAAACGGAGGATAGACGGGCGAGGGCACGAGGACTGAGTCGCCCGGCTCGGTGAGCGCGAGAATGGCTGCGACAAGGATTGGGACGGTGCCCGGCGACCAGAGCACGTGCGCAGGATCGATACGCCACTGATGCCGCCGCTCATGCCACCCGCAGAACGCCTCAAAAAGGCTATCGGGTGCCTTGGCGTACCCGTAAATCGGATGATTGACTCGGCCTTCTAAGGCCTCGCGGGCACACGCCGGCGCCGCAAAATCCATGTCGGCCACCCAGAGCGGGACCACATCGGCGCGGCCAAAAGTCTCAAGGCGAGAGTCGTATTTTTCACAACCTGAGCCTGCGCGCTCGATGAGCACATCGAAGTCGATCTCAGCCTTCATGCCGCTCCCAGACCGTGACATTGGACAACGAATGCTGGAACTTATTGCTTGTCTCACGAATCACGAAAGGCACCTGTTTGGGCGGGTCCAACAAGCGGAAATTTGGCTCGAGGTGTTTCTTGAGGCCATCGAGCGTCGTGACATTTTCGCCGTCCTTCTTGTACCCACCAATCCACGCGGACTTGGGCGTATGCTGCTCAAGCCAGGTGTAAGGCGAGGCGATCATCAAGAGGCCGCCGGGCCGGATGCGGGTATGGATGTCATCCAGGAACTTTGCGGGTTCATAGAGTCGGTCGATGAGATTGGCCGCGAAGACGAGGTCGAAGTCGGTGTAATTCGGTTTGAGATTACACGCATCACCCTGCGCGAAGTCCGGCAGTCGCACGTCATCGAGGCCTAACTCGGCGAGTGTGCGGGTCTTGAAGATGCGCAGGTCGCCTTCGTCCACCAGGGTGTAGCGCAAGAGGCCTTCGCGCCCAATTTGTACTCCCTGGTCAATGAATCGCACCGAGAAATCAATGCCCAAAACCTCGTCAAAATACCGCGCCAACTCGAAGCTCGCGCGGCCCGAAGCACACCCGAGGTCGAGCGCCTTGCCAGTCTTTCGGCCCTTGAAGTAGGGGGCCAGAAGCTCGACCAGCGCGCGCGGGAAATTCGGCACACCGAAGTACTCATCGCCGTAATGGAACTCCGCGTACTCGGACATCAAGACGTCGGTCTCATAGTGCGAGGTCGGCGCGGTTTGTTTGAGTGCGCCAGAGACGTAGCGGAATCCGGCATGCTGGAAGAAGTGGCGGCGAAACGCATAACGCGCCGATGGCTCGGCTTCGTTACCGCAAGAGATCCAGGAGCCGCCCTTCATCAGGTTATGTTTGCTGTCGAAGGTGGGTACTGTGAAATCGTCGTAAATCGGATGAACTTTGAAGCCGTCAAACGGATAGATCGGGGTCTGCGTCCACTGCCAGACATTGCCGATCACATCAAAGAAATCCCCGTGCTGAAATCGGTTAACTGGGCATGACGATGCGCCGTGATCGAGGTGAATGTTGGCGTTCCATGCGGTCTCTGGGCGGACCTGCACGTCTGAAATATCGTAGAGCCGAAACCACTCATCCTCGGTCGGTAGTCGAATTGGTTTTCCACTTTGCTCCGCCTTCCAATTACAAAATGCTTCCGCCTCGAGGAAGTTGGTCTCGGCCGGCCAACTCCATGGCATTGGAATCTCTTTCGTCATCAGGCGAAGGTGCCATTCAGGCTTCCCATCAACCGTCTTTCGGCGCCAGAACTCAGGCGCGGAGCGTTTGCTAAACTCGAGCCATTTCTGGCCTTCGGCGCTCCAGTACTCGGGGCTTTGATACCCGCCAGCTTCCACAAAATCCAAGAACTCCTTATTGCTCACCAAGTACCGGCTCGCCTCAAATCCCGGGACCTCAGCGCGGTGTTCGCCGTATTCGTTATCCCAACCATAGGTGGGCGAATCGAGGTCTTTACCGACCACGACCTGTCCCGCTTCTACGGGGCGCAACACGTTGGCTGGCGCGGGCCCGAAGTCCTCAATAGGCCGCCACGCTTGATGCGGCGTCACCCACTCCAGATTTTGCTGACGGATCAACACCGACGACGTTTCGAGATGGATGCGTTCGTGTTCAATACACATCAGAATCGTCCACCACGGGTTCTCCCAGTCGATGGGTAGGCTCAGCGGGGCTGTATCGATGATATCGAGCACAAGTTCTTTGACGCGTTGGCGATAAGCCATGACATCTGCGACGCTCGGCCACTCGTAGTGAGCGTCATTCAGGTCGTCCCAGCTCATCTCATCCACACCGACCGCGAATACCGATTCAAACGACTCATTCACGCGCTCGGTGAGCAGGCGTGTCAGCGTGAGTTTGTTGACGAAAAACGTTGCCGTATGGCCGAGGTAGAAGATCAGCGGATGGCGCAATGATATCGGCTTTTCGTAGTAGGCCTTATCGCAGTTTAGGCACTCAAAGAGCGACTCATAACGCTCGTAGGTTGAGATGAAGTACTCCCGGACTTGCTTTCGCATTTGGGATTCATCGCCACTTCTCAGGTTTGGAGTTCGGGTCAAGGTCACGGCAGGCTCGCTCTGAAAGACTTTGAGAGGGTCAGGCCTTAGAGGCTTTCATAGCGAAAAAGATTCAACTTTGCGATCATTGCTTGGTGGTGTGATAGTCTTGGAAATCCAAAAACGGAGCGCGGATGAGAACTACATTACTTTCAGTTATTCTTGCCGGTCTTTTGATTGGCTGCTCAGACACTGAGTCAGGTGAAGATTCCTCCGGCTCGAATAATGCGACCCAACCGAATAACGCGAGCAATAACCTCAGCAGCGGTCCGACAAACAATCAGAGTGCGACCCAGGGACCGTCCAATAACGTGACGAACAACCAGACATCTGAGCCTACTAATAACGCGACCGGCACCACGAACAATACAACAACCCCGACCAATAATATGACCGTGTCGAATCCCGAATGTGATTTCGAAGCCGTCGAAGGAATTGTGGTGATTGAGGCCGAATCGATGCCGTTGAACGAAGATTGGCGGACCGGCACCGACGGTGAAATTACCTATATCGAATGGGGTGGCTCGAGCCATAATAACGACCCGACTCACGGTGTTATGGAGGTGGATATTCTCATCACTGACCCGGGGCGTTATCAGCTCCAGTGGTACACTCAAATCGGCATGGGGACGAACGCGACTGAGCATAACGATGCGTGGGTGAAATTCCCGGATGCGGACGATTATTACGGTCTAAAAGGCGAGGCAGATGCGGAGATTCGCCGGTACCACAAGCCCGCCTGTGAGGATCAGGCTTTTGTCTCAACAATCCTCGCGCTGGCTCAGGTTGCCGAGGTGACATGTGCCGAAGGCTCTACACGTGATGGCTGGATGAAAGTCTATTCGTCGGGCGCGCAAGACTGGCGTTGGTCTGCGCGGACATCGGATAACGACGCCTCGCTGGTGATGGCGGAGTTCGGCAGCGCCGGTGTTTACACCTTCGCGATGGCGGCTCGCGCGGACTTTAGTCGCTACGATCGCATCGTGCTCCACCGTGAAGACCTTATGAACGCGGTGGTTCAGGACCTCTCGCTGAGTGAGACTCCCTGCGACTAGACTTTCCAACGGGTGTCACGAGATGTTCTTGCGAGTTCTGACTGTTCTACTGATAAGCCTGATTTTTGGGGCATATGCGACGGTTCCGTTTGGCAACGGCGGTGGCATGAGCGAACTGGAGGTGCTCTCTGGAGCCTGGACCAGGACCAATTACCCCGCAGAGCTACACGCGGCCGCGCCAGACCATCTCTTCCTTAGCTACTAGCGCCGTTCGTTTTGAACGTGGAGTTTTGTCTGGAAATGAGAAAGCTCTAATGTTCCGTCTCAAGAAACTTGGCGGGTGAGTGCCTACGTTGTGCACCGTGGACTTCTCTTCAGAAGGTTTGACCATGGATGCAGTGGGTAAATGGCTCCAAATATCGATCTTTGCTGGTGTTTTTCTGGCTCTGACGCCGAGCGGCTTCGCTCAGGCGACGTGTCCGACTCAGAGCAAGGTGGAAATACAAAACTTGACGACGACCGCCGAGAAGGTCTGGGATGAGCGCTACACTGAGCGCCGAAGGGCTCTTGGTGCTGGTCGGGATGACGCCAAGTCGCTGGCTCCGGGTCGCGTCAGGGATTTGAATCTGACCTTTGAGCCTGAGTTTTCGCTCGATGGCCAAAGCCATGAGTATATCGGAGCGGCCACACTGGCTGTGGAGCTTGGCAGTCTCTCCGAGGCTCGTCGCGGCGCGATACATGCCGATTGGCAGGCGCTTGAATCTGAGCTTCTGGTTGAGCGGTGGCGCTTTGTGGACGAAGTACAGGACGCTTATCTCGTCTGGCGAGGCCACGAGCTTGAGCGCGGGCACCTTGAGGTGTATCTGAGCGAGGCGAACGAGGAGCTTGAGCCGATTCGTCAGGCACAGGGCCGCCAGCTGATTTCGAAGCTGGACTTAGCAGACATGGAGGCGGAGGTGGCGTGGATTCGAGCCGAGCTGGCCGAGGCAGGTCGCCGCTCGCGCCTTGCAGCCGCGCGTCTTGAGGCGTTGCTCGGCGTCCAGTGTCCGCTGGAGCTCCCGCCCGCAACGCACGATGCGCCGGATAAGGCGAATCCATGGTCAGCTCTCGTGTCGCGGGCTCAAGCCTTTCCTGAAGTACGCGTTTATGAGGCAAGACGCGCGGCGCTCGAAGCCCGCGCCCTTGTTCATGAAGTGGCTCACCCGATGCTTTTAGAGATCGGCGTAGGGGCGCGCACCGTGGCGTTCCATGAGAATTTCCTGGGTCCTGTGTTGGGATTGACACTTCCTCTCCAACACCCGGAAGGCCCCGATGCGGCGCTTGCACGGGCTGAGGCAGAGGCGCAGAAAAGTGCAGCCGAGTGGGTGGCCGTGCGTATCCGCTCAGAGCTTGAGGCCGAGGCCTCGAACTTCGATGTGCTGGTTCAGGGTTATTTCGAGCTCTTGGACGGCTACGTGCGCCCCCTGGAGGAGCGCGCCGCGCTGATGAGCGAGGCATTCAAAGCGTCTCAGGTCGAGATCGACCGCGTGATACGTGCGCGGCGCGAGCTCCATGAAGCAGAACACCAGTTGATCTTGCATCGTGCTGAGATCGACGCGCGCCGGCTCAAAGCGGGCGCAATCCAACAACTCCTTGAACAATCCGGCAATACCGGAGGGAACCCATGAAAAACCTACTCTTTTTAGGGCTCGTCCTGGGCCTGCTTTCAGCCTGTCAGGATAGCACTGAGCACCCGGAGGCCACACCGGCCACGGGATTGGATGCCCGGCTCAGCTTCACCGAGGCGCGTGCGCCGACCAAGGCCAGCGCTTTGCGTTTGCTGGGTCAGGTCGAGGTCCCTTCGAGCGCGCAATGGGTCGTGGGGCCTTCGGTTGAGGCGCGCCTTGTGGCCTGGGAGGTCACCACAGGCTCGAAGGTCGAGGTGGGCACGACGCTGGCTACGCTTGTGAGTCCGGAACTTGGCGACCTCGCGAGTGTGGAGAACGAGCTGCGCCGCGTGGTGGGTCAACGCGAAAAGAATATCGGCCGTCTCAAAGAGTCGGTGGATGCTGGCTTTAAGTCCTCCGAGTCGCTCTACGACGCGGAACTCTCTTTGAGTGAGGCACGCGCTCAGTTGCAGCGTGTCCAGCAGCAACTCGGCGTCCGAAATGCGAATATTCGGCGCGGCCAGAAGAGCCAGTGGGAGTGGGTGTCGCCCGTGGATGGGCTTGTCACGGATATCGACTGTGCGCCGGGCGGTCTCTACAGCGCGGAGTCGCGCTGTATCACGATTGTTGCAGCTGATGCGCCTCGGCTTCGCGTCGACGTCTCGGAGACGGAGGTTGCGAAGCTGGCCGGCTACACGCCGAGCGCACGCTGGATGCCAGCCGGTGCAAGTGAAGCGATGAGCCTTGAGTTCGACCGCCGTTCAGCTGGCTTTGACTCGGTCACGCGTACCCAAGCGCTCTACTTCAAAGGCGTTGGACTGACGGTGGGAGCGAGCGGCTCGGTGGAGCTGGAAATCCCGGCGCCGAAGGGTGCCGTGCTGGTACCGAGGATGTCGGTCGTCGAGGTTCAGGGGACACCGAGTGTCTTTGTGGACAAGGGCGGCGAGAGACCCGAGGCCGTTGCTGTGGAAGACGTGGGTCGGTCTGGTGAAGACCGGCTCGTGACGGGGATTGCCGTGGGCGACAAGGTCGTCGCTCGTGGCGCCTTTGCCCTTAAAAGCGCGCTTGCGTTCGAGTGAGGTGATTATGTGGTTATTGCACCGGATCATAGAGCTCAGCGTACGCCACAGGACATTTGTCCTCTTTGGGGTTCTGGCTTTTGTGTTCGTGGGCGTTTGGGGCGTCTCTCAGGCGCGATTTGACGCGTTTCCTGACCTGACGAACGTGCAGGTTCAAGTCTTGACGGCATCCGCCGGGATGGCGAGCGAGGAGGTCGAGCTCCTGGTCACGTTGCCGATCGAGCGTGAGTTGAGTGGTATTCCGGGCGTGCAGGAGCTTCGGAGTCTTTCGCGCACGGGAATCTCAGCGGTGACGGTGGTCTTTGTGGACGGCACCGATATCTGGCACGCCCGCCAGCTGGTCAAGGAGCGTCTTGATGCGGCTCGAGAGGCGATTCCGGAGACCGCTGGGACCCCTGCGATTGGCCCGCCTGCAACCGGGCTTGGCGAGGTCTATCAGTTCACGGTGGCATCCGATCGCCACACCAAATACGAGCTCTATCGGATTTACGAGCGGGACATCGCCCCGCGCCTTGTGGCGGTGGATGGCGTGGTGGAGGTGAATGCCTGGGGCGGTGGCACGCCTCAGTTGGACGTGAACCTTGACCCTTATCGCTTGGCAGCGCGCGGCATGACGGCGGGCGAGGTAGCGGAAGGAATCCAGAGTGCGCTGGGTCTGGTCACGGGCGGCGCGATGGTGGATGGCCCTGAGCAGATCTTGGTGCGTGCGATTTCGAACCCGACCTCGCCTGACGAGGTTGAGGCGATTGTCCTGCGTGTGGACGATGCTGGCCGGCCCATCTACGTCCGCGATGTCGCGGAGGTGGTGGAGTCGGGGGCGCTGACGGTGGGCATGGGCTCGGCCGATGGGCGCGGCGAGGTTCTCTTCGCGATGGCGCAGTTGCTGACTGGGGCGGACGCATTGAGCGTGGTCGATGACCTGCGTGACCGCATGGAGACCGTGAAGGAGGCGTTGCCTGACGGGGTTCAAGTCGAGGTGATTTACGACCGCAAGAAGCTCGTCGGGAGCACGCTCTTCACCGTGGGCAAGTCTTTGGCAGAGGGTGGTTTGCTCGTGATTCTGGTCTTGCTTCTGATGCTCGGCGATGTGCGAAGCGGGCTTCTGGTGGCATCGGTGATCCCGCTGAGCATGTTGGGGGCTTTCCTTGGCCTGAATCTGCTCGGATATTCGGGGAACTTGATGTCTTTGGGCGCCATCGATTTTGGTCTGATCGTCGACGGGACGATCGTGGTGGCGGAGAGTATCGTGGCGCTAGAGTTGGTGCGCCGCGAGGATTTAAGAGAGAAGGTCATCGAGCGCACGCGCAGTGTGGCGGGTCCAGTGCTCTTTGCGGTGGGGATCCTGATTCTGGTCTATATCCCGATTCTGACGATGACAGGGGTGGAAGGGAAACTCTTCAGGCCGATGGCGTTGACGGTCCTCTTGGCGCTGACGACGGCTCTGATCCTGAGCTTCACGTATATCCCGGCGGCGGCTTCGATTCTGGTCCGTCCTAAAGGACATCAACAGACCTGGCTCACGGCCAAATTGGAGTCTCTCTACACACCAACGCTACGCGCGGCGATGCACCGGCCCTTTGCGGCGGTATCGGCTGCTCTGGGCGTTTTGGCTGTCAGCGTGGTTGCGGCCATGACGATGGGCGTTGAGTTTGTGCCTCAGCTCCAGGAGGGCGATATCGTGGTGCAGACCGCGCGCGTGCCAAGTATTTCTGCTGAGCAAGCGCTTGAAGATGTGTCGCGAATCGAGCGACTTCTGGGGGAATTTCCAGAGGTTGCTCGCGTGGCGAGCCGCAGTGGTGCCCCCGCCTTGGCGACGGACCCGATGGGGCTGGAGGAGTCGGATATTCTGGTGAAGTTACACCCGATGTCGGAGTGGACGACGGGGCGCACGCAGGAGGAGTTGGTCCAGGCGATGTCCGAGCGGCTGGAGGGCGAGGAGTTGGGGGCGGAGCTGACGTTTACGCAACCCATCGAGATGCGTTTTAATGAGCTTCTGGAGGGGATCACGAGTGATGTGGGCGTGAAGGTCTTTGGGCCGGAGCTGGGCACTCTGATGGCGATTTCTCAGGACGTTGCAGCTCAGTTGGAGTCGGTCGAAGGGGCCGCGGATGTGAGTGCGCCTACCATCGAAGGGGTTCCCGGGCTGGAGGCACGCTTGCAGCCAGACCGAATTCAGGTGCTCGGCGCGTCCACGGAAAATATCTTGATGTTGGTTGCCGGGGTTCAGCGAGGTACGGAAATTGGCTCCGTCCAGCGGGGGCAGTTTCGCGATCCGATCGTGATGAAGACGGCCTGGGACGCGGGTGTGCCGATTTCCGATATGCCGATCGCGACGCGTCATGGTGGCGGGACGTCGATGGGTTCGATTGCGGATGTGCTGAATGTGACGACACCTGCGACGATCGAGCGTGAGGCAGGGAGCCGTCGCTTTGTGGTGGAATCAAATGTGCGCGGTAGGGATTTGGGCAGCTTTGTGAGAGAGGCACAGGACCGCGTGGCTCAGAATGTGAAGCTTCCCGACGGCTACTGGCTTGAATGGTCGGGGAAGTACGAGCAACTGCGCTCTGCTGCGACCCGAACGGCGATCACGGTGCCGATTATCTTGTTCCTGATTCTGGGTGTGCTTTACGTGGCGTTTCGTGACTGGCGCAGCGCGCTGCTGATTTTCCTAAATGTGCCGGTAGCAGCGTCCGGCGGGATCATCGCCTTGTGGTCCCGAGGGCTGCCGGTATCGATGAGTGCGATCGTCGGTTTGATCGCGCTCTTCGGGATCGCGGTCATGAACGGCATCGTGCTCCTGAGTCGGACACGTGAGCTCCATCAGATGATGAGCGCCGCTGAGGCTGCGACCCGGAGCGCTTCAGAACGTTTCCGTCCGGTCTTAATGACGGCGTTCGTGGCGGGGATCGGTTTCCTTCCGATGGCCCTTCAGGTCGGGATCGGGGCTGAGGTCCAGCGCCCGCTTGCGACCGTGGTGATTGGTGGTTTGGTAACGAGTACCCTCTTGACCCTCGTGGTCCTCCCCACGCTTTATGCGCGGTTCGGTCGACGCTCAGAAGAACCGCGGGCCGCCGAATGAGTAGGCTCTCCCCAGCCCCGCTTGATGCTGTTATGCTCCGCGCCGACTCTTTGGATGGGCCGCCAATGCTCGTGTTGATAGTGGAGGATGATGACCGCGTTGCGCAGTTCCTGCATCGCGGCTTGCGGGAGGAGGGGCATACCGTCGATCGCTGCGCCACAGGGGAAGATGCGCTGAGGCAAGGGCCGAGTCAGCCGTACGATATCGTACTCCTGGATTGGTCGCTTCCGGATACGGACGGCATCACGGTGTTGCGGCGCTGGAGAGAGGCCGGGATGACGGCGCCAGTGATCATGCTGACGGCCCGAAGCGGTGTGGATGCCACGGTGCTCGCGCTCGATGCGGGTGCCGATGACTATATCGAAAAACCGTTCAGCTTTGAGGAACTCCTGGCGCGGATGCGGGCGCATGCGCGTCGAAACGATCAGACGGGCGAGTCGAATGCAGTGCATGTGGGCAACGCGACAGTGGACCTTAGAAAGCGCGTGGTGTTGCGCGACGGGCTTGAGCACGAGCTAACCTCCCGTGAATTTGACCTGCTCGACCTCTTTCTAAAGCATCGCGGTGAGGTGCTGAGCCGCAGCGCGATTTTGGATCGTGTCTGGGGTATGTCGCATGATCCGAACACGAATGTGGTGGACGTCTACGTGCGCTATCTGCGCTCAAAGCTGGATTCGGAGCAGAGTGAAGGGTCGGTGATCGAGACTGTGCGCGGTCGTGGTTACCGACTCCGCAATGGAGACGAAGCTTGAGTACTCTACCCACATTGCGCTCACTGATCGCGCGTCGGGTAGGGCTGGTCTTTGCCGTCTGCGTGGCCCTATTCACGTTGATCGTGAGTCTGGTCGTACACCATCAGGTCCATGCCCAAACCGATGCAATGCTCTTGCAGCTCGCCGAGTCCGAGTCTCAGGGGGTCTTGGAGCAATTTGCGACAGGCGTGCATGTCCACGACACTTCTTTGCGCTTGCCCTCGCTCAATTCGCCGGTGGTGGAGATGTCATCGGTGGCCTACGGCCTTGATCGCCACGTGATCGCAGCGACGTCCAATTTCCGGCAGCACGAGCTCCCCGAAGTCTGGACTCAAGGCCTTAAGCGCGGCGGTGACTTCAACGTCTTCAACGACCCGACCTCGGATCTCCGGGTGGCTGCGGTAGCGGCCCAGACGCCAGATGGGGCGATCCTTGTCTTTGCGATGGCGGTGCCACACGGTCTTATCGATGCGGCTGTGTATCGGACGATTCTGCTCATCGCTTTGCTCGCCCTCGGGATGTTGATTGCGATGTTGATCGCCTCGAACTGGGTGGCGCGGCAGATCGCGGAGGACCTGCAGGAGCTGAGCACGGTATGTGCCGAGTTCAAGGATGCGCCGGAGCAGCTCGAAGACTGGCTCGCGCGCTTTGATGGCTCGGCGCGGTCCACTTGCGAAACCGCCATGCTCGCGAAGACGGTGCGCGAGCTTTTGAGCCGACTGCAGCGCCTGGTCGATGTGCAGAATCGGTTTGTAGCGGAGGCGTCTCACGAGCTCCGGACTCCACTCACGGCGCTTCAGGGGCAGCTAGAACTTGCGCTTCGGCGTGAGAGGGATGCCGAGACCTACCGTGAGTTCATCGAGAACGCGCGTATCGATGCAAAGCGCCTGGCTGATCTTGCTGAACATCTTCTGGAGGCTGCGAGGGCGCGTATTGAGGAGTTGCGGCCCGAAGAGCTTGACCTGGGGGATGCCTTGCAGGCGTCCGTCTCGCGCAATGAGGCTATGCTTCGTGAGGCGGGAATCGATGTTGTGCTTGAGTCTGATGATTCCAGGGTTTGTGCGGATCCCATCGCGACCGCACGCGTCCTGGATAACTTGATTGGAAACGCTGTGCGTCATAGTCGCGCGACCACCTTGCGATTAACGAGTAAGGGCGGCGTCCTGAACATCGAAGATGACGGCCGTGGTTTGCCGGAGATCGTGCGCCAAAACTTATTCGTTCCTTTTGCTCAGCGAAAAGGGGATGGGCATGGACTAGGTCTCTTCATTGCAGCGAGGCTGATGGAGAAACAACATGGCCGTCTTGAGTTGGTTGAGGGGGATGGAACGCGATGGCGCTGCACCTTCGATCAGAAATGCGCGGATGATCACAAGCCGCAAGCCAGCTAGGGGCCATCAAGACTTCTGGCCGCCGTGAATCATGCGCGAGACAAGCCCGTGTTCGCCACGAAGCTCCGTGACGAACACGCCCGCGATATGCAGGGCGACAAATCCGACAAAGCCCCAGAGGAAGAACTCATGGCCGTCTTTTAGAAGGCCTGAGAGCTCTTTAGAGAGCCCCAATTCCGTTTTGAAGCGTAGAAGCAGCCCTGAGACGACCATGAAGGCAACAACGCCGTAGAAGGCTAGGTAGAGCCCTTTGACGGCAATCGCGTGTTTGTCGCGGCTCGCGATGGCATCCTTGAGGTCCTGGAGGGTGTGGGTTTGGCCGGACATGAAGGCGAGCACCACGCGCATCAGGAGGAGGGCTGCGAGGGCAAAGCCAAAGAGGTAGTGGTTTTCCCACATGGGAGTGCGAATCGCGATCGCGATTTCGCGTGCGAGCTCGGGTGTGACCGCGACGCCAGCCTCGGCCGTCTTGGACTCGATGGTTGCCGCCATGGGGCGCCAGCTCATGTAGGACTTGCGCAGGAGTCCCGTGGCAAGGAGGCCGAAGATCGCGATCGAGTTTGCCCAGTGCCAAATTCTGAGGGCGCCACTCTTGGGTTTTTGGAATGTATCCGCCATGAAGAACCTCGTTGTGGGGCCTTGTACAGGGTAAGTTAGTACCCAGCGTCACAAAGTATACTCCAACATGGGCAGAAGTAGGTGATCGAAATCATCAACGTCGGAGTTTCAATCAGTTATCATGTAACGAATTCTTTCCATGGGCATCTTCTTGAGTGGATATTGTTTGTGTGCCCTAATATTTTCTTCGAGAAGACAATGCGAAACCTATCTTGGATTCCCCTCACTTTCATGCTCCTCGCCCCTGTCTCAGCCCTCGCGGCAGACGGGCCCGAGCTTCGAACGCGGATCGAAGTCGGATTCCTCGACCCGATGTATCACACCGTGCAATTTGGCAGTGACGGCACCAATATCGACTATGTCGACGAGGGCGGACAAGACGTGCTCTTTCCCTTTGTGCGACCGTCCGTCGAGGCACTCTTTGGCCGTCATCGCGTAGGTTTTGTCTACCAACCGATCAACCTTGAAGGTGAGGTTGTGACACGCCGGGACTGGCTGATAGACGGGTTGGTCTTCCCTGAAGGCACGCCCGTGGATACGCGGTACAGCTTTCCGTTTTGGCGCGTGAGCTACGGCTACGATGTCCTGTCGGATCCCGAGGCCGAACTCGAGCTCGGTGCGTCCCTGCAGCTGCGCGATGCGACCATCACGTTCACCTCAGCGGACGGTAGCCTCCGGCGCTCGGAGCGCGACGTGGGTCCAGTCCCAATTCTACGCGCACGCCTGAGACTTCCGGTCACGGAGAGCACGTGGTTTGAGACCGAAGTCGATGGATTCTATGCCCCGATCAAGTACATCAACGGCGGTGATTCCGACGTCGTCGGCGCGATCGTGGATTTCAACGTGCGCTACGGCTTCCAACTCACCGAAGACTACGACGCGTTCTTGAACTTCCGCTATTTGGGAGGCGGTGCTGAGGGAACCAGCGATAGTGAGTTCGGTGACGGCTTCACCAAAAACTGGCTGCATTTCGCCACCGTATCGCTCGGCTTCACCTATGATGTCCTCTAGTGTAAAACGCATGAATGTTCGACCATATCTCAATTGGCGTCTCGAATCTTGAGCGCTCAGCAGCCTTCTACGAGGCTGTCTTGGGGGCTCTTGGCTACGTTGTATTATCGGGTAATGCTCGGTCTCAGGTCTACGGACCGGCTGGTTTCAAGGGCGAGGCTCCTTTTGCCATTATCTCCCACGAAGGTGTCACCATTTCGCCAGGACTTCATTTCGCTTTTGCGTGTGGAAGTCGGGCGGATGTGGGTGCGTTCTACGAGGCTGCGATGAGCCACGGCGGTACCGACGACGGTCCGCCGGGAATTCGTGAAAACTATAACCCCGGATACTACGCGGCCTTTGTTTTGGATCCCGACGGCTATCGGCTCGAGGCGGTCTTCCACGAAGAGGTCACCCAACCCTTTCAATCCCCGATCTAAATGGTTATAAGTAGTATTTGTGTATCAACATACAATCCATGTGTGTTGTTGGAGTAAAACTACTTATAACCATGTTAGAACTTCTACCTGCATCGACTCAAACTCTATACGCGCAGCTTCTTGATGAAGTGCTGGGGGCCGCATATTCGGCCAGGGGCATTTCATTCATTACACGTCGCGTAAAATCCGGGGTGTACTGGTACATGCAGTACACGATAGGGTCTTCACAACGCTCATTTTACCTTGGGCCAGATGACGCACCACTCCGGGAGCGCATCGCAGCAACTCGGGCAATGTGGGAGGCGGATGCACCCTCGGCCAAGGAGCGCGCACGGCTTGTGGCGATGCTCACGGCCGGGGGGGCCGTCGGGTTGCCTGCCTCTCACTCGCGTGTCTTGGAGGCTCTGGAACAGGCGGGTGTGTTCATGGTCGGCGGTGTGTTGATTGGCTCGCATTCCTACGCCCTTATGGCTAACGCACTAGGAGTAAGGTGGCCGGTTGACCTCGCGCACGATAACGCGTTCCATGTCGCCATTCCCGACAAGAAGGTGGACCTCGAAGTGGCCTTGAGTGAGGCAGACAAAGGTTTCTTTGCAGTGCCAGCCTTGAATCCGCGTGAGCCCTCCACAACTTTTAAGATTCGCGGTTCGGAGCTTTCGGTAAGCCTCTTGACGCCGATGCATGGGAAGACGGACTCGCGTGCAAAGAAGATTTTTTCCCTAAACGCGATGGCAAGTCCCATGCGGTTCTTGGACTTCATTTTGGAGGATACCCAGCCCGCTGTTTTGCCATACCGACACGGCGTGTTGGTCAACATACCTTCACCGGCCCGGTTCGCGCTCCACAAGCTCGTGGTATCTCAGCGAAGGCCGGCCGCATTCGCGGTGAAAGCCAGAAAAGACATCCTACAGGCTCAAGAAGTCTTGGGTTTGCTCGCCGAAGAAAGACCGGGAGACATCCTTTTGGCTATGGAAGCAGTGCAGAAGATGCCGTCTAAATTTAGGGCTCAGCTCAATCAGGGAATGTCTCAGCTGGACGCGAAAATCTTAGAGAAGCTGTCGGGTTACATGGAACCCTTGCCTTAGAAACCGACTTCTGGTCTCTTGAGTCATCGCTCAAGGGAACGAACATGAGTAAATGTGCGGGCCAATTGACTTGAAGGGCACTGGAGATCATACTCTGGCATCTCAACGAGCATGCATTAACGAGAGAGGTGGATATGAATTGGTCGAAGTTTGTTGTGGCCAGCGCGGCGGTATGGGCTTTCGGTTGTGGGTCGGATTCAGATGATGGCGGGCGCGTCAATAACCCTCAAGAAAACAACGGGTCTTCAGACTTCACACAAGTATGGAGCTACGGGTTTGATTTTGAATTTGTCACGTCACGCGTCGTCGCCGTGGAGAATGGACTGGTCTTGGCCGGAAATGTGGGGCCAACGATACGTGTGATTCGGCTCAACAGCTCCTACGAGCCACTCTGGGCCCAAGATATCACCGGCACGAGTTATCTCTCGGATCTTGACGTCGACTCCGAGGGGCGAATCGTCATGGTAGCGCAGGCGGGCGCGGACCCCGGATTCATTATCAGACTCAACTCGGATGGCTCACTCGACAGGTCGGTTTCCGCTGCCGGCGGCTACTTCCAAGATTTGGCCATGTTGGACGACGGTGGGTTCATGCTCAACGACGGTGTGCGCCTGGATACGAACCTCGAGGTAGTTTCTCGCGGCACGGCCAGTGGCGATAGGGTGGTCAAGACCAGCGATGGCTATGCATTCTTGAGCGCACGAGATTTGGCCCTCATGGGTCGAAGTTCAGGTGTTCTGGTGCGCAAGGCAGACGAGGATGCAAACCTTGTCTGGCAGTCCTTCTCGAGTCCTTCACCTGCGAACTATACCGCTGTGGGTATCCGAGAGATGCCTGACGGGTCCATCATGGCAGCTGCCTCGGGTGATACGAATGCTGGGCACACCTTGGTGGTAGCGGTTTTTGAGGCGGACGGCACGCACCGTACCACGGTTCAGCCAACATTTAGCACGCTGGACCAGAACGGCTACTCCGTTCCTTTGCAGTTTGGGTCGGGCATCGCCTTCTTGCCGGATGGTCAAAACACCTACGCGAGCTTTGTGGCTAATAGTGGAGGTTTAGGCTCAGACGTGCGTACTCAGATAACCGCGAGGCTTGGGGCCGATGGCAACGTCACGGGCGCCCTCTTCAACGGCGGCGGCCTTGCAAAACACGGCTCATCCTTGGTCGTGGCTCATATGAACAACCTGATTTCCACCAACACCATGGAATCAGAATGTATCCAATCGCCTGCGGTAGGCGGCGGTGTGATTGAGTCGCAGACTGAGTTTAAGGGTATCGATGAAATCAATGGTAATCCGCGGAATTACGAAATTGTTGAGCACACCGTGACCGTTTCGCCTTCCCCTGAGGTCGTTTTATCCACAACGTGTCCAAGTGAGCCGGACGCCTAGACTCTACTATTTGACGCGGATAAAGAGGCTATCGGGGCGCGCAGCGACCGTGTTCTCATACGTGACGGCTGGTGAAGTGGCTGGCGTGAACGACTCGTAGAGCAGTCCGTAGAAGAGAAGGCCGACGTCCATGCTCTTGGATTTGGGCGCGCTCCAATCACCTTCGCCAAGAAGATGTGCGTAGGCGAGCGAGAAGTCGGTGTTGAAGCCAAGGAGTAAAGTCTGTTCGACGGCCCCGAGGTCAACGCGCGGACCATAATGAGGTTCGATTTGCGACGGCGTCTCGGGTGCTACCTGCAGCGAGCCCCAGAGAATGCCGAACTCGTCAAAAATCAGGGCGTTCACAACTTCATCAAATGCACCAATGGATGAGAGCGACTCCTCTTGAAGGATGAGACCGGTGTCAGAGTCTAGCACGAGGAGTCTCGTGTCCGCCTGCAGAGTGCTTGCCGCAGGCTCGATCACAGAAACCCCAGCATCCGCCCCCAATGACACGTAGATCTTCGAATCCGCCTCAAGAGACTCGCCCATTGGGATGGTGGATTCCGACTCAAATCTGGTGATCCAGAGCACGTTTCCAGCAGCGTCGAGCTTCACAAACCCCAGGCCTCTTTGGCCCGCCGGAGCTCCCGTATAATCCGTGCCAGCCACGCTGAAGGCTTGGTCGCGATAGGTAAACGACGCAAGGACCGCCCCGTTGCCTGAGTCCTTCACGTCTCGTGCGCCATCCATATCTCGTACCCACATGAGGTCGCCACTCGTCGTGAACCTCGCCACCAGTCCTCCATCGCCATCGAGGCTTGGTCCATCAGGAATCTGCACCCCTGCAACGTAGCGTCCGGCCACCGAGAAGTCGCCAGAGTCGTGGGTGGCAAGGCCGGCTGGGAGAAAGATGCTCTGTACTGATTGAGCGTCAAGTTTTACCACGCCTTCGACGGCTTTCGTCTCGGGCCTAACACGTACCACAAAGCCTTCGTGGGCGTTGGTCTGAACCCCGTTTACCGGGCCACTTGGTGCAGAATAACTCGTGCTTCCGAAGGTTGTACTACCTACGAGATAGCCCAACACCAAGAGGTTTCCGTCGGCCTCCTTTTCCACGTATTCCGGTCGCGGGGACCCGCCTTCCGAAATCGCGTAGGCCTCCACAAACTCGTTTTGGTCGGTCCATTGGGCGACGGCCAGAGTAAACTGGTTAGGCTCGACCTCGATGGTTTGTTCGGCCGGTGTTCCCGCCTCGAACACCATATCGGCACTCACACCGTAGCCTACGGTGGCCCAGCCACCATCCATGCTGGCAGCGCCCGTGGCTCGAAATTTTTGAGTGTATTTGACCGCCACGAACTCAAGCGGGTCCCGAGGTCCGTTTTGTTCCATGTCGGGCATATCGGACGAGTCGGGCATATCGACCGTTTCTCTCATGTCCGACATGTCCGATTCGGTCATGTCTAATTCGAGGTCTGGTGGGGTGTCAGGCATGTGCATGTCCGCCATGTCCATGTCCCCAACACCCTGATCGGGTTCGAAAATGGGGCTTGAGGCCGGTTCATCACAACTTGAGCAAGACCACAAATTAAGGGCAAAAATGGAAAGAAAAATCGAGCGCTTTAACATCATCAAATCCACATAAGTTATGGTGCACCATAAGTTAAAGTTGGATTTTGGTTCAAGCTTCAGTAAATTTGCGAGTATCTGGAGTTAGAAATTGGGGTGCTCAAAGTGTGATGCGTACGCATGCAGCGCGTTCACTGCGGCGGGGATTCCTTCCTCTGAAAGGGGGTCCTTCTCAAGCACTGCAGCCGCCTTGAGCAGGTCTGCCAAGATGATGTGGAGGATGGCGTCAGCCTTCGGCTCAAGGTTGCAGTTATTGAAGAAGAAGTCGATCTGGGTACGAATCGTGCCGGCATACGCCTTTGCATCCTCGGCCTTGAGTGTCTTGTCTTTGTGCGCCTTATAGAGAGGAATAATCTCCTTATGGAGCACGTCCATCCCCTGGCGAAGTGGTGCATCGGTGGCCCATTTTTGCCCGTTATTGAGCTCGAGCTTAACGCCTTCCATACTGCCGTGATCGTGTGAGTGGTCATGGTCGAGGCCCCCGTGGCCATGATGGTGCCAAACGGCAAGTCCACCTACACCAAGCACGAGCACACTTCCCGCTACAGCGACTAGTTTCTTATTCATGAGTTTCTCCCTTGTTGGCGCGAATACCGCGCTCAAAAATTGCAAACGTTTCCGGTGCGTTCTCGATGATTGCCTGAGGCTCACCCACCAGCATGGATTGCATCACCAGACCCTGTATCGAGCCCACAAAGAGGCCGGCAGCTACTTTGGGTGAGATGTTGCTGTCGATTTCTCCCATGGCCTGCCCGCGCTTGATCTGCATCTCGATCACCACACCATAGCGATAGAGTAAATTTCGGACGATCTTCTTGGCTGGTGATTCACCCTTGGACTGGAGCTCACCGAAGAGCATCCGTGGCACTCCAGGGTGCTCTGAGACGAATTGGATATGAGTGAGGAACATGGCCTCTAATGCTTTGATTGCCGAGACTTCGCGCGCCGCGACTGCCTCCACACGGCCGAGCAATTTCTCAGCCACCCAAGACATGACGCTTTCCCAAATGGACTCCTTATTGGGAAAATGCCTAAAGAGTGCGCCTTGAGTCACGCCCATGTGCTGGGCAATCTGTGATGTGGTGATCTCATTGGGGTTGTTCTCAGCCGCAAGTTCGATAACCGACTCTACAGTTACGGATTTTCGGTCTTCTGATTTCAAATACGCTTGGGTCACGGAACACCTCCGGTTACCGTTTGTGAATAATAACTATCTTTTTGCTGGGAAAATTTCAAGCCCTCATAAAAATGCCTGAGAGCTTAATTTAAAGGGGTGTTCAGCTATCAATGTGTCGGGTCTTGCACTCGAGCTACCATCTGGTAAAGTAATTGAGGGCTTACTTTGGGCGTTTCATGAAAGAAGTTAGAGAAAGTGAGTGGATTCAGCGTGCGAAGCACGGGGATTTGGATGCTCTTAGCTCTTTGGTGGTGATTCACCAAGATAGGGTTTTTCGCCACGCATTAAGCATGCTGGGCGATGTGGACGATGCCCATGATATCACTCAGGATGTGTTCCGTATTCTCATCGAGAGTATCGATGGGTTTCGTGGCGAGGCCAGTCTTGGAACCTGGCTGCACCGTGTCACGACGAATGCGGCATTGATGCATCTGCGTCGCGTCAAAAGACGAAGAAAGTACGAAGTGTTTCCGCCCGAGGCTTGGGAGGCATGTGCGCCGACTCCGTCCACAGACGCGCTTGTAGATACACGAAGGCATCTGCGTCGCGTCCATTGTGCCTGGAACGAGCTTGATGAAGATCACCAGAAGGTCCTGAGTATGCGCGGGATCGAAGGGGTGCCGATGGTGGAAATGGCCCGCGCGCTAGGTCTTAGCACAGCCGCGACGAAGAGCCGTATCCACAGAGCGCGGGCACGTCTGAAGGATATTCTAGATCTCCCTTAAGATTAAACTTGCCAGAAAGATAGTAGGTGCTATCTTTGGTTGTGCGGAATGTGCTTTCTGCGACACTCAAGGAGCGACCATGTGGTACATCGTCTTAGTTTTTATGGCTGGAATGGTTGGATGCAGCGCCGAGGATGAAACACCCGAAATGGTCTCTCGGCCCTATCCCGTGCGTGTATCTAAGGTTTCCACTGGCGACCTCGTTGACGGTGTGCCGGCTTTGGGGACCATCTCCTGGGAACGCCAGGTTAAGGTTCGCTCGCAGGTGGGCGGCGTGATTCACGAACTCACCCCAGAAGAAGGCACGAAGGTCGAAGGTGGTGCCGTGCTCGTCCGAATCATCGCTCCCGAAATGAAGGCGAGGCTTGAACAGATTGACGCGGAGCTGAGGCGTGCGAATGCGGAGCGCGACTATGTGTGCAGCAATCACGATGTGGACAAAAAACTCGGTGAAGCCGGGGCGCTCGAATCCGCTCGAATTGATATCAGCAAGAAGGGTTGCACCACGGCTACTGAGGCCGTCAAGGGCATTGAGGCCCGTAGGTCTGAAGCGCGGGCGGCAATGGCAAAACTCACCGAGAAGGCGCCTGAGACTGGCACTCTCCTCGAGTGGTATGTGGAGCCCGGAGAATTTGTCACCCCTGGTCAACCCCTCGGTGTGCTTGGAGCAGGCGATACCCGGATTGTTGCCTTGGTGCCGGAGGTCGACATCAAACGCGGTGTTGGAATCGGGACAAAGGTCTTGGTCCGCACGAGTAATCAGTTGCTATCTTCTGAGGTCGTCTTCGTGTCAGCCCTTGCGAAAGGCCCGGCCCGAGTCACTCGCGTGGAAATTGGTTGGCCTCAGGGTGCGTCGACACCCCTCGCAGGTACTTCGGTGGACATCACCCTTGTGCTCAATGAAGCAAAGAATGCGCCGATTGTCCCCGCGGAGGCGGTGTATCAGCGGGATGGGGGATTTTGGATACGGACCATTCAGGACGCGAAAGCACATGAACATAGAGTCACACCAGTCCTAAGTTCCGACGGAAAGGTCGCACTCCCAAGTGATGGGTTCGATGCCGAAGTCGTTGTCGTTTCCAGACCAGCTGCAGTCCCTGAGGGGGCCGAGCTCTTTATTGTGGAGGCACCATGAGTGGTTCATCGATGACCGAAATCTTGGTAGCCAACAAATACCTTGTTTGGACACTCGCACTTGCTGCGGCAATCTTTGGAACTCTGGCGTACCAAACGCTGCCGATGCAGCTTTTTCCGGACACTGCACCGCCGCTCGTCAACGTGATTACCACCTATCCAGGTGCCTCGGCTGAGGACGTGGCTGAACGCGTAAGTCGGCCGATGGAGGAGGAGTTCGCTTCTTTGGAAGGCGTGGTCAATGTGAAGTCTTCTTCGCAGGACAACCTCTCCATCGTTTCCGTGGAGTTCCATTACAATCGTGAAGTTGACCTTGCCGCAGTCGATGCCCAAAACGCAATATCGCGGATTCGAAGCGACCTCCCGTCCGAGATTCGGGAGCCACAGGTCCTCAAGTTCTCAACGGCTGACCGCCCCATCATCACAGTGGGGGTTGTCGCGGAGCCGATGACCCGCGCACGAACCATGGCTGAGGATACCTTCGCCCCCCATTTTCAGCGTGTTCCAGGTGTTGCTGCCGTGGATGTCTTTGGAGGTGCAAAAGAGAGTGTTTTGGTGGAGGTAGATCGCGAGAAATCTCGAGCATATAACGTGCCGATAGGGCGCATTATCGAGGTCCTAAAGACACACAACGTAAACGTGCCGGCAGGCGCGATACGCAGTGATGCCTCGCGAACTGGTTTTCGGATCGAGGGCGAGGCAAGAGATCTGGAACGTCTAAGAAGCCTTCCGCTCGCGCAGATGGACGCGAGCATCCTGAGGCTCGGAGATATTGCCAACGTTAGTTATGGCGCGCTCGATGACGACGCAACATTTGGCATTGATGGGGAACGGGCGATCGCGCTTCAGGTCTACAGAACGGACGAAGCCAATACGGTGGAGGTGGTGCACGAGATTATTGCCACGACAGAAGTTCTGAAGGGTGAATATCCCGACGTGCAGTTCCTGATCGGCGAGGAAAGCGCAAGCTTTACGGAATTGTCGATCAACAACCTGCTCTCGAATGTGTGGCAGGCGCTGCTCTTGGCTTCGATCATCATCTTTCTCTTCATCGGTCGATTCAAAGCTTCCATGGTGGCCGTGGTTTCAATGCCGCTCTCATACGGTTTGACATTCGCCTTAATGAAGCTCAGTGGCACGGAATTCAACATGGTTACCCTCACGGCTGTGATCCTCGCGGTTGGTATGGTGGTGGATGCTGCCGTTGTGGTCTTAGAGAATATCAGTCGTAAGATGGACGAGGGCATGCCTGCTGCTCAAGCGGCTATCGAGGGTGTTGACGAGGTCCGCCTCGCGGTACTCGCTGGGGCGGCCACGACCATCGCAGTACTACTTCCGCTTCTCTTTGTGCCGGGTTTTGTGGGCAAGACGTTTGGGCCACTCGCGTCAATCTTGCTCTTTGCGTTCACGAGCTCCATTGCAGTGGCTCTCACGTTAGTTCCCGTGATGAGTATGTACACAGGCGGTGCCGGGAAGTTGGATGCATTTGCAGGCCGAATCACAAGACCATTTGCGTGGCTTATGGAGAAGGTGCAGCTTGTCTACGGCTGGCTCCTCAAAGGTGCGCTCGCGCATCGATGGCTCGCCGTGGTGGCGGGTTTCTTGATGCTCGTCGCTGGCGCCGGTTTGATGGCGACCCGAGGCATGGATGTGCTTCCAAAGATGGACGGAGGGAGTTTCTTTGTGTCGCTACAAACTTCGCCCGGCTCTTCGGTGGAGGAAACGACGCGTGTAGTGGCCGAGATTGAGAAGATTTTGAAGGAAGAGGAAGAGATCGTGAAAATCCAGTCTCAGGCTGGATTTGAACCGGGCATGAAGACGAGTTCTACCTCCGGAGCACAGGGTGCAACGCAAGGTTTCATCACTGTGACACTCACCCCAAGAACTGAGCGCGACGAGACAATTTGGGACATTCAGGAGCGTGTGCGAGGACGAGTGTCTCAGATTCCGAACATCAGCACCTTCGCTGTTCGTGAGTTGGGAAATACGTCCAAGGCCACCACGGCAGCACCTGTTGTGGTTCGCCTGAGCGGCGAGGATCCCTTGGTCTTAGACCAACTCGCCGATGACGTCGTGAGGCGTCTTGGTCAGGTTCCGAATGTGGTCGAGCCCGTTCGAACGTGGTCTATCGACCAAGAGCGTGAGTCGGTCCGTGTGGACGAACGCCGTGCCGCGCTTCTGGGGCTAAACCCACTGGGAATCGGTCAGCAGATGATGATGGGCACGGATGGAATTGAGGTAGGACAAGTGCGCGGTGGTCTAGGAGAGACGACGCCGGTACGCGTGCGTTATGCCCGTGATGGGCAGACAAAGGTCGAAGATTTGTTCGATTTCCCGCTCGTCGTGGCAAACGATCCCGGGCAAGTGGTGCCTGTGCGAAGTGTGGTGAAAAGTGTGCCGGTGGTCGGGCAGAGTCTGGTCACGAGGGAGCAATTCGTTCCCACACTTGATGTCACGGCGTTTGTGGAAGGTCGTCCGTTGAGTTTTGTGACCGCAGATGTCACCGAAGCCATCTCAAAGATGTCAATGCCTCTGGGCTACCAGGCGACGATCGAGGGCGAGAATAATGACCTTGGGGAAGCTAAAGGGGGGCTCTTGGGGGCGCTTGGTATCTCAGTGCTTGCGGTCTATCTGCTGCTCGTGGCGCAGCTTAGGTCTTGGATGCATCCTCTGACGATCATGGCGTCAGTGCCTCTGAGCATCATCGGTGTAGGACTCGCCCTCAAATTGGCTGATAAGTCGATATCAATGCCGGTCATGGTGGGCCTCATTCTCTTGGTTGGAATTGTGGTCAACAACGCCATTATCTTGATCGACTTCATTCGACAGGCCCGCGAACAAGGGATGGCGAGGCAAGAGGCCGTGCTTCAGTCCGTGCAGACCAGATTCCGGCCTATCATGATGACATCTCTCTCGACCATTGTGGGTATGATCCCCTTGGCTGCAGAATGGGCCCTTGGGGCTGAGCGCTTCTCCCCGCTCGCGGTGGCCGTGATCGGAGGCATGACGACCGCTACTTTCCTGACTCTCGTGTTGATTCCGGTGCTCTACGATATATCGGATGATCTCAGCCAGTTTGTGAGCAAGAGGTTGGGGCGCAAGGCCTCCGCATTGGCGTTTATTGGCGTGCTCGTGTTTCCTGTGTGGGCGAGCGCCGAAACTCCAGTCCTAACCATTGACGAGGCTGTGGCAGCGGCTCTTGAGACGAGTCCGCGTCTCCAAGCCCAGGAGGCTTCTAAGAAGGCTTCGAGCACCAGGGTTGACCAAGCTAGCCGGCGAAGGCTCCCAAAATTGGACCTGCAGGCCAACTACTCAAGACTCAGTGAGGTAGAACCCGGGCAGCTCACGCTTCCTACCGCGATGCCAGGTCAGGAGGCGCCGAGTGTGCAATTTGGAGAGGCGATTACCGATATGTTTAAGGTGCGTCTGACGCTTACGCAGCCGATCTTTACAGGGTTTGCGGCCAGCGCGGGTCATTCCATGGCTCAGGTTGGTACCGAGGTGGCTCAGGCCCAGGCTGAGCTGACAGAGGCTGATATCCGACTTCAGGTGCAGGAAGTCTATCTTTCCACCTTGAGCGCAGAGGCTCTGACGGGTGTGGCAAACGAATCGGTGAGAGTCTTGGAAGGAAACCGGGAGCGTGTGGCCTTGATGCATAGAGAGGGGCGTGCGAGCGATCTCGACCTCGCCCGTATTGATTCGAGGCTTGCTGAGGCCAAGGTCCAGCAGAGCAAGGCCCAGGGGCAGGTGTCCCTCCTGAGGGAGACTCTGAGGGTGCTCACTGGCATCGAGGGCGACCACAGACTTGTCAATCCAGAACACGGTGGCGGCGAACCCTTTGAAGGGGCGTTTGAGAGTGCCTTGAAAAAGCGGCCTGAATTGGTTCTGGCTAGATATCGTGCCGAAATCTCCGAACACCAGATCGATATTGCGAGCGCCGCACTCTATCCACAGCTCGCTTTTGTGGCCGGATACACCTACGCAAATCCACATGAACGCTATTTTCCTATGCGAAACGAGTTTAACGGCTCGTGGGATCTCACTCTCGCGCTGTCGTGGACAATTTGGGATTGGGGCAGCTCTTGGAGTAAGCGTGAGGAGGCTCAGTTTAGTAGGGAGGCCGCTCAATTCGAATTGAGCGAGCTTGAGCGCGGGACCGAACTCCTAGTCCGGCGACTCTTATTGGACTACCAAAATGCCGGTCGCGATCTCTTAGCCTTGCAGGAGCGGCAAGAAGTGGCCAAAGAAGGCCTCAGGGTGGCACAAACACTCTATGAGGCGGGCCGAGCATCGCTGACCGACGTGCTAGACGCCGAGCTCGAATACACGCGGGCCAGCGCTGAGGTTGCCCAAAACACGTTTAGCCAGCATCTGATTCTGGCCAGACTCGCGCGCCAAACGGAGGCTGTGGCGTTCCGCAATTAAGAGGCGAGGCGCCGCAGCGTTTGGCCACCGCTAAGGGTCGAGACATTCTGCATCCCCATACCATTGAGAATTCGCGCGGCCACGTAGCTTCGCTTGCCTACGGCACACACCACCACCGTCTCAACGAGTGGGTCCAACTCATGCATGCGGGCACGGATCTCACAGACCGGGATGCCGATATGCTGGCAAAGCAATGGATCGTCTTCTCGCTCTGATTGAGACCTCACGTCGATGACCTGTAGGCCTTCGAGGGACGCGTCATAAGGCGCAAAACGCACCAGGCCGGCCATCTGATTGGATGCGGCAAACGCTGCCATGTGTATCGGGTCTTTGGCGGAACCAAACGGTGGAGCATAGGCGAGGTCCACCCCGGCGAGTTGGTCGACGGTCATCCCGGCAGCAATTGCTGTTGCGGCAACATCGAGTCGCTTGTCGACACCCTCCCCACCAACTCCCTGCAAACCAAGTACTCGACCCGTCTCTCGGTCATATACAAGCTTCAAGGTAATCAGCTCAGATCCCGGAAAATAGCTCGCGTGATTCGCGGCGACGATCGTCACAGTGTCTGCCGAAATGCCCAGTCCCCTGGCTCTCTTCTCGCTCAAGCCAGTGATGCCGGCGTTTCGGCCAAAGACCCGCACGATCGAGGTGCCTGCCACCGCGGGCATCTTCAGTGAGCGCCCTGTCGCGGCGTGTTCACCGGCGAGTCGACCGGCTCGGTTCGCGGGGCCAGCGAGCGGCACCCAAGTCTTGCTCTCGGTGAGAGCACACGGATACACGGCGACGTCGCCTACCGCGTAAATATCGGGGTCTGATGTGCGCATATACGCGTCCACATCAACGGCTCCATTCGTGTGCAACGTGAGGCCGGCCTCGCGCGCGAGCCCAGAGTTTGGACGCACGCCGATACCAAAGATGACGATATCGGTAGCGATGCGCGTGCCGTCGCTCAGGATCGCTGCACCGACACGCGTATCTTCCTCACGAACCAACTCCACAACCGACCGGCCAGTGAAAACCTGGACGCCTCGGCGCTCAAGCTCATGAGCAATGGGCAAAGCGATCTCACGATCAAGCAGCGGAAGCACCTGGTCCTTAAGTTCCACCAGGGAGACCTCCATGCCGCAATCTTGCAGTTGTTCGACCATCTCGAGCCCGACATAACCCGCACCCACCACCAACGCGCGTCGCGCCCTCTGGACGGTCTTTACCGAGCAGATCTGGTCCATGTCCTCCATGTTGCGCAACGTAAAGACGTTCGGCGCGTGCACTCCTTCCATACTCGGAAGCACGGGAGAAGCCCCTGTGGCGATGATCAACTTGTCGTAAGAGAGCGCGTATTCCTCACCCGTTTTCAGGGATTTGACGTGTACCTTCCGACCCACTCGATCGATGGCGATGGCGCGGCTGAAGGTCCGGACGTCGATCTTGAAGCGCTCTTTGAAGGTCTCAGGCGAAGCGATCAAGAGTGAATCTCGATCTGGGATCTCGCCGCCAATATGATAGGGCAACCCACAGTTCGCGAACGAGACATGCTCATCCTGCTCCAGCATGATGATCTGTGCATTCTCGTCCATTCTTCGGGCGCGGGTTGCAGCAGAAGCACCCCCAGCGACCCCACCGATAATCACAATCTTTCTTACATCCATTGGTACTTCCTTTGGGGATTGTCCCCATGTTTAGACTCGGGCTGCTCTTGTGACCGAGAAGCCTCGTTGGCGCCATTCATAGACGCTGATAGGCAATCGCCTCGTCCGGATACCGTGCTCCCTAAGGAGCTTGATGCCGTTGATCGAGGTAATACAGAAAGGGCCCCGGCAGTATACAACGACCGGCACGTTGCGTGCCTTTATCTCAGCAGCTTTTGACTCGATTTCGTGCAACCCGATGTTCTCAGCCCCGGTAATATGCTCAAATTCGTAGTCATCGGCCGGGCGCAGATCGACCAGCAAGACGCGCCCGGAATTGATCTGCTCCACGAGATCTTCATACTCCTCGTCGAGGATATCGTTCTCGTCCACGAACTTCTCTTGAACCACCATCCTGGCCCCTGGGTGTACTCGAGACGCGGTCTCCTGCACGCTCAACAACATGGCACGGACCTGGTCCGAAGCTAGGAAGTAGAGCACTTGTCTGCCTTCCTTACGGCTAACGACGAGGCCAGCTTCGAGCAGAATACGAAGCTGTATGCTGATGTTTGCCACCGGATGGCCCGCCTGTTCCGCGATGCGTTGTACGGGTTTCTCGCACTGAGCTATCAAGCTCAGAATCGTCCAGCGAAGGGGATTAGAGAGGGCCTTTCCGATCTTGGCCAGCTCTTTGGTCAGTGTGTCTTGTTGCAAAAGGTCCATCTCATCCTCCGTCGGAGCTGAGTCGAGTTTCTAGACCTTAGTGGGTATGTTGTCAAAGATATTTTAATATGTATTAAAATATCGTAAGGATGGCTTTACCGTGCCAGATTCAAATGTCTCTCATCAGTTTTCTGAGAAACCAGAATTGCCCAGACCAGAAGAGTGTCCGAATTGTCATGGCCACTGCAGTCCGCGGTTCGAAGGGCAGGCCCATCGTGATATGGACCCCCAATCCCAAGAGCACGACAAGCGAACCGACCGCAATTGCGAGAGCAAAGTGAGCGGCAACTTGCTTTTTCAAGAGGGTCAGGATCCCGGTAAGGATGTAGACAAAGCCTGCCGCAAAATTGAAATAGAGGACCCAGGGCACCACATTTCCGGCGGCTTCCCAGGATTCAGGCCCCCCGAAAATGACCTTGCCGCCCTCGACAAGCGTCATGACACCAAAGACGAGTGCGGCAATTCCAAGGATCTTCGTTTTCATGTTTTCCCCCAATACTTGAGGCTCAAGACGCCGGCTAATGAGACCGCTGCGGTCATGGCAATAGCTCCGAAAAGAACCAGGATCGGAGGCGCCCCAAAATAGATCTCCGCGAGGATACCGACCGGCATCAACAACCCCACCAGTCCAAGCCCTGCGACGGTCCGGCGCGCCCTCTCTGTCGCGGCCTCGAGTCTGACGAGTACGAATCCGAGGAGCAGATTTAGGACGGCGAAGAGGTTACCATGGACGTGGGCAAGGCGCGCCTCAAAGTGCTTACCGACTGAATAGCTCGCGATCCATGCCTCCTTGTCCGGGTGAAAGTCACGCAGGTAGATGAGTAAGAACCCATAGCCCATGAAGGCTGCCATAGTGAGTAATCCGACCCCAATACTATATTTTCCAGTCTTCATCGTTGACCTCCAGTTCGCAGCCACAAAAAGATAGTAAACGATTACTTTATGAGTTGCCAATAAAAAAGATCGCGAGTCTGCCGTGCAGACCCGAAATGAACTCCTGCCCTAGATATTCTGAGAATGAACCCCCAAGAGCGAACCAACTACTTGGTATCGACCTTGACCTGGTCAGTGAGGATGGGGATCGCGATCTTGAGTAGCACGGTGTAGATCATGAGCCCGAGCGCCCAGAGGCCCACCATGATCTTCCACTCGACCAGCGACGGTGAATACTCCACGATCTCATGCAGGGTGCTCGGGATGAAGCCAGGGATAATCAACCCCATGCCTTTCTCAATCCACACCCCAACAAACGTGATCACACACGCCACATTGAGCCACGTCATATGGGTCTTTGCGCGCGGGGCAAGCAGCATCACGGCCGCAATGGTGTTCAGGGCGATGGCTGTCCAAATCCACGGGACAAGCCCACTCTTGCCGTGGAGCCCAAAGAAGAGGTACTGCGCCGCCGCCACATGTGAGCCACCCGTGTAGAAGATCGTGAAGAGCTCCGCCGCCAGAAGGAAGAGGTTCAAGAGCACCGTCACACGCATGACCTTGAGCAAGGTCATGATGGGGCCGTTTCCAAACTTGAAATCACTCAACTTGCGAATGATCTGCAAGGTTACAATCACAAACGCAGGACCCGACACAAAAGCAGACGCAAGGAAGCGCGGGGCCAAAATGGCGGTGTTCCAGAAGGGGCGGCCGCCAAGACCGCTGTACAGAAACGCCGTGACCGTATGAATGGAGACAGCCCAGGCGAT
Organism: Microvenator marinus; assembly: GCF_007993755.1. Taxonomy (GTDB): domain Bacteria; phylum Myxococcota_A; class Bradymonadia; order Bradymonadales; family Bradymonadaceae; genus Allomicrovenator; species Allomicrovenator marinus. The sequence goes on from NZ_CP042467.1 coordinate 3,658,744, forward strand.
CGAGAGAAAAACAAAGGGCAGATACCAGCGCGGATTGGGCTTCTTTCCTAAGAATCGTGTGTAGAGCAGGTACCCGGCGATATGCGCGTTGATCAGCAGATAGCCATTGAGCACGATCATATCCCAGGTCAGCATCGAGATCGGCCAGTTCAGCCGCCCAAGCCCCGGAATCATATGCCAGAAGCGGTCCGGCCTCCCAAGGTCAGCCAACACAAAACCCAGGCACATCACAAGCGCCGCCACCGCCAATAACTCCCCAATAATCACCACGTCGTGCATCTCGTGGTCATCGTAAAGATACGCCGGGATCACCATCATCACCGCCCCCGCGGCGAGCCCCACAAGGAAGGTGAAGTTCGCGATATAGAGCCCCCACGAGACGTGGTCGGTCATCCCGGTCAGCGCCATACCCTCCACAACCTGATGTGCCCAGGCGTTCGCACCGACAAGCATCAGCGCGGTCAGGAACGTCATCCACGCGTAAAACGCGCGGCTGCCATCGGTCGCAGCAATGAAAGAATGGAGCAAAAAGCGCGGGTAGCTGACCGCATGTTGTGTATCACTCATACTTCACCCACTACTCGTCGAAGTAATAAAAGAACCGTGGATGTGTCCCAAGCTCTTCTTTGAGAACAAAGACACGCTTATTCGCGAGCACCCACCGGATCTCGGAGTTCGGATCCAGAAGGTTTCCAAACACACGTGCGCCCGTAGGACATGCTTCGAGGCATGCCGGCAGCCGGCCCTCACGTGTCCGATGCAAGCAGAAATGGCACTTCTCCACCACGCCCTGTGGCCGAATCCGATTGGCCAGATAGGCCTGAACGGGATTGACCTCTTCGGCCGGGATCTCGGGACGTGCCCAGTTAAATCGACGCGCGTGGTAGGGGCAAGCAGCCTCGCAATAGCGGCAGCCAATGCACCAGTTATAGTCCACCACCACAATCCCGTCCTTCTCTTTCCAGGTCGCCTCGACCGGACAGACGTGAACACAGGGTGGATTATCGCATTGTTGGCACTGCACGGGCATATAGTATTTGCCCGGCTCTGGAACAGCATCTTCGTAGATAGCCCTGCCATGCTCTAAGTCCATGCTCCCCTGTTTCATCTCCATGACGCGGATGTAGGAGTTATTCGTGGCTCGGTCGTGGTTATTCTCTTTGTGACACGCTTCCGCACACTTTCTGCAGCCGATACACACGCTCAGATTGAGCGCATAGCCGAACTGCACACCGTCCATGGGTTTGACATCCTTGATCGAGACCTCGGCACCATACTCCTTCAAGGTCTCCGCCTCCAGGCGTTTGAGTACCTTGAGCATGTCCTCATCACTGAGCTCTTTATAGTGATTCTGGATGAATTCTTCGGCGCTCATCCCTTCCTGGTAGTTAGAGAGCGGGGCAAGGGCGCGGGCAAAAGCGGCCGCACCCAGCGTCGCGCCAAACGCCTTGATGGCTGTTCGTCTGCTTATCGGGGGCATCTCATTCATGGTGACCCTTTTCGTCATGATGTCCTTCTTCAAGAAATCGGTCGCGTGGTGGGAAAACTGGCATCACAGGTTGGAATTTCGGGACATGTGCGTCGTGACAGTGAAGGCATGAGTTGCGCGTACGGGGCCCCTTGGAGAGGTCCCAATATCCTTTCATCCCGCCGTGGCTGCCGTTGTTGTAGTCTCGCGTCTGTGGGCCGTGACACTGCCCGCAGAGTTGCATCACATCCGCAAAGGCTATCGCGTCGCCATTGGCGAGTCGGAGTTTGCTGCGGTCGTCTGGGTGATGACAACTCTGGCAGTCCAACGTGCCGTGCTCAAAATTCATACCCATGTGAAACTCTTCGAGCTCCTCGGCCTTTCTCAAGACGTCTTTGCCTTCAACATCGAGTGCATGACAGGTAGCGCACGCCACGCCTTTGGCCGTGCCGTCTAGTCGATGGACTTCGGTGCGTGCGCTTCCGAGCCCGTCAGGTAATACGATGCGCGTTTCAAATTTGGCTTCGGGCGACGATTCCAGGTCCTTCCCGATCTCAAATTTCTCCTTTGCGCATCCGCCCAGAGCAAACGCAAAACAAAGCAAGCAGCAAAGATGGATGTGTTTCACAGACACCTCGTTCCAGGATTCTTGGGAGTGTAACGCAAACTTCGTACCTTAATGAAAAAGATGCAGGCTTTCAGGTGTTTGTAATTGTTGGTCTGCGATTCCCTGACTGTTTTGCGCGAAATCAGTTCGGAAACGTAGCAGAAAAGTGAGAAAGAGTTCAAATGATGGTGATGTTTTGATAGTGTTTTGGCTGGCTTGGGTTGCGACGCATTTTGTGCGCTGTTTTTAGCGCAACGCAAATGATGCGTCTCGGGGTGTGTTTTATGATTGGCGTCTTTTGCATGCAAAGTAGAAATTGTCTCTACCTTCTGCCGACTTCGATGAATTATGCTCTCTATGGAACATTTCTTGTTACTCGTTCGGTTTTGCCATGCTCGATTTCAGAGGTCGTGAATGCCCGTCAGTGCACTAGTTGTTACGCTCGATGCAGAGCCCGATAACCGTCAGAAGGCGTTCGACGCTCTTATGGCTCGGGACTGGTTGACGCTCGGTGAGGCCATTGAGGATGCGCATCTGCCCGTGGTCCTTGAGTCCGATACCCTTAGCCAAGGGGAAGAGCGTTTCCGAGAGATCTTGGCACTCGAGGGTGTAGTGCATGTAGATGTGGTGATGGTCGACTTTCAGGACGTAGAAGAATTTGAAGAGATGCCTCGGCGCAAGAAGAACAGGAGACCCGCATGACTATGGATCGACGAACCTTTTCCAAACTCGCCGCGATGAGCGTGGCGACCACCGCGGCAGCTCGGCTCGCACATGCCAAGGTGCCAGAAAACCCTTCGCAACGGGTCGATCCTAATGGCGTGACCTGGGCAAAGGCACCCTGTCGTTTCTGTGGCACTGGTTGTCATGTTCAAGTGGGTACCCGGTCTGGCAAGGTCGTCAGTATTGCCGGTGACGCCAAGGCTGAGGTCAACCGTGGGCTCGCCTGTGTCAAGGGCTATCATGTGGGGTTGATCCTCTATGGAAAAGACCGCCTGACACAACCGCTGCTCAAACAAGGCGACCGACACGTTCCTATTTCGTGGGAGCGGGCGATCGATGTGATCGCGCAGCGCATCATGGCAGACCCGAAGTCCTTTGCCTTCTACGGCAGCGGCCAATGGACGATTCCAGAAGGCTATGCCGCCCAGAAATTCATGAAAGGCGGTCTCTCAAACAACCATATCGATCCCAATGCGCGCCTCTGCATGGCATCGGCTGTGACTGGCTTCGTCAGTACGTATGGCGTGGATGAGCCTGCCGGCACATTCACCGACATCGACAAGGCGGACGTGGTGATCTGCTGGGGCAACAACCCGGCAGAGATGCACCCGGTCCTCTTCTCAAGACTGATCGACCGACGTGCCCGTGGCGAAAAGATCACCCTCATCGATATTGGCACGCGTCGCACCCGCACGACCGACCATGCGCAGCACTATCTGGAGTTTAAGCCGCACACGGACACAGCGATTGTCAATGGCATCGCCCACCTCCTGATCAAGAACGGGACCTGGGACAAGGAGTTTGTAGAGAAATTCTGCAATTTCCGAGCACCTTCGGATCCTCCCACCCTGAACGGGAAGGCTATTACCTTCGAGGAGTACAAGAAGTTCGTCGAGCCCTACACACCTGAGTATGTCGAAGAGTTAAGCGATGTTCCGGCCGCCGATATTCGGCTCCTGGGCGAGCTCTTTGGCAGGCGCGATCTCAAGATCACAAGCCTGTGGTGCATGGGTGTAAACCAGCACACGCAGGGCACCGCCATGAACCAAATGCTCCATGGTATCCACTTTCTAAGCGGGCATTTTGGCAAGCCTGGCGACTCCCCGACGAGCCTGACCGGCCAGCCCTCAGCGTGTGGAACGGTTCGAGAGGTCGGCACACTCGCGCACGCGCTTCCTGGTGGCCGTGTGGTCGCCGATGAGCAACATCGCAAGGATGCCGAGGATATCTGGAACGTCAAACCTGGCTCAATCGACCCGAAACCTGGCTACCATACCGTGTTGATGTGGGAGAAGTTCTCTACTCCCAAAGAGCAAGGTGGGGATATTTCGACCATCTGGGTACAGGTGACCAACCCGGGCCAGACGCTACCCAACCTCAACAAGCTCTTTCATCCATCACGCAAGCTGAAGGACAAGTTCCTTATCGTCTCCGATGTGTACCCAACGGCGACCACCAAAGACGCGGATCTTATCTTGCCATCGGCCCTCTGGGTCGAAAAGAACGGCATGACCGGGAACTCGGAGCGCCGCACCCAGCAATGGTTCAAGATGGTGGAGCCTCCGGGCCAGGCCCGAGACGATGTTTGGCAAACGCTCGCTGTGGCGCGCCGGCTCTTTGATCTCGGGCATCCTGGGATGAAAGATCGCGATGGAAACTTCATCTTCGACATGAAGGATGAGAGCGGCAAGAGCGTGCCCGTCTGGGATTTTAGGCGTTTCTATGACGTCAATGTGGATGAGCAACTTTTCAACGAGTACCGCAAATTCACACCTTACAAGCATAAGAACCTTGCTCCCTATCAGGAGTATGTCAAAGCCCGAGGACTCCGCTGGCCCGTGGTCGAACAGTCAGATGGTTCTTGGCGCGAGACGCAGTTTCGCTTCACCGAGTTTGATGACCCCTTCGTGAAGAAGGGAGCTGGAATCCAGTTCTATCATTCGGTGACTAAGGACGACCGCGCCCAGATCTGGTTCAATCCATACATGCCTCCACCGGAGTCACCTGATGCGGACTATCCGTTATGGCTATGTACCGGTCGGGTGATCGAGCATTGGCATAGCGGTACCATGACCATGCGCGTAGGGCCGTTGCGGCGTTCGATGCCGCAGGCTTATGTGGAGGTGAACCGTGACGATGCACAAAAGCTCGGAATTCGTGATGGAGAGGTTGTGGTCGTAGAGTCTAGGCGTGGATCTGTGGAGCTGCCGGTTTGGATCGATGGGCGAGGGAAGCCGCCAAAAGGATCTGTTTTTGTACCGTTCTTCGACGAGCGCATCATGATCAACAACGTAACCCTGGATGCACACGACCCGTTCTCGAAGCAGCCAGACTACAAGAAATGTGCGGTCCGGCTGCGCCGGAAGGGAGCCTAAGGCCTATGGACGCCTATACCGCCAGAAAGGCTCTGAATGTGGGATTGCTGATCGTGATGGCCGTGGCGGCCGTTGGTTTCTTTATTGGTACTCGACAGGGTGTTGAAGTCACCGGCTATACGTGGTTCGTCGAGCCGGAGAAAAAGCCTGAGAGAGAGTATCCGCCGGCTCTGAGTTATTCGGAGCGTATGGAGTCTCCGCAACGCATGAACCCGGGCCTACATAGTAATTTTGATGTACTCAGTGCTCAACCTATTCCAGAAGGTGAGGGTGATGCCACCGACCCCGCATTGCGTGAGGCTGCTCGTCTGGTGCGGGCTGAGGGACGTGCCTACGAAGGCGCACCGCCCACCGTGCCTCATCCTATCGACCATTCAGGGGATGCTGCGTGTTTGGTTTGTCACCAAAGTGGGATGCGGATTGCCGGGCGACGGGCACCTGCGATGAGTCATTCAACTTACACCAACTGTACTCAATGCCATGTCGAGCGTGAGGCAAATCTTCCTTTCGAGGAGTTGAATCCTGACGCTATTCCCTTGGATTCGAGTTTTGAGGGGTTTCGACCGGCACGGGAAGGAGAGCGTGTTTGGGATGGAGCGCCGCCACAGATGCCGCATACCACACGCATGCGTGAAAATTGTGCCAGCTGTCATGGCCCTCACGGCCCCGAAGGCTTGAGAACCACACATCCAGAGCGACAAAGCTGCACGCAATGCCACGCTCCTAAGGCAGACTTCAATCAATTCCCAACCTCGGAGACCGATGAGTTCTGGCGATGACAAGCTGAGCAGACGCGAGCTCTTCGCGAAGCTTCGGCCAGAGAAGAAGCCCAGAAGCGCTGATTACGAAGAGGTCGCACAGACACCTGCAGCGCTGCCAGAGTCGAACTTTGATCTCCTCGGCCTCCTCCAGCGCATTGAAGGTAATCAGGACCGCACCGTCAAAAGTCGCGTTATGCCCGTCTTGCGCCCACCCGGAGCGATCGACGAGACGACTTTCCTGGCCGAATGTACCCGCTGTTTGGCCTGCATCGAAGCCTGCCCTTACGACGCGATAGGACTCGCCGGCCCGCAGCTGCGTGGGGCCGAAGGGACGCCAGTCCTGCACCCTTTGCAGAGCCCCTGCAAGATGTGCCCGGACACACCGTGTATCACCGCATGTCAAACGCCGCGTGAAACAGGAATTCAACCCTCGGGGGTTCTCGTCGCTGGGCGCGGATTTCACATGGGTAAGGCGAGCATCAAAACCTCGGACTGCCTCGCCTATCAGGGAGGGTTCTGCTCTACATGCGCCGAGCGCTGCCCGGTGTCAGGTGCTATCGAGGTGAACATGGGTAAGCCAAAGATTGTCCCCAATTTATGTACAGGCTGTGGCATCTGCCATCACGTCTGCCCAGCGCCATGGAACGCTATCATCCTAATGCCCGAACTGATGCGCCCCCCTCGTGAGATAAAACCATGAAACTCCCAGACGTCCACCAGGCAATTCTCGATCAAGAGACACTGAGCGCCTATTTCCTAGATCTCGATCAGGCAGCTCAAGTACTCGAGGTACGCGCCAAAGGGCATGAAGCCCTTCGCGCAAATGAGTCCACCTTGGATCTCTTGAGAGGACGTGTTCTCTTCGAAGGAAAAGACGTCGCAAGCCTCCAAATACGCTATAACTTTGAAGGTATTGAGTGGTGGGACACTTTGAGCTGGATCGCAGGAGAGATACGGCTAGTCAGAATCGGGCATGACTGGAGTGAGATTGAAGAATCAACCTCTACCTAAGGACCTTTGCTACAAGATGGATTAGTGTCTCGATCGAATAGGGTTTAGGCATGAACCCTGCGAGTTTCAGCTCGGAAATTGTAGCCGGTGCGTCCGTAAAGCCACTGGATCCAATGATCGGAATCCTCGGGTTTATCGCTCTCATTGCAGCAATTGTCGAAGGGCCATCCATGATCGGCATGGCCATGTCTGTGATCACGAGGGTCATTTGGTCGAGATGATCTGCGAAGTGTACTAATGCCTCAGCGCCGTTTGCTGCCGTAAGCACACGATAGCCGTGTTGTTTGAGTATATGCTCGAGCATCTCTCGAATGGGCGGCTCGTCATCAACTACCAAGATCAACTGGCCATCACCATGCGGAAGGAAAACCTCGCCAGTTGGAGGTTGGTCCGTAGCCGTTGAATCGCTGACCGGGAGTAGGACTTCGAAGACTGTTCCTCGGCCTTGAGTAGAGTGGACGCTGATTTCGCCTTCGTGATTCTTAACTATGGTATGAGTCGCCGCAAGCCCAAGCCCCGTGCCCTTTCCAGGTGGCTTTGTTGTGAAGAATGGCTCAAAAATCCGCTCCGCCACATCTGGAGCCATTCCGCTTCCGGTGTCTTGGACTCGCAATTTGATATACGCGCCCGCTTCCAGCCCCACCGAAAAATAAGCCCGAAGTTTATCAACGTCTGTATTCTCAATCGCTATCGTTATCTCACCACCCTGTGGCATGGCATCTCTCGCATTGACCACCAGATTGAGAAGAACCTGGTGAAGCTGCGACGGGTCTCCCTCGACTCGCCAAGTCTGTTCTGGGACTTCGACCTTGAGTTCAATAGACTTCGGGAATGTCTCACGAATAACCTTCGAGATGTCGTCAACAATATCACGCATGTCGATGGCGACTTTCGCACCTGGTGTCCCTCTCGCAAAAGTCAATAACTGCTTGACCAGTTCGGTACCACGGTGCGCACACGACTCGATCACCTCGGCGAATCGAGTCATCTCGTCTAGACTTTCAACCTCTTGCATCAATTGGGTGGAAAAGACGATAGGTGTGAAAATGTTGTTGAGGTCGTGAGCCACCCCTCCAGCAAGTGTTCCCACGCTCTCGAGGCGTTGAGACCGCAGGAGTTGTTCTTCGAGTTCCTTTTGCCTTGTGCGATCCGAGACTCCACCCACGACGCGCTGGATTTCGCCTTCCGTGTTTCGGATGATCAGCGCACGGTCCACCACACTGGCATAGGTGCCGTCGCTCTTGAGACACCTGTACTCCACACTCCAGCGAGATTGACTCCCTCGGTATATCGCTTGAATTCCATTCTTGATGCGCTCAATATCTTCTGGATGAATGCGCTTGAACCATTGTCCTGATCTATAGTTGGACAGGTCTTCGTCAGGCAAAAGCCCAAACGTGCGAACAAATTCGTCGTTCCACCACATCGTATCGCTCTCAGCGTCCCAGTCCCAGATCGCGTCACTTGATGCATTGCTGAAACGACGTGAGTTCGGGAGGGCACACTTCGAGATAGTTGATGCCGACGGCCGAATAGTTGGCCGCAAGTCCATTGGTGCTCCCGAACTCCGTCCAGCGATGGTTCACGAATTCAATGGTGCCCATATCGGAAAGCAGCGCTGCGATATGCGGGATCGCGTCGAGAAAGTTCTGGGGTGAAATTTGCATAGTTGTCTGCCCTCACGCAGACCCTGATTCTCTCAGGTCAAGTACTCGGAGAAAAGATCTGGATCATATCGAAACACGAAGCTTTCGATTCGTGTCAAATAGCTCTGGCGCGGGGATATGATCTCAGTCATATACGGATACAAGTGAAAATGATAATCAGTATCAATATCAGTTGCTCGAGTGACTAGGTGATGAAGTGAAACCAACAATGGACCTAAGCGAAGCCCTACAAAGTGCGTTTCCATTCAGGCGCCCCCTCTTACCGTGGGCTGGCTATCGTCTGATCGAGCAAAGCTCGATTGAGGACGTTTGGAATGCGGCTTTGTGTGAGCTAGGGCAAAGTGACCGACCCAATCGGCGCACGATTTATATCCATATCCCATTCTGTGCAAATCATTGTCTTTTTTGTGGTTTTTACAAGAATAGGGCGCAAGAAAACCGCATGGAAGGCTATGTAGACCGACTAATCCGGGAGATGGAACGTCAGGCTCATGGACTCTCCGAGGGAGGACTTGTGCACGCGGTTTATCTCGGTGGAGGAACGCCCACAGCGTTGGGGGCGGACGAACTCTTTGAAGTGGTCTCGGCTATACGTAGGCTCTTTCCTCTTGCGAATGATTGTGAAATCACCGTGGAGGGAAGGGTGATTCACTTCACAGAAGAAAAGATTGAGGCAGCTCTAGAAGGGGGAGTAAATCGTTTCTCAATTGGTGTGCAGTCGTTCGACACCTTGGTTCGCAACAAGCAAGGACGCCGCTCTAGCCGTAAAGAGGTGCTCATGTTCCTCGAATCCCTTTTGGCACGGGACCGAGCAACCGTCGTCTTCGACCTCATGTTTGGTCTGCCACTTCAAACACGCCAGGTTTGGATGGACGACTTAGAGACTGCAATCGCGTTGAAACCTGATGGGATTGATATCTATTCGCTCGCACTTTTTCCCGGAACACCGCTTTTCAAGGCGATCAAACAAGGTTCCATTGAGCCCGGTGCTTCACGTCAAGAATTGGGCGAGTTCTATGCCATGGGTGTGGAATCACTATCAAAAGCAGGATGGCTGCATCTCTCAAACTCGCATTTTGCCAGCGGTACGCGAGAGAGAAATCGATACAATATCATGATCAAAGAAGGAGCTGAAACGCTTGGGTTCGGCTCAGGCGCGGGAGGGGCCATCGGTAGGTACAGCTATCAAAGAGATGCTGATCTCGACGCTTGGTCAACAAGTGTGGACGCAAACACCTCCACAATCTCACAACTTTCGATCGCGGACGAAAATGAATCGACACGGGCGATGATCACTGGACAGTTGGAGCAAGGTCGCCTCGACCTGACAAGTGTGATGCGACTCAGACCTGTGCAACTTCAACTCGCCAAAAAATTGGAGGAGTTCGCTGGAAAGAATCTCATCACCAACCCAGAACCTAGGACTGCGCTTACTCTGGCTGGACGGTATTGGAGCACCAATATTCGCGGAGAAATTCTCCAAATCCTTAACATGGAATAGACACATGACAACGACACAAACAACACTTGCACAACATCTTACATCACACTTTGATACGGTACTCGAAGTCGTCGCCAAGGAGTTTGACACGACACTGCTTGAAACACTTCGCAACCTGCCTCCAGGCTTTGCAACGGAGCGAGCTGGAGAGCACTTCGTCGATGTGCTCAGATCGATTGCAACATGGGGGATAGTGACCACGATTGTGCACACCGAAGATATCATCGCTGAATTTGTAGGAGAGTTTCCTGATGGTTCCATGGGAAGAGGATTCTACAATCTAAAGGCTGAGACAGGATTGACCGGGCATCTTCGCCCCGAGCGATGTGATAAGATCGTATTTCTGGAGAGACCTTTCATGGGTTTACCTACAGCATCCGTTCTTTTCATCAATCGGGAAGGGGGGGCAATGTTCAAGATATTCTTGCGCCGCAATGAGGCTAGAGAGCTCGCCCCCGAGCAACTGAGGGCATTCCGTGATCTCGCCGAGAGGGTGAAATGAGTCGCGTTCTAATTTTTGGGTCTACGCGCGGAGTGGGACTGGAACTTGCGCGATTCTTGTTCGAAGCCGGGGCCAAAGTCGGAACCTTGGTAAGGGCAGATTCTGATATTTCACAAATTGAGACTCTTGGTGTGGACATCTATGTTGGCGACGCCTTTTCTCAAGACGATGTGAACGACACTTTCCAGCGATTTAAGCCAGATATCGTGGTGTCAACGCTTGGTGGTCGTGATGTGAAAGGGCGAAGGGTGGACTCCACTGGGAACATCAATGTCATTCGTGGTGCGCAGAAGTCCGGGGCGAAACGGTTGATATTGGTCACCTCGTTGGGGTGTGGTGAGTCCTATTCATTCATGTCAGAGCGCGCAAAAGAGGCATTTGGAGAGGCGTTGTTGGCCAAGACCAAGGCGGAAGACTATTTGCGCAGTACCGACTTGAATTGGTCCATCATTAGGCCCGGTGGTCTTCGCAACGGGGAGAGCACGCGGGGCGGCGCGCTCTGGGAAGTGGCTGATCTACATGGATATATCTATCGAAAGGACGTGGCCGAGCTCGTTGTCAAAATATTGGACAACCCAGCGTCCTTCAGACGGGTCTTGGTTGCTCTTGATGCAACCGATCTCAGAACGGCTTTGGATCCTCAACCTAAGGCATGGTGTACCCTATGAAAATACAAAACGGTGTTCTATTGGCCTTACTTTTGACGGCTTGCGGAGAGTCGTCGGTATCTTCGCGACCTCCTGATAGCGACCTACATCTTCCCGACCAAACCCCGGCGGATGTAGGGGAGGCTGCGCTCAAAAAAGAGGCGGCCGGAAGACGCTGGTGGCGACCTCGTCTATGAGATCGCGAGCGCCCGGGATTTTGAGGAGACCAGCAAGGCTCGTTTGCTTTTGGCGCAGCTCTTTGGGCGGACCCCTGAATCTTCGAGGGTCATCGCCGTGCTCCACTATTTGGACGGCCTAACGCTCGAAGAGGTGGCCAAGGAAGTCGGTGTGTCGGTCTCTGGAGTGCGCAAGAGACTGCGCGTTTTGCGCCAGGAACTCACGATTTTGGAGAAAGGCGTTGCAAACCGTAGCTCACCAATTCTTCGTGAAATCAACGAACTGCTAATTGTTAACGGCGAATCGATCGAGTTCGAGCCGACGGGCGTAACGCGTGTGGCTGTGGAAGAGTCGAAGCTTCTGCAGACTCAAGGCGGCAAAGAGGGCATCACGTTTACAGGCATGATGCCAGGGATTACGGGAATGCAGGTACACACCAAAGATGCCGTGCGCGCGGCGTATGTCCGTGTCTCCGATGCGTATCCCGACGACCTTCTGGCTCAGATGCAGACTGATCTTGAGCCATCGATTAAATCGTGTGTTGATGAGCATGGCCCCGGCACGCTACATGCCAGGGTGCTGATCGATCGCGGTGGCGTTGTTCTAAAGATGTTGTGGGATCCTCAGACCGAAGGGTCTGATGCCTTGCTGAATTGCGCCGCGGAATCCATTCAGGCGCGTGAGTTCCCCGTGAGGGAGCCCGGTGAAGTCACCATCGCCCGGTTCAAATGGTAAGTAGAAGAGGGCTCGATTGAATTTCTAAATTGGTCATCCGTCCTAAGAACCACACCCGCTGGGTTCAAATTGGTTTTTGCTGCAGGTTGACATGAAAGTCACAAACGCTTTGGTTTTGCTCCTATTCGCCCTTCCACTCCACGCCACCGCTCAAGGGCGTCTTCACTCTCCTGACCCGGAGCCCATGACGTATGGCTGCCAGAGTCATCACGCTGGATTCTTACCGGGTGGCGATATCGTCATGGTGGACTATCACGGCGCTTGGAAGACCTGGGAGGCCGGCAACTACTCCCAAAACGGGGGTTTTGAGAATGGCCCTTGCGAGGTTCGACGCATCTTCCGAATGAGCTTGGATGGCCAGCTCAAGTGGGAGCTCGGGCATTCCGAAGATGGCTTGGGACGAGGCGACCTTGTTACCGGAATTGCGACGTTTCCAGATGGAAAAGTTGCGGTGGGCCTGACCGAGGAACAACCTCTACAAGATCAAAAGGCGCGTGTTCTTTTGTTGGATGAAAATGGCCAGGTCGTCTGGATGAAAACCAGTGCGAATAAGTCCAAATTCGCTCAGGCCACGCCCCATGCGGACGAATCCGGGAATCTTTACGTCGAGTACCATGCAAGTAATTTTGGTTACAAAGGCGGATACTTTAGCACCGAAGGTTCAAAAATTTACCCGATCAAACCTAATCATGAAGTCCAGATCAGTGCACGAATGGATCTCGATGATGGTAAGATAATATGGGAAAGAAAAGGCTTAGTGTTGGTGGCGAATAAGGACGGCTTGTTGACCTTTGAGATGAACCAAAGCGGACGCAAGGTTAAGAATAAAATAGAGATTATTAAGAGCAATGGTAAGTTAAAAAATAAGCCCCTAAATTTCCGAACCACTGGAGAGTTTGTAACGAGCGCTCAGCCATTTGGAGAACATGTGGTGGTCACCTTGGTTAAAGAGAACAAAACATCCGAGAACGCAAAGGGTGTGTCGTTTAGAGATGGTCGCATTATGGTTTTCAACAAGCGTGGAAAACTCGTTCATAATCGGAAAATTAGTGACGGGGCTAAATTGGCTCAAACACAACCAGGTGCGCCGTTGAGGGTCTTGAGCCCAGTCGATTGTGAACGAGGGCTTGTGGGAGGCTATTCATGCCATACTTCGGCGATTCAGGTCCTAACTTTCGACTCCATCGAGGATATCGAGAAAGGTGGAAAAGCAACGATCCTCAAAGAGCCAGGCCACGCCTTCCATTACGAGTACTTTTCCGGGCTGAGCACGAAAGACGGCCTTTATTTTTCGGCCGAAACGTTCACCGGTAATTCTCCAAAAGAGGCGGGTCCTGGTGTGCTCGCAGGGTTTAGCTCAGACGAGGAGCGCGCTCGGGTGACCGCAAAGGTACACGTCTGGAAGCCGATCAAGGTCAAACCTCCCGAGCTCAAACTTGGTTTCTAGTCCTCTAGGCACGATTTTACCCACGCGATGGATTCCTCAGTGCGCATCTCTTGGAAGGCGACAAAACCAAAGGCGAGGTTGACGTGACCCGCTCCTTCAACGACTTGGAAGTCGATTTCCATGCCGCTAGCGTCCAAATCAGCCAACAATTCGGCGGTGTCTGATAGGAGCACCACGTCGTCTAAAGTTCCCTGCCATATCTGTACTGGAAACTCCGCCTCAAACCCGCGAATCCGATTCGCCTCAAAACTCGCCGCTAGACCCGGAAAGTCGGCCAAGTCTTCGGCGATCATCTGGTTTAAGAATTCGGAGCGAAAGAGCTCGGTCGGCTCATTCGGGAGCCGGTCCGGCCAAAGTGGGATGTCTTCGAGGTTCGGCGACCAGAGGCATGACTCTTGGGCCGCGCTTGCCACGGAGTCCTCGGCATCGGCCAGGAAGATGGCGTCGTCCCACTGGTAGTGGTTTTGCCAGGCCCAAAGAAGCATGGTCGCAAAGTACAGGTGCGACCCTGCGAATCCAAAGCCCGGTGCCCAATGCTCGAGGTAGCCGGAAGCCGGTCCGGCCGCGGAAATCGCCACCAGATCTAGCTCCGGTGCCCAATCCTTATGGGCCTCTCCGGCCGCAAGTACTGCATGTCCACCCTGAGAAAGGCCCACCAAGGCCACCTTGCCTGAGGTAAGGACCTGAAGGTATTCGGCGGCATTGAGCGCGGCTTTGCCGGCATCAAGGACCGCGCGAGCCGTGACGTCTTTGACCAGATAGGGGTGCAGCCCGGGTGTCCCGAGCCCCGGGTAGTCTGGTGCGATCGAGATGGTCCCGCGGCTCGCGAATAGCCCCGCGAGCCCTGCACCTGAGGGTGTGTCGGCGAGCTGGCAGAGGTCGTCTAATCCTACAGTGCCATGCGCGTTGACCACTACACCAAACCCGCCTTCGGGTGCCGGGGAGTCGGGCATAGCGATGGTCGCCAAGGACTCGAAGTCCCCCGTCTTGTAGGTGATAGTGTAGAGACTGTAGCCGTTGTCGATTTGAAGGGTTGGGTCGATGACTCCTTCAAGCCATTCTTTGGAGGCTCGAGGGCCAAATCGGAATTCTCTGAGGCAGCCGTTTTCCTGACAGTTTGAGTCGATCTTCGGCTGGACTTGGTCTGCGTCCGGTGCGGCGTCTTCGTGCGAGTCCGGCGGTACGTCTTCGGCTGCGTCTATGACCTCCGTGAGGTCGACTGGCATGTCTGGTTCCGCGTAGTCGGTGGGTTCGGGGTCGGCGCACGAGGCAAGAGTGAATATTGCCGTCGCGAGCCAGTGTACACGCGGGCTCAGTCCGCGTGGGATGGGTGTTGGAGATACCGGCAAATGAACAAATCCAGCAGATGGTTGTGTACACCCGGTGAGAAGGTCTACACGTGCCCAAACGTAGGAGTTGTAGGTGTTCTGGTCAATCGGGTAGTGTTCTAAACTAACCAAGTTTTATGGCTTTCCATCCCGTGTTCTGCAGGTATGACAATGAACAAACTAAGTTATAGAGCATGTTTGCTCGCCGGAGCCATTGGCGACGCCCTGGGCGCTGCCGTGGAGTTCAAGTCTGACGCCGAGATTGACCGGCTTTTTGGAGCTGAAGGCGTTCGAGAGTACCGCCCAGCCTACGGGAGACTCGGCGCCATCACCGACGACACGCAAATGCTTCTCTTCACGGCAGAAGGACTAATCCGTGGCCATGTGCGAGGCGGGCACCGTGGTTTCGCGGACCGAACGGGCGTGGTGGCGAACGCCTATCTTCGATGGCTCAGCACCCAGGGGCATCAGAATCCGGCTCAGGTCGGGCAGCCAGGCTGGCTGATCGGGCACGAGGACCTGCACCACCAACGTGCGCCTGGAAACACCTGTCTGACGGCGCTTAAGCAAATGACTAAACTCGGTGAAAAGGCGCAAAACCAATCGAAGGGCTGTGGCACCGTGATGCGCATTGCGCCGGTTGGGCTCTATATGGCACGCCTCATCACCCAGAGCCCGAGCAGTGCCTATGAGATGGGCAAGGAGCTTTCGTGGCTCACGCATGCGCACCCAAGTGGCTATATCGCCGGAGGCGCACTCGCCGCCATCATCTGGGGGCTCGCCCGTGGAAAAACCATGAACAGGTCCATCGACGAGGCTCTGGAGCTTGTAGAGTCGGACTCGGACTCGGCCGAGTGTTCGAAAGCGATCATTCGAGCGCGCGCGCTGGTCACGACGCATATCCCGCCAAAGGAAGCCGTCAAACAGCTTGGGGAAGGCTGGGTCGCGGAAGAAGCCCTGGCGATTTCTATTTACGCGGCCCTGAAGATGCCCAACATCATGGATGCAATCAGCCTCGCCGTGTCCCACGGTGGTGACTCAGATTCTACGGGCTCGATCACTGGCAATCTGGTGGGGTTGCTTCACGGTGCCGCTGGGTTTCCGAATCATCTACTCGTTGATTTGGAGCTGCGCGAGGTCATCACTCAAGTCGCTGAAGACCTTTATGATTTTCCCGAGAAAATCAATCATCCCCACTTTTTTGAGCGGTATCCTGGGAATTAGGGGTGTCGCCTCGTAAAATCATGATGTCTCGAGGACGGGGTCTGATACCTCCTTTCTTCATCCTCCAGTGCCGCTCGGTGGACTTAAAATGTTTGCCGAATTTGTCGTTCTCGTAGACCTCAAAGTACTTGCTTCTGCCGGCAATGGCCCCGCTCAATAGAGCCGCTTGTGCCGCGCAAAATCGTTGCCGTTCGTCGCCAGTCATTTGATCCCAATCTTCATCACACTCGAACTCAAATTCGACGGCGAGTTTCTTCATCGGGGCTCCGCAGGTGGCAAGTGTGGGATCGATCTTCCGGCTATAGTGGAAGTTTGACTAGCCACTTAGCGAAAGTCAAGGATTGAATTCATGTTTAGGAGCGGGCCTTGGTGTTGGTTTTGTTGGGTTTTTGGTCATCTGAACGATCTTGGCACGAACCCTGCTTTGTACATTAGATCCCCATAACGCTTGTTTCATACGGAGAGTGAATGGTTGAACGTGTTCAAATCTGGATTGTTATCGCCCTGATTGGGCTCCTGAGCGCTTGTGCCGGAGTCGAAGACGAAGTTGAGGTCGACGGCCCCAATGATTCTTTCATGGTGGATGGCAAGGCAGATATCCCGAACACGATTCACGAGAACACACCCGAAGCACGCGCGATTTTGCGAGTTGTGAACACCTTCTCGCTGCACAAGATGATCTCGGAAACCAATATGTACTGGCGCAGCGCCGAGGAAATTGCGAATTATCGCAAAGGTCCCGACGGCATGCTACGTACCGATGATGACCGCGTGATCTTCACGCTCGCCGAGCTCGACTCCGTGCCCTACGTGGGTAAGACGGCGTTGCGTAGACTTCGTGCCTACGTCCAGAAAAAAGACCTTATCGTCTTTGATGATATGCAGATTTCCCAAGAGGTTCCGGAGCGGATCGATACCAGCGTGATGAATGTGATCCGCTCAGATATCAAACGCGGCGAACGCATTGAGATCGAGCTCAAGGGCAATAAGGGCGACCGTTTGCTGCTTATGTTGCGCAAGATCTCGGATGCGCGTTGGAACCCTAAGCTCAGTGTTCTCGATGCAGAAACCCGTGAACGTATGGTTGAGGTTAATCCTTGGGGCACGTCCGACGCTCGGATTCCGCAGCTGAACGACGAGGCGGGCCGCGGCTGGGAGATCGACCGCGAGACGCCTTATACAGTGGTTTTGGCCAATACCAATCAGGTCGACGGTGAGTTCGAGTTCTCGGTGGAATGTGTGGGAGGGCCGTGCTTCGCGTACGAAACCGACCATGTGACGATCGAGGAACTCGACGAGCTTCAAGGCCAGGAACTAAGGCGAGCGATGGTCGCATTGCACGAGTCGAATCACCTGAGAATTAGCTACTATGACGCTCGGATGGAGATGTTCTCGAGCCTCGATAATGTGGATGGCGTAGTCGAGTGTGTCTACACCGGGACCCTTGTCGAGACGGATACGATTCCTTCCAATTTGTTGATGAATGCCGAGCATACCTGGCCGCAAAGCCACGGTGCATTTGACGGTGCCGCGCGCTCGGACCTGCACCATATCTACCCGGTCACGAGCCAGATCAACTCGATTCGAAACAACCACCCGTTCTGCGAGGTCGCTGAGATTACGCGTGAGATCGGCCCAGCGACGCTCGGGTTTGACGAAGAAGGCGTGCGTTGTTTTGAGCCCCGAGACGAGCACAAAGGCGCGCTCGCCCGCTCCATGTTCTACTTCGCCGCGGTCTATCAACAATCCATTGATGACCGTCAGGAGTCCGTACTGCGTAAGTGGCATCGCGAGCATCCTGTGAGCGCGGCGGAGCGAATTCGGTCGCGCCACGTTCAGGTTTTCCAAGGCTCGAAGCAACCCTTTGTGGAGAAGCCGCATCTTGTAGACCATATCGCGGACTTTTGATCTGCGAGCGTACACGACTCGGTCGTGTACATTGCGGTTGCATAGGCGCCTAGAACTCGGGTAAATCGGTGCTCGGATTTTGACACGAGAATCACATGACATCGTATTTTCATCTCCTCGGATTGCTCGCAGTGGCCGATGCCGGCCTCAAGAACGCAGACCTCGCCCAGGCCTTGACCAAGGCTGGATTTGCCAAGTCGGACCTCGAAGGCGCGCATAAAATGCTCGGTGAAGGGGAGAAGCTGCTTGAGAAGTACGTAGATGCCGATGTGAATCGGATCGCGGATCACAATGTCCACGTGGCAGGTGCCGAGTTGGAAATGTGGGCGCAGACCGTGAAATTCTTGTTGAAGAAATCGCTCGATGCGGAGCTCGTTCAGACCGCGATGGGCACCAAGATTCACGCCCACGACCATACTGTGACCGTGGTGGCTCAAGGCCTACGGCTGCTCGCCATGATTCGCGCCGACGAGCGTATTCAGAAGGCGCTTGGGGATGAGAGAAAAGTACGTGATATCGGAACGCGAGGCTGGGCGCTGCTTCATCGGCTCCTTGCTACGACCGAGACACGACTCGACCCGATTCATCCGGAAGCGATTCCGGTGCTCGCCGAGATGAGCGTGATGACGCGCAACGCGCGGGTATGGTTTACCAATCTGGATGCTGCCGCGCGCAAGCTGCCTGCGCCTCAACTTGGTCTACTTGGCCTTCTCGGACATGTGCCTGACGGCATGGGAATGCCAGTCGGCGGCACCGGATTCAGTGTGGTGCTGCACGAGCGCGGCCAGACCGAGGCGCCAGATTTGCTCGACAAGCGCCCCACATCGGGTTGGTCGATTGGCCGCCAGGGAAGAAATAGCGAAAACCTTGGCAAAGGCTGGGTGGATCCTACATTCTGATTCAGATGTAGGGCGTCCAAGACGGCGCGACACACCCGGATAACAATATGGCGGAAGATTTCTACACGATCCTTGGGGTGAGTAAGGACGACGATGCAGCCACGATAAAGAAGGCGTATCGCCAGATTGCGCGCGAGAACCACCCGGATCTGAACCCCGACAACAAAGCGGCAGAAGAGAGGTTCAAGGCGGCGTCGGTGGCCTTTGAAGTTCTGAGTGACCCTGAAAAACGCAAGCTCTACGACGAGTTCGGTGTGGACGGTTTGCGCGAGGGCTTCAACGCCGAACAGGCCCGCCAATACGGGCGATGGCAGAACTCGCAGGGCAATTGGCAGGGGCGCACGTACGCACGTTCCGGCGGCTATGATGACCTCTTCGAGAGCATTTTCGGTGGGCGAAGCCCCTTTGATACGAGTGATTATTCCAATTTTGGTGGCTTCTATACCGGGCCGATGAAGGGCCAAGACCTCGAGGCGAAGCTCAAGCTCGATTTCATGACCGCGATCAAGGGAGGCGAGCTCGATATCACCGTGAACGGAAAGGGCATCAAGGTGAGGATTCCTGCGGGGATCGAGGACCAAGAGCGGCTTCGACTCAAAGGCAAAGGCAGTGCGGCACCTGGTGGGCCGGGCACAAAACCCGGCGACCTTTTGCTCACGGTCGAAGTGCAGCCGCACGCGATCTTGCATCGAGACGGCCTGAACTTGAGCCTCGATATTCCGATCACCATGGCCGAAGCCGTCAAGGGGGCCAAGATTGCGGTGCCTACGCCTCATGGTGAATACAACGTGACGGTGCCCTCGGGCGTCAATTCAGGCGCGAAGCTAAGGCTCAAGGAAAAGGGCGTGCATCGTGGCTCCAAAAAAGGTGACTTTTACGCCGTGATCCAGATTCAGGCGCCGGATCGAATCGACGATGCGCTCCTCGAGGCCGTCGAGGCCCTTAGCGCCGGCTACACCACGGACATTCGAGCCGATCTAAAGCTAGAATAGGGGAAATTTTCCAAACCGTGTTTAGGTTAGTCGTTGGCGCCGATTTGGCGATAAAACGAGGTAAGACATGTTCCCAAATATGCCACGCTGGAAACTCTTTTCGGTCCACGGACACCCGGTGTTCTTGGAGCCGCTCTTCCTTTTGTTGGTGGCGTTTTTCGTGTTTTCGAACGTGCAAACGTCCGCTCAATTGCTCTCGAACCTGCTCTGGGCACCCGTGCTTTTCATCAGCATTCTCTGGCACGAGATCGGGCACGCAGTGGCGATCGACCGACAAGGCTTCGGAAAGAGCGTCATGGTGCTTCAGGGCTTCGGCGGTGTGACCATCAACACGAATCGCGGCCACGCCTTGCCCGGACAGTCGATCATCATCAGTCTTGCGGGGCCGGCGTTTAGCTTTTCACTCGTCGTGCTCTTCGGTGCGCTCTATTTCTTCGTGACTCAACAAGGTCTCCTCGGCGAGTTTTTCCAGCTCATGATGATGGCCAATATCGTGTGGACCATCTTCAACCTGCTCCCGATTTTCCCGATGGATGGCGGCAACGTGGTCCTGCACGGAATTCGAAAGGCAACCGGCAACATGACGCGCGCCTATCGTTACACCGCCATGATTTCATTGGCGGTGCTGGCCCTGATTGCGATTGCGCTCTTCACGTTCTTTCCCGGTGGCATGATGCTCACCATCATTATTTTGCTACTTTTTGGGATGCAGAACGTCCAAATACTCCAACAAACTAAAGGGGCACGTTAAGCCCCGAAGGAAAGTATTGTGGCAAAAATACTAGCGTTTTCAGGATCATTGCGGGCGGCGAGTGTGAATCGAAAACTTCTGAAGCTCGCGGCTTCGGAGTTGAGAGAGGCGGGAGCCGAGGTCACCATCATCGACCTCAACGATTATGAGCTTCCATTCTACAATCAGGAGCTTCAAGACGGTGGTTTTCCGGAGGCATCGGACAAGCTGCGTGAGCTCGTTGAGGCGCATGATGCCGTGCTGATCGTGACCCCTGAGTACAATTTTTCTTTCCCGGCTGTGGTCAAGAACGTGCTCGACTGGTTGAGCCGGTACAGGCCGCAACCTTTTGGCGGAAAGCACGGGCTCTTGATGTCCGCATCACCAGGTTTTGTAGGCGGAAACCGAGGTCTCTGGGCGCTGCGTGTGCCTCTTGAGTGTATGGGCGTGCACGTGCACCCTAATATGTTCTCGCTGGCGCAGGCCAACAAGGCGTTTGCCGACGACGGCACCCTTGCAGAAGACGCGCTTTCGGCTCGACTTAAGAGCCTCGCCGGTGATTTTGTGAGCCGTGTGGACAAGGCGAACGCGTGAGATTCTTGCTCCTATTGAGTGTTTTGGCGGCCTCTTGTGCGACTGCGCCAGAGGGACCTCCTCAGTATGACGGGCCCGAAGTTGTCTTGAACGAAGGTGTTTGGGACTTCCGTGATGGTGTTTCTAAGCTGGGTGAACCGGAGTTTTTGCAGGCCTTGAGTGAGTACGATTTCATCGTGCTCGGGGAGTCGCATGACTCCGTTGAGGACCATGCGATGCAGGCCCGCGTGTACTCGGGTTTGATCGAGCTCGGTGCTCGTCCGGCGCTCGGCATGGAGATGTTTCAGCGCCCTTTCCAGCCCGTTCTAGTCGCGTACGTTGCCGGTGAGTTGGATGAGGCACAAATGCTCGCTGAAACGGAATACGAGGCACGTTGGGGCTTTGATCCTGGCTTCTACTCACCGTTGTGGCAGGCGGCTCAGGTGGCTGGTTTGCCCGTCGTTGCGCTGAACGTGCGTCGCGAGCTCACAAAACGTGTTTCAGCTGTGGGCGTGGATGGTTTGAGCGAGACGGAGCGTGCCGACTTACCTGAGTTGGTTTTTGGGCCTGATGCATATCGCAATTGGTTGGGGCAGGTTTTCGCCGCGCACGGCATGAGCACTACGGATGCGCGTTTTGAGCGTTTCTTTCAGGCGCAAGTCTTGTGGGATGAGACCATGGCGGATTCGGCCGTACGTGCGTGGTCTGAGCAACAACCGGTGGTGATCATTGTGGGACGTGGTCACGTAGAGCGGGGTTGGGGAATCCCGAGCCGAATCAAGCGGCGTCTGCCCAATGCTCGGGTGGCTACGGTGGTGACAGCGCCCGCGGGTACAGCCGCGTCAGAAGTGTTTGGCTTGGCCGATTTCATCGTGTCTACGAGGGCTCCGTCCTCGTAGAATTCAAAAACTCCAAGAGAATCGAGTTCAGAGCGTCCGGCGTTTGCCGCACAATCCCGTGCCCGGCGTCAGGAATGGTCTCCAAGATAGCGCCGGGTATGAGGCGTACGAGCTCATCCGAGCAATGTGGGTGGATGAGAATGTCTTTCTCGGGTTTGACCACAAGAGTCGGAGCAGAAATCTTGTGCAGGTGAGGCGCGGCTCGATGAGTGGAGACGGCGTGAAGCTGCGCAAGCCTGGTTTCTGGAGGCGGAGGATCACGGAAATCCTCACGCAAAGATTGGATGGCGGTCTCTTTGTGATTCGCCAGATATTCTGGGGGAAAGAGCAACTTCGCAAGCGACTCCATCCGCTGGGAACCCACGTTCGAGAGGACGAATCTCTTGATGCCTTCAAGCGGCGGGAGTCCACGTTTGACGCCACCCGCGTGGGTGGCCACCAAAGCCAGGCTAAGAACGCGGTCAGGGTGCTGGAGCGCAAGGTTCTGTGCCACCATGCCGCCCATCGAGATGCCGACGATATGAGCCTCGCTCCAGCCGAGCATATCCAAGATCGAAACGGTATCCGTTACGAGGTCGGACATGGTGAGGCGGCGAGTTGGAACGGGGTCTGATTCGCCGATGCCGGCGTGGTCAAACGTCACAACGCGGTAGTGTTCGGCGAGCACGCTGGACTGGCGGCGCCATGCGTCCCCGCGCATACCGAACCCCATAATCATCAGCACCGGCGGGCCATCGTGAGAATGCTCGGTGTACCCAAGTCTACGATGTCGGCTCACAACAAACAGTCCAAGTCCGCCCGGTCAGTCAGGCCGTCACAATCGTTGTCGATGCCGTCATCACAATCGAATTCAAAGTCGTCCTCTGGAACACATTCCTCAGTCGGCTCTCCACAACCCGCCAGCATCTCGAGCCGGCCTTCGGTCGAAGCCTCCACCTCCGTACAAAGCAGCGGGCAAAGGACCGCGGCATCATTCTCGACGTAGAAGTTGCGGTTTCCGCACTGTGCCTGGTCCGATGGCGCAACGATCTCCGTGCTCGCCCCTGGGTTAGGCGTCCACTGCAAGGTCACGCTATCGGCGATGATTTCAAGGCCCTCGGGCGCGTCTGGGAAGCCGATTTCGCAACCGATCTTGGCCTGTTCGATGATGTTCTGGGCCACGGCCTGGAAAACCACATCGTACGAGTCGAGGTTGCAAATCGAGTATCGCAGTCCACCAGTCGCGATGGAGAGCTTTTGGTACTCGAGGCCCACATTGACGCCGTATGGACATCGGTCGTTATTGATAGGGTCGGTGGGCTGGAAAGCCATATTGTTGTTTTCATCTACACCGATAATCGAGTGGAAGATGAAATTTCGGTCGCCCTCGGTGCCGAACTGACCGCCGAGCTGGAAGAGCTGCCGTTCAAATTCAAGCGCATTGACGTCAGAACCGTCAGGGAAACGCCCGGATGGCTCGTCATCAGTGATCTCAAGGAAGACCTTGAAGGCTTCAGGACGCAGCCACTCTTGCCACCCGTTTGGCGCAAAACCGTGCTGGTCGGGCTGGTCAAACGACTCGATGATGCGTGGAAGGGAGTTACGTGAGCCAATCGGCAGATCGTATTGGAAGAAGTTCTGTGTGTTTGCCGGTTGTCCAGGAATCGGCGAACAATTGGTGCCCGAGAGGGGCTCAGCCACGCAGATTCGTCGGTCTTCAAAATCTCCATGGGCCGAAATCATGATGACTCGGAAGTCGATGCCGCTCTGTCGGATGATATCCGCAAAATTCGAGTTGATATTGTTCTCAACGGCCTCGATCTCTTGGGACATCGAGCCCGAGTTGTCGATCACGATGATGACGTCGATTGGCTTCTCTTCCAGATTCGCCACAAAGGAGCGAAGCCCACACGGCTCATCACCGAAAAGTGGGTTTGAACCCGCGTCTACCTCGGGGCCGTCCAAGAACCCGTCTCCATCGGAGTCAGGGTTGAGTGGGTCGGTTCCAAGTGCCACTTCGTCACCATCGCTCAAACCGTCGCCGTCGGAGTCAGGGTCATTGGGATTGGTCCCAAGGCGAATCTCATCTTCATCGCTTAGCCCATCCCCATCTGAGTCGGGTTTCCCATTATTTGAGCCGGTAGGATTGTTGGTGCCCGTTGGGTTATTGGGTGTACTCGGGTTGTTAGGGTTATTTCCGTTACTCCCTGAGGTATCATCAGAACAGCCAGTGGCCCAAGCGAGCAGCGCAGCACAACACAACAATCGAATTGAGAATTTCATTTTCGCTCCCTTTAGAATTCGCAGAGAATAGGCATTTTAGACCCATAGTACAAGCGTTGCTGAGAAGTTGCGCCGGACTCGACCCTGTGCTATCCCCAGCCATGTATTCTTGAAGTAAACCATGCACGAGTTTGTACATGACTA
The DNA here is from genome assembly GCF_007993755.1 of Microvenator marinus. Lineage (GTDB taxonomy): Bacteria > Myxococcota_A > Bradymonadia > Bradymonadales > Bradymonadaceae > Allomicrovenator > Allomicrovenator marinus. The sequence goes on from NZ_CP042467.1 coordinate 3,683,324, forward strand.
ACGGGCCGACTCGAATTTCCCCCTTCCGGTGTTTGCTGGTTGGGATGCTCTCTGCACTTTTGGCAATTCCCACTCCTCTAATGGCTCAGGGCTTCGAATTTGACGAAGAAGAGACTGCGCCTGTCACCGAGGTAGCCGAGGAAGAAGCCGAAGATGACGGTGAAGGAATGACCTTCACTTCCGACGACCTCTCAAAAGAGGACGCGGTTGAAGAGAAGATCCCAAATGTGGCGATTGTGGCCGTACCAGGGGCCAATATGGACCCGGAGCGTCGCGCAGAAGTTCAGGCAAAGATGATGGAAGTAGCTAAGAACTACGGCGCGATTGTGGCTGTGGGTCCGGAAGCCATTCTCCCCGGGCTTGAAGATCGCGGCGTTGATGAATGTGTCACCGACCCTCTTTGTCTAGGAAGCGTGGGTGATGATGCCTCGGTGGACCGCATCGTGGTGGGACGTGTGCGTGAATCTGTGGATGGTCTTGAGTTCGGCGTCGATTATTTCGACGTGGGCGACCGCCTCTTTATCGCGTACGACACCAAGAAAGGCGTGAGCAGCACCTCGGATGTTGTGGACGCTGTGGAACCCGCGATGCGTAACATCTTCGGCATCAAGGACGCCTCTAAGGATCCAAATTACGTGGGCACCGAAGATTCTAGCATCGTTCAAGATATCGTGGCCTACGGTGCAGCCGGACTTGCCGCTGTGTCTTTGGGCGCGGGCATCTACTTTGGGCTCGATGCCTCCTCAAAAGAAGACGAGCTCGCGAGCAGCGCAAAGACGGGTGGTGGCGCGTACGTTCTGACTCAACAAGAGGCCAACGAGAAGGTGCGCGAGGCTGAGAGCTCAGCAACAACCGCAAATATCTTCTACGGCCTTGCTGCAGCCCTGACCGTAACGAGCGTAGTCTTCTTCATCATCAAAGGCGGATCGGACGTCGGTGAGGAGCGCGCCTCCAAGGACTTGATTCAAGATCTGCAATTAGCTCCAATCTTTACAGAGTCTGGTGCCGGTTTCGGTGCTTCGTTCTCATTCTGAGGTTCGATTATGAAGAAAACGATTTACCGTACGATCTTGCTTGGTCTCATGGGCGCCGGAATCAGCGCTTGTACCGTCGATTTTAGCCCTACGGGTGGCGGTGGTGAGACCTTCAGCTGTGCCACAGATGATGATTGTCTGGGCGGTTTCGCGTGTCAGGGAAATGTCTGCATACGCCAATCAGGTCCAGACGTCCCAACATGCGTGGATGCCGATAATGACGGCTATGGCGTGGGCACTTTGGAACAACGTCAGACCTGCCGTCTCTGTGAGACTGAGGGTAAGTGCGGCGAGGATTGTGACGACACAAATCCTGCGATCCATCCAAATGCTCCAGAGCAGTGCAATAATGCAGACGAGAACTGCAATGGCGAAATCGATGAGCCTACAGATTGCACGGACGATCCGAGCATCTGTAACTCGCTCGCCGGCGCAGCACCTCAGGGCGCGAGCTACTCCTGCATCGCTGGCCGATGTGAGCTCACGATGATGACTCAGATCTGCACCAATGGCGCGATGCCTTGCCCGTGCAACGCAAACCCACTCGCCTGTACCGCTGGCATGTACCCAGAAATCCCTGGACCTGCCGACTGCTTGCAGTAGTCCCGAATCTTACCTCTTAGGTTCTTTCAGACTCTTTCAGTTTGTTGCTCCGGTTTCAACGTCTATTGTTGTGGGCATGGAGAAATACATGCGAATTGCTTACCTAAATCTACTTTTTCTGCTGACTTTGGGCTGGGGCTGCGGTGAGGCGATTGAGCCCGTCGAGAGCGATCCGGAGGTTGGGCTTGAGTTTTCGGGAAAGTCTGATTCCTCATTGACGTCGGACGAAGTAGAGCTCGCCCTCAAGGTGGTGAATCGATACCTGCCGGATGATGTTGCCCTCGCTGAGTTTGAGTGGGAGCTTGACCAAAAACTCGACGTACGTGCTGCCCGCAATATTGCGGCATTTCGCGCAGGGGACGACCGGTCCGCTGGGACGGCCGATGACCAGACGTTTGAGTCGATTGAATCTCTGGATGCCATTCCCTGGGTCGGGCCACACGCCCTCAATGGGATTCTGAACATCGCCATTGAACTTGGATACACGGCGAGCCTTGAGAAGCCGCAAAGACCCACGATCGACGTTAGCTACTACAACGCGCGCCTGGCCATGTTTAGCCAGATTGATAATCGTGACGGGGTAGTGACGGGCGTTTACACAGGAATGGAGCTCTATACGAGCAGCATTCCCGATCACACCGTGATGAATACGGAGCATACTTGGCCCCGGTCGCTTCTGACCGACTGGCGCGCCGAGACGGACTTGCACCACCTCTTTCCCACGAAGAGCCAGGCGAATTCAAAGCGTTCGAGCTTTCCTTTTGGCAACGTTGTCAACTCGAACTGGTCGGAAGGTGGATCGAAGTTGGGCACGGATGTCCACGGCCAGATCGTGTTTGAGGTGCGTCCCGAGCATCGTGGCAATGTCGCGCGCGCCATGTTCTACGTGTCGATGACCTACGACCACCCCTTGGACCAGTCTCAGGAGGACACCTTACGTATCTGGCACGCCGAGGATCCGGTCGATGAGGCCGAGCGTAACAGGAACGACTCGGTTGAGCTCGTGCAGGGAAACCGAAATCCGTACATCGACAATCCTGAGTCGGTTCATGAGGTTGCTGATTTCTGAACGCGTGTGTTCATCCAAAGCGCGAGCCCGATCACGACGAGGCTTATCCATTGGCTCGTAGATAGACTTAGGAGCTCGCCGCGCTCATCGGCTCGCAAGAACTCCAGAACGAAGCGTAGCGCGGCATAAAGGGCGATAGAGATGCCGAAGGCGCTGCCCTTTGGCAGTCGTTCATCCAAAGTGCGCGGCCGCAACCAGAAGTAGGCAAAGAGGAAGATGGCAAACGCCCCAAAGCTCTCCATGAGCTGGGTGGGCCAGACGCCGAGGCTGCCTTCGATGCCGCTTTGCCATTGCGCCTGCAGGGCGTCTTGGAAGTTTTCCCAATGGTTGCGATACGCAGGCGAATTGACCGGGAAGTGTACGGCGAGCCCGAGATCGCAGAGTTTTCCGTAGCAGCAGCCGGCGGCGTAACAACCGAGGCGCCCAAAACCAATACCCAACGGAATTCCCCATGCACCAAGGTCCAAAACGCCTCGCCAGTTGATTTCGCGCCGGCGCGCGTACCACCACGCAAAGAGACCCGCGGCGATCACGCCGCCGTAGACCACGAGCCCACCGGACCAGAATTTGAACACTCGAAAACAATCGCGCGCAGGATAGCAGAGGCCGTCCGAAGGATTGCAAACAGGCCCGCCACCACCCCTGACGCACTCAAGGTTCGTGCTGCAAAGGCCCTCTGGGAGCGAGAAACCGTCGAGCTCAAACGGATTTAGACAGAGCGCCAAATAGTCCTGTCCTAGACCGTCAAAGAGCACGTGAAAGATGCGTGCGCCCGCGATGCCAAAAATCAGCAACCATATCCCAAAATCCAAATACTCTTGGCGCCTAAACCCCAGGTTTTTTGCGTCTCTCCAGCCGAGCCAGAGTGCCAGGCAGAAGCCGGTGAGTAGGGCGACAAGGTAAGTAGGAACGCGGGTGCCGCCGAACTCGATGAGGGTTGGAAACATGCGTCAGGCGGAGGCTTCCGAATCGGTGGTTTTGGCTGCCTTTTTCTCGCGGCGCTCACGGAACCAGTCGCGGATCATCTCCACGAACATCAGGCCCACACCGATACAGATGAAGGCGTCCGCGAGGTTGAATGTGGGCCAGCGGTAAGAATTGGTCCATTTCCAGACGATGAAGTCGATCACGTACTGGTAGAGCATTCGGTCGATGAGGTTGCCGATGGCACCGCCGCACAAGAGGGCGAGCGCCCAGATGAGCAGTTGTTGTTGGAAGGTCACGCCACGCAGGATCCAGAAGATGGCGAAGACCGCGATAAAGCTTACGATGATGAAGAAAGGTGCGCGGTACTTGTCGTCCATATCCGCCATGAAACTGAAGGCGGCGCCAGGATTTCGTGTGTACTGGTAGTCCCAGTGGTCAGGGATGACCACGATTTCGCGCCATCGGACCTCAAGCGTTTCGCCGGCTTTGAGTTCTTGTTCGGGCCGAACCTGAATCCCCGCGTCATTCGTGGTGGACATCATGATGCGGTTGATTTCTTGCTCGGTGTTGCTCGGCATGAACTCGTGTTGGAGGTACTCCTTGACGGGCTTTCCTTCAAATTCGGCGGGGACTTCGAGCTCGATGTAGTGGTTGAAGAATCCTGAGCGTGAAGTGGCAAGCCGGTCTGACGCGATCTGCTTGGTCCACTGGTCTAGGCCTACGGTGACCAGAATAATGGCCAAGACCTGAAGAAATTTCGCAACATTTGGGTTCATCAATCGTCCTCAACGAATTTCGAAGGGTTTGGGTATCAAAACTCACGAGAGTGCGCAAAGCATTCCCGACATTCGTCTTAATTTAGGTTTCGCTACGCTCGATATCCATCTCGAGGAGGTCTCGCGCCACCACGATATTCGGAAAGATGTCTCGAGCACCGGTCAGGAAGTCGTCGAGGCGCATATGCTTTTGAGAGAGGTGGGTGAGCACGAGCTTCTTCGCCCCAGCCTCCTTCGCACAACGCGCCGCATCAGCGGAGGTCGAGTGTCCGCGCTCCTTGGCGAGTTTTTCGTCTCCGGCTGGATATGTAGATTCGTGGATCAAAAGGTCGGCACCCCGCGCAAGCTCCACGGCGCCTTCGCACGGCTGAGTGTCGGTGCAGTAGGCGATGCGCAGGCCCGGGCGGGCATGACCGAGCACATCACTCGGGTGTACTTCACGACCATCCTCCAGAATCACTGCCTCACCACGCTGCAGCCGTCCGTAGAGCGGCCCGGCGGGAATTCCCAGCTCGCGAGCTTTATCCAGGTCGAACCGTCCTGGCCGCGCGTCTTCAATATACGTGTAGCCCCAGGTTGGGATTCGGTGTTTGAGCGGGCCGGCCTCAACCCTAAATCCCTGGCCCTCGAAGACCACGCCGGGGCCCTCGACTTCCACTAGATTGATAGGGAATCCAGGCCGCAAGATATGGACATCACGCATGGTCTTAAACCAGCGTCGAAGCCCCACAGGGCCAACAATCGTCAGGACTTCGTCGCGGCTGTTGAGCGTCAACGAGCCCACAAACCCGGGCAAGCCATTGACGTGGTCGCCATGGAAATGGGTCAGGAAAATTGCGCGCAAGGAGCCGGGTCTCAGGGGTGCCTTGGCGAGCTGCAGCTGAGTGCCTTCGCCGCAATCGAAGAGGAGAAGGTCGCCTTCGCGGAAAAGTCCCACGGCTGAAACATTTCGATGCGGCGTAGGTTTGCCGCTACCGGTCCCAAGAAAGACCAATTTGACTGACATATTACCTCAGAAGTCAGCGGAAGAATTCGGGCTATCGCTGCCAATCAAGGCGAAGCAGTATTTGCCCAGGACGAGCAAGGAAGTAGCGATCAGCGCGTTCTTCCCAGGTCGAATTTTGCCCGTCTACCACCACAAGTTTACCCGCTGCAACCTCCCCGGAATCCAGAGCGAGCTCTAGTACAAGCATTCCGTTTTTGACCTCGAACTCCGGAGCGTTCATCGGATCCCAGCTTCCGAGCTCTTCAAGTGAGCCTGCAAAAACCAGTTTTTGGCCGGGCTTGAGCTCCACGCCACGGGCTTCAACACGTACCTTCGCTGATTCTGGCGTTTGGATGCGGTTTTTGAGTTTTTTGAGGGCATCGGGCGGGACGTCGATGATCACCAGATCCGTTGTGTTTGCCGGAACATCAACGCTCATGCGCTGAGGTTGAAGCTCGGGTGGTAAAAGCACGGTCTTCAGCGCCGCGGAGGTATTCACGACCACCAGCGCGGCCTCCTCGTCGCCTACGCGAAGCAGGGCGAAGAATTCGTCGCTCAGCGCCAGAACATGGTCCACGCCGGTCTCTAGCACACGGTGTCTCGCGCGCTGCTTGGCCAGGTCCTGAATGGACGAAGTCATGGGGTGGCCATCTTCAAAGCGCATTGACGAGCGGTTCTCCGGCTCACCTGAACCGTCCGTTCCGACTTCCGTGCCCCAGATGACCGACGGCGTACCTCGCACGCTGAACATAAAGCGCATCGCTTGCAAAACTCGGCCTCGGTCACCCACGCAGCTCGTGACGATTCGCGAAAGATCGTGATTGTCCAACAACGTCACGAGCCCTTGCCTATGCGCTCCCATCTGCGCACCGTAGAGATGGTCTTGCGCCAGTACTGACGCGAGTTTCCCCGGCGAGGCATCCTTGCAAAAGACGTCGACCATGGCGAAGTGCAGCGGGAAATCGAACATCGCATTAAACCCACCATTGTTGGCCGTCTTAGCCACTTCGGTCACATCGCCCGAAAGCTGTTCCCCGAGGATGAAGAGGGGCTTCTTCGAGACGCCCTGAATCTCGGCATTAAACCGCTTCCAGAAGGTGTTTGGCACGTGCTTAACCGCGTCCATTCTGAGGCCGTCAGGCTCGAGCAACTCAACCCACTTCTTGGTGCTCTCAAAGAGCCACGCATACACCTCGGGGTTTGATTGATTCAGGTCCGGCAGGCCATGAACCTGATAGGTTTCGAGCTCCTTTGGGTCGTCCCAATTTTGGATAGGACCGTTCGTGTGAAACCAGTCGGGATGTGTCTTTACTCGCTCGGATTCTGGTGCCACGTGATTGACCACAATATCCAAGATCAGCCGCATACCGCGCGCTTCAAGAGCGTTTTTGAGTTCCACCAAAGTAGCCTCATCGCCAAACCGCGGCTCCACTTCGAACGGGTTCTCCAACCAGTAGCCGTGGAACGCGCCGTGGCCGTAGAAGGGCGTGTCGCGCATCGTGAAGACGGGCGAGAGCCAAATGGTCTTGAAACCGAGCTGGTGGATCCACTCGATGCGGTTGATGAGCCCGCGCAAATCGCCTCCGTGAAAGGCTTGCGGGTCTTGCGGGTCGGCGTCTTCGTCGTTCGCAGGGTCGCCATTTTCAAAGCGGTCCACCATCACGAAGTAGATCAGGTCGCCCGGTACGTCTGGGGTGGGCTGGACTTTCGCGGCTTGTGGACGCGCCTCTTCGGCCTTTGGTGTGGCCTTCGAAACTGCCTTTTCAACCGGTGCGCCTGCTCTTAGATACGTGTCGACAAGAGGGCCGGCGCTATTGTCGATCTCATCAGCGATTCTAAAGGCCAGCGCCTCAAGGACGCGTGGCTCGGCCGCGTATTCCACGTCGAGGTGATGGGCGTGCAACCATTTGACGGTCTTCTCCAATCCGTCTGGACCGAGGGTGGTCGTGGTGCCGGTAACCACCCAACGGTACGCGCGGTCCACACGCATCATGCGGCTGACGCGGGCTTTGGTCGTAACTCTCCAAGGGGCGTTTGAGTTGTCGCTGAGCTCAAATCCACGCGTTTCAAGCGTGTCGCGCGCCGCCTTTTCCAGGAGCGGCCCTGTCTGAACGCCGATGCCAGTGGCGTCCACAATTTCCCATTGAACAAAGACCGGCTCGGGCGCTTCCAGTCTGGACTTTGGCGAGGTCGCACACCCAAAATGAGCGGTGAGGAGAATCGTAAAGAAAATCAAAAACAATCGCATCAGGGGGTCTCTCTTCCAGCCAATAATCGGTCAACCACTTGCCCGGCTCGCTCCGCGATGGCCACCTCTGCGTAGCGCAGGGCTTCGGCTTCTTTTTGGTGGTCAAAGTCGAGGAAGGCAGCAAGGTTCAAAGGAGCGCTGAGTTGCTCACCATCAGGGGCTACCAGCGTTACCGTTCCGCTGATATCCCAGCGGTACTTGCCGCTCAGAAGCGAGTAGAACCGCACCTGCGTCTCCAACAGAAGCACCCAATCCGAAGTGCCCTCGGGTCTCAAAAAGCCAAGGCGTTGTTCGGTGGTGCGGCGCGTTTCGAAGACCTTGGAGAACTCGCTTGAATCCACCACCGTAGGCACGAGGTTGCGCTCTTGAACCTCGCGATTGATTCGCTCCACCGTGGAATCTGGCGCAACGCCAATCTCAGGCCGGTCAGGAAACTCCATGACGACCGCTACCCGTGCGGGTTGCGGCGAGTCCAGTCGCACGGCTTTAGCGGCGGTGATACACCCTGTCAGGAGCACACAGAACATCAGTGCAAGAAGGATCGGGCGTTGAATCAGAACCATGTCTCTACCTCCGCCGAAACCACGTGGTGCCAGTGTACATCACGGGTTCCAAAAACGTTGAAATCGTCCAGACTCTCTACGAATCCATTGCCGAACGCGTTGTTCTGGGAGCTGTATTGCGCGCCGTAAAGAAGCCGGAATGACGGCCTCGTGAAGATCCCCATGCCCAGCGGTTGGAGCACCGGGCCGACCTTGATTTGGAAGGTGTCGCGGGTGTCTGAGTCCCCGAATTCAAGGCCGCGCGTGTCGTTTCGGCCGTCCGTGCTCACGAAGACCGAGTCTGAAGCGTTCCTGAATAGATTGCCGTTCAACGAGCGTTCGCGCGCGAGACTCGACTCCAAGAGCAGGTGTGCTTTTTCGTTGAAGTAGCCTTGGAATCTCGCCACGATCGACATGACTTCGCGGTTTCTTTCGCTGGCGACGATCTCGTCGTCGGCATCCCAGTGGTAGCCGTAAAACCCCGCCCATGTGAGGTCGAGCACGTCTTCGATCAGACGCAGCTGCATCTCATTTCCGATGTTGAGCTCGTAGCGCTCGTCGGTCAGGTCGTCCACGTAGAAGATGAAATCCTCGCCGTTGAACGTCTCGGTGATGGATGTTTGGGGGTGTCGCTTGATGATATTGGCGAAGAGGTTGTTCCAGACGAGCGGGCCGAAGCCGCCGAAGCCGATGTATCCGATGCCGCGCCACGAGGTCGTTGCAGTCGGGATGGGCTCGGTGAAGATGCCGACCTCGGCCGGATTGGCCTCGAAATAGCGCCGGCTGATCTCGCCGCGCACGAAATTCTCATAGTCGATGGTTGTGCCGTCGTCGTAGACGCTATTGTGCGGTGCGAAGCGGTTACCCTCGACTTCGGGCTCGAAATAGAACTGGCCGCCGACCCCAATCTCAGCCACGCCCAATTTGAGTTTTGCGGTGCCGCCGATGGTGGGGATCGGGTTGTAGTCTGTGCCTTTGATCATGAATCCGGCGTCGCCTGCGCCGATCAACACGTCCACGAGCGAGTTCTGGTAGCGCGCGGAAATCCCAACCGAATCAAAGAGTACCTGGGCGACTTTGAAGTCGTAGAGGCCGAGGTCTCCGAAGAAGGTCTCCATGGTGCCTATCTGCCAGGTTACATCTTGGAGAAGCACGTTTCCGGCTTGCGCGTAGAGCTGGCTGAGCCGAAAATTGCCGAGGCTTCCCATGCCTGTGTCGGCATTGAGGACGGAGCCACCTTCGATTCGTGCGTGGATGCTGGTCCACGTGTTTTTAGAGAGGGGATCTTGAGGCAAAAGATCGTAGCGCATATCGAGCGAGGCGTACGGGCCCTCGTTGAGCAATCGCCCATAGAGGTTCCAGTAGCCGAGGCGCCCGTCTCCGCCCTGGAGATCGGGGCGAGCCATGATTCGCATATAGCCGCCGGCATTGAATTTAGAGCCCGAGTCGGCCGCAGCATCACCGGTTCCGATCAGCGTGAAAATGCTCAGGAGCGCTGGCACCAAGCCTTTGTGTGGACTCATGAAACCTCCGTTTTGGCTCGCCTGTCTTGCTCGGCGGGATTACCACGTTGGGGGTGGGCTTGCAAAGCACATTGGGCTCTGGACTTCGAGGCTTCGTCTCGCTATAAGCGGGCTACACGGAGTGGAACGACATGAAATCACAACTTCAGAGGCTTGAGGATCTTCCACAATTACCACGCACAGTGCGGTTGGTATTGGTTATCACGATGCATCTGGGGCTTTTTTCGGCTGCCTACGCCGGGGCTTTCCTTGTCCGTTTCGATTTCACGATTTCGGATCAATGGGAAGCTGTGATGTGGCAGACCTTCCCGTGGGTGGTCGGGATCAAGGTCCTGACCTTCCTCGCGCTGCGCAATTTTCAAGGTTGGTGGAAGTACGTATCGTTTCACGACATCATCGAACTTGGGCGCTCTTTGGCCATCGCGAGCGCGGTCTTTGTGCTTCTGAATGTGTTTGTGGTGGATCCGCCAATCTATCCTCGGTCGATTTACGTCTTAGATTTTGGACTCTCGCTCTTTCTTATCGGTGCTGCGCGAGGGAGCTTGCGTCTGATGCGCGAAGCCGTCAGACGGCGCCTGAGCCCGCCCGGCCATGCTAAAAACCTACTCATTCTCGGTGCGGGTGATACCGGCGAGACCCTTCTTCGGGAGATTACCAAGAATCGCAACCTTGCGTTTAATCCCGTGGGTTTTTTGGACGATGATCCGTACAAGCGTGGGCTGAGAATTCACGGCGTGCCAGTCTTGGGGCCGATCACCTCGATGGCTGAGACCGTCCAGAAGCTGGTGGTCGAAGAGGTGATCATCGCCATGCCTTCGGCTTCGCGCGAACAGATGCGCCGAGTGGTAGATATCGCGAAGGGAACCGGCGCAAAGACGCGGATCTTGCCCGCTGTGGAGTCCATTCTAGAAGGTCACGTGAGCCTCAATGCGCTCCGTGATGTGAGCATTGAGGACTTGCTCGGGCGTGAAGCAGTCAAGCTTGATACCTCGTCGCTCGCGCGATTCATCGAGGGTCAAACGGTCCTCGTGACCGGTGCGGGTGGCTCGATCGGCTCTGAGATTTGCCGTCAGGTTTTGCGGTTTAACCCCAAAAGTCTCGTGATGGTGGAGCGCGCTGAAACGCCACTATTCTTTATCCATCGGGAGCTAAGCTCGCTCCATGAAAGCCTCGTGCCGTGTATCACTGACGTCTCCGACGAAGGGCGAATGGACGTCTTGATGGCGCGTCATAAGCCGCAAGTTGTCATCCACGCAGCCGCGTACAAACACGTCCCTTTGATGGAGCTTCATCCGTCTCAGGCGGTGCTCAATAACGTGGTGGGAACGCAGGTCCTAGCAAAGCTCTCGGTCAAGTATGACGTCAAAAACTTCATTTTGATCTCCACGGATAAAGCCGTGAATCCGTCGAGCGTGATGGGCGCCACGAAGCGGATCACCGAACTCGCGGTACTCTCGCAAAACGAAGGCACGAAGACCCATTTCTGTGCCGTGCGATTCGGAAATGTCCTGGGCTCAAACGGTAGCGTGGTGCCTATTTTCCGCGAGCAAATTCGCAAAGGTGGGCCGGTGACCGTGACCCACCCCGAGATGACGCGCTATTTCATGACCATTCCGGAAGCCTCGCAGCTGGTGCTCCAGGCGGCCGCCAACGGCAAAGGTGGCGAACTCTTCATTTTGGACATGGGCGCGCCTGTCAAAATCGCTGACCTCGCGCGCGATATGATCCGCCTCTCAGGACGGACCGAAGAAGAGGTTGGAATCGTCTACAGCGGCACGCGCCCGGGCGAGAAACTCTTCGAAGAACTAAGTCTCGACGAAGAGAATTTTGATAAGACTCGGCACGAAAAGATCTTCGTGGGCCGAACGGCGAGCTCGGACCTCGAGCAATACTACCAACATGTGGACGAGCTTATAGAATGCGCTCGCCACGATGATGACCTCGGCGTCCGTCGCGCCTTGAAGGCTATCATTCCAACGTACAGCTGGGCTGAAAGTAATGTCGTGGAGCTCTCAAAGCGCCGCCAAACTCCTATGCTCTAAGTTGGACCTTGTGCTAGGCTAAAGGCATGTCGGAGAACTTGCCAGATTCGCCTATCACATACCCGCCAGCAATCGAGGGGGAAGGTGCGTTTGATTGGTTGACGACCGAATCTATGGACGAGCTGAACCCTCTCGAACTCTCGAGCGTGGCGTCGAAACTCGTTGAGATGGTGCGCGTGCAGGAGTCTAGGTTGCGCGCGATCTCCGAGATCGGACTCGCCCTGAGCTCCACGCTAGACCTCGATGAGTTGCTCGTAACCATCATGGAGAAGATCACGGAGCTGATGGGCGCGGAACGCTCAACTCTCTTTCTCTTGGACACCGAGACTAACGAGCTCTGGAGCAAGATTTCTCAAGGTGTGGAGAACGCCGAGATCCGTGTCAAAGTGGGCGAAGGTATCGCTGGATTTGTGGCTGAGACTGGCCATTCGATGAATATCCCGGACGCGTATGCTGAGCCTCGTTTCAGTTCAAACCACGATGCGCAAAGCGGCTTTAAGACCCGCAATATGCTCTGCCAGCCGATTCGAAACCGTGAAGAGCGGATTATCGGCGTGGTCCAGGTCCTGAATTCGCGGCACGAGGAGTTCTCCGCCGAAGATGAGCGCCTACTGAGTGTGCTCGCAAGCCAGGCCGCGATTGCGATCGAGAACTCGCGTCTCTATCAGGATATGTTCGAGAAGAATCAGGCTCTGGTGCAAATGACCGAGCGTCTCGAGCATAAAGTGGCGGAGCTCGATCTCCTCTACGATCTGGAGCAGAAACTCAGCCGCGTTGATAATCTGCAGGCTATGGTGAGTACGATCACCAAAGAGACGGCAGAAGTCCTCGAGGCTAATGGGGCTGCGCTCGTGCTCGATGAAGCCGAGCACCTCACCTACTACATAAACGAGAAAGATCACGCGGGTTGGGAGCTCAAAACTCGGTATGAGTTCAAGGGCCAAGGCCTCTCCGATCGTGTTATCACCACGGGTGCTCCGTTTCTTTGCAACTCGGGCGATTGTGCGGTGCCCGGTACATCCGGGGTGTTTGGATTTCAGATTCATAACGTGATCGCGGTGCCGCTCGTGGGCCAAGACCAGAAGGTCATCGGTGCCATGAAGGTCTTCAATCGGACTGAGCCTTTTGGCCTCGATGACCTCAAGTGGGTCACGATGATCGCGAACCGAATTGCGGCAGCGCTCTTGCGCCGGCGCCAGGAAGACGAGCTGCATAAGAGTGCGCGCCTTGCGACGGTGGGCCAGATGTTGAGCGGCGTGATTCACGACCTCAAGAACCCGTTCGCGATAATCAATGGGTATGTGCAGCTGATGGTGCGCGCTGAGGACCGCACAAAACGCGACGAGTTCGCGAAGATTATCGCGCGGCAATTTGACCATTTGAACCAGATGACCGGTGAGCTCTTGAACTTCTCGAAGGGTGAGTCGCATTTCAGTGCGAGAGACGTGTGTGTCGCGCGCGTTTTTGAAGAAATTGAGATGCTCTTGGCCAAGGAGCTCGCCCAGCGAAACGTGCGCCTTGTGATTCGTTGCCACTACCAGGGCCAGGCTCGTCTGGATGATGGCAAGCTCAAACGCGCGGTGCTCAACCTCGGCAGAAACGCCGCGGATGCCATGCCGGATGGGGGTGATTTTGTGATCGATGTGCGTGTGGACGAGTCCAAGGATGAGCTCGTGATGCGCTTTAGAGACACCGGCAAAGGCATCCCGGAAGCCGTGCGCGACACCCTCTTTGAACCCTTTGTCACCAAAGGAAAAGATCACGGTACCGGGCTAGGTTTGGCCATCGTGAAACAAATTGTGGACGTCCACCATGGAACAATCGAGTTCGAGAGCACTCTAAATCAGGGTACGACGTTCATCGTCAGGATTCCGAGGATGGCGTCTGAGTTGTTGATCGAGGAAGATTCATGATTCGTTTGGTGCTGGTCGCATTGTTGGTTCTTGGTGGATGCAAATCTGAGGAGAAGGTCGAGGATACGCAACCTGTGAAGGTTGCGACGCCTGAGCCCAAGCCAGAGCCGCCGAAGGTGGACCCGAAACTTGGGGACCCAGACGATCCGGGGACTTCTGAACAGCTCGACCTCTTAGCCGTCGCTAAGGGGCATTTCTTGGAAAAGCGCGACGCGGAGGCGCGCGCTACTTTTGAGAAATTGGTCAAAACTGGGCCCGTCTCGGCCGCGCGTGTGACGGCGTACGTGGCGCTCGGTCAGTTGTATCGCGAGTCCGGTGAAGAGGCGAAAGCCCGCAAACTCTACGAGGAGTTGTTGGCGTTGGCGCCCGATGTGCCCGAGGGGCACTTTATGTACGGCCGCGTGTTGGCTGAAATGTCTGAGACGACGCTGGCTATCAAGGCCTATGAGACCACGATTCGTCTGCAACCCGACTATCTGCAGGCGTATGTTGAGCTCGGCGGGATTTACGCGAGCGCGGGCCGAAACGAAAAGGCCGGCGAGACCTTTTTGGCGTATGAGGAACGCGTTTATGCGTTGGCCAAACGCCTTGAGTCCAAGGATACACCTGCTGAAGAGCGTCTTCGCGTATTGGATATCTTCTCGTTCATTGAGGATGAGCGCGCGAATAAGGCCATCATCGTGGCGCTCAAGGATCCCGAGCCCCAGATTCGCGAGCAGGCCGTTGGGCTTGCAGAGGAGTTCGGAATAAAGGAGGCCTTGCCCACCCTTAAGACCTTGAGCGAAGACGACCCCGAGCTTCGTGTACGTATGGCGGCGCGCGGCGCTTTGGACCGAATGTAAGCCCAGACATCAGGACAAGAGATGCATGTCCATAAACTATTGATATTGCTCCTAACTGGCTTGATACTTGGCACGTCATGTGCCGGCACACAACGTGCCGGAGAGCCGGTTCAAGGCGTTCCTCAAGAGCGGATGGACCTGGACCCAATGCTCATCAAAGCCGGTTATGGACCAGACGCCGTCTTGGATTCCAGCGAAGTCTTCAACCGCGCGTACGAGGCCTTCTCGGCGCGCGACTACGAAGAAGCCGTGGCCAATTACGAAGTCATCATCAAGTACTTTGAGGAGAGCCGATTCTATCTGCCCTCGCTCTACAACGCCGGCCTTTCATACGAACGCCTGTCCCGCTGGGAGGATGCGGCAACCAAGTACACCCAAATCATCGAGAAGTTTCCCGAAGAACCCGACGCCAAAGACGCCTACTACCGGCTCGCCCAGGCCCACGAGGAGCTCGGCAATTTTGAAGAAGTTGTAGAGCTGATGACGGTCATCTTGTTGAGGCCCGAGTTGACCACGTTTGACCGCATCGAGGCGCATGTCCGGCGCTCAAAGGCGCTCATGGAAACAGGTTCGCTGGACGAAGCCGCTGACGGCTTTCGCTCCGTGCTGAACATCAACGAAGACGCCCCTGCCGACCAGCGCCTGCAGCCGAATTCGCATTATCTGGTTCAGGCGTATTTTGGCATCGGCGAAGTCTATCACCGGAAGGTCCTGCAGATTCCACTCGTACTGCCACCGGAGCGCATGGGTGCTGATCTTCAAGAGAAGGCTGACCTCTTCATGCGGTCTCAGAGCCATTACATCAAAGCCCTGAGTTTTCATCATCCACAATGGTCTATGGCCGCAGGCTATATGATTGGAAAACTCTACGAAGACTTCTATGCCGATATCTTTCAGTCCGAAATCCCTGATGACCTGACTCAGGAGCATATCGCGCTCTACTTCGATGAGCTGCGAAAGACCCTGAGGCCGCTTATGGAACGCGCGATTCAGGTCTATGAGAAGAATCTCTCGCTCTCGAGGCGCCTCCCGACCGCTCAAGACGACAACCCCTGGGTCATCAGCACCAACCAACAACTCGAGCGACTCAAGCTCTACCTGAATGACCCCATCACGCAGAAACGTGCCGAGCGTTTTGTGCTCAAGGGGCGCTCCGTCAAGGATATGTGGGAACCCGTTCTGGTTGCACAGGATTCGGTAGATCAAGCGCTTTCGCGAAGCAAAACTTCCAATCAAAATGAAATGAAAATGCCTTAGTACCGTCTTCTATAGTAGTGAAGTGTCAACGTGGGCTGAGTCCGCGTTTGCGATTCCTGACTTAGAGGCGAGACGTGTCAGAAGAGCATGACCAAGACGAGGGGATGCGTACCGAGGCGCCAGCCACCAGGCGAGTGCAGGTGGTCTCGTGGGTGTTGAGTGCCTTGTTGCACGGAGCGTTCATGAGCGTGGCTTTTCTCACGCCTCATACGGAGTCGGAGTTTGACGTTGAGTGGATGACCGAGTTCGAGAGCCTTGAGCGTATAGGTCACGGGGATTTTAAGGAGATCGTGATCGAGGAACGTGGTGTGGGCGAAGAACCTGAGCCTGAACCAGAACCCGAGCCTGAGCCAGAACCGGAACCTGAGCCAGAGCCAGAACCACCAAAGGAAGAGCCAAGACCCAAACCCAAATCGAAGCCAAAACCGAAGCCCGAACCTGAAGAGCTCGCATCTGTAGCCGAGCCAAAGCCACAGCCTCAACCAGAAGATTCTGAGCCAACACAGAAGCCTTCGGAGAAGTTCAAACGTTCCGGCCCCTCAGACCTGCCGGATATCAAGGGTTATGGGCCAGGGAACGCCGTGTACACCGCGTTAGTTCGCAACGACCGGATTCGCGGGACGCCTTTGCAAGAGGTGGTTACCCATATCTTGAAGCTGGTACCGGACTATCGCATCGCCTTGGACAACACCGACATCGACCCGGTTCAGGACTTGGACTCTATGTTTATGGCCTCGGCGAGGCCGCAGTACATTCAGCACACGTTTCTCGCTGTGCGCCACAGGATGAGCGACAAGGACATGCAGGAACGGCTGGCCCGGCGATTCGGGGATGGCCTTGCGTGGAGCGAATACAATGGGATTCCGATTCGAGACCTGATTCCAGAGAACGAGCACTATCAAGATCCGCGAAAAATCCTGCTTCGCCCAGGCATGGCGGTGCTTACACGCCCTGAGTTTTTGGGCGAGTTGACCCGAAATCTCCCCAAAGACTCAGATGCTCGGCTCTCCGAAGGGCGCGCTACCTTGTTGGATTCGATCGCTCAGATTGAGGATGCGGCAGACCCGAAGACTCTGGCGTTGGTGAGTGCGATGGATATCCGCGTCTTCATCCCTGGCCTTGGGCCGCGTACCTTTGAAGGGATCGCGCTCTCGGTGGCTGACGTGAACAATCCCCATATCAAGATCGACCTGAAATTCCCCAAGGAAACGGATGCCACGGGCTTTGCGGATGCATGTCCAGACCTCAAACGCCGAATGATTTCCGGTCAGAAAAACTTCATGGTTCGAAACATGATCTCTAATTATCTGGAGCGCGTGACGTGTGTTGCCAACGAGACGTACGTCACGGTTGAGGCAACGTATACAGCGGAGGAGATCCGCAGTGTTCTTGGGTTTGCGTCCATGGTGGTCCCGCAACCCATGGTTCTATCCAAGCTGCCAAAACCACCGCCGTTGCCGGCGGCTGCAGAGTCAGACCCCGCGGATGCAGGGTCTGACGACCTTGGGAGCGATGAGACAATCACATCTGAATGATGATGACCCCTCTTTCGGACTCGGTTTCCTCTTCCTCCTGCGCCACCGGCTCATCTGGCCAATAGGGCATATGAAGGGGAAGTTCGAGGTATGGGCGCTCTTCTTTTTCAAGCTCAGCGCGGCGTAAACGTTCAAGTTCTTCTTTGACTACGAAATCGTACAGCATATGGCCTCCTTTGGGCCGAGCGACCGTCTGGCCGATTCTATTGTTTAGATGTGCAGATCCAGTGCCAATATTCATTTTTTGTCTAAGAAAATCATGATCTTCAAGGATTTCGGTACTTTGTGTCTTCTTTTTGGCCGTTAAATTCCGCTTTTCAACCGTCATAAGTTCACCAAAAACCGTCACTCTCCTGACATCTATGTCATTCTGTTGTAGTAAAGTCGGACCTCGAAATTGCTCCGAGCATCCAAGCCAGGCACCTGGAGATTGGAACGAAAAACGCCATAGAAAGGATCTAATTCATGAAGATGCCGACACAGGAAGAACCTCTGGTTGTGGTTGGGGCCGGGCTCGCTGGCTCGCTCCTCTCGCTCTATCTGGCGCGCCGCGGCTACGAGACGGCCGTCTACGAAAGCCGCGCCGATAGCCGCGAAGCCGGCTTTGTGGGCGGGCGCTCTATCAACTTGGCGCTCTCAACCCGCGGTCTGACGGCACTGGCGCGCGTAGGTATGCACGAGCGAGTCTTGCGCGAATGTATCCCGATGCACGGCCGAATGATTCATGATCTCGCGGGCAACACGCAGCTTCAACCCTATGGAAAGCCCGGGCAATTCATCAACTCGGTCTCTAGGCAGTCGCTCAACGAAATCCTCATGGATGCTGCGGATGAGCACGATCATATCCACTTCAAATTCGAGCGAAAGCTCAAGGATTTGGAGCTCGAAGACGGCACCCCGGTCTTTGATCATAAGGGCGAAACCGAACGCGTACCCACACGCTTTCTATTCGGTGCTGACGGCGCCTACTCGGCAGTGCGTCAGGCGATGATGCGCTCGGGGCGCTTTGATTTTTCGCAGAGTTATCTGAGTCACGGCTACAAAGAGCTCCACATTCCGCCGGCGTCCGATGGCGGCTGGCAGCTCTACAAGAACGCCCTTCATATCTGGCCACGGCGCGACTTCATGTTGATCGCGCTGCCGAACCTGGACGGCTCCTTCACCGTCACGCTCTTCCTCGCCTGGAAGGGCGAAGGCACGAGCTTTGAGGCGCTTGAGACTACTGAAGATGTGGAGCATTTCTTCCAGACGCACTTCCCCGATGCTCGCGCATTGATGCCCGACCTCGCGAACGATTTCTTCGAGAATCCGACAGGGTCCCTTGTGACTATTCGGTGCGCGCCCTACCACAGTGCGGACCAGGTTCTTCTGGTTGGGGATGCGGCGCACGCGGTGGTCCCGTTTTACGGGCAGGGCATGAACGCTGCGTTTGAAGACTGCCGCATTCTCGACGAGATGTTGGAGATGTATGCGCCGGACTGGGGACTATTGGCACAGGCGTTCTCGAAATCGCGCAAACCCAACGCCGACGCCATCGCAGACCTCGCGCTCTACAATTATTTGGAGATGCGCTCGAAGGTCGCCGATCCCCTCTTCCTGGCCAAGAAACGCGCCGATACGGCGCTGCATGACGTCTTGGACGATGGCTGGATGCCGCTCTATTCCATGGTGACCTTCTCCAATATCCCGTACGCCGAGGTAGTTGAGCGTGCTCAGCGCCAGGACCAGATCTTGAAGATCGGGGCCACAGCAGTGGCGGCGAGCGTTGCGGCCGGATTAGCATTTGCGCTCTCGCGCAGATGAGGTAGGTTCTTGCCATAGTTGTGGTTTTTTGGAGCTCGTGGCACGGAGAGCGCGTGAGGGATAGACACGGGACACTCGGGGTGGCGGCCCTTTTCTTGGCTACTATTTTTGTGGGCGGCGATGCGCACGCGCAGAAGTGGGCAGACTTCCCGGACTTGAGATCTGCACAACACGTGGGCGTGGAGCGCGTCAGCGACGGCAAGAGATACGACGACCTGCGTGATTGTATGCGTGGTCAGCGCTCGCAAGTTGGTGCGGACTATTACGCTACGCTTGTGGGCGTGACCCACGAATCCGGCCGCGCGACACGGCAAAACACCGATGCAACCGACTACGCAAAGGCGCAGTTTGAGGCGTGGAAACTCAAGGACAAAGATATTCTTTTCGCGGTCGGCCTCAGGAATCGCGCGTTCGGTGTGCATATCGGGCAGAAATGGGCCGACCTTGGACTCACGCCTGAACTCCTGAGTACTACCGCCGAGCTCACACAATTTGCGCCAGCGTTTACGCGCCGAAACTACGATTGGGCGCTTTGTTCTTTGGCTCAGGCCATAGACGTCAAGCTGGTGCAGTTGACGCGCGAAAAGGAGGCCGCCGAAAAGGCCCTTGAAACACGCGTCTCAGCGAGCGAAGAAGAGCTCACGAAGGTCAAGAGCCGGCTTGATATCGCGCCCGAATCATCCACCGTACGCACGGGTTTTGAGGAGCGGCACACCAAAATAGCCGAGACGTTTGAGCGCGCAAAATCAAGCCAGGAGTCGAAGCCTGTCATCGCCCTAAAAATCCTCGATGAGGTGGATAAAGAGCTCGCCGAACTCGATGACGAAATCGACGTTTACGGTAAAAAGATCGCGCGCCTTAATCCACTCTTGAACGAGATCGAAGGCCTCGCAAAGGCGCTCCAGGAGCGCGCCGACGCAGATTGGGACGAGCCTAAACAGGCGCTCTCAAGGCTCGATGAATGCCGTGTGAAGGCAGAGGCCTTGCGCACCGATTTGACGGGCGAGCTCGAAGAAATTCGGGCGTGTCTCGCCGCCGCGGAAGTCTTGGCAGCGCGCGGTGAAGTCCGGCATTCCTACAAGGCGCGAACCATTCCATTCTTGCTCTTCCTTGCGCTTCTGGCGGTGATCGCCGCCGTGCTTCTGGTGGTCGCGCTGGTAAGGCGGCGCTTTGCGGGCCACCTGGATTCTCAAATCCAGACCTGGGGCGTGGAGCTTTCACATGCGGAGCAATGGCTTGAGAAGTTGCGGGCGGACTATCCCTACTTCTTCGAGACTAAGAGTACAGATTGGCAGGGGGCGAGCGCTGAGGTTGGTAAAGAGGCGTCTGATGCCTTGAATTTGGCTTATTTCCTTATCGGAAAGGGTCAGGAGTGGCGAAGTCAGGCCAAGGGATTACTTCGTGGAGGTCCGCTCTCATTGATGCAGATCGACCGAGGTTTGGGACTACTCTCCAATACCAAAGCTGAGATTCAGCCTGGGGATCCCGTACGTGAGTCGCCCCTACAAACCGTGATGACCACGGCCTATTCTGAGCCCGCTCGGCGAGTGCTCGCCGACCTTGAAAACGCGTTGTTGCGGGCACAGGCCATGCTCTTTGAGAGCGGCGAAAGTGTGGCGCTTGGGCAGAGGCTGAGGCAAGAGGGTTCGCAAAAGATTTTGGCTCTGCAGAGCGGACTTGAGCGGCGCAAAGAATTTGGGCTGGGCGCGCCGCACCTTGAGGCCGAGCTCGGGGCTCTGGCTCAGAAATTCCAAACCTTTGCCACCCGACTTGAGGCGGATCCTCTGAGTGCGAAGGGGGCCGGATCTACCGCGCTATTTGAGGAGATCGAGCGACTTCAGGGCATGATCCAGGACGGAAATCTCGCCGTCGAGCGCCTCGCGCACGTGGAAGCACAGGTCGCCGCTGTGGATGAAATGATCGCGGCATTGAAGCACCGCGGGTTTAGCCTAAAGGAGCCCGAGTTTGATGCGGACGCAGAGCGTGCGCGCCTCGTCTCGCTGGCCGGTCGTGCGCGGGCTGCCTTTGGCGCGGGCAAGGAGAAGGAAGGCCAAGTCTTGGTGGACAACGCACAAGGCGCCTTGGAGTCGCTCACGGCTACCCTTCAGGACGTTCAGCGCGCCCCTGAGTATATCCAGAAGATGAGCGCGAGGCTCGAGGAGCTTCGCGAGCATATCAAGGCGGATTACCTGAACTTGCGGATTAATGCGCGCAATGAAGAAGAGGCTCTCAACGAGCTGAACCACCTTCAGAGCCAGGTCCTGCGCCACGCGTCGGATTTGAGTCAAATCGCGCGGCTCGCTGAGGCGCAGCGCTACGTGCAGGCGTTGCAGAAGCTCGACGGCGTTATCAAGACCTACGTTCAGGCCATCGAGCTCATCAACTCGATGTCGTCCAAGCCTCAGTCGACGCTCCATGGGCTCGTTCAAAAAAGCTGAGCCTCAACCATTAAGCCCTGAATTTCGCCCGTTCATACGTTTTCGGTTCCTTCCGAAGCGCAAATGCATCGTTTTGTGTGACGCAAATTGTAGGAAGACCTATGCAAGCACAGCCAATTCGAAGCATTGAAATGAATGATGAGCGCCCCACAAGCCGTATCTCCGGCTTCTTCAAGATGAGCCAGGAGGAGCGTTACAGGGCCCTGATCGACGCTCAGATTCTAACCGAGGAAGACGTCGAGTACCTTCGGCCAAGCGGTGAAATCGGTTTTGATACCGCCAATCACATGATTGAGAACGCGATTGGTGTGCTTGAGCTTCCGCTCGGACTCGGGCTGAACTTTCTGATCGATGGCAAAGACTACGTGGTGCCGATGGCTGTTGAAGAGCCGAGCGTGATTGCGGCAGTGAGCCATATTGCCAAGCTTGCAAGACCCTCTGGCGGATTCAAAACCGAGTACTCGGGCTCACGAATGATCGGGCAGATCCAGGTAGTTGGCGCTTCGGATTGGGATGCAACTTCGGCGGCGATCCTTGAGAACAAGGCGCGCCTGCTCGCGGTCGCAAACGAGTTTGAGCCAGGCA
This sequence comes from Microvenator marinus, assembly GCF_007993755.1. Classification (GTDB taxonomy): domain Bacteria; phylum Myxococcota_A; class Bradymonadia; order Bradymonadales; family Bradymonadaceae; genus Allomicrovenator; species Allomicrovenator marinus. The sequence continues at coordinate 3,705,446 of NZ_CP042467.1, forward strand.
TGGTGGCTCGCGGTGGCGGTGCCAAAGATATTCGCGTTCGCCTGATCGAAGAGGGCAAATATCAGTCGATGCTCATTGTGCACCTTGTGATCGATACCTGCGATGCGATGGGCGCGAACATGATCAACACCATGGCTGAAGGTGTTGCGCAAGAGATTGAGAAACTCACGGATGGGCGCATCCTGCTGAGGATCTTGTCGAACCTTTGCGATGAGCGTGTGGCCGTGGCCAGATGCCGCATTCCATTTTCTGAGCTCGGCTGGCGAGGCTTCAGCGGCGAGGACGTGGCGAAGGGAATCGAGCTCGCGAGCCAGTTCGCGGAGGTAGATCCTTATCGTGCGACGACGCATAACAAAGGCATCATGAACGGCATCAGCTCGGTGTGTATTGCGAGCGGCAACGACTGGCGCGCCGTAGAGTCGGGCGCCCATGCCTTCGCCGCGCGTTCAGGTCAGTATAGCCCGCTCGCCGTGTGGTGGGTTGAAGACGGGCATCTTGTGGGCGAAATCGAAGTCCCCCTGGCGGTAGGAACGGTTGGTGGGCCGATTCGTTTCCATCCCACAGTCCAGCTCGTGCACCGAATCCTGAGAGTCGAGTCTGCTGGTGAGCTCGCCCGCGTGATGGCAGCCGTGGGGCTCGCACAGAATATGGCGGCGCTCAAGGCGCTCGCCACGGAAGGCATCCAGCGCGGCCATATGTCCCTGCACGCACGTAGTGTGGCGGCCACCGCTGGTGCGTTGGAAGACGAGATCGACGACGTAGTTAAGCACCTGCTCAAATGCCAGGACATCAAGGTAGACCGCGCCCGCCGCATCCTCTTCGAGCTCAGAAACTCGCAGCTCTGAGTATCCATCTAACGCTCAGTATTTCTGGGGACTTTCAGGTGCGGCATAATGCGTGCCGAACCTCCTTTGGTTGAGTTTGTGGCAACAACCATTTGACAAGTGGTTTTTCACCTGTCACTTTGAAAGCTCAACAACACCCGGGAGGAGGGTAACCATGCAAAAAAACTCTTATTTTTCATCGCCGCACTTTCTAGCACCATGATCTTCGCGACCGAATCATGGGCCGATTGTACCGGCCCGTTGGGGGATGGTTATGACGATTGTGTTGCGTTTGGTCTCAACGACGCACCAAGATTCTCCGCGTCAGCGATTTGCGACTATCGCGAGGCGATCGGAATGACATCATCGTGGGACTCGGTGGCGGGACTGCTAACGATCACCATTGACCCGAACTCGGGCGACGGAATTCCTGCTGTGCGGCACCCTCTTCATGACGGAGAATGGGCCAAGCTCACTGATTACCTTGATGCCTTCTACGGGTTGGCGTTAGGCGAAGGCTGTGCTGATGATGTGAACTTGCAGAGACCTAATGAGTGTGGTCCCTTCCCTTTTCAATTCGTCATCACGGACACCCTGGTCTGGATTGATTCCAATGGCATTTCTCAATATCAAGACCTGAATCCGTTTTGGGGCGCGTTGGCCAGTCCTGATGGGATCATAGATATCCAAGACACGGGAATCTATGACCTGATCAGCGCACGGCTCAACCAGTGCGACACTAAATCGGTCAGTGCGGGAGGTGATACATTCGAGGTCAGACAGTGTTCTTACTACACTGAGGCAGAGCAGGTAGAAATGGTTGAGGGGGTATGCGAGCCAAACAAACCGCACTTCATTTCGTGGCACAATGCCTCCACGCGATACGAGTACTTTAAGTGAAGGTAATCATCGATACCATCATTTCACTTGAAGTCATCATGAACTTTAAGTGAAGTCTGAGGCGTACTGGGTTTCTTGGAGAGTTTAGTTAAGTCAGGCTACCATTGCCTGACACGAAAAGTCAGCTTCATATTCTGCAGGGGAAAGGTATCCCAGTGATTCCATGATTCGGTGGTGGTTGAACCAGTGCACCCAGTTCATCGTCGCCTTTTCCACATCCTGTACGTTTGTCCACTTCCTGTTTCTGTGGTGGATGACCTCCGCCTTGTAGAGTCCGTTGATCGTTTCCGCGAGAGCATTGTCGTAGCTATCGCCCACACTTCCAACCGATGCCTGGATCCCGGCGTCTTCGAGGCGGGCGCTGTATTTCACGCAGAGGTATTGGACCCCACGGTCGCTATGGTGAATGAGGCCCTTTGGTCTGCGGTCAAATAGTGCCTGCTCCAATGCGTCCACTGCGATGTCGCTGGTTAGGGAGGTTGAAACACGCCACCCGACAATTCGCCTCGAAAACACGTCAGTGACAAATGCCACGTAAACATGACCTGAGGCGATTTTCACATAGGTCAAATCCGCAACCCATAGCCGGTTTTTGGCTTCGGCGTTGAAGTTGCGCTGTACCAGATCTTTGGGGCACTCGGCTTTGGATCGCACAGTAGTGCGCACCCTGCGGCACCGAGTCACGCCTCTCAGCCCAGCCCGTTTCATCAGGCGCTCAACCGTACAGCGAGCCAAATCTTTGTGCTGTCTCGTCAATGTACGCCAGACTTTTCGGGCGCCGTATATCCCATCACTCGCGTCATAAACGCGTTGTATTTCCGCCATCAAACGCTCGTCGCTGAGGTCGCGCTTGGACTTCTCCTGGCTACGCTTTACATGCCAGTAATATGTCGATGGGGCGATTCGCAAGACCTTGCAAATTGGCTCGACCCCATAGGTTTCGCGGTGTGCGTTGATAAACATCACCGCTTCTTTGATGGGCGGTCGCGCTCCGCCTGTGCGAAAAACGCGGATGCCAACCTGAGAATCTCGTTGGTGCGCTTGAGCTCTTTGTTTTCACGCTCCAAAAGCCTGATCCGCTCCTCGTCGGACAACGGCGCCTTGCTATTCTCTTCGGCTTGTTGAATCCACTTCTGCAGCGTTTGAGGCACGCATCCAATCTTCGTGGCCACCGACGTGATAGCGGCCCACTCGGATTTGTGGTCAGCACGTGTCTCACGAACAAGCCGCACTGCACGCTCTCGTACTTCTGGGGAAAATTTGTTTCTTGGGTTTGTCATCGTTTGATTCTCTCATTTATAAGAGTCTCCAACAATCCCGGTACGATTCAGTCTTTGACTTACAACGGAGGTCTATTATGAGAACAATTTCATTTGTACTATTCATCATCTTTCTTTCAATCAACTTCGTCACAGGATGTGGCGACGATGGCGAGCCTGATTCCGACAAGGATACAATGGCTAACCACCACACTTACAACGGCCAGTGCGCAAGGATGATTGCTGGAGAACTCGTCTTCTGGCCTTACAATGGCTACGACTGTATGTCAGAAGAAGCTTGGGCCGATGGTCTAGAAGCGGCCTGTGAGCAGAAGTGTCCGGGTCAGCAGTGCGACCAGCCACTCACTTGCGAATCAGGAGCTAGGTCGTTCTGCGACGTTGAAAGTGGCAAGTATGCCTGCCTTGGTTTCGGCACTAAGAACCCCGACACTCCCTTTGTGTGTGTCGATGTCAAATGCGAAGACAGGGCGAACCAATGAGGTCTAACAAAACGTTGTAGCTGATGGATTCAGTCTCACCATCTCTCTCGTTATTCTTTCGAGTAAGGGAGACGGCTTGAACGAGACCACCTTGACTCCAGTGAGTCGGAGGCTGGCGTTTCTCAGCGATTGAGACAGCCTTGTCAAGCTCGTGGAGCACCTCGGACGAGTACTGACTCAGTGATGTGCTCCAATCATACGAGAACACGAAGTGGAATACGCTTCAAACGAATTTTGACTACACCTCCGGCACGGGAGTCTTCCGAAGGCTGCTGATCAAGGCTGATTCAGCTATCCTTGAGAACGACTATTTTACCTCTTACGGTGGATACGTAGATTCTCATGTCGAAGTCAAACATGATACTCCACCTTTTGGGATCAGCAGGGATCGTCGTATGGGTGTGTGTGGTGCGAGTCGAGTAGAAAAAGGAGGTCCTGGGGCCGTTTATCCAGAGACATTCACTGGGAGCGCACCAAATTGCTTCCGTTGAAATGGTCTTGTTTGATCGTGGCATTCAGCGTGGCTGCATGTGCCGATATTGCAAATGAGCAAGAATCCGATCTTGGCTCGGTTGACGTGGGGCAACCGGCCGAGATTGGGCTGGATATGCCTCCGGGTCTAGACACAGACTTGGCGGATTCCGGCTTGGAAGATTTTGTTCCACCGCCATTTTGTGACTCCGCTGCGGCGCCCATACCCGCCGTGCACGTGGATGAACCTTTTGCATATCCCCCTTACGTGGCCTTTACCCGAGACGTAGCGAGCTCGGATGGGCTTGAAAGGTGGATGGAAGGGCTGGGAGGCTTCTCAACCAACTACATCAGTGTATTGGGGGATGAGGGCACCCAGCAAGGTCTCAAAGGTATGTGGCTTCCGTACGGGAGCGACCTGCACTTTCGGCTTGGGGACCATTTTCCCTATGAGGATTCTGAGATCGTTCCCGAGTACCTGGCAGTTACGGTCTTGGTAGACCATAAGAGCGTTGAGGCTGACTACGAATGGGAGTGGAAAGGGCGCGACTACGCGGTGCAATCCTTCTTCATGTCGGTTCCCCACCAAACCACACAAGTTCTGGATGTGAAGATCCCCGCCTCAGCGTTTCCAGAGGCCCGCTCTTATGACGTCGTTGTGCTCTTCTTCAAGCCAAACGCAATGGTGTCTCAAATGGTGCAGATGTTTCGTATGACCCTCTATTACGGGGGTTTCGATGTGCCCGAGCACCCTTGTTTTCCTCTCGCAGAAAAACCGGAGTTAACGCCCGAAGAAAAGGCGTATGAGCAGCGTTCTGACTGGTTGAGTCTCCGTAATCGCATCTCGATCTTCAAGGAGCATCCAAAAGAAAGTACGAAGCGAGACTCGGTGTTCGAAGTGGAAGAGGACGCGACCAGTGTGGAGATGAATATGCTCTTCCGTGGTACTTCGAGAGAAAACTTCGTACACGAACACGTTCCAATGAAGATCGTGACCTTCGTGGACTATGTGGCTCAAGAGGAGGCCATGCTGATTGCTCTGCCTCAAGAAACCCGCGAGTTTGTTCACCGCGATACGATAGAGATCCCTCTTAATCCCGGGCCTGAGACCGTGGTGTGGCTCGTGGGTATATACAACCCATGGAACCCCGCTGTGAGCTGGGACAATAGAATCAACCCGGACTTTCCATCACTCTATTGGGCGTACCGTAGTAATCGCCTAATCTTCCGGCGGCCCGCAGATTGACAGGCTCTAGTACGTGATTCTGTACTAATTCACTTTTTCGATCTTGATCTTGCGGGGCGTTGCCTTCTTGTATTCCTTCATCTCCTCCATCTCCGAAGCCCGCTTCTGGATGTAGGCCTCGCCGTCCATCTCAAACTCGACATGGACTTCGTGGGGCATTTCTTTGGAGACTTCGAGGGAGACGGGATCTAAGTCTTTGTAGCGAAGCTCCCAGGTCTCGGGACCAATGACCTTGGCTCTGGTGGGAGTTTGGTAGCGGACTACGCCATCCACGAGCACATCTGCAGGTGTTGGGTACGAGGTGATGGTGACCCAGTGTTCGTACTCAGTTTGAGTTCCTGAAGGTGCCACACCTTGCGTGCCGAACCAGATGCCGGCTGCCAGTCCGATAATGGCGAGCGTGAGTAAAATGCCTTTCCACATGTCGAATCCTTGAGCTAACGCTCGTCAAACGCCCTGAACACGGGCTCTAGCCCTTCTACCACCCTTGCGAACCGATCCCAATCCAGCGTGTCAGGTGTGTCGCCTGACGTGTGGTAGTTGTCATTCCTGAAGAATGCCGTGTCCGTCACCATAAGCGCTGGAATCCCAACTTGCCAGTACGACCACTGGTCGGAAAACCCGATGGCGCGGATAAAGCCCGGCCCCGCGAATCCGTACGCCGGAAAATCCACCGAATCGCGGAAGACGCCGGTGCTAAACGTCACGATATCCCTGTAAGACATCGAGCCCACGAACGCGATGAAGTCCCCGCGGTCAGGGTAGAAGGAGTCGAGGGGTGGCGGATAGTTTTGCGTGTTTGGCGCGGTATCGTAGTAGCCGAGCATCTCCAGCGAGAACATGCCGATAGCCTTGATGTTGGGGTCATTAGCAAGCGACTTTGCGTGTACGAGGCTCCCCATGCCCTCGGTCTGAAAGTAGGGCGGCTCTTCGTTGGCGTAGAAGACAAAGAGAAGGTTCTTGGCCGCAGGTTTGTCCTTGAAGACTCTCGCGAGCTCCAGCCCACCCGCCACTCCCGAGGCGTTGTCGTCGGCACCGGGTGTGCTGGCGTATGTGTCGTAATGGGCGCCGATGACCAACGTGTCCTTGGTTTTGGCGGTGCCCGGAATTATTGCGATTACGTTAAACGCGTCTCCACGTTCGGTGGGTACGGCTTGGCGTGTACTTTCCAAGCCGAGCCCGGCAAGTCGGGCTTCGATGAACGCCACGCTCGACTCGTATTCATCGGGCTTTGAGTAGTTTCGGCGCAGTTGAGTCAGCGAGAGCACGTCGCGCTCAAGCCGTTTTTGCAGCTCGATGGTGTTTTTGGCTGGAAGCTCTCCTTCGTATGGCGTGCCAGGCATGGTGGTGCACCAGTAGAGGAAAAGCCAAAAGCTCAAGCCGATGACGAGCAAGGATACTGTGAGCAGAATGAGGACGTTCTTAATCTTAGCCATGGTAACCGTAGACATTTGGAGGATTTCAATAGTAGAGTCCGCCGCGTTTGACTGGCATCGGAGCATACGATGGGTAAATACTGGAGTCCTGTAAAGAAATTGTCGTCGTGGAGAAAGATTTCGGTGGGCATGTGGGCCCCACCTGATGACCCCACGATCTACGGCTACGAAACCCTCATCGTCGATAAGGCCTTGCAGTACATCAAGGAAGTAGAGGAGGCCAGTGGCGTAAAGCTCACCATGACCTCGTTTATTGTCCTTGTCATGGCTCAGGCGATGGCTCAAGACCCGGTGCTCAACGTGATGGTGGTCAACGGCCGGATCCAGAAGCGAAATACGCTCGACGCCTTCTGCCAGGTCATGATTCCCGGTGACGGCCAAGCGGACCTTTCCGGCGTGCAGATTCGGTCGGTTGACGAGCTCAATCTCGTTGAGATTAACGAGGCTCTTAAGGGGCGAGCCAAGAAGGTGCGTGCGGGCGAGGACCAAGGGCTTGAGCGCCAGAAGAAGATGATCGATCGCGTGCCACCGTGGTTGATTCGAAAGATGGTTCAATTGGTGGACTTCCTGACCTTCAACGTGCCCATAGACCTCGATGGGCTTGGCGTTCGCAGCGATCCATTCGGAAGCTTCATGGTGTCCAGTGTTGCATCGTTTGATATTCGACTTGGTTTTGCACCTCTGGTTCCTGCAAGCCGCACACCTCTTGTGGCGCTGCCTGGTGCTATCTTTGACCGACCGATGGTTGTGGACGGGGAGATCAAGGCCTGCAAAGTGATGCAAATGGGATGCACATTTGATCACCGGTGTTATGACGGCTATCAGATCGGCGTCATCGTTCGCTTCATCCGAGGTAGCGTCGAGAATCCTTATGAGTATTTCCCGCATCCATCGACCTTCGCCAAAGCGAAGGCCGGGCGTGTGGATGACTCGTCTGATGATATGGAACCCGCATTGGAGCGCGAAGAAGCGCCAGCCGAAGCTTAATCGGCCAAAGGCCTTGGAGTCGATATGTCTGGATATGTAGTTGCAGTGGCAGGTGGTACGGGAGCGGTGGGACGCGAAATCCTGAATACGCTTGAGCGTCGGGATTTTCCGGTTCGTGAACTTCGAATCTTGGCGTCGGCGCGCTCCGCCGGCTCGAGCATTGAGTTCAAGGGCGAAAAGGTCGTTGTTGAGGACCTGGAAAAAGCGCAGTTCCAAGGCGTGGACTTCGTGCTTTCGTCGCCAGGGGGCGCGGTGAGCAAGATTCATAGCCCGCGAATGGCCGAGCAAGGCGCGGTGGTCATCGACAACACCAGCGCATTCCGCATGGACCCGACGGTGCCGCTCGTGGTCCCCGAGGTCAATCCCGAGGCTGCGCTCACGCATCAGGGCATCATTGCGAACCCAAATTGCAGCACGATCCAGATGGTGGTGGCGCTCAATCCTTTGCACCGCGCGGCAGGCATCAAACGCGTGGTCGTGTCTACGTACCAGTCGGTCTCGGGCGCTGGCCAGACGGGGATCTGGGAGCTCTGGAACGGAGTCAAGGCGCGCGTGGCCGGCGAGTCCGAGCCCGAGCCGAGCACCTTTCCGCACCCGATCGCATTCGAGGTCATTCCGCAAATCGATAAGTTCGACCCGAGCGGATACACCAAAGAAGAACTCAAGATGGTCTATGAGACCCGAAAAATCATGGGAATCGAGACGATGGACGTCTCCGCGACCTGTGTGCGCGTGCCTGTGATGCGTGGCCACTCGGAGTCCATCACCGTGGATTTTGATAGGCCGCTGAGCGCAAAACAAGCTCAGGAAATACTTGGGGCCGCTCCCGGGGTTACATTGGCCGACTCCCCTGAGGAATCCGTTTACCCGCTGGCTCGTCATGCCGAAGGCACAGACACCACGTGGGTCGGCCGGATTCGTCAGGATATTTCGAGACCTCAGACCCTGCATATGTGGGTGGTCTCGGATAACCTCCTGAAAGGTGCCGCACTAAACGCCGTTCAGATCGCAGAACTATTGATCAAGCGCTGAGAGCAAAGATGAGACAAATTGTTTTTTGGATGATGATGGGTGTTGGTTTCAGTGCGTCTGCGCTTGAGCCCACGACAACCGCCCTCGTAGACGAGCTCACGCTCAGCGTCCCAAGTACCTTCCTCGCCGAGGAAAACACTGCCTACGTTGGGATTACCGAGTGCGAGCGTATGTTGGCCGCCGGAAGTGAGGTGAATATCACGTTCGGCACCACCATCGACCCATCGGAGGAGTCTGGCACGCAGCGGCGACTTGAGGCCGGCTATCTCTTCGAGGTGCCGCGGGGTTCAACGACACCGGTCAACTGCCCTTCGGGGTGCACCACGCTTGACGAAGACACGCAGGTGGTGCTGACCACCGAGCTCGTCCGATTGTTGATGCCCTTCAAAGATATGGTGGGTATCGCGAGCGCCGATGAGTGCGATGGATTTGATTCTGAGTTCTTCTTGCGCGCGTCCTTGCGCGAGGCCTCCGTAACCGACACGGAGCTCGTGACGGCAGACGCGCGGATCATCGTGGATACCGTGCGCCCAAGCCCTCCGGCGAATTTTGATATCACCGTGACCGAAGACCGAATCGATGCCTCGTGGGAACTCTCCGATTCCGAAGACGTGGGTCAATACGGAATCTACTACAGCACCACGCCTTTTGATGGCGGCGTGGTTCCGGGATCTGGTTTGGGTTCTGAGTTTGTGACTGCCGCGGGTGGCCGAACCTCCGCGAGCTTTGTGGTCAGCACGCCCGCCGGCTCCACGGTCTACGTGGCTATGGTGGCCGTGGATGAGACGGGAAATGAGAGTATTTTAAGCGCTGTTCAAAGCTCTCAGGCTATCGAGACGATCGATTTTTGGGAGTCCTACAAGGCCGCCGGTGGCGCTGAAGAAGGTGGATGCTCCACCGGTGCTGGGACTCTTGGCTTGTTGAGCCTTCTGGCTCTCTTTGGTTTTCGGCGTCGTCGTTTCTCCGCGCCGCTCGCTGCTGCCGCAATCGCTGCACCACTTCTTCTTGCTGCACCGAGTGCGCACGCAGAGTCCGATATCAACGGGATCTTTGAACTCAAGCTCGGGGGCATGTACCCAGCGATCGATGAAGAAGTATCGGGCACGCCGTTCCAAGACGTCTTTGGTACGGGCAATCTCTGGTACCTCGAGATGGAAGCCGGGTTCTATATCTGGCAGGGCTTCGGAAAGCTGGGCGTCTCCTATGCGCTTGGATATTCGAGCGTGACAGGAAATGCGGTGGCTGCAGACGGCTCGGAGATCTCAGATGAGACGAGCTTCAGCATGTTGCCGAACCGACTTTCATTACTCTACCGCTTTGATGTGCTGGCTACGCGCTACTTTATCCCGCTCGTACCAGCTGCAAAGGTCGGCCTCGACTACTACCTCTGGTGGTCTGAAGGACCAGACGGCGAGAATTCAGTGGCTGGTGGCGCTGAGGCGTTTGGCGGTAAATGGGGATATCACGGCTCCTTAGGACTGCACCTCTTGCTCGATGTCATCGACTCCTCAAGTGCCGCAGTATTTGACCATAATTGGGGCGTAAACAATTCGTATCTCTTTGCGGAGTACGTCTTTGCCCAGGTCGACGATTTTGGCGGCGCTGGGCTGAATTTGAGCGACGACTACTTCATGTTCGGTCTCAACTTCGAATTCTAAGTCATGACCTCACTTCTTTGGACGGAAAATTCTTGGGTCTCGGGCTCGCCTCAGGGCTATCCGGACGGCCAGATTGCATGGGTTCCGGGATTTGTGAACGCGCATTCCCACGCGTTTCAACACGCCATGCGCGCCCGCGCCGAGTACGCTACGCCTGGCGGAGACGACTTCTGGACCTGGCGAAACGCGATGTACGAGCTGGCCCTTAGCCTTGGGCCCGAAGAGCTCTATCAGGTGAGTAAAGACGCGTTTAGCGAGATGCGTCAGGCTGGAATCGTGCATGTTGGGGAGTTTCACTACGTGCATCACGCGCAAGATGGGAGCCGCTACGCGGACCCTAACGAGCTTGCGCACCAGGTGATTCGCGCCGCACAAGATGCTGGCATTGGGATTACGCTCTTGTTGGTGGCGTATCATCGCGCAGGCTTTGGGCGCGCCGCAGAGCCCCACCAGCGCCGTTTTATCGAACCTACCTTGGAGGGCTACCTTTCGCGCGTCGAAGCGCTTCTGGAGCGATATAAGGGCGCCGACGGCGTCAATATTGGAGTCGCACCCCATAGTATTCGTGCGGTGCCGGCCGAGTGGCTCTCGGGTATTCGAGATTTTGCAGTCGAGCACGGGATTCCCCTTCATATTCATGCCAATGAGCAGGTGCGTGAGATTGAGGAGAGCAAGGCAGAGTACGGCAAACCTCCGGTCTTGGTCTTTGATGAACTCGGGCTCTTTGAGGCGCATACCACTCTGGTTCATGCCACCCATCTGAGCGTGGAAGAGCTCGATGTTTTGGGCCGCGCAAAACCTGTGATTTGTGCGTGCCCAACCACCGAAAGAAATCTCGGAGATGGCTTCTTGCCCGCACTGGAACTCGTGAAGCGCGACGTCCCTATCTGTATCGGCTCGGATAGTCATACTCAGGTCGACTTCATCGAGGAGATGCGAATTATCGAGTACCACGAACGTCTGCGCTACCAACGGCGAAACGTCTTGGCGCAGGTGTACTCGGAGCGCGTAGGTGGTCCCGTGGAGACTGGCGATGTGCTATTGCCCATGAGCTCCAAGAATGGCGCTCTATCTTTGGGGCTAGATTCAGTGGATTGGATCGGCTTTGATTTGGAACACCCGGCATTGAAAGGGTGGACTGAGCAGACGCTGAGTTCGCATTTGGTCCTTTGTACAAGCGGGCTTCGTCCGGCTTAGGGCTCAGCCAGCGTTCGCCTGAGCGAGCGCTTCCATAATCACATCATGGCTTGCGGCTAGGCGATGTTCGTCATCCACCTCAATAAATCTCAGGTGATGCTTCGCGGCGAACGCCTGGACGGGCTCAATTGGGACCACGTCATCGTGCGTACCGTGAATCACCACGCCGTCTTTGGGTGCCCTTGAGATGCCTGAGCTACGCTCGTCGTAGATGGCAGGCGCCAAGAGGATGTAGGTTCTGAATCGCTCGGGATGCCGGTCGTAGAGCAAGGCCGCCACGAGGCCACCAAACGACGACCCCACGACGATGATATCTTCAAGCCCGGCGGTTTCTGCCTCAGCCTTGGCCACTCGCGCCTCAAGGTCAAGGCCCTGGAAGTCCGGCGAGGTCACACCGTAGGTTTTGGAGATGGTTTGGTACTTTGAGCCGTGTGGACCAGATTCGAGGCCGTGAAAAAAGAAAACCTTCAAAAGGCGCCTCCCATAGTCAAAAGGGCACCGTCCCCAAGCCCTTCGTTCAAAGGCTGAACTCCAAAACGCACGCCAGCAAGCTCTTCCGGTGTGTCCCAATTCTCATGGGTGGCCCAGGTGGCGAGGGCCAGTCCCGAGACCATGCCCACAATACCTCCGGTGAACACAAAAGGTGCCGAGGGAGAATCACCCTGGATCAAGACCGGTACGCCCAGCCCCACCAACGACCCGGCGATGCCGGATGCGTCGATAATTAGGCTTCTTCCGCGGCTCATTGGGTAGTGGCGCGTCAAGACGCTGCCGAGGATAAGGCCGGCATCCGAAGCCAGGAGCAGTGATGCCCAGATCGCCTTTTCTGAGGCCGCGAACTCGGTCGCACCGTGAACGAAGAAGGTCAGCAGACCCGCCCAGAGTCCGGTTGAGGTGGCCATCGAGACATCGCCCGAGCTCGGCTGAAGGTTGTTATAGATGAGATAGCCAGTGCCAAGACCTAGAAGCTGCGTTCCCATCATGATGCCGGCCGTCTCTTTTTCGTCGAGGTCGAGCAGCATGCTTCCTGCAAGTCCCTGCCACGCGCCCCAATAGGTGCCGGAATTCATGGCCGATGCCATGCCTGGATAGACGCCCTCTTCACGGTTTACGAGGAGTGAGAAGGTCAAGCCAGCCCCCGCCCCAACCAATAAGGTTGAGATGGTCGAGCGCCCTGAATCGCACTCGATAACGATACACATCTCGATTCCGAGCGCGATCCCGTGCAGGGTTTGGGTCACCACGAGCTCGCCGCGGGCAAGCCCGCTCGGAAACTCATTTCCTCGCCGCCGCCCGGGTTTAGCCTGCTCAACTTCAGGGCCTTCCTCGTAGAAGATATCCAAGACCGCATTGGCCTTCAGCGCGATTGGATCTGCAGGGTAGACGAGAAGAATCATCTCGAGGTCCCGCACCGCTCCATCCGGGTCGCCCGACGCCAGTTTCACAAAGGCTCTGTCGTAAAGCTCCTCGGCTGTGGTGCGCTCCGTTCGACCCTCTACCACAAGGTCCTGAGCAGCACTCAAGCCGGGCACGAGCATCATAGCTAGCAAAAGTGCAAACACCCATCTCATGGCTGAACTCTCCGACGCACAAGGCCAAGGCCCATCATGAGGAGCACGAAGGAGATGCCGGAACCGGTGGTGTTGCAGCCGCCGTCATCACCGCCTCCGCCGCCCGAAGCATTTCCGGGGCCGGGTTCGTCGGTCGTCATCTGGCATTCGCCTTCTTCGCAGCTGTAGCCGTTGATGCAGTCGGCATCGATGGCACACGATGTGGCGCACCCTGACGCCGGGTTACATCCCACGTATGGGGCGCACTCTTGGCCTTCAGGCTGAACACAGGAGCCTGCACCGTCGCAGGTCAGAACTTCGTAGAAGGTGCTTCCAACACAGGTGCTCTCGCCGCAGACCGTTGAGCTGTCGTACTCAGCGCACGCGCCTTCGCCGTCACATGTACCTGTGAATCCGCACGTGTCTTCGGCCTCGCGGCGGCATGCGCCTGAGCCCGAACCGTCAGCCTTGAGTGGTGGTTGCTTTCCGGCAACAACCGGCGCGCAGGTCCCGTCTGGCTCTCCGGTATCTTGGAGCACGCAGCTCTCGCACGGGCTATCGCACGCGGAGTCGCAACACTGGCCGCTCTCAACTCCGCCCACGCACGGGGCGTTGAAACAACGGGCGTTGGACACGCAGAGACCACCCGCAAATCCGCGGGCGCGGGTCCACTTACCGAAGTAGATATCGCGCTGGTTAATGAGCGCGATCGGAGCGCGCACAGGGCGAAGGTCTGCGGCAAGTCTTCGAACCGAGCCAAATTGCCCCGATATGAGGAACGTAGAGCCGTTGTAGGAGATGTCGAAAATATCATAGCCGTTGAACACGTTGGACGCGCTTCCGAGCGCTACGCCTTCGTTGTTTAGACGGATGAGCGAGCCCCCAGCCCCTGCCAAAATCCACTCGAGACCGTTGAATTCCACCGCATAGACGGGGCCCTCAAAGCCGCTCAGGCTGACCGGATCGTCGCGTAGGTTGCCGTTGGAGGCGACCATCACGTAGACGCCGGTTCCCTGCGTGTTGAGGCCGGCGACCATCCACTCCACAGCGTTGCTCTTGGCTGCGTAAAGGGTTTCTACACCTTCAATCTGGACCGGCGCGCCGCCCGAGGTACCGTCTGGGCGAACGCGCTCGTAGGTTCCGTCGTCGCCACCGATAAGCCAGAAGCCGGGGCCCCATGACACGAATCGAATGGTTTTGGAGTCTAGCAGGGTGTTTGGGGTGCCCTTGGGCGTCCCGTCCTGGCCGACCAACTGGGTAAACCCGTTCTCGCCTGCCACGAGGAAGTCCGTTCCGTTGAATGCTGCGGCATATAGCGTGCCGTCTGTTTCCAGGGTTTGGGCATCCGATTTTGGCGCGCCCATGAGGTCAAAGAGTTGGATACGACCTTCGTCACCCACCAGTAGAACACCGTCTGTCGCAATATCACCACCGCGAACCGTGCGTCCTTCAAGGCGCGCGTCGAGCGTACGAAGTTGCGTGAGGTCGGCGCCCACAAATTCTACGAATCCGATTTCGCCGAGCGCAATGCGCCACGATTCGTCCACGAGCCACGCGGCGACTGGCGTTCTGGACGTAGCCAGGTCAACCGCTTGTCCGCTCGGCGCGCCGGTAGCATCGAGGAGTCGAACTTGGCCTTCGCGACCGAGCACGATGCTCTGACCATCGGCAACTTCAATCTTTTGAACAGCCTGGTTAAAGACTTGATTCCACGCGTCAAAGGTCCGCGTAGCTGGGTCCATGATCCCGACTCGGCCATCCGCGGTGCCGACGAGGATCTTTCCGTTCTGGAAGACTGCGTCTGTGACTTCAATACCCGCCTCAATAACTTGGACTCCACCTTGCGGTACGCCAGTTTGGCGCACGAATTCGAACGAATCGCCGCCGAAGACAATCCACCCGCTTGGCGCGCCAGAGCTTGGCGTGCCTGCGGTAGCTACGGCAGAAATGACGCGAGTTTCGAGCACGTCATTGACAGTGCCGGACTCCAACGTGGCGTTTGCGGTTGCGACGCGGTCCTCAGACGCAAAGAGCCATGTCAGCCCGTTAAACGCCGCATCCACCAGGTTCTCACCATCAAGGAGCACGGCTTCCGTCTCGGTCGGCTCACCCTCAGCGTCCAGGACCATGGCGTTTCCGCCTTGCCCACCAATCACCCAGCCGATGTTTGCCTTTCGAATGAAGTTGACCGGCGCGCCCTCAAAGACCATGCGCATATCGCGAAGGCGGTTGACCTCGGTGTCCACGGCTTGGAGGCGTCCGTCGCCGACCAGCACCCAGCGTTGGCCATCAAATGATGCATCGTTGACCGAATTTCCATCGAGCACAAAGCGGCCGGTCAGCACGTCCGGTTCGCCGTCATTGCCGCCCGCCAACTCCACGAGGCCCTCATCACCCGCCAAGAACCAGTTCGGTGAATCCGTCTCCACGACGGCTTGAACCTCCGTCTGAACCTGAGGTTCCGGCTCTTCTTCGGTCTCGATACAAGCCAAAGAACCTAGAGAAATGAGTCCAATTCCAATCCAAAATTTCAGCATTAAATAGCCTCCCGAGTCGTAGTACTCAGACCTCAATACAACCTTATGAATTAAATATCGAGATCATTAGTCGACTTGTAGAAGTTGGCTTGCACCCGAAACATCTGATAGCGTTTTCGACGATATACCCCATGGTGTGCCCGAGGGCGCAAAAGAATCAAAAGGCAAAAGATAATGAATTGGCGAGCAATAATTCTGTTTTTGGGTGTGGCTCTATTCGGCGCCTGCTCGGCGGATAGCGGCAATAACCAACCGCCGGTAGTCGTGCTCAACGTGAGCTCAGAGGTTCAGGTGATCGTGGGTGAGACGCTCTCGATCGAAATTAGCGCCAACGACCCTGAGGGTGGCGCGCTCACCTTTGATTACGAGGCACGCCCCGAAGGCGCATGGACACTGAGCTCCGCGCAATTTCTCAAGAGCGCGACGGGCGCCCGTTTTGATTGGGCGCCGCTCGCGAGCGACGTCACGGGTACCGACCCGCTGCGTCTGATTTTCATCGTTCGAGACGATGCGGGGCAGGTCACCGAGAAAACCGTGAACGTCAATATCGTCCCTGGTAACGGGGTCCCTCGATTCCTGACGAACTCTTCTGTTCTATACGACCCGCGAATCGGCAAGCCCGTGGTCGTGGATCTGCGCGTTCGTGACGACGATTCCACCGAAGTAGAAATCGTGATGGACGAGGCTAGCGCGCCCTTTGGGGCGTCCTTCACGCAGAACGGACCTTTCGAGGGTACTCTGACCTGGCAACCAGACGCCGAACAGCTTAAGAAGCGCGTGCACTCCATCAACTTTGTGGCTGACGACCTGCAAAGCCAAGTCCCGTTCAAACTCACCGTGGTGGTGCGTTCACCTACAAATGTCAACTTGCAGCCGGATCAAATTGACCTGAGTTGCCCCGGTGAGGAGATTATCACGCACTCACCGATTGGACCTCAGCGCGGGTTTAATGATTATGAGTTTACGGCAACACTGTCGCAGGCGGCACGTTCAAGATATGACGAAGTTTATCTCTATTGGACGCTCGGCGACCCGTACTCGGACTCCGACGACCCGAGAGATGGATTCGAAGGAATTCTGATGGAGGACGAAGGGACCCAGTTCTTCGCTCGAATTGGCAACCAGGCCGACGTGATTCCTCAGGGTGGTTCGGTCTCCGTTTCCTACACAATTTGCGCCATCGACGTGGATTCCTCGGATTCAGAGGCAGTACGATGCGTACCAAGTACCGGGGATTATAACCTCTACCACTCGTTTGTGGCCTACCATCCTGACGAAGAGGCGGAGTGCATTGATGACGGCGGAGACCTTGTGGGCGCGGGCAACGATGATTTTGAGAACGCCACTCCGATCTCCACAACGGGCTTTAATTTCTTCCGGACGTGCTCCGGGAACGACGACTACCATACGCTGACGGTACGTCCGGGCGAGCGCTACCTTGTGGCCGCGGTGTACAATCAGAATTCGGACGTCCAGGTTCAGGCGTTTGATGCGGCTCAGTCGAGCATCGAGACCGAAAAGAGCACGTGTACCGGTCTGAGTGGAATCGAGGCCGCAGTGCCTGAAGATGGCGCACAAACCACCTTCTTCATCAGGGTCAACGGCGGAGATAATCATAACTACGCCGTGCGGGCCCTGCTCATCGACTCCGGCTCGGGTTCTGAGTGTTCAGACGCCGCAAACGAGCCGAACGAAACCGCAGGGAACGCAACCGCTCTGACCGATGGACAGACCGTATCTGCCGAAATCTGCACCGCGCAGGATATCGATATCTACAAGATTGGCCTGACGGCAGGGCAAACCGTGACCTTCAACAACCAGTTCCAAAACTCTCAAGGAAACCTCGATATGACGCTCTTTGCGCCGTCTCAGGCTGGTGAAATCAGCGTGTCTGGGTCCGGTGTGGCGTTCACGTTCTCGTTTGGAAACGAGGAGACGCTCGAGCACCAGGCCACAGAAACCGGGGACTACTACCTCTTGGTCTTCAACAACAATCAGTCCGCGGTGCCCTATACGCTCAATGTCTCGGTCGGCGCAGGCCCTTCGTGCACCGACGACGACCAGTACAGCACCAATGGTAACCATACTCAGACTTCCGCAGCGCTCATTCCAAACGGAGAGTTTGTAGAAATTTCTGGTAAGGCGTGCCCAGGCCAGCCCGATTGGTACCGCCGCACAGAGTTCAAGAGCGCCGCGGTGCTCGCCGAGTTGACCTTGGACGGCGGCGACGCGGCCCTCAGCGACTTGACCGTATCGGTCTACGATATCTCCGGAACCCTGGTGGCCGAGGGTACCGTGGTAGGTAGTGGAATCACCTTGGATTATACGCCCAATCCTCCGTCATCCTTGGGTGACTTCCTCTACAAAGTCGAGTCGAGCCAATACGTTGAGTACACCCTCGCGATTCTAAGAGAGTGATTATGCGCGGGTTGATTCTTCTCTTGATTTTGTTGGGGCTGGGCTGTGGGACCGACCCAGGTGCGGTCAACGCGCCGCCCACGCTTGAGCTCGATGTGAGCGGTGAGGTGAGCTACGAGCTTGGCGATATCATCCGCATTACGATGTCGGGTGAGGACCCCGAACAGGGACCCGTGACGTTCAGTGTTGAGAACCTTCCCGACCGCGCCCTTGTTCAGTCTTCGGGTTCCTTTGCCGTGATGACCTGGGACCCGGTGGCGAGCGACGTCACTCCAGATGGCCAGCCGCTCTCGGCTGTGTTTGTGGCCACAGATGAATTCGGTGCGCGCACCGAACGTGTGGTTCGAATCAATATTCGTTCGGGCAGCGGTGCTCCTCGATTCACGAACTCGAATTCGGTTCTACACAATGCAGGAAGTGGTCCGGTGGTCTTTGACGTGACGATCCGCGATGACGATAGCTCGGGTGTTTCCATCGCGATGCCGAGCGGTTTTGCGCCAGCTGGCGCGGAGCTTACGTCTACGGGGCCGTTCAGCGCCCGATTCGGATGGGAGCCTAGTGCCGAGCAGCTCGAGCGCCGCGTGCACACGGTGCGCTTTATCGCCAACGACTCGCAAAACGATCCCGTAGAACAAACCGTTTCTATCATCCTAAAGAAGGAGACGCAGAACACCACCGAGCCGCGTGAGCTTGACGCCACATGTCGCTTTGAAAGCGCGGTGGAGTACCAGAGCCTCGCCGCGCAGTTCGGCGCTTCAGATTACGCCATCAAAGCCAGTATCACCGCGTCTGGTCGCGAGGCTGGCTACGATCGACTGGTCCTCAACTGGACTACAGAAGACGTGTGGAATGATTGGTCTCTACCCTGGCAAAGTTCCGAAATGATGCCAGCGGGCGAAGACTTTGTGGGTGTGATCCCAAACCCTGTGCTCACCGAAGGAAGCCAGGAGATCTACTACGAGATTTGCGCCATCAATGACGACGCCGAAGAAGGCGACCAGAGCGCCTATCTGTGCGGTCCAACGAGCCTTTTCGATAGCTTCATCGTCTATCCGCCAGGCACCGACGCCTGTGATTCCTTTGCGCCCTTCAACACTACCATCGACCTCGCGAGGAACCTCGGAGGTGATTGGGAGCTCGAGCGCATTTGCGCGGGTGAGACGCTTTTCTACGAAATCACGCTCGGGACAGGGCAGGAATCCACGCTCTACCTCGTTTACCCGCTCAGCGCGGCGCCCACCGTGCAGGTCTACGATGTGAACCGGACGCTCTTGCCCGCACCAACGCCCGCCACGTGTGGCGGGTTTACAGACATTTTTCTCACAAATCCTGGGGCTTCCACCAAGTTCTATATCGAGATTCAGGCCAATGAGAATGCGGCGAATATCCCGTTCCAGATCGTGGCCGAAACGCGCGATATGATGAACCCCACGGAATGCCTCGATGCGCAGTACGAGCCGAACGACTCGCTTATGACGGCCACGCCAATTACCACCGCATCGGCCTCGTTTACTGGGCTCGAAATCTGTCGGTCGGACGACCTCGATGTCTATTCGTTTCAGGCCGACGCAGGAGAGTTGATCAACGTGGATTTGGCGTTCTCCCACGAGATTGGGGATATCGACCTAAAACTCTTCAGGCCTTCGCAGACGAGCATCGGAAAGATTGCGCCCTCGGCCGCATGGAGCGTAGGTGTGAGCGACGAGGAGTCTATCGAATACGTGACTACCGAAGCCGGGATGCACCATATTTTGGTCTACTCAAACCGCCCGAATCGCTATTCGATGACCTTTGAGCGCTCGGATGCCTCTGGCGTTTGTGTGGACACAGATGGCGGTGGAATTGGCACGAATGACACGCAGGGAGATGCCGAGTTCATTGCCGACGGGCTGAGCGAAGGACTGAAGGTTTGCGCGGCGGCCGAAGATTGGTTCTCTTTCCCTGTGATTGACTACAACACCGAGACCTTTGAGATTGAGGTCGCGGCCACCGAAGGCGCGCCCAGCGATTTGACCGTGGAGGTCTGGGACACGTTTGGGCGTCTCGGGACTGCCGTAGAGAGCGGTGGTGCGCTCAAGTTCACGCTCTTCCCACTCAACAACGAAGAACACTATATCCGCGTGCTATCCGGCGGAGCGGTCACGTATTCGTTGGAGCTGACGGTTCTTTTTGGGATCTAAGCCAAGACGTTGTAGATCTCGATAAAATCATCGACTTTAAAGTGGGTTTTGATTTGGTCCGGTGGGCCAAAAAACGCGAGCTTCCCCTTATTTACCACGCATAGTTTGTCGTAAAGACTCAAGGACGACATGATATGGGTGGTCACGATCACCATATGGCCGTCGTCGGCGAGCTTCCGGAAGTTCTCGGTGAGCGAGCGCTCAAGCGCGGGATCGAGTCCGCTCGTGGGCTCGTCTGCGAAGAGCATTCGCGGCTTGGAGAGGAGCTCAACACCAACGCTTACCCGTTTTCGTTGGCCGCCCGAAAGCGACGAGACGCGGGTGTCTTTGGACTCCGTAAGCCCCAGAATCCGCATCACCATATTGACCCTCGCGATCCTCGCCTCGGGCTCTAGGTCTGGCAGCCGAAGCTCGGCGGCGTAGCCCAACGTGCGCTCAACGCGAAGTGCCGCGGGAACGATATCGTCCTGAGGGACAAAGCCGATATCACTCTTGAAGGTCTCGAAATTTTCGTAGAAGTCTTTGCCGTCGAGTGTGACGCGCCCGGCGGTGGCGGGCCTAAAGCCGTTCAGGGCCATGAGCAGCGTGGATTTTCCGGAACCGGATGGTCCCAGAATACCTATCATCTCGCCGTCGCTTGCCTGGAAATCCACACCACTGAGAATGGTCTTTCCTCCGCGCTCAACTGTGAGTTTTCGGGCGGTTAGCATCTATTACTCAACACAGTACTCCACGTCGATTCGCCGAGCTCCAGCACCCACCAGCGCAGACGTCTGAAACTCCAAGAGCCCGTTCTCGCACTCGTCAGTCGCACCGAGGTACACAAAGCCCGCCGCACCGAGCCGAATCGGCGTAAGCTCTTCGTCTTCGTCCACCGCGCTCACTGCCAAAGGCTCATGCGCCATGGGTCGCTCGGAGCAAAGGCTCAAGGTCTTAGCCACGCCCAGCCGCTCGGTCACGGTGTTCAAAGTGGGGCCAAAATCCTCCACACAAACACTCGTAAAGAAGCCCTGGTCACCCATCAAAATCGACATGTCCGATAGCCGGTTAGCCCCATAGGCCGAACCCACGCTCGCGTTGCAAACGGGGCGAATCTCATCGGTTTCCGAGTCAGAAGGAGGGCCCGAGATCGCCACAAAAGCCACACCCTCAGGGGTCGACTTTGCGTCCCTAAAGGTCTGGGCAAATTCTTCCAGATCCAGAAGTCCCTCGCGTGCGCCGTAGCACTCTTCCCGTGCCGAGCCCGCGTTGGTAAGCATGCCACCGTGCGAACAATCATCTTCATTCGAGAGCACGAGAATCAAGAGACGGGCGTCTTCGCGAATGAAGGTATCGCCTGCGATATCCGACTCGAGCACGGTCCGAACTTTTTGCAGCGATTGCTGAAACGGGTCACCGCTTGAGCCCTGAGCCACGTTACACGCGAGGATTCGCGCCCAGTTCGGGCTCGAGCTTTTGACCACCTGAGTGGTATTTCCGGTACAACCTTCGGCACTATCACCAGCGGGCGCAAGTGGCCTTCCGTCCAGGTCGGTGGTGGTGACTGCCGCCCAGACGTCCAGACCCCGCGCCTTCAAGTCCTCAAGCCAGGGCTGTGCTGCTTGCGCGAACTTGTCCTGCATACGCTCCACATCACCCGAACTATCCACCACAATCAGGACGTCCAACTTCTCAGGACGTTCATACGCATCAAAGGACTGCTCCGCCCGATTCCCTGCGCGGCACTCGCCAGGCAATAGAGGGTCCGGGTTAAAGGCGGGATTGGGCTCGGTGCAGCCGAGCAGGCCGAAGGCGGCCAAACTGAGGAAGATTGAGTTTTTCATGCGGCTTTTGACTCCAATTGGCTCAGCTCTTTTCTCCCTTCGAGCACTGCGACCATCATTTCTAACACATCTCGCGCGCCTGACTCTAGCCCCGTCGCAAGGCGTTCAATCTCTTCGAAATCCCATTCGATCGGGATGAGCTCCGGCATCTCCTTGATGGCAGCGATAAACTCATGAAGCCTATCTTTCGTGCCGTCTTCCTTTCGACGAAGCGCGAGCGCGAGATATTCGAAGAGCGGTCGAATCGCCTCCCATCGAGGGTCCAATGTAGCGACCTTGCCCACAAACCCAAGCACGTGGTCAGCACCGCCGAAACGCATGAGGTCACGCGTGAACTCAAACGCGCTCGTGGCGTCGAACTCCGGCTGAGAGTGCGCCTGTTCGGCCATCTGCAAGGCTTCGCTGACTTCGGATTTCCTGAGAAGGACCATGGCCAACGAGCTCAGATAGCGCGGGTCATCAGGGTCGATGGTGATCGCAGTCCTGAACGTGGCCTCGGCGTCTTTCGTGTGGTTCATCGCGAGCTGGATGACGCCTAAGTTATAGACGCTATCTGGGTTTTCCGGATCCATCAGAATGGCGCGCTTGGCGAGGGTTTCGGCGAGTTCAACATCACCGAGCTCGAATGCCGCGGCTACCATGCCGTTGACCGCTTCCGGGTCTTCCGGATTGATCAAGGCAGCCTTTTCGTAGTGGCGGCGGGCAGCTTCCATATCGCCGAGTTCCATCAAGAGGTGTGCGCAGTTCAGCCAGTGCTCGGCTTCGTCGGGCTCGAGCTTTCGCGCCTTATCAAAGGCTTTGAGGGCCTCGTGAAGCTCGCCGGCCTCGCTCAATGCCACGCCGTAAAATAGCCAAAGTCGAGGGTTTTCCTCGTCGAACTTGAGTACGCGCTTATAGGCATCAGCCGCGTACTTGAACTCTTCGACCTCCATCCAAGACTCCGCGGCCAAGAACCAATGTTCGGGGTCCTCTGGGTCGAAGTCGGCGGCCCGTTCGTACATGGCGGCGGCTTCCTCGGCGCGTCCAGAAGCGCCCAAAAGGAGCGCAGCCTTGCTCGCGACTTCGGCATCCGTGCTCCCCTGATCGAGCGCCTTCATGTACATCTCAAACGCGCGCAGCTCCTCGCCGGCATCCATAAAGAGGTCGCCTAGATAGGCCAGGTGCCTCGTGTCTTGGAAGACCACGTGGCTCATGCCCTCCATGAGCGCACGCGCGGCCTCATCGTCACCCTTAGCCAACAAGGCGTCGATCTGCGCAAGCTGAGTTGTGGGCTCGTGACCGTGGAATTCCGCGACCTTGCGCAGAATGTTCATCGCCTCTTCGGTCAGGTCGCGAGAGATCAAGATCAGCGCGTAGGTCAGGGCTGAATCCAAGTCTTTTGGGCCCTTTTTGGCGTATTCTTCGTTCGCCTCTTTGAGGGCGACCGATACATCGTCTTTGCGAAGTGCGCGGTACGTCGAGGTTTTGAGGGACTCCAGACCGTTGGAGAGTAAAGCAGCGAGGGAGTTTTGAAGCGTGTCATTCATGGCGGCTAAAGACCACAAAGTGCCGCGAAAGTCTAGCGAAGCCGGAGACGCCGAAAAAAGTTAAAATGTTACAATAACAACTTAAGATGCCAATCCCGTTGAAAAATAGCGCAAATTGGACGAGGTGGTTTATCGGTGCGTATTTTGTGATAGTCTTTGGGCGAAAAAATTCTTGTCGATCGTCTAAAGCCGTGTTTTTCTGTTGGAGAAGCTCGGTCCTTGAAATTGTTTGGTAGTAAGAGAGCCTCTGCGTGGTCGAACACAGTCGGAATTTAGCTTGGTCGACATTTGGTCGGTATGCCCTACTCGAGCGCATTGGCGCTGGGGGTATGGCTGAGATCTATCGTGCCAAGACCTTCGGTGCGGCGGGGTTTGAGAAGGAATTCGCGATCAAGATGATTTTGCCCAACCTTGTCGACGACAAGGAGTTTGTGGCCATGTTCATCAACGAGGCGAAGATTGCGGTGTCGCTCTACCACGCGAATATCGTGCAGGTCTTCGACTTGGGCGAGCTCGACTCGCAGTACTACATCGCGATGGAGTTCGTACACGGGAAGGACTTGCTCGACGTGCTCGCAAGCTGTGCGCAACACGAAATGAAGATCCCGCTGAACCTCGTGATGTTCATCACGATGGAGTTCTTGAAGGGTCTCGACTTCGCGCATCGCGCCAAAGACGCGTACGGCGAGGACTTGAATATCATCCACCGCGACGTGAGCCCCTCAAACGTGCTGATTTCGTACTCCGGAGACGTCAAGATCGGAGACTTCGGGGTGGCAAAGGCCGCCATCCAGCGCACGCTCACCGAGTCCGGAACGCTCAAAGGTAAGGTCGGATATATGTCGCCCGAGCAGGTCGTGGGCGATGAGATCGACCATCGGAGCGACGTCTTCTCGGCGGGTATCGTATTCTTCGAGGCCCTGAGTATGTCTCGGCTTTTTGTCGGAAATTCAGATCTCGACGTGATGCTCCGGGTACGCGATGCGGATATTGAGGCGAGCCTGAAGAAGGCGGGCCCGATGCCTCAAGCCCTTGAAGAGATTGTGCGTAAGGCGCTCACAAAACACCGTGAGGAGCGTTTTCAGACCGCCGGTGAGTTCTATCAAGCCCTTCAGGACTTCTGTTACTCACACCGCATCAAGGTCTCCGGAAACGACCTCTCGAACTTCATGCGCCGGCTTTTTGCCGACGAGATCGAGAAAGAGAAGAAGCGTCGCAAATCCGAGGAAGAATCAGGGCGAAAGCAAGTCGCCCGCGCTCAGGTCGCGCAGGTCGCCGAGCAAGACCGATTCACGCCGCCGCCAAATCATTCAACGCCTAAAAGGCAGAGTCGCAAGCCTGACACCGACGATTTGGAAGACCTCGCCGCCGCCGTGGCCGAGCCAGCCAGGGCTCCAGAGACACAGGCGCCCGCGCAGCCAAAGTACCGGTACCGAGACGATGGCGGCCTAATTTTTGGCCCGATGTCCGAGTCTGAACTCTTAAAGCTCGTCAAGGAGCGGCCACCTACCGTTAAGGACCGAATCTCTATCGATGGCGGTGAGTGGATTGCGCCCGCAGAGATGGAGATCCTGGCACCGCATGTCAGGAGTCCAGTCAACAAGGCTGCCCGCTCTGTGCCAGTAGGGGCTGGTGTCTATAAGCCACGCACAGCGCAGGCAAAACAACTTGGAGATGAAGATACTCAGCGCGACAATAGCAACAATTCTATCGCGCAGCTCTTGAACTCTTCGCCAGAAACCTCGGATATTTCTGAGATTGGTGCAGGTTCAAGCCCCATGCTCGACGTACCCGATGCGCCAGACCTGCAAACGTCTGAGGAAGCCAAACGGGTTATCTCCGAGATGCGCAAGCAATACGCGAGCTACGAGGGCGAGTTTGACTCCACGTCTTTTGCTCGAATCTTCGCGCGGTTGCATCGAAACAAGGCGACTGGCCGGTTGCACGTCACGCATAATGACGTAGAAAAATCGATCTACTTCGAATCCGGTGAACCGGTTTTGGTTGATTCGAACCAGGAGACCGAATTGCTCGGATTCTTCCTGCTTTCCAGGCGCATTATCACTCAAGCTCAGCTCGAAGAAGGGCTCGCCCGTCTCAGTGAGTGGGGTGGGCGCCTCGGAGACGCTCTCGTGGCGATTGGGGCCATTCCAGCACATGAAATCTTCAGGCACCTCTCGGACCAGATGCGTGAGAAGATTCTGGATATCTTCACGTGGCCCGAGGGTTATTGGGGATATTATGAGAACCAACAGCCCGATACGCACGGCTATCCGCTCGGGATCGATGCGTACTCTACCGTGGCGGATGGTTGCCTTGAGCGCATGCCGGTAACGCTATTGCGTGAGCTCTATCACCGCCGCATGAACACTGCGCTTCACGTGCGTGACGCATCGCCGGTTGACCTCGATAAGCTGAGGTTACCCACCAAAGCGATGCGCGTGATCAATATGTTTGAATCCGGGCAACATCTGCAGGGGCTGTGCTCCAAGCTGCCCGAGAATCAACACGAACTCGTCCTGCGCGTGGTGTATCTGCTTCATCAGGTCGAGCATCTGACCTTTGAGGATACCGAGTCTCAGGAACTTCCCAAGTGAATCAACCCTTGACCGTGGCGATGGCATTAGGCCTGACTTTGGCTCCGCTGGCGCCTCTGGCGGCTCAGGAAAAGCAAGAAGTATTTGGTCCCGAGCATCGCCGGCAAATCTACGAATCGAACAAGAAATCTCATGTCGCGGCCACTCTTTGGACTGCAGTCTTCCCGGGGCTCGGAAACTTCTACGCCGAGAACTACCTCATGGGGGGCATCTTTGGGATGGTCATGGTCTTCGGCACCACGATTTTTGCTTATGGCGTCGTGACCGACCAGTCGGACATCATGCTCTGGGGCGGCATCGGCATGGGCGGGGCCTATCTGGGCTCGGGGATCACCGCCAACCTGGCCGTGATGGATTTTAACGCCGAGCTGAGGCGCGGGCTTAAAGTGGGCGAGTTCGAGCCAGCGTCGGGTCCGGTCCTGAGCGTTCGGTTTTGAGCATGCGTCAACGGCTTCATTACGAGTCGAATGGGCAGGGTTGGTTGCTTGAGCTCAAGCAGTTCTACGACCCGGACACCCTTAATCCTGCGCTAAATCCCGTGATCATGATTCCCGGCTACGCGATGAACACGTTCATCCTGAGCTACCACCCGACGAGGCCTTCGTTTGTGGAGTTCTTGGTGGAGAAGGGCTTTGAGGTTTGGACCGCAAACCTGCGCGGCCAAGGTGGCTCGAAGTCCACCGGTGGCAAACGAGATTACGGCTTCAAGGAGCTCTCGCTTGTGGATTTGCCGGCCGTCTTTGATTACGTGGCGCGTCATCAGCGGGCGGAGTTAAAGGCGCCACACGCGGTGGGCTGCAGTTTGGGGGCGACCTTCCTCTACACCTACCTCGCGCATCACGCGGATTCGCATGGGTTGGCGTCCTTGACGGCTATGGGAGGCCCGTTGCGTTGGGATTCGGCGCATCCCTTGGTTAAATTGGCCTTCAGGTCGCCTGGGTTGGCCGGAATTGTGGATGTGCGTGGCACACGACGTGCTGCACGTGCAATTCTTCCTCTGGCAAAGCGCATTCCAAAAGCGCTTGATATCTACATGAACACAGACTTCATCGATTTGAGCCGCGCCTCGGAATTGGTGAAAACTGTGGATGATCCCGTGCCCTACCTGAACAAGCAGATCGCGCACTGGGTCAACGCCAAAGACCTCAAGGTTGCGGGCCTCAACATCACCCAAGGGCTAGCGTCTGTAGACCTTCCCACGCTTTGTGTAATCGCAAATGCGGACGGCGTGGTGCCTCCGGCAGCCGCCTTATCGGTCAAAGACGCGATTGCTGGTCCTGTAGATATTCTGCGCGTAGGAGACGAGCGCAATTGGTTTGCGCACGCTGACCTCTTCATCAACAACGAAGCTCCAGAACGGGTCTTTGAGCCATTGAGCCAGTGGCTTGAGTTGCGCCGCAAGTAATTGTACAACGGGTTCTGGACGTCGCACCGTGGAGATTGAGAGATGAAGGGAGCAGTCAAATCGATCACCATTCGCGGCTTCAAATCCATCCGCAATCTAGAGGGACTCAAACTCGCGAATCTGAATGTTGTGATCGGGGCGAACGGCGCAGGTAAAAGCAATCTGGTGCAAGTGTTTCAGATGCTTCGGTCCATGACTCTAGAAGGATTTCAAAAATTTATCGGTGGAAATGGAGGGGCGGATAGTTTTCTCCACAACGGTCCCAAGCACACCGAAGAAATCTACTTGGAGTTGGAGTTTGAATCGGGAAGCCCCGCAAGTGAAGGCTCCAACTTCTACAAGTGTCAACTTACCCCTACCGTGAGCGAGACCTTTTTAGTCGAAGAATACCGTCGGCATCTTTCGGATGGCGCGTGGCGTTCGTATGGAAGCCCGTCGCAAGAGAGCCGACTTCGCGAAATGCGCAACGAAGCCGTTCATTCTGGAGAGGGGAAAGGCGTAGGGTATTTTGTCTACGAATCGATCTCCAGCTGGGTGGTCTATCATTTTCACGATACTGGACCACTCTCGCCGATGCGGCGCTCAGAGATTGTTGAAGATAACCAAGTTCTGCGACACGATGCCTCGAATATCGCACCATTCTTGAGAGAACTGCGTTCGGCACACCATACGCATTACCAAGAGATCCTGAATGCTATTCGGCTGGTTTTGCCATTTTTTGACGATTTCTTGCTGGACATCGTTAAGCAGGGCGAAGCCGAAAAGACGAAGCTCACCTGGAGCCAAAAGGGCTCTGACTTTCCGATGCAGCCTTATCATTTATCGGATGGTTCTCTGCGCTTCATATGTCTTGTTACGGCGCTGCTCCAGCCGAAACCACCCTCCACCATAGTGATAGATGAGCCCGAACTTGGTCTGCATCCTGAAGCCATTAGAATACTGGGCGAACTCATTCGTGATGCCTCCAATCGAACTCAACTCATCGTCGCGACTCAGTCTCCACTCTTGATCGATCAATTCTCCATCGAGGATATCGTCGTGGTTAATCGGGAAGGCGGTCAATCCACGTTTCAAAGACTCGAGTTAGAAGACTTTGACAAATGGTTGGACAACTATTCGGTGGGCGAGCTCTGGACGAAGAACGTAATCAAGGCGGGGACAAATCATGAGTGACTTTGCCGAAGTCATCGTCATTGTTGAAGGTCCAACAGAACAACTATTCGTCAAAGAACTCTTAGGCCCTTACATAGCACGCAAGAATGTATTCCTGACCCCGATCATACTCGATAAACCTGGTCAGAAGGGAGGGGATGTAAAATTCGCTCGGGCGAAGAATGATATTGGACTCCATCTCAAGCAACGCGGGGATACATGGGTGACCTTGATGGTGGATTACTACGGCATTCGAAGTGATTGGCCCGGCCTCCAGGAGGCTAGACAGAAGTCCGACCCTGGAGCGAAAGCCGAAACCATCAACAAGGCGACTCTGACCGAAGTCGAACAACTCTTCTCAGAATACACCCGTGGTTCGCGATTTATACCCTATGTGTCGATGCATGAATTTGAAGCCTTGTATTTCAGCGCGCCTGAGGTCTTGGCTAGTGAGATCGGTGTCACTCTCGAAGTTGTGTCTTCAATACTGGAAGAATGCGGTGAGGCAGAGGCAATCAATGACTCACCGAACACCTCACCAAGCCACCGTCTCAGGAAATTGTCGCCGAGGTTCAAAAAGACGACCACCGGTATCGCCATTGCCAAGGAGGTTGGCCTAGAGCGAATGCGCGAGTCGTGTCCGCTCTTTAGCGCATGGGTTGAAAGGTTGGAGTTGCTAAGTACAAATCCGCCTTGACCACTGTACATCTATTCAGTTAAATGGGCATGCACATGAGGGAAGTATGCGTAGAGCCCAGAATTCACAGAACGAACTTCGGTCATTGATCGAATATTGGCGCGCTGGAAACGGTCCGGGCCGAGCTTTTACCACGATTCATCATATCCCTGCGCGGGAAGCAAAATGGGGTGGTTTTCCCAAAAAGCTGGACGCGCGACTGAAGGAGATGCTCAGGGCGCGCGGCTTTAAGGACCTCTACGTGCACCAGTCTGCGGCGATTGAGCACGCGATTGAGGGCCGGAATGTGGTGCTCGTGACGCCCACTGCCAGTGGCAAGAGCCTCGCGTACAACCTGCCTGTTTTGGACAGTCTCTATCAGGGTTATAACGCGCTCTATCTCTTCCCAACTAAGGCGTTGAGCCAGGATCAGTGTGCTGAACTCAATACCTTGATGGGCCACGCTCCAGACCACGATGATACGTGGGAGGCCCAAGTCTATGACGGGGATACGCCACCCGATGTTCGTAAACGCATTCGTCGAAGCGGGCGCCTCGTAGTGACCAATCCGGATATGTTGCACTCGGCGATCATGCCCAACCACAAGATGTGGATCCCGTTTTTTAGGGGCTTGAAATACGTCATCATTGATGAGCTACACACCTACCGTGGGGTCTTTGGCTCGCACGTGGCCAACGTGATTCGGCGCCTGATGCGCATTGCTCGGCACTACGGGGTCGAGCCCGTCTTCATCTGTACGAGCGCCACCATCGCAAACCCCAAGGAGTTGGCCGAGAGTCTGACCGAGGAGCCCTTTGAGTGTGTGACTGAAAATGGGGCACCCGCATCGGAGCGTTTCGTCTGCTTCATGAATCCCCCAATCACTGATCCGGCTCAGATGCGGCGTCAAAGCCCAGTTTCGGCCGCGGGCTCTCTAGCCCGAACGGTGTTGACCAAAGAGTGTGGAACCATCGTGTTTACGCGAAGTCGTCAATCGGTTGAGGTTTTGATCAACCGCCTCAAAGAGCGGCTCAAATCCGACCGGAATTCGCCTGGGCTCCACAACCGCGTGGCGAGCTACCGAGGTGGCTATTTGCCAAACCTTAGGCGCTCGATTGAGCGAGGGTTGAGGGACGGAAGTGTGCTCGGTGTGGTGTCTACAAACGCCCTTGAGCTCGGCATCGATATCGGCTCTCTCGACGTCTGTATACTCGCTGGATATCCCGGCACCGTGGCCTCTACCTGGCAGCAGATCGGCCGTTCTGGGCGCTCCGGTGGCACGTCAGTTTCGATTGTCATCGCGGGAGACGATCCTCTTGACCAATTCATCATCCAGAACCCGGAGTATTTCTTTGAGCGTTCGCCGGAGTCGGCACGAATCGGGCCGGATAATTTGAGGATTATCGTCGAGCATCTGAAGTGCGCCACGTTTGAGCTCTCAATTCGTGACGGTGAGAGTTTTGGCGGGTTCGATGCGGAACAAACACGGGAAATTATGGAGTTTCTCGAAGGGCATTCGCATGTCGTTCAATTGGTCAACGGTGAGTGGAAATGGTGTGCCGACAACTACCCTGCAAGTGAGATCAATCTCAGAAATATCGCCGACGAGAACTTTGTGGTGGTGGACATCACCCGTGATGAGCCGAAGATTCTGGCTGAAGTGGACTTCGAGAGCGCACACACCACGATCTATCCGAATGCTGTCTATCAGGTTTCAGGCGAGCCTTATCGAGTCGAGCGTCTGGATTACGACGAGCGGCGTGCCTATGTCCGTGAGAGCAATGACGGGTACTACACCACCGCCATGCATTATGCGGCTGTGAAGGTCTTAGAAGTCTTTGGCGAAAAACACGTCCCGCCCGGCAGAATCGGGCACGGCGAGGTGGCCGTGACTGACCGTTTTGTGGGGTATAAAAAGATCAAGTTTGGGACGGGCGAGAACGTAGGCTACGGCGAGCTAAATCTGCCTGAGTTGGAGCTCCATACAACGTCGTATTGGCTGGAGCTTCGGGCTGAAGACTTCCCTGATTTGGCGAACGACCCTACACAATGGGCACGTACCGTTGCCGGAATCAGTGAAGTCATGCGCACCGCGGCCAGCTTGAAGTTGATGTGTGACCCTCGTGACCTGCAGATTACGATCGGCAGTGTGCAAGACGATTCGTGGCTTTCGAAGGGCTTTGATGGACTTACCTTGAGGGATAAAGACGGCGTGGCACACACCTTCGATGGGATTGCGCCGCCTTCCGGCCAAGCACACTCCAGCGAACAAGGCAGAGTCGGGCCGGTCCTCTACGATCCCACCATATTTATCTACGATCGCTTCCCCGGCGGCGTGGGATTTGGAGAAGGACTCTACGAGGATCAAAGGCCGTTTATGAGACTCGCCCTTGACCTAATCCAGCGGTGTCCGTGCGATCGTGGGTGTCCTTCGTGCGTCGGTCCTCCGGAGGACTCAGGGAGTGTCAAAGATTCAGCAGAGAAAATTCTAGGGCGTCTAGCGTTTGTGAACTAATGTATCTGCGCTAGGCTAGGATACGCCCGAGGATTGAATGAGCTTTGACCTAGACGTACTGAGGGGTTGGCGGGAAACAGTACACCCCGACCTGAATCGCGCGCATCGCGTGCCCCCTCTTGCGCGCCTCCACGGTCCCCGAGACACCGTCGTTGAAATCCACGGAGTCGACGTCTACGCGGGGCGTTTCCATCCCCAACACGGGCCCGTAGATCTCCATATCGATGGTCTGGTCGACCACGAACTCTATCGAATCTCGGCTCCACACGTACGCTTTAGCTTGGATGAAGACACCGAAGAGTGGAAAGTCAGGCATCTCTCCCCGGCGGCGACCACACTCCTAAATGGCGAGCCTTTGGTGGACACCCGGGCTTGGGCGGATATCCGAGACGGCGACACCCTCAAATTAGGTGTGGTCGACTTTGTGTTTCGGCGCAGCGGGACGAGCCTTGCCGCGTGGAAAGAGGCGCAGAAAGCCCTATTGCTAAGCGTCGAGACGCCATCACTCTTTCTGATGCGAGCAGGCGCGGCCTGTGGTCCATTTTTCCAGCTCGATACGAGCGGCAAGAAGGCCCTGATAGGTAGGTCCTTTCCCGACGTGATTCACAGTGATCGACAGCGCCGCCTCAAACGCCCAGACTGGGATTTAGCTGGTTTGGTGGACGAGGAGAGAAAGTATATCGGGTTTAGGCACGTAGAAATCTGGAGGGAGACCGACACGGATAACTGGTTTCTAAATCCACTCTCGCCAAGGCAGCGTACCTATGTAAACCGGGTCGAAGTCTCAGGTCTTACGCCTTTGATGCCCTCAGATGAACTCGGTCTGGGCTCGGTTCTCTTTCATTTCCATCACCCCTCCAATATTCGTTTGTTGGTCGATCGACGAACCGTTGAACTCCCCGCGATCGTAAACTGGCGCGAAGAGAAGGCGATGCGGGAGCGAAAGGTGCGAGGTGACACATGAGATGGCTCCCAGGCTCGAAGTTGGAGTTGGGGCAAAGTTCGTGGACCGTACGTGGCGCCGTAGGGCCGACAGATGAAGATGCGCTCACACTTTTGCTAGATGGTCCCTCGCCGCGATTTTGTTGGGTAGGCAACCACGCTTGGGCCGATGATGTTTCCAGGGTGCTCGAGGATATCTCGCACCCGTGTCTTCCCGAGGTCGTGGATGTTTTTGAGACGCCGACCGAAGCCTTTGTTCTTCTGAAGGGATTCGATAAGGCATACAGACCTTTTGCTGAGGAGCGTTGGCGGTCCACGCCAAAGGAAGTTGCCACGCTCAGCTTGATGGAGCTCGCCGAGGCACTCGGTGAAGTTCATCAACGAAGCGGCTGGATGCAAGGCGTGCGACGGCACAACCTCTTGATGGACCCAGATTCTTCAAAGCTCTTCATCGCCTCCATGCCCCGATTTCATCTCGCACGAAAGCCCGCCATCGAAGCTGCGTGGCGCGATATGCGCCTGATCGGCGAGCTCCTCTACGAGGTGTTTTGCCAAGAGCCCTATCCGGGGGGGCACGAGATGGCGGCCCTGTTGCAGGAAAAGGGCGCTCTTTCGGGGCATCCCGCGAATCACCCCGGAGTGCCGCAAGTTCTGGCCGGTTGCGTGTCTCCCTACGGGGACCTTGCGTACGTAGACGCGGAGGATCTGACGGAGGGCCTCCACCAACTTCATCACGAGTTAGTGCGCTCGTTGCGGCTCGAAGTTGGACAGGTTTCTACGGTCGGAAACTATCTCTTCCGTAAGAATAATCAGGATTCGTGCGGCTATATCGAGCTGAACTCGATTTGTGGATCTCGAAAGCAGACGAGCGGTTTCTTCTGCGTCGCGGATGGAATAGGCGGCATTCAAGACGGAGAGCGGGCGAGTGGCCAGGCCGTTCATACGGCGTGTTCGGCTTTCGCTAGGGCCTGGTCGCGCTATGGGGTTGATGCCATCGAAGAAAAGCCCGAAGAGCTTGCGCGAAGCATCGTGAAGGTGGTTGGGCAACAGCTCGCGGTGGATGGTGAGTTGGACCCGCACAACAACCGTGGCGGCACCACATTTACGGGGCTACTCATTGCGGGCCGAAGGGCGAGCGTGGCGCATGTTGGGGATTCGCGCGCATATTTGGTGCGCGACGAGGCGATTCATCCGCTCTCAGAGGATCATACTCTGGCCAATATCCTCACAAAACTCGGGGAGCTCACGCCCGAGCAGGCGGACAAGAACGACGTATCGCACCGCACCATTTCTCGGTTTCTGAGCACCTCATCGGAGGTGGAGTTTGACCGAATTGACACGAAAGAAGCCTTTGAAGTTCTGGTCAATGACATCTATATCCTGAGCTCCGATGGTGCCCACGGTGAGGTAGAGGACCATGAGATTCTTGAATTTGCGCTTCGATACGACACGTCCCAGGAGATCGCTGAAGCGGTCTCATCGCTCGCGCTCAAGCGCCTTGGACGCGATAACGTCAGCGTTGTGGTTGTGCGCGTTCTTTAGTTTCTCGGGGTGTGAGAACCAGCCGGTGGCTCCGCCAGAAGAACCTGAAATAGAAGTCGAGGGCGAGTTCTTTGACCCTGAGGCGCTTCTTACCGAGGAGAGCACGAGCCTCAGTGGGTGGGAGTCCGTGAGTTGCGCGGGTGCCGCAGAAGCCGAGCAAAAGGCTGAAGATTCGCCGGTCTTGCTTCGCGGCGAGATGTTCCCGGGAAGGGCCGATCTCGAGGTTGTGCTCGCCCGCGCCACCCCTGATTTTGAGATTGAAGAGACGCTCTTGACCACAAAAACAGATGGTCTCGGCCGGTTCTGTCTGAAGTTTTTCCCTCACGATCCGGGGCCTGATTTGATGCTGGTGGTGAACTCAGATCCAAGGCTTCGGCGTCTGGTTCTGGACCCAAAAGAGGTCAATATTGGGGCGCAACACGAAGCGATCGTGCAGCTGATCAAGGAACATCCGATTAAGCGCGATACCGCTACCTTGATGAATTTTCATACCATGGCCTATACCGCGCTCGATCTACTCTTTCCGATCACCGGGGCGGATGAAGTTCAAGAGCTCAGCGTTGAGCAGGTTGAGTCAGCCAAAGAGCGGATTCAAAAGGATGAAAGAGCGCGGGCCCAACTCGCCAGAAACTAATCGAAAACGCCAATTTTGCGCCCATGTGAGATTTGGTGCGTCTAAAGAAAGTGCCTCGGGCATCGTTTTTGCGGAATAAGCCGCTTAAAAGTTGCTGTTTGAGCGCCGCGCGAAACTTCGTGTTTCTAGAATGGATGAGTAAAAGGAGCCTTGTGAGATCAGGACTAATATCGCTGGTAGTGGCGATCAGCGTGACCCTTCCCCTCAGCTTGGGTGCTCAGCAGCGATTGAGTATTGAAGAGGCTCGCGCCGAAGCTGTGAAAGCGAACGAGCAATTTCAGATTCTGGAGAAGCGCATCGAGCGCTCGCAGACCATCCGCCGCCAGGCATTGGCGGGTCTGCTCCCTGAGGTGGGGCTCGGTCTGAGCGGTACGCTGAATGCGAATGAGGTAGAGCTCCAGGGCAGGGTGATCACCCCAAGATTTGATTGGGGTGGCAACGCATATGCGTCGATCATGCTTTTTGATGGTCGGCAGTACCCTCTTTACTCCGAGGCTGGTCTCCAAGAGGAAGCGACCCGGAAGTTGAGTGAGTGGGGGCGTCATGTACTGGGGTTCGAGGTGGAGCAGGCCTTTTATGAGCTTGCGGCTGCTGAGCGGGAGCTCGAAATTGCCGAAGCCACCGTGAAGTTGAGACAGGCCTATGCAGACAGGGCTAAGGCGTTGGCGGAACAGGGAATCGCGATTCCTCTGGACGCGGCGCGGGCTGAATCACAGGTGCTAGTCGCAGAGCAAACCTTGGTGAACGCGAAGGCTCGTCTGGGGAACGCTTCCGATGCGCTCGCCGTGCTCATGGGCAAGGAGCTAAACGGCGAATTCCGTGCGAATGTTTCCGAGGCTGAGAGGCTGGCATTGCCTGATGGTGGCGTTAATCTTGAGGCTCGTAGAGACTTGGAGGCCGAAGAAATTTTTATCCAGACCATCGAGAAGCAAGAGTCCTCGGTTTGGTGGAGCCTTTTTCCGACGCTGGAGCTCAGGGGAACAGGGCGAGTGGGTCCTGAAAGTTTGTCCAATCCGGATACGTTTCTCTGGGCGGTGAGCCTGAATCTGAACTGGATTCTTTACGATGGTGGAGCCCGTTGGGCACGTGCGGAACAGCTTTCCATCGAGACGGAGATCGCCCGATTGGAGCTCTCTAACCTTGAGCGCAATGTCAGCGCTGATCAGGTCCGCGCGATGCGCGACTGGCGGGCTGCGAATGAGGCGATTGAGGTGGCGAAGAAAAACGTTGAGGTTTCGCAAAACGCCTACGATATGGCAAACGCACGATTTGACGCAGGGCTTGCAACGAGTATTGAAGTTACCGAGGCAAGTGACGAATTGTTCAGGGCTCAGCTGAGTCTGGTACAATCGGAGCTCGAGGCCGACCTGGCGGCTTCACGGTACAGATTCACACAAGGTATTAACAAATGAGACGATTGATCATCTTGGCCACAGCGCTGGCTCTTTGGGGGTGCGAATCCGAGGGTGCACCCGCGTCGGCACAGTCCGCCAAGAAAGGAATGAAGGTTGCCCCTGCCGCCACGGTCCAAGGGCATGTGTTGGCCCAGGCTCCGTTTGAAGTTGTGCGAGATTACGGTGGTGAGTTTGCTACAGACGCAATGGCGAATCTATCGGCCGAAGTGACGGGCGTGGTCAAAGAGATCAACGTCAGGCTCGGTGATACCGTCAAGAAGGGCGATGTACTCGCTGTGATCGACCCTGTGACTTATCAGCAGAGGGTTAGAGAGCTTGAGGCGAGCGTGGCTGTGGCGCGGGCGAGTGCGGAAGAGGCTAGAACGCAAAAGGCCAACTTGGAAGCCGATCTACAGCGGCGCGAGCCATTGCTCGCCCGAAACCTCGTGACCGAGCGAGAGATCGAAGACTTGAAATCGCAGATTTCGGTGGCGCAGCAGCGCATTGATGTGGCTGAGGCGACCGTGCAGCAGAATCAAGCGCGCCTATCGACTGGCCGTGTAAGCCTTCAGGATACTCGGGTTAAGGCGCCATTTGACGGTATTGTTGCCGAGCGATTTGTAGACGTTGGAAACCACGTGATGGCTGGAACACAGCTCTTCCGCGTTGTGGATGACTCGGATATCTACTTGCAGTTGAGAGTCGCCGAGACCGACTCCGGCATGATCAGCACCGAGATGCCGGTTGTGGTGCGTGTTGATGCCCTTGGCGGTGAGTCCGTGCCCGGAAAGGTCGGGAGAATCGCCCCAGCGGTAGATCCACAGACCCGAACCATGCGGATCGATGTGCTGCCTGCTGACGCCGCTCCAGACTCCTGGGACCGGATCAAGCCGGGAATGTACGCCCGCGCGCAAATCGTGCTTTCGTCCAAGGATTCAGCGCTGATCGCGCCTAGCCAGGCGGTTCTCAAAGACCGTGACGGAACCCGTTATGTCTGGACCGTCAAAGATGACAAGGCTCATCGCATCACCGTAACACCTGGGCTTAAGAATAGAAGCGCAACCGAGATACTTGGAGGTGTCGAAGCCGGTGAAACCATCGTGCTACGCGGTCATGAGAAACTCGTTGAGGGAGGAAAGGTACAGCTCGTTCAAGAATTAGAGGAGGACGACTCGTGAACCTCTCCCGTTTCGCCGTTTATCGCCCAGTTCTAACCACCATGGTCTTTGTGGGGATCTTGATTCTGGGTGCCGTTTCGTTCACTCGTCTTCAGATCGACCTGCTTCCCGAGATCGACTTTCCGAGTATTTCAGTCGTAACGACCTACGATGGGGCGGGTCCCGAGGAAATCGAGACCACCATCACACGCCCGATCGAGCAGGCGCTCTCTACCGTTGAGGGCATTGACCGGATCGAGAGTTTCTCTGCTGAAGGGCGAAGCCGCGTGGCGTTGCGCTTCATCTGGGGCACCGATTTGGACACCGCCATGATGGACGTAAGCGCTGTGGTGCAGCGCCTTCGTGATGTGATTCCCGAGGAGGCCGACGCCCCGATTGTGTACAAATTCAATCTGGGAAGCTTTCCCATCATGTATTTGGGCCTCAGTGGCACGCTAGATGAGCCCACATTGCGTTTGATAGCTGAACGTGACCTCAGCCCTAGGTTGGAGCGTGTAGAGGGTGTAGCGCAGGCTGAGACGCGCGGTGGTTTGCGCCGCGAAATCCACGTCCTCTTGGATTCAGACCGCCTCCGAGCTCTCAATATCTCTCCAGAGACCGTGGTTCAGACGCTGCGGCAGAACAATAGAAATCTTCCCGCCGGTGGTGTGGAAGAATTCGATAGCAATGTTCTCGTTCGTTCCGTGGGTGAAGCCGAGAACGTGCGCGACTTCCAGGATATGGTCGTCGCGATTCGCACGGAGTGGGATGGGCGTTCCTACCCGATTTATCTCAAAGATGTGGCTGATGTCATCGATACCTTCGAGGATCCTGACAACGTGGTTTATATCAACGGGCAACCCGGCTTGAGGGTGAATATCGCCAAACAATCCGGTGCGAACACCGTGGTTGTTGCCGATCGCGTTCGGGCTGAGGTCGCTGAGATCAACAAGGATTATCAAGGCAAATTACAGCTCGAAGTTCTCACCGATACCTCGGACTACATCAAGAATTCGATCTCCAACGTTCGCGATTCGGTGCTCATCGGCGCGTTTTTGGCGATCATGGTGCTTCTACTCTTCTTGAAGAACATTCGGTCCACTCTGATCGTGGCGACCGGTATTCCGATCTCGATCATCGGTATGTTCACGCTGATGTACGCTTTTGACATCACGCTCAACCTCATCAGCTTTGGTGGTGTGGCGCTTGGTATCGGTATGCTCGTGGACAACGCGATCGTGATTCTCGAGAATATCTTCAGAAAATACGAAGAGGGCGAAGAGCCCATGGACGCGGCGGTTCATGGTGCCCAGGAAGTTGCGGGCGCGATTGTTGCCTCAACCATTACCACCCTGGTGGTCTTCGTCCCGGTCATCTTCCTTACCGGTTTTGCTTCTATTTTCTTCGGTCAGATGGCGTTCGTGGTGAGTTTTGCGCTGATCTGTTCGTTGGCGGTCGCTCTCACACTAATTCCCGTCTTGAGCTCTAGATTCCTCAAGAAGGGCACGAAGATGGGGTCTGATAAGGGATTCCTGGCTACTTTGGAAAAGTACTACGCCACCTTCCTGAATGTGTGCTTGAACTGGCGAAAAACCACGATGGTCGTCTCTGTGGTGATGCTGGCTGCTTCGGCTGCGGTGGTGCCTTTCATCGGCTCGGAACTCCTCCCTGAAGAGGACCAGTCGGAAGTTCGGGTAAACTTTGAGTTCCCTGTGGGAACACGAATCG
This sequence comes from Microvenator marinus, assembly GCF_007993755.1. Classification (GTDB taxonomy): domain Bacteria; phylum Myxococcota_A; class Bradymonadia; order Bradymonadales; family Bradymonadaceae; genus Allomicrovenator; species Allomicrovenator marinus. The sequence continues at coordinate 3,744,732 of NZ_CP042467.1, forward strand.
AGGTCACGGAGCGCGCCATCAAGAAGATGGAAGAAGTGGTGATCGCCGAAGTTCCCGAGCTCATGAATCTGCAGACGGTTGTGGGTACGCCGGGCTTCTATTCGACTTCTGGTGGTGAATCGGCGCGAATTGAGGCCACTCTTGTTCCTCCGACCGAGCGTACGCGCTCCAGTGAGGATATCGCGAATGAACTTCGTCCAAAACTAGAGGGGCTGATTCCCGGAGGCACCGTGCGTGTCTTTGCGGGTGGTGGTCTCTGGATTCTGCGCGTGCTCCGCGGAGGTGGTGAGCGCCTGGAAGTTCAAGTGCGAGGCCACGATCTTGACGAAGGCGACCGGCTCGCCTCTCAAGTTCAGAAGGTGATGATGGATACCGAGGGTGTGAGCGGCGCTCGTGTTAGCCGTCAGCCCGGTGGGCGCGAGCTCCGTGTTATTCCAGACCGCACCAAGATCGCCGGCATGGGGATGAACTACTCGGACGTTGCGGGCCAGTTACAAACGCTTTTGCAAGGTACTCGTGCCACCGTTCTGCGAGATGATGGGGATGAGTTTGAGGTGATTGTCCAGCTGCGTGAGGACGAGCGCCGTGGCCTTGAGGCCATGATGGAGGTGCCGATAGTGGTGCCTAATCATGGAACCACGCCTTTGAGGAACCTCGTGAGGTTCGAAGAGGTCGAAGGGCCACTGGTGATCGAGCGCCTGAACCAGAACCGTGTCGTTATGGTGAACGCTCAGCTCACGGGTGATAGAGACCTCGGCTCGATTGCCGAGGACATCCGTGCAGGCGTGCGTGAACTCGAGCACTCAGACAATTTTTCGGTGATCGTGACGGGTGAGACCGAAGAGCAGGAGAAGACGTTCCAGAGTCTTCTAATCGGCATTATCCTGGCTATTTTGCTGGTCTATATGGTCATGGCGGGGCAGTTCGAGAGCTTCCATCAGCCTTTGATTATCATGCTCTCTGTACCCTTCGCGGGAATCGGTGTGTTCTTGACCCTCTTCTTCACCGGCACCACGCTCAACATCCAGTCCTTCATGGGCTGCATCGTTTTGACGGGTATTGTCGTGAATAATGCGATCGTGCTCATAGATTATATCAATCTAATGCGCAGGGGTGGTGAGGGGCACAAACCCATGGAGTTGTTGGAAGCTGTGCGTGTGAGCGCTCAGAGACGTCTGCGCCCAATCTTGATGACCACCACCACCACAATCCTCGCCCTTTTGCCGGTCGCCATCGGCTACGCTGAGGGTGGAGATACCCAGGCCCCTCTGGCCCGCGTGGTGGTGGGAGGGTTGATTACGTCCACCGCCATTTCTTTGATCATCATCCCCGTGCTCTACACTTCGGTGGAGCTCCTCTTGGAGAAGTTTAGGCAGAAGTAGTCGTTCGTGTCCAAGCGGACGGAGCCCGCTTGGACAACTACTCCTCTGTGATTCCCATTGCCTCGACGCGCTTCTTCCATTGTTGGCGTGCCAGAGAGCGCATGTCTTCGACTTCGTCGAACTCGTCCAGAATTTCCATACCGAGCAGGGTCTCGACGATATCCTCGAGGGTGGCGATTCCCGCCGTGCCCCCGTACTCATCCACCAAGAGGACCATGTGTTCTTTCTTGGCTAGCATTCTCTCCAGCAACGTAGAAATTTTTGCCACCATCGGCATTACCATGATGGGTCTTTTAAAGTCCTTCAGCTGAACCTCACCCTCGTCGTGAGCGTAGTTGAGGAGGAGATCGTGTTTGTGGATAAAGCCGGAAATCTCGTCGATACCATTTTGGTAGACCGGGATGCGCGAGAATCTCTGGTAGAACTCTTTTTCCCGAAGCTCTTCCATCACTTTTTCCACGGTTTCATCTTCGCAGAATCCGACGATCACCGTGCGTGGTGTCATGATGTCCTTGGCAGTCAACGAGCTAAACTTCCCAAGGTTCCTAAGGATTATCGATTCCTGTTCGTGGAACATGCCTTCATCGGCAGCCATATTGGCCATGGCTGAGAATTCTTCGCGACTCAGGGCTGGCCCGTCGTTCTTGCCCAGCAAGCGCACAAGGAATTTCGAGGGCCAGACCAGTGGTAGGGTGATGATCATCATGATCGGCAGAATACGGGTGGCGATAGGCGCAAGTTGGCGCCAGAACTTGGCTCCGAGCGTTTTTGGTACGATCTCCGAGAAGTAGAGGATTGCGACGGTCAGGATCATACCGGCTGCGGCCACCCATTGTTCCCCATAGACTTTGAGGACCTGTGCACCCACACCACCTGCTCCCAAGGTATTGGCGATGGTGTTGAGGGCCAGAATCGCCCCCAGCGGGCGGTCCACGTCCTTTTTGAGCGCGGCGAGTCGCGCGCCATAGCTCGGCTTCTCGATTTCCATCGCCCCTACATAGGATGGCGTGATGCTGAGCAACATCGCTTCGAGCATCGAGCAGAAAAACGATACTCCGAGAGTGAGCACGATGTAGAAAATGAGCATGGTCATGAGCCAGCTCTCTTCAGAAGTCTCTCAACGCTTCTCACCAGCCTGCTCTCGTCAAAATCTAGTTTTCCCATGAATTCATCTGCTCCTGCGTCTCTTGCGCGATCTTTGTCTTGCTCGCCAGCTTGCGTTGTTAGCATGAGCGCGGCGATGTCGGAATATCTCGAATGTTGGCGTAGCCATCTCAAGAATTCGAGGCCGTCCATGACTGGCATTTGAAGGTCACAGACCACGAGATGTGGCCTCGCCTCTTCAATGACCACTTGGGCATGCTGACCGTCTCTCGCTTCCCAAACCAGGTATCCAGCACCACGAAGAATGCTTCTAATCAGCGCGCGAGTTACGTCTGAGTCATCTACGACCAGCACTCGTGACGCTCTCTCTGTCCGGACTTTGAGTTCGGAAGCCTCTTCGGAAATTGCATAGGTGTTCAGAAGCGGAACCTGTTCTCCGGTGTCGGTTAGTGCGATACCACGGCAGAGCTTTGCGCCGGCCAGAAACGCCCCAAGGGGGCGGATTAGGGCTTGTCGCTCACCAAGGATTCGTGCGGCTCGGAGGACTTTGCCGGACTTGAGCGTGACTCGGTACTTCGTAGGGACCGGAGGTAGGTTGAAGAGGTCGGTGATATCGAGCCCATCGCCGCCGGCAGCGGCGTTGACCTCTTCGATATCCTGCAGTGCAACGGCGACCAAAATATCTGCTGATGCCAGAAGGAGGACCGAGTTCATGGTGCTCGAGGTTGGGATTTCAAGCACGATTGTTGTGCCCACGCCGTGGGTACTCTCGACTTCCACGGAGCCACCAAACTCCACAACTTTCTGCATCACCACATCCATGCCGATGCCGCGCCCACTAAGGTCGCTCGCCTGCGCGCGCGTGGAGAATCCGGGCTCGAAAATCAGGCGCAATGCCTCTTGGTCACTGAGCTCCGCTGCTTCTTTTGGGGTCAACAGCTCTCTCTCGATGGCTACCTCTCGCAATCTATTGGGGTCCATTCCAGCGCCATCGTCCCGCACCACCACGCGGAGTGAGCTTCCGAGGTTTTGGCAAATCAGAGTGATTTCGCCTTCCTCGGGCTTTTCCTGTGCACGTCGGACGCTCGGAGACTCAACCCCATGATCCACAGCGTTTCGAACAAGGTGAAGGAGTGGGTCGGAGAGTCCGGTGATGATTCCGCGGTCCACTTTGACGTCTCCGAATTCGTGGACGAGCCGGATCTTCTTCGCGTTTTCAAGGGCCAGGGCGCGCACTGCACGGGGATAGTGGCTGAGCACTTCCGCAACCGGGACGTGTCTAAGTTCCTGCACAACTTCTTCGAGATGAGCGGCTCTGTGAAGGGTTTGATGGCTCTCGTACTCGAGCTCTTGCACACCGACGTGAAGCCGATGGAATGCGGACTTGAGATTGTTGGCTAGCGCTCGTGGAAGAACTTCTGTGGTGCGCTCAACCTCTTCGTTTAGCGCATGAAGCAGGTGGTGCGTGACCTCAAATTGATGCGCGAGCTGCCGAGCCGAGAGGTTTACTTCGCCACTCAAACCCGAGAGGTTTTCAAGGCGCTCGAAGTCCACACGGATGGCTGTCTGCCCCCGAACCTTGAGAGCCTTTGCGTTGAGGCTCGTGGTCTCTCCGGTTCGGACGCGTTTGAACTCACTGGTTTTGCGGCTTCCCGGATTCCTCCAGGACATCATCTTGTCCACAAACCCGGTCAAGTCTGCGGGGGCTTCGCCTGCTGATTTTGTGAGCAGAGTTCTGAGGATATCGAGTCCGAAGTGCAAGACTTCGAAGGTGTCGTCGCGCCGTGGCGTTGAGCGCAGCCCTTCGATCGCGACTTGTTCGGTGAGGTGCGAGACGAGGTTGATATCGGCAAAGCTCATCATCCGCGCTTCGCCCTTTAGGGTATGGGTTTCGCGAAGGAGCGCGTCCAGCAATTCGTCGTCGTGTTCGACCTCGAGCTCGTGCACAAGGGAGGCCATTTTATCTACGCGTTCAAGGGCCACGCCCCTGAATTTTTCGATGAGGGCGCCTAGGCTCACTCCAAATCCTTTTCGAGCTCTTCTACGGCAGCTTCAAATGCGTTGAGATGTTCGGGGGTGAACTCACGGGTGGGTTCTTCACGCTCTGATGTGATCGGGACCGGAGTCTCCTCCGGCTCAGACACAGCGTTTAAGCCAACCACCGTCTGCCGATGGTCTGGGCGCGAACGCGGCTTTGGGGCCGGAAGAGATTTCTCTACGGCCTTTCTAGAAATTTCGACGCTCATCGACTGGTCGTGGAGGTCATTCATTTGGGCGGCACATTGGTCCACACCGGTCTGGATCTGTTGAGCAACACTGCCGATCCTGAGCGCGGAGTCGGAGAGTTGTTCACCGAGCGAGATACCAGCCTCTGACTCGTCAATGCCCGCACGTTGAACAATCGCGGCCTGTGCGACGACCTCCTTGATCTCGCGTGTGGCCTCTTGAATCTGCTCGGAGAGCCCTCGAATTTCCGATGCCATCTGGGCAAATGATTTGCCTGCTTCGCCCGCGCGACTAGCCTCGAGCGATGCATTGAGAGAGATCATATCAAGCCGCTGAACCACGCTTCGGATCTCCTCGGAGAGCTCGGCAATGCGAGCTCCTTTGGCGTCGAGATCGTCGAATCGATTACGAATGGTCCTGACCGAGTTTTGGGCGCGTTCGGCGAGCTTAAAGGTGCTCTGCGTGGAGTCCGCGAGTTTGCGCGTGGTTGCTTGAACGGGATCGATTGCGCGCATGGCGCGGTCTACTGAGTCGAGCGTCTGGCCCAGTGCGCCCGAAAGGCGGCTGAACTCGGCCAGCAGATCCTCGACCGGTTTGTCTGAAGCTTTGCCGAGGAGGGTTCGTGACTCCGAGGTCCATCGGGTCATACGGTCGCGAAGGAGATTGATTTGCTCCGCGAGGTCGTTGAGCTCTCCGAATGCCGGAGCGAGCGTGGCCGCGTCGCCTTTGGCGCTCAGGTCGCGCAAGCTCGCCTGAACAAAGCGCAAGGGGCTCAACAACGCCCAAGTGGTGGTGGCTAAGACCAACCAGCCAAAGCCAGCTCCAAAGATTAGGAGCGTGTCTTCGAGCTGAGCGGCCCTGACCCCGAGGAGTCCAAAAACCACGGCCTCTAATAGGATTAGGACCAACCAAATCTTCATATCGAGGCCTCTTCCAATATTTTCATAATATCCAATTCTTCCGCATCACCTTCGAGCACGCCATGCACTTGCGATACGAGTATTCCAGCTTCAAGTTCTTCGTGTCTGACCAAGAGTAGGTGCTCAGCGATGCTTGTGGGCTGGCCGAGAAAGGTGCTCAAATCCACCACAGCAAGGGCGCGTCTCTGATGCATCATCACGCCACGAATATGCGCCGGAACCCCGGGAATTGCGGTCAGGGTCGTGGTTCGCTCAACATGTGTGACGTAGCGGGCGAGCAACGAGTAACGTCGCTCACCTAAGCTGAAATGAAGGCGGTTTAGATTCGGGTCCGGGTCCATCGGGCCTACCTTACCCTACGTCATCGCTTCTTGCCATAGGGCAGGGTATCGGTCTCAAAGGCCGGATAGAGCGAACTTACAAAATGATGGTGCCACCACGGGGCCTCGATTTCTCTGTACGCGAGGCGAATATCGGGCTTCCCAGCGTTCTCAAAATCCAAGACGACATAGTCGCCCGCCCAGAGAATCTGCGCGTCTTTGCGCATCCTGTCCGGAGTTTTCAGGTGCCGCCGGGCCATGATTAGGAAGCGGTACTCGTCATTCTTGGGCTTTGCCACCCTGGGGTAGCGCATCTTGTACGGCCGCCAGAGGTAGTATCGGGCTTGAATCGAAGGTCGAATCCCTGAGTGCAGGGCGACCCCATCGTCAGGCTCCGAATGCTGGTTGACCCAACGAAAGACCTCGATTTCGTGGAGGCGTCCCATACGCGGGAAACTTGGAGGCTTTGAGGCGGACTCGATGGAGTAGCGTCGCAGATGCTGTTCTGGCCACGAATCATGGGCATTCCACAACACGCCCGCACAGAGTACGAGGGCCGCAACGGCCGGCAACCTTGGGTCAATCCAGTCCGTGAGTTCAATGAGGAGCCTGATCCCGATGGCGGCGCTCACAACAAACGCCGGCATGGTCAGGAGAAGGTAAAAATTGTGGACTACGGCTGCCTGTTTGAAGGTCAGGAAGTAGGCAATTGGCCCCACCAAGAACGTCACAACAACGGGGTCTGGACGTAGCCGCACGAGCTGCACCACGAGGCCCAGCGCCGCCAGAAGAATCAACGGCCAGCCGTAGAGGACCTCGATTCGAGCGGCTAGAAGGTCGAAGAGTTTTTCGTAGGTCACACCACTTGCGCGCCGGTCCCCGAGGCCGAAGAGCCCTTTGCCCGTTGCGTTGAGATGCAACCACGCGAAGAGGCTCAGAAACATGGCGGTGGTGGCGGCCCCTAGGCCCAGAAATGCTTTGGGTTTTCGCTGAAGAAGTAGGGCGAAACCAGCGCCAGCAGCCACAAAACACGCCGACCAGTCGATGAAAACGGCGGCTACAAAGGCCAAGATTCCGAGCGCGTTGCGCTGGTGCTGAAAGGCTACCCAGCCGAGCATCGCGCAGAGAAGGATTGGGGGCTCGTAGTTCACCATATTTCCAAAGAGCATTTGAATGGGGGTGAAGACGAAGACCGCTACGGTGGTTAGGCCGAGGAGCACTCGGCGCTCGTCGGTGGCGCTGAGTGTGCGCCCGTAGAACCAAAACGCGAAGAAGAGGCCTAAGGATGCAAGGACCACTGGCAGCCTTGCCGCCCATTCATGCTCGCCGAAAATCCCGAAAGACGCCGCGGTCATCAGGTTGATGGCAGGTGGGTGGTTCCAGTGAATCGGGCCGTCTGGGGCGGCAGTGGTCCAGATGGTTTTGTAGGGCAAAAACTTGGTCTCGAGCAGGCCGTGCGTGACGTAGTTCTTTGCGATGATGCTTCGCATCGAAGCGTTCCACCCGTGATGACCCACGAGAAATCGCGAGCCGATTTCATGCAGGGTGATCAACGTGTGCGCAAGGAATAATGCGGCGAGCGCGAGACGTGTCTTCATGGTTACGGGAGCAGGCTGAAGGAAGAGACGGCCTTTTCACAGAGCTCCATTTCGGTGGTCTTGGGGGGCTTTGTGCAAACCATCATGATGACGGAACCCGGCACTCCCACGAAGTAGATCCGTTGTTCAATCTCGGGGTTCCCTACACTCATGCCCGTGAGTCGTTTAGCCTCTCCAGCCGCGGTATCGAAGGTGTCTGTGGAACTCACGGTAAGGTACGAATCGATCTGAGCCGCCTTTTCAAAATCGTCCACACTTCCTTCAAAGGGCGTTCGGTTGATTACGAGGGAAAATCCGGTCGTGGCGTTGACGTACATATCGTCTTGCATGGACGGGTCTTCTTTCTTCGTCCAACCTTGAGGAACGTCCACGGAGTACCAGGCTTTGGGGGCCACGATATCCTGGAGTTTAAAACTGTCCGCCGAGCGATCGCACTCCGCCTCGAGGCTTGGCTTCATCGCGTCCTGAGTACACACCATCACGTAAACTTTGCTTCGCTCGGGCGCATTGAGAAAGTAGAAGAACTGCCGAATCTTAACGCCAGGTTCGAACTCGTTCACGGTCACCAATTTGGGAACGTTTCTGGTGGTGTCTTGGGTCTCGAAGACCATTTCTGGGTACATCGCCTTGAGTTGGTCCACCGAGAGCTGAAAATACGTCTCCATATCTCCTGAGTAGTCACCGGGCGAGATATTGATATTGGAGACGAACCCGTCTTCGGAAGGCGCTTGCGCGACGTAGTACGGCGATTCCTGGGTTGTGATCATGTTCCAGCCGCCTGGAGGCTCCCAGGAAAAACCGGCTCGACCTTCGACGTGTCGGATGGGTTCCGGGGCCGCTCTTTCCGGCTCTACGGAGGTTTCCGCAACCGGTGAATCGTCGACGGGGGGCGGGCTTGAAGAACATCCCACCAGAAGTGCACTAAGGAATAAGAACGCGCGCATGTGGCCTCTCTTTGACGGTTTGAGGCCGGCATCATGCCACAACTTTGCTAGGGTTCAAGCGTGGGAGGCTCCACGAGGTCTCGCATCTGCGTATCGTGAGGCGCGCCGAGGAGCAAATAGGCCGATGCCATCACGATCAGCATCACCACGGCCACCACTTCGTACGGTGCGCGTTGTCTAAAAAGGATGCTTTCGGCGAAAAACGCCCCGCGTGAGCGCGTGCGAATCCGCGATTGTACCTTGTCCACGAAGTCGTTTGGGGCAAACTCCATGGGCAGAGCGTGCAGGCCACCCATCACTTGAGAAAACTCCTCCCACTCCCGCTTGAACTCAGGCTCTCGGAGCAAGCGCTCTTTGAACTCTCGGACCTCATCGGGACTAAGCTCGCCGTCGAGGTACGCGTTGAAGAGCAGCTCATCCTCAGTGCATTCTATGTCGAGTAAAGCTTCCATACATCCTCACGAATCGTAGCGCTTTTCTACATATTCTTTCAACGCCACTCGCGCCCGAAAGAGTCTACTTTTTACGGTGCCTTCTGGCAGCTCAACGATTTCGGCAATCTCTTGATACGAGAGGTGCTCCACATCTCTTAACACGATAATCGTGCGGTGAATTTCCCCGAGCTCAGCGAGCCCTTCCTGGATGATTTTTTCGAGTTCGCGCCCGAGCACGGCGTCTTCTGGCTGAGGAATCGTGCCCGCGAAGTCTGAGTCTTGATGCGCGGATTCCGGGGCGTCCTCGTAGTTCTGATGGTCTCTACGATGCCGTCTCGCGTGGTATTTGAGTCGGTTTCGCGCCTGGTTGGTGGCGATGCGATAGACCCAGGTGGAGAATTTGGCGTCCCCTCGGAATGAGTCGATATGTTTGAAAATGGCCACAAATACCTCCTGGGCCACGTCCTCCGCTTCTTCACGGTCTCCAAGGATTCGGTAGACGATGTTGAACACGCGGTGTTGATAGACTCGTACGAGCTCGCGGAACGCGTCTTCGTCGCGCCTTCGCAAATTGCGAACGAGTTTTCTATCACTTAGGGACATTCAAATCCGCCTCGGAGGAGTGCGCATTAGTACAGAGTTCTGCGAGAGATGGAAGTTCCATGACTCGTGTTCTGATTAGAAGTAGAATCCCACACCAGCTGCAAAGTCGAGGCGTTCATCGGATTCAATTGGGGCGTAGATATTGACTGAGGGCATCAGCACAAACCGTCCGAGGTCGAATTTTGCGCCTACCATGCCGGCGATGGCTAGCCCGTAGTAGCCGTCGCGATTGCCGAATACATCGGTGCCCTCTTTGGGGCGCGCGAGCATGACGAGGCTTGGCTTGAGGCCGAGTGTGAGTTTGAAGTCTTCGGACTTCACCACGTCTGCCAGAAGTCCCACATATCCGCCGGGAAACGCCGGAAGGGTAAGGGTAGCCGCGATATTGAGGGAGAGTGCGAAATCAGGCGAGTTGATGAACGCCCAGTTCCAGTCGACGCCGATATTCCCGCCGACGCGGGCCCCGAGATCAGAGTTCTCAGAGATGCCTTTGCGCAGGATAATCTCAGGTGCAGGCTCGATGAGGTGGTCGTTAGGGCCGACATAACCGCGCACGGCGAGTCCCACCCCGACATTAAACGCGTCTTCCGCAATCGGTGTAGCACTATGGTAAGTCGGCGAAGCACAGGCGACCAGCGTCAGTGCCAGCGCTAGACCCACCCAAATTCGGAAGTGGAGAAGGTGCATAGCCAATCAGAAGAGCAAGCCTATACCAGCATTGAAGATGAGACCCTCGCCGAAGTTCTCGACCGGCGTGAGCACGTCAAAGCTAGGCATGAGCGCGAAATTCTTGGAGAGCTTGAACTTTGCTCCAATCGTAGCACCCACGGTGAAGCCATTTCCGGCGGCTGAGATTTCTTCATTGTCTTCGTCTTCGCCACTCACTGAGATATAGACGAAACCTGGCTTCAGACCCGCCGTGAGGGTGAAGCCAGGAGTTTTGACCACGTCGGCCAGCAATCCAAGGGTTGCGAACGTCCAAAGGAAGCTCGCCTCGCCTGCGCCGAAGTAGAAGACCGTCAGTGCTGGGTCGACCGAGAAGGCGAAAGTGGGCTCGTTGATCACCGCGATGTTCAAGTCTGTAGTCAGCGTTAGGCCGTTAATCTTAACGCCGAGGTCCATGTTCTCTGTGAGGCCGGTACGAATTCCAAACTCAAGATTCGGAAGGGTCGCGCTAGTTCCGTCCGCTACAACGCCATAGAGACCCGGCATCACACCGATCTCTATGGTGCCTTCTTCGATTGGGGTGGCCGTATGGTAGGTGGTTGAACCCACACAAGCAGTAGAGAGAGCAAGGAGGCACAAGAGGCCAAGAACACGCAGATTACGCACGAGAAACTCCAATAAAAAGAGTGAACTATTAAGATTTTGCGGAAGCTATTTCACTTTGATCGAGCCGGCAAGTCTGAATCTCTCTGACCCTGAACAATGAATGAGCCGATGGATTGACTTCTGACGCGTGCTCGCTATACCCCTTGGGACTCTCCCAACGAGGCGATTTGTGAGTACACGACTAGCATTGATTCCCGCCGCAGGCCGAGGCCAACGGCTCGACCAGATTAACCAGCCCAAACCGCTCGTGCCCGTGGGAGGCGTGCCGCTGATTGTGCGTACGCTGAGGCAGCTCGAGGCGAGCGGCATAGAGCGTGCCGTGGTTGTGGTAGGATATCGCGCCGATGAGGTGGTGCGAAAGCTCGCGGCATACCCAGGACTCAAGATTCAGGTGGAGTTTGTGCGTGCCGAGTGGGAGCGCGGTCTTGCGGCGTCCTTGCTTGCTGCGCGTAAGTCCGTACAAGAGCCGTTCGTGCTCGCCATGGCGGACCATGTTTTTGACGACGCGGTGATTGGCACTGTTTGCGCGGCAAAGGCGCGTGGTGTGAGTATGTTGGTGGACACGAAACCCGGGCCTGATGTCGACCTGGACACGGCAGTTCGGGTACATGTGGACAATGGCGTTGTGGACGGAATTGGTCAGGGTCTTGAAGGCTACAATGGTGTGGATGCCGGCCTTTTCCACGCGACCCCCGAGCTCTTTGATGCGCTTGACGAGGCGTTGCGCACACGCGACGGGCACGTGGATCTCAGCCACGGACTTCGGTTGCTCGCCGCCAAAAATCAGGTCCATGCTATTGAAGTTAGCGGCTTCTGGTTGGACGTGGACACGCCATCGGATTTGGTGCGCGCCGAGATGTGGCAGCGCGCAAAACGCCGGGCACAACAGGTCACGCATGCATCGGTAGCCACTGGGTCTTCGGCGGAGCCCGCTGCCGTGTTCCATACCGGTAAGTCGACTCCAACCGAGGTGCTGATCGGCCGCGGGTGGGTTCGCCGACCGGACGAGCTCCATTTCATTCCGGACGAGTGCGCATCATCGCCGATTTGGGTCATTACCGATGAGACGGTCAACTCCATCTATGGTGCCGAGTTTGTGGGGAGGCTTCGCAAGATTGGCTATGATATCCATCTGGTGGTGACGCCTGACGGTGAGGAATCGAAGTCCCTTCAGAATTACAACCGTGTGGTAGAGCGGGTGCTCGGGGAAGGAATCGACGAGCGAAGTGTGATTGTGAGTCTTGGCGGAGGCGTGGTTTGCAATCTAGCCGGGTTCATTGCCTCGACACTCTACCGAGGCGTTCATTTGATCCATTTCCCCACGACTTTGATGGCGCAGTGTGATGCGGCGATCTCGCATAAGCAGGGGCTGAACGGTTCGCGCGGCAAGAACCTTGTTGGCGCCTACTACGCACCGACTCGAATTGTTGTGGATGTTGAAGCGCTCAGCACGCTGGAGGATTGGCGAATTCCTGACGGTTTGTCGGAAGTGGTCAAGCATGCGCTTGGTCAAGATGCGTCTTATTTTGACTACTTGATGGGCTATTCTGGCAAACATGATGACCTGGATTTCCTTGAGACTGTGGTTCGTAAGAATGTTGAGCTGAAATGCGAGATCATGGCTGTGGACCCGCAAGAAAAACGGCAAGGTATGGTTCTTCAGTACGGCCATACCATGGGGCATCCTATCGAGTTCCTGTCGAGCTACGAGCTTAGTCACGGGCAGGCTGTAGGGATTGGGATGCACGTGGCGGCACATGTCTCGAATCTACTCGGAGGGTGCTCCGACGAGGTGGTTCGCCAACACCGCGAGGTGATTCAGAAATATGGTCTTCCGATTCATATTCCGCCCCATATCAAAGTGGATCAGATTCTGGACGCCGCACGATTTAATAAACGCTACCTGGTCGAAGGTACTCGAATGGCGCTCTTAAGTGGTATCGGGGAGCTCTGGCAGGTCGCGGATGAGTTTGTGATTCCTGTGCCTGACGAGGTCCTACGTGAGGCGTTGAGTCGCTCTTTTGCTTGAGGTGAAATGTGTCGAAAGTCGCAGTGATTACAGGTGCAGGAAGTGGAATCGGCCTGGCAACGGCTCGGGCCTTCTTAGAGGCAGGGTATGTCGTTTGGGGACTCGGAAGAAGCCTACCAAAGCTTGAGGCGGCTCGGGCGGGGCTCGGTGATTTGGCGGACGGACGATTCCTGATTTCGGGCGTGGACGTGGCGGACCGGGGTGCGGTCGACGCCTTCTTTTCGGGCCTAGAAGCCTTAGATGTGCTGGTGGTCAATCACGGGATTTGCCTCGAGGCGACCCTTGAGAGCCCTGAGTCCGACGAGGTTTGGGACCAAACCATCTCAATCAATCTCAACGGTGCGTACAATGTCATAAGGGCGGCCGCGGCGCGAATACGTGATGCCGGGCGTATCGTGACTGTGAGCTCGGGCTTGGGGGTTCGGGGACGCGCGGCGCACCAAGCCTACTCCGCCTCGAAGCACGGTTTAAACGGACTTACGAAGTCGGTGGCGCTCGAACTTGCACCGCGCCGGATTACGGCGAACGCGATTTGTCCGGGCTGGGTGGCAACCGAAATGTCCGCTCAAAACATCGTGGACACCGCGATTCGTCGAGGCATTGAGCCCAAGGACTTGAGAGCCGAGGCTGAGTCTGGGATTCCAATTGGACGTTTCGTAGCTCCCGAAGAATGTGCCGCGATGATCCTCTGGCTCGCTTCGGAAGAGGCCGGTGCCATAACAGGTCAAGCCATCAATATCTCGGGAGGGGAGTTCTAGATAATCACCTCGGTGCACGAAAACATTTTGAAGTTGAGTGGAGTAGTGCTAGCGCTAGGTTTAGAACTCATAGCTTATATTTGATTGCAGTTTGAGGTTAGTTATGAATCATTCGTCTCGTTTGCTGAGCGTCTTGTTGATGCTCATTGGATTGCTCGTTGCATCGCCTGCGGCCGCTCAATTACAATTGGTACAGCCGGACTCTGATCTTCCAGCGACATTCTCGGGGCGAGGCGGTTTTGCTTCCGACGCTCTGGGGCAGACGGCTCCTGGTGGTCTGCTGGAGCTTGATCTTCCAGCAGGGTCCACGGTGGAACAGGCCTACCTCTACGTGGTTGGCAACGGCACGGCTGGATCGTTGTTGGATCGGACGGTTCTGCTCGATCTCGTCCCCGTCATTACCGAGAACCTTCCCGACTCAGTATCCACATTCTGGTCTGCTAGAGGGGACGTTACTGCTCAAGTTCGTGCCAAAGTCGGGTCAAACGGCGGAACGACCTCTTTTGTAGTCGGAAATGACCCGACCGGCATCGAAGGTGTGGCACTGGTCGCCATCTACAGCAACCCAAATTCGCCGGTCACGACGATCACGGTCTATGACGGAGAGCAACCCTTTGGTGCCTCAACTTTGCAGGTTCCACTTCAGTTTCCAGTTGATACGAGTGCGGCCGACTACCAGGCGATTTTGAGTCTTGGAATCGGGTTTAGTTTTCAGGGAAACAACTCTGATCGCGATCAATGCAATCCTACCTCGAGTCAGCGCTTTGACGTGGACGTGAACGCTACTCGTCTGACCAGCTGTGCTGGGCATTGGGATGATGGCGTCGGCGCAAACGGAGCGTTGATAACGATGGGAGGGTTCGGTGATGATCTCGATACTCCGATCACGGCGCCTGGCCGTGATGATGAACTCTATGATATCTCCGCCCTCATCGCCGACGGAAGCACTCAGGTCGGCTTTACATTCAATCAGCCTTCACAAGACGATTATCTCTTCGTGAAAGTGCTTGCAATCAACGGCCTGCGCTCCGGTAGTTCAACGGCCGACGCGGACGGCGATGGCATCACTGACGCACAAGAGATTTCGATTGGAACGGACCCTGACTCGGCTGACACCGATCGTGACGGTTTGTGCGACGGGGTTATTGATGTGGCCAATGTATGCGTGGCCGGAGAGGATGCCGAAAGTGGGCTCGACACGAATTCGGACAATGTCATCAATGCCCTCGATCCCGACGACGACGGCGACGGAATTCCAACTGCAACCGAGATTGCGGACGGTGCTGTGCACGGCAACGACCCGGACGCAGACAATAGCCCGAACTGGCTTGACACCGACTCCGATGGTGACGGAATTCTCGATGCAGATGAAACGGTGGACGCCGATCAGGATGGCGTCCCAGATTATCTAGATGCAACGGTAGTCTTCCTTCAGACGCCGCTGGACGGCAGCGTCACGAACAATACCCAGCCTCCTGTGACGGGTGCCACGGAGCCCAATGCGGGCGTAAGCGTTACGATCAATGATTCGCAAGGTACTCCTATCTTTGCGGTGACAACGACGGCCGACGCAACCGGGGCGTTTTCTGTTCAACCCGACGCTTTGGCTGACGGCGACTACACCGTAGTTGTAGTGGTGACGGATAGTTCGACCAACACAGCCACTAATAGCGCTGGGTTTAGTGTGGACACGACGCCTCCTGCAGTGGTTCTGACTACTCCAGCAGATGGCACCATCACGAACTCAAGCGACATCGTAGTGACCGGAACGACTGAGCCAGGTGCCACTGTGCAGGTCGTGGTTTCCGATAGTGCTGGTGTGGTGTTCGATGGGCCAGCGACCGTAGACTCAAATGGCAACTTCACAGTAACGGTGCCAGGGCTTGCAGATGGAACCTACAGCGTTAGCGCGGAAGCTACGGACGAGGCGACCAATAGTGCGACGGCAGGCCCCAATGGGGTCACGGTAGACACGGTCGCACCGGCTGTGGCGATCGTCACGCCCGCAGACGGCACACTCACAAATGCCTCGACACAAACTGTAAGCGGAACCACGGAACCTGGGCTCAGTGTGGTTGTTACGTTCACCAACGCATCGGGCACCATCGGTCAGGAGACCGCCGTAGCGGATGCGTCTGGCAACTGGACGTTGACTTCTCCTGTCCTCCCTGAAGGTGAGGTTGTCATTACCGCCGAGACCAGCGATGCCGCTGGAAACTCAAGTGTGGACACAGTCGCAATCACCGTTGACACCACGCCTCCCGCGCTCGCGATTGCTACGCCTCTCGATGGGGCGATTAGCTCAACTGCGCCTGCCGCCGTGGGTGGAACGGCTGAGCAAGGTGTGACCGTTTCGATTACTCTGACGGATGAGAACGGGACCGTGACGACCTTGGATGATGTCGAAGCCACAGATGGAACTTGGACCCAAGATATCGCTACTGCACTCTCGGAAGGCACTTACGTGATCACTGCAAGCACTAGCGATGCTGCCGGTAACGAGTCGACGGTGACGTCCACGTTTACGATAGATACCACCGCCCCCGTGATTGCCCTGGTATCGCCGGCTGACGGCGCCACAGTTGGTACACCCACTGTGATGATTAGTGGTACGACAGACGAGGATGGAGAAGTCGTGATCGTCGTTAGAGACGACCAAGGAATCGAAGTCTTCACCGCGAGCGTTGATTCTACGGATGGAACGTTTTCCTCGACCACTACCCAGTTGGCGGAAGGTACCTACACGGTGAGTGCAACGACAAGTGATGAAGCCGGAAATGAGGCGAGTACGACCAGCACGTTTACGGTGGATCTCACGGCACCCGAGGTGGTGGTGGTTACACCTGAAGTTGAAGAGGTCGTGACCGAACGGGAGGTCGTTGTAAGCGGCACGAGCGAGGCAGGAGCAACGGTTTCGATCATTATCGAGAACGCCGATGGCGAAGAAGTTGAAACGATCGAGGTCATTGCTGATGAGAACGGTGATTGGACTGCAACAACGGCTCCTCTCAACGACGGTGAATACACGGCGTCGGTGACGGCAACGGATTCAGTCGGAAACACGGGGAGTGCTGATCCAGTGACGTTTACCGTGTTTAGTGAAGCACCAGAGTTGGTGATTTCTACGCCTGAGGACGAGGGCACGGTGGAAGAGAATACTCCTGAGATTCGTGGCACTACTACGCCGGGTGCGACAATTGTGATTGTGATCACTGATGCTGATGGGAATGAGGTTGAAACCTTAACCCCGACTGTCGACCAAGACGGCAATTTCTCAGCCACTCCGACCTCCGAACTTCCAGACGGAGACTATACGATTACGGTCACAGCTACCGGTGAGAACGGCGTCGAGACCAGTGATTCCGTGACCTTTACGGTGGATACGGATGGTAATGTCGAACCAGAGCCAGAGCCATCGACTGCGCTAATCTTGGAAGGCGGGGGTTGTGCCCAAGCTGGCTCGAAAGGGTTTGCTCCGACACTCATGCTCTTGTTGGGCTTGGTCGTTCTGCGACGCCGTCGAAGCTAGCCGAGGCTACTTCGACTCGTCTCTGAACTTTCGAAACTCTTCCCTCAACTCGTCCAACGCAGCCTTTGTTGCGGCGAGCTCGGCCTTTGTTGCGGCGAGCTCGGCCTTTGTTGCGGCGAGCTCGGCCTTTGTTGCGGCGAGCTCGGCCTTTGTTGCGGCGAGCTCGGCCTCGGTCGCAGCCAACTTCTCCTTGGTTGCCGCGAGTTCCTCCCTAGTGCGCCTGTGCTCCTCACGTTCCGCGTCATCAACGGCGAACTCTTCTCGCAGCGCCTGAATGATGTTGATAGCGCGATCTTTGTCTATGTTCTTGTCGTTATCCCCGATTTTCATCATGTCCTCCATTAGCTTTTTCTTGGCTTCGACTCTAAGGTTTTTGGTCCGCGATAGCAACTCCAACGAATCAACAAAATCCTCGCCGCTACTTGGGATGCGCGCTGATCGGCGCAGCCACTGGTACCTCGGAACGTTTGGCAATTCTGTGGCAACAATGAGCAAAATGGGTCCAAACTCCGGTGATCCAAAACGCCAGATTCCTGGTGTGCCCGTGCCATGAAAAAGGTGGGGAGTCCGAAGAATGTCTGAAGGTTTTCGGTAACACACAATGACCATGGCGGGGACAAATGGATGAGGCCGGTCCTTGATACGAATCGAGGTGAACCTCTCAACCGTCGTCGCGAGCTTTAGCCAACTTCTAGCAAGATCACCAATTCCCGGCGCGTCTGAAAAATGCTCCACGAGAACTTCGCGCTGAGCCAGGTACATTGCCAAATCTCCCCAGAAACTGATCGGAGATTTAGCTGCAAACGAAGCATTCACGCGGCGGCGACCCTTTTGGGTGTTGGTTGAAAGCTCTGGGATAAAGGCTCGCAGAATCGCCAAGAACCAGAACTGATGCGGATATCTTATATCGAAGTTGTGTAAGTCTGACATAGGTTCCCTCCTCCTGAATGGGAAAGTGGTTACCCATATTTTCGGACGATTTGCCGAAGTGTTGCGAAATTTTCTCAAAAAAGTGTCTCGAGTGGCGTGAGGCCCAGATTTTTCGCAAACTGAAGATCGTGGGTGACCACCACAAGTGATCCCCCAAAATCTTCTAGAGCGCTCTCGAACTTCTCGATGGCCTCGATATCGAGGTCGTTGGTGGGCTCGTCCAACACGATTAAGGCAGGTTGCCGGACTAGTCCTTCAGCCATCGCAAGCTTTCTAAGCTGACCTGGTGAAGCGGGAAGGTCGTTGAGGAAGATTTCGACATCAAACCCGAGGGCGGCGGCGGTATGAAGCATCTTGCTGCGCGCATCGCCTCCGTGATCCTTTGCCATGGAAAAAACCTGAGCGCGGTCGGGTTCTTGTTCAATCCAAATCAGCTCATCCTTTGGGATTCGAAGTTCCGCTACTAGTCTTCTCAAGAGAGTGGATTTGCCGCATCCATTTTCGCCTTTAACCCAGAATCGCGAATCTCCGGATACTCGCAAAATACTTGGACCTTGGTCCTGGTCCTCGAATTGTTTGAACCAGAGTTCGTCGCCGATATCGAATTCCGCCAATACTTTCTTGTAGTCCCCAGTATCAATTCTAATCTCCCTGGACTTTTCGGGTCGAGGCAAGTCCTCAAGCTCCCGATTGAGTCTTTGAACCTCTCGGCTGAGCACGCCGGCACTTCGCCCGATTCGGGCTTCGGCAGATTCTGCGCACCCCTTGGCCAACATTCCCCTGGCGTCGGAGTCTTTGACGCCCTTCATGCGATGCTTGGCGCACAGACTCAATTTTGAACTCTCGTGTTGCGCTCGCGTTTGGTTCAGGAGTTTCTGGGCCGCCCTTGCCTCGTCCTGTGCTCGATTCAGGGCTTCTACTTCAAGACGTGCCTGCTCTTGCCAGAATGGGCGCGCATCGGAATACGAGCCCGTCCATTGAACGGCGGTGCCCCGATACAGTCGAACGGTATGATTCGTGCCACGGTCGAGGAGGTCACGGTCATGCGACACCACGATTCCTACGCCTCTGAACGAGCGCATTGCCTCGAGCAAGACCTCCTTTCCACGCGCATCGAGATGATTCGTGGGTTCGTCCAGAATGAGTACGTCGTTTGGTCGGCTAAGGACTTCGGCGAGTTGCCACCGTCGGCGCTCTCCGGCCGAGAGCGTTTCCCAGCGAGAGAACGATTCCGGGTCGAGGTCGAAGATCGAGAGCCATTTGAGGCTCTGACGAGAAAACTCCCAGGCGAAATCGGCCAGCGCGTCTTGGTGTGGAATGGCCTGCGCTTGCCGTGTGACTCGGCGCGTCTTGGGTAAGACTTGGCCCAAAACGGGTTCGAGTTCGCCTGTGAGCAGTTGAAGCAGTGTGGATTTACCGCTGCCATTGGCTCCGACTACGCCTGTCCAACCTGAAGAAAAATGCAGGTTTAGATGTTGTAGTAACGAGCTTTGTTGGGGATATGAAAAAGAAACGTCCACAAGACGGACGTCTGTGATGCCGGACATAGCAACCTCCAAAAAACAATTTCAAGTTGAATTGAAAACACGTCTTTTAAAGGTTTTAGCGCATGACACCTTTGGGCTATGAGGACTCGAAATGGCTCGGCAGAATGAGAGTTTCAGCGGAACCATGTGAAGCATTCTGCCCGCTTCTCGCCAAAAATGCAATCCACCGGATCACGCCATGAATAGACTTGCCCAAAATATTGAACGACTGATGGGAGTGGCTCCGCGCCATATCACGGGTCTCCACGGTGGTTCCGTGTCTCAAGTCTATCGCGCTCAGTTGGGGTCTGAATGGGTTGTGATCAAGGTCGATTCGCCAGAAAAGCTGGGCATAGAATCGCAAATGCTCCGATATCTTGGGACCCAAACGGCTCTTGAGCTGCCCGAGGTATTGGTTTGCGAGGATGGACTGCTCGTCATGACGTATGTTGAGAACGATGGAGATAGTGGCGCCAAGGCAGAAGACTCGGCGGCGGCTATGCTTGCGGGTCTACACAACATCGAAGCTGACGCGTTCGGTTTTGAGTTCGATACGCTCATCGGCGGGCTTCATCAGCCCAATCCATGGACCAAGAGCTGGGTTGAGTTTTTTGGTGAGCACCGACTTCGCCACATGGCAACTGAGTGCTCAAATCATGGGCAACTGGGGCCGCGTGAGATTGATGCGGTGGAGGATTTGATCTCTAAACTGCCCGAACTATTGCCGGCTGAGTCCACACCGAGGCTGATTCACGGGGATCTTTGGGGCGGCAACATCCTGTTCAATCAGGGAAGAGTTGCTGGCCTGGTCGACCCCGCGATCTATTTTGCGGATGCCGAGATCGAACTCGCGTTTTCCACCTTGTTCTCTACGTTTTCGCCGCGGTTCTACAAAGTCTACAGCGAGTTGATGCCGATCGCTGAGGGCTTCTGGGAGTGGAGAAAAGAGCTCTACAATGTCTATCCACTCCTGGTTCATGTGCGGTTGTTTGGCGGCTCGTATCGTGCCCAGCTGATGGGTAGTGTTTCAAAACTGCTTCGTCTTTGAAGTGTTGGTCGTTACATGGGGTGCGGTGCCATTTGTTCAATGGAGAGTGTTTTGGGGACTTCGTCTAGCGGCGTGATGCCGCGCAAGACGAGTTCGATGAGGTGATTTCGGATTGGTTTGAGTCCCGACTTGTATCCGATATGGCGCAGGTCATCTACGGTCAGTTGGCGCGAGATTCCCTGGCGAAAAGCTTCGTCGACGCGCAGGAATTCGAAGGTGGCAATCCGGCCGCGGGTTCCTTTCCCTTCGCAACGCGCGCATCCCTTTCCCCGGAAACATTTGAAATGTTGAGGCACTTCGCCGGAGAAGAGTTCCGAGAGGATCTCTGGGTCAGGTTCGGCGGGTTCGCGGCAATGCTCACAAATTCTGCGTACCAGGCGCTGCGCGACCACCGCGATTAGTTCGGAAGCGAGGGAATTGGGGTGAATCTCGAGGTCGAAGAGGCGTTGGACCGCGTCCACAGCGTCGTTGCAGTGAAGGGTGGAGAGCACCAAGTGCCCTGTCTGTGACGCGCGAATCGCCTCGAGCGCGGTTTCGTGGTCTCGGATTTCGCCCACCAAAATAACGTCGGGGTCTTCGCGCACAAAGGCGCGCATCGCGTCCGCAAAGTTGAAGCCGATTTCGGAATTGACCTGGGTTTGCTGAACGCCAGCAATTGCATACTCGATGGGGTCTTCGACCGTAATGATCTTGATCGATGGGTCTTGGGCGAGCTCCATGAGCCCCGCGTAGAGAGTGGTGGATTTCCCAGAGCCCGTAGGGCCGACCACCAAGATGAGGCCTTGCGGGCTGTTTAGAACCCGGCGATAGCGCGCCGCTTCCGATTCTTGAAAGCCAAGGTCCTCGACCGTGAGCACCTTCTTGTTTTGCGGCAAAAGGCGGATCACAAGGTGCTCGCCATAGAGCGAAGGCTGGGTCTGGATTCTCAGGTCGAAAATCGTATTGTGGGCACGCCTTCGCATGCGTCCACCTTGAGGCAGGCGCTTTTCGGTGATGTCCATGTTGGCGTTGATTTTCACCACGTTGACGATGCCGCGTAGCTCCATCGCTGAGATTGTGATGCGTCGAACTTCTTCGAGGTGACCGTCGACGCGGTAGCGTAGCTTGACCTGGTCTTCGTACTTCTCGAGGTGAATATCACTGGCTCTGGCGCCGATAGCATCGAGCAAGATGCCTTCAAAGAGGTCGACCATTCGCGAGTGATACTGGGAGCTTTCGAGGAGGTCTTCTGGCTTTACCTGAGGGAGATCTTGGGTGGATTGGCCTTCGCGTGCGAGCTTTGCGAGGGAGAGAATCCGCTTGAAATCAGTGTGTGTGACCAGCAATCGCCGAGTTTGAACGGCGCCCATGGCGAGCGAGACCTCTTCGAAGGGTGCAAAGGGGTGTGTTGCTGCGACCACAGCCACCTTCTTTTCGAGTCGGATCGGGACCACTTCTTCGTGCTCCATATAGGTCATGGGGAGCACGCCGATGACCGACTGGTCTACCTCATTGAGGACTTCGTCGGCTCTGGCGATAGGGATCTTGTGGAGCTTTGAAGCCGCGTCCAAAAAGTCCATTTCTGAGATTGCTCCAGCGTGAATGAGTTCGTCGATCACGCTGGTTTTTGCGGCTTGTGCGTGGGCCTTTGCGTCCTGAATCGCGGCGGGCGAAATCTCGCGCATTTTTTGGATTTCTTGGAGCAAAAGATCTTTAGCAATCATGGGTTTTTAGCCGTTTTCGGGGAGGTCTGACGTGGGAGGATGGCGTGGGTTGACCTTGGTTTTATGGCCGGACAGGTGTAGAGTATCGCAGCTTCAAATCAGGTCAATGCTATGTCTCAGTTTGTTCATCTCCACGTCCATACTCAGTATTCGCTTCTCGACGGTGCGCTTCGCATTCCGGACTTGATGTCCAAAGTCAAAGAGATGGGGATGGGAGCCGTGGCGATGACAGACCACGGCAATTTGTACGGTGCTGTGGACTTCCAAAAGGCGGCGAAAAAGAAGGGGCTCAAGTCGATTATCGGCTGTGAGATGTACGTCACCCTGCAGCCTTACACCGAGAGCACAGACCCTAAGAGCTATCACCTCACCGTGCTCGCCCAGAACCTCAAAGGCTATAAGAATCTGATGCTCCTGAATTCGTACGGGTGGCTCTATGGCCTTCATGAGCGCACGAACACGCCGCGGATAGATTTTGAGCTCTTAAGTCAGCATCATGAGGGCTTGATCGTTCTCAGCGGGGACCTCGGCGGTGAGGTCAACCAGCAGATTCTGCGCGGGGAGCTCGCACAGGCGCGTGAAACGGCGACCAAGTATCGCGACCTGCTTGGGCCGGACCACTATTACCTCGAGCTCATGGACAACGCGCTCGATGAGCAACGCAAGTGCAATGAGGAGCTCATTCAAATCGGCGAGGAGCTTGGAATTCCATTGGTTGCGACGAGCGATTGTCATTACCTCAATCGTGAGGACGCAAGGGCCCATGCGGTTCTAATGTGTATTCAGCTTGGGAAATCGGTGGATTTGGAGCGGGTGCTCGAACACGGTGTAGACCAGCTCTATGTGAGAAGTCCCGACGAGATGATTCAGGCGTTTAGCCACGTGCCTGAGGCCATTTCAAATACGGTCAAGATCGCCGAGATGTGCGACCTCGAAATCCCGCTTGGGCAAGTCTTTTTACCGCAATACGACGTGCCAGAGGAGTTCTTGAAGTCCGGTGAGATAACCGACATCAAGGTCGGTATCCGGGAGTACTTCAAGTTCATTTCGCGTGAGGGTTTGCAGGCGCGTTTCGATGAGTTTAGTTCCATAGGCAAGGCGGTTGATGAGGACGAGTATCGCGAACGCCTCGAGGTTGAGCTCGACGTGATTTGCAATATGGACTTCCCAGGATACTTCCTCATCGTTTGGGACTTCATCAACTGGGCCAAAGAAAACGGAATTCCGGTTGGGCCAGGTCGCGGTTCGGGTGCCGGCTCACTGGTTGCGTACGCGATGTCGATTACAGATATCGACCCAATTCCTTACGAACTTCTCTTCGAGCGCTTCTTGAATCCTGAGCGCGTCTCGATGCCGGACTTCGATATCGACTTCTGCATGAACAGGCGCCTCGAGGTCATTCAGTACGTCACCGAGAAGTACGGGCAGCATAACGTGGGCCAGATTATCACCTACGGGCAGCTCAAGGCGCGTGCCTGTATCCGCGACGTTGGGCGTGCGCTGAACTTTAGTTTTGGAGAGACGGACCGTATCGCAAAGCTCGTCCCTGAAGAGCTCGGAATCTCGCTTGAGGACGCACTCAAAAAGGAGCCTCGTCTCCAGGAGATGTGCGACGCCGAGCCCGCCGTCAAAGACCTCTTTGATATCGCGCTCTCGCTCGAAAACCTCAACCGTCAGGCGGGCATCCACGCGGCGGGTGTGGTGATTTCCGAGGGCGTACTCTGGGATTACGTCCCGATTTGTCGTGGCGCAAACGGCGAGATTGTCACGCAGTTTGCGAAGAACGAGGTTGAGGAAGCGGGCCTTGTGAAGTTCGACTTCTTGGGACTCAAGACGCTCACGGTGGTGGACGACGCGGTGCGGCTTATCAATCACCAGCGCGGCATCCGTGGTGAAGAGCCCTTTGATATTCGGACTATTCCGCTCGACGATCCGTCGGTCTACAAGTTGATTTCTGCCGGAAATACCACGGGTGTCTTCCAGCTAGAGTCCTCGGGTTTCCAAGAACTCCTTATCAAGCTCAAGCCCGACTGCTTTGAGGATATCGTGGCTGCGGTGGCGCTCTACCGTCCGGGACCGCTCGGCTCGGGCATGGTGGACGATTTCGTGGACCGCAAACACGGGCGAAAGCGCGTGGAGTACCCGCACCCATGGCTCGAGGAAACGCTCAAACCTACGTATGGTGTGATGGTCTATCAGGAACAGGTGATGCGTACGGCGCAGGTGATGGCGGGCTATACGCTCGGTGGCGCCGATATTTTGCGGCGCGCGATGGGCAAGAAGAAGCCTGAGGAAATGGCCAAACAAAAGGCTATTTTCATTGAAGGCGCCGAGAAACTCGAGGTTGAAACACGCAAAGCGGAAGAGATCTTCGAACTGATGGAGTTCTTCGCGGGCTACGGCTTCAACAAGTCGCACTCGGCCGCATACGCGCTCATCACCTATCAAACCGCGTATTTGAAATGCCATTACGAAGTGGAATTCATGGCGGCTCTGATGACGAACGACCGTGATAACACGGATAAAATCGTTCGATTCATCAACGAAGCTAAAGGCATGGGGATCGATGTTTTGCCTCCCGACGTCAACGAATCCGGGCTCGATTTCGGTGTGGTCGAGGGCAAGATTCGCTTCGGACTCGGTGCTATCAAGGGTGTTGGAGCAGCGGTGATCGAGACGATCGTCGAGACGCGGAACGAGGGTGGTAGGTTTAAGAATATCTTTGATTTCTGTGCTCGTGTGGACTCGAAGAAGCTCAATAAACGCACGCTTGAGACGCTGGTGCGTTGTGGGGCGTTTGACTCGGTTGGGCCGCACGACGGCTCGCTCTATATCGGTGATATTGCCCTCGCCCGCGCGCAGATGGTGGCCGTGATTGACCAGGCCGTTGACCAGGGCTCTAAGGCACAACACGACAAGGCTGTAGGGCAGTCGAGCCTCTTTGGAATGATGGCGCCCGCGGCGCAGGAGACGTTCTTAGAAGTCTCGTTCCCGGACGTTCCGGCGCTTTCGGACACGGAGATTCTGGACTCTGAGAAGACGCTCCTTGGGTTCTACGTGACCGGGCATCCCCTAGATCGGTTTGACCGAGAAGTCGGCCTCTACGGGGTCACAGCAGCGGCTCAGATCGTTCAGTACGGGAACAACCGCGATACGGTGGCAGTGGCTGGCGTGATTACGGAATATCGCGAGCGACCGCTCAAGAGCGGCAACGGTCGTATGGCATTCCTTCAGTTTGAGGATAAGTCGGGTGCGGTTGAGGTCCTTGTGTTCGCCTCGGTTTTTGCGGAGTACGAGGAGACCATCAAGTCCGGGCAGCCGCTTCTGGTCAAAGGATCCGTGTTTGAAGACGGGGATGGTGACGCCAAACAACGCAAGGTTCGTGCTGAGAGTTTTGTGCAGATGGCCGAAGCCCGGCGCGAGCGGGTGACCAAGGTGAAGCTTGAGATCAACGTTTCTGAGGTCAAGAACGGGGAGCTCGAGAAAGTGCAGCAACTTCTTCGAGACCACGCTGGCACATGTCAGACAAGCCTCGCCATGTGCCTTGACCGCGAACACGGGCAAGGCCGTGTGGAACTCAGCCTCTCTGAACAATTCTGGGTGGACCCCACAGACGAATTCTTGATGAACGTTGAGAGGGTCTTTCGGCGTTCGATTGTGACGATGGCGTAGGTCAAGCCTGCGCTTCTACAGAGCTGGCCGCATTGCCAACCCGTTGAATCACGGCCAAAGAGAAGCCTGCGCGCTGAACCTGTGGTGTTTGCTGCCGAGGCTCAAGTTCCGGGTTGTAGCCCTTATTGAACACAGGGTTCAAGAGCTCCACCGCGTTGGTGAACTTGTAGTTGAGCATATAGATCTCAGCGAGCGAGATAGCCACGTCGTCATTGTCCGGGGCGCCTTTGTGCGCGAGCTTCGCGTCCTCAAGAGCTTCTTCAACTCGGCCTAAATGGCGCAACGCTTCGGCACGCATCGTGCGAAACTGCCACACATCAGGCTTGACCTTGATAAGCTCGTTGAGCGCCGTGAGCGCTGATTCCCAACGCTCCTCCGAGAGGTGGAAGTACGCCACAGCAGCCATTTTTTCGATAAGTTCTTCAAATTTTGGATCGTACATGTTTTCCACCTTTATGCTCGAAGTTGACGAAGTGCGGGTTCAGAGTTCTCGATGAGTTTGGCGACATCGTCGAAGATCGACTTCCACACATCGGGTGTGGACTGTTCTGGGAAAACCAGGGGATGGAATAGGTCCCCATAGGGCTGAGGGGCCACGGCATCACCCAAAAACTTGAGCAGCTTTTGAGGGTCGGTGATGGTGTCTTTGATATTGTCCATGGCTCCCTTAAAGAACTCCGCAGGGTTGCCTGAGGTGAACGGAGAGACCAAGTTCTTACCGAGCTCCAGGAACTGTCCCAACTTCTCCGCGCCCACTGCCACGGCGATCTGAGATGCGGCTTCCATGGCCTCAGAGATTGCACCCGGGATATTGCCTGTGGCCACGTTCGTGATGCAGTTGAGCACATCGCCGACGATAGGCGGCAAACCCACGGCATCCGTGATGGTTTCAAGCCATTGTCCAGGCCCGCCGAGAATCAAATCCGTGACATTATCTAGCCCGAGTCCGCTCGCAACCTTGCCGATTAGCGAGTCTTCGCCGACGACGGTATCGATGATTCCCGATACCGCGCCGCTGACGGCATTACCAATTGCACTAAAAAAACCCATACCCACTCCTTGAGTCCGAAAGTCAAAAATCGAGAACGAAGCCCTCCTATATATTTTCGGACACTTTTCGCAGGTGTTGCGAAAAAAGATCATTTTTCTGGGTATTCGACGGTCTCTGCGAAGAAGCAGAAGTGTCTCTTCCCTTGATCTGGTGCGGAGATCTGGAACTGAACGTCGCCAGAGAAATTTTTCTCGAGTTCAAGCTCGAATGGGTGGAGTTGATCGTCTTTCTTGGTTTTTTCGTCGAGCTCTACGATTCCATCGAGGGCGATTTTGAAGTCGACTTTGGCCGAGCCTCCCTTGCCCGAATTGGCGATGCCGTACCACCCGCGAAGGTGTGTGCCGCCGGGCGTGTTATTGAAGGAGATTTGTGTGACGCGTCCGTTCTCCGGATGGGCCCAGATGCAGCGCCGCCAGCTCTTCTCAATATCCACGAATGTGGCCTGAACGTGCTTATAGTCTTCTTCGTCGCACACATGGTGGCCGAGCACCCACGGGCAATGCCGAAGCCGCGCTCCGACCTTCTGGGAGACGTTCGCTGTGTGAATCTTGGACGTGAAATCGAATTGTCGTTCCGCGTCGTCTTCTTCTTTGGAGCCGGGAACCCACGCGGCGAGGATTAGGGCCACGACTACGGCTCCGCTGATCACCGCCGCAGCCGCGAGCTGCACCGGTCGCTCAAATCGCGTTTCGAGGCTTGCTACCTTGGCGCCAAGGGGATCAAGGCGTTTCAAGAGTGCCGGGTGAATCAGCAGGAAAATCACGAGTAACATGCCAAGCAAGAAGAAGAGGATCGCGAGTTTTTCCCGTGCGCCGGAGCGGTACTCGAAGACCAATTCGCCCGATTTTTTCATGGGTACGGTCATCATGCCCGAGCGTTCTTCCTCCGTAGCAATGGGCTCGGCCGTGATCTCGAGCTCTTCACCAGCCAGCGTGGCGTGCCACCTTGAGAAATCGGAGACGTTGAGCTGGAAGACCCCGGGTTCGTCGACGTTTAGATCAAAGACGATGCGCTCATCCGACCACGACTTGAGGGTGACGTCGGCTTTGCCTTCGCGCACCACAAACGGGTCTGGCGTCCACTCCTTGAACTCGTAGATTTTGAGTCCACCAAAGGTCTCGATCAGCTTGAACTGGCTCCCGGGTAAGGACTTGCTCGCCAGGATATACCTGACGTTGACGGCCTTTAGTACAGTGGGGTTTCGGGCCTCCATCTTATAAGTGAAGGTCTCGGCCGGCGTGTAGCCGATCTTGTAGACGGGCATTTTTAGGCGCGCGCCGATATCCGTAAATCCGTGGTCGTGGCCACCTACGTAGAGGGCGGTGCGCCAAAATTCATCGGGCTTTTTCTTGGCCCACTGCTCGTTTAGCCAGTCGGCAGCCTTCGGGCGCTCGACGCGATAAGGCCGGTTCTTTTCCAGAGTGACGCGGCGCTCAAAACCTTTGTTCCTGTAGGTGTCAAACACGCCGAAAATGATGGGCGAGGCGAGCACTCCGACGACTAAGAATCGAATGAGCAGGCCGCCGCGGGCACCTTGCCATTGTGGAGATTTTGCGGTTCTGAAGATTGCGACAATCGCAAACCCAGCGGCCAGGAACGCATAGGGTTTGAGCAGAATCGAAAAGCGTTGGTACTGAACGAAGGTAAACGAATCGCTCAGATCCACGAGGTTAAATGCGCTTAAGAAGGTGGTGGACGCCGTACCCAGCAGGACTACAGCCATCACCCCGAGGAACGCGTGTTTGAACTGGCGGTTGAACGCGAGGGCGAGCACGCCGAAGACGGCGAGCACGCTGGGGACCACCCAGGAGCCCTCGAGCAGGTTTGCGTGGAAGAGCCGAGAACCCATGTCGAACGACGTGCGCCATGCGACTCCGTAGTTCTCGGAGGCGTCTTTTGCGCCGAGGAACGGCAAGACCCACAACGCGCCTATCAAAGCTCCGATGCCCGATGCTGCGCCGAGCCGAATCAGCCCCACGGCTCGCGAACCCTTGGCCTCCGACGCGATGAGCACGAGTGCCGCCACGGGCACCAAGATAGCCAAATGCATGATTTGCATGGGGTGCGTGATGAGTCCGCAACCCATCCAGAACCCGAAGAGCGCCACGGGGCGCCATGATTTGTGGTCGTGGAGCACACGCGGAAGGTAAGCCACCGCCATCATTCCGAGAGCGATGGAGAGCGAGTTTGGCCAGACCCCCCATTCGCCGGCGTATTCCCAGCCGCCGAAGCGGAACGATGCGGTGTCGCTGAGTACAAAGATCGCGGCAAAGAGCCCTGCCCAGCGCCCAACGGTCGCCCGGCCAACCATGTAGAGTGACCAGCCTTGGAGGAACCAGAAGAGAAGAAAAGCCCAGGCGTAGGCCTTGGACATGGTGATGAAACCGAGTCCCGCCGCCCAGATACCGATGATCAGGAGGTCGACGCCGATCGGGTAGAGCATTTGTGCGGGGTAGCCGGCGTACCAGAGGTGGCTCCAGCCGTAGAGTCTGCCTTGTTCGAGGAAGCTTTCTTTGAGCTGCCAGGCCTTGAAGTAGTGGACCGGGTGGTCGTGGTTGACGAGGCGATGGCCTTGGGCAATCTCAGGAAGTATCGCGATTGTGAGGCCGAGAAGACCTAGAAATACGACCAAATCTACCGCGGCGGGCCCAAGACGAATGGTGCGCCCGCGAAGAATTCGGGGCGAGTATTCGCGATTCCAGAGCGCGCTGAGTTGGGGGCCAAGGACTTCCCAAATCACAAGGCCAGCAGCGAGCAATGCCGCCACCGAGAACCACCAGAAGGGGTCGCTCATCCACCTGAACACGAAGAGCAAGACCGCGAGGAGTAAGAAGCCTCCGGCGGGTGCCAATTTGACCAGCAATTCTTTCATGCATCACCTGATGCGGGCTTCGCCCAAGTCGTCCGCTCGCCTCATTATCACAGAGAATTGCGTGAGTACACGAGCAGGCTCAGTGGCGTTTACATTCGAGGGTCGTTGCGATAGCAATCAGGTCGAACTGCTCGGAGAGAAGAATATGACGGATGAAGTCAATTGGGATACCTCGCGCCAGAAGGTCATCAACTATAATTCGTACCTCAAAGTGCACGAACTCCTGAGTCTGCAGGAGCTCGAGTCTGAGCCGCCGGCACACGATGAGCTCCTCTTCATCACGATTCACCAGGCCTACGAGCTCTGGTTCAAACAGGTGCTCTTCGAGCTCGATACTGTGGTTAAGCGCTTGCAGATGGACGATGTGTACGAGGCGACAAGGCTTCTGCAACGCGTGCTCGTGATCGAGTCCCTGCTCGTCCAGCAGATCCACATTCTGGAGACGATGACGCCGCGCGATTTTCTCTCATTTAGGCGTGTGCTTAACCCCGCGAGCGGCTTTCAGTCGATTCAATGGCGTGAAGTTGAATTCTTAACCGGGATTCGTCGCGGTGGCGTGATGAAGGGCATCGAGCTGACCGATGCGCAGCGAGAGCGTCTTGAGGATAGGCTTAAGGCCCCGAGCATACGGACTGAGTTCTTTCGCCTCCTGCAGCGCAAGGGCTTCAACGTGGAGATTCCGGCCGATGACGAGATGTTGGAGGGAGAAGCGCTTGAGCAGACCTACAGGGAGTTGCGTCGAATCTACGAGCATCCCGAGCGCTATTTCCATATCTACTCGCTCTGCGAGGCCTTGGTGCAGCATGACCAAAACATTTTGATGTGGCGCTTCCATCATGTGCGTGTGGTCGAGCGCTTGATCGGTACTAAGCAAGGGACCGGCGGCTCACCGGGCGTCAAATACCTTGAGTCTACCTTGTCCAAACGCGCATTCCCGATGCTCTGGGCAGTCCGTGGGCTTTTGAGCGACGACCAGTTCTACGGTACATCGCGTGGCATCACCCAGACTCTGGATGGTAAGGACATCAACGATTAGGCCAAACCATGCCAGAACTCGGTGAAGTCGAAATCGCACGCAAGCATTTGCAGTCATGGTGGACGGATGCCGCGAGCACGTTCCATCTGATTGATGCCAAGGTTCTGAAATCCGGCGAGCCGGCCGATTTAGAACGCCAGATATCCCAAACTCCTAGGGCTTTTAAGAGGCGCGGAAAGCAGCTCTGGGTCGAGTTCGCAGATGGCCCGCATCTTGCGTTTCACTTCCGTATGACGGGCCAGATCGTGCGCACAACAAGCCCCGAAGAGCGATTCTCCAGAATCGCCTGGCAGGTAGGCGATAGCTGGCTTCATTTTGTGGACCCGAGGCGTTTTGGATACGTTGAGGTCTGGACGGATTCCGAGCGCGACGCAGCGCTAGCCAAACTTGGGCCAGACCCGCACGCCGCCGACCCGAAACTGATGCGAGAGAAGGCTGGCGCGCGCCAACTCAAGGCCGCGCTCCTAGACCAAAGTGTGATCGCTGGTGTTGGAAATATCGCGTTCATCGAGGTGATGTGGCGCCTTGGCCTTCATCCTGAAATCAAGGGTAGCCAGCTTAGCAAGGCCGAGTGGAGTCGGCTGATTCAGGCCTTTGTAGACTTCTTCGATGAAGTCGTAGAGCGGGACTTCAGCCCCGAGCAGGGGCGTATCGACTACGTGAATACGGGCGGCACCAATCCCTTTGAGATTTATCAGCAAGACCAATGTCCTAAGTGCTCGGGCGGCATCGAACGTCTTGTACAGGGTGGGCGTTCCACGTACTTTTGTCCGCGATGCCAGCGTTCGGGCAGGCGTTAGGTAGCTTTTGAGAGAACGTTGTCGCGAATCTTGGTCCAGTCAGACTCTCCAAGTCCCAAACCCTCGAGGGAAGCCAAAAAGAGGGTCTGCGAGATTTCGTCCACCCCGAATACTCCGTATACCGGTGCCCAAGTCTGGTTGGCGAGTTCGGAGGCGAGCCGCACTACGCATACACTCGGTTTGGCGCAGTCCATCGAATGATAGTCATTTAGGTCTTCGACCATTGCTTGCGGGCACTCCCATGCCTCGAACATCAGGTGGCATGCTTGAGTATTCAGACTCGAGAGAGCTTGCCACGCGTTCCGATCAAGCGGCGGCCGCTCTCGATGTTGAGAGAGGGCCGCAATTCCAGCGATGATGCCGATATCGTGTAGGAGGCCGAGGGTGTAAAGGCTATCGTCCCTGATATCAGCTGCATTTGACACGATGCGCGTAAATCGGGCTGTGGTCACACAATGGGCGACAACTCCCCGCAAGGCTTCTGGATATCCTCCGCCTGCTTCAACATGCAG
This sequence comes from Microvenator marinus, assembly GCF_007993755.1. Classification (GTDB taxonomy): domain Bacteria; phylum Myxococcota_A; class Bradymonadia; order Bradymonadales; family Bradymonadaceae; genus Allomicrovenator; species Allomicrovenator marinus. The sequence goes on from NZ_CP042467.1 coordinate 3,777,061, forward strand.
AGCCGACATCCCGTACTCGAGAGCAATCCCTCTTACGGTCTTTGTGCCAAGACGCGCGAGTCCCGAAACAACGGAGGTGATTTCTTGGTTCCCATAGAGTGGAGAACTCGCGACCCTCAATACACGTGCTGCCAAGAGAGGATCTTGGAGAATGATTTCGGCAACTTTGTGGAAGTCTAGGTCGGACTTTGTCATGCAACGCAGGACATTCATTGAGACTTCGGGTAGCAATGGAGGGACGAATCCTGGTGAAGCGAGTTCGTTTCGAATGAACTCGGTAAGGCCGTCTGTCATGGTGGTCCTTTAAAGGGATTTTGGATGTATTCTCAGTTTCTAAATGGTATCTTTTGCGAAGGCCAAAGAGAAGCCCAATTCTTTCAGAAAGTGAAGTCCTTTGAGTAAAACCATTGATGAGTATGTCCGTCTTCGTAAGACACTTGGCCTAAAGGCCTTTGCACATGAGCATGCGAGTCCAGTTCTTTGGGGGATAGGGATTTTGGGAGAATTGTCCGAAGACGGCGAACGTGGAGAAGCACAAACGTTCTTGGCTTCGATTCATGGCAAGACTGAGGAGCGAGCGATTCACCGTCGTATATGGCCGATTCGCCAAGAGCCAGATGGACCCCGTCTCAAGTACATTCGTCTGGGGCGTTCTGCACAAAACGATGTGGTTCTTCCCGATTATGCAATCTCACACGTCCACTGTGGGTTTGATCGCACCGAAGCAGGGCGCGTCGTAATCTTCGACCTCGATTCGCACAATGGGACCTGGGTAGGTGACTATCGCTTGGCTCCCTATGAAGAGCGACCACTCGAGGTAGAAGATGAGGTCGTCCTGGGCCGCTACCAGTTTGAGTTTCTGGATTCCCGTACTTTCTTGGAGCGGGTCGAAAACCTTTACGTCCTGACCTTCACCTGATTAGAGTTTCAACATCTGGTCCATCAGCTGTTGGACCTGATCCTCGGACTGCGCGTAGACTTCGAGGGTATTGGAGATGCTGAGGAGATTTGAGATCGCCTTCGCCGGGTCAGCATCTGTAGCCTTTCCAGCGTCGATAGTCGCCTCGGTTTTCAGAGCGTCGAGGAATCCCTGTGCATGTTCGAGCACCTCGAGTTTATGGCCGATTTCCTGGCGAGCACCTACCATACTCCCGCGAAACCCTTTGAGGGGTTCGAGGTTTCCTCGTACGGCGTTGGTGTCTTGCAAAGAAAGGGCAGCACTGATCTTATCTAGGACTGCAAACACGTTGTTTTGGTCGCCAAAAATGTCGGTAGCGACTGGGGTTTGAACGAACTCTCTGGGGGCAATCTCGACGACCCTACTCATTGTTTGGCCCTGAAGTACTCCAGCACCCGAATACGGTGGGGTCTGATCGGAAGTCCCTCCAAAGGTATGTACGCCTTGAAATTTCGAGTTTGCGACTTCGAGAAGACTTTCCTTGAGCCCTTCAATCGATTTGGCCGCCGCTGCCATTTGTTCGGCGGAGTATGTATCTGAAGAGAATTGCTGGGCTATCCGCAACGCCTCGTCCACCACAGTGGTCGCATTGGCCAGCATGCGATCGGCGTGATCAAGACCCGAGGCCAGCTGGTCGTTCGTCTTGAGCATGGACTCAAAGCGCGCCCCCTGGGCCTTGAGCTTTTCGGCCACCTGGTGAGCTTGCGGATCATCGGACGCTCGTTGAACGCGCAGGCCAGAGGAGACCTGTTCCGAAGCTTTGTCTTTCGCAGCCAGATTCGATTGCAGGCGCGAGAGTAGTTGTGCGTTCTTATGTCCTTCAGAAATGCGCATTTTAGCTCTTTATCGACATCAAGGAGTCGAACATCGACTCGGTAGCATTCATTACTTTAAGCGCGGCTTCGAAGCCTCTCTGCGCCTGATTCAACGCAACGATTTCTTCTTCTAGCGAGACGCCTTCGACGGACTGTCTCATGTTTTGAACTTGGAAGAGTGACGAATCAGCGAGCTCATATTCGCGTTCTGCGCCTTGTACCGTCTTTCCGACATTCTGCTGTATGCCTCGTAGCGTCGCCTCGAAATCTAGGCCTCCAGTGGTCGGTGCTTCACGTAGATCCATGATGGCACGAAGCGTACCGTTGTCTCCGGGTTGTCCGTTTGAAGACATTCCGAGCCTACTCGGGTTCCCCGCAACATCATCGCTGACTTTGAAACTCGCCGCGGGCCTGTTGGGGTCTACTTCGAAGAGGTTGCGGTTTCCCTGTCCGTCGAGTCCGAAGCCTTGCCGGTGTGAGGCGTTGACCGAATCAGCGAATTCCTGGGCGCTTCGATTGAGTTCGTTAAGTGCTCCTAATGCGACGTCATTATGCGCATGGAGTCTTCCTCCAATGGAGCCCCCTGGTGTTTCTACGGCCTGAGGGCCGGCTGTTGAAGAGAGCGTCAGGGAGAGCTCACCGGAATTATTTTCCAGCCCCACTTCTCTGGCTACCCCGCCTTCGACAAAAGCACGTCCATCAGACGCCAGTAGTTGAACGGTGCCATCGTTCGCGTGAACCACGTTCATGCCGGTCATTTGAGTCACCTTGTCGACGATACGGTTCCGCTCGTCGATGATTTCGTGAGCGGGTTGGCCGGAGGCCACGGATTGCCTGATGGTCTGGTCGAGTCGGGCGATATCGTTGAGGTCGGAATTCAGCTTTTCGACGTCCTGACGCAGCCCATCTTCTAGCGAACTCATTTGTGTGTTGAGGACCTCGGCGTCTCTTCTGAAAGAGGTGGCCACATCTTCGGCTCTCTGGAGGGCATCGGTGCGATACGCAGGATTGGATGGGTTCGAAGACAGCGTGCCCAGTGAATCGAAAAACGCGCCGACTCGTGTGGCTGGACCCGATTGGGCATTCGGAAAGAGCGTCCCTTCCAGGGTAGATGCCGCATTGGCGAGTTCGCGATGAAAGCCTAGAGAGTTGCTGAGTGCGGCCTCTTGGCGGTCCAAGAAATTCGCGCGCAACGCGTGAGGCCCCGACGTTGTAACGCCCTTGAGATTTGTAGCGTATTTCCCACCAATGGTCATGGCGTCCACGCGTTGGCGCACGTAGCCCTCCGTCGACGCATTGGCGATATTATTCTGCGCATTCGCCATACGACGCTGATTCGTAGCGAGCGCCCCCTGCCCGAGTGACATCAAGCGGGTGAGGTCGGTCATCAGATAAGCCTTTTGACAAGTTGTGCGGAGTTTCGTTGACGTCCGATTCTTCCGGTCACGTCGTAAGTTCCCGCGGATGAGGTGTCGACCAGCTCGGCCACATAGGAAGTGATCCAGCTGACCGAGCGTTGCACCAGTTCTTTGTTCAGGTCGTGGAGCTCACGGACCACGTCAATCAGGGCCACAAGCTCACTGCTGTATTCTACAAGACGCCTGCCTGATTGTCCGGAAACCGACTCGCCGAGCAAGCGAAGGGCCTCGGACACACTCTCAGGGGTGTCCATGCGGCGAGGGCCGGACTCTTGCCAACACGACTTGACGTGGTGCTGGAGTTGGCTTTGAAGTTCTTGGTGCTCAGCAAGGGCTTGGTTTTTGGATTCGAGTGCTCCCATGAGGCCTTGAACATCAAAGAACACAACGCATTCACGCTCCGATCGAAGAGCTTTGATGATGCTCTGAAGGCTAGAGACGCTGCGCTCAAGTACTCCGAAAAGGCTTTGGATTGGGTCTTCGATCATGGCAAGTTGCGTGTGCATGGTTACTCCTGATTACTCGTCCAAAAGGCTTGAGATGGCGTCACTGTTGGTCAGCAGGCGATCTGCGAGGCGATCAAGGTCTGGCTTGTATTCGCCTGACGAAATCGCAGCCTTTAGATCCGCAAGGTTCACCTTTTCAGGGGATGCTTGCATGGCACGGGCGCTAAGGTCTTTGGATGCACCCGAGAGCTTAATCACATCGGCTTTGGCCTCGGACGGTGCTGGTGTGTCGGCTTGGGACGATTGCACTCGTTTGACTTCGAGTGCTTTTTGGACGCGTTGGATCTTCATGGTTCGTACTCCGAATCAATGTCTTCATACGCATCATCGTCACCTATTTCAGGAACTTTAGAAAAAAAGTCATTTTTTTGATCATTTTTTTCTAAAGCTCCGCGCGCCTCCTGAAGCTCCAACAAATTCGCAGGTGTCCAGGCCTTCTCCAGTATCTTAGCTAATCCGAGTTCTCCACGCTCCGCAGAGAGATCTGCGGCGTGGGCCGCAAAATTCTCTTGAAAGAACGAGGTAGCAAGTGAGGGGGAGTTGCCGACCTCTTCGGCTGTCTTTGAAATACCCTTAAAGAGTTGCGTGGTGAGATAGGCCTCAAACTTTTGAGCAGCTTCCTTGATCTCAGCGCGCTTCTGGGCTGGGTCATCCACGGGTTGCATTGGAAGATGTGGTTTGAGGTCGATCTTCATTGAATCACCAGTTCCGCATCGAGGGCGCCCGCAGCTTTGATTGCCTGAAGAATAGAGATCAGGTCTCTAGGCGAGGCTCCAAGTGCGTTGAGTGCAGAAACCACATCTTGAATTGAGGCGCTCTGATTGACGACTTGAAGGGCTCGGTTTTCTTCGGTCACATCGGCCGTTGCGTTGGCCACGACCTGCGTGTCTCCTTGACCAAACGACGATGGCTGAGACGCATAGAGGTCGGTGTTGATGGTCACGTTCAGGCTTCCATGGGCCACTGCTACCTCACGAATTCGAACATCACCGCCGAGCACAACTGTACCGGTGCGTTCGTTGACCACCACCCGTGCAATTTGGTTGGGCGTGACGTCCAAGAGCTCGAGAACGCCGATGAATTGCGGCACGTTCTGCCGGAATCCGTCTGGAATGGTCACGCTGACCGTGGAGGCATCGATGGCCTTTGCGGGGCCTTGGTTGGGCTGAGCCAATGTGGGGTTGTTTGCATCGGCCTGAACGGGTTGCCCCAAGAACGCGCTGATGACGTTCGCGATTTCGCTCGCGGTGGCGAAGTCGGGGGTTCGCAAAATGAGCTGAATGGACTCTCGCGTGCTCAAGTCGATGGTGACGTCTCTTTCAATGATGCCTCCGCTCGGGAGGTTTCCAGCGGTGACATGGTTCTTGGCCTGCGCCGAGCCACTGGGCGCACGCACCTCGAACCCACCTACGGATAGTGAGCCTTGAGCAACCGCATAGACTTCTCCGTCGGCGCCTTTGAGTGGCGTCATGATGAGAGTTCCTCCTTGCAAGCTGCGCGCGTTACCAAGGCTGGCCACGTTGACATCGAGGCGCTGGCCGGCGCGGGCGAAGGGCGGCAGGTCTGCTGTCACCATCACTGCGGCCACGTTTCGGGTCTGCAGGCGATTGCGGTCGACCTTGATTCCCATTCGGCTGAGCATGGAAGCTACGGATTGAACAGTGAACTCGGACTGGCCATAGTCCCCGGTAGAGTTGAGACCCACCACGAGTCCGTATCCGATGAGCTGGTTGTCACGAACCCCACGGATATCGGCAAGGTCCTTGATTCGGGCCGCCTCGGACTCCAAGGGCACGCTTAGCATCACGAAAAGAATGAGTAGATAAAAAGATCTCATCACAACCTCAGAATGGCCAAATCCAGCTAAAGAAACGCGAAATGACGCCTGGCGATTGATTGTCCGAGAGCGCACCGCGGCCCGTGAACTCGATTTCGGCGTCCGCAAGTCGGGCCGAAGTAAGCGTATTGTTTTCATCGATATCAAAAGGTCTCGCGACACCGCTGATGTAGAAGTGGTGCTCTTCCTCGTTTACAAGGATGACGCGATGCCCTTCCACAAAGACGTTTCCATTGGGCAAGGACTTCTTGACGATGACCGGAACGGTCGCCGTGAGCTTTTCTTTGCGGCCGGTCTCGCCGGAATGGTCAAATTTGGTCTGACTGCTCGCGTCGATAAGTTTGCTCGGTTGGATATCAGGATCGATTTCCTTGAGCTTTTCCATCAATCCGAGGAAAGCCGAGATGTCAGCATTCATCTCGGTCACACGCGACGTTGAGGTTGCAGTCGCCCTCTCGGCATTGGCGAACTCCTCGATTCGAATGGTCAAAATATCGCCAGGGCGAATCGCGCGCTGATCGGTGTAGAGGTAGTTACCTTCACGGTTTTTGCCCCAGATCGAGCCTTCACTCGATTGGGCTTCGAGCTCTTCAGGCTCTACTGGGAAGACATAGTCTCGCTCTTTGGGTTCGTACTTCTTGATATGGTTGTCTGCACACCCAAACCCGAAGAGAATCATGAAAAGAATGAGGACTTTCATCAGGGCACCTCACACGTCGCGTGCGCCACGACGATGGCTTCAACGGTTTGATTGGCTGCGGTTCGGACACGCACAATGTCCCCACGCGACCCGTGCTGGAGCGCAATGGCGCGCTGGGTAACGGTTACGCCACCTCTGCGTGCGCGCAGCGTGATAGGCTGGGTGCGCTCCACCAAGTTTTCTCTTTTGACGTCTCTGGTCGAGAGAACGGCTCCACTTCTCAGATTGCGTGCAGCGACCGCGTCTTGGAGGTCGTCTGGATTGATGCGATCTCGAGGAGCCTCTCGAATGGGCCGCACCTCGACTGAGGTCTCAAGTGTGTTACCCCTTTCGGCGTCGCGCGTTAGGACGACGACGGGCACTAGGACCTCAACTTCGGCATCCACCCATGCGACACCCGAGCCTTTGGAGTCTCGTACCAGGAGCTTGAGCTTCTGCTGGGTCTTTGGATCCGACCTGAGTTCAAGCGTGTAGGTTGCTGGGAGTTTTCCGCGCGCTGCGACCTTGCTGACGTTGACCTGAGTATCGGCGCCAAGTCGTGTCGCGACACTCTCTTCGACGGCTAGTCGAAGGTCGTCCTGAGCAAAAGCAAGGCTCGAGAAGCAAAGGGCGGTAATGAGGACTAGGTAGTTCATTAGGTTACCGAATGTTTGTGGCGGCTCGGAGCATTTCGTCTGCGGTGCGGATGACCTTTGAGTTCACCTCGTAGGCCCGCTGCGAGACGATCATTTCGATCATTTCTTCGGTGACTTGTACGTTTGAGCCCTCGAGGTAGCCCTGGCTAATCTGGCCTCTTCCGTCCTCGCCAGGCATTCCAATCTGGGCGGGCCCGGAGGCCTCGGTAGGCTCAAAGAGTCCGCGTCCAAGGGAGCGCAGTCCTGCCGGGTTTTGGAAGCGTGTCAGCTCAATTCTTCCGACTTCGATTTCCGAGGTCTCGCCGTCAAGTACCACACGAACCGCACCGTCTCTTCCAATGGAGATGGCGGTGGCGTCAGGGGGAATGGCTATGCCCGGGTCGAGCATATGGCCGTCTGAGTTTACGACCTGGCCGTTCTGGTCGACTTTGAAGGCTCCGGCGCGCGAATAGACGGCCTGCCCATTGTCTTGGGAGAGTCTGAAAAAGCCCTCGCCTTCAATTGCGAGGTCGAGAGGATTCTGGGTAGCCTCTAGAGTTCCCTGCACAAAGCTTTTCTGTGTGGCGGCTGCACGCACTCCAGAGCCGGTTTCAATTCCGGTGGGATTTCCCTCACCAGGCGCCTTTTCCTGGGTGTAGAGCATTTCCTGGAATTCGGCCCTTGAGCGCTTGAATCCGGTGGTGTTTACGTTCGCGAGATTGTTCGCGGTGACGTCGAGTTTTCGCTGTTGGGCGTCCATGCCGGAGGCAGCTGTTTTGAGTGCTTTGAGCATTTTAACTCCTATCCGTTGATACTACCGAGGTCGCGTGCGGCTCGGCTGTCGATTTGTGCGAAGGTTTGAACGAGCTTTTGCATCGCTTCGAAGTGACGCTGGATGGTGATGAGCTCGGTCATGGACTCCACCGCATTGACATTGCTCTTTTCAATGTGGCCCTGCTGCACTGTAGCGACCGAGGGCTCGAGCGAGTTGGCAGCGGCCAAGAAGAGCGAGTCCCCGATAGGTTTGAGATTTGCGGGGTCCGTTGTGCGAACGATCTGAATCTGGTCCACCACTCCATAATCGTCCCAGATATTGCCATTTTCATCGACGTAGAAGTCGGTGGCTGGAGGAACCATGACGGGATTGTTTGAGGCGTTGAGCACAGGAAGGTTGTCTTGAGTCACGAGGTTTCCGTTCTCATTGACCTTGAAGTTTCCTGCCTTCGTGAGTGCCGTGCCGTTGGGGGATTTCACTGTAAAGTAGCCGTCTCCGACAATGGCAAAGTCAAAGGGGTTTGCCGTTTCCTCGACGGCACCCTGAGCCTGACTCATCTTCCCCTGAGCACTCTGCACATGAGACCTTCCGCTCGCGCGGTCGACTACCAATTCCTGAAATCTTAGACTACGCGCTTGAAACCCGGGTGTATCGACGTTTGCCAGATTGTGGCTCGTTCGATCGAGTTGTTCTTGTCGGGCTAGTGAGCCGCTGACTGCGATGTAGATTCCGTCGCTCATGGAGTACCTCGGAAAGTTGCTGAATTTTATCTAAGCAATCCTGGTGCCATCCGTGGCTATTTTTCTAATGTGTTGATTTCGATGTGTTTTATGGGTTTTGTGTCTGGGTCCAAGTTCTACTGCGAAAAGGATGAGAAAACTTTTCCGCCTCTCGCGGAAATCCATTCCGTCACGATTTCATCAGGTCCTTGAGTCGTTTGAGAGCTTCGGTCTTTAGCTGAGACACTCGTCCCTCCGAGATATCGAGAACCTCTCCAATCTCTTTGAGTTTGAGCTCTCGGTTGAAGTAGAGGTCGAGCACGAGCTGCTCTTTTTCAGGCAGCGACTTCAGGGCCACGACGAGCTGCTTCTTGAGCTCTTTGTCCATGAGGATCACATCAGCACGCGGATGTGGTGACTTTAAGGAGACGCATTCTTCGTCGCTGACCATGGAGTACTGGGCCACCTCGGACTTAAGCTTAACCACGTCGTCCACCGAGATTTCCATCGCGTCGGCAATCTCTTGATTGGTGGGGCTTCGTTTGGTGTCGACTTCGAGTTTCGCGACGACTTTATGAAGTTGGTTCGCCTTGGCTCTCAGCCTTCTCGGGAAGAAGTCATGGCGCCTGATTTCATCCAGAATCGCACCCTTGATCCTAAACTCGGCAAACGAATCAAACGAGACACCTGAATCAGGGTTGTAGCGCTCATGAGCGTCAAGAAGGCCCATAATCCCGACGCTTACCAGGTCTTCTTCTTCAAAACCTCGGATATGATGAGGCAATCGTCTAAAGATTCGGTGTGCCACAGTCCTGACGAGCTTTGCGTGCGCGTCCACGAGCTCAGCATGCTTAGATCTTATGTCGTTCTTCGGGGCGCTTTCGTAGCGTTTGAGTGCAGTGTTTGAGAGCATCATTTATCCTCACGTGCACAGGCATAACCACGGAAAACCCAGCTCACCATTTCGGAAGGTGTTGGGGACTGAATGTGTTCGGGTACCAGCGGTCCGTCACAAACGTGTGAGATGGGCACTTGGGCCGCACACGCCGCAGAGTAGAGCACGCCCGGCGCACGCGACTCATCGAGTTTGGTGACGATCAAACCATCGGGAGTGATACCGTCGAACGACCTCGCGATGTCCATGGCGTCTTCAACCCTGGTGCTGGCTGCGACACAGAGATGAAACGTGCTAAGGACGTCCATCGAGTCGAGGACCTCCTCGATATCACGCAGCGTAAATCGGTTTTGGTCGGGACTAGGTTTTCCCCAGGGATTACGCCCCATGGTGTCGATCAGAATGAGGTCTAGGTCTTTGAACTTTCTGAGGGCACGCTGGAGTTCGTCCGGGCTGGAGACCATTTGAATGGGGAGGTCTAAGAGCTCCGCATAGGTTGAGATTTGGTATGCTGCACCAATACGAAAGGTGTCGGCGCAAATGATACCTACCTTCTTGGACCCAACCCGCGAGGCATGGGCGGCAATCTTTGCCACGGTGGTTGTCTTTCCCACTCCGGTTGCGCCCATGACCACAGCTACCTCTTGGTGATTAGACCGCGTGGCCCATAGAGGTGTGGTGGTCAGGAGGTGTTGTTCCATGAAGTTCCGGACGATGCCGTGGAGTTTCGAAGGATCGGACTCCCAGTCCACGTTGGATCCGAAGGCATAAGCCAAGAGCTGTTCGACGTGAGAGGGGTGAACCCCGTGTACGGTGAGGACCTGTGTCAAGATGCCTACTGAACGTCCGAACGAATCGTCGGCTCCGCGGTCGTTGATTCGTGCGATTGCCGCCCTTAAACCCACCATTGGGTCCATGGCCCAGGCATCGGACCGAAACTGAGCCGCGGGCTTTTGCCGAACTTCGTGAGTGAGACCCTGAATCTGTCCTTTGAGTTCTCTGACCAGAGCTTTGAGGCTGGCCAATTCGTCTGGGACCTTTGCTTGCGGCTCTGGCTCAAATTCTCTTGATTGCGAAGATGGATCGAGACCGACTTTGACTTCGAGGGAGCCGTCGTCCTGGCGCTGAGTGGAGAGGATGATGGCATCATCGCCAACCTGGTCTTTGATCGTCCTGAGGCCTTGACTGAGGTCTGAGACGTGAAAGGTTCTGGTGATCATAGAAGACTCCTAAATCAAGCCGCTGTCATCGCGGGTGTGCTTCCACCGAGTTGAGCCACGCTAACGATTTGCGCGTTCGGGACGATTTCCCTGTGGCAGATGACATCGACGTTGGGGAAGAATTGGTGCAGAAAGTCGCGCAACGGAGACCTGAGGTCTGGTGGCGCAAGGATAAGGGGTTCTGAGTTTTGAGCGGCGAACGCTCCGAAGGCGTTCTCGATCTCAGCAAAAAGTGACTGAGCCGTATTGAGGTCACAGGCGAGCACGGGTTCACCGTTTTGATGAACGAGGCAGCGTCGTAGGTTGTCTTCGAGTGAGCGATTCAAGAGCGCGGCATATATCGTGCCGTCCTCTTGCATATACGTGTGGGAAATTTGGCGAGCGAGCAAAGAGCGAACCTCTTGCATCACAGCTCCGTGGTTGTTCTTGTCTCCCTTGAAGCTCGCCAGTGCTTCGAGAATTTGCGTGAAATCCTTGACTGAGACCCTCTCGCTGAGGAGCTTTCGCATCACGCTCATCATGCCGGCCATGGTGTACTTCTCGAGTACGTCGTCCACAAGCTTTGGTGACTCTTGACGTGCGGCATCGAGTCTCTCGGCCAGGTCTGGCCAGCCAAAGAGCTCGTGTGCATGGGACCGAAGAAGTTCGCTGATGTGCGTGACGATGATGGTGTCGAGTGTGACCACCGTGTATCCGAGCGCTTCTGCGCGGTGCTGGTCCGCCGAGTCGATCCAAAGCGCGTCGAGCCCAAAGGTTGGGTCCTTTGTTGGAATGCCCTGAAGTGACGAACCCGCTCCACCTGGGTCGATAGCAAGTAGTCGTCCGGCCATAAGCGTTCCGGTTCCGATGGGGATGCCACGGAGCAGGAGTTTGTATTGGTTTGCATCGTTCTCGAGATTGTCTCGGATGTGAATTGGAGGCACCACGATCCCGAGCGTTTCGGCAAATTGGCGTCGCATCTTGACGAGACGGTCGAGAAGGATGGAGCCACCGTTGTCTTCGACCAATCCCACAAGTGCGTAGCCAAGCTCGAGAGAGAGAGGTTCGACATGGAGCATGTCTTTGAGCAAGTCAGTCTCGGGACGCTGAGCCGATGAATCCTGGTCCTCTGCAGGGCTTTCGACCACCGGCTCTTGGTTCGACGCGTAATGCGCCAATAGCCCGATAAGTCCTGCGATAGCCGTGAAGACGAGGAATGGCATCCCAGGGATTAGACCGAGAAGGAAAACCATGGCTGAGGCTGCCCAGAGAACGCGTGGGGTACCGAGAAGTTGTTTTCCGATCTCAAGGCCGAAGTCGGATTCGCTGGCGACGCGCGTGATGACCACACCGGTGGCCGTGGAGATGAGCAGGGCCGGAATTTGACTTACGAGACCGTCGCCCACCGTCAGGATGGTGTAGTTGGTAAAGGCCTCGCCGAAAGGTACCCCACCCTGGGTAACACCCACGAGGAGGCCGCCGACGATGTTGATGCCGGTGATGATGAGTCCGGCGATGGCATCCCCGCGTACGAACTTTGAGGCACCGTCCATAGCGCCGTAAAAGTCGGCCTCTTGTTGGACCTCGGCGCGTCGAACCTTGGCTTGAGCGTCGGTCAGTGCGCCCGCAGCGAGCTCCGCATCTACGGCCATCTGTTTGCCCGGTAGAGCGTCCAGCGTGAATCTAGCGGCCACCTCGGCAATCCGGCCAGCACCCTTGGTAATCACCATGAAGTTGATGATGACCAGCACCAGGAAGACGATGATACCGACGATGGCGTTACCACCGACCACGAAGTTGCCGAAGGTGGTGATGATGCTTCCAACCTCAACGCTTCCTTCAGCCGCACCCAGCAAGATGAGCCGTGTGGACGCAACATTGAGTCCGAGTCGGAACAAGGTGGTGACCAGAAGAAGCGCTGGGAAGCTTGAGAACTCGAGAGGTCGAAGGATGTAGACCGCCGTAAGAAGCACCAACACTGACGCCGTGATGTTCAAGGCGAGCAGAAAGTCCAAGAGGAGCGGTGGTACTGGCAATACCATGAGCCCCATGATCGTAATCAAACCGATTAGAACGGGTAGACTTTGGATTTTTGAGTTGGATAGCCACGCCGGAAGGTTGGACATGGATTGTGCTCTCAAGTCAGAAGGTTTCTCACTTCTTACTTGAGCATATTGTATGCCAATCTGTTGCGATGCCCGTATCTTATTGAATTGTGAGGGTTATCGCGTTTGTGTTGGGATCTTTGCGCCGTGGCATGGGAAGGAAGCGGAAAGGTTTTCAACGTGTGTGGAAAGATTTTCTCCCATGATGTTTCCACACAAAGACCAGAACTTCCGCCACCGCTTTGAAGAACTCTTCAGAGATATGGTCACCAACTTTAACCTGTTTGTGCAGGGCTCTGGCCAATGGGACATTCGTGACCATCGGAACATTGTTCTCTTTTGCGATTTGCCGAATCTTGGTGGCGATCTCGTCAGCGCCTTTGGCCACAACCATTGGCGTACCGTCCGTTGCCGAGTATCGCACAGCCACGCTGATATGGGTCGGATTGTTGATGATGACATCGGCCTTCGGAACCTCGTCGAGAAGACGATTCATGGACATGATTTCTCGGTGTTTCTGTTTCCTCATGCCTTTGAAGAGCGGGTCGCCTTCGTTTTCTTTGTACTCTTTCTTGGCTTCTTCTTTGGTCATTTTCATCTGTTGGAACGTTCGATGGTGTTGCCAGGCGAAGTCGAGCCCGCCAATGATGAGCATGGCAACTCCAGACGAGAACAAGGTCCACGCGCTAAGTCTGTGAATGAAAACGCCGGATTCGATGGCTGGATACCTCACTAATGTCAGCCATTCCGAGCCGTCCACCAGCACCGTAACCGTGGCGACCACACCGATAAATGCCACTTTTCCAACCGTCTTCACGAGGTTGAAGTAAGTGTCCTTAGAGGCAAAGAGACGCTTTAGGCCGGAGACTGGATTGAGCTTAGAAGGCTTGGGTTCAAGGGCCTTCCAGGCGAGGTTAGGCCCGGTTTGCATCAAGTGAGCTCCCGCGCCCACGATCATCAAGAGTATGAAGACGGGTGCCAGAAGAAAGAAAAAGAGGTGACCCAGATTTTCGAGCAAAGCTTCCGGCGCAAGGATCCAACTTTCGGCGTGGTCTAGATTCATCCAGAAGTCCGCGAGCCTCACGACCCAAGGACCGGAGAAGTAGCTCATCAACATCAGCACACCGCCGGAGCCCATGAGCATCATCGCCGAGACCAACTCCTGGCTCTTGGCGAGTCGGCCCTCGTCCTTGAATTGTTGGCGGCGTTTGGACGAGGGCTCTTCTGTGCGGTCTTCTAAAGGAGTTTCATCACTCATGATAAACCCTTGAGCAGAGAAATCAGCCGGCTCGGGAGCGCTTCAAGCGAGTCTATGAATACAGTAACGACATCTGGCAATGAGAGTCCCATTGCCATGAGCCCACCTACGATGAGCAGGGGAAAGCCAATCGCAAAGAGGTTCAGCTGCGGAGCCACTCGTGTGATGACGGCGAGTACCAGATAGGCAATCAGCGAGACGATGAGCACCGGTGCAGCGAGCCTGAAGGAGAGCTCCAGAAACTCGGCCCCTAGATTTGCGATGCCGAGTCCTGCGCTCGCGACGTTTGGGGCCTGACCAGGCGCGAACTTTCTAAAGCTCGCGAATACCACCGCGAGGAGGTTTAAGTGAACATTCAGGGCAAAGATGAGCAGGATCACCATCATCGACGCGAGTTTTCCGATGGCTGACGACTGAATCCCGGTCCCTGGATCGATGGAAACTGCGAACCCCAGACCAGTAGCCATGCTCACGAGAGTGCCAAAGCCCTCGCCGAGCCAGATTACCATGCGTACGATGAGTCCCATCGCGATCCCGAGCAACACTTCAGCTCCTACCACCATCATAATGGCGAGCGGGCCAAGTGTGTCGATTGCTACGGGGCGCATACCCAGACCGACAAAAACAACGAATGAAAGGTGTAGGACCAGGAACACACGAATTCGTATTGGCACTGCGCTATGAAACCCGAACGGAAGTCCTACGAGGATCATCGCGAAGAACCTAAAAAAGACGCAGAGCACCCCGAAGATCATGCCTGATACATCAAGCATTCCAATCACGGGGCCATTCCTTGAAGTGCGGTGACGGAGATGAGTTCGGTGGTGAAAGACACCCACTTCTCAAGCATCCATCCGCTTCCGACCCAGAGACAAAACCCGGCTCCAACGATTTTGGGCACGAAGCTCAAGGTCATTTCATTGACCTGCGTTGCCGCCTGCAAGATGCTGATGGTGAGACCGAGACCAAGGGCGATCACCATGAACGGGCCGCCTAGCGTTAGGGCCAAAATCAGGGAGCTCTCGATGACTTGAATGATCCATTCCGCGGACATTAGACGCCTCCCATGATGCTTCGTACAAGGCTTCCAACCACGAGGTTCCAGCCGTCTGCCAGAATGAAGAGGAGGAGCTTTATGGGTAGTGAGACCACCGCCGGTGGAACCATCATCATACCCATCGCCATGAGTACCGACGCGACTACAAGGTCGATGACGATGAATGGGATGAAGATCATGGCGCCCATGATGAAAGCGGCTCTTAGCTCCGAGAGCATGAACGCCGGGATGAGTGTTAGCGTGCTCACCTCGTCAAAATTCGCCGGTTTTTCAGCGTTGGAGAGCGAGAGCATCAGTCTCAGTTCATCAGCTCGTGTATGCCTGGCCATGAAGGCTCGAAGCGGAACAAGGCCCTTTTCGAGCGCCTCTTCATCGTTGATCAAACCGGCCTGATAGGGTTGCCATGCCGTCTCATGAACCTTGTTGAGTACTGGACTCATGGTGAAAAGGGTCAGGAATAGGCTCAGGCCGATGATGACCTGAGACGGCGGCAGGGATTGTGTCCCGAGCGCTTGCTTTACGAACCCAAGCACCACCACAATACGCGTGAAGCTTGTGACACTCACCAGTAGCGCGGGCAGCATAGAGAGTGCGAGTAGCATCAATGTGACGCGAAGCGCTGGCGCGTAGGTTCCTTCTCCTTCTGTACCCACGGGAATGGACACTTGAAGCATATCCTGAGCGAACGCGGGCTCAGCGATAAAGCTTAGAAGAAATCCGATGGCAAGGGCACGTTTCATGCGGTCGCTCGTGCTTTGGATTCGAGTGATTTGAGGCCGATCAAAACGCTGTCTGATTCACGATTGGTGCGCGTTTGAGGTCGAGCATCCACCTGAGCAAAGAGTCCGGAGTGTTCCTGAGTCTTAGGCTCGACGGGTAGATTCTTGCTCTGGCGTAGCGCCTCGAGCCAGAGGTCGGCTTTCGGAGCCTCTTGAGTCTGTGGAGCTTGTGTCTGCTGGGCTTCGTTGGCATTCAATACATGAATGCCTGCATCGCTGACTCCTAGAAGAAGTTGCTTGCCGTCGAGCTCAACCACTACCAGACGGTGCTTTGGGCTGAGGTTGAGTGAATGGACCACATGCATCGGAGCATCGTCGAAGGTGTGCCTTCGGGCTTTCCACTGGGTGATCCCAAAGCCAGCCAGTGCAATAAGACCCGTGCCCACGAAGAAGATCCACATGGTTTCTGAATAGGGGTCTTGAGCTGGCGCAGCCGCCTCTTGGGCGGGTGTGGCCAAGGCCTGGTTTAAGAGTGCATTGGGGTCATCTTGCGCGGAGAGCGGCTGGACCCACGCAACTAAGAGCAAAAGTGTGACGAGGAATCTACGCATCATTCACCTCCATTCATGGAGCCGAGAAGCCGGTCTGGGGTTACGATAGAAGAGAGTCGGACTCCAAAGCGGTCGTTGACCACTACGGCTTCGCCGCGCGCAATCAGTACGCCATTGGCGCGAATCTCAAGGGGGTCACCCGATGCCTTGTTGAGCTCGAGAACCGAGGACGGTCCGAGCTTGAGCAACTCCGCGATCGAGAGCTTCGTGCGGCCAAGCTCGACCGTGATTTCCAAAGGCACGTCGCTAAGGAAGTCGAGCGCGCGCTTTTGGAGTGATGCCGAAGCTTCCGAAGGTTGAGCCATCAGCTCTGATGATTCTTCGATATTACTCATCGTTTTGGTCCTGTGCTTGAAGGGTGCGGCCGTCTGCCGACCGCAATTGAATTGCGATATTTCCGAAATGGACACTGATGTCGCCGCGGTACTTTGGGACACCAGCAATGCTGACCATGACCGGCCTCTCGGCGGGTTGGTTCAGACGAATAACTTCACCGACTTGAAGGCTCAAAATCTGGTCCAGGGTCATTTGAGCTCGACCGAGCTCCGCGACGAGTTCCACTGGGACGTCTGGAAGCAGCTTTCTGAAGTCGTCTTCCCATGGGTAGTCTCGCTTTTTGCGAGGCTCAGAGGGGCCACTCAGGCGATTGCGAAAAGGGTCGAGAAGCGCCGAGGGCATGAGCAGTCTCAGCTGCCCTAAACTTTCGCCTTCAGCTCGAATTTCGTAGGAGGTTTGAAGGACCCACTCGTCCTTTGTGGTCAGGTTTGAGCTCGCAATCCGGGTCTCGATTCGAAGGTGTTTGACCGTGAACGGCACGACCCCTCTCCAAGCGGTTTCCATGGACCTTGCAAATACGTGTGTAATGCGGCGCGCGACGCGTTCTTCCACCTTCGAAAGGCGGCTTCTCACTGGAGGTTTAACCGTGCTCGTCCCACCGAAGAGACGGTCGAGAATCGCAAAGAAAGTCGGCCAGCTAAGGTCGAGCACTCCAAGGCCGCCGAGTTGTTCGAACTCGAGGACATTGACCACGCCCGGCTCTTGCTCCTCGGTAAGTTCCCGAAAACGAATGGCGGTGGTTTGTTTTAGCTCTACTTGAACTCGAACCCGAAGAAGGCTTGAGAGCTCGGCTCCGAGAATCCCGGCGAGCCGCTCTTCGACAGCGACCAAAGACCCTGGCATGCCGCCACGTTCCAGCGGTGCATCCGCCAAGTTGACGGTCTTGGAGTCAAGGTCTTCGATTTGGGTTGATAGAGGTTCTGCGCTCATACTGCCTCATAAGGGGAGGAGACAGCTTTGACCTATCCAAGACTCGTGCCATTGGGGTTTTGGGCTAATTGGTGCCGTTTTCGTGAATAAGAGAAACAAGAACGGAAAGATTTTCCGCATCCTCTTCCGAGTGGGGGACGACTTTTCCGCATCATCGAAAAACGAAAATTCAGCTAAAGATTTTCCAAGCCGTGTCGATGACGACCTTGAAGCTGGCCCTCCGGGGCCTGGCACGAAACTCAAGGAGTCGTGACATGGATTTCGCCACAATAATCGGACTTGTCGTCGCATTCGGTCTCATCATCGGGTCAATCCTGGTGGGAGGATCGTTGATGGCGTTTGTAGACGTCCCAAGCCTTTTGATCGTGCTCGGGGGTACTGGAGGCGTTGCGCTCATCTCGTTTCCTTTGGCGCAGGTGCTTGAGTCTTTCAAGGTGGCGGTCAACGTGTTCAAGTACCCGCTTCCAAACATCAAAGATCAGAATCAGAAGTTCCTCGAGTTCGCTGAAGCGACGCGTCGAGACGGCATTTTGGCCCTCGAGGGGGCAATCTCCTCCATTGAGGATCCATTCATGCGCCGTGGCCTTCAACTCCTTGTGGACGGCGTCGACGCGGAAAAGATTGAGGCGATGTTGTGGGACGAACTCGACGGTGTTGCTTCGCGTCACCGACGAGGTGCACAGACGTTTGAGGCGCTCGGAGCAGCGGCTCCAGCGCTGGGGCTGGTGGGTACGCTCATCGGTCTTGTTCAGATGCTTCAGGCCATGGATGACCCTTCGAGCATTGGTCCTGCGATGGCTGTCGCGCTCTTGACCACATTTTATGGCGCGCTTTTTGCGAACGTGGTGTTCAACCCGATCGCGGGCAAGCTTCGAGTTCGACATGACGAAGAGCAACTCGGCAGGCAGCTCGTGATCAAGGGTCTCTTGGGAATCGCTCGCGGCGAGAACCCGCGGATCCTGGGACAGCAACTCGAAGCAGACCTGGCGCCTTCAATGAGATCGAAAGAGGACTGATATGCCACGCCGTCCCCAAAAGACTGATGAGCCAAAGGAAGATGATTTCATCGTCCTCTTTACGGCCCTTTCGATGATTCTCCTGGCTTTCTTCATTATGTTGAACAGTATGGCAACAATCGATTCAGCAAGGTCTAGAACGGTGATTAGTTCGTTGGTCGGAACCTTCGGCAGCATGCCAGGGTTCGAGAAACAACGGACAATCATTGAGCTCGATCACGAAAGACCGGGTGGCCAAACTCAAGGAGAGATCGAGCGAACCCTTCGGCAGATTTTAAATGGGGAGTTGGAAGAGCTGGATATCTACACCCAAGATGGTCGGGTTGTAGTGTCAGTGGGAAGCGCGCTGATTTTTGAGCGAGGCGGAACCGAGCTCTCTCCCAAGTCGTTCAGGACCCTCGATACTCTGGCGGGAATCATCAAGTCGATTGGCATTCCGGTTCGAGTTGAGGGCCACGCTGATCCAGCACCTGCGAAGCCTCCGAAGTCCAACTGGTACTACTCGACAGCCCGGGCAGCGGCGGTGCATCGGTACCTCGTTTCAGGTCATCAGATACCAGCTGGTTCTGTAGAGCTCGCGGGTTACGCAGACTTTCGAGCAGACCGTCATGGGAACAAGGTAGCGCGCGTCGAGATCATCTTTCTTCCCGAGGCCCGGCCATGAGACGTCAAGCAGCTCCGGAAAAGCGGGGAAGCTCGAACGCTTGGATGGCCACGTTCTCCGACCTCCTCATGCTCATGCTGACCTTCTTCGTGCTCTTGCTCACGATGTCGAGTCTTGACGCGAAGAAGGTGCGGGAACTCGCAAGAAGCGGCGTGCATCAACAACCGAGCTCGAACAAGGACTCGGCCATCGAGTTTCAAGATAAGGCGGCACCCCCTCTGATAGCGGGCATGACAAAAGCGCTCGGCAAACTCAACGGCGGAGATGACGACGTCAAAGAGCAAGTAAAGACTCTGATGAAGGAGCTCTTAAAGGTGTCTGGGATTGCTGGTGAAGCCTGGATTGAGGTTCGCGCCACCGGCGTTCAGGTGACCATCGCAGGTGATATCGCGTTCGACGAGGGGTCGGCTCAGCTTACGAAAGAGGCGCGGCAATTTGTGGAAGACTACGCAAGGGTGGCCCAGGGGGCAGGCTCCAATGTGAGCGTAGAAACCTATCTGGCGACACAAGGCAGTTTTGAAGAAGAGGATGCTGGTTGGGAGCTCGCGCTCAAGCGTGCTGATACCGTGGCCAGTACGATCCGCAGGTCTGGCGTTGAAGGGCAATTCATAAGGGTGAGCGCACGTGGGGCCCGTCTTGGGGCCGACGAACTTAAATTCGTGCAGGCGGCAGAGGTGCTTCGGCTAGGGCTCATCGTGGGTGAGCCAGGTGCTGAGGCCTCCGTAGGCACAAAGCAATAGGAGCTAGAGATGAGTGATGCGAACGAAATGGAAGATGTTGTGGCCCCAAAGAAAAGTATTGGACCTTGGGTCGCTGCTATTGTGCTGGCACTTCTCTCCAACGCCGGATGGGCAGCCTTTTTTGTCGTGTCTCAGTCCTCGAGCAACGAGCCTGTTGCCCAAGCGCCTGAGGCGCCAAAAGAGGAGGCCAGCGAGCCTGGGCCAATCATGGATTTGAGCCCATTTGTGGTGAACCTCAACGATTCCGTGAGTGCTCGGTATTTGAGGATCGGGATCTCGCTGGAGCTTAGTTCTGAGGCGGACCGGGCGGCTGTTGAAAAGAATCTGGTTCCATTGCGTGACCAGTATATTCGACACCTTTCGAGCCTTGCGCCCTCTCAGCTGATGGGGGCAGCGGACAAAGACGACCTCAAAGTGGTGTTGATGGAGAAGACTCAGAGTGTGCTTCCAAAGCGGGCCGTTCGAGAGATCTATTTTACCGAATTCATGATGCAATGAGGTGATGATATGGGCCGCCGAACACTAAGTAAAAAACTGGTCAAGCTCGCTGAGATCGATGCTCAACGCGCGCAAGAGCGTCAAAACGGGGTCGAGTCTGAGCTCAATGAGTTTCGACTGGAACTCAAGAACAAAGAGAAAGATCTGGAGCGTCTGGAAAACGAGCGGCAGCGGCGTGCAAGCGAAGGCGTGACCCTCGGGCAACTCATGATCATGGACGCCAACTTGGAGCGTCTTCGTCAGACGCTCATCCACGATATGAACGCGATTTCTCGAATGGAGGATAGGCTCGCCAGCGAAAAGAATCGCGCCCTATCTGCCAGAAAAGAGGTCGATCGAGCAGAGAAAGTCAGTCAGAAGGTAGCCGTGGATGCCGAGAAGAAGAAGTCCAAAGTCGTCCAACGAGCGCTTGATGATCGCGCAGCTCAGAAGTGGGAAACACTATGAAAAGTTCAGTTGAGATCATCGTCGTGGCTCGTTCTGAGTGGGCGTCAGAATTGGGAGAGCTCGAAGAGTCCATCCACGTCTTCGCAAACACACACGAGGCATGTTCGTTTGCCGTGGATTGTGATGAGGGGCCTTGCTTGATGCTGCTCGAAGGCAACGGTTTGTCGATCTATGCTGTGGTTCCTGAACTCGTTCGTATTCTCGAGGTGAATCCCAGGCTCGACCTGGTGATTTACTCCACTGAACGAGCTCATTGGGATTTGATCTGGGAGCGATTCGATGCGGCCGGACGTGTGCTGATTTGCGGCGAGGCTCCAAGTGCTCCAAGTGTTCAACAATTTATTCGCTTTCACGAAGCAAAGAACCGGCAGCGGTTGAGCTATAATTCGAATCTTGAGCGCAGCGAGAGCGGGCGAATGGAGGCTATTGGGCACCTAGCCGCTGGCGTTGCACATGAGCTAGGCACTCCCGTTCAATACGCGATGGACAGCGCATATTTTCTCACCAGCGCGTGGCAAGGTCTGCTGAACAACGACTGCTCTTCAGAGGATCTCACCTACTTTCGCGAGGAGGTTCCTGCGGCTCTTGAGCGTCTCAATGATGGACTTCTTCGGATATCAGAACTCTTGGGCTCCATGCGAGATCTAGCGCCTAGAGAAGCCGAAGAAGAGTTCGAAGTCGTTGACCTGAGTAGCGTCGTCAAGAAGACCCTGAAAGTTGCGCGCGGTACGATTCGTGCCAACACCGACCTTAGAACTGCCCTTAGCGCCGAAGCATTCGTTTCGTGTCAGCCCAGTCGTATGGCGAGTGTGATTTTGAATACGGTGATCAATGCCGTGCACGCGATTGAAGAGTCAGGTCGCGAAGATGGATTGATCACCGTGAGCACCCGGGAGAGAGGTCGCTGGGTCATTCTGCAAATCGAAGACAATGGTTGTGGAATCCCAACCGAGAATCGAAAGAAGATTTTTGATCTCTTCTTTACCACCAAACCTGTGGGCGTTGGGACAGGTCAAGGGCTAGCATTGGTGCAGTCCATTGTGAAACGGCACGGAGGGCGCATCGCTTTCACGTCGAACACCGGGGCGCGTGAGTCGGGCACCAAATTCCAGCTATACTTTCCACGGCACCAAAGATCTCAGGAGGTGTATCATGAGAATCGGGGTCATTGAACGTGACGAACAACTTTATCAAGGGATAAGGACTAACCTCGCAACGATTGGAAGTGTGAGTCGAGTTGAACAAGGGGAAGACGCAAGAGGTCTCGATGTGGTCGTTCAGGGCGACGGACCTGAAGTTGACCTTGCAAACACTCCTCGTATTGAAATCGTGAGTCAGGCCGACGACGCGAGATTGTGTGAGGCGTTGCGTCGAGGTTCGGCTGTCCTGGAAAGGCCATTTCTTCCCGAGCGACTCGCTGAACTTGTCCATTGGGTGGCGCGAAATCCGACCGTCTTTCAAAGCTGGTGCCCTTCGACTCAGCCAGAAAACTTCGAGCAGCTCCAACACATGAGTCTAGCAGGAGCAGAGGCCCGGGACATAGCTCAGGTTGTAAGCCGCGACCTCGGCCTCTTTTGGACTACGCTTCGCCTTGCCGGAGCAATCTCCGGGACTCTTTCTACGTTTCCAACGCTCACCGGGGCCATACAACGCATCGGCTCAGGACGCTTCAATCGACTGGTGCAGAATGGCTATATTGAGTCTTTGTTGACCTTGAGCACTGATCCGGTCCCTCAGTCGACGAGCCGACAAATGAAAACTGCCGAGTGTGCGCGAGCCTACCTTCATGATCCCGTATATTCGGCGCTCGCGTATATCATTCCGATCACACGAGCAGTTGCGAGAGAGCTTCAGATTGACACGGTTGAGTTGCTTCAAGGTGTGGGCGGTCCAAAGGTATGGACCCAGACCTACGAATCTCTTGTCAAGAAGGAGCTCGGAAACCCGGTCGTGGCTGCCATTATGGCGGCCGAGTACCGAAACACTCGCCGAGTACAAACCGCGACCTATCATCTCAAGCGTGCGGGGTAGACCATGGCTAAAGCGAATATCTTAATCGTTGATGACGAACCACGGGTCTTAGAAGGGCTCAAGATGAACCTCGGTCGAGAGTACGAGGTGTTTACCACGACGGAGGCGGACCAGGCGCTGCGTTGGTTGAAGAAGACCCGATTTGCGGTGATCATTTCGGACCTGAAAATGCCGCGCATCTCTGGAGTCGAGTTGCTGAACCAGGCTCGTGAGATTTCACCGTTTACCGTTCGAGTGCTTTTGACAGGCTTTGCGAGCCTGAATGCGGCCTTGGACGCGATCAATCTTGGCGGAGTCTTCAAACTCTTGACCAAACCGAGTTCACCACCTGAAGTGCGTCAAGTTGTAGCTCAGGCGGTTCAGGCGCATCAATCTGCGATGGACCAAGAGCGCGTCGAGAAGCATTTGGACCTGGCCCGCCGGGCACAAGAGTTTGAAGCCATCGCACTCGGAATGAGCAAAGAGCTCTCTGGTATGGCACTGCAGTTCAGTGCAGTCCTCTATGCTGCCGCGGATGGGCAGCTCTCCCAAGACGATATCGAAGACCTTCGATGGGTTGAAGATCGCCTCCACGCAACGGTTGACCGATTGGCAAAAGTTGAGGGCCCCGCGCTTTCCAAGGTCAAAGCGGAGTCTGTTGTGGGACTACAAACGGAGCTCTGGGAGCGCAGTGGTAGGTTGGGAAGTATCGGTCTCTCGTACAAGTCCGACTTTTCAGGGGCGCTTTCGATTCCTACAAGTGTGGTCGAGCAGGGAATCAACTGCTTCCTTGAGAACGCCGTCAATGCGCTGCAAGGCGCTGATAGTCCAAGAATCAAGGTAAGACTCTACTTCTGCCACTTCATGGAGATGGCGTGTCTTGAGGTCAAGAACAACGGTCCAGCAATGCCCTCCTATGTGACCAATAAGCTGCTCGAGTCGCCTGTCAAAAGCGCCACGGGTAGCGGAGAGAGTCTCTATCTACTTAACAAGGTGCTCGGGCAGTTTGGCGGAAAAATAGGGTTTCGCCAGCGCTCTAACGGCGTCTCTTTCATGATGTGGATGCCTTTGCACGCCAGCGAAAACTCATCGGCGTACATGGTCACAGAGCAATTCTGAGATTTTTCGTGAAAATCTTCTAAAGGATTTTTTCCACGTGCCGATGAAGTGATTGTCAACAAGGCAGAAGCCACTCAAAACGGAGAACAATCATGATCGGTGTAAGAACAAACGTCTCAAGTCTCAATGCTCAGCGTCACCTCAACGGAACCAGCAAAGCTCTTCAGGACAATATCGCCAAGCTCTCGAGCGGCTTTAGGATCAACAACGCTGCGGATGACGCCGCGGGTCTGGCCGTCTCCGAGGAGATGAAGTCTGATATCCGAAGCCTTGGCCAGGCGAGCCGCAATGCCAACGATGCCGTGAGCCTTGTGCAAACTGCTGAAGGCGCGCTTGGTCAGGTCCACAATATTCTGGGCCGAATGAAAGAGCTCGCGGTTCAGGCCAACAGCGATGGTATCAACGACACGCAGCGCGCCCACATCGATACTGAGTTCCAAGAGTTGGTGGCCGAGATCGACGATATCTCCTCCACCACATCATTCAACGGGAACGATCTGCTCGATGGCACCTATAGCGGTAGTTTCCAGGTTGGTGCTGAAGCCACTGACACGCTGACTATCTCGATTTCTCAGGGATTCGCTGCTGCGGACCTTACAGACTCAGGTGGTACCAACAACCTTGGCGGTGCCGACTTGCTTTCAACTGCGAATGCAGTGACCGCCATGGGCGTCATCGACAATGCGATTTCGACAGTCTCGGAGCAACGCGCCGAGTTGGGTGCCTCGCAAAACAGGTTGGAGATGAAGATCGAGAACCTCTCGGTGGCTCGCGAGAACCTCGAGGCCGCTAACAGCCGAATCCGTGACGTAGACGTGGCAAGTGAGATGGCTTCTTTGACCAAGAACCAGATCTTGACTCAGGCAGGCGCCTCCATGCTCGCACAGGCCAACAGCGGTCCTCAGATTGCCCTCTCTCTCCTTGGCTAAGTGAGCTGATCTGAACTACGAGCGCACCAAGACCCAAAGTCTTGGTGCTTTTTTTTGCATACGTTTTGCGAGTAAACGCAGAGAATGTTGAGGCTGGATGTGTCGATGACCTGAGTGAGTCCTTTTATGAGGTCATTATGCTTTCGGACATCTTCTTCAAACATTCAGACGAACTCAGACCCAAGTCGGTCATTGATGAGCTCTTCAGCGACTCTGAAAGAGGAATCGACATACTATTTCTAAGCGGCGAGCATGATCTTCGAGAAGTCATGTATGAGCTTGATGCTCGCGGCCTGCACCACGTGATTGGTTGCACCACGGCCGGACACATCAGTTCGGAAGGCTACAAGACTCAGGGGGGGCTACGGTTTCACCTTGGTGGATCGAGGCTGAAGTCTCGTTCGTGGATGCTCGATCTCGACCTTAGCGACCTGCTTTCCAAAGGGTCTGAGTTGCGTCAATTCGCGGCCGCAAACCCGGATGCGTTTGGAATCATCATGATCGATGGTCTTTCCGGAAGAGAAGAGTCTATTGTGGGCGCGCTCAGGCGCGAGCTTCCGGGTGTTCCTATCGTGGGCGGGTCAGCCGGAGACTCGTTGAAATTTGAGAAAACACATCTCTTTCACGGCGCTGAGTTACACAGCGATGTGGCAATATTAACCCTCGTGGCAACAGCTGATTTTCGTGTGTCGATGTTTCGACTTCAACACCATTTGCCGACTGAGAAGGCATTCCTCGTCACACGAGCAGAAGGGCGTCGCCTCTATGAACTCAACGGTCGGCCGGCTCTAGAAGTCTACCTCGAGGCTACAGGCTTGTCTGAGTCTGAACTCGGAGCCAGTGCGTACGGCAGGTATCCGTTGATGGCGAAGTCCGGCGAGCATTTCTATATCCGAGCGATTCAGGATGCCACGCACGAAGGGCTCGACTTTTTCTGCAAACTAGAGGTTGGAACGGTTCTGCGTTTAGGTACGAGTCCTGGCTCCAACGATGAACTCTTACGTACACTCGATGGAGTCGGTTGCGATGGCCCACATGTATCGCTCTTCTTCGACTGCACGTTGAGAAGGCTAGAGTTCGAGGACCGCGCTCTGAGTCAGCTGGTCGGACGCCGGCTCGGAAACTCCGGGTCCGGATTTTGCACTTACGGTGAGCAGCTTGATGGAATTCACGTAAATCAAACTCTGGTAGGGTTGAGATTTGAGGAGCCTTAATGTTGCATTTGGAAGAAACCGAAGCATTGCGCGCGCAAATCGAGGCGCATGAACGCACTATCTCGCGGCTACTCAGCACCCTGGAGAATAGCCAACGGATAGCAGAAACCGACCTTTGGAGTAGTACGAGGCACCTTCAAGAGCTGGTGGACGCAAGAACTGAAGAGCTCCGAGGGGCGAGTCAGTTTCTGGATTCCATTATCGAATCCCTGCCAAATCGAATTTGTATCCTTGATCTTGAAGGCGTCGTGGTTCGCGTCAACTACCCATGGTCGATGCAGATCGATGTATCGGACTCGAGGTTGAAACCCGGCGATGACCTCTTGGCTTTCTATCGGGAACACCGCGCAGATGTAGCCAGCGTTTTGAGCGATGTAATCGAAGGGAGCCTTAGCAGTTTTTCCCTACTTTCGGTGGTTGAGGGAAAGTACTTTGAGACCACACTACGAAGGCTAGAAGACGAGCAACACATTCTCATCTCAGAGGTCAACGTTACCGAGTTGGTAGCCGCGCGAAAGCGTCACGACGCTGAGCGACGCCAGATCGAGATGCTCTCGATGGTGGCTCGGTACACCGAAAAAGTGGTTGTGATTTTGGGTGAGGATGGAAAAGTTGAGTGGTCTAATAGCGCGGCTGTAGCGGTTTTTGGGCCTCAGCACATAGGTCAAGATGGGATGAGTCTGGCAGCAGAAATCCTTGTGGATAGCGCTTTCGGTGAGGATATCGAGCAGCTTTTGGAGGCGGGGAAGACTATCGGGACCGACGTCTGCGTCAAGGATAAGACCGGTCAACATGTGTGGTACAAACTCGAGTTGCGCCGCGTGCCCATGAGCATTCGTTACGTCACTCTGATCATCATGACCAACATCACTCACCGAGTTCACGGGGAGCAGGAACTCGCCCGTGAGCGTGAACTTCTGAGTTCTGTGATTGAAAACGTGCCTCACTCGGTGTTTTGGAAGGACGGTGACGGTTCCTATCAGGGAGTGAACTCTAGTTTCTTGGACCTCGTTGGTTTGACTCGTTCCGACGTCTTGGGCAAGCGCGAAGTCGACCTTGCGTTGAATGCTATTTGGGGTGGCAAAGAGCCGCAGGGAGAGTTGCTCGTGGAGTCTAAAGGGGTCGAAAGGTCACTCTTGGCTAACACGGTTTGCCTGAAAGATGCCCAAGGGAAGGAAGGAAGTGTGAGCATTTTGGCTGATATCACCGAGTTCAAGACCTTGGAGCGTCAGCTGCATCAGGCTGGAAAGCTGGAGTCTATCGGACAGCTTGCCGCGGGTGTGGCACATGAGATCAATACGCCTATGCAGTACATAGGGGACAATTTGCATTTCATGCAAAGAGCTTTTGATATGCTCATGGAGCTTGCTTCGAAGGTTGAAAAAGCTTGTGATGACGGAAGTCTGAACGTTGACCGTGCGACGAGCTGGCTGAAGGAGTCTCGCCTTGAGATGGTCCGCGATAAGACACCACGGGCACTTGCGAACGCACGCGATGGTGTCGATGTGGTTTCAAAGATTATTCGTTCCATGAAAGTTTATTCTCATCCTGGCGGTGAAAAGACCAAAGTGGATATCAACGAGGCGCTCTCGCACGTGGTTGCGTTGAGTCGAAACGAGTGGAAATACCACGCAGATCTCGAGACAGATTTCGTGGATAACGCCTACTCGTTCTGCGAGATTGCCACGTTGAATCAGGTCTTCGTGAACCTGATCGTCAATGCGGCTCAAGCGATCGCAGAGCAGAATAAACACGGGAAAATTGTTGTGCGTACTCGGGTTCATCCACGCACAATTGCAATCGAGATTCAGGACGACGGACCCGGAATCCCGGAGTCGATTCAGTCTCGAATCTTCGATCCATTCTTCACGACCAAGGAAATCGGGAAGGGCACTGGGCAAGGTTTGTCTATCGCTCGAAGAATCATTGAGCAAAGTGATGGCAAGATCGATTTTGTTTCGACTCCAGGCGTTGGGACCACGTTTAGGTTGGAGTTGCCAAGGTATACCTCAGAATCAACTCTCAATGACGGAGTGAAACAATGACCAAGAAGGTTTTATGTGTTGATGACGAATCTCTGGTTTTGGAAGGGCTTGAAAACACCCTTGGATGGGATTTTTCTGTGGTGACGTTTACCTCGGGTGCCGAAGCTCTCGACTATCTCAGATCCAATTCAGAAGAGGTCGGTGTCATCATCTCAGACATGCGCATGCCCGGCATGGATGGTGCCACCTTCTTGAGCGAAGTTGCTCGGAGCTATCCAGATATCGTGCGAATGCTGCTCACCGGCTACTCCGATATCGAGTCAGCATTGCGAGCTATCAATCATGGAAAAATCTTCCGGATGTTGATGAAGCCGATTGGGGCTGAGGAATTGGGTGGTGCGGTACGTGATGCCTTTAGGCAAGCAGAATTGATTGAGGCCGAGAAAGTAGTGCTTGAAGGTACTCTCAAGGGGGCGATTGAAGCGTTGATGGAAGCTCTATCCTTGGCGTCTCCATTGGCTATGAGTCGCTCTCGGATTTTGGAGAGGATGGTGCGGCATATTGGACAAACTCTTGGCGATTCAAATTGGGAATACGAAACCGCTGCTCTGCTCGCGCTCCTTGGTACGATCGCCTCACCGAATTCCGTCCTTGAGAAGTTTGCGATAGGCGCACCTATCTCTCCACAAGAGGCCGAGACTATCGAAGGCTATGCCGAGCTTGGCTACGATATGCTCAAGAAGATTCCGAGGTTGGAACGCGTCGCTGAGATCGTGCGTAGGCATCGAGACCCTGGCCAGTCAGAAGCAGAGTTTGTCAAGGTGGGTGCACAAAGGCTGCAAGCCTCATTGCTTTTTGATCAACAGGTCCTGCGAGGCGCTACCCCTCAAGAGGTCAGTGAGCACCTGCGCAGGGCTGGAGTTTCCAAAGAGATAGTTGCGGCTTTGATGAGCTTTAGGCCACCACTTTCCGCCGATGCCTCGCGATTCGTAGACCTCGCCCAGCTGCTTCCTGACATGAGACTTGAGACCGATGTCCATTCGAAAACGGGCCAGCTTCTTCTAAGAAAGGATACCGTTTTGTCTTGGGCAAGTATTGAAAGGTTGAGAAATTTCGATCGTGGAGTCGGTGTAGAGACCCCTTTACATGTATCGATGATAACGAGGTGTGTATGAGCGCTGACCTGGTGTCCTCAAGTGCTATCGATGGTAAGTGGTTACTCGAAGTTGTGCGTGGGCCGGACTTCGAGCCGCCGCTACTACCAGACGTGGCGACTCGAGTGCTCAAGCTGCTAACTCAGCCCGATGTAGACTTCCAAGAGCTTGCGAGACTGGTGTCCTCGGAGCCGCTTCTTGCGGCGCAGATTATTCGAGTTGCGAGTTCCCCACTCTATGGCAATCAAGAGATCGGTACCGTCGTCTCAGCCCTGATACGCCTTGGGAATCGAACGGTGCGCAATGTCGTCCTTGAATACGGACTTAAGACCTTGAGACACTCTCAGCTTCGGTTCCAAGCCGAGGTCAAGGCGGTGATTGACCACTGTGTTGTGACGGCCAATTTGATGCATATCGTCTCGAGACGAACGGGAATCACGAACGACGGATTCTTTACGCTCGGTCTCTTGCACGATCTTGGGCTTATTGCGGTGCTAAGCGCATTAAATGGGGTTGAACGGCAAGAACTCACGCAGGCTGATTGGAATGTGCTGAGTCAGACCAGTGAGGAAGCGTTGAGCCAGTTGATCAAAGCTTGGTCGTTGCCCGTCGAGCTTGGAAGGGTTCTCGATGACTACTTTGGTGCGGCTTCCAGTGAGAAGCACGTGCTCCTGGTTGCATCTGCACTGGCAGACGGTCTTGGCTTCAAGTCGACACCGGAGGCAGGCAGCTCCGTCTCTGGGCTCGAGTCTAGCCTTGAAGCATTGAAGCTTGGGGAGAGCGACTTCGAGGCTATGCTCGAAGAGGCAAAAAGCGCTGCGTCTTAACTTTTTTTCTAAAGTAATTTTGGAGGGTGCCGATGAATGGGTTGTCAATAGTCGGCGAGTTTTCAACCCCACTCGCCCCAAAGGAGTGAGTCATGATCGGAGTAAGAACAAACGTAGCAAGTCTTGGAGCTCAGCGTCACCTCAACAGCACCAGCAAGGCGCTTCAGGACAATATCGCCAAACTCTCGAGTGGATTCCGCATCAACAACGCCTCAGACGACGCAGCAGGCTTGGCGGTCTCGGAGGAAATGAAATCTGACATTCGCAGCCTTGGACAAGCCAGCCGCAACGCGAACGACGCGGTTAGCTTGGTGCAAACGGCGGAAGGAGCACTTGGTCAAGTACACAACATTCTCGGCCGCATGAAGGAGCTCTCGGTACAAGCCAACAGCGATGGTATCAACGACACCCAGCGCGCCCACATCGACACTGAGTTTCAAGAACTCGTCGCCGAAATCGATGATATCGCTTCAACCACCTCCTTCAACGGCAACAGCCTACTCGACGGAACTTACAGCGGTACCTTCCAGGTAGGTGCGGAAGCCACCGATACGTTGACCATCGACATCACTCAGGGATTTGCTGCGGCCGACCTTGAGGATGCGGGCGCAACCACCAACCTCGGTGCCGCGAGCCTGACCTCCACGGCAAACGCCGTCACCGCCATGGGTGTGATCGACAACGCGATCTCGACCGTGTCGGAGCAGCGCGCAGCACTTGGTGCCTCACAGAACCGATTGGAAGCCAAGATCGAGAACCTCTCGGTGGCACGTGAAAACCTCGAAGCAGCAAATAGCCGCATCCGCGACGTAGATGTGGCAAGCGAGATGGCTTCT
Source organism: Microvenator marinus (assembly GCF_007993755.1). GTDB lineage: Bacteria > Myxococcota_A > Bradymonadia > Bradymonadales > Bradymonadaceae > Allomicrovenator > Allomicrovenator marinus. The sequence goes on from NZ_CP042467.1 coordinate 3,807,952, forward strand.
TTGACCAAGAACCAGATCCTTACCCAGGCAGGTGCCTCCATGCTCGCCCAGGCAAATAGCGGTCCTCAGATTGCCCTCTCCTTGCTCGGATAATCGAGAGTTCCGACCTTGGATGGTTACGAGCCAGCCTTCGGGCTGGCTTTTTCGTTTTCTTGAATTTTGGGCCTAAAGGTTTTTGCTCAATGTACCGATGAACCTAGTGGAAACCCAATGGAGGTCCCAATGGCAGTGCAATTCGGCGGATTGGTTAGCGGACTAAACACTAATCAAATGATCTCACAACTCGTGGCAATCGAGAGACAGCCTATCAACAAGCTGAATACGACCAAGCGAACCGTCGAGTCGGATATTCGCCGGGTTGGTGAGATGTCGACGCGCCTCAAGGCCCTGGAGAGTGCCGCGAAGGAGCTCGGCACCTTAGAGGGCTTCATGTCCTTCAAGGGATCCTCCACCAACGAAGAAGCCGTCCGAGTCAGCGCGGATTCGGGCGCCACCGAATCCAGCTTTGATGTGGGTGTTTCCCGATTGGCCAAGCCTGCACGAATGCGAAGCGACGCCTTCGCCGAAGGTCACACGTTCAGCGCCACGACCATGAATGTCGAGGTTTTTGGGGAAGATGATGTGGAACTCAATATCCCAGATGGAGCGAGCTTGACCGAGGTTCGTGATATGATTCGAGCGTCCTCCGCCGAGGTTGATGCCACCATCATCAACACGCCGGATGGCGCTCATTTGAGTATCACCTCCAAGAAGACGGGACACACACCAGGCGGCGATCCCGCGAGCGCTTTGACGGTAAGCGGTCTCAATATGACCAGTGTTCAAACCGCTCAGAACGCACTGATGACAGTAGATGGTGTCAGCGTGGAGAGCTCCTCGAATACGGTAAGCACCGCGGTCGAGGGCGTGACGTTCGAGCTTTTGGGAGAGGCCGAAGGGGTCAGAGCCGGTGTAGCTCCGGACCGAGAGGCTATTTTGGAGAAGGTAAAGACCTTCGTCGAAGCTTACAATTCTACTGTCGATGCGATTCGCTCTCAGAGCAACGGCGGAAACCGTCGGCGATTCGAGGCGGATTTGAGCGAGGCTGTGACCCAGACTGCGATCGACGGACCATTTGTAAACCTGCGGTCGGTGGGAATCTCCTCGGGAGCGACGGGTAAGCTTGAGCTTGATGAAACGGAGTTCTTCGACCGACTTGAAGAAAATTCCGCTGCGCTCGCCGAGGTGTTTTCGTCTCAGGGAGGCGTGGCCGCAAAATTGACCGCACAAGTTCAACGCTACACTGGTGGGTCGGGAATCCTTAGCGGCATCGAGGACTCTTTGAAGAGTCAGAGCGATACCATCGATTCTCAGATCGAGAGAAAAGAGCGTTCGATCGAGACATTTGAAAGCCGTCTTCGCCGTCAGTTTTCTACGCTTGAACAGTTACTCTCTTCGCTCAACGACCAGAGTGCGAGTTTTGCGTCGCTTGTTCCCCCTTCTTATCAATCCAATCGTTAACGCTGAGTTCGCCAACAAGGAGACCTGATGAAAGCCATCAATACGTATAAGAGACAATCACTGACAACGGCTGATCCGTGGGCGATCCTGATCGCTCTTTATGATGGGCTTTTGCGTAACCTGCACGGCGCAGTAGAGGCGACCAAGGTTTCGGACTTTGCCAAGGCAGGCGAGCACTATCGCAAGGCTCTGGCAATCATCTCCGAGCTAGAAGCGGCGGTGAACTTGAACGAAAACGAAGCGTTCGGCCGGCAGCTACTCTCGCTCTACGGCTTCTTTAGCGACGAGATCTTGAAAGCGAATCTCAGAGCCGAGGTGGATCGCATCGCCGGTATTTTGGAAATCATCTCTGGCTTGCGCCAGGCGTGGGATGAGGCGGCTAGGTCGCTTCGAGCCGCACGAGTTGCCTGAGGAGAAAGTCATGCAAGAGCCGACCTTACGTGCGTGTTTTGAGCGAACCGAAGTCCTACTTGAATCCATGATAGAGCAGCTGCTCGAAGGCGAAGCTCCCGAGGAAGAGTGGATGAGAGAACGAATGAAGCTCATCGATCAAATTCGCAGGCTGACACCCACCGAGAGCGAATGGGAAGAAGCCAGGGATGTGGTCGAGAGTGTCCTTGAACTTGAGACACGCCTGTCTCGTCTCACTCAGTCGCTGCGGGATCAGAAGGGTCAAGAACTCGAACAGTTCAACCGGAAGAAGCAGGGAGCGAGTCGTTATGCGATGTCTTAAACTCCTCGCATTTCTCCTGGCACTTTGTATGAGTCATGGAGTCATTGCTGCGCCAAATCATGACTTTTCGACGTTTCAGTCGTTTGTACGGATAACACTTCCGGCAAAGATCACCTGGACCGAGACCGAATTCAATAAGGCTCGAGGACTTCAGACTCTTCGGCTCACTAAGGCTTTGAATGAGGCTCAACGGCAAGGACTCAAAGCGCAACTCATGGCCACCGGCGAGGTAAGGTGGGTGGTGATCGAGAATGATGAAGTCCAGATTGCCTATCTCGATCTCAGACGCAAAGTCTTGGAGGTCAGTGAAGGTGTTTGGGCATTGGTGGTAACGAGGCCGTCGTCTTTCGCTCTTGCCGATTATCTGGACTCGTCGGATTGCCAAACCTGGTTCAACCACTTGAACGAATCGATGCAACTACTCGCTACGAGTATGTGTTCGGCGAAAGGGCAAACGAGTGTGGAGGTAATCCTTCGCGGCGACGATGAGTTTGCCAAGAGGCTGATAGACGAACTCATGGGGCCTTCACCCAATTTCAGTCGCTTTCACAGCGAGTTGGAAACACGCCCAAGTCTCTCGCAACGATCTCGGCAGCTACTGCATTTTGTTGAGGCTATCCGTTTGTTCAGCACCAACTCAGAGTTACTCGCGCTTGAGCGCCTTCGACTGATCGCATCAACGTCGCCAAACTCAGAGCTTGAGGGCATTGTGATAGACCTTGGAGTATCGACCTATTCAAGGCTTCTTGAGGCAGCCCTGGTTCGTGGCGAGGCTCAGCAAGCACTGAAACTCTACGATGTCTTTAAAATTTGGGGAAAGCTTGAGCCTCATCCGGAACTCGCGTTGATTTTGGCTCAAACTCTTTTGGCGCATGATCGCACCCATGACGCGCTCGATCGAGTGCTCGTCCTGCTCGAGAGCGATCCAACTGATTTCGCCGCTTTAGACCTCGCGCTCACGATCTACGAGCGTCTAGACCTTCCCTACCAGGCCCACCTGATCAGAAAACGACGCAAAGACTAGTCGCACTTTTTGCGCAATGGCCCGCGGGGCGAGTCCGTACAACACTCTCAGGGAGTATAGATTTGCGCCAAACTCTGAATTGCGGTCATCCGTAACCTTTCCGAAGTCTGTGCATCATTGTTGGACAAAACTCGTTGCGGAAAATAGTTGCGATGCACAAGTATTGGCCCTTATCATCCAAAGAGCGAAACCTGTGCAGTAGAGAGTCGATGGGAGATACACTAGAAAGTTCGTGGGACTATGATTCGATTGATGATTTCCTAAATGATCTATCGGGCGCGGTAATCAACGAATCTGGGATCGATGTCATCAGCGTGGATCCGGCAATGCAGCGCGTGATTCGTCTTCTTGATAGCGTTGCCGGAACTCCTGCGACAGTGCTCCTTTCAGGAGAGTCGGGTGTGGGTAAAGAGGTCTTCGCTCGCTATATTCACGAGCGGTCCCAGGTCTCAAACGGGCCCTTTATAGCTATCAATTGTGCGGCCATTCCAGAGTCACTTCTTGAAAGCGAACTTTTCGGTCACGAAAAGGGAGCATTCAGTGGTGCCGTCCGGACGCACCAAGGAGTTTTCGAACGTGCCCACAAGGGAACACTCTTGCTCGACGAAATCTCAGAGATGCCGATTGAATTGCAGGCCAAACTCCTGCGTGTGATCCAAGAGCGTCAAATCACGCGTGTCGGTGGCTCAAAGCCCATTGATATTGATATCCGTATCGTCGCTACGACTAATCGAGAGATGGACGACTGGGTCAACAAGGGGGGCTTTCGTCGAGACCTCTTTTATCGGATTTCGGTCTTCCCCGTGACGATTCCTCCGCTACGGGACCGCCGCGGTGATATTCTGCCATTGGCAAATTTTTACGCTCGCCATTTTGCCGAAGCTTACGGACAACGCGTGATCGGGTACTCCAAGCAGGCCATGAAAAAGTTACGCAGGCACACTTACCCTGGCAATGTCCGCGAACTCGTCAACATTGTTCAACGTGCTCTCATCCTTGCGCCTCACAACGGGACCATTGAAGAAGAACATATCGTGTTTCAGGACACCGCGGAAACCATCGACGCGATCAAGAGTTTTGCACATGACACCCTCGAGATTCAGAAGGATCAGCTTGCGTTTAAGGTGGGAGAACAGTCACTGACCGAAGTCCGACGAGATATGATTTTGGCCACACTGCGGCACTTTGATGGAAACCGTTCCAAAGCCGCAGAGGTGCTTGGTGTAAGCACTCGAACCATCCGCAATAAACTCGCTCAATACCGCGCACTTGGGGTCGACTTGGCCGGTATCGACGAGGAAGAATAATTCCAAGGTTTTGAGGGGAGAAAAAACTTCCGCCCCCAAGCGGCAGGATGTTCCGCTCTAGTTCTCCAAAGTGTCATCGTCACATTCGACTCAGAACTTTAGAAAAAATATCATTAGCTTTTTCGGGGGTTTAAGTCTCTACGCATAGAACGGCATGTGGATTGCTATATCGATAGGGGAGAAGCCATCGAGGTAGTTCCCTATGACGATCCTAAACGACTCCACTTTAAGTTTGCTCGAGAGAGGTCTCAACGTAGGCATGCGGCGCCAATTGGTGCTTTCGTCGAACGTGGCCAATCTGGACACCCCTGGGTTTACCCCATCAGATGTGGACTTCGAGTCTGCATTGTCTAAGGCTCAGGCCGCTGGCAAGCCCGTCGCAACCAATAGTCGACACCTCTCTTTGAATAGTGCCGAGAGCGACATTCCGACCTCAGAGCGCCCCGACAAGGTCGAGTCTAGGGACGGAAACTCGGTAGACCTCGACATGCAGATGGCGCGGTTGGGTCAAAATGCAGTTTCTTATCAAGCAAACATCAAGGCAGCTTCGAAGAAGTTGGCGATTTTGAAATACGCAGCAAGTGAGGGAGCACTATGAGTTTTATCAATGGGTTTGATATCGCAGCTTCGGCTCTAAGCGCTCAACGTACCCGTCTTACAGTCACGGCTTCAAACCTCGCGAATGCCGAGACTACGCGTACGGCCGAAGGTGGCGCATATCAGCGCCAGCAAGTTGTCTTTCAAACAGCCGCCGCACGTTTTGGTGACACGCTCAACGATGCCGCCGTCTCCCGAGTGGAGGTGGCGGGCGTCCAGGCCGATCAACGCGACATGCGTCTGGTCTGGGACCCCGAACACCCCGATGCACGCCCCGATGGCTACGTGGAGTACCCGAACGTCAACGTGGTTGAAGAGATGGCGGAAATGGTCGTGGCATCGCGAAGCTACGAGGCGAATGTGACGTCCTTTGAGACACTTAAGAAGATGGCCCTTCGCGCCCTGAATATTGGATAAAAATCATGACAATACAAAGCGTTGCCTCGATTTCGATTCCTCAGTTGGCCGGTCCAGGGGCTAGCAGTGCTCCCAAAGCCCAGCCGGTGGAAAAATTTGCCCAGGCCCTTGGGGCTGAGGTTCAGAAGGTCAACGAAACGTTGATCTCCGCAGACACTACGGTCAATCAACTGGTCGAGTCTCAAGGGGCAAATATCCACGAGACGATGATCGCCTTGGATAAGGCGGATATCGCCGTGCGACTGACCAATAAGATCGGGCAGAAGCTCGTTCAAGCCTACAAAGAAATCTCACAGATGCAGGTATAATCGATGGAGAAGCTTCAGCAGTTCAAAGCTCAAATTCTGGGCATTTGGGGCCAGTTCTCTTCGGCTCAGAAAGCCACCTTTGTGGGTGTGTTGGCCGTGGCAATCCTCGGGTTTGGATGGATCGTTTCGCAGGCGACGCAAACGGACTGGAAGGTCCTTTACTCAGACCTCGAGCCCACAGCTGCGGCACGGATCACCGAAGAACTCGGAAAGCGACAGATTCCGTTCAAGATCGTCAACGAGAGCACGATTTCTGTGCCTCGTGAGCGGGTTCATGAGGCTCGACTGCAGATTGCAGGAACTGGAGTGACCGACTCCACTGCGGCTGGGTATGAGCTTTTCGACGAGTCAGACTTCGGGATGACCGCGTTCACGCAGAAGGTGAATTTCAAGCGAGCCATGGAGAATGAGCTCGCGCGCACCATCAAACATATCCGAAACGTCAAGGATGCCCGTGTTCACTTGGTCATGCCTGAGGATTCGCTTTTCGCAGAGAATCAAAAGACCACCACCGCTTCTGTGGTCCTGAAGATGGACGGCGGAGCAACTCTGCCGGCGGCTCAGGTTCAGGCGATTCAGCATCTTGTAGCTTCGGCTGTGGAAGGGATGAGCCCCGATAACGTCACGCTCGTAGATCAAGATGGCCGACTACTCGCCCGTCCCGAAACGGACACCCTCTTGGGTGAAGGAGCCATGGCCAACGCTCGCGCATTGGAAGGCAAAATCGAAGAAAGGATCGTCGAGTTACTCGCACCGATCGTGGGTGCCAGTGGTGTGCGTGCAAAGGTCCATGTGGATATGGATACTAAGGTTGTGGTGGAGACCGCCGAGCTTTTCGACCCCGAACAAACTGCGATTCGTAGCGAGCAGCGCTCAGAAAGCGTGACCTCGGATGGAAAGGCTGTGGCGGGCGGAGCACCTGGAATTGGGGCGAACCTGAATGCTGAGGTGCAGGAGCGCGCGCCCGAAAGTGCGACGTCCAGCAAAATCGATCAGGTGACGAACTACGAGGTGAGCAAACGTGTGGTTCAAACCACGCAGAACGGTCAAGGCATCGCGCGGCTCAGCGTCGCTGTGCTTGTGGACCAAGCCGCACTCAAGGACCCCGCACAACTCACTGAACTCGAGGCGCTTGTTAAGAGTGCTGTCGGCATTGAGGAGGCTCGTGGTGACGCGTTCGAACTCTCGTCCGCCGCGTTTATGGCGCCACCCGTCGTTGAGGAGAGTCCCATGGACTGGGTGGATCCGGGCGTAATGGTCCCTGTGGCCCGTTACGCCACGCTTGGGTTCCTTGCCCTTTTGCTCTTCTTCTTTGTGGTGCGGCCAGTGACTCAGTCCTTGAAACCCGCTCCGGCACAACTTGCGGCGCACAAGCCTGAAGAGGTCGAGGTCGAGATCGTCGGGCGCAGGGTCGGCGAGGTGGGTGAAGTGCCTGCGGTTGAGGGGGCGAAGCTTGGGCAGCTTCGTCAGGAAGTTATCGGTCTGAGCGAGGGCGATCTCGAGAAGACCGCGATGATTTTGAGCCACTGGATTCGTACCGATAATCACGCTTGAGGAATAGATATGAGACCAAATGCCACCAGGATGATGGATTCAAACGTGAGCGCCGGAGCACGCAAAGCCGCGATCTTCGTGTTGACGGTTGGAGACGAAGTGGCTCGTGAACTCTTTACGAGGCTCTCGGAAGACGAGATCAGGTATCTGGGCGATGTGGCGCAGCGACTTGAAAACGTAACGCCTGCTGAAGTGGCCGAGGTTCTGCTTGAGTTCCGGCAGTACTTTCAGGGAGGTCATATTCCGAAGAAGGGGGTTGGTGGCGTGTTTCAGTTGATGATCGAGAGAGCTCTCGGTGAGGACCGCGCAAAGAATCTCTTTTCGCCCAAGCGACGGCTCGATGACCCATTTGAGCTTTGTAATGCCATCGACACCTCTTTGCTCGCAAAGCTTCTGGAAAACGAGCACCCACAAACCACAGCAGTAATCTTGGACGGCATCGATCCCAAGCGTTCGAGCGAGGTGCTCTCAAAATTCGACCCCGACCTCGTGCCGGATATCGTCTACCGCATGGCCCACCTCAAAGGTGTTTCAGAGGAAGTCAGGCAGGAGATTGGCGATACCTTTGCGGCCGAACTTCGAGCCATGAATGTGGCGCAGGAAGAACCCGGAAACGCGGATCAAAAGACCATTCAGGTCCTGAAATCCATGAAGCCTGACGCCTCGAAGTCAGTGCTGGAGTCGTTGGAGGCGGTCGATCTCGAATTTGCGCGAGAGCTAAAGGCCAAGCTCTTCACGTTTGACGATTTGACAGCCCTGGATTCCCGCTCCATGCAGCGGCTGCTCCGTGAGCTAGATAGCAAGCAGCTCGCTGTCGCCATGAAGGGTGCCTCGGACGGCATCAGCAATCTTGTGTTCTCTAGCATGTCGTCGAGAGCCGCAGACATGCTTCGCGACGATATCGATGCCATGGGACCGGTGAGGTTGGCCGATGTGGAAGCCGCCCAGAAGTCCATTGTGGATGCCGCTATGAGGCTCGAAGAAGAAGGTGTCCTCACGCTTCCAAGAGGGGGTGACGATGTTCTCTAAGAAAGACGAAGTGTTTTCGCGGTCCAGTGAGGTTCGGACTGTGGATTTCTCGGCGCTCAAGAGAGTGGAACACGAGCCACAATCGCTCGAAGAAGGGTCCTTCGTGTCTGATATCGAGCCTGAGATGGACTACCATGCCGAGCTCGAAGCTGCACGCAAGCAAGCGTATCAAGAGGGGTTGGCCGAAGGCCGAGCCATTGCCTCAGAAGAATTCCGACGCACTCAGAGCGAAGAACTCGCCCTTGAGAAGGCTCTACTGGACAAGTTGTTGAGCTCGATCGATGAGCTCACGGATGATGCTGAAGACGCTGTGATTCACTTGTCCCGGGCCTTTGCCGAGGCGATCTTGGAGCGCGAGATCGAGCTTCCTGAGACCGTTGTACATATCACCAGGGCAGCGATTCAACGGGCGTGTGGTCTCGATACTATTCACGTCTACGTCAATCCGACAGCGGTCCCAATTCTGGAGAATCACCTGCACATGCTTCGTCCGGACGACCCCATGGGTAAGAGTATCTCCATCCTCGGGGATAACGCGTTGAGTCCAGGGGACGTCCGCATTGTTTCAGACGGCGGCCATATCGAAGGGATTTTGCAAGATCGCCTCGACAGGCTTGTGGAGTCTGCCTTCGTCTCTATCTCCGAAGTCTCGATGGGGGAGTGATGTTCAACGCAGAGTGGTTTCAATCGCTTAAAGAGGTGGACACTTTTGAGTATCGTGGGCGCGTCTCGCGTGTCACCGGGATGATGGTCGAAGCCGTGTTGCCGAATGCAAGTATCGGTGAGACCTGTGTGCTCGCGCCCCCCAACCAACCCCCCATCATGGCCGAGATAGTCGGTCTTCGTGAAGGTAAGTGTTTGATGATGCCATTAGGGTCGTCAAAAGGTCTGAGCGTCGGTACCCCTGTTCGGCGCACCAGTGGGGACGGCGGAATCAAAGTCGGGCCAGGGTGCTTAGGCCGCGTGCTTGATGGACTAGGGCGGCCTATCGACGGACTTGGTGAGCTGGAAGACGTGGTTTCGATCAACAACTCGCCGCGTCCGATCAACCCGCTACATCGAAAGGGTATTCAGCGCCCTCTTGACCTGGGTGTGCGCGCAATCAACGGACTGCTTACGATCGGTGAAGGTCAGCGGATCGCGATTGTGGCTGGAGCAGGTGTAGGGAAGTCGACGCTGCTGGGCATGATGGCTCGTAACACCGACGCCGAGGTGGTGGTCATTGGCTTGATCGGAGAGCGCGGCCGTGAGGTTCAAGAGTTTGTTGAAAACGACCTGAGGGTTGACGGTGCGTTGGCGCGCCACGTGTGTGTTGTGGCTGCTACGGGCGATGAACCCCCTTCGATGCGTCTTCGCGCGGCGAATACCGCCACCACCATTGCGGAGTACTTCCGCGGGCAAGGGCTGCGCGTGCTTCTTCTGATGGATAGCCTGACTCGTGTGGTGATGGCGCAGCGCGAGATCGGCCTTAGTGTTGGGGAGCCTCCTGCGACACGTGGTTATCCGCCGAGCGCCTTTGCTCTTATTCCAGGACTTCTTGAACGCACCGGAATGGGTGAGAAAGGCAGTATTACAGCTATTTACACGACGTTGGTCGAAGGTGACGACCCAGACGACCCCGTAGGTGATGCCGTACGCGGGACCACCGATGGCCATATTGTTCTCTCGCGCTCTATCGCCGAGCAGGGGCAATACCCCGCTATCGATGTGGTTAAGAGCGTAAGCCGAGTCATGCGACAAGTTACCGATGAAGTCCACCAGGCCGCCGCACAGACCTTCAGGCAGTTCATGGTGGATCTCAACAACGCCAACGAACTTGTATCCCTCGGGGCCTATCGAAAAGGCACCAACCCTACCTACGATACCGCACTCCTGATGGCCCCTAAGCTCAAAGAGTTTCTGGTGCAAAATCCTGACGATGCCGTGGGTTTAGATGCCTCAATCCGGGCGCTTGAAGAGGCTGTGGTCGTGCCGCAGGCCGAGACTGCCAATCCGTTTAGGCGAGAAGCTTCGCGCTCCTATGTCCCCTTGAAGTCCTAGCTGAGAGTTCCAAAACGCTATGCAAGACCTTCGAATCCAATCCAATGAGCCTCAACCCTCGCGTCCTGAAGTCAAAAGGAAGCCGGAGAAAGACTTCAACCCCGAGCTTGAGGAGGCGAAAAAGGCCGAGAAAAAGCCATTGAAGACTCAAAAGGAGAAAAAGAGCGAGCCGGAGAGTATGAGCGCTGAGGTCTTGGCCGAGATGCTCCTCAATGTGCTTACCAAAGCCCCAGAGAAATCCACGGAAAAGATTGCCCAGGCTGATGGCGGAAAAAAGATCCCCCTTCTGAATTCAGAGCGGAACAAAGTTCCGCCCGCGAAGACACCTGTGAAGACAGCCGTAGAAGCGAACCAACCTACCGAAGTAAAAACGCCTCTTTCATCCGCACCCCTGCAAGATGGGCAAGGCGCTAAGGTGTTGGCAACGTTGACGGTCGCTCAACCTAACCAGCCGCTCCAGGTTGAGGCGCCGCCGCAAGTATCGACGCATTTATCTGGACATGAGGTTCGGATGGAGACTGCCTTGAGGTTTGAGCACGCCGCTACGCCCGCCTCCAATCTGGTGGAGGTTCGAGAGTTTAAGAGCACCAAATCTGGCGGCGAGACACAGATGCGCCTCGATGTGGACGGTGAAAAGGTCGAGCTCAGGCTGAGTGTTAAAGACGGGGTGGCTCAAGTCTCTATGCGCACCATTCGACCCGAAGTCGCCAAGCTGATTCAGGACAGTGTGCATGAGCTTGTCGCGGGACTTGAAGCGCAGGGACTCGAGGTCAGCGTAGATGTCTCGCAAGACGAAGGAGCTCATGCCGAAAAGGTGGCCCACAATGTGCAGGAAGAAGGGGAGAACCATGCCGAGGCGCCGAAAGAACAACGGTGGCACTACATGGCCATTCGCGGCCGGATTTACGTGGTTGCATGAGGTAAACGATGAAACTCAACGATGTACTCAATGCCAATGCCATGGCCCCACCCAAGGCGCCCAAGAAGGACCTCGATAAAGACGACTTCTTGCGCCTCTTGACCACGCAGCTCGCCCAGCAAGACCCACTGAGTCCGATGGATAATCAGGCGTTCGTCTCGCAACTCAGTCAGATGGCGACGGTGGAGAAACTCGAAAACTTAAGCTCGAGTATGCAGAATATGGCGATGGCCCAGTCGGCGAATACTAGCGCCCAGGTCGTTTCGTTCATTGGTCAAGACGTTCGAGTTTCGAGTTCTGACGTGGTGGTCAAAGACGGAGCGGTGTCTCATGGATTCGGCTTCTCCATCGAGGGCGAGGCCTCCGAGGTAGAGGTTCTAGTCAAAGACAAGGACGGACGCGTGGTTCGAACGCTGACACTCAGTGGCCGTGAACCAGGTGACCACTCCGTCACATGGGATGGAAAAGACGATAACGGCAACACGCTATCCGATGGCACATACACATTCTCGGTTCATGCCGAGTCAGAGAGCGGCGAGACGGTAGCCACGCAAAACTATGCGACCCGTACGGTCAAAGGCATCACGTTTGCCGATGGATTTCCCCGACTACTTTTTGATGAAAACACCTCCGCGTCGCTAGGTGAAGTCATCGAAGTCAAAACCATTTAGACACCTTTAAGGAGCACGATATGAGCATCATGAAGTCGATGAATACGGGACTTAGCGGCCTCAACGCCAACGGCCGAGCCATGTCCATGATCGGGGATAATATTGCGAATGTGAATACAACCGGGTTCAAGGCTGGACGTCTGAATTTCTCGGATGTGATCGGCAATACGATGCTCGGTATTGGAGACGGAGTCAGCGCTGGGTCGGTACAGCAGCTCTTCGACCAGGGCGCACTTGACATGACCGGTCAAGTCACTGACCTCGCCATTGCGGGCGGTGGGTTCTTCGTGGTTCGAGGCGAAGTCAACGGTGAGTCCACCGAGTTCTTTTCGCGCGCCGGCCAGTTCGTAATTGACCAAGAAGGGTTCATCTCCTCACCACAAGGTCTTAGGTTGCAAGGTTATGGTGTGGACGATGAGGGGCGTGTACTCTCGAGAACGGGAGACCTGCAGGTCGGCCAGCTAACGTCGCCCCCACAGGCAACTTCCGAGTTGAAGCTGGAGCTCAATCTGGATTCGAGTGCCGAGGTCTTGACTGATCCTTGGGACCCCGCGAACCCTGCTGCGACGAGCAATTTCTCGTCTTCAACCACGCTTTATGACTCTCTCGGTAATCCGGTTCAGGCGGAAGTCTACTATCGAAAAACGGCCGATAATCAATGGGAATATCGAGTCCTTGTGGATGGAGAGAGTGTGCAGGGTGGAACGCCCGGTACGCCATCGGAGATCGGTGACGGAACGCTCGAGTTCAACACGGACGGTGAGCTCGTGGCCCACACACCGAATGCGATGAACTTCCAACCGGTAGGTGCCACCCAACCCCAAGATTTGGCCTTGGTCTTTGACAAAACAACGCAATACTCCGGGGCGTCGACTCAGCGTCGAGCCTCCCAAGATGGGTGGGCGGCCGGCGAGATTCGTGACCTTCGGATCGACGCGGATGGCAGCATTGTCGGTGTGTTCTCGAATGGTCAGGAGTCGGCACTCGGACAGGTTGCGTTGGCGAATTTCGAAGCGCCTCATGAGCTCGAGCGTGCCGGCGGAAATCTCTACAAGCAAACGCCGAAAAGCGGCGACCCGCTCGTCGGTGTGGCGTCTTCGGGCGGGCGTGGGGCCATCATCTCCGGGGCGCTGGAGGCCTCCAATGTGGACCTGGCCCATGAGTTTGTGAAGATGATCGCGGCCCAGCGAGGCTACCAGGCCAACTCGCGCACCATCTCGACCAGCGACCAGATGTTGCAAGAGGTTATGAACATCAAGCGATAATTCTTCTAAAGTTTGCCATGGAGCGTGCCGATGAGTCTTTTGTGAGAGGTTAAAAAGACCATAAAGAGCCATGAAGAGGAGTTGCACCATGGAAGACCAAGAGAAGAAATCCAAAAGGCGGCCACGTTCGATGCGTGTCAGAATGATTACCGAAGTAACCGCGTTTGAGTGGACACTAATCGAGGCCCTCTCCGAGCCGCAAAAGACCCGAAAATTGTACGCCGTTCCGCGCTCCGAAGAGTCGTCTCAAATCAGCGGCTAGACACTGCGCTTGCTAGAACGTAGCGTGGCTCGGTGTATACGGAGCGAGCCATGAAGGTTGTAAGCGGATTCGAACATAGTCCAGGGGCGCATTGTGGGAGCACGGCCATGCGCGATCTGGTGCGCTGGGCCGGGCTTGAACTCAGCGAGCCTATGATTTTTGGTCTCGGTAGTGGGCTCGCGTTCGTCTACCTGAGGGGCGAAGGCTTGAGCCCTACGCGGACGGTGATGGGGCGAGGTTGGAATCTTGAGCAGTGTGCGGCCGACCGACTGGGCGTAGAACTTGTTGAGCGCAACACGGATAGCCCTGAAGAAGCCTGGGAGCATGTCAGAGAGGCGCTCGAAGCCGACAAGCCCGTGATGTTGCAGTGCGACCTCAAAGAACTTCCGTATTGGGGCTCTCGGACGCCGTTTAACGGTCACCGAATAGTCGTGGCGGGCTGGGATGAGGCCCGCAAGATCGCGCTGGTAGCCGATACCCATTTTGAGGGTTTGCAGGAGGTGCCGCTTGAGGCTCTGGCTTTGTCGAGGCGCTCGCATCACGGGCCGATGGGCTACGCGCGACACGCGAGTTGGACTCTGGAAGGTTCGCCGGTGGCGCCGGGGCCCGAGGCCGTTCTAAAGGCCCTCAAAATCAATGCGGAGACAATGGCGGTTGAGAGTGATGTGGCTGGTCTTGGCGCCATGCGCAACTTTGCTGACGATGTGGGCTCGTGGATTGAGCAACCGGACGCGGCGTGGTGCTACCGATACGCCTACCAGGTGATCGAAAAACGAGGCACGGGTGGCGGAAATTTCAGGCGCCTCTACAGGGATTACTTGATGGAAGCGCTGGAGTTTGTGCCTGCGATCAAGGAGGCGCAGCTTCATGTCGGTATGTCTCGTGCCGCGTCGGCTTGGACAACTCTGGCGGATCGCTTTCAGCTCGCCTCCGAAAGCCAGTCTCCGGACCCTCAGGTGCTCGCCCATATTGAATCGCTCGCCGAAGCTGTGTACCAATTTGAGTCCATGTTTTGGGACCAAGTCGAAGAAAGGCTTAGCTGATGTGGCCGCTTAAATGGAAGATTGGGGCCGCACTCATCACCTTGGTCTATTGGTGTGTGCTGGCCGTCTTGGCCAAGCCGGCAGCTATAGGCTGGGGTTTGCAGCGCGCAGCATTGAGTCTTTCCGGCACGGAACATGCCATCATCGAGACTGCTGGCGGTGATAGGATTTCGTATTTTGAGGGCGGCGAGGGGCCTACGGTGATCTTGGTGCACGGCCTTCAGGACCATGCAGGTGGCTGGATGCAGACGGTCGGGCCCTTGATGGAAGAACACCATGTCTTGGTGATGGATTTACCGGCCCATGGTGAGTCAGAGCCTTCGGGATACAAGGTGGATCCGGGCGATCCGCAGAACTTCTTGGGGCGTTTGATCAAAGAGCGCGTGCCCGCCGGTGAGAAGGTAACGCTGGTTGGAAATTCGCTCGGCGGGTTCGTGGTGGTGCGCTACGCGTTAGATCATCCAGAGCAGGTGGAGCGCGTGGTTTCGGTCAATGGCGCGGGAATGCCGTATGTGGCCGATCGCCAAATGTTTATGCCGTCATCTACGGGTGGGATGCGCGCGACCTTGCGCAAAGTGATGGGCCCGGATGCGATCATGCCGCCGGACATTATGTTGCGCGATTTTATGCGTGAAGGTCGTCTGAGAGTTCCTCGGATTTGGGACGCGATTGAGCAAACGCCGTCGTTCCGAGATGAGTTGAGCGGGATGCAACCTGAGCTCGAGGTGATCTGGGGTATGGATGATGGCCTTCTCTCGCCCGAGCTCGGCCGCGAAATGGCAGCACTTGGAAAGGGCAGATTCCATCCGATCGAGAATTGTGCGCACTCACCGCAATTGATGTGCGCCTCGGAATTCAACGCCTTGCTTCTATCTCTCCTCTAGAGCACAAGGCGCGTGTGTACACCGAGCCCAGATAAGTGTACAAAATAAGGCGACCAAACCCCAAAGGAGCTCCGTATGTCTTTGCATGTTGAAAGGACGGCGGCCGACCTGAGCGCGATACCCGCGAACTTCAAGCAACACCTTGAGCCAGGCGCCCCGCCGCAGATGAAGATGATGGCGGCCAAGGGCATGTTGCCGCTTCCGCCCGAGCAGACTCTGCTTATTCTCTACACGGTTGCGCAGACCGACGACCAGTCCATCCGAGAGGCGGCCACCAAATCAGTCAAGGACATGCCGCCGGAGATTTTCAACGCTGCGGCGAGGACCGTGAAACACGAAGGGGTTTTGGACTGGCTCGCCGATTATCGGACCGATGAGGCCGGGCTTGAGGCCATGCTCGCCAACGCCACCATGTCCGGGCTTACCGTGGCGAGGCTCGCCCGCCGTGCTCCGGTGAAGGTTACAGAGATTATTGCCACCAACCAGGTTCGCCTCCTGGCTACGCCACAGATTATTGAGCAGCTCTACCTCAACCCCAACGCGCGTGCGGCCACCGTGGATCGCGTGGTCGAGCTTGCGCACCGCAATAAAATCAAGCTCGAGGGAATACCCGGGCTCTCCACCGCACTTGATTCTGGGCAGGATATCTTCAGTGGAGGTGTGGATGCCGAGCATTTTGATAAGGTGGTTAACTGGGACCAACACCAGCTCAAGGCCAAAGACAAAGGGGCGAAGGTTCCCGATCCAGACTCCGCTGATGAAGAGGAGATCGACGACGAAGTTGAACGCACGCTCGCCGCCCAGATTGCCGTGATGAGTATTTCACAGAAAATCCGGCTCGCTTCGGTAGGAAGCCGCGAAGCAGTCCATATTCTGGTGCGCGACGCGAACCGACTTGTGCACAATGCGGCGGTTACAAACCCACGTGTGCAGTATACGGATGCAAAACTCTGGGCTAATAACAAGTCGATGCCGGATGCAGTGATCGCGTACATCTCGCAGAACCGCGACTGGACTCGGCATTACGATATTCAGAAAGCCCTGGTTGAAAACCCTAAGACCCCGCTTGATAAGACCCTGAGTTTCCTGAATTTCCTTCGAACCAACGATTTGAAGCAACTTCAGAACAACCGAAACATCCCATCTCAGGTCGCCCGTCAGGCAAAGACGCTTTATGCCAAACGAACTTCAGGTCAGAAAAGATAGTCCCATGAGTACGACACTTCCTCCCTGTGGAATTTACAAGACGCAGCAGGCTTTGTCCGGAAAAGAAGAGTGGGTCAAAGAAAACCTGCTGGTCTACTTTCATAACCACTCGCAGCAAGGGCCGCCGCTCCTGCTTTTGCCCGCGTCCAATAGCCAGAACCGCTGGACTTTCCACGATAAGGGTTATCTCGTCCGAGACCCTGGATTCGTGGAAACCCTCATGCCTCTTAGGCCCGAAGGCTACTATGTGATGAATGAGCCGATCTATCTCTCCCATGACGAGATGATCCCCGAAAATACTCTCGTTCAGCTCGGGTACAATCGTGTGGCCGACCCCATTTTGTTCCTCGCTGAGTTTGAGAATAACGTCATCAAGTTCCCGAGCAGCGGCCTCAAATGCACGCTCGAAATCTTCGATATCATCCGTGCGGTTGATTTCCGGGTCCCCGAATTCCGAGATATGCACTGATGCTCCCCTCATTTAGAGACGAATTCTTGTTGCCTCGGCACACCGATGGCACACCGGCGGTCTACCTCTGCGGCAACTCCCTTGGCTTGCAGCCTCGTGGCGTTAAAGAGGCCATGCACCAGGAGCTCGAGGACTGGGCCAATTACGGTGTGGAAGGCCATTTCCACGCCAAAAATCCATGGGTGAGCTACCACGAGCCATTTCGTCGCCCGCTGGCGCACGTGCTCGGAGCCAAGGAGCTCGAGGTGGCGGCTTTAGGTACGCTCACAAACAACCTGCACCTCCTCATGGTCTCGTTCTACCGCCCCACTAAAGAGCGGTTTAAGATCGTGATCGAGGCCGGCGCGTTTCCCTCAGATCAGTACGCAGTGGACTCCCAGGCGCGATTCCATGGCTTTGACCCGAAAGAAGCCGTCGTAGAATTCAAGCCTCGAGAAGGCGAGTCGACGCTTAGAACTGAGGACGTCGAGGAGTACTTGGAGAAGGAGGGGGACCAAGTTGCGCTCGTTCTCTTCGGTGGTGTCAACTACTACACGGGCCAGGCCTTTGATATCGCGCGCATCACTGCGGCTACCCACGCGGCTGGCGCCGTCTCAGGATGGGACCTGGCCCATGCTGCCGGAAACTTGCACCTCAAGCTTCATGAGTGGGGCGTGGATTTCGCCACCTGGTGTTCCTACAAATATCTGAACGCCGGGCCGGGTGCCGCGAGCGGCATCTTCGTGCACGAGAAGCATTTTGATGAGGATCTACCTCGTTTTCAGGGTTGGTGGGGGCACGATCCGGACACACGCTTTAAGATGACGCGTGAGTTCAAACCCGCACGCGGCGCGGATGCCTGGCAGCTCTCGAACGCCCCTGTCTTCAACATGGTGGCGCTTAAGGTTTCGCTCGGGCTTTTTGAAGCCGCTACGATGCCGGCTCTTCGTGAGCGCTCGGTCGCACTGACGAGCGCTTTGCTCGAGGCACTGCCACAAAACGATTCCTACGAGGTCATCACCCCTCGCGACCCCAAAGACCGCGGCTCGCAGCTCTCGTTCAGAGTGCCGAAAGGGCGTTCTCTTTTTGAGAAACTCAGCGCCGCCGGCGTGATTTGTGATTGGCGCGAACCAGACGTGATTCGAATCGCGCTCGCGCCGCTCTACAACGATTTTGATGATGTGGAACGATTCGTCTCGATTCTGAGCACCCTGGCATAAAACATGGCCGAACCCTTTGTGTTTCATTTTTCACCTGGGCTCGACGGGGCACCACTCTTGATGGTCATTGCCGATCTGGATATGGCGTGTGGGCTTTGCAAACACCCTCAGATTCAGCGGTTCTACCATGCCACACCTTTCGAGGATTTGACCGTTTCTACGTATAAAGAGCTCGTGGCTTGCGCGTACCTCAAGGGCGGCTATGAGTGTGAGAATTGCGGTGAGCAGTGTGGGCCGGAGCATGTTGAGCGGTCGACGCTGACGCTCGGTTTTCCAGATGATTCAGGCTTGATCCGTGGGTTTTGGGCGCGTAATGCCGGCGTGCGTTATGTGTTGATTCCTGAGCGCCGCCTTGATCCGCAGGCGCTGCCTGGGTTTTCGCCGCCGCCGGAAGCTGAGGAGTTGTTGACCGAGGCGCAAATCTTAGGCCGGCTCGGGCGTCCACTGAGTTTGAGGATGTGTTGGAGAGGGCTCGCCGATCAGGCGTCGAGCGAGGATGACGAGCTCTGGATCGAGATGAAATCTGGAACACTCGGCCTCCGTCCGAGTGAGTCGAGCGATGAAGAACCCGAGACAGATGCCGACGAATTCGAGACAGATGAGCTCGAGATAGGCCTGCCTCCAAATGCCGCAGCGTGGCTAGGCAAGTCGCGCTCACAAAAGCTTACGGATGCCGATTTCGAACTTTTCGCAACCATTGACCTTGAGATTCTTAAGGCAATTATCGAGCGGACTTTTGGGGTGGCGCAAATCACCTACGATCTGGATTCAGAGACCCTGGAAATCTCCAATATCAAGACCCCACAAGGCATCGAATTCTCCGGGAAGCTCAACCTCGAAGCTCTGGCGGAAGAGTCTGTGGTGCGGGGTTTGATGGCCGGCGATTTGGCGCGTCTTAAGGCCGAAGAGGTTGTTGGGCAGCTCCTGCGGGTGTGGAAGCCGACGCTCTTTGAACACGGGGGCGTGCTTGAGTGAACCGGGCTCCAATCCGCGGAACCTAATCAGGTTCGATTGGCGAATCCTCCCGATGCTCGCGATCACAGGGCTGATCGTCTGGGTTTTGGTCCAACAGTTGGCGGGTCTAGAGGATTTTTGGGAGGCGGCGAAATCAGCCGACCCTCTCTGGCTGGCTATTTCCCTCGGGATTATGGTGCTGGCCGTTGTCGCCGCGATTTTCCGGCTGCAGATGGTTCTCAAGGCAATGGGGTATCCCATTCCTTTTCTGAGGGCCACAGATGCGATTATGTCCACATGGCCACTTGCCCTGATTACGCCGTCTCGCGCAGGCGATCTGGTGCGGGCGTGGATTCTGCGCGACCTCTGCCCGCCGATGGAAGGCTCGGGAGCCGTAGTTGTGGAGCGGATGATCGACGTGCAATCGCTCTGCCTTCTGACACTCTTTGGAAGTGCGATGGTCGGCTATTGGGAGGCTTTCGGGCTGGCCTTGTTGATTCTGCTCGCTGAATGGGTCTTCGTCTTTGGGATTGTGCTCAATCGCGCGTACCACAAGATTCCCGTGATCAAGAAAAAGGCCGAGAAGCTCGATAGGTTTTTGCACGCGTTTGGGGTGATGCGAGCTAGGCCTTCCGCATTTCTGGCGGTCAACGTCATCAGCATTTTTGCGTGGATGGCGAATGTTGGAATCGTCTATGCGCTTTTGGTTTCACTCGATGCCGGCGTGAGTTGGATGAATACACTCGCCTCGTGGCCGCTCGCCCTTTTTGCCGGGCTCTTGCCCGTCACCGTGGGCGGGATGGGTACGCGTGATGCCGGATTTGTGATGGCGCTGGGCCTGCTTGGGCCGGTACCGGAGGCCAAGGTCTTGGCAGCAAGCCTCGGTTACGCCTTCGTGACCCTCGGTATTTTCAGTGCGGTGGGGCTGCCGTTCATGCTGAACAAAAGCATAAAAGCGGGCTCATAGGCTTGAGCGCGTTCGTCGACATGGGTTTTAGTTTCTGCTAGCCTCCGCGCCGGCAGGGTTCAAGCAGAGGTAGTATGAATCGATTTCTGATGATTGTGATCGCGAGTTTGGGATGGATAGCGTGTTCGGATGATGGCGCCAAAGAGGAGCCATTGATTATCCTTCCTGGGACCAACAATGACACCGGCTCCAACAACGCAAACAATACGATTGCGGACAATAATACGACTGGTGAGACCAACAATGGCACCACTCCCATCGAGCAGCCTCCGCGAGAAGAGATCGTGGAACTCCTCGACACGGAGCTCACCACGGGCTTCGACGGAAACTCCGTTGAACTCACGTTCGAGGTCCCCGAGAACACCATCTCGGTCATGGTTGTTGCGGTGGGCGAGTATCCTACGTACTGGACCTTATCCGGATGGAGAAATGGGGATGATTCCGCGGTCGTGACCCCCGGTTGGATCACCTCTGATCAGGGCTCGCCGAGTCTTTGCCTCTCTTGTCCACAGCGGATCTCAGCCTCGGACGGCGCGTTCGCCGCCATCCTTCCGGGTAATCCGAACGTTGCGGTCGTACCGGGCACCCATAAAGTCAATCTCTATTCCTTTGTGCAGTCCGGTTTCAGCTTCTCGCCGGGTACTCATTCCGCGCAGGTTCAAGTCTTTGCACGCGTAGAAGCCGCTGAACCAACTACCGGTGTTCTGGACATGAACCTCTGGTTCACGGGCGCTGAAGGCTGGACGGCCGAGACCGCCAAGACCGACCAGACCTTCCAGAACCTGCTCGCTGAAGTTAACCGAGTGTACGCACAGGTGAACGTCGAGCTCGGCAACATCACCTACAACGATGTCGAAGGCGACTATCGCGTGATCGAGAATTTGATCCGCTCGAGTACGGACCTCGCTGAGATGTTCGAGCAATCGGCCCGCGCGCCGCAAGATGCCGTGAATGTATTTTTTGTTGACGAGCTTCTGCAGGGCAACGGCCCGGGCGGCTTCGGTGTGATTTTGGGGATCTCCGGTGGAATCCCAGGGCCTGCGAATATGCTTGGAACCTCCAAGAACGGTGTGGCGATCGCGGTCAAGCCGAACCCTCAGGCACCGTCTAATTCGGCACACGTCATGGCACACGAGGTCGGGCACTACCTCGGCCTCTTCCACACGTCCGAGCAGAACTTCGGTGGTGGCCAGCAGATTCACGACCAACTCGTCGACACGCCTGAAAATAACATGACCTACTTGATGCACAATTCCGGGGCGGGCACCACCTTGAGCCCCAATCAGGGCCGCACCATGCGCCTGAACCACTGGATGCGAACAGGAGACGCTCAATGAAGAAGTTTTACACATTTTGCGTAGTTCTAGGATGTATGGCTCCTTTTTCGGCCTCGGCACAAGACGTGCCAAAACCAGACGTGGTGGTTCCTCAAGCTGAGTCACGATTGCTCGGTATGTTGAGAAGCATTGACGAGGTCTTTACCGCTTCGCAGCTTGAAGCGGCGCACCCGAATGCGAAGGCTTTCCTTAAAGCCCGCGTGCAAGACTCGAGCGAACAACTCTACGTCAGAAAGCGTGCGCTGACCTTGCTTTCAAACTACAAAGACGCTGAGACCTTGGTTTTCCTCGAGTCCGCTCAGACGCTGGACCAAGAGGAATTGCGCGCGATGGCGGTCTACACCATCGGCGTAAATTGGGGCGTAGACGACCCTGAGCGTGCGTTCGCCGCCGCCCGCGACGGCGTGAAGGACTCGAGCCTCTACGTGCGCGAGTGGTCCGTCCGAGCATTGGGCTGGAACGTGTCTAAAAGGGCCGAAGAGTTGCTCAAGGAGCTTCGAAGTAATGCCGAACTGAACAAACTTGTGGAGCGCTCTGAGCGGCGTCGGAAAGGACTCTGATTATGGACCAATACTCGGATAAATTTGTACCCTACGTCCTGACCTTCGGGCCGAACGTCGAGTACTTGCACCTCGGACATGATTTCGGCCAGAAGCTTCACGTACTTCATGTCGAAGATGAGGAGAACGCCGAGTTCGGTCGCATTCTTAACTACAACAATCAGCTCGCGTTTGGTGGCCCCAAGGATATGGGCATGCCGATGTGGGTGATGCTCGACTGCGGCATCCTCCCGACCGCGATGATCGGCTACATGCTGCATAGCGACGATGTGGACGACGACACCTGGGAGTTCCTCGAGCTTGAGGACGATTACGAAGGTTGGGTGCCGATCTCCGAGTATTGCGCGGCGCTGAGCGTTGAGCCCGGCTGCGTGAGCGGATTCTCGTTGCACAGCCATATTGCGGGTCAGGGCCTGGCCACGCGCACCAAAGCGCTTGCGCTGGCGGTGCTCGGCGCAAAGACTCAGGTTGGCGTCACGCAGTTCAACAATCCAGCGATCCGAGTGCACGCGCGCTTTGGACCCATGCAGATTCAGATTCATCGACCGGCGATCCATACACATCCTCAAGATAGCTTTGTGTACCGATTGACCTTGCCGCCGGTGGAAACCCTTGTGGATATCGCACGCGGCGGGAATATTTTTGGCGTCGAAGAACGTCCACATGGGGTCAAATGGAGCTTCGATCCTTCGAGCGAACAAGATCACTTGCGGCTCGCCACGCATCTCTCGCGAGGCGGCAAAGCTTGGATCGTGTCGCCGGGCTGGCGAGGCACGAACGAAGGCTGTGAGATCGATGTGATCCTCGGATAAGGCCCGCGCGAAGTATGGGTCCGAGGGAATCACACGCCAAAAACGTGCATCTACCTAGGGAGATGGTAAATAGGATGAACTATTTAGGGACCCTTCGATGAAATCAAAATGGTTGTTGATGGCGCTGGCGCTTCTTACTCTGGGCACTTCATGTGGCCGAGAGTTCGACCCGTACTGGCGTATCCTTGATTTTCGCGTGCTTGCACTTCGCACCTCCGAGCCGGAACTTCGGCCGGGCGAAACCGCGGTCTTAGATGCGCTCGTCTACGTGCCGGACGGTGAGGAAGTTGAGTATCAATGGGAATGGTGTCCGTTTAGGACGCAGGCAGGCGAAGGCTTTGAGTGTCCGTTCACCAAAGAAGAACTCAACGCATTCGTGGCCGAAGGTGGCGACCTTCCAGAGGGTTTTGAGCTTCCAATCCCTGATTTTGACCTCGGCACCGAGCCGACCGCTGAGCTTAGCTACCCCGCAACCCCAGAGCTGATTCAGCTTTTTTGCGAGAGCTTACAGGAGTCCCTGGCAGATGCACCTCCACAGGTTGCAGCGCTCGTTCCCGTGGTCGATTGCGATCGCGGGCTCGATGTGTCCATCCGGCTAGTTGCACGAAGCGGCGGTGAAGAGATTATCTCTGGTAAGCGCATGAACCTGTGGACGCAGGCGGAGCTTGAGAATAACAACCCTGACGTTCAGGCAATTGAGATCCGACCGCTGAAAGTCTCGGACGCTGAGTATCTCATCGACCAAGGCCTCGATTGGGTGGCTGAACCCGTGGACGATATCGAAGAATGGTGGGTGCCAATTCCCGACGAAGGGTTGGATATTTACGGTGGTGTGCCGCTCGAATTCCGAGCGGTGGTGCGCCCGGAGAGCATCGACCTTTGGACCCCACCCGCACCGCAAGGCTCGGATCGAGACTTTCTACCCATCGAAAGTGAAGTAGTAGTCTACCGATGGATGACCACTGCGGGCAGCTATGATGAGAGCGAAAAGCTCTTCAAAGAAGGCTTGAATACGCTTGATGCGTCGAGCGTGACTGAGTACCGAATTGACGAATGCCCGGACAACGAGGCCACCTGCGATATCAAGATTTGGGCGATTACCCGCGACGGTAGACTTGGGACGGATTGGATTGAGCGTGACCTTCGCGTGGTGGGGAGACGATGAAGAAATTTTGGATATTGATGTTGTTGGCACTGTGCGTGCCGGGCGTGAGCTTTGCCCAAGATGAAGAACAAGCCGATGTTCGTGTGACCAAGGCTCCGGCGCTCAAAGAAGCCGCTGAAGCTGAGTACACTCAAGAGGCGATCGACAACCGTGTCGAAGGGGCGGTTAAGCTCAGGCTAACACTCGACGCGCAGGGCAATGTCACAAAGGTGGAAGTCTTAGAAGGCCTTGGGTTTGGGCTTGATGAGAACGCTGTGGCTGCGGCTGAGAAGTTCCTCTTTGAACCCGCTGAGATCAACGGTGTTCCTTCGCCCGTTGTGCTCGGGTTCACGATCACCTTCGAGCTCCCCATTCTGCCGGCGAGTTTCGTCGGTAAGGTCGTAGACAAGGAAACGGGAGAGGGCATCGAGGCCACGGTGCGCATCGCGTACGCGGGCAACGAATACGACCCTGCGCCAGAGCCCGTGAGCACCACCACCGACGATACCGGCGCATTTTCGTTTACGAACGTGCCACCGGGCGACTACCAGGTCACCCTCAGCGTGACCGGTTATGACGACTTCCAGACCGAGATTTCGCTGATTAACGGCGAGGAGAGCTCGGCAACCTATAGCCTTTCGGCCTCGGCTGAGAATCTTGTGGGTGAGATCCGTGAGTCGGGTACCCGGACGCCACTCTCCGCTGTGCGGGTGGAGCTGGTGGACCAGGATTCTGGCGATCCCATTCAAGAAGTCTACACCGACAAGGACGGCCGCTATGGCCTTCGCGGTGTGCCTGCAGGTACCTTCACACTCCGCGTGAGCAGTAATGGCTATTTCACGTCTACGTCCCAGATCGAAGTACGGGCAGGGGAGCGCGCAAGCGCCACGCTCTACATCGAGAAAGAATTCTATGACGAGTACAAGGTCACGACCACCGAGCGCCGCGCGCGTACCGAGGTCAACCGGCAGCGCATCGACCTCGAAGAGGTGCGGCGAATACCAGGCACCGGTGGTGACGTAGTCCGCGTGGTTCAGAACCTTCCCGGCGTGGCGCGTGCCCCGTTCGTGAGCGGTCTGGTTGTGGTGCGTGGCTCGGCGCCACAGGACACCAAGACCTTCCTCGAAGGCGATAATATCCCGCTCGTCTACCACTTCTTCGGTGGCCCAGCCGTTATCAACTCCGAGATGATTCAGAGTATCGACTTCTACCCAGGTAACTTCAGCGCCTACTACGGACGCGCCACGGGCGGCATCATCGATATCAAGACGCGCGACCCTAAGACCGACCGCTTTCACGGTATGATCGATATCGACCTCTTGGACACCTCGGTGCTCGTCGAAGGGCCGATTACCGAAGACCTAAGTTTTGCACTCTCAGGGAGGCGCTCGTACTTCGACCTCTTTTTGCCGTTCATCTTGCCTGAGGACGGCCCGGATGTCTTCGTGGCGCCGCGCTATTACGACTATCAAGGCTGGCTGACTTACAAGGGCTTTAAGGGCCACAAACTCAAGCTCTTCCTCTACGGCTCGGACGACCGTATTGAAGCACTGCTGCCGCCAGGTGAACCTCAGGGTAACGCCGAGGTTCAGATCACTGGGCTGCGCCTGCAAAACACCTTCAATCGTGGGCAGTTCAGGTGGGAATGGCGTCCGGACTTGCCTATCGAAAACGACCTGATGGTGGCCTACGGTGTCAACAAGGCCGGATTCGAAGCTGCTGAGAATTTCTTCTTCGATATCACGGCTGATATCGCTCAAATCCGTAACGACACGCGCCTCAAATTCAGTGACCGCACCACCTTGCGACTCGGCACCGACCTCTTCCTCGGGTATGCGAACTATCAGATCGTGACGCCCAGGTTTGAAGACGACGAAGACACGGATAACGGCGAGGGGCAGGGGCGTCCGAACTTTAGCCGTGACGGCGTGACCGCAGACGCGACATCTGGACAGCTCCAACCTGCCGTCTACGCGGAGTTCGAGCTCAAGCCTGTGGATGCTCTCTCATTGACTCCCGGCGTGCGTGTGGACCACTTCGGACAGATCAAGAAGACCTCAGTGCAACCTCGGCTTGCCTTCCGATATGAACTCTACAAAGGCGTCACCGCAAAAGGCGGTGTGGGCCTATTCTCGCAGCCGACCATTGCGGGGTCCGAAGACGCCCAGCTCGGAAACCCGAATCTGACCTTTGAGAAGACCTTGCAGTATGCGCTCGGCGCGGATTGGCGTCCGCGCGACTACCTCGAGTTCGATACGACCTTCTATTACCGCGACCAGTTTGACGTCCTGAGTCCGACTTCGGCGTTCCGCGTCAACGAAGAGGGCCAAACAGTGCCTCAAATCTGGGCAAACGATGGTCAGGGCCGTGCGTACGGTATGGAGCTCTTGGTACGCCACTACCCTCAAAACCGTTTCTTCGGCTGGCTCGCCTATACCTTAAGCTGGGCTGAGCGCCTCGATTTGGATACCAACAAGTACGTGCCGTACGAGTACGACCAACGCCATATCTTGACCCTGGTCGCGGGGTATAACCTGCCGTTCGGCTTTGATGTGTCTGGCCGTTTCCGGCTTGTGACAGGTGCGCCTGAGACTCCTATTGTGGGTGGCGTGTACAACTCTGAAACGGATGACTACGAGCCTATTTACGGTGAGCGTGGCTCGGTGAGAAAGGCTACCTTCCACCAGCTCGACCTTCGGGTGGACAAGAAGTTCGTCTTCGATACCTGGCTGCTCGGTCTCTACTTGGACGTTCAGAACGTCTACAATGCGTCCAACCAAGAGGGCATCCGCTACAACTACAACTTCACGGACTCAGAGCCTGTCACGGGCTTGCCGATTCTTCCAACACTCGGTATCTCGGCACAGTTCTGATGTAAAAGGAGTCTTGTGGCCACAATCCGTTATATGCTCTCGGTTTCGGCCCCGGCCGAACGCGCGTTCAAAGCGTGGGCGGATTTTCGCGGGCTAGAGAAGCATTTTGCCTTTGCGCAAAACGTTGAGCACAAAGAAGGACACTGGGAAATTGAGTACAAGGGAATCTTTCGGGCCTCGAAAGTTGTGCTTCAGCACACCGAGATCATCGACTCGAGACTCGTGGCGTTCAAGTCCTGTGAAGGGGTGCCGCTGGCAGGCTCCGTGGCCTTTGACGCCGCAGGCGCGAAGACCTATGTGACCTTCGTGCTCTCCTTCGATCCGCCCGCAAACCGTATAGGCGATATCGTGAGCGAGGCCTTTGGATTCCCAGGAATACAGCTCGAAGAAGGACTTAAGAAATGGGCTGAGGCCCTGGAGAAATCATGAGTTTGTTCGTTGTTTTTGAAGGGCTCGATGGCGCCGGCACCACCACTCAAACTCAGTTGATGGTGGAAGCCCTGCGCCAATCAGACCGTCCAGCCATTCAGACACGGGAGCCGAGCGACGGACCCATCGGGGTCTTGATACGGCAGATGTTGAGCATGCGCGTTGTAAGCCGCCTCCCCCAGGGCTTTGAGCCCGTCAACCGCGAGTCGCTCGCCCTGCTCTTTGCCGCCGATAGACTCGACCACGTTCAAAATACCGTCGTGCCCGCGTTGCACGAAGGAAAAGTGGTCATCTCAGACAGGTACTACGCCTCGAGCTTCGTGTATCAGGGTGATGTGGACGAGAGTGAGCATTTTGATGTGGCCTGGGTTCGTGAGCTAAATTCACGCGCGCGCCGCCCCGATTTGACTATCTTTCTTGAGGCGCCTGTAGACGTCTGCCTTGAGCGTATGGGGAGCCGCGCTCAACGAGATATCTACGAAACCCAAGAGAAACTCACGCGGCTTCACGGCCGCTACGCGCAGGTGATGAGCCTCCTAGAGGAGGCCGGCGAGCCGATTCTTAGATTAGATGCCACCCAGGATATCGGCACGATTCACGCGCGGTGTCTTCAAGAGATTCTCAGCCATTTGGCTGATTAGCCCTCAAAGGCGCGGTCGGTGATCTCAAGGCCGCGGTCGATAATCTCGAAGCCCTCCTTGAGTTGTTCTTCGGTGATACAAAGAGGTGGGTTGCACATGAAAGAGCCCCAGCGCACGAACGTGAAGAGTCCGTTGTCGCGGAAGAATTTACCAAGCTCGTTCATCGCCGGATGAGCCCCGTTGTACGGCGCCATTGGCTCACCTTTTGAGTTCTTCTGGAGGTCCACCATGCCGAACAATCCAAGGGCGCGCCCTTCTTTGAACGATGGGTGTTTCGCCTGAAGTCGGTCCATCTCCGAGCGCATCACATGTTGGAGTTTCGCCGCATTCTCGACGAGGCCTTCGTCACGCATCACGTGAATGGTCGCCTCGGCTGCAGCTAGGCCCACACAATGTGAGTTATAGGTCAGGCCGCCCCAGAACACGTTCTCTTGGAAGTGCGCGGCGAGCTTATCGCTCATGCCCACAGCGCCGAGCGGGATGTACGAGCTGTTCAGGCCTTTCGCCATAGTCAGGATATCGGGCACAAAATCATAATGTTCAAACGCGAACATCTTGCCCGTGCGGCCAAACCCAGCCATAACCTCGTCACAAACCAAAAGAATGCCGTACTTCTCAAGCAAGGCCTTGAGCCCTTTGAGGTATCCGGCCGGAGGAGGCTGCACACCGTTGGTGCCCGTCACCGTTTCTACGAACATCGCCGCGATAGTGTGCGGACCTTCGTACATAATGACTTCTTCCAAATACTTTAGGTTCTCGGCGGTCTTCTCTTCGTCGGTTTCACCGAACGAGTAGGTGTACGGCCGTGGGTCCATGACTTTGATGTAACCTGGACCACCCGGCTCGTTCGCCCAACGTCTTGGGTCACCCGTGAGCTGCATGCAGGCTTCTGTGGCGCCGTGATAGCTTCTGTAACGGCTTAGGATCTTGTGACGGCCTGTGTACTGCCTCGCAATCTTGATCGCGTTCTCGTTGGCTTCTGCGCCGCCTGAGGTGAAGAAGAACGTGTTGATATCACCGGGCACGATCTCGGAGAGCAATTTTGCGGTGCGCGCACGGACAGCCGTTGCCGTTCCGGGATAGACGTAGACCAGCTGCTCGAGCTGCTTCTTAATGGCCTCGATGACCTTCGGGTGGCCGTGGCCGATGTTGACGCACATCAGCTGGCTGTTGAAGTCGAGGATTCGCTGACCATCTGGCGTGTACATGTACACACCTTCGGCGCGTTCTACTGGAATCGGGTCCACGGCATCGCCTTTGGCCCAGGTGTACATGGTGTGCTGCTTGCACAAGTCGATCATTTCTTTGCTTTCCACGCTCTTCTCTCTTGTTTTGAACTCTATCTATCCGCGTCGACTAACCCATCCAGGTGGTGTCGGTCTGCAAGGCCCACTTGGTGGTGACTTTGCGAGGCCGCGTCCAGAACCGGTAGCCGTCCATGCCCGTCATGTCTCCATGACCAAATTTGGAGTCGTTCCAACCACCAAACGCGAACGGCTCACGCGGCACAGGCACGCCCACATTCACGCCGCACATTCCGGCCTCAAATCGGTTGATGGCGTACTCAGCCACACCACCACTTGTGGTGTAGATACACGCCGCGTTTCCGAACGGATTGGCGTTTTCAATGGCCAAAGCCTCGTCCAGGGTCTTGACGCGGACAACCGTGATGACCGGTCCAAAGATCTCTTCGTGCGCTGCTGGCATATCCGCCGTGGCGTGGTCGATGATGGTAGGGCCAACCCACCAACCAGGCTGTCCCTCTACCGTTGCGCCGCGCCCGTCCACCACGATCTTTGCGCCGCGCTTCTCGGCGTCGTTGATGTAGTGCTCGATGCGCTCCTTAGACTCAGGAGACACCACGGCGCCCATATCCACGCCGGGCCGGATAGCCGCAGCCTGAGAGATGATATCGTTCATGATGTGGTCCACGTCGCCTACGGCCAGAAGCACAGATGCCGCCATGCAGCGCTGGCCCGCGCAACCCGTGAAAGACGCCACAACGTTTGCCGCCGTAAGTTCTCTGTCCGCATCCGGGACGATCACAAGGTGATTCTTTGCACCACCGAGGCAGAGCATCTTCTTTCCGAGCGCTGCGCCGCGCCCGTAGAGAAGTTTCGCAACAGGCGTAGAGCCCACAAAGGCAATCGCAGGAATCTTCGGGTGGTCTACAATGGCTTCCACCACATCCTTCGCCCCGTTGACGATATTCAAGATCCCGTCTGGAAGGCCGGCTTCCTTGAAGATTTCAGCCAGACGCATAGCCCCGTAGGGCACCTTCTCGGAAGGCTTTAGGATGAAAGCGTTTCCGGCCACCAGAGCCTGTGGAATCATCCAAAGCGGCACCATAGTCGGGAAGTTGAAAGGCACGATACCTGCCACAACGCCAATTGGCTCGTGGATCACACGGCAGTTCACGCCGCGGCTCACGTCGAGCTGACCACCGTCAGCCATATTCTCCATAGACGCGCCAAACTCGAGGCACTCGATGCCCTTGGCCACGCTACCCCGCGCTTGCCCGATGCACTTGCCGTTCTCGTGAGAGAGCAGCCAGCTGAGCTCCTCAAAGTCGCGCTCCATAAGCTGCTTTACTTTGAAGAGAATCTGGGCGCGCTCGCGTGTAGGCATGGCGCGCCACGCGGCCGAAGCCGCCGCCGCAGACTGATATGCTTTCTCCACATCTCGCGCATCCGAGTAAACAACCGAGCCCATCTCTTTGGCATGGCGAGGGTTGAAAATCGGCTCCTTTCGCCCGGTTTCGGATGGCAACCATTGGCCTCCGATCCAGTTCAAGGCGTCTACATAAGGCGTAAATTCATAGCTTCGTGTGGGGAATGCAAACTGTGTCATTGGGTCTCCTAATTCTATTGTCTACGCAGACAGAGCCCGCGTGTATTGCTCTCTAATGTCCCGCCGGTCTCGGTGCCAACTTACCTTCGCCCGACTGGTACTGCTCCCACGAACATGGGTCGAAGCCGGTCGGAATCTCAACCATATCGATACACCCATCCACAGGACATACAAGACTACAAAGATTACAACCGACACAGGCGTCCGGCTTGACCTCAACAAAGGTACGCCCGTCCTCACGTCGCCGTGAGAAAATCGCCTGGTGCGCGCCGTCTTCGCACGCCGTGTAACAAAGTCCGCAACCGATGCACTTCTCTTGGTCGATGCGCGCGTTGACCTTGTAATTGAGGTCGAGCTCCTTCCAATCCCGAATCTTCGGAAGGCTCGCGCCGCGAAGCTCGTCCATGGTCATGCCCTTTTCATCCAGGTAATTGCTGAGGCCGTCCACAAGGTCCTCGATGATTCGGAAACCGTAGTGCATCACGGCTGTACACACCTGAACGCTGCTCGACCCGAGCGCGATGAACTCCGCCGCGTCTCGCCACGTAGACACACCACCGATGCCGCTGATCGGCAGACCAAGGGTCTCGGGGTCGGTGCCGATCTGACTTACCATATTGAGGGCGATAGGCTTGACGGCCGGACCACAAAAGCCTCCGTGAGACCCAAGGCCGTTGACCGGAGGATTCGGCGCCAAGGTGTCCAAATCAAGGCCGATAATCGAGTTGATGGTGTTGATAAGGCTCACACCATCGCCACCGCCAGCCTTGGCCGCCCGCGCTGCATAGCGGATATCCGCAATATTCGGCGTCAACTTCACGAGCACAGGCACCGTGGCCACTTCCTTAACCCAGCCGGTAATCTGCTCGATATACTCAGGGACCTGGCCCACAGCGCCGCCCATGCCGCGCTCGCTCATCCCGTGAGGGCAGCCGAAGTTGAGCTCAAGCCCGTCGCCACCGGCATCCTCAGCCTTCTTGACGATTTCGTGCCAGGCCTCGCGCTTTGACTCCACCATAAGGCTCACGATCACCGCGTGGTTTGGGTAACGCTTCTTGACCTCGTAAATCTCTTTGAGGTTCACGTCCAAGGGGCGGTCCGTGATGAGCTCGATATTGTTTAGGCCCATCATCTTGACGCCGTTGATATCCACGGAGCCATAGCGCGACCACACGTTGACAATCGGCTCACCCAGAGTCTTCCAAACGGCGCCGCCCCAACCCGCATCGAACGCGCGCATGATCTGGTCACCCGTGTTCGTAGGCGGTGCGGACGCGAGCCAGAAAGGGTTCGGCGAGATGATGCCCGCGGTATTACATTTGAGGTCAGCCATTAGTTTGCTCCTAGTTTTGCGTGGATGGATTGTGCGGCGCGTTTTCCTTCGGCCACAGCATTCACCACTTCTTTTCCGCCGCTGACGCAATCGCCGCCGGTCCAAATTTTGGGGTTCGTGGTCTGCCCGTCTTCAGCAGATTTAACGCGACCCTTCGAGTCCGTCTCAACCCCGTCAAACATGGCGATAAGCCCGGTCAGCTTCCCCTGACCCGTCGCCCTCAACACCACGTCGCAATCGAGCACGTATTCTGAGCCATCCACGTACTCAAGTCGGCCATTCACAACCGCGGTTTTCACAAATTTCACGCCCGTAACCTTGCCGTTTGCGCCTTCTATTCCCACGGGTTGCGCATTGTACACAAAGACGGCGCCGTCCTTTTTGGCGAGCTCCTGTTCGTGCTTGTAGGCGCCCATGGCCGCGGCATCGCGGCGGTAGGCCATGTATACGCGCTCGGCCCCAAGGCGCGCGGATTGTGTAGTGGCGTCAATGGCTGTATTTCCGCCGCCGAGAACCACTACGGTCTTACCCACGAGCGAGACTTCTTCCTTAGGACGCACCTTGAGCTCCGCAATGAACTCCAGGCAATCCCGCACGCCGTCCAAGTCTTCGCCTGGAATGCCTAGTGGCCCCACGCCGTCGAGGCCAATCCCTAAGAAGACCGCGTCGAAATCATTCATCAATGACTCCACCGAGACGTCCTTTCCAACCTCGGTATTGCAGCGAATCTCCACGCCCATCTGCTGCACCCACTCGATTTCAGCGAGTGCGGTGGCGTAGTCCATTTTGTAGTCGGCGATGCCGTAAGTGTTGAGGCCGCCAGGCTGAGCCTGCTTCTCAAAACAGACCGTCTCATACCCAAGCTGCGCGAGCTCCGCCGCACACCCAAGGCTCGCCGGACCCGCGCCCACGAGCGCAACGCGCTTTCCGTTCTTCGGGGCTGCTGCAAAAAGCGGCTTCTTCTCAAGCACCACCCGGTCCGTGGCATAGCGTTGTAGACGCCCAATCTGGATGGGCTCCTCGTGCAGGTCGTGCAGGACGCATGCGCCTTCGCACAACTCTTGAGTCGGGCAAACCCTGGCACAAGACGCGCCCAGAATATTCGCCTCCAGAATCTTTCGCGCCGAACCCTTCAGGTTGTCCGTTGCAATCTTCTTGATGAATCCAGGGATATCGATGGCGGTAGGACACGCGCGGATGCACGGTGCATCGAAACAATTAAGACACCTGTTGGCTTCTACCAGTGCCGCATTGCGATCCATCAACGGCTTATAATCCGCGAAGTTGGTCGCCAACGCAGAGGGTTGGTCGCTCATCATTCTGCTCCTATGATGAAATTTCGTAAAACAAGAGGCAGAAGATAGGGCCTTTGCATGCCCTTTTGCAAGCGATTTCAGGTACGAGCTAGCTCGCGCGCATGCGTCTGAAGCCGAATGCGACCAAAAGCAGAAGGAATGAGGCGAATGAGTTGGTGCTTGAGCAGCCAGACTTCTCCCCGTATCGCTGCCAGTTCACGTCCTCTGTGTTGTTCGGAGGTCCCGCGCACTGGCTGACTTCCTCACGCGCATCCGGAACTCTTTCGACCACCTCTGGGAATTCGCCAGGAGCTACACAGACCTCCCGAGAGTCCAGTTCATTCATGGCGAGGTCGTTGACCACCACGGTGACGCAGAAGTCGTCGTCGCTCAAGGCGGGGTCGCGCAGTTTGAACGTATTGCTACCAGAGATATTGATCGCTGCTTGGATACCGGGGTCGCCAACTTCCTGGACGTAAATCACCACCGGCTGGCCAGCTGAGACGTCCACTTTGACCTCGCGGAAGTACTTGTAACCACTAGGCCAGCACGAAGAACACGACTCACACGAGTCGAAGCAGCCCCCGTCTTGAGTGGGGCAACACACGATATCTAAAATTGACTCGTGGATTCCAGCTTTGGTCTGTATGTCCAGATTCAGGTCGAGCTTTGGGCCTACCGATACTTCAGCTCCATCACTGCTGTTTTCGTTCGAAACTGAGAGCTCATAGTCCCCTTCTGCCAGAGGTTCCGCGGGTCTGAAGATGTGGTAGGCAGTATCCCTAACCGCTTCTGTGGTTCCCGGTATCGTCTCACCGCCGAGTGTGAGCTCCGCTGTGATCGCGCCTCCCCATCCATCATCAATCACAGTGAACGCGACGCCATCAGGGTTTCCGACCGCGGCGCCGATTTCCAGTGGGTAGATTGGGGGTGAGCAGGCCCAACTCAGAGAAGGGGCGCACAGCGCAAAAACCGTAACTACAAACAATCCATTCAGTGCATTTTTCATTTCAGACTCCATTCTTAGGTCAAGAGCGACGAAATGGAATATCTCCATGATCCATGCCAAATATCGAATGTTTGATATTTCAACGGGTTGCCAGTTGTCTACTCAGATTTTTGAGGCGGAGGCGGCATGATATCGTCGGCTTTTCGCGGAATTCCGTCTTCAAACGGCTCTGCCGCAATCTTGTTTTCGGCCGCAACCGTCTTTGTGTACAGATTCCTCACCAGCTCGCCGGAATAGCGCCTTAAGTCGGGTTGGAACTCGTAGAGTTCGCGCTCACCGTCAAAAAGAGCAAAAGACGTATTTACGCCAGATCCGGATGGCGCGCGGTACATAGGGCCCAGCGCATCGATCCGCTTTATCTCATCCCGGTTTTGGTCCAGTCTGAACCCGATATAATCACGCAAAGTCACGGCGTCATTGACACGAGTTTGGTCGAGCAGGTCCTTGATGAAACTCTCGAACTCGGGGTCTTTTTCAGCCGTGTAAACATAGGTGTCACCGGGCCCATTTGAAGGATAACCCACCTTGGAGGTATCGTATGTGCTTCGGTGGTAGACGACGCGTGTCACGGAAAACTCAGCCATCGGTTTTACCTCGGGCGCAATTTGCGCAAGGGTTTTTGGAATCTGCGTGTCCATGGGCTCGTCCTTTTGGACGGAACACGCAGCGAGAAGAAGGGCGAAAAGAATGATGTTCTTCGGCATGCGCGGAGTATTTCATGTCGTTGCCCCTCTGGCGAGTTGGATAATCTTGTTACTCGTCTCGGGAGTTGGGCACGCTCAGTCCAAAAACGCCTGTGTTACGCCTGACGAGTATGTTGAGATCAACTTCCAACTACAAAGCCCTGTGCCAGGCGTCTGGTCGCCATCCGCGGAGCTTTCCATGCTTTCAATCGACTTCTCCGGAATGGTCAAACGTGAGGTGTTCGCGCTTGGGGGAGATTTTCGGATTGAGCGTCATGGAAAAGGCATCACCCCGGTATTCATCTGCGAGCCCGGCAAGACGCACGTGTACGACATGGGCGAGTACATGGTTGCGTGTCCCGCATTTGACGGTGAATCCCTGCGGATCTACGGCGATGAAAACACTTTTTTGAAATCAGGAAGAGTGTGATCCACCTTTGAAGCAAAAACCCATCCGATGGTCGTTCTCTAAATTCCTAATCGAAGACGCTGAGACTCGTATCTCTGCCGAATATGAGGGCGAATTCAAAGTCTTAGAGCCCCACGAACGTCGTGTTTGCGATACCGCTGTGGTCGTAGACCAGTGAGAAGCACCAAGAGGAGGAGCAACCACGAAGGCGAGGCTGCGCCCGTAGAACAGCCGCTTTGCGCCGAGATCTGAGGCGCGGGTCCCGAGCCCGGTGTTTGTGGCGTTTCGGCACCGGAGCCCGAACCGGAGCCGTCCGGCGCCTGGTAGTCCGGCATTTCAGGGGCATCCGGCCCCGCGCTCGGCACCATCTCTGGGCCGTCCGGGCTTGCGCCGCACGTGGAGTCGGCATCATCCCAGACCGCCTGGCATTCGAGCTTTCCGGCAACACAAACCTCTTCGGCACGCATACACGCGGGAACCACATCCAGATCGCAAGACTCGCCCGCATTAACGGGGTTGTTGTCGACCACGCCGTCGCAATCGTCGTCGCGGCCATTGCAAAGCTCGTACGCCATGCACTTGGGCCCGCCGAATCGCAATGACGAGTAGTACTTCACGTCTGTCCACCCCCCAGCGTTCTTGAACTCGTCCAGGGTTTTGCCCGACCCAAAGCCCGCGCCGTTGGAGGGCACGCACCGCCAACCGGCGGCTGCTCGCGCGCAGAGGTCCTCTTTGCCGTCGCCATTGAAGTCGCCAAGCTGCATGGTGTTGTAGCGATTCGCGGTGTTCCAGCCCTTCTCGTCCGACCACTCTGGTCCGTTGACCCGCTTGAACGCCGCGCCGTCCCATCCGTAGCAAATCACGCGCGCATTGGCGCGAATGCACAAGTCCTGCGCGCCATCGCCGTTCGTGTCGCCAAGGCGTAGCGTGGAGTGGTTCGAGACGTCCGACCAGCCCGAATCGTTGCTCAATGCTGCAACTTCCACGGCAGGCCCGAAGCTATCGCCACGGCTGAAATGGCAGCGCAATCCGGCTGAGGCTCGTGCGCAGATATCGGCCTTGCCATCGCCGTTGACGTCGCCGAGTCGAATGCTCGACCAGTACGTCAGGTGGCGCCACCCGTTGGAGTCCTTCCATCCGGGGCCGCGGAAGACCGGTCCAAACCCAGTGCCAGTGCTCAAGCTGCACGCAATACCGCTCGAGTCCCTGATGCACACGTCTTCCTTGCCGTCACCGTTGATGTCTCCGGTACGAACCGTGCCGTAGTATTTAGCCGACCCAAAGCCTTGTGCGTTGGACCAAGCAGGCCCGTTGACGCCTGCGCCAAACCCGTTGCCTGTGGACGGCCAGCATCGCCAGCCTCGGCCGGCGCGTGCGCAGAGGTCGTCCTTACCGTCGCCGTTGAAGTCCGTGAGTCGAATCGTGGAGTAGTGGCGGATGTGGTCCCACCCCGAGTCGTTGCTGAGCTCTGGGCCGTTAAACCGCTTCCATTCGTTTCCTGTCCAGCGCCAGCAAAAGACCCGAGCCGCTGCGCGTGCACAGACCTCAGCTTTGCCGTCTCCGTTGACGTCGCCCATGCGTATCGTGCTGTGGTACTTAGGGTTTTGCCAGCCGCTCGCGTCGGCCATGCCGGCTGCCGGGGTAGGGCTTGCGCTGAACTCGGCACCTTCTGAGAGGTGGCACCAGAATCCGGCACTGCCGCGCCCACACACGTCCGCACGCCCGTCTCCGTTGACGTCAGTATGCTCCGATGGCGCATAGGTTGTGGGCCTCTCGTTCATCCAGTCGATCTCACAGACCTCGCCCTCATCGACCTGGCCATCGCAGTCGTTATCGGCACCATCGCAAACTTCGGTGGGTACGGCACCGCAACGCCCGCAGGCATTCTTGACGCCCTCATCCACCTGACCGTCACAATCATTGTCACGCCCGTCGCAGGTCTCGGCGCGGGGTGTACATGAGCCCGGAATGGGCGGGAACGTGCGCCCGGTGCGGGTCGAGGATGCTGGCGACAGCTCGATATGAAGGTGGTCGTGGTGCGGGTGAGGGCCCGTGTACGCACGATGTTTAGGCGCGGCGCGCGAGGCACCCCACGAGGTTCGGTCCCAAACGATGAACTCCACGCCGAGGTTGACTGCGTTTCGGATCAGGTAATTGGCGATAGGGTCGCCCTTATCATTGTCGGCATCGCCGCTATGTAAGGGCACAAAGAGGTCGATCGCGCGACCCGAGGCGTGCACGGAGTACTGGCTTGGGTTCGCCGTGTTGGCGCGGCATGCGTAGCCGCCGTACGAGGTCGCCTGGAAATTTCGCTTCAAGAACTCGGCGACTTCGCGCGTACCCGCTCTAAACGTACCCGAACACGAGCTCGGCGAGCCGGTGTAGGAAACGTATTGCGTATTGGCAATGGCGAGCACGCTCGCCGGTGGGATCCAGCGGCCCGGGCGAGAGATGAAGAGCTCGTGGGTTGGGTCCTCGAGCTCTGAGGTCTCTTGACCCCCCTCATGCAGAAACGGGAATTGTTCCGTGCTCAACGCAAAA
This sequence comes from Microvenator marinus, assembly GCF_007993755.1. GTDB lineage: Bacteria > Myxococcota_A > Bradymonadia > Bradymonadales > Bradymonadaceae > Allomicrovenator > Allomicrovenator marinus. Next base: position 3,846,216 of record NZ_CP042467.1, read on the forward strand.
CGCGCGAACTTCACTTCTTCGGAGCTCCTGATCTGTACGCGCAAACCCGGCTGATCCAGAACGAGGAGCCCCTCGATCGCCGGCGGATTCGGGTCGTCCATCAAATGCGCCGTATCTACCCAATCCTGAACAACCTCGTTATGGTGGCCGAGAACTCTGATTTCAGAATAGCCGGTGTCCGAGAGGTGGTACTCCACGCTCCAGAATTCATGATTGGCCTCAACGGAGCGAGGAACGCCGGGGGCCACTTCAAAAAGGTAGTGGATCTCTTCAGCGTGTTCGTGCGGTGCATCTAAAGTCGGCTCAAAATCAGGTCTTGCGGGGTCTGGCTCGGCCATGAGTTCGGCGAGTTCGGGGTCATTTGGCGCCAGCTGCATGGGGCCATCTGTCTCCAGGGCTGCGTTGTCGTCGCTAGAATGCTCGGTGCCCTCAAGTTGTTGATCTTCGGTGTTTTCGAAGCCACAACTGATGAGAATTAGGCTTAAAAAGATAAGAACTCGATGCATCTTAACCTCGGTGGTTTTACACTACATGCACCTACATCAGCATAAGTCGTGCCACCCCATTCTGGTCTTGAGTTTCAAGAAACGAAAAAACCGGCATGTAGCCGGTTTTTTCATGCGGAAGAAAGGACTCGAACCTTCACGGCTTTTACACCACTAGATCCTTAGTCTAGCGCGTCTACCAATTCCGCCACTTCCGCACACATCGACTGATTGCTCAATCGATGAGAGCCGGGTTTTTAAGGGGTGTGTAAAAGTCTGTCAAGTAGATTTTTCTTGATCGTCGATCTTTGCTTTGAGTGCCGCCAAATCTGCCTTGAGTTGCTGGATTTCAGTTGAGTATCTCAATTCCGCCTCGACTCTAGCGTTTTCAGCCTCTTTCAACTGGTCCTTTAATCTTTCAGTGTATTCAAGGACATTGATCCCATCTACGTACATAAAATCGAACATCGTTTCCTCCAATCTCTGGCGTGTAAGTTTATCGGTTTTGCTCCTCTTAATCAATGCGGTGGCTCGTTCCACATCTTCCAAGTTGTCGGGAACTCGTACACACATACGCATCCAATCAAACTCAGGCTCATCAGGTAGTCTCGTGCTTGAAACCATCACGATAGGGCCCATTTCCCAAGAACCGTTGATCCAGATTCCAGGATGTTGTGTAGGTTTGAAGATCTCGGGCTCTGCCAGCAATTTATCTGGCCGTCTTCGCGTCAGGATCACCATTGAAGGATGCAACACCTGGCCGCGTTCTTTCCTAAGTACTCGTCCACAGTGATTGTGACTGGTTGACGGCGAGCAACTCGCCAGGAGGTCGAAGTCGCGCGACGTAGGCGATGCCAGAGCATCGTCGAGGAGCGAGGCGAAGAGATCGTTGTGAGGGGACGGCGTCAATTGCTCAGAACCACTGTGGACGAGTACTAAGACTCAGATATCGATACGACGCGTATGCGATCTTCTCGCGACACGACGCGAAGTTCAGCGTCGATACTGAATCTGAAAAATGTTCAATAAGCACGTCGCGTCGCGTCAGATACGTGGCCAATGGCCCCCAATGGTGAACCGGGTCCGGCATATGCAGTATTGCATCAACCACTCGGTTCTTTCGAAACCGTTCGTGGGTTCTGAGCTTGCCACATAGAGGCAAGAATAACCTCAGGCACCAGGCCTCATGAGGATTTGGGATGTTTGGACTTAGTCTTATCATATCGCCCCCTTAATCTGGGTGAAAAGTTGAAATACGAGGGCGGAGATCACGCCCCCAAATACTATTTTTGGACGATTTGACGAGGTGTTGAGAATTTTTTTTATTTTAAGAAGTTTGACGAGGTCTAACCCGCTGTTACGATGCCTTTACACGAAGCCAGAAACCACGGAAGGTAACTGGAGAGGTTTTCAAATGAAGATTCGCGATATCATAGGTGCAGCCGCACTATGCATCATCTCGGGCAGTGTTTATGCGGTCCCGCCGGCAAATGTCCGCGGCGTAGACCTGGCCGCAGTACTCGCCGCGCATGATCGCGTGCGCCAGATCACGCACCAACCAAACGAAGATGCCAGACCACTCAGAGCGATCAGGACGATCGTTTTGGACCCGGGCCACGGCGGAGAGAATCAGGGTGCGCTCGGCGTCTGTGATGTACACGAGAAGTATCTCACCCTTGAGTTGGCCTATGAGCTTCGGGCACGCCTGCAAGCTGAACATCCAGATGCTCGGATCATCCTGACGCGCTATTGGGACCACGGCCTCGGCCTCTCGGAGCGCATCGAGCTGGCTAATAAGGTCAACGCCGATCTCTTCATTTCACTGCACTATAACGCCGCCACGCACCCCCGCGCTCTAGGTTTCGAGACCTACTTCTTGCGCGCAAATGAGACCATTCCTGGGCAGGAAGAGGTCAAAGGCGAGATGGTGGCGTCCAACGGACAGGTAGTCGGGGCGCCGGAAGACCAGGTGGAACAACCCGTCGATCCGATCGTGTTCATGCGCGAAGACTTGCTTCGCCAAAAGCAAAACGAAGAGTCCGGGCTCCTCGCTGAAGTGGTCAACTCGAGCCTCGCCGGCCACCTAAACTCTGTGAACCGCGGCGTTAAACAGGCGAATTTCGGCGTGCTTCGCGGCGCAAAGATGCCCGCAGTCGTCATGGAAGCTGGCTTTGTGTCGCACCCCGAAGAAGGCCATGACGTGGTGAGCGTGGAACATCGCACAGCCCTCGTTGACGCTCTACACAACGCGATCCTTGAGTTCGACGAAAAACTCACCCGCAAGAATAATCCGTGATTCGATTTGTCAGTTTCCTGTGTCTGGTGGGCCTGATCGGGTGTGCGTCTTCGCCGCCCGCCGAAGAACCCCAAGACGTCACCATGCGCCACACCTTGACGGATGATGACCGCAAGATCCCCGCGCCCAATATGACGCCGCCTCACAAGAATCCCGAGGTTTCCCAGGGTGAAGACTCGTCTGTTGAGGTGGTCGACTTGGCGCCAGGGCGTACCCATATCGCGCAGGGTGGGGTGCAGATCACCTTGCTCAACGTCACAGACCGTCAAATTGAGCTGGGTTTCAAAAAGGGCGAAGACGTCCTCGAAGTAGTCCACGACGGGCGCTACGCAGAAGGTCATGCCTTTGGTTTGGTCTACTCGGCTGATGTGGCGGACACCGTCTACTTCAGGCTGGAGGCGCGTGAAGGTGCAGGTCCCATTGACCTGACTTCTGCCGGCGAGATCGCCGCGCGTGAAATCCGCGAACGTGTGGATTGTGAGGGCGCTGAAGCCATGCAGTCGGTGGCGCAAACCAATGGCACCGTGCTCATCCGAGCCATGAAGGGCCAGAACGAGGTCTGCTCGGTACGCGTCGGCCTCTACACCCGCGCGGTGGTTGCCAACGAGCCCATCACCGAAATCCCCAAAGATCTGCGGCCCGCTTCAGAACTCTAGATTTTAACTAGTCATCAGCTGGGTTTGGTTTTATTTAGCCAACGAGGATTGCCCCGTTGACAAGGAATACCATGCGCCACTTTCTGAGCACCGAAGATTGGAGCCGAGCCGAACTTCAAACCATCCTGGACGACGCAAGACGCCTAAAGGAGGTGCGCTACAGCGACGCCTTGAAAGGGAAGTCCATCGCGCTCGTCTTCTTCAATCCGTCGCTTCGGACACGCTCTTCATTTGACCTTGGAATGCATCAGCTCGGCGGGCACGCCGTGGTACTTCAACCCGGCGCAGGCTCATGGCCCATCGAGTTCGAAGACGGCGTGGTCATGGACGGTGAGTCCGAGGAACACGTCAAGGAGGCGGCCCAGGTGCTCTCTCGGTACTTCGATTGCATCGCCGTGCGCGCCTTCCCGAAGTTTAAGGATTGGTCCACGGACCGCGAAGACCACGTCATCAAACAATTTGCGCGCTACTCCACGGTGCCCGTCATCAACATGGAAACCATCACGCACCCATGCCAGGAGCTCGCGCTGATGATGGCGCTCCAGGAGAAGCTCGGCACCACAGACCGAAAGAAGTTCGTGCTCACGTGGACCTACCACCCAAAGCCACTCAACACAGCGGTGGCCAACTCGGGCTTGCTCATCTCCTCAAAATTTGGATTCGATGTCACGCTCCTCTGCCCAACCCCAGAGTACGCGCTAGACCCCCGCTATATGCAGGCCGCCGAGCGATTCTGCTCCGAAAACGGAGCGAGCTTCACCATGACGCACGACCCTAAAGAAGCCTACGAAGGCGCGCACGTGGTCTACGCCAAGAGCTGGGGCGCGCTTCCCTATTTCGGCCGTTGGGAAGACGAGAAGCCGATTCGCGACGCACACCAGCACTTTATGGTAGATGCCGAGAAGATGGCGCTCACCGATAACGGCTATTTCAGCCATTGTTTGCCGATGCGTCGCAATGTAAAAGTGACCGACGAAGTGGCCGACTCGCCGAATTCCTTGATCATCGAGGAGGCCGAAAACCGGCTGCACGTGCAAAAAGCACTCATGAAGCACCTACTCGCCTAACCCTAGTTCCCGCCCCGAAGGTATTTCCGATGTCTAAGAAAACAGCTGTTCTCGCGTTCTCCGGTGGTCTCGATACGAGCTTCTGCGTCCCATATCTGCGCGAGCAGGGCTACGACGTGGTCACGCTTTTTTGCGATACTGGCGGGGTTGATGCCGAAGAAGCGGCGTACATTGAAGAGCGCGCGCGCGAACTCGGCGCCGTAGAGCATATTCAGTCGGACTCGGGTCAGGACATCTGGGACGAAGTCGTGGTGCCGCTCATCCGCGGCGGCAAGTTCTACCAAGACCAGTACCCATTGCTCTGCTCGGACCGCTACTTGATCGTCCGAAAATCGCTCGAGGCCGCAGACGCCCGTGGCACCAAGTTTTTTGCACACGGCTGCACCGGAATGGGCAACGACCAGGTGCGTTTTGATGTGACGGTACGAGCGCTGGGCGATTACACTATCCTCGCACCGATTCGTGAGATTCAAGCCAGTGTGGACAACGTGCGAACGTACGAGGCGAAATACCTGGACGAGCGCGGCTTCGGCGTGCGCGCGAAGACTTCGCGTTACACCATCAACGAGAACGTGCTCGGCGTCACCGTTTCCGGCTCCGAAATCGACGAGTTCAAGGCACCCGGCCCCGAAACCTATAAGATTTGTCGCCCTCGCGCCGAGTGGCCTGCGGAGCCATTGCGCGTGCAGCTGACTTTTGAGCGCGGCGAGGCCGTAGCGATTGACGGAGTGCCTACGAGCGGCCCTGAGATTCTCAAGACTCTGAACAAAAAGTTTGGTGCGTATGGCGTTGGCCGCGGCATGTACACGGGCGATACCACGATCGGCCTCAAGGGGCGCATCGTCTTTGAGGCTCCGGGAATCGTGGCGCTGCACACCGCGCACCGCGCGCTCGAAGAAGGCGTCACCACGTCCAAGCAAAACCAGTTCAAAGAAGTTATCGCCCGCAAATGGGTTGAGCTCGCCTACCAGGGCTTCTTCTACGACCCGCTCAAATACGACCTTGAAGCCTACCTTGAGAGCTCGCAGAAGTACGTCAACGGTACCGTCACTCTGGAGACGAATGGCGGCACGGTTCATGCCGTTGAGGTGGACTCAAAGCATCTGCTTCGCGCGAAAGGCGCAGTCTACGCTCAGTCCGCCGACTGGGGCGTGGCCGAGGCCGAAGGCTTTATCAAGCTATTCGGTATGAGCAGTTCACTTCACGCGGAGATCAACCGCAAAGGTTCGAAGTGAAAGCCCTGAGGGCAAGTATTCTAGCGGGGCTGGTGTGTTTTGTGCCGGGGCAGGCCTTCGCCTGGGATTATCTCGAGCACGCCTGGCTCACCGACTACTCATGCCATCACGCGCAAGAGATGCTCGCCGAGCGCCTCGAGGCCGAGTTCGACCCGGACTTGGCCGCGCGCTACGTGGCTCTGGGTGTTGCTTGCCCTGCCGATTGGCAAAAGCCGTATTGCAAGGACGGCAGGAAGGAGGCGGTGAGCGCGATCAATCACCTGAGCCCCGAAGACCTTGAGGACGGCGTACACCCAATGTCGCTCGGGGATTATTCGGCTTTTGGGGACCACGTCTCGCGCTTTGGTCCCGTGCCTGGCATGCCGAACGCCCGCGAACATGGCCTCATTCATCACACCTTGATGTGGATGGTCTACGATGGTGCGGCGGGTGGCACCCTTGAGACCGTAGCCGAAACCGCCTGTGATACCGAGGTCGCCGAGTTCGAGCAGAATCAGGCGCAGGTCAACGCGGCGCTCAAGGATTTCAAGGCGCGTGGCGAGTGGCCCGAGATCCCGCATAAACTCTTGCATCCTGGGATAAGGGCCGCGCCCGAGCTTGGGCCGCAAGACCCTTCGGCAGCCTTTTCGTTCTACAATCCGCACTACTTGGACTTGGTCCTGAGAAACCACACGCATTTTGGCGATTTGGCGTACTCCGCGTGGACCGGCTTTCATAGCGCGGCCCTCGAGGTCTCCGGGCGCACGTGTGAGGCTTCGCTCGATTACTCGGCGGAGGAGCTCGAGGATTTGATTGAGGATATCGCAGGTTTTCAGGAGGATGTTTGGGAATCACTGAGCCCGGCCGGCCAGGTTTCTGAGGCGTGCCGACTTCTCAATCATGCGCTCTCACAGCGAATCGACGCGTGGATTCAGCGCGCGCCCGCCTCCAAGTCAGATCCTGTGAAGGAGTACTTGGCACAAGGCGTGCCAAAAGAAGTTCTGCCTGCGCTTTTCGGTTTGGTGCTTGAGGCCTCGGGCCTACACTATCTCCAAGACGGCCTTGCGTCTGGCCATATGCGCACGATCCGGAGCCGAGAGTCCTTGATCGAGGTGCGCCACGACCACGATAATGACAATTTGGAAGGCGTGGTCGCGGTGATGGATACCCGGCACCAGCGCCATTCCTATTGGGCTTTTGGCGACAAATTCCTGATTGGACCGCCGAATTCGATGCCTTGCCTCATGGACTGGGACACCTTGGACCGCGTGCTCTATCCCATCCCTGAGATGCTCACCACCTGTACGCTCCAGCACCAGCGCGGCATCCTGGCCGCGAGCACCACGGCGAGCCTTGTAGATTGGGCGCTGGGCGGCCCGGTGTATGAGGAGAGTGGGGCGTGTGGGCCGGTGGCGACCGCCGAAGGATTCATCTGCCGAGCCCTGCCGGTGCGCGCAACGCTCGTCTCGGGCCTTCAGGGCTCGCGTATGGAGCCCGAGCCGCTGGTCCACGGCACAATCCCCGTTCCGCCCAGAGATTACGCCTACGAGTCCCTGAGCATCCGTGCGGGCCTCGAAATCCCATCGAACGTGCTCCAGCTTGGCGTGTCCATCACCTTCCTCGAGCAGCTCGACTACATGGGCCACTTCCTCACAAGCTGGCGCGCAGGCCTGAGTACGACCCTCGGCGAGGGCAATGAGAACCAGTGGGTGGCCGACTATGCCTACCAATTCCACTTCAGACTTTCGGCCCGGTTCATGTTTGATGCGGCGCCCTTTGTCTTTGCCGGCCTGCGCAATATCGACGACGTGGACTTCTTCGCCGGCGTAGGCCCAAGCTTTGGCATCACCGCACTCCCAGAGGGCTGGATCAACCTCCCTCTGGAAATCGGCCTGACCTATCGCCTACCCCTGGTCATGTTTAGCTCGGAGAACGGCTTCTTCAGCGCCACAGACATCATCGATGGCCACTGGATCCAGTTCGGAATCGGGCTCGCCTACTCCCACTAACGAATGTGTGCAATCTGACGATCACTCGCGCTCTGCCCCAAGACAAAAGACAAGAACTCCTGAGCATTGTACGACTTCTCCTCTCCCATCTTTGAGGATGCCTGAATGGGGCCGCCGCCCACAATATCATATTTTGTGTAGGTAGTGGTCTTGAACTCAGGCTTAATCTGAACGATGTCTTGTGGGAGGTCCTGCCAAAACTTCTCCGGATCGATGGTCTTGTTCGCGAGTGCAGCCTCGAGCTGGTCTTTGGACATGTTTAACGCAGTTGCGGCTTTATCTAGGTCAACCTCCACAACAACTTTTGCGTCCACATCGACCCCACGACTCTTAACATTGGCAGCGAGCGTAAGGACAAAAGACACATCTCCTGCTGCCGTTGCTTCAACTTTTCCTTCAGCAGAAATCGAGCCGCTAAAACCCTTACCTCCTGCGATTTCCTCGAAGACTTTCATAGCCGTATCGAGTTGAGGGTTTTCTCGCTTCTCGGCGTAGACTTGCAACGATGGCATCAGCGAGAGTGCCGCACTCCCTTTGGCGGAGACCTCCAATGCTCCATTGATCGGATCAACGGCAACTGTTTGAGAGTAGTTAATGTCCACAATGGATAGGATTTCGGCTTCTACTGCTACCGTATTTGAAAATTTCAAAGATTTAGACTCAACCACCCCATCAATCTTTCCGTCTCGTGCCAAGCGCAGATATTGGGCAGTGGCGTCGGGTCTGGCAAGTGCTGCAGCTATTGCCGGATCCTTGATGATGAACTGCTTTTCTACGCCCAGTTCTCCGCCGACGTCTCCGTCCGCAAGGCTTTCGATTCCTGCTGCTGCCGCTGCCGCCCCATTCAACTTTAATGTAAGCTGAAATTCTCCGTTCTCTAGTTTTCTCAATTCTGTTTCGGCTTTGACTACTCCCTTGGCCCCTGCTTTGGCAGTAAACTCAGCTTCGAAGCTGATTTCCTTCTTCAGAACCTGGCCAGGTTGCATGGATTCGACGACAGATGTCGGAGGACCTAGCGCAATCCCCATCATATCCTGAACAGTGTCGGGATTTGAGAGTTCGCTAAGTGCTTCCTTGGTGTAATTGACAATTCTTTCTCCGACACCGCCGCCATCTGTTGCGACAAGGAGATAACTGGGTGGGAAAAACGTGCCGATTCCCAGCGTAATCCCGGCCCCAGCAACCTCTCCAAGCGTGTCGAGGATATCGAGTTGCTTCCTCCCGACATTAGTGTTCTTTAAGAACTCGATGTTGTTCTCGTTCTCTCGCAGAACCTCGGTCGCTGCCAGCAAAGTACCTGTGACGGCTTTGATCTGGTTTTGCGGCAAAGTCACCATTGCGAGGGTGGCATTCCAGTCAATGTCTTCGAACGAGGACGCCATTTGTGGCGCCTCGTCACCGAAATACTCTCTCAGCTTTTCGTTTGTACGGTCGGCAACTCGTTCCATCGCACCGGGTACATCGCCCAATAGCTCCAAGGGCGGCTTGCCGTTTTCAACAATCTGTTCATGGGCGTCCACCAAGACGTCGGTTAGGTCGTCAACCCCTGCAGAAATCCAGTTGTCACCGATCACGGGTATTTGCTTGACCGCGTCTGCTGCGATGTCCGCGGCTTCAAGAGCGTTGCCGACCGTGAGTCCGTCGTCGAACACGTCACCCGCCAGGTCCTTGATCCGACCCGCCGTATCGAACAACTTGTCGCTCCAACCCATTTCATCATGCGCTTTGCGCGCTTCGGCTGCGCTCGGTTTGGCTTCTTCCGCTTTAGGCGGTGTGACATCCGGCTCGATTGGTGTCGGGCAATCCGCTTGATTCGTTTGATTCGTTCCCACCTTGATTGTCATGATCCTCTCCTGTCCGTTGTTAAAGAAAAAAGTCCCTTTCTTTAATTATCGGACACTTTTCGCAAGTGTTGCGAAATTAGATCATTTTTTTCACGGAGAGGTGGGGAATCCGGCGATCAGAGTGTCGGGGAAAGTGAGAGTCTGGCTTGGGATCTGCAGATCTGCGGCATGCCAAAACTGCCCCTCTGTCGGGAAGAGTTTTGTACGCTCAGTCTCGAGCGCACCGTTCAAATAGATCCGAACCGTGGCTGTCGAGGCGCCATACCCGTTGTCCTTGTAGTAGTAGACGCCCACAGAGTAGGTGTCTGACGTAGGATTGTTATGATTGACGTTCTCAGGTCCAGCGCCGTCCGTGTCGTCAATATCCAAGCTGGGGTCGTCGTCGAGTCCAAAATTACCCCAGTCCGATGTGCGGTTTCGCCAAAAAATATCGCCTGGTTCCTGATTCCAAACGCCGGTGCTGCGTTTGTAGTGAATGTCCATATCAGTTCCCGTCGGATCAGTTTGATCGGGGTCTGATGGAGTATCCCAAACCAACTGCACGTGTACGTCTTCATCCGCTGTGGCGCGCACAAACACGTTAGCTGGAACGCAAGACTCGACGCCGTTCTCGTAGACGCGAAGCTCAAAACGGTAGGAGCCGGCGAGGTCGATGAACACGCTCGGGTTCATGACGGTGGCGTTGGGGCTCAACCTCACATTAGAGCCTGTGGGGCGTTCAAGTACCGACCACTCGTAGCTCAGCGTGCCGCCACTGCCCATGCTTCCGGCCGCGCTGAGGTTTACAGTGTCTAGCGGAATTGCCGCGATGTTGCCCGAAAAGTTCCCCGAGGTGCCCACTCGGCCGCTCGCCATAGCGGTAGGACACGTGGTGTTTGCAATGCCGGTACCGTTCAGCTGAATGGTGCGCGTTCCTGCGTTGGTCTCGATCACAATCTGAGAGCTGTACCCGAGCCCTGAGGTTGGTTTGAACTCAACGGCAAAGCTCGTGAGCAACCCATACGGCACCTCGGTTGCCAGCGGAGCACTTGCGATAAACCTGTCGCCTGCAGCTTCTACGCTATCGATGAGCAAGGTTTTGTTTCGCTCGCTACTGCAGTTTTCAATCGTCACCACTGCACGAGCCGTGGAGCCCACGGGAACATCGCCAAAGTTGATCGAGAGCGGGTCCACAAGGATGCACACGTCTGGATCAACGACGATGGTGCCGTTGTTGGTGTTGTTCGTGTTGTTGGTGTTTTGATTGTTTGTATTTGTGTTGTTGTTGGAATTTGGGTTGTTCGGGTCAACCGTCTGATTGTTGGTCTGATTGTTTGGGTCAACCGTCTGATTATTGGTTCCCTGCACGGTGCCGTTATTTGAGGCCTGATTGTTGGTCTCGTTGTTCAGGTTGTTGTCCGGCCCGTTAGTATCGGGCGCAGATTTCTTCTGCAGATCGTCACCGCAAGCCATCAAGCTCAGGCCAAGAAAAAGTATCATTAGGGAACGCATGGTCTCTCCTCCATCAAGTCGATGGTCATTTTTAGGCATCTCTATATCTCAAATCCACTGAATATGCCTGAAAGAACCTCAATGTCTCACGGGAAGCCATTGGTCACGCTATCGATGAAGGTGAGAGTCTGGCTGGGAATCTGCAGATCAGCTACATGCCAGAATGTTCCGGTGGTTTGCAGCGTCATGGTGCGCTCAGCCTCCAGAGCCCCGTTCAAGTAGATACGGACCGTGGCAATGGATGCGCCATATCCGTTGTCGGCGTAGTAATATGCCCCGATCGAATAGGTGTCATTGGTCGGATTGTTGTGGTTGATATTCTCAGGACCTGCTCCATCAGTATCGTCGATATCCAGGCTTGGGTCGTCCTCCGGCCCAGGATTTCCCCAGTCCGAAGTCTTATTCTGCCAGTAGATGTCTCCGGGCGCAGCGTTCCAAACACTGGAGCTGCGCTTGTAGTGGAGGTCCAAGTCTGTGCCAAAAGTGTCGCTCTGGTCTGTGTCAGAAGGTGTATCCCAGACCAGCTGAATGTGGACGTCTTCGTCCGCGGTGGCACGGACAAAAACGGAGGCAGGAGTACACGACTCAACGTTGTTTTCGTACACCCGGAGCTCAAAACGATAGCTACCGGCAATGTCTATGAAAACACTGGGGTTCATGACGTTAGGGTTCGGATTAAGAGTGGTGGTGGACCCTGGTGGGCGCTCGAGTACCGACCATTCGTAGCTAAGGGTTCCGCCTCCGCCCGTGCTGCCGGCTGCACTCAAGTTGACCACATCGAGCGGCAGCGCCGCAATATTGCCCGTGAAATTGCCAGAGTCTCCCACTCGCCCGCTCGCAAGAGCGATGGGGCATGTGCTGTCTACAATGCCAGTTCCGGTCAGCTGAATGCGCCTGACGCCGGCGTTGGTCACGATCACGATTTCCGAGCTGTAGGCGCGGCCTGCCGTTGGTTTGAACTCGATCGCGAAGCTCGTGAGCAACCCGAAAGGCACCTCAGTCGCCAACGGGGCGCTCGCCTCAAATCCAGCGTTGTTTGAGGACACGCTATCAATCAGCAAGGTTTTGTCTCGCTCGCTGCTGCAATTCTCCACGGTCACAACGGCTCGTGCTGTAGAGCCCGCCGGAACATCACCAAAATTGATGGATAATGGGTCCACCAGAATGCAGACGTCTGGGTCGACAACCACATTATTGATGGGGTTGTTTGGGTCGATCGGGTTGTTCGGGTCGATCGGGTTGTTCGGGTCGACCGTCTGATTGTTCGATCCTGTGGTGCCGTTGTTGGACCCTTGAGTGTTGTTCTCGTTATTGACGTCGTTGTTGGGACCGTTGGTGTTCGGCACGGACTTCTTCTGGATATCGTCGCCGCAAGCCATCAAGCTCAAACTAAGTACTAACATTACCAGTGGGCGCATCTTTCACCTCTATTCAAATCTATCCAAACATCTATTCAGCTCTGAGCCTCGTATCCACTGAAACGTTCTGAAGAAACCTAGAGTAAACGCGGGCTCTGTCCGCGTTGGTTGCACGCCAATCAAGAAATGGATTTTCGAGATTTTCGAGTGTGTTGTAGGTTTTGTGTAACTTTCCTATGCCGAGGCAATCTTGAATTTCCCCAAATTCATCTCAAGCGGACAAAGCCCGCTTGTACTTCTAATCCTTCTAGCTTCGTTCAACCTTTATGCGGCCGAATGGAAGTCCAAGGACTACCGTCTGCTCAAGGTTGAACATGGCCAGGTTGTTGAGAGCTACCTCTATCCAGCGCCCGTCAAGAATGTAGAGGTCCAGGCGGACCACATAAGCCTTGAGCTCGTCTCAAACGATGGGACCTCCCTAAAAATTCAACACGATCCGGAGTTTTTGGGTCGAGGGCCCTGGAGCTCATTCACCAAAGCACATATGGAGAGGCGCTCTGAGCTCCCAGACGCGATTCACGAGCTCGAGGCCATTGATCAGGCGGCGTGGCGTGAGGCCCTTCCGGAGCTCGTGGCTTTGCAGGTGGAAGACCCAACCGACCCGCTGCCGCCGCTCTATCGGGCGCTGGGACGCGGGATTTTGGGGGATTCCGACAAGCTTGGCGCCAACCTTGCCCGCGCAGAAGAGCTGAGCACGCATTGGGTGGATACCCTTGCGCTCTGCGGAGTGGCCGAGCGCCTTGTGGTATCCCACGGTCTTTCGGAATCGTACGCTCAGAAGGCCTGTGACAAGGTTTTGCCCGCGTTTGAGAAGAGTGGAATGCGCCCAGATTTTGTCTGGAATCTGGTAATCATGGTGGTGGTTACGCACGATTTGCGGGCGGCGATGCAAGCGGCCGTAAACGCCGGAGATGCCAAAAGTGCGGACCGAATCGCGTCCAGGTTTCATACGTTTTTCCCGGGAGCCGAGGGCTCGCCCATGGCCTGGAGGGCGCTCAGTGATTGGCTCGCCGCCAATCAGAAGCCCGAGGAAGCCAAGGTTTGGAAGGCGAGGGCGGACGAGCTCAAGGAGAGCCCGTCACATAGGCTCTTTCAAGGGCAGACCCGCAGGATAGACCTCGCGCTGCTGGTACTCTCCACGTTTGGGTTTGTGATGGTGCTCGTGGGCTTTGCGAGCGGGCGCGCGAGCGCGCTCAGGAATCCGACCCGAGAGGGTCTTAAGCGTTGGATCGTGGTGCCAAGCCTGCCCGAGGTCCTTGGAGTTTTGGTCTTCTTGGGGTTTGTAGGCTGGGCGACCCATGTGGCTACGCGTGGAGTGTCTGAGGTCGGTATCATGGCCTCAGCGCCCTTGGGGGCCATGCAGCAAGGCTATAGCGATCCCGAGGTCATCACGTGGCTCGAGGGATTGATGGCGAGCCCCGAGCGAGATGAATTCTTGAAAGTGGCTAAGGCCGAGCAGGATTCCCTTGTTAAGGGAACTCACCACACCGAAGTCCTCCCAAGTGCCGAGGCTTTTGCGAAAATGGTGCGGGCTCACGCAGACGCCACGAAGAGCTCCAACCCCTTGGCTATTTTCCAAATGGCGAGTGCTATCGATGCCCCGTCAACGGGCGAGCGGGGACTATTGGCGCAGGTGAGCGGGCCGTTCTTCTTGAGTCTTAGTGCGTTTTCGCTCCTGCTCATCTTTTTTGTACTGGGACGCCAAGCCGCGTTTGGCTTTGGTCCGAAGAGCCGCGTCTTCTACCTTGTCCCTGCATCGTCTGCCGGTGTTTTGGCAGTAGTAGTCGCCTTCCTCTTCGTAGCGCCCTTGCTCTACCTCTTGACTCCCGTGGGCTCCATCCTCACGGATATCTCCGTACCTTCGGTCAACAAGTTTTACGGGCTAGAAGGCGTGGGAATGGCGTGGGAGTCAAAGCCAGACAAACTGTGGTTCATTCTGGCTTTGATAGCCTCCCTCGCCATTCATGGGTTCACCACGTGGTCTTCGGTTCGTCGAAGTGTAGAGTGATTAGTTACAAAGCTGTTGCACGCTTGTGGTGGTGCGTGTTCCCGGGCAATTTGGTCCACTCCCGCTATACGAACAAGAAGTGTATTGAGCACTAACACCACAGGCGGGGGAAGTGCTACCTGTCCATCCGCTTTCGGGGTTTTGAAGGTTGAGCGGAGGTATGCAGCGGTTGTTTAAGGGGAGCGAAAATCCAGGCGAGCAGGGAGCATTGGGGTTAACGTTCGTATTTGTAAGAATCTTATCTACGCTTCCGTTGCAGTTGAAGTCCCGTGAGTTGGTTCCATTGGCTGGGTCGTTCATCAATCCCGTAAATCCTGTGGTTTGTCCCGGAAATGCTCTATCGTCGAACGGGCCACAATCAATATTGGACCCGCCAGGCGCAAGTGTAATCCAGACGGAGTTGTTATTCGCGCAAACTATCTCGGCCGTCTGATTGTCTGGGGTGCCGCATACATTGGTCGTCGCAGCGTTTGAGCCAGCAAAGCCATCACCGTCGCAATCGGCATAATACGTTGTCGCGTCTGTAGCGTCTTCGTCGATATCGCCATCACAATCATTGTCGATATTATCGCAAACTTCATCGGAGGACGGATTGATAGCAGGGTCCGTGTCGTTGCAGTCGTTTCCTCCCTGCGGACATACTGTCGGTGCACCGAGTACCGTAAAGCTGGCGTCGCAATAGCCGTCAGAGTCATCATTACAGCCCTCGTCGGTTTGACCATCACAATCATTGTCCTGATTGTCACAAGTGTTTTCTATGGTCTGAGGTGGGGTGCCCGCAACCGCGTTGCACACGGCAGCTCCTTGAATGCAGATGATAGCGCCGCCGCGTGAACAAACGCCAACGCCTGCACTGCACGTGCTACCTACCCCAAAACCCTCGTCAATTGCGCCATCGCAATCATTGTCGAGACCGTCGCAAGTTTCGGTTTCTGGCATCCCCGGAAGTACACTACATTCCGTAAGCGTCCCGTCAGCAGAACATACGATGGTGCCCGTATTCTCGCATGTGCCCGTACCGACAGTGCACTCATCTCCGAGGTCCTCGAAGTCCTCGTCAATCTCCCCATCACAATCATCATCCATAGCGTTGCAGAGCTCGGCACCGCCTGGCGTTCCGGCGACCGCGTTACACGCGGCGGTTCCGTCTGGTGTACAAGCCACCACTCCGTCGTTGGCGCACGCTCCTTCTCCAGCCGAACAAGCGTCGCCTAGGGTTTCGAAGTCTTCGTCGGTTTCGCCATCGCAATCGTTGTCGATGCCGTCACAAATCTCGTCCTGTGGTGCCAGCCCGGGAGGTGCATCACACTCCACGTTGACTTGATCCTCGGCGCAAACGTACACGCCCTCTACGGCGCAAGCCCCGAGACCATCACCACAGCTTTCGCCCAATTCAGCGAAAGCTTCATCAGTCTCACCATCGCAATCGTTATCGATGCCATCACAAAGCTCGACGCCACCGGCAGAGGGGACGCACTCACCTGTGGTGTTGCCTGTTGTGTTCCCAGTGGTGTTTTGGGTGGTATTGCCCGTGGTGCCATTGGTGGTCGACGTCGTAGTGCCGACGCTATTGGTCTTCACCACAAGCCAATCCAAGTGCGGCAAATAGTATCAATAGTGTTTTTTCATTTTGGATCCCCTTATCTACAAGTTTGTGTTTCGTTTCTGGTTTCACGCACACCGACACACACTCCGTTCTGCACCGTTCCGTAAGTGCAAGTGGTGAAGGCTGCCGAGATGCCGCATGCTGGTGCAGTTGATCCAGTCCATCCCTCCCATGGCGTGCCCCCATTATCGCGTGGTGGTTTGCAAGCCCCACCAAAAAGTAAAGTACCGTTTGGGCAGCTCGGAGAAGGCGACACATTGATTGTTGTGTAGCGCTGAGTATGGACGCCATCACAATTGTAGTCATAGGACAGCCGTTGAATAATATTGTTGATCGGCGTTGCAAAGTAGCTATACTGATTGGGGTGCGCATTGGCGTTGCTTGAGCGACAATCTATGCTGTCTCCGTCAAGTGGGGCCCTATCAGTCCAAGATGCGCTACTGAGATTGCATGCAGCCACGGCTATCGAATCCGCAGGGGGCATACACGCATCACGTGATGCAACGGTATCGGCCGCATAATCATCACCATCACAGTCTAGATAAAAGGTGGATGCATCTGTCGCATCCTGATCCACCCCGTTGGAACAGTCGTTGTCTACGCCGTCACAAACCTCAACGGCACCCGGGTTGATGCTGGCGTCCGTGTCATCGCAATCGTTGCCACCTGCTGGGCAAACGGTTGGATTGCCAACTCGATGCATCCCAGCATCACAATAGTTGTCATTGTCGTCATCACACCCCTCATCAACCGCGCCGTCGCAGTCATTGTCGAGGTTATCGCACGACAATTCTGGGTTTTGAGGGGGATTTCCAGCTACGGCATCACACATGGCCTCTCCGGCCCCGTCACAGACGATGCTTCCCGTTTGGCGGCACACACCCATGCCGGCTGCACAGGAGGTGCCCACGTTGAAGCCCTCGTCGGTATCTCCGTCGCAGTCGTTATCGATGCCATCGCAGATTTCGTCGGTTGGAGTTCCTTCAACGGCGCCGCAAACAACCCCGGAGCCGTCCATCGCACACACTTGAATACCGCTTGCTGCGCACGCACCCACGCCCACTTCGCACGCATCACCGATGCCCACAAAGCCTTCGTCGATCTCGCCGTCGCAATCGTCGTCCATATCGTTGCAGAGCTCGGCTCCACCAGGTGTGCCTGCAACCGCGTTACAAGCGGCGGTGCCGTCCGCTTGACACACCACGGTACCGCTGTTTGAACATGCGCCGTCGCCCGCGGTGCATGCGTCCCCAAGGGTTTCAAAGTCCTCGTCCACTTCGCCATCACAATCGTTGTCGATCTCGTCGCAGACTTCATCTGAGGGCTCACCCGCAACCGCGTCACACACGGTATCCAGTTGATCCTCAGCACAGACTTTCACGCCTTCAACTGCGCATGCCCCAAGGCCCGATTCGCATGCTTCGCCTAAATCAGGGAAGTCTTCGTCCACCTCGCCGTCGCAATCGTTATCGATGCCATCGCAGAGTTCGACCCCACCCGCGCTCGGCACACACTCGCCGGACGTGCCTCCGGTGTTTCCGGTAGTCATCCCGTTGTTGGATTCCCCGTTGTTGGATTCCCCGTTGTTGTCATTATTCCTCGGATTCGGATCCACAGAAGGTGAGCTATCTTCACCACACGACCACGCGAAAACCGCCAAAACACATACTAACCACTTTTTCATCTTCTTCCCCACGTCTAAGCGCACCAATGCGCAAAAAATCCAAAAATTCAAACCCCCTGTGGATGAGGGAAAATGCTTGGTTGCGTATTAGTTTCCCCCACCAGAATTGCGGGTCATCAAATTGTGAACCTAAAGAAAACCTGAAAAGTCGCGGCGAGTCAAGTCACTTTTTTGGCGGTGCCGAAAATGGCGTCAGTAGAGGTAGACGGCACCACTATTTTCCTGCGTGTTGTCGGTCAGGTCGCCCCCAAAACCACGGCTGCCGCCGTCTTCGTAACGTGCGCCAACCGCAAGGGTCTGGCCGTCATCACTAAGCGCAAGGCTGTTTCCGAACTCGTCATTAGCATCGGAGTTCGAACCCTTAATATAGGCAGTTTGCACCCACTCATCCCCGCCGCGTTTGAACACGTAGACGGCGCCGCTGTCTTCCAATGTGTTGTTTGACTCGTCGCCACCAAAGCCTTTGCCCACGCCGTCTTCCTGGGTACTGCCAACGGCCAAAGTACTGCCGTCAGCCGATAGTTCTACACGAAATCCAAACTCGTCGTTTTCATCCAGATTCGAGGACTTGATGTACGCCTCTTGGACCCACGTGCCTTGATTTCGGCCAAAGATATAAACGGCGCCACTCCCGGAAACACTATTGTTCGGAGCATCTTCTCCTTTGGCCCCTACAGCCAAAGTATCCCCGGTTTGCGAAAGCGCGACGGCTGAGCCGAACGCATCATTCGCCTCTACGTTTGACGCCTTGATATACGCCGCTTGGGTCCAGATTCCGCCCCCTTCGTTGAACACATAGACAGCACCGCTACCTTGCGCGGAGTTGTCGCTCTGATCCCCATTGATGCCCGAGCCGCCATCTTCAAACTCAGCTCCGACCGCGATGGTTTTCCCGTCACCAGAAATCGCCAGCGCCAGCCCGAATCGATCACCACTCGCCTGGTTGCTCGCCGTCAGACGACCTGCCGGTGACCACTGACTTCCCTGCCGTGAGAAGACGTAGGCTGCGCCGAACTGCAGCGCCCCTGAGATGCTCCCTTCAAAAGGCGCACCAGCAACGAGGGTGTTCCCGTCGTCCGAGAGCGCAAGACTAGCTCCGAACTGCTGCTGTGCCTCGGTGTTGTCGGACTTCAGGTAGGCCTCATTGGACCAGAAATTTCCGGTTCGTGAAAACACGTAGACCGCCCCGCTCGCAAACTCCGAGTTGTCAGATTGATTGCCGTTCACACCCGTGGCGGCACTCTTCTCTACGGGGGCTCCCACGGCCAGGGTATTGCCGTCTTCTGAAAGCGCGACTCTCGCGCCGAACCTATCGTTGGCATCCGCATTAGGCGCCTTGATGTACGCCTGCTGAGTCCACACACCGTCATTACGAACAAACACGTATACGGCGCCGCTTGCGGCTTCGGAGTTGTCAGCCTGGTCACCGTTGATCGTTCTCGAAGCGCTGTCTTCGCCGTCGGCCCCAACGGCCAGTGTGTTCCCGTCACCCGATAGAGCCACCACGTTGAAGACATCCAGGGACTCAGAGTTGGACGACTTTACGTAGCCGATCGCGTCGTTCAACACCGGGTTCGCCTCGACCACGTTGCCCGGCGCACAGCCGTCCGAGTTACACGCGTCGAGTCGGTATTGCGCATTGAGTACGTCCGGCAAGAAGACCTGAAGGTCGTACGCGGTCTCCGCCTCCCCAATCGTGGCAGCCTCGCTGAAGTCCGCGGCACCGTCGCGCTTTTCCTGAAGCACATACTCCATAGCGCCCGCAACGGGCTCCCACTCGAAGCTCAAAGTCTTGATTTTGGTGGCGGAGATCGTCACCTCCGGTGCCTCGGGCAGGCACATCACGTCCTCGTCCACCTGGCCGTCACAATCGTTATCCACGCCATCACAGATCTCTGGGCTTGGCGTACACACAGGTGTTGTGTTGTTATTGGAGTTATTAGAGTTGTTAGAGTTGTTAGAGTTTCCGCCGTTATTGGAGATATTATTAGAGTCTCCATTATTCGACGCATTATTTGAGTTGTTGGCGTCAACCACCGGTTCCGAAGAGTCACCACACGATAGTGCAAGACCCGCAACTACAAAAAACAACATCTTTTTCATGTACTTCCCGTTCTCTATGCGTAAAATTGGATGACGGCCACAGATCATCGTTCCGAAAGCTTTTCCCGTTCCTGACTATGATCGCACATATAAACGGACCCTAACGTGTAGGTTAAAATGAGTTCAACCCAAAAATGGCAGATTCTAGGTGAGGAGGTCGTGGCATCTGAGTCGAGCCCTCCCGCACCCGGTGGCTGGCCTCTCAACTATGTGCTGGCGTTCGACCAAGAACGCGGCGCTCTCGTGTACGTCCGCGAACCCGAGCACCACCAGTTTGGTGAGGCTTGGCATCTTACCAGCAACGGTACCTGGATTCAGGATCACGAAGCCATTCAGGCAAGCGCGGACCAGTTTTGGACGGGTCACTACGACTCAAAACGAAAGGGCGTCGTGTGTTGGACTATCGAGCGTCAGGCGCGAAACGAGTACCGAATTGCGGGGCTCCTCATCACCGCCGACGGAATCTCGAAGATTGAGACACAAGGCATATTGCCCGTCGATCCTGAGGCGCTCTCGAGCGACTCGAAAATGATCTTCGCCTTCGACCCGGTGAAAGAGCAGAACCTTGCCATTACTCCCTATTCCGTGTGGTTTCTCGACGACTCGAACACGTGGCAGAAGCTCGCAGACTTGGGCCCCGAGTTCCCGAAAGAATGGCACAACAACGAAGGCGCGCGTGCCGTTTGGGATTTCGAGGGCAACCGATTGATCATCGGCGTTGTAGACGGAGAGGAGTACGAAGGAAGGCTCTTTGCGTTCGACGGAAAGGAGCTCGTTTCGCTAGAAGACGGTCTCTCCGAGGTGGAGCTCTACACGGACAATTCGACCTTCGTCCTTGCGTCTTGCGAAGGCGAGGGAGTGCTTCTGGTTATGGGCGCCCCTCAGGGTACCTTCCGACTCGAAGGCGATACCTGGAAGCCCTTGGCTACCCCGGTCAGCGAAGTCCGCCGCTCAAATGCTCTTCGTTCGGCCTTCGATTTGCGTGACCACTCCCTTTGGCTGGGGCCTGGCCCTTATGAGCTCACGCCCGGAGCCTATGCGAAGAATCAGGAGTTCTTCTACCAACGCTCAAAGGCCGGCGAGTGGAGGGTGTTGGGGCATATCGTTCAACCGAGCCCAACCGAATGGTACGGGGGCGTGGCCTTGGCAGGCAAAGAGGGCTCTCTTTGGATCGCATCTACGCGCTATCCACTGGGGCTTCGAATCGTGGACGAAGACGGATGGCGCGAAGTTGTTGGTGAGGGCAGCGCAAACACCGAAGGTTACGTAGTGAGGCTCGCTCGAGACGGTGCCGGTACCATCCACGCCTTCGCCCGCAACGGAGCCGTCTTCAGGTTTGAAGGGGATTGGCATTCGGTCGTCGGTCCGGACGAAGCCACATTTGGCGTGCGCGAAGACTTTCTGGTCCATTGGGACGTGGCGAATCGTCGGTTTGTGGCGTGGGGAGGAACCGTCAAGAATCGCGCGTCGAATCACACGTTTTATCTCCTTGATTCAGGATGGACTAAAGAGAAGAAGTCCTCGCCCAAACCAAGTGACGCACGCCATAAAGAGATGTTCCTGCGCCCAAAGATGGTCTTCGACCCGGTGCAAGGCGCGCTCGTGAGGTTTGGATTCGATGATGTTTCGGTCCTCACCGACGGAGTTTGGGTTCCTCACGTACCCGAGGGCTGGGAACAAGCGCGCTCTATTGACGCGCCGTTAGCCGCCGTGGACCCCGAAACCGGAGAAATCCTACTCGTGGACCTCTATGCACGGTCGATCTACCGATTCAACTACGACAAGGTTGAGAAGCTCGGGGAGATAGAAAACCATGAGTTTTCGCTCGATCCCATGGAGGTCGGCACCTATGCGGCGGTCCCCCACTTTGTCCGGCGCCGCCTCTACGCCTACGACCAGGACACACGGGCGATCCTCGGCCAATGCGACAAAGACGAAGCCGCGCGTTTCAAGCTCCCACTTTCGGCAGCCTTCGAAGCAGCCGCAGCCCTCGGGCCGCGCAAAGCCTTCGCGGCATCTCATAACCCCGAGGAGAAGAAGGCCGACGCGGAGTTCGGGTCTAGTGTGAGGCTCTATTGCGCGGATAAGAGCGCCAAATTCTGGTTCGGGGACGTCTCGGGCGCAACGGTGGTAACGCGATGGGGGTCAGTCTACGATTGGGGGCTTCGGCTTGGACGCGGCACGGATAGCTCCAAGACCGAAGAGCTAGCCGACGCCAAGGCAGCCCAGAAGAAACTCGCCAAAGAGGCCGCCTCCAAACAGAAAAAGTCCTACATCGGCGCCGCAGAGCTCGACGATGACGCGATTAAGGCGCTCTTTACTCAAGACATCATTGTGATGAGTTTGGGTGACGAAGCCGGAAAGTACGATTACGACTACCTCGGCGGTACCCCAAGAGGCTCAGTTGGAAAAGAGTGGCCAAAGAGAGACGGGCAGCCGCTGGGGCACCTCCTCTCCGTGAGCGTTCCGGACGGGAAAAAGGTTGGCGGAGTGTCGGTCTTTGCGCCAACAAACGACCTCGCCATGGAAGAGGAAGAACTCGTGGCGGTTATCCGAAGCTCCTCGCAAATGGGGAAGGACCAGGGGCCACGCCCAGGTGATGTGACCGTGATCGAGCCTCGTGTTCTGGCCGCCGAGGTCAACGGCTTTCAAATCGATGAGTCACGCACTAGGCCTTTTGAGGAGGCCGACCCCGCTTTCGCTCAGAGACTGGAGACTTTTCACGAATCCCTCGGCAGTGAAGAGAAGCCTTGGACGCGATGGAGTGGCACCCCGCAGTGGGTACAACACGACGAGTGGCCCGTTGATGATGATGGTGTGCCTTGGAAGTTCGTGGCCCAAATCGACTTCGACTCGATCGCTCAAGATTTCATCAAAAATGCGTGGCCTGAAGCTTCACTTTTTGGCGTGTTGTATGTTTTCATCAACCCCGCCGAGACCGAGGCGACCGCGTTCTGGCAGTACACGTGAAGGTTATGAGTTCAACGCAAAAATGGTTGATTTTTGGCGCGGGAGGCCACGGAAAGGTGGTCGCCGACTTGATCCGCGCGGCGGGAATGGACGTGGCGGGGTTTGTGGATCAGTCGGGTGTAGGGCGGGTAGCGGAGCCCGGTGGGGCGGTCGTGGTGGGTCTGCAAGACGAGTTTCTGAGCGGCGGAAAACCCTCGAGCCTCCCAGCGACGGTCGCCATTGGCAACAACCGAGTCCGCCTTGAGCTCATTCAAAAACTCACCGAGCTCGGCTGGGAGCTACCCGCACTCATCCACCCCAAAGCCGTCATCAGCCAGTCAGCTACGATTGGACACGGCTCGCATGTGATGGCAGGCGCGGTCATCAACGCCGCCTCCCAGATTGGCGAGGGTGTGATCATCAACACCAACGCCACCATCGAGCACGACGTCATCATTGACTCCGGGGTCCATATCTCCCCGGGGGCCGTGCTCGCCGGCGAAGTAGAGGTGGGCCAGGGGGCGTGGGTAGGGGCGGGTGCCGTGGTTATCAACGGCGTTGAGATTGGCGCAAACGCTATCGTGGGCGCCGGCGCCGTGGTGATTAAGGATGTCCCCGCGGGCGCGACGGTGGTAGGAAACCCCTCGCGAGTTATCAAAACCCAGTGAAGCCATGAACGTCGAAAAAACGCCTATCCCCGGACTCCTCGTAATCAAACCCCGAATCTTCAACGATCCCCGCGGGTTCTTCTTCGAGAGCTTCAATCACGAGGCCTTTCTCAAGGTGCTCGAAGAAGACGGGCAGCCGACCGTAGATTTTGTGCAGGATAACCACTCGTGCTCGTCCAAGGGCGTTCTGCGTGGCCTGCATTTCCAGCGCGACCCGCACGCCCAGGGAAAGCTCGTGCGCGTGGTCAAAGGCGCCGCCTGGGACGTCGCCGTTGACATCCGCCCAGGCTCGCCCACTTTAGGTCAATGGTTTGGTATCAAGCTCGATGCCCAGGAACACACCATGCTCTGGGTGCCTCCGGGATTTGCGCACGGCTTTCAGGCCCTAGAGGACGATACACATTTCCTCTACAAGACCACCGCGTACTACGCGCCCGAGTCCGAAGGCTCGATTGCCTACAACGACCCGGAGCTCGGCATCAAATGGCCACTTCAGGACCCTCTGCTAAACCAGAAGGATCTGGATGCACCGTCAATGAGACTCACTCACCTTTGACAGCTTCCTCGACCTTTTCGGCGCCTTCCTCAACCTTTTCGGCCCCTTCTTCCGCCGTGTCCTTGACGGCTTCGCCGGCCTCTTCGACATCGTCTCCCACGGCTTCAACCGCTTCATCAATCTCTTCAGAGGTTGATTTTTTCTCACAAGCCCACATTGAAAGGGCGACTAAAATGGCCAATACATAGAACTTTTTCATGGTCTCCTCCACTTGGTAAAGCCTCGGTACCGCCCGAGACTGTGACTCCTATAGCACCTCATGCGTTGCGTGTCTGTAAGGCTTCTAGCGACACAATTGCATCGAATTTGCGCGGATAACGAGCTTGTTCCCAGGGAAAGACTTCGTCAGAATCAAGGCGCTCGTCCTGGGTCCCTCCTTCCAGTCCGAGAAGTGCCCCTCGCGTTTCTGTTCTGCATTGTTTCCCGCAGTTCAAGAGCGTCGAGGGGCGCGCTTTTTTTGCATCCCATTTCTTGCCGCAACATCTAATCAGCCAAATCCGTTTTAAACCCCAAGGAGCACCATGAAAAGTCGCGCAGCTGTAGCCTTTGAAGCCGGAAAACCACTACAAATTGTAGAGATTGACGTCGCCCCGCCGCAAAAAGGCGAGGTCCTGGTCAAAATCACACATACCGGCGTCTGCCACACCGACGCGTTCACGCTCAGCGGCGAGGACCCAGAAGGCATCTTCCCCGCGGTGCTCGGCCATGAAGGCGCGGGCGTAGTGGTACAAGTGGGAGAGGGCGTGACCACCCTCAAAGAGGGCGATCGCGTGATCCCACTCTACACCGCCGAATGCCGCGAGTGTAAGTTCTGCAAATCCGGCAAAACCAACCTCTGCCAGGCCGTTCGCGCCACGCAAGGCAAAGGCCTGATGCCAGACGGCACCTCGCGATTCTCGTATCAAGGAAAGCCCATCTACCACTACATGGGCACGAGCACCTTCAGCGAGTACACCGTGGTGCCGGAGATTTCGTTGGCAAAGATCGACGACGAGGCGCCGCTCGAGAAAGTCTGCCTTCTGGGCTGTGGCGTGACCACCGGAATTGGCGCGGTGCATAACACCGCCAAAGTCAAAGCCGGCGACACCGTTGCCGTCTTCGGTCTCGGCGGCATCGGGCTCGCCGTGATCATGGGCGCCAAAGAAGCCGGAGCCTCGCGCATCATCGGTGTGGACATCAATCCCGACAAATTCAAGCTCGCAGGCGAGCTAGGCGCCACCGATTGCATCAACCCTAAGGATTACTCCAAACCCATCCAGGAAGTGATCGTCGAGCTCACAGACGGCGGCGTAGACTTTAGCTTCGAATGCATCGGAAACGTAGATGTAATGCGCTCCGCACTCGAATGCTGTCATAAGGGTTGGGGCGAGTCCGTGATCATTGGGGTAGCCGGTGCCGGCCAAGAAATCAGCACTCGCCCATTCCAGCTGGTGACCGGCCGCGTGTGGCGCGGCTCCGCATTCGGCGGCGTGCGCGGGCGCACCGAGCTCCCAGGCATGGTCAAAAAGGCCATGAGCGGCGAGCTCCCATTGGAACCCTTCATCACGCACACCCTGCCTCTAGAGAAGATCAACGAGGCTTTCGACCTGATGCACGAAGGAAAATCCATCCGCACGGTCATCCACTTCTAAACCACAGTCTTGTAAAAGCATCGTGCACGGGCTAAACCTCCTCGCGTCAAGTAAGGAGTGTTTGTGGAACGCGTGTCATGCCCTATGTGTGAGGGCAGAAAACTCAGTGGTTTGAAGGAATTTGAACGTGTACCCCTGGTGCAATGTGTGGATTGCTACGGGGTCTCTACGCGAAATCTCGCATCCGAAGAAGTATTGGTGGCGTACTACGAGTCAATCTATACTCGAAAGAGGAGTTTTTCTTCACCCATTTCGGTGAAGCGGCGCGAAGAAGTACTGGATACCTTTGAAGAGCATCGCCAGCTTAATAGAATCTTGGATATCGGTTGCGGTCAGGCTCACTTTTTGGACCAAGCCTTGGAAAGAGATTGGGAGACTTTTGGGACCGAGTTCACTGAAGACGCGGTGGTTCTGGCACGTCAATACGGCCACCAGATGCATCAAGGGCCGTTGAACACTGCAAACTACGACTCAAACTTCTTTGATGTGGTGATCTACACTGAGGTTATCGAGCACATTGATAACCATGCTGAAGAAATCCCAGAGATCCTTAGAGTGCTGAGGCCCGGCGGAATTATCTACGTCACCACTCCGAATTTTGACTCATTTTCGAGAAGAGTTTTGGGTGAGAGATGGAGCGTCATCCATTACCCCGAACACCTAACCTACTTCACCAAAGAGACCCAGGTTGCGATGATGAAAGGGTTCGGGTTCGAAGCAGTGTCGACAACCGCCCACGGCGTAAGAGCTTCAAGAATGAATCAAGGTGTGGGTGCGAAGAAAGAGGTCCTAGAAGGTGGACTTTACTCTGAATAGCACGAGGAACGGATGAGGGGTTCGCTCACTCTTGGAAGCGAACAGAGCCTTGGGTGTGGGTAAGGTGGGGTTTTTGGATTCGCTGAAAGGCGTTTTCTAAAAACCTGGAAAGACGGGATGGTCAGTTACGAACAAGAGATTCTGACTAAGATTCTTGTTGAATCACTCTAGAGGTCATTAAAATGGATAAATCTTTTCCGTTTCATTTTCGGGCCGATGTTCAAGGAATGAGGGGAATAGCTGTATTAATTGTTGTCTTGTATCACATGGGGTTGCCCTTTCCCGGCGGATTCGTTGGTGTGGACGTTTTCTTTGTTATCTCAGGATTCGTTATCACGGGCGGTATTTTGAAGTCCTTGCACACTCCAGAAGGGTTTAGTTTGTCGGAGTTCTTTCGCCGGCGAGTGCGTCGGCTATTGCCAGCTCTCTCTTTGGTACTCTCCGTTTGTACTCTCTTGGGTATCCTACTTGGGCCTGAGGTTAGCCAAAAAGTAAGTGGAAGAACGGCCGTAGCTGCCGTCTTTCTTAACGCCAATCACTATTTGTATCGTGCAGGTGGCTACTTTCAACCAGCTGTAGAGGAGAACTTTTTCCTCCACACTTGGTCGCTTTCCGTTGAGGAACAGTTTTACTTGGCATTCCCTTTCCTCTTGTTGTTGGGATGGAATCTTTTCGACAGGATGATCGGTGTAGGGCAAGTTTTGGCCGGCTTAGTTGTCATCAGCTTTGGTTTGTGCATTCTTGTAGCTTTCTATCCATTCGAAACAGTCAATGGCCAAGTACTCTCTTTCTATTCCTCTCTCACCCGAGCATGGCAGTTTGGAGTAGGTTCCCTTATTGCTTGGAACTTGCCTAGGTTATCTCGATCGTCCGCGATAAAACTCAACCAAATGTTGGTACCTCTTGGCTGGCTGGGGCTCTTGTTGATATTCTGGTTGTCCTTGAGTGGAATTCCTGAATTTCAATACCCAGGTTATTTGGCAATCTTACCCACGGCAGGAAGTGCGTTGATGTTAGTTGGAGGTATAAAGAGTCCTCTTGGGGTGTACAGGTTTTTGACATGGAGGCCACTACAACGTTTGGGGGACTTATCCTATTCTTTCTATCTTTGGCATTGGCCGTTGATTGTCTTTGCACATGCTTCATTTCCCAACTCAGATTGGGCCGTGATTGCTTTGGGGATGTGTTCCCTTCTTTTGGCTTGGGCTACCGAACGTTACTTTGAAGGGCCTATCCGTCGGAACTCAACGATTCAGCTAAAGTGGCTTTTGCCAATTGCAGTTATCGTTCCTGTTAGTTGTTGGGCAATTCAAGCGACCATACCACCAACTAGCTCCGATATTGATCAACTCAGAGAGATGCGACGCGAGTATTCAGCAATAGGTTGTGATTCAACAATACCTTACAAGGCGGAGTCGAAGACTTGTCGTTGGGGCGATGAAGGACGCTTTAAGTTGGTTTTGCTTGGCGATTCAAATGCGAGACAACACATTCCTGCCCTCAAGTCAATTGCCTCAACAAGGGGCGTTGAACTGCAGGTTGCGACTTCTTCAGCCTGCCCGTTTGTGTTGAATGTTCTTCCAATTGCTGACGGGATACCAAAAGAGGCATGTCGAACGTGGGTTACTGAAAGTATCAATGAAGTTTTAAAACAAAGGCCGGATGTTCTGATTGTTTCGAGCGCAATAGATGGCTATGTAAGCGCTTCTAACTGGAAATTCGTGGATTCCGGAGGCAAGGTAGTCGATTTGCACGATGCTGTTTCACAAACAAGTAAGGAGATTGAGGCTTCTGGGGTGCGATTGGTCTATATCGCTCCTATTCCCAAGTTGTACGACCGTGACGGGAGAGCTACAACGCGGTTTGGTTCGCGATGTTCATGGTTCTCTTTTCAACTTTTTCCTGAAGTTTGCGCACCGGAATGGTCCGCAAGCGATCCCGAGTACTTGCAATTTGATGCTTCAATCTACAAAGGGCCGGATACCAACCCAAAAATTATCGACTTGCAGCACACGCTTTGCAAAGAAGGCAAGTGTAAGTCGCACGATGGGACCAATTGGATCTACCATGACGGTGGACATCTGAGTGTCTATGGGTCCCTATTCACCGAAGGTGAGTTGGAAAGCCAATTGGAGGCAATTCTTAGGGAGGAAATCTGAGATTCCAGTCGACTAGAGCCGATTCTTGCCACAGACGAAACTCATTTTTTCTTTCTGTTTTTACACCTGGGATCGGTACTCCGAAGCCCGTTTTTGGTAGGTTGGACACGCTTGGGATTTTGTCCGCCAATACCAATCTGAGAATGAGTTTGAACGTTTGTCCGGATTTTTTGAAATGGGAAGGAAGGCTCTGCGCAAATTGCACTAGGCGGTGGTCAAGAAAGGGAGATCTGGCTTCGAGTCCATATCTCATTGTGGTCCGGTCGACTTTCACCAGAACGCCATCGCGCATTTACGAAATGTAGTCCAAGGCCGTACTCGATTGGGATTTTCTTGAAAACAGGAGCGTTGCAGAAAGATTTTCGGGGTACCAGTCTGGGTATACGTGCCATGGATTGAGTTCCTTCATCCATGAGTCGTGTGGTTGTCGAGTTGGAGAGAGTAGCTTCGGCGACTTTGGAAATGGGCAAACCGCTGAGGTGGTTGATTTCTCGAAACCTGGCAGGAACGCCAGTAGACGGATATCCCACCGTGTGAGGAGCTCGCGCTGATGA
Source organism: Microvenator marinus (assembly GCF_007993755.1). Classification (GTDB taxonomy): domain Bacteria; phylum Myxococcota_A; class Bradymonadia; order Bradymonadales; family Bradymonadaceae; genus Allomicrovenator; species Allomicrovenator marinus. The sequence goes on from NZ_CP042467.1 coordinate 3,875,430, forward strand.
TGGCGCTCCAGGAAAAACTTGGAACCACGAACCGCAAGAAGTTTGTACTCACGTGGGCGGCGAGGTTTTGGTTTCGAATGCATCGGAAACGTAGTCGTAATACGCTCCGCACTCGAATGCTGCCATAAGGGCTGGGGCTAGTCCGTGATTATTGGGGTGGCCGGTGCCGGCCAAGAAATCAGCACTCGCCCGTTCCAGTTGGTGACCGGCCGCGTGTGGCGCGGCTCCGCATTCGGCGGCGTGCGCGGGCGCACCGAACTCCCAGGCATGGTCAAAAAGGCCATGAGCGGCGAGCTCCCATTGGAATCTTTCATCTGCCTCTAGAGAAGATCAACGAGGCGCTTTCGACCTCATGCACGAAGGAAAATCCATCCGCACGGTCATCCACTTCTAAACCACAGTCTTGTAAAAGCATCGTGCACGGGCTAAACCTCCTCGCGTGAAGTAAGGAGTGTTTGTAGGAGTGTTTGTGGAGCGTGTCGTTGCGGTAATTCCAGCCCGGGGTGGTAGTAAAGGCTTGCCAGGTAAAAACGTTGCGCTACTGGGCGGGCGACCATTGATTGAGTGGACAATTGAGTGCGCCCAGCTTTCTGGTTGCTGTGACGAAATCCTTGTTTCAACTGATGATAATGAAATTGCGCGTGTTGCCAAAGGGTTGGGTGCGCAGGTGGTGAACCGGCCACCTGAACTTTCTGCCGACGACTCGTTGGTAATGGACGCGGTTGTCCACACGGTTAATGCCATTGGGGGGGCTGAGATCTTGGTTCTGTTACAACCTACGTCTCCACTCCGCGCTCCTGAGGACATTAGGGCTTGTGTGGACGCGTTATTGAAAGACCCATCGGTCGACTCAATCGCCACGTACGAAGAGGCGAGTTTGAATCCGTGGAGGGCTTGGAGGATTGAAAATGGAACTGCAACCACGTTTGTAGAAGGGGCAAACCCTTGGCTACCTAGGCAATCCCTTCCTGAAGCTTTTCAACTCAACGGGGCTGTTTACGCTATCAGGTGGAATAGGCGACCTGTAGGCCCTCAATTTGTTTTTGGGAAGACTGTGGCAGTCGTGATGCCGAAAGCTCGATCAATAGATATCGATGACGAGATCGACCTGCGTCTAGCCGAACTTTATCTGCAAAAGGAGATCGCGTGAGCGTGTTCATCATCGCGGAGGCCGGAGTCAATCACAACGGGGATATTGGTCTCGCAAAAGAGCTGGTGGCGATTGCTGCTGAAAGCGGTGCAGACGCGGTGAAATTTCAGACGTTTAAGGCCGACCGTTTGGCGGCAAGTAGCGCCGCAATGGCGGAGTACCAGGTCGAAAACGTGGGAGAAGAGAAGAGCCAAAGGGAAATGTTAAAGGCTCTAGAATTGGCCGAAGATCGTTACCAAGAATTGATAGAGGAGTGCTCTCAACGCGGGATCGAATTTATGTCGACTCCCTTCGACGAGGAATCTGCAGAGTTTTTAGTGTCCCTTGGAATGAAGCGTATCAAGATGGCCTCAGGGGAGCTCACAAATCTGCCCTTCCTAAGGCATGTCGCTCGAAACCGTTTGCCCTTGGTCATTTCAACCGGGATGGCGAATTTGGGAGAGGTGGAGCTTGCGGTGGAAACGATTGAAAGTGAGTGGGCTGACCCTGCATTGACGATTCTTCAGTGTGTCAGCAACTACCCGGCCAGTCCAAAGTCCATCAACTTAAGGGCAATGCAAACATTGGCCTCCTTCGGCTATCCAGTGGGGTATTCTGACCACACCAATGGAATTGGTGTTGCAATTGCAAGTGTGGCCTTGGGAGCAAGTGTCATCGAAAAGCACTTCACTTTGAGTCGCTCGATGGTAGGCCCCGATCACAAAGCTTCCCTAGAGCCTGACGAGTTGAAAGCGATGGTGCGCGAAATTCGAGACGTGGAGTTGGCTTTGGGGGGAGCGAGAAAGAGACCCAATCCAGAGGAAATCTCCACCGCGAGCGTGGCCCGAAAGAGTCTAGTGATCCGACACAACCTTCCAAGCGGCCATGTGCTTTCTGAGGCTGACCTAGTCGCAAAGCGTCCCGGTACTGGAATCCCGACGCGGATGATGGATTTCTTTGTGGGAAGAACGCTCAAGAGGTCGGTGCTTGCTGACGAACTCTTGAGTCTGGAATTTTTCGAATGACTACTATCTTAGCCGTGACAGTGGGACGTTCAGATTTCGGGATCTACACCCCAGTATTCAACGCAATTCAAAAGAGCACGAGACTGGAGCTTAAGGTCGCGATCAGCGGAATGCATATGGCTCCAGAGTATGGATATACAGCCCAAGAGGTGCTTGATTCTGGATTAAACGTGGTTGCACTGGAAGACGTTCTGGTAAGTGGTCAAGATTCAGCGTCCGTGAGCAAATCCATCGGACATACAACTCTGGCTTTTGCCTCCATTTTCGCGCGCGAAATGCCCGATTTGATAATGGTCCTCGGTGATAGGTTTGAGATGTTTGGAGCCGCCACCGCGGCAGTTCCATTTCAAATTCCGCTCGTTCATCTACATGGTGGTGAAGTTACAGAGGGCGCCATGGACGAGGCGTTTCGCCACGCAATTACGAAAATGAGTCACCTTCATTTTACCTCGACAGAAGGTCATTCAAAACGGGTTGTGCAACTCGGTGAAGAACCATGGCGAGTGCACACAGTTGGTGCTCCAGCGCTCGATCACCTTCGAGACTTCGTTCCAATGACAGACGAAGAGTTTGCCAAAAGATTTGGGTTTGAACTTCCGGCGGAGTTTCTGCTCTGCACGTTTCACCCCGTCACAACGGAGTTGGGAACGGAGCTTGAACAAGTCCAGAATCTACTTGATGCACTCTTCGAGGCCGGAATGCCTTGCGTATTCACCATTGCGAATGCGGATATGGGAGGAAGCGCGATAAACAAATTGCTACGGGCCGAGGCTGAGAGGAATCGAGGGTTGACTCTCACAACCAATTTGGGAAGTAAGGGCTATTTCACGGCTATGAAGCGCTGCTCCGCGATGGTTGGGAATACGTCCAGTGGGATTATTGAGGCTGCGTCACTTGGAGTACCGGTCTTAAATGTCGGGAATCGGCAGAAGGGCAGGGCGCGTGGAGCGAATGTTTTTGATGTTCCCACCGAGTTCGAAAGCATAGTAGATGGGGTGAGAACCGTGCTGTCGGATGAGTTTCGAGGCAAGGCTCAAGAGGCGCCGAATCCATACGGAAATGGACAAGCATCGAAAAGAATTGTTGAGATTTTGGAAGATATTGACCCAAAAAGTCTCGTTCCCAAAAAGTTTCAGGATTTGGAATGAAAGCACTAGTAACAGGGGCCGGAGGCTTCATCGGCAGTCACTTGGTAGAGCGATTGCTCTCAGAGGGCGCTGAAGTTCGAGCGATGGTTCGGTACAATTCGAGAAGTAGCATTGGCAATTTGGAGTTTCTTTCAAAGGACAAGCTTCAAAGCTTGGAAGTAGTGCAAGCGGATTTGCGCGACCCCGACGCAATTATCAGAGCCACCGAAAACATCACTCATGTCTTTCACCTGGGAGCATTGATTGCGATTCCGTATTCCTACGTAAATCCGAACGAGTTCGTTCAGACCAACGTTCAAGGAACCGTTAACGTCTTGAATGCTTGTTTGAGAAGTGGGTCGCTGGAGCGAGTTGTGGTGACTTCCACAAGCGAAGTCTACGGCACGGCTCAGTATGTGCCCATCGACGAGAAGCACCCTACCCAGGGGCAATCGCCCTACTCCGCGTCCAAAATTGGAGCGGACGCTCTTGCTGAGAGTTACTTTCGAGCCTTCGATTTGCCTGTAAATATTTTGAGACCTTTCAATACCTATGGGCCACGGCAATCGATGAGGGCGATCATACCCACTATTATTGCCCAATTGCTTTTCTCTGATGCCGTTAAGCTCGGATCGTTGAGTCCGCGACGTGATTTGACATACGTTGGTGATACGGCTGCGGGGTTTTTTAAGATGGCTACGTGTGGAGATGCGCCATTTGGTACACCACTCAATATCGGGAATGGTGATGATATCTCCATTGGTGAGCTCTACGAGCTCTTGAAAGACATCACAGGAAGCTCGGCGGACTTAGAGTTCGACGAGACGCGCGTGCGGCCAGAGAAGAGCGAAGTCTTGCGACTGCTCTGTGACGCAAGTTGGGCAAAGGAGAGCATCGACTGGACGCCAACCACGAGCCTTAGGGATGGACTCAGTCACACGATTGAGTGGGTCCGCGAACACCTTTCGGCAGCGCAGGCTAGCGAGTACCACGTATAATGTTGCGAAGAGACGATATTGAGAATTGGTCCGTCTGCGGTGAGTTTACAATTCGCAAGGCGCTAGAGCTTATCGATCGGTCAGCTATAGGGATCTTGTTGGTTCTGGACGCAGACGGCAAGCTGATGGGGACGATTACGGATGGTGACGTTCGTCGCGGACTCCTGAGAGGTCTCAAGCTTGATAATGTGGGAATGGAGGTGGTCAATGCCTCACCTATAACAGTAGATGTTGCCAGCATAAGGAGCGAAGTCGCGGCTATCATGTCGGATCGTTCCATTCGGCATCTTCCTATTGTTGAACACGACAAGGTAGTTGGTCTTTGGCTAAATGAGTCCAAATCAGATACATCCAGACTTCCGGCCGTTCTTATGGCTGGAGGACTTGGAACCAGACTCGGCGATCTTACTCAGGACACACCAAAGCCACTCATTGATGTCGGCGGCCAGCCTATCCTTGGACATATCATTTCTCATCTCAAAAAAGCGGGTGTGGAAAATGTGATGATTACGACGAGATACCTGGCTGAAAAGATCGAGACTCATTTTGGGAACGGAGAAGATTGGGGTGTCAATATAGAGTACATTCGCGAACAAGATCGCCTTGGTACAGCAGGTGCGCTCAAGAGGTTGGAAGGCCGTGTCCATTCACCTTTCCTTGTTATGAACGGTGACCTCCTCACTGATTTCAATGTTGCCGAGATGTTGAGTTTTCACGAAGAGAATGGGGCACACATGACAGTGGGGGTGCGCCACTACTCTATTCGAGTGCCATTTGGTGTTGTTGAAGTGGATGGGCTGAAGGTCAGCGGGATTTCCGAAAAACCGACCTTCGATTTCTTTGTGAACGCGGGGGTTTATATCGTTTCTCCCGAGCTACTACCTTTGATTGAGTGTGATCGACTCTTCGATATTACCGAGCTTATGGAACGTGGGCTTGAAGATGGGAAGGAAATCATTTCTTTTCCGATCTTCGAGGATTGGCTGGATGTTGGTCGCCCGGAGGACTTGGACAAGGCTCGTTCCCGGTTTTAGCGCTGTTACGTCAATGTATGCCGGACTTTTCGCATGGCTTAGTTTTGGTCTCGTCATTAGGCTTGGGTTTTTCTTCCCAACGTAAGCGTCCGACAGGCTACGTTCTGGCGGAGTTGATCTAGTGAGCTTAGCTCAGAGTCCAATCTTAAACGGATTAGAGGGTTGGAGTGGTCCTGATTTTCTAGACACCGAATTACAATGTACCCTCACAGGGTAAGGAGGTTCAAGGTGACGAAGAAAATCAAACAGTACAGACGGTTCACAGATTCGTTTAAGGCCGACGCAGTGCGCCTCGTGGAAGAACAGGGCCTCAGTGTGGCTCAGGTTTCGCGCGACCTTGGGATCAACGCAAACTCGCTTTACAATTGGGTCAATGCTTCACGGGAGGCTTCTAGTAGCGGTTTGAGTACCGATGAGGCCGCCGAGTTGGAGCGCCTTCGCAAGGAGGTCAAGGTCTTGCGTGAGGAACGTGAAATCCTAAAAAAGGCGGCGGCCTTCTTCGCCAAGGAATCGAAGTGAGATGTCGATTCATTGAGGTGCAGAAGGCTCTGAAGTGGTCCTGATTTTCTAGACACCTAGTTACAATCTACCCCTCGTAGGGTAAGGAGGTTCAAAGTGACGAAGAAAATTAGTATAGACGGTTCACAGATTCGTTTAAAGCCGACGCAGTTTGCCTCGTGGAGCAACAGGGTCTGAGTGTGGCTCAGGGGTCAACGCAAACTCGCTCTACAACCTAGGTCAATGCTTCACGGGAAGCTTCTAGCCGCGGTTTGAGTCCCGATGAGGTCGCCGAGTTGGAGCGCCTTCGCAAAGAGGTCAAGGTCTTGCGTGAGGAACGTGAGATCGGCGGCCTTCTTCGTCGAGGAATCGAAGTGAGATATCGATTCATTGAGGCTCAGAAGCCCTATCAGAGCATTGTTTCGTTGTGCCGCGTCATGGGAGTTGCGAGGGCGACGTTCTATGCGTGGCGACACAAGTCCGAAGATCTTGGCACAAATTCGTGACATTCGTGGCGAATCCAAAGGTCACATCACCAAGATGCAAGCATTTTAGCGCTGGTGCGTGTTGGCTTGTAAGCCGCATCGTTGTCGACTAGCTTGCGCCTGTGAAAATGGAATGGAATGAGCCAGTTGAGGGTGCATGATGAAGACACCTCATGTTGTGTACGTAACATTTGACGGAATAATGGAACCGCTTGGCGAGTCCCAAGTGGTGCGTTTTGTGGAGGGCATAAATGCGGTCTGTGATGTCAAGTTTACAATTGTCTCACTGGAGAAAGGGAGTGACCTTCGGAACTTAGTTAGGCAAAATGAAATGAGGAGGCGGTTGCTTCAGCAAGGGATTGATTGGGTGTTTGAACAATACCGTGCTGGCGCGGTGGGCGTTTGCGGTAATCTTGCGCTGATCGCTCGGATAGTTGGTCAAATCGCTGACAATCAAGGTATTGATTTACTGCATGCGCGAAGTTACTTGCCTGCTTTGGTTTGTGAAACTATGCAGGTGGCCCACGATATCCCCGTGATTTTTGACTTTCGAGGATATTGGATCGACGAGAGAATTGAAGAAGGCCGTTGGTTCACCAACCCACTTTCCATTGAAGTGGGGCGAATGATTGAGCGTCATCTCTTCCAGAATGCAACAGCAATAGTCAGCCTAACGCATACCGCTGCGAAAGATATTCAAGAGGGCCGATTCGGAAACGTATCCGCTCCAATAGTGGTTATCCCTACTTGTGTTGATACCGTTCGTTTCAACCTTAGCCATCGCATGGCGCCTCGACCAGCACCCTTGGCCGGAAAGAACGTCATCGGGTGGGTTGGGTCGTTAAATACGTCCTATTTGGTGGACGAGAGTCTCGAGCTTACTCGTTGGATTCTAGATGAGGACCCTAATGCGTTCTTTTTCGCTTTGACCAAACAGGTCAGCGACTTCCGCGAAAGAGCTCTGCGAAGAGGGGTGCCTCAAGCACGAATGCTGATACAGTCAGTGGAGCATTCTGAAGTACCTCGATGGATGGGCTGTATGGACTGGGGTTTGCTTTTACTGAAAGAGAACGTCGCGAAGCGCGCATCGATGCCTACAAAGTTGGCAGAGTTTCTAGCCTGTGGTGTCCGTCCAATCTATCACAGCTGCAACGAAGATATGGCGAACGTCATGATGAAAAGCCAAAGCGGAATTCGTGTAGACCTTGGAAGAGCGCTTAGAGACATTGCTATGGAAGTTACCCGAAGTGATAAAGTCTCAGTCGACAATGGGTGGGATCCTGTCGAAACCCATTTGGGTTTGCGCGCTGGTGTGGAGAGATATGCCCGTCTATATAGGACGCTCTCCCAATATCAATCGACGCGAATAGATGTAGCTGAAAGGGAATTCTAACCTGCCTTGCTAAAGTGTGCGGGAAATGGAGAGTTGATTGAAGATTTTGTTTGTAACTGACGGAATTCACACCCCTGCGTCTAGATTTCGTTGTTCACAGTTTTTTGAACACTTTGAAAAGAGTGGTATCGAAGTAGACATTCGGTATGGATATGGCGCTGCGTATAACGACGCTATAAATCGACCATATGCTTTGGCTTACAAAGCGATAGGTCGTTTGCGGCGTGCCTATCATCAACTTTTCTACAAAGACGCCGATTTGATCTTCTTGCAACGCACAGCTTTCCCGCACTCAGGTTTAGTTGAAGAAGTCGGTTCTATGAGAGACGTCCCGATTATTTTTGATTTTGACGATTCGCTATTTGTTAATGGAAAAGGGGAGTTTAGTGCTCGACGAGGGGTAGCCTTCGCTACAGCAGTACGCGTTTCAAATCATCTGATTGCCGGGAATCGATACTTGGCGAATCAAGCAGGCCGACTTGACAAAACTACAATTATCCCAACTGTAATCGATACGGAGATGTATCGGCCGAGAATAGCGCCAAAATCGAATGCAAAGATTGTGGTTGGATGGATGGGTACAGCTGGAAACTTCCCGTTTCTAGAATCATTGGTCCCGGAATTACGGCTTCTACTGGATAGAAGGTCTGATGTTATCGTTCGGATAGTGTCGAATCGAGTGTTCAAGCCACTCGCAGGCGTCGAGCGAGTTCAACAGATACAATGGTCGCCACAGTTGGAGGTTGATTGGTTGCAGTCATTTGATATTGGACTGATGCCTTTGGTTGATTCACCCCTAACCAGGGGTAAATGCGCTTTCAAAATGATACAGTATATGGCGGTGGGTATTCCTGTTGTAGTATCTCCGGTAGGAGCCAACTTGGAGGTGTTTGAGAGTAAAGAGAGTATCGGGTTTATGCCGACCGGAGAGTGGTTCGAGGCTTTAGATGCTCTGGTTGACGACACCTCCCTGCGACGACGGATGGGTGCAGCTGGGCGCGAACGTGCAGTTGCAGAGTATTCCATCGAATCTGTGCTGCCACGTTATCTCAATCTCTTTGAGTTGGTCGGCGGCTGAACGCTTTTTATAGGTACCAGCAGCAAAACGAGTACCCAAAACAGCGGTACCATTGGAATTCGGTAGCGGGAAAGTGTTCCGAGGTTGGTGGCTGCTAAGCCGAGAGCCACCGCGAAAATCAACACGTAACCGAAACAAAAGAGTAAGAAGGGGTTAGATATAATTGTTTGAAAAGTCGGTCGGACACCACGGCGGTGCAAGGTAAGAAGCAGAAGCCACAAGATGAGAGTGGTTTCTAGAGAGTTCACAAACATTGCGGGATTTCGGGACTCAAAAAAGAAAGGTCTAAAGAGAGTGGAGACGATAGCGATGGGTAGATTCGCAATTTGGCCCCTTATTCCTTGCTCCTTACTCACCGCTTGAACTTGAAATGATGAGCCACCTTCTTGTCGGCGATAGGCCTCTTGGAGTGTGGCCGTTTCTTGGGCGACTTCTTCCAAAGAGTATTCGGGAAACAATCTACCCATACCCAGCATTGCCAACACTGCAACAGATGATATCAAAACTAAATGCCATAACCTGAGAGTAAGTCGAGCATTTCGGTTGAAATGATCGGCCAAGAACCATCCAAGTCCAGCTATGCAAATCACCACCAAGACGTAACTTTTTGTGATGAAGGTTAGGAGCATCCCAATTGAGAGGAAGACTAGGAAATATGGGTTTGGCTTGCGATGCCTGATCAGGCTCGAGAGCCCGTAGAACATGAACCCCAAACCGGTCATTGCTACGGATTCTTTGATGATACCGCTCGACCAAAACACAACTGAGGGTATCAGCAAAGCTGCCACCATTGCGCGCGGATGATACCTTGGCGATAGTTGAGTCTTTAACCCAAAGTAGAGGGCTAGTTTTCCGACAAAAGAAGCCAGCGAAAAGACCAAGCACTTTGAAAGTATTGAGTCTCCAACAAATAGGCTCACAAGAGCGGATAGTCCAAACATCACCCCTGTTGACGTCCCTGCTCCTTGAATCCAAGCGAATTGGTTGTTGCGTCCTTTGCCAATAAGATCAAAGAGGTCGGGGATCAGCCGGGGATCTTCAGAGATTAAGCGACTTATGTATTCGCCGACTGCATGGTACAAAAGCATGTCGCCACCACCATAAATATGCAGGTGATAAATGACTTGGGCGACTGAAAAGAAAATGTGAGTCAAAAAGGATAACCAAACCAGTTTGACCTCAGTTCGTTTGAAACCTCGAGTGAAGTATGAAAGGACGATTGATCCGAAGAATACGAGTAGTGCGAAAGCGACCATTATCCAAAAGCCTCGCTCATTAGGGATCGGCTTTGATGGTATAATCTCATGTTCTCGCTGCTTTTCTGACTTTGGGGAATCCGAAGCAGATAGCTTCTATAGTAATGTGTGGTCAAGAGCGTAGCAATGAACGAAGTATATTATGGCGATAATCCAGCTTTCGTAGTGTCTCTTGATTTTGAATTGCACTGGGGAATCTTGGATCACACGCCACTGGCGGATTGCCAGGCGCTCTTACTGAATGCTCGAGAGGCAGTTCAAAGAATGCTAGTGGAGTTTGAGGCACGGGAAGTCCGGGCGACTTGGGCTACAGTTGGCGCACTCTTCTGTGATGGGAGGGAAGAGTTAAGTACCTATCTGCAGGAGGATCCGAACTATTCCGACACCCGGCTCGGGGTGAATCGTCATCTTGCAATTTTGGGAGAATCAGAAAAAGAGGACCCATTTCATTTTGCACCGAGCTTAGTTCGCGAAATCTTGAATACGCCTGGGCAGGAGGTTGCAACTCATACATTCGCCCATATTTATGGATACGAGGAGGGTGTTTCTGAGAGTGATTTTAGAAACGACCTGGGCGCCGCTCTAAACGTTGCTCAATCCTGGGGCCACCGTATTAGGTCCATTGTGTTTCCGCGCAACCAGTTTAGTCCCCAAATGCTTCAGACCATTCACGACTTGGGAATTGAGACGTTTCGCGGCACTCCCTTGAATCGAGGTTGGGGTGGAAATCCTGAAATTGACCTCGGCCAACGGGCGATGAGGTTGGTGGATGCGTTCCGTCCGCTCGCCGACCCTCTCCCCGTGGTGCGCGGAGAAGGCCCAATTGATGTTCCTGCGACGCTCTTCTTTAGGACGGATGTGCCACGACCGGCGCGTCAGCTCATATTGAATAGGGTTAGGGCCGGCCTCAAACATGCGGCCATGCATGGAGGAACCTTTCATCTATGGTGGCACCCTCACAATTTTGGACACGACCTGGAAGCCTCGGTGACCATGCTTGTTGAGGTGTTGGACTATTTCGAGATTCTGCGCGATGAGTATGGCATGCAGAGTCATTGCATGCAGGATTTCAGAACATGGGAATCAATGAGCCAGCCATGAGAGAAGTGCGTTTGAGCCGAAGTGATGGAACCATCACACGCCTCCAAGGGTTGTTCTCCAAGAATGGCTGGGAACGGTCCAGAGAAGAGCTAGAGTGGCAGTTTCTAAACAATCCGCTCAGCGAAACGTGGATTAATGCCGCTGAATCGTCAGATTCACTGGCCGCTATCTATGCTGCATTGCCGAACCGTTTCCAACTCTTTGAGCAAGAAAGCGTTTGCTTGCAGTCACTCGATACATTGACGGATGAAGCATTTAGAGGCCAAGGGCTCTTCGTCAAATTGGCTAGCTCACTCTTCGGAGAAGCGAAGAGTCAGGAATTAGGATTCATCTACGGTTTTCCCAATGGGAATTCACGCCACGGGTTCTTCAAAAAGCTCGATTGGAAAAACTACGACCCCCTTCCATTTCTTTTGAGGCCAATCAATCCGAGCTACTTCCTACCAGGCATGCTCAAAGGGCTGAAACTTCCTCAGATCAAGGGCTTTCAAGTTGGTGCACGTTGCCCGAGTAGGGCGGAATTGGAAGATATAGATGTTGAGGCAATCTGGGATGGATTTCGTGGAACTTTCGACGTGGGGCTGATTCGCGATCGTTCCTACTTTGAATGGCGACTCGCCAAGCCGCATCAGAACTATAGAATCTTCGCATTGAATGACGAAGGATTCATCATCACGAATCTGATGGAAAAACACGGGGGCAGGATTGGCTACGTGGTTGAGATGATGACGCGCAATGGTGCAGCGGATGTTGAACTCGCCTATGATCTGCTCGAATTTGGCGTGCGCGACCTAGTTGACTCAGGGGCCGATGCCGTCTTGGCCTGGCATTTTCAACATTCGCCCTACTTTCTATCCTATCTTGCCAATGGCTTCTTGCCCCTTCCCGAGAGAGTTAGACCCATTGAGCTCCATTTCGGAATGTTGCCACTTGGTGCTGCGCAGGCGGTCACACGCCGGGATTGGTACTTGAGTTACTGTGACTCGGACACGGTCTAATGAAGACCATCGTTTTCGCAATAACGGAGTTTGGGCCAGGTGGGGCGGAGACTCAGATACTGCGTTTGGGACAAAGTCTTGTAGCGCGCGGTTGGAAGGTTCACGTATTGTCGTTGCTGGAGCCAGTCGGGTTTTTGGAAGAGGCAAACGCAGCCGGCATAGTAGTTTCTTCACTCAAGATGACCCGTGGTCAACCGACGCTTCGTGACTTTCAAAACGCTCTTGAATTCGTGCGTCGTGTCAAACCCCATGCGCTCGTTGGATTTCTCTTTCACGCGAACCTGCTCGTTTCATTGCTGAGGCTCTTTGCAGGAGTTCCAAGGGTGATCATTTCGTTGCGCGGCGAAGACTACAATCCTAGAAGACTGATGATTCAACGCACACTCCTAGGCCTTAGGCTTGCGGACGTGCTTGTCACGAATTCTAAACGCCTTTCTAAAAGACTTGTTGAGTCAGGTGTTGAAGGTAGCCGCATTCACGTGGTGCCGAATCTTCCTCCGCCTATGAAGCACCTTTCGTCGCGTAACCTTTCCGGAGCATTTAGGTGGATCGCGGTCGGGAATATACTGCCCGCCAAAGACTATGCGAACCTTCTTCACGCGGCGAAGCTATTGGAGAGTTCTGAGACGCCCTGGGCTATCCAGATAGCTGGAGCGTTTTATGATGCAGCCGAAAGGCGTCGGGTCGAAGACTTGATTCAAGTCCTAGGTCTTGAAAAGGGGGTTGAGGTTCTTGGGGCGAGAAGTGACGTAGAAGAGTTGATGCACGCCTCCAACGGCTTCGTACTTTCGTCGCGTGAAGAAGGCCTGCCGAACGCGTTAATCGAGGCTATGATTTGTGGAACGCCGGTGGTGTGTACTGACGTGGGTGGTACAGGCGAGCTCGTGTCAGACGGCTTAAGCGGAATGCTCGTTTCCAAAGAGAACTCCGAAGCCCTTGCCACGGCCATGAACCACTTGATGACGCTTGATCAGCGTGAACGGGAAGAGTTAGCGAAGCGGGCCTATCTCAAGGTCACGGAGCTCTGCGAGCCTGAGAAAGTTATTGGTACTTGGGAGGCTTTGATTGAGTAGACTACTCTTCTTTTTACCGAGCCTTCAGCCTGGTGGAGCCGAAGGCGTATGGGTGAAAATTGCCAATCAAATGTCTTTCAATCATGAGGTTCATTTTGCGTACGGAATCACCGGGAGTTTGGAGACGACTCTGAGCGAAAGAGTTGAGAGACATGACTTGGGTGCTGCGCGGGCTTTGAGTTGTTTGACTCCACTCGTTGAGGTTTTGGGACGAGTTGAGCCGGATTGGCTCCTCGCCACTCTCAATTATGCCAATGTGGTCGCTGTTTGGAGTACCTTGCTAAGCGACAAGCCAATAAAGGTTGCTCTACGAGAATCTACATCGTGGGAGCGTTTTGACGATCAGCGCAACACCTGCAGCCAAAGGGTCCTACCTGCAGTCTTGCCATCGGTATACAGGCAAGCCGACTTGGTTTTGGCTCCGTCTATTGGGATTCAGAAGCAACTTGTGGAGCGAGGCGTTCAAACCTCCCTTTTGGCGAATCCAGTGATTGATCAGGATCTGTTCAGATTGAGCCAAGAGCCGTCTACTTGTCGCCGCCCATTTGTGCTCGCCGTTGGCCGTTTGGTTTGGGAGAAGGGATTTGATGCGTTGCTTGAATCGTGGGCCATTTCAGGACTTGGAGCGACACTTGACTTGGTCATTTTGGGTGAAGGCCCAGAGAGGGAAAGGCTGGAAGGGTTAGCAACGCACTTGGGAGTCCGAGGAAGCGTGAAGATGCCGGGATTTGACACAAATCCCTTTAGGTACATGGCAAATGCAGAACTCTGTGTGCTCTCGTCTCGCCACGAAGGTATGCCCAATGTGTTGATTCAAGCCTTGGCGTGTGGTGCTCGTGTGGTAGCCACCGATTGCAAGACTGGTCCTCGTGAGGTGCTTGAGGATGGCAAATGGGGTCAATTAGTCCCAGTGGACGACATTGAGGCGTTGGCCGATGGACTGGAAGTCGGATTGAATAGCCCCAAGCCCCAAGGGATTGATCTTAGTGCCTATCAGGCCAAAAACGTTGCGGCGGAGCTAGAGCGAATGCTGGAAGAGTTTGACGCATGAGTACGTTCGTATCGTGAGTGTGCGTCAGGTCTACTTCCAAGATATTGCGAAAGTTGGGGCCTCTGGTGAGGCAGTTTTCCCACGTTGGAGGCGAGTGACACTAAGCCGGCCACAAGCAGGGTGGTTGCCGAGTCTTGCTTTGGCAATCATACCTAAGCGGCTTCCACCATTACAATAATTGAATGCCTGCAAAATCAGTGGTAGGTCATCAGATTTTGCAGTCCTGATTAGCGCCAAGGGTCAAAAAGTGAAGTATCGTCCGGAAATCGACGGTTTAAGAGCTCTTGCTGTTGTTCCTGTTATCCTTTTCCACGCTGGTTTCGAACTTTTCAGTGGCGGCTATGTGGGAGTGGATGTTTTCTTCGTTATCAGTGGGTTCCTCATAACGACTCTATTGATCGAAGATATAGAACATCAACGATTTAGCATGCTTGACTTCTATAAGAGACGAGCGAGGAGAATCTTTCCAGCCCTCTTTTTCGTCATGCTGATTTGTGTTCCATTCGCGTGGACTTGGATGCTCCCAAGCCAATTCCAAGACTTCAGTCAGAGTCTTGTAGCAGTTAGCCTTTTTGCGTCCAATATGTTGTTCTGGCGCGAGAGTGGCTACTTTGATGCGGTTGCGGAAGAAAAGCCATTGCTGCACACGTGGAGTCTAGCGGTGGAAGAGCAGTACTATGTGCTCTTCCCGATATTCTTGTTGTTGACTTGGCGTTTCGGAAAGCGACGAGTCTTTTGGGTCGTGTTGGCGATGGCAACAATCAGTCTAGCCGTTAGCGAGTGGGGGTGGCGAAATGCTCCAGCGGCTAACTTCTATTTGGCCCCCACCCGTGCATGGGAGCTACTTGCTGGGTCCATAGCTGCTTTTATAGTGCAAGAGCGCGGTGTAAGAAAAAACAATGCACTTGCCTTCTTGGGATTGGCGGCGATATTGTTCGCGATACTCGCATTTGATGAATCGACACCGTTCCCTAGCGTATATGCGCTCATTCCCGTTGTTGGTGTCGTTCTACTGCTATTATATGGGCACACAGATACAATTGTTGCGAGACTACTAAGTAGGAAAGGTTTGGTTGGGGTTGGTTTGATTAGCTATTCGGCGTACTTGTGGCACCAGCCGCTCTTTGCATTCGCAAGAATCAAACTACCAGAAGAACCTAGTGCCTTCGTCATGGCGTGTTTGTCGGTCGCTTCACTCCTTCTTGCCCGTGTTTCTTGGCGATATGTAGAGAATCCATTTAGACGCGCAAAAGATAACAAACGCATTTTTGGGGCATCTGCATTCGCCATAGCAGGCTTTGTGGGGATAGGGTTGATCGGCCACTTCAATAGTCAGGAGTTCGAAGACTATTGGCTCTCCAAACAGCCCAGGGAAATGCGGGATACGTACAGACTAGTCAAAGCCGCCCAAGGCGACACATCAATTGATCCTGAGGAATGTCGATTTAATATTGGTGACGTGAATTCTGACATCGAGACAAGACTTTCAAGTTGTTATGATCAATTCGGTGCTGGGGTACTTATATTGGGTGATAGCCATGCAAATGACTTGTTCAATGTAACGGCTTCAAAGTTTGATGAACGTTTCTTGGTTGGCATAACTCAGGGTGGTTGTCGACCACACAGCAATTTCGATTACTGCAACTACAGCAAAGTCATGAATCTGATTCGAACTCGTAGCAGGATTTTCAAGCTCGTGATCTTCGAGCAGGCTGGCTTCTATCTGTTAAAGAAGGAAGACGGAACCCCTGGTTCGCGAGGAATCTTCTCGAACCTTGGTATGGGAGAAGGCGTCGAAGAGGTCGTGGTAGATGAGGAACATGTGCAGGGAACCTTTCTCTACTTGAAGGAGCTTTCCAACATGGTCCCAGTGAAGTGGTTTCTACCACGTGCTGAGCCACATATCCGCACAAATTTCATTCTGAAAAATGGATGTACCCACAACTACTCTTATCGCATGAATCAATATGAAGCATTTCATAAACTAGATAGGTACATAGAGAGGCTGATTAGAGAATCGACAGGTCACAATATACAACCGTCCAACCAGAATTATTTTTTTAGATTCGAGTTTCCGCAAGATTTCATGAACTGTAGCCAGCTCTTCTGGAAAGATGGGGATCACTTTTCACCGGCAGGCGTGAGCTATTTTGGAAGTCGGCTTCCCGATGACTTTCTATCAGTGCCAGATTAGGCTGCGTGCTCGAGACTCTTTTGTGGTGCTAGAACTGTAGTGGTCGTGATTCTTTAGACCGAATTAGAATCGAACGATGACAAACCCAAGAAACAGATTTTCCCCATGCGGCTTGTTCGTCATACCCGTGCTGACCACAAATCCGAGTGGGCCACTATCACGTCGGTGGCCATCAAGATCGGATGTGTACTTCAAACGCCGTAAGGTGGCTCATTTGATTCGCAATTTAGAATTGACGGAAATGCAGGCAGCATAAACTATGAATCAAGTGTCTACGATTTCAGGACCTGGACGGTCTTGTAGTGATTATTTCGGCCATGTTCATTGGACGTATGGCATCAGTCGGGGTAGAGAAATGCAAAGAGACCCAAGCCCTGTGCCTACCTTTAATGGACTTTGAGCATGAAAATTGATCGAGATATTCTCTTGGAGAAGGTAACTCTGGCGATGAATCAAACGGGGCCGGGAGGAGTGTGGCGTCGAGGCCTAAGATATGGATTGACACTTCTCACCGCTGAGGCAGAGCAACTGTCTCAGGCGATTCTAATGAAGGAAGCGTATCTCAGTATGAACGCGGAAGAATTAGGGATCCTTTCCAAGAATCGCCGCTTCGCTGAATGCCATAGCGGGCAACGTGCATTTGTGATCGGGAACGGACCTTCAATCGCGAGGCAAGACATTTCGTGGCTTGAAGGCGAAGTAACTTTTGCGGTTAATGGGTTTTGGAAACATTCCATCGTTGAGGTATGGGAACCTACGTATTTTTCGCTGACGGATAAGTTGTTTTACGATGGGAGCGAGGGTTCAGATGACTTTTTTTCTAGTCTCAGGTTAAAAATCCAAAAATCGACCTTCTTTGCGCCAATCAATGGCCGCAAAATAATTAGTGAACGAGGGTTGCTCCCTTCTGAACGGACGCATTACCTTGCACTTGGTGGTACGCTGTCAAAGTCTCCACTGGAGAACGTCGATTTGGAACGCGTGATTCCCGACCCCCACACTGTGCTCCAAACGAATATTTTAATCGCGATGTACATGGGATGTAATCCGATTGTCATAATCGGAGCAGATCATGATTGGATGGCCAACGTTGGTGAAGATCTACATTTCTATGACGGAAAAACCGTTTCACAACAACCGGAGGCTTCAGAGAATCCATTCAAAAGTAACTACTTGATAATGGCTGAATATGTGCGCGCGCTATGGTTGGGGTACGTGAAAATCCGCGCTATAGCGGATCAGAAAGGCATCAAGATTTACAACGCGACGGATGGAGGATGCTTGGATGTTTTTCCCAGATGTGAATTCAGCAAGTTACGGAATTGAACAATATTGGTATGCGAACCTCACCTGCAGTTTGTCTTGTCATTCCAACAATCCCCCCAGAGTTCTCTGGAGGGGGGATCCTTGCGTATAATTTAGCGAGCTATTTTGCAGGGAATCATTCGGGTGTTGTGTTGATTGTCACCCAGACAGCGCCGCCCAAGCTCCTTGATGGTGCCGAGATCATATCCTACCCAGATCCTCCTTTGCCTATATCCCGAAAGGGCCGGAAATTACTGGGTCTTGCGAAAGCTCTGCCCAGTGCAATCAAAGTTTTGAGCCAAAAGCGTCCACATATTGTACATGTTATGGGAGCTAGTTCTTGGGTTTTGTCGTATGTGTTAGCCGCAAGAGTGCTTGGGATTCCGGTGGTTCTTGAGACGAGTACAACCGGAGGCGACGATCCAAACACTGTGAAGCACTCTCGGTTCGGAACTGTAAAATTCGCAGTTATTCAGGAGGTGAGTTACCTAGTCAACGTCTCTCCAATTTTGGATAGCCTGGCTAGACGAGCAGGAATATCTTCCGAAAAGCGCATCATTATTCCTAATCAGGTGGATATAGATCTCTTTCGACCGGACCCTTGTCCAGAACGGTTGAGACTTTCACTGGGTTTGCAGCGTTTTGAGACCATCCTCCTGAATGTCGCCATAATTCGTCCAAACAAAGGCATCCAGTTCTTAATTGAGGAGTTTGCTACATTTTCCAGAGATGACCAATCTCTTGGCCTTGTACTTGTAGGCCCAACCACCAAAGACCCAGAAAACACCAAATACACTGAAAGAATGAAGACTCTGGCTAGAGATTTGGGTGTCGCAGATCGCGTGATCTTCACGGGGCATATCGAAAACGTCCATGAGTACATGGGAGCTGCTGATATATTTGTTTTTGCCTCGGAAATGGAAGGATTTGGTACTGTAGTAGTTGAGGCGATGGCTTCAGAATTGCCCGTCTTGACAAAGCGAATCAATGGCGTAAGTGACTTTATTATTGAAGACGGAGTTGATGGGTTGGTAGCAGATTCATCGAATGATTACCGATCGAAGCTGGCCCAATTGCTGGAGAGTCCTAAGTTGAGAAAGCGGCTGGGAAAGGCAGCCCGTAGAACAGTAGAGCTTCGGTTCTCAACAAAAGTTATAGCGCGCCAGTACGTCGAAGTGTATTCGAAGCTGGTACCCGAACAATCCACTGCCTTCAGGGCGTTGCTGTCTGATTAGGTTTTCTTCCCTTTCCCATAGAGTCCTCGCTGACCATACTACGAAACACGTCACAGTTAGAAAGGAGTTCGTCCCAGCAACCTGAGTCAATCAGTTCGCCTTTTTCGAAAACGAAAATGATATCGCACTTCCGAACCGTTTCTAATCGATGTGCAATCACGACCAATGTCTTCGTTCCAGCGAGTTGTTCGATTGCATCCATAATGGCTCGCTCGGTAGTGTTGTCGAGTGCGCTGGTTGCTTCATCAAACACAAGTATTTCAGGGTCGTTGTAGAGCGCTCGTGCTATCCCCAATCGCTGCCGTTGACCACCGCTTAATCTAACACCGCGTTCGCCTACAACCGTAAGATAGCCTTCAGGTAGTTCTTGCTCAATAAATTCATCGATTTGTGCAATTTGAGCGGCTTTCTTGATGCGTTCCATACTCCATTCATCAGCCGACTCACCAAAGGCTATGTTTCCTGCAATCGTGTCGTCGGTAAGATAGATTTGTTGAGGCACGTAACCGCAATGGCTCCTCCAACCAATCCTTTCGCTCGCGCTAAGCAAGTTTCCATCAAGTACCAACCCTCCTGAGGTCGGTTCCAGCAAGCCGAGCAATAGGTCTACAGTCGTTGTTTTGCCACTCCCTGTTGGACCTACCAACGCAACTGACGAAAGGGTCGCAATCTCGATGTTAACATTTTTGAGTGTAGGCTCACCCATCTCAGGATAGTTAAAGGTTACGTTTCGTAGTCCGAAGCTCTCTATTGGAGCTGATACGTGCACCGGAGCCGGTTCCTCACTACGCTGAAGCTCAACGAGATCCCTCTTTAGTCCGCTCAGCGTCTCTGCGGTGAAACGCATCGAACTTCCAGAGTAGAACATCTGCTGCATTTTCGGAAGGAGTCGAAACCCAGCAAAGGCGTATACTCCTACTACCGGAATCGCATTGCTTGCAGTGCCTTGCTGCCTGAGTTCATATAGTAGGATCAGCATCACAGCGCCGAATCCCAAAACTTCCAAGAAGTAGCGGGGTGTGATTGCGATTACCGCGTTTTTTGCCTGTGCCATGCTGTAGCGGTAGCTCGGTCCTTCGTATTTTCTCAGAAACGCCTCCTCAAGGCCTAGGATTTTAAGGTCTTTCATCCCGCTCATGGCCTCAGTGGCATGGCGATACCGCGCAGTATTTGAACTTGTTCGAATATGACCAAGTTTGATCTGTGTTGCTCTCACCGCGACGAAGATGAGCATGTAAGTCCCCCCAACGACAGCCGACACTATGACTGCTAGCGTAGGATCGATGGCTACTAACAGGCCAACAATAAGGACTCCCGCCAGTCCCTGCGCAAGAAGTTGAATTCCTGCCATCAGAAACTGTCCGACGAATTGCTGCACCTCCGAGAGGATGTTGGTGCTCAGTTCGCTAGTATTACGATTTAGAAAAAACTCCCATCGTTGCCTGATGTAACGATCCAGCAAGCGTGTGCTTAAGGAATGATGTCTGAGCCAAATGAATCTTTGAATCAACCAGTGAGACACAGCGTTGAACAAATTGGTAAGTATGATCAATCCAAAGACGATCAGGCCTAGTGTAAAAAGAAATGAGTTATGATCAGATGGTTCTAACAAGCCCCACAAATATCGTAGCACATATTGCTCATGGATCATTTCTGGATTCGATACGACGGTAAGAAACGGCAAAATTGATGCGATGCCAACAACTTCAAGTGTTGCGACAGTTAAGACGATAACAAACACTAAGGCAAGCTCGAGCTTCTCAGCGCGGTCAAAAAGGGAAAGTGTTTCTTTTAACACAGTCAACACGTAGCATACCTCTCAAACTGAATCGGGTGACACGGTCTACTTCAGTAGTCAAGTATGGGTCAAACCGACAGTGGAAATTGTTTGAGCTGAATCCGAGCGTGACAGTTCTTAGTCGACCGTCGCAGGGTCCCTCCACGACCATCTCATCAACATGAATTCGAGCCTCGAGCTTTGCGTCAGGATCCTTCCGCTGCACAGCTATGCTTTCGGAGTTTGCGTTTCGAAAACCAGTGCGTGGTGGAAAAGACTTTCACGAAACAAGAGTCTGAACGGCCCAAACAATCCTGCAGAGTTTAAGGAGACTGCCTCAACAGGTAATGATTCGCGTTGACTAGGATTACTGCTACGTCGGTTCGCCGAGCAAACTCCACAGTCGAAATCGGGTTCAGGAGAATTCCCATTAAGAGGGTGAGCACAATTGTGCTCTTAGCGATGGGAGCAGTCTCCTCACGCGACGTTCTACAAAGCTCGCCCAACTAAACTTCTTTTTGCGCGGCTTGGTGAGCGACGAACCAAAAATGGGCGCAAACATGCATCAAAGAAAAGCTTACTAACGCAAGGATGTAGCTCTCATGTCTTTGCTCCTAGCTCTTTCAGAGGCACGCGCTGGGCCAAGATAAAAAGACCATAAATCAGCACGCCCGCACCAATCTGGAGCCCTAGCCAAACCGGACCTTCAAACGTGCGAAGAGGCCAAATAGCGGCGCTCATGCACGCCGTGGCCACCAAGACTTTTGCTGGTGTTTTGAAAGTGAGGGGCAGTCTGAAGACTTTTCGGCCGAACCATGCGCTTTGGAGCAAGGCGAGCAAGAGGCTAACCAACGTGGCGAACGCCGCTCCCATGATTCCGTAGGCGGGTAGAAGGAGCAGATTCAGAACTAGGTTTATGGCTGCAGTGTTCGCGGTGATAAAAAGCTGAACCCAGGTTTTCTTTCCGAGGTGAAAGCTCAGGTCTGTGTAGGTAGACTTGATGCCAGCAAAAAATGCTCCCAGCGCTACCAGAGGCATGAAGTGCGCGGCGTCTTTGGCGAATTCTGCACCGAGGATAGTGCCCGCCAGATTTGGCGAACACACCATTAGACCGGCTGTGGCGGGGACCCCGAGCAGGAGTAGAAACTCCAAGTTCCTCACGAGTTCAACGCGAGCTGCCGCTTCGCCTTTGGTGTCCAGCGCTTTGACCACTCGTGGGTACGCGGAAAGATTGACAATGGTAAAGATGGCGTTGATTGCGAAGTAGGCGAGGTCGTAGCCGGCGGAGTAGCGACCAGCGTGACCGGTAGTGAAAAAATGCGCGAGCATGAATCTATCAGCGCTAGAGAGCACAAAACCGAGCGCTGCGATTCCGGCCAGTGGTGCGGCATATGTGAAGATATCCCTTGCGAGCTCAGGCTTCCAAGTCTTTAGTGTGAGTCGTGAGCGTTCAGTGAACATCCCGAGTGCGACGATGCTCATCATGCCGATGGTTGTCCCTACGATCGGGGCGAGACCACCGAGATCTGTGAAGTAAATCAGTGAAAGGCTTAGGCCTATGGCGAGTCCACTCTTCCCTAGGTTGAGCCAACCATATGCTGCCGGGTTAAGCCGGCTTCTCGCCACTTCGAGTGCGAGTTCGAATCCCGCGAATGCCCAGACCATGGTCAGACCGAGTCCAATGGTCGCCAGAGGAAGCGATGCGTCAACCGCGTAGATTGTGAGTGCAGCACCGACGCTGATGCCCATCATGCCTACGAACGCGCGGCCAAGTGTTGAGAATAGGTCGGACTCCTCTTCGGTCGCGTGATAAAAGCGCGCCAAACCTGCGCGCAGCCAGTAGAAAAGGACCACGTTGAAGAATGCCGCACCGGAGAGGACCAGCGCATAGACTCCGTATTCGTCTGGTTCAAGCCATCGGGTGTAGAGGGAAATCGCCGCAATGTTCAGGATTGCGGGGCCACCCCGCGCCAGTCCGTAGAGGAGTGTTTCGCGAATCATTTTTGGGCACTTGATGCGAGTTGTGCCTCAAAATAGAGGCCGACTCCTCGTTGAGCAAGGCGCGCGGCTAAACTCAAAGGGGCCAGGGCTGTGGTCCGGCCGAACCTGAGTATAGGTCTGATCAGCTGAGCTGGAGTATTGGTCTTTGTTGACTCGGTTGGCGCGGCGATCCGCCCCTTAATTGATTTGGTTTTCCCGCGAATCAGGTTGTGTTCGAAGTAGGCTGCGCTCTCACTTAGTCTCAAGTGAATTGGGAGTACCTGAACGTATGCGAATCCCCTCGAGTAGAGGTAGTTTTGCAGAACAGGTTTGGAGAACCATAGAAAATGGTGAGGCGGGAAGTCGCCGGCGCTAAGCTCACGCGTTCGCTCTGCCAGCGGGCGATCCCTGTTTGGCACGCTACCTGCCAGAACTCCGCCAGGCTTAAGGAGTGCTTGAGCTGACCGGATAAAGCTGTTTGGTTGATCCTGATGTTCAAGGACCTCAAAGGCGGTGATGACGTCGAATTTCAAGTCAGGGAATTTTTCGCCGAACTCTTCTACGGTTAGTGCGTAGACGTTCTCAAGTCCTCGCCGCAGCGCTGCCTCAATACTCAAGCGGTCAAAGTCGATTCCCCAGACCTCAAATCCCGCATCTTTTGCGGCTTCGATGAATGAGCCATCGGCACACCCGAGGTCGAGTAGACGACCTCTCCACCTTTGCGCTCGTGCGCGTCCTAGGAATGTAAGGTGCCTTTCCAGAATTGAGCTGCCGCCTTCGTGCCTTTGCTCATAGGATGAGTGCTCCGATGCCTCATAGAACTCCGGAATGATCCGCAGAGGAGTCCAGAACTGGAGGTTGCACTGGTTGCATTGGTGCAGGGTGTATTCGGTCTGGTTGTAAGGTGCAATGTAGGTCCTCAACTTGGTTGAGGAACTCGAAAAGCAACTAGGACACTGGATGTTCACTCGCGAATCCTCGGTTATTTTCTTTCGTTCTTCCGAAGTAGCCTCTCCCAGAATGGAATGAGTTGCCTTGCCCCTGTTGAGTTGAGGTGTGGCTGAAGGCAATCCCTTGATTTCGCTTTGAAATCGAAACTTGTAATCAGAATTGGTTGATTCCATTCCACGGCCCGGAGCTTTTTTTGGCAACTCGGGTTTATGCTTTGTTAGGTCGAATCTTCCAAGCTCAAAGTTCGCTATTGGAATCCGGACCTGGTGACTATCTTGGCGAAGCTGGTGGCTATCTTGGTGAAGCTGGTGACTTTGTTCGCTCTATTCTTGAATTTGCGTGGGGTTTTGCTAGGTTGCGCCCAACATTTCCAGCGAAGGAGTTGAGATGAAGGCGATTGTGTTGGGAGCTTTGTTGCTCTTGGTGGCGGGTTGTAACCTTAGCGACGATTCCCAGGTTTTGCCGCAGGGTGGGAATAATGAGGATTGTGATCGTTGTGGCGTGTGTGATGACGATGCGTCGAACGATTGTGAGATGGACTGCGCGGGTAATTACGGCGGGGATGCCGTTGAGGACGCGTGTGGTGTTTGTGATGCTGACCCCACCAATGATTGTGTGGTGGATTGTGCTGGCGAGGCTGGTGGTGACGCGGTTGAGGATGCCTGTGGTGTTTGCGATGCGGATCCAAACAATGATTGCGAGGCGGATTGTGCGGGCGACCCAGGTGGTGACGCGGTTGAGGATGCCTGTGGCGTCTGTGATGCGGACCCCACCAACGATTGTGTGGTGGATTGTGCGGGCGAGCCTGGCGGTGATGCCGCTGAGGATATGTGCGGCGTGTGTGACGCGGACCCTACCAACGACTGTGTGGCGGATTGCACGGGCGAGTTTGGGGGCGAGGCTGAGACTGACGCGTGTGGGCGTTGCGTAGGTGGTGATACCGGCCGGACGGCTTGTCCGGTGGCCACGTTTGTGGCCGTGGAAGACGCGTTTGTGCGTGAGCTTGCACCCGACGCCAACCACGGCGGCGAGCCAGTTTTTGTGACGGACCGCGAGAACGCGACCTCATTTTTGAAGTTCGACCTGAGCGCGTTGCCTACGGATATCGTGATTCGCTCGTTGAGCATTCGCCTGACAGCTACCGGGGCTGAGAGTTTTGGCGGCAATGGTGACGTGAACGTCTATTTCTCATCCGAGGATGGGTGGAGTCAGTCGCAGGTGACCTTCGGTAGTGCGCCTTCGTTCTCGGACTTCATCGTGGCGAGCATGAACGTCGCAAACTTTGTGGAAGGCCAAGATATGGAGATTGAGATTGTGGATGACCCTGAGCTCATGGAGCGCTTCCAGAGTGAAGTATGGGGCAATAAGATCGTGACGCTCCGCCTTGCCTCGCCAGGTTACAGAACCGCGTTCCACTCCACTGAGGCCAACGGTACGTCATTGCACCCACGGATCCAGGTTGCGTATCAGGAACTCGCGAGCTTCGAGGTGCCGCCAGTGGCGGACGCATATGTTCGCGATGGTGCGCCGGACCAGAACTTCGGCAGTGAGATTGAAATGCGAGTGGATCCACGTGCGGGTGCCGCAGCGTTCTTGAAGTTTGACCTGAGCACGGTTCCGAACATCACCATTCAGCGCGCGTCGTTGCAGGTAATCTCGCACACTGGCTTTGCGTACGGTGGAAACGGCAACGTGTTTACTTACCTTGTCGAAGACGATTCGTGGGAGGAAAGTGAGCTGACCTTCAACAATTCGCCTACCTGGGTCAATGACGAGTTAGGTTTCTGGTTCATCTGGCACGATGGCTCGTTCGTGGACAAACCAGGGATTAATGCCTCCGAGAAGCTCTTGGCCCCCGTTCTCGATGCGTATGAGGGGGATAAGCTAATCTCGTTCCGTCTGGCCTCGCCAGGCTACCGAACGCTCTACCGCACGCGTGAGTTCACGAATCCTGATCAGCGTCCGAAGCTCGTGCTCTACTACCTCCCAGACTGAGCCTAGTTTGTCGCCTTTTCCGCGGCAGCTTTGGCTTCTTTGAGTGCTTCTTCAGCCTCAGGGCCCGGGCGCACGGCGAGGTTCTTCTCGGCGAGCTCCACAGCAAACTTGGGGTCGGTCTCGATGAAATGCTCGAGGGCGTGTCCGTAAGCGGCCTCGGGGAATTTCTCGAGCTGTTCACGGTAGGCGGCGGTGGCCTTCGCGCGCCATTCCTTGGCCTCGTCGGGGCGCTCGGTGGCGTCTAACACGCCGGCGAGCGCGTCCATGAACTCGGGGCTCGGGACGTGGTTGAGGATCTCGCGGTACATGGATTCGGCCTTCTCGTAGTTCTCCTTAATCGCGTGGATCTCGGCGATATGCTCAAGGATGAGGTACCAGCCTGAGAAGGTGGCGTTGGCTAGCTCAAAGAGTTCGAGCGCCTTGTCGTAGTGCTCGCGCTCGAGCTCGAAGATGCCGGCCTGAAGCTGGGTCCACGCGCGTTGGAACTTAGTGTCCTTGACGGCTGCCTCTTGGGCTTGCGTGAACCATTTTTCTGCCTCTTCCATATTGCCGCGATAGCGCTCGAGGTGGCCGATTCTCACGCGGTTTCCAGATGAGTCCTCAAGCTTCAAGGCTTCGTCGTAGAGTGCCCTCGCCTTGTCATACTCGCCGCGGCTCACCAGGATATCCGCGCGCAGCGCAATGACGGCGGCCCGGTCGCCATCTGGGACAATCGCGCGGGCTTCAACCTGAGCGAGCAGGGGTTCCACTTTGGCGAACTGGTGAAGCGTGAAGTGAAGGTCTGCCTGGGTCAGGATAGGGCCACTACCCTTCTTGGCACGGTCGAGGGCGGTCTTGAGAGCCGCCTCAGCGTCTTTGTAGGGGTCATATGACCCGATGAGCCGGGCGAGCGCCATATGTGCCTTAGCTTCGCGCTCAAGCTCGAGCCAGCCGGCACCTTCTTCCTGCGCCTTTTTGGCGTTATGCGCGATGGACGCCTGGAGTGCCTTGAGCATGGAGTCGGCATCCGTGCCTTCCCATGTGGTGAGTTTTGGGGCCTCGGCCGCCGGCTCAGGGGCTGGCTCAGCCGTGGTCTGAGTCTTAGTTGGTGGCTCAGGTGCCGGCTCTTTTTTGTCGCAACCGATAGTCAAAAGGGCGGCGAGTATCAGTATCTTGTGCATGTTTAGGTGCCTCTTAAAAAAATGGCCGATACCTGTGAGAGTATCGGCCGTTGCCGTTCAGCGTCTTAAGGGACGTCTGGCTTATAGTTCGTGTGGTGGGTGCAAGTAAGGGAATGCACTCAGGAACGCGCCTTCAACGCCGAGGTCGTTTTCGGTTGGGTTCAACACGCCAACAAGCGTCGTCATAGCGTGAACGTCGAGGTCCAAAAGGACCACGGCGAGCGTGACGTCGATCACTGGGTCGGTGAGTCGGCGTCCGTTCGGGAAGCGAGCGTTGCCGGTAGTGTCGATTTTGAGGGTGTCTGGCACCACGAGAGGTGCTGCTTGACCCACACAATCTGCGGCGATGCAGGGGGTGAGGTCATTTTGGGCCAGGTCGTCGTCGAGCGCCACGTGCAGTGCGGTGACGTTGGCTGTGATATCGGCTACGAAGTTGCCGTTGGCGTCGTCAGCTGGGTTCGCGTCATTGTAGGCGTTCTTCTGAGCGCTGGAGATAACGGCCGTTGAGATGGCTGGCATTCCCATGCGGTCAACGCGTGTGTACTCAGACGGTGCGTTGGTCTTGAAACGGAAGGTTTCCGGGCTGTCCAGGCAGAAGTCGGTTGGTTCTTCACCTGCGTGTGGGCAGTGGGTTTCTGGTGAAGTCGCAGCTGGTGCGCCACCGTGGTAGATGCGGCACTGGACCGTATCGTACTGGGTGTCTCCGGCATTGCCCGAGTCGTCAAACTCAGCGCATGCGGTCTGGCACTCAGCGTCCGAGCCGTAGAGCTCATTGTCGCCGGTGCAGTGGTCGAGTGCGAGCTGGCAGTAGTTATCACACCAGGTTCCGCACATATTACCGCCGGTTGGGCCCGCGTGCACACAGTGTGTGGCTGGGTCGTCAGCGGCTGGTGCGTTACCGTGGTAAACACGGCATGCGATGGAGTTTCCGTCCATCGCGCCGCGCTCGCCGGCATCCCAAGAACCCACGTTTTCGCAGTAGTCCAGACACTCAGCGGCCGAGCCGTACTGAGCGTTGTCACCCGTGCAGTTCGCCATGACGGTGTCACAGTAGTTCTGGCAGGTTGGATCTGGGTCTTCGTTGTTATTGTTCGAATTGGTCTGACCGTTGGTGTTGGTCTGATTATTCGTGTTGGTCTGGTTGTTTGAGTTATTATTCGACTGGTTATTCGAATTGTTGTTGTTCGGTCCAGTCGTGTTGTTTGGGTTGATCGGCGGTGGGTTTGTGGGCTCGTCGTCGCCACATGCCACGCTGAGGAGACCCACCGAAAGCGCAAGAATTGTTGCTTTGATTTTCATGATATGTCTCCGTGATTAAAGGGTGCCCGTGGTTGCCCACACTTGGAATTCAGTTTCTGCGCCTCGCGCTGCGTCGAGCGGCATTTCCAACACGATGGTCGTGATGTTTGCGCCGGCGAAGGAGTCGCGTGTGTTGTCGAAGCTGAGATCTCCGGTGCTAAGCGTGTCTTGGAATCCTTCGAGGTCGAAGAAGAATGGGTCGTCACGGAGGCCGGCCCAGACTTTGACGTCGTTTCCGGCGTCGATGGTGGCTTCTACAGCGCCTTCAACAGGAGCGGTTGCGCCCGGGATACCTTCCACACGAACACCCCAATCGCCGAGGTCGTTCTGACCGAATCGCGCGTAGATATTGTGGTTAGCGACGTTGTCGCCGGTGTTGTCGATATGGATGGCGTAGAGTACATCGTCATCGTAGTTGCCGGCTTGGTCAGCAGCTGGCGCGAGCGGGCCTGAGAAGGTCAGGGCCACGGTTAGCGTGCCTTCTGCAGTGTTATGCCAGGCGTAGATATCGCCGATATCAGCGGCGTTACCAGGCGTTCCAACGCGGTCTGGTGGGTCAGTGTGGTCAGCGGCGTCAACCGGCTGGGTTTGGGTCAAATAAAGGCCAGCTGCTGCTGCAATTGCGACAACGGGCAACACTCGTGTCCATCGATTCATACATTCCTCCTAAACGGGATATGAAAAAATTTCGTGATTCGCGGAAGGTAGTTGAGTTCCAACGGCGAAACAAGGAATTATTAAACTTTTTTCAGTAGCTTAGGGAAGTAGTACGAGTGCCCAGGAGCCGATTAGAGGCTCGACTGCAGCGTGATGTAGCAGGAGTCGTCGTCGCAAAGGCCTTCATTGCATGCGATGAACGAGTCTACGGCGTCTTTAGAGGCCGAGTCGCAGGTGGTGCGGCATGCCGAGAGGGTGCCGGCATCGATGCAATCGAAGAATGCCATGTCGTCGCATGCGGATTTGCATCCGGCCACATTCGCACTTCCACCACCTTCGGAGATCAGCGCGTAGCACGAGTCATCCTGGCAAATGCCCGCTGAGACGCATGAGTTGAACGAAGACGCGGTTTGGTCGTCGAGCGTTGCACAGGTGGTGGTGCACGCTGCTACGTCAGTTCCGGTGATGCATTGGAAGAAGCCGAGTCGCTCGCATGAAGCGGTGCACTCTTCTTGAGGTGTTGGTGGTTCAGGCTCTTCGAACTGACAAGCCTCAACGAATTCGCAGCCGGTGCGTGTGCTTTCGCAGTAGTCGAGGAATGCTTTCTCTTCGTCGCTAGCTGCGGCACATTGTGCGGCGCAATCCAGAGGAGGAATGCACTGCTCCGTAACAAGGGTGTTACACGCAGTTTGGCAATCATCCACGGTGGTCGCAGGTGGTGGAGTTGGAGGCTGGATATTGATGGCGCATTCCACGTCACAGATATCGTTGGTCACGCAGCCCACGAAGAGCTCGATTCCCGACTCACTGGCGCCATCACAGTCTCTGTAACAACCAGCGTGCATTGCGGCATCGTAGCAATCGAAGAATTTTTGTTGGTCGCATGCTTGCTTGCATTCGTTGATGGCTGCGGCTGGTGCCACAGGGCCAGGGTTGCCGTTAGGGTTCGTGCCGTTGTTGGCAGCCGCCTTTGATGTGTCGTCTCCGCATGCGGAAATGGCGAATGTGGTTGCGCACAAGATGACCAGTTTTGTTTTCGAAAACATTGATTTCCTATAAGTTTGAGTTCCGAAGTGCGCGGAGATTCAACAGGTTTTTGTGGTTTGTCAAGGGCGTAGATGTACTTGACTAGAAATCTTCCCAGACGATGTCCAGGCCCACGCGCCCTTCATAACCCTGATGGTTGGCCACGCGGTCACTCCAATACATATTGGTGTTTAGCCAGCCGAAGTAGAGGCTCGGGCGAACGTAGGGCGTGTCAATGACGAGCGTGCCGCCGGCGCCGTAGTCGAAGTAGTCGAGGTAGCTCTCACGCTCTTCGTTGTAGTTGGCGAGCCATTGGGCGAGCTCCACGCCGCCCCAGGCCATAGCGCCCAGGCCGAAGAGGTACTCGGGGGCCCAGCCAAAGGCCACGCGTGTGGGGATGGTGAAGAAGCCGCCGCCATCTTCGAGCTTGCTTGGCAGGCGTCCAGGGCCGGCGAGGTCGGGATAGACGAGGTCGAACGAGCCGCCGGTGATGCGGAACTCGAATCGCCAGAGGAATCCGTAGTCGAAATAGCCCTGACCGCCAATGTGTAGGCCGACCTCGTGTAGCGAGTGTTCGGCTTGTTCGTAGGTGAGGCGTCCAGTGGGCGAGTTGGCGCTGAAGGGTGGGATGACGGAGTAGTCGGTCACACCGCCGCCGTTTCCGCCGCCGTTTCGGTAGAAGAGTCCACACTCGATGCCCTCAAACTGCGTGGCGTCATAGGTCTTCCACGAGTACTCGCCGGTCATTCTGCCGTCTTCTGCCATCTCGCGAGCTTCTTCGCGTTTGGCGGCTTCTTTGCCGCCGGCCTCGAGCATTCCGGCGCAGAATCCGCCCGTGCGGTCGTAGAGATGGAATTCGTGGAGCACGAGCTGGTAGGTCTGCACCGGGCGTTCAGCGGAGCCATACTCCGTGGTTTTCCCGTCTACATGTGCCTGATGGTATCCGACGTGTGAGCAGCCTGTGCCTACAAGAACGGCAGCCAGGGCAAAAACACCAACTTCGCGCTTCATTTTTTACTCCTAGGAATCTGGTACGCAGATTTTTCCTAGAAACATTGCGCCGGTCAAGTTTGTACGACCTAGAATTTGAAGAGTCGAAGCTGCTCGGGCGCGTTGGCGTCCACAAGGTCGTAGCCCGTGAGTCCCACTAGCCGAATCGGGCTATTGTACTCGAAGCTATCCAAGAGGAGCATGGCCTCTTTCCAGAGTGTTTCGGCGTCCTGTGTAGGCGTGATGGTGCGCTGCCGCGTCTGTGAGACGAAGCCTTGTGTGTATCGGATTTTGACGCGCACGCCGCCGGCCTTGAGCTCCTTCTTGGCCAGCACTCGGGCAACGTCTAAGGCGTGTGGCTGTAGGGCCTTGGCTACTTCGCGCGGGGTTCTGAGGTCCTTCTCAAACGTGGTCTCGGAGCCCACGGATTTTCGTTCGCGCTCAGGGTTGATGGGGCGGTGGTCAATTGCGTGCGCGAGGTTGTGGAGGTGTTGGCTCAGGTTCTGGCCGAGCTGGTCGCGAAGCACGCTCAGGTCCGCCGCCGCCACGTCGCCGATGGTGAGGTATCCGAGGCTAAGGAGGCGTTCCTCAGTCTTCGCGCCTACCCCCCAGAGTTTTCGGACGGGCAGAGGCGCGATGAACTCTTTCTCGAGACCGGCTGGGACTTGGGTGATGCCGTTTGGTTTCTTGAGGTCGGAGCAGAGCTTGGCCAGGAATTTATTGGGTCCGATGCCTATGGAGCAAGTGAGCTGGGTGGCTTCCAAGACGGCGGCCTGCAGTGCCTTTGCGAGCTCGAGAGGGTCTTGGCCGTGCTCGTGCGTCATGTCGAGGAAGGCCTCGTCTAAGCTGAGTGGCTCTATGGTTGGGCTGAACGACTCGAAGACCTCCATGATTTGGCGCGAGACGCCCGCATAGACGCTCATTCGAGGCGGCACGATGACTACGTCTGGGCACTTTCGTTTGGCCACCTGTATAGGCTGCGCCGAATGAATCCCAAACTCCCGGGCCTTGTAGTTCGCTGTGGCCACCACGCCGCGCCGCGAGTCTCCGCCCACTATCAGGGGGACGTCCTTAAGTTCTGGGCGGTCCCGCATCTCAATCGATGCGTAGAAGGCGTCCATATCGAGGTGGAAAATTAGGAAGGGAACTAGCATGTTTCTTCAACTAGGTGAGTATCACTAGACTCGGTCTAGCGACTATCACCTCTGAGCCTCAATCTTCAAGTTTTGGACTGGGAGTTTTAGGGTTTTCGGTCGCCAAATTCCGATAACTCTGAGAATAATTGGGTGACCTTAGTGCTTCTATATTTGTACCAGTGGAGTAGAGATCATGAGCAGAGAGATACGCGCACCCCGAGGAAATACGCTTAGTTGCAAGGGCTGGCAGCAAGAAGCGGCAATGCGGATGTTGATGAATAATCTAGATCCGGAGGTCGCCGAGAACCCTGCCGAGCTTGTGGTTTACGGCGGAAATGGGCGTGCAGCTCGAAACTGGGAGGCCTTTGAGGTGATCGTGCGCGAGCTCAAGAACCTTGAGAATGACGAGACCCTGCTCGTGCAGTCTGGCAAGGCGGTGGCGGTCTTCAAGACGCATACGGACGCGCCGCGCGTGCTCATCGCGAACTCGAACCTCGTGGGTAAATGGGCCAACTGGGAGCACTTCCGCGAGCTCGAGCGCCAGGGGCTGATGATGTACGGGCAGATGACGGCTGGGTCGTGGATTTATATCGGGACGCAGGGGATTTTGCAGGGGACTTACGAGACTTTTGCGGCCTGTGGACGCACGCATTTTGACGGCGATTTGAGTGGCAAATGGGTACTGACGGCGGGGCTCGGCGGTATGGGCGGCGCACAGCCGCTGGCGGCGTCTATGGCGGGCGCGGCGAGCCTGAACGTGGACGTGGAGGAGTGGCGGATCAAGAGGCGTGTGGAGACTCGCTATCTGGATAAATGGACCCGTGACTTGGACGAGGCGTTGGCGTGGATTGAGGAGGCGACGGCCGCCGGCGCGCCCACGAGCATTGGTCTTCTGGGCAATGCGGCCGAGATTCACTGGCAGATTCTAGACCGCGGCATCGTGCCCGACATGGTCACCGACCAGACGAGTGCGCACGACCCTCTCAACGGCTACGTGCCAGCGGGCATCAGCCTCGACGAGGCGCTCAAGCTCCGCGAATCCGACCCCGACACCTATATCCGGCGCTCCAAAGCGAGCATGCGGCGCCACGTGGAAGCCATGGTGGCGTTTCAGAGCCGCGGCTCGGTGGTCTTTGATTACGGCAATAATATTCGGCAAGAGGCCTTCGACGAGGGTTTTGAGCAGGCGTTCTCGTTCCCTGGCTTTGTTCCGGCGTACATTCGCCCGCTCTTTTGCGAGGGCTCGGGGCCGTTTAGGTGGGCCGCGCTCTCGGGCAACCCTGAGGATATCTACAAGACGGATGAGGCGCTCAAGGAACTCTTCCCCGAGAAGACTCATCTCTTGCGTTGGCTCGAAATGGCGCGTGAACGCGTGGCGTTCCAGGGGCTTCCAGCGCGGATTTGCTGGCTTGGCTACGGCGAGCGCGCAAAGGCCGGGCTGATGTTCAATAAGATGGTGCGCGATGGCGTGCTCTCTGCGCCGATCGTGATGGGGCGTGACCACTTGGACTGCGGGAGCGTCGCGAGCCCGAATCGCGAGACCGAGGCGATGAAAGACGGCTCGGACGCGGTGGCCGACTGGCCGATCCTCAACGCCATGGTCAACGCCGTCAACGGCGCCACCTGGGTGAGCTTCCACCATGGTGGCGGCGTGGGCATGGGTTATTCGCTGCACGCCGGCCAGGTGATCGTGTGCGATGGCACGGCCGAGGCCGACCGGCGCATTGAGCGCGTTCTGACAAGCGACCCGGGCATGGGCGTGGTTCGCCACGTGGATGCCGGCTACGAGCGCGCGGTCGAGGTGGCCAAAGAGCGCGGTGTTCGCGTGCCACACCTCGAGTAGTCTTCAACGAAAGACTCGCTTTATCTTTGCAGACTTGTTAGCCTTATTTAGAAATAAATTAAGGTTAATAAAATGCAGAAGATTGGATGGTTTGGACTATTCGTGTGTCTTTGGTTGGTGTTGCCTGGTGCGGCCTTTGCTTGGCCCGGGCTTGATAAACCGGCGGTTGTGGATGCCTCCGGCACCAAAGATGTGGCCATCATTGTGGCGGTGGAAGATTACCTGATGCTCCCGGACGTCAAGGGTGCCATCAAGAATGCCAACGAGTGGGAGATCTTTTTGCAACGCTCCCTGCAGGTGCCCGAGGTGCACGTGCTGGTCAACCAGGAGGCCACAAAAGAGGCCATGCTTCGGTTTGCCAGGCTTGCGAAGGACCAGGTCAAGGATGGTGGCCGCATCTGGTGGGTATTCATCGGGCACGGGGCGCCCTCTAAGGCGGGCGACGGCTTGTTGATTGGGGCGGATGCGCAGCAGACGGTGGAGAGTCTAGAGTCGCGCGGGCTCTTGCACTCGGAGCTTATGGCGGCACTCGCGAACGATAAAGCCAAGACCGTGATGGTCCTGGATGCGTGTTTCAGTGGGCAGTCGCAGTCCGGTGAGGCGCTGGCAAAGGGCGTGCAGCCGGTGATTGCGGTCAAGAATTCGAACGTGCCGAAGAACTTTGTGGTCCTGAGCGCGGCCAAGGCCAACGAGGTAGCGGGCTCGCTCGGGGTGGTGGATCGGCCGGCGTTCTCATACCTCTTGTTGGGTGCGTTGCGTGGTTGGGGCGATGATGGGGACGGCAAGGTAGACGCTCAGGAGGCCGTGCTCTACACGCGGCGAAAGCTGCGAGGTATCAAGGGGCGGCAGCAAACGCCGCAGGCCGATGGCGAGGTGGGCGAGGTGCTTGTGACGGGCGTGGAGGAGGCTGAGCCTGAGGTGGTGGAGCAGCCTGCTGAGCAAGCGTCAAGCGGCGGAAACTCAGATGCGGAGCGCACGCTCGAATACTTGCGCCGCCGCCTTACCATCGACGACCAGGACGTGATTCGGCAGGGCGAGACGAAGTTGGATTCGATCATGTTCTATCATGAGATCGGTCGCGCTGATCTGGCCGATGAGTTCATGACGCATAACCCGTATCTCTGGGTGCCTGGAATTGCGCTGACGGCTGCAGGCGTAACCTTGTTATCGCTAGGCGTGGCCAACGCGCGAGAGTCTACGGGCTGGTTTATCGGCGGGAGTTTGGGCGGGTTTTTTGCCATGAGCGCGGGCATCGCGGGGATTACGTTCGGCTTCATCTGGGACTATGAGCCGCTAAACGCCGGGGAGCGGCGTAATGCCGCGGAAGTCTACAACCGCGAGCTTCGAGACGAACTGGGGATCAAGGGTGTGCAAGCGGGTTGGGAGTTTTAGGTCGTCTAGGATATTGCGGTGATTTAAAAAATAGGGCAGTCTTCGCCTCAGGACACAACCCATCTAACGCGGGAGCCCGCGTTTACTGACTGACTCCGAATGAGGGGGATATGAACACACGAATTACAATCGGATTTCTTCTAGCACTTAGCCTTGGATGTGGCGGTTCTGCGGAACGCCAAATCCAGTTCCCGAGTGCCCAACGCGTGCAGCAACTCGCACAGTCCGCACCCGCACCCAATCTGGAGGACACGAAGTTGGTCTTGGTGGACGAATGGGCCTTGATCCAGAGTCCGCAGGTGGCGGGCGGGGTACCACTTCGCACCACAAACCCTGTTGAATCAATCCTCGGTGGCATGATCCGAGCCGGAGATGGTCTTGAGATGACCGAGGCTGCGGCCTGCACCGCCAACGAGATCGCTCGATATATCCAGGAGAATGGAAAGCCCGCGGGGGCAATCGAGACATTCATCGCGAGGCGTTGCGGCCTTGTTCATCCATCGGTCCAGTTCACCTATAGAACCAGCGATAGGCGACTTGAGCCCAAGGATATTCGCCAGATTCAATCGGATATTCAGGCGGATGTTGACTCCATCCGAGCGCTCGGACGCCCGTTTGAAGTAGGGATGGCGCTCTACGCGACCGACAAAGGTAGTGTCTTATCTCTCATCTACTCCGAAAAGGAGGTTGAGGTTGAGCCCTTCAACATGCAGATTCAGGGTACACAAGCCGTCATTCAGGGAACGTCGAATATGCCGAACGTCGGCTATATGTGGGCCTCGGTCAATCAAGGCACGCACGGTTATGAAACATGTGAGCTCGACGCACGCGTGGAGCTGCCGAAGTTCCGGGTGGTGTGCAATATCCTTGTGGATGACCCCTACACGTCGATCGCTATCTACCAAAAAGAGCGTGATAGGTTCCTCGGGTATCCCGCGGCTTCGGTGATCGTGGCGTCCGGTAAGCAGCCGACCAACGTCTATCGAACACCGCGTATTCGCGCTGAGTTGATGGCACGAGCTGACGAAGAAAACCCGGTCTCTGAAGTTGAGGTAGCTGAGGCCAATATGGAGGCAGGCGTCAAGGGTACCGAGCCGAGTGCAGGGGATTCCGCTCCGGTTGATGCAACCGCTGAAGCTGCAACCGAGCCAAAGGCTGAGATGCCCAAACGCGTGGAGGTGATCCCACAACCCAAGATTGGTCGCAGCCCGGCAACCTATCACCAGGATATTGTGACTCTGGTCAACGCGATTCGCGAGAGGCAAAAGCTTGCGCCGATTGGCCTAGAGAAAGCCCAGTCTGATACCGTAGCAAAGCTCGCTGCGGCGCTCTTGGCGTCGGAGAATCCGAAAGAACAAGATGAGATCAGCCTCGCGATCATGGCGGGCTGGGACGTTGGCGGGCGGATCGTGAACGGAACCATGCAGACGAGCTATTTGCCCAGCACCGATCCGGTGGCGCATTTGGACCTTATTCTCGACTCGCCGCAAGGGCGCGCGTTTCTTTTGGATCCGCAGCTCTCCACCGTGGCGATCGGCGCAAACCTCGGTTCCACGACGCAACTAGTGATGGCGGGGTATCACTTCGCCCCCGAGGAGTCGATTCAGCGCCGAACGGGACAGGTCTTGAGGAAGATCAACGCAGCTCGCAAAGGGCTTGGGTTGCCAGCTGCCAAAGAGAGCAAGAAGATGCGCGGTGTGGCGGTGGCCATCTCGGACCGGTTGAACCGCGGCGAGGATATGGATGACACGGCTAACGCCATGATGGCGACGATGGTCAAGAAACATAACCGCGGTGTGCGCGGATACTGGCAGCGTGTGGCGAGTCTTGATGAGATTCAGCTCCCCAGGGCCGTCTTGGCTAAGAAGTCTCTCACGCTGAGCGTTGCTGTGGGCCTCGCCCAAGACGAAGGGTTTCCTTGGTCCGAATATATCGTTGTGATTTCGTATCTGGACTAACGAAGTACTCGCCGAACAATGAATAAACTTTCCCAGCAAATCTCTCTGACTATGGTCTTTAGGTGGTGGGCATTCCTGATGTGTTGTGTTTTAAGTGGATGCGCGACAACCCACCAACCGTACATATGGACTAGTCCGGCAGAGGTTAGGACCATCATAGAGACCACGCCAAAGGCTTTGCCTCAGGTACGAGAGACTATTGCTCCTGAAGAATGGGAAGTCGCCACCGACCAAACGGTAACTGGGCATGCACCGAAGAATCCGAAATCACCGGCTGAGCTCGCCTTAGTAAGTCTGTTTAAGGGGGATAGGAGTCGAGTGCTTTCCTACACTCAAACCTGCGCTGCGCGAGAGTGGTGGCGAGCGTACACCCATTCGGGGAGTAAGTGGTTTGCCCCGAGGGTCGATAGATTTGTGTCGAATAGATGCGGAGCGACCGGCGTGGGAGGCAGGTATGCGCAATTGATACGAGGGGGAAAGTCCCCCTTTCAGCCAGGACGAATAGAGCCATCAATAAAGGCATGGATGGAAGAGATCTTGGAGTCTCAGAAGGATGCCCCGGTTCTGGAGTTTGGAATCCTTGAGGCCGAATGGGCTGGTGAACTTGTCGTTGTGATTGTGGTGCAGGCTCCGCGGATCTTGGTCGAGCCCAGGCTCATGAATGTTGGAGGAAGAGAGGTAGAGTTTGTGGGGCGGGCGGTCAGTGGTTCAGTGGAGCGAGGCTTTGCGGTGGTGACGTATGGCGACCATATGAGGTGGTGCAGGCTTGACCCATCCACGAAGCCGCCACAATTCAAGGTTATCTGTCCGCTAAATCCAGAAGACCCCTACGCCTACATCGACCTCTACTTGGCAGGGAAAGGCGAGAATCTGGGAAGTCTTTCGGCGGAGTTGATGGTGAGTCCGTCAGGGGAGCCTCCGAAAGTGTACAAGCCGTCGAAAGTCGAGGAGGTCATCCGCGATCACGAGTTCCAAGAGGCAATGAGTTGGGAGGCGCAATTTGTAGATGGTTTGAACGCAGTGCGTAGGTCTGCGGGTCTACATCCAGTTGTGCTCGCGCGGGAACAATCCAAGACAGCATCAGGTCTTCTACCTGCTATGCGGAGCGACGATGTTTCGCTATCAAATCGAGCGTACCTGGGCCTGAAGGCTGGATGGGATCTCGGCGATGCGCGGATCGTATCTTTTGGGACGTCCACATCGGCAATCTTCGGAAACGATGTCCAAGAGCACTTGAGCGAGCACTTGAATCACGGTCTCAGCCGCATGAGAGCGTTGAGTCCAGATACGGATGTGGTCGCGTTGGGGGTTGGGCAGTCTGAGGGTTCGACAATGGTGACATTTGCGGTGTACGGGGTGATCGAGGACGAGACGATTCAGGCTCGAGCGAACAAGGTTTTCGAAGCCATCAACGCGCAGCGAAAAGAACTCGGTAGACGCCCACTTTCATTGCGACTTGATGCACAAGTGAAGGCGCTCGACCTCATCAAGAAGTTTGACGTAGGTGAACTCGATGAACCCGATGTGATGGAAGGGATCTGCGACTTTGACGGAGCTGATGAATGCAATGAATACTGGGTTGAGTCCTTGAACTACTGGAGTATGGACTCCGATATCTTGGATGAGGACGCAAAACAGGTCGCTATCGGTGTCAGTGGAGTCCCACTTCCAAACACGCCTCACTGGACCTACATTCTTTGGATTGTGACATTCGACTAGGGGTTGGCAGGCTAATTGCACTTTATCCACCATGAACGAAGACGGCATCACCAAATGCCGAAGGTGGATGATTTATGCTCCGGAAAACTGAGATCACCATGACAAAATTGGCAGGCCCAGGCGTGTTGATGGGTCTGAGTGTGCTCATGTTGGCCGGATGTCAGCAAGCCGGCCCCAATCGCGTGTGGACGGTTGTATTCTTGGCTATCTGGGCGGTCTTTCGGGCATTTGTGGCGCGCGGCGAGTAAAGAGTTCGACGTCGTCTACACACTAGTATCCTAGAAAGGCTCGTGGTAGGGTTCCGCCCCGCTAGATCTAAAGCCGAGATTAAGAATGTCAGAAGAAAATGTCGCAGCAGTAAGTACCTACAACGCGGATAGTATTCAGGTTCTCGAAGGGGCTGAGGCCGTCCGTAAACGTCCGGGAATGTATATTGGTGATACGGACGATGGCTCTGGCCTCCACCACATGGTGTACGAGGCCGTAGACAACTCCATTGACGAGGCGCTCGCCAAGCATGCCGACTACGTCAAGGTTGTGATTCACGCAGATGATTCCGTCACCGTTGAGGATAACGGTCGTGGCATCCCTGTGGACATCCACAGGACCGAAGGGCGCTCAGCGGCAGAAGTCATCATGACGGTGCTCCACGCGGGCGGAAAGTTCGACCAGAACTCGTACAAAGTTTCGGGTGGTCTGCACGGCGTGGGTATCTCAGTGGTGAACTTCCTTTCGGAATGGCTCGAGATGGAGATTCGCCGTGAGGGCGGTATCTGGGCGATGCGCTTTGAACGCGGTGTGCCGACCGGCCCGCTTACCGAAGTTGGCAAGGCGAAGACCACGGGAACCAAGATTCGGTTCAAGCCGGATCACCAGATTTTCACAATGACGAAATTCTCATTCGACGTGCTCTCGCAACGGCTTCGCGAGCTCTCGTACCTGAATGCGGGCGTGACCATCAACATCTTCGACGAGCGTGACGACCGCTCGCATAACTTCACGTTCGAAGGTGGTATCAACTCGTTCGTGACGCACCTGAACAAGAATAAGGTGCCTCTGCACGAGAACCCTGTCTACATCATGCGTGAGGAAGGGCCGTTTACGCTCGAGCTCAGCATGCAGTGGAACGACTCGTACTCTGAGAATATTTTTTGTTACACCAACAACATCCGAAACCGTGATGGTGGCTCGCACCTCTCGGGGCTCAAGGGTGCGCTCACGCGTACTATCAACGCGCACGGTATCTCTAAAGGGCAGCTCAAAGAGGCGCTCGGTGGGGACGATATGCGCGAGGGTTTGACTGCGGTTCTGAGCGTGAAGATGCCGGACCCGAAGTTCTCGAGCCAGACCAAGGACAAGCTCGTCTCCAACGAGATTAAGGGTTTTGTTGAGTCGATGGTCAACGAGCAGCTCGCCTACTTCCTGGACGAAAATCCGACGGTGGCAAAGCAGATCCTGGAGAAGGCCGTCACGGCTGCGCGCGCGCGCGAGGCTGCGCGTAAGGCGCGTGAAATCGCGCGTAAATCCGCGCTCTCCATTTCGAGCCTGCCCGGAAAGCTCGCCGACTGTCAGTCGAGAGACCCGCGCGAATCCGAACTCTATATTGTCGAGGGTGATTCGGCCGGTGGCTCTGCGAAGCAGGGCCGCTCAAGGCAGTTCCAAGCCATTCTGCCGCTTCGTGGAAAGATTCTGAACGTAGAGCGCGCACGCTTTGACCGCATGTTGGCGTCCAACGAGATCGCGACTCTTATTTCCGCGCTCGGCTGCGGCATTGGTGCTGAGCACTTTAATATTGAAAAGCTTCGATACCACCACATCATTCTGATGACAGATGCCGATGTTGACGGCTCGCACATTCGTACGCTCCTCTTGACCTTCTTCTATCGGCAGATGCCGGAGATCATTGAGCGCGGCTACCTCTACATTGCGCAGCCACCGCTCTACGGCGTAAAAAAGGGTCGCAAAGTTACGTACATCAAAGACGAAGCTACGATGAACCAATTCTTGATCGATAACGTGATCGAGAGTGTTCGTATTCGCGGCGCTAATCGTGAGGTTAACGGCGAAGACCTGCGTGGGCTTCTGACGCAGATGTTCGATTATCAGGCGGCGATGGAGCGGCTTGAGCGCCGAAGTGACCGACGCGTGCTTCGCGAGATTAAGAAGCTCAATCTTACGGTCGAAGATCTGAACAACGAGGCGGGTCTTCGGGCGCAGATGAATGAGGTCTTGGACGCGCTCCGTAAGAAGTACACGAATACGGCATGGAGCGCGCCGGAGATCGTGCCTAATCAGGACGTGGAGGGCGCGTTTGATGCTATCTGGAAGACGCGTGTGGCGGGTACGTCTATCGTCACCACCATCAACCGCGACTTCCTCAGCCATGGCGACTACAAGCGAATCGCAGCTATCCAGGAGGAGTTCAACGAGATTGGGCTTCCGGTGGTTGTGGAATCTGGAAAGGATGACGTCGCGTACGAAGATATCGAAGACATCCTCGAGGCTGTGCTCGCCGAGGGCCGCCGCGGCCAGCAAATCCAGCGCTACAAGGGTCTAGGTGAGATGAACCCCGACCAGCTCTGGGACACCACCATGGACCCGAAGACGCGTACCCTTTTGCAGGTTCGGGTTGAGGACGCCATTGAGGCCGACGATATCTTCACCGTGCTCATGGGCGACCAGGTTGAGCCACGCCGCGAATTCATCGAGAGTAACGCCCTCGATGTGAGAAACCTGGATATCTAAGCCGTGTCTGAGTTGGCTAAAATCCAAGTCTTGCAGGGGCCAGATCTGCAGCGCGAAGTGGCGCGCTCCAAGGTCTATCGCTACACCTTGAACTCCGCAGCCTTGTGGATTCTGGCGGGTTTTGCCGGCATCTGCGTAGTGCTCGGGGCCCTGAGCTATTTCTTCGCCAGCGCGCCCTGGAGCCTTGTTGGGCTTGGCGTGTTCGGCGGTCTTGGCGCTATCTTCGGCATCACCATCACCTACTGGTACCATGTGGGTGAGAAGATGGTGGTGGCCACCAACAAAGAAGCCTTGATGGTTGGGGATATGGACAAGATGTGGAGCTTTCGGTGGGAGCTCCTAGACGCGGAGTCCATAGGCCTCAAAGACATGGCGGTGACTCGCGCCTCGGGCCGGCTGATGATCAAGGCTGGCGGCCAGACCGTACCTCTGCTGCTCTACAGCCCGTTTGCGCATATTGATGACGCGCAGGGCTTTATGGCGACCGTGTTGGAGAAGGTCCAGGCTCCTTAGTGACAAGACTAGCGACTGAGAAGGCGCCTTGTGAGCAAAGCCTGCATGTCCCGTCGTCCATCGGCTACTAGCAACACTTCGACACGTTCTTCGTCTCCGATTGTATAGATGACTCGGTAAGGTTTGAAGAATACCTCGCGATAGTTGAATATCCCGAGTTCCTTAAGTTCGTTTGGATGGGCTCCACGACTCGGCAATTCGGCAAGAGCCTCGCAAGCATCCAGGATGCGGGCGATCACATGCTGAGCGGCCTCTAAAGAGTCATACTCTCCAATATATTCAAAGATCTCCTCAAGGTCAGCCAACGCAGAGCTCGTGAGAACCACTTCGTACATCATGGCTAGGACTTATTGGCAAAGTGTGAACGCACATCTTCAATGCCAACAACCTCCCCTTTTTCAACCTGCTCCTTTCCAAGTGCTAAAATCCTTAAAAGCGCAAGTGTTTCCTGCATAGCCTCAAAGCTCTTGATATCCTGCACGACACACTTTGCCTCTCCATTCTGAGTTATCACAAGCGGGGTCTTATCGTGCTCAAAATTTCGGATTACTTCAGAGGCGTTAGCCTTCAGATAGGTGATGGGTTTGACATGGGTTGATAGCTTCATCTTTGCCTCCTTTCTATAACCGATTTTAGACCAAATTTGGTTTGACAGGAAGCTTTGTCTCGCGGTTAGCGCAAAGACTCTTTTGCGACCCCGACACAGATCCGGACGATTGTGAATGCCCATCTGGTCAATGCACAAGCCAGCTGATCTCGCATTTGCCGACGACCGATGATCCAGCACTTGTTAGGCAACAGAGCAACTTAACCACGAACTAGGATTCCTCAGAACAAGCATGGAAAGTGGACGCCAGCGTCACCGATATGAAGACCGGCGTGATTCGTGTCACGCCCAACGCGGGAATTTATGCGAACACGGGCGCGTTCTACGAGTATATGAGCACACTTTTGGGCGCCACCATGCCAAATCAGCTAGCTGTAGACGGAACACTTTTCCCTCCAATCATCTTGGAGCAAAACGGTGTGTCTCATAGGCTCAACGAGACCACTGAACGGTGGGATCTGCTGCAAACTCGCAATATCATTTTTGACATGATGCTCGCCCCAGACGGCAGCGTCACGATTGATGGCGTGCAACTCTACATATTCCGCACGGATATCAACTGTGCTGGTAGCGACACAAAATCCTATGCTGAACAACAAGACGGCCCACTCTTGGCAGCACAATGTTCCGTAGCCGAATTCGATCAAAACCAATTGGACGATGGCACATCCTCAGAGGGATTTGGGCCCTGTAAACGTCTCGATATCGAGAAGTTCAACTGTATACTCTTAGAAATGTATGCCCAGACCAGCGTTGAGACAATGGACACGACATTCCAGATACCTGTTGCCGTTGAATGCTCCGGAATCTGGCCCTCCAACTGGCCTTCGACTCTAGAATATTGCGACTTTACGACAGGTACGATTAGGCGGCCACGCGTCCAGATGGACGAAATCTTGATGGACAGTTTTCTATTCTTTTCGTTCGGCCCTTGGTCTTACCCAAGAACGAACGTGTATGAGTCGGTACAACTGAGTACTAAGGACCACGGAATCTGTACGAATTCGGTTGCCGAGTATCAGTCATCCTACGTCGTCCGCCCTAAGACGCGAGACGGCAATTACAATGTTTCGGAAGATCAGTGCCGATTTTAAGGGTAGGAGGCCCAGATTGAGGCTCTCAACGACAGGTCGAATACCACTAACGGGCGCCCTTTTCTTAGTCCTTGGCGGGT
This sequence comes from Microvenator marinus, assembly GCF_007993755.1. GTDB lineage: Bacteria > Myxococcota_A > Bradymonadia > Bradymonadales > Bradymonadaceae > Allomicrovenator > Allomicrovenator marinus. The sequence goes on from NZ_CP042467.1 coordinate 3,919,332, forward strand.
GTGTGGATTCCGACGACCCCATACAGGTTCCGGATCCCATCACATATGATCCACAAACCGAGATTATCCTTGACCCTGGCTCGGTCTCAAGTCTGGGGCAACCGGTTGGGGAAAACAAGCAAGACCCTAAACTCTGGGCGACGGAGAGAGAATGTAAGGCCGAGACGATTGCCTGGACAATGAAGCAAGGGCCGTTTGAGATCGTTGAGAGACTTTCGGAACGTGCCCATATGACGGCGTCAGAGTTCCTGGGTGGTGGTCCCCCGCTCGCTTCCGATATTTACGAATTATCGTTAGTTCTTCCACACCCCAAACATCAGGCGGGCCTGACGACTGATGGAACGTTTCAAACCCATATTTTGTATGCGAATCCGGGAGATGACGTGGAAATCTCCACCTATCATTGGGCTCCGACATCGTTCGGAAAACTGGGGGAACTCGGGTATACGGTACTTGTGAACTACAGGCCAACTTCAACGACGCATACACTCTGGGATCATGGACGCGACGAGATTCTGGAAGAAGTAGAGGACTCAGGGTGGTCATTTACTCGGCGTTCTAACATCAACATTGTGGACCTCAAGATTGGAGCGAATAGCTTTGCCAAGCCCGGCGCTTACGATGTCACTGTCTTGATAACACATCACGTGGACCACAAGGTCTACAATGGCCGCACTGACCGATTTACAGTTTTGTACGGCGGATACACGCTCAAGGAAGAGATTTGTGTTCGGGAAGCGCTGGAGGAGCCAGCAACGGATTTTGAGCGAGAGATGGGACGCAACACCAAATGGCTCATAGGCGCTTTTGAACGCGATTCCGGCTCCACTCGCTACGCTATGACCCACCCGGATGGCGGGGTTTGGGTCGACTGGTCGTTGTTTCGGTTTTGGGTCAACAAGCCGCGCATCGTTGCGCTTGTTCCGTTGGTGGATTCTAGGCCTGCCGCTGACCCCGTCTATACGTGGTCAGGGGGGAATGAAGGCATCGGCAATGACAGTATCACCGAGATATTAGAGAAGGTTGATGACCGCGGTTCGTTCTGGCTAGATATCGATGGTCGAGACAAGAACGATGTTATGATGATGGCGATTCCCGACCCCTTCTTGCCAAGAAGAAATCTAGATGGAGAAGTCTTTTATGATGTTGGTCTCCACCGCCACAGACACTCCAACATCCTATCCGTTTCGAGCTTCAGAGACGATAGTGACCGCTGCGACCCTCAAGTGGGCCCTTGCATCGAGTGGGGTTATTGACCGGAAGAATTCGCGCGTACTCCACGTTCAAATTCTGGGAAGACCACGCACGTTGAAGAAACCTCGGGGTCTATGGTGCCACCGAACTCGGCGAGTAGCCGGGCTGGGATTTCGGACTCCAGGACGTGATCTTGAGGCGTGGTACGCCACTGCTTCAAGAGTTCCACTCCCATCATCCTTCGCTGCCATTCCGATAACTTCACACGCCAGTGTCTTATCCTGACCAAGAAGAGGGTGCCAAGAAAGAGCGCGGGCCAGAGTCCAGCGCCCCTGGACATGAGTGTGTCGAAGTCCGCCTCAAGATTCGTTGGAAAGGCTGGGTAAAGTGGGTGGGCGATGATGGTGATGCTGCCCAGAAAGAGGGTGCCCCAGAAGACGATTTGGAGCCATCGGCCTTCGTGGCCAAAGAGTTTGGGTGGGCGAGGCTCGGGCGGCTTCTCGGGCTTCTTTGTTTCTTTGAAGGTTCCGAAGTTAAAGGAGATCGCGCCCGTGTCGGAGATCTGGATATCGCCGCCATAATGGAGAACAAGCTGCGTCAACTCGGACCACGCCTCGGCACGATTCATGCCGAAGCCGACCATCACGTCGTCGATGGTGATTGTGCCTCGATGCCAGGCCAGGAGTTGCCACGAGCGTTTGGCGTCGTGCCGCCACGAGGGGCGTTGGCCCAGAAGGAAGTCCTTGAGCGTCTCAAGGAGCTCATTGGAGGCACTATCTTCAGACTTAGAAATCTCGCGCACCTGCCATCCCCAGAACATCAGGAGAACCAGACCAAAAGTGGCGAAGCCCACAAACGAGCCCAGCTCTTGATGGCGGTCCCACGCGTCCCAGCCGAGGTGAATCATGGTGAAAGCAAAGACCGGGAGATAGACCATGGCCAGCCCGAAAAGACTCCCAAAACAGGTGATCATCGCAAAAGGTATCGCAACCACACCGAGGGCAACCAGCAGCCATGAGATAGGTGGGCTCCAATACGTGGATGCATGCAAAAGGCCGAGCGAGGGCATCGAAAGGATCAGGACCGAAGGCGTGAGCACGGCCATCAGGACGTAGAACAAAACCGTGTCGAGCGCGCGGTTTTTCGGCGGTGGGTTGATGGTCTGAAAGGCGAAGACCAGCTCCGAATCGCGGTCCAGGGTGACGCGTGCTGGCGACCATCGGCTCAAGGCCAGGAGCGCGTGTTCGGCCGCAACCTGGGAGAGGGTGGTCTGCGCGGCGAGCTCCGCGGCGGTCAGCGTGAGGCCCTCTTGGGGTTGGCGACGTAGGAACTCGTAGGCCAGAAATGTGGCCTCGCGCGAATCTTCGGCTGGATCGAAGTGTTTTAGGGCCATTTCTTTGTTATAAGCGTGCGTCGCTGGTTTGGCGGCTGAGGTGAAGACGATGAAAGGACTATATTCTAGAATTGGTTGCGCACTGCAAGTCCTTCTTTTTAGCGCGATGCTTTTGGGTTGTCCGCCGACTAAGCCCTCCGAGTCTGGGCGCGTGGAAGCGCCGCCGCGTGGGACCGAGAGCAAGGAGGCGGTCGCCGTGGTCAACGGCGAAGAGCTTACGATGACGGAGTTCGAGCGGCGGATCGAGGGCCTGAACCCGTACGCACGTGCCCGCTACTCGAGCACCGAGGCGAAGCTCGAGTTTTTGGACGCGCAGGTGGAGTTCGAGATTTTGGCCGACGTGGCCGAGCGCAAGGGATACGGCGGTCGCCCCGAAGTGATGCACGCCATCAAGGAGGCCATGGTCAGGCATTATCTGGCCGAAGAGCTCCGAAAGCGTGTGAGCATGCGCGATATCACCGACGACGAGATTCGCCAGGCGTATGAGAAGGACCCGACGGCTTTCCACAAGCCGCGTGCGCGCAATGTCGCGCTGATCGGCGCGGATCAGGCCAAAACGGTGGAGGGTTTGAGGGAGATTATCGAGGCCGGCACGTATGAAGAGCCCGTGCAAAAGCTCAATATGCTGCGGCGCCTTGCGGACGCGCACCATTTTGATCCCGCTCTCAAACGAAAGGGCGGCGAGCACGGCTGGGTTGAAGATCCCGCCTCGCCGCTCGCCAAAAATGAGGGCCTCAATGCCACGCTCGCCAAGCACGTCTTTGGTTTGAGCGAAGTGGGCGAGGTCACGCCGGTCTTTGGGCACGCGGGCAAGTTCTATATCGCGACGTTCATTGAGGAGCAGGCCGCCAATGTGCGCGGCCTCGAGGACGTCAAAGACGAGATTCGCGAGAAACTCTACACCAAACGCCGCGAAGAGGAGCGCCAGCGCATCATCGCCGAGGCGCAAGAGGAAGTGGAAGTTACGGTGAATCGTGAGATTTTGGAGAAGGTAGAGCCGCCGGATTCGGCCGAGAAGACCTTGGAGCGTTTACTCCAACAAGGGAATAAGGTACCGGTTCGTGACCTTAAGGAATGACGATGCGACGAATTAGAATTTTTGCGTTGGTGGTGGGACTCTTGATGTGTTGGTCGGGCGCGCTCAGTGCCGAGATCATCGACCGCGTGATGGCGCGCGTGAACACTGAGATTATCACCTTGCACGATGTGCGAATGTCCGCGATTCCGTTTCTGCTACAGAACGGCATGGACCCGGGCATGATGGAGGATCCGTCTCAGCGTGCTGAGATTTTGGAGGCCACCCTGAACGACCTCGTGGAGCGGCAGCTTTTGGCTCAGGAGGCCAAGAAGATCGACTACAAGATCGAGGATTCGGAGCTCGATAAATGGCTTGAGTACACGCGCTCGCAACAGAATCTGAGCGAGGAGCAGTTCAAACAGACCATCGAGCAATACGGCATGCCGTTTTCGGCATATCGCGAAATGGTGAGGGCGAATCTGCTCAAGGTACGTATGGTCAACATCAAGGTCGGCTCGCAGGTCACCATCACCGACGAGGACGTAGATGCACTCTATCGCGAGCGATACGGCGAGGATGGTGGTGCGGTGGTCTACCGAACTATTGCCCATATTCTCAAGCGTCCTGCGGATAACTCGCCGCAAGCCAAGCGCGCACTCGTTGCAGAGTTGGCGGCGCTCAAGGCAAAGATCGATGGTGGGGCTGATTTTGGAGACGTAGCCGCCGAAGAGAACCAGGGACCGTCTTCGGATAACCGTGGGCTACTCGGTACGTACCGTGCCGCGGATCTGGACCCGAGCTTTGCGACGCCTGCGTTCGCGCTGGAAGTCGGCGAAATCTCGGATCCCGTTGAGACTGCGTTTGGCTTCCATATCATCAAGGTTCTGAGCGAGGAAAAGCGCGAGAATCCCGATGTGGAGCAGAAGAAAGAGGCGTTGCGCGGCGAGCTCCGTCAGCGCGAGCTCGAGCGGCTTTTGAAGCAGTATATGTCGCAGCTTAAGACGCGCTCATTTGTTGAGGTTCGAAAGTTTTGAGCCGGCCAATCCTTGCGCTATCAGCAGGGGATCCGGCGGGCATCGGGCCTGAGATTATTCTGAAAGCCCTGTCCACGCCCCACCTGGAGTTTGAGCCTTTGGTGGTGGGCTCCGAGGAAGTTTTCCGGCATCTATCCAAAAAGCTTGGGATTCAGCAGAGCTTTGAGGTTTTAGACGTCTGCGAGGGCCTAGACCCCGATGCGGTCCTGCCTGGGCAGGCGAGCGCGACGAGTGCGGAGATTCAGGAGCGTACGTTTGCGCAGGCGCTTGATTTGGTAGATTCGGGGCGTGCCGATGCGATTGTAACGGCGCCGTGGACGAAGTCTTTGCGTCCATTGATCGGGCTTGAGGCCAGCGGTCATACGGAGATTTTGGCTGCTCGGTACAATGCGCCCAATCACGTGATGATGTTGGCGGGTCCGAGGCTTCGAGTGGCTCTTGTGACTACGCACCTTGCCTTAAGAGCCGTGCCGGATGCGGTTGTCGGACCAAAGATTGAGCGTGTGGTGCGCACCTGCGTTGAGGATCTCGCTCGTTTTTTTGGGGTTACTCGGCCGAAGATTGCGATGCTCGGGCTCAACCCTCATGCGGGCGAGAACGGCCATATGGGGATGGAGGAGATCGAGACGATTACGCCTGCGATCGAGCGATTGCGGGCCCAGATGCCGGACGTAGCATTAAGCGGGCCGCACCCAGCCGATACGCTCTTTGCCAAGTTTCACGGGCAAGAGGCGCCCTATGACGCCGTGATTGCGATGTACCACGACCAGGGGCTCGTGGGACTCAAGTCCATTCATTTTGGGCAGGCCATCAATATCACGCTCGGCCTGCCGATTCTGAGGACGTCTGTGGACCATGGGAGCGCGTGGGATATCGCGTGGCAGGGGCGGGCGAACGCGGAATCGATGCGCTACGCCATGGATGCCGCGGTGGAGTGTGCGCGGCTGAGGAGCGAGTATGCGCGTTAACATTGCATTTCTTGTGCAATTTTGCAGCTTAGCCTTGTAAATTCCTCACGCTTCTGTATCACTTGGGCTGTAATTTATCGCCCACACTGTAATTTACAGGGTGGAAGAGAGGCGTCTGTGCGAGTTTTAGTAGTAAGTCCATCGAAGACGTTTCAACGGACTCTAAAAGAAGGGCTCGGAGCCATGGTTCAGGTGGTTACGGCCGCGTCAGTCACGGCAATGCTCGATTGTTTGAGGGCCGTGGCATTCGATATGGTGATCTACGACGCGGGACTCGGCCCCGTGCGCGAATCGGCCGTTCGTAGTGTGCAACGGGTAGAGCGATTCATCGTGGTTGCGAATCGCGGTGAAGAAGAAGGCCTTTGCTGGTCTGACGAAGTCATCCAGAAGCCCATTGATTCGGGAGTGATTCACGAGTCCATCTTCAAGATGCTCGAGTTCGCCTGATTCCTGGTGGACTTTGAGTGCCCCCTATCTTTTGATCGAAGGCGGGACCCCTGCTACCTTGTTGTTCAGGAAACGAACTAGTCTTGGAGGTGCCATTGAATGCGGTGCTAATCCTGCTCTTTATCTCAATTTTTGCGGCAAACGGCTGTTCTTCTGATGGAAAAGGAACTCAGGGCGCTGGAGGTGTGGATATGCCAATCGACACTCAACAAGATCAAGGCGAGGAAGACGCAACTTCTTCGCCCGATCAAAGTGTTGATATGGTGCCAGAACACGATCATGGCGCGCCTGATCAAGCCGAAGACATGGAGCCCACTCAAGGGTTTGAGGTTGTTGAGGCTGGCAGGGTTATTGATCCAAACGTCCTCTACGAGTGCCAATGCCCCAATCCGCAAGACGCATGTACACCCCGAGGATCCTGTGTTCATGTGGAGTCGGGGTCATGCTCAATTCAGCGCCCCGAAGAGTGTCCTGAGGGCTACGTGTGTCTGGATACGAACCAGTGTTTCTCCGAAACCGGTCGCACAGCTACATGTGAACGCGACGAGGATTGTCCGTTCTACATGAGATGTGACCATCGTGGACTATGTATCGACTTCTGGACCTGTGACTCTCACACGGAGTGTCCCAATGGGGAGATTTGCCTGTACTACCAGGAGGACGGCTTCTCTCAGGTTTGTGACTCCCCGGGGCCAAAGGTTGGTGGAGAAAGTTGTCTAACAGGCTACGAGTGTGAATCGGGAGAATGTAGCTTAGGTCAATGCCGTCAAGCTTGTTTGAAAAATCAAGATTGCCCGGATGATTTCATTTGCTCGGACGGTTCTGGCACTTGCACTGAGTCGCCCTCGAGGCGAAGTGAGTGTCCGGAAGGAGCGATTTCGGCCAGCATATGTTTGCCAGATACAAGCCTCTGTTACGAGTCTTCTCAATGTGGCCAAGGGTTGGACTGTGTGGTGAAAAAAGGTGGCAAGCTTGGAGTTTGTGAGACGGTTTCCGATCCGAGCCCGTGCAAGCCCAACGAAGTCTCGGTGCCAACTCAACCTGATGTTTGTTTCCTCAAAGAGCGATGCAACGCAAACCAGCCTTGTCCCACCAACTACGAGTGTACCCGTCCCGACATTGAAGGATTTGTTCACTCTTGGTGCGCACGTACGCGTTAGGTTGTCGAGTTCGCTTGATTCCACCTGCCCATCAGGTACCTTATTGCAGCTAAATGCGAGGAGGTCTGGTGCGGCGTTTTCTAGTTGTAATTGCGTTAGTTGGGCTGGGTTGTTCGGACACCAAGGAAGGGCCGGCTGAGCCCGTGCCCGAGGGTCTTGAGACGCGTTCGTGTACCGTAGAGTTGACGCACCCCAATGCGGATGAAATCGCCGGGGACTTCAATGATTGGACGCCCGAGCCCATGCTTGATGAGGACGGTGGTCCGGTCTGGCGCGCCGAACTTGAGCCTGGCGCCTATGCGTTTTCGTTCTATGTGGATGGAGAGGCGGAGCCGGCGCCTCCGGACGTGTTCACGCGTTGGCACGATGGCACTGAGGTGCGCGAGCTTCGGGTTGGTGACTGCCAAAAGCCTCTCTGGCGCGTAGACGAATTGACCGGTGGGGAGCGTATTCAGGCGCGGCTGAGTTTCGTGGCAGCAGCGTCGAGCAAGGCGCCCCTCGATCCGGATAGCGTGAGTATTTTTGCGGGTGAGACCGAGCTCGATGAGGATGCCTGGAGCATTGATGAAAACGGCGACGTGGTGGTTGATTTCACGCCGCCCGCGCCTGGAAAATACTCGTTGCGGGTTGAAGGCGCGGACACCGCCGGAGTTGCGGCGGAAAACGATGGGCTCTGGCTCCCCGTGTGGTCTGAAGCCGAGCCTTTCAGCTGGCAAGACGGCTTGATGTACCTCGCGTTTACGGACCGATTCAGGTCGGTCAACGGCATGCGGCCGTCCAAACCGGACGTCAATCTGGCGGATATCGCGAGTTTCATGGGCGGGGATTTTGATGGCGTGACCGAGGCGATTGAGGACGGCTACTTTGACGATATGGGTGTGAACATCCTCTGGCTTTCCCCGGTCTACGAGAACCCTGAGAGCGCGTATACGGGCTCGAGCGGCGATTTGTTCACGGGTTACCACGGCTATTGGCCGGTGGACCCTTTGAGTGCTGAGAGCGCCTACGGCGGCGACGAGGCCTTGCATCGCCTCATCAAGGCGGCGCACGCGCGTGGGATCAGGGTGCTCTTTGATATCGTGCTCAATCACGTGCACGAGGATCACGGCTACTGCACCGAGAAGCCCGAGTGGTGCGCTCAGACGTGTGTGTGCGGCACCGAGAACTGCGCTTGGGAAGGGCCGGGAGGCCGTCCGCTCGACTGCCAGTTTGCGCCTTACCTGCCAGATTTGAACTATCGAAACCCCGAGATTGTGGACCGCGTGCTCTCAGATGTGATTGCAAAGATGGAGAAGTTTGACGTGGACGGGCTTCGGATAGATGCCGCAAAACATATGGACCATGTGGTGATGCGCCAGCTCCGACTACGGCTTGATAAGCTTGAGGACAAGGGAGTTGCGCCCTTCTATCTGGTTGGCGAGACCTTTACGTCGGACCGTGGGCTCATCATGAACTACGTGGCGGATTATGAGCTTCACGGGCAGTTCGATTTCCCGCTCTATTACGCGATTCGCTCGACGTTTGCGCACGGTGGCTCATTCAGGGATCTAGAGGGTGCGGCGGCCGCGGGCCAGCGCTCGTACGGGCAGTTCTACACCCGGATGTCGCCGTTTTTGGGTAACCACGACATCCCGCGATTCATGACCGAGGCGGCCGGCAATGGGCAGGGCTCGTTTGGGCAGACGCCGGACTTGATGGCCGAGGGGCCTGCGGCTGAGGTCACACAATGGGACCTTATCAACCGTGCGTCTTTGGCGTTCGTGTTTACGCTCACTCAGCCCGGCGTCCCGCTCATCTACTACGGCGACGAAGTCGGGCTCGCCGGGGACACCGACCCGGACAATCGGCGCATGATGCCGCAAACATTGAACGCGAATCAGAGTGAGTTGCTGCGCCGGGTTCAGGAGTTAGGGCAGGCTCGAAAGGCGCTGCCCGCCTTGCGTGGAGCGGAGCGAAAAGAGCTTTGGATGGACGATTCCTTGTACGTCTACCTTCGCTCAGATGGCACCAATGTGGCTCTGGTGGCCATGAATAAGTCGGACACGCCACGCACCGAGGACGTAACCATTCCGTCTGCGTACGGACTCTCCGGCGCTACGATGGAAGTTTGGGGTCGTGAGGGCTTGGAAGCGAGCGTACTGAATGGTAGTTTGCGGGTTCAGCTAAACCCCTGGGAATACCGCATTATCGTCCCCAAATAGCCCGCGGATGAGGAAGCATGGACGCTGATAAGCGCGCCGCACTGGAAGCCGAGTTTGGTGGGGTGGACCCCAACGAGACCGTGCGCAACCGTGGACTGGAGGAGGTGTCTTCGCCTTCTGACTTGCCTTCTGTGGGTATGGGAGGGCTTTTTGCGCTCAATCAGATGATCGGGCAGGGCGGGATGGGCGAGGTTCGGCGCGCCATGCAGGTTGGGCTCGAACGTGATGTGGCCATCAAGAAGACGCGCACCGACAGAAGTGATGACGCGGCACATACGTCTTTGCTTCGCGAGGCGCGCGCCATGGGGCACCTTGAGCACCCGAATATTGTGCCGGTGCATGTGATCGCGCGTGATGAAGAGGGCAATCCCTTTGTGGCCATGAAGTATATCCATGGGCGGACCTTGGCTGACCTCATTGTGCCGGAGCGTGGGGCCGAGAAGATAGACGCGTTTGTGGATGCGTTGATCTCGGTGTGCCATGCGGTCAGCTACGCGCATTCTCGCGGCATTCTTCACCTTGATATCAAGCCGGCGAACATCATGCTTGGCGAGTTCGGCGAGGTCTACCTTTTGGACTGGGGTAGTGCGGTCAATTATCGCGATGGTGGGCTGAGTGGATTGCCACGTATCGAGGAGATGAAGACCGTGCTCGGGACCCCGTGCTACATGGCGCCGGAGCTAGTGACCGAGGACGAGAAGGTGGGGCCTGAGGCGGATGTTTATCTGCTGGGGGGCGTGCTTTACTCGGGCCTTTGTGGACGAGTGCCGCATAAAGGGGCTACGGGCACCGAGGTGCTCATGGCTAGTTATTACGGGCGAATTGCGCCCCTTGGCCAGGATACAGACCCGGGTTTGCGCGGCATTTGTGAAAAAGCGCTGGCGCGCTATGCAAGTGAGCGTTTCCGGAGTGCTGAGGACCTTCGTCAGGCGCTGGTACAGTGGCGAGAGAGCCGTGCGGTCAACCGGATTCTGGCCAACGCGAGGCGGCAGCTGACCGAGCTCAAGCGGCTGGTGAGCGTGGATTCGGCCCCGGCTGATGTCTACCGCGTCTTCGGCGCGGCGCGCTCGGGTTTTGAGTACGTTGTGGGAGCGATTCCTGAGAGCGCTGCGGGGCGCGAAGGTTTGCGGGCGAGTATTGAAGCGATGATTCATTACGAGCTCAAGAAGAAGGCTCCGGGCTCCGCCATGCGACTTTATAGCGAGCTTGACCCGCCTTCGCCGGATCTCTTGAAGTTGATCGAGGCGGGGCTTGAGGAACAGAAGGCGCTTGTGCGTGATGCCGAGGGCTACCACGAGCTCAAACGAGATTTGGATCCGACGCAGGCAAACCGCCAGAAGGCCTGGGTTTGGGTGGTGATTGGGCTCGCGATTGCGCTCCCACAGCTGGTTCCACAGGCGCTTGGACACGTGCCGGATGCGCGCACTATGGCAGGCAGTCATATGGTTCTGATGGTGGTGGTGGCGGCCGCGTTCTGGTGGTTTCGGGACCGGCTGTTCACCACTCGCGCCAACCGAAGCCTGACTATGGCGATAGGCGTACTCATCATCTTTGCGATGGTGGTTCGAATGGGCGCGGTATTTGGGCTAAGTTCGCTCGCGTACGCGCTCTCACTGGACCTGGCTTTGGTCTCGGTCCTGAGCACCTATGCGATCTGGAACATCGATCCGCGGATTCGGATGGTGGTGCCTGGGTATGCGGTGGGCGCCGTGCTTTGTGCGGTCTATGAGCCGTGGGCGACCGTGATCTTCCCGCTGGTCCACTTGTTCAACATGTTAATTTTGGCGGTGTACTTCGCCTTACACGCTCGGGTGAAATGAACTCGCGTTCGTCCTTCAGACCTCAACTCGAAAAATGAGAGCGAGCGGCTCGATACGCTTGGTCAAGAATCTATCGCGACACGCTTCCACTATTGCAGCTTCTACGTCTTCTCTTGGCGCTCTACCCGACCGCCTTATTCTTTCAAGTACGCCCGAGCTTGCTACATTAGAGTCCGAGCTTGCTACATTAGAGTCCGAGCTTGCTACATTAGAGTCCGAGCTTGCTACATTAGAGTCCGAGCTTGCTACATTAGAGTCCGAGCTTGCTACATTAGAGTCCGAGCTTGCTACACAAGCTTCCGTAAATCACTCAACGCAGATGGCGCATCAATCAGAATTGACGGATTCTCCCGATAGGTTGCGATTCTCCGGTCAATCTCCGCCTCCAAACTTCCTTTATGAGGTGGTTGGTCTTCTTCTGGTAGGTCCGAAAGTTCTGCCTCGATTCGTTCTGTCGTTTCCATTTGGACTCCACGGGGAACTCAAAGACGTTATCCAATCCAAGGTTCTACTTCAATAGGGTCGCGTGGTAGATGTCCTAGGCGGACTGAGTTAGGAGGTTTCATGATCATAGCGACTAGGAACAAGGGTAAGACGCGCGAGTTCGAGGCGATTATCCAAAAGGTTTTTCCCGGCATCACCGTGCAGAATCTAGGTGACCTCACGGACGTCCCGGAAGTCGTGGAAGACGGTGATACCTTTGAACATAACGCACGAAAGAAGGCGTTAGAGGTCTCCCTTTTTACCGGTAAGACTACGCTCTCGGACGATTCGGGGCTCGAGATCCTCGCGCTTGATGGGGCACCGGGCGTCTACAGCGCAAGGTGGGCCGAGCGCGCGCCTGGAGATACTCGGCCGCAGGACGAGCTCAATAACCTGAAGCTGGTGGAAGAAGTGAGGAAGCTCGCGCCGGATAGGCGGCGGGCCCAGTATGTGGCGGTTCTATGTCTTTGCGTTGCGGACGACGATTCAGGCCGCGAAATCTTGGCACGTATCGGACCAAAAGCAGGCGAGATGGAGGTGATGGATGGCAGGCATATCATCGAATTTCGTGCGGAGTTTAGGGGGCGTCTTCAGCCCGAGGCACGCGGTGATGGTGGGTTTGGCTACGACCCGTACTTTGTGCTCGACGATGGCCGCACCATGGCGGAGCTTTCACTTGAAGAAAAGAATCGGATCAGCCATCGCGCACAGGCGCTAGAAAAGCTATACCGTTGGTCTATCTCGTAGATAGCACGGGTGGCCATGATTCAAATCAAAGCACACGAAGAAACGAAGGAGAACGTCTTTGAGGCGCTCGGGAGCTCCGAGCGCGGTTTGGCCTCAGAAGAGGCCGGCAGGCGCCTTGAGGAGTATGGCAAGAACGCACTGCCAACCCGCAAGCCTGTGACGCTCTTCTCCATCATTCTCCACCAATTCAAAAGCCCACTCATCTACGTTCTGGGCGTGGCCGGCCTCATCGCGTTTTTGATGGGGGACACCACGGATGCCGGATTCATCGCCGTGGTTCTGATGCTGAACGCGCTGATCGGAAGCTGGCAGGAGTTTCGGGCCGAGAAGGGCATGAAGGCTCTGGAGAAGTTTTTACACATTCAGACACGCGTCTATCGCGACGGTGCGGTGGAGACGCTTGACGCTGAGAACCTGGTGCCGGGAGATGTGGTGGTTTTGGAGTCGGGCCAGCGTGTTCCGGCTGATTTGCGCCTGATTTCGGCAACGGGTTTGGAGATCAACGAGTCGATGTTGACCGGCGAATCCCTCGCTGTGGCCAAGGACGCGCGTTGGATGCCCGACGGCCCCACCACCGTGGGTGACCGGCTCAATATGGCGTTTGCGGGTACGACCGTGGTGAAGGGGCGCCTTAAGGGCGTGGTGGCTTCCACCGGACTAAACACCGAGCTCGGTAGGCTCGCCGATACCGTAATGAGTACTGCCGCGGGTAAAGCGCCGCTTCAGATTCGCATGGAGAAATTCGCGCGAATGGTGGCGATTGTGGTGGTCGGCATGGCTATCCTCGTGGGCCTTGTGGGCGTCTTTTTCCAAGGCTACTCGTGGGCCGACGCGTTCATGCTGGTGGTCGCGCTCTCGGTGGCGGCCATCCCCGAGGGGCTCCCCGTGGGCATGACCGTGGCGCTCTCTGTGGCCACCTCGCGCATGGCGGCGCGCAATGTGATTGTGAGGCGGCTCGAGGCCGTTGAGGGGCTCGGCAGCTGTACGTATATCGCCACGGACAAGACGGGCACGTTGACGGTGAACGCCCTGACCGTGGCAAAGCTCGTGACACCACGAGGGCGCTTTGACGTCAGCGGCGAGGGCTTTGTGCCAAATGGCAGTGTGTCTGGCGCGAGTCTGGACGATGAGGACGTGAGCGCGTTAGCCCTTGCAGGACTGCTTTGCAACGAGGCGACGCTTGAGAAAGAAGGTGATGAATGGACGCATCTCGGTGACCCGACCGACGTTGCGCTACATGTCTTGGCGGAAAAGCTCGGCATGAATCGTGCCGAGGTGTTGGCAAGCTATTCAAAGGTTTCGGAGATCCCATTTGAGCCGGAGATTCGGTACGCAGCTACGTTCTTCGAAGGCCCTCGGGGTACCTTTGCTGCCGTTAAAGGCGCTCCGGAACGCGTGCTCGACATGTGCGGCCTGGGAGAGTCGGAACATCAGGACGCTCTGGAAGAGGCTGAGTCTCTGGCCAAAGGCGGCTATCGAGTCATCGCGCTCGCAAGTGGTGCCGAAGAGTTTGCTCTAGGTGCCGAGCCCCAGACGCTCAAGTTTTTGGGCTATGTTGGTATGATTGACCCCTTGCGGCTCGGCGTGATTGAAGCCATTGCCCAGTGCCATCATGCGGGGCTGCAGGTGGCCATGGTCACTGGCGACCATCCCGAAACGGCGCTCGCGATTGCCCGCGATATGGGAATTGCTAAAGAGGGGGATAGAGCGCTGACTGGGCTTGAACTCGAGGCGAAGACGCCCGAGGAGCTCGGGGCGTTGGTGGGCAAGGTGCATGTCTTTGCGCGTGTGGCGCCCGAGCAGAAGTTGCAGTTGGTGCGTGCTGCTAAGGCCGCCGGGCATCTGGTGGCCGTGACCGGCGATGGCGTCAATGATGCACCCGCCTTGCAGGAGGCGAATATCGGTGTGGCGATGGGCAAAGATGGCACCGACGTGGCCCGCGAGGCTTCGGAGCTCGTCATCACGGACGATAATTTCGCGAGCATTGTAGGGGGAGTGGAGGAAGGCCGAATTGCGTACGATAATATTCGCAAGGTCATCTATCTCTTGATCTCTACAGGGGCTGCCGAGCTCATGCTCATTGGGCTTGCGGTGTTTTTGGGGACTCCGCTGCCGCTCGTTCCGGTCCAGATTTTGTGGATGAACTTGGTGACAAACGGCATTCAGGACGTGGCGTTGGCGTTTGAGCCGGGCGAGAAAGGCGTGATGAATCGTAAGCCGCGGGATCCGTCGGAGCGAATCTTCGACCGCCTCATGATTGAGCGTGTTATCGCGGGTGCTGCGGTCATGGCCGGCGTGAGTTTTGGGCTCTTCTACTATCTCTTGGAGAAAGGGTATCCCGAGGCTGAGGCCCGCAATCTGGTGCTCTTGATGATGGTCTTCTTTGAGTGTGTACACATCGGCAATTGTCGTTCCGAGTACACGTCGGCCTTCAAACTCTCCCCGTTTCGGGCGCCCATCTTGCTTGCCGGAACTACGCTCGCCTTTAGTCTACACGTAGCTGCGATGCATATCCCCTTCTTGCAGGGTGTCTTGCAGACACAGCCGGTTTCGGCCGAGTGGTGGTTAATTTTGGCGGGGCTCTCGCTTACGATTTTGGTGCCGATCGAGGTGCATAAATGGTGGCTGTCCAGGTCGAACACGAGTCCACCTGTACACTAGGTGAATACGCAAAGTGGCGACGTCAATTTCTTGACTATCGTCACCGGTGATAGACTGCGGGCAAGAGAAGAATCTACAAAACGGAGAAATCATGCGCGCATTCTGGGCCATCCTCACCTGCACCACAGGGCTCTGTCGGACTTCCGGCGAGGTCTGCGCGGACGACTCCGAGTGCTGTAACTTCTCTAGGACTGGTCTAGATCTTTATTTGAACCCCTCGAAAAGGGGTACCAGATCCGAGACTCCGAGCGCCTCTTCAAGTAATCGAAGAGTATCGAGAATGTATTCGCGTTCGAGTCTGCACGAACTGTGAAGCGCTCGAATATCTTCAATATCCTGAGGTCGGCCTGCCACAACCTTGGAGATGATGAGGTCTTCTGGAGTTGCAACCGGAACACTCACATCACCCAAGTCAATCACACGTGCCCGAGATAAGATTTGGCTTTCGAGACCACTTTGTCCAAATACGATGTCTACAGGGATTCCACTCTTGGACATAACCGGCAATATGCTGGACAACCGCACGAAATTCTTCGGATCGTCCACTCTGGCTAGAAATCCATTCGCTGATAGTGATTCCAGAAAGGTATCCAGATCGTCGGGTGGTTGAACCGTAACATCTACATCTGCTGTCGCACGCGGGAAACCGTACGCAATGAGAGCCTGAGCTCCGAACAAGTACCACCAAAGATCGCAATCACTGAAGGTTTGGGATAACTGTTTTAGAGTCCCAGTCAATGCGCTCATCGAGGCTCCTAAACAACTTAGACATTCGGATATGATGTTGGAGGTCTGCCTCGCGGGACTCTGGGCCAAGCCAATCAGGATTCATCGACTTTACGTGCAGGTGCAGCTCGAACCCAGCATTCATACGAGCCTGAGCACTCTGATCACGCCAAAACTCGACCTTGAGGTCTCGAAGCTGGCCCCAGGGGCGATTCATGTAGGCTTTGATATCACTGAATGGATTCACAGCAGCTCCGCTCGCGTTCCCAAGTAGGATACCACTTCACGCGGACTAGTAAAAGATGTGCACTTGGCCGGTGATCTGCCCCATCGTGTACTCAGGCGTAGAAATGATGCGGTACTCGGGGTTCAGCGTGATGAAAGGAACCGGGTAGAACTTCAGGCCGGCAACCAAGGCGTCCGTCTTGGTCGCCGTTGGGGTGCTGGTAATGGCCCTTTCGGCGCGACCGTGCACCACGAGCCACTCCTTAGGGGTGACCTCCAGACCCACCATGAAGTTCTCGGTCTCGTAGTCCTGTCCACCGCGCCACGAGTGCGCGGACTCTATGAAGAGCGCGCCCCAATCGAGCCAGCCGACGCCGATGAAGTTGTTCAACATGTAGAAGTCAGCAGCGGTATAGAACGAGGCGCCGACCCAGCTTGTGAGGTTGGTTAGCTCATCGATCCTCGGGTAGAACGCGAGGCGCCCGAGGCCCGCGATATCATTGGTGCCGACCACCGACTCGTCTCCGATCGACTCCGACAAATTCTTCGAGCGAAAGCCGCCCAGATTCGCCTGCATCCAGTAGACGGGTTGGTAGTGCAGCTCTACGCCGGTCTCGGCGTAATTTGGCGGGATGATAGGTTGTCTTGGGCGCGCCGCGTCACCACGAATCAAGATGGTATGGTCGTCATGGCGCACACCGATGCTTGGCTGAATATGGCCGACTCGCACACTGGGAAGGCTTGAATCTGGTTTGAAAATCAGAGCCGCTTCCGCGCATGCCTGACCTTGATACGTCGGGTCACAGATCTCGCCCTCGAAGGTTGAACGGTCTACGTTGTAGGAGCCGTAGGCAGTAAGCCAGTCGGTGACGTCCATGGCCGCGTGAACCTGGATCTGCATCGGGATGAACTGCCTGTCGGGCAAAATCGCCTCGACCTCGCCGCTAGAAATATCAGCCACGGGACGGCCAAGTCTGGCGCTCAAGAAGCGAATATCTACGCCGGCTGAAATCCCGGCGCCAATGACATTGGTCTCGGGTTCAAGGTCGCTCATCCCCATGTCTTCCATGGTGAGCGCACCGTTGTAGAGCGAGGCGCCCCAACCGATCTCGGTACGGATTCCACCACCTTGGAGGTTGGTATGGCAAGCGGCACATGGCGTGCCAGCCGTCAAAGCCATGCGAGGCACAGCGTAGCCGGTCGAGCACCAGATGAGCACGAAAAAGAGCACAAAATATCGTGTCATTCTGCCATTCCCTCGAGCAAGACTTCACCCAGCCCGGAGGCCGAGTCGAAGTTGACCAGATATCTCTGAATGCCCGAAGGCGAAGGTCCTTCAACCACGTCGCCGTCCTCATCAAAGACCGTCGTGTGCCATCGGCACGTCAGCTGTTTGGTCTGAGCGTCCCATACGGCCGGCAGTGGGTTTTCTGCGCAAGGCCCCATGTCCAATAGGTTGTGGGGGCAGAAACGGTCGAACGCGATGACTTCGTCGCCGGAGCGCACAAGGATCAGCTCCACCACGCCCACGCTAAGACAGGCCATGCCGCCTTCGGCCTGGAGGGCCTCGAACTCAGGGTCGTTCAGGTCAAAGACAGCTCCGTCCTCGACCTCGCCTTTGATGGTCGCAAATTCGCAGGACGCCGCAATCGGGGCCGCCATCGCCATCAAGAACATGCGCCGCGAAAGAGGGCACTTGAACTCAGCCATTTGGTTTTCTCTTCCAGAAAAGGAACGCGCAGACTGCGCTTGCGCCAAGCAAACCGCCACCAATCGGCAGCGCACCATCCACAAGATTGGCAGGCATCAAGCCAAACTCAAAGCCTTCGACCATCTCGGTGGTTACTACTTCATCGCCAAATTCATCTACGGTTTTGACTTCCTTGGGAAGCTCGTACCGGGTCACAAAAGGTTGACCGGTCGCTGCCCAATACCCAAAAACCAAGACGCCAGCGATCGCGAGGACAATCGCTGCGATTTTCACTTTTTCACCTTGGCGTAGAGCACACCGGTGATGTCGATGGTTTCGCCGACTTTATCGCCCACAACGCCCTTCTTGCCTTCCACCTTGTGGTCGGCGAGTTTGACTTTGAAGGTAGGCTCGATGCGCGCGATATTCTTGGCGGTGTCGAGTTTGACTTTGACTTCGGCTTTGGATGGCGCGCTCACGCCGTTGACGGTGACGTTTCCGTTGGCCGTGCCGGTGAACTCGACCTGAGTGCCTTCGCGCTTGACGTCTTTGGTGTCCGTGATGGACGTCAGCTCAAAGGTGATGGTGGGGTTGGCCTTTGCGTTGAGCCAGTCTTTCCCAACGAGGTGCTTGTCGCGGAGCTTGTTGCCGGTGTTCATCTTCTCGACTGGGAACGAGAGTTTGCCGGTGCCGTCGAGCTTCTCGAGGTTCAGCTTCACTGTGCCAGAAACATCCTCTGCGGTGCCCACGATCTTTTCAGCAGGCGCGGTGCTCACAAACGAGATCTTCGAGCGCGAAGCATCGAGCTCGAGCGCCGCGTCCTGAGCCATGGCGCTCGCGGGGAATACAAGGGCTAAAAGAATCATCTTGAGTGCAAATTTCACGTCGTCTCCTTCTTTTCTGGTCCGTGGCAAATTGTGAGACTTGTTGCCCGGCATTACAAGGTTCAAATGACTAGACGCCAAAGAACTCAGATCGTTACAAAGTTTTTTAAATTGAAACGTTTGGCGCAACATTTTCATCTGCTTGAGACTATTCGGTTTTTCAAGAGGAGTGAACGTGAAATTTTCCATCGTACTCGTTGTGGCTTTTGCCCTGGCGGCGTGCTCGAAGCCAGCCGCCGACCAGGAGACTCGCCCCGACCCGGCACCGGTTGAGGGTCCTCAGGAAACGGCCCCGGAGCCTGAGTCTGCGCCGAGCACAGCCCCTACTACACAGGGAACTCAAACCGTCACGGACGCCGCCATTGCTGCCAGAGTGGCAGAAGCCACAAAGCGGCTTGAGGGCACTGAGGCCGGCCGCCTGATACTCGCGAGCATCAACGCGCACGGTGGGCTCGACGCATGGTTCAAAGGCGGCGATTTGAAGTTCAGGTTTACCTACCACCCGATCGGCAAAGACCCGAACGATACGCGTCAAACCGTGGATATCTGGAGCTCGAGAGCGGTCCATAACGTGGTGGATAAGGAGGTCAGCTATGGGTGGGACGGCCAGCAGGCGTGGCTCAAACCGGCCGATGCGAACGCCGGCACAAACCCGCGATTCTGGTCTTTGACGCCCTTCTATTTTGTGGCGATCCCGTTTGTGTTGGCTGACGCGGGCACGGTGCTCGAGCCGGCAGGCACTCAGGAGTTTGAGGGGGTTCAATGGGAGCTCGTCAAGGCATCGTTCGAGGCCGGCGTGGGCGATGCGCCCGATGATTTCTACGTGGTCTATATCCATCCCGAGACTCGGCGCGTAGGCGGTGTGCGGTATATTGTGTCTTATCCGGGATTCTTCCCAGACGGTGGGCATTCGCCGGAGAAATGGATGTCGTATGACGGCGCTCAAGAAGTGGGTGGGATCACCTTCCCGGAGACCTTCCGTACCTTTGAATGGGACGGGAAGACTCACGGCGAACTCAAGACGAACACCAAGATGCATGAGGTTTCGTGGGTACCCCGTGGGGAAACGAGCTTTGAGGTGCCTGAGGCTGCGAAGGTTTTGGAAGGGTTCTGAGACTTAATTTTGGAAATCACTCGCCTTCGTATACAACCATCTGAGGAGGACAGCCCCCTCCTCAATTTATGTTGAACTCAAACCTTCCAAATATGACCTTTGTTGAGGCGTGCTTCGAGTCCATCGCGCCGGCACGCCGCCTCCCTGAGTGGTACGCTCCAGGCGGGCTCGTGGCCTATTGGCCAGAGGTTCTGGTGACCTTTATAGGCGGGCGGCAACGGCTTGACTTGGATGCCAAGCGTTTGCGCACCGAACTTACGCCGAAGCTCCTCTTTCCTAAGGTCGCACAAAAGCTCGACACCGCGCATATCCACGCGCTTCTGCAGCTGAGCAAACTCAAGACTACAGGCGTGAATCAGCGCGCGCGCATCGGTGCGGTAGCGGCGCTATTTATCTGGAGGTTCGGGTCCGACGAGCACTCAGCGCAGGCGTTAGCCCAGATTCAGGAACACGGCCTCGTGCGCGACCCCACGTGGCTCTATGACGTAGTGCGCATCCTTGGGCGTACAGCGCATGAGCGGCATTTCCCGCCCCAACGGCAGCTCCGTGCTCTTGTCGAAGCCCTTGCCGAGGCAAAACACACCGATTTGGCCTCCTGGATTGTGGGGCTCTACTTTACCAAACGTTATGATTCGTGGTGGCTCGGCGAGTCCAAGGACAACGTGGTGCGGGCGTGTGATAAGGCGGCGCTCGACTTCCAGCCGATCTTCTTCGAGTGGTTTGAGACGGCCGCGCGGGTGGCCGTGACGGGTGGCGTGACGCACCCGTGGCTCGAGCCCTTGGTGGGCGCAGCCCTGCGCGTGATGCCGCCTGGCCCTGAGCGCGAACGTGTGGCGCAATTCCACGCCCAGGCGCGTTATACCGTGACCAAGGATCGGCTCGCCAAGATGCACGATGCGGCGCTCTATCAGGTCAGGCTTGGGGATGCGCGAGTCGCGAGTGAGCTCATTGACCGCGTCTTTTTGCTCAAGTCTACAAATCCTCATCGGGCGATGCTCCTCTTGGAGCTGGTGCTTGAGGCGATCTACTCGCGCAGCATCGAGTCCATTCTCGTCTCCGGCGTCGAAGACCCTCTCGTGGAGCATTTGGCGGCGCTCTACGTGCTCAACCTCGAGACGAAGCCGTACGCCCTGAGGGCGGCTCAGACCTATCACGACTCTGAGATTTTAAGGCGCGCTGGCGTGGGGCCGGACATCATCGAGGTGTACGAAACGGTGGCCAATTACGGTCATTCCTTGAGGGGGCGTCGCGTCAATATTCAGGGGATTTGGGTGGACCATGCAGATAAGGATGCGGCCGCTTTTGTGCACTATTTCAGGACCAAGCGCACCAACTCCGCCACGGTCACGCAGTGGATTCACGACACGGAGCTACCCGAGTGGGGCGCGGTGAAACTCAGTCAGACCAAGGCCGTGGACCTCGGCTTCAACGTGATGATGCGAAGCCTCTCCGAGCTGAGCCTCTCGGTCAAACGTCCGGTGCTGCGGGATTATGAGAAACACGCGTTCTTGGAGCTGAGCTCCATGGATGAAATCGCCGGTCTTGAGGCTCGCGTGGTCAACCGAGTGGCCTGGTACGCGAGGCATCGTGCGATTGCCGCCGCTACCCTTATTGGGGGGGCCGCGGGCGGGCTCGCGCCCTTTACAGACGGGCTTTCAGCGGTTTTTGATGCCCCGTACATCATGTATCTCACCACCGAGATATGCACCGCGGCGTGCGAATATTATGGCTTTGATCCCCGCATGGAGCCTGAGCTTCCGACGATTATCCTCGGTGTTGCGCTCATGGGCGCAAACCCCACGTCGCTCGAGAGCGAGTTCGTCTCAGACCGATTCCACCGCTACATGCTGAGGAAATCCCTCTTCTTGGCCGCCACGAGTTTTGGGCGAGTGCGGCATATCGTGGGGCCGGCGCTGATTCCATTCTTATCTCTCTTGGTGGGCAAAAGGAATTCCGGGGTGCTAGGCCTTGTTAAGAAGGCGGCGCGCCCTCCCGTGCACGTGGACACGACTGAAACGCGGTGGATTTTGGCCTCGGTGGAGGCCCTGGGCGGTGCGCTGCTCAACCTTGCGCTGGTCTACGACTTGACCGAAGCCGCGCAAGCCGTACTTTTGGACCGATTTCTGGCCCGAAAATACCCCGATTGGAGACCATCTTGGTAAGCCTTCAGAACCCATATCGCGCCGATGGCGTCTTCGAATGGGTGTCATCTTCGGACTCCCGAAGGCCCCACGAGTTGGCGCGCCCGTCCGATGCCATATATCGAATCGCGCATTTTACGGACGTGCATGTTCCGAGCGAAGTTGAGATTCTGGAGCGGCTCAAAGACTTGGCCAATAACCATCAGTCCGTGGGCGATTGGTTGCATAATTTCAGCGCCGCGGGAAATGCACTGGCCCACGCCTACCACCGGGTTCGGGAGGAATACTCCAACCTTTTAAAAAAGACGTTGGTCGGCTTTCATCTTCTAGGCGTGGATCACGTGATCATCACGGGAGACTTGGCGCATTGCGGGCTCGAGGCCGAGTTCATGGAGATGCGCGCCATTTTGGAGGTCACCGGGTGGTGGGGAACTGAGAAGCTCACGGTGGTTCCTGGAAATCACGACCGGTTCAATCTCTACGAGCGCCTCGTCCGCGAGCCCATGGAAAAGTTCTTCCCGGTGGTAAACTCGCGAGAGCCGCGGATCAAGAAACTGCCCGGTGGCATTGCGCTCCTTGAGATCGAGAGCAACTGTGACCGCGAAGATGACCGCCATTTTACCGAGCAATGGCTGCCAAACTCATACGGCCGAATCTACCCTGAAACTCTGGAATTCATCGAGAAACAACAGGCCGATCTGGGCGAGATGAGGCTTCTGACGTGTATGCACCATCACGTATCCGAAGACTGGTACCATTTCAGCCCTGAAATGCTCTTCGGTTCCTTGATGGGCCCCGTTGATAACGCCGACCAATTCCTGGAGGCCGTGGGCCTTTTGGACCCCACAGGCGCGGTCTTGCACGGGCATAAACACGATCTGATGCCTGTCGACTACGCCATTGGCCCCCACCAGATTTCGTGCCCGGGAGGCTTCGCTGAGCAGCTGATGGTCAATCTCATTGACGTCAACCCACACTCGGAACTGACGTTCACGCACGCACGGCTCAGAACCTGAGCTACCGATTAGTCTTCACATGGACCCGCGAGGGCGTCGCACTTATCACTATCGTCGCGATAGCTTGAGATGGAAATCACGCGACTATGTCGACCGTCGTATCGTCCCACTTCGTAGAAGATATTTCCTTCCAAATCTCGTTGAGGGAGAAAAGCATCTGGAAATGCGCCTATCATGACGTCCTTCTTCTCGTAGCCTTCCAGGTCAATCCAGAATTGTCCTCGGTCATCGACTGTTTCCAGGATCTCTTCGTGGCCGTCAAAACCCCCGGACCAGGTATATTGAGGCGGTCCGACAGGGCGAAAGTCCACCATCGGAACGATCGCGACAATCCTCGGT
Organism: Microvenator marinus; assembly: GCF_007993755.1. Lineage (GTDB taxonomy): Bacteria > Myxococcota_A > Bradymonadia > Bradymonadales > Bradymonadaceae > Allomicrovenator > Allomicrovenator marinus. The sequence goes on from NZ_CP042467.1 coordinate 3,942,593, forward strand.
TGGTCGAACCAGAGTCTATAGAGCGACCAATTGATCCATACCCCACCGTCGGGCGCACTCATTGCCCTTGAAACTGATAAAGAGTCACGCTCGAACGCTCCCATCAACCAATCGCCTCGTTCCGCGACCTGCCGTTCGAATTCAGTGATGGGTTCGTTCAAGGCATCACGCACGCAGACAGTCTTTTTGAAGGAGTTGCCTCCATAGAGAAGCGTAAACGAGAGCGTGCCGCTAATCTCCCTCCTATGGTCAACCTGATTCTTTTGCACGATTGTGATGATATAGGCCCCAGGTTCTGGAAATGCACTTGCCGGAATTCGTAAGTCGATTCCGTGTATGGGAGACTTGCGTTCAATGTAAAAGCCCGTGTCTTCAACTTCTCTCACTATCTCAGTTCGTGTCTCATTCCATAAAGTATAAGTGGCGTTGGTGGCTTCGTAATTGACCAGTGCAGTAAAACCGAGCTCCCCGAGTTTACCCTTGTACGGCCGAGACCAGTGGTAGATCGAAAACTGAATATCGTCTCCATGATCAGCAAGAATAACGGATAAGGCGAAAGGGCGGTCTAACCCTGCCTGATGTCTCGGATGAGGAAGAAAAGCCATCGTCTGATAAAGTGAAGGCGCAATCTGTATGGTCTTGATCCAATCTAGGACGGCGAATTCAGTAGGCACCAAAGGTAGTTCGGCCCCATTAGACGTCGCTTTATTGATGCTCCAACTAACCGTCTCTAGTTTGCAGTCCCGAGGTGCGACCCAGAGCTTTTCATCAATGTCGGGCCTCGAATCCACCCACTCTGGTTCGATTTGAGTAACTATCGCCTTAGGAGCTGGAACATGGGTGTCCACAAAGGGGAGTAAGACCGCAACTTCGTCCCCATTTGCTTGCTCCACACACGAAAGCAATAGTGGGACCCCCAACACCAAGGATGTGGTTAGAAATCGCATTGATATTGAGTTAGCTGATAGTAGCCGTCACGCGTGAACGTGTAAGACGGGACCATTTGATAGGTTGCTGTTGAATTGGTGCAGACGCCCCGCTCCAGGGTGCTCATGTGGACCGTATCAAACACATCGTCTTGGACCAGCAGTTCTTGCCCACTAACCTCAAAAAAGAAGCTATTCATCGAGATTCTATCAATCTCCACTCTCGGACGGGTTACGATTCCACTGGTGAAATTGCAGTATTCAATGACGGTGGGCCAGCCCGGAGGCCAAATGGCACTGCACTGAACTCCAGTTACTCCCATATACGCGGTGTCTAGGGTTTCCACACTGGTTTGTGCAAACCGATTCAATATCTCGCAACGTGGGGCGCCCCAGTTTACGCACGAAGTCGGGTTCGACGTGCCGTTGGGTAGTCGGGTGATGCTGTAGTCCGCCACCGAGCATTGTCCCACACGCAAGTCGTTGTCTTGAACTTCATCGTACGACTCTTGATCCTTACCTGCGCAATTGACGTCCGACTGGAAAACATCGAGCTGGACGCCATCAATCGTGACGGTTCCGTCTGAGGACAGGAGCATGTCAAAAAGAATGTTCCGACTTTGCAAAAGATCCCAACGCTCAGTCGTTTCACTCAACCGGTGTGAAACGCCCCTTTGCTCCAGTATAATTGGTGGAAAAAGCCTTCCATCAATGGATATCTGATTTGGCATAGTGACGCCCAAAAGAGTGCTTAAGTACTCGTAGAACGCGCCCGTGTTGGCATAAATTCCCGCATTGGACGTGACTCGAATTACGCCTGTTTTCATGGCGCCCACATCCGCCTCCACGATCCAAGCTTGCTGAGATGAGTCCCACGTGGTGTTTGGGGCTATCTGCCCAGAACCTTTCGGAACCGTGCAATATCTTCTTTTGTGACCTCGCGAAGCGCAAAGAGAAGAATCAAGATGACTACGCCCATGCCCGCCATTTTGGCCACCACCAGCCCCAGGAATTTGAGTTTGCCGAGTTCCAAAACAAGGGCCACGTCCAGCGGGATGAGGCGTTCGATGGCAGCCAGCGCCGCGGCGATCACCGCAAGCCGAAGCAGGGTCGCCACCGGCGGCCACGCCTTGAATTTCCAACCCATCCAAAGAATGCTCAGAATGCAGCCGATACCCATAGCCAACGCGGTGGCCATGGCCGCGCTCTCCATGTACTCCGGGGTCCTGAGCAGGTATTGCGCGGCGAGCACGGACTCGGAGTTTGCGGCATGTATCGCGCCGGAGATGGTTTCGGAGGCTCCTCCCGCGACACTGCCCGGTTGAGTAAAGGCCAGGTCCGGCATCACAGATTCGTGCACTCGACGAACCAGAATCCAGTTCAGGCCCGCACTAAACGCGAGGCTCGCTCCCATCAGCACCACCGCCACAATCGGGTGACCCGCGCCGATGACGATGGTTGTGGCCACAAAGAAAATCGCGAAGAAGATGATCGACATACTCAAATAGCTCAACGCCGTGCTCGCCGCCTGATAATCCGTGCTGTAGAGCGCGCCGATGATGGCGTCTGAGTTGAAGATGAGCAGAAACGCCACGGTTGAGATGATGAGGATGCAGTAGCGCATGGTGCTGCGGATATAGTTCGCTGTGGTGGTGTGATCTTCCTTGAATGTGGCTTCGGAAATCATGGGGAAGATGATGAACGTGATGGCGATGACACCCTGGTAGGGTATTCGGGCGATGTTCAGCACAGCCCCGTAGAATCCCGCGATCTTGTCGGACACCACTTTGAACACGCCTTCTGCGCCTACAAGGCTTGCGGGCACGTCCGCCGAGACCGATTTGAGGATGAAAAGGTCGGCACGCATCAGGCCGTTGAGTGCAAATGTGTAGAGCATAACCAGGATGAGATAGGTCAGAAGGCGGCCAAATCCTGACTCTGCAGGTGGTGTTTCGGGCGAGCGTTTGAGGAGAATAAAGACCCAGATCCCGGCTACGAGGCAGATGATGCCGGCCGCTGCTACAAAGCCCGAGACCGCGCCCGTGACGCCGAACCCGAGGAGCACCAGTCCCAAGATGCCCACCATCTTGAGCGTCGAAAAACCGATATCCAGACTCGCCTGCTTCACGAACTCCTGCACGCCGTTGAGGTAGCCTACGAAGATGGCGTAGAAGCCGTAGAACGCGATGATAAGGCTCGAGAGCTGCAAGAGCGGCACAAGGGTGTCGTCGTTGAAACTCGCTGCAATGAGCGGGCTTCCGAGCATATAGGCGAGGAAGAGGGGAACGCCGATGAAACATTGGAGCATCACGGCCTGGTTGACGATGCGCCGCGCTTGTTCGGGACGTTCGCTCACCAATTTGCTCACGGCCTGCAGCGTGCCGGTGATCATGACCATATTCAGAAGGCTAATCGCCTCGGTCACGATCTTGTACATGCCGAACATTTCCGCCGAACCAAAGGCGATTGGCAGTCCCAGCTGCACAATCGCGCTGGTCACGAGGAACCAAACCTTTGCCCCGGTAATGACGAGGAATCCACGCCCGGCCTTTTTGACTCTATCGCTCACGTCGCTCTCACCGTCATGTCAACGCGGGCTCTCTCCGCGTCAGTTGAATGGTGGTGCTTCTACAACAGGACCAAGATCTTTAGGAACTTCTTTCTTCGGATTTCCCGCGGCCCGCGCATGGGACAGTCAAATTGCCTCTTCACCTCACTACGGCTAATGTCTTTAGCCATGAGATCTTTAACCGAAACGACCATCTACGCCCAAACCCCTGACGGCACCGTGGATGAGTTACACTTAGTCGTCTTTGACCCAATCAACGAAGAGAACAAATGCGCTATCAGGGTTTCTGTGACCCGAAATCAGAGCGATGTGTTGGTGGACGAGTCCGTGTATGGCGCTGATCGTTGGCAAGCAATCATGATCGGCATTGGGTTCTTGCGGCTGAGAGTATCTTTGATTCTCAAAAAGTCTTACGTGACCCTGTATTCCACCCGGGAATGTGTTGACGAAGGACGAGAAATCACTTTGCAGTTAATCTTTCCCCAGTATTGAACTCGATGCACATAGCATTGGAAAAGACATTCTACGCGCGAAAACCCGACTCGACCGTGGATGAGCTACATATGACGGTGTTTGAACCAGTGGCACAAGATGTCGACTTTGGAGCCAAAATCTCACTGGTTCGGAACCAAGTCGAGACGGTGTTTGAGCAGACGATGTACGGCGTTGATCCCTGGCAAGCAACGATGCTTGGGATTGTCACTCTTCGACTGCGGGTATCTCTCTTCCTGAAGAAGTCCTACACGTCCCTTCACTACACGCGTGAATGTGTGGAGGAGGGGAGAGAAATCACATTTGATGTACTTTTCCCGCAAGTTTAGGACGTGGATGGAGTCTATTCACTGGTGAGGCCCGTCAAGGGATTACGAATCTCCTTCTTGGGCTCAGGCATTGCTTTGACTGGGGGAGCTTTCTTAATCACGGGCTGCTCCGCAACTACCTTGGGCTCCGCAACCACCTTGGGCTCAGCCTCCTTCGCGGTCCGAATCGGCTTGACCTTAGCCGGCACAGGCTCCTTGGTGGCCGTGCCGAGCTCGAGGATCGCCGCCCGAAAACCACCGTCCACCCGCGCATGGGCTAGGTCCACAACGGCTTGGATAGGAAGGATGGGCTCCGGTGCTGGCGCCGGCTCCTGCACAACGGCCACGGGCTCAGGTTCCGCAGGCGCCTCCACAACGGATGCGACCGTATCGCCGGGCAAAATCTTCCAGAGGATGAGTGTGGTAGCGGCTAAGACGGCTATCAAGCCCAAGGCCACAATGCTCAAAACACCGAGACCATTAGACGGCGCATGCTGAACCGCAGGAGTCTCCGCCGTTTTCTGAGGCACCTGAGTCTTGGCCGGCTCCAGCGCCTCGGGGCGCTCTTCGCGAATCGTCGAAGGCGTGCGTGAGCGCCGCTGCGTGGGTGCACTCGTAGACACGGGGTCGTCCATCACAACCGAAGCTGAGACCCCTTCCTTCACCTTCTCTGCCTCACGAGGGCTCGGAGTCTGGGTAGACGTCTGCGTCTTTGCCTCGCCGGAATCGTAAATCTCAGTATCCCATTCGGTGCCGGTCTCACGGCGCAACACGCCTGTGGGCCCGGATTCGTGTACGTCACCGATTGGGAGCTTGGGCAAAACCCACGCCTGCTCAGCAGCTTTGAGGTCACCGTGGACTTCCGGAAGCTCCAGGTTGAGTTGCTTTCTCAGCTCCGTGACCTGCTTCTTCAGGGAGAGCGCGTCGGGCGGGCGCCCCGCTGGGGATTTCGCCAGAAGTTGGTCGGTGAAATCTTCCAGGAACTCCGGAATCGCCGTCGGCGGCAGAAGCTCACGGAGTTTTGGCGGCATCTCCTGAATATGTTTGATGATGATCTGCAAGCTGTTTGTGCCCGTGAATGGCGGCCAGCCCGAGAGCATCTCGTAGAAAATTACACCCATGGAGTAAAGGTCCGCTCGCGCGTCCAACTCCTGATTCTGCGCCTGTTCCGGCGCCATATACGAAGGCGTGCCGCAGACCATGCCGGTGGCCGTGAGCTGGGTGTTAACCTCCAACGCACGGGCGATCCCAAAATCCAGAACCTTCGCCTGAAGGCCACCGTCGGCCATCAAGGTGATGATGATATTGTCCGGTTTCAAGTCGCGGTGAATGATGCCCATGGCGTGAGACTCGGCCAGCGCACTTGCGCATTGGCTCAGGATCTCGAGCGCGACAGGTATGCGAAGACGCCCGCGGTCAATGAGGTCGCCTAGATTGATGCCCGGCACAAACTCCATCACGAGGTACAAAATCCCCAGAGTGCGATCCTCGCCGAAGTCGATGAGCTTGACGATATTCGGGTGGTTGAGCTGAGAAATCAGCTTGGATTCGCGGTGAAAGCGCTCAAGCGCTACTTTCTTCTGCGTCAATTCCTGCTTAAGGACCTTGACGGCCACCTCGCGCCCAACCGAAAGCTGAACCGCGCGATACACTGTCCCCATGCCGCCTTCGCCGATCAGCGCAAGCACCTCGAACCGCTCGTCGATGACGGTGCCGATGAGTGGGTCGGGCTTGTCGCGCACTTTGAAGAGCGCGTTCCCGTCGTGCGGACACGTGCGAAGACCTTCGTCTTCAAATGTGCGAGAGCACTCGGGGCAAAATAAATTCATCGGCGCTATTCTCTATGTACTTCGGAAGTGGCGCAAGTTCAGCGTTTAGTCCGCTAGTCCCGAAAGTCTAGCTTCGATACGGTCCAGCAGGGGATTCGCCGTCGCGCCAGGCGAGGTGCGACTCTTAAGGCTCTCGGCCGGGTCGCGGTCTTGAATCTCTGGGATCTGGCGCGCCGCCTCTTTGTACGCATCTCTAAACGGCATGCCGCCGAGCGCAAGCTCAGTCGCGATATCCGTCGCGTACATATCCGGCGAGATGGCCGCCGCCATTTTCTCGCGCTGGAACTGAAGCTCGCCGATCAGCGGTGGTATGAGCCGCAACGCCTCTTTGCTCCTCTCGATCGCACGAATCATCGGACCTTTGGTGTTCTGAAGGTCGCGATGATAGCCGCTCGGAAGGCTCAGTGTCTGCGTGAGCTCCACGCGCGCGCCCTCCACCACGCCGTAGGCTGCCCGCAGCAACTCCACGATGTCCGGATTGCGCTTGTTCGGCATGATGGAGCTTCCGGTGGTGTAGGCGTCAGGAAGGCGCACAAAATCGAACTCCGCCGTGGTGTAGAGGCTCAAATCCCACATCAGGCGGCGCACATCGAGCATAGCCTGCGCGAAGGTGTCGATGACCTGAATCTCAAATTTTCCGCGGCTGTTCTGGGCGTAGATCGGATTGATTTGCAGGGCGTCAAAACCAAGCTCACCCGACACGAGGTCGCGCTCGAGCGGCGCATTCACACCGTAACCAGCTGCGGTGCCGAGCGGGTTTTTGTTGACCCACTTGCGGGTCAGCTCGGCAAGCTCCGCGTTATCTGTAAAGGCCTCCGCAAAGGCCGCCATCCACAGGCCCACCGACGAGGGCACCGCGCGCTGGAGGTGCGTGTAGCCTGGCATCGGCGTCATCATCTCAGCGTGTGCCACTTCAAGAGTAGTCTTGGCGATGGTCACGCATAGCGCCTTGAGCTCATCCAGACTGGTCCTCAGATAGAGGCGGCTCGCCACCAGCACCTGGTCGTTTCGGCTGCGGCCAGTGTGGACCTTCTTGCCTACCTCGCCGAGCTTCTCGATGAGGTAGCTCTCGATTGCAGAATGCCCATCTTCATAGCGTTCATCGAGCTCAAACTCGCCGTTTGTCCACGCCGCGTCGAGCGACTTGAGCGCCTCCCGAAGACTCGAGGACTCTGCGGCGCTGAGAACACCTGCCTTCTCCAGACCGAGCACGTGCGCGCCAGACGCCTGAATATCAAAACGGAAGAGCACGCGGTCGAGTTGTACGTCGTCCGCCGCGGAAAACCGTTGGATCGCTTCGTCAGGACGGCTGGTGCCTTTGGCCCAAATCAAACTCATATCTAATACCGGCTGTACACGCGGGCTCTGTCCGCGTGAGTTGAACGTCAAAAAAATTGTGAAACCTACAAATCTAATCAGAGCTTAACGGAGTTAAACTCATCAAAACCGAGAGCCAAGTTCAGATTCTGCATCGCCTGAGTGGCGGCTCCCTTGAGCAAATTGTCGATCACAGAAACGACCACCAAATGACCGTCTTTGACCGACACACCACCCACACCCACATGATGCGCACCCGCCACCTGTGCCACTTCCGGCATGCGGTCCTTCTCCACCTGGATCAACGGCTCGGCGCCCCAAACTCGCTCATACGCAGCCCAGATGTCGGCGGCTTCAACTCCGTCCTTCAACGGCGCTGAGAGTGTGATATTGATGCCTCTAAAAAATTCAGCCACATGCGGCATGAATCGTACCGAATGCCCCATCTGAGTGCTGACTTCGCGCTCGTGAATATGGCCCGTTAGGGCATAGGGGATAAGGTTGTCTCGCAGGCGTTCTGGGTTGTTTTTATCAGACGGAGTCGTGCCCGCACCGCTATATCCCGAGACACCAAATGCGTGAGCAGGGCCGTCCAAGAACTCCAAAATCGGCCAGATCGCCACCTGCATAGCCGTGGCGTAACAGCCCGGATTTGAGATCAGTTTGGCCTTGGAAATCTGGTCTCGAAATCGCTCCGTAAAGCCGTAGGTCCAGGTAGAATCGAACCTATAATCCGCCCCCAGGTCCAGGATCACAGCGTCCTTATCGTGTTGGCGAATCGCCTCGACCCACGCGGGCGCAAGCCCGTTGGGCAGCGCCAAAACCCACGCGTCGAGCTCCAACTCAGCCACATCCTCAAAACCCAAATCTCGAATCAGCGTGTCCGAAGGATACTCGAAATGCTCCGAAATCTTCTGCCCTACAAGCTGCCGCGAACTCACCACGGCCGGCTCCAGGCCCGAATGCGCCCCCAAGAGACGCATGAGCTCGCCACCCACGTATCCGCGCGCCCCAATCAAACCCATTCGTTTTTTCATGGTTCAACTCGCCTAAGAATTGGCAGCGATGCTCGGCTCTTCCAGAGTCGCGGGAAGCTCAAACGCCCGTTTCACGCAGGCCTTCATCTCGTCATAGTCCTCGATGCCGTACCAAAACACGCACCATTGGTCGTTTCTAAACGCGCCCTCGGACTGCTGGAAATACCACATGTTGATCTGGTTCGACACGCGTGAGCGCCAGTAGAGCTTTGGGTAGTCCTCGCGCATGCGCGCCCATACCGAGGCCCCGAGCCCCTCACCTTGCGCCTTAGGCGTCACCGCAAACTTATCCAGATAGGGCACCGGACCTTCCTTCACAATCACCGCCGTGGCTCGGTACGACTCGGTGACATAGATGCGGTCGATATTCTCTTTCTCAAAATATTTCGGCCGAAGCTGCTTTCCAAAACCGAGTTCCAAAAGCTCTTTGAGCCGCACCTGGTCTATCTGATCGAAGGTCTTGAACTCCAAGACCCGCTCTCCGCGCTGCACCAGAGTGCCGGCACCGCGGTGGGTGAAAAGTTCTTTGGGCAAGTCGCGGGCAGACGTGATGGAGACCGACGATGAGAGCGGCAACTCATCCAGCAAATCCTTGATCTCCTGAAGCTTGAGCCGCATGCCCGAGTGCACCCAATCCTCCGACATCATGCGGTCGAAGTCCTCGGAGAGGTTGATCGAGCTCAGGGTCCGTCCGTGCTGGTCCAGAAGTCCACCCGTGGGCGTCAAGAAAACGATCTTTGCTGGCTTGATAGCCAGGGCGAGCTCGCTCGCGGCCACATCCGCATTGATGTTGACGATCTGCCCGCTAGGGGTCTCGCCGAGACACGTCAAAATCGGCAGGTGACCGGCTCGGATCGCGGCGCCGATCGCCTCAAGGTTCACGCGTTTTATCTCGCCCACGTACCCATAGGTCGACTCGTCGAGCATGGTCGCCTCAAATACGCCCGAAGTGACCGGACGCGCCCGTGTATCGAGCTTCTCAAGCGCGTCCACGAGCTTCAGATTCTCGCGCTGCATGACCTTTCGGACCACGTCCAGAGTGGCCGAATCCGTAATGCGCATGCCCTCGAGCTTGCGAATCGGAATGCCCGCCTCCTTGAGCGCGTCATCGAGTTGTGGGCCCGCGCCGTGAATCACGATCGGATAGAGGCCCACGCGCTGCAGATACGTCAGCGACGACGCGAGCTCCTCAAGGTGGTCTTGAAGCAGTCCACCCCCAACCTTAACCACCGCGAACTGTTTTTGGTCGAGGCTTGAGTACTGCTTGATATATTGCTCGACCTCTTTGCGGCTCCCGATGGAGCCGAGTAGGCGCAAGATGATTTCCCGGGTTTGTTGCGCTGAATCGCTCATAGCGACATGATCCTGCGGTAGTGCGTAAATGCTGCGTGTAGGTCGTCTACCGACACCCATTCGTCGGCGGTATGGGCTTGCGCGATATCGCCGGGCCCAAAGACGAGCGCATCGTAACCACCTTGTGAGAAAAGTGAAGCCTCCGTCCAGAAATTCACAGGATCTGCGATTTCTAGACCCAATTCTTGCGCAATCTCAGCGGCCGGCGCGCGGCCAGGCGTTGGAAGCGGTGGTCCGTAAAAACCGCGAGTTAGCGAGGCGGGGCGAGGCTTAAACGCCCATTCGGCAACGATTTTCTCACCGTCCATTCCGGGCAGCGGCCGGAACCCAAAGCTCAATTCCGTGCTCGACGCAATCATGTTTGGCTTCACACCGCCCTCGAGTCGCCCGAGGTTAAAGGCGAGCCCACTGAGGTTTTTGTACGTGTCGTGGCGGCGCGCGCTCGCGTCTAGGATCTGGTTCGCCCAGCGCACAGCGTGGTGAAGCGCCGAATCAGACTCTGCCCGCCCGCTGGACGCGTGGCCAGACACACCCTCAAATTCTGCGCGGTAGGTGAGGATACCGCGATGCTCGAGCACTGCCTTGCAGCTGGTGGGCTCGGCCACGAGCACCACCTTAAATGGGCGTCCAAGCTCACAAAATCGCCTCACACATTCCGAGCTTCCAGCCTCCTCATCCGTAGTAAACAAAAGCGCAATCGGCCCCGTACTCGCCTGCGCCGCGGCGATCGCCGCAGCCGATGCCCCCTTGATATCACACGCCCCAAGCCCGTATGCCCGCCCGTCTTCAACGTGCAAGACATGCGGGTCGCGGGTGTATCCGGCGGCGGCCGGCACCGTATCAAGATGAAAATTGATAAGGATCTCCGGCGCCCCGCGCGTAGCCAACAAGGTCCGCCGCCCCTCGCCGTGGTCCCACTCCTCAAACTCAAACCCAGCAAGCTCAGCCTTGATATACTCCAGTATCTCCGCCCCAAAACTCCGTGGGGGATTTTGCGTATCAAAGCCAACCAGCGCACTCAAATGCTCTACAACATCCATTCGATTCCTTCGTGTACAAGCGGACCAGACCTTCGATACCAGATATCCTCTGAAAATTCTCGGCTACTCTAGGTCGATTTCATGTGAGTTCCAGTGCAGGACTCCCTACTATGCGAATGATGGGACGCAACTTCATAGAACTCTTAAGCAAGCCTCCGAATCTTTGCACTCCCCCTCTTAATCGCAACGACAGCAATGGTCTGCGCGTGTGCGGACAACACAGAGAAGCCTTCAGGCGCGCCAACACCGGTGCTGAGCTGCGATATCGATGGAATGAAAGCCTGTGAGACGGGTCTCTTTCTTACCGTTCGACCTCAGAGAGAGCCCTTTATGGAGTTTGGTGCTTATGATTTGCAAGGATCTTTTGATAGTTCCTTTTCGGTGCTATTTTCCGATGCCAATATCGAAACTGGATTCTCGAACCCAGAAAAGCTGTCGGGAGTGATGGTTCTGAACGACGACAACACGGGCAAGATGCCCCGCGCCGAGTTCAACGTTGATACTTCCGGAGACGACATTCGTATTTGGAGATCACAAGAATCCTCAATCATGGCCACTTACGACGAAGAAACTGCGACCGTCGCTTTCGAGTGGGACCTAGAGCTTTATCAAACCCATCCAGTCGTCGATGAGCCACCAATATGGCGTGAGAAGGGAGAGGCGATTGCTTCTATCATCGTGAGCTGCATGAAGCCGATTGACACCTACACTTCTGTCTTGGATGGGAAATTTGAGACCGAGTTTTGCCAGCCATGGAAGGAGTTCCACACGCCTGCCCGTTTCCCGGACCTCTAGGCCGAGTTTACTGCGTGCAGACCGCGTCGCCTGCCTGACATGCGCCGTCGGCATTACAGAACTTGAGCACGGCGGTTTCGAAGCAGTCTGGATCGGCCGGGTCACACACCTGGCATGAGTCACCACAGCTCAAACCCTCACATGGATTGTAGGGCTCCGGTGCGCAAACCGGATCGCCTGCCTGACATGCACCGTCGGCATTGCAGAACTTCAGCACGGCGGTCTCAAAGCAGTTCGGGTCGGCAGGGTCGCAAACCTGGCACGAATCACCACAGCTAAGCCCCTCGCATGGATTGTAGGGCTCAGGTGCACAGACCGGATCGCCTGCCTGGCATGCGCCGTCGGCATTGCAGAACTTCAGCACGGCAGTTTCAAAGCAGTCCGGATCGGCAGGGTCACACACTTGGCACGAATCACCACAGCTCAAACCCTCGCATGGATTGTAGGGCTCAGGTGCACAGACCGGATCGCCTGCCTGGCATGCGCCGTCGGCATTACAGAACTTCAGCACGGCGGTCTCAAAGCAGTCCGGGTCGGCTGGGTCACAAACCTGGCATGAGTCACCGCAGCTCAAACCCTCGCATGGATTGTATGGCTCAGGTGCGCAAACCGGATCGCCCGCCTGACATGCGCCGTCGGCATTACAGAACTTCAACACAGCAGTTTCAAAGCAATCCGGATCGGCCGGGTCACACACCTGGCACGAATCACCACAGCTCAGCCCCGCACAAGGCTCGTAAGGCTCTGCACAATCCGGATCAGGCTTCGCACAGAACGTGTCGCACTCACCGTCATTGTACCAACCACGCACCGCACAAATATCCTTGCCACGGTCTGCCTTTCCTGCCAATTGTTGGGCCTCAGCCTTCGTGACCGTGTTCTCGTCGGAATCTGCCGTCTCGCCGCAGCCGACCATCAACACGCTCAAACATCCAACACCAAGAACGACCTTCAATAAATTCTTCATCACATCTCCTTTCAAAAGTTCGAGCTTAAACTAACGGGCCCGAAAACTTTCCGAAATGAAGGGTATGTGAGCATATGTGAGAGTGCCTGAGAGTTTCTCGGAAACGCTATGAAGGACGCCAAGAATCTGCAATCGTAGTCCCGATGAAACCCTCCACCAACACCAACCCAGAACGCACCTCGATCATCGGGCGTGAGACCGAACTCACGCTGGTGGAGCAGCTCATCAAGGCCAACTCTCTGGTGACGATCATAGGACCGCCCGGTGTTGGCAAGACGCGCCTCGTTTCCGAGCTCGCCCACGCTCGGCTCGGCCCCGCTGAAACAACCAAGGACCCGGAACTCGTTCTCGCCGGTGAGCTCGCGGTACTCGACGCCTCGGATCTGGATCACAACCAGCTCGCGGAACTCGTGGACAACGCACTGAACGCTAGGCCCACGCTCAAAATCATCACCACCGCTTCTCAACCTCTCGAACTCGCCAGCGAATATGTCTTTGCGCTCAAACCTCTCTCTGCAGATGCGGCGGCAGAGCTGTTTGAGCAGCGCGCATCGGGTCTCAAGACCACCGCCCATCTTCCAGAGCTCCTGGCCGAGCTCGACCACCTTCCCCGCGAAATAGAACTCGCCGCGTCCAAGACCGACCTCATGACGCCCGCCGAGATTCTGAAGTCGCTGGATCGCCGGTTTGAGGCACTCGAGTCGCGCCGCCGTGGCCAAGCCCCAGACATCCTCCGCTCCAGTATTCAACCCCTCGTTTCGGCACTAGACCCCGCGACCATGCACGTTCTTAGTCAGGTCACGGTCTTCGTGAACGGCTTTGACCTCGAGGCGGCCCACGCCGTTCTCCATTCCGAAAAGCGCACGCCACAAATACTTTCTGAGCTCGTTCGGCGCTCGCTCTTGATCAAGGAAGTCGACACCATCGGTGAGTCACGATTCTACAGCCTGAAGTCGGTGCAGTACTACCTGAGCCAGACGCGCCCGATTCCGCCTGAGACGCGTGAAAACCACGCACATCATTATGCGGAGAGCAGCAAGCCGCTTCTCGGGTCGCTCAATCAGACCAACGGCTCACGCCATGCCGCTCGTCTGATACTCGAACGAGGTAATCTCGAGGCCGCTTTTGACTACAGCTTTGATTCCCAGCCGGGACGCGCGGCACAGATCGCCGCGGCGCTCGACGCGATTTCGCGACTTGAACCCGAACGCTCGCTGCGCCGCCTCAACGCATGCCTTGCCAAGACCGAGATATCGCTGACTGCGCGCGCGGACATCCTCGCCCGAATTGCAGATCACTATATCGATAGTTCGGATTTTGGCGCGGCAATGGATGCCCTGGAACGCGCCTGGCAACTAGACCCGCTCGATGAACAGAAGGCGTGGATCAAGCTCCGAATGGCCAATGCTCACAGGCTTCGCGGCGAGGTCATGGCCGCGATTGAGGCCCACGGGGTGGTGCGCGCGCTGGCCGAGTCCAATAAGCTCAAGCGTCTCAACTGGGCGCACGAAGCCAATGCGTGGGTGGATCTCGGTGATTTCGAGCAGGCTCGAAGCTGCCTGCGCGAACTCCAGTTCATTCCCGAGTCCGACGATCTGCGGCGTGAGTCCGAGATTCACCGAAGGCTCGTCTACGTGCATTTCTATCTCGGAAACCGGCAGGAACAACGGCGTCACGCCGAGCTCGCCCTGAAGGCTGCTGAGGAGATCGGCGATCTGCGTCTCAAGGCGATCTGCCTGCAGGGTTTGGCAGATGCAGAGCTTTCCGCCAAGAACTACGAGGCTGCTGTGCACGCCTACCGAGCCGCTCTCGAGACTCACAGAATCCTCGGTAACCGGACGTTTGAGGCCATGTTGCTAGGGAATCTAGCCGGCGCACTTCATCGTCTGGACGAGCGGCGCGAGGCGCGAAAACACTACCAGGAAAGCCTCGCGTTGCATCGTTCGGGCGGCACCAAGGCCTGGGAGAATGTGGTGCTCTTTGCGCTTGGCACGCTGGAATTCGAGGAAGAGAACCTCGGCGATGCAAGGGCGCACTTTACCGCTGCGCTTGCGCTGGCCACCGAACTTGGCATTGAGTCCGATGCCGCAGGATATCTGCTCTCGTTGAGTTGGGTGGACCTCATGGAGGGTCGTTTCGCCTCCGCGTCCAAGCATGCCGCCGAGGCCGCCGCGCGTTTCGAACGTCTAGGGACAAGCGATTTCGGCTGGAAGGTTGTCTCGTTGGCGACGGTCAGTGTGGCCGAGTATCTACGGGGGCTCCCGGCCAATTTGAAGGGTGTGATCGCTGAGATTGAAGGCCGCCCCGAAGACTCGCAGACCGTCATGGTCACGCTCCTCAACGAGTGGATGCATCAGCGCCCTGCGGTCTCAAATCCATTCACAGTCTCGTCTTTGCACGCGCGCATGGTCTATCGCCTCGTGCAGAGATTGCCCACAACCCGGCCCGACACTACACCGCCTCCGCGTGATGCCGAGCTTGTTGTAGGGCCGGATTGCGAATGGTTCAGGTGTGCAGATGAAAGCGTGGATCTTCGCCGTCGAAAGTCCATCAAACTCATTCTCAAACATCTTGTGGAATTGCATGCTTCCAAGCCAGGCGTTGGAGCTGATGCCCACGCGCTATTCGATATCGGCTGGCCGGGCCAAGAGATCGAGCCTGAGGACGCCGCCCGCCGCGTCTACTGGGCCATCCGAACGCTTAGAAAGAATGGTCTCGATGAGTTGATTTTAACGTCAGATGATGGTTACCTAATCGACTCAAAGATTAGGATTGAAGTCGGCGACGAATGGTAATCACCCGCAAATATTGGAGCGTTTTGATCCTTTTGGCCATCGGTTGTGGCACGGCGGATTCGCCAGGTTCTGATAGCCCTACACAAACGGAAATGGACCTTGGCGCTGATACCGCCGATGCCGCCGATCTGGGCCAAACTCCCGATACGCGCGACCCCGAACTCGACCAAAATTCCAATGCCGATTGTGAACTCGATTTGCTTGAGTGCGCGGCGGAGTTTCAGTGCGTCTGGACGGGCGAGTCCTGCGCCAGTCCAAAGGCTGAGGCGGTCTTGACTTCTCCAACACCACTATCTCAAACTCCGGCCGAGCTGATCGTAGAGGGCAGGGCGCAGTCAGCCGTGCTCTCGTTGTATCAATCCCTTGATGGTGCGCTTCGCGGCTCTTTGACTGGAGGTTCGCCTCCTTGGACGGCCCTTGTGGAGGGTAAGGTCGACGAAGACTTAGGCGTGATGGAGCTCGACTTCTTCCGGCGTCAATGTGGCGGCGTGTGTGAGCCAAATTTCAGCGCCACCGGCCACTTCGATGCCGGGCAGTGGCTCTTCTCACATGCGACCGCCTCAGAACTAGGCCCCAATCTCTTTGACAACCTCAGGTTCGAGCCGAACGATGGCATCAAGCCCTCGCGAATTCCAGGACAGGAATTCCACGGATACCTCACCACGCTCTTTGACGGCTCGCCTATGGCCCCGTCTCACGAATGCGTGTTGTCGCTCCCCAAGTTTGCTGAGAACGAACTCAGCGTGCCCTCCTTGACGTGTGGGGACGAAGAGAACCCAGAGATCACCATGCGCACTGGAACGTTGGTGATGGACGAGTGGAAGTTCAGTTTTGAGTTGGAGGCAGCCGGGCAGACCTTCTACCTTACCGGCATTCTTGGCCACGAAGTAGGTGGCGTCATCACCGAGTCTAAGCCTGCACACTTGGATATGGAACGCATCCCGACCTCTGAAGTCGTGGGCTTCGCCGTCTTTCAATGACGTCTATTGTACAAGCGGGCTCCGTCCGCTTGGGACGGACCATGCCAACCGTTCTTCTCACGCGGAAGTAGAGACTCCTTCACAAGTCTAAAAAAAATGGTGGAGAGAGACTCTCCACCATTCTTGGCATTCAGTGCTCGACGATTTATCGCCGTCGAACTCGGAGCCCGATTCCGAGAACTAGAAGCATCAGAAGCGCGTGATCTGGACGAGCATCGGTAGACGCACAGGCGGGTCCTGAACCCTCGAGCTGGCCTTGAGCTTGAGGACCAATGTCCGGGCCGGCCATATCAGCGCCCATATCGTCGATCGCCATGTCCGGCGTACCCATATCGGTTTCACCCATGTCGTCGCCCATGTCGGTCTCACCCATATCTGGGGTGCCCATATCGCCCATGTCTTCACCTGGCTCAACACACTCAGCGTTCGAGCAGACGAAGCCTTCGGCACAGTCCACGTCTGCTTCGCAAGAGCTAAGACATGCCGCACCTTCGGCGCTCACGCCACACACATACGGTGCGCAGCTTGTAAGCGTGGTGGTGTCCTCGGTGCATGCGCCCGACCCGTCACAGATGCCGGCGCTCACAGAGGTTCCATCAGCTGAACAGAACGACTCGGAGCAAGTTGAACCAAACGGCAGGTCTTCAAAGACACAGCCTTGCGCCGGATCGCACGACGGAGCGGTACACTCGTTATCGTCGTCCTCACATACAACGGCATCGCCGCCGCATACGCCCGACTCACAGATATTGTTCTCGGTACACGCGTCTGCGTCATCGCATACGGTGCCGTCTGGCCTTGGTTGCGCCACGCAGGCGCCGCTCGTGCCATCACATACGCCGATCTCACAATCTGTATCCAGGTTCGAACAATCCACGTTCGACTCGCCCGAACACACACCGTTACCGTCGCAGGTTCCGGCATCTACACAGACATCGCCACCACACGCCGTGCCAGACGCACTTGGGTTCGCCGGCACGCAAAGGTCTGCGGTCTCATCACAAGCCACGCCTTCAAAACAGGTGGCCGCAGCATTCGAGCAATCGCGAGGCGCACCCACACAAGCTCCCGCGCCGTCGCACGCGTTGTTTACGGTGCAGAAGAGGCCGTCATCACAGGTAGTTCCAGCCGAAGCAGGAGCTGCCTGACAGCCAAGCACAGCGTCACACGAATCGACAGTACACTCGTTGCCGTCATCACACGTCACAGCCGAGCCACCACACACACCCGCCGTACACGAATCCGCCGAGGTACAGGCGTTTCCGTCATCACAGGCGAGCCCGTCCGCGGCAGGCACGCTCACGCAACCCAAAACAGGGTCACAGCTTTCTACCGTACAAGGATTGCCATCATCGCACGCAATGGCACTACCGCCACAAACGCCGCCGCCACACACATCATTGTTCGTGCAGGCGTCACCGTCATCACACGACGTACCATTCGTCACATTGACGGCCTCACAGGCCCCCGTGGTCGCATTACATTGCCCAACGGTACACGCGGTATCGAGGTTCGAACAATCCACGGGCGCTGCGCCCTGACAGGTACCCGCGCCATCACACGTTCCAGCGGTCTGACAAACGGCCCCACCACAGGCATCACCAGCCGGCGAAGGCGCCGGCGGATCACACTGGTCCGCCGCCTCGTTACATACGCCCGCCTCAAAACACTCACCAGGCGATCCTGAGCAATCGAGCGGCGTTCCACCACCACATGCACCCGCAGTACAAACCTCATTCTCGGTGCAGAAAAGCCCATCATCGCAAGGCGTATTGTCAGCCACTACTGCATTGATACAGCCCAACGTGGTGTCACATGAGTCAGTGGTGCATTGATCGCCATCATCGCAAGAGAGCGGCGAGTAGGCAGTCTGAGACACACTCGGATCACACACCTCGCACGCATTGGTTGGGCTCACATCACCCGCAGCAACAAAGGCTCCATCAATGAAGCAGTCCTCAACTCCGTAATGGGCGAAGGCAGCTCCACCGCGTGTCGGATCATTCGGGGACGGATAATCACGTGCCCCGATCAGCAGGTCGTCGATCGAATCGCCATTAAGGTCAAATCCACTATGAATGCTCAATCCATATCCTCCGTTCGACTGGTTGCCTTCCAATGTTTGAACACGGTCAAAGCTCATCCCGTTATATTGGTGAACAATCACGGCGCCTTCGTTGGTTTCAGGGTTGCTGAAGTTTGGTGCCGACACGATAAGGTCAGCGAAACCATCTCCGTTAATATCTCCACCGGCAATTTCCGTTCCGAAACGCGAGCCGGGAAGTCCGTCTACCACGATAGGAACGAGTTCCAGCCCTGTCCCTGTGCCTTTGACTACCAAAACTGCCCCTTGATTCGAATTCTGGCCAGGTGCGCCAAAACCAAAATCCAGATTCCCATCATTGTCGATGTCTCCGAGCCTCACCGTCGCGACTCCCAGAGTAGCTGACGCCATACTGCCAAAGAAGGATTGTGTTGGCGCGGCTGAGAGCCCAGTTAAACCCCCATCGTGAAGGTAGACTGCCCCTTGATTTGTGAACCCAGGCTGGTCGAAACTCGGTGCTCCCACCAGAAGATCATCACATGTGTTCACTCCAACAACAGTTCCGCGGATGGGACCGCTGGTTAATGCCCCGCCAAAGTTAGAACCCGTTGGGCCATTGAGAATTTGAGGGGGGGTGAGGTAGGTTCCGTTGAGTCCATAGTAGACCCACACACGTCCGGAACTGGCATTGGTAAACGCGCTTCCGACCGCAATATCCCTAAACCCGTCGCAATTGTAGTCTCCGACTCTCACCCTAAATCCAAAAAATTCATTGGTTGCGGGCGATGGTGACTGAATCTCAGTAGGGGATTGTAATCCAACACCCGCCTGACCTCGAAAGATGTATACCGTTCCGGCATTGGCATTGCCTTGAACTGCCTTTAGCGACGAAACCGCAACGTCAGCGAAGCCATCTCCATCCACGTCCCCAAGAACCGCAATCAAATATCCAAGCTGAGCGAAAGCGATGTCGCTCTCGTAGCTCCATGCAGCTGTCTGACTTAGGCCAGTCGAGGTGCCATAGTACAGAATGATTCGACCTTCACGCGAATTGTCTTCACCGTTCGGTCCGTCATTGAAGTAGCGTGGTTGGCCCACTAACACATCAGTGAAGCCATCCCCGTTTACGTCCCCAAGCCCACGAACCATCGTGCCGAAGAAAGACGCGCCCTTGTCGGGATCTGGGTAGGTGCTCCACGAGGGCGAGGTGGCGACTGGGTCTATGTAGATTGGATATTTTGCGTTCTGGTCATTGTACTCAATAAACACTCGCTCACCGACTCGCACATATTTCACATCTAGGGTTTGCCCAGTGGCATCCCAAGCCCCGAGACCCTTCCATGTGAAGACCCTTTCGGTGCCTCGCATCACTATAAGGTCGGATCCGTCGATGATATAGCTGTGATCGTTTGAAAGCCCGAACTGGATCGCTCCCCTCTCTGAGGGCGACTTTAGAGTCCAAGAAATTGAGACTCCGTCAGTATTGTTGGAGAAGTGCGAGTCCCAATGGCTCCCCGAAAGCGTAAACTTACGACCGTCTACCTTGCCGGAGACCCACTTGTTTTGTTGTCCTACAACTTCTGACGGAGGGGCAGAATAGATCGTTTCCCCACCCACGTGCGTAAAGTGAAGACCTCCATCTGCAAGCACCTCGGCAGTATAGCCTAGCGCAAGGTTGGTTGCGCTAACTTTGCTGTCCAATATGTCCCAAGATTCAAACGGTTTGACGTCTCCAACGCGTGAGATTGACAGTCCCTCAATGGCGCCCTCCGATCCTGATTTCAATAAGGCGTGTTGATCAGTCTCCTGAGTTGCCTTGGTGTCGTGATCACAACCACTCAATACAAACATGGCCGCGAAGACGTGCAGAAACTTTACTTTATGCATTGATATACCTTCCAACTTACAAAATTTACCAACCTACCCTATTACCTATCCAATCTATGTCAAAGAGTTTGAAAATGGTTCGTGTTTTTCTGGTCCTAGGGCAAGACCCTCCGAAGCATCGTGCACTCAACCAACTTGCGTGGCAACGGTTAAAGGGCGGCTGGCTGGGTGCTGATGGCCCATGCCCCTGGGACATCTCGGAATCTCGAGATTCTATCTTAATATACAATCAAGCGCCATCAAACTCGACCATGCTCTACACACGAGGTCCTAACACATCCTTTGTCACTAATTATCCTCCATTCTTGAGGGTCGTCGGTCGGGATATACCGAATCGCCGCTTCCTAGATCGTTGGATTGAAGGCACCGAAGTTCTGGCTCGAGGCATCCAACAGGACTTCTTCAAGGATGTGTTTCGGGTCCCCTTTGGTCACACTCTGAGACTCTCCGACCGCGGTGCCAGGGTCGTTGAATGTGTGCACTATCCGCAAGAGCAATGGGTGTTCGAAGATGCTCTTACCAGACTAAAGGTCCTCCTTTATAGGAGTGTGTTGGACGGGGTTGAGCGGGACTCCAAACACGCTTTGGCTTTGAGTTCCGGATTAGACTCAACACTCTTAGGAGCAATCTTGCGTGATTGTGCGCCTAAGCTCCACGCATTTACCATGGAATCACGTGTTCCAGGTGCCGACGAACGGCACTTCACCCAAGAGAGTGCCAACCTCCTCGGTCTACCACTTCTTGGGTTCGACATCGACCAATGCCCAGTATTGGAGACCTCCGCAACGATGGACCGGTTTTGGGGACCCCAAGCTCATCCGGGCGAGGGACACGAAACAGAGTTTTTCCAATTTGTTGCCGACCGCGGATTCAAAACGATTTGGACTGGTGTTGCCGCTGACCAACTCTTCCATGTCGACCCTTCGGTCGTCATACGGGAAACCATTACGCGTCCGGGATGGAGTGCTTCGGAACTCTTGAACCCCGGTCGAGGCTGGAGGGGAATGCTTAATCGTGAAAACCCCAGGATTCCCTTTAATAGTGTGGCTTGGGATCTCGCTGTTCGTCATCAGATGCGAGTGCAGGAACGAACCGGGGTGACGCTTATTCAGCCATTCATGGAGCCAGATTTCGTCAACTTCGTACTTGGACTTCCGAATCTCTTCCTCGCGTCACCGAGTTGTGATAAACTCATCCTAAGAGAAGTGGGTTCCAGATTGATCCCACAGTTCAACAACTTTCGTCGGAAGCACACCGATTTTGGACCTTCTGTTCAGTTTCGTTTGAATTATGAAAGAGCGACACGCTCCAAGACGTTTTCCCCCAAAGAGTGGCGTCGAACCGCCGCCGAGCGATGGCTGGGTTTGTTTTATGGAAAAAGATAAGGAAATCTCAATGGAAACGGATACTCGCCCGATTGATCCTCCGAGGTTGATTGAGTTGGGTTCAGTGCGTGAACTCATCAGAGGCAGTGGCTCGGGAGGTTTGGATGTTTCGACAAACTGTACCACCCCTGGTGAGGACCAAGTCGATCCACCCCCTCCGACTTGCTCACCTTGAAGCTCGTGCTTTCCAAACACACGGTCATTGAGTGGTTCGATGAACGAGTCGTCTTGTTGAATGCGCAGAATGGCAGAGTTTTTGAACTAAACCCAACTGCGGCATTGATGTGGGATAAGCTTCAGACAAATCCTAGCCTTGCCGCGGAGTTTTTGGTCAAGAACGGGTACTCGCACGACGAAGCCGTTGGTCTGATCGGAGAGTTCGTAGACCATCTTTTAGATGCTGGGCTTGTCGAGAAATGACACGTTACGCAACATGGGGTCGAATAGTCCATGGCCCTCCTGAATTGCATTGGCCAGTTGTGCGTGACTCAGAAACCTCCATGCTCCAAGAGTGTAGAATCTCTGAGAGTTCGGGGCTCCGGTCTTGTCTATGGAAAACCATACACCTGGCCGAAGATATCGGCTCTAACCACACGCTGACAGTGAAACAAAGGGGCGATGCCCTTTTTTTTGAATGGCGTTCTCTTCGCGTCCTTTGGGAAGATTCGACCATCTACTTCGACGGCCCAGCTATCGAGCCATTCGTCGATCGAGTCGTTTTTCCCGTCATTGAGTCTTTGAACCCCGACTCTGTTACACTTCACGGGGCCGCGATAGTTAGCAAGAAAGCCATGTTGCTTCTGGGCCAGTCTGGGGTTGGGAAGTCAACGATTACCCGCGAGCTTTCCGGTCGTGGATGGCGATTTTGGGCTGACGATGTTGTCGCAATCAATCACACATTACTCAAACCTAGCGCGTCTTCCAGTCGGATGCGTGGAGCGACAACTCTGAATGAAGACTTTCCGGGTTCCGGTAAATTAAGGCTGATGGAGGCACCGAACTTCTCAGCGACTCCTTTATCCTCGATTGTTATCCTGAAACGCGGCGATCCTTTGAAATTGGAAAAGGTAGAGAGCGTGATCCCCCTAATGCCGTACCTCTACGATTTGGACCCCGGAACCCCCGAACTTCGAAAGCGTCGATTTCAAAACTTGGCAAATCTTGCTCGGACCACTCCCATTTTTGAAATGACCTTTCCTCCCAACGAACAGGGAGGTCCCAGTCTGAAGCAACTTGATCTTATCGAGAGCCTACTTTCGTGAGTCAAGCGATTAAAATGCAGGTAGGAGTTGGTCTCTTGTTGGTCAGCGCCACCGTCCTCAATCGTTACGGCCCAGGAGAGCTTCTTCGATTAGAGCCAGCCGATATCGGCACGGGACGACTCGATGCAGAGAGTCTGGCTAAGGTTGTGAGTAGGGTCGCTGATTCAATCAAAGTTCTAAACTGCCTTCCTCGTGCCATCGTGCTCCGAGAAATTCTGCGACAGAATGGAGTTGTTGCTGAAGTGGTCATAAGCGCAACCTACCTCCAAACTTTCCAAGGCCATGCTTGGGTCCGAACGCCCCACGGCAACTTTTTCAATGAAGAAGGACTACAACCATGGATCAAACTCCCCCTTTGCAATGAGGCCGACACTCATGAAGCATAGCGAATTGTCGGAATCGATGCGTTGGCAAGCGTGGAGAATGGCTCAACTCCACGTTCTCCAGGCCTTGAAAGCAGGACCGGCCGATTGGCTTCATCTCAAGGGGTTGGGACTCGCTCAACAGGTGTACCCAAATCCATTCGAACGCAAATCAGGAGATGTAGATATACTTGTGGATAGGCGTGAGTTGCCGAATTGGATTCAATGGCTTGAAAGGAACGGCTTTGAAAACCAGAGCCCGTCCACGCGCCCACTCACCATGAATCAGGTACTCTTTGTGCATCGCGCTACTGGGGTTCCATTAGATTTGCACTGGAGGATCGCCTATCCGCACCTACCAGCCCCCGAGTTTCCGGAGCTTTGGAGGACGCGCACGGAGATCGAGATCAACGGCACCCCGGTCAATGTCCTGAATGCGGGCTGGGGAGGTTTTCACCTCGTCGTGCATTCGCATCAACATCTATTTGAGCCACGTATTCTCAGAGATCTGCAGCACTGGATCACTCACTTCGATAATGAGCAAGAGATCCTAGAACTCGCTGCTGCTATGGGATGGAGCCGCGTTGCCAACACTTGTTTTGAAATCATTCGGCTAATCGATGGGAGACCATCTCTTGGGGGCCAGCTCCCAACATCCAGCTCGCTTGAGCGAGCACTGGCCGAGGTGATCCTTGAAGAATGGGAATCTGGGCAGGTCTTTCAAGATCTCTCCACCCAATCAGGCATCTACCAAATTCTTTCTGTACTCCTTCTCGACCACAACCCGCTACGACGCACACTGCGCTATAGCCTCGTTGGGTCGCACCGCGTGGGCACCACCATCGATCGCCTCCGCGTGGCACTTGGTAGAGACCCATGGGAGGTTTGAAGCGCGAACTAACGTCGAAAGTGCATTAAGTGCTTGACACCAGAGACTTCACTCCTATAATCCCGCGCTCCACAGGTCACGCTTTTCGTGGCTCTGAGTAGACAATATAAGGTCAGCACCAAGTGTTGACTCAATCTCGTAAGATTTGATGTGGTGATGCCGGCGGATAACCGGCTCCTTTTGACAGGTAAAAACGGATGCCTACGATTAATCAGCTCGTCCGCAAGTCGCGGGTAAAAGCGAAAGAAAAGACTGACGCTCCAGCGTTGAAAAACTGCCCACAGCGTCGTGGTGTTTGCACTCGCGTGTACACAACCACTCCTAAGAAGCCGAACTCCGCGCTTCGTAAGGTGGCTCGTGTTCGCCTGACCAACGGAATGGAGGTGACAAGCTACATTCCAGGTGAGGGGCATAACCTCCAGGAACACAGTGTGGTTCTCATTCGTGGTGGTCGTGTTAAAGACCTTCCAGGTGTGCGCTACCACATCATTCGCGGAACCCACGATGCGATCGGTGTCGCTAAGCGTCGCCAAGGTCGAAGCAAGTACGGCGCTAAGCGTCCCAAATAATTAGTGAGAGCAAGTCATGCCAAGACGTAGAGAAGTTGTTAAGCGCCCGATCATCCCTGATCCAAAGTTTCACGACAAACTTGTGACCCAGTTCGTGAACGTCATGATGCGCGATGGAAAGAAGTCCACCGCTGAAACCATCATGTACGATACCCTCGACATCCTCGAGGAGCGCACTGGTGAAGACCCGATCAAGGTGTTCAAGAAAGCTGTCGATAACTGCAAGCCAGCTGTCGAAGTTCGTTCACGCCGTGTCGGTGGTTCCACCTACCAGGTGCCTGTCGAAGTGCGTCAAGATCGTCGCACTGCGCTCTCCCTGCGTTGGTTGATCCAGTTCGCTCGTGCGCGCTCGGAGAAGACCATGGTTGAGCGCCTCGCCGGTGAATTGCTCGACGCAACGAACAACCGCGGCAACGCCATCCGTAAGAAGGACGAAGTCCACCGCATGGCTGACGCGAACAAAGCGTTCGCTCACTACCGCTGGTAGACGCATCCTCCCAACTTTCGGGAGATATGCGACGCGTTTCTTAAGCTCATTTATCCCCGGGTGCCACGTTGTGCTCGGGGATCTTTTACTTCCAAGGCAGGTGTATCGTGGCAAGGACGACCCCACTAAATCGAGTTCGAAATATCGGCATCATGGCCCATATCGACGCGGGCAAAACCACCACGACCGAGCGGATTCTCTACTATACCGGGAAGTCGCATAAGATCGGTGAGGTCCACGACGGTGCAGCCGAGATGGACTGGATGGACCAAGAGCGCGAGCGTGGGATCACGATCACGAGCGCCGCAACCACCTGCTACTGGACGTTCAACAAAGATCAGTTCCGGATCAATATCATCGACACCCCGGGCCACGTCGACTTCACGATGGAGGTCGAGCGATCGCTGCGCGTGCTCGATGGCGCGATCGCCGTGTTCGACGGTGTTGCCGGTGTTGAGCCGCAATCCGAAACCGTCTGGCGCCAGGCCAACCGCTATCACGTCCCGCGGATCGCATTCGTCAATAAGATGGATCGCGTCGGGGCCGACTTCGACAACTGCATCGAGATGATGGTCGATCGGCTCAAATGCCGCCCGGTCCGCATGCAGCTGCCACTTGGCGCTGAATCGGACTTCGAAGGCGTCATCGACCTGGTCGAGATGAAGGCGATCATCTGGGAAGACGAGGCCCTTGGCGCGACCTTCGCCAGCCACCCGATCCCAGAAGAGTATGAAGAAGAGGCTGCGCTCTATCGCGAACAGTTGATCGAGGCCGCTGCCGAGTTTGACGACGCTCTGATGGAAGCGTTCTTCGAGGGTCAAGAGATCGCCCCCGAACAGATCCGTGCCGCGATCCGAAAGGGAGCCCTTGCCATTGAGATCATCCCGGTCTTTTGTGGCTCAGCCTTCAAAAACAAGGGCGTGCAACCTCTTCTAGACGCTGTCGTTCACTTCCTTCCAAGCCCTGGCGATATCGGCGAGGTCAAGGGAGTGTCTGTGGAAGCAGCGAAGCGGGCCGCTGAGAATCGCAGCGAATTTGAAGAGGGCGATATGATCGTCCGAAAATTCGAAGATAAAGAGCCATTCTGCGCGCTCGCATTCAAGATCATGACCGATCCTTACGTGGGTCAGCTGACGTATTTGCGCGTCTACTCCGGCGTCCTCGAGTCAGGCTCTCACGTCTACAACTCGGTCAAAGACAAGCGGGAGCGGACCGGCCGCCTGCTCCTCATGCATGCGAACAAGCGGGAGGAGATCCAGGAAGCAAGGACTGGAGATATCGTGGCGGCGGTTGGTCTCAGGACCACCACGACTGGCGATACTCTTTGCGACGAGCACAAGACGATCGTGCTCGAGCGCATGGACTTCCCCGACCCGGTGATCGAGATCGCTGTGGAGCCCATGTCCACCGCCGATCAGGCCAAACTCGCCGATTCTCTCGCGAAGCTCGCTGTTGAAGATCCGAGCTTCCGCGTCAACACCGATCCCGAGTCCGGCCAGACGATCATTGCAGGCCAGGGTGAGCTCCACCTCGAGATCATCGTCGACAGATTGATCCGTGAGTTCAAGGTTGAGGCGAACGTAGGAAAGCCTCAGGTTGCCTACCGCGAATGCATCACGGGGACTACCGAGCACCGCGAGAAACTCGTCAAACAAACCGGTGGCAAAGGCATGTTCGCTGACGTAGCGATCCGCCTTGAGCCCGGTGAGCGCGGCTCCGGCATTCAGTTCACCGACGAGATCAAAGGAGGGGTGATCCCTCGCGAGTTCATCCCGTCCGTTGAGAAAGGTGTGCGCGATGCTGCCGAGGCTGGGCCACTCGCTGGCTTCCCGGTTCTCGACGTGAGGGTCACGCTTTTCGACGGATCGTTCCACGAAGTGGACTCCAACGACGTGGCCTTCAAGATCGCGGGTTCGATGGCATTCCGTGCGGGTGTGAGGGCGGCGTCGCCCCAGCTCCTCGAGCCGATGATGGACGTGGAAGTCGTCACGCCAGAAGACTTCATGGGCGATGTGATCGGGGACCTCAATTCAAGGCGCGGTCATGTGCAGGGTATGGCGCAGCGATCGGGTGCCCAGGTGATCAACGCCATGGTTCCCCTTGCTCAAATGTTTGGTTACTCCACGGCGCTGCGTTCGAAGACCCAGGGTCGTGCAACTTATACGATGAAATTCTCCCATTACGAAATCGTGCCGAAACAGGTCGAAGACCAGATTCTGCAACGGATTGGGGGCTTCATCTCGTACTGAATTTAGGAAGTGTAAATCCCATGGGCAAATGCCTTTGAGAAATGCAAAAAATCAACTTGATCTGGTGAATTTGGTCCTGTATGGTCCGCCTCCGCTTCGACGGGGGCTTTGTCCTACAAGCGGGCCCCTTAGTGGATATGCCGACATAACGGCGAATTGAAGAGTGGAGTGGTCATGGCAAGCGATAAAATTCGCATTAAATTGAAAGCGTACGATTACAGGCTGCTTGATGCATCGGCCGCAGAAATCGTGGACACGGCAAAGCGCACGGGCGCCAAAGTCGCTGGCCCTATTCCTCTGCCGACACAGATCAGTCGCTGGACAGTGTTGCGCGGTCCTTTCATCGACAAGAAGTCGCGTGAGCAGTTTGAGATGCGCACGCACAAGCGTCTTCTCGATATCCTGGACCCCACGCAGCAGACTCTGGACGCACTGATGCGCTTGGATCTTTCCGAAGGTGTTGACGTAGAGATCAAGACCTGAGGATTCACAATAACTCTCTTTCGCCCGTCCAAGCAGTAAATAGGGCGGCGCAGGAGGCAGGTAAATGAATATTGACGTATTTAATCTTGAAAACAAGAAGACGGGCTCTCTTGAGCTCGACGACGCGATCTTCGGCGCAGAAGTTCGCGAGCACCTCTTCTGGGAAGTTGTAAACTGGCAGCGCGCTCGTCGCCGCGCCGGTACCCAGAAGGTTAAGGTTCGCTCGGAAGTCCGCGGTGGTGGACGCAAGCCGTTCAAACAAAAAGGCACCGGTCGCGCTCGTCAGGGCTCGAACCGTGCAGCCCAGTTCCCAGGTGGTGGTACCATTCACGGACCAACACCTCGCGACTGGAGCTACGCCATGCCAAAGAAGAAGCGTCGTGCAGCATTGCGCTCGGCTCTTAGTCTTAAGGCGCAGAACGGCACGCTCCGCGTGATCGACGCACTTGAGTTCCCCGAAATTAAGACGAAGCAAGCTGTGGCTATGCTCAACGCATTCAGCGCTCCTAAGGCGCTTTTCGTTGACTCGACCACGCGTGAAGAGGGAACAAACACCCCAATTCACAACGAGACGCTTCGCCTCTCTGTGCGAAACCTTAAGAACGCGAAATATCTCGCGGCTGAAGGCCTCAATGTTGAGGACATCCTTCGGTACGATTACCTCTTCCTCAGTGCGAACGCGGTAGACGCGGTGCAGGAGGCATTGAAATCATGAATACTGCATACGATATCGTGATTCGTCCTATCATGACCGAGAAAACAGCCGGTCTGATGGAAGACGGAATGAAAGTTGTGTTCCGCGTGAACGCTGCCGCAAATAAGCACCAGATCCGTGCTGCTGTGGAAGAGCTCTTCGGCGTGGAAGTTAAGGGTGTAAACACCATGAACCATCCTGGACGTTCGCGACGATTTGGTCGCTACGTCGGCCGCCGCAACGGTTTCAAGAAAGCCGTTGTGACCCTGGCAGAAGGATCGACGTTCGATTTGTTTGCACTAGAAGCATCAGGTGAGGACGCGGGCGAAGTGTAGCTCGTCAACAGGAGTAGGAATCATGGGTATTCGAAATAGTAACCCGACATCACCTGGCCGACGCTTTTTGCGGCGAAACGACTTCGCCGAGCTCACTGCGGGCTCGCCGGAGAAGAGCTTGACCGAATCGGTGAAGCGCTCAGGTGGTCGTAATAACAACGGACACATTACTGTGCGCCACCGCGGTGGTGGTCATAAGCGTCGCTATCGTTTGATCGACTTCAAGCGCAATAAAGTTGGAATTCCAGCTCGCGTAAAGTCGATCGAGTACGATCCAAATCGCTCGGCCTATATCGCATTGATCGCTTACGCAGACGGCGAGAAGTCATACATCATTGCGCCTCAGGGGCTCAATGTGGGTGACGAAGTCATCTCGAGCGTCCACGCTGACATCAAGCCAGGCAACACGCTTCGCCTTGCAAAGATTCCAGTCGGAACCGTTGTGCACAACATTGAGCTTCGTCCTGGAAAGGGCGCTCAAATGGTGCGCTCCGCGGGAACGTGGGCACAGCTGATGGCCAAAGAAGGTAAGTACGCTCTTCTGCGCCTTCCTTCCGGCGAGCTTCGTAAGGTCCTTCAAACTTGCCGCGCCACGGTGGGTGCAGTCTCTAACCCGAAGCACGAAAACGGCGCTTCCGGTAAAGCAGGCCGCTCACGTTGGTTGGGACGTCGTCCGTCGGTTCGTGGTGTTGCCATGAACCCGGTTGACCACCCACACGGTGGTGGTGAGGGTCGTACCTCTGGTGGTCGTCACCCAGTGACGCCATGGGGTGTGCCGACCAAAGGATACAAAACTCGTAAGAACAAACGTACCGACCGCTTCATCGTGCGTCGGCGTAACCAGAAGTGATCGCAGGAGTAAACCGTGCCACGTTCAATTAAGAAAGGACCATTCGTTGATGAAAGTCTTCGCAAGAAGATCTCTAAGGCGCTTGAGTCAGGTGATAGGCGGGCGATCAAGACCTGGAGCAGACGCTCGATGATCGTACCGGAGATGGTTGGATTGACCTTCGCTGTCCATAATGGACGCGAGTTCGTTCCAGTGTTTGTGACAGAAAATATGGTCGGCCATAAGCTCGGCGAATTCTCGGTAACGAGAACGTACTACGGGCACGCCGCTGACAAAAAAGCGAAGAAACGCTGAGGTTGGTAATGAGTAAGCCAAAACGTAAAGAACACAGAGCCAATCGGGCAGTTCTTCGCAATGTGCGAATTTCGCCTTTCAAGGCTCGCGTTGTTGCAGATCTAATTCGTAATAAGCCGGTGTATGAGGCGCTTTCGATCCTCGAGTTCACCCCAAAGAAAGCATCGCCAATCCTTGCGAAGCTTATCAATTCCGCGCTCTCCAATGTGGAGACTAGCCAGGAATTGGATTGGGATATCGACGGACTGGTTGTCGCAGAAGCCTACGTGAACGAGGGACCGACCATGCGTCGTTTCATGCCTCGCGCACAGGGTCGAGCCACCAGAATCAACAAGCGAACCAGCCATATCACTGTGGTTTTGAAGCCCGAGTAATCGTGCAGGAGTATTGAGATGGGTCAAAAAGTACACCCAACAGGATTTCGTCTCGGCGTTATCAAACCTTGGAATTCCAAGTGGTACGCAGACAAGAACTACGCGAACTGGCTGCACGAAGATCTCCAGCTTCGAGAGTACTTGCAGAAGAAGCTCGGCCATACCCAGATCTCGAAGATCGAGATCGAGCGTATGGCTCGCCGCGCAAAGCTGACGATTCACACGGTCAAACCAGCGGTGGTGATCGGACGTCAGTCGACCGGTATTGAGGCGCTCAAGCGCGAGCTTCAGAAGCGCTCGGACAGCGATATCTTCTTGAACGTTCAAGAGGTCAAGAAGCCTGATCTGGACGCGAAACTGGTCGCCGAGAATATCGCTGGCCAGCTCGAGCGTCGCGCAAGCTTCCGTCGCGTGATGAAGAAAGCCGTTCAGCAGACCATGAAGCTCGGCGCACAAGGCATCCGAGTGAACTGCTCGGGCCGCCTCGGTGGTGCCGAAATGAGCCGGCGTGAATGGTACCGTGAAGGTCGAGTGCCCCTGCACACCTTGCGTGCAGACATCGACTACGGTGTGGCAGAAGCGAAGACCACTTACGGCGTCATCGGCGTCAAAGTTTGGATCTTCAAAGGTGAAGTACTTGACGCCCGGGCTAGCTTCTAAGCGAAGCCCAGGACGACGAAGGAGATATTATGCTGAGTCCGAAACGTGTGCGTTGGAGAAAGACGCAAAAAGGTCGCATGAAAGGCAAGGCCTATCGCGGCAACGAAGTTTCGTTCGGCGATTTTGGTTTGGTGGCTCTGGAGCCAAAGCGCATCACCGCTCGACAAATCGAGGCCGCTCGTATCGCGATGACTCGATACATCAAGCGTGGTGGTAAAGTTTGGATTCGAATTTTTCCAGATAAGCCGATTACCAAGAAGCCGTTGGAAACACGAATGGGTAAAGGTAAAGGTAGCCCAGAAGAGTGGGTAGCCGTGGTCAAGCCTGGTCGTGTCCTTTACGAAATGGACGGCGTGAGCCGCGAAGTGGCAGAAGAAGCGTTCCGTCTTGCGGGACACAAACTGCCCTGTAAGACACGATTCATCGTGCGAGGAGAGGGACTATGAAAGCCGTAGAATTGCGGGAAAAGTCCGTAGAAGAGTTGACGGAGCTCGAATCTCAAATGAGAGAGGAGCTGTTTCGTCTGAGAATGAAACATTATACGGGACAACTTCAGCGTTCCTCCGATTTGAAGGAGCACCGCCGAACCATTGCCCGTATCCAGACGATATTGGCTGAACGTCAAGCCCAAGCTTGAACTGAAGTGAATGAGGAGCGGTCAAATGGCCACCGAAGAAGCACCCAAAACTGAAAAAACTCGCGGTCAGCGCAAAACCCGTATCGGCACTGTGGTGAGCGACAAGATGCAGAAAACCATCGTTGTCTCCATTACGCGTCGCTACATGCATCCGAAGTACAAAAAGTACGTCAAGATGCGTTCGCGCTACCAGGTTCATGATCCAAACGACGAATGTAAGATTGGAGATCGTGTTCTCATCGAAGAAACACGTCCTCTCTCCAAAAACAAGCGTTGGAAGGTAAAAGAGATTGTGGAGAAAGCGCCAATCGTGTAAACGATGCGCCCGCTGCCGGCCCGTGGCGCATAGGCCGTCAGATATCAACTCCCGTGTGCCAATGAGAGGTTTCCAATGATACAGATGCAGAGCAGGCTCACGGTAGCCGATAACTCTGGTGCCAAGCAGGTCCAGTGCATCAAAGTCTTGGGCGGGTCGAAGCGCCGATACGCTTCAGTAGGCGACACGATCATCGTGTCGGTGAAGGAAGCCCTGCCCAATTCGAAGGTCAAGAAAGGCGAAGTTAAGCGCGCCGTGATCGTACGTACCGCAAAAGAGCTTGCACGCCCTGACGGTACCTATATCCGGTTTGATGACAACGCCGCTGTCCTGATCGATAACAATAACCAGCCCGTCGGAACCCGTATCTTCGGACCGGTCGCTCGTGAACTTCGCGCGCGGCAATACATGAAGATCGTAAGTCTGGCGCCTGAGGTCCTTTGAGACTCGGCGGGATTGCTGAGCGGAGAACGTCATGCATGTTAAGAAAGGTGATACGGTCGTAATTTTGGCCGGAAAAGAAAAGGGAGAGCGTGGCGAGATTATCGACATCGACCGAAAGCACGGACGTGTGAAGGTTGAGCGTCGTAATATGATCGTCAAGAATAAGAAGCCAAATCTTCTCACTGGAGAAGAAGGTGCAGTGATCGAAAAAGAGAACTGGATCGACGCTTCGAACGTGCTCATTTTCAGTGAAAAACTTCAAAAGGGTGTCCGTACCCAGGCTCGTTGGGTTGGCAAAGGTGGAAGCCTCCACACCACGCGCACCGAAGCTGTGGCTTCGTTCGGCTCGGACGCTCCTGAGCGCATCCAGAAGGTCCGTTACTCGGTAAAGAGTGAAGAGACTTTCGGTGCGGTAAATGCGGATTAAAGATCGGTTGCTCGGCGCTTGACATGGGTCGAGCTCTCCGATATGAAACGCGCCCTCGAACGGCGATGTGTTGTTCGCATCGCCGAATTTTTTTGGCCAAGCTCACGGTGGTCGTGAATTGGTGGTTGGATTCGGAACAGCGGTAGAGTCCCGCTGACACGGAGAGTCCCTGATGGGTTACTTAGTAAATAAATATCGTAGTGAAGTGATTCCCGCATTGACCGAAGAGTTCTCCCTGCAGAACCCAATGGAAGTGCCTAAGATCGAGAAAGTGGTGATCAACATGGGTCTCGGCGAAGCCGTACAGAACCCCAAGGTGATCGAAGCTGCTGTCAACGAGCTTACCCTGATCGCTGGTCAAAAGCCGGTCATCACTCGCGCAAAGAACTCGATCGCAACCTTCAAGTTGCGTGAAGGTATGCCGATCGGTGTTATGGTCACCCTACGTGGTGAGCGTATGTTCCAATTCCTGGAGCGCTTGCTCTACATCGCCCTTCCTCGCGTTCGCGACTTCAAGGGTGTGAGTGACAAAGCATTCGACGGACACGGAAACTACTCGCTCGGCGTTCGTGAGCAGATCATCTTCCCAGAGATCGATTACGACAAAGTCGACAAAGTCCGCGGAATGAACATCACCATCGTGACCAGTGCTCCTAACGACGACCAGGCGCGTGCGCTCCTTCGTCACATGGGCATGCCGTTCATTCATCGTCAGCAGAAAGTTGCAGCAGCAGAAGGTTCTGAAGCTGCTGGAGAATAACCGTTAGGCCCTTCGGGGATAAAGAGGAGAAACCATGGCTCGCAAAGCATCCATGGAGAAAGCCGCAAAGACTCCAAAATTCGCAGTCCGTCAGCACAATCGCTGCGGTGTATGCGGACGTCCACGTGGTTATCTAAGAAAGTTTAATTTGTGCCGAATCTGTTTCCGTAACCTTGCTCTCAAAGGCGAAGTTCCGGGCGTCGTGAAGGCGAGCTGGTAAGAAACATTAATCCGGGAAAGGCCCAGGAGAACTCCCTAGCCGTTTGGTGAACGGCAATCTCCTGTGGAACCTTCTCGAAGGAGACACCTATGTTCACAACGAGTGATCCGATCGCGGATTTCCTCACGAGGATTCGCAATGGGCAGCAGGCGCGTCACGCGTCGACCAAGATCCCAGCGAGCAAAGTGAAGTTTGCGGTCGCAAAGATTCTTGAAAAGTATGGCTACGTCGGAAACGTCGAGCGCAACGATGAAGGTCCTCAGGGCACGATCATCGTCGAGCTTAAGTACGACAACGACCACAAGCCTTTGATTAACAACATTCGCCGAATTTCGAAGCCTTCTCGCCGTGTATACGTCGGGGTGGACGAGATCCCTTCGGTATTGAATGGTCTTGGTATCGCAATCCTTTCCACGTCTCAGGGCGTGATGACGGGTCAAGAGGCCAAGGCAGCCAACGTGGGCGGCGAGCTCCTTTGCACGGTCTATTGATACCGGAGGTGTATTATGAGTCGAATAGGTAAACTACCGATCACGATTCCCGCCGGTGTCGACGTCAAACTCGACGGTTCGGTGATTCGTGTCAAAGGTCCAAAGGGCGAGCTTGTTCGTACCCTTTCGGATGTCGTAAGTGTCAAGATCGACGGAAACACGATTCACGTCGAGCGTAGCTCGGATAGCCGTGAATCGCGTAGCCACCAGGGTCTTGTGCGCAGTCTTGTTGCAAATATGGTTACTGGCGTCTCTACGGGCTTCCAGCGTGACCTTGAGATCATCGGTGTGGGTTACCGTGCTGAGAAGCGCGGCAATTTTATTCGCTTTGACCTTGGTTACTCGCACCCGATCTTCGTCGAGCTTCCTGCAGTGGTTGAGGCGACTGTGTCGCAGACTGCAGTGTCGTTGACGAGCCGAGATAAAGAGACCCTCGGCCAGGTCGCAGCGAAGATTCGTAGCTTGAGGAAGCCGGAGCCGTACAAGGGCAAAGGCGTCAAGTACAAAGAAGAAAGAATTATCCGCAAGGCCGGTAAGGCGGGCGGCAAGAAGTAACCATCGTGTTGCGTCTTGACGCAAACAAGTTGAGGTAAGCTTATGTTGAGCAAAAATGAACGAAAAGATGGCCGCCTTCGCCGCAAGCGTCGTATTCGCAAGAAAGTCACTGGCACGCAGGCTCGGCCACGTTTGACCGTATTCCGGTCTAACCGCCACATCTACTGCCAGGTTGTAGATGACGTCACGGGGAGCACCCTTGTGTCGGCTTCAACCAAAGATGCGGAAGTCGCATCGGCATTGGACGGAAAAGATAAATCAGAGCAGGCGAAGGAAGTTGGCAAAGCGCTGGCGTCCCGAGCTCTTGGTAAAGGTATCGACTCGGTCGTCTTCGACCGTAACGGATACATCTACCATGGTCGAG
Organism: Microvenator marinus; assembly: GCF_007993755.1. Classification (GTDB taxonomy): domain Bacteria; phylum Myxococcota_A; class Bradymonadia; order Bradymonadales; family Bradymonadaceae; genus Allomicrovenator; species Allomicrovenator marinus. The sequence continues at coordinate 3,978,039 of NZ_CP042467.1, forward strand.
TTGCGGCTGTTGCAGAAGGCGCCCGTGAAGGCGGACTGCAGTTCTAAGAGGAGTTCCTATGGCGTTGCAACGTCGTAAACGAGAAGATGTCGATTTGAGCGAAAATGTGATCGCAATCAATCGCGTCGCAAAAGTGGTGAAGGGCGGTCGTCGCTTCAGCTTCAGCGCCCTCGTGGTGGTTGGAGATGGAAACGGTCGTGTTGGCGTGGGTCACGGAAAGGCTAATGAAGTTCCAGAAGCCATCCGTAAGGCCACTGAAAACGCGAAGGGCCACCTTATTACGGTTCCGATTGTGGACGATACGATCCCTCACGATGTGATCGGACGCTTCGGTAGCGGGCAAGTTTTGCTCAAAGCTGCCAGCGAAGGTACCGGTGTTATCGCGGGTGGGCCTGTTCGTGCGATCCTTGAGGCAGCGGGTGTGAATAATATTCTCACCAAGAGCTTGGGTTCGAACAACCCACATAACGTGGTGCGGGCTACGATGGCTGGATTGGCAGGACTGCACGATCCGGACGAGTATCGCCGTCGCCTGGGCCAAAACCTACCAGAGGCTGAATAAGCCGAGGAGCACGTGATGGGTCAGATTAAAGTAACACAAACTCGCGGACTCGCCGGGAAACCAGAGTCACAGCGTCTAGCTATCAAAGGTCTCGGATTGCGTCGTCGTCACCACACAGTGGTTGTGGAAGACACGGATGCGATCCGCGGGCTGATCTCAAAAGTCGTCCACTTGGTGGAAGTCGAAGAGATCAAGGAGTGAGTCATGGATTTGAGTACGCTTAAAGCACCAAAAGGTGCAAATCGTAACCGCAAGCGTAAAGGCCGCGGACAAGGTAGCACGCTGGGTAAAACCGCGGGTAAAGGCCACAAAGGTCAAAAAGCTCGCTCCGGCGGACAGGTTAAGGCAGGTTTCGAAGGCGGTCAGATGCCTTTGCAACGTCGACTTCCAAAGCAAGGCTTCACGAACATTCACGCCAAAGTTTATGGTGTGGTCAATGTTTCGACCCTGGAGCGCGCATTTGAGGAAGGCGAAGAGGTCTCTTTTGAGACTGTTGCTGCCAAGCGTTTGATAAAGAAGCACGCTGACGGATTGAAAGTGCTTGGTCAGGGAACGCTTTCTAAGAAACTCGTCGTAAAGGCAGCTAAGGTCAGTGCTTCGGCACAAGAGAAGATCAGTGCAGCCGGTGGGACTGTAGAGGTTATCGGTGGCTAATAAGTATAGCGGAATACTCGAGATGCCAGAGCTGCGTCGGCGTTTGTTTTTTACGCTGGCGTTGCTCGCGATCTATCGTGTGGGCGTGTTCATCCCAGTTCCTGGGGTTAACCGCGCTGCGATGTCACAGATCGTCGGGGGTGCAGGAGGTGGACTTCTGGGACTCGTGAACTTGTTCACGGGCGGCGCCCTTGAGTTGATGAGTATTTTTGCTCTGGGCATCATGCCCTACATTTCAGCCTCGATTATCTTTCAGTTGATGACAGTGGTCGTCCCTGCGATCGAAAGAATGCAGAAGGAAGGCGAGCAAGGTCGAAAGAAGATCACCCAGTACACCCGTTATGCGACGGTACTCCTGAGTATCATCCAGGGAACTGGTATCTCCTTCTATCTTGAGAACCTTAACGACACGAACCCTGAACTGGGTCTCCTGGTCGAGCCAGGCCTCGGCTTCAAGCTCTTGACCGTGGTGACCTTGGTCGCCGGTACGATGTTCGTGATGTGGTTGGGTGAGCAGATCACCGAGCGCGGTATCGGTAACGGTATCTCGTTGATCATCACGGCTGGTATTATCGCAGCCTTCCCTGCGGCGGTCCTTCAGACCTTCCAGATGGCTGAGTCTGGTTCGTTGAGCACGTTTGCTCTCGTGATCTTGGGGGTCTTGGCCCTTGCAGTGACCGCGTTCATCGTGTTCATCGAGTCGGCACAACGGCGTGTGCCCTTGCAATACGCGCGGCGTATGGTGGGTCAGAGGATCTACGGAGTGCAAAATCAGCACCTTCCATTGAAGGTGAATATGGCGGGTGTTATCCCACCGATCTTTGCTTCGTCGCTTCTGATCTTCCCGAGCACCGTCGTGAGCTATTTTGATGAGAACGCCGTAACGTTGTTCATACAGGCTTCTTTGATCCCTGGTGACTGGCGCTACAACATCATCTACGCAGCCCTGGTTATCTTCTTCTGCTTCTTCTACACGGCCGTTCAGGTCAACCCTGTGGACATGGCAGACAACTTGAAGAAGCAGGATGCGTTCATTCCAGGTATTCGTCCCGGTCGTAAGACTGCTGAATACTTGGATGAAGTGATGAGCCGATTGACCTTTGCAGGATCGATCTACATTGCGGCGGTATGTGTGCTTCCGTTCTTCCTACAAGACAACCTTGGCGTGTCGTTCTACTTCGGTGGAACGAGCTTGCTCATCGTTGTGAGTGTGGGTCTAGACACGGTTAACCAGATAGAAAACCACCTGATCACAAGACAGTACGACGAGTTCAGCGCGAAAGCGGGCGGGGCTCTTACTGGCAGTCGAATCAAGGGGCGAGACGAAGACGATATGTAATCGTCTAAGGTGTTGAACTGGATCGGCAAAGTGCTTGACTCAGTTGACACGAATGTGTATGTAAGCGCGCCCCGTTTCGGGGTGAGCAAGAGACGGATAGGTCATGGCGAAAGAAGAGGTCATAGAAGTCGAAGGAACGGTAATTGAGCCGTTGCCAAACGCGATGTTTCGCGTCGAATTGGAGAATGGGCACAGGGTACTTGCGCATATCTCCGGGAAGATGAGGATGCACTTCATCAAGATTCTTCCTGGTGACAAAGTAACTGTAGAGCTTTCTCCATACGACCTCACACGTGGTCGCATTGTATATCGATCGAAGTAAGGCGCATTGTCGCCAAGGAGAAGGACGATGAAAGTTCGCCCATCAGTTAAGAAGATTTGTGAAAAGTGCAAGATCATCCGCCGAAAAGGGGTGGTCCGCGTAATTTGTATCAACCCCCGACACAAGCAGCGTCAGGGCTAAGAATTGGATTCTGGGTTCTGGCCCAGACTATTGAGGAGTTAGATCGTGGCACGTATTGCAGGCGTAGACTTGCCGCGTCGTAAGCGGATCGACATTGCCCTAACGTATATTTACGGAATTGGGCGAACTCTGGCTCTCGAGGTAATCGAGAAGGCCCAGGTCGAAGGCTCGACGCGGACCGATGATCTCACAGAAGCTGAGATTCGTCAGATTCGTGACGTACTCGAAGCTGAGTACAAAGTAGAAGGTGATCTCCGTCGTCAGGTACAGCTTGATATCAAGCGTCTGAAGGACTTGGGTTGCTATCGTGGACTTCGCCATCGTCGTGGACTTCCGGCTCGTGGGCAGCGTACGCGTACCAACGCACGTACCCGCCGCGGACCTCGTCGTACCATGGCTCGTAAGAAGAAATAATGCATAGAGCCCTAGGATTAGGGCTTTGGGAGTGAAAGATGGCTAAGGCAAAAGTCACAAAGAAAAAGGTCCGTAAGAATGTTCAGACTGGTGTGGTTCACATCCAGTCGACATTCAACAATACGATCGTGACCATCACTGATACACATGGCAATGCGTTGTCTTGGTGCAGCGCTGGCGCTCGCGGGTTTAAGGGATCACGTAAGTCGACTCCTTTCGCCGCTGGTGTTGCTGCCGAAGAGGCTGCTCGTCGCGCAATGGATCACGGTTTGAAGTCGGTATCGGTGTTCCTCAAGGGTCCTGGAACTGGCCGTGAAGCAGCTCTTCGCTCGCTTCAGTCAGCAGGTCTTCGTGTTACGAGCATCCGCGACGTTACGCCGATCCCTCATAATGGATGTCGCCCACCGAAGCGTCGGCGCGTCTAAGAGTCTGGATTAGTAGCATAGTTAGATTGTCGGTCTTGTCCGACTAAAAGCATTTTGGAGAGCCCATGTATCGCAACTGGCGAGATCTCATAAGACCACGTGAAGTGAATATTGATCCACGTACCAAGACGGATACGTACGCGAAGTTCGTGTGCGAGCCGCTTGAGCGTGGATACGGCATCACCATCGGTAATACCCTGCGTCGTGTACTGCTCAGCAGCATCATGGGCGCGGCCGTAACCAAAGTGAAGATTGATGGCGCGCTTCATGAGTTCACCAATTTGCCGGACGTCAAAGAGGACGTGACCGACATCGTGCTGAACCTGAAAGAACTGCGGGTCAAGCTTCACGGCTACGAGCCAAAGGTCGTGACGATCGACGTAGAGGGACCCAAAGTGGTTACCGCTGCCGATATCGTAAGCGATGGCGCGGTTGAAGTGCTCAACCCTGAGCATAAGATCGCGACTGTAAGTGAGCGAGGTCGCTTCCGTGCAGAACTCACGATCGAAGCAGGTCGCGGTTATGTTCCAGCGGAAGAAAACAAGGGTGAAGAAGACCCGATCGGTGTGATTCCGATCGACGCCATCTTCAATCCTATCCGCAAGGTCAACTTCGCGATCACCAACGCTCGCGTGGGTCAGCGCACCGACTTCAACAAGCTTGTGCTTGAAGTATGGACGGATGGAAGCGTGGCTCCAGAGGACGCCGTTGCGTTTGCTGCGAAGATCGTCAAAGAGCAGATCAATATCTTCATCAACTTCGATGAAGCGGTTGAGCCTGAGGAGACGACCAAAGAAGAAGAGCCACAGTTCAACGAGCATCTGCTCAAGCCTGTGGATGAGCTCGAGCTTACGGTTCGTAGTTATAACTGTCTTCGTAACGCAGATATCCGATACATCGGTGACCTGGTTCAGAAGACCGATCTTGAGTTGCTCAAGACGAAGAACTTCGGTCGTAAGTCGCTTAAGGAGATCAAAGAGCTCCTTACGCAGTACGGATTGCACTTGGATATGAAGTTGGAGAATTGGCCCCCTAAGGAGCTTCTCCAAAAGAAAGAAGGTTAATTTCGTTTGAGTGCGCTATGTCGCACGTCAAGACAATAGAGGTAAGTTATGCGACATAGAAAGTCAGGCCGAAAGCTTAATAGAACGGCTGCGCACCGAAAGGCTCTTTTCAACAACCTTTCGATCGCGCTTGTAAAGTACGAGATGATCCAGACGACTGATGCGAAGGCGAAAGAGCTTCGTAGTCTTGCCGATCACCTCATCACTCTCGGAAAGCGCGACACCGTGCACTCTCGCCGTCAGGCCTTCAAAGTACTGAAGGACCGCGATCTGGTTGGGAAGTTGTTCGACGATCTCGCGAAGCGCGACGAGCTTGCGACCCGTTCGGGTGGTTACACACGCATCGTGAAGATTGGACAGCGTCCTGGCGACAATGCTCCTCTTTCACGCATCAGCTGGGTTGGCACCACGGTTGAGAACACGGCGGCTCTTCGTTACCCAGAGCACCTTCTTATCGACGACGAAGATGAGTCGGAAGAAGGTTAAGCTCGAAAGAGTTTAGAGTTCGAAAAGGCCGCTACTTAGCGGCCTTTTGTTTTTGGAGCGAAAGGTTTGAGCGTGTTTGAAGCGAAAGACGGGGGCACTCTGATCCGCGTCTATGCGGCGCCGCGGGCTTCTAAAGAAGCTGTGATAGGCGAGTTTGATGGCATGTTGAAGGTCGCGGTGAAGGCACCACCTGTGGATGGCGCAGCTAACAAGGCGTTTGAGAAGTTCTTGGGCAAGAAGTTAGGAAGCCCCGTGACCTTGGTCAGCGGGGCTAGTGGCCGCAGGAAAGTCTTCTGGGTTGAAATGGACCCGGAGGACGTCGCCGCGCGCTTAGCGTGACTTCGTGGAGATGCGGAAGAGTTGTTGGCCCATGAAGATGAAGTCGACATCGTGGAGGCGCGTTCTCTCCCAGATCTTGATCCAGGTACCATTCGAGGAGTTCAGGTCCACAAGGTAGCAGTGGCCGTCGTCACCCGTGTAGATTTGGGCATGACGGCTCGACATGAACTTGTCGTGTGGGAAGATGATATCGCCTTTCTCGCGTCCAAGGACGGCGCCAGATTCAGGCAGGCAGTAGACGTTCTGGATGACGCCGCCGATTCCGATCTGGAGAACCTTGAAGTTTCCACCAGGCGACGGGCTTCCCATATAGCGTGTGCCGTCGGATGACTTGGTCTTTGGGGTGATCGACTGTTCAAAACGCTCAAAACGAAGCACCTGGCGGCCCATGAGGAACGTATCGCCGGGAGTGAGTCTGACTTCGTCTCGAAGCTTCAGGAATGTGCCGTTGAGTGAGTAGAGGTCCTCGATGAAGAGCTCGCCCTTTTCTACGTGGAGTCGTGCGTGTTTTGGGCTCAAGAATGCGTCGGTTGGGAAGCGGGTATCGCCTTCGCGCCCAATCGTGGTTTCGAGATACTGGAGTGGGATCTCCACACCATCTGATCCGTCTTCGTTAATGGAAACCAGTGAGATCTTCCACGGGTTCTCCTTTCGCGAGAGTTCAGACGGTGGTGGGATCTTGCGCTTAACTTCTTCGCCGCCTTTTGAAACGCTGAGACTGCCACCACACTCCACACAGAACTTCATTCCCGGCGGGTTGTTTGCGGCGCAATGAGGACACGTAAGGGCTGGCTGAATCTGACTTGGAGGTGCCTTGGATTCGATTCGCCCTGTGTGTTCGACGTCGATTCTGGCGGTTTCGGGTGCCGGAGCTGGCTCGGGCATTTCGGGTTCTGGTGCTGGCTCCGGCTCAGCGTCGAGCGCATCGAGCACGAAACTCTGAAGTACGCTTTCATCCACATCAGCGCTTTGGGCCTGCGCATCTAGACTAGGCGCCGAGATCTCTAAGTTCGAGATCCGGTTCTTACGGAAGCGTTGCGCTACGCCTTGAACGGCCTCGTCTTCGTCTGGGACGTTAGTGGCGAGGTCAACGCCAACGTTGGCGCCGCCTCCGAGCCGCGCGCCGCCGGAGATCACGAAATTCTCACTGGTATGGTTCTCAGTCGATTCCGCGTCGGAGTCTGAGAGTGAGAACAAATCTGGGGGAACTTTTCCCTCTTCCACGGGTATCCTCCAAGTCGGGGGCAACATACGCTAAATGGTGTGTCGAACCATACCTCTGAGAAGGTTGAAATGGCAAGGCACAGTGGGGACCAACACCTAGTCGGATTCGGCACCCAATAAGGTTTTAAGATGCTCGAGCGATTTTTTGGGTTCGGTCTCTCGAATGGCCGATTGCAATCGCACGCGGTCAACGGTGGAGAGGGCATCGAGGTTTGTGCGTTCGATCGCGTCCACGATCCGCTCAAGCGAGTCGATACGGTCGAGGAGTTGGCGCTGTAGTTCAGCCGGAACGCCATCTACTTGGGCGGCCGAAGGTTCAGAGCCGAGCGACTCTTTGAGCACCTCAAACTCACCGAGGAGTTCATCGTATCTGGATTGAACCTCGGAGAATTGAGCCTTGAGCGCGTTGTGATCCGCAGCGAGCTGCTCGTCGTGCCGCGTTCTCTCTTTTTCGAGGCGCAGACGTTGCCTTAGACCCTCGATCTCACGCCGCAGATCGTCCACACTCCCGTCGGATTGGAGTTCTTCGAGGCTCGCCTTTAGCTCTTCGGCACTGCTCTTGTGTGTGTCAGCTTCAGCTCGGGCGTTTTGTACTTCTTCTTCGAGCGTGGCGATTCGGGTATTGGCCTGCGTGATCTTCTCGAGGTCATCTCGATGCGCGGCCCTTAGGTCATCCACATCAACTTGGAGATCCCGATTTCGGCGTTCGAATTCTTCGATGAGTCGACGGTGCCGGTCGAGCTCGCGCCGAAGGGCGTCGGTCTCTTCGATGGCCTGTTGGCCTGTGGCACTGGTGGTGCGGGCTTCCTGGAGCTCCGCGTTAAGAGTCTTGGTTTCCGATTGTAGCCGGACGATCTCACTCTCCAGGGTCTCAATATCTCGGTCGCGCGCCAGCAAATCTTCGTGCAGCTTTTGCTGCATCTCGAGTGCGTCGGCGTTTTCGTTGAGATGCGACTCGAGTTCTTGGGTCCTGGCAATCGAAGCTTCGAGTTCGGCCTCAAGTGACTGGATGCGGCGCTGTGCCTCACCGAGTTTACCTTCGGCATCGCTCGATTTGGATTGGTTTTGGAGTGTGTCGTGGAGCTTTTCCTCGAGTCTGCGCTTTTCGTCACGTACCGAAATCAGCTCATCGTTGAGCTTCTGGGCCTCAGCGCGAGATTGTCGGGCTTCTGCTTCCAGGTCATCGGCCTCATCCTGGAGGCGGGCGATCTTATCCCGGAGTTGTTCGACCTCGCCCGCCATGGGTGGTGGGACCATGGAAGTGTGGTCTGGGTCGCGGTCCTCGTAGGCGGGCTTTTGATCGAGCTGGCGTCTGGCGTCGTCGAGGCGTTTCTGCAGCTCTTCGAGCTCGTCTGCCTGGCGCGCCGCAAGATCTTCGATGGAGCGCTTTTCGGCGAGTAGCCGCTCAAGGTCGTTGGACCGCTCCATGGTGTGGTCGGGTCCGGCTGGAGCGATGGGTTGCGGTGGTTGTGTTCCGCCCCACGCCGCGATCTCGTCCATCGCGCCGAAGTCCAAGTCTACCTTTCCATCAGCGGTGAAGTCGTCGTGAATGCCAAACGGGTCTGCGGTCGCAGCGGTGTTGGCGTCTTCTTCGTCGATGAAGTGCAGGATGAAATCCCCGCACCAGACTTCGTCGTTGGGCGCGAGGTATTCCCTGCCATTCACTGGCTTTCGCTCGTCATTGATGATCAGAAAGGTGCCGTTGGACGAGTTGAGATCGATGATTTCGAACTGTCCGTTGGTGAATCGGAATTCGGCGTGCCGTCGGGAGACGGACTTGCGGTTGCTCCGGATCGTGCAATCCGTACCCCGTCCAATAGTGACGATGGGATGATCAGCTCCAAATGGAACTGAGCGTTCTTGGCCGGAGATATCGGTGTATACGATTCGTGGCACTGAGCCGTTCCTTAACTAAAGAAAAGTTGCTGTGGGATGGTAGGTCGTGATCACGGGTCTCGTCAATCTTTCTTAGTGGCTTGTGACAAAGAGGAATAAGACTTTCGATAGTAGGCTTGTTTTTAGAGTGAGCGCGAAATAATGTGCGCGCCGGAACTTTTAGGAGATCTTCGGTCTCTAAGTGGTTGAGGCAGATTTAAAGATGAGCGACCAAAATACGATAGAACCTGAAGTAGACGAAGAACTCCTGGAGTTAGCGCAGGAGTCTACGCCGTCTATTTTGCGGCCGCTCCTGATGATCGGCGTCATCGCGATGGCTTTCTGGGTAGTGAGTGACTGGCGTGCTGAGCTGGAGTATTTCTTCAGCCCGGAGGAACCGGTGGCGATCGGGGATGTGACGGAGTTTGCGGAGAAGTCTGCAGACCCGGATTGGAAGCCTGAAATTCCGCACAATCGCTACATTTCGCTGGAGGGCATCCCCACACAACGAAGTATTAGTTCGCGCTACAGGTATGGCCGGCTGGTGGGCGGATGGGTCTTCATCGAGGAGACCCTGACTGAAGAAGAGATGGAGAAGGTCGCGCTGGGCGAGAAGGACGGTGAGGTTGACCGGACATACTTCAAAGGAACCGGGCGCGTGATGGAGTTCGCCGAGGTTCCTGGGCGCTACAATGGTCTTCGGGAGTACTATCGCTCGCGTTATGGCGTTGAGTTTTGCGAGACCTTGACCCCTGAGGTCCGCAAAACACTTGAGGCGCGTCGTCGAGACGTGATTCGCGAGGGTTGGAAGCGCGAGTACGGCGAGAATGCGACCCCGACGGAGGCTGAGATCGAAGAGATTATGACCAATAATCCGCTCTGTCAGAACGCGTATCTGGTTCAGGTGGGCGTGGCTCCAAAGGACCATATTTGGTACGCGGTCGCGAGTGCGCTCTTTGCGCTTTTTGCGCTTGTGAACTTCGGGCTTTTGATTCGTTGGGTTCGGGCGTTTTTCCGCTAAGTCTATTTGCTTCGAGATTCAGGGTGGGTAGGATGGCGTGGTTAATCCAATCGGAGAAAGATATGACGCGGTATGGCTTTGCCTATTTTGGTCTAATACTCGGCGCTCTGGGAGCGCTGGCTTGCGTGGAGTCGGAGTTCGAACCACCGGAGCCACGCACGAATAACGAGACGGTGCCGGATGTAGAAGGCGCGAGGTTTGGTGAGTCTTGTGACGAGGCCACGCCTTGCCGAGAAGGACTTCTCTGCGAGGAAGGCACGTGCGCATTTGAAGGCGGAGTGGCCGTTGACGAGCCTTGTGAAGCGAGTGCGCAATGTGCGGAAGGGCTCTTTTGCGATGCGCTTTCATCCGTTTGTGCGCCTGCCGGCGATGCCGCTGAGGGCGAGGAATGTGGGAGCGAGAGCGACTGCTTGCCTGGCCTTAGGTGTTCGCTCAGCGGCTTTAGTGGAACTTGTGTCAGCTCCGGTACCGTAGACGTGGGTTCGCCTTGCGAGAGCACTTCCGAGTGTCTCGCCGGTCTAAATTGTGCGCCTTCAGCCCTAGATCCAGAGGGGCAAACGGTATGTGTGGCGGGTCCGCTTGGGTTTCCGCAGCCTTGGTCAGGCGTAGAGTGTGCCGAGGACGAAGGCCCATTCCGTGCGTATTTCGAGGTGCCAGACGGCGCCGAACTGCCAGATTTCTTCAGGCTTCCGTACCCAAATGATGTGCGTTTGGTGGAGGGAAAACCGGATCTTAGCGGCTTTCCGACCCCGGGAGACTCGCTCTTGGGCTTTGACCTCGTGCAACGCTATGTAGACGCGGTGGAGGGCTACCAGGAAGGCTTTGGGCTTTCTCCAGCGGTCTACTTCCGGTTTTCTGCGGCTCCGAATTTCGATACGTTGAGCGCTTCAGGGGAGAATCGAAACATTCATCTCTTCAATATCGACGCTGAGAGCCCCGAGTACGGCAGGCGGCGCGGCCTTCGGTGGTCAGCGAGCACCGGTCGCTCAAATTACGTGTGCCAGAATCAGATGATGATTCGCCCAAATTGGTCAGACCCGCTCAATCCTGAGACCACCTACGCGTTCATTGTCACGCGTGGGGTTCGTAGCGAAGAGGGCGCAGGCTTGGAGCCCGACGAGGATTTCAGTGCGATGCTGGCGGCTGAGCGACCTGCAGGTGCGTTGGGCACGGCCTGGGATAAACACGCGAAGTTGAGGGCGTGGCTTGCCGACCATGAAGATGCGCCCGCAGCCGAGGATGTTTTGTTCGCGTCGGTTGTGACCACGGGAGACCCTTTGAAGCCTGTGGAGGCGCTGATTGCCGAGGCCAAGGCCGCCGAGATTTCTTTGAGTCAGGCGACCCTATGTGAAGAAGGCGTGGTGTCACCGTGTGAGCAAGGAGAGCCTAGCCGTGCCTGTGGTTCGAGTGAGGCCTTCCACGAGGTTCACGGGACCGTAAATCTGCCGATTTTCCAATCGGGTGACGCGCCCTATTCGGAGGGTGGCCTCGCAACTCCGGGAGTAAAGCGTAGTGAAGACGTGTGTGTTGCGATGAGTGTGCCTAAGGCCCCGGCCCCTGAGGCGGGCTGGCCGGTGCTGATTGTGGCGCACGGAACAGGCGGGGATTTCCGGGGCCATGTGGAGGATTTTGGTGACCTCTTGACCTCCGTCGAGGTGGATGGCGAGACGGTAGAATTCGTGACGATCGGTTGGGATCAGGTGCTTCACGCGAATCGTCGCGGGGAGAGTGAGCGCCATCCAAACGAGCTCGTTTACAACTACGCGAACCCAGCGGCAGCTTTGGGCAATTTCCTCCAGGGCGCGGCCGAAACGTCCGCGATCATCACGTTTGTCGAGGGCTTGAACATTGACGCTGAGAACTCGCCAACCGGCGAGGCGATTCGATTGGACCCGAATAATATTTGGTTCCTAGGGCATAGTCAGGGCGGCACCACAGGCCCCCTTGTGCTTCCATTTGAGGACCGCGTACGCGGCAGCGTGCTTTCGGGAGCGGGTGCGGGCTTGTCGCTTGCGCTCTTGGGGAAAACGAGCCCGGTGAATTCGCCAGCCGCAGTGCGATTGGTCCTGGGCGAGTCCAATGCGGGTGATTCTCACCCGGCGATCAACCTGCTTCAGGGATATTTTGACCCTGTTGACCCCCACAACTTTGCGCGCCGGATGACTAATCGGTTCATCACGGACCGGACTTGGCGTCAGCATATTTTCCAGCCGATTGGCCTCGGAGATACGTTCACACCACCGGACACGCTGCGGGTCATGGCGAATTCGCTCCAGGTGACTTTTGCCGAGCCTCTGGTCGAGGAATGGGACGTGAACACAGCCCCGCTGCCCATCACCGCGAATAGCAGTGATTTCACGGTGGTAGGCAAGCAATACACGGCCGATGGCTATGACGGACACTTCGTGCTCTTCCGGAACGAAGCGGCTCGAAACGACCTTTCGATCTTCCTCGGAACCGGCGCTCTCACAGGAGTGCCCGAGCTTCGCTGAGTTCTACCTCAATGTCCCATTTGTTGAAGATCATCGGGTTCGTAGCGCTCTTGGTGCCGGTTCCTTTTGGCGCTTTTGCCCAAGAGGTTCAGACCACGGGAACGGTGCGAACGGGTATGGAGTGGGACGATAATGTGCTCCGGACCGAGGGAGAGGAGCGTGTCAGCGATTTTCTGGCGCGTTATTTCACCAGCGTGGGCATAGGGGCCAGAGTTTTCGAGCGCGGCACTGTGGTCTTTGATGCGACCCACGGTGGCAAATTCTTTGTGAGCGAGGCGGAGTCAGACGAGCTTTTGACCGCCCTCGCGCTTATCTATCAGCAGCGATTTACCCCGTGGCTTGGGCTCTACGCGCAGCTCGATATGAAGGATCGCACCGAGCGGATTAGCTTTCGCGATTATAATCGGGGTGGCGCGAGCGCGGGTCTGGACTTCAGGTTTTCCGATTTCATGATTCGTGCGGGCGTGGGCGCGAGATATTTTGCGTTCAAACCCGCGCCGGACGCCTCGAGCTCCAGTGCTGAAGGACAGTTGCGGCTCGCCTGGGAAGTCATTCCGAACCTGAGACTTGGGGCAGGCTATACCCTTGCGCGGCGTGCGTTTGATACCAATCGGTTTGTGTTGGATGAAGACGGGGTCTTCATGGACGAAAAGGCGCTCCGTGAAGACCAGTTTCAGGTGGTCCAGGCGTTTGTTTCGTGGCGAGGACCGGTAGTTCTAGAGGGGAGTTATGTGTTTAGCCAGAACGATTCCAACTCTTATGGGCAAGAGTTGACGAGGCAGGGAGTGGACGTGGTGGCGACGGCCCCATTGCTCTGGAATTTTTTCGCGAGTCTGAGGCTTGAAGTGCAACGAACCACGTATGGCGACCCGGTTCTGATCGATGCGGATTTCCTGCTCGACGAAGACAATCGAAACTCGCTTGTGGGCTCGCTGGCTCGGACCTTTGGAGATTCCTGGGAGGCCGAGGTTCGCTATAGCTTGTACTTGCAGGAGTTCGGTGTGGGCTCTGATTATCGACGCCAGACAGTGATGTTGGCGATGGGGTATTTGTTTGAATAGTTTGAGTAGATTGCTTCGGCTGGGCCTTGTTTTTGGGTCCATTTCTTTGGCGGCGTGTGCTGGCTCAGATGAACGCCCGGATTTTATGGAGAGCGAGTTCGCCACCATGGCCGACCCTGTTGAGGTCGAGTGGTCGACGTGGACACCTGCGGTGGGCGTGCCGATTCCCGACGAGGTTCTGAGCGGGTGGACGGCGTTTGATTCGGCCTTTGTGCCAGCTTCTCCAGATGCGGAGCTCGCGTGGGCGTCGGTGCATAGTGTGCTGGGGCTTTTGGGTGACGGGAAGCCCAAGTTTTCGATGGTGATGAGTGAGTTGGAGGGCGCGACGGGTCCTGACCTCACGTTTGTGGTGGATAAGAGCGGCCGTGAGGGTCTGCTCGCGAGGTGGCGGACCAGGACCGCGAGTGGACTTGAGCCTCAGTTGAGCGTGCTTTTGGCTAGAGAGACCGGTGAGACGGAGCCGTCCGAGATTACGGTTTGGCTTGATACCGGTGCAAAAGAAGGGGGCCAGTCCACCTTGCGATGGAAGCGTGAGGCTGCCTGGCAATTCGGGCAGGCTGAGCAACTACAAGCCGACGTTGATGTGGCGGATACTGGCGATGCGGCTCAGACAGCGGCTGTGATTATCGATGGTCTCTGGTGGCCTTTTGCCGAAGAAAAATACGTGGACAAGGCTGGCCGTTGGGCCAACTCAGAGACCCGAGTTGAGCCGAGTAATGCGGGGTTGGAGCTCAAAGACCGGTCCATCGACCAGGTCTTGAGCGATACGCATTTCCCCCCGAGATTGACGTTATGAGGCGGTGACTAGAAGTAGAACCGCAGGTGACCCGTAAAGTTTACGAGGTCGAGGCCAAACCCTGGAATCACGAGTGCGTTCGGGCGCCACTCGAGAACGAGATCGATAGGGATGACGTTGATGAGTACTTCGAGCCCGAGAATACCGGCAACCGCGGCGCCAATTGCGTCCTCGTACTCACTGAGTCCGAGTCCTCCGCCGATACCAAAGTTCCATGCCAGCTCGATATCGTTGTTTCCAGCGATAGTGGCCTGTTCAAAAATGGCGTCTGCAGAAAGAGCGAAGGAGTTACCTCCGTAATATCGGCAATAATCGTTGTTGCCACAGCGTCCAAAGTAGCGGCCTCGCCAATAGCCGATATTGCCCTGAATCGCGAAATTCGAGGTGGTGAAGTACTTCATCGAAAGACCGTAAGCGAGGGTTCCAGAACCCACACCAATACCGAAGGTCCCGGCGCTTCGAATTTGCTTACTGTGTTCCCATTGAGCAGAGGCCGTAGAAGGAAGTGCGAACAAGACTAAGAGTGCAAACCAAATGATTGTGCGTTTCATATGCATAATCTCCGTGTTCTAGTTGGGCGGATTCTGCGACCAAAGATGGAATTCGTCAAAGGAAAGTCGGATTCTTATGTCGAATCGAAGGGTGGAATAGCGTGACAAGATGGCGTAAAGGGAAAGCACATCGGAGGATTACGTGATTTTGAGCGAACCCGAAAAAAATGTTGTCGAGACGATTGGTGAATTCATCAAGTTTTGGGGTTTTTCAAAACACCACGGCCGAATTTGGGCCCTTCTCTACTTAAGTGAGGAGCCTCTAAATGCCTCGGATATTCAGAGTGCGCTGGAGATGTCAGCGGGCCTTGTGAGCATGTCAATAAAGGACTTGTTGCACTGGGATGTCATCGTCCGAGTCTGGGTGCAGGGCGACCGCAAGGATTATTTCCGCGCCAATCACGATGTCTGGCATATGGTCACCCGCGTGATGCGTGAGCGTGAGTACCAGATGATTGCGTCAAGTGCTCGGAATCTGGACGATAGTCTCGGAGAGCTCGAGACGTCGTTGGAGATTTCGAAGGAGCGTCTGGAGTTTCTCAAACCCCGAATAGAGGCTCTGATTGAGCTTTCGGAGAGTTTTGCGGCGTTTCTCAACGTGCTCTTGACGCAGGCTGAGGCCAATATAGAAGAGCTCAAGCGCATCAGCGCGAAGCTTCCGGAGTAGAACCTTATGAAAATCGGCGTGGCAATTTTGGGTTCAGGGAATATCGGGTCCGATTTGATGATCAAGATTCTGGAGCGCTCGGAGAATCTCGAACTCAAGATTTTGGTCGGGGTAGACCCAGATTCCGAAGGATTGAAGCGAGCGGCCGGACTAGGCGTGGCCACGACTCATCAAGGGGTTGAGGGGCTCATGGCGAGCCCTGAATGGGAGGATGTGAGGATCGTCTTTGATGCGACGAGCGCGGCTGCGCATGAGTCCCACGCTCAAAGGATCGAGGCGGCGGGCCGCAAGATTGTGGACATGACGCCGGCGGCGCGAGGGCCATTCGTGGTGCCCGTGGCGAACTTGAAGGAGCACCTCGAGGCGGCAAATGTCAACATGGTAACTTGCGGCGGTCAGGCTACGATTCCTGTGGTTTGGGCGGCCTCTCAGGTGGGTCGCGTGCGATACGCGGAGATTGTGGCGTCTATCGCCAGCAAGTCGGCGGGCCCTGGAACTCGAGCAAATATCGATGAATTCACGCAGACGACCGCGCGCGCCATCGAGGAAGTAGGCGGGGCTGAGAAGGGTAAAGCGATCATCGTCTTGAACCCGGCGGAGCCGCCTTTGATCATGAGGGACACCGTCTACGTCTTGGTTGAGGGTGCGGAGCAGGCCAAGCTTGAGGCGTCGATTCGGGGCGCCATTGCGGAGGTTGCGCGCTATGTGCCGGGCTATCGTCTGGCTCGGGAAATCGTGTTCGACGATTGTTCTGAGGCGCCGCTCGTTTTTGACGATGGCACCGAGTTTCGGGGTCTAAAGGTGACCACCTTTCTGGAGGTGGAGGGCGCGGGAGACTTTCTGCCGAAATACGCCGGGAATCTGGACATCATGACCTGCGCGGCTCTGAACGTAGGCGAGCTTTTAGGTAGGGCCCTATGAGGTGGTCCCTGCTTGGTTTGGTTTTTCTCTTTGGGTGTCCTGCTGAAGGCGAAATCGGGCTCGAAGAAGAGGATATGGCTCAGGCTCAGGACGTCGGATCTGACTTCGGAGTTGTTGATCTTGGGGCGGACGCCGACTTCGATGCGTCGGACGCTGAGGATCTGGGCCCTGAGTATGGTGGGCCTTGTAATCCTTTTGCTCAGGACTGTGAGTTCGGAAAGTGTATTCCTCAGGCGGCCGGCGGAGGCTTTTGTGCTCCGGAAAACGTAAACCTGGAACTCGGTGAGGCGTGTCAGACCACTACGGAATGTATCAAAGGCGCGTTTTGCGCGGACTTGAGAGGCGAGGGGCCTACATGCTGGGAGATTTGCCAGATTGACGCCATTGAAGGTGGCGCAGCAGATACCTGCAGCACTGGTGCGTGCGTGGCCCGTGTAGACACCTATCAAGGCCTTGGGCTCTGTGCTTCCAGCGCAAGCGGCATGTAGCCGAAACACCCGTGTACAAGAAATTTTGCATTACGATCGAAAACTCGCAATGCTTGGTGTTCCGGGTTTGCCGGAAAAGCGATTCATGGAGGTTGTATGATATCGCGACTGATTTTGATTTTAATGGTTTTTGGTTTGAGTGCGTGTGGTGATGACGCCGGTTCGGGTAGCGAAGCTCCGGAGCCGCAAAGTCAGAACAACGAAACCAATACGAATAACGTTTCTGTTTCCCAAGGTTCTACGAACTCCGAGTCCTCGAACAACACAAATTCGAATGCGACCAACAACTCTACTGCCAATCTGACCAACAATACGACGGCCAAGACCAGCACGAATAACGACACCGCAGGCACCCATCCCGACCCTGCAGGAACGCTCTCGTGTATGGATATCCTTGGGTGTCTACTCAGCTGTCACGCTGATGACGAGGCTTGCGAGCAGGAGTGCCGTGAGCTCGGAGACGACCAGGCGCGTGCCCAGATCGATGATTATCTGACCTGTGTGGACACCCTTTGCGCCGAGGCCATGACGGTCACAGCGCTGACGGAGTGTACTCTGGACAAGTGCTCCGAGGAGCAAGATACCTGCCTCAACCCTGAAGGTGAGTGAAGACTTCCTCGATCTGCGCGATTCCAATCTTCAAAAGAAAACTCGAATTTCGGCCGTACGATTTTGTGCCGAGCACCCAGTAGTTTGTCTCGGGACTCATCAACGATTGAACCCCTGAAGACGATTGTGTCAGGCAATCTCCGCCCGCGCTGCTGAGTAGTGTGGCGGCCAATTTCATGGGACCGTCTGATGCGTAGCAATAGTGGACCTGAAGTTCCCGGGTGATACTCAAGTCGGGTTTGTACCCGACGTGCGAGATGATTTGATCGACCTCGAGAGTCTCGGAAAAATCAAGGCCGCGGAGTTCGACTTCGAACCGGCCACCCGTCGAACGAATTGATTCTACGGCGCGAGCTGGCTTAGGCGTGATGCCTTTGACGCCGCCGGCCGCAGCCGTGTTTCCGAACTTCGAGAGTGCGTCGCGCTGAGGCAGCGGGTCGTCCTCGATGATTTGGTACGGCGCCTGGTCGCCGAGATAGCTCCAAAAGACCTCGGTGCCCGAGAGCTCGGAAAGTGCTCGGAGCGTGGTCACGGCGGAATGGCCCGCCCCCACAAGCAAGACCTCTTTGCCTTCAAAAGCGGCGCGGTCAGCACCGAGAACGTCTGGAAGTTGGCGCCAGATACGCGTCCCCGCCTGAGTTTCACCGAGCGCGCTCAGCCCGCCGGGCCCCATGGATGCCGGGTTTTGGTAGACACCCGTGGCGTCCACCACGATATCGGCCTCTACAAACTCCTCACCGCTCGGCGTGCTCAGGTGGAGGAGGAATGGGCCGGATTTGCCGCGCGAGCCGATATGGTGCCCCTTGAGGACGTCTCGATGGGAGATGCCGAGGACCCGGTGTCCGAGTTTGAGGCGATCTCCGAGCCTCTCGGCCAAAGGCATCAGGTACTCCGCCCGAAACTCAGCCCCGGTCGGGAATTGGTCGGCACGCTCAGAGATATCCAGCACGGTTTGCCACGGCGAGACGTTGAGCGCCCAGGGCGAGAAGAACCTGACATGCCCCCATCTTTTAACCGAATCCGCGACGTGACCAGCTTCGTATACCGTGAAGTCCCAGCCTAGTTTCTGTGCGAGAGTTGCGGCCTCGAGTCCGATTGGGCCTGCCCCGAGAATGGCGATTGAACGATTCATGGCGTGTCCTAAAAATCCGGGTTAAATGAGAAATCGAGAATAAAATCCCTAGTGCCTTTTGTTCTCAGATGCCAACGTGGACTAAGAATTTCATGACACAAGAGAATGACAACAAAAACGAAGAGTTCAAGGCCCTAGAGCTGCTCTTAAGAAAGACGCGACGAGATCTTGAGACGCCGGCGATGGTGGAAGGTTTCTTGTGGTTCTTCGCCACGCTCGGCGCGGTGTTCATCTCGTGTGTCCTCCTGCTCGTTCTCTTTCCGAAGCATATCGAATGGGTGTTTAGCGCGATGACCGTTGGGGTTGGCGCGACTTTCTTTGTGGGCCTCATCGCTGCGTGGCGTTTTTTTCGCTCCTCGATGGACCTCGTGGCGGTGGCTCGGCTGGTGCAGTCAAACGTGCCAGAGTTTCGCGACGATATCGTGGCTGCGCTCCAGTTTTCTAAGGATTTGGCAGGAGAACAGGTTGCCTACTCGCGCGAAATGGCCGAGGCCCACGTCAAAAAGACCACGCGAGCTCTCCTGGCTAAGAGCAATGGTAAGAATTCACTGGCGGAGCTCTGCGCTCCACGAGACCTGCGGCCGGCCATCTGGGCGAGCATCGGTGCGTGGGGAGTTTTGGCCGCTCTTGTGGTTTGGTCACCACCGGCAGTTGAGATGCTCTTCTCCAAAGCGCAAGAGGAGACCACTGAAGACGGGGTAAAGCGCCGCCCACTCGTGGGTGAAATCGACCTTATCTTGAATTATCCGGCTTATACCGGCCGCACCATGGACTACCAGGTCTTTGTGGCGGGCCACGTCAAGGCGATGGTCGGCACCGAAGTTCGCGTCAAGACCTACTCGTTGATTCCGAACCTGCAACGTTTCGAACTCGTGCTCAAAGAAGAAGGGGCTGAGAACGAGCGTGTCATTCCTGTGGCGTCTGAAAATGGACTCTTGAGTGCAAAGTTTATCGCGACCGCCAACGGTTCGTACCGATTTAGAGCCTATACCGAGGAAGGCGGGCTTATCGAAGACGCCGCAGAGCGCCAGATTTCCCTCACGCCCGACGAGCTTCCCCGAATCGAGGTCACCTTGCCTCAAGAGGAAGAGGTGGAGGTTAGCCCTCAGGATGTGGTGCGAATCGAGTTTTTTGTGACCGATGATTTTGGCATTGAGACGGTTTACCGGACCGAGATTTTGGCCGGTACCGACCCGGACGAGGCTAAACAAGAGGTCTTTGACCTGCCGTCTCTTTCAACCAATCCGCGTCAGGTCGAGCACGGGTTTGACCTGGATCTCAAGCCGCTCGATTTGCGTCCGAAGGACGTGGTCGTCGTCACCCTTTATGCGACCGATAACAACACTTTGACGGGGCCCGGCGTGGGTGAGAGCAGGCAAATCGTTCTGCGAGTAGCCAGTCCGGAGGACCGCCATATGCGCCTCCTCGAAGAGCAAACGCAAATCGTAGATGCAATGATCAATCTGCTCGCCGACTATCTGGAGAACCCTTTTGGCAGGCGTGAGCTTCAGGGCAAAGATCGTTACGAACAGGTGCCGTCTGAAGACTTTTTGGCGCGCTCGGCTGAGCTCCTTCCAAAGCACCATGAGCTCAACGGCAAGATGAGGGTCTTGGTCGAAGCTATGGGAGCGGTCTTCGAGAAGATGAAGTCAGACCCGCTGACTGTGGAAAAAGACCGCATCATTTTTGAGTCGTTGATGCTTCAGTTCAAAGGTCTTCATGAATCGGGTGAGCCCCTGGACGATTTGAGGTTGATTGCAAGCCATGCGTCCGACGCCGAGGAGGGCCTGGAGAAAGGTATTTTGCGCCTCGACCATCTGCTCCTGAAGCAAAAAGAAGACATGATCAAAGCGGCTGCTGAGGAGATTCGAGAGCTCAAAGACCGCCTCAAGGAGCTGCTCGAAAAATATCGCGACACGCAAGACCCGGAACTTAAAGAGGCGATCAAGCGCGAGATGCAGCGGCTGCGGCAGCGAATGGCAGAGCTCATGCAGCGCATGCGCTCTCAGCTCAAGGAGCTCCCGAAGGAACATATCAATCGCGATGCCTTGGAAACTCAACAGATGGAGAGCGACGCCCAGAAGATGGCGGATGCCATGGAGAGCGTGGAAGACCTTTTGGAAAAGGGCGATATCGATGGCGCCCTTGAGGCACTCGAGAAGATGACGGAGGGGCTCGACGGCTTGACTGAAGGCATGGAAAGCTCGGGTTCTGGAGGTCAGTCAGATCCTGAGTTCGACAAGAAGATGAACGAGCTGATGGACCAAACTCGCGACGTCGAAGAGATGCAAAAGGCGATTGAGTCCGAGAGCTCTGAGGCTCAAAAGAAGGCCTTGGAAGAGATGGCCAAGGAACTCGAAGAGATGGCCCAAAAGGCGCAAGAGGAGCTCCTTCAGGAAATCGCGAAGCAGGAGAAGACGCTTAAGCAAGCGCAGGATCGACCAGTAGATCAGATGTATCGATCGCAGATGGCTCGTGCCGAGGAAAAGGTCGAGCGGCTCAAAGAAGCGGTGGAGGACCAGAACTTTGATATTGCAAACGAGCTTGCGCGTGAGTCCACTCAGGAGCTGCGCGGGCTTGAGTTTGACCTCGAGATGGCTCAGCGGTTTCAATCGAACGTTGGGCGAAAGGCCGCCGAAACCAAGCGCGCACAGCGTGAAATGACCGAAGCGCGATCGCGCGCCGATAGGATCGAGCGCAAGCTGGGTGAGCTGCAGCAAGCAGCACGTGAGCAGATGTCACAGTCAGGCGGCGAGAAGATGGGTGAGCTGGAAGGCAAACAGCAATCAGCCAATGAAAGGGCGCAGAAACTCTCGGAATCACTGGAAGAAGCCGGAAAGAAATACCCCGCGCTCAAGGAGAAACTGCAGCCATCGTTAGAAGCCGCGCGAAAGGCCATGGGCGAATCCTCGCAAAGTCTCGGTGAGGGACAGATGCAGCGCTCTATCGACCATCAGCGACAGGCGCTCGATGAGCTCCAGCAGCTTCAGCAGTCGATGAAAGAGGCGATGCAGGAACAACGGCAGGGAGAGAATGGCCGAGAGATGGAAACGGAGAAGGTCGAGATTCCCGATTCTGAGAAGAAAGATGGGTCTTTCCGCCAAGACGTGATGAAGAACATGCGCGAGGACCGCCTCGAGGGCTACTCGGACGAGATCCAGCGCTACTTTGAGAGTTTGATGGAGTAGGTATGCAGCCTAAAATTTACACATGGTTATGCCTCCTCTTGGTTTGGGTTTCTTTGCCAGCGTGGGCTGCGAGTCCTCGTGACGCCGACCAGGCATTGAGCGCCTGGCAGTTGCCGGAGGCGAAGCGAATCCTCGAGGAGCTCGAGACGAAGGCTCCGGATTCTGTGGAGACCCTTTACTTGTGGGCGCGCTACGACTTTTATGAAGGAAACTACGATCAGGCGGTTGAGCGTCTGGACCAAGCGATTGCGACGGCGCCGCGCCGTGAGTTTCAAGAATTGAGAGAGATCGTGGCGTCTACCCGCGATGTCACGAAGAACTACACCAAGCACACAAGCCCGAAGGGCTATTTCGAGATCTGGCTCGAGCCCGGAAAGGACGAGGTCCTCCTTCCTCACGCATTCGAGGCCCTGGATTTGGCCTACGACGCCTTTGCCGAAGAGATCGGCTACCGGCCACCAACACCGGTCCGGGTTGAGGTCTATCCACAAACCACCACCTTGGCCAAAGTCTCCATCCTAACTGAAGATGACATCAGGACGTCGGGGACGATCGCCCTTTGTAAGTACAACAGGCTCATGATCACGAGCCCGCGCGCGACCCTTCGGGGTTATGGCTGGGTGGACACCCTGGTGCATGAGTACGTACATTACGTGGTGAATCAGAAGACGCACAACCGCGTGCCGATCTGGATGCACGAGGGGCTGGCGAAATTCCTGGAACGCCGCTGGCGAGGCCCGGATCAGCATATGTTGGCGCCTTCATCAGAGCATCTTCTGCAAAAACGGGTGAAGGCCAATTCGTTGATCACCTTTGATCAGATGCACCCTTCGATGGCTAAGCTACCCAGTCAGGAAGATGCTGCGCTGGCGTTCGCAGAGGTCTATACCGCCATGGAGTACCTTCGCGAGAAGGCTGGTCCAGATGCTTTCGAGCGACTCCTCGACCTGATTGCTCAGGGGCGTGACGCTCAGCGGGCGTTTGCCGAGGTTCTGGGCGTTCCGTTTCAGCAGTTCGAGCGCGAGTGGAAAGCGAGCCTGAAGAGCCGCAAAGCTTCTGCGTTTCCGGAGGAGAGTGGATTCGAGGAACGTCTGGTGTTCAAGGAAGAAGCCGAGTCTGAGCTCAAACAAATGGAGTCGCCCAAAGCCAGAGACCATATGCATTTGGGCGAGATCATGCAGGCGCGCGATCGATTCGAAGCGGCGGTGATCCAATATCAAAAGGCCGAACGAATTGCGGGCTCCCACAATCCTGTGCTTCAGTCGCGGCTTGCGCACTCGCTTTTGGCACTGGGCCGTGCCGAGGAAGCGGTGAGCTCATTGGAGTCGAGCGTCGAGTTCTATCCGTCCTATGTCTCGTCCTGGATCAATCTTGGAAAAGCCTATGCCGCGCTTTCGCAATGGGATAAAGCACTTGAGCACCTGAACGAGGCGGCCCGCATCAATCCTTTTGACCCCGAAGTACATTCTGAGATGGCTCGGGTGTACAAGGCCATGGGGCGTACCGAGGACGAAGCCCAAGCGCGTCGTTTCATGACTCTTGTAAGTGCGCCGTAGTCGACTAGAGTGCGAAGCCCTGAATTTTTTGACCGATTGTTGTGAGTGATTGTGGCTAGTGAACCAACCCAAAATGAAGAAGTCGCCAAGGACCTGGAAGCCGTCGAAGAACTGGCGAATGCCAGAGACGCGATTGTCGGCGAGATTCGCAAGCGAATTTTCGGGCAGGAGGAGTTGATTGAACACCTCCTCGTTGCGATGTTTGCTCGCGGTCACAGCCTTCTCATGGGCGTTCCCGGGCTCGCCAAGACGTCGTTGATCTCGACGGTCGCGCAGGTCTTGAACCTGGACTTCAACCGCATTCAGTTCACTCCGGACCTAATGCCCGCAGACATCACGGGTACGGATATCCTCGAAGAGGATGGTAGCGGCAAGCGTGTCTTCAAGTTCATCCGAGGCCCTGTCTTTACGAACCTCCTGCTTGCTGACGAGATCAACCGCACGCCGCCCAAGACACAGGCCGCGCTCCTTCAGGCCATGCAGGAGTACAAGGTATCCGCCGGTGGGCGAACCTACGACTTGACCAAGCCGTTTCTAGTTTTCGCGACCCAAAACCCGATTGAACAAGAGGGCACGTATCCACTTCCGGAGGCGCAGCTTGACCGCTTCATGTTCCACCTCAAAGTGGACTACCCAAGCGCCGAAGAAGAGCTTTTGATCGTGGAGAACACCACGTCGGGCGTAACCTCTGAAGTAAAGTCGGTGCTTGATGCCGAGACGATTCTTAGACTTCAAGAGATCGTCAATCGTGTCCCTGTATCCAAAGAAGTGCTCGAGGCGGCTGTTACGCTCGTAAGAAAAACACGGCCAGAAGACGCAAGTGCGCCAGATTTTGTGCGGGAGTTCGTGAGTTTTGGAGCCGGTCCGCGCGCCAGTCAATATCTGGTGTTGGCGGGAAAAGCCCGCGCGCTCCTCGGAGGGCGGCTCACGGTGTCCCGAGAAGATATCTACGCGCTCGCTCATCCGATTTTGCGCCACAGGATTTTGACGAATTTCCAAGCGGAGGCGCAACGCGTCGATAGCGACCAAATCATCGATCGACTCCTGAAACTCTAATGTCCAGGTATCAATCCAAACTCCTGAATCCCGAGCTCTTAGAGAGTCTTGGGAACATGAACGTCAAGGCCCGTGGCCTTGTCGAGGGGATCATTGCGGGCATGCACCGCTCCCCGCATCGCGGAGGGTCGGTTGAGTTTGCCGAGTACTCGGAATACACGCCGGGCCAGGAGCTCCGCCATATCGACTGGCGCGTTTATGGAAAGTCCGACAAGTACTACGTCAAACAATTTCAGGACGAGACGAACCTCCGGGTTTTTCTCGTGATGGACGGCTCGGGTTCCATGGGCTTCCAGGGCGAGACTGCGCCGTGGACCAAGCTCGAATGTGTCTCAACGCTTGCAGCTGCCATCGGATATCTGGTTTTGAAGCAGGGCGATTCCGTGGGGGCGCTTCACCGAGACGCCTTCCTGCCTGCCTCGTCCAAACGTACGCATCTTGAAGACCTCCTGCACCTTTTGGAGAACCTGCCATCGAGCGGCGATGCCGGTTTGCTCAAGTGTTTGGAAACCATTGTGGAGCGGGCAAAGGGTCGCGCGCGGGTTCTGGTATTCAGCGATATGCTCGACGCCGACGAAGACGTCTTGACCATGCTGAAGATTCTCAAGCGACGCCGATACGACCTCAGCGTCTTCCACGTTCACGACCCAGCGGAGATGGACCTTCCCTACGAAAATCTGACGATCTTCGAGGGCATGGAAGAAGACGGCGAGCTGCTCGCCGAGCCCGATGACCTTCGTGACGAGTACCTCAAAGCCATTCGCGCCCATATCAAACGCGTGGAAAGTGCGTGCCACGAGAGCAATATCGAGTATCACCGGTTCCTTTCCACGGACTCGCTTGAGAACGTGGCGCTGGCGTTTTTGAGGGGGAGCGCGTGAACTTCATAGAGCCAATCTTCCTGGTGGGATTGCTGGCAGCTGCCCTTCCTTTGATCATCCACTTGATCAACAGGAAGAAGGCGTCTCGCGTGCCGTTCCCCGCTATGAAGTTTGTGCTTCAGTCGCAAAAACGCGTTGCAAAGGGCGCCAAAATTCGGCAGTGGATCTTGCTCGCCTTGAGGGCGCTAGCCCTTGCCCTGCTCGCCCTTGCGTTGGCCAAACCCTTCTTCAAGAGTCAAGAGGGTTTGACCATGGACCAGCGCCTGCCCACGGCTAGCGTGATCGTGTTGGATACGTCCTATTCCATGACCAGCGCTGACGGTTGGGAGCAGGTTGAAGAGATGCTAGACGCCGAGGTCTCCCGGCTTAGACCTTGGGATGAAGTCAGCCTGATTACTTCAGACCTGCGTGTGGATACTGGGAAGCCGAGCACCGACCATAACGTCCTCAAGCGCGCTGTGGATCAGGTGGAGCCCGGCTTTCACGCGCTTGGCTTTAACGAGGCCCTTCTGCAAGCCTCCGACCATCTGAACACCTCGCAGCTTCCTAATCGGCGAATCGTTCTCATCACGGATGGTGCCAAAGGGGCCCTGGAAGACGCCGCGCCCCAAGTTGCATGGCCGGTGGAGGTTCGAAAGCTCGAGCTTGAGTCCCCAAAATCGGTGGCTATCTCGGAGGTCAACTATGCCCAAGAGGGCGCAAGACGGGATAGAATCTGGCGGATCGAGGCGACCCTGAATAACCTATCCGAGGATGACCAAAACGCGGTTCAGATCGACTTGATGATCGGCGAGAATACCGTGGCGTCTGGGCGCGTGGATATTCCGGCCGGAAAGTCTGCGACCCATGTGTTCAGATACAAACCAGATTCGCAGGCAGCCCAGAGCGCGCGCGTCCGAATCCCCGATGCCGACGAGCTCGCCGCGGATAACGAGCGGTGGTTTAGCCTCGCGATGAGCGACCAAACGCGTGTGCTTTTGGTCAACGGTGAGCCATCAACTGTAGCGTACGAAGACGAGCTTTTCTTTGCCGAGCGCGCGCTCGCGCTCAAGAATGAAGAGGCGAGCATGACGCTCTCCGTCACAAGCCGCGAAGGTTTCGAAGCACGCGATCTCCAGGAGTTTGACGTCATTCTCGTGGCGAATGTCGCGCAGTTGACCGCGCAATCTGCTGAGAAGCTAAAGGCTTTTGTAGAGGGCGGTGGTGGACTTCTCGTAACCATGGGTGGTCAGGTAGATGTTGGCTGGTGGAATCAGGCGCTCGGCGAAGTTTTGCCAAAGCCGCTTAGGTCTCAGAAACTCCTCGCGGAGATGGGCGATCCGGACGCGCCGGTCAAAGTGACTCGGTTTGGGCTCGCGCAGTCCTCGCACCCGATCTTCGAGGCGTTCACCGCACCCGGCGGAGGGACGCTACAATCGGCTGAGGTGTATTCCTACATGCTCTTGGAGCCCTCGCCGCCAGATTCAAAGACCTCTATTTTGATGAGCTACAAGGACGGAGCACCCGCGCTCCTGGAGCGAGAACTCGGTAGCGGCCGAGTGCTCCTTCTGACCACGAGCATCGACATGGATTGGACGGACTTGCCCACGCGGACATCCTATCTGCCGCTCATGCGCCGGATGACGCAATACCTCGCGCGCCGAGTCACGAGTGATGCAAAGGGCGTCAACCAGGTGGGCTCCGAGGTCGCGTTTGACGTCAAGGGCCTGAGCGCTGAGCGCGTCATTGCCCTCTCCCTGAGTGGAGCAGAGGTCACGCGCCTTGTGGAGACCCCAGACGAAGACGGGGTCGTGCGTTTCAGAGTCTGGAAGCCCGGAGTCTACGAGGTCTATCTCGACGACGAGACACCGGAGAAACGCCGACCCGCTCTCGACTTCTCGGTCAACGTGGATACCGCGGAAGCTAACCTTTCGCCCCTCCCGGACGAATTCTTCCTCGCGTTTAATCCAGGCGGCGAGTCCGCCAAGGGCCCGTCTCAAGAAAGACGGGTGAGTGTCTGGCCCTTCTTGCTCTTTGTCTTTACTATCTTCCTGCTCTTGGAATCAGTGTTAGGCACCCGTCGAAGTGTGCTCGTGCGCCTTTGGCGAACACTTACCCGAAGACCGCAGGAAGCGGATGCGTTGGACTGAACTCAGACTTGGACTCATGGTGTGCCTTTTGGCGCCGAGTTTGACGTGGGCACAATCAGTCAAAGTTCATACGACCACTGTGGGGCGCTACCAGCAAAGACTCCGTGTGGACCGAACCGTGGATGCTGTACGAGCCGTCTCGCAACGCGTCAACGTCTGGGTTTGGGATGCTCGCGGCAACCAAAGCCAAGACCTCAACATCCATTTTGGCGCCCGGTACTTCACTGATTTTGGGCTAGCCCAGCAACTGCGCCTTGACCCGCTCTTCTCGACCCAATGGAACGACGTGGTTTTGGAGCGTTTGACCGTGGATTGGACTCCGTTTGAGCCTATCAACTTGAAGGTCGGGCGTCAGTGGGGCCTCGACTCGTTAGGCATGTACGAGTTCGACGGCGCACATGTTCAGACGCGCATTCGGCTTAGTCCGGACGTGCGTGCGCACCTCGGGATCAGCGCCGGCCGTGATCTGCAGCTCGAGACCGGTTGGTACGCGTCTGACCTCTACGATGTGCAAGGCCTACCGACACTTGACCGTGATGAACCGCTGACCCAGAACGCGGTGCTCCTTGGCGGAACGGCGGGAATCGGCTGGGACGGCGCCGGTTTAAGCGTCTCCTATCGTCGCCGCGATCGCGATGAAATTCTGGGCGAAGAGAGGTTTGGCGCGGCATTCCACGGGCAAGTGACCAAAAGTATCAATATCAGTGCTCAAGGGATCTACAATCAGGTCCTAAACGGCGTAGAGCGCGCGAGTGTGCAAGCGGCTGCATCCACCTTTGATCAAGGCCCGAGGCTATCGGCGGGTGTGAATACCCAGAAGCCGTGGTTCGATAGCGCGAGTATTTTCAATATCTTCGGCGCGCGTGCCCACCACGGTGCGTGGCTTAGCGCCATCCAGCCTGTGGAAGGGCTTCGAACGACTTTCGACCTGCGCGTTTGGGGCAGGGAGTACGATGCCGACTCTAGGACGCTAGGCATCGGCGCCGGAGCCACGACAGATCTAGAAGTTTTGGGCCTTTATACGGATTGGCGAGCCCTTCTGACCTGGCAGACTTCGGTGGACCAAATCTCAGACGAACTCTCCGCCGGAGACCAATTCTTGGGTGACCTTGCCGCGCGCATTTCTTTGTCCAGAAAGGTTCGACTAAAGGCCCGCGGCGTGCTGCTCTGGGCCGAGACGTCTAGTCTTCGATACGCGCCAGGATGGGCTGGTATCGGCGTGCTCGGAGTCGACTGGTTGAGCGAATTTGGGACCATCGGACTTCTGGTCGAGTCTCAACAATCCACCTTTCAAGGAGGAAATCTGCAGGGTTACGTCATGTGGGAGCTGGAGGCATGGCCATGAAGAAGTTGGGCTTACTCCTTGGGATCTTGGGGTTTTTGGCGCTGGGATGGTTTGGTTCCGAATCGTTGGATGCCCAAAAGGGTGAGGGAAAGATCCTGGCTAGTGAAGTGTATCCAGAATACGATTCGGGCATTGTCTTTTCGCACCCCAAACACGCCGAATTGCCCTGCACAGCCTGCCACTCCGAGGCCCCGACAAGCCTGAGCGGCGCGGATGTTCTGACGCCAAAAATGCAGGTATGCACGGATTGTCACGGCGCCGGAATTCAGGCTGAACCGGCGCTCGAGTCGTGTTCAGGCTGTCATGCCGGAATGCCCAAGGCGCCTGTTTCAACCGAGGAAGCCACGCAATGGCAGAAGATCACGCCTCGGCCGCTCGTTCTTCCGCGCCCTCAAGCAAAACTGAAATTTGCGCACCAAAAACACAAAGACATCCAGTGTCAGACTTGCCATCAAGGTAGTGTGGCTGAGCCCACCATGCCTTCGATGGATTCCTGCATGACCTGTCATACTCAAGATGCGGCCGCCCCCACCGCGTGCGCCACCTGCCATACGGCGCCCGTTCAAGGCATGTCGGCGACGCGCGTGGTGAGCGCCAACACCTCGCTAAAACCGATGAACCACGATCTGGACTGGCTCAAACGACACGGCCGGATTGCGCTATCAAACCAGGCCGACTGTGTGTCCTGCCATCAAGAGACTGACTGTGTAACCTGCCACCAAGAGGCGAACGCGCGGCCCTTCGCTGTGCACCCACCCGGCTTCAACCTGATGCATGCGGTGGACGCGCGCTCGGACATGGCCAATTGCACCTCTTGCCACACCGTGGACGGCTTTTGCGCCGAGTGCCACACGCGCTCCGGGCTCTCGACTCGCCCCGCGACGGCGCCACCGAGACTCGCGTTCCACCCGCCCGGTTGGGTAGAGGGCGCAAATCGGCACGGACTCGCTGCCCGGCGCGACATCAACGAGTGCGCGAGCTGTCACGTGGAAAACGATTGTGTGACCTGCCACACAGGCATCAATCCTCACCCTCCCGAGTTTCGTTTCGAGTGCAAAAACCTCCTCGAAGCGAACGGCCAGATGTGCCTTAAGTGCCATACGAGCACGCGCGGCCTTTGCGGTTTCTAGTGGGCGCTCTTCGTTTCTATCCAGCGGCGCTCGCATCCAAGAGCCATGCAAGTTGTTTGGCTAAAAAGAGACATTCGCCTTCGTGACCATAAACCCCTGATTGAGGCGGCAAAACGGGGACCTTTGGTGCTCCTCTACGTCTACGAGCCCGAGGTCTACCGCAATCATGATTATGACGCGTGCCATCTGGACTTCACGAATCAATCCCTCCAAGAACTCGATCGGAAACTCGGCCAATTCGGTGGGTTTATAACCTATCGAAACGCCGAAATCACAACGGTGCTAGAAGAGTTTAGGGCACTCGGCATGACCCATCTCTGGTCCCACGAAGAAACCGGCAACGACGCCACCTATCAGCGTGATATCCGCGTGGGCGCATGGGCTCGTGCCGCAGGCGTAGTTTGGACTGAGATCCCACAATTCGGCGTGGTCAGAAGACTTAAGGACCGCGACGGCTGGGCCAAACGATGGGACCGGCGCATGGATGAGGCCGTGGCTGAGGATTTCACGGGCGGCAAATTCGCCGCGATTGAGCCCGAGGCGCGCCGTTCTGCCCACGAGCTCGGTCTCAAGCCGAGCACCAAGTCCGGAGCGCAAAAGGGCGGCGAGGAACTCGCCTGGCAGACTTTGGAGAGCTTTCTCTCCTACCGAGGCGTCAACTACCGAGCCGATATGTCGAGCCCCGTCGAAGGCTGGGAGGGGTGTTCGCGCCTGAGCCCGCACATCACGTACGGAAATATCTCGATGAAGGAAATCTGGCAGGAAACCAAGCGCACCGTAGAAGAGCTGCGTGAGCTTAAGAAATCCGCCGAGGTCGACAAACGTTGGTTCGGATCGCTCAAGTCGTTTGAGGGCCGACTCCACTGGCACTGCCATTTCATGCAGAAGCTCGAGGATGAACCCGAGATTGAGTTTCAGAACATGGCGCGCATCTACGATGGTATGAGAGACGAGTTCAACGCCGAGTTTTTCGAGGCGTGGTGTGAGGGACAGACGGGCTACCCTATGGTGGACGCCTGCATGCGGTGTCTAAAGGAGACGGGTTGGCTGAACTTCCGCATGCGAGCGATGGTGGTCTCCTTTGCGTCCTATCACCTCTGGCTCGACTGGCGGAAAACCTCGCCCTATCTTGCCCGGCAATTTGTGGACTACGAGCCTGGCATCCACTACTCGCAACTCCAGATGCAGTCCGGCGTTACGGGCATCAACACGATTCGCATCTACAGTCCGGCCAAACAGGTTAAGGACCAAGATCCGACCGGCGAGTTCATCCGCCGCTGGGTGCCGGAGTTGGAGGGCGTGGGCGATTCAGATCTCGCAAACCCTGAGGAGATGCCTGCGCTGCTTCAGAGCTCGAGTGGATGCGTCATCGGCAAGGACTACCCCGCGCCGATCGTGGACCACAAAACCGCCTACAAACTCGCCCGCGACCGTGTGTGGCAAGTCCGCAAGACCAAAGCGGCGCGTGCTGAAGCCGACGAAGTTCTCGAGAAGCACGGGAGCCGCAAACGGCCTCGAAACTGAAAGAAGTTTCGTAGTGTGAAAAAATTGCATAGCTGGGGGTTCACCTGCAGAGTCCTAAGGCGCCGAGAATACGCCAAGGTCCAATTTTTTGGACCATCGAGCGCGTTGGAACGATGCTTGCTCTCTATTGCCCCTGAACAGAATTGTTTGGACAACACATGAACCGAATTCTTCAAAAAACGACCAGAGGTGTGACCCTGGTGGAATTGATGGTGGTCATCGCGCTCATTGCGGTGATCGCGGCCATCGCAAGCCCGGGAATCTATCGCGGTATCGAGCGCGCTAATTCGCGCGCCGCAGCCCGTGAAGTCGTCTCAATTTTGCGCCTCGCAAGAGACCAGGCAAAGACGCGGCAAATCCCACTCTGGGTGTCCATTACACCAGCCGCCGCAGGCTCTCGTGGCACCATCGAGATTGCACGTCATACCGACGATACTGTCAGGTCGTGCCGAGAGTTCGCCGCTGGCAGCATGGTTGTCGTCTCCACTCTAAATCTCAATGAGATTGCGGGTGATGTGGCCATTCAAGAAGTGATGCCTCCGCCGTCAAATGGCTACAATCTCTGTTACACCCCGCAGGGTACGACCGTGCGCACCACTGGGATTCCCTTGCCGATACCGCCCGGCGGGTGTGCCGGAGAGGGCGGCTATGTCTTGCTGTGGAAGCGCGACGAGACGATCTCTCCAGCGGATAAGAATTGTGCTGCAAACGCAGCCGCCAGACCGGCACAACGTGATGCCCGAGATGTGGTCCACTTTTTCAAGGTTCCGCTGCTCTTCAACGGAACTCTCAAGGTTGAGCAATGATGCGTAGATTTTATAGACGCGGCTTCACGCTTATCGAAGTCCTCATCTCCATTGTCGTGATGACCATCGCGTTCTTTGCGGTGCTCGCTGTCCAAGGTAGTGCACTTGTCGGATACACCGCGGCACGCGACTCCACAGAAGCCACGGAGCTCCTGCGCGCGACTGTGGAAGTCATTACCGCTGAATCTCAGGCTTGGACCAACCCGAACACCCCACCGTCACCTGCGGCCGCCTCGTTCCCTTCTACGTGGGGGACGTCGCCATTCCGATTCGACAACATTTTGGTGAATATTGCCCCTGGAGACAACGGCGGCGGCTTCACTGAATGGGAGTGGACGCACCTCCATGAGAACCCTATCGACTCTCGTATCGTGGACGATGCGGAAGTCATGGGCCGCAAATACTGTGTATACGCCCGTGCCGGCTATCTTCCGGTGGATATGTCCGACTTGAATGAAACAGATGGTTCAGGAAACACACTGAATTCTCCGATCATGAGAGTTCAGGCGGCGGTAGTTTACACTGGCCGTACGGGATCCATCGTTGATTGTGATGACTCGGATATCACCGACGTGCTCAACCCGGGCAATTTGGAGCCTTTGGAACTCGAAGGTTTGCGTGCGGTGTTCGGCGGAACAGTGGTCGTACGAAGGGAGCAAGGATGATACGTCGCGGATTTACATTGGTTGAGTTGCTCGTGGCACTCGCCATCGGAGGCATTCTTTCGGTGCTCGTGTACGGGCTCTTCGATACGACCTCCGATTCGTTGTTTGAAGTTGAAAACCTGAGTGATGCCAATGAGCGCATGCGCTTTGCGATGGACCAGGTTCGAAACGATATCCAGATGGCTGGCGCACACGCCTCACCAGATTCGGAATTCGATCTCTGGGCTCTGCCCGGAGCGTTGACCACATATCGCGTGATGGGCATCACGACCTTCAGTGGTGCTCAGAATCGGCGCGACCAACTCCCGACTGCTCCGCAAGACATCGAGGCCGCCAATCCGGACGTCTCGTTTGATGATTTTGTTGTGATGGGAGCCTACGATTACCCGATTAGCTTTGAAGTTGCTGGTCTTCGAGCCGGCGCCGATGGGCTTATTCGCAATAACCTTCGCGGCCTCAAGAGACTCTACACCGTCAACCCGTTCGGCGAGAATCTTACAGCTCCAGACGTTACCAACCCCGCCACGGTCTTTGGTTCGATGATGGACCGACGGTTGTTGAGAGTCACAGATCGCCAGGGGAAAGTGCAGTTCGCTGCCGTTACCGGAGTCTCAAACGCTGGGGCCATCGGGATGAATGTCACCACCGATACGGACTTTATCTACAAAGCGGGAGGTCAAGAGTTTGGACTCGATGTCAGCTTTGACGGCGATGTAGCCTATGAGTCAGCCTTTATCGATATCTTCCGCTACCATGTTGAAGCCGACCCGCTTGACCCGTCGAACATGCGCCTGATGCGCACTCGCCTGTGTGGGGAGACCGCTTTGACGGCCTTTGATACCCCCTCTGCTGTCAACCTGGCTGCGGTTGAAGGTCTCGAAGACGATTGCGGTGATGGAACCGTTCAAGAGGTCGTCATTGCCGACCGTGTTGCCGACTTCCAAGTCTGGTTTGACTGCGCAGACCCCAACACAGGTGCGATTGAAGGGTCCGAGTTCTTTTCGAACTGGGTTGATGCCGTCAACGAAGAATCCCCAGGGATCGGTGGCGCGTGTATGGACGTTTCGGGCACCTATCGTCCGGGCCGCGCACGCCGCGCGCACATCCGCCTTAGCATGTACGCACCGCAGGAACGCAAAGACCTGAGACACTACCGATTTGAAGATGCCGACGGCAACATTGGCGATGACGCGCGTGATAACGGCGCTCGCCTCGCAACGTTTGACCCGTTCCCGGATATCGATGGCGCTGCACCCGTGGTGACGCTTCAAACTTCGGTCGAGATGACGAACCACGCCTACAGGAACTCCAGACTATGAAGAACAAACCCATTCCAAACAATCGGGGGAGTGTACTTGTCTTGGTAACTCTCCTGACCCTCATACTCGCGAGCTTCGCGATCGTTGCGCTGCGCAGCGTTTCACGCACCGTGCAGTCATCAGCCGTCTACACCACGCGCCACCTGGCAACGGAGTCTTCGAACTCCGCCAACCGCGTGACC
The DNA here is from genome assembly GCF_007993755.1 of Microvenator marinus. GTDB lineage: Bacteria > Myxococcota_A > Bradymonadia > Bradymonadales > Bradymonadaceae > Allomicrovenator > Allomicrovenator marinus. The sequence continues at coordinate 4,012,403 of NZ_CP042467.1, forward strand.
GGGCGATTTGTCGGAGACAGATACGCGGGCGTGTGGAGAGAAATGCAGGCGCCGCTTTACGGTGAGAGTTCAGACGGGGACTCGATGGTCCTCGGTGGCTCGTCAGACGTAAGCAGCCGAATGGATAGGCTGATGAGGGGGCCGTACGCCAAATTCGATAACGACGACCTCGAGGAATTCCTCGGCGGAAACTCCAATCTCTTTGGAGATTCGGCGACACCTTCGTTTGAAAACAGGCTCAACGTTGAGTACTCATCGATTATTCGCGATCCGTACGACTTCCCACCACCTCCGGGAGAGTCAGCGACGGGAAACACCTGCTCAAAGAAGATTTCAATTTTTACCGAAGCAACCGTGGGTGACCTCGATGTGGACTGGAATGCCGCCAATAACTTTGGTCGTACCCGTCTTGGACTCGAAGGCGTCATCTCAAACGTGGATTGTGGAACATGAAGATACGTAACCTATTCACATTCGCACTCGCTGGCCTCGTGTGGACTTCCAGCGCTCAGGCCCAGCAAGATCCGACTCGTATTGGTGCCGGCCAGCTCCCTTATATCATGGTGATTCTCGATACGTCGGGCTCCATGGAATACACCGATGACGGTGATGAGACCTATCCTGAAGATGGCTCAGGTGACGAGTGGGTGCCGGGAAGCAATATGGGGCTCGACCCTTCTTCCCCAAGCCCCGGCCCCGAGCGCTTTGGACCGTGTTTCATTTGGGAGCCCGAGTCTTGCGGTGACTACCAGCGACCCGGGTGGCGGATGTCGCCAGATATCCCTGAGTGGGGCTGGGACTTGATCAACGACAGCAATCAAAGTCATTTGCGTGACCGATGGGACGCCATCCGGGGAAGCTCGTCTACGGGGATTCGCCTGAATCCGCTTTCGCAGCCTCGTCACGTCACGATGAAGGAAATCCTCACAGGAGACATGGTGCTCTGGACCGAGGATCAAATCTCGAGTTCAAACACGCCCTTGAACCCACAATTGGCGCCCGGGTGTTGGTTTGTGCCTCGTCAACGTGACGCGAGTATCCAATCCATTGACGAGCAAAATTACTGCTCTGGACAGGATCGTTTCGAGAAACTCCCCGATCACGCTGAGCCTCGTCCGCATTTTCAAGAGACCTTCGATGCACAGCTGGATAACGGTCTTCTCGATGTCCTAAGCACCTCCGCGATCTTCGCGGTCGGTATGCTGGACGGATACCGCGAAGAAATGAACGATTGGCCAGACAAGCTCAATGACGACTTTGATGGCGACGCGCCTTCAAGCACCGCTATCGCACGAACGAGCGGGACCAGCGAAGACCAGTCAGATCATTATAATCTCGGACTCTATCAAGTCGTTGGGCCGAAGAAGATCGACATCCCAAACTCGTATCTCGCCGAGATTTCACGCCACGTTCAGGTCGCGCTCGTTGACTCAGGCTACGTGCACCGTCAGGACAGTGACCCGTGGAAGCTGAGCCTCAAAGAGAAAGGTGGAAAAAACAAGAGCGTTCAAGGTCGATCCGAACTCGGACTTACGTACTCGACTGGTGTTAAAGACTTCCTCGACGAGGATGTCCTCGGAAAGCAACCGATAGCCCGCGCAACACCTCTGGCTGCAGCCGTGATGGACGCGCGCCAGTTCATCGAGAACGATGACCGATTTTCGGACGATCCCTACCAAGAGTGCCGCTCAAAGCAGGTAGTGATTGTCACAGACGGCTTCCCCGACCCAGAGCTTCCTGGTGGAGCCGGTTCGGGCCTAGGAAGCGAAGGCTTGGCGCCAATTTTCGGCTACACGGACCTCTCGAAGTACAACTACGCAACCGCTGAGGACGAGATCCATGATTTTGTCCATCCGACCTCCTCGGATTACAAGTTCATGTCGCGCGTACACGTGGTCGCCTTGAATGCCGGCGCAGACAACGCGACGACCGCAAGAATCGCCGATAAAATGTCGGAGATGGCCATCCAAGGACAAACCTGTGCTAGCTACGCACTCGGCCCAGACTGGATGCCTGCACCGCACGGAGCCTGTGACCCAGCCACTCGTGCTTGCCTCGTCGGAGGTCAACGCTCCTATTCCACGTATGTGCCACCAGATGGAGACGGATCGTCCGCATCTTGTCTCTACCCGGCCCTTATTCTATCCCCACCACAACCAGGCTGGACCTCGTCTTATCGCGACTTTGTGCAAGAGGCCCTCGCCTCAACTCTAGGAGCGATCGTGGGTGGGGCGGGTGTTGCCTCGAGAACCCGTGCCGTTGTGAGTGATTTCCTCGACGACGATAGCCTTCTCGGTGGCGGTCAGTATCGCGTGTATTCCGGTTCTCGTATTCAAGGCAGCGCCTTCTGGCGCGGAATCTTGAATCGCGAAACCCTTCCTTGCGACACTTCCGTCGCTAACTCGTTCACCGAGGGAACAGGGCTCGACGACGGAAATCTCTTGAGTCAAGCTCTGCACGAGGACATCGGCGAGCAGGTTAAATGTGGACCTGTTGACGAAGGTGATTGTTCTGTGACTCCGGCCGACAACCGACGTATTTTCACCTCGATCCCGGTGGATGAGCTCTGGGACTTCGATGTGGACAACTACGGGGCACCTCCTTCAAACTCGTATGATACATTGCACCCAGTCTATCAGTTCCGCTACGACATGATGACGACTGCGGAAGCAAAGGACGAGTTCCGTGGCACGACGCTGCCAGGAACGGTGCAGAATCCGCAGTTCGCCGTTGGTACACGTATCCCGCTCTACGGAGACGAGATTGAAGACGTTCTCGATGATGACACCGACTGGAGACCCACTCCAGGGCTTCTTGACTACTTCGCGGTGGCGGACTCGGCCGAGCTGAACAAAATGTTCGCCGTACACCGTGGGCGTGTGCCTCAAAAGGCCACCGGCGATCCAAGTACTTCGCGCGTCTTGACTGGTATCCTCAACGGAAACCCTGTCGTTGTGCCTCCGCCAATTCGCGATATCCCAATCGAGAGCTACCGTCTCTTCCGCGCCACTTATGGCGACCGGCCTACTATGATGTATACGCCGACCATGGATGGCCAACTACACGCCATCCATGTGGGTGAGTTGACCGGAAGAATCGCGGTCCGTGACTTCGTCGAAGATAACTCATGGGCGGACTCTCAAGACGCTGCGCGCACTACCGCGGGGGCAAGCCCCGACGGGACTGCAGCGTTCCAGCGAGAAGCTTGGGCCTACATCCCCAATATGGTCTTAAGGCAACTCGGAGGTAACTCCATTTCGCAGCCCTATTGGATGGACGGCTCTCCGGTGGTCAAAGACGTTCGATTATGCCAGCCAAACCCCGAGCGAAACCAAAACTTTCAGGCCTGTCGTGTGTTACGTGATACCGCCGCTGATGAATCACAATACCTCACGGGCGACCAACAATGGCGCACCGTGCTCGTACAAGGTATGGGTGAGGCCGGCACCGGCTATTTCGCAATGGACGTGACGCGTACCGGTGGTCTGCGTGCCGGAGCCGCTTCTCGAAGTGTTGACCGGCCAGATCCTGTGGTGCTCTGGGAGCTCACACCAGAGTGGGAAACCTTGCAGGTCCGCGGACTGCTTAATCGAAGTAATACCGCGGCATCCGCGAGAGTAACGGGCCCAACATCTATGGTCACTGGCCTCATCAATCTCTTGGATACTCAGTGTAATACGGCCGAGAAGGTTTGGTCTCAGTCGCTGATGGGCAAGAGTGTAAGTCAGCCTGAGATAGCGACGATCGTCGTGGGATACGTGCAAAACGGAAACACCATCTTGGAACAACGGCCAGTGGCGGTGTTCGGAGGTGGTCTACCTGATGGCCAGAATTGTGGCTTGCCAACTGGCTCTGCGGTCTACGTCGTCGACCTTCAAACAGGGTCTATCCTAAGGCGCTTTGTTCATCATATGGACGGAAGCACCGAAGTTCCATTTGCGTCAGAAAACGTCGGATTTACAGGTTCACCAACGCTCTATGACTCAAACGTGGGCGCGGTCGCAACCCGCGGTTATATCGGTGATACCCGTGGCAGGATCTTCAAGATCGACCTCACGAGCCCGAATCCCGAAGATTGGGAAATGGTTATGGCTGTTGATCCGGCAAACAACGCCGCAATCAATTCGACATCTTTCTCCGGACCGCTTGGCCCTGCAGCTGGAAAGCCCGCAATTGCGGTTGGTCCTTCACGACAGCTCGTCGTGACTTATGGACTTGGAGAGCCGGGTGATACCACCACCGCTGGTCAAACTCAGGCCGTCATTTCGTTCGAAGAAGATGGGAACAACTTCCCCATCAACTGGTACAAAATCTTCCCCGAAGGCGAGAAGATGACCGGAGACCCATTGGTGTTCAATCGTGCCGTGTATTTCCCGACCTACGCGGCACCTCCTGGAGACGCGTGTGTGCCAGGTGCAGCACGTATCTACGGGGTCAACTACTACAATGAGTCAGGCTCTACTGACTTGGAGGGAATCTTCGATCCAGCCGACCCAGACTTCGAAGGAGGAGCTGCCGACGGTCTCAGCGTTGATCCAGGCGGTGAATACTTCCAGCTGGATGAAACCCTGATTCGCGGACTCACCTTGACCCTCGGGCCCGTGTGTACAGGCCGAGGTATCGGCGATGCCTCTTCAGATCTGGATAACTCCAGGTACGCCGTGCAACAGCCGCAGCTCATCGCTCAAACTGGCGCTGCGCCTGATAGCGGCATGAGTATCCGCGATAAGGCACCAGGCGGTGCCGACGCTATCGGTAGGATCACGAAGAACCTTGCCCGTAAGCGTGGACCTGTTGTTCCTCTGAACTGGAGCCTCATCTACTGATGCGCGCACTCCTTGCACTACTCGCCTCACTTCTCGTCTTGAGTTGTGACGACAAACCGGTGGAGCCCCCCGAGGTAACTAAAGAGGAACCTAAGGTGGAGGACAAGGCGCCAGAGGCCCCGGTGCTTCCTCGTGAAGTCCACGGTGTGCCGCTGCCTCCGCAACTTGTTGAGGTCCAAGAAAACACCCGGAACGCGCGCGCCGCAACCACACTGGATCTCAAAGAAGTCGCAAATTTCTACGAGTCCAGGCTCGTCGACTATGAGTTCCTTGAATTCGAGAACCGCATGGAGCTTCGCCCGTTGCGCGACTACATGCCGCTTATCCGCCTCTCACAGCCTCGTCGAAAGATGAACACGGCCATATTTATCATCATCAAAGATGATAAGACGCTCGAGAAGTTCGCTGCGGAATTCAAAGGCGAATACGTCAAAGGGGAGCCGGTCGACTTCAAAACCCCAGACGGTGAACTGATGGCGCCGGGCGCGCGTTGGGGTGAGCCCTATACCCCACCTCCGGGATCGCCACTGGACAAACCACGCTACAAATCCAACTTCGGAAAGCCTTTCGGAGAGTGGGTTTCTCAATAACATATTAGGTCGGGGGGATTTGTCGGATTAATTTTGCACAGAATTTGCGCAAAAAAAGGACGTTATTTTTCCGGGTTGCTCTGGCAACATGTTGACAGAAGTGGTCTTTCCATGAGACATACCGCCACCCACGCGAGCCGTACCTCTTACGGTTCAATCGTCAGTGGTTGTCACATGCAGCAAGAGGATTCCAATGACGAAATCAGAACTTATTGAAACAATTTCTACTAAAATTGATGTCCCAAAGAAACGCGCTGAAGACGTGGTCAACGCCGTTTTTGATTCCATGAAGGATGCTCTCCTCGAAGATGAGCGCATTGAAATTCGTGGATTTGGTAGCTTCTCCATCCGCGAACATCGCGCTAAGAAGGGCCGCAATCCTCGAACTGGCGCAACCGTCGAGGTCGATGAGAAAAAGACCGTGCACTTCAAGGCCGGCAAAGAGCTTCGGGATCGCGTCGATTCCTGATACGCTCTCCCGGTCGTTTTTCCGGGTTTTGAAATGTCAGCTTCCCAAGAAACTCAGTCTCTCGTTCGATTGACTGAGATTTTTTATAGTATTCAGGGCGAAGGTCGTGCCAGTGGGCGTCCTTGTGTCTTCGTGCGTCTTTCTCGGTGCAACTTGAGGTGTACGTGGTGCGATACCACTTACTCCTTCAAGGGCGGCGAGAAGTTTACGTTTGATGATGTGATGGCCGAGGTTGGTAAGTATCCGACGAAACTCGTCGAGATTACGGGCGGCGAGCCGCTTCTTCAGCCCACGGTTCACCCGCTGATGACGGCATTTGCGGATGCCGGCTACGAGGTCATGATCGAGACATCGGGTTCGCTCGATATCTCCAAGATCGATCCTCGTGTGCACATCATCATGGACCTTAAGGCGCCCGGCAGCTCAGAGGAAAAACGAAACCTCTGGGCGAATCTCGAGCACCTTAAACCCACCGACGAAGTCAAAATCGTCATCCTCGACCAGGCCGACTACGAGTGGGCACGCGACAAAGTTCGCGAGCATAAACTCGAAGAGCGCTGCCACGTCATCTTTTCACCGGTTCACGGTCAGATGGATGGCAACGCTCTCGCAAATTGGATTCTCGAAGACGGCCTCAACGTGCGGCTCGGCCTTCAAATCCATAAATTCTTGAGTGTCGAATAAGACTTATTTCAACAAGTCTTTGACCACATCGCGCTCTTCTTTGAGCTCGGTCTCAGTCGCGCGGATTTTCTCCATCGCGTAATCGCTGAGGTCCAGACCCTCCACGATCTCGTATCCACCTTTGCCATCACAGCGCACGGGGAATGAGTACATCAGGCCTTCCTCGATGCCGTATTGCCCTTGTGAAGGCACCGCCATCGAAATCCAGTCCCCGGCAGGGGTTGGGCGCGACCAATCGCGGATATGGTCAATGGCGGCGTTTCCAGCGCTTGCTGCCGACGACGCACCACGTGCATCGATAATCGCCTTACCGCGCAACTGAACCGTCTTCATGAATTCGCCTTCGAGCCATTCACGGTCGGTGATCACATCGGTTGCTGCCTTTCCGCCGATCTTGATCTGCTCGAAGCTCGGGAACATGGTGTTGGAGTGGTTACCCCAGATACCCACGTTGGTGACTTCGCTCACCAAAACACCAGCTTTACGTGCAAGCTGAGTCTTGGCGCGGTTTTCGTCGAGGCGCGTCATGGCGGTGAAACGCTCACGCGGCACGTCTGGCGCATTGTGCATGGCGATCAGAGCGTTGGTATTGCATGGGTTTCCAACCACAACCACGCGGATATCGTCGGCTGCGTTGTCGTTGATGGCTTTGCCCTGCGTGGTGAAGATCGGGCCGTTGGCCTGGATCAAGTCCGAGCGCAACATACCTGGTCCACGCGGACGTCCACCCACCAAAATGGCGACGTTGGCGTCCTTGAAGCCCTTGTTGGCATCGTCGGTGATCTCAACGCCGTGAAGCAGTGGGAACGCACAATCGTCGAGCTCCATGACCACGCCCGAAAGGGCCTGCATCGCTTGAGGAATTTCGATCAGCTGAAGAATGATCGGCGTGTCTTTGCCGAGCATCTCGCCCGCAGCGATGCGGAAAAGCATTGAATAACAAATGGCGCCTGCGGCTCCGGTGACTGCAACTCTTACCGGTGTGGTCATAGATTTCTCCTGTCTTTTTCAAAGGTGAGGGAACAATGTCGGGCGGACCATAGATCAATGTGAGGATTTCGTGAACAGATTTGCGAAGAATCCTGTTCAAGTGTTAATCGTGAGCCCAAATAAGGCTTGATAGGAAAAGGATTGAACAAATGAAACATCTAATCGTTTTGGCGCTCTTGCTAGCTGCCGGCTGTGCTTCTTCTCCAGACATTCCGGAAAACTCAGACCCGGTCAACTACCGCTCCACACAAGATGCGCCCAAGACTACTGAGGATGCAAACGCTCAGGAAACCCCTGCTCCTGAGGACGCGAGCGTCACCAACAAAGAGATCCCGAGCGCCACGGGTCCCGTGGCTACTGTGAACAATACCGAGATCTCGGCTGAGCAATTTAACTCCGAGATCATGCGTGTCTTGAAGTCGGGTATGCCGCCTGCACTTGCGGGGCGTTATAAGGACACGATCGTGCAAAAGCTGATCGAGCGTGAACTCATGAAGGCCTCGCTCAAGGCTGAAAACGTGGAGGTCACAGACGCTGAGAAGAAGGCCAAACTCGACGAGATCCAGACTGAGTTCGCGCTCGCTGCACAGCAATCTGGCGCCTCGCTCGATGATTTGGTCCAGCAGCTCGGTATCACGCGCGAAGAGCTCGACGCGTCCGTGGTCGAAGCGATCGCTATTGAGAAAGTACTCGTCAAACGCGGCATGGCCGAGCCGTCCAAAGAAGACGTGCGGCGCTACTATGACGAAAACCCTGAGCAGTTCGAGCAGCCCGAGTCTGTCAAAGCCCGCCACATACTCTTCAAGGTCGACCCAGGTGCGTCAGAGGAAATGTGGGCGGAAGCTAAGAAGAAGGCCGACGTGGTCTTTAAAGACGCCTCAAAGGCTAAAGCAGATTTTGCCGCCCTTGCCACCAAACATTCCGAAGGCCCCACCAAAGCCAATGGCGGAGATTTGGGCTTTGTGCCTCGCGGCACCACCGTGCCGGAGTTCGAAGATCCCATGTTCGCCCTCAAAAAAGGTGAGGTCAGCGAGCCGGTCCGAACGCCTTTTGGCTGGCATATCATCAAGGTCGAAGAAAAGCGTGATGCTGGCATGGTGCCTTTCGAAGAAGTCGAAGAGCGGCTGACCCAACAGTTCAAAGCTCAGACCATGCGCGAAGCTGTGGAAGCTTACGTGGCTGATCTCAAGGAGAAGGCTACGATCGAAATTCACTCTGAGAACATTAAGTAGTCAGAACCCGCGCTCTGATATAGAGTCAAAAGAGAGTTGAAAAAGCCACTTTTGCTGATGGTTCGTCGATGACGGAGTACGACGAGGGAGCCGCGGTCGCTGGCCGATTTATCATTCTGGAAAGAATCGGTGAAGGCGGCATGGGAGCGGTCTACAGGGCACTTCAGCAGTCGCTTGACCGCGAAGTTGCCCTCAAAGTTTTGCACTCGGAGGTCGCCTTTACCCCTAGGGCGCGCCGACGGTTCGGCAGAGAAGCGCGCGCCGTTGCGCGGCTAAATCACCCCCACATCGCCGCGGTTTACGACTTCGGCACCGACGACGACGAACGCTCGCTCTGGCTTGCGATGGAGCTCGTCAACGGCAGCGCCCTGACCACGCTCAAGCGCACCGAGATCGACCTTCTGCGCCTGCTCTCGATCACCGATCAGATTCTAAGTGCGCTCTCGGCGGCACACGCGCGCGCCATCATCCACCGCGACCTAAAGCCCTCGAACGTGCTCATCACAGCCGACGACGAGGGCCGCGAAGTCATCAAGCTCGTGGATTTCGGGCTCGCCGCTACGCAAGAGGGCGAGCTCAGCCTCCAGAATGCGCCGGGGGGCCTCGACGACGAAGAAGGAGAGGTCCAGAGTCGCGTCATCATGGGCACGCCGCGCTATATGGCGCCCGAGATCTTCCGGCGAAAACCCGTCGATCCAAGAGTCGATCTCTACGCCCTTGGGGTGATCCTCTTCGAGATTCTCGCTGGCAAGCCGCCCTATCCGGGCGACGACCCGCGCCTCGTCATGAAGGGGCACCTCAAGGAGCCGATCCCTCAGCTTCACGTCCGAGACGGCGCCGAAATCCCGTCGGAATTCGAGGCGATCATCTACAAACTCCTCGCAAAAGACCCAGACGAGCGCTACCAGACGGCGAATGAGGTCCGCGAAGAGATTCAGACCATCATCGGGAACTATAGTTTTGTGCCCTGGATGCAAGGGCCTGCGTTTGGGGATATCTCGCAGTTTTCCCGCGGCAATATGTCCGGGGCGAGCTTCCTCTCGAGATTTGGTGGCCAAACGATGCCGCCCGCGGCGATGCTCGGTGCAAGCCGCCCGGGCATCCAATCTTCACTGGCCCCACTCGTGGGTCGCCAGACCGAACGCCGACTCATGGAAGAGCGTATTCGCCGCTGCGTGGCGCAGCGCGAGCCCTGTCTTGTGACCATCGAAGGCGAGGGAGGCATTGGCAAGTCCAGGCTCGCCCAATGGATTCAGGTTCGCGTGGACGAGGCAGGCATCATGCGCTCTGCGCTCGGTGCGGACTCCCAGAACGGCGGAGGTTTTGACGGTGTCCGGTCGATTATCGACCAGATTCTGGGCACCTCCGAGGTCCCCTACGATGAGGTGCCCTACGTCATCGAGTCCAGACTTACAAAATGGGATTTCAGCCCCGAGGAGATCGATACCGTTGCGCGCCTGATGCAGCCTGGCGGTGACGCCATGCTCTTCAATATCTCCGGGCCGGTTCAGGACCGGATATCTCAGCAGGAACGTGTTTTTGCCGCAGTAGAGCGCGTCTTCCGGCGTGCCTCGAATGAACGGGCACTCCTGCTAATCCTCGAGAATCTTCACCACGCCGGTGAAACCACGTTTGCGTTCATCGAGCACCTTGTGGTGGGGCTGCATCTCAATCCTGACCCCATCATGCTGGTCGCGACCATCAACTCCGAAAACCTGCTCGGTGTCACAGAGCTCAAAGACTCCCTCGGCCGGATCAGCAGGTTTGGCGGTGAGTTGCTGCGAATCCAACTCGGAATCCTCGACAACGATGAGGCGACCGAACTCGTGCAAAAAATCCTGCCATTGGACGAACCGCTGGCGCGTCGCGTGGCTCGGCGCGCGGGCGGAAACCCGCTCCACATCACTCAGATCGTCAAATACCTTCAAGAGAGCGAAAAGCTTCGATTCGAAGAAGGAAAATGGCGGCTCCAGGCGGACGTAGAGCTCGACCGAGAGGTCCCGCAAGAACTCGGCGATTTGATGCGCTATCGCGTCGAACGTGTAGCGTCGCGTCATCCCGACCCGGTAAGACTAAAGGCTTTGCTCGACCGCTGCGCCATCATCGGCGCGAGGTTCGACTACCGTCTGCTCAGAAATTTTGCGCTGGCCGAGGCCGACCAACGTGTCATCAAGAACCTCGACGCCGACCTCGAATATCTGGTGCGCGATAGCGTGTTTCGGGAGGTCGGGCATAGCGGCGAAGATATTTTGGAGTTCAATCACTCCTTGATGCGCGATGTGCTCTTGTACGATATGGACGGCAAACGCTCACAGCGCGGGCTTCATATCCTCGCGGCCGAGACCAAAATCCAGTTCTTTGGCAATCGCGCTGCGCAGCACGGACTGGAGATCGCCGAGCATTATCGCCGAGCACGTCACCCCAAAGGCGTCTACGCTTTTACCCTCAAGGCGGCCCGCGCGGCTATGGCGTCGAGCGACCTCGAAACCGCTATCAGGCTCTTTCGCGAGGCGATGCTCCTCGCCGAAAAGGACGCATCCGTTGAGGATGAGTTCGGTGCGGAAGACCAGGGCCTTCAAGAGATTTCTGCGGTCATGCGCTCCGAAGAGGTCATGCTCGAAGTCGCGCATATCGAAGTCAAAATCGACGAATATGAGAAAGCTCGCGAGCATTTCCGCGGTCTCTTGCGCTCGCCGTCAAAGGCCGTTTCCGCTGGCGCACGTTGGGGGCTCGGCGATTTGGCACTCAGGCAGGGTGACCTCGATGAGGCCTACGGTTGGTTCGAGGCCGCGCTGCGGGAAGCTTCTCAAATCATGGAGACGTCCACACGGCAGACCCTCGAGGCTCAGGCGCTCTTCGGCAAAGGACACGTCCATCTCTTGCGCGGCGAACTCCAACAGGCGGGGCAGGTGCTTCCAAGCGCGTTGGAACTCGCGCAGCAAGAGCAAGTCCGGCGCCTTGAAGGAGACATTCTGAGGCGTCTGGCGGACGTTGAGTGGAGCCTTGGGGCTCCTGAAAAAGCCGAGATCTACAGGCGACGTGCCACCATGCTCGCGGAATCACTCAACGACAAAGAGGTCCTGGCCGAGTCGCATATGCACACGGCCACCTATCTACGGCGCATCGGACAGCCTGGGCGAGTCGAAGAACATACTCAGGCTGCCATCAAGATTTATGAAGAGCTCGGAAAGCGCCACGCACAAGCCGAGGGATTCCTTATGCTCGGGCGTCTCGCGTGGGCGCGCGGTGATTTCAAAGAGGCTGCCAATAAATACCGCGAGGCTCACCGTCTCTACGAGGCATTTGAGGACCGAAGGGGCACCACTCTTTGTAAGCACCGCCTCGCTGAGCTCGCGTTCTCTATTCAAAAACACAAGGAGACACAGGCGCTGGTCCGTGATGCTGCCGAAGGGTACCGCTCCATCGGGGACCGCGTAGGTGCTGCGTTTTGTAGGCTTCTTGCGGGTCGCGTCGAATTGGAGCTCCAGAACGTGCAGCAGGCGTCTTCGACGTTCCGTTCGGTGGTCGAAACATTCGATGAAATGGGGCACGTGGCCGGAAAGATTCAGGCCCTGGCCTTGCTCGCGTTGGCTCAGGAGATGTTGGCTGAACACACCGAAGTGGACGAGATTTTGCGGCAAGTCTTCGAGACCGTCTCGCAGGTCCCGATCTCACAAGAGAGCTTCGCCACTGCCTTGGAGCGCTTGAGCGTCTTGGTAAATCCGCGCGACCCCGCTGTGGCTCTCGATTTGGACAACCTCGCCGAAGAAGCTTGGGCCATGTTGGGCAGGACCTAAACCGCGCAGCCCTCGTTTACAGGACCAAATCCAGCTTCAACTCACCGAGTTTCGGCAACACCCCGACGCACGTCTGCGCGAGCAACTGCATCGGAGTAGGCCGCCGAGTAAACGTCATCTCGTTCATGTAGAGGTCGCGATTGAGCTCGATTTGGATGGCGTGCACACCAAGAGAAGGGCGCCCGAACGAGCGCGTAATCCAGCCCCCTTTGTAGGGCACATTCGTCTTGACGGAATAACCTGCAGATTTGAAGTGCCGCTCGATAATCCGCGTCACGACTGGGTCACACGAGGTACCATCCACGTCGCCAGGCACAATGTCGGCACGCCGCGCGCCAGGGTCGCTATGCCCAGAACGGCCCATCGAAGGCATCGAGTGCCCGTCCACCAGAATACAAAAGCCGAACTGCTGGCGGATCCGCTCGATCTCCTCGGCAATCGCGCGATGGTAGGGCGTGTGAAAGGTCGCGATCCGGCGCTCGAACGCCTCACGACTCATCGCACTTCCCATCACCGGCGTTCCGTCCGTAGTGGTGCGCCAGACGACGCCTCGGTCATGATAATAACCCGGCGCATCCACGCGCGTAGCACCCTGAACCGTCTTCGGAGACACGTCGTCATCGGCGCGGTTGAGGTCCACCACGTAGCGCGAAACTTTGGAGAAAATCAGCGTGGCACCAAAATCCGGCGTCTCCTCCCAAATCTCATCCACATAGAGGTCGAGGTCGCGCTTCAGGGTCTGGCCGCCGACCACCATCTCATCCATCACCTCGTCCGGAATCCACTCTCCGGCATGAGGTACATCCACCAGCACCGGTATTCGCTGCTCCGTGGGGCGCCTAATTTCAAAATACTTACTCATATCGACTCCAGCGCAACTCGTATCTCTTCCAAAACATAGGGCGAACTCTCGGCCGTCTCGGCACTCTGCAACGCCGCTGCGGCCTCCTTGGACCCGTACCTGCCGATGGCCCACGCAAGATGACCGCGGACAAGCTCCTCGGGCTCCTCGCGAAGCCGCGTCACCAACAAATCGAGGTCCTCGGCCGCGCGCATGTTGCCTAGCACGACCGCCGCGTTCCTTAAAAGCCCCCTTCGTTTCGAGCGTTTCAACGGCGAGCCCTTAAACACCCGAGAGAACTCCTCCTGAGTCATGGAGATGAGTTCTTGAATGGTCAGGTTGGCAAGCCCCGGGCGCGCGCTGAAGGCAGGGTCCTGATGGACCTCCACGCCGCGATTCCACGGGCAGACGTCCTGGCAGATATCACATCCAAAGAGGTGGTCGCCGATCTTGGGTCGAAGCTCCCTTGGAATCGGCCCCTTCAACTCAATCGTCAGGTACGAGATGCAACGCCTCGCATCCAGCACGAACGGCGAGATAATCGCACCGGTTGGACAAGCATCGATACACGCTGTGCATGAACCACAACGCGCCTGATAGGGCTCGGGCACGGAAGTTGGAATCTCAATGTCCACCAGGAGCTCAGAGAGGATCACCCACGAGCCCCTCTCGCGGTGCAATAACAACGAGTGTTTGCCAATCCAGCCGAGCCCAGCAGCCGCCGCGAGCGGACGTTCCAACAAGGGCGCCGAATCTACGGCCGGTCGCGTGCCTACGGCAGCGCCTGTCTCCGCATGAATAAACGCCGCGAGCTCCTGCATCCGCTCGCGAAGCACGTCGTGGTAATCGTCGTTATGCGCGTACCGAGCCACTCTCAGGCCACCCGGGAGCACGTCGCTCGAGCTCGCGTAATTTGTGGTCAGCACCACAACCGATTGCGTACCAGGCTCCAAAACGGCCGGATTCACCCGCAGGTCCTGATACCGCTCCATATACCCCATCAAGCCGTGTCTTCCCTCATGAAGCCAGTCAAAAAGGGGTTCGTGGTTGGGTATTGTGGCTGCGGGAATGATCGCTGCGGAGCTGAACCCAAGCTCTTCTGCACGGTCCACAATCTTTTGGGCGAGTGACATGGCGCACTTAGCGACGAGGAGATTTAGCCAAGGCCAATATATCTCGAATGGTCTTAGAATCCACGACTTCTTTCTCGAGCAGAGTGTTGACCAGACCCTGGAGCACTAGCCGCAAATCCGCATCATCCGGAATCGCAATGGACTTCAGGTCCGTCTTCTTATCGTCGGATTTTCGTTCGGTCTTCGGGTCTTCGCCTTCGCCTTCGCGAACATCGGTTTCCTTCTCGGCGTCTTTTTCGATCTCAGACTTCAAGATTTGGCGTCCCAACTCACCGTAGTCTGTATCGGAACGCTTCTTTCCCTCGTCTCGCTTGAGTCGGTCCGTATGAGCTGTCTTGGCCTTGGGTGCGCGCAGCGCTGCGCGGCCAGCGGCGCTCTCATCCAAATGCGCCACACCAATGCCCACCGTGGTCTTGCCGGTCTTCTCCAGCACGTTCGACTCCGATAACTCATCGAACGATTTGCGCTCCGTGGGCTCGCCAACATCCTCGTCGTCCTCGGCGGGCGGGTCCGCGAAGAGGTTCATGGCGTCAGCCGCGCTCACGATCTGAGATTTACCGGCGCGCCGCTGCGTGACGGCGTCCACCTTATTGGTCGGTGTGTTGGTAATCGCGTCATCCACCTCCCACTCGTCCAGAGGGTCTTCCTTGCCTTGCGATGTCGCTGGCACCATCTCGATCATATCGATCGACGGAATACCGTCCTCATCATCTTCACCGACTTCAAAAACGCCGCTCGCCGGCCTATCCCTCATGTCTTGCGAGATGACCGCGCTATCCTCCACGGAAACCTCCGCCGCAGAGTCAAAGAACTCCTCCCAGCCCGCATTATCAATGGCCTCGAGGGCGAGTTCCCCGATATCCGAGAACGGGTCGTTCGGGTCCACCGCATTGATCTCAGCGACCGGCATCTCGGGGATGGGGATCTCAGCATCGGCACTTCGCCGGCGCGTGTAGACCTTGATCAGCGCGGCTTCGAGCTCCGTTGGCCCCACTAAAACGGGCCGGATATCAATGCCGGTATGCGTGGAAACTTCGTCCATCGCAAGCACGTCGATAGGGTCGATCATGCCCAGAACCAGGCGTTTCTCGCCACCTTCCTTCTCGATGCTCAACGGAATGACGCGATTTCGATTCGCCATCGAGGCCGGCACCATATCTAGAACCTCGGGTTCGATCGAAATTCGCTCAAGCCGTACCGTTGGGACGTTGAGAATCTTCCCGGCCAGCCGCACCAAATCTCGCTCTTCGACGACTTGACGGTCCAAAAGGGTGTAGTAGAGATTGCGCTCCGAGCTCCGATGGTGAGCCACCTCCATCAGCACGTCGCGGTCGACGAGCCCCGCCTCCAAAATGCCTTGAGCGAGTTCTGAATCGTCGATCATTCGACCGCATCCTTGTAGACCCTAGAGTCGGCGCTCTATGCTGCCTGGCGGCGGGTCCAGAGTGAAAAGGTGTTCTGGGAGTTCAACGTTAAGCTGAGTTTCGTTCACGTCCATCGAGAAGTCAAGGTCACGAGACGGCCAAACAAACCGGCGATACTCAGGAAGCGAGACCCCTCCAAAATTCTTCCAATCATCGGTCGTGTACTGATAGGCCACCGCGCCACTCGCGTCCCGCTCCTCGGCCTCGATCACCGCAAAATCAGTGTGCCGGACCCAGATGCTCATCGAGCCGCCCTCGGAAAGATTCACCGAGTACTTGTAGTGCCCTCGAGAGCGATCCCAGCTCAGCTCGGCCGGGCCAGTGCCGGAGTCGAGCCTATCCCATGGCGCCCCGCCCAACATTACCCGCGCCACGTCAGCCGCCGAGAGATCAACTGGAAGTAGTTTACCGATATTCTGACGCGTGGATGGCCCTGAGAAATACTCGTTCGTATCGCGTCGGTGCATCGCGAAATCGGTGCCGTCGGAGACGAGCAGGCTAACGATTTCCTCACTGCCGGGCATACGCGTTTGCACCCGCAAATACGTGGGCTTCGAGACCAAGATAAGCTGCCGGACTTTGAGCCGCTCGCCGTCTCCAAAATAGTCAAAAACCACGTCCTTAAATCGCGCCGAATCCACCGACTCAAGCCGAGTATCCACGCCACCTCGGAGCAACTCAGGGTCCTCGATGGCATTGTCTGGAGGGGGAATGTTCTGGCCACACGAAAGCGCGAGGCTTGCAAGAATCACGAGCAAAATGTGCATCGAAGTCGCCTTATCGGTTCGGGGTACTGGCGGCGCCATAGAACGAAATTCCAAACTGGTGAATCAGCGTGCTGGCACCAGTTTGCGAGTCGATCGCAATCAACTCACCGTCTTCCGTCAATCCATAAACATCGCCCCATGCGGCCGTCAGACCCCATATTCCTCGATGGTTCGTCGCGCCCACAAGGTCACCACTACCATCACTACCCTCGACGAGCACCAACGTATCCGTATTCAACGTCCTCGAAGAAGTCATGTACAACACGCCTTGTTTTGTGATGACCGTATCCCCGCTTGAGTTGTAATTGCCAGAGCCTACCGCCGTGGCGCTCCCGTTGGTCAAGTCTACCGTGTAGAGCGTGTTTCCTCCGGTCACATAAGCCGTCCCATCTTCGTCAATGGCCATGCCATTCGCTGTGCCGAGGTTAACGCCCAATTCGTTCGGGAACGCCGTCCACATGCTGGACTGCGGGTCGTAAGTGTAGAGTTGGCTCGACGTCAGGCCGTAGAGCGTGCCGTCGGGATGTGTATCGATATCAAAGAGCCCAGGCACACTGCCGAGCTCTTGCGTCGTGAACTTGAACGGGTCGATGCGATACAACTTGGTGTTCGAGTGGGCGTAGAACGAACAATCGATGCCGTCGTTGATCTCGTCATTGCAGTCGTTGTCGATGCGGTCGCAAAGCTCGGTCGCACTGGGGCTACGGCTCCGGTTGGTGTCATCACAATCATCACCACCGCACTCTATGGCGTAATGACCATCGCCGTCCAAATCCGTCAAACACGTCAGACCGTCAGGCAAGTCGGGACCACTGTCTTCTTCGGGCATATCTGATTGAGACATATCCGGCTCGGGATTCTCCCCCATATCGACTTCGTCCGAGACGTCTTCGCCCATATCGTCAGTGTTATTCATGAGCGTGCGCGCGGGCTCGCAGGCGTCTAAGATCGGATTATAGCGCTCGTCTAGACCACACTCAGGCCCGGCACCAGCCTCATCCGACCCACACCCCAACATTTGAAAGGTTAAAAGTACGACTACGAACCACACGGATTTTCTGGACACTAATACTCCTAACACCCGTCACAGGTTCTCTTGGGACTTCATCTTCTCGAGTTCTTGGCGCAACGCACCCACTTCCTTGACCAGTTGTTGTACTGTCTCCTCATTCTTTTTCAACAAGGATTCAGCCTGCACCTTCGCTTCCTCGGCCCGCCTGCGATACTCTTCGAGCTCTTGCTCAAGCGCTCGATAGCTACGTTTCAAGCTCTTGAACTCATTCTTAAACTCGATTGGGTGTCTTCCATCTATGGTCATATCCATCATCGCCTCCTGAACTCTCTCTTTGGTGAGATTATCTAAATTTACTCGTTCTATCAAAGCATTTGCCCGGTCAAACTCTTGTTTCCGCTCGGGCACTCTGGTCGACATCCTCAACCAGTCATATCGTTCGTCCTCCGGAAGTCTCGTGGTCGAGACCAAGAAGATGCACGCGAGATCTAGTGGCTTTCTAACCCAGATTCCAGGCGTATCCGTACTCTCAAAGAAGTCAGGATAGCTCAGTAGTTTCTCGGGCTTTCTATGAGAAAGGATAACCATAGATGGCGACCTTTCTTCTCCACGGTGCTTCAAAGCCGTGCTTTCAAACACCTTCGAAGCATGCGCAATCTTCTCCTGGCAGGACATGAAGTCGGCGGTACTCACAGAGTTCGAAAAATGCTCAACCAGAATCTTTCGATGTACTAAATGAGGTGCCAAATCCGCCCAAATCTCCAGCGGCTTGTTGAGGTATAACGTAGCGTCCACTACCAAATACTGCCTAAAAACATGGTGCCGATTGACACGACCACAAAACGGTAGTGCCACCTCCAAACACCATCTTTCATGTCGATTATGAATTTTCCGTTCATCATCCATTTTCTCCTCCTCAAAAAATAAGGCCCACAAACCTATTTTCGGACGATTTGGAGAAGTGTTGCGAAATTAGTTCATTTTTTTTGGATGGGTACTCGGCTTGACATCTTCCAGCGTGGGGTTTCTGATGCGTCCTCTCTAACTTAAGAGGTGCGCGAATGAGCCTGAGCGGTAAGACGATCTTTATTACGGGTGCAAGCCGAGGCATCGGACTGGCGATCGCCACCCGAGCCGCACAAGACGGTGCCAACATCGTCATCGCAGCTAAAACCGTGGAGCCCCACCCAAAGCTCGACGGCACCATCTACACCGCCGCAAAAGACGTCGAGCAGGCCGGAGGCCAAGCGCTCCCAGTGCAGGTAGACATCCGATACGAAGAACAGATTCAGGCCGCTGTGGATGCGGCCGTCGCCAAATTCGGTGGCATCGACATCTGTATCAACAACGCGAGCGCCATCGACCTCCGCGGCACGCTCCAGGTGGACATGAAGCGCTACGACCTGATGCATTCCATCAATACTCGTGGCACCTTCCTGACCACCAAAATCTGTCTTCCGCACCTGCTTAAGGCCCAAAACCCGCACGTCCTCAACATCTCTCCGCCGCTCAATATGGAGCCCCGTTGGTTCGGCCCTCACGTGGCCTACACCATGGCAAAATACGGAATGAGCATGTGCGTTTTAGGAATGGCAGAGGAGTTCAACGGCAGAGTCGGCGTCAACGCACTATGGCCCAAGACCGTGATCGCCACGGCTGCCGTACAAAACCTACTCGGGGGCGACGAGGTCATCAAAGCCAGCCGTACCCCAGAAATCATGGCGGATGCCGCATACCAAATCCTCACTCGCCCACAAGCCGAGTGTAATGGTAACTTTTTTGTAGACGAAGATGTGCTAAGGCAATCAGGTGTGGCCGACTTCGAGAAGTATCTCGTGACGCCAGGCACCGAGCCTTTACCAGACTTTTTTCTTTGAGGTTGACGATGAGGCGAGCATTTTTAGTTGGATTGATTGGAGCCGTTGCCATCGGCGGTTGTAAGAAGGACGAGCCCGAGACAAATAACTCGGCAACCAAAACCCCTGAGGTCCAGAAGGAAGCCCCGGCTCCTGAAGTCCAGGAACCCGCATTTATCGGTGAAGAGCTCAGCAACAAGTCCGCGGAAGAACGCGTGAAAATGCTGACTTCAGGCGATGCGACTCAGTTCCGAGAGTCCGCGCTCTACCAGGTCATGACTAGAGCCTCGCTCGTCCAAGACGAAGCCATGGAGCGCGCTGTCCTAGTCCACGGAGGCAACGCCCAAAAGCCCAATACCAAGCCTCTCTATATCGGGTATATGGGCGCACAAAATCTCATCTTCTTCTCCCTGAGAGAAGAACTTAGCATCCCCAATGTTTGCGGTGCTGAGTGCCGCGTCCCGTTCTACAACACGCTCCTCAAGCCTTTCTCCACTGAAGACGTCTTCAAGGGCGACGGTGCTCTCGATCCAAAGGCGCTCAAGAACACCATCGATGCACTCTACGTCAAGCCTGACGCGAGCTTGCTCGGTGTCCAAGCCAAAGACGTCTATCCGGTGGTGCGTCCAATCGTCTACGAATGGGTCATGACTCACAAGGCCATCCGCACGCTTGGCAAAGACGAAGTGCTCGCAGAGTTCGAAGCTGAGAAGGCCAAGGGAGAGAGCCTGGTGCCGTTCTACAAAGACTTCGCCACCAAGAAGAACCTTGGCATGTTGGCCGGTCTCGATTCCAACCGCTCGCACTTCGCGCTCGCTGGATTCTGGATGAGGCGACTCGCCGACGGCTCCGAGCCGGTGCTCGATGCGGCCCTCAAAATCATGCTCAAAGATTACGACCAAGAACTTCTCGACGATTCCATGAAGAAGTGATGCGAAAGGCAGATATCTTCCTCGTCCCGGGATTCTTCGGGTTCGCAAATGTGGGCGGAATCACCTACTTCCACCACGTGCGTGAATGTCTCGAACGCCACCTCAATCAAGAGGGCATTCAGGCGAATATTCACGCAGTGGCCACCTTGCCTACATCGAGTATCGAGCGGCGTGCCGCCAAACTCCTCGAGGCCGTCCAGGCCAATGATTCCGGTGGCGAGCTGCATATCGTCGGCCACTCAACCGGTGGCGTGGATGCAAGGCTTTTGGTTTCACCTGCGGACTTGCCAGGCGTGGACCTTGATGCGCGCGAGTCCACCCTGGAGCGCGTAAAATCAGTGGTTTCCGTGTGTTCGCCCCATCGCGGCACACCGATGGCCAATTTCTTCGACTCCGTCTCCGGCCATCACCTCCTCTATCTGATGAGCCTCACCACCATCTACACCATGCAATTTGGCAAATTGCCACTTGGTGCCTTGATTGCTCTGGGGGGCATCCTCACAAAACTCGACGACGTGGTGGGCTTTGATAACACCATCATCGACCAGATCTACGACGGCCTCCTCGACGATTTTGACGCCGAAAAACAGGCCAAAATCCGCGGGTTCCTAAAGCTCATCTTAGACGACAGAACCCTGATCTCAGACCTGCGCCCAGAGAATATGGCCGCCTTTAACGACCGGGTTCTGAATCGTTTTGAGACCCGTTATGGCTGCGTCATCATGGCCGCGCCCAAGCCCGGCTTAAGCTCGCTCAGACACGTCGGCTGGCATCCCTACGCCCTCGCAACCCACGCCCTCTACACCGCCATGTACACGCTCGCGAGCCGCGGATTTGATGACGTTCGGCTCCCAGAAGACCACGACTACGCCATGGAAGCCGCCTACGGCACGCGGCCCACGCCTCGCTTCACAGACGGCGTAGTGCCAACTCTCTCGCATCCGTGGGGCGAAGTCATCTACGTAGGGCAGGGCGACCACCTGGACGTTTGCGGGCATTTTGACGCGGTTGAACACCATCCGCCACATATCGACTGGCTAAAGTCGAGCTCGGAGTTTACCCGTGTGGAGTTCGAGGACCTCTGGACCCGTGTTGCGGCTTTCATCGCGGATTCCGGTCGCGCTGGTACCGGCTTCGCCTGATGAAACTCAGAGCCCGCATCTCCCTCGTCCTATTGCTCTTGACCCCGCTCGCCAGCGCCGAACCCAAACCAAAGCCCGCTGAGATTCGAATCGTGTTCCTCGGTGACATCATTCCTCACGCCAAGGTGCAACGCCGGGTCTTTGCGGATGACGTCAGAATCCACGCGGACATCAAACCGCATCTTGACGCCGCCGATTTCGTAGTGGCGAATCTCGAAACACCAGTGGCTCAAGGCCTGGCAATCGACGGCAAAATCCGTCAGGATCCCGCTCATTTTGACGGCGAGGTGTATACGGATTTCCCAAGATTCAACGCACACCCAAAGCTGCTCGCGGAACTAAAATTACTCGGAATCGACCTCCTCGGCGTAGCCAATAACCACGCCCTCGATCGCGGCGAACTCGGCCTTGAAATGACCCTGGATGCCATAAAGAAGGCCGGCATGTATCATGCCGGACACACAGCGCATAGCCCCCTACACATCCAGAAAATCAACGGTGCCAACTTCGCCTTTTACGCCTGTGTTTTCCGCAATCTATACCCATCTAGACCGGAGCCACGCGGCATTGAAATCTGTACCGACCTCGGCCTGCAGCGCGCCTCAAAGGCCGCCAAGACGCATGATGCCGCCTTGATCGTGTTTCCCCATTGGGGCGCCGAGAACACCGAGAAGCCCACCTACGAGCAACGGAAATTTGCCAAGAAAGCGCTGGAGGTCGCCACCGCAGTGGTGGGACATCATCCACACGTCGTGCAACCGTCCGAAACAAAAGACGGCAGGCACCTGACCTATTCGCTCGGAAACTTCATCAGCAACCAGCAGCGCTCCGCTCAGAAAAATGGTCTGGTATTGACCCTCCTCTTTGCGCCCGATCCTAATGGTCCGCCAGGTCTCTTGCGCGCCTCTTATCAGGGAACTCGCGCAACGCCTGGGCTGTGATGTTCTCGGCCAATGGAAATGTCGCCTCACCCGCATGAACAACCGTGAGGTGCCTGAGCTGCAGGTCGTCAATCGCAATATGCATTGACTTCGATGTAGACGGGCTGTCTGAGCGTTTGAATTCATAGCCCAAACGCTCTTCTCCGCGCACCAAAAGAAGGTCCAACTCGGCACCGGCATGGGTGGCCCAAAAGTAGGCCTGATGCCTCGGAAATGCCCGCAATACCTCCATCAAAGCAAACCCCTCCCAAGATGCACCGAGCTTGGGGTGGCGTTGCAATCCAACCCAGGTGTCGATACCCATGAGTGAATGGAAAATCCCCGAATCTGTCATATAGAGCTTCGGTGACTTCACCTGTCGTTTCGAGATATTTTCGAACCAGGGTTGAAGCAAACGAACCATGAAGGTCGATTCAAGGATGTCGATGTAGCTACGAACCGTGTTATCGGCAAGCCCCAACGAGCGGCCTAACTCCGAATAGTTCAGCGTCTGGCCGTGATAGTGCGCCAGCATCGCCCAGAAACGGCTGATGGTCGCCGAGGATTGCGTAAAGCCCAACTGCGGAAGGTCGCGCTGAACAAAAGTCTGAATGAACTGTTCTCGCCACTCCGCACTGGCGTCATCATCCGAGGCCAATGTTGAACGTGGGAATCCACCGCGCAGCCAAAGATCCTCCAAGCGAGACTCGCCAACTTCTGCCAGAGAAAATCCCCGGAGCTGATGGAACGCGATTCGGCCAGCCAGAGACTCAGACCCATCCTGAATCAGGGCCGGTGAGGCGCTGCCCAGAACCAAGAATCGCGCGTTGCTAGACGTGCGATCAGCGAGCACCCGAAGCAAAGGAAACAAGTCGGGCTTGAGTTGAATCTCGTCAATGATTACGAGACCCTCGAGTGGACGAAGAGCGAGGCTTGGTTCCGCCAGCCGAGCCATATCGCGCGGGTCCTCCAAGTCAAAATGATGCCATTGGGTTTGCAGTTCAGCGATTTGAAGCGCGAGAGTCGTTTTCCCAACTTGCCGTGGCCCAATCAACGCGACAACTGGGAACTGCTCCAGCAACTGTTTCACCCGCAAGAATTCTTGATGGCGGTTGATATGCGCAGTCATTCTTGAAAACTCGAAGTGAGGCTTCGATATTTCTAGGTTAATCCCGAAAAAGCGTCAAGTTCCTTGAAAAATCGATCTATGACATCGAAATTTCTAGGATGATTTGGGCCTGTGGCGGCGACACGGTTGTAGACCCAAACGACGAGATGGATGCGAGCTCCAATAATGCTGGTGATATGGGTGCCACGGACTTGGTCGATGGTGAACATCACGGACGACAAACAAGGTTTCTCGCTCCCTGTCGTGCCCGTCGAGAACTATTTCTACGAGGTGTCGCTCGATACGAACAACGACGGGAACGGCGACTCAGATATCGACCCAAGCTGGGTGATCGACTTTGGCGATCTGACCGTGAGCAATCGCTGGGGTGAGGAGTTCCTCCACCTGGATGTCCGCGGCCGAAATTGCGACGATGAGGGGGCCAACACAATCTCGTCGTTGCACGACCGACGATTCTACGCAGGCGGGGATTTCCCCGACGAAATGTGGGGACGCGGCGCCTGCAGCCCGGCCGGGAACAAGCATGCAAAAACGCCTGCCGTGACGTGCAACACGGTGCCCAACCTGACAGAGGCCTGGAGCGATTACCCGTACTCAAGCTGGGTAGCCGAGTTCGACGCGCGCTGCGCGGATTGCGGAGAAAACGGTGCCTGCGCGGGTCGCTACCTGGGCGGAGGTTCCCCAGTGTTGGAGGCGTACCAATGTGTCTGTAAACCGGGCTGGGGCGGTGCGGCTTGCAACACGCCGGTCAGCGAATGACCCCGTATCACTTTCCGCCAACATATCTGAAAACAGAAGCCAACCAGACCAAGCCGTAACGAACCGGAGCATCCGTTCCGTCTGCCATGCGGTTCACCGCCTCCCAATCCTCCTCCAAATTACCAAGAGTCAAATCAGTGGGTTCAGCGTACGCATTGTACCGTTGAATGTTTGGCACGTCCCAATAGAGAGGCCATTCAACCTCTATTTCTTCGTTCCCAATTTCACTCTCGAGAGCTTCAAACAAAGAGAGAGACAGAGTTCTCAATTCTTCGATCGTAACCTTCATTTCAGACTCCTATCTGGCTGCGCGATCGCAGTTTGTCCCGCAACATATCGATTTCGCGGCTTGATAGCCCAATCAATTCCGCATGGAGGTCTGCAAGACAATGAAATCCAGCGTGATCTGAGTAGGCGGCGTAGACATCTCCAGGCGAGGTATCAGACACGATGACATCGATCGATTGAGTACAATCTTCACCGCCACACCAAGCAATCTCAGCCCCGCGTGCGGTGAACCACCTTAAGGAGTGCTCGACATTCTTCAGCCACCGTGTCGAATCTACACGCTCAAACCTAACTTCAATCGCGAGATTCGCATTGTTAGCGCCTTCCCAATACCTGGGAAGAATCTCTACCAATCCGTCCGACCAGATCTCTCGGAAGGTCCCGATTTCATCGACTATTGAGACGTCGAAACCCTCCACCCAATACCCATAAAAGATGAGTCCAAAGACTTCCTCGAACGGATTCCCTGCTTCACCGCTAAATCTCCACATGATGTATAGGCCATCAATCGTCTTCATGGCTGTATTCTACAAACTCGGCATGCTTCCAAATTATCTTCTTTGCCTCAGTTGCCGCCGCAACGACCAGCATCCATTTCTAGATTCACCATGTCTTCCTATTCTGATCTAAGCCTAGGGCTGCGCATCATTTCAATTGGTATCTCAAGTGACTTAAACTCGTCTCGCCAGGTATCCGATAGGTTTTGGGCCAGCTCACTTATGGCTATTGCATCGACCTCACGATTGCAGGCGAAAACGACATCGAGGCGAGTCGAAACCCAATCTCTTTCGTCGTTTGGATCAAACGTGGGGTCGAGTTCCTCCCCAACCAAGAGTTCTTTGGAAACGCCGACAATTATGTCCAGCACCATTTCGAACGCCAAAGGTTCTCTGGTCAGGAAGGCCTCGGGTTGGAACCAAGACAGCACATGTTGCTTTCCTGCGTAGCCTCCCCAGCCAAATGTGCGAATCAAGTCGATCAGGGCATCTGGATTGGCTCCGAATTGGTTGACCAACGGCGCCGCCTTGAAAACCTCCTCGTAGAATCTCGCAAGGCTTGTGGTTTCTCTGCCGTCTATCAGCGGTTTGAGCGCCACCTTTGGAAACTGCGTTCCCACAAAATCCTCAAGCTGATGAAGACTCCTAACGTCGTACAAGATGTGAATCCAGGGTGCTTCCAATCCGCCTACCTCCGCCTTTTTACGTCCACGTGGACATGCATCGCAAACATACTCATCATCTTGAAGACCTAGGCGTGCCCTTAATCTTCTGTGCAACCGAGCAACTTTCCGACAAGATCGACGTAGTGGAAAAGATCAACTCCAAAAACATCATACTCGACGAGAATCCCAAAGTAACTTTGGACACCTCTAAGATGGGCGTCCAGCGATACCTTCAGCGAGAGTCCAAGTACATGACGCTCAAACTTGGAGGGCTAGAACTTCAATCTCTTGCGGCGAAAATTCTACTATCAGAGGCACGTCAGACGAGGGAAGCTCTTGGTTCTCCTTGCCAGTTGCCAACGACAAGAGTTTTGATGCTAAGGCCCATCTTCCTCGAAGCCAATGGACACGGTACGGCGTCCGAACTCACGCGTAGGACTGGACCAGCCGCCAAACTTCTTAAGCAGGTCATCGACATCGGTCGGACAAACTGGGAAGAGTTGAGGGTTGGAGATTTCGTAGTCGAAGTGCATTTTTACGAATGCCAATCCAGCGCTGCAAAGCCGGATGTCTTCGGGCGAAAGGAGAGTCATCAGGTGCCTTCGTCTGGAGCATCGGCACTACGTGCTTCCTTCACAACCAGCCAAGTTTGCAACCAGGACCCGATTGCAAAGTTCAAAAACACACGGCACACATAGAGAAAGTGCAAGACCAACATGAAAGCCTTCTCGACTCGCCGTGCGTACGCTCTGGTTTGACATCAGTGTCAACATATACATGTCTGAGCTCGACATCGTGATGGGCACCAACCCACAACTTGTTGACGTGTGAGCAGCGAGTTTACTGGATAGGGTGAGAAACACCTCAGGGGTCGCGCTCTCCGGGCGAGCGCCCGTGGTCATTAAGAACTCATAGCGCGTTCCTGAGTCGGCGAGGCTCAGGCTTAAATACCGAGCCCATAGTTCTATCACCTTCCACAACGACCATTCCAAAACTACTCGCACATTCGACCTTGGTTCTGACATCCAAAACCGACGAACGCTCCGAAGCATATCTTCATCATCCAAATGGCTCACCATTGGTCGATCTCTGCTTCGACGATTTTGGCTACTATTTCTGACATGGATTTGCGACTTTCTTCCGACCGTTTACGCAGTTTGGAATATCGTTCATGATCCAACGATAGGCTGATTTGTTTTTTGCGCGTTGGTGATTCGAACTCCAGCCAAAGCGCATGAATGGCTCCACTATCGAAGAAGTCGATCACAATGCCTTTTTCTGTCGTGATTGTGTTTTCACCATCAATTGAAAAGCCTAAGGCCTTGGCGCGCAATCCTTCTATCACCTCCGTCATCGTTATTCCTGATTGGAAGAACCACAAGTCAATGCGGGGGAATTCCATGTGAAAGTGGTCAACGTAAATCAGTTTGGTTTTGCCCTCTTGAGAAAAGTGAAACTCCACGGGCCCGTAGCGCCAGAGTAAATTTGAGTTCTTACCCACACCCTGGTCGTCGGGGGGGCCCAAAATCGCTCGTACTTTCTCACGGTGAGGAACTGATCCCAAAACCGAGAACTCGCCCAAAGTTAAGAACTCCTCCAAGTTGAGCGTCATTGTCATTTCTTCCCATCCTTCAGTGCCTTGCTCGACTCCAACTCTCGCCAGGATTCAAGCGACAAGAGTTCGATGCTCCGATGTTTTTCGTAGAAATTAGCCGGCATATCGCCCCAATCACGACACATAACCTCGTTTCCTTCGGTCACTCCACAAAAATGAAAGTTTCCGGCCGAGAGCTCTCTGACTTTCACATCGTAGCGATCCCCGTCCATGTTTTCGTGCGAATAGCACTCCACGCGATCCCCGAAATTCAGGCAAGCCTTCCCCCCGCACGAGTATTCTACCACGCTCTTTTTGACCACCCTCGGATACACCCCATATGCGTCGTTTAGTCTCATGGCTTCTTCAGGCGGTAGAGCAAACCAACACGTCACATCCGATGGTGACCCCACCTTTCGCGCACAGACGTAGAGTTCATCCTGACAAGGAGCCTCGAAACCTTCGAACTCCAAAAAGAGCCCCTCGTAGTCATTGGCGTAGATGGATAGCGGCTCACAGCTTACTCCGGTGGACGTTGAGCCACACAAGCTATGGTTACTAACCGATATGTCCAAGTAGTGACCTGAAAAGCGTCGAAGCTCTTCACGCGATAACCCAGACGATAGACCCCAGCGGTGGCCCCAACATTCTGGCTTTCCAGCCGCGTCCATCCAGCACATCAGATTCCAGCTTGAGGACACCTGACTTGTTCCGAACTCAGGTGGTTGAAGAATGATTTCCGCGGCTTCCAATGATCCGAACGAGGGATCTCCAAAGCACTCGCCGTTCTCCAGACAAATCGTCGCAGGCCCGACAGCTCGAGTTCTCACCTCAGGGCGATGGAACACAATCGGCGCATCCGGCATTGATTTCCCATCCCAAGACGCGGGATATCGACCCGCGAAACACGTGGTTCCGCCCCCTTGATTGACGCAGGTGATGATGCCAGATGTCATCAGCTCAATTGGCGTTGTTTTCTTCGCTTCACTGCATCCAACCGCCGTCATGAGCAACGGGAAAACTGCCCATTTCTTGATGTGATTCCAAAGCATCTCCATTCGTCGTCATTCCTGCTCAGAAGCTTCTATCCAAGGGCCATGAGATTTATCTTGCACTGTTGGAAACGAGATTTTTGACCGGGGTCGATGCACCTCCTTCCACGACTCAAGGGATAAGAATTCGAGCTGACGATTCTCTCGCACCGTCGTTTGGATCTTGTCGTTGAGATACCGACACAGGAGCTCGCCGTTTGTCGTGATTCCACAGAAGTGATTGGTGCCGACGGCCAATGAGTGGACCTCAACGTCAAATCTTGAAACGTCACCATGCTTCGAACGGCACTCAACCCGTTTTCCGAAGTTGAAACACGCTAACTCGCCGGCGCCGTACTCCTTTACCCGCTCAAGGGTGATCTGAGGGCCCTCTTCAAATCTACATCGCACCTCTCCAGGCTCATTGATCTTGCGTGCACAAAGCAAGGTTTCCGACATCTGTGGCCGCTCAAAACCCTCCCACCGCAGAGACCCCGGGCCTTCATTCTGAGTGTCCGCCAAGAGTGATTCGCACTGGGTAGCTCCGTCCACCGAACCGCAAATGGTCTGGCTGTACATGACGATATCTTTGTATTTTTGTTTGGGGGCTCGGACTCCTTCAGCCTCACCGCGACACTCGACTTCGCCCGATGTATCTCGCCAGCAAACAATGTTGATGTCAGCGGCCAATTCCGTCACCGTGCGCATATCGATCTGCTGAAGCACCGCCTCGGCCGCGGCCAATGAACCCATTCGAGCGTCCCCATAACACGTGCCGTCCTCGAGACAGATTTGGTAGGGAGCAACCATCGCGACCGTCTTGTCTGGCCGATGAAACGAGATGGGAACACCAGGTAGGCCGGCGCCGTCCCAGAGCTCGGGCTGAAGACCTCCAAAGCAAGTCGAAGAGTCACCAATATTCACGCAAGTCACGACACCCTTAACCTTGAGCTCGAGAGCTTGATTCAACTGGCGTTGCTCACAACCCTGGCAGGCCGCAGCAAAAGAGCCCAAAGCTATTACCGCAAGATTGATACAAAGGAGGTGCATCCCAGTTCTTGTGTTCTTTCGTTTCACTTTCCCCTCTCGTTGCTCGACTCCAACAACTCTCGCCAAGATTCGAGCGACAAGAGCTCAATGCTCCGATGTTTTTCGTAAAAACTGGCCGGCCTATCTCCCCAATCACGACACACGACCTCGTTTTCTTCCGTCACTCCGCAAAAATGAAAGTTTCCGGCCGAGAGTTCTCTGACTTTCACATCATAGAGCTCCCCGTCCATATTTTCGTGCGAATAGCACTCCACGCGATCCCCGAAATTCAGGCAAGCCTTCCCACCACAAGTGTATTCTACCACGCCCTTTTTGACGACTCGGGGATAGAATCCGTATGGGTCGTTTCTTCTCATAGCCTCTTCGGGCGGGAGGGCAAACCAACACGTCACATCCGAAGGTGCCCCCACCTTTCGCGCACAGACGTAGAGTTCGCCCTGACAAGGAGACTCGAAACCTTCAAACTCTAAAAAGAGCCCATCGTGGTCATTGGCGTAGATGGATAACGGCTCGCAGCTTACTCCGGTGGAAGTTGAGCCACACAAGCTATGGTTACTAACCGACATGTCCGAGTAGCGACCTGAAAAGCGTCGAAGCTCTTCGCGCGATAACCCCGACGTTAGACCCCAGCGGTGGCCCCAACATTCTGGCTTTCCAGCCGCGTCCAACCAGCACATGAGGTTCAAGCTTGTGGACAAGTTGCTCCCAAACTCCGGTGGTTGAAGAATGATTTCAGCAGCCTCCAGTGTCCCGATCCAGGGGTCTCCAAAGCACTCTCCATCCTCCAGACAGATGGCCCAAGGGCCAACAACGCGAGTTCTTGCATCAGGGCGATGGAACACAATGGGCGCGTCAGGCATCGATCTCCCGTCCCAAGACGTGGGATATCGACCCGCGAAACACGTGGTTCCGCCCCGTTGATTGACGCAGGTGATGATGCCAGATGTCATCAGCTCCAAACCAGTATCCGTTGTTTTCTTCGTTTCACTGCATCCAACCACCGTCCCCAGCAACAGCAATGCAGCCCATGGCTTCTTTCGTTTCATGGAACTCATATAGTGGTTACTTTTTGTTTGAGTCAGAAGCCTATGAATTGTTCCCACTAGGGCTTGAAAAAAAATGATCGCACAACTGAAAGACCTCTCGTCGTACGAGATTGACGAAGACCTCGCAAGCTACACTCCGGAGGTCTTTGACAATTTCGAACTCACCATTCTGGCTTCAATTGGTGTGAACGGGACGGAAGGGGCTGACCTCTTTCAGTTCGAGATTTGTACCCCAAAATCTCTATCTGACCGATGCGAAGGCGGAGAGGTTGTGGCAGGGCGAGGCAAGCTCATTGTAGGTCACTACGACTACGCGGCGATTCGGCAGTACTTGGACCGGATCTGCTCCCAGTGTTCTGGCGATGATTGGCCGGAAATTGTGGAGAAGTTGAGCCGTTACGGATTGTGGGAGTTTGAAGGATACGAGAGATTCGCCTAAGTCTGCTTGTCCAACGACTCATCTGCCCTATGGAACCGAGACGGGCCGTCGGGCAGTACATGTTCTAGAAACTTCGTGGCCATCACTCCGAACTCAGCAAAGTTCTTCTGTGCTTCTTCTAGCGAAAGGTGGTTGGGACCTGGTATGTCGTCGAAGACAATCTCGTGGTTTTCCCAAAAGCAAACACTCTCTGCGGTGATCTCCACAAACGCGACGTCGCTGAAGGGCAAGATTTCGAAGCCCGAACTCAATAAGACTGCCATCTTTCAATCCCTCGTCAACTGGACTTCGACTTAACCAGGTCTTGGCTGAAGGCAACCATAAATTCTGTGCGATCCTCCTTCGTTAGAAGGAGATAGTCAGACAGGTTCCACTGGAGGAAATCATTGATTTCACATGGGAGCGCTGGATCAAGGGGCAAGTTGTGGCACACATTCAGTTCGAGCGCCGCATCCTCCAAGAAGTCCGCCTCAATCAATGCTTCAACTCTATCCAACTCCAAACTCATCGTCCTGGGGAAACGCGAAGGCCTAGCCATGACGCGAAGATCATTCAAACACTCTTGAATTTCCGGCGGAAGAGCACCTCGACTCAATGCATTTCGAAGTATACAGAGAAGGATTTGTCCAT
Source organism: Microvenator marinus (assembly GCF_007993755.1). Classification (GTDB taxonomy): domain Bacteria; phylum Myxococcota_A; class Bradymonadia; order Bradymonadales; family Bradymonadaceae; genus Allomicrovenator; species Allomicrovenator marinus. The sequence goes on from NZ_CP042467.1 coordinate 4,044,146, forward strand.
CTTTATAGGTTAAAACATCACTCATCGCTAACCTTCCAACTCATGTGTCAAATGCAGCGAAATATCTAATCTCGCCAGTTTGCACCAGATCTTCGATACAGCGTTCAACCACGTCTTGCGACAACTGTTCGACCACAATCATTTGAGCAGCCCAAAGATATCCAACACCGTTTGGCGCAGATTCACGAATTAGCCGAGTCACATTCGCGAGGGTAAAGAAACTAGGGAAAAACCGCTCCCCCGTTTCGAGAGCAACCTCAACATCAATGTTGTCGTCGTGCTGGTCTTGAATGGGATGCATGTACTTAATCGAATATCTACTCACCGAATACCTTCTGTCTTTTTGGAGGTGGCAACCATTACTAGCTTCTACGCTCTTCTCGCTGCACCTACGATTCATTGGGACTGAAATTCATCCAACATTCTCAAAATGCTTGGTCGATATCGACCAAGCAGGAACCGGTCTGCGTAGGCTGAATCGTGATCGACTTCACGATCATTGAGGTCGAGAAACGTGGCTTGCCAAACACCTGTGGGAGGAATCGAAAGGTGCGGAATCCAGAGACTCCTCAAATCGCGATATCCACCGAGCTCGACCTCTGTATCAACACCAGCCTCTAGATCGACAATGGTCTGCGCCAGGGCGCTTACACAAAGAGCCAATTCAAACACGGGCTCATAAGCCTCATCATCTTCGAGATTCCATGTGTCTTCGAGTGGCGGGTCAAAACCGCGTAAGCCGGCACGGAGTGCAATTACACGATCTGCAACCTCTTCAGAAATCGTTTCGCGTGAATCGACTCGAGACCAAGTATCCACGAGCAGGGTGCGCAAGAATTCTACAGCGATATCTGAGTGGTACTCGAAGAGCAGGCAGAGCATCCATTCGAGGCAAGGGCACTCCACATAGAAATCATTTGGCGGTGAGTGACTATTGGCGGAGACCCCATAGGGGTTCCAGTTCGCACTTGGAGCCATAAGCTTCCAAAACTGAGAGCGTACTTCTGCTATTCATCATGAAAGTCCAAACGCGCTACGCCCTGACTCCGCAGGGTTCTTTCCAGAGCTTCCAAGTCGCGCAACTCACCACCAACATACTTCAAGCTGTAGTGCGCATCGGGTGATGGCCAGGGTTCATCATAGCTATATCCCTCAAGCATATCGAGCACGCCGTCCTTGATGTAGAGCAAGAAACCGACCTCGGTGCGTGTTTTTGGAAACTCGCAAACTACATCGCCGAACGTGACATCAAGCCCTCCGATCCGTGGCAAATGGTCAGGTACCGAAAGGCTAGTAAAGAAGCCGACTCCGGTATGCTCGCGGTCATTTACGATACACTCGACAAGTTGCTCTCGTAGGTTGACGAAGAACGGAAGGTCGCCCTCAAGCAACTTCTGCAATATCGCGTTCTCAAATCTCGATAGTGAGTTTTGCATACTCAATACTTCTCAGTGGATAGTTGGAGCCCAAAGCTCACGGCATGACAGCACGCATTCCGTGGTAGCGGGTTCAAGAGACTCAGTCTTTTGACCTTGGTTCGGCGAGCAAATCGCGCCAGGACTCAAGGGAAATGAACTCCAAACTGCGATGTTTCGAAAAGTAGTCCTTACCCTTGTCATTAAGCGTTCTACACAAGACTTGGTTGGCTTTTGTAACTCCGCAGAAATGAAACGTTCCCACCGAGATCTGTACTAGCTCAACCTCGAACTTTTTGACTCGGGAAGAATCATGAGAATAGCACTCGACGCGGTCTCCAAAGTTCAGACACGCCTCACCGCCACACGAGTACTCTAGGACACCACTGCGTTTGATATCAGGTTTGCCATCAAACCAACACGTTACCTCGGTCACGTTGTCTCTTCGGCGTGCGCACACATAGTATTCGTCTAGGCACGGTTTTTCATAGCCCTCAAACTCTCGAAACAACTCGGGAGATTCGTTGGCATGGACGGAGAGTGGTTCGCACTTGACACCTGAGCGGGTCGTGCCACAAATCTCCAACGAGTTGAGCTCTATGTCTTCGTACTCAGTAGCTATATCTCGAATGTCCGCTCCAGACATGTTTCTGAAGTAACTCCAGTTCTCTCCCACACAATCTGGGTGTTTGTCTGGCCCCAACCAACACAAGAGGTTGATGTGCGCCGAGACGTGGTCGCCTCGAAAATTTGGTGGCTTTAGAACGGTCTCAGCGGCCTCCAAAGACCCCAGTGTTGCATCACCGAAGCACCTACCATCATCAAGGCAAACCCATTGTGGTCCTACAACGCGAGCGGTGGCTTTGGGCCGATGAAAAACGATAGGTACGTCAGGCAAGCTCGTCCCATCCCATAGCTTCGGATATTTTCCAGCAAAGCACGTTGTACTGTCCGCACGATTGACACACGTGATGTTCGCCGCTGTTCGCAACTCGATGGGAGTTGCATCGTTTGAGCCGTTGCCGCTACATCCACAGACGATAGCAAACAACAGGCTATGAAACCCGTTTTGATTCACCATTCCCTCCGGTCAATTCGACGTCGCTAATACTACCTTCCTTCTAAGTCCTGGCCGTCAGAAGTCCGTAGTAACTCAGCGCACACACGCTCCAAATCTCTCACGTGCTCTTCGAGCGAGGGATCATAACCGGTCCCCAAGTCATTGATCAGGATACCCTCTATGCAATTCGCCAAACGTTCTTGATCGTGAAGGCAAGCCACTATCCTGGGCACATACTCATCGTATTCAACGCCAGCGATATGTGCTGGTACTTCCAGAGGGTTCCATTGGGTCAAGATGTCACTGATTTTTTCGGTGATGCTTGTCATCTATTGCGTTCCAACTTCTCGTCCCTGCTTGCTCATCGTCGCCATCATTACTCTTTTGCGAAGCGTCAAGTTGTCAAATCTTCCCCGTTCTCCAGCCAACTCAAGCAAACGCTGCACGCCGCCATTTGCTTACTTAGGCTCGTCGCGAAGTCCTCCAGCGTCCCGCTTGGATTTACCTTCCAGATTTCGCCACGACTCCAAAGATAAGAGTTCAATTCCACGATACTCGTCGTAGAGTTTCTCAACCTTGTCATCAAAAGAACGACAAATGACGTCACCGTCCAAAGAAAGTCCGCAAAACTGAAAAGACCCCACAGAAAGTTTTTGAATTTGCACATCGAAGGTTTTCACCTCACCGTCGCGAGCATGGCACTCCACGTTTCCAGCCCGGTTGAGGCAGACCTGTGAGCCGCACCCATACTCCACCACACCTCTAAAGTTGACCCTCTTGGGTATGCCCCCAACTTCCTCATGTTCGAATTCACAGAAGATATCACTCGGAGAATCGCGACTTCTCGCACAGAGGAGAGCATCGTTCATGTACGTCTTTTCGAATCCTTTAAAGGTCTTAAACTGCGGGCTGTCTTCATGTGGCTCGGTCCATAGTGGACTGCATTCGACTCCATCTTTTGTCGTTCCGCAGATTGTGGTGCTGTTGATAGCAATTTCTGAGAAGCGCTCCGAAACACTTGCAATTTGCTCAGATGTGAATGCACGCAGCGGCCCCCAATTGTGGCCCCAGCAGGTCACGGTTTCATCTTGATTTTGCTGACAAACGATATTGATGTGAGCGGCAAGAGAGCCAGAGGCTTCTATCGGTTGAAGGACCACCTCGGCAGCTTCCAAGGAGCCAATCACCGGATCTCCAAAACAGGCGCCATCGTCGAGACATATCTGAAACGGACCGACCAGCTTCACATTCTTGTCTGGACGATGAAAGATAATGGAAGCATTTGGCATGGTGGTAGTGTCCCATTGCTGCGGATACGCACCACCAAAACACGTGCTGCCTGCACCGTGATTCACACACGTAAGGGCTCCACTCGAGTGGATTTCTTTCGCCACGTGTTTGCGTTGGTCGGCGTCGCAGCCAAAGAGAATGGAGGTCAAGGCGAACAACATCCGAAAATGGCAACTAAGTAGCTTCATTTTTCTCCAAAACGGTTGGAGCCTTCACTCTTCCTGGCTCTTTGGTAGAACCAGTTGGCCACTAGTGCCGGTACCATCATGCAAGCGGCTGATGCGGTGACGAGTACAGCAAGCTGTATATAGAAAACGGGCGCTACCAACCAGTACACTGCGAAAGCTATCGCCGCACTTAGAGTTGCCGACGCCATACCACCTAAGAAGTATTTTCCATTCCCGCTGAATCTGATGGTCACGAAATGGACCCAAATCCATAAGAACATCACATTGCCGTAGTACATGTACCTTGCGGTAATGACGACAGCTGCGATTCCCACCAACCAGGTCAATACCAACTTTTTGCGTTCAGCGCCTTGAAATCGCTCCATAACAAATCCATTGCTACAGGTCGCAGCACTCTCCTGGCTCACGCCAACACAAATCAACGGTCTCGGTAATCGTATCGTCAGTTAGGAGACAAACGTCCAGCGTCTGACCGTCACTGTCAACGAACTCAATCAACACTGCGAAAGAAGGGTCTGTGAAAACCATCACCACTGTTCCTTGCGTCCCAATTGGGAAATCAGTTCCAGGGAGCTCCTGCTTCAACTCGACCACGTCATAGAGTCTTAGTTTGGTTGTGCGCTTCTTCACTCCGGACGCCTTCCATTTTGATCGGCAAAGCCACTTCAAGGTATCAGTTCCTCCCTAATCTCCAACCAACCCAAGCAAAACCCTTTCACCGCCAGATAACCTCGCAACGCCACACACCTTGGTTCATCGACCCACAAGGAGTCGAAGAGTGTCTCAAGTTTCTCGAACGCTACTCGAGCTTCCGCAAACTCAGAGGGTACGATTTTTCCTGCCAGTCCGCGAATGGCTGCACCCTGACAATAGCGGAATGGCTCCACGAACTCGTTACCTACAGAAGGGACCACGTGTTGTCCGAGCTCCTGCATGAAGTACGAGACGATTCCCAGGTCGGTCGGCTCAAAGTTCTCCAAGTCGCTAGGAATAGTCTGGATTTCTTCCTCCCGTGTCTCGAGATTAAGTCGTACCCATGCGTGCATCAGGATGACAAACGAAATGTAGCGATCACCTGCAGACCATTCGTATCTTGCCTGAGAATCTAGTTTCTGAAAGAGGGGTAAACCTTGGTCCATTCGTGATACACGCGATTCGGTGTCAGATGGCAGCTTCCCTTTCAGCAGATACGATGTGGCGCCAAACACGTGTTCGCAGAACAATACACGGATATAGAATTCTTCCTTGCTCACGCGACCAAGCAGCCTATTAACCCGCTGGTAGAGTTGGCCGTTTAGAATCGTTAAGGTTGAGAAAGGGTTCATCCGGGAAACTAATGTGGTTCGTCCAACATACTCAGGCCAGCCATGGGAAGTCTCGGGGCGAGAGACCTCCGCCGATGGATACCGAACCAGCGCTAGCCAAGCTACGTAAGTCGGTTTCGTCCATCTGTGGCAGATCCGCTCCTTGAGAGCCCGAACTACGTCCTTTTCCGGAAAGTCTCCCGGCTCCGTCCAAGCGGCCGGTATGGTCATGACATCACATCCAGCGTCGTGAGGCACAAAGAACTTGCTCATCACACACGGAACTCGCCAGTCGCGAGGAAGCGACTCAACGAGCGTTGCGCCGTCAACCCATTCCAACTGCGCAACACCAACTCGGCCGTCGTCTTGCAGGCGACCAGCTGCGCGCAGTGCGTGGAGCTCGCGCTTAAGATCACCGGAAAGTGCGATGAAAAACCGGTCAGCACCGGCCTGAAAGTATTCTTCAATATCGGCAGGAAGTATTCTTCAATATCGGCAGGATTGCCTGAAGAAAAGACAGCAAGTTCGGCCATCAATCACACCGCACACGTCCTGATTGAAACTTCGAATTCGATTCTTTCTCGTTTGAGTCTCGCGTCCCGATAAACCTTGTTAGCAAAGTCAATCTCAATAGTGTTCAGATGAGTACCTTCCAGTCTTTGAGTCTGTGTGATGTCACCACCCACTATGTGCCGGACCAATTCATGGCCCTCAAAAATTAGGATCCCTCCATCCAAAGCTAGCACAGCCTCCTGAGAGTGTACCGCCCCCGTAATCTGCCCACATGCCACAGAATTCCATTGAGAAGGTTTCAGAGTAATGACGATGATTGAGTAGAATTCGTCACGCGCAAGGCAGATCTCGTTTGCAGATTCGAGCCATTCTTCGGCTTTCTCTACGCACTCTAGTATCCGAAAAACAACCTCATCAACAGCGTTTGACTCAGTATCTTCCCAAGGGTCCATTCTCTCGGCGGCAATAATCACGACCGATGATCCTTCGTCCCTCACCACGAAACGTCGAACTTTGCCAATGCCCCAGTTTACACAAACTCTCATAGTACCGCCGACTTCTTAGTGGAGCTTCGTGATATCCGGCACCCAAAGCTCCGGGCATGACAGCACGCGTTCCGTAGTAGCAGGTTCAAGAAACTCATCCCATTCCATCGTTGCTCTTCTTCCCAAAGCGCGTGACGCCCGCCGTCCGGAGGAAACAACATTTGTTACCTTTCGGTTGTCGATATCTTCCCCCCAGATAGCTCAACACACTGCCCAAAGCTCACGGCAAGCCAACACTCGTTGGGTGGTAGCAGGTCGAAGAATCTCGTCTCCCTCCCAACATTGGCCGTTTGCTCTTTGACAGCAAACACACTGCTTACACTCCAGCACTGGAATGTCTTCTTCTGTAGCCTCCATGATACGCATACCTGCTCCACAGTTGTTGCAGTTCGAAATTGCTTCCAACGTTATCCCTTCCCAAAAAATTTCACTGATAAACATACCAAAACTATCGAGTGACGATGGAGGATATTTCTTGATTTGAGCAAGCTCAACTTCAGGAGAGAGCGTTGCCAACTCAACCGGGTACGGGGCTAGATCTGCAGTCGCAATCCACTCAAGTCCCCATGCAGCGCGAGTCTCCTTATTCCAAAATCGCAATTTCGCGTTCAACCAACGCTGAAGAACCTCCAGGAACTCTCGACGTTCTCCCGTAAACGAAGACACTTCGCGAAAAAAATCTGACAACAGTGTTTGCACTCTCATGAACTCTCCAACCGCCGAGTACGTTTTGGCTCTAGAACTCTTTCAATTGTAGTCTTGAAACAGTTCTGGCGACCCGTGCGGTTAATGCCCAGCGCGGATCAATAGAATAATTGGATTGAACGTTCTCCACATATCCCTCCACTGCGTTGTAAAACAAAAGGATTTGCGATTCCAAGTGTGTTCGCTCCAAGGCGTCGGGCGGCGAACAACATAGGTCTGCAAGCAATTCGTGCAACGCTGCGACCACTTCAGTTCCAAATGGTATGCGTCCGAATAGTGATGCGGTCCGAGGACGAAACATCAAGTTTACTGCTTCGTCCAAATCGATGTCGCCAACCTGTAATGTCATAGCTCGGGGTAGGTGATCACGTGGAGTTCGGCCAAGGTGATCGCGCTCAGTTCGCCCAAAGTGATCGTGCTCAGTTCGGGCAAAGTGATCACGAGATAGGTCTTGGTGTCGATAACCCGAAGCACTTGTTGTTCAATCCGGAGCACTAGCCCGGAGTGTCAATGAGGAAGGAGAGAATCGACATGCATCGTTTACAAGAATTGGTTCGACTACATCGACAGGGATGTTGTGGCCGTGAGGTCGCACGACTCCTCGGTATGAGTCCAAACACAGAGCGCAAGTACCGTGAGGCGCTTAAGGCCGAGGGTTTACTCTTCGGCGACAGGGAGCTTCCCGACCTTGAGACCCTGCGTTTAGCTGTGGAAAGTCAGGTGGAGCGTTCAAATCCACCTGAGCAGGAGATTTCGAGCGTAGAGCAGTGGCGCAAGGCCATCGAATCGAGGGTGGACAAAGGAGCTGGCCCCACAGCCATCTATGACTACCTGCGCACCGAGGTCGAAGACTTTGAGGGTAGTCTTTCTGCCGTTAAGAGAATGGTGCGACAGATAAAGAAGGCAAAGGGGCCGAGTGCGGAGTCGGTGGTGCTTCATGTGGAGACACAGCCTGGGGAAGTCGCTCAGGTTGATTTTGGGTCAGTGGGAAAACTCTTCGATCCAGACACAGGTAAAGTTCGCAAAGCCTACGTGTTTGTCATGGTGCTCAATCACAGCCGCTTGATGTATGCGAGCCTGGTGTTTGACCAGAGCGTCCACACCTGGATTGACGAGCACGAGAAGGCCTTTGAGTTCTTGGGTGGTGTGCCCAAAGTGGTGGTTCCAGATAACCTGAAGTCAGCCGTACTGAAGTGCTACTATGGAGGCAAATCTCCCGAGCTCAATCGCACGTATCGTGAGTTAGCGCGCCACTATGGGTTCAAGATAGACCTACACCGCCTCGCTCCCCTCAGCTCAAGAGGCGTGTCGAATCCGGGGTGGGTTATGTGAAGAAGAATTTCTTTGCACCACGCCAAATTGAAACCATTACGGATGGAAACGCTCAACTTATTCGGTGGCTTGAGAGTGTCGCCAATGTGCGCATTCATGGGACGACGAGAGAGCAGCCCATGGTTGTTTTTGAACGAGACGAGGCTGACGCTCTCTTGAGCCTGCCTCTTCAGCGCTATGCCCGTGTCATCTGGAAGCAGTGCACGGTTCACCCGGATAGTCACATCCACTTCGAGAAACGCCTCTATTCGGTGCCCTTCAAACATATCGGTCAAAAAGTCTGGGTTTGTGCTCAGGATAACACACTCATTGTGTGGGCGGATGATTTACGGGTGGCAACCCATGTACGTCGCGGCCCGAGGTATCAAACCAATGACGCACACCTGCCTGAATGGCGCCGTGAATACCGGCATCAATCGCGCCCATGGTGGGAAAACAGGGCTAGAGGAATCTCGGAGACTCTGGGTGACTTCGTTGCCGAGATTTTCGACTTAGACGATGTAGCTCATCAGTTGCGAACCGTGCAGGCCATTGTCACACACGTGGCGCCCTTTCCTGTTGAGCGCATCAATGCAGCCTGTGAGCGCGCACGTCTCTACGGAAACTATACGTACCCTGGAATCCGAAACATTTTGAGAGATGGACTTGATATGGCCCCGGCCTACGAGACCCCATTCATCCACGGTCGACTCGATAATCCCCGTTTTGCGCGCAGCGTCGACGAAATCATTGGTGAGGAGGTACACGATGAGCGCCCATGACCAACTCATTCCACTACTCAAGCGGATGCGATTAAGTGGACTTTTACAAACTGCAGACCTTCGTATCGAACAGGCCGTAGAGGACCGATTGGACCACTGGGAGTTTCTGTTTCGCCTGTTTAATGATGAGGCAGAGCGACGAGATGCGGGCTTGCTACATCGTCGAATCAAGCATGCGGCATTCGAAGGTGAGAAGACCCTCGAGACCTTTGATTTCGCCTTTAATCCCCAGATTCCGAAGGCGACTATCATCGACCTTGCAACGTGTCGCTTCATGGACCGACGAGAGAATGTCTTGCTGATTGGGCCTTCTGGTGTGGGCAAATCCCATATCGCTCAGGCACTGGGACACCGAGCCTGCCGGATTGGAAAGAAGGTGCTCTATACGTCTGCCAATCAGATGCTAACTCAGCTCAGAGCCGCTCGCGCGGATGCCACATTGGAGAAACAGCTCCATCGGTTCACAGCCCCCGACCTGCTTATCATTGATGATTTAGGGCTGCGGCCTCTCGCATACGAGGAGCCTTTGGACCTCTATGAAATCATACGACGTCGCTATGAGAAAGCGTCCACCATCCTGACCTCAAATCGAGACATTACGGAATGGTACGCCCTGTTTGGAGATAGTCTGCTCGCTAGTGCCGCGATGGATCGACTGCTGCACCACGCCAACACCATCACACTCACAGGGGACTCCTACCGGAATCCCAAAAAGAAGAAAAAGTGATCACTTTGCCCGAACCAGAACGCTGAAGAGAAAAACACAAAACTAACCTACGACGCCAAGACCAAATGCGCGATCACTTTGCCCGAACCAAGAGTGAACACTTTGCCCGAGCCTTGACAAAACAAAGTATTCACATTTGTGTATAAGTGTGTAGGAAATGCACGAAGGAAGAATGAAACACTACACTGAGATAGCCCAACTGGCTGCAGATAAGGGAATCATCAGCGCCAGCGATGTTGAAGAACTGGGGATTTCACGCAACTACCTTTACGCAATGTGCCGCGAAGGACTGCTCGAGAGGACAGCGCGTGGGCTCTATGTGCTTGCCGACTCGGACGTGAGCGCCCACTTCGGTCTTGCTGAGATCTCAAAGAGAATTCCTGGCGCAGTGATCTCACTCATTTCAGCGCTCAACTTTCACGAACTCACTACCCAAATCCCGCACGAGGTTTGGCTTTCCATTCCGCGCGATACGTGGCTGCCAGGTGTTGCTGCGCCAAGCGAACTCAACGACTCATTGTGCCGTTCAGAACTTTTGGGATTTCAGCGGCGAACTCCAGATGCTAGCATCCAAGCTCACTCCAAACCTTGAGAATTCCATGACTAGCTCAACATCCCTTGAGGACGCCCTCGCGTTCCCTCTCAACGTGGAATCCCTTTCACTTCAGTGCAAAGATCTGGACGAGATCTCGGCGCGGATTGGGGAACTGAAGAATCTTCGCTCGCTGAGGCTCGATAATGTTCACGCGGGCCTGATATTTCCAGAGAGCATCAAAGGGCTGACGAACCTCGAAAAGCTAGACATCTCGGGGGCTCATGATGCGTCGGTGCCGTTCCCGCCCATCTTCTTGGAGATGCCCATCACGGACCTTGAGTTACGAGATTTCCGTGTGCGCGAAGCCTTTGCGCTAAAGGATCAGGTGAAGCGGCTGCGGCTGCGAAGTTACTTTATTTTTGACGATATCGGACCACTCTGTGCGAACTTCACCAAGCTAGAGCACCTGGAGATCTGGGGACGCCTTGGAATGAACCAGGCGGGGAATCCTGGGGTGCTGAAGTTTCCCGCAGCGATCGCCAATCTGGCGGAGCTCGCGGAGCTGGAGGTGGTCTATGCGGGCATGCGCGAGCTGCCTGTGGAGATGGCTGAGCTCTCGAAGCTGCGCGTAATACGTCTGCGTAATCAAGCGTTCGAGGTGTTTCCGCTCGCGCTGACAACCGTGCCGAACCTGGAAGACCTCGAGTTCGCCCAGATGAACAAGTTGAGCTCGTTTCCGGCGGAGCTTGCGAATATGGCGTCGCTCCGGCGGCTGGACCTCAACCACTCATGGAACCAACCCGACGAGTCGGCGGACTTTATGGATTCACTCTTTGAGGATAGCGATGTGGAGGTCGATCCGCTCCCCAACGCGATCGGTCAGATACCGCACCTCGAGGAACTGATCTTGGACCACTGCAAAGTCGATTCGCTGGATTCGATCGCGCGCCTCACGGAGCTGAGGACGCTGTCCCTCGCCTGGGCGCAGCTTGGAGACATCCAGCCGCTCGCCGCGATGAAGCGGCTCACCAACTTGAATCTCGAACACGTTCCGGTGAGCGATCTGAGCCCTCTCTCCGCGCTGCAGAGCCTGGAAGTTCTGGACATCAGCCGCACCCACGTCTCCGACTTTGGTCCCCTGGCCGAGCTCCAGAATTTGCGGACGCTCGATATCTCGTCCTGTGCGGCAGACAACCGGAACCCGCAAAAGGCGCTGGAGGTACTGATCGATCTCCCAAATCTGCTCGAGGTGAAGTCGGACAAGCTCGAGGAAGGCGCGTGGCAGAAGCTTCGGGCGTCGGAGCCGTCCGATCCAGCCCAGATCATTGCTGCGCTGCAATCTGACGATTTCGATGAGTTCATGACCGCGCTGCGTAAGGTAATCGCCTACTCCGACGAGCGCAGCACCGACGATCACAACGCGCTCGTAGACCTCTTCGGGCTCGACGTCGACGACTACGACGTCGCGCCCGTTGGGTTCCCTCCGCTCGACGATGCGATCGACCGTTGGGGCAAGGAAATCCCTGCGATGGACCTGGCCCGGCTCGCCCGCGCGACCTTCATCTGCACAAGCGATGGTTGGGTCGCGACTCTGAAGGCACTTCGACTTCTGATCCAGAGCAAGGACCTCGAGGCACAGCTCCTCTTCGTTCAAGGGTGGGAGCGCGCGACGCGCAATTACGACGGAGGACATCGATTCTGGGAGGACGGTGTACACGACCAACTCATCGACGAGCTCTGGGAGCTCTTTCAGCCAGAAGCAATCGCTGCGCTGATGCTCGCGCTCGACAGCGACCAACTCGACTCCGAGTACGGTGACGCGATGGATGTACTCTTCGCGCCAGCGTTGAAGGGGTTGAAGACCTATGACGAGGACCTCATAGAACACCTGAGAGAGTACGCCCTCTCCAATATCGACAGCTCTTACGGGGCGTCCCCGACAGCTACACTCGCCATGATCGAGGAATGCATTCCACACGCGATCGAGCCTATTCAGGTCGCCCTGCGTCAGATTGCATCGGATATGCGCTCAAGCATCGAGGGGGGTACGGAGATCAAGGAAGCCAGCGAAGCTACGGAAGAGCCCCAATCTGAAAATACCGAAGAGGCTAGGCCGACCCCCCAGGCAGTCCTCGCGAACCTCCAGACTGCGTTCAATGAGCCGGGGGTGAGTAGCCTCATCTCAGCACTTGAACTGGCCACCGAACTCGGCGACTACGCCCGTGTGCGGGACGGTGCCGCCGCGTTTACCAATAACAAGCTCATCGTATGTCTGCGGGCGGGTGAGGTAGCTGAGGGCGTCAAACTGGCTGAGGCGTATGATGAGTTCGTCGAGGAGACTGGCCTGCCGAGCGGTATGATGCGTAACGAGATCGCCACCAACACACTGATCCTCGCCGTGCACTCGGGGGACGAGAATGTCGAGCGATTCGCCATTGACCGGCTGCTCCCAGATCATATCGGTCATACCGGGCTCGCGTACAATTTGTCGTGCTACTGGGCGACAAAGGGCAACCGCGACAAGATGCTCGAAGCGATCACGCTCTCGATCGAGCTCGGCAAAGAGCCTGAGCGCTTCCTCGCGGATACGGACTTCGAGCCGTTCTGGGAAGAGCCCGATTTCTTGAAAGCGCTCGGGCGTGAGCCGGCCGCTGAGAGCCATGCGCGACGGTTCGAGTTTCACGACGCGAAGTCTGCCAAATTCTGGAGCATTGAGGTGGTTGGGGCGGAGCTCAATCTCGCGTGGGGCAAGGTTGGCACGGCGGGACAGTCAAAGACGAAGAGTTTCTCCGACGCTGCTGCTGCGGAGAAAGAGGCCGAGAAGCTCATCAAGTCGAAGACCACCAAAGGCTATGAAGAGGTCTGAAAATCGACTCCGTGACCAACACGGCTTTACCGTGCACCTGCATGCCTCAACCCGCCCACTCTTCAGGTGCAAACCACGTGAGGTTAGTGATACCAGCAGCTTCGATTGCTAACTTCACACGCTCATGAACAAGAACTGCCGTAATGTTCTCTGCTAGTCGAAACAACAAGAGTTCTTGCGTTTTGGCTTCATCAATAGAGAGAGTGTGGAAATCCATCGAGTTCATAGTCTCGGTAACGTCAGGGTTTGTCATCGATTTCTGTAGATCGGCAGCCGCCACCAATCCCACTATATTAAACGCGAGGTAGTGATCAGCTGGCGGTGGGGTCTCGCCCAAAGTCGTCTCGATTCGCGTCTCATAGGTCTGGAGATTGTCAACGCCTGCTGCCTGAAGAGCCGCAGTCAGTCTTCTACTCATGAGAGGTATCGGCACCCAGAGAAGTTCAGCGTAAATCCGTGGGGGAGGCTCAATCTCCGGTTCGGTCTGTATTTCGATGGGCTCGGTCGGCGGACGAAAGCCTTCGCGCCTGTCCTGAACTGAAAAAAGCACCCCTGCTTCCCAACGCCGGTCATTAGCAGGATAAGGAACCAGAATGTTGTAGAATTCTGCTTCAAGTGGCGGATGGCAGTCCAAAACAAAGTATTTTGACATCTCCTACTCCTTTGTGTCCATGCACCCTTGACCCACCTTTTCTATAGTTACTTCGGTGTAGTCAGGACCGTATGGAGCGCATTGGATCGAACAGAACTTCATGGCACTCACGTCTTGACGGGTGTTCTTTCTGACAGAGACCGCCAAGCTACCAACCTGAAAGATATAATTCGAGTTGTTCTTTGCTACTCGGGTGATCGGAGTTGGTTTTTTGAATTTGGAAACCAAAGCCACACCCCTAAAAAAAGGACGATAAACTCAATTGCGGTAAATGGATTTAAAGAACTATGAAGACCGGAAACAAGGCCAACATAGACATTCTAGGCCCCAATCAAAGGTTGTTTGCAACCTGGACTCGATATTGTCACCCTGTACTACCGAAATCACCAGTTAGTTTTACCGAGATATCTCGGCTTAAGGTAGTCTATTGTGCCTTATTTCAAGGTAATGATTCGAACCAGCGATTGTTGTTATTCGACAAATACGCTGTCAACGTACATCCATTACCGACAGTATCTGCCCCAAAGAATTCTGACGAAACTCTGTGTTACGCTGTTAAAAGGAATTTGAACAATGAAAGTGAAATTGGCGACCCAGTAACACCAGCGGAAGCCTTTGCAAGTAAGGAATGGATAGTTCCAAGAGTCGGAGAAACCAGCAAGGATTTTCAGCTGATAAAAATCGAGCGCTTGAGCAGAACGACTTATACCTATGGTGGGGACGGTAAATTATCGAACATTGAAATCGAAGATGCATCAGGATACCGCGTTGATGTTCAATCATGAGCTCGTCCCAGAATCTTGAGACCACGATGATGACTGAAGAGAAAAGACGTTATGTCTTGCTTATGATCGAAGACCTCTTTGAGGCCCACTTCGTTCGGGCGATGGAAACAACCGATCTGGCCAAAACCCTCCACGGGTTCGACCCCAAATCTGCTGCATCGTTCCGAGCCGAATTGTCGAAGGTGTTCAAGTCCGACTTTGGTCCCGACGATACGCTCCAGACCGCCGTCGAGGCAGCCTATGAAGCGAGCAAGGACACGCTCCTGACGGCGGATGCAGTCGTCGCTCAACCCCCGAAGAATGATCCCTTCGGGGCGGACTCACTTCTCCGGTCGTGGTCCGAGGCATTGACGACATTGTGCAGTTGGTACGCGGGAGTTGGCATACCTGCGCGTTGTATACAAACCTTGAAGTCGTGTGCGTGCCGGATAGCCCAGGCCTCTTTGACGCTGTTCCGCAAAAGATGCCGGAGCTCAAAGGCGCGACACATCTGACCAACCACGGACGAGTCACGTGTGGGCATTTTGAGGACGGTAGCAAGAAGTGTTTGTCAGCCAACTACAGACCGTACGAAGGCAGGGAAATCCGACTTTTTGAAGAGCAGCCAGATTTGCCCCCCGATCGATGGGGCACACATGGGTGCGCCCTTGCGAAGGACGGGAGAGTCACGTGTTGGCAGGCACCGAATCCCTATCTTGGCCCATGGTGCGGCTTGAGCGAAAACCCGACGCCTGTTCCCGTTCGCAATGCTATCCAGCTGGTGATGGGCGCGAATCATGCCTGCGCGCTAATCGATGACGGCAGAGTAAAGTGTTGGGGAGAAAATGATTCTGGGCAGATTGGAGATGGCCTCGGGCCGGATTCCGAGTGTTCGCCATCTACTGTGCAAGGCTTGGACAAGGTTGTCCGCCTGCAGGCATCAGACAATCATAAGTGCGCATTTCAAGAAAATGGCCAGGTCCAATGCTGGGGTGAACACGCTTGGCTATATCTGCACCCTGACGAAATCGTGGAGTTGCCGTTGGACTAAGCGCTCAGGCCGTCACGATGCGCAGCTCGTCGGCCGTCCCTGCCAATTTTCCGCGAATCAACGTGCCCGGCTCGTGGTTGTCCGGCACGCGCACGCGAAGATAATCCTCGCTAAGCCCGAGCCCGCCTTCCTCAACCACCACCGCCACGTCTTGCCCGATTCTTCGCGTAATGTACGCATCGCCCTTTCGTTGCACCGCGTCGCGAAGCTCTTGCGAGCGCCTCGACTTCTCGGTGCGCGGCACCTGGTCGTCCATATCGGCCGCCACCGTCCCGCTTCGCATCGAGTACGGGAACACGTGCAGATACGTGTACGGAAGCTCCTCCACCAACGCCAGCGTCTCCGCATGCATCTCGGCCGACTCGCCCGGAAAGCCCACGATGATGTCCGCGCCGAGGCCCATATACGGCAGGCGCTCCGTGATTTCCTTGACCCTGACGCGGTAGCGCTCGCGCGTGTGCCAACGCCGCATCTTTCTCAAGACCGGGTCGCTCCCGGACTGCATCGGGATATGCAGATGGGGCGTGATGCCGCCGTCCTGCATGAGTTCCACCAGTCGGTCGTCAATCTCGGTGGCCTCAATCGAGCCAAGCCTGAACCGCACGCCGGGCACCCGCGTCACGAGCGCCTCCATGAGCGTGGAAAGCTTGTCCTTGGGGCTAAAGTCGATGCCCCAATGCCCAATATGTACGCCGGTAATCACGAGTTCGGAATGCGCATCGGCCAGAATCTCGGCCTCGACCAACAACTCCTCGAGCGAGCGCGAACGGCTCTTGCCGCGCGCAATCCGCGTAGCGCAAAACGAACAACGCCTATCGCACCCATCCTGCACCTTGAGCCAACCCCTCGAGCGAACCTTGCTCGCCCGTAGTTCCTGCCCAATCGCCTCTTCGTGGAGCGAATCGGCCAGAACCCGCACCACCTCTTGTGGATCTTGGCCTGGCACCACGCCAAACACCTCCGGCATGGCCTGGTACTCGTCGGCGCGCATCGCGGCCGAACAACCCGCAACCACCACCCGAACCTCAGGATTCTCGCGGTGAAGCTTACGAATCGCCTTCCTGGCCTCGGCGTCCGCGGCGTTGGTCACGGTACACGTATTGAGCACCACGGTGTCTGCCACCTCGGCGTCCACCGCCTCGGCGCCACGCGCCTCGAGCGCCATTCTGAATTGCTCGGTGTCGTACTGGTTGGCCTTGCAACCATGCGTGATGAAATGAACTTTCATAGACGTCTTGGGGGTAGGGGGTAGCACCCAGTCTGGCGCATCCCTACATGAGAATGACCGAACTTTCCACACCTCTTCAATCCTCTGACTTGACTTGATCCACTCATATTGCGACCCTTGCCGCCCGAAACACGGACGTTTCCAACTAAGGATGACTCATGGCAGGAACGCCACGTGGCCGGTTGAGGCCGCACCGAAAACGCTCGAAAGCCCCGCTCATACTTGGGACTCTGGCGGCTGCGGGCCTTTTAAGCTGGGCCACATGGCCGGACGAGACCCCGAGTCTTGCGCTTAGCGCGAACGCCTCCGCCCCTCAGATTGAGGCCGCTTTTCCTGAGCCGCCGCCCGCGCCCGAGACCCCTGAGCCTGTGGTCCCCGAGGCCCCTGAATTCACCAGAATTGAGAATGTGCTCGAAAAGAACCAGACCATGGGGGCCGCGCTGGCAAAGCTTGGAATCGATGCCGGCGAGTCGCATCGGTTGATTGAGGCGGCCTCGGCTAAGATTGATTTTAGGAAGTCGCGGCCAGGCGATATCTGGACCGTTGAACTCGACAAAGACAACTCAGTTCGCGAGTTCGAATACCAGGCCTCGCCTGAGAATCGCTGGATTGTGCGCCGCACCGAAGACGGTTTTGTGGCCGAAGACGTTCAGGTTGACCGCGAAATCAAAATCGAGACCGTGCGCGGCAAAATCGACTCCAGCCTCTGGCTCGCCTTCGACACCCAGGGTGCGTCTGGCGCGCTCGCCCAGCGTTTCACCGAGCTCTTTCAGTACACCATCGACTTCAACTCCGAGACCCAGCCCGGCGACGAATTCTCCGTGATCTACGAAAAAGTCTTCGTGGATGGCGAATACCTGAGGGACGGAAAGGTGCTCGGGGCCAAGTATTCCGGGCAGGTCGGGACCTATTACGGCTTCTTCCACTACGACCCGGAGAACTCCGGCTACTTTGACGAAAACGGCGACAACCTCAAACGTCAGTTCCTCAAAAGCCCGCTCGCCACCGTGCGCATCACCAGTAATTTCGGCCGGCGTTTCCATCCGGTCTTAAAGAAGATGAAGCTCCACGCAGGCGTGGATTATGGCGCCCCAACCGGGACTCCGGTACACGCTGTGGCTGACGGAACGGTCATCTATGCAGGTTGGAAGGGTGCGAACGGAAAACTCGTGTCGCTCCGCCACGCGAATGGGTTTGTCACGCATTACGCTCACCTCTCACAGATCACCAAAAAGCTTCGGCCGGGTGTGAGGGTCAAGCAAAAGGACCAGATTGGCCGCGTGGGCACCACAGGCCGCTCCACCGGACCGCACCTGCACTTCGGCATGACTCAACACGGAAAGGTCATTAATCCCCTGACTGTGGATTTTGCGCGCGCTGAGCCGCTCAAAGGTGCTGAGCGGCAGGCATTTAAGGAAAAGGCCGAGAGCCTGAAGGCTCAATTATAGGGCTTAATTAAAGCTCTACGTAGCGCTCAAGGCTGACGCGAAGCGAAAGACGGGCGCGGTGCAGACGGCTTTTAACAGCCGGGACACTCAAGTCCATTTCGTCCGCAATCTCCTGAAGGCTCAGGCCGTCGAGCTCTTTCGCCACAAAAACATCTTTGTATTTGGGTTCAAGTTCTTCAACGGCAGCTGCGATTTTGCCGCGCAGCTCCTTGTTCTCAGCGGCCTCGTCACCTCGCACGTTATGTGCCGAGAGGTCGGTCCAGACAAAATCCATCTCGTCTGAGATCGGGAGGCCTTCCATCGAAACTTCCGCACGACGCTTCTTCTTACGAAGCCGCATTAGCGCGGTGTTCACCGCGATCCGGTAGATCCAAGAGCTCAACGCCGCATCACCCTTGAACGAGTCAAGCTTGCGGTACGCGTTCATAAACGCGTCCTGAGTCACGTCCTGGGCCTCTTCTTCGTTCTTTACGATACGCATGGCCACGCGGAACACAGTCTCGCGGTACTCGCGAACAATCTGGTCGAATGCAGCTGCATCTCCTTTCAGCGTGCGTTGCACGATATCTGAGTCGGCGGCGAATCGTTGAGCGGGGGTCATTTCATGGGTTGTTGTCGTATTCATCACATGTCCTTTTGTGGAACGAGTGTCGTTATCTATTCAGCATCAATACATATGCTTGATCCGTGCCAACTTTCTATCAAGTGGCGCTTCCCCGCATGTTGACTGGGTTAGGTGCGAAAACGGGTCAAATGTCCGGTTTGGATATATCCAAGATGGAAGTCATTGTTGGATATTGGATATCCGTTACGTATCCAAATTGGAGCTATTTCATCAGGAGGATGGAAGTTGGCATGCGCTTGACCACGCCCCACGCCACTGAGCCAAGGAGCGCATCCTCAAGCCTGGAGCGCCCGTGCGTTCCGAGGACCACCAGTCCCGCACCCGTGTCTTCCACAAAATCCTCGATGCCCATCGCCGCATATCCAACTCGCAAATGTGCTTCTACCGCAACGCCCTCAACGGCTTTTGCAGCCTCGAGCGTGCGCGCGAGTTCCTTCTCAGACCAATCTCGGAGCGCCTTCATCGATAGGCTCTCCGGGCTGATGCTCATCGCGGCGAGGTCGGTAGAAGGCGGCATGGGCGCAGGCATGACGTGTAGGAGATGAACTTTCGCGCCGTACGCCTTCGCAAGCCGCATCGCCTCCAGCACAAAAAGTCCTTCGCCCTCCGAAAAGTCAACCGCCACAACCCATTCATCGGGATTGCCCGAATCTTTGGCAATCAGGGTGCGGGTATGTGGCCGGTGCGCGAGCCTCTCAGCAACACTTCCGAGCGCAAATCGTGTTGTTGCGCCAAGCGGTGCACCAACACATAAGAAATCATGGCCCGCCGCATATCTAGAAAGCTCTCGGTCAGCGCGCCCTTCGAGAATCACGCACGTATAGGGCACGCTCAGGTGCTTTGCAGCAAACTCCGAGATATCCGACTCAATCCGCGCGCAAATCTCTGGATCCTCCGCCAAAGACTTAGGCCCGCTACCAAGCGGATCCGCGCTCATGATGCCGCGCATCAGTCCGCCCACGTCTCCGGCATCCCAGAATTCAGGCTCCAGAACAAAGACCACTTCAAGAGTGCCACCGAGACGCTTGACCAGTCTTTCAGCCACTTTTGCGGCACTTGCACTTTCTGGGGATAAATCTACGGCCAGGGCAATTTTCATCTATTTCCTCTCCACATCTCGATGTCGCGTCTGAACATTCCATCCTCGTCCGCGCCACCTTGCAGCGATAGCCTCGGTCAGCGCCACCGACCGGTGCTTTCCGCCTGTACATCCAATTCCAACCGTCAAATACGCTTTGCCTTCGCGCTCGTAGAGGGGCAACAACGTTTCACCCACTTGTCGCAATAGTTGCAACACCGTGGCGGTCTCCGGCGCCCCAAGAACGTAATCACGAACATCGGTCTGCAAACCCGTTTTCTCCCGCATTCCCTCTACGAAATACGGATTCGGCAAAAACCTGACGTCAAAAACCAAATCACACTCGGGCGGAAGGCCATACTTAAATCCAAACGAGAGCACCGTAATCTGAAGCCCAATCACCGACTTTTCGCCAAAATGCTCACCGACCAGGGCCTTGAGCGTATGAACCGTGTGCGCCGACGTGTCGATCACGAGGTCCGCCTGGTCCCTGAGCCCCATCAGGAGCTCGCGCTCGCGCTTGATGCCGTCGCGCACCGTGCCGCCCTCGGAGAGTGGGTGAGGGCGCCTCGTCTCGCTATATCGCTGGATCAGGCGCTCATCGTCGGTATCCAAAAAGAGCACCTCAACCTTCATGCCCTCGGCACGAAGCTGCGCGATCATCGGCTCGGCCTCGTGCAAAAACGTGCGCTCTCGCGTGTCCACCACAAACGCGAAGTTCTGGATGCCAGGCCCAGACTTGTTCTGATGCGTAAGCTCCAGAACCTTTGGGAAGAGCGGGACAGGAAGATTATCAATGCAGAAGAAGCCCAGGTCTTCCAGCGCCTTGACCACTGTGGATTTCCCCGAGCCACTAAGGCCGGTCACCACCACTACCTTCGGGAGCATGTCCCGAGCCTCGCTCGTTTCTTCCATTAGATTCCCATTGTCCAAAGGTAGAGCCAGTTTAGCACAGGAAGTCCTAAGATGCCGATTTTTAACGCACGATCGGCCCTCGGCCCGAGATTGAGATCGAACGTGCGGCCGCCCAAAAACGCCCCAAAACTCACGAGACCCCAGAGGCCAATCACCAGATAAAGCCCAATGATCAGCGGCTGGAGCACGAGCGCATCAAGTATCCGCCCGTCAAGCAACGCACGGGTGGCGCGCGTTCCACCGCAGGTCAGACACGGAAGCCCCCAGAGGAGTTTGGTAAAGCAGCCCGGTCCGCGTGGCGCATTTTGCAGCATCCACACGATACCAGGGATCAGGCAAAGGCCGGCCAAGAGTAGCGCCCCGACAGGGATTTCCCCTAGACGTCGGCGCCTGAGTCTTAGCAACAGGAACCCTTTGTGGCGGGCGCCTCAGCGCTTGCCACCTCGCGTGTCGTGGTTGAGAACGGAGACGACTCACCGCACCCCGGGAAGAGACCAAAATGGCGGCTGAAATCACCGATGAACTCAAAGTGCTCCGCAAATCGCGTGTCTTTGAGCATCCGCCAAGTGTTTCCACAGACCGGAAACACGCGTCCCGTCTCAATGCTGTGGTGTCCGTCCAAAACAAACGCATGAGGACTTGTCTCAATCGTGCCTTTGTAGATCACGGCCTGCCCGTAGTCCTCGCATGACGAGTCCAACTCACCCAGTTTGAAGAGTCGGTACGTCGCCGAGTAGAACTCAAAACCCTCAACCAGACGACTTAACTCCGCATCCTCAACATCTAGTGGTCGCTCCTCAACCAGCCTCGGATCCTCAAAACCCGCGCGCTTTGCCAGAGTCAAAAAGTCGTTCCAGTACAAGGCGCCACCAAGGCATTCGCCATAGAGCACCGGATGGGTTGACAGTTTTTGAGGCAGACGTCTGCTCGAGTAAACGTCGGAGAAATAAAACTCTCCGCCTTCCTTCAGTAGTCGATGGACCCCGGCGAGCACCGCGGGTTTGTCAGGGGAGAGGTTGACCACGCAGTTCGAGACGATGACGTCGAAGGAGCCCGCCTCGAGCTCGGGAATCTCGTCGAGCTTCTCGATATATCCCTTAAAGAACTCGACGTTTCGAAATCCAAAGGCCTCCGCGTGGAAGTCCAAGGTACCGCGAGCCACGTCGAGCTGCTCGTCCGTCATATCGACGCCAACCACTGAACCTTCTGGCCCCACCAATTGCGCAAGTGCATAGACGTCACGGCCAGAGCCCGAGCCAAGGTCCAAGACTCTCTTGCCCCGCAACACGTCTGGGGCCACAAGCCCACAACCGTAGTACTTGGCCAACACATCGGGGTGAATCTTCGAGAGCAAGGGCTTAAGCCAGTCCGGCACCGCGCTCGCGTCGCAGCAGGCCGAGGTCTTGAGGTCCGCCGTGCTCCCGAGCTGCTTTCCATAATAGTCTTGAACGATCGCGTGCATCTCTATTCCTCTTCAGAATTATCGAAAATCTCACTTGGCGGCACTACTTCTTCTTCCGAAGTCATGGTCTCGCGCTCAGCCTGATCCCCGCGACATTGCTGGTCACACGTCCGGCGGCGGTCGGCACACGCCGTAAAGTCGCCCGGATTGGCGTTGGTGCACTGACTGAATTCGGCACCGCAGATATCGATGCAGCGCGGCTGGCCCGTCTCCATCGCACCTTGAGACCCCGAACAACCTGCGAACGCAAGGACTGAAAGTCCCAGCAACATTCCAAAAATACTCTTCATGTCCACTCCCTGCCGAGCTCCAATAGAGCCGACGACATCGCTTTGACCCCGAGTCCGATGCAGGCTTCGTCTACATCGAAATACGGCGTGTGAATCATATGTGTAATCCCTCGCGCCTCGTTGCGCACGCCGAGAAAAAGATAGGTGGAAGGAACGCGTCTCGAGAAAGAGGCAAAATCCTCGGCGCCCATCTGCGGTAAATGCGGAACGAGCACATCCGCGCCAACACTTTCGCGCATCTTCTGAACTACGCGCCGCTCGAGCTCCACATCATTCGCCGTGAGCCGTGCCCCGGGGGTAATCTTGAGTTCCGCTTCAGCGCCAAAAGCACGCGCTAAAGAGCGCACCATGTCATGCGCCTCGCGAATGACTTGCTCCGCCACCGAATCCGAAAGAGTGCGAAGAATTCCGGTCAGCTCAGCGGTGTCGGCGATGATATTGTAGCTATTGCCAGCCTCGAGTTTCCCAATGCTCAACACCGCCGCATCCCGCGCGTCCACGCGGCGCGCAATCAGGGACTGGAGGGCCGTCACTAGGTGCGCGCCAACCACCACGGCGTCGATGCCCTCGTGCGGGTAGGCTGCATGAGTTTTCTTCCCGCGCACCACAATCTCAACCAGGTCCGAGCGCGCCCAAACAGGCCCTTGCGTGTACCCAATCTTGCCGACTTCCAGAGTCGGCATCACGTGGAACGCAAAGGCCGCATCTACCTTCGGGCCTTCGAGCACACCTTCAACCACCATGCGCTCTGCACCAATCGGCTCGTCCTCCGGCGAAGCCTCCTCAGCGGGCTGGAACACAAACTTGATTCGCCCGTGCAGCCTATCCTGCTCCCCGACGAGTTGCCGGGCTACGCCCACGCCCAAGGTCGTGTGCACGTCGTGCCCACAAGCGTGCATGACGCCCGGATTCTGGCTCTTGTACGGGTGTTCGCTTAGCTCATGGATGGGCAGCGCATCGATGTCCGCCCTGAACAAAAACGTGGGCCCGGGCTTTGCCCCCTCCAAAACCGCGACAACCCCCGTATCCGCCATACGCGCGGACTTCAGGCCAATTTCCGCCAAGGCCGATTCGATGCGTCCTTGTGTGCGCGACTCCTTAAACGAGAGTTCAGGATTGGCGTGCAAATCGCGCCGAAACGCGCTCAAAAATTCAGATTCTTCTGCCGTAACATTCATCTTCTTCTCCGGGCGCGACTTCGCCCAACAAAGCTAAACACCGCAAAACCTATTGCCAAAAAGAGGTTTCCACTTCCGCCTGCCCCGCATCCGCATCCAGCCTCATCCAAGACCGCGTCTACGGCATCGTCAATTCCTACGTCTTCCAGAATCGCGTTCGGGTCCCAATCGGGCACGTCTTCAAACTCGAGCGAGTACTCGATGATGCGCTCCTGGTTGGCGGTCACGAGTCGCACGCCTTCAGAAGTTGCCAAGATGCCCAGAGGCTCCAGAGGAGTCGTGCTCGTCAGGCGTGCAATGCCAGGTGTGCCACCATTTTCGTCAATCAGACGCAGGTAGTAGTCGTTCTCCCAACGATAGGTGATGATGGCCCAATCCGGCGAGACCTGTAAGTCTAGAGGGGGGCCAAGGAAGACAAAATCGCCATTTCTGAAGCGATACGTCGTCTCAAAATTGGCTTCCCAGAGCGTGGCCGCATCGTCGTTGGTGGCCGCAATAAAGGCCGGGATATCGTCGGTGACTTCGGGCACCCCTTCGATCCACATCAAATACGTGGTCCCGGGAAGGTAGGCGATGCGCCTGAGCGTTTTGCCCTCCCATTCACCGGCCAGCGGCTCGTATCGCGCCACGTTTGAGCGACCATCCCACGTATGAAAGACCGTTCCGTCGAGCCCGAGCGTGTCTTGCACAATCAGGAAATCACCGCCGCTTCGAACCACCCCACCCACTGGAATGCCCACGCCCGAAGACCCCAGTGTAAAGCCGTTCCGAGTAATGTTGCCCGTGTTCGGGTTCAGAAGATGATGTTGGCCAAGATAGCGAACGTCTTGTCCGATGGTCACCGTGCCAATAGAACTACCGAGCACTCGGTCGATAGCCGGGCTGTAGAGCAGGGGAGCGATGGCCCCAAAGTACTCGCCTCGAAACTCACCTGGGCCTCCCGGAGCACCCTCGGCGTCCACGAGCCGCCGATCCGGTACTCTCCATCGCTCGGTGCCGTCAAACTCCACAAAGACCGTGTGTCCGTCGATCTCCTCCATCGCGGTCGGGTCCTCAACCCGCAGCAAAAAGCCTTCCGGGTGGGTCCCAAAAGCGGTGCAAGCCGTTGCCCCGTTATTTACTGAGTACGAATAAGCTCGCGCGCCCTCAGCGGTTGCGCGGATCACCATGCAGCGCGTGGAGTCACCCGAGCTTGCATTGTTGACGAGATAAGTGGTGGGGCCGTCGGCCACCAAAAGGGCGCCCTGCGGGTTGAAACCCGAGGGGAGCGTAAGCTCGCGCGGTGAGTCGAGCGTCACCGCCACGTCAGCCGCTAGCGGGGCGGCCGCGAGGAATGCGGCGAATCCGATTAAAGCTGGAAGATGAGATAGCGCAAGATCAACTCCATATCCTGATTGAGCGTGGCCTGGCGCTTGTTGTGGAAGGAGGTGAAGACCACCGTCCCGCCGCTCGGCGCCTTCCAGGTGACCAGAAGTGGCGCTGCGCTTTGCGTTGCGCCTGCTGTTGAGCAATTTGAAGGAGTTGAGCATAGCTGTACGTCCGCGCGAATCTGGTTGACGGTCTGAGGGCCCACGCCTTCAAGAACCACCCAATTGGTGTTTACCACAGCTGGTGGGTTGTGTGGGAACGCGATTGTGGCGGTATTTCTTCCAAGGATCGTCTGGAGGTCAGTCGTAAGCACGTCTGCCGTCACAGTTTGTGGCGCAAAGCCCATCTTCGAGCCATTGCCATCGCCTTCTACCCCGAGCATATCCAAGACGTCTCCGAAGGCCATTTCCACCCATGGGAAGGCCCAATCAGACGCGTAGATGCTGCCGCCGTTGTTCACAAAATCTCGCAAATTGTTCACGATCTGAGGTCTCGGGTCTTGTTGGAACGGGAAGAGCGGCCCGAGGCGACCGTAGAGCTCACCACAGTTCAAGAAGATGATATCGTAATTAGCCATCTCGTTGGCGTTCGTAAGGAACGTCCTCGCGGCCGTCAGGTCCATGTTGTCGTCGCCCTTCATGTCGTAAGTCAGGTTCAAACCTGTCACGAGGTCTTCCACCGCATCGTAGGCGCCGCCGACCACAGCGATATTCACCGCCGCGCCATCCAAACACACCTTGTCCACAGCCGAGCTCAAATCCGTGACCTCGCCGGCTCTAACAAAGACACCACTATCGCCGCTGAATGAGCCCGTGCTGATATTGAGATTATGAGCACCACTCGGAACATCGGCGAACTCATAGGTGCCGTCGGCCGAGGTTCGGACCACCATCTCAAAAGGCTGGCCCGTGGCGCAATCCGTGCCGGTGATCGTCACGTCGGCTGCGGCGAGTACGTCGCCTGATGGAGTACACGCGAGGCCAATAACTCCACCGGTTCCGCACTCAAGTGGCGGCATATCGGGGATGTCCATATCGTCTCCGCCCATATCCGGCTCGTTATTATTGGGCGAAGTCTGGTTGTTGGTCTCGGTCGGATTGTTCGGATTGGTGGTCTGATTGTTCGACGCGTTGTTTGGGTCTGGATTATTCTGATTATTCTCGTCGTTATTTGGGTCACCCCCGCCCTGCGTATTGTTCTGAGGCGTCGAGATAGGCATGCACGTCCCCGTGATGGGGCTGTAGCGTTCTCCAAACTCACAAATTGGACGATCGCCTGTGGTACCGGTACTTTCGTCGTCCGAACAGCCAAGGCTTAGAGCCAAACCAAACATCAATATCCACGCGAACTTCATCTTCGTTCTCATTTTCTCAAGTTAAATTGCGACCAGAGCCGCAGAACCCTAGCAAAGTGCGCACTTACGTGCAAATTGCAGAAAGTAGATTAGGCACTGTCCTCTAGAGTCCGGTTGTGCAAGACTTTGCGCTGCAAATTCAGTTAAGCGGGACACTCATCACAGATAGCTCATGTATCCAGGATACCAACAACCCACAGGGCGGAAGCTTCTTCTCCCTTTTCTACTGTTCGCGCTAGGCTGTTCAGGCTGCGCAACGTCACAACAGTGTGCTGTCGAGAGTCCCCAAACCTGCAGGATGCACGGGATTCAGCACCAGACTGGGCGCGGCGCGCCTCAAGACCCGTTGCTCTCAGAAAGGTATTTTCGAACCGGATGCGAGGGCGGAGATACCGAAAGTTGCTGGGAACTAGGATTGGTGTTGCGCGATCGAGGAATGGCTGAAGAGAGTCATTCCATAATCGCTAAGAACTGCGAGAATGACCACGCCAAGAGCTGCGAGCTCTTAGGAGATCTCGGTGGCGATATCCCGAGTTTGGCAAGCTACATTGTTATGGCATCCATTCCGCAGGCAACATTGTCCTTTCAGGAAGTCTCGGAGGTTTTTGCGAGATCCGCACCAGCTTTGCGAGATTGCCAATCAAGCCACCGCGCACTTGGCGATTTAGCCATAACATTGACTCTAGATGAGAGCGGCAACGTCACGCACACAGAGCTCGGCTTCGATCAAGAAAACGAATCGCTCTTTGTTTGTGTCCGAAAGGCGCTAAACGCTCTGAAGTTTCCACCTCAACAAGAGAAGACGAAGATCAGAAGGACGTTTCGGTTCAAATAGGTCGGAGTCGAAAAACCGTTTATGCAGCGAAGATGTGCTCGATTTCCTCGGTGACCGTCTCTTTGCTCGCGTCCTTGGCGATCGAGAGTTCCTGCACGAGGAGCCGCCGAGCTGTGTCCAGCATTTTCTTCTCGCCGTGGCTCAGGACCTTAGTGAACTTTAGAAGATTGAGGTCGCGCAAGACCTCGGCGATTTCGAACGGGCTACCCGTCTGGATCTTTTCCAGATAGGCCCGATAACGCCGATTCCATGTCTGCGTATTCAGATCAACGTCTCGCTCGCGAAGGATGTCATAAACTTCCTCAAGCTGCTTTCCGTTGATGATGCCCCTTAAACCTACGTCATCGACCTTTCCGACCGGGATCATGATCTTCTTATCCGAGTCTAAGACTCGTAGGATATAGAAGGTCTGAGTCGTTCCCATGATCTCTTTGGAGTCTATCGCGATGACTTCGGCAACTCCCTGACCTGGGTAGACTGCTTTATCACCAACCCTGAATTCCGTTGCCATGGATCTCCTTTGCAGACCTGCAGTATACAACACACACTACGTTCGAAACAATTTTGACTCGTGGACTCCCCGGGCACACGAAGCCCGAGTATGTTAGTCCCGAGAGCCAAAATTTACAAGATTGGAGAGGAAGAGAAGTGAAGTTGGATCACTTCACGCCGTGTTGACGGGCGAGATCGAGAAGCTTCGGCACGCCGAAACCCGAGATTTTACGCTGGTAATCCGCGTTCAGGCCGTTGAATCGTGCACGGGTAATCTTCTCAGCGAGCGCCTCTACGCTGCCAAATTTCTTCTCGAGAGTTTGCTGTGCGTCCCAGAGACGAAGCAATTTCGCGTTGCTCATCGTGCTCACACGATGCTCGAATGCTGCCTGCTCTTCTTCTTCAGGCTTGGTCAAGAAGGCGCTAACTTTAGCGGCCAACTCTTTTTTTGAACCAAATTCTTTCTTGGTACGCTGCAAAGGGCTAAGTTTCGACATGATAGGTCTCCATGAGTCGTGTCGGCCGCCTTGGGTTTGCTCCCTTCCTTGGAGAGGGATGGGAATCCGCTGGGCAACTGACCGTGTTGATGTATCGTCGGCTTCGACGTACATGAACCACACACCACGTGCGGTCCGAAATTGAGCGCGCCTTCTAACAGAATGATCATGACCCCGCAATTGTTTTTATTCGCCACCTTCATCGCGCTTGCCGCGATTGTATCGAGCTGCAAAGAGGATACGCCCTCTCAACCGGCCGAGCCCGCCGAGCCCGCGCCCAAAATCGCGGAGCCCCCAAAGGAAGTTGAGCGACCAAAACCCAATATCAAACATCTGGAGGGCGAGCCCCCGGGGCCCGAGACCAAGATCGCCGAACTCGGCGAGTTTTCCGTGAATGTGGCTGAGTTCGAAAAGGCCGCTCGAATCGGGGCGCTCTTTGGCCCACGCGCCTCACAAGGCGATTATCAGGCAGTCCCTCCTGAGCAACTCGCTATCCCGACCGTCCAGTTTACTACCGTGCGATCAGTGCTCGCTTCCAAGGTGATCTCAAAAGAGGCCAAAAGCCGAAACCTTGAGGTTTCCAAAGACGAGATCACTAAACTCTACAATTCCAAGCCGGAGTTTGCGGGTCTCGCATTCCTCATCAAGAACACCTCTGAAGATAAGCCACTCGAGGGCGAGCTCGCGAAGCTCAGCATCGAACCTGAGGATTTCTGGGCTATCGGCGAAGAAGTCCTCTTGCGCGAGAAACTCGCCGATGCGCTCGTCTCTGAAATCACCGAAGAAGACGTTTGGCAGGCATGGTCATTCGATAACACGCGGTCCCAGGTGGCGGCCCTCATGCTCTCCAACACTCCATCGACCGACGAAATCGACGCGTTTGTCGAGAAGAAGTCCCAAAAAATCGAGGAATTCTTCAAGGAAAATGAGCGCCGTTTTCGCCCGCCTGAGCGCGTGATCCTGGATATCTTGAACGGGCCCGCAGACAAACTCCAGGCGGCTGAGGCCGACCTCGAGACCCAAAGTGCGGACGCCGTGGCTCTGAAGCATAATTTGACCCTGCGCTCCGGAATTCGGATGGGCCGCCGAGAGAATTCCGAGGCATTCCGAGCCGAAATTGGCGATCATGGCTATAAATCTGGCTCTTCTCCGTACTTGTGGAAGGTCGTCGATCGCGAAAAGACCGGAGAGGCCGAGCTCACACGTCCCCTGAAACGAGAGATCGCAGCTGAAATATTGAGGACCCAAGACCTTACCCCTGATGTAAAAAAGCGCCTCAAGGCCGGGCAACGCCTCATGAAGAAGCTCAAAGACGACGAAGACACCATCATCAAGGTCAAATCTCAACTCGCCGCAAAAGGCCTTGAACTCCACCTCATCGAGCCCATGGTGAAGTCGCCTTCTGGCAGTATGCCGGTCTTCGGACTCGCGCCCGAGGTGGTGGAGAAGGCCTTTGAACTCAAAGAAGGCCGCACCTCTCAGCCCTTTATCTCGCGTGAGCGCGGCTTCGTGATCCACGTCCTAAAACGCTACGCCCCGGATAAAGAAGTCTTCGACTCAGAGAAGAAAGAACTCATTGAAAGGTATAAGAAAGAGCTTCGGCCAGTGGTCGTAGATCGTTACGTACAGGGCATGTTAGGCACTTCACAACTTGACCTTCACCCGCTAGGAGTGAAGTTTGGCATCGTGCAGAAGGACCCATGAGAACAATCATCAAGGATACGACAATCGTCACCATGAACGACCACATGGAAGTGGTTAAGGGTGATATCCTTTGGGAATCAAAAGCGGCTGATGGCTCGCCGGGGCGCATCCTGCAGGTAGGCGGCCAAATACAGCCGGAACCTTTCGATCAGGTCATCGATGGGAGCGGCTCGGCCGTCATTCCAGGGTTTGTACAGACTCATATCCATCTTTGTCAGGTGCTCCTGCGCAACAACGCCGATGATATGGTGCTCATCGACTGGCTCAAGAAACGTGTCTGGCCTTACGAGGCATCGCTCGACCCTGATTCCTTGAGGACTTCAGCCCGACTTGGCCTGGCCGAGCTCGTGCTCGGAGGCACCACTACGCTCCTAGATATGGGCACGGTCAACCACACCGAGAGTATCGTCGAGGCCATTCAAGAGTCTGGAATTCGTGCGTTTTTTGGTAAGTGTCAGATGGATTACGGCGACGAAGTCCCCAAGGCCATGCTCGAGAACACAGCCGCCAGCATGAAAGAGGCTATCGCCCTGGCTGAGCGCTGGGATGGCGCCGAGAACGGCAGGATTCGCTACGCCTTTGCGCCAAGGTTTGCCGTCTCGTGCACAGAGAGTCTCATGCGGCAGATCGTGGAAGCCGCCCGCGATCTGGACGTCTATATCCATACCCACGCCTCAGAGACCGAGTTCGAGAATGAATTTACGCGCGAGCACCACGGTGTCTCCAATATGGCGTACCTTGAGAGTATCGGCATCTGCGGCGCCAAGACCGTGCTTGCCCACGGCGTACACGTCAGTGACGAGGACTGCGAACTTCTCAAGCGCACGGACACCGCGATTTGCCACTGCCCATCCGCGAATCTCAAGCTCGCGAGCGGGATCGCAAATATCCCGCGCTACGACCAATATGGCATCCGCGTTGGGCTCGGCGCAGACGGGGCCCCCTGCAATAATAATCTCGACGCTTTCATAGAGATGAGGCTCGCGGCCCTTCTGCAAAAGCCGATTCACGGCCCAACCGCCATGCCAGCCGAACGCGTTCTACGACTCGCGACGCGAGACGGCGCGCGGGTCCTCGGAATTGACGACCAGGTCGGGAGTCTTGAGGTTGGAAAATGCGCCGATGTGGTCATGATCGAGCTCGACAATGACCCCGGCACAAATCCTGGCGGAAGCGTCTATTCAAGAATCGTCTACGCCGCCCATAGAGCGAACGTCCGGCACGTCTTCGCGTCTGGAAATCAAGTGGTCAAAGACCGCGAGTTGTTGACCCAAGACGTGCCCAAAATGCTTCATGAAGCCCGCGCCGCCATCAAAACTGTACTCGGGCGTATGGAGGCCTGATGCAGATTCGTGAGTTTGCCGAGCGCGTACTTTTTGCCGAGACACTCGAGGAGAAGCTTCGGGCCCCAGACTTCGCGCGGATACGCGACGACCAGCCGGGCGAACCACGAGCATGGACCACGCCGGGAAGGCCACCAGAGCTCGAGATTTCTCCTAAGCGCACTCGGCGCCGCCTCCCTCACCCGGACTCGCTAGACGACCCTCAAATGCGGGTGCGCTGCCTGCACACGTTTGCGAACCACGAGCTGATGGCGCTCGAACTCATGGCGTGGGCGCTGCTCGCGTTCCCAGACGCGCCCGCCGTGTTCCGGCGCGGACTCCTGAAAATCCTCGTCGACGAACAGCGCCATTTCCAAGTCTACGCCGATCGTATCTCTGAGCTCGGCTCTTATTTTGGAGAACAGCCCATCAACGACCACTTCTGGCGATGCGCGCCGTCGCTCGATACGCCGCTGAAGTTCGTCTCGGCCATAAACCTCACGTTCGAACAGGCAAACCTCGACTTTGCCCCCGAATACGAAGCCCATTTCAGGCGAGTGGGCGATCACGAATCCGCCAAGATCATGGAGATGATCGCCGCGGACGAAGTGCATCACGTGGGATTTGGCGCTGCCTACTTGAGAAAAGAAACACCCGAAGATCGCGCCATGTTCGACGTTTGGTGCGAGAATCTGACCTTTCACAACACTCCTGCGCGAGCCCGAGGAGAGCAGATGAACGTAGATTTACGCCTGGCAGCCGGGCTCGATGACGAATTCATTGGCCGCATGCGTGGCTACTCCAAAACCTAGCGCGTGCCTTGGTACTCGGCCTTGTTTTCAGCGCGGTCTCGGGTTAATTGTTTGGCATAGCGACTACCAGAATAGAGAGACCCGATGAGTCGTCCCGACCCTTTGATTGGTCGAGTTTTGCGGGGAACCATCGAGATCCGCCGTCTTATCGGAAAGGGCGGCATGGGCGCGGTCTATGAGGGCTATCAGTCTCACCTCGACCGCCGCGTGGCCGTGAAGGTGATGACGCCTGAGCATGCCAGAAATCCAATCGCAGCCGAGTATTTTATTCGCGAGGCGCGCCAGTCTTCCGCGCTGCGGCACCCAAACATCATCCAGATCATCGACTTCGGGCAGGAAGAAGACGTGCTCTTCATGGCTATGGAGTTCGTGCCCGGGGTCCCGCTCTCGTCCTTGATGAGAGAGCAGCGCCTGAGCGACGAGCGAATCTCCAAGATCATGCAGCAGGTGCTCTCCGCGCTCGAAGAAGCACACGCCAAAGGCATCGTTCACCGCGATCTTAAGCCCGACAATATTATGGTCGAGCAAACTCGCGACGGTGATTTTGTAAAGATTTTGGATTTCGGCATCGCGCAGTCCAAGGCTTCTCAGCCAGCGGGGCCGCTTACACAGGCGGGCGCGCTTGTCGGAACGCCAAATTATATGAGCCCCGAACAAGCCGAAGGTAAAGAGATCGACGGGCGCAGCGACCTCTTCTCCATGGGCATCATTCTCTACGAATTGCTCACCAAGAAACTGCCGTTTCGCGGAGATTCTGTGCCGCGCATCCTGATTGAGGTGATTCAAAAAGACCCACCCGCTCCAGCTACGCTGAATCCCGACGTCAACCCGCTCCTCGAGGTGATTTGCAAACGCGCGCTCGAGAAGAATCGGGAGCTTCGCTACCAGAGTGCAACCGAGTTCCGGCAGGCGTTTCTAGGTGAAACGCAGAAGAAGGCCGAACCAGCCGCTCAGTTCATCTTCAAACGAAAGCCTCGCACGTCTCCACGCATCACTGATGACGAGACGATCCAGCTCAGCAAACACACCGAGGATCTCGCCAACGACAGCTCCGAGGTCGTGGACACGAATCGCCTCTTTGATACCGAAACCAGGTCTGCGCCGGTCAGTGCCCCTGAACCATCTGTCTCGCGGTTTGGCGTAGACCTCAACGACCTGAAGAAGGATCTCGTCGGAGAGCGCCAAACCGTGTGTTCACTGGTAATTCAGCACCGAGCTCTTACGCGTGAAGACCCGGAGGTTATGGCAGATGCGCGTGACCTCCTCGAGAATATCACGCGGAGCGTGGCTGAGCGTTGGGGCGGCCTTGTGCAGGGCCGAAGCGGCGCCTTCATCACGGTTCTCTTTGGAACCGAGACCTACGACCCTCAAGCAGCGGTCAAGGCCTCCCAGGCTGCGATGGATCTGCGCGGCAACCTCAAGCGAAATCTCCCTGACTTTTTGGAGTTTGGCCTTGGCATCGACGCCGGAGAACTCTACGTGCCAGGGCTCGACTGGTCCAAGGCGAGCGGTGAGTCGTTGGATACGGCGTTCGAGTTGGCGCAAGGTGCGCACGCCTCGGAGATTCGGGTTGCGGCATCCATCGTGCCGCTTCTCGAAAGCTTTTATAAGCTCGGTGATTCAAGAGATGGCGCCCGCTCTATCCTAGGCCTGAGCGACGCAGAAGCGCTCGACCGAAACGAGTCCTTCGAGGGCCTCGTCGGCCGCGATATACAGGTTGCCGGCGTACTCGCCTTTGTCTCGGAAGTGGCGCGCGGCAAGGGTGGGGTGCTCTTGATGCAAGGGGCTGCCGGCATGGGCAAATCGGCGATGCTTCACGAGGCGGGGCGCATGGCTCAGGAACGCGGCGGGCTCGTCTTTAAGGCGTGGTCTAAGTATGAGGGGGCCCAAGAGGTCCGCAATATCTTGGCCCAGTGGATCCGCGCCATCGCAAGGTACCATGGGCGCTCTAAAGATATTGATGTGCTCGGCCAAGAACTCGGAATGACCCCCGAAAGCGCTCGTCTGCTCAGGGCTTTTGTAGAAAACCGGCTGGCTGAGGCGACTTCCGGTCTCTCAAATCAACAACTAGACGACGGAGCCTCGTCGCTTCAGGCCGTAGATGCCGCGTTTCGACAATTGCTCAAAGGCCAGGCAAAACGCCGGCTCCCGCTACTTCAGCTAGACGAAGTTCACGACCTGAGCCCAGAGCTCAAAACCTGGCTGGAGCGTTTTTCCAGAACGATCGCAGACCAAAATATCGGACTCATGGTGGGCTTCAGGAGCAAACATCCAGAAGAGGTGGACTTCGCCCGAACCATCTACCTCGAAGCGCTCGAAGATTCTGCGTCGCGCGCCATTTTAAAGGTGAACCTCCCAGTGGAGGTGGGCGCGGCCTTGAGGGCTGAGTTGGTCAAGCTCGCGGCCGGCGTGCCGCTTCATCTGATGGAGCTCATCAGGATCGTCAAGTCGAGGAAGGCGATGACTCTTGAGGAAGCTCAGGCGCACCTCTCAAAGGCACCAGATGTAAGAACGAGCCTTCTCACGCGCCTCTACGACCTCGAAAAACCCGCGCAGAATCTGATGGCGCTCCTCGCCGTGCTCGGCAACCAGACCCGCGGCGACGTGCTCCTCGAGATCGCGCTTGAAGCATGGCAACCCGAGCAAGAACTCGAAAAATTATGGCGCTCAGGGCTCCTGAGCATTGAAGGCGAGTCCGAGGAACCTGAGATATTCTTTAACCCTCCGGTCTTTGGCGACGTGGTTTACGAACAGATGTCGCTCAAGATGCGCGCGCAGGTTCATCAACGTGCGTCGGACTACTTTGAGGGGCGTCTTTCGACCGAGAAAAACACGGCGCTCAAGCGGCACTGGCGGCTCAAGGCGGCACACCACCTCTTGGCCGCTGGCCGAAGCGACGACGCGCTGACTCGCCTCGAAGAAGTCTTGCGAGACGCTGAGTTTGGCCACGAGTACGAAGTCGCTGTGGACGTTATTAAGTCCATCAAGAAACTCCTGCACCAGAGCCCGCGGCGCTTTGAGTTCACGCTTAAAGAGGTCCGGCTGCTCGAGGCGCTGGGCCGAACCCGTGAGGCGATCCAGATTGCGCTCGCGCTCGATAAAGAAGACTGCTCGCCACACGTTCAGATCGGCACCAAATGGGAGCTCGCGAGGCTCTGGCTCAAGGAGCAAGACCCAGATCCGGTGGAGCGAATGCTCAAGAAGACGCTCATCGAGGCGCGCCGCATGGCCCACGAAAACCCTAGCGTTGATAGCCTCGCCCTCCTCATTCGCGGTCTACAGCTGCTCGCGGCTGCCCAGGAGCGTGGGCAAAAGTTCCAGCAAGCCGCCGATACCCTGCTTGAAGCGATCGAGCTCACAGAACGTCATCAGATCCCGTCCACCACCGATTGGGGGGCAAGGCTGCTCTGGGAGCCGTTGAATCAGCTTGGGCGCATCCGGCTCAGGCTCAAAGAGTTGCCGGGCGCCGAGAGCCTCTTCGAGCTTGCGATGCGCGCCGCTCTAGACTCGAACGACCGCCGCGGTGTCATGCAGGTCAAAGCCAATAGCAGCGTGCTCCTCGCTGAGCAAAACCGGGTTGATGCCGCGATCCGAACACTCCAAGACGCCCTTAAAATTGCTCGAGAGCTCAACGATCTGCAGACCTTAGCCCAACTTCGGCATAACGAGGGGCTCATGGCGCTCAAACAACGCAGGAGAGACCGCGCCGAGGAAGCGTTCAACGAGAGCCTTCAAATCAGCGAGTCCCTAGACTTTAGAGAGGGTATCGGCCTCAACGTCAAAGCGCTCACGATGCTGAGGGAAAAATGAAGGTGTTCTTGCTGCTCTTCGCCTTCGCTCTTACGGGCTGCGCCACGAACACAGGTGCCGGCACAAAGGCGCGTGGTTTGCTTCGCCTCGAGGTCGAGCCAAATCACGCCGATATCTTCGTCAATGAAGAATATCGTGGGCAAGTGAAGTCGTGGCACGATCAAACTCTTGTGCTTCCCGTGGGTATGCACAGGCTTCAGCTTGTGGCAAAAGGGTACTTCAGCCAGCGTTTTGATATCCAGATTGTTGCCGATGAACTCGTGACTCTTCGGTTGGATATGGAGGAGGAAATTGAGACGCTTGATGAGGAGCCTTTGTGAGCGAGCTACGTAATATCATATCCAAGACGCCGGAGCTTTTGAGCGCCCTCGATGACGTCAATGTCCTCTTCGTGAGCATTGCGGGCACCGGGCGCTTTGAGTACGTCAAGCTCGGTCGGCGCAGGAAGGGTACGGTCTCGGTGGCTGAGGCGGAAATGCGCCAGCTTGCCGCGCTCCTCAAGTCCGGCCAACACGTCGAAGGTGAGTGGGTCGCGCGTATGTTTGGCGGGGTAGGGCCGGGTGCGATTTTGATCGAGAGGCGGCCGGTCGCCATCGTGGAGCGACTTGCGCAAAATGTTCTCAACGCGCTCAGACTCAGCGTGAAGCGTGAGGGAGACGGTGTGGTGATCGGGCCTCCGGGCGCCTCAAAATCAAGCGTGCTCCTCTGGTTATCTACACAGATCACCGATGAAACCGTTCTTTTTGTCAGTGAAAATCCTCCTGCTGAGCTTCCCGGCGCCCATGTTACGCACGTCTTCCCTCCAAACGCCGACACGGCGAGGGATTTTGAGCGATTGCTTCGCGTCTCGCCCGTGGTCTTTTGGGACCGAATCCGTGATTTAAGAGATTTACAGACCCTAAGCGCGTGTTTTGGACGTAAGTGGTTTTCGCTCGACCGCTCCACGCCGGAGTTGTCGGCGTCGTTCTTTGAGTCCGCTAAGGCAGCAGGGGTCATGCTCGACCTTGCGACCGTCCTTGCGCTCAGCGTTTCAGTCATTGGCCGCCCAGAAGTTCGGTCCTTTGCATTCAAAGAGTCCATGGGTTGGAACAACCTTCATGGGCCAGACGCACTCTCGTGGGTTGAAGGCACGGTGAAATCCGCAGACCCGACCGAGCTTCTTGAAGCTCCAAAGCTCGAGAGTTCACTTGAGGAGAAGTCCGCAGGGGCTGGGATTCGAAAGCGTCCGGGTCATCCGACTATGGACTTCGATAATCCGCTCACCGTTCCAGTGGATGCGCTCGAAGAGATCTCAAGCGTGGATCCGCCAAGTGTTCCTGAAGTCACTCGGCAATACCCACACACGCCCCTTCCTGAGCCGTTCTCGTCGGGACCTCATAGGCCGCTCGAACGCTCCAAGTTTCAGCCCGACGCAGCAACATCGAGCGCTTCCAACGACATACTCGAACGCATCATGCCCATGTTGCGTGACGAGCCCATGCCCGAGGTCAATCTGGAAGACCTGCGCATCACTATGCACGAGGACGTTGACCCGGATGATTTGGACGTCTCGCGCGAACAAGACACCGCGTCGCATCGCGCAGCCGAGTTCGACCTTCGGGAATACGCTGATGAATACCACGAGCGCATGAAGGACCAGGATTTCCCGGATGTCACAGGCGAGGTTATGGACCTTGATGATGACTACGACGATGATTACGAGGACGACTTCGGAAACGATTTCTCCCAAATCTCAGAGGTCTTCCAAGACGATTTGGCCGAGATTCTCACCGAAGATGAAATCGCAACTTCCGTAGCCTCCGCAACCGATTACGCCCTCAATTCATGGCAGAGCAAGAACTTCTCACCCGACCCCGAGACCTCGCCCACCGGAAGATTCTCGGACCCTATCGAGCTTGAGAGCATCCAAGACGTGGAACGCGAGGATGCGACCGAAGAAGTCAATCTAAACGACAAGCTCAAACTCATCCGTGAGCGGTTCCAAAGAAAAGATTAGTCCGTTTGACACCAGCGAGCGGGTGCTTAGGTTCCCGACTCCTTGATTTAACCACACTCTAACTAGAGAGGATTTTATGGCTTTCGAACTTCCATCACTCCCTTACTCGTACGACGCGCTTGAGCCAAATATCGACGCTCGCACCATGGAAATTCACCATGGCAAGCATCACGCTGGCTATACGAACAACCTCAACGCTGCCCTCGAAAAGCATCCTTCACTCGCTGGAAAGGCCATCACGGACCTTCTGAGCGATCTCAATGCTATCCCAGAGGACATTCGTGGTGCCGTGCGTAACAACGGCGGTGGCTACTACAACCACGACCTCTTCTGGAAGATGATGAAGCCAGGCGGAGGCGGTGCGCCTACCGGCAAGGTCGGCGAAGCAATTCTTGCCAAATGGGGCGATTTCGACAAGTTCAAGGCTGAGTTCAAAGCCGCTGCTGGCTCACGTTTCGGTTCGGGCTGGGGTTGGCTTGTGGTCAACAAGGCCGGCGAACTCGAGATCACCAGCACGCCGAACCAGGACAATCCTGTGTCGGAAGGCAAGAAGCCAATTCTGGGCGTCGATGTTTGGGAGCACGCGTACTACCTGAACTACCAGAACCGACGTCCTGACTACCTTGAGGCGTTCTTCAACGTCATCAACTGGGACTTCGTCAACGAACTCTACGCGGCCTAGGGCGCGCGCGAACACGCGGGCTCCTTACCCCGCGTGTTCCCCTTCCTCTATTCTGTCCAACAAAAATGTCCAAGGGGGATTCCGCTCGGCTAATTACGGTTTCCGTCCGCGATAAAACTGACGTAAAATGAGCCGCTCAAGGGTGTTTGGATTACTGCGTCATCCAGTGACGCACCACCGTCAAATCTTTGTCTACAAAAAAGCACAAATCCGCTTGAATGCGCTGCTCCAGATTGATACCCTGCCTTTAGTCGTCAATCGATAAAAACTTACCCCCAGTGGAGTACGCGATGAAACCCTTATCGGTGGTCATGGTCGTCAGTGTGGGCATCCTTGCATCTTGTGCAAGCGAAGAGCCTGAAACCTCAATCAGCACAAAGCAGCTTGCCTTGACTCAGACCGAAGGTTCGGTCTCGGGAACGCCGGGAACAGCATGCGGTGAGCCGGTTTTCGCAAATAGCCTCGCGCTGCCGAGCGACGTAGCTGAGGTGGTTGGAAACCACCTCACAATCACCGATGTGCTGGTAGATCATCCGTTGATTTCACCCAACGATGACGGCGTTCACGACGACAGCCGGTTTGTGGCGAAGGCCATCGTAGAGCCGCTTGCAAACCCGGGCCTCGCGCTCGAGTGGGCCTTGCAGATTCGGTCCACGGAATCCTGCGAAATCGTGGCTGAATTGACGGGCCAAGAAGATATCGTTTTTGACGACGGCGGGGAACGTGTGGAGTCGTGGGACGCGGCGAATCACCGGGAGCTTGTAAATCAGGCCCCGGGATTCTCCGTGGCCTGCGACGCCTGGGCCGGACCCGCGGGGGATTGTCTGGTTTGGGATACCAACCAGTTCGGTTGGCCATTCACTGGCTTGCAAGGCAATGGGAAAATTTTGGGGGTCCCAAGTGCTCTTGACTCAACGTTCTTGGGGCTTCTCGGGGGAGAGATTCAAATCGACCTCGATTCACCCTCAAAGATGGGGACTATCGATTTTCTGGAAGGGTCGGGCGCCGGTGGAGCACTTGTCCGAGTTGATTACGCAGATAACACCCACTCACTACACTTGATCTACGGTTCCAACACTACAGTGGTGCCCCAAGATAAGGCTGTATCCAGTATTCATGCGGCAACAGCCGGGCTCACCGGAATCAAATCACTCGTCTTTGAGGGCGCGCCGAGCGCACCCGCAGAGACTGAAATCCTCGCCCTCTGGGAGGCTCAGGACGACCTTGGAGAGCTCGTTGAGAGCGGTACATATATCTTCAACTTCGCTGCCACTCTAGTGGACGCTACCGGAACGGAGCTCGAGAACCTGAGCAGCGAGGCTATCGGACTTGTGGTGGATTCTGGGCCCGCCAACTACCAAGAGGCCGCGCTCCTTGAAGCCTGTGATCCCAATGAAGACCCCTGGGAATGTTTGTGCCCAGAACATGCGTTGGGCTGCGAAGACGCCGCGTATGAAGATCTGGTCACCTTTGAAGATCCATCGCTCGCCGGTTCACAATTCATCAACACGACCATCGACGAAGTCACGGGCCGCTATCACGTGGTGGCAGATCTGCAGTCCTTCAACGGTGGTGGTCTGATCCCGAAATCAACGGGAGTTTGGGATAACGAGAGTGAGATCCGATTCTTCATCTCCGAGCTCACCGGTGTACCACCCTCGATGGACGAGAGGCTCTTCAACTTCGACTTCACACAGATCGGAGTCTCTACACCGGTCACCGAGGATGGCTTTACGTTCAACTCGCTGAACAACGTGCTCTTCGACCTCATCACGGACGAAAACAACCAGATCACAGTGGCTGGAAACACCGTCTCTCTCTCCGAGTTCCTGAACTCCACGCTACTCGCCTCAGCCGATTATCAGATTGAAACCCCTAGGATTGGCCAAGAGTGCACCGAGAGCGCGAATTTCAATGGCAACCAGACCATCTCCTCGAGCCTTTGCACCATCGCATCGGGCGTGATTCTGGACGACACCACCGAGCTTGGAATCTACACATTTCAGACCTCGGCCTTTGCACTTAAGGTGGATGACACGCTTGCCGTCAGACGCGAGCAAACCTGCGAGAACGGTTGTGTTTGGAGGACCTATCAAGATGTTGGTACATTTAGTGTAGACAGCGTTTTCTACACTGATGACGGCTTCGAAGTGAGTCAGGCCTATACCGAGTCCATCGTCTTCCAGGGTCCTGCCATCACAAGATTAATAGACCGTGGCTCAGATTTTGGTATTCTTAGCGGACAATGTGCCCGCGCGGTGGTAGAAGCCGCAGACCTTCGTATTCGCATGGTCGCAGCCGACGGCGCAGTCGGTGACGATTGTATTGTGAATGGTTTGCTCGAGTGAGACGTCTAGTCTGATCTCAAGCAGTAACGTGAGATCGCCTTGGATGATACGCCCCTTCCCAGCCTGAGTTCTCTGGACTTCCCGTCCATCACACTTCCGCGAGAACTCGGCACAATAGAATCCTCAGAAATCAGCGCCACCCTTGGCCCATTCATGCTCAGCCATCTCATCGGCCGAGGCGGCATGGGCGTGGTTTTTGCGGGCACACATATCGAGCAAAATGTACCGGTGGCTATCAAGGTCATCACCCGAAAAGGGGCTGAACACCCGCGATTCAGGCAGGCACTTCGAAACGAGGTTCAAGCCGTCGCCACGCTAAATCACCCAGGTATTGTGCGCGTTCTCGACCACGGCGACATCCAAAAGGCCACCGAAATTTCGTCTAAAGGTGAGCTCCGGGCGCAAACTCCGTACTACGTCATGGAGTATTTGGAGCACGGAACCCTGCAGGATATCTGCGGCCGCGTGACCTGGAAACAGGCTAAGGCACTCCTGCTAAGCATCCTCGACGCACTCGCCCACGCGCACGCCATGGGCGTCATCCACCGCGATATCAAGCCCGGAAATATACTTCTCGCTCAGTTCGCCGGTCGTGCGCTGCCGAAACTCGCCGACTTTGGACTTGCCTATGCCATCGAGAAATCCGAGCGTGCGGCGCGTTCCATCGGTACGCCTCCCTATATGGCGCCCGAGCAGATCGCCCAGCCCTGGCGCCAGCATGGCCCATGGACCGATATCTACGCGCTGGGCTGTGTGGCATTTGAGCTGATGACCGGCTACCGCGCTTTTGCCGTTGGAAGTATCAAAGACATCTTTGATGCCCACCTGACCGGCGATCGCCGTGATTTTAAGCCCATCGTTCGCGTACCGGAGGCATTCGAAGCATGGATGGACAAGGCGCTCAGCCCGCGCGTGGAGGATCGTTTCCAGAACGCTGCCGAAGCCAGCCGCGCCCTCGCCACCCTGGACGAGCGCGGGCTCAAGGACGTGCAGCCACCCATGGCCACAGACCTTCCAATTGCCGGTATGACCCCAGTGCTGGATACGTTCTGGGCCGGCGATAAGCGCCAAGACACCTTCCAACGCGCTTGGAGCACGTTTACGCCTTCCCTCAAGGAAGAAAGCCCGATTCCCGCTGTCTGGAACACGCCTCGATACGAGCCCACACCACCCAACTTGGCCGGAGCCGGGCTTGGACTTTTCGGACTGAGAATTACCCCACTTGTTGGACGAATCGCCGAGCTCGACCAGCTTTGGAGCGGACTTCGTCACGTGGCGAGCACTGGTCAAATGGATGTCGCGAGCGTCAAGGGGCCGCAAGGTGTGGGCCGTACGCGTTTTGGAAATTGGTTTGTGCAGAGAGTCATGGAGCTCGGGGTCGCGAACGTCCTCAAGTCCTCACACCGTCGTGAGATGCCAACGGAAGGGCTCAAGGAGCTCGCCCGCCGCTACTTCCGAACCCACGGTCTGACCACTGCAGAGACCAAAGAGGCCCTTGCCCAAGAGCTCAAGAGGCTAAGCCTTGATACCGAATACAATCAGCGCGCCTTTCTAGAGCTCGTCTCCCAAACCCCGCTCATCGAGGAGACGCCCTTCGAGTTTTCGTCGGCAAAACAACGCTACCTCTTGGTCGAGCAGCTCTTGAGGAAAGCCAGCGCCCGTGGTCCCATCGTGCTCTGGATGGACGATATCCACTTTGATGCGGCTTCCGTGGATTTCCTTGCACACCTCTGGAAGGCCACTCGGAGCGCCCCGATCCCACTCTTTGTAGTGCTCACGTACCCGGACGATGCCGTCAACCAGCTGCCTGAGCTCGAGAAGCTACCGCCGGCCGCAGTGGACATTGAGCTCGGGCACCTAAACCAGCGCGAACAAGTGCGCCTCATCCAAGATCTCCTTCATCTCGAAGATGACCTGGCGCTTGAGTTAGCCGAGCGTACCGAAGGAAACCCCGCACTGGCCGTGGAGATCGTCTCGAATTGGGTCGCGCGAAACAGCCTGAACGTGGGACCCAAGGGATTTACTCTAAAACTCAAGAAGATCGAGATTCCGTCATCGCTTCGCGATGTGTGGGAGGCGCGTATCTCGGGCGTGAGCGAGACCTGCGAACAGGCCCTTCCGGCCCTGGAAATT
This sequence comes from Microvenator marinus, assembly GCF_007993755.1. Lineage (GTDB taxonomy): Bacteria > Myxococcota_A > Bradymonadia > Bradymonadales > Bradymonadaceae > Allomicrovenator > Allomicrovenator marinus. The sequence goes on from NZ_CP042467.1 coordinate 4,087,431, forward strand.
GCGGCACTTCTTGGCCAAGAGGTCGATCTAAAAGAGTGGGAGGAGCTCTGCGAGACTCATGACCTCGACCCCGATCCAAACCTTTTACCCGAACTCGCCCGTCAGCGCCTCATCAGTCTGAATGCGACCGGCTTTGAGTTTCAGCACGTTTTGATTCGAGAGGTTTTGCAGCATCGAGCCGTTAAAGAGGGCCGCTGGGTAGAGTACGCGAAGTCCGCATTGCAACTACTCAAGCGCTTCTATGACTCCGACCGCCCCGAGATTGCCGAACGTGTTGGGGACTACGCCCGCGCAGCACACCTGCCTCTTGAGGCGATCGAGCCGTGGATGAATAGCGCGCGTCGATGGCGAGGCATGGGGGCATTTCAGTCCACGCAGCACGTCTTGATGAAGGTTCTGAACCTCTTTGCTGACATTGAGCTCAGCCCTGAAGATCCACGATGGGGACAAGTTTGGGCGATTCGTGCTCGCACACTCTTGAATCAGTCGAGGCCAACCGATGCCCTTCAATGGACCCAGAGCGTCTTGGAGTCAGGGTTCGAGGGCTGGGAGTCCGCGCGACTCGATGCATTGGTCACTAAGGCTTTGGCCGAGCAATGGCTCGGGAAGCCTACATCGGAGGCCTCTTTAACGCAGGCCTTCGAGGCGTTTTCAGCAGCGCCCATCAAAGACCCAACTGTGGGCGGTACTCTGGCGCATGGTCTGATTTCGGCGAGAAGATTCGACGATGCCAAGGCGCTCCTAGAGCGACTCATCGAAGAGCGCAGCGCCCCGCGGGACCTTGCGATGAATCACCACCATATGGGCCGGCTCGCCGTCTACGCTGAAGAATGGGCGTTAGGACTTGAGCACAACCAGGCGGCGCTCGAGCGTTTCCAGTCGATCGGCCACTACGCAGGTGTTGCCCAGAGCCTTGAGTATCTCGGTGAGGTTCATCGCAAACGTGGAAACCTCGAGGAGGCCGCGCGGATCTACACGCAATGCATCGATCTTCAACGTGCCATCGGCTTTCCGACCGTGATTTCCGAGATCAACCTTGGCTCGATCCTGCTTGAGGACGGTGCGTACGAAGAAGCTGAGCGCCTCTATCTCTTAGCCACCGACACTCTGCGAAGGCTTGGCCAGCGGCGTATCGAGATGGCCGCACTCTGTGGAGTTTTGGCTGCTGCATCCGGCGCTGAGAGGTGGTCTTCCGCGCGAAGCCTGCTCGGCTCGATCCAGGAGATGATGGACGAGCAGATGGAGAGAGAGCCCGAGATTGCATTGTTGCTGGAAAAGGCAGGTGATATTCTGGTCGGGCAAGGTCGGACGAACGAGGCCGAGTCTTCGTTTTCACTAAGCGTGAGGCAGTTCGCCTTTTTGGAGAAGATCCAAGATGCTGAGAGGGTGACCTCTAAGATCGAAGATCTGGACGACTTGAGCTTGGAATTCAAAGACTTGTGATTTCTTTGTCTACGCGGGCTATGTCCGCGTAAGATGAACTTTGCAATACCGATGTAAAACTTATTTGTTATAATATGGGGCAGAATTCAATTTCCCAAAATTTTGCCTTTAGTCTCTTTAGCACTCCATTTCCCTTATCAACTTTCACGTTGTGTACTTTTGCCCGATCTAACCAACGAGGACAGAGCCCTCGTTGACAATGAGATTAATAGTTGAAAATTGGCGCCTTCCAAGTCGGTAGTCCTGTTGGGGAGGGGGCCATGGGTCAAGTGTTTGCTGGCGTGCACGAGGCCACGCAAACACCGGTCGTGTTGAAATTTCTTAATGCAGAGATCGAGGCGCAGGTCCCGTGGGCCAACCTCGACCGAGAGATTCGTGCGCAAGCTGGCCTCGACCACCCGAATATTGTCGTGATCGTGGATTTCGGTCGGGTCAATGATATCGAAGCTGCGGCATCCAACGGGAAGTTTTCACTCGGACAAGCCTATATCGTCATGGAAAAGGGCGAGCTCGGCTCGCTTGAGCGCCGGCTCGCCAAACCCGTCTCATGGCTCTTTGTAAAACGCGTCTTGCTAGCCGTGCTCGACGGCCTGGCCCACGCCCACGCGCGGGGTGTCATTCACCGAGATATCAAGCCTGCAAACGTGATCGGCTTCGAGAACCCGATGCGGTGGAAGCTCACCGACTTCGGCATTGCACACCACGCCCAAGACGGCACCGAGAATCAGGCCACAGTCGTCGGGACCCCGCAGTACATGGCGCCCGAGCAGTTCATGGGAGCAGCCCATGATTTTGGGCCGCCAACCGACCTCTACGCCCTCGGGTGTGTGGCATGGCAAATGGTGACGGGTGTCACGCCATTTCTCGAAGAGGGCTTGATGGCGCTCGCGAACGCCCACTCGATGAAGGAGCTACCTCCGCTTGAGGCTAAAATCCACATTCCGGATGGTTTTGAAGCATGGGTGAAGAAACTTCTGGCGAAATCACCCTGGGAGCGATTCCAATTCGCTGCGGACGCGGCGTGGGAGCTCTCAAAGCTATCGGATCTCGAGGCCAATACGTCGAGCTCACTCTCGCTTCCGGCGCCCTCGCTCCACACCCTTGGCTGGGATGAAGAGACCACCACATTGGTCTCCGAGCCGCCTGAAATGCTAGTCGGCGTGGCGGACCCAACCAAAGGACCTCCGCCACCGTGCCCATTCCCGGGCGATTGGCGCCGTTTCGTCATGGCCTCGGTCAATCCGCTCTTCGGCCTGAGCTCAGCGCTCTTCAACGTGCGCCCGGCCGAGCTCGTCGCAAGAGAGCAGGAGCGCGACCGCCTCTGGAATATGATCGCGCGCACCTCGCGCTCTAAACGCGCCCATATCTGCGTCCTCAAAGCCCCGATTGGCCGCGGTAAAACCGTGCTCGCCCAGTGGTTTGCCGAACGCCTCTTGGAGTCCGGTGCCGCCAATGTCGTGCGGGTCAAACAGAGTCAGTCACCCTACGCAGCCGTCATGGAACATATGTCCTTGCCCGGCGGCGAGCAGGCTTCAAAGGTGCGCACACTGGCGCAACGCCTGGGCATTGGGCCAGAAGATATTCGCCTGAAATGGTGGCTTGAGATGCTCGATGACGCGCGCGTTCCAGAAGCTGCAGCATCGTACATCCAGGCGCAAGCCAAATTCCGGCCGCTCCTCTTCTGGGTCGATGATATCGAAGAGAACGAAGAAGCACTCGGCGTTATCGACAAGATCTTGGAATCTCAGGATTCGACGTCTCGCCCGGTCTTCATCCTCGCCTGCGTGGACACCGACGGGCTTGTCGCACGCGCATCCATCGAGTCGTGGCTTCGGTCTGTGGAGGCCCATCCACTGGCAAGCGTGATTGAACTCGCGCCGCTCACGGCGCTCGAGGTCACCCAAGTGGTCGAAAGCCTCCTGATTCTAGATGAGTCCGCCAAGATGAGTCTGCTCCTGCGCGCCGGTACAGACCCAACTCTGGTCACACATCTCGTCCAAGACTGGATTCGCAACGGCTGGCTCGAGCTCCAAAAGAACCGTGTATTCAGCCTCAATGTCGACGTCTCCACCGCCTCTACGAGCGATAGCAGCTGGGAAGAGCGCACTAGAAGCGCCCTTCAGGCCCTGAACTCTACTGAGCGCTCTTGCATTTTGGCCGCGGCGGTATTGGGGCTCAACGTCTCAAAAGACGAGTGGGCAACGCTACTCTCGCGCCTCTCCCTCACTGCGCATGGGGTTTTGGTTCCGAGCCTCGTGGATGCCGGCCTTGCCGTGTGGTCCGAAAAAGGTTGGTCTTTTACGCATCCGTACGTGCGTGAAGCTGTATTCAAGCTTTCGCCTCCGCCCGCCGTAAGGCAATGGCATATCGAGGCCGCCAAAATGCTCAGAGATCGCACCGACCTCGATGCGCTCTCGCGACTCGCCCACCACCTCTTTGAGGCCCAGGAGTTCAGCGCCGCCGTTCGGGCGCACGATAAAGCGGCCAAGCTCTCTTCAAAACGGGGAAATCTGCTCCTCGCGTGCCAACACACTCAGGCTTACCTTCAGATACTATCGGCCTTTCCCGACCGCGAAGACGAGGCGCTGCTCGCAAAACTGCGTTTTAGCGAACTTACACGCCGCCGTCTCGGGTACTACCTTGCGGAGGAAGAGGAGAATCTCCAGCAGATTATCGCTCGCGCCAGTGAGGCTAAATGGCCCGAAGTCGAGTTCCACGCGCTTCAAACCTACGGAGACTTCCTCACGAATCAGCGACGATGGGATGAGTCTAAGGCCGTTCTGAACGCTTCGATTCGGCTCGGCGAGAAAAACGGTTGGAATCTTTGGAAGAGTGTGGCGCGCTTGGCGGATTGCCACTTCTATGCGGGTGAGCTCCAGGAGTCTTACGACACCTACGTTAAGGCCCTCGATTACGTGGAGACCGAGGATAACCTCGCGTGGTGTCATTTTGGAGTAGGGTACGTGCTCTTGCTCCAAGGGCATCACAGTAAAGCGCGTGAACATCTCACCGAGGCTAAAGCTCTCTACGACTCGCAAGGAGACCCGCTCAGCGCCGCAGCGGTCAAGAGTTCAATCGCCGACCTCGACCGTTATGAGAAGCGCTATGACGTCGCGTTGACGAAGTATCATGAATGTCTTGACGTTCAGAATCAGTCAGGGCGAGTCGCGCCCACGCTGCACGTCAACATCGCCCAGACTGCCTTCGCTAAGGGCGATGTTGAGCTCGGGATTCTACACGCCAACAAGGTCCTTCGCGTGCTCGGGCTCGAAAAGGTTGACAGACTCTACCCTCAGATTCCGCTCCTCGTTGCGGCCGCCGAAGGCGATTGGAAAAGCTACGAACGCCTGGTGAAGATCCTGAACGAGAAGAGCAAAGGCAGTGTTAACGAATTCGATTTCGCGGACGCCGCTGAGGTTCTTGCACGCTTGCTTGAGGCCCGCGGCGACGCCATGCGCGCCTACGAAGCCTACCAACTCGCCGGTGCACTATGGAAAGCACATGGCGATCACGGTAGGGGCGTGCTTTGCGAGCTTGAGGCCGAGCGCCTCGTCATGATGGACCCTTCTTAAACGCGCCCTGCGCGTCCAAAAGCTCGATATTTCGCTCAACGCCTTGGCGCTCGTGCTCGAGGAATCGACCAATGGCGTCGCTTAGCCGTGGGTCGGCGATCCAATGTGCGGAATGGGTAGCCGTCGCCTCAAATCCTCGGTCGTGTTTGTGCTCTCCACCTGCGCCTGGCTCAAAGACCTGCACGCCGTTTTGGATGCACCACTCGATGCTCGTGTACATGCAGACCTCAAAATGCGCGAACTCCACGTCGCGCTCGGCTCCCCAGTAGCGGCCGTAGAGCCGATCACCCTTGCGGATATTGAACGCCCCGCCAAAAATCTCGCCGTTTTGTTCGGCAAAGACAATGTGCAGGTGTTCAGGCATCTGCTTCAAGATCTCTTTGAAGAACGCCCGGGTCAGGTACTGCGAGCCCCAGTAGAATTTATGAACCGTGTTCCGATAGTATTTGTACATACGGTCCATCAATTCCGGCGTCAGCTCGTCTCCGCCTAGAATTCGCGTCGCAACCCCGTTTTCTCCAAGTATTCTGCGCTCCCGCCTGATATTCGCTCGCCGCTTGGACTTCAATTCACCCAAGAAATCATCAAAGGTCTCGTAGCCGTGATTCTTCCAGTGGTACTGAATTCCCTGCCGCTGCAAGAGCCCCATCTCGCCCATCGCCTCCCACTCGTCCTCTAGGACAAAGTTGAAGTGCAGAGACGAAAGCCCAATCTCCTTGGCCAACTCAATGGCGGCATTGACCAGGGTCTCGCGCGTCTTCAGCCGCTCTTGAGCACTGAGATGAGGCGCCACCAAAAGCCGCACCCCGGTCACCGGTGAAAACGGAGAGGCGACGACGCCTTTCGGGTAGTAGGGGATGCCAGCACGATGCGCCGCATCTGCCCAACTCCAATCAAAAACGAACTCGCCCTGGGAATGCGTCTTGAGGAAGAGTGGAGCAGCGCCCACGAGCCCGCCAGAGGCGTTTTTGAGCGTGAGGATGAGTGGATACCAGCCTGACTCTTGGTCGAGGCATCCGGAGCGTTCTAGGGCGACTAGGAAGCCCCATTCCATGAAGGGCGAGCCTTCTCCCACCAGCGCATTCCACGCTGCCTTCTCAATGCCTTCAATTCGTTTGTGAGTCTCAATCATAATTAGAACCCCTCGTGTGATGCTTCCTAACCCACACAGATTCAGTTCGAGCTCACGCACTCACCTTGAGACCAACGATCGAAACCACAAGCAGGATCAAAAAGAAGACCCGCGATGGATTTAAAGGCTCGTCAAAGAGAACAACTCCACCAATGGTCGCGCCAACCACGCCAATTCCGACCCAGACCCCGTAGGCCGTTCCAATCGGCAAGGTTTTGGCTGCCTGAGCCAACATCCACATGCTCGCAACGATCGCCGTGGCGGTCAGAATGCTTGGCCCCACCCGAGTAAAACCTTCTGTGTATTTGAGTCCGAGCGTCCAGACGACTTCGAGCAATCCCGCAACGACCAATACGAACCAAGCCATGGTGCCTCCATAGCCCGTCGTTCCTACCTGGTACGGGTCTCCTCGTCAGGGCTCGATAGAGCAGGTTGAAGGCTACAACGAGTAGCCAATTGTCACGGTGCCGATATGCAATGTGTCGGAAGACGAGATCGGGTCTGGATCAGAAGGTGAACCGACGACCACCGGCTCTGGATGACTCGGCGAAATCATGCGGAAATTATAACCGACCTTAACGCCGATCGATTCCGAGAGATTGAAACCGAGTCCGGCTTTACCCTCGAATCCGAGCGTCAAACCATCAACCTCACCAAATGCACTGTCGGAATTGTTCACGCCAAACGCTGGCAACACACCACCGCCACCAAAGAGTGTGATCACACCCGCTGAGTAATTGGCCATAAGCCCGATACGCCCCGACATGTACTGGTTACCCGTGTAGAACGGATTCTTCGCGATCGTGATACTCCACGCTTCGGCACCGCCGTATACATCCAGCATGAACTCTGGAGAGAAGGCCTTGGTGAACACGAGCTCAGCACCGATCTGCGCGTAATCACTGGCGTACTCGGTTTCCTGATCGAACAAGGTAGTGAAAGGCGCGTACCCTCCGAAGACCGCGATGCCGAATGCCGAACTCCCCTCGGAAAATACAGCGGCCGTGTACTCAAGGCGAGCTGAAATGCCTACAAATGGACTCTTATGGTCGAGCTCAAAGCCGTCCTCCGAGGTCATGTTGAACGAGCGCGAACCAATCAACGCGCCAAAATCCACGCTAAACCCGGGCTCAAGCCCAAACTCGCCCTGGCGCTTTGCAATCACGGACTCCTTAATCGAGTCGCTTTCTTCCTCCTCTTCGACTTCCTCTTCTTCCTCAACTTCGGCCACTTCCTCAGGCTCGTCGTCCTGATAGGCATCCCAGCCACCCTCATCACGGAAAGCCACCACTTTAGGCACCAGCGTACCGAACGCTTCTTTCAGAATATCACGAGCCTGTGCCTTTGTTGGCCGCCCACGCTTAATATCTCTGCGCACGTCGGCGACTTCTTCACCGCTCGGGCCGATCACTACCACCTGGAGTTTTCGCCCTTTGGAGAAAACGTCCAAAATCATGATCGACTCAATATCGAGCTTCTTCATGACCTGTCTGAATTCTTTAGCGCTCGATTGACGGCGCTTTCCGTTGCGGAAGTCTTTACGCGACACGCCCACAGCGTCCGCCGCATCCCAGATCTTGTCGGAGTCCTTGACCTTAATGTCTGGACTGGCCTCCAAGTACTCTAGGATCAGGTCGTAGGCATTCTGCCCACCGGACACTGAAGCATCCACAAACGCCATGCGCAGCGGGTCCGCTGCCCACGCACTCGCGGGGAAGAATACGCAGAGCACGACGAACAAAGCCAAGAATCGTCGGAGATTTTGCATAGATAAGGCTCAGGACTAAAGGACTGACATACAACATTTGCAGTCCCCGGAGTGTAATCAAAAATGGCGACTTCGCCAATTCAGAGTCGCATTCAGATCAAACTTGCCAGTTTTCAATCACTTCGCGCATCCGAAGCATGAATCTATCGGCCGTCGCGCCATCCACAACGCGATGATCGAAGCTCATGCACCAGATCGAAGTCGGCCGAACCATGATCGCGTCCGTCTTCTGATCCACCACAACCCGCTTCTTAATCGCACCCGTCGCCATGATCGCGGTTTGAGGCTGATTGATAATCGGCACGCCAAACTCAGAGCCGAAGATTCCAGGGTTCGTCAGGGTGAACGTACCACCTTTGACCTCGTCCGGCTTAAGGCGCTTGGTCCGCGCACGCTCCGCAAGGTCTGTGACTGCTCGGGCAACGCCAAGCAAACTCATCTCATCCACATTGCGAATCACTGGTACGATCAGGCTCTCGCCCTGATCCACAGCCATGCCGATATTGATATCGCCTCGGTAGATCACGTGATCTCCGTCGAGTGACGAATTCACCATCGGGAAGGCAGCCAGCGCTTCGGCGGCGGCCTTAATCAAGAATGCCGTGAACGTCAGGCGCACACCACGATCTGCGAATTCAGCGCTCATGGCCTTCTTTGCCGCCCAAACGTTCGTGAAGTCCACCTCGTGGACCGTCTGAGCGTGGGCGGAGGTCTGACGGCTCGCGATCATATGCCGCGCAATCGCGAGGCGCTGCGGTGAGAGCGGCTCGATACGGTCGCGTCCGCCGATATCTACAGGCGTGTGATGCGGCTGGATAGGCTTGCCAGCAGGGCGCGCGGCGGTCGTACCACCCACGTGTTTTCCTGCCTCGATGTATTCCATAATGTCTTGCTTGGTCACGCGGCCTGAGAGCCCAGATCCCGCGATGGAAGAGATGTCCTGAATGCCATGCTCAGCAGCGATCTTTCGTACCAGCGGCGTGGACTTCGTGCGGCGCAGCTCTTCGATACTCTCGTTGCCGCTCGTTTCAACCTTAGGCGCGCTCACGGGAGCGGCGACCTGCGGGGCACTCGCGCCATTCGCGCCATTTGGGGCTGGCTTCTCCTCAGCCTCTGGTGCGGCCGTGATCTTTCCATCGGTGTCCAAGATAGCCACTACGTGGTTGATCTCAACGGTCTGACCGGGCTGAACCCGGATCTCCACCAAAATACCATCCGTAGGGCTTGGAATCTCAGCATCCACCTTATCTGTGGTGATCTCAAAAAGAGGTTCATCGCGCTCCACACGCTCCCCAATCTGCTTAAGCCATTGCGTCAACGTCCCTTCGGCTACCGATTCGCCCATCTGGGGCATGACTACTTCTGTGCGCATTGCGAACCTCTCAACGAAAAATGCCACGTGATCTCACGTGGCATTGTCTACTTCAAGGTGATGGACGGCCGCAAGTCTCTTAGCCTTATGGAGAGTCTTGACCAAGGCACGCGGCGAGCGCGTCGGTCTGTGCAAAACCGCATTGGCCGTTGGAATTGCAGCCGCACGAGGTCGTTGGCTCGTCGTAACATGCGTATTCAGGAAGGTATTCACACGTGGTCGCGATCTGTTGAGACGCGCAGATCTGACCGCTGCAGCCCGTTCGGAAGCAGTCCGCGTCCGTGACACACTCGTTTCCGGTCAGCGCTTCGCATTGGATCGTGACACCGCACATCGTCTCCGTATGACAGCCAGCTGGGTCGCTACAAGTCTGGACTTCACGATATCCGGCTGGGCACACAGGGTAGGCGAGGCAGTCAACCGCGGTCTCTTGGCAGTAGATCGTGTGACCGCAAATCGAATGCTCAGTGCAGGTCGTCGGGTCCACATTCGGGTCACAGCCATCAACTTCCAAAGTCCCTTCGGGGCACACGGGATAAGCTTCGCATTGGTAGATTGGCTGCTCGCAAAGGATCGTCGCGCCGCACTCCGTCACTTCATGGCAGTCTCCAAGGTTGGTGTCGCCGTAGGAACAAGCCTGAACCTCTTCGTAGCCCTCGGGACACACTGGGATAGCTGCACACTGCACAGAGTCCATGCAGATGATCGTGCTGCCACAAAGTGACTCTTCCACACATGACGCGTCAGCCGGGCAGGTCTCAACTTCCACATAGCCGGGCTGGCATGAAGGGTAGGCAAGGCATGAACTGAGCTGATCCTCGGCGCAGTAGATGGTCACGCCACACATCGAGCTCTCTTCGCAATCCTCGATTCCCTCGCACGATTCGACTTCGATCTCGTCGTCAGCGCACACAGGAATCGCCAGGCAGTTTACGGCACAATCCGGATCTGCGTTGGGGCAAAACTCGTCGCAGATGCCGTCTCCGTACCACCCATAGGCTTCGCAGAGATCGCGCGCATCACCTTTCTGGACCCGCTCCGCTTCCTCCTTGGTTAGACGCGATCCGTCCTCCGAAGGAGGCGCGATACATCCGGTCAAAATCACTCCCAAACATCCAATCAATAAGCTGAGTTTCTTCATTCGGGTCTCCTAATCACGCCGTTTTCTAATCTTGGAGACATATTATTCAGCTTTCGTGCCAAACACCGCTTGCCGCTAGTTTGCTGGACTTCGCGTGGTTTAGCTCCCCAGGTGTCTCAGTTTTCCGAGAGATCGAAGAACTCGAGATCTAGAAATTTGATGCGCCTCGGCCCGCGGCGACACCCGCGTCGACAAGGCGATGGGCAATGACCTCGAGTAGCTCGAAAATCCGCATGATGGCACGATCGTTTTCCGGCCTCGATTCACGAGACGTCATCAGCTCAAAGGCCTTGGCGAAGAGGTCTTCCACCAATTTGCCGCAAGCACTCAAGAACTCTTTGCGCCAGGACTCGAAAGCAGGAGTCGAACCCAAGGACTTCAGAATCCCTTCGAGTTGAACCACCGTCTCCAGAATCTCACCGGCATCCGGCAAACTCTGTCCGAGCTCTCGAAACTCCTCGAGAATGTCTTCGAAAAGCCCAACGAGGTCGGGTGCGTCTTCTTCACCAAGGCTCGACACCAAGAATCGAATCTTGAGCCCCGCGGCTAAAAGCGATTGCGCAAGACCCAAGAGCTTTGGAGTGCCCAGATTACCCAGGATCCCCATCAGTTCGATGAGTCGCGTGTGCCAACGCCCCGAGTCGAGCTCCTCTGAAACTTCTGAAAGGTCCATCATTCAGTCCACAACCAGCGGTTTTTTCATCTCCATCTGCCAGCGTATCATTTCCAATTCGCCCTGGGTATGGGGCGAAATCCGAGCCTCAATCGCACCCAACCTCTGCGCGATCCTGCCGTACTCGATCTCTGAGTACGCAGACTGCTCCGACAAAAACCGCACGAGCCAAATCGGCTCCGCCCTGAAGAACGCGATATCGTCCTCGCCGCGGTCTTGAAATTGCGGATCCCCCGGCGTTGTCTCGCGATCATTGACTTCCTGCGCAAAGAAGAGATTCTTCGAAGGAAGAAAGACTGTGCTCCCCGAACTCCCCGTCAAACTCAGGCTTTCGACGCTATCCGGCACAACTCCCGCCACGGGGTTCGGGGCGGCCTCACCGTTGAGGTGTGCGTGCAAGATCTGGAAAAAACTCGCCACATCGCGTGCCGCGTCCTGTCTGCGATCGGCAGGCCGTTCCTTGAGGTGCGCCAAGATCTGGAGGTTCTGATTTTGCGAGATCTCCAGCACATCTGCACCGTCTAGCGCACCCACCAAACTCGCCCACGGCTCCGAAAACGCCTCAGGAGCCGCATCCAAGAGGTTTCCGGCGATCAGAGCTAGGCTCCTGAAAAGCGTGAACATGTAGACGAAGTCTTCGGGGTCTTCATTGTCTATGAACTGCAAGCCCCGCTCGGCATCCGGGAGCTTGAGGTAGCGTGCCCGCTCGTCGTTCAAGGGTCTCAAGTCCATGAAGAAGCCGATGTCTGAGGTGCCGGAATCGATGCCACCCAAGGCGCTCGAACGCATTCGCGGCGCGCCATCCCCGAGCAGAAAGTCCATCGAGAACCCCGACGAGCTCAAGGTATATCGCGACATCGGAAGCTCTTGGCTTCGCACCTCAAACGCCTGAGACCCGCGAATAGCCTGGGCCACAAGCTTGCTCAAATAGGCGGAACGCTCGTCGATGCTGACTCGGTTCGAAAGGCCGAGCGCGCGCGAATACGCGGTGGCTCGCGCAAAAGTCGCCGCCGTTTCTTGATGAACCGAGATTGAGATCAACGAAGACTCCGGAAAAACCGGAGCCTTAGGAGCACCTCTTTTGAACCCCCGCGCACGCTTGAGCGCGCTTATCGCCTCGCGCTCCCGGGTCTCGGTGGTGGAATGAGTCGAGACAAAAACCACGTCGATCTCCGATTGGACCGGCCCAACATTAACCCATATCCAGGGAAAGGACGTATCCGAAGGTCCCCAGATTCCTTCCTCCCGCAGTGTGTACGACGCGGTCTTGAGCGCATCCGAGACAAAATTCCTAAGAACATTCTCCGTGTGCGTCGGTACGATCATTCGAAACCCGAGGACCGGCGCGTTTACCGTGGGCTGTTGGCCCGCCTCAATCGCATCCATCCATCCGTCTTGAACTACCGGATGGACCGCCAGAACGATGGGACGCTCAGCATCGACTCCTATTCCATGCCAGGTCGCATCGAGCGTCGGATCACCGCCTGCGGTCGAGGAAAACAACTTCCAATAGAGGTTCGCCATTCGAATCATGCTCGCCCCTTGGGCGCCCCAATTTTCAGGTTCCGCGGAGAACCAGTCCAGCACGAATTTCACGCTCTTCAGGAGGTCGCGCCCATGAATCTCAGCCACGATCGGGGAGTTTTCGGGAAGAATCTCGACGAGTCCTCCCCACGGTTCTTCAACAATTGGTGCTTGGGCTGCCTTTTGAGTGGCACACGCGCTCAAGACGCATATGCAAAAGAAAAGGATAGAGCTGAGCGTCAGAAGGCTTTTGATCTTGGTTCGAATCATCTCGTCATTGCGCCATGCCCCGGCCGATTGTCTCAAGGACTTCAGATGGATAGACGCCAAGCACCACCGCGTGAGGCGTCTGTGGCCCACGCGCAAAAGGGAATGGCTCCATGATCTGCAAATGAATCAGTGTTCCAGGGCGAATATTAAAAAACGAGACGTCGTGTCCCGCCACTAACTTCGATACAACCGCCGTGATATTCGGATTATGCCCAAAAACAGCCACTTGGCCGGCGGTGCTCGAAAGCAGTCGCTGAACGGTCTCGGCTGGACTTGCCGCGGGAATTAAGTCCGAACAAAGCTCAGGCTCGAGCTCAAGCCCCACACCATCTAAAACCAATTTACACGTCTGCCGAGCCCTTAGATACGGGCTCACAAGGACTTCGTCGGGCTTAAAACCAAGCGTCGAAATCCCCCGTGCCGCTTGAATGATCCGCGCCTTACCCTCTTCGCTCAGCGACCGCTCCCTATCGCCTTCAGGCGACCATTCCTCGGCAACACCGTGTCTCATCAGGAAGAGTTCGAACTCCTTCATTCGCAGGCGTCCCCGATGCCGTCTCCGTCGGTATCAGTTTGGTTCGGATTGAAGTCGAACGGGCAGTTATCGCAAGCGTTCCCGATGCTGTCCCCGTCCGTGTCCGATTGAGAACCGTTGGCCAAATCAGGGCAGTTGTCCTGGTTGTTTGGAACCCCGTCTCCATCTCGGTCAGGATCGCAGGCATCCCCCAGACCGTCGTCATCTAGGTCCTCCTGCTCCGGGTCGAAGACGCTCGGGCACACGTCACACGCATCGCCCACGCCGTCCAAGTCGGTATCAAATTGTTGAGGGTTTGCAAGGGAAGGGCATACGTCGCAGGAATCTCCAACCCCGTCTTGGTCAATATCTGACTGCAGAGGGTTCTGAATGCCGAAACAGTTATCGCAGGCATTTCCAACGCCATCACCATCGGCGTCTGCCTGAGTCGGGTTCGGGATGGATACACAATTGTCTTGAGCGTCCGCAACGCCGTCTCCATCTCGGTCAGCATCGCACACATCCCCTACCATATCCCCATCAATATCCGATTGGTTCTGATTGGAGGCGTTTGGACAATTATCGCACGCGTCTCCGAGCGAATCCGTGTCCGAGTTTAACTGGACTTCATTGTCGATGTCGGGGCAGTTATCACAGGCGTCTCCGAGCGAGTCCCCGTCGGAATTCATCTGATTCGGATTCGCGTTATCGACGCAATTATCACACGCATCCCCAACGCCGTCGCCGTCTGCGTCTGCCTGATCGTTGTTGGAGATCTCGGGGCAATTATCAATCGGATCAGGAATGCCATCCCCGTCTGAATCCACATCACACAGGTCTCCAACGCCGTTCCCATCGCTGTCTGATTGGTCCGGGTTCGCTAAATCGGGACAATTGTCTTCGCCATTTAAGACGCCATCGCCATCGCGGTCGTCGTCACATGCGTCGCCCTCACCGTCCTCATCGAGGTCTTCCTGAGCTGGATTCGGAACAAACGGGCAGTTGTCGTCGTCATTGACGACTTCGTCCGAGTCGATATCGGGGTCACATGCGTCTCCGACGCCGTCCTCGTCTGTATCCTCCTGAGCATTATTGGAGACTTCCGGGCAGTTATCGACGTCATTCTCAACACTATCCCCGTCCAAGTCCGGGTCGCATGCGTCACCCTCGCCATCTTCGTCGAGGTCCTCTTGTTCCGGATTTTCTATCGACGGGCAGTTGTCCTCGTCGTTGGCGATGCCATCGCCATCGAGATCGTCATCGCACGCATCCCCTTGGCCGTCGTCGTCCGAATCGTTCTGGTCTGGGTTTGCGATATCCAGGCAGTTGTCGTCCGCGTCAGGCACGCCATCGTCATCAGTGTCGACGGGGGCGTCCGGCTCTTCGTCCGGCACGTCCATATCCGACTCGTCCGGCTCATCCATGTCCACGATTGGAAACGGCTTCTGGCAGATCCCAAGCAAGCAGACATCACCCTCAAAACACTCCGAAGTCGTCCGGCACTGATCGTCTGTGAACTCAGGTTTACATGCGCTCAGAGTCAACAACACAAGAACGAGCGAAATTAGGAATCTAGTTTTGTTCACATTATACCCGTCACAAGTCGGCAAACTCTATCCTACGAAGTTTTCGCAGATCGCCAACCACAAGTTTTTGACGCTCACCTCTTGACTCGCCTCTATCGGCGAGCAATATTGCAGCTGAACATGTGTTCATGAGTGGCGAGTGCAAAGATTATGAAGACACCATTTCGAATAGAAGCCCCTTTCTCTCCGGCCGGCGACCAACCTCTCGCTATTGAACAACTTGTGGAGGGCCTGAAAGGAGAAGAGAAGCATCAAACGCTCTTGGGGGCTACTGGTACAGGTAAAACCTACACCATCGCCAATCTTATTCAACAATATGCCCGTCCAACGCTCATCATGGCGCCAAATAAGACGCTGGCGGCTCAGCTCTTCAACGAATTTAGTGAGTTCTTCCCCCATAATGCGGTCGAGTATTTCGTCTCGTATTACGACTATTACCAGCCTGAAGCCTATATCCCGTCCTCTGACACCTACATTGAGAAGGACTCCTCGATTAACGAGCGCATTGACTGGTTGCGCCACCGCGCCACGAGCTCCCTCTTTGGTCGTGACGACGTGATCATCATCGCCAGCGTGTCGTGCATCTACGGCCTCGGGTCGAGTGAGGCTTACTACGGTATGTTGATATGGCTCGAAGAGGGCATGCGGATTGAGCGAAACGCACTTTTGCGAAAACTAGTCGATATTCAGTACGAAAGAAATGACCGCGACTTCCACCGCGGTACCTTCCGTGTTCGTGGCGATATCGTCGAGATCTTCCCAGCCTCTGAGAATGAAGTCGCGATACGTGTAGAGATGTTCGGAGACGAGATCGAAAAGATCTGGCTCATCGATCCTTTGCGCGGCAAACGGCTTGAAGAGCTCTCCAAAATTGCCATCTATCCAAACTCCCACTACGTCATCACCCCTGACCGAAAGAAGATCGCGATCGACAGTATCCGGGTTGAACTCAAAGAGACGCTCGAAACCATGATTTCCGAAGGCAGACTCATCGAGGCTCAACGGCTCGAGCAACGTACTCAACATGATCTGGAAAACTTGATTACTCAAGGTACGTGTAATGGCGTGGAAAACTATTCGAGACATTTCTCTGGCAGAGCTCCAGGCGAAGCGCCACCGTGTTTGCTCGACTACTTTCCCAAAGATTTCCTCATGATTATCGACGAGTCACACGTCACTGTGCCTCAGATCGGCGGCATGTTCCGCGGTGACCGCGCTCGTAAAGACACCCTGGTCAACTACGGTTTCAGGCTCCCAAGTGCGCGTGACAATCGCCCGCTCAAATTCGACGAATGGGAATCCAAGATCCACAAAGTCGTCTTTGTTTCAGCCACCCCCGGAGATTACGAGCTCGAAAAAACTCAAGGTGTCGTCGTGGAGCAGATCATTAGGCCCACAGGCCTTTTGGACCCGCGAATCGAGATTCGCCCCGCCACGGAGCAGGTGGATGATGCCTATGGTGAAATCGTCAAAAGGGTGGAGAAAAACGAGCGCGTACTCGTCACGACCTTGACCAAGTCCATGTCTCAGGACCTTACGGAATACCTGATGGATCTCGGGATCAAGACCCGGTATCTCCACAGCGATATCAACACCATCGAGAGAATGAACATCATTCGTGACCTCCGAAAGGGTGAGTTCGATGTGCTCGTGGGCATCAATCTTCTCAGAGAGGGGCTCGACTTGCCTGAGGTAAGTCTTGTGACCATTCTCGATGCCGATAAAGAAGGTTTTTTGAGAAGTACACGGAGCCTTATCCAGACCATCGGACGTGCCGCACGAAATATAAACGGTACGGTCATCCTTTACGCCGATACCATAACCAAGAGCATTCAAGAGGCCGTAGAGGAGACCAATCGTCGCCGGCAGATTCAAGAGGAGTACAACCAGAAACACGGGATTACCCCACAGACCATTCGAAAGCGGATCTACGACTTAGAAAGCCACGTGGATATGCCGGAGGAAGACGATAAACCTATCGATGAGGTCAAGGCGCCAGAGGATGCCACGGTGGTCGATATGGAAAAGATCGTCGCCAATCTCAGGCAGAAAATGCGCGAAGCGGCGGACCAACTCCAATTCGAGAAGGCCGCCAGTATTCGCGACCAGATTCGCCGGCTCGAAGTCCAACTCGCCGCTAGAGAAGCGGGTTAGGCCAGCCTCTTGCAGTTCAAATGGCTTTCCTCTATGGTCCTTGGCGCATGATGACTTCGTCTCATATACGGGCACTCGCCACCTTGATGCTTAAAGTCCTGGCTTTCGCCATCGCCTTCTCAAGCACCAATGCCTACGCCCTTTTTTGGGAAGGCGAGAGCCTTTGTGGTCAAGAGATCAAAGAGGCTCCGGTCAGTTCAGCAATCTCTTGGATCACCGAAAATGATCTCGATGAGGTCGCTCAAGAGGCAGAGCCATGCTCTTCGCCCGAGGAAATCCTAAACGAAGCAGACTTCAGTGTGTGTTTTGAAGATGCAGGTGCTCCGATGTCCACGCTGCCTGCTGCTATCGCTGAGATGCAGTCGGAGCGTGCGTCCAAACATTTTGCGAATGTCGCACTGGCAATGGTCCGTGAAAAGGTGGCTGAGAACGCCCCCCGGTCAGAACCTGAGCCACCACGCGCCCATTTGCCTAAGTACGCGCTCAAAGCTCCAATCAAAGAGTGCCTCTCCTATGAGATCGAGTGTGAAAGTGCGCCGCACCCCATGGTCACAATCAGCCTCGAAATGCATGCGCCGATCAACCTGGTGCCTGAAACGGCGGTGAGCTTCTCACCTCCAGTTGCGGTCCAAAGAGCGAATCCAATGCGCTCAAATCCGGGACTTCGCTTCGTCTGGAGCACCTCGGACGTACCCACCCCACCCCCAAATGCTTGATGCGGTCGAGGGTGCAGTTTAACTGCCCCTCATCACACAAAGACCCTAGATGAATCCCAAGCTTTCGAGTAGAAGGCTCGGGCTCAAGTATAATTGCAGTTTAGTTAAACAAACGTTTCTAAAGGAGAAACACTATGGCACATGATGCCCAAGGTTCGAGCGGATCAAATCTGCTCGTGATGGTCGCGATCGCATTGATCGCATTCGCAGGCGGTTACGTCATCGGAAACAAAGGCGCAGAATCAGTTCAACCTGGTGCTGCTGTCGAAGCTGGCGCTCAAGGCGCTGCAGCACTTGCTCGCGGCGGCGTTGCTGGCGATTCCGACAAGATTCCTATCGGAGACAGCCCCGTGTTCGGAAACCCTTCAGCGCCTATCGCTGTGGTGGAGTTCTCGAGCATGCAATGTCCGTTCTGTGCACGTGGTTCAGAGACGCTCAAGCAGCTGCAGCAAAAGTACCCAAACGACGTCAAATTGGTCTTCAAGCACTACCCACTTGGATTCCAAGCTGAGTCTCCGGCACTCTCCAAAGCCCTCATCGCTGCTGGCGAGCAAGGCAAATTCTGGGAGATGAAAGAGAAGGTTTTCGCAAACGTGTCTAAGCACAAAGGCGTAAACGTTAAAGAAGTGACTTCGGGATACGCAAAAGAGCTCGGCCTTGATGTGGCCAAGTTCCAAGCCGCTTTCGACAACCCAAAAAACGACGAAATCATCAAGCGTGACCAAGATCTTGGTAACTCGATTGGCGTTCGTGGAACCCCACACTTCTTCGTCAACGGTGAGCGCGTCTCTGGCGCACAACCACTCGCGAAATTCGAAGAAATCGTCAAAGCACAGCTTGAGCAAGTCAAAAAGCACACTGCAGCAGGCGTTGCCAAAGACCAAGTTTACGGCAAAATGGTTGCCGAGAACTTCAAGGACACCCCATCTGCGCCATCGGCTGACAAGCCAGCTGCACCAGCAACCGTAGTCAATATGGTTCCTGTTCGCGCTAATGATCCGATGAAAGGAAACACCAAGGATCCCCTGGTGACCATCGTCGAGTTCTCAGACTTCCAATGCCCATTCTGCAGCCGTGTTAACCCAACACTTGAGCAGGTCATGAAGAACTACGGCGAGCAAGTCCGTATTGTCTTCAAGCAGAACCCACTACCATTCCACCAGGAAGCTCCTGCTGCCCACGAAGCTGCTTTGGCCGCTCATGAGCAAGGAAAGTTCTGGGAAATGCACGACCTTCTCTTCGCTAACATGCAGTCTTTCAAAGGTGCTGATATGCGCGAGCTCACCACGGGCTACGCTCAACAGCTGGGCTTGAACGTCAACAAGTTCAAGGCATACCTCGACTCCGGTAAAGGCAAGCAAATCGTCAAGGAAGACCTTGAGCTCGGCTCCAAAGTTGGCGCTCGTGGAACCCCTAACTTCTTCGTGAACGGCGTTCAGTTGGTCGGCGCAAAGCCATACCCAGCGTTCGAAGCTGAAATCAAGAAGCAGATCGCACTTGCTGAGAAGCTCAAGAAAGAGCGTAACCTTAAGGGTGAGGCTCTTTACGAAGCCGTTGTTGCTGAAAACAAGAAGAACGCTCCTGCAGCAGCAGCACCAACACCAGCTCCAGCAGCCGCACCAGACAAGGTCGACCCAAGCAAGCTTAACATCGGAAACGCTGTTACTCGCGGACCTAAGAACGCACCTGTCACCATCTTCGCTTTCTCTGACTTCCAATGCCCATTCTGCGCACGCGCAGCTGGTACCATCGAAGAAGTCATGAAGGAGTACGATGGCAAAGTGCAGTTGGTCTTCAAAGCTT
This sequence comes from Microvenator marinus, assembly GCF_007993755.1. Classification (GTDB taxonomy): domain Bacteria; phylum Myxococcota_A; class Bradymonadia; order Bradymonadales; family Bradymonadaceae; genus Allomicrovenator; species Allomicrovenator marinus. Next base: position 4,107,099 of record NZ_CP042467.1, read on the forward strand.
ACCCACTTCCATTCCACCAGGAAGCTCCTGCCGCTCACCGCGCAGCTCTCGCTGCTGCAAAGCAAGGCAAGTTCTGGGAAATGCACGACAAACTCTTCGCAACCATGAAAGAGTTCAAGACCGCAGGTCACTTCGAGAAAGTGGCTCAAGAGCTTGGCTTGAATATGGAGAAGTTCAAAGCTGACTTCAACAGCGATGAGCTCAAGAAGCAGGTCGATGCCGAAATGGCAGAAGGCTCAGCTGTTGGCGTTCGTGGAACCCCAGCATTCTTCATCAACGGCAATCGCGTCGTTGGTGCTCAGCCGCTTCCTAAGTTCAAGGAAGTCATCGACGCTGAACTTGCCAAGAAGAAGTAATCCGCTTCTGGCAACGCGGGCTTCTGCCCGCGTTGCTCGCATCTCACACTAGCTAGAAAACTTCCACGTAATCACGCGTCGGGCTTGTCCCTCGCTTGATTCGTAGGCCATTGTGCCAACCTGCTCCACTGGCAACTCATTGGCCAGCTCCAGCAGGGAAGCCTCATCCGCGGCACTTATCATCGAAATGATATGTCCACCGGACTTGGTCCACGCCAGGGCATCTTTTAGGAACGCCGTGGGCTCTTCAAAGGCCTTGGAAACCACCCAGTCAAAGGGCGCGTAATCAGGGCTCTGAACAAAGTCCTCGATGCGCTCTGCCACAACGTCTACGCGTTCTCGAAGACCTAGACGCTGAGCCGCAATCGTCATGAACTGTGTACGCTTCTTTCGTGGTTCCACGAGCGTGTAATGCGCCTCAGGATACGCGATTGCCAGAGGAAGCCCGGGCAGGCCTGCGCCACTTCCCACGTCTAGCACCCGTCCATACGGGGCAACGTGGATGGCTGCTTTGAGACTGTCCTCAATCAAATCATAGCGAATGGTCTTTCGATCCATCGGCCCAATCAGGTTACTCGAGGCGTTGAAATGCAAAAGTAAATCTATGTACTGCTCGGTACTCATCGCGCAAAATACCAACCGGCAACCACCAACGAGTGTTTGATGGTTCGGTCCTTGATCAAGGAATCCATCTGACCACGTGGCACAAGCTTGACCTCGATCTCCTCATGTTCATCCATATCGGTGGCATGAGTTTTTCTGGCTCCACGTCCCACGAGCGTCCAACAGCGATTATTTTGAATGGCGGGGTTTGGCTCGACACAGCCCACAATCTCCCAAGACTCGCAGGTAAATCCAGTCTCTTCCCTAAGTTCTCTCGCGGCAGCTTCCAATGGGCTTTCGCCATCATCGATCGCGCCGCCCGGCACTTCCAGAGTCACTTCGTCGGTTCCATGCCGGTATTGTTCGATCAGAACCAGTTCGTCTTCGGGGGTGAACACAAAGACGTTGACCCAGTCTTGAATCTTAACCACATAGAAGTCCCCAGTCCGGCCTGCTTCAGACGTTCGAGTGACGCGCTCCAGTTCAAAGATCGGAGTTTCGGCCACAACCTTCGCATCAAGGGTTTTCCACGGCTTTATGGCCATTAGAGTGAACGGCGCTGCGTGAGATTGAAGCCGATATCGTCTTCAAGCCATTGTGTGGTCTCGCGCAATGAATCCCTTGAAATCCCGGTAGGTCGGCCGAGCGATTCCAGCAGGTTCACAAGAGTCTGGGTGGCAAGGTTCCCAGGCGCGCCAGGCGCATAAGGGCAGCCACCAAGTCCTCCAACCGAACTATCAAACGCCCGAATTCCGGAGAGGTAGCCGGCAAACGCGTTGGTCTGGCCTAGCCCGCTTGTGTCGTGAAGGTGGAGGGCAACTCTGTCTGAGTCCCAGCGCTCCACGGCGCGTTTCGAGCCCTCTTGAACTTGCAAGGGTCGACCCATTCCCGTCGTGTCACCGAGCGAAATCTGTTGTGCTCCAAGTTCCAGCAATCGGTCGCCGATTTTCAGCACGCGGTCAAAGTCCACTTCACCTTCAAATGGGCAGCCAAATACGGTGGAGATATACGCGCGAATCTGCAGCTTCTCGCTCAGGGCCAGCTTGAAGAGCTCTTCCATCGCGACCAAACTTTCAGAAATGCTTCGGTTGATATTCTTTTGGTTGTGCGTCTCACTCGAGGACATGAAGAACGCGACGTGCTTGATGCCGGCGTCAATGGCGCGCTCAAGTCCACGCATGTTTGGGACGAGAGCCCAATAAGCCACACCGGGCTTCTTCTCGATGGTGCGCGCAACTTCGTCCGTGTCGGCCATCTGAGGCACCCATTTCGGATGCACAAAACTTCCGATTTCTACGTGCTTTAGGCCCCCATCGACCAACTTATGAATCAGCGCGACTTTCTGTTCTACTGGGAGAAGGACAGACTCATTTTGGAGACCATCGCGGGGTCCCACCTCGAATACAGAAACGTCGTTTTGCACCAGCACACCTGTTCTTAGGGTCGCTCAGATATAGCTCAATCGAGCACGACCTTAAAGATGAGTTTGTCCTCATTCGAAATCACAAGCTTTAGGGGCAAGCTGAGCAAAGATTGTGGAACCTCAAACACCACAACTCGCTCGCGTGTCTTCCTTGGCGTTAGCGAAAGATTGAGTTGACCGGTGCGGTCCGCGTCCAAGATTGCGCGCTGCGCACGCTCATCGCTTTCTATGAGGGTCGCGCCGGTGACGAGACGCATGGTGGCGGGGTCGGTGTCGTGTAGGGTCTTCGTTCGATTTTCGATTTCGTACTCAACCACCACAAAATCCGAGCCCTTCATCGCTGTCCAACGGTCCTTTCCGCGCCCAACCATCGACTCGCGCGAGACACGCTTTATCTTGTAGCGAAAACCATCGAGCGTGTAGCGCCGTCCTACCGACTTCAAGTCTTGTTGCCGCTCGATAAGCTCGCCGACCATGCTGAGTTGGTCTCGCACGCTGTAGTGGAGCACCGAAAACCCGGTGTCGCCCACGGTGAGCCCGGCATAGGAGGTGTCTAGATTCCAAAGTTCGTCGAGGATCTTCGACTCGTCTGGCGTCATCTCGACGCTCTTCTCTTTATTGATGGACCGCAGTGGAGCAACGAGCGCCTTGGCGCCGCGGTCCGACTCCTGGTCAACGGTGACCGTAACCATGAAAATCTTGCGGTTTCGCGTGTGAATTGCGAGCTCACCACTCTCCGAAATGCCCGTGTCGCCGTAATCTGAACACTTCCAGACCATGAATTCATCGTCGATCGCTGAGGCGTGCCAGCCGCTCTTGCACTCGGGAAGGGAGTCTTCGCTGCTGAGTGGACGCTCGTAGATGTCTGCGAAATCCGTGGGCCATTTGACGGCTTCTTCCTGCGGTGCCTCGGGCTCAGGTTGCTCTTCAGGTTCGGTTTCTGGCTCCTCGATCGCTGGCGCAAGCTCAGGCCGAGTAGGCTGCGGTGCCTCCGATTTGCACGCTCCCGCCAAAAGTAAAAGACTCACGATCCATCGACTCATAACGCGGATGCTACTTCAAAATTACTCTTGAGGCACCTGTCAACGAGGGCCCGCGTTGACACGGTTCCCGATCACGCGACCATTCACCATTCGATTGAGCTCTACAGTCCCCGCATCGAGGTCGAGACTGACCCATTGCGGCTCACGTTCCCAACAACCGCTATTGACCAGCACCACACCTTCAATACGACACGCCCTCAAGAGATGGGTGTGGCCCGTAATCAGGATTTGGGCGGGGGAAACACGATTGTAGGCCAGTAGCCCGCGAAGATTTGCGTCCAGATTGCGTTGCGACTCCAAGAGGACAGGTACCGCACCGAGCGCGCGACCAAGCTCATCCACTCCGAGGCGTGCCGCCCAACCAGACACCCAGTTTGCGCTCGCGGCGAGCCCAGGGATGCGCTTGATTCCGCCGTCGAACTGGTGTCCGTGTAGAAGCGTCGCGAGCACACGTCCCTTAAAACTCAGGACTTCCTTCGAACCCAGTTCTCGGCGCGCAAAATCATGGTTTCCGAACACCGCTTCATAGGCCTCGAGCCGCTCCAACACCTCTCCGAACTCCCGAAGCATCAGCTCACGGTGTGCCCGCCATGCGCCAAGAAGTGCCGGTCGGCTTAGATCGTAGAGGTCTCCGCCCACGACAAGACGATCGTGTGTCCTCTCCAGTTCATCCAAAACCTCCCCAATTTGCGCAATCGGGACGCCACATCGGTTCAAACCCCCGGGGGCAAGATGTATGTCGGAAATGAGAGCAATCTTCATCGAATCGGCCGAACCCAGAACACCATAGGCTTCGCAGACGCTCTTGCTTCGTTGTGTTCCTTCCATTCGAAAGTCGTATGGATTTCGGGGTGTTTGAGATAACCTCGGCGCCCCCAAAACGCATCCAGGGGCTGGTAGTTTTCTGGCCGGTCGGGGTGGTCGACGGGGCGCTCTACAGCACAGAATGCGGTCCACTTAAACTCTTGGAGCTCGCGGGCGTATTTCTCGCGCTCTTCAAAAAACCGCGTCCCCATTCCGTGCCCTCTAAACGGCTTCTTCAGAACCGACTCCCCAAAATAGAACACGTCTTTTGGATCGATATCACTTGCACCAAACGCGTCTTGGAAGGCGTCTTCGGCGTCCATAAGCGGCAGCCCTGTTGAGATACCCACCACCGATTTCTCGTCGAGCACCACGACAAACACGCTACGTTCCGACTCAGCGTAGGACGCCAAATAGGACTTCTCGTAGTCGAGGTCACCATCGTAGAGATAAGGGAATTCGCTGAAGACCTCGATGCGAAGCCGTGCAGCATCTGGTATGTAGGGTAAAATCTCTTGGCCGCGGAGGCGCTTTATGGTGACCATGATCTCTCGTCGTTTTTGCCCGGCGATTTTGCGTCATGCCTCGCCTCTTGTCGAGACTTCAATCATGAGGAACCCCTATGTCGCTTTTTGTCGTGGATGTTGAGGCCGATGGACCTTGTCCTGGCTTGTTTTCGATGGTGTGTTTTGGAGCCGTTAAGGTCTCTCCTGAGCTCCAGACCACTTTTTATGGGCAAACACGACCGATCACGGACGACTACAAGCCGGACGCGTTGAAAATCAGCGGTTTTTCGCGCGAGGAACATCTGGAGTTTCCCGATCCCGCCGAGACCATGGAAGCCTTCGCAAAATGGGTGGAAGCTGAGTCCAAGGGGCGTCCCATCTTCATGTCAGACAATCCGGCGTTTGATTGGCAGTTCATCAACTACTACTTCCATAAGTATCTGGGGCATAATCCCTTTGGTTATTCAGCTCGGCGTATCGGCGACCTCTATTGCGGGCTGCAAAAGGACTTCTTTGCCGGTTGGAAACATCTGCGAAAGACCACTCACGACCACCACCCGGTCAACGATGCAAAAGGCAACGCGGAGGCCTTGCTCGCGCTTGTGGATATGGGGCTTAAGCTACCGAGTTGACCCCCAGTACAAGCGGCTTGTAGCCGCTTGAGACGGGCGTTGTAGCAAAACGGTCCAACAAGAATTTGAGGAAGTTGGATAAAATGCGAGACTCATCCCACGCGGACGGAGCCCGCGTGTACTACTGAAGCCCAAGTCGGCGTCGTCTCTGATCCTCATAGAGTGAGCTCGGGACCAAATCTCCTCCACGGCCTTGACCCTCAAGCCAGTCCAAAGGCGCGTTGTCCGAACGCCAAACTTCAACCTCTGGCGTTGTGCCAATCACGTAGCCCCAGCCGAACTGATCTGTACGAATCATGCCGCTACCGCGAGTGTTCCAGAAGACGCAGTCCGCGCACCCAGGTCCCGATTCTGGCAAGGTTTCAGCGGACCAAGTCCCAAGCAGGCGGCTCGCGTCAACCAGATTCGCGGTAGCCAGCGGGCCGTCGAATTGACTTTGACCCTCGGCGGATTCCACCCTCAACCAAACGTTGCCGCTCGACCCAAACCCACCGCTCACGCCAAAGTTTGGAGCGCCGCCCTCGGTGTTGACCAGAGAGACTAATATCTCGTTTGAACGCCGAACCTCCACCAAACTCCCAAGACCTTCGGAGATGGAATTCGAGAGCCTTGAGTTTGAGACTGTGATCGACGACGAATCCATCACGAGTAAGCCGCCACCGGCCAGGTGACCGCCGGAATCGTCGGCTTCGAAGGAGTTCACCTCGTCGATGAGGCCGTCGTAGGCGTGCTGGATTGAGATCGCAAAAGTCTCTTCGTCAACGCCACGCGCCGCAGTCGAGATATCGATCGAGCGTACACCCACCCGGTCCAATTCTCCCAAAATCTTTTGGACCTTTGCTCCGTCTGCGGCCCGAATAACCTGACGGATCGGGATATCGAGCCGGAGCGTTGACGACCCTTCATCCACCTCGAAGACTGTTCGCCTGTGAATCACCTGGTAGTCGCCAAGCCATTCTGCCCACTCGTCTTCCATCCCGTACGACGCCAGGAACTCCGGCGTGATGGTCTGCCCGATATAGATTCGGTCGCCGAACGAGAAGTCGGATACATCGGAGACGCTGATGACCTCGGTGTACTTGATGGTATCGCGCGTCAGGTCGACTTCCGTGGTCACGACCGGTTTTCCTTCGAAGCGAATTTGCCCACCTTCCTGAGGGTTCGAAAACCAGATCTGAGGGCGCCCATTTCCCTGAATGAGCACGCCCGGAGTTTGGATCTCCAAGACCTCGTCTACCCGGTAGATGCCAGGATCAACTACGAGAGTTCCACCGTTTTCCAGGGACGCAAGGGCTCCCTTGAATGCAGCGGTAGACAGCGCCTCTCCGGTCGGATCCGGCTCGAAATCACTCAGCCGCACATAGGGTTCGGGGTCTTTCCAAGGGGCCTCGCCGCGACGGAAACCTGCGTACGAAAAGTCGTGAAGTCCACGTCCAGCCTCGTCCACAGTGGTCGGGAGCCAATTCTCTTGGTAGAGCGCCGAGCGCCACGGGCCAGGAGGAATGATGTCCATGTCGGAATCGTCGCCCAAATCGGCGTCAACGTCCGGGCCCGCGTCAACATTGGGAAGGTCCGGCGTGCTATCTTCTTCCGCGGCCATATCGAGCGGACCGAGGTCTGGTGCCACGTAGCGGTCCTCTGCCTGATTACACGCGGTCATCAGCCAGATAATTCCCACCGCAATTTTGCGCCCATTGCTCAAAGAACTCTCCTGCAATGCTTCGATTCCAACCCTAGGGAAAAGTTACGTTCGCAGCCAGAATTGTGCATTTTGTACCCAAATACGCATCAAATGCCTGTTGAGGGTTGAATTCAAGAGAATTTGCCTATAGTCAGTCCGGGATTTTGCGACACCGGTCCAACACATAAGGAGTAGGAGCCAGTGGTATGAAGATGCCCAAACGGCTAGAGCCGTTGGTCTCAGAGGGAATCATCCAAGAGGTGATCAGACCCCTCAAGAGTGGCAAAGAAGCTCAAATTTTTCTCGTCGTTGCCGGCGGTGAAGAACGAGTTGCCAAAGTTTATAAGGAACAAGCTCATCGCAGTTTTAGCCAGCGTGCCGACTATACCGAGGGACGTAAGGTCCGAAACTCGCGTGATAAGCGTGCGATGGAGAAACGCACCAACTACGGCCGCGCTCAGGAAGAAGAGCAGTGGCTGGAAGTTGAGGCGAAGACTATCTACATCCTTAAAGATGCCGGGGTACGGGTGCCCGCGCCCTATATCTTCATGGACGGCGTGCTCGTCATGGAGTACGTGCGCGACGATTTCGGCAACCCCGCGCCGCGCCTTGCCGAGACTCATTTAGGGGTGGAGGAGAAGAAGCGCGTCTTTAGAGACCTCCTGACTCAGACCGCGCGTATGCTTTCGGTCAATATCGTGCACGGTGACCTCTCGATCTACAACGTGCTCTACGACGGCAAGAATCCGATCATCATCGACTTCCCCCAGGCCATCGACAGCACCGCAAACTCGAACGCAAAGAGGATTTTCATCCGTGATGTGCAAAGCCTCGCGTCGCACTTCTTGCGCGACTCGAATCAAGCTCGAAAGTTCAAGTTCGGCGAAGAAATCTGGAAGATGTATCAGCGAGGCGAACTCTCGCATGATATGGATTTCGACGATTTGATGAATCGAGCCTACGGTCCGGAAGAAGAGGAGTCGATTGTTGATGAGCCTGTACTGCCTCTGGGCCGTCGGGCAGTTGTGATGACCCCTTCAGCCCCCGCGCGCAACACTCAACGCCCGCGTCATGACGCCCCGAAATCCGGTACTCCGAGGAAGGACAATCGGAATAAGCCGCGGCGAGGACCAGGTAATCGCAAGAAATAGCGACCTGAATCTTCCTGAAACACAGCCTGAAACTCTGGAATCCGCTGCGAAGAGTGTTATGACTCTAAGGTAGATGAAGGAGTTGCTATGCGAAGTTTATTGTTTTTGGTGGTTTTTGCTCTCGGTTGTGGCGATGAGATCGTCAAGAAGACGCCCGATACGCCCAACCCAAACAATTCTGAGAATAATCAGACCAATAACGAGCCTGGCTCAAACAACCTGACCGTCACTCAGAACAATTCCAACAATACAACGGGTCCCGACAACCCAGTCTCCAACAACTCGCCGGGTACCAACAATTCGCCGGGTTCCAACAACTCGAACAACTCGAACAACTCGAACAACACCAATAATCAAACTGTCGATCCCCCCGCGTTATGCGGTGATGGGCTAGTTCAGCAAGGCGAACAATGTGACGGCCTTCCGTTGGTCTCCTGCGAAGACCTCGGCTTCTCCGGAGGCAGCGTCACGTGCTCAAGCTCTTGCCAACATGTGGTACAAGGCTGCTTCCACGAGCGTTGCGGCGATGGCGTTGTTAACGATTCCGAGGAGTGTGATGGCGCGCCGGGAACTACGTGTTCAGCCCTTGGATTTGATGGCGGCACAATCACCTGCTCGTCACAGTGCACATTGAACGTGAACGCGTGTACGTCCTGTGGTGACGGTGTGCGCGAAGGCAATGAGTCTTGCGATGACGGTGCTCAGAACGGTCAGTACGGACGGTGTAAGGCCGATTGCTCGGGGCCTGGGCCCAGGTGTGGTGACGGCGTGCGAAACGGGAACGAGGTCTGTGACGATGGCGCCCAAAACGGCCAATACAACCGTTGTAATTCCACCTGTACGGGCCTCGGCGCCACCTGCGGTGATGGCGTCGTCAACGGAAACGAGGTGTGTGATGACGGCTCGGAGAACGGGCAGTATGGCAAATGCAACGCATCTTGCACCGCTCTCGGACCACGCTGTGGCGATGGCATTGTCAATGGTGCAGAACAATGTGATGGGACGACCAACGCGACCTGCACCATCTTCGGAACTGGTACGCCCACATGTGATTCGAGCTGCAATGTTGATTATACCGGTTGTGTGATTGAACCACCTGAACCGGGCGATTTCCGAATCACCGAGATCATGGCGGACCCTGCGAATCGTTACGACAGCGAAGGTGAGTGGTTTGAGGTTCGGAACCTGACCACAGGGCACCGAAACCTTCATAATTGTGTGGTTGAGAGCCAGACTTCTACGGGCGCTGAATCGTTCACTATCAACCAATCCATCGAAGTTTCGCCCTGGGGCTATGTGACTTTTGCGCGCCACGTGAATGTGGGCTTCACCGCAGACTTCATCTACGGCGCGCAGATCAACCTGAATAACACCAATGACACTTTGACGCTCAAGTGTCCGTCCTGGGCGGGCTCCTCGTTCTTCGACGAAATCGACTCCACCCAATACTCGTCCCCGCCTACCGGCGCTACGTGGAGCCGTGACGACTGGGGCATCTGGTGCTCCGCGGTCACGCCATTCGCGACCGGAGACCTGGGTACGCCAGGGGCTGATAATCCCGAGTGTCCGTGATTTGTGCGTGAAATGACCTTAAGGTGTTCATAAAACGTCCATGCGTCTCTGTCGGCCCCATAAAAAGGGCCGATTTTTCGTTAGATACGTTGGTACTCAAATTGCGTTAGAACTCGCTGAATTGTTTTTGGAGTACCTATGGAACCCTTCGAAATCGCAATATTTCTATTTGGCGCATCCCTCTTGGCGATACCTATCGCCACGATATGGCTGGTCTTCAAGGTTTGGGAGCTGACCGCGAATATCAAGAGTCTTCAGCGGCGAATGGAAGATGTTGAGACTGGTCAACTCACCGCGCCCACGCCGCGCCAAGTTCTTCCGCCCGAACCGCAAAGGTTGGCGCCCGAGCCATTGCCTGCGCCTGTCGCGCCTGAAACTCCGCCCGAGCCTGAAACTCCGCCTGAGCCGGAAACTCCGCAAGAGGTCCCAGTAGAGCCCCAGCCGGAGCCGGTCCTAGAAGAGCCAGTCGCGGAAGAGCCAGTCGACGAAGTCGTCGAGGCAGAGAGTCCTCAGGCGCCTCTGGCGGCAAAGCCATCCAAGTTCAATCCGCGATTTGAGAAGCCGCCAGGGTCCCAAACCCCGGAAGCTGAGGCGCCTGCTCAACCAAACCCACCACGAGAGCCACAGCCCGAACAACGGCAGCGTCCGGTCCCGCCAGCCAAACAACCCGAAGCTCCACAAGGCCCCGGCCTCATCAATATCCTCCAGGAGAACGTGCTCGCCGTTATCGGCGTGCTCGTGATCTTCGTAGGTCTTGCGGCACTCATCAGGTATGGGGCGAGCGAAGGCTGGTTCTCGTTCCCAATCGAGTTCAGGCTAGCCGGCATCGCCGCCTTTGGCATCGCGGGAACGGCCATCGGATGGTGGCAGAGGAACACGCGGCGAGCATTTGGCCTCAGCCTTCAAGGCGGTGGCGTAGGTGTTCTCCTGATGACCACCTTCGCGGCCTTCAGATTCTACGAGCTTCTCGATCCCACGCTTGCGTTAGGAATGGCGATCATCCTCGTGACCGCACTCGGTATCATGGCCGTGGCCCAAAACGCGAGCGGGCTTGCGGTGCTAGCCATCCTCGCGGGTTTTGCCTCTCCGCTGCTCATCTCCACGGGCTCAGGCAATCACGTCGCGCTCTTTAGCTACTATGCCGTCTTGAACTTCTCCATCTTCGGTATGTCGTGGTGGCGCTCGTGGAAATGGCTCAATCTCTTGGGATTCTTCTTCACGTACGGAATCGGATTGCTCTGGGGCGGGCTCGAGTACTCAGATGAAAAACTCATGAGCACCATCCCGTTTGTGGCCGTCTTCTACGCATTCTTCCTCGCGATCCCGATATTCAACGCACGAAAGGAAACCGACCGCAGCTCACTTGGTTTCGCGGATATGGTGGTGGTCTTTGGAAACCCGCTCTTCGCCTATCTCTCAGTTACTTTGTTGATCCTGGAGCAGCTTCCTCTGGCATGGATCGCCTTCGGTGTCGCGCTTTTGAACATGGTGCTCGGGGCCGTCCTGCTTCGACTCCAAGACTACCGAGGCCTTGGCATGGCGCATGCCGCAATCGCGCTGACCTTTGCTACCCTCGCGGTACCACTTGCGTTCTCGGCCCAAACAACGGTGGCGATCTTCGCCATCGAAGGCGCAATCCTTATCTGGCTCGGGCTCAAGAATAATATCGGATGGCAACGACTGGTGGGCGGGTTGCTCAAGATTCTCGCGGCCATCTTCTATATCTTCGTGAACACCGACATCTCCGACCCAGCTATCTTCAATCCGGCGTTCATGAGCGGCCTCGTGCTCGCGCTGGCTGGATTTGCCACCGCGCTATTCTATCGCCGACGCGAAGACTCAACCGATAGCGTCCTCTTTGTGTGGGGACTCTTTTGGTGGGTGGTCACGGGTCTTAGGGAAATCAACGAGTTCGTACACTTCAGCGACCACTATGACGCATGGCTCGTCTTCGCGGCCCTGACCATGGGGAGCCTCGCCTCCTTCCATAAGTATTTCGCGTCCCAACTGCTAAGGCTCGCGGTTGTGGTTGGATTTGCGTGCGGTGCTCTGGCTCTGCCTAAAATCGAGGAATTCGGACACGTCTTTTCCGGATGGGGCCCAGGCGCATGGGCCATCTGGGGCACGCTCGCCATGTGCTCACTCTATAGCCTCCGAGACCACAAAGGCCTTACGGTCCCGACCATTCATGCCATCTGGGTCTTGGTCGTCGGCGTGGTGGTCTCCTCGTTTGCGAACCATACGGTGGGCGAACTTGGACTTGCGACCGGTTGGGAAGCCGCCGCAGGAGTCGTACCGTGGCTCGTCCTCGTGGGTCTGACCTCCTTTGCTCCGCGCGTCATCTTCTGGCCGACGCTCGGGTTTGAGCGCTGGCGCCCGTTCCTGATGGCCATGCTACAGGCGGTAGTCTTGGTGCTCTGGCTCATCTTGTTGACCCACCCGGGAGACTCAGGCCTCACCTGGATTCCGCTCGTCAATCCGGTGGAGTTGGTCCTCCTGACGATCCTCGCCATGTTCATCGCCTGGTTCAAATCGGGACTAGTCGAGGAAGACCTTCGCGGAATGATGCGTACCGGCATCTCACTAGTTTCTCTGGTCTCGCTCACCAACGTAACTCTGAGAGCCGTCCACCAATACACAGATGCGCCTTGGTCTTTCGAGCTTTGGGATAATGCCACCGCTCAAATGAGTCTCACCGTGGTCTGGAGTCTCTTCGGCATGGGCCATTGGATCGCTGGCTCCAAGCGCGGCGATCGCGGCATGTGGAAGGTCGGCGCGATCCTTATCGGCTTGGTGCTCGTCAAACTCATCGTTGTAGACCGAACCCACCTCGGGGACTTGATGGGCATTGGTTCATTCATCGCGTTCGGTCTACTTTGCCTTGTGGTGGGCTACCTTGCTCCCGCACCCGTGGCAAAAGATGCCGTGTTGAAGTCCAGTCCAGACGAGTCTCAAAACGCAGGAGATCAACCATGAGAGCTCTGACCTTCATTGTTCTGATTCTTCTCATCCTTCCGGCGAACGCGTTTGCGGCTGATTTCGGCTGGGCGTGGCCCATCGCGCCGAGCCGCGATGAGTCTGGTGCCTATCTCGTTGAGTTGTCTTCCGAGGTCTATGAGGCCACAACAGACTCTCGAGTTGGCGATTTGATCGTTCGGAACGCCAAAGGCGAAGAGGTTCCTTCGGCGCTCATGCCCGCAGAAAATGTGGTGGAGCGGGCTGGTTCGCTCGAGCTTCCGCTCTTTGAGCTTCCGCCCCAATGGGAGCACCATAACCTCTGGACCATCAGTCGTGAGACTCGAACGCAGGGCAGGGTAGAACGTGTTGAAACTGAGCATTTGCACTCCCATACGGGGCCTCCGGTCGGAGTTCTGGTCGACGCGTCTCGCGTCCGAGATCCCATTGAGTTTCTGGAGCTAGAATGGAGCCCTGACCACGCCCCGCTCGATACTGAGGTGATCATCGAGAGCAGCTCGGATTTTGAAACTTGGCACGAATCAGGCCGCGGTAAATTGGTCGACCTCCAGGCTGAAAACGAACGCGTGCTCCTCAACAAGCTGAGCGTCGACAGGAGTCAGCGCTATCTCCGAGTTCGTGCAGCCAAGGGGCTCCTCGTGCCGGTTCTGAGCGTGCGTGCACACCTCGCGCCACAGTCAGAAGACCCTGAATGGCAATGGACTCGTGTGGTCGGAGATACAAAATTTCACCCAAAATACACCGAGATTATCTACACAAACCCGGGCAGATTTCCGGTGCAAAAGGCGGATATCGAGCTCGAAGAAAACTCGGCAGCGCGCTGGAAGCTAGAGAGTCGTGACTCGCTTGACGCGCCCTGGAGGTATCGCGCTGGCTCATGGGTCGGATTCAACCTTGGCGGCGATGTGGCCAGCAGGTCGGCTGCTAGAGAGCTGGAAGGCGTTGTGCGTGACCGCTACTTCCGTCTGACGAGCGATGCCCCAACCCTTGACCAACCCACGCTCCTCCTCGGCTGGCAGCCCGAAACACTGGTGTTCCTGGCCCGTGGCCAAGGCCCCTATGAACTGCTCGCCGGAAGTCACGACAGGCGCCGCATCAACGCGCCCGTGCCGGAACTCGTCTCAACCCTGAAGTCCCATTTTGGAGAGGCTTGGCGGCCTCTTCCGGCATATCTCGGCCCTATGGAGGAGCGCGAGGGGGAAGCCGCCAGCGTAGCGCCCGTAGAGGTCGAGAAAACCCCGTGGATTCTATGGAGCGTGCTCGTGCTGGGCTGCCTGCTAGTCGCAGGGATTTCTATATCTCTCTTGAAACGATGACCTAGAACGAGCGCCCAAGGTCTACATAAGCCCCATAATTCAGCGAATTCGCAAGGTAGCCGGTGTCCGGCGAGAGGCCGATCGCGGCGTTCGCCTGCCATGGGCCATGCCGGAAATCCAAGAAAAGTGATGTACCGATAACGTTTCCAAACTCATCAAAGTCCCCCACACGCCTCGGGTCATCAAGCACCACGCCGTTCGCGGTAAATCCGATCTCGGACTCGCCCCAGAGATTGAAGGACTGAGCTACCTCTCCACCCACATAGCGTTGAGCCAAAAAAGCAGCCCACGGTAGGCCTGGCACCGGCAACACATAGGGATTTTGGCCGCCCACCCTCATCCGAGTCAGGTCGTCTTCATTGAAGCCCCATCCGGCCCATTGTCTGACCTGAAGGCGCGCAATTGGGCTCAACTCCACACCCCATGCGCCCCACTGTCGAACCGACAAGATCTCTTTTTCCCCGGGGTTTCTGCCCTCGACCCCAAACTCACCTGAATCGTTCCTGAGCTCGGCGCTGATATCCATTCCGAGCCCAAAACCCTCAATCCTTCGCCTCGCACGCCTGTGTGGGTCGGACCAGCTTGAGTCATGGTCAATCTCCCACCACGCCCAACTCAGCTGGGCGTACGCCGCCAAAAGGTCGGGAGGAAACACGATATCTTCTTCCTCAAAAGCGGAAAAAGCCCATTGCCTTGCCCCCAAACTAAGCGTGAACCAATGAGATGCTAGATTGGTTTTCGCATCCACCTGGGCTTCAGCAAACGACGCATAGAACCCGAGTTCAGGCTGGTCTTCACCCGCCACAAAATGATGAATCAGAAGGCCGCCAAAGAGTGCTTCGGCGCGAACTTGTGCACCGAGCTGGACCTTCCCGAACTGCGTCTGAGTTCGAAGCAGCGCCGTATCCGTGTTGAGCTCGGCTACTAAGAGCCAGTCACCCAAAGGGAGGGCGAGGTGCGCCAAGAATATCCCATGGCCGCCAAACTCGTTGGTGTTCCACGTGTCTGCAGCTCCGTTCACGTAGAGATTCCAAGCGCTCGCGCTCGACGGAAAAAGGCAGCACGCGGCGATCATCGCGACAAGAAATCGGCGGGAATGTTGAATCATGGAAATCACTTATCCTTTGGTAAGTCTTCTCACCCAACAAGAACGTGGTAGCCTTGGCTGAACGAACATCCTCAGTGATTGAGTAGTACATGAAAAACCGACAATTTTACAAGATCTTGTTGTGCGCTCTTGGGGTTTTGGCCGCTGGCTGCGTCGACACTGTGGAAAGTGTCCCACCGGGCGAACTCATCTTCGATTCGGCACCACCTGAAGCCGTATTTGAATTCGCAAATGCCTGTGTCAGGATCGAGCATAAAGGAGAACTACTCACTCGCGATGGCGAGCGCTATGAATGGGGTGGGGAGGGAACGCCCTTTCTGATGAGGGCCAGTGACCTTGGCACATATCTCTTCTACGACGACGAGCGTGGATACCTTTTGCTCGACCTTGAAGGGGTCGAAGCTGGTGCAGAGTACCTGAAGCGTCGAACCGAACTTGAGTCCGATATCACTCGCGTTGACGATAGTTTCGTTTCTCCTGCCGAATGGCAGCTCGAAGTATCGGACCAGGTCTCAAACGCTTTCAATATTCGGCGAAGGCAATCCAACTTCTACATGGGCCCTGAGCCAATTGCCGTGGAGCCCGTACCTCTCAAATTGATAGAGGCGGAGGGGTGTGCAACCTTCCCAGAGCTCAGCCTTGACGCTACTGGAACCCCCGCAAAAACCAAGTTCGAGGACGGCGACCTCTTCGGATTTGTAGACGCGCACTCGCATATCCTCTCGAACTTCGGATTCGGAGGTGGCGGTATTTTTCATGGCGCCCCGTTTCACCGGCTGGGTGTGGAACACGCGCTCGGGTCTTGCGAACAATTCCACGGCGAAGATGGCCGAGCAGACTTCTTAGGCGCCGGCGATCAGGTCGACCAGACAGAGATTATCTCGTTGCTCTCAACCGGACTTCTGCCGGAGCCAAGCCATACGACAGACGGCTGGCCAACATTCACTGACTGGCCAAGCACAGAGCATATCACCCACCAAACTCAGTACTATATCTGGCTCAAACGCGCATGGATGGCCGGGATGCGGCTGGTGGTCCAACACGCGGTGTCGAACGAAGTCTTCTGCGATTTGATGGCCGATACAGGCTTTCAACCCGTACGTTGGGACTGCCGAGACATGCTGAACGTAGACAGGCAAATCGAAGAAGTACGAGTGATGGAGAGGTATATCGACGCGCAAGAAGGCGGGCCAGGAAAAGGCTGGTTCAGAGTGGTGGAGTCCCCCGAAGACGCCCGCGCAGTGATTGCCGAGGGCAAGCTCGCCGTCATCCTTGGCATCGAGGTTCCGAATCTCTTCGAGTGCTATCTCACCCGCCGCCCGGACGACCCAATCTGCGACCGCGACCACATCGAAGCACAGCTCGACGAGTATTACGCCAAAGGAATCCGCGCGATCTTCCCGAATCACAAGTACGACAACGCGTTTACACCCGGCGATGGGCATCGCGGAATTGTAGAACTCGGTAACTTCGTACAAACCGCACATTATTCGAACTTCGTTCAAGACTGCCCTGATGTTCCGACCACGTTTGACTATGGTCCGGTGCAGTTCGGCGGCATCAACGAGCCGCGCGAAGACTACCTTGCGCCTGCACCAAACGAGTTGCTTGAATTCAGCATGAGCCCATTGAGGGACCTTTTGCCCTACCTCCAGCTTTTACAAGAGCCGGCGCTCGAAGGAGACTGGTGCCAGGCGGGAGGGCTGACTGAAGCAGGGCGAGACTTGATTCGAGGCATTATGGAGCGCGGGATGATTCCAGAGATCGACCACCTCCCGAGACGAACGTACGTTGAGGTCTTCGAGATGCTTGAGGAAGCCAATTACCCCGCAGCAGCGACTCATGGGAACACCAACCGTGGGAAACTCTACGAGATCGGCGGTCTCTCCATTGCTGGAATCTCTCGTTGTTCAACGGGTGAGCCGGGGTCTCTAATGCGCGGCTTCAGGGCGCAGAAAGGGGAGATTGACGCCGCTGGCGCCTATCCCGGCCTTGGGTTCGGGTTCGACTTTAACGGTATGGCGACCATGCCTCGGCCGAGGTTCGGTGATTTGGCAAATTGTGGTGAGCAACAGTCGAATCCGGTCGAGTATCCATTTGTGTCCTTCGACGGGGCTGTGGAGTTTACACAGCCTCTGGTCGGTGAACGGGTGGTCGACTTTAACACCGAAGGCATGGTCCATATCGGGTTAGTGGCGGAGTTGCTCGAGGATGCCCGCCGGGATGGCGCTACGGACGAGGACTTCGAGCTCATCTTCCGGTCCGCGGAGGCCTACATTCGTATGTGGGAGAAAGCGTCTCTAAAGTAGCCACTCCCATTCAGATTCCTCGCAAGCTCGAAGCGCGCCAGGCTCAAGGTTGCCTAGTTCAAAACCGCCGTAGCTCACGCGATGGAGTTTAACTACTGGATGCCCGCTATTGGCCAGTATCCGCCGAACCATTCGGTACTTTCCTTCACTGACTTCTAGTCGCAGCGTCTGTCCGTCAACGCTCAGTAATCCCGCGGAGAAGACGCCCTCGGCCGTTTCAACTCCGGCCGCCAGTGTCGTGCGCAACCGAGCCTCATCCACTGGATTCTCCACCAGCGCCTCGTAGACACGAGGTACCTCGTGCTTTGGATGCAAGAGCTTTTGCGTCAATTTTCCATCCGACGAAAAGAGCAGAAGACCCGAGGTGTCGGCGTCCAGTCTGCCCACCGGGTGCATCACGCTTTGCCATGCCTCGGGCAGAACTTCCTGAAGATCTTCTCGGCCCCAGTTGTCCGCCATGCTCGACTGAACGCCCACGGGCTTATGGTAGATCGCGAAAAGCGGGGCCTCCTCGTAGGCTTCGCCGTCCACAAGGACCTCCAGGCTCCCATCGACTTTCTGCGAAGGATCCCGAACGACCATTCCACCCACACGGACTCGACCCTGTCTACAAAGTCGTTGAGCCGCCTGTCTCGATGCCGCACCGCGGCGCGCCAATATTTTATCTAGTCTTTCCATGGCCGCCTCACTACACCCGTCGGGACCCAAGTTCAATCTGCACGGTGAATTTGGCCACTTTATGCTATGACGCGCCGGGTCTTTTGTGAGGCAGGGATGATGAGCGGAAAATCAAAGGCGCAAAAACGAGGCAGCAGCACCCATCACTCCGGAGCAGTTCGCGACCGAAAAGTGCTCGACTTGCTAGCTGAGTTCAAGGACTCGGCCGGCGAAGTGTTGGTGGTCAATGACCGCGGGCTACTTGAGCATCCACACCGCTGGAATTGGCTTTCATGGGGAGATGCAGCGGGAAGCACCACACCGCCGAATGGCCCGTTCGACACCATCCTGCTCAGAATGCCCAGAACAAAGGCGACCTTTCTCTACGCCCTTCATATGTGTGCTGGCGTTCTCGGTGAACATGGACGCCTGATCGTTTGCGGAGCCAATGACGAAGGCGCAAAATCGGCCGGCACACTGCTCGAGCAAGTCTTTGAAAGGAGCGGTACGATTCGTACCAAGGCTCACTGCAGAATTTGGGAGGCTACGGGTCCGAAAGAAGGTCTAAAAACCAGAGTTGAAGAGTGGGAAGAGTCGATCGAATCACCCTTTGAGGGGCGAAACTGGTACACCTATCCGGGTGTGTTTGCACGCGGTGAACTCGACGACGGAACCAGTCTTCTGCTCGATTGCCTTCCAGATCTCAAGGGTAAGAAGGTCTTGGATTTCGCGTCGGGTAGCGGCATGATAAGTGCCGCCGCTTTAGACCGCGGCGCAGGCCAGGTCACCATGCTGGAGGTTGATGCCCTGGCGGGATTGGCTTCGGCACGTAACGTACCTGAGGCTCAGCTTGTGCTCTCCGATGGCTGGTCACGGCTAGCTCCAGAGCCCTTTGATCTGATCGTATCTAACCCTCCAATTCATCAGGGCAAAGTAGAAGATTTTAGTGTGCTCCACGCTTTGGTTCAAAGGGCTCCAGAGTACCTTTTTCCAGACGGATCCCTTATCTTCGTAGTCCAAAGACAGGTGCCAATTCCTCGCCTTTTTGGCCCCAAGACTTTTGAAATATTGGCAGAGAATCCGCGCTTCTGGGTCCTTGCGGCCTGACCACGTCTACGCGGGCTCTGTCCGCGTATGCGAATATAATACGTTTCGTACCGCATTAGATAATGCGGTACGAAACGTTCAGTACCGCAAAAGGGATTTTTCAAGCAAAAACATCCCTTTAGATCTTTCCACTTTTCCAAGATCATAGCATCATCCCGCGCGAATCTTTTTATAACGCCCATCCAACGCGGAGTGAGCCCGCGTTGACTGACCACGCGCGAGGTCTATATGGCAAAGAAGCACCCCGAACCACAAAGACCACAAGGACTGCCCCCTGAGGCAACCTGGAACGAAGACGAGAACGAGTGGGAGGTCGGCACCAAATCACCCGACGGCAAATTTCAAGGAGATTGGATCTGGTGGTACCCCGACGGGACGGTGATTTGCCGAGCCACTCACGACGAAGAGGGTAGGCTGCACGGCTACTTCGAACGTTTTCACCCGAACGGGGAGCGCTCGCAATGGGCCGTTTGGAGGCACGGTAAGGTCCACGGCCTCAACTCGTGGACTCGGCCGACATCCGGAAAGGCGGACACCGCCTCGGTACTCCCGCCCAACCTCGGTGACCATGTGATGCGAATGGACCTGCCTTACGATCAAGGGCGCCCGCAGGCCTATCATTTCACTCTCTATACCCTTGAAGGCATTGATAGCCCCGTGCCTCATGATTCAGATGGCAGGTCTATCGATCTCGGTGAGCACCTGAGTCGCGTCGCTGCGGAGACCACGTTCTTTCTACTCGAACCATATTTTCGGGACGTCGAAGGCAACCACATCGAAAATACCGAAGAAGACGATGTGCGTTGGATCTACGATGGCCCGACTTCCAACGGTTACTTTGGAGTGCGCCGCCAGCAAGGCTACAACACGAAAATCTTTGAAGTCTCAAAGGCCGAAATGTCGCGCGCCTTCACGCTCTCGAGTGATTACTACCTCGCTAGTCTGGAGGCAAAACGCCCGGCTTCGGTACCGGAGAACGCGATCTGGAATCTCGAGGATGAGGTTTGGGAATGCGGAAAAACCGAAGATAAGGTCAAGATGGGACGATGGGATCTTTGGGATAAAGAAGGCAAACCCATTGGCCACGATACCTTCTCAAAGTACGGAGTCCTGCACGGTGAGAGAGCTCGGCTCGCCTCCGATGGAACCGCATATCTCCACGAAGTCTACTACAAGGGAGACATTGAGAAGGCCTTATACATCCGGACAGGTGCTACCACGAAGTTTTTTGAAGACGTTGCCGAATCCATCGATCGCATCGAAATGGAGCTCTATGACGGGGTTCTTCTCTCGAAGTTCTTCGCCGACGGAATCCAGGTTAATCATCTCGGAGTAGCAGTATCAGAAGCGTTCTGCGACTCAGATTTTGATTTCTCGCCAGAAGAATTTCTAGAGAAACGGTTCGCCATATATCTAGGAACAAATGCGTCCTCGATCGTACCACAAGGCCTCGCTCACGATTCCCTGCAGGGCTTGGCACGCAGACTAAACGAGCCTCCACGTCATCTGGTTGAGTGGACTCTCGAGGATGTGCTGACAAGTGCGCTTGCTGAGGAGGAACCCGGCAACACTGAGCGCGTGATCGAACGACTGAAATACTTTAGAGCCGACGTTCTTTGGGATACCCGACAAACCGACGCGTGGGAGCTTTTTTGTGGGTTCGCTCCCTTCGGCAGAAAGCCCTGGCCGGCATCAACCTACTTCGTCGATGCTACAGGGTTGGATACAGGAGTTTGGATATTCTCTGGAGCCCATCGGTTAGCCACGAGTGTCGAGTCATTCATCTATGCGCAATGCGCGTTGGACGCCTATAAACAGAAGGGGAGCCTCTCGCCCGAAGCCTTCCGGCGCGCCATGAAATCTGTGGAAGATTCGGTGTTTGCGCTTGGTCCCTTTGAGGGCTTCATTCCGGATTCCTACTCCTCTCGGAGACAGCTACACAACAAACATCCCTACGTCGAGAGGGGTGAGTGGATCATCAAAGCCCTCGCCGGTCAACTTCAGCCCTCGGACATCGTCGTCTGGCCTGAAGTCCCTTCGCTGGAGCAATTAAAGTCGATTTGCGAGTCCAGTCTGGTCGATGCTTCCTACTGGTTGTTCCGGCTCTTCTTCACATCAAGTGATCTCACTGAGCCTTTGGCCGAGCACCTGAAAACCGCGCAGTCCTGGTTGATTCGGGATGTCGCCGGATTCATAGACGAGATTCTTTGGGGCCGAGAGTTCATTGGGCCTGTCGAGGACATCTACGAGTACCGAGGTAGATTGCAGGCTCAAGGCATTCTGCCCGGTTCATACGACGTTCAGCCCTTGGATGAAGAGGAAGACACACAAGACCACAAAAGTCCTACGAGCTTCGCGCCTGTCCTCTCCAGGCTTGGTTGGCCCTACAATTTTACGCAGTTTTGGACGGCAGCCCATCGAGCGCACCTCGCCACCCCAGAAGAAAAGCTTCGAGCCATTGAGTCCTTGCAGCCCTTAAGTCTTGGTCCTGCAAGGATGCCCGTCGTAAGGTTCGCGCTCAAAAGTCTTGGCGCGGAGGTAGACGATGTGCGGCTCTGGGTGCGCACAGCCCTCGCACCAGAAACTAACCCCGAAAGCGCTCGAGATGGCGAAGAACAAACCATTTGGGCGCTACGTGTCGCGGGCGAAGATGACTCGGTCGAGGCTGAGGTAATCTTGGAATGGGTACATCACGCGCACACGCCAATTCGGGACGCTGCCCGCCTCGCAGCGTCCAAGAAGAACCCCGAGACAATCTTTGAGCCGCTGCCCGATATCTCCACATTGGATGCCGATACGCTTGGTCTCGCTCTAAAGGATTGGGTCGCCGCGTGGAAGCCCTATGCAAAGAATATCGAGCCTTCAAAACTGCTACGAGACGGCCTAGAGAGGCTCATAAGCCTTTCTGACACCGAAAACACCCAAGAGGTCGTCTCGACGCTAAAAGCCTTTCTGGAGTCCAATGAGCCGGCGTTTAAGGAGCTCGCCATGAGCTTCCCTATTCCAAATCATCCAGAACTCGTCGAACCCATGCGCAAGGTCGAAGAGACCGCGACAGGCTGGGTAGCTCGGCTTGCGCGGCACTACTTGTACAACAACAATCAGGCTGATATAGCCTGACGGCACGATTTTGTCCGCCAGGGGCATCCTTCATGGTGAAGGATTGAGAAGCACCCTTGGAACCTGATCCGGTTGATACCGGCGTAGGAAGAGCGGATAGAGAACGCATTCGTGCATGCGTTTTCACCGCTCCTTTTTTCTTGGAGCAAAACATGAACAACGAATTTTCTGAGTCTTATCCTAATTCTTCACGTATCTGGGTCGAAGGCACACGCGGCGTGCGCGTCCCGTTCCGGCAGGTCAACCTCACCAACGGTGAGTCCGTACAGCTCTACGACACGAGCGGTCCAAGGGATATCGACTGTACCCGCGGTCTGCCACAACTTCGCAAAGACTGGATCTACGGCCGTGAAGATGTCCAAGAGGTCGAGCGCCTTCTTCCCCTCCCGGATTGCGTACCTCAAACCCTCCATCGCCCGGTCCTAAAAGGCAACGGGCGAGTCACTCAACTGCATTACGCGCGCCGCGGTGAGGTCACGCCGGAGATGGAATTCGTGGCGCTGCGTGAAGGCGTTGCGCCAGAATTTGTGCGCGACGAAATTGCGAGTCGACGCGCAATTCTTCCCTCAAACATCAATCACCCGGAAGCCGAGCCCATGATTATCGGGCGCAACTTCTTGGTCAAAGTGAACGCAAATATCGGCAACTCCGCGGTGACTTCGTCGATTGAGGAAGAGGTCGAAAAAGTGCGCTGGGCCTCACTCTGGGGCGCCGACACTATCATGGACCTGAGCACCGGAAAGAACATCCACGCCACACGCGAGTGGGTCATCCGCAACTCGCCGGTACCGATTGGCACCGTGCCCATCTATCAGGCTCTCGAAAAAGTAAACGGCAAGCCCGAGGACCTCACCTGGGAGATCTTTAGAGAAACCGTCATCGAACAAGCAGAGCAGGGCGTGGACTACATGACCGTGCACGCCGGCGTCTTGCTTCGCTACGTGCAGCTCACCGCCAAACGCGTGACCGGCATCGTGAGCCGAGGCGGGTCCATCATGGCCAAGTGGTGTTTGACCCATCACCAGGAGAACTTCCTCTACACCCACTTCAGTGAACTCTGTGAAATATTCGCCGCCTACGACATCGCCTTCTCGCTAGGCGACGGCCTTCGGCCAGGCTCCATTGCCGACGCAAACGACGAGGCTCAGTTCGCAGAGCTTAAGACGCAGGGCGAGCTAAACCGAATCGCATGGGAGCATGACGTGCAGGTGATGAATGAGGGGCCAGGCCACATCCCGATGCACCTCATCAAAGAGAATATGGAGAAACAGCTCGAGTGGTGCGACGAGGCGCCATTCTACACGCTCGGACCCCTGACCACGGACATCGCACCTGGGTACGACCACATCACGAGCGCCATCGGTGCCGCCATGATCGCCTGGTACGGAACGGCCATGCTCTGCTACGTCACGCCAAAGGAACACCTCGGTCTCCCCAACAAAGACGATGTGAAGGCGGGCCTCGTTGCCTACAAGATCGCCGCCCACGCCGCCGACCTCGCCAAGGGCCACGCTCGCGCGCAAGAGTGGGACGACGCCCTCTCCAAAGCCCGATTCGAGTTCCGCTGGGAGGACCAGTTCAACCTCGCCTTGGACCCCGTGACGGCGCGTGCGTACCACGACGAAACCCTGCCTGCGCCGGGTGCCAAAGTCGCCCACTTCTGCTCCATGTGTGGCCCCAAATTTTGCAGCATGAAGCTCAGCCAGGACATCCGCGAACTCTAACCTTCATTCGTTCATCCTTTCTTCAATCACCCTCAAAAACAGCTCTCGATCTTCATCACTAATCTCTGGCCTATAGGTCCTGAGGTAGTGTGATTCAGGTCCATAATCACAGAACTTTTCGGACCGGTCCCCCGGCTTTGGCCAAGCAATGGAAACCGTGAAATCCTGTGTTCCTTCCTCCCATCCTCGTTTTGGTGTGAGAGGGCTCCCAAAGTTGAAGGTCTCACCACCCTTCAATTCAAGCGTGTACCAGACATTGGAAAACTCCCACGCGACTCCGCACCAACGAAATCGTTTGCCATTCGCGGAGAGAAACACATTTGGGTCGTTCTTGTTTGGGACTTGGATTGACAAAGGCTCGTCACAAACATTGCCGATAACACCTATAAAGTTCAATTGGTCGGCAGCCTGGCTGTAGTCCAGACCAAAACTACCAACAAGACACTCATCCAGACTGTGAGGCTCCAGATGTATGTCCGAATGGTGAAGTCTCGTCTCTTCGAACCTGTTCTCAACTGCATAAACCAACTCGGGCTCCACAGCCGACGGGTCTCCACAGGAAACCACGCACGAAATCGACCCGATCAACAAACCTGCTCCAACCAATTGATTGCTTTTCAACATGAACTTTCCCCTGTCACCCGATAAGAGAGTAACTTCGAGTGACCGAGATTCAAGCACTTTTTGCAACAAGGGGACTACGCACCTAATCGGAACGACGCCGCATCGTTATAGTCGTGTCAGAAGCAGGCGTTTGTTGTGGATTCAAAAGTTGCAGTAATTCTCGGGGCTTCGGGAGGGATAGGGCAGGCGATAACACATTACCTCACCTCCGATTCAAGATTTGCAAACGTAGTCGGCACGTATCGTACCAATCCTCCATCCAACCTAGACCCTCAATGCCAAATCCTGTTGGATATCGAGGACGAAGAATCCATAGCTGCCGCCGCCCAGAAGTTGCGAGAGTCGCATCAAAAAGTTCACCTCTTGGTCAACACGATTGGCATGCTTCATACCGAAGAATTCGGCCCCGAGAAGAAGCTACAAGACCTCGAGCCAGAAAACCTCGCGAGGATTTTTCGGGTCAATGCCATTGGTCCAGCGCTCGTCTTCAAACATTTCCACCCCTTCTTTAGACACGACGAGCCGAGCATTTTTGCCACCCTCTCAGCCCGCGTCGGAAGCATCGGCGATAACTTCATCGGTGGCTGGTACGGGTACCGCGCCTCTAAGGCCGCCCTAAATCAGTTTATGCGAACGGCATCCATTGAGATGGCGCGTAAAGCCCCTCAATGTGCCATGGTTAGTGTGCATCCCGGAACCGTGGCCACAGCTCTCTCAGAGCCTTTTCAAAAAAATGTACCCGACCATAAACTTTTTTCTCCCGAGTATTCCGCCCAAAAAATCCTCGAAGTCTTGAACCAACTCGATGCCTCACAGACCGGCAAATTCTTCGCGTGGGACGGCCAAGAGATTCCGTGGTGAGTCTCGCTAGCTGGGGCGCCTAAGTTCATGTAAAACCGTGCCATAACCATCTTCTTCGCGGAGGCGTTGTGGAACAGACTCAAGAGGTGCCAAAGGCACTTCGTACCTGGTTCGTGATACATTTCTGGGCCGATATTCTCTTTGCGCTGCCACTCCTTGTCGCACCCGACGCCTTCTTGCGCCTGCTCGGTTGGGAAATGACCGACCCATTCACTGCACGCCTTGTAGGGGCAGCGCTCATTGGTATTGGTGTAGAAAGCCTTTTGGGGAGAAACGCCACCGCCAAGTCCTTTTTGACAATGCTCAGGCTCAAAATTCTCTGGTCAGGTACTGCCGTGCTCGGCATCCTCGCCAGCATGCTCCAGGGCGCACCGCCTCTCGGCTGGGCCATCTTCGGTATCTTCGTGGCGTTCAACGGCCTTTGGTCTTATTGGTACTTAAGGCTTAGTCGACCAGCTCAATAAACCCTTCGCCTCCCACTAATAACACACTACCGTCAGCAAAAACCTCACATTCCCCAAGGATTGGGGCGTCTGGTGGAGTGATGTCTTCCCATGTCTCTCCAGCATCCCTGCTGCGCACGGCCAGACCGTCTCCTCGTTGGCTATAATCACCCACCGCCACCATGATGTCGCCGGCACGACATGTGCCGTAGAATCGGGTCGCTCTCGAGTCTCCGACAAGGTCCCGCACATCAAACAACCGCCACGACTCCAGGGCATTCGGCGAGCCTTGGTGGGTCCAAATTGCGCCGAAATCTTGCGTTTCTTCCACGCCCGCTGCTAGCACATTGCCCGCCTCTACGCTCAGATCCCAGAGTGTCCCAACGGTAGAGAGTTCGACCACTTCAAACTTAAGCCAGCTCGCGTCTCGAGCTGGAAGCATCACGACATGTGGCTCTGAAATCGTACTCCCGACCCCGTACAACTCTTCCCCGTCTAACTCGAGGTCCAAAATTTGATGAGATTGCCCACTCGAGAAGACGTCTTGCGTAACTGAGAATTCCGACTCTCCCGCAGCTCGGTAGAGAATGTCATGACCGGTCAGGGATTCAGCCACTTCAAACCCGCCTGGGGTTCTTCGAAAGGTTCCAACACTGAACGATGTTCCGACCGTACTGCCTCGCTCTAAGACACTCTCTACTTGGAACGGCTCACTGGCGGTGTCCACACGTACCACCATGTCGGATCCCGGCGATTGGGTGCCTGCGACATAGAGAAAGCCGTCTTCTGCCCGCTGAATGGAGGTCACCCGAAAGGTGCCGAAGTAGTCCGTAGGTTCGGTCGAAACCTGCCACGACCTTCCGTCCCAGCCGAAGAGCCCAAACCCCGTTGTGCCTTCGCCACAGCCGAGCCAGATGCGTTCATCTTCTACGAGCATCGCGTTGGCTCTATACTCCAAGCAAGGATGAGATTCAGGCAGATCCGTGGGGCTTACGCTTGGCGTCTGTGTATCCAAGTTGGAACAGCCCACGCCAAAGCCAATGACAAAGAGTCCCATCGGGCCGAATCGTTGAATTCTCTTCTTCAAATTGCTCCTCACTTGCGTCCGACGTGAAACGCTCCGATTATCTAAACATGGAAGAGATTACCAAAAGACTACTCGATCATGCACCTGCCGGCGTGGATTTGGACAGGAAGATCACCATCCGAATCGCGGCCGTCAAGCACGTTGGCGCCATGTTGGGAAATGTTGCGATTCCCCCCGAGGTGGCGGAAGAAGGTGAAGACGTCATCGCCTACGCGGTCGCGTACGCAATCCTCTCCGGCATCTTCGAGCACGTCTTCAAGAACGTCTCTGCGTACATGCGAAAGACCTCACCGTTGGTCGAAAAGGCGCCCCACCCAATACTCAAGGAGGGTCTCGGCGCGCTGCAGATCAGCGCAAGCATCCCCGCAGCATTCACCAAACTGGTACTTGAGATCGGAGAAGTAGAGGCCGCCTCCATCAGCGCAGCCGTAGATTGGGTGCATCGCGCAGGCTTCGCACCAGAAGCCGCGATCCGGTTTTTTGAGCTCGGCTACGTGCGAACAATCCACGAGGGGCCGCCCACGACAACGCTTCGAAAGGCCATCAGACTCGCGTTCACTCCACTCGAGTTTGCAATTGATATGGGGAGAAGAGGCCGCAAACCCTTTGAATCGAACGAGGAGCGCATGGCCTTTGTGAAAGCCGCGGTGCAGGGCACAAAGGATGCGATTATCCTCGATGAAAGTCCTCAATGACTACTTGCATTTTGTTCAGGTTGAGGCCAAAAGAAGGCCATGGCACGCAAGTACACACTCAAAAATTCGCCAGACACTGAAAGTCCACTCCTCAAGAGTCTGAATCCGCCTCAGCGCGAGGCTGCCTCTCACCAGGAGGGCCCGCTCCTCATTCTAGCCGGCGCGGGCTCTGGTAAGACGCGCGTTATGACGCACAGAATGGCCTGGCTCATCGCGGAATGTGGTGTTCATCCCGAGCAGATTCTCGCCATGACCTTCACCAATAAGGCGTGTGCGGAGATGCGACACAGGGTCGAGGCATTGGTCGAGGACCCGCAAGCCGCCGACCTCATCACGATCTCCACATTCCACTCGCTTTGCGCTCGACTACTGAGGCGGCACGCCAAGAAGATCGGGCTCAACAACGACTTTGTGATTTATGACGACTCGGACCAAATCTCCCTTGCGCGCCGAGTGCTCGAAGAGATGGGCCGCAGTAATGAACGCGTAGAGGCGCGGCGTCTGATCGCAGTGGTGGAGGGCTACAAGAACGATGGCCTGACCCCAACCCAGGCCCACGAACGGGCCTTCGACCAGGGCACCGAGCAGGACGCCGAATTCTACGAGACCTACCAGGACGCGCTCAAAGCCGCGAATTGTGTGGATTTCGGCGAGCTAATTTTGGGCGTGCTCGAACTCTTCAGAAAACACCCGGATATCGCACAGAGCTACTCAATGCAGTGGCGCTACATCATGGTGGACGAGTTCCAGGACACAAACCCCGCTCAGTACGAATTGCTGCGGCATTTCACCACCTACCACAAGAATTTAGCGGTGGTCGGAGACGACGACCAGGCCATCTACCGCTGGCGCGGCGCCACAATCCAGAACATCCTCGGGTTTGAGGAGGACTTCGCGGACGCTAAAGTCATCAAGCTCGAGCAGAACTACCGTTCCACAAAACGCATCCTTCGCGCTGCAAATCACGTCATCAGCAAGATGCACACGCGTCGTGAAAAAGAGTTGTGGACAGACAACCTCGAAGGCGCCGATATCACCTACTTTACGGCCACCGATGACCGAGAAGAGGCACAGTACGTGGCCAACCGAGTGGCCCAGGCCGTCCGGGCCGGTCAGTCCTACTCAGATTTTGCGATCTTCTTTCGCAAGAACGCGCAGGCTCGCGCCTTTGAAGAGCAGCTCAGGTTTGAGGGCCTTCCGTATCAGGTGGTCGGAGGCATGAGCTTTTACGCGCGCGAAGAGATCAAGGATATCCTCGCCTACCTCAAGGTTGCGCTGAATCCGGCCAACGAAGTCGACCTCCTGCGCGTTTTGAACAAACCAACACGTGGTATCGGCAATACGAGCATCGAAAAGTTCCGCGTGGCAGCAGCTTTGCCTCAGGTCGGCGGCGTGTATGCCGCGCTCAGAATTGCGGCGGGCGAGGAGGCCCCGGAACCCGTGGAGCTTGTGGAGCCCGTGGTGGGTGGGTGGTTGCCCGGTCTTGCGCCACCGCCATCTGCCCTAGACGACCCAGCAGTTGAGGAAATCCGTGGTCTGAAGGGTAGAACCCAGGCCGGCGTGGAAGAGTTTGTTCGGATCGTGGAGGTCGTGCGCCAGAGGCTCAAGGAGAAGTCTCTCTCCTACGTGCTTACTGAGCTCATCAACGAGGTGAGGTATTTTGAGTTCCTCACGGACAATGACCCCGAGCGAGCTGACGACCGAAAGCAGAACGTAATGGAGTTGCTCAATGCGGTTTCGGAGTTCGAATCCGAATTCACACCGGACCGGCAAAGCCGCGAGCCGCGTGGCGTTCAGACCCTTCGTGCCTTCCTCGACCGCTCCGCGTTGATTCAGAGCACGGACGATATCGACGACCGTGGTGCCATCACGCTCATGACCGTTCACGGCTCAAAGGGACTCGAGTTCGACACGGTCTTTCTGGTCGGGATGGAGGAGGACATGTTCCCATCTGCGCGAGACGAAGACCCCGAGGAGATGGATGAGGAGCGCCGCCTCGCCTACGTGGCCATTACTCGTGCCGAAAGGCAGTTGACCATCACCAATGCCAAGAGGCGCCGTGTGTTCGGTCAAATCAAAGATACGCGCCCCAGCCGTTTTGTGCTCGATATCGACGAGGACTTGCTCGCGATTGACCCACGAAGCTCAAGTCGAACGGTGCAATATGGAAAGTCCAAACCCGAAGCTCGTGCTTGGATGCCCGGTGCGCCGGTGGCTGGACGTGACATGTGGGAGTTTGACCAAACCGTGACGGAACAGGACAATCTGCGCCAATTCAACCGTATGAAGGCGGCCGCGCCCAAGCCTCAATACGACGAGTACTCGCAGGTTAATCCTTACGACGAAGAGCCGGTGTGGGACGTCTCAGAGATGGGGCTTGATGATGCCGACGAAGACGCCATCAAGGGCCGCACCGTCACACACCCTTCCTTCGGAGTCGGGCGAATACTCGCCGTTTCGGGTAAAGGAGATAGCGCCAAGCTCACTATTAAATTCCCGACCGTCGGGGAGAAGAAAGTCATTCGGAAGTTTGTGCAGCTGCTCTAAGGCCTACATCTGAAGCTGGACGCGAATATCTCGAAACCTGAGTTGTTTTAGATTAGAATGCTCAAGGAGCATGGCACGGAGGTTTATGATGTGGTCCAAAATCGCAACCGAAGCTAGCAAGAATATCTGGAAAGAAATTGGCCAAGACATGCTCAAGAAGGGCGCGGCTACGGTGGCCGTTGAAGGCGTAAAGTCCGTCATCGAAGTCTATAAGAAGCGCAAAATGATGATGGATGAGTTCGAATTCCAAGAGTGGAAGAAGTCGCGGAGCTCGCAAAAGACCCCTGAGCCTGAGAAATCAGTTCCAGTGAACAAAGACGAAGTAGAGTCAGAAGACGAGACGCCTACTTCTTCTGAGCAAGCAGGCGCCTGAGTTCTTCGTTCTCGGCCTCTAGTTTTCGAACGCGTTCGTCAGCCTGCTTCTTCTGCTCTTCAGCCTGCTTCTTCTGCTCTTCAGCCTGCTTCTTCTGCTCTTCAGCCTGCTTCTTCTGCTCTTCAGCCTGCTTCTTCTGCTCTTCAGCCTGCTTCTTCTGCTCTTCAGCCTGCTCTTTGAATTCCTTCAACTCGTTCAAATCGGTAGTCACACGGCCATATGCCGACATAACTTCGGCAAACTCGCGTTTGACTTGCTCAAGTTCCTCTTTGAAGTCGAAAGGGGTTTTACCGTCTATCATTAGTTCCATAACACTCTCCTTCACTTTTTCCCGTGACATTCTATCTATTTTCTCACCAGCTATCAAAGCAGTTGCTCGCTCATATTCTAACGAATTCTTCGGAACTCTCGTAGTCATTCTGAGCCAATCGTAGCGTGGATCAGGTGGCAATCGCGAAGTCACGACCAGAAAGGTTGTCCCAAAGTCAAGGGGGCCTTTCACCCACAATCCGCTCGGTCCCATCGGCTCAAAGAGACCATTGATTCTCAGAAGTTTGTCCGGCTGGCGATGAGATAGAATCACCATCGAAGGTGATCGCTCATCACCTCGGTCCTTCAACGGCCGGTTCTCGTAAATCTTGAGCGAATGAAAAATCTTTTCCTGAGTGGATGCGAAACACCCCAAGCTTACTGAGTTTGAAAAGTGTTCGATAAGGGTAGTGCGTGAAACGAGGTACGGACTCAAATCCGCCCAGATATCCAAGGGTCTTTCGAGTCGAATCTGCGCATCGACCACCAGATGCTGGCGAAATGCACGATGGCGTATCACCTTGCCACAAAATGGTAGCGCGACTTCCAAGCACCATTTCTCGTGTCGATTGTGAATGATGTGTTCTTTTGAATCCATAGGTCCTCCCAATTTGAAAACTCCTCTCCTATATTTTCGGACGTTTTGAAGAAGTGTTGCGAATTTTTCTCATTTTTTTGCTAAAGCGACCCGCGCCGTGCCGGAGTGTCGCATTGTGCTTAGCGAGGGCTTGTGTTAGCTTTTGCGAAGCATGCGGCGAGAGGTTTTCGCGATGACAGACACACCCGTAGCAAGGCTGCTCGTAGTCGATGATGAGGAGTCGATTCGGGAGGTCTTGGTAGATTTCCTAACCATGGAGGGTTATCACGTAAGTGCTGTCTCCAATGGCAAAGACGCCATTTCTAGCCTACAAAAAAACGATTTTGATGCCGTCCTTCTCGACTTGAAAATGCCGGGCATGGATGGGCTTGAACTCCTAGGTCATATCAAGAGAATCGCGCCCAGAGCCTTCTCGATCATGATGACCGGATTTGGCACGGTACAGACCGCAATTGACGCCATGAAAAATGGGGCCTTCGACTACATCTTGAAACCGTTCAAGGTTCAAGATGTGATTCGACTGGTTGAACGTGGACTCGCGCAACAATCGCTTGAAGCAGAAAATATACAGCTTCGCGAGGCGCTCAAGCTCTACACCGTCTCTGAAGAGATGACGGCTACCCTCATGCCGGAGCGCATCTACGACCTCCTGATCGACACTGCTCGCGAAGAAATGGGTGCCGATGCCCTCGCGCTTTGGACCAATCAGCCCGATGGGTTCAGGTGTGAGCGGCGCTGGATGCGCTCAGACCTCGATGAAGTCCACGTTAATATCGTCAACGGTGTGGATGTTGGCGCTCTCGAAGAAGCCTTAGACCTCGATATTTCCGGCATCTTTCACAACGGCGAAGCCAGGAAGTTCATCCCCAAAGCTGGGCAAAACCTAGTATCGATCATGGGTGTGCCGCTGAGGGCCAAAAACCAGACGATCGGCGTCTTTGTAGGCTTCGCGTTCGAAGAAAATCGGCGCTTCACTGAAGGCCGAAGAAAGATGCTCGCCGTGCTCTGCGGACGAGCTTCAGCCGCAATCGAGAACGCCAAGCTCTATCAAAACCTGCAGACCACCTTCAAAGAAACCATTCAGGCCTTCGCAAACCTGCTCGAGGATAAAGACCCCTACACGCGCGGCCACTCCGAGCGTGTGAGCAAGTATGCGCGCATGATCGCAGAGGGCCTTGATCTTCCGGATTCGGAAGTCGAACTCATCGCTGACACCGCACTTCTCCACGATATCGGAAAGCTCGGCATCCGGTACGAAGACCTCAACAAGGCGGAACCCCTCACCGAGGGCGAATATGAAATGTTCAAGAGTCACACCACGCGCGGTCGTTGGATTCTCGAACCTATCAAATTCCTCCACGACCTCATCCCTGGCGTCTACACTCACCATGAACGCTGGGACGGAAAAGGATACCCAAGAGGCCTCGCGGGCCTAGAGATTCCACTCCACGGTCGCATCCTAGCCATCGCAGATACCTATGACGCCATGACCTCGCATCGCGCGTACCGCCGTGCTCTTCCGCATGATGTGGCCATTCGCGAGATTCAAGCCTTTGCAGGCAGGCAATTTGACCCCAGCTTGGTCGAAGTATTTGTTCGCGAAATCTCGCAAGACCGTTCTTTCAAGAAGGCCAAGGCAGCGCGCTGGGACGCTCTTAAGAACACCGCCAAACACAAAAGGGCGCTCGAGGCGCCCAGAGATAGCGGCACGATGAGTGCCCTTGCTGCTCCTGAAGACTAGACTCTAGCTCGCCAGGTCCATCTCTTCGAGACGAGCCTCACGCACTGAGCGTCGCGTTCGATTGCTCTCCTCATGCAAGAACGGAATCTTGTCTCGGATCACACCGCGCTCAAACGCTACGTCCGCCAATTGCTTGCGCAGTAGCTTTCTGCCGCGGAAAAGTCGCGACATGACCGTGCCGACCGGACAATCCAAAATATGAGCGACTTCCTTGTATGAAAAGTCGTTCAAATCGGCGAGCACAACGACTCGGCGGAAATCTTCTGGGATGGATTCCAACGCCTCTTTCATATCTTTCGAGAACGTGCGCTCAACCATACCGCGCTCAGGATTCTGGTAGAAATCGCTGGAATCCGTGCTGTGAAAATTCTCGCGCACATAGGACAAGTCATCCTGCCCCAAAATCTCGCGCTCTTTCTTCTTACGCCGAAAGCGATTGATGAACGTATTGGTCAAAATCGTGAACAACCACGCTCTACAATTAGTGCCCTGTTCAAAACGGTGAAAGTTAGAATAGGCCTTCAAAAAGGTCTCTTGAACGAGATCCTGAGCGTCACCTTCGTTGCGCGTGTAGCGCAACGCTGCCGCGTAGAGTTCAGGCTGATGTACCAGCGCTGTCTCTTGAAATACTTTTTCCAGTTCCAGACCCGACAATGGTTTATCGAGTGTGTCCATAGGTCCTCCGGGATGGGAAAGCCACCCTGCAACCGTCACTCGACTAGCCCATACTGTCAGAGAACGGCCTCGTTGATAGGACGCTCCAAACCCCGGAAAGTTTCAGATAATCGCCCCGGATCAGAACGAGATCGTGCTCGCGACGCCTGATTCCGGGAGCTTCACCCAGAGGTAGGTGCCGTCCATCGCCCAACCTGAATCGGCTGCATAGAGGTCGCTTAAGCTCGCTGCTTCCTCAAAGGTTTCAAGGCCTTCGCCGCTCACACTCACCGCGGTCGGCGCTGTGTCCATGCGCAGGCGCACATATGTCGTGCTCACCGTCTTGGAGATTTCAAAGGAATCAGCATCCATCGAGAGCTCCGTCAACGACTTGTCCTCCTCGTAGAGATCGAAACTCGTCGCTTCGGTAGCAGGCCAGGCGAGCACGGTCAGCGCCCCTTCTAATTCGGGCGCGCCGAAACCGGTCAAGTCAGAGTCAGTCTCAACGGGAATAATCGCCCCGCGCTTAACCCAAAGAGGGATCTTTCCGAGGTCCGTTGAGAAGTCTGTGCTCAACGTCTGACCACCAGTCACAGGCTCTTCAGTCCACCAATCGTAGAACTCGCCCTCGGGCACCTCAACGTCGCGAATTCCCGTCTCATCCAGTATCGGAGCCACCAGCAGCGCATCACCCAACATATACCTGTAGTCGCCGGCCCAAGTACTCTCCTCGCCCAGGGGCCGAATGATATTCTCTGCGCCATCGGTGGCGTACGCCGTTCGCGAGAGGGAGTACCAGAAAGGAATCAGCTCGGTATGAAACACTGACCAGTAGCGATAGAGCGCCACCGATTCTTCAGGATTGGGGTCGTCTGGTAAGGTCCAAGGGGTCGTGTTGCCGCGCCCGTGCAGCTGCATGAATGGAGAGAGCGCAGAAACCGCGAGCCATCTCAGGAAGTTCACGCGGTCAAACGGAATCACCGTGCCCAAACTAAGCTCGTCGCGATCCAGGTACCCACCAAGGTCTGAGCCTACCACGGCGTAACCTGCAGCAGCCGACCGGAAAGTGTGGTCTAGCGCGTCTTCGAGACCTACCCAATCGCGATGGTTATCCCCGACCCAAACAACAGGAGCATGCTCACGACGCGCAAAGAATCGCCCCTCGTGTTGGTAGGATTGGTCATAGGCTCGAACCATGGTCACAAACTCGTCCGTCCCAAGCTTTGCCGCGCCATAATTGAAGAAATCACGATAGTACTCTTCCGAATACTCCTGATGTGGCTTGACCCCTTCGGCTGTGACCACCGTATCACCGGTCACGTACTCATCGCCGAAATCAAGTTTCCAACCAGCAACACCCGCCTCAAGCACAGCATCCTGTTGTGCATGCCACCACGCACGTGCTCCGGGGTTAAAGAAGTCCACGCTTGCGCCACGCCCCTTCCACCAAAAGTCAGTGCGTCCATCGTTGATATAGTAGCCGCAAGCGAGCCCCTCTTCGAAGTTGGAGGCTGGGCCAACATAAGTGTCACCACCACTCTCGAGGTCGAAAGATGCCTCATTGACCTGGGCTGTGACCCAGAGGACCGTTCGCACACCGTCTTCGCGGAAATCCGCCACCATTTGGTCAAAATCCGGATAGCGCTCAGGATTGGGGATAAACGTGTTGTAACTCGTCTCCCATGGACTATCCAAAACCAACACGCCGAGCGGGATATCGCGCTCGAGGAAACCATTGACGAACTCGTAGGAATCATCTCGGTCTGAGATGTCTTTGGAAATCCAGGGCAAAAACGCCCAACGTGGCGTGTAGAGCTCCGCCTCCGGCACCGAATCTTCCGCGTGCTCACACGCAAAACTTTGGTCAGGGTCTGAATCCGCCTCGGCGTCCGAGCCCAAATCAGGTTCTGAATTGTTGAAATCAGGCCCCAGATCCACAGGCTCCACGGGCGGAAAGCCCGGGTCTTGTTCATCTTCTGAACACGCAAGAAGTCCCAGAGCCAAAAAGGCACAAGTCAGTGAACCAAGTTTTTTCATTTCGAGCTCGTCATCAAGGTTAAAGCTGCTCTACCTAAGACTTTTGCGGCGATCAAGAGCGCAGACTCGTCGGGCGCAAAATGCGCGGAATGAAGGAAGTATTTCGGTTGGTCGGCACGCGCGACGCCAACACGACACATGGCGCCCGGAGTGTCTTGAAGGTAGACCGAAAAATCCTCCGAACCCATGCTGGGCAGCGCGATTTGGTGCAGGGATTGAGCACCTAGCACCTCAACAGTTGCCGCTGAAATCGCATCGCAAACGTCAGGATTGTTGATGATGGCTGGCGCTCCGTGAATCAAATCCAGCGCGTAAGTCGCCCCGTGCGCCGCGCAGATGCCTGCCGCAACCTGGCGGAGCAGGTCCGGAACCTGGTCGCGCTGCGCCTGTGATAGGGTCCGCACAGACCCGCTCATGGTCGCCTTTTCGGGAATGATGTTGGGCGCTGTGCCCGCATTGATCATTCCGATCGAGAAAACCGTGGGGTCTCTCGCGTCCAAACGCCTGCCGAACGCCTGATAGAGCGCGTTCGCAACCTGTGTCAGCACGTATATCGGGTCTACACAATGATGTGGTCGAGCCCCATGGCCAGACTTACCCGTGATTTCAAAACGAAACGTATCAAATGCAGCGGTAAACGCCCCGGACTTGACGCCGATTTTGCCGACTTCCAACTCTGGATCCACGTGCATTCCGAGCACGTAGTCCACGCCTTCTACCGCGCCCATCGCGACCATATCGAGCGCGCCCCCAGGGATCGACTCCTCGGAATGCTGGAAAATCAAGCGCAGTCGGCCCGGAAGCTCCAGCGCGTTTGCCGCGATTCCAATGGCCGTCACCACCGACATATGCACGTCGTGGCCACACGCGTGCATGACATTTGGCACCTCGGACGCAAACTCAAGCCCCGTCATTTCGTGTATCGGCAGGGCATCAAGGTCCGCCCGGATAGCCACGGTGCGATGTGTTTCCGGCGAAAATCCTGCCGGAGTCAGGTCTGCAAAAAAACCCGTGCCCTCAGGCCGTACATGAACCTCAAAACCAGCCGCACTCAGGCGTTCAGTCAGCAACGACGTGGTTCTAAACTCCTGATTCGACAACTCCGGATAGCGATGTAGATGCCTTCGAAGAGAGACGATCTCCTCAGCATGTCCGTCTAATTTATCCTCAAATTGCTCGATTAACGCTTCTTTCATGATAGAGCTCGGCCCAAAGAACACCCGGCAACGGCGCACCAACCTAACGTATGCCCCCACGTTGCACAATGTGGGCTAGCTAGGCCGACAAATAAATCACTCAACCGAGGAAGAAAATTCCACAAGTCAGTGTTGCATCGTGGAGGGCTTTTTGATAATCGGTTCTCAAGTTCGAGAAGGTCGAAACCAGTATGCAGAAGAAAGACTACAAATCAGGCACCGTTCAAAGGCTTTTCGCCTTTGCGCTCGCCTGCGTCTATCTTTTCGCATACCTCGGCACCTTCATGCACATGCTCGAGGAAAACCACGTGGTCTGTGAAGAACACGGCCACCTCATGCATGCCGACGAGCACCACGAAGTCGCTTCACTCGAAATCAGTGAAGACTTATCGAAGTTCACGTCTAAAGACTCCCACGACGACCACCATCATTGTGCGGAGGCCTTCGTATTCCAGAAGTCTAGAATCCTCTCAGAGCCGCCAATCCTGCCGCCGATCAAGTATGAACTAGTAGCGGGACCACGGGAGTACGAGCGGATGCCTGTGACGATTCGCGGGCCCAATTCGGACGTGCTCGCGTACGCTCCAAAAACCTCCCCACCTTTTTCCTGAAAAACACCAGTTTTGCGGCACCTTGTCGCCAACAATGACGTAGTTTTTTAGGATCATTCAAAATGTTTAACATGTTTCGAAGCCTGTGCAGGCTTCGTGTCGCGGTGTGTATCGCTGCGCTAAATCTAGTAGGGTTTCCTGCGATCGCTCAGGATGCGCCGGACGAAGACGCTGTGGAAACTGCTGCTGAAGTAGAGGCTCCGGCCGTCGAATCCCCGCCTGTTGAAGTTCAACCGATTGAGGAAGAGCCAAAGCGGGAAACAACGACACAGCAGGCTGAAGGTCCGAGTCCCGATGAGCTGGCTCTTATTGAGGCGAGCCTCGCAGCCGACGCTGAGGAAGTGGTTCAGTCCGAGCCTCAAGCTCCTTCCGTGATCGGCGCCGTCGACTCAATGACTCTGGATATCGCCCTTATTCTCGACGTCGCGGCCGCCTGGTTTTCAGATGAACCAAGGCAAACAGGCGCACACGATCCCAGCCGCACTGGCTTCACACTCCAACAATTAGAGATGTCGATCGGCTCGAATATCGACCCATACTTCAGAATCGATACCAACCTTGTGTTTGCTGAATTCGGGGTGGAAGTCGAAGAGGCCTACGTCACGACACTCGCTCTACCAGGCAATCTCCAAGCGCGCGCCGGTCAGTTCCTCACAAAGTTCGGCCGCCAAAACCCGACGCATCCACATGCGTGGAAATTTCTGGACCAACCGCTTGTGATGGGCAAATTCTTTGGCGGCGAGAACAGTCGGGGACTGGGTGCCGAAGTCTCTTGGTTGAGCCCGCTTCCGTGGTTTGCCGAGCTTATCGCATCAACAAATATGGCTAATGGAGAGTGCTGTGCGCGCAGCTTCTTTGGCGGGGATGACCCAGGGGTCAACGGCCTAGAAGACCTGCTTTACACCACAGCCCTCAAACAATTCTTCGACCTTCACCAAGATTGGGGTCTGCTCTGGGGGCTCAGCGCTCAGTTCGGGCCGAACTCCACAGGATTTGAGAATCGCTCAGAGATCTACGGAACAGACCTCACCTTGCGCTATCGCCCGGTAGATTCAGTCGACCGCAGCGCCCTGACGCTACAAATCGAAGCCATGCTGCGCCGAAGGCAGATTCCAAGAGACGTCCTCCAAGATTTCGGCGGCTACGCTCAGCTTATCTGGCAGGTCAATCCACGTTGGGAAACCGGCGCGCGATACGAATTCGTCTCGGGCCTCGAAGACGACCCCATCGACCCTGAGTGGTTCGATGACCGGCAACGCGTCAGCACTCAGCTGACCTTTTACCCTTCACATTTCTCGCGACTACGCCTCCAAGGCGCATGGGACCAGGCTGGAACAGACTCCACCTTCGCCATCATGCTCGGCCTAGAGGTGCTCGCTGGCGCACACGGTGCCCACGAATATTAAGAGGTACACTATGTTTAAATGGATTCTCTCATCACTTGTTATCTTCTGGGCCTCAGACGTTTTTGCCAAGGTAAACATCGTCACAACCACCGCTGACCTCGCTGCAGTGGCGCGTGACGTGGTTCAGGACCTTGGGGATGTTCAGGCCATCGCAGCCCCTAATCAAGACGTGCACTACGTGGATGCGAAGCCTAGCTTCACGCTCTTGCTCAATAAGGCGGATATCCTCGTCGCCAACGGCTTGGAACTCGAAATTGGCTGGCTGCCCGCGCTCATTGAAAATGCGCGCAACCCGAAGATTGCGCCCGGCGGGGCGGGCTATCTCGATGCTTCCACGGCGATCCAACCGCTGCACGTGCACGCCAAAGTGGACCGCGCCAAAGGCGATATTCATCCCGGTGGAAACCCACACTACATGCACGATCCGCGCGCCGCTGCTGATGTCGCACTAGTCTTGGGCGCAAAACTCGCCCAAATCGACCCAAAGCACGCTGCCGACTACCGCCTCAATGCCGCCCGTGCTGCCGAAGCCTACCGTGAGTTGGCCAAGTCATTGCGCGCTCGCGTCGAGGCACTACCGAAGGAAAAGCAGCAGATCGTCGCGTACCACGACTCGCTCGTCTACATCCTCGACTGGCTGGGGCTCACACAGGTCGCGACCCTAGAGCCACGCCCAGGAATTGCGCCGAACCCAAGCCATATCGCGTCCGTGCTCAAAACCTCCCGAGAGGCCGGTGTCAAAGTCATCGTGCAGGAGGAGTACTATCCGCGCAAAACCTCTGAAACCCTCGCGCAACTCTTGCCCGCGAATCTCGTGCTCCTTCCCGGTGGCGCTCGTTCCAACGAGTCCTATGAAGCGCGCATCAAGCGCGGCATCGACGAGGTTCTCAAACATCTGGAGGCGCCATGAAACGCCTGTTCTTATCCGCGTTGGTACTCGGCTTGAGCGCTTGCACCCTCGATGACGGTAACCCGTGGGGCGAGGCGAGCTTTGAGCTCAAGACGCAGTTTGACCGCGCAAACCGGGGTGAGGAGCGCCTCAGGACATCCAAAGATTTTGAGGTTCAACTCGATGATGTTCAGCTCGAGATATCGACCATCTCCATCGGGCTTGGACAAGGCGAAGTCACCGGTTTTGACCCCGCAAACCCACCAGAAGGCTACTCACTTTGCCACAACGGGCATTGTCACGCCGCCGACGGTCGGCTTGTCGATTACGAAGATATCGCTGCCGAGATCTCCGGCGGGCAGGTCGGCTCCGAACTCGTAGGTGCGGTTGACCGTTCCATCTCGGCACTAGACGCCGAGCCCATCCCGGTGGATTGCGGCCCGTGCGAACTCGAACGGGCGAGCTTTAGAACCGCGACCATCCGGGTAGAAAGTTTGGTCCTGAGCGGAAATGTGACGGACTTGCGCGCCGAAAAACGCATTGAAGACAACACCAGTTTCGAAGTCCTTTCGGCGCCCTTCGAAGTCTCAGTACCACTCGAAGACCTCCAAATCGGAGAGGATAACCTGCGCTACAAAATTGCCGGGGAACTCAGCGTCTCCGCACCCATTCTAGACCAATTCGACTTCACTCAACCGATTTCCTCGGTCGTGGTCGGAGAAGACGTAACACTAAGCCTCGGCGTCGAGGCCCTTTGAAGGAGTACACCATGAAGTATCTAAACCTGAACATTTTCGCATTCGCACTCGCAGCCTCGCTCGCCGGCTTTGGTTGTGGCGATGAGCACGATCACGGCGATGATCACAACCACGAAAACAACCAGGCACACGACCCACAAGAGGAGGGCTGTGAGCATATGGGAGACGGCCCGTTCGCGGACGCCACCGCAGCTGCGGATGCCACCGGCACGCTTGAGAATGTGGCCGTAGAGCATACGCGCGTGAACATCGCGCTCACCGACTTTGAGGCGGAGAAGGGCGGTGTGGTGAGCTTTGAGGCCCCAGAAGCTGGCGACTACATCTTCTTCCTGAGCGATGCTGTAGATATCGCAGTGGCAAGCTCCGACGGAACAGCCCTTGCTGCTGAGGCATCAGAAGGCGAAAGCACACTTTGCCCTGGCGTAATCGCTGCCTCTCACACCTACGAACTCGCTGTCGGGACCTATACCATTACCCTTGGGCCGACGAGTGCAGATTCAGTTGGAATCGTGTATGAGGTTGCCGGTCACGATGACCACGCTCACGAAGAGTAATCATGTTGATCGAAGTCGAGAACCTCGTGGTGGGGTACCAGAAAACACCTATCCTTCCGGCGGTCTCCTTCGCGGTGGAGGAAGGAGAAGTCTGGGGAATTATCGGGCCTAATGGCAGTGGCAAATCCACCCTGCTCAAGACCTTGCTGGGACTTCTTCCGCCTATCTCCGGGAAGGTGAAACTCAATGCGAACACTCGACTTGGCTACGTGGCCCAAAGACACGCGCTCGACCCTGCCATTCCTTCACGCGTCGTAGACGTCGTGACGGGCGGGGTGGAGCTTGGATGGTCGTTCTTAAATCCGACCCATATCCTGAAAAGCCGGGAGCGAATTCAAAGCGCGATGGTGGACGCCGACGTGCTCAAACTTAAAGACCGCCAGTTTAACGAGCTCAGTGAGGGGCAAAAACAACGCGTGCTGCTCGCGCGCGCGCTCGCGAGCGACCCTCAAATGATCGTGCTCGACGAGCCCACAAGCGCCATGGATCAGACCGCAGAGCGCCAAGTCTTTGAGTTGCTCGGTGAGCTCAGAAAGAAGCGCGGACTCGCCGTGCTGCTCGTCTCGCACCACCTTCCAGTGCTCGGCGAATTTGCAACACACGCCATTTACGTAGATAGCGACGAGCAAGTTATGATACCCGGAGACATCGAAACCGTGTGTCATTGCAATGAATGTGTGACCCGGTACGGAGACGCCCTACACCGGCACAGGCACACCGAAGAATGCAATCACTAAGCCTTTTCTTTGAATCCTGGGACCTCTTCTGGCAGCCCACACTCGCGGGCGCCTTGGCGGGCGCTACCTTGGGTTTCTTGGGGGTGTATGTGGTCGCAAGACGCATGGTCTTCCTCTCCGCGGCACTTTCACAAATTGCCGGACTTGGCGTGGCGCTCGCCTTTTGGCTGAGGGTGGCAACCGGCATCGCCCTCTCGCCGCTCTTAGGCGCTTCGGCCGCGACTCTCGCGGGGATTTTTGGGGTGATGTCTGACAAGAGCCCGAACGGTGCTCGACGTGATTCGGTACTCGGCGTCCTCTTTTTGTTGGGGTCGGCTGGCACCCTCGCGGTGGGTACGCGAATCGTCGAGGAAGTTCAGGACATTCAGTCCCTTCTCTTCGGAAGCGCGGTCGCCATTCTTCAGACCGAGTTTTGGATTCTGGTTTCCGTGTTGTTGACAGTGACGCTTCTGCACCTCTGGTGGGGCAGGGGCTTCATCGCGGTATCTGTGGACCAGGAAGATTCCCGAGTTCGCGGAATCCGGCTCAAGCTCGTGGACGCCGTGCTCCTT
This sequence comes from Microvenator marinus, assembly GCF_007993755.1. Lineage (GTDB taxonomy): Bacteria > Myxococcota_A > Bradymonadia > Bradymonadales > Bradymonadaceae > Allomicrovenator > Allomicrovenator marinus. Next base: position 4,149,858 of record NZ_CP042467.1, read on the forward strand.
GGAACCATCGCCCTCTCGATTGGCGTGTCGACGAGGGTGCTCGGCGCCCTGCCGACCTTCGCATTCTCAATCTTGCCGGCCTTCGCCGCCCTCCATCTCGCGCCGAATATCCCTCGGGCCATGTTCATTGCTGCGGGAATTGGTGCCGCCTCCGGATTCTTTGGCTACCTCTTGGCCTTTGCGTGGGAGCTGCCGGTCGGTGCGTCGCAAACGCTCATCGCCGCATTGTTTGTGTTCCTCGTACAAGCGGGCTCTGTCCGCTTGGGACGGAAATAGAGCCCACACTTGACATCCAAACTAATAGAAGGCGAAATGACGGCTTAGACTTTGAAATTTGAGGCCATTTAATGTCTGAGCCCACGAAACCCACGACGGATGAGGATGAATCGCGCCAGCATTCGCGGGCAACGATCAATCAGGAATTCGAGACGATCGATGAGTTTATCGCCGAATATGTGACCAATATCTCGCACGGCGGCGTCTTCATTAGATCCAAAAACCCATTGCCCGTCGGAACGCGCGTGACGCTCAAGTTCTCGGTAATCCTTGATGATTTCGAGACCATCGAGGGTGAAGGCGAGGTCGTTCGAGTGGAAAACGGCGGCATGGGTGTGGCCTTCACAAGACTTACGGCCGAATCAAAGGCATTGATTGATTCGATTGTAGCAAAGAGAGAATCGTAGCATTCCCACAAAGGATGCGATTGACAAGAACCGACCGAGTTTTCTAGGATTCAGGGCCGTTTGGGCTCACTAGCATCCCAAGGCGGAATGAAATTGTGCTTGGCGTGGTTTGCGCCTTTCGGATATGCAGCAACTTAAGCGGCACTTGGCGGAATCGAGCTCATGAGCGAACCGGGAATTCTCCCCCAACCTATACCTTTCGGAAAGTACTACCTACTTGAGCGTATCAATGTAGGCGGTATGGCCGAGGTCTATAAAGCAAAAGCCTTCGGGGTGCAGGGCTTTGAGCGGCTTCTGGCGGTTAAGAAAATCCTTTCGTCCATCGCAGAAGATGAAGCATTTATCGAGATGTTCGTCGATGAGGCGAAGATTGCGGGCCAGCTCTCACACCCAAATATCGCTCAAATCTTCGACCTCGGTAAGGTCGACGGCTCCTACTTCATCGCACTCGAATACATCGGCGGAAAAGATCTAAAGACCATCTTCGAGCGCGCAAGGCGCATCGGCGAGAAGGTCAGCATCCCGCGCGTCTGCTACATCATTATGAAGGTGTGCGAAGGACTCGCACACGCCCACCACAAGAAAGATGCCCAGGGCCAAGACCTGAACATCGTTCACCGCGATATCTCACCTCAGAATATCCTCCTCTCCTACGAGGGGGAGGTGAAGATCATCGACTTCGGTATCGCAAAGGCACAGGGCAAGACGAGTCAGACTCAGGTTGGAATCCTAAAGGGCAAGTTCAGCTACATGAGCCCTGAACAGGTCCGTGGACTCCATATGGACCACCGCTCAGACCTCTTCAGCCTGGCCATTGTGCTCTACGAAATGCTCACGCTCGAGAGGCTATTCCTCGGCGAAAGCGACTTCGACACGCTCGAGAAAATTCGCAAAGTCGAGATGAGCCCGCCCTCTCTCTACAACCCGCATATCCCAAAAGAACTCGAAGATATCGTTCTCAAAGGCCTTGGAAAGTCGCCAGATGAGCGCTTCCAAACCTCTTACGAGTTCGCGGATGCCCTTGAGCGCTTCATGCGTAATCAAGGCTACTACTACACGAACAAAGATCTCGCTCAGTACATGAAGGAGGCGTTTAACGCCGACATCGAATTCGAAAACAAGAAATTCGAGTACTACAAGAGCCTGAATCTGCGCCCGCTCGATGGGTCTCAATCCGTGCTCACCACGCGGCCAAACGGCATCGGTAAGGAGCTACCGCGCTCTGCTGAGGCCGGATTGAGCTGGGGCGAAGAAGAGATGGAAACCCAGATCTTCGACCGAATCGAAGACTCCAACGAGATCGATGACGCGGATATCGTCTACGCCAAAGACGCAAACGCTACCGACGAAGTGCCAACGGTTGAGTACGATCGGTGGAAGTCTGACCTAGAGTTCAAGGACGAGCCCGCCGAACCGCGGATGAGGGGCAGCCAGCCCACAGCACAACTTCCATCCGTGGAACCAAGGCGCCAGCAGTCTCACACACTCCAGGGCATCCCTTCACCCGTCAAAAAGAAGAACAACTCCATGGCGGTCATCGCCATTGTGGCTCTCCTTGTGGTGGTGGCCGGGGTCATCGGTCAGAGACTCCTCGCCAAGGCAGAACTGCAGATCGAAACTGAGCCCGAGTCCGTCGAAGTCTGGATTAATGGTGAAAAGGTTCACGATGGACCGACCCCATTTGTCTGGAACGTCAAGCCCGGCCAAGCCACGATTGAGCTCAAGAAAGAAGGGTTTGTCCCATTCAAGCTCACTGAAAAGCTCAACGCTCAAACCTACAAGCTCAACGAAACCCTTGAACCCATGGTCCGGTCCGCCGAAATCATGGTGAAGACGGATCCCCCCGGCGCAACCATCGAAATCGATGGGCGTAAACTCGAAGACCCCTCGCCATTCACCATCAAGGACCTGCAGGCTGAGAAGGCCAGTATCAAGGTCTCTAAAGAAGGGTTCTTCGATGAAACGCGTGAAGTTGCTCTCAACACGGATCGCCCGAATAGCTTGGAAATTCGGCTCAAGCCCGAGCGCGTTGCTCTGAAGGTCACGAGCGTTCCTGACCGCGCCGAATACACCGTCTACGACGGCGAGACGCGAATCGCTGCAGGCCGAACCCCTGATACCATCAAGGATTTGGACGCTACCAGGAAATTTAGAGTCGTTGTTGAGCGTAGACTCTACGACTCCTGGGAGCGCGTGTTTGAACCGGCGTTCGAAAAGGAAGCCACACTTGAGGCCTCTTTGAGAAGAAAAGGGGATGACGAGCCCAAGACAGTCGCGACCTCTTCAAGGGTGACAAGGCCTGACCCAACGACAACTCGGGTCAATATCAAGAACGTCAAAAAGCCGGAGGACACCGTCAAGCCTCCGCCAGAGAAAACCAAACCTCCTGAGAAGAAGCCCGAGGAAGTGGCAGGCACCGGAATCCTAAACATCGCATCTAAACCCGTGGCGCGCGTTTATATCGATGATCAAGACACCGGAAGATACACGCCAATCTTGAATTTCAAGATTAAGAGCGGAAAGCATAAGATCACCCTCAAGAACCCAGAGTTTAGTCTCGACAAGACCTACTACGTTGACGTGGGCCCTGGTGAAACCAAGAAGATCATCAATCGATGAACTTAACCTTGCTGGTTTAGTGAAGTGAAACCTAGTCCCACGATCACAGCTTCAACCGATATCAAAATCTATTGCCCGGTTTGTACCCTTGGACTCAAAGAGGATCACGAAGATTGCCCTGAGTGTCACAACACCAAGCCCGATGCGGGTTGGCCGCTCCTTGAGAACTCGCCGTACCCATGGTTGGGTAAAATCCTCGACGGACGCTACGTACTTGACCAATTTCTAGGGGATGGCGCTACCGGATACGTCTACCGGGCCAAAGCACTTCAGATTCAGAGGCTCTTCGCCGCTAAGATTGTGGACACGCGGCGTTATGGAAAGCCTGAATTTGAGGCCGAACTCGTCCGGCGATTTCGTATGGAAGTCGAGGCGATGAGCCGGCTTAGAAACCCGCACGTCGTCAATATTTATGAGGCCATGCAACTCCAAGACTCCATTTTTGTGGTCGTCATGGACTTTGTGGATGGCCGAACCTTGCAAGATCTTCTCGATCGCGTGGGCCGCATCAAGCTCCAGAGAGCGCTCGATATCATCAGGCAGGTGGCTAACGGTCTCTATGAAGCGCACGCGCTAGGGTTCATCCATCGCGATCTCAAGCCCGATAATATTATGATCGAGCGGCTCCCCGCGTCCGGATTCTTTGCCAAGATCCTGGACTTTGGAATCGTTCATGTGACTGGCGGTGTCGCCGACACCCAGGGCTTCAGAGGAACCCCGCTTTACGCGAGCCCCGAACAATGCGTGGGCGACCCCAAGATTGACCATCGTAGCGATATCTACTCGCTCGGCTGCGTGTTCTTCCACTTGATCACCGGACAGCCTCCGTTTCCTGGAACCGAAAGCCTTCAGGTCATGGAGTCGCACGTCAACAAACAGGCGCCAAAGGTCAACGACGTGTTGACCCGAACCAAAGTGTCTCCATCCGTTGAAACCTTGATCGGCCGCATGCTCTCGAAGGATCCGAACGATCGCCCGGCCAATATGAGCGAGGTGATTAAGACCATCGACCGCCTCCTCTACGAGTCACAACTCGAGGAACACACGAACCCTGCAGCGCCAATGGATGTGTTTTCTCAAGACGCAAGCAGAAGACTTGAAACGGCGGACTTTCCCTCCATCGCCTCTCTTTCCGAGAGCTCGGTTTCCAAGGTGGTTCGGCCGATGGTTGAGTTCCAGCTCCCGGAGCCGCTCAACACTGAGATCAAAGCCCTGACCGCAAGCACGCTGCACAGACAAGGTGAGTACGCGGCTATCGCCGACCAAAAGCGGCGTGTGCACCTGATGAGTCTGCAAAACGAGGGTTTCCTCGTCACGCTAGAAGGTGCGCAGAATGTGGTCACGGCGCTCCATATCGACCTTCGTTCCAAGCGTGTGTTCGCGGCAGATCTCGACGGCCGAGTCATCGCCTGGAGTATGGAAAAGGCCGAAACAGAAGGCGACCAGTCCAGCGGGGAAACGTTCTGTAATTTATCAGATCGAATCTTCGCCCTTTCATTCGATCACAGGCTGCAGCGTGTTGTTGTGGGCACCGAGAGAGGCCGCGTGGCTGCGTTTGATCCGAAGAAGAATGCGTTTGTGGACCTTGTCGTCAACGGTCCAAGCGTGAGCGCTCTTGCCGTCTCTCCAACCGAGAACAAAGCGTTTGTGGGCTATTGGGGCGGTGGCCTCGAGATTGTGGAGCTTCACAACAAGAAAGTCACAAAGCTCACACCGATGCCCTCGAATCCAAAATCTCTGGTGATTTCAGACGATGGCTATATCGCAGCAGTGATGGACGAAAAGGGAACTGTCAGAATCCTTTCCCTCGTCAATGGAACCACCTACTTCGAGGTTCCTGCCGAAGTTGGACACCTAAAGAGTTTGGCGTTTGACCAGAACTCTCAGCTCCTCGGGATGGGCGTGGTGGATGGCGCAGTGCAACTCTGGGAGATCAAGAATCAACAAGACATTAGTTGATCTCTTGAGTCACCGACCACCCCACAATCCGGCTCGACGTCAGGTCGATATGATTGATTGCCCAAACCGGGTTGAGTTCAAAGCTCAAATCATCGTTCTGGATCTTCTTTAGAAAATTCTCGGCTTCCTCTTTCTCGTCAAAAATCGGGCGCCACTCGTGGGCCATGTGTTGAGCGATTCGAGGTAACATAGCCTGTAGGGCTGGATGTAAGCTGCGGACTGTTGACTTCATAGATTTCTCACTCCCTCGGGTTTGTTGGGTACTGCGATTCATATGATGACCACGCGCTCGACAAGGTCCAGTACCCGGGGGGAAGTTGCGCAATATTGGCACTCTTTGGTCGCATATAACCTACTTTTGTGCAAATTCCGCGTGCAGTAAAGGTGGAAAAATCCAATAAAAATGCATAAAAATGAAGGTGCGGCACGCAATGTGCCGCCACTCAGGTTATAGTCCCCAAATCACACATTCGTACAAATCGAATCGCTACTACGCCGACTGTCTGAACGTTGTGATGAAGAATTGATTCGAACCATCCGGGGACAACGATGGCACCAGAAAAACCGATAAACCTGAATTTGGCACTGATAGTTCATAGAGTTCTTACCGATCCACGCGGCTGGAGAGTGGATAGGCTCAAAGAAGACCTGGGGATTGCAGACCGTACGTACCGAAAATATCGAAATATTCTACAAAACGACTTCCCGCCATTTCTCCAGCGAGAATCAGGACCTGCCCTTGTTGAAGTCGATGAAGGGCCGGCGCGTTATCTTCGTTTCGATGCTGGAAATACCCATGGCGTCAACGATGATGACTTCCCCGTTCGCGTCGGGGCCATGTTCATGGCGAAAGTCCTTATGCGACCCTTCCACTCCACAGAGGTAGGGCACGCCTTTGAAGATTGGTGCCGAGAGTTTGCGGCCAGGGTCCGCGACCGCGAGTTCGTGATGGAACATCTTCTGCGTCACGCCGACCGCTACTTTGTAGTTGCGGAGTGTACGAGAGACAAACTCGTGCCGTCCGGGAAGCTCGCACAAATTCTGCAATCCCTTCTCTTTCACCGCCACCTGATCATTCGGCAAAAGGGGAAGTCCCACGAAGAACAGGTTGAACCCCTTTCACTTGCTTATCGAGAAGGGTGTTGGTGGCTAGTCTTCTTGGAGAAGAAGAGCCTTGGAGCCACACCATTGCTCATGATTTCAGAGGCCCATTCGGCGAAATCGCGCTTCAGATATCCAAAGCTTGAAGAATACGACCCCTCAAAGATCGACTGGGAGGAATTCTTCAAGAATACTGAACACGTTGAAAGAAAATAGCTTCTTGCGGGGTCCCGGTGGTGATAGTGTGGCGCGCAACATCTGCAGAGGTATGAATCATGCCAGACAATATCAACATCAATCTAGCACGTATCGTTTATCGTCTACTCACAGACCAGAAAGGCTGGCGTGAGGACTCATTGAGGCGCGAACTTAATATCGCCGACCGAACCTATCGCAAGTACCGAAAAATTCTCCAAGAATTCGAACCACTTCAAGATAAAAACGGCGAAAGTCTCATCATCGAAGTAGACCACGGTCAGGCGCGATACCTTCGACTCGCCGAGCCCGAGTTCAAGAGTCGAGAGAGACGCAAAATCACTGCACAATTTGCATCTCTCAATTTCGCCCAGCAATTGATGGGCATTCTCGGTCCCACGGAATTGAGCAGCGCTACCGATGTGTTCATCGATACCTACCGCGCTCAAATGAAAAAGGCGCCGTACGACCTTCAAGAACTCATCCGAAACGCTGACCGGATGTTCTATCACCTCCCGGACGCTCCTAAGGATTACTCCGAAAAATCAGCGGTTGTGGCTGAGGTGATCGAGTGCATCATTTTTAGACTGCCGCTCAACATCAAGTATTCGTCCGCCAATTTTGATGGACTCAACCTTGATATCAAGCCTCTCACCCTGGCGATGTACCGCAGCGGACTCTATCTCATCGCTCAAGGAAGTGATGACGAAATCAGAATTTACGCTGTAGATCGGATCGCCGAAGCCAAGAGACTCGGCGAGAAGTCTTTCGAGTATCCGTCGTCCACTGAGTACGATCCTAAAGAGTATACCGAGGGGAGTTTCGGTATTTTCCGAAGCAACTCCAAAAAGACCACAAAATTCGAACTCGCGTTCGCGAACGAAAAGTGGCTGCAGCTCTACATCAAAGAGCGTCGATGGCACCCCACCCAAGAATTCTCAAATATGAGAGACGGTCGCCTCCGGATGACCTTTGAAGTGAATACCGAGGTCGAGGTTTGGCCATGGATCCGACAGTTCGGAGACCAGGTCGAGGTGATCAAGCCCAAGCGTCAAGGTCCGGTGGTCGACCAAGATGAAAAGCTTAAGGAAATCGAAGCGCCGATGGCTGAGCTCGCCGTCGCCCCTGAGGAACCAAAACCGCGCAGAGGGCGCCCGCCAAAGTCTTCCACCTCGAGTGCTAGCAAAGCTGCCAAGCCTACCAAGCCTACCAAGGCTAAGAAGTCCCCTAAGTCGGTGAAGAAGCCCGGAACCAAAAAGCCAAAGTCGAAGAGCTAAAAAGACGGGATTACTTTATCAATCCTCTCAAGCGTGGTTGGCTTCTTTCCACGCTTTTCTTCTTTCTTGGGCGCACTACTCACAGTCTTTTCAGCGGCCGGAGCCGGTCGTTTTCTAACGCGCTTGACGCGTTTTTTCTTCTTCTTTTTGGGAGCGATTCGAACCGGCTCCTCTGCCTGCGCCTCGATGATCAGGTGGTCCAGAATATCGGGTTGACCGGGATCGAGCCTCGCAGGTTCGGTGTTGAGTTTCTCGAGCCATGGAAACACCAAAAAGTCCGCCGTCGTATAGCTCAACTCTGCATATGCCACCGAATCCACCTCTTCTTCACTCACTTCCCATTCTTCTACTTCGTAATCGTAGAAGGTCAAACCCGCCTGAGTTGGTGCGGCTTGAACGTCACTCGGTGTATCTGAAGTCGCATAGAAGAGGGTCCCGGCGAGCGCTGCAAAAACTATCATCGCCAAGATCAAGGGCTTGGCGACCTTGGTTGGCTCAATATTGACGGATTGAGAACTGGTCGGACTTTCAGTTCGGCTCGGCACAAGCATCGCGGGCGCCGGCGCTGGTGTGGGCGGCGGTGGAGGTGGCTCGGGTGACTGTGAACCCACGGTCGTGGTTTGCAGCTCTTCATCGAGCTTCTGGCGACGATTTACGCCAAACTCTTGTGTCAGCTTCGCAATATCGAGCGGCTTGACTTCTTTTTGTTCGCCCAGCCAAACCCGCAAGACGTTCCGCATCTCAGCCGAGGTCTGATACCTCTCGTTTGGGTCCTTCTCCAACGACTTCAAGACGATCTCGGCCAGCGCATCGGGAATCGTCGGGCGCAATTCACGAGGATCCGTCGGAGCGTCGTGAAGAATCTTCGAGATAGCAGTCAAATCACGCCCAAAGGGCGCCTGATTCGTCAGCAACTCGTAAAAAAGTATCCCCGCCGCAAAAATATCCGCCCGTGCGTCGACCTCCTCCTGTCGAACCTGTTCCGGCGCCATATAACTAAGTTTGCCCTTAACCACTCCAGTCTGCGTTTTTGACTGTCTCTCAACCGCCTTCGCAACACCGAAATCCACCAGCTTAACCCGCCCATCTTCACTCAATAAGACGTTATGAGGAGACACGTCGCGGTGAACGATATTCAGGGGCTTCCCACCGTCACTAAAGGTATGAGCAAAGTGCAGGGCGTCCAACACCTCACAGGTAATGAAGCTCGCCGCCGCAATTGGAATCAGGGTTCGAGAGGTCTCCGCTGCGTCCAAGACATCGGCCAAATCTGCACCCTCGATGAACTCCATCGCCAGAAAATGCTCGTCCCCATCTTGGCCCAATTCAAAAATCCGAACGATATTGGGATGGAGGAGCTTCGACGCGAGGGACGCTTCGTCCAAGAACATCGAAATGAACCGTTCGTCCCGGGCCAAATGAGGTAGGATCCTTTTTATGGCAACAAGTGAGTCGGATGGCGATCGGGCAAGCCAGATCTCTGCCATTCCACCGGTCGCCACCAGCCTCTCCAGGCGATATTTTCCAAGTCTTTCTTCGGCCATTGGGAATTTTTCCGACTCGCGATTGCCTCTAAGGTAGCACTTGAGCATGCGCACGCAAAGCTCCTAGGATGTCTCGAGGCTTCGGTGTAGACTTCGCATGCTCGACTTTTTGCCATGGTAATTTATGTCTTGGTTTGATGATGAATCGATGGCCGAAATTCTTGGGGAAATGGGCCAAGACTTTCAAGAGTCATCGGAAATCTCCACCGTAGAATCGTTGATGCCGGGCGATCTCATCGCGGACCGCTACATTGTCGAGGACGTGGTCTCGCCAGGAAGAGCCAAAGTTAGGCTGCATGGCGTCCAGAAATTTTTCGAAATTCGCCTTCTCCCCGAGCTCAACTCCCGGACTGGGCGCGTCCGCGAAGAACTCGAGTTCGTCTCGAGCACCACAGGCTTTCTGAACTCCGAAGCGCTAGGATTCATCACCGATTTTGGAGTTTGCGACGGCTGTGGCGGCTTTCTCGTGGGCGAATGGGTTGAAGGGAGAACGCTCGGCGAGATCCTCAACACCGGGCGCCGCGTCGAGCTCATTCATGTCCTGAAGTTCGTACACCAAGTCGGTGGGGCGCTGGCGAGTTTGCACGAGGTAGGCTTCGCCCACGGCCTTCGAGATGGCGCGGATGTGGTCCGAACCAAAGACGGACGCTGGAATCTATCCGCCACGTCCCTTCGTCCGAGCCGCTCGTTTCCGCCCCAATTTCCATTGCCTAGGCCGCCCGAACTCACCTCCATGGCCGAGGCCACCACTCAGTCGGATCAGTATACCTTTGCTGCAATCGTCTTCATGATGCTCATGGGAGAGCGCTGGTCTTCCGGGCAATCCACAGAACTTTCAAGCCGTCGAACCGATGCGCCAGCCGCAATTGATAAGGCTATGGCGCGTGCGCTTGCCGCTGATCCAGACGAGAGATTCCCCCGGATCGAGGAGTTTCAGGAACTGATCCTCGAGATCGGCAAGGCGTGGCACCGTCCAAAACCAGCAGAACCCACCAGCGAACAATGGACGCCACAACCTTCAATGCTGGTCACCTCCTCCGAGCCACTTGGCACGCCAAGCCTTAAGGTTGATTTTGCCAATCTAGAAAGGCTCAGGCTCGAGTACCGGCAAAATCTTGTGGCCGGCGGTCTCTTTGTTCCGACGGAGTTGAAGCTCACAAGGAACCAGCAAATAGAGCTCGACCTGGGCTTTACGCCTCAAAACGCCAGGGTGCAGGTTGAGGCTCGTGTCGCGCAGGTCAGCGGACCAGGGCAAGAGCCCACAGGGGTTGGCCTCTTCTTCGAGGGAGAAGCTCGTGAAAGAGTTTTGGCCTTCTTGAGGCAGTGCGACCCGGTGCTCGGGCTCTCACCTAATGACCAGATCTCTGCCGCGATTCAGCTCAACAAAGACACGCCAGTGGATGCGGCAGAAGCCTTCTTGCTCTCTCGCGTCATGATGCCGGTGCACCTGAGTGTGCTGCGGGCCGCCTTTCAGGGCTTGCCTTTCGATTTCGAAGACACCCTGACCTCGCTCTTGAAGAAGAAGTTTGTCGCGGTGAAATCGGCCCCGGTGGCCGCGCGGCCAAAAACGCCGACACCACCGCCACGAACACTGGATATCCCCACCGAGGCCATCAAGGCCGAATTCGACAAAGGCACTCAAAACCCAGTCGAATCTGCACTGGAGAAGGCGAATAGTTATGAAGAGCGCGGGAACTTCCGCGCTGCGATCGACTCGCTCGAAGCAGCCCATGTTGTGCAGCCGAACACTAAGTTCCTGCTCAAACTCGCCATTCTCTACGCCACGTATTTCAAAGACTGGGACAAGGCTCAAGAACGTGTGGCAGCAGCCTTTGAGCTTTCACCAAACGACCCGGATGTTAAGGCCACGCTCGAATCCCTCGAAGCCCTACAGCTCGAAGAGTTCCACCGTCCGATCTATGAAGTTGTGCAAGCAGGAGCGAAGTTTCGCTTCCTGATGCTTGTGCCCGAAACTAGGAAGCTCTGGTTCGAAGCGCACGTCCCAGGCCCAACGGGCAGAAAAGAAATCCACATGGTGGATTATGCAAGGGGCCGAGGCAGTCTCAACAAACGCGCCAAAGATCCAGTGAAGATGTCCGTGGTTGCGGCAAACCCGCCTGAGTTCGCAGCCGTGGAATTATTGCGAGAAAACGCGCCCAAGACGGCGATGGGTAGGCGCGAAAAACTACTCGAGAAGAAGCTCGCGAATATGGACGACGGGCCGTGGTTTCGAAGCGGTCCTACGCCCGCGGCTACTAGCAAAAATTCGAAGTTTCTCGTCTTTGACAGAAACCCAGCCATTTTTGAAGAAGGCCTTTTCATCGTCCATCAAGGTAAAGACATCGCCCCACTACGCCTCGACCCTGACCACACGCGCGGCAAGTGTCCGGTACTAAGCCCCGACGAAGATGGGACAGTAGCCTGGGTTCGGGTGGCTCCAGGCTACGGAATCTACGTCGCTGAACCGTTTCAGATGGCGAGCCTCGTCGCTACTTTGGATACTGAGGCAGAAATTTGGTGGCGAGATTCATTGCACCTTCTCGCGTTCTTGCGCGCAAGCGGTGAACTTCTTCTCGTCTCAAGACGAGGCGGGGAGTCGAAAACTCTTCTGAAAGGCGCTGGCGTTGCTCGCGTCTTCGCCATCGATGCAGAGATGAATTCTGCAGTGAGGGTAACGAACACCACTATGGATTGGGTCGACTTAAATACAGGAGAGGTCCGCGGGACTCTCAACCTTGAAAAGAGCCCAAAGGCTGCGCTCTTGCGAGGTGATGGCTTCGTCGCGCTTCACTATGACGATTGCGTGAAAGTCTACCGGTTCGGCAAGAAGTCGCGCGCCTCACTAGACCTCATTGTGGACCCCGCGAACTTCGGAAGAGATGCGCGATGGGGACTTGGCCACCCGCTTGTCCTCATGACTCTTGGCGATTTCAAAGCAGGTGTCGTTCGCTTCGACCCTAAACAACTCTAAACCGCAGCGTTCTTTCGTCGCCTGAAAAAGAGAGCCAAAAACCAGAGCAGGCTCGATTCCAACCCAACCGCCGAACAGGCCTTTCCCTCAAGCTCGATCTCGGCTGCCGAGTCCAACTCCGAAGGTGATTGCATAGCAGGAGACTCAACCGGGTCATCCGTGGGTGTCGAAGGCGATTCAGCCGCAAAACACGGGGTCGAGTCGAAGGTGCACTGAGCCGTGCACTTCAGGAGGCCTCCATTGAAACCAAGTGAGACGCAGGTCGCCGAGCCCACATCGCTCCCGTCACAATTCTCGCCCGCATCACGCACCAGATTTCCACAGGTCGCCGGGATGCTCCCATGAGATTCACCCGCACAGGCTTGCGTCAAGAGCTCACAGCTCGACGAGCAACCGAGCTCGCCGTTTTCGAATCCCAGCGCCGCGCAAGTTGCATCACCAAAATCTTCGCCGTCGCACTCCTCGTCATCTTGTTTGACGCCATCGCCACAAGCACCACACTCGCTCGTGTCAAACACGCATCGGTTTGAGCAGCTCAAACTGCCCACGACGAGGCCTAAACTCTCACAGCTTGCGCCCCGAAGGTCGCCACCCTCGCACTCCTCGTTCTCCTGAAAATTACCGTCCCCACAAAAATTAGAATCAGCATCACCCGGGTCGCTGATCGGTCCGGCTGGATTTGCCTGTCCGGGACGCCACGCCCCGTTTGGGTCCCCAAGCTCTACGCCATTAGTGTATCCGTCGCCGTCGCTATCGCGCTCAGCGAGCCGCGCCCAAACCACATTGCCGCCTTCGGTAAACTCGAAGGAGTCGAATCCAAAATCCGTGAGCCCACGCGTTGGTGTATGGCAGATATCGCAGCTGAACTGGGCCCCATGCGGGAGTTGTTGCACGCGATGTTCCCTCGCTTCGGCGGTGGAGAAGGCAAGAACCCAGCTCACCATGACTGCCAGAACGCTGATTTTAGGATTGTAAAACATAGCCCTACCTACATGTAGGATGGTGTACGCAAAGTTCGCGCCAGCTGGATAATTGCCTGAATACCGATATGCACCGGCTTTTCGCGGCCAAAACGTGTGCTAAAGTCGCCTCGCGTGTGACACCTTTGCTACGGTCTTGAGGGACCACCATGAAAACTTGTATCGTCGGCCATATCACCCATGACCTTTATCCCGATGGGATCTACGCCGGTGGGTGCTCATTTTACGGGGGAATGGTGCATAAGGCCCTCGGCGCCGAGGTGGTGTTGAGGGCTGGCGTCGGTCTCAACTTCCAATGTGACGCCGAAATCGAGGTGCTGAACCCAATTCTCAGGCGCATTGGAGAAACGACGACCTTCAAGAACGAATATCCCGAGAACGCCCCGCGTGTGCAATGGGTTGAGTCGCTCGCCGAGCCACTTCCAGCCGAACTCGAGGAAGATTTCGACCTGATTCATCTCGCTCCCGTGTTGGGCGAGTTGGATTTCAATGCGTGGGTGCGCGCCGCGCGGCCGCGTGCGCGACTTTTGGGGATTAACGTGCAAGGTTGGATCAAGGCCGCCTCATCGACGCCACCCGCCGTTGTGCAACAGGTTCGATGGGCGCCAGACCCGGAAGTCTTAAAACTCGTGGATGTGGCGTGTTTGAGCGATGAGGATCTTATCGACCAGCCAGGCCTCTTCGAACTCTTGAGGGCCCACGTTCCCGTGGTCGCGCTGACCCATGGTCGCGAGGGTGCCGAGATTTTTGCGACCAAGACCGGCTCCGAAGAGTCGAAGTGGCGTGTTGGTATCTTTGAAACTGAAGTGGCTGACCCAACGGGCGCTGGAGACGCGTTTGCCGCTGCATTCTTAAACGGTATCGCTTCTGGAAAGACTCTGAGCCAAGCCGCGGCAATCGCCTCAGCCGCATCCTCTCTGGTGATAGAAGCCAGAGGCGGCAAGTCCCTACCCAGAGTTTCACACGCATTGAGCCGAGCTGATCGTATTGAAGTCGAGGAACTAAAATGAAAACAATTGACGTAGACGTGGCTATCATTGGTGCGGGATCGGCCGGTTTGACCGCGCGTCGCGGTGCCCTCAAAGAAGGTAAGTCGGTCCTGATGATCGAGTCCGGCCCCTACGGCACGACGTGCGCACGGGTCGGTTGCATGCCCTCAAAGCTACTGATTTCCGCGGCCGAAGCCGCTTTCCACGCCGAGCATTCCGACGTGTTCGGTGTCCGCAGCACCGTCGTCGTGGACGGGCCGGCCGTCATGGAACGAGTCAGAAAGGAGCGCGATCGTTTTGCCGGCGGCGTCGTGAGCTCGGTGGATGAGATTCCGGAGAACGAGAAATTGCGCGGCCATGCCCGCTTTCTCTCAGACACTTCGCTTGATGTCGATGGAACCAAGGTCCAGGCAAAGGCCGTGGTGATCGCCACGGGATCTTCGAACTGGATCCCAAAACAGCTCCAAGTGCTCTCGAAGACCTTGCTCACGAGCGATACGATTTTTGAGATCCCAGACCTCCCAAGATCCATGGTCGTCTTCGGCAGTGGAGTCATTGGCCTTGAACTCGGCCAGGCGATGCACCGATTGGGCGTCCGAGTCGTGGTGCTCGACCCGATGGAGGGCCTTGGATTCCTCAAGGATCCTGAGGTGCGTGAGTCCGCGATTTCAATTCTTGGCAAGGAATTCCCGCTGCATCTCAACGCCGATATTCAGAGTGTGGAAGAAACATCCGATGGTGCCCACGTGGTCTGGGCCACCAAAGATGGTGTGGTGCACGAAGAGACCTTCGAGAAGGCGCTCGTCGCGACCGGACGCAGACCCAATCTCGGAAGCTTAGGCCTTGAGAATACCAGCGTGGAGCTCGACGATAAGGGCATTCCCAAGTTTGACCCAAGGACCATGCAGATTGCAGATCTCCCGATCTTCATCGCGGGCGACGCAAACAATCAAAAGGCCCTATTGCACGAAGCCGCTGACGAAGGGCATATCGCCGGGTCAAACGCAGCACTCTTCCCTAATGTCAGAGCGGGGCTCAGGCGAACCGAGCTCATGGTCGTCTTCACCGACCCTCAAATTGCGGTGGTCGGTCCCGGCTACTCCGGCTTCGAAGCTGGTGAATGGGAAGAGGGAAGTATCGACTACGCTTCACAGGGAAGGGCCCGGGTCATGGCCCAGAACCGCGGCCTCGTAAAAATCTACGGAACGCGGAGATGCGGCTTTCTCGCGGGCGCTGAGATGGTTGGACCTCGAGTTGAGCACACCGCCCATCTTCTCGCGTGGGCTGTTCAATCTCGAATGCGTGTGCAACAAACGTTGGAAATGCCTTTCTATCACCCTGTCGTGGAAGAAGGCATCCGAACGGCGCTTCGAGATCTTGCGAAGGCACTAAAGATGAACGAACTCCCTTGCCAAGGGGACGATTTGCGAGACGGTCCGGGAACTTGAATGAAGCCACACTAAAAAAGGCAGCCAAGGAGGCTTTTTGGGCACTCGTCGTGTTCATCGTGCTCTCCTACGCGTGGAAGTATAGTGCGCTCGTCCACCCCGCTGAGCTCGAATTCCTTGGCCGACTCGGCTTTGACTCCGAAACCGTCGACGCTGACTTTCTCCACAACTTCCGGGGGAAAATCCTGATCCCTCTCTCGGTGCTTTCGGGACTTCTCTTCCGAGGCCTTTTGAGAGAGTTGGAAGTCGACCCCGCGGCTATCGATCTCACGTCCACCGCATGGTTGCTCGGCTCCTTCGCACTCCTCTCAACTCAGATCGCCTCCGGTCATCAACTCGCCACCCTTGGCGTGATCCCCGCATTTTGGGCCACCTTGGTGTCGGCGCGTGTGATTGGAATGGGAGCACCAAACCCCTTGAAACTATTCCTCGGCGGGATAGTGACGGGATTGAGCCTCTCCCTTGCCGTGTTTATGGCGTGGGAGTCGGCCATAGCCATCGCGCTTTGTGGTCTATACGTGCTCTCGACGCCACTTGTGCGAACCCGCTTCATGCTAGCCTTCGTGGTCGGAGCGCTGCCGGCGGCCTATCTTCTGATGGGTCAGGCCAACTGGTCTCTTGGCGAGCCTCCAGCCATTGGTCTTTCACTCATTACTTGCGCGGCGATCCTTCCCGCGATCTACGGAGCGATCGTCCTCTTCAATCGGTCCTCGTACCGGTTGGGCTTATTGGTGGTCGCGCTGATCGTGGTTGTGTTCCTGGTCGAACCTTTGGCCTTCATACCTGTCTTGCCGCTTCTCTTTGTGGGCGCGGCGATCGGTGCCGACGCCGGCCTGCACCTCGCGCTTGTGCAAGGTGCGCTCAAAGGTTGGCTGATCGGTGGCATCCTTTATCATAATGTGGTGAACGCCGTACTCGGGCAGGCCCCCGAAGGAAATCCACTCCGTGGCCTGATTCAAGAATTGCTAAACGAAGGGCTCGTCGCACCAAACTTAGTCTCGAGCTACTCCGAGCTCGAAGGTCCGGCCACTCTGATTCCACTCGGAATCATTCTGCTGGTGCTCTGCCTTGCGCTTATTTACAGCGGCTCCGCATGGGCACATCGCGTACATCCGTCGTTTGTCTGGCCGATCGCCGCCTTCTTTCTGGCGATCTTTCTCGGCGCAGCCACGCAATTCGGCGGAAAGCTCACCCCTGAGCGCCAGAAGACTCTGGTCAGAACGATTGGCATTTGGAATAAACAAGAGTCGTCGCTAGCTTCAGAGGCGCGAAGGACCGCACGCCAACTGCAGGAAATGGGTCGATGAATCAGTATCAAGTCAGGTTCGCATGGCCGCCATGGACACTCGGGGTCAAAGTCTTGAGTGGTCTCCTGGTGCTCCTCTGGCTTCTACCCATTTTTGTGACGCCGCTTAGGGAATGGGTGGTTTCATCGGCTCTCCTTGGGCCTACGACCTTCTTAGAAGAACCATGGCGCGTGCTGACCTACGGGTTTTTCGAGCGCGATTTCTTCGGGGCGCTCTTTGCCGTACTCGCTCTATGGCTTTTCGGAAGCGAGCTCGAATCACGCTGGGGCCTCAAGAAGTGGATCGCGGTCCAGAGCATTGCGCTCCTTGTTGGGGGACTCGCCATGGCTGCCCTCATGCTCGCGTTCTCCAAGGGGAGCGCCGCAGGATGGCACGTACCTATCATGGCGTTGGTCACTGCTTATTGTGTACGACTCTGGCGCGCACCGCTGAATTTCTTCTTTATCCCGATGACCGGGCGCTCGATGTTGGCGCTCTTTGCAGGCTTTACTGTGGTGATGATCGCGGTCTCCGGACAATGGTGGCTCTTGGGCGGCGAGGTGAGTGGAATGCTCGTCGGGGCCGTGGCTGCCCAAAATAGCGATCTCGGGTTTCGATGGAGAGATCTGAAGACCAGGTGGCGGATCTTCCGAGCCAAACAAAAGCTCAAGGTGGTCAAAGGTGGAAAACACCCCGACCCCGATGATCGCAAACGGTTCAACTGATGAGGATCATCGCCGGGACCGCCAAAGGGCGAAAGCTCCAAACACCCAAGGGTGACAAGGTAAGGCCCACCACCGATCGGGTCCGTGAATCGCTCTTCTCTATTATGGGGAGTTTTGAAGACTGCGTGGTTTGGGACGCGTTCGCGGGAACTGGCGCACTGGGTTGCGAGGCTCTTAGCCGCGGTGCAGACTTCGTCTACTTCTCTGATTCCAGCCGACCCTCCATCGAGCTCGTCCGTGAGAATATTGGCCGGGTTACCACAGACCAGAACTTCCGTGTGATTCATGCGCCGGCAGAAAGGGCGATCGCCGAACTTTCACACGATCCGGATATCATCTTCTTGGACCCACCTTACGCTTCCGGACTCTTGGAGTCCGTTGTTGATGCGATAGCAAAAGCCTCGGCCATTGGTTCGGGGGCGCTCTTGGTCTGCGAACAAGGTGCTGAAGAGTCACCCATCCAACACGATTCCTTCGAGATGGATGACCAACGGCTCTTCGGATCCATACGGATCACCTTCCTCGTCAAACGTGGTGTCGGGCCTTAACGCGTTGATCTATTTCGCTTCTAGGCTGTTTGATGGCGTTTATGGGCGCCAGGGCTCGCCAGATTCCCTCTCAGATTCCACAAATACTCAAAAATTCTTCGAGGAGCTAAATCGTTTGCCCATTGATGATTTCCCAATTCGTGCAGAAATTGGCACCAAATATCGATAAAGAGTGGTTGACAGCTACATCGAAATCCCTAAACTCCGCCTTCCCACGACGGCACTGCCCAAGTGGATGCCTGCTTCAGGCGCTCTCTTCGACTCGAAGAGAAAAGTGAAGACTTTTAGAAAAAGAGTCTTGACAGGAGCGAAAGGCGACTCTAGTGTCGCCGCCCTGCTCACGGAAGTGAGCAATCCCGAAAGGGTCTTTGACAGGTGAATAGGAATTAAGTTGAGGCGGGATGCCTCGAGTCCGAAAGGGCTCGTATGTTGTGATGACATGCGGGACAAATGGGCAGGTGGATGGTTAAGATTAGTGACCTGAATCAGGCGCTAGTCGGGATGCAAGGCTTTTGCACAAGGTACTCACAGTTCCCGGTGCGAAGTCGATTAAGTATCCTTAAAAATCATCAATACTGTGTTTGTCTCGTGATGAATAACGACTAGGTATTCTTACCTCGTCGATTAGACACCACGAGTTAAGTTTGTTTGAGAGTTTTGCTCTTGGATAAAACTTTTAAAGTGGAGAGTTTGATCCTGGCTCAGAACGAACGCTGGCGGCGTGCTTAACACATGCAAGTCGAACGAGAACAGAACCTTCGGGTTCTAAGTAGAGTGGCGAACGGGTGAGTAACACGTGAGTAACGTGCCTTCTAGTGGGGGATAACAGTTCGAAAGGACTGCTAATACCGCATGAGACCACAGTGGCTGCGGCCGCCGGGGTCAAAGCCTTCGGGCGCTAGAAGATCGGCTCGCGGCCCATTAGGTAGTTGGCGGGGTAATGGCCCACCAAGCCTGAGATGGGTAGCTGGTCTGAGAGGATGATCAGCCACACTGGGACTGAGATACGGCCCAGACTCCTACGGGAGGCAGCAGTGGGGAATATTGCGCAATGGGCGAAAGCCTGACGCAGCAACGCCGCGTGTGTGATGAAGGCTCTCGGGTCGTAAAGCACTGTCAGAAGGGAAGAAACAAATGACGGTACCTTCAAAGGAAGCACCGGCTAACTCCGTGCCAGCAGCCGCGGTAATACGGAGGGTGCAAGCGTTGTTCGGAATCATTGGGCGTAAAGCGCGCGCAGGCGGCTTGCCAAGTCTGATGTGAAATCCCGGGGCTCAACCTCGGAACTGCATTGGAAACTGGTAGGCTTGAGTATGTGAGGGGTTAGTGGAATTCCTGGTGTAGGGGTGAAATCCGTAGAGATCAGGAGGAACACCGGTGGCGAAGGCGACTGACTGGAACATAACTGACGCTGAGGCGCGAAAGCGTGGGTAGCAAACAGGATTAGATACCCTGGTAGTCCACGCTGTAAACGATGTTCACTAGCTGCTGTGCCCATAGTTTGGCGCAGTGGCGAAGCTAACGCATTAAGTGAACCGCCTGGGGAGTACGGTCGCAAGATTAAAACTCAAAGGAATTGACGGGGGCCCGCACAAGCGGTGGAGCATGTGGTTTAATTCGAAGCAACGCGAAGAACCTTACCCAGGCTTGACATGTATGGAACTCAGGGTAATGCCTGAGGTGCCCTTCGGGGAGCCATAACACAGGTGCTGCATGGCTGTCGTCAGCTCGTGTCGTGAGATGTTCGGTTAAGTCCGGCAACGAGCGCAACCCTTGTCCTTAGTTGCGACCACGTAATGGTGAGCCACTCTAAGGAGACTGCCGACGTAAGTCGGAGGAAGGTGGGGATGACGTCAAGTCCTCATGGCCCTTATGTCTGGGGCTACACACGTGCTACAATGGGTGGTACAAAGGGCAGCAAGCTAGTGATAGTGAGCGAATCCCAAAAAGCCACCCTCAGTTCGGATCGCAGTCTGCAACTCGACTGCGTGAAGTCGGAATCGCTAGTAATCGCGGATCAGCATGCCGCGGTGAATACGTTCCCGGGCCTTGTACACACCGCCCGTCACACCATGGGAGTCGTTTGCTCCAGAAGTCGGTGACCCAACCGTAAGGAGGGAGCCGCCGAAGGAGTGAATGGTGACTGGGGTGAAGTCGTAACAAGGTAGCCGTAGGGGAACCTGCGGCTGGATCACCTCCTTTACGGAGTATTGGCCTCGGCCAAACTTCACTACCGTCCAACGCCTTTTTAAAGGCAACCTCGCATTGGTCTTCGCATGACCATCATCAACACAGTCTTCGGACTTATGTATCCCTCCTCAACTTAATTCCTTATTTACCCTTCAAAAAGCCCGATTGGCGGTCTTTGACAAGTGAATAGGATGATGAAGTGAGTAGATGTTGTGCCTTTCGAGGTACATCGCATCTATGAGCTGTCAATAAGGTTTTCTGACAAGCGTCTTTGAAAGATTCTTTCAAAGGCAGTCCGGTCAGTGGTCCTCAAGCGTTTCGACGCGAGGGAAAACTGGCAATGGAACGGACGAAAAATAAGTGAATAAGGGCTTTCGGTGGATGCCTAGGCGTTTGCTGGCGATGAAAGACGTGGAAGGCTGCGATAAGCTACGGGGAGTTGCCAAACGAACCTTGATCCGTAGATGTCTGAATGGGGAAACCCGGCAGGTAGAGATATCTGTCAGCGTGTGCTGAATACATAGGCACTACGCGGCGAACCCGGGGAACTGAAACATCTCAGTACCCGGAGGAGAAGAAATCAATTGAGATTCCCTGAGTAGCGGCGAGCGAACGGGGAATAGCCCAAACCTCAGGAGTGTCAAGGACACATCCGTTGCTTCTGGGGTGTTGTGGGGTCTTACTTCTACAGTATGTGTGCTGTGGCAGGGAGTGTTGTTTATTAGCTGAATCATCTGGAAAGTTGAGCCATAGCGGGTAATAGCCCCGTAAGTGAAAATAAGCATGCACCTGTGTGAGATACCCGAGTACGGCGGGACACGTGGAACCCTGTCGGAATCTGGGAGGACCATCTTCCAAGGCTAAATACACGCAAACGACCGATAGTGAACAAGTACCGTGAGGGAAAGGTGAAAAGTACCCCTTTGAGGGGAGTGAAATAGACCCTGAAACCGAGAGCCTACAAGCAGTGGGAGCCCTATGCCGCAAGGCAGGGTGACTGCGTGCCTTTTGCATAATGAGTCAGCGAGTTAAGTTACGCAGCAAGGTTAAGCCGAGAAGGCGAAGCCGCAGGGAAACCGAGTCTGAATAGGGCGTATAGTTGTGTGATTTAGACCCGAAACCGAGTGAGCTACCCATGGCCAGGTTGAAGTTCCGGTAATGCGGAATGGAGGACCGAACCCACCATTGTTGAAAAAATGGGGGATGAGCTGTGGGTAGGGGTGAAAGGCCAATCAAACTCGGAGATAGCTGGTTCTCCCCGAAATATATTTAGGTATAGCCTCGGGAGATTTACCTGCGGAGGTAGAGCACTGAATGGGCTAGGGGTCTCACCGGATTACCAAACCCAATCAAACTCCGAATGCCGTAGAGTATTATCCCGGGAGTCAGACTACGGGTGATAACATCCGTGGTCGAGAGGGCAACAACCCAGACCGCCGGCTAAGGTCCCTAATTTATGGTTAAGTGGCAAAGGATGTGGAAGCACACAGACAACTAGGAGGTTGGCTTAGAAGCAGCCACCCTTGAAAGAAAGCGTAATAGCTCACTAGTCGAGTGAATCCGCGCCGAAAATATAACGGGGCTCAAACCATAAACCGAAGCCGCGGACTGTAATTTATTACAGTGGTAGGGGAGCATTCTAGTCGCCTGCGAAGGGATACCGTGAGGAGTCCTGGAGGTTCTAGAAGCGCATATGCTGACGTGAGTAACGATCAAACGGGTGAGAAACCCGTTCGCCGAATACCCAAGGTTTCCTGGGCCAGGGTCATCCTCCCAGGGTTAGTCGGGTCCTAAGACGAGGCCGAACGGCGTAGTCGATGGCAAACAGGTTAATATTCCTGTACCTCCTTGTAAGGTGTTTGATGGTAAGAGAGGACGGAGAACGTTAGGTCCGCCGGATATTGGATTTCCGGTGCAACCCCGTAGGAAGGTGATGTAGGAGGGTTCGTCCCACAAACGCATCGCTAGTTCCGAGAGGGGAAGCAGAGTGGGTCGCTTTTAGACCCGCACGTCAATGGATCGATACGCCGCTTCCGAGAAAAGTCTCGTACCGTAGTCTATAAGGAGCCCGTACCGCAAACCGACACAGGTGGGTGGGAAGAGAATTCTAAGGCGCTTGAGAGAACCCTGGTTAAGGAACTCGGCAAATTGACACCGTAACTTCGGGAGAAGGTGTGCCCCTATTAGGTGATACGTCCACGCGGCGTTGAGCCGAACAGGGTTGCAGAGAGCAGGGGGTAGCGACTGTTTATCAAAAACACAGGACTCTGCGAAATCGTTAAGATGACGTATAGGGTCTGACGCCTGCCCGGTGCCGGAAGGTTAAGAGGAGAGGTTAGTGGGTAACTGCGAAGCTTCGAATTGAAGCCCCGGTAAACGGCGGCCGTAACTATAACGGTCCTAAGGTAGCGAAATTCCTTGGCGGGTAAGTTCCGTCCTGCACGAATGGCGTAACGACTTCCCCACTGTCTCAACCAGGGACTCAGTGAAATCGAATTGGCGGTGAAGATGCCGTCTACCTGCGGCAAGACGGAAAGACCCCGTGAACCTTTACTGTAGCTTGGCAGTGATATTCGGGCATATCTGTGTAGGATAGGTGGGAGGCTTTGAAGCCGGTACGCCAGTATCGGTGGAGCCAACCTTGAAATACCACCCTGATATGTCTGGATATCTAACCTGCGTCCGTGATCCGGACGAGGGACACTGCCTGGTGGGCAGTTTGACTGGGGCGGTCGCCTCCCAAAGAGTAACGGAGGCGCGCAAAGGTTCGCTCAGGCTGATTGGAAACCAGCCGAAGAGTGCAAAAGCATAAGCGAGCTTGACTGCGAGACCTACAAGTCGAGCAGGTGCGAAAGCAGGCTTTAGTGATCCGGTGGTTCCGAATGGAAGGGCCATCGCTCAACGGATAAAAGGTACTCCGGGGATAACAGGCTGATCTCCCCCAAGAGTTCACATCGACGGGGAGGTTTGGCACCTCGATGTCGGCTCATCGCATCCTGGGGCTGGAGTAGGTCCCAAGGGTTTGGCTGTTCGCCAATTAAAGCGGTACGCGAGCTGGGTTCAGAACGTCGTGAGACAGTTCGGTCCCTATCTGCCGTGGGCGTTAGAGAGTTGAGAGGAACTGCCCTTAGTACGAGAGGACCGGGGTGGACGTATCTCTAGTGTACCGGTTGTTTCGCCAGAAGCATTGCCGGGTAGCTACATACGGACAGGATAACCGCTGAAAGCATCTAAGCGGGAAGCCCCCCTCAAGATGAACTCTCTCTTTGTTTAAACAACTAGAAGGTCCGTCGAAGACGACGACGTGGATAGGTAGCAAGTGGACGCATGGCAACATGTGGAGCTGAGCTATACTAATCGACCGAGAGGCTTATTTTTCAATATGTCTCAAGACCATTGTCAGTTTTTCCTCGAGCACGTCGAAAGGCCGCTTAAGGAAGAAAAACAACGCCTTATAAATACAAGCTCACACTTCATCATCCCATTCACCGGTTAATGACCGGGAAAACTTTGGTTGGTAGCCATAGCGAGGAGGGTCCGCCCGATCCCATCCCGAACTCGGAAGCTAAGCTCCTCAGCGCCGATGATACTGCCACCGCGAGGTGGTGGGAAAGTAGGTCGTTGCCAACCATTTTTCTACAAACACAAAAACCCTGAGAGAAATCTCAGGGTTTTTGTGTTTCTTGGGCCGTGTTTCCTGGACCGTCTCGGTTGCCAGTTCATGTCTTCCGCATCAATTCGGGACCGTGTAGCATCTTTCTCTGGTCATGAAGAAGAAGGCACGAATGAGGATTGGAATCGTTGGAGCCGGTGTCGCCGGGCTCACCGTGGCTCGCCTGCTCAAAGAAGCCGGTCACAACATTACCATCATCGACAAGGGGAGACATCCTGGCGGACGCCTTACGACCAGGGACAAGGGTCATGGGAAGTTCGATCATGGGGCGCTTAAATTCAACGCGAGGTCCGAGGAGTTCAAAGAGGCCTTGGACGTGTGGCTTCAGCAAGGCTATGCGCAACCCGTTCAGTATCCAGGTGAGGAGGCGGGCTGGTTTGAGCCGGTCCCGTGTGCGCGTGACCTGGCTCAGACGATGGCTCTTGGACTCGGAGTGAAAGTTGCCACAGAGGTCACGAGTCTTGAGAGGGATAACGGCCGTTGGCGAATCAGAGCGGGCAATCAATCTTGGGACGGTTTTGACGCCGTGGTTCTGAATCCGCCGGTCCCTCAAACGCTCAAGCTCCTTCCTAGCAATCATGTATTTGTTTCTAGGCTTAAACCGATTGAGTACGACGCGACGTGGGCGATGACGCTTGTCTTAGCGGCGCGAGATGGCTTCCTGGATGTACCATTCACAAAAGTGGATAGCGGGGATATCTCCATGGTTGTGATGGAAGGCTTGCGCAACGGTAGAACCGATGATGGTCCTTGGGCCAGAGTTCTCGTACACGCCTCTCATTCCTTCTCTAACGCGTTTCTGGAGTCGGGCGAGGAGTTGGTCAAGGAGCGACTCATCAAAGCCTTTGAGGAGCGATTTGGAGAAGTCAAAGTGCTTTATGTGAGCGTGCACCGCTGGAGGTACGCACGCGTGAAGAACCCACTTGGTGAAAGGCACCTCTGGGATCCAGACCTTAAACTCGGTATCGTCGGGGACATGATGCTCGGGTCAAGGATTGAGTCGGCTTACCTAAGTGGCTATAGTTTGGCGCAGGAGTTTTTGAACGGCTGAGGAGGGCAGAAGTGGGGATTGTTGATTCGTTAAAAATTGGGATTTTTTTGGTGGCCTTTGGCTTAGTCAGTGCGTGCGGTGCCTACAACCAATCGGGAGACTGCAAGGACTATAAGCCGGTGCTCCTGAGTTGTTCAGAAGGGTTTACTGAGGTCTGTGACAAAAAGGGCGAATGCATTAGGTGTTCATGTGTTTCCACCGAAGACATTGGTCCTTCGCGGCCTTTTCAATCGTCGGACTCATATCCCTAGCCTTTCACACCACCAGCGGTGAGACCTCCAACCAGATATTTTTGGAGTTTGTAGAAGAGGGCGACCACGGGCAGCGAGACTAAAATCGCGCCGGCCGCAAAGTACCCCCACTGCGTGCTATAGTCGCCCACAAAACGTTGGAGAATCACCGGGAGTGTGAAGGAGTTTTCGTCCGAGAGGAAAGTCGCGGCGAGGATGAACTCGTTCCATGCGGTCATGAAACTGAAGAGTGCGGTGACCACGATGGCAGGTTTTGCCAGAGGCAAAATGATCTTCGTGAAGATAACCCATTGGCTCGCGCCGTCCATCAAAGCCGCCTCTTCGAGGTCTTTGGGGATTGTGTCGAAATATCCCTTGAGCATCCACACCGCGAAGGGCACCGAAGACGTAGAGTACACGAGTACGAGTCCCGTCAGCGAATCGAGCAGGCCGGCCTTATCTAGGAGAATGTAGAGAGGGATAGCCATCACCACGCCGGGAAACATCTGGGTGATGAGCAGCGACGCAAGTCCCGCCTCTCGTCCCGGAAACTTGAATCGCGAGAACGAGTATGCGGCCGTACAGGCCAAGGTGACGCCCACGATCGTCGTGGCCGCGCTGATGACCACCGAATTGAAGAGGTAGCGCCAGAAGATGCCTCCGTTCATAGTCAGGAGATGCACAAAGTTCTCTAGCGAGAACTCGGTAGGGAGTGGGTTTCCGCTCATGCTGAAGCTTTGCCCCGGACTAAGAGCCATCTTGAAGACCCAGAGCACCGGATAGAGCGTCACGCAGCAGAGCACGGTCAGCGCGGCGTTGGTGAGGACCACTGTGGATGTTGGGACTTTACGAGCCATCAGTCATCCGTCTTAAGCTGCCCGGTAAAGGCTGAGTAGAAAAGTAGTACGAGGAAGATCAGCACGGCATAGGCACTGGCGTAGCCGTACTGTTCTTGCCGTGCAAATGCCCATTTATAGGCCTCCGAAATCAGGATCTCAGTTGCTCCGTCGGGCTCACCCATGGACACCAGGTAAATGACATTGAACGCGTTGAAGGTCCACACGGTACCGAGCACAATGGCCGGAACCAGTGCGGGCCTCAGAAGGGGCAGAGTGATATGCCGGAAGCGTTGCCATCTTGAGGCTCCATCAACTTCAGCGGCCTCTTCCAAATCTTTTGGAATGGCCTGAAGCGCCCCGAGCGTCACGACCATCATGAATGGAAAGCCCAGCCACACATTGGTGGCGAGGTTGGCCGCAAAAGACGTGGCAAATTGTGAGAACCAGCTCACGGGTTCGACTCCAAACCAGCCAAGGATCCCGTTGATGGCTCCGAACTGCTTGTGGAACATGCCGCGCCAAATCAGAGCCGTGATGTAGTTGGGGACTGCCCAGGGCACGATGAGAAGCACTCGGTAAACGCCTTTGAGGCGAAGCCACGGGTTTCGCAGCATCAGTGCCATTCCAAGGCCAATCGTCACGTGCAGAAACACATTGAGAACGGTCCAAAGCACCGTGACGGCCAGGGTGTAGTAGAAGCTCAGCGGGTCAGTAATCCCGAATTCTTTGCTCGTTAGAATGCTCCAAAAGTTTGCCAACCCCACAAATGTGAACTCGCCCTGCACATGTGAGAAGAGGCTTACCGCCGAACCGACCAAGAACGGAGTGACCACGAGCACGAGCATGGCCACCATGGCTGGGGCCACATAGAGATACGCCGCTTTGTTTTTGCGCGCGGCGGCATAGGTGCGCTTTGGGTCTAGATTCTTCAGTGTCCATCCCAAGACACCCATAAGCACCAGGCTCATAAAGATGATGGTCGGAATTGGGTTGGCTGGCGGAGGCGACTCACGCGTGAAGATCGTCACGCGCCTGTCCGCGGCTTTCAGGGCTTCATCCGGAGTGGCTGCGCCCCGCATGACTTGGCGAAGCGCCGTCTCAGCGGGTTCCCAAACCGCGCGCATCTTCGGGTTGTTTGGCATCGGCACCGAGGCATCGAGCTGCTGGCGGAACACCTTCAAGTCGCTCAGAGCCTGGACTTCCGGGGCTTCATAGGCGGAAAGTGTAGCCACGGGCTGAAGTCCGGACGTGGCGCGGGTCACAGCCTGAGAGTGCTCGGCCATAAAAACCGCAAAATTCGCTGCCGTTTCCTTCTGGGTGCCGTACTTGGACACGAATGCAGCGTCTACGGTGAGGAAAGGTTTCGCTGGATTTCCGGTGGCGCTGATGGTGGGCAGAGGGGCCATGGCGTAGTTCACGCCCTCGGCAATCTCTCCCAGAAACCACGGGCCGTTGATGACAAACGCCGCCTTTCCCTCGTTAAAGAGTTGGGTGACCAGAGCTCCAGTGGATTCTTCGGGAACAATTTTCAGGTCTTGGACAAGGGATCGCGCGAACTCGACCGAAGCAACATTGTTGGCGTTCGCCAAGTTCACATCGCCCTTTTCATCAAAGATCTCTCCGCCAAACCCGAAGAGCCAGGGGGCGTGCATGTAGAAGTTTCCGGCCTGGTAGGCGAGTCCGTAGGAGCCGTTGCCGGTATGCTCGCGCGCGCGAGCGATGAGTTCGTCGGTATCTTTTGGTGCCTGCGCGATGAGGTCTAGATTGTAGAAAAGGACCACGCTCTTATACGCGAGTGGTACCGCAAACCTCGTTCCGTCTACCGTCAACGCGTCTACGGTGATGGGGTGGTAGGTCTCCCACTTGATGTCTCCTGAGAGCGGCTCTAGCAGCCCGGAGCGACTCCAATCGCCGACACGTTCATGCGCTGCAATGAATACGTCCGGGCCGTTTCCGCGAGGAATGGCGCTTGTTAGCTTGTTTGCGAAGGCGTCGTAAGGCACGGCTAGTAGACGCGCTGGGTCTTCAGCGTTTTGTGCGTTCCACGCTTTGACGACCTCTTTTAGAGCCTCTTCTTCCGCCCCTCGATACGCATGCCAAATGATAAGCTCGGCCCATGCCGTGCTCGACACGAGGAACGTGAGCAGAAAAGCCACCCAAAAGCTTGAGAATCGCGGAAGTAACGGCTTCACATTTCCTTTTCGTGATGGATTTAAGGAGTTTTGCGCAAGGGTTGACCCGAGTCAATCTCCGTCTCAGTCAAATGCCTCCAAGGTGTAGACGAGGTTGATGTCTTGGCCTGCGGTCGTTTCTGGGAAAGGGTCGGCAGCAACGAGTTTGCCCACGGTCCGAGACGCCCCAGGCGCCTCGATGACCAAGGTCGAATCCTCAAGCCTTATGGTGATTTTTGGGAAGAGTGGGGGCATCGGTACATAGGAATTGGTTCCCACAACGGGGTAGAGGCCGATCGCGCTCCACACAAACCACGCAGACATGGTGCCACCATCGTCATTTCCGGGAAGGCCATCAGGTGTTGGTGTGTAGGCTGAGTACTGGATCGCTCGTGTCCATTCGGAGAGTTTGTCTAGCCGGCCGAGCGCTGCGTAATGCGACACCGAATGGATCGACGGTTGGTTAGAGTGCCAGTAGTAAGGGTCAGGGAGGGCCAGCTGTGTGCGTTCCGTAATCTCAAAAAGTCGGCTCTCTTCGAAGAACTCATCCAAGGCGGCTTCCATCGTTTCCGCTCCCATCAAGTCCCTGAGACCTTCTGGGTCGTGCAGCGGGTAGAAGCGATAATGCCAGGCTGAGCCTTCCACAAAGATTCCGCTTCTCTCGTTGTACGCCGTCTTGGACCTCAGTTCGGCCCAGGAACCGTCGGCATTTCGCGGCCAGAAGAAGCCTTCGTCTTCGCGATAGATATTCTTCCAGGAGTCCGCTCGCTCCCTAAACCGCGCGCTTTCCTCGGTTAGCCCAAGGTGGTTGGTCAGCTGAGCGAGGCCATAATCAGCCACCGACCATTCGAGAGTGTTGGACGCAGCCGAGCTGAATTCGTCGGCAGGGATCCAGCCCAACTCGGCATATCTCTCGACGCCTCGGCGCGCGTCATAGCCGCCTTCGGGGGCGCTCGCGTCGGCGACAGGTTCAAAAAGCTCCCACGCCCGTTGATAGTCTACGCCGTCCAGGCCTTTGGCCGCGCTCTCACCGAACATCACCATCGCGGGCTCTCCCTCCATACCAGACGTGTAGGAAAGGGCTGCCGGCCATCTCGGGATAAAGCCACCGTCCTCGCCCATTCGAATCAGGCTGTTCAGCGCGTCACGTTGGGCTTCAGGGGCGATCAGAGTCCAGAGCGGATGCAGAGTTCGATAAGTATCCCAGAGTGAAAGGTCGGTAAAATAACGCCCCTCGGTGAGTTCATGGAGCTCGCCGTTTAGGCCTCGGTACCGCCCCGCCTCATCAAGCCGTGTGGGCATTCGAAAGCAGTTGTAGAGGGCTGTGTAGAAGAGAGTGCGCTCAAGCTCTTCGCCGCCTTCCACTAGAACCCGTGAGAGTAGTTCTTTCCACGCAGACTCTGTGGTTTCTAGCAACTCATCTCGTGACGTGGCTTCGAGCCGGTTTTCGCGAGCCTGTTCCATGCTCTGAAACGAGATTCCGACCTTGAGAACCACCTCATCACCTGAAAATACAAGTCTGGCCGGGGCGTCTACACCACTTGCTACTGCCGACCATTGGCTGGCTTCGTCATCCCAAATCTCAACGCTTTCGGGTGTTTCCGACAATTCGATCGAGGCCCAGAGAGTGAATGGGCGGGTGCGCCCTACGTAGCTGCCGCGGTACGTCAACTCGGTCTCAAATGTTGTGCCGTCCACGCTCCACGTTGCTGCCTCTACGCCAGAGTCCTTGAGCGAAGAGGTAGGGTCGATGAGCACGATATTGTCCTCACCAGCCTCGCCGAATGTGTAGTGATGAATCGCACTTCGGATGCCCGCGACGAGTTCAACTCCGACCTCGCCCTCATCTAGTTCTGAGCGGTACCACCCAGGCCCCGCGGCCTGGTTTTGGTGCGTGGCGTACCACGAGCGATAGGGCCGTTCTGAGACCTCGCGTGTTGTTGGCAGGACGCGAAGGTTTCCGTAGTCTGCCACGCCAGTACCCACGAAATGCAGGTGCGAGAACCCACGGGTGTTCGGGTCTTGAGCGCGGTAGCCCGAAAAACGGTCGATCAAAGTCGAGTAGTTGGAGCCTTCGGACGTATCGGGTCCTACACGGACCATGCCGAGTGGCGCTTGTGCCGCGGGGGTTAGTCCGCCGTACGCAAACCCAAGTCCGCCCGTGCCAATGAAGGGATCCACGTAGTCGAGCATGGTGTCCGGTGTGACCGGCTCGAGTGGCTCTCCGAGGTCAGATTCTTCTCCGAAGTCTGGTTGCCAATCGCCGAGGTCAGCGGGCGCGATATCTGGGAACGAAACGCTCTCGGGTTCGGAACATCCGGCAAGTACAAGGCCGAGGAGAAGGGCGCGCAGACTATGGGATGAGGACATCGATATACCTTGAGGGTGACATGTCTAGGTGCAGGTGGTCATCGTGGCCCTGGTTTCCCGGGCCGAGAATGATGCGAAAGATATCAGGACGCGAAGCCAGTGCCCGGGTTAACTCAGCAAAAAAGACGGCCCCGTTACCGAACCAATCGCGCTTTACATAAAACGTCTTTGATTGGCCGTTTGGCAGGTTGAACGTAAATCCGGAGACGTCAATCGCGTTGGCAAACGCGTGTTCGCTGAGCGTATTGCCCCCACGAATCGGTCTGCAGTTTAGGGTTCCCATATGGTGAAGTTTGGCCGGGGCCACGCCCATCGTGCGTTTGCCGACTTCGGCCACGAGGAGCTCGAAGTGAATGAGTTTTTCGCGAAAGAAC
The DNA here is from genome assembly GCF_007993755.1 of Microvenator marinus. Taxonomy (GTDB): domain Bacteria; phylum Myxococcota_A; class Bradymonadia; order Bradymonadales; family Bradymonadaceae; genus Allomicrovenator; species Allomicrovenator marinus. Next base: position 4,181,081 of record NZ_CP042467.1, read on the forward strand.
GGATTGACCTTAACGGGGCTCGCGTAGGGAATCGTGGTGCCTTCGTAATCCACGAGAAGCATGACTGGGCATTTGGTCTTTCCTGAGTACTTTCGAGACTCGTTGTCGAGCGGGTATTCCTCGGATTGCACGGGTGCCATCCAAGTAGCCTTTTGAGGTGTCGCGCAGCCGAGGGAGCCGAGGAGACTCAAAATAAAGAGGCTGGTTGCCTTGACAAATTTTATTTTGCAAATGAGATTCATTTTCAATTTGGGCAGCGGGCTAAGGTTCGCGATGGAGAAACTATGAGTAAATTACTAGTGATGTTGAGTCTACTCGCGTTGGTCGGGTGCAAGGATAAACCAGTTGAGCCAGAAGTGGCTACCCAGACAGCTGGTGGCGAAGAGACTAAGCCGGTCAAACAAACAGTCACCCTCTACTCGGGCCGCAGCGAGGCTCTCGTCTCGCCGGTCATCGCAAAATTTGAGGAAGAGACGGGCATCGACGTTGAGGTCAAATACGGCTCTTCGGGTGAGCTTGCCGGAACCCTTTTGGAAGAAGGCGAGCGTTCGAGTGCGGATGTCTTTTGGGCTCAGGATGCTCAGACATTGGGTGTGTTGACGGAAAAAGGTCTCTTGGCACCCATGCCGGAGAGTGTGCTCGCAAAGTCGGAATCACCTTATAAAGCACCGAACAAAGATTGGGTTGCCACAAGTGGTCGAGCTCGCGTGCTCGTCTACAACACTGAGAAGGTCAAGGCCGAAGACCTGCCAAAAACGGTGGAAGAATTGACCGACGCTAAGTGGAAAGGTCGCGTGGGCTGGGCCCCTGAGAATGCGTCATTCCAGGCTTTTGTGGCAGCGATGATCGAGCTCAAAGGCGCCGAAGAGACGCAAAAATGGCTTGAAGGTATGGTCGCTAACGAGCCAAAGGCGTATCCGAAGAACACGCCAGCTGTGCTCGCGACAGGCAAGGGCGAGGTGGATGTTGCTCTGGTCAATCACTACTACCTCTACAGGGTGAAGGCCGAGCAAGGACAAGAGTTCCCGGCTGAAAACTACTACTTTAAGAATGGTGCGGCTGAGTCGCTCATCAACGTGTCCGGTATGGCCATGTTGAAGACGGCGAAGAACACAGAACCCGCACAGAAGCTTGTCGAGTACCTATTGGACAAGACCGCACAAGAACATTTCGCGAACGAAACCCACGAGTTTCCCGCGGCAGCAGGTGTTGAGGCTTCGGCCAAATTGCCTCCGATGAACACGCTCAACGCGCCTGCGCTCGACGTGGCGAAGCTCTCGAATCTTGAGAAGACCGTTGAGCTCCTGAAGGCTTCTAAAGCACTTCCCTAGGCGATTAACCGCTTGAAGTCCCACCACGACAAACATCCCTTCTTGCACCTAATGGGTGGCATGGTCGCCCTGGCCATGCTTTTGCCTTTGGGGTGGCTTGCGCTCTACGCCCTCGAGCTCTGGGACACGGCAGCTTCAAGTGTGCTCTCCGACTCAAGCACCCTGCAAGCGTTGTGGAACGGACTTTCACTGGCTCTGGCCGTGGCTGCAACCTGTGTGGTCATCGCGGTTCCTCTGGCGTGGTTGACCCACGCGACTGACATGCCGTTTCGAAAGTTCTTTCGGGTGGCGCTGAATCTACCTTTGGCGGTTCCTTCGTACGTCAGTGGATTTGTGGTGGTGGCCGCAGCTGGGCCGAGAGGTTGGATTCAGGAGGTGGTTGAGCCGCTCGGAATCCAGATGCCTGAGGTTTATGGATTCAATGGCGCATACCTCGCACTCCTCTTTACGTTTCCCTACGTGTTGATTCCGCTTCAGGCGGCTCTCGGGCGCATGGATTCAAGGGTTTGGGAGGCGGCGAGGAGTCTCGGGTCGTCTCCAGTTCGGGCGTTCTTCACCGTGGTCTTGCCAAATCTTCGTGGTGCCATCGGTGCCGGGGCGTTGATGGTCGCGCTCTATGTGATGAGTGATTTTGGTGCCGTTTCGCTCTTGCGATTTAAGAGTCTGAGCTATGTGATTTACGTGCGATATCAGTCGCTTTTCGACAAAGACGAGGCGGTCTTTCTGGCGCTGATTTTGGCCATGGTAGCCATTTGTTTTGTGCTCGTTTATCGCGTCATTCGCGGGTCTCAAGCGGGGAGTTCAAAGGGCGTTGTACAGCGATGGTCCACGGTGGAGCTGGGTGTTTGGCGCTGGCCTGCATTCGCGTTCTCCTGTCTGGTCACTGCGGTGGGTGTGGGCCTTCCGGTTTTGACGGTTGGAATCTGGCTCGTTCGTGGCTTGAAGCTTGGAAATGAGATCGGTGGGCTTGCAACCTACGCGTGGTCAACGCTCTGGATTGGGCTCGTCGCGGCCGTGATTACGGTGCTCATCGCTCTTGGTCCGGCACTCTTGGAGCGTCACGGAAACCCGCATGCTTCAAGGGTGGTTCACCTCTCGAGTCACGTGGGCTACGCGCTGCCCGGCATTGTGGTGGCGCTATCGCTGGTCTTTTTCTCGATTCGATTTGCTGGGCCATTTTACCAGACCGCCCCGATGCTGATTTTTGCGTACGTGGTGCTCTTCTTACCACTCGCACTCGGGGCCGTAGAAGACGGCTTGCGTGGCCAAAACCCGAGGTTCTACGATGCGGCGAGGAGCCTCGGCTCGTCTCCTTTACGCGCGTGGACGCGTGTGATTATTCCAGGTCTCAAAGGGGCTGTCGTGGCCGGGTTTTTGATCGTCTTTATGTCGGTCATCAAGGAGCTCCCAGCCACGCTATTACTCAGTCCGCTCGATTTTGGCTCGCTCGCCACTCGGATTTGGTCGCTCACCGAAGAGGCCTTCTTCACCGCTGCGGCGCCTCCCGTGCTCCTGCTCCTGCTCATGGCGAGCCTGGCCCTGATTCCCAGAACGGATTCAGGGGTTGCTCGATAGAGAAGTGTGTGTACGGTGGGCGTATCAGAGCTGGAGATGACGGATGAAAATTCTATTGACGGGCGGCGCGGGATTCATTGGTTCTGCGGTACTTGTAGCGCTTTTGAAGCGTGGTGAAGAAGTCGTGGTGGTGGATGCGTTTGAAGAGACGCTCTACCCGAGGTGGCGAAAGGAAAAGAACCTGGAGTGGGCGCGGACGTTTGGGGATTTTGAGTTCCACGAAGTAGATATTCGGGATGCTGATTCGATGAGCGCTCTTGTCACGCCTGAGCTCAACGCGATCATTCACCTGGCAGCGGTTGCTGGCGTCAGGCCTTCGATTGAAAAGGCGCCTCTCTATTTTGATATTAACGTCACGGCTACGTCACTATTGCTTGAACTCGGGCGAAAGGCCGGGCTTGAGCGGTTTGTCTTGGCGAGCAGCTCTTCGGTTTATGGAAACAATACCAAGGTTCCCTTTGCCGAGACGGACGATGTGAGCAACCCCATCAGTCCTTACGCGGCCAGCAAATATGCGCTTGAAGTCCTGTCCAAGACGCACGTTAACTTGCACGGTGGGCACGTATCGTGCCTTCGATTCTTCACCGTTTATGGACCTCGTCAGCGGCCTGAAATGGCCATGCATAAGTTCATGGACCTGATCGCGAAGGGTGAGGCGGTACCGATGTTTGGTGATGGAAGGACCGCTCGTGACTACACGTATATCGACGATATCGTGAGCGGGGTCATCGCGACCTTGGACAGGCCGGACGGGTTTAAGGTCTATAATTTGGGTGGCGATAGGGTGGTTCACTTGGACGAACTCATCGCGACTATCGGCAGGATTGTTGGGCGCGAGCCCGTAATTCAGAAGCTCCCGATGCAGCCCGGTGATGTGCCGCTCACCAACGCGGACCTGACGATTTCGAGGGCGGAGCTCGGCTACGATCCGCAGACCACGCTTGAGGCTGGCCTTGAGGCGATGTGGCAATGGTATCAGACGTTTGAAGTCAGATAGACGCCTCGTTGCGTCTCTGCTAGCCTCCGCGCGCCTGAGCCTCAGGCTCCATGCCAAAGCCCCTTGGAACCCCCATGAGTGACGCAAACGCGAAAAAGATAGCCAAAGAAGTCCACCGTCGCCGTACGTTTGCGATTATCTCGCACCCGGATGCCGGTAAGACGACCATGACCGAGAAGCTCCTTCTCTACGGGGGGGCGATTCACCTTGCGGGAAGTGTGAAGTCGAGGCGTGCCGCCAAACATGCGGTCTCGGACTGGATGGAGCTCGAGCAGCAGCGCGGAATTTCCGTGACCTCTTCGGTCCTGCAGTTTCCCTACAAGAATTACGCGATCAACCTTTTGGACACACCAGGCCACGCGGATTTCTCGGAAGATACGTATCGTACGCTTGCGGCTGCGGATGCGGCCGTGATGCTTATTGACGTGGCGAAAGGTGTGGAGCCTCAGACCGAGAAGCTCTTTAAAGTTTGCCGGATGCGAAAGCTGCCGATCTTCACGTTCGTCAACAAGATGGACCGCGAGGGGCGAAACCCACTTGAGCTTCTCGAGGAGATCGAGAATCTGCTCGGCATCAAGTCCTACCCGATCAACTGGCCAATCGGCATGGGTAAGGCGTTCAAAGGTGTTTGGGACCGCGCCGGTCAGAAGGCGCTCCTTTTCGATTCGGGTGGGCACCACGGCGAAGCTCGTGTTGATATCAAAGAGTCTACGCTCGACGATCCGTTGCTCCTCAATACGCTTGGGCCTGTGCGTCTGCAGGAGCTCAAAGACGAAGTTGAGCTTTTGGATATTGCTGGTGATGAGTTCAGTTTGGAACAGGTTCGAAATGGTGAGCTGACCCCTGTATTCTTCGGGTCGGCGATGACGAACTTCGGTATCGAGCCTTTCCTTGAGGCCTTTGTGGAGATGGCTCCGGGGCCAGACGAAGTTAGGGTCAAGCAGGTAGACCCGACCCGACCCGAGTTTTCAGGGTTTGTTTTCAAGATTCAGGCGAATATGAACCCGGCACACCGTGACCGTCTGGCGTTCATCCGAATCATGTCGGGCAGATTTGAGCGTGATATGCAGGCGAAGCTCGCGCGTGAAAACCGCCAGATCAAACTCGCCTATCCACAGACGATGATGGCGCAAGACCGCGAGACCGTAGAAGAGGCCTATGCCGGTGATATCATCGGTCTTTACGATCCGGGCACCTTTCGGATTGGAGATACGATTTACACCGGTGAGGCGGTGGAGTTTACGGATATCCCGCGCTTTAGTCCGGAGCATTTTGCGATCGTCGAAATCAAAGACGCCCTCAAGCGCAAACAACTCACCAAGGGCCTCGACCAGCTCGCCGAAGAAGGCGCCATTCAGGTCTTCAAACAACCCTACCTTGGGGAGAAGGACACGATTGTGGGTGCAGTGGGTCAGCTGCAGTTTGAGGTGCTGAAGTTTCGGCTCGAGAAGGAATACAACGCTGTGGTGCAGCTTCGCCCGCTTTTGTTCCAGCACGCTCGGTGGGTGGATGGCGAAGGCTTTGAACAGCAAAAATTCGAGCGCCAAGACTACACCAAAGTACTTTTGGACCGAGACGATAATCCCATCATCTTGTTTAGAAATGACTGGGCTCTGAACTATTGTAAGGGTCAGTACCCCGACTTGAGATTCTTGCCGAACCCTCCCGGGACACCTGGGCTCGAGCAGCTCCACGGAAAGTTTGACCTTTGATCGATTCGATTCAATCACAACTTGAGCCCTTTGTGGCCACGGGGCCGAACGACGTTCCGTTGAAAGCGGTCACCCAGGCTCTTGCGTGGGGCGTTTTGGACTCCGAGAAGTCGCAACGTACGGGTGCTTTGGGTTGTCTTGATTCGGCGCTATTTGATATTGCGAGCGTCACAAAGCTCTTCACCGCTACGCTGGCCATGATCGCGAATGACCGTGGGCTGCTTCGGTTTGAGGACGATCTCGGGCGTGTTTTTGAAGCGTTGGCCGGCGTCACTCTTGATGCTCTGCTAAATCACACTTCTGGACTTGATGCCTGGCGGCAGTGGTATCTGGAGCTCGATGTTCCGGTTCAAGCTCACCAGCCTGATTTGGCCGCTATGAAGGCGAATCGAGAGCGCATACTGCACGATATTCTCGAATCTGGAAGAAAGCCTCCGGGGCAGGCGTATGCCTATTCGGATCTCGGCTATATCCTGCTTGGTCGTTGTCTGGAGGAAGTCTTCGGGCAGAGTCTAGATGAGGTTGTTCGGGATGAGATTTCCGAGCCTTTGGGGCTTCAAGACACGCGCTACGTCAATCTCTTGAATGGTGAATTGCCTTTGCAGGCTGTGCAAACGGAAAGGTGTCCCGTACGTGGCGCCTCAACGAGCGCGGCCCTTTCGTCACTAGATGAGTTTGAGCGCGTTCGACATCTACCCGACGAATCACACGGCGTGTCCGATCCCACGAGGGGGAAAGGTGTTGAAGGCGTTGTGCACGATGAAAATGCGTGGATTCAAGGTGGTGTTTGTGGGCACGCCGGTCTCTTTTCGAATGTGGAAGATCTCTTGGCGTTTGGCGCACATTTTCTAGCCATTTCCAACGGCAATTCCGGCATTGTACGTGCCGAGACTTTGGCCCATGCATGGGACCGCAAGCACCTGCATCCTCAAGGTCATCACGTGCTCGGATGGGATACCCCAAGTGGAGAGCGCACCTCAGTCGGGCGTGGCTTTTCCAGAACGAAAACTTACGGTCACCTCGGTTTTACCGGTACCTCCTTGTGGCTCGACCTCGCGCATGAGACCGTGGCCGTGCTCCTGACGAATCGCGTCTACCCAACACGAAATAACCCCGGCATCCTCGATCTGCGCATCGCTTTTCACGAAGCTGTTTTGAACCCAGAAAGTCCATGAAAATTTCCGTTACGATACCCTTCGAAGAACCTCAAGCGACCCTCAGACACTACATCGAGCGTGCCTGGCCTGAGGGTTCCAAATCCGAGATATCCACGATTATCTCCACGCGTAAGGCTACGGTTGACGGGCGTCCCGAGGGGCACTCGGACCGTCGCCTACCTGCCGGAGCGACCCTGGAGTTCGAAGCGGACGAGAGCGAGGCTTCCTATGAACTACCGGACGCGGTGGATTTGGGGCGTGGCGAGGGCTGGGTCGTGGTGGAGAAGAGCATCGGCACGGTAGGACATGCCGATCACTCAGACCCGATGAATCACGTGCTCTATCTGGCCGACCTTTTGGGGGTTGATCGCGAGGAGTTCTTTCCGCTCTGGGACATGCCCGTCAATTGCGGTGGGCCTTGGCCCATCGCGATGTCTAAGGCGGATGCGACGAGGCTTCGAGAAGCCATCATGAAGGGCGAAGTCAAGACTACGTGGACGGTTGTCGCGCCCGCACCGTCGATCCCTAGAGGAGAGTTCAAATACAACGGTTTTGTGGTCCATTACGGCACCACGCGAAAGGAAAAGGGCCTGGCTGAGCTTCAGCTCAATCCCGATTTTGCCGGAGCCAAGGCTGGTGACCCTTTGACGTCGTTACTCGACCTTCTGGCAAGGTACGAAATCCCGGCAGTGGGCGACCGCGAGCGCGGTGGACTTATTGCTGAGGGTGGGCTTCGTCTGCACCTCACCGCTATTTACGGGGCAGATTTTGGGCATTCTTGGAACGCCCCGAACTGGTGGCCTGGCCAGCTTCTGGCGCCGGAGGAATTGGAGCAGCAGAGCGAGACGAGCCTTCCAGAGGCTCGGCGCGATCACGGAATTCCTTCATTAACCGTTTCCAGAAAGACGTTGGAGGTCATGGCGGACGGCCATCCCTGGGCGCTTGCGGACAAAGAGACGGGCGGCCGCGATAGCATCAAGCAGGGTACGGTCGTGCAATTGGTTAGCCCACAAGGGCAGCCCGGGCCCTACGCCTTGCTAGAACACGGCAAGGTCGCAGCGCGATATTTCACACGAGACGCCTCACTCGCCCGCAGTTTTACTGAGGAAGTGACTTATCGGCTCAATCGCGCGATTGCGCGCCGTCGTGACTTGCTCAAGAACACGGAAACCACCGATGTCTTCAGGCTGGTTCACGCTGAGGCAGACGGCCTCCCGGGACTTGAGATTGAACGCATGGGAACCTTGCTTCGCGCTGTGATTACCGGCGGTGCAGCGAATCGCCTTAAGGGAATCGCGTACGAGAATATTCTGCAGCACGATCCGGGGGCTTTGATTATCGAAGCCCCGCATTTGCGCGACGTAAGACAGGAGAAGAACCTTCCACAGGCACGCGTGGTCAAGGGCAACGCCTACCATGTCATCCCTGGAGACCGCACGATTGGCCGAGAACACGGGCTCAAGTACTGGCTTGAGCCGTGGGAAGGGATCGATGTGGGCTTCTTTGCGGACCAGCGAGACAACCGAAAACGCCTTCTGGAGACCGTGAAGCCGGGCGAGCGTTGGCTGAATCTTTTCTGCCACACGGGGGCCTTTAGTGTGGTCCTCGCGCATTGCGGTGCCGAAGTGGTCAGCGTTGATTTGAGTAAACGTTATCTCGACTGGCTCCAAGAGAATCTGGAGCTCAACGACTTAGACGTCTCGTTGAACACCAATTTCGCCGAGGATGCACGTGAGTATGTGGCGCGCTCTAAAGGTGGCTACGACGGCATCATCGTGGATCCGCCTACGGCGGCACAGGGAAGCGCTGGGTTTTGGTCGGTTCGAAAGGACTATGAGAAGCTCCTGCTCGAGTGCCATGCCTTGTTGAATCCCGGTGGTGTGATGCTCATTTGCCGGAATGACAAACAGCAGAAAGAGCCTTTGCGTCAGTTTGTGGAGCAAACCTTGAAGGGCAAATTCGAGCGAATCGAAGACGCGCCAGCAGCAGCCGATTACCCGGGGCTTACAGGCTTTCCGGAAGGCGATGCCTTTGACGGTGTGTGGGTCTACACTTCGCCATGAGCACTTAGATAGGCCTGCCGAAGCAACGGAACGTCGGGGTGAACGAAGCCATGTTTCTTGAGAAGTGACTCAGAAATCTCCCACGCTTCCGCCCTGAGCTGCGGGTCCGAAGAGAGCACGGCGATCAGCAAATCGTCAAAGACGCGGACCGGTAGTGAGAGAAGGCTTCCATAACGAGAGCGGCCTATCTCAGCCTGCTCAAGCGCCTCTGTTCTGCGCTCGGTCACAAAGTAGAGAACGCCAAGTCGGCCGCGCACCATCGACTCCACCACCGAGCCGGTTCGCTGCAACATCTCAATCGATCTCAAAAGGAGCTCTTCGGCCAGGTCTGGATTTCCGGTAAAACGCGCAAAATCGCCGAGGACTTGCAAGGCCATGGCCGCTCCGGTTCTAGATCCCGTCTCCTCGAACAAATCCAAAGCCCTCGAGGCCAATTCCTCTGTCTCGGGCTTTAGCGCCCGCAGTTCAATCTCTGCGAGTCCAACCAAGTTCCACGCCTCTTCGCGCTTTGAGTTGGCAGACTTGGCCGCCTCGATACCGAGTCTATAGGCTGCCCTAGCCTCGTCTGCATTCGGCCCGTTCGAATGGTACCAGCCGGCCCCATGATAGAGTTTTGCGGCCAGCGTTTTGTCATGGTGCCCAAGCTCTGCGGCGAGTCCGTAGTAGTGGAGAACGCCCTCGTGGTCACCGGTCACAAAGAGCGCCCCGGCCAGAGCGCGATACGCGTCCGCCCTCGCGATGGGGTCTGGGCAAGTCACGACGTGCCGCTCGAATGCCGCCTTTGCCGCCATGATGTCGCGAACGCGACCGGTAAATCTGAGCATCTCGAACCGGACGGTAACCAGCCGCACTCGCCGCGGATCATTCGGAGCCACTCCCAATCTAGCGAGGCGTCGCTCGAGCTCGTCTGCCAGTGTGCTCGCGCGCTGGTACACGTTGTGATGAAGGTATTCTTCTACGGCCAGCCGCAATTCCTCGGCGGCTTCGCCTTCCAAGCCGGCTTGGTCGAGAATTGTATGCCGTCTCTCGTGTACAGAGACTCCCGGAGCCGGCAGGGCCGCGCGGGCAAGGGCGCGGTGCATAGACTCCCAATGGGTCGATTCACGGCACGCCTCGAGCAACTCACTTCGGTGTGAGCGTTCTTTGATCCACCATGAGGCTCCGTCGGTGCCAGCGATGCCGGTGGCCACCGCCCGATAGACTACATCGTCGGGCGCAACTTCGATTCCCAGTTCCTTCAATAGGCGTCGCCACTCGACCATCGAAATCTCGCCCTCGAATAGTCCAGCAGCTTGCATCACGAGCTCGACTTCTTCACGCTTGTCAGATGGATATTGGGCCAAGAGACGAGCTTGGATCTTGGGCCAAAAGACTGAGAATTCGCGCGAAACGTTGGACTTCGCGGCCAGGGCATAGCCCTCACTCGAAGGTACGAGTTCATGCGCCCGAATCAGGTTTTCGATAAACTGAACGGCGCGCCCCGGATGCCCCTGAGACGCCTGTGCAACGCGCGCTGCAGCGCGCCGCTCAAGGGGTGCGACTGCTTTCACAAATGCTTCGTGCTCAGCATCACTCAAAGGGCCAAGCTCTAATTGAATAGCGTCTTGCTCAAAGGCCGCCAGCTGCTCGGCACTCTGCGGGCATATGACGTCCAATTCTCTCGCCGCAACCACCAAGAGGCCAAGCGTCTCGTCCTTTAAGAGAGCGTTCGCGATCGCCAGAGTGTCCCAGCCCCAATGCGCATCATCCACCGCCAGCACGATGGGGCCATCCAGACTCATAAGGCGTATTAGCCAGCTCAGGATTGCAAGTCTCTCGCCCGGTGTCTCGAACCTGATATGCGCGGATTCAGGCTCAAACAGCGCCGCTAACTCTTCGGCCCGTTGCTCCACCTGTTTGTCATCGATTAGCGAGTCGTTTCGTTTCAGGATTCCACGGATGGCCCCTTGCGCCTTATCTCTCAGTATATGGTCGCTGTAGCCCACGAGCCCAAGCTTGGACCGGAGAGCCTGCACAAGTCCTTCATTGAGGCCCCCTGTCTTCGAATGCCGGGTCCGGATGACTTGGCCAGAGCCAAGCTCAAGAACTCGAGTCAAAAACCAGTCGAGGAGTCGGCTCTTTCCACTTCCCGAGGCACCCAGAATCGAGATTTTTTGTGGCGAGTTCGTGGCCGTGCGCAGGAGTTCCCAGAGGAGTTCTCGCTCCCGATTGCGTCCCACAAAGGGCGTTTGTCGCAAGCCAAAGAGGTTGAGGCCAACCCCAAACAAGCGCTTGTCGTGCGTTTCGCTCGCCTCGACCACGTGAAAAGGTACCGGTGGGGCTTCCACTGCGAGCGCGTTGTTGTCGGTTGAGTCCTGAGTGAGAAGCTCTCCGAGTGAACTGAGGTCGCTCACGGCTGTGTGCATCGAATCGAGTGTCAAGGTTGCTACCGACGTACTTTGATGAATGGCGGCGCTAAGTCGCGACATCTTCATCCAGCGTGGATCCTGGCTCACCATGCGGTAAAGCGCCCACGAAGCCTGTGCGGCATTGCGATAGCGTTCTTCCGGGTTCTTATGCGTCAATCGACGAAGCCACGGTTCGAACTCGGCCGGAACGTCAAACCTCGGGGTGAGTTTCGGAAGCGGTTCCGTGAAGTGCTTCTGGGCGATTTCGATCATCGACTTGCCGTCGAAGGGAACGCGCCCCGTAGAGAGTTCCCAGATCATGCACCCGAGCGAATAGAGGTCAGTCCAAGGGCCATTCGACTGCCAGTCACCGTGGAATTGTTCGGGCGACATGTACGAGGGCGTGCCGGAGGTGGTGGAGGTCCGCTCCTCATTGATATCACTAGATGCGCGCGCAATTCCGAAATCGGTCAAAATCGGGCGCAGTCCGTGGTCGTCGTCTGATTTGAGAAGGATATTGGAGGGTTTGAGATCGCGGTGAATGATTCCGCGCGCATGAGCGTAGGCGAGCGCGTCGAAAACATCAAAGAGGACCCGCGCGAGCTCGGAAAATGACTTCAGCTGAAGGCCTTCTAGCGTGCCTCCTTCCGAAAGCTCCATCGCAAACCATGGTGCACCCAGCGGAAGTTTGCGGTCGTCATCTGCTTTGACCTCTCCAACATCCAGAATGTGCACGATGCCGCGGTGATTGAGCGCTGCCACGGACTGAATCTCGCGCGCGAAGGCGCGACGCCCGATCTCGGAGTGGACGTCGTGAACGACCTTTAGCGCGACATGATAGCCGCTAGGGTGGTGTTCGGCGCGCCAAACCGCGCCCATCCCGCCTTCTCCCAAAAGCTCAATAAGTCGAAAACTACCCGGCATTGAGACTTAACGCTCCGCTAGAATCGAGGTATCTTAGCGCGACCTTAATCAGGATGCATGGACCAATGACCCAAATCAACGTCGAAGACCTTTATCCGACCATGGAATGGCCCGAGGAAATGCCTCGAAAAGACGGTTTCTGGAAGGCGTCCGATGACACGGATATTTTCTGGCAGCATTTCAAAAATGACGAAGCAAAGGCGTCCATTGCCCTTATGCACGGGTACGGCGAACACTCTACGCGCTACAACCATGTTGCTGCAGCACTTGTGCGTGCCGGATTTGACGTCATGGCAATAGACGCGCGTGGACATGGCAAGAGCGCAGGCATTCGAGGACACGTCCTGGCCTACGATGACTACGTCCGAGACATGGATATGTTGGTCAACAAACTGGCCGAAGAGAGCGAGCGCCCAATCTTTTGTTTGGGTCACTCAAACGGTGGCCTCATCACCTTGAGGCACGCACTGCAAAACAAGAATCCCAGAATCAAGGGATATATGGTCACAAGCCCGTTCTGTGGATTTAAAGTACATGTGCCGCTCCCGAAGGCCGTGCTGGGCAGGGCGATGAGCCGTGTTTGGCCATCGCTCGCGATTCCCACGGGGTTGGATGCGGAGGTGCTCTCGCATCGGCAAGAGGTCGTGGATACGTATCGCAAAGACCCATTGGTCCTAAGCAAAGCCACCGCGCGTTGGTTCACGGAGACTAAAGCGGCTCAGGGAGACTTGAGAGCCCGGGCTCGGCAGATCGAGAAGCCTGTGATTTTCTTAGTCGCCGGGGCCGATGCGCTAGCCGACCCGCATGATGCCGAGGCGATCTATCACGAGTGCGGCACGCACGACCGGCATTTCGAGGCGTTCCCAGAGCTCTTCCATGAAATTCTGAACGAGGATTCGTGGCCCGAGCATGTCCAGACTCTGGTAGACTGGATGGAAGAGAGGTTGACATGAAGTTCTGGCACCTTGTTCTCGTTATCGGATTGATCGTTTCCATGGGCTGTGAGGAAGAAGGCCCTGCGCTCGATGACCAGGTTCGAAACGAGATTTTTAAGGTGCTGCAATCTGGAGCTGAACACCCCACCGATCCGTACGTTCGGGCAGAAACCATGCGGGTCTTGGAGCTCTTGAAGGATCCGGCTTTCAACAATTTTGCCGAAGGGCGGCTCAAAGATAGCTCCGCCATGGTGCGGGTAGCCGCACTCAGAGTTCTACTCGCCAATAATCACGCCGAGGCGAGGTCGTTGGCTCTTCAGATGTTCAACGAGACGAGCGGCCCTGAGAGGCTCGCCGTGCTCAGTGCGACTCTCGAGCATGCGCCTGAGCCGGTGCAGCGCGAGCTAATTGGCCGCGCTATCCGTTCTCCAGACGAGGAAGTCAGGCGGATCGCATTTGAACAAGGCTATATCAACCGCATAGACTCGGCGATCGCGGAGTCCAAGACCCAATACCTTGAGCGCTCGCTCTATCCCGAACTCGCTCGGTTCATGAATCTGGATGACCCAATTCTGGCCGCCCGTGCACTAGAGAAATTCTTGGAGGTAGGGCAGGCCGACCGAGCGGAGACCTTTGTGAAGATCTTTTCGCGAGGCGATGTCTCGTTGGAGGAGCGAACCCAGGCTTGTTACGTGCTTGTGGGCGCAGGAGCTCAGGCGGCAAAAGAGCATTTCACCTCATTGCTCGAGAGGAATTCTGAGATCCTAAACGACACCAGTTTAGGTGTGCCCGTCGAGCGCGTTGAGCCCGAGCTTGTTAAATGCGCGACTCTTGGACTGACGGCCCTTGGCGAAGAATCCACGATTGCCGATTCGCAAAAATATCTCAAAGGGGCAACCATTCAGGAGACCGTCCGAATCCTAAATGCGCTGGCGAAGAGCCCGTCCGAAGAAAGTGAGATTTCCCTTCGCGTTGCAATGCAAGATTCGCGAAATGACGTGCGAAATCGAGCGATTGAACTCTATGCACAGCGCGCAGACGCGTCGCCCGAGGCCTTGATTCGGGCTATGAGTGGCGCGCCGTTTGCCACCCAAAAGCGAATTTCCGAGCTCTTGAGAACCAAGTTCAAAGACGCATGGACCAAAGAACTCTCGTCGGCGCTTCAACGCACCTCCGAGGTCGACCGCACGCTCAAGATTCTTCGCGACGTGATCGTGACCCAACAAGAGGCCAACGACATCATCATCCCGATCAAGCCTGAGCTTCAGAAGATTGCCGACGAGGGTCACGAAGAGCGTGCCCCGCTCGCCGCATATCTGCTTGCACTTACCGTTGAGCCGCTCGACGACAAGGCGATTGCCGAGCTCGACCGAAAGTTCGACGACCCTACGCGCTACGCATTTATCGAGTTCCAGGTTCGTGAGAACCATATGGACTACCAACGCCTGTTTAGGGTGTATTTCAATGCCGATCTTTACGTGATTCGGCTTATGAGTGCGGCCGGCATGTGGCGTGCCGCACAATCGGGCGCCGCGCCAGTCGCGAGCCCCTCCAATTCCACGAATGGACCCGTAGATGAGTGATTTTGGCGTAGACCCTCAGACTTTTGTTGTTCATGCGGCACAGGCGCTCACCATGCCTGAGCACGCCGAGGCCCTGCATCACTGGGATCCCACGCGTATTGTGGACCGCGATCACGAGATCCTCGGGCTCATTGAAGACGCCTGTATCCTCGTGGAAAATGGTGTGATGACCTTTGTCGGTCCCTGGTCCGAGCGGCCAGCCGGCGCAAAACGCGATATTCCGGTCATGGAGTCCCTGGTGGTCACGCCCGGGTGGGTGGAATGCCACACGCATAGCGTATTTTCCGGGCATCGGGCTGCCGAGTTTGCGCTAAGAAATGCGGGCCGGCCTTATGTGGAAATCCTTGAGGCAGGCGGCGGAATTCTCGAGACTGCCGCGCGGCTTGGGCGCACGTCTCAACGTGAGCTCGAAGACCTTCTGGTTCCGCGAGTTTTGGACTTCTTGCGGCGCGGTGTGACCTGTTTGGAGATCAAGAGTGGATACGGGCTTTCCACTCAGGACGAGCTCAAAATGCTTCGAGCAGTCAAGAATGTTCAGCCTCATGTCCCGACCGAGCTCGTGGGTACGTTCCTCGGTGCACACGCGATTCCCAAGAAATACCAGTCGGATAGGCGGGCGTATATCGACCTCGTGATCAACGAGATGATTCCGAAAGTGGCCGAAGAGGAGCTCGCGCGCTACTGCGATGTCTTCTGCGATCGGGGAGCATTTGACGCCGCAGAATCACGCGAGATTTTGCTCGCGGGTCGCGAACATGGCCTCATCCCTCGAATCCACGCCGACGAATTGACTGATGCGAACGCCGCGCGTTTGGCCGCTGAAATCGGTTGCGCGAGTGCAGACCACTTGGAATTTACGCCTTCTGAGGTCTTCGAGCAGATGGCCAAAGCCGATGTTGTGGCTGTGTTGATGCCGGCCGTGAACCTCTTCCTCGGGACCACCGGACATATGGCCAAAGCGCGTGAGATCCTCGAGGCAGGGTGCGAAGTTGCGCTTTCAACGGATTTTAATCCGGGGAGCGCCATGACCCAAGATATCGCGCTCATGACCACGCTGGCCTGTACCCTCTACAAGATGTCTCCAGGTGAAGCCCTGAGAGCCGTCACCATAGGTGCTGCCAAGGCGCTTCGCCGTGAGGATATCGGTCGTCTACGGCCGGGTTTGCGAGCAAACCTCGCCATGTTCAACGTCCCAGACTTCTCCGTAATCCCCTACCACTTCGGCACGAATCATACCGAAGCCGTCGTGGCTAACGGAGAGTTTGTGTATTGGACTGACGATCAGGATATCGAAGAGTAGGTTAGCCGGCGTAAACCGATTTCTCGTCTCGAAGCACATCAAATGCGTAAATTCCGGTGTCGTGCCCGTCTTCAAAGGCGATGCACATGCCGTAGTTACCTACAGCGCTCACATCGCGGATCTGGGCCGCCAGCGGTGTCCGGATTGGGTTCCACTTCAGAGGACCGCCACTATGCCCCTGACAATGCGCACAAGGGCAGTAACCACGAAGCTTTTCCGAGGAAAACTTCACTTCATAGCCATCGCTAAAAAGCACGCGCAGCTCGCCAGATGCACTTAGATATTCGACTTCGGTTGGATGAGGTGTAGAGCCCATTGGGGCCTCCTGAATTAAGACTCGAGACGACTAGGTATCTACGCCATATACGTGGATCGCGCCATCATCAGCACCCACCAAGAGGTACGACTTATGAGCTGTGATCGACCAAATCGCGGTGTTTAGTCGGAAAGACTGATGCGGCTCCGAGGCCCCTTTATCGTAGACCATCACGAACCCATCCTCGCCAGCACTCAAGAGGGTTCCATCTTCCCTGAGGCACATGGCACGCGCCTGACCACGATGTCTTAAGAGTGGGCGCGCCTGACCGTCGGTCGCGATATACGTTTCTCCGTTCGCCACACTCCAGGCCATCGTGGTGGGACTCATCGCGCAATCGAGAACCATATCGAACCCATCAAAGATATCGATCTGAAGGCCCTGTTCGTTCCAAACGCGCACGGTGCCGTCATGCCCCGCGGTCAGTGTTTTCCCGGCAAAGTGGGCAAGCCCTGCGACCGGGCCTTGATGGCCCTGATAGATGTTGAGCGTGGTCCCGGACTCGAGGTTCCACACGCGAACAACGCCGTCATACGAGCTTGAAAGCAAGATGCGCGAATCGGCACTAAACACGAGGTCCGTGACCCACGAAGTGTGCCCTTCAAGCTTTGCGTGCCGGACGCCGCCATTGGCCTGAGAGAGCAACCAAAGGTGCACTACGCCTTCGTCCCCGGCCGCGGCGAGCATAGTTCCGTCGGGGCTAAAACCAAGGGCATTGAGGCCGGTGGAGTCAACGCGGAGCTTCTGTTTTAGCGCGCCGGTCGAGCTCCAAATACACACGCTATTGTCTCCGCCACAGCTCGCAAAACTATCTCCATCGGGATGGATAGCCACTGCGTAGACCCACTCGTGAGGTGTGCGAATCTTGAACTTCTCCACAAAACTCAAGGTCTCGTGGCGCTTTCGGCGCCGTATAATTCCCGATGCCTGGGCACTCGGTTTCGACGGGCGTTTTGAAAAAAGCTCGGCGGCCTGAACGTCAAAGACCTTCGGCGGCTCTCGAAGTTCTTCAGCCATCTCCTCCATCGCATCTAACATGGATGTAGAGGCACCGAGCTCTTCTGGTTCATCAACTTTGGTGCGTGATGTCTCGGTGCGGACGCGCTCAAAAAGTGCACTGACGTTGGCCACCATCTCGTCGGGCGGCTCAAACTCGCCACGCTCCATAGGGACGAAGCCGTCGTCAGGCACAGGATTGGTGTGCAGAAACGCGATCGGTGTGCGGTCATTTTGATTTACTGACGCATCCTTGCCCGCGTCTAGAATCGCTCGGTCGGCCGCACTCAACGAGACATCTTCAATCGGGCCTGACTCAATATCGAGATCGAAATCCGGTGGAGGTTCGACTTCCAGCTGATCCAAATCAACAACTGGGTCGGACTCTTCATGACTTAGCGCCCCCGCTTCGCTCGGTTCTGCAGGCGTCGTTGGCTCTTGAAAGCCTTTGAGCATGGGTCCAAAACCGAATGCGGTAACCCGTGGGTTCGACTCTTCCTGTTCCACGGGTCGGCCAGGCATCGGGAACGCAATCGACTCCCCGTCTCCGATTCCCGGTGAAGGCAGCTGAGAGCTCGGCTCCTCGTGCTCTGCTGCGGGCTCCACTTTGGGCTCTGCCTTCTTAACGAACGATGCCCCGATGAACATGGTGCTCTTTGGGTCCACGGGCACACCACCAAAAGACACCTCATCTCCAACTTCTTCGGGCTCTGCCATAGGTTTAGATGAGGGCGTGTCCACCACAATTCGGCCGGGAGGCGAGCTCGGGGTGGACTCGTCTTGGTCGGCCCGTTTGGGTTTTGGGATGGCCCCAATCTTAGGCAATGTCGGGAGCCTTGGTTTAGGGGCTTCTGCAACTGCCGCTGCGGGAATCGCCTCCTCTTGAACGGGTGTGTCCTCATGAAGATCGGTTGGTGGTTCCGGCAGAGGCTCGGGCTCCGGCGCAGGTGGTTCCGGCAGAGGCTCGGGCTCAGGTGCAGAATTCTCCGGTCCCAACGCCTTGAAGGTGGTTTGAGTACCGCTGGATGGTTGGTCAAATCCGTGGCCAGCTTCGGCCTCCTCAATCGGCGGCAACTCTTCAATCGGATCAGGTGCGCTGCCCACAGCCGACTCGAGCATAGAAAGCGCTGTTCCCGAGCGGGTCTGAGAAAACCCACTCGTCCTCAAGTCTCGGTAGCTCACACTTGGTTTGGCCGCTTCGGCGCTCGCCCATTCACGTTTCGGCGCGTCTACGTATTCGTCAAACGTCACCGCGTCCCCAAGCTCGATGCCCGCGGAAGTGTCGGTCCCAAAGTGTTTGATCGGTTCTGCAGATAGCGACCACGTACGCATCGTGCCGTCGCTCGACACACTTAGTACGCCTTGACCAAAAGGCGCGAGCGCTTCGATCCAATCCGCGTGCGCGATCAAGCCCTTTTCAAGCTCAGGTACTCGCCAATTCCAAAATCCTAGTTGGCGGTCGTACCCTGCGGAAACCAGAGTTTCCGACCCGATGAACTGCAGGTCCGAAACGTAGTCCTTATGGAACTCAAGACAGACCCGAGCCTCAAGCGTGTGGCCGTCAAACATGCCGATGGTATTGTCCCACGACGCACTGACGATCAGCGAGTCATCGGGACTAAACTCCACGTCAACAACCCAACCAAAATGCGCGAACTGCGCGCTGATCAAGGTCCTTGTGCTCAGATCCCAGAGATAAACGCCGTTATCCATGCCGCCGGTCACAAGGCGGTTTCCATCGCTCGAAAAACGGGCTGCGAGGGCCCAACCTTCAAGGCCTTCGAGGGTGATCTCGGGCTTGAGGAGCGGCGGAGCCGAAGGTTTTGCAGGCGCTTCCGCCTCTTTATGGTCGGAAATTGCCATTGAGAAAAATTCCAGAACGTCATCACTCGTGACTTCGCTCTTCTCGCCGTCAGGTCCCTCCGGAACATCGAAGAAACCGAGTACGTCCTGCGGGCTAATCTCGCCGGTTTCCGCGTTTTCCAGTGTTTGGGAACTCGTCGTCCAAATCTGGATCAGGCGGTCTCGACCGGTCGAAACAAAGCGGTTTCGGTGATGGTCAAAATACACTGAAACAATGGCGTCGCGATGTGCGTGTCCGAGTGCCCAAACCGGCTCGTTCTCAATGTCCACCAAAAACACGAAGCCACGTTGGTCCCCGCATAGAATCTCGGTATGGGCACCGGCGTTGCGTGTGTCGGCGCAGGTGATCTCGGCTTTGAACTCATGCGTCCAGAGCTCTTCAAGGCTCGCCTCAGATTCCTCAGAAATCACAAGCTTCATAGCGACGAGCCGGCCGTCTTTTGTCAGCAAGACCAGTTCGTCTTCGGCCCTGAACATAAGGGCCATCAGCGATAGGCCTGGGACTTCAGTTCGCACCAGCTCTTCTGCTACTTCTCCGTCACCCAAACGGTAGATCACCAACTCACGATGGCCTTGTTCGCGCGCCACCAACGTGAAATTTTCGTTCACTGCGAATTTCGGTCGATTCAACATAGAATCCCGAGCTCTATAGGAGACAACGACCTTACTCGATCTTTGGCAGGTTCAAAAGTCCGCACCTATTTGTCCTGAAAGAATTCGACAAGTGCGTCGTGCTTGCATTGCGCGTCCGACCAGCCAAGCTCAAGGAGGGCTCCCGTATACTCACTTTCAAAGAGCAGATAACTCATGAAGTCGCTCTCGCGATATTCAAGGTCTATGGCGCGCTCGCCCATCATTCGAAGGATCCTTGAGCCCCACGTGTCGTCGCTGAGGCGACCGGCAATATCCGCGGCGAGTCGTCCGAGGTCCATGCTCGGCTTCAAGAGAAGGGGCTCGATCGGACGGTAGGGTTGGCCGCGGTGCGCCTCGATCACCTGATTCAGTGTGTCTTGAAAGGAGTCGCCAAACGCCTCGGTGCCACGCTCAAGCAGGTTGTTGATACGCTCCAAATACGCCAAATCGTAGTCGAGCGGGTCTAGCAATAGGGCGTTCATCATTTTGCCGAGCAACATGCTCACCGATGGTGCCTGTGCCTGGTCGATCTCGGACTCGAGTCGCTCGGCATCGGTCTTCAGGCTAATCACCAGGACTTTTTCCGCCCCCATGCGGATGGCCGGGGCGATTGGCGTGTTCTGCCTCAGTCCCCCGTCAAAGTACCAACGTTTGCCGATCTTCACCGATGGGAAAAGCACCGGGATAGCTGCGCTCGCGAGCACAATATCACTGGTGATCTCCCGCGCAATCGCACGCCGGCGCGGGTCGCGCGTCCAGGCAGGAAGCCGGTCCTGATGGGTTTGCACGAAGGTCGTCGCGCGCCCAGAATGTACCTCGGTGGCTGTGACCGTCAGGGTGTCCAAAAGCCCCGCCGAGATATTCTTCTCGATGGCTCCAAGTGGAAGTTCATTTCGAATCAGGTCCACAAAGAATTTGGTGTTTAAAAGCGAAAGGGTTTGGCCCGCGGGAAGCTCGACGGGGGTATCGCGCAAGAGCTGACTCAGCATCGTGACGATATTCGCGCCGGAGACCACGATGGCTTCCTCGATACGCATTCGGTGCCAGAGACTCCAGAGGCGAGTCCCGGAGTACTCGGGTTGGTCGATGGTGGAGGCGACCCAAGCGGCGTTAATGGCACCAACACTCGACCCGCAAAGGATGTCCATGCGTGGCACGTGTCCGAGGTCGGCCTCTAGTTTCTCGATGATATAGCGCAGAACCCCCGCTGCGTAGGCACCACGAGCACCACCTCCCGATAGCACTACCGCACGTTCACTCACATGGCCTCCTCTCGTATCTGTACATCACGCACGCCAAAAACACCTTTGAGCTCGTTCACCAAGAGTAAGGATTCGGCCTCATTGAGGTCGCCACTGATTTCCACGATCTGGTCTTCAACCCGCACCTGAATATTCGAGTGTCCCAACTCTTGAATCAGCGCCTGAACGTCATAAAGAATCTTGCTCTGTGGGACGAGGTTTGTGCGTCCTTTGTTCGTCGTCAAGGGCTGCGTATTGGTGTCGGCGAACCAGAGGATTTGCAGGTCACCTATCGGCCCAAACGCCCGCCCACCCTCGGTGTGCGGTAAAGATTCGGTTGCCGTACATGCTAAACACAAAAGGAAGATTCCCGAGATCTTAAAGTTCCTTAGACTGACGACGTTCATACAATCAAATCCCGAGAGAGCCCTCGTTGACGAGTAGCGTTTGTGTGCGGCCCGCAGGGTCAACTTCCTCTGGTAGTCTCCAAAACCCAGGTCCAGATGCTGGCGAAATCTGTTCTAGGCTCTCAAATACGATGCTCTCCTGACGAATCCGGCTCGCGGAAGGATGCCACCAGATCACATTGCCAGTTGGAACCCAACGCTTGAGCTCCACGGCAAGCCTCCCAAATGTAACACGGGCGTTGATTTCAGAGAGAGGTCTGAAGACCGAAGTTTGCCCGATTTTTCCGTGAAAACCGTCCACGCTGACCGGACCCTTCCATCCTACCTCTTTCAACTCTTCGGCGACTTTCAACGAAAGCTCAACGGCGGCTTTCGGCGCCTCAATATCAAGCCGATGCCCACGATGTTGACCATGAGAATCGGTCAAAAGTCCCACACTTCCCAAGTACTCAACGTCCGAACCAATCGCAAAATGGACCGACCATTCCTCTTCAATCTCGACCTTTGGCTCGGCCACCAACGGCCCTTCTCTGAGCGCATCCTCAAGCCACTTCCATTGCGCCGCCTGGGCAGGCTCACCGCCGATCATCGAAACCCTCTCTCGGCCACTCACGCCCAGTGGATGCTTGATAAGCCACGCGTGGTTGTGATCGAGCTCCCGGATTTCGTCCAGAGAATGCACCAGGCAAGACCCGTTGAGCCCCACCCCGAGTCGTTCAGCCAGCTCCCATGAAAAGACCTTCGAGTTCACCTTCCGCGCCAACTCCACGTCATCCCCGAGCCGCGGATCTAGCCCCCACGACGCCGGGCGTCTCTCCGCGGGAATCAGGCCGCCAATATGAGTCCAACGCTCCATAAATGCCTGCATTCTGGCGTCGGCCGTCCACGCATTCCCAAAGCGCCAGGCGTATTCAACGTCCAAATTGATTTTCATAGTCGACGCCTCAACTTGCGAATGCGAAACTCTTTGACATGGAAGTCTTTATCAACGGTCTTGGCTCGTGCGTCCCTGCTCGCGTGGTTTCGAACCACGATATTGAGCAGATTGTAGGCCTAGACGCTACCGAGATCGAAAATAAAACCGGGATTTCCGAGCGGCGTTGGGTGGAGCCCGGCACCAACAACTCGGATTTGGCCTACGAAGCTACGCTGCGCGCCTTGGCCGGTGCGGGTCTTCAGGCGAATGCGCTCGACGCGCTGATTGTCGCTACGCTTTCGCCAGACGCTGGATTCCCGGGAACCGGCGTCTTTCTACAGAGACTATTGGGCTTGCAACATGTGCCCGCCTTGGACGTCAGAAACCAATGCTCTGGCTTTCTCTATGGCCTCTCGATTGCCAGAGCCTGGCTTCAGACGGGCGCATATAAGGCAATCGGATTGGTCGGCTCCGAGATTCACTCCACAGGCTTGGATATGTCGCCAAGAGGAGGCATGACGACCGCGCTCTTTGGTGACGGCGCGGGAGCCGCCATTCTCTCAACTGAGCCGTCTCCGCTCCGGGTGGAAGATATCCGACTTGGCGCCGATGGCTCAGGCGTTGAGGCGCTCTGGTGCGAGTTGCCGGCCTCCGGCCTGCATCCGAATATCAGCGCCGAATATTTGGAAGAGGGCCGGCAGTTTCCCCAGATGAAAGGCCGAGTCGTGCTTCGCAAAGCCGTCGAAACGCTGCAAATGGAGATCACGCGTCTTCTCCAAGACCATCAAATCGATCCGTCAGACGTGCTCTTCGTCCCGCACCAGGCCAGCGAGCTTTTGAACCGCATGATCGTCATGAACATGAAAATGGACGCCAAAAAGATGGTCTCGACCATTGAAGAGTTCGGCAATATGACGGCGGCGAGCCTGCCTGTGACGCTAGAAAGAGCTATGCAACATGAGCACTTTCAGCCCGGAACCCCTATCGTGATGGCAGCATTTGGTAGTGGCTTTACGTGGGGCGTATCTCTACTCAGAGTCACCGACCACCCTTAGCGGGCTCAGTCGTAGGCACATCGAAAGCCAACGTCGGCACGTAGCGTGCCGGCATCCATTTCGGTCTTTGCGGTCGTCCTTAGGTCAAACGGGGAAGATGCCCATGAGCCACCGCGCACATGACCCTTTATCGGGTCATCTCCCTGAACCCACTCAAAGACATTCCCAGCCAGGTCAAAATGTCCGAAGGGCCCCTTGCCGTCTTCGATCGCTGCGGGTGGTGCCGACCATTCAAACCCATCGATCTTGCCAGGAATCGGGGTCTGGACCACGTCGGTCTCACCCCAATTTGCCGCGTCGGGCACCCACGAGTCTCCCCAGGGAAAGAGTCGGCTCGTATCGGATCGCGCGGCCTTCTCCCACTCTTCGTGGGTGGGGAGGCGCCCATCTGCAAACTTACAGTAGGCCTCGGCATCCTCGCGTTTCAAACACACCGCGGGCATCTGGGGTTCTTGCAAGGACTTCGGCACGCGAATGCCCACCTGCAGTCCCTGGCTCGTGTAGACCTTGCAATCCTTGAAGTTGACAGCGCTGCACTTTCCAGCGCTTACGCAGGCGTCGTAACGCTTGAACGTGACTTCGTGCGTATCGAGCTTGAAGGCCTTCAGCTCCACCGTCTCTTCTGGGAATTCACCCTTGAGCAGCTTTGACTCTTCGCACGCGTCTTCGTCTTCCTGGACCCGAAAACAGCTCATCAAGATAAAGGCGCGGACTTGCTCGCCGAGACCTTTGACGAATGGACCCGCAGAAACCGCGACGACTGTGTTATCCGCGCGCAGTTGAACGCTTTCCTCGTCCTTGGATGCCACGTAATAGGTGAGGAGGCCCACTGCTGTGAGGCTGATAATCCAAAGGGCACCCAACAACCATTTGTTGGTCTCTTTTTCTTCTTCGGGGATCGCGTAAAGTCCGCTCGCGTAAGAGGGCGAGGGGTCGGCCGCATAGGCTTCGTGAGCGCGCACCGTGGGGGCTTCTTCGCCCTCGGTATTTTCTACGGCCGAGAGCCCTTCGAGCACGGTTGGGCTGTCTTCAAACCCGTTTGCTGCATTGACCGCAATGCGCTCCGGCTCAGTGTCTACACCGCGTTCCACGCGTTTAGACCTGCGCACTTGCTCCCGCGATATCAAAGGAAATCCTTCCCTCGATGTGCCGGGCCGATTGAGTCGATAGCCACAATTCTCACAGAAGGGCGCGCCTTCTTCGTTGGGCGTATTGCACTCCGGGCATGTGTTTTTCTTGAGGCCTTCCACGGGTGTTGCGTATCCGAAATGGGTGCACTAACATGCCCGACCACTCGATGGTCAAGGCTTCGCGCCTTTTTGGGGCGCTGCCCATTTCAATCACGAAAATGGTGTGTATACAAGGCTCAACACACCGACACGGAAGGTCTTATGAAATTGAAATACTGGTTACTACTCTCTATTGGCCTCTTGATGGCGCCAGCTTGTGAAAAGAAGGAAGCCCCTGCGCCTGAAGCTGCCGAAGAAAAGGCTGAAGAACCAGCCGAGGCAAAAGCCGAAGAAAAAGCGCCAGAGGCTGAAGAGGCTAACGAAGATGACGGCGGAAACTGGGTTGAAGCCTCAAAGTACGGCGTGAAATTCCGCGTCCCAGCCGAGTGGAAAGTGACCGAGACCGATGAAGCCGTGTCGGCTACCGCCGAAGACGGAAGCATCACGATTATCCTCGTGGGCACAGGCAGCGAAGCTGTTTTCGAGACCGCCATGGCGAGCATTAGCCAGGAAGTGAAGTTCACTGAAATGAAGACCGAAAAGTCTTCGATGGCAGTCATCAATGGCCTCGCAGGTTTCCAAGGTGCGGGCTCGGCGGTGCTTGAGCTCGAGAGCGGCCCTCAAGAGTTCCAATTCCTCGGCTACGCGCTTCGCGTCAACCAAGAGAATGCCATCGCCGTCATGGTCTTCGCTGAAGCCGAGATGTACGAGGCGCGCAAAGAAGAGCTCGAAGGCATCATCAAGACTGTGCAGAAGTCCTGAGTGCAAGAACCCGTCTTTATCTCCTACCGCACTGAAACCACCGAACCGAGGCGAGGTTGGCTTGGTGACGGGCTTCGGTTTGTTTCGCGAAAACCTCTCTTGAGCGGGCTCGTCATCGGTATCAGTGCCAATGTTTTGGCCTTGATCCGAGCACCTGGGGTGGTCGAAAGCGCCCCTGTCGAAGCCGCGGTTCTAGGCCTCGGCGTCTTGCTCGTCATCACTGGTCTGTTTTCCAGAATGGGGCCCTTTTTCGCTCTGCTCGCCGTGGTTCGTTTCGATGTGGTGCGTGCGCTGACCTATGACGGGCACCTGCTTCAATGGATGGAAGGCGAGACGGTGCGTGTAGCGATTCAGAACCCCAAATTTGGCCTCTTTGCGACCCCGCCTCCGCCTGAGGTTCTCGAAGACGCCCGCGCGCGCTCTCAGCCTTGGGATGTGAATTTTGTGGCGTGGGACGAGGACCGCGAGGCTCTGCTCACCATCGAGACGAAGCTGAGCGCCGAAGAGGCCGCAGGTCTTCGCCCCGCAGACCCAGAATTCACCGAGTCACCCGACGAAACTCTCCCTCCTCATGTGCTCGCTCCCTTCTTGTTGATCGCCAGAAACAAGGCCTGATCGGATCCGATCGCACCCCCGCCAGATCGGGATCTGACGCATTTTCAGGGTCTTCGAGCGATCCGACCTTCCGGACCCCCGCCAAAACCACTCTTTATTCACAATTTCTTGATCGAGACTTAGCCCGATCTAAGGTCAGGAGAGTTGACCCTCGTTGGAATGTTTATGTCACAGTGGTTCCTTATCGACCAAAATGGTCGCCGTCCTATCCAGAAATCTCCGGATTTTTGGTCCGAGTTTGAATATCAGCAAGACGAGATCTGGCCTGATTTTGCCGAGCTTGTGCTCATGGCTAAGCTCGAGCATATCCACATGGCCCTTCAGACCTGGGCCACCACGGTTGGGATGAAGGTCCAAGATGTGACCGAGGCCCCAGACGCCTGGGATTCGGCGGTCTTGATCGCCCGGAACGGCTCGTCCTACTGCCTCTTTGAGTTCCCCTCGGACGATGATTTTGCGCTGATTCACGCGGAGTCTGCCGAGCTCATCGCGGGTCTATTGTCCTGCCATGCAGCGTTCTTCGGAGCCGAAGAGAGCACCGGGTTGGTCTTCGTAAATACCTACGATTTAGGCCAGATCGACGTCTCTTGGTACGACTCGGTAGAACCAGGCCCGAGTTTCGCGCGCGTTTTCCACAAGAACGGTTCGTGTACCGAAGAAGACCCCAGAGCCTACGCCCTAGAACGCATGGACATGCCCGCCACCAGCCCCTTGCTCGACCGCTACGCCTTCGTGGAGACCATGCTCAGTGGACTCGGCCTTGAGGAAGTCCGTCCAGGTATCGATCTTTCCAAGGTGGTCAGTGCTTTGCGTTTCACCCCCGTGGAGGACTGAGAGCCGTTGCGGCTCCATCACCAACCTGAGCGTGCCAGATTGATGCGTATGAAAGTCCTGAACGCCGCGTAGCCAGTAGCGCAAAAGGACCTGTGGTCGTGGGTGCGAGAAGGCATTGTTCACGCCTGCCGAACTCATCGCTGCGCGCGGAAAAACGGCGTCCAAGAGAGCGTTCGAACTCGATGTGTGCGAGCCGTGATGGGGCATCTTTAGGAAGTCGAACCTCGACGCGTGTTCGAGCACCCACCACGATTCCCCAGCGAACTCCAAATCCCCGGTGAGTAGCACCCTGAAATCGTAGGCTTGAGCCTCGATCACGATGCTCCGGTCATTCTTGTGCTCCAGGTCAGCCGGTGGCGCTCGCGCGACCAGCTTTAGCGCGCCCGCCCTGTGCTCCCAAGTGTCGGCTAAGCGCAGGATCTCTCCGCCGTACCTTCGCGTCAGCTCGACCAAGTCTTGCGTAAACGCGTCTTGCTCAGCCTCGTGAATCATCAAGGCCTTGACCTCCATGAGCTCAATCACGGCTGGGGCGCCTCCTCGGTGGTCTAGGTCAGCATGAGTAATCATAAAGACATCGAGGTGTTCCACACCGATTTGTCTCAGATAGGGCACGACCTGCGCGCGCCCAGGATCGCGCCCGTAGAGCTTGCCTCCGGCGTCGATGAGCATCGTAAACTCCGGCGTACGGATTAACGCGGAGTCACCCTGACCAACGTCTAGAAAGTCGATGTTCACATGCTCCACGCGGTGTACCTGGTTTGAAACCCACGCCCCGATAGAGAAGGTGAAAGCCGCCAAGAGAAGCGCCGGCCACCTGCATCTCGAGACCAAGAGAATCGCTGCGCCTGCCGTCAGCAGGAGGGTAGGGCCGAGCGGGAGCGCCCCGGGAACCCAATTCCACGAGCTCATCCTCGCCGCGGCCAAGAGCGGCTCCACACCCAAGACCAGGGGGTGGACGGAGAACCCCATCAACCAAGCGCCTCCCAACGGCCAAATGGATGAGAGCGCTTGGCCCACCAGCATCAGCGGGAAGACAAGCGATCCAACGAGCGGCACCACGACCAGGTTCAACGGGATCGACCACCACGAGAAGAACCCAAAATGCGCGACGAGCGGCGCAAGAGTGGCCACCGACGCGGCCAGAGAGATGCCTACAAAGAGCCCAAATGCCTTGAGCCGTTTCGTGGGCTTTGTGTCCAGGCGTCTCGATTCTAAGAATGAGGGCCGATAGTGGTTGAAGAGGAGGATTCCAAACGTTGCGCAAAAGCTCAGTTGGAAGCCGATGTCCATGGATGCGGTGGGTTCGAGCACCAAGACGAGCAAGGCTGCTGACCCAATCAAATGAAATGGGCAAATCTTTCGAATCCGCAATGATGCTGCGCCGAGCATAAACACCCCGACGCTCGCTCTCTGAGCGGAGACGGGCGCCCCTACGAAGACTACGTACGAAAGGCATGCAAGGCACACAAACGCAGCTGCGAGAGGTTTTGCGCCCACACGCCTTGAAAGAATCGTAGAGCGACGGATGAGGCCCACGAAGACGAACCAAGCGAGCCCGGCTACTACGCCAAAATGAAGGCCTGAGATCGCAAGGATATGAGAGGTTCCGGTATCCGCATAAGCCTGCATGACGCGGTCATCCATCCATGCCTTGTTGCCTGTGGTGAGAGCCACCACAAGTCCTGCCCACGGCGACTCGAGTGAGTTCACAATGCGCCGCTCCGTGTCGAATCGACGCGCCGAAATGACACGCGCAAAGAGGTCAAGTGGGCCAGGTTGATCACTTAAGGCCACCCACTCCTTGATCACTCCTCTGCCAACCACACCTCGTCTGTGCATGAGCGCGCGATAGTCAGTAGCCCACGGCGTGGAAGGTCTGAGGAAATCTTGCATGACCCCACAAGCTCGAACTCTCATGCCGGGTTCCGGCCCTTCATGTGTGTGGATTTCCCCCGTTTCATCGGATCTAAAAACGAGGCGCCATTCACCATGCTGATCCCGCAAATTCGCCACGTATCCATAGGCTGTTTGACGCACCTGTCCGTTTATCTCGCCTTCCAAGCAGGTCTCCCATTTTTGGTGCAGCATCGAACGTACCGGGGCGGCGCCAACGTCCCGCTGGTCCGCGAGATTTAAGCTAATCATTGCCCCCAAAATCCCCACGAAAGCCGGTGCGAGTTGCCGGACTTTTTCGACCCTACACGCCGCGCCAAGTGCAGTGATTGCGAGGGCTGACGCTACCCAGGCATAGTCCGGCCCGGGCGGCATTCGAACGAACACCACAGACGAGAACACCCAGGCGGCACAGAATTGTACCCATGGCATGGAGTACCAACGCAAACAGACCTCCTCCTCCTTATTTTCGGACGATTTGCTCAGGTGTTGAGGATTTTTTTCACTTTTTCCCACAAGTTTTCCACAGCCCCTGTGGAATCCTCGGTTTGTCCGTTTTTTGTCACACAAATGTAACGGGCTGGGGTGTAGTCTATGTTTTTCAACGCCTTACGGGTTTTCTTGCTGCCTCGGATTATGGCAAGGCCGTGTAAAACATGAGGAAACATGCGCATCTGGGCAAAGCCTGTGAAAAAGATTGTGGAAAACTTTTTTGACCTAAATTTGCTCTGAATAGGGGATGTGAGTTGACGGAAGGGATTCGGTCCCTAATATTGCCCCACCTTTACGTGCGGGTACGTGCTATGTGTGCACGGGAAACTCATCGGGACCGATTCCATGCTTAAGATTGTTCAGAAGATTTTTGGTAGCTCTAATGACCGCTTTCTCGCGAAAGTACAACCCGATGTCCAGTACATCGCTTCATTGGAGCCTGAACTTCAGAAGCTAAGCGACGAGCAACTCCGGGCCAAAACCGCGGCGTTCAGGACAAAACTCGATAACGGCGCCAAGCTCGACGATATCCTCCACGAGGCATTCGCCGTGGTCCGTGAGGCCTCGCGCAGAACGCTGCTAATGCGCCATTACGATGTGCAGATGATCGGCGGCATGGTGCTCCATCAAGGCAAGATTGCCGAGATGAAGACCGGTGAAGGTAAGACCCTTGTGGCCACCTCTCCGCTTTACCTCAACGCCCTCGCCGGCAAAGGCGCGCACCTCGTGACGGTCAACGATTACCTCGCCAAACGCGATGCCGAGTGGATGGGAACCATCTACCGCTTCCTTGGGATGACCGTTGGTACCGTGATTGGGGATATGGACGAGTCGTCCAAAAAGCAGGCTTACGGCTCTGATATCACCTACGGAACGAATAATGAGTTCGGCTTCGATTATCTGCGCGATAATATGAAGTATGACCTCAACCAGTACGTTCAGCGCGACCCCTTCTTCGCTATTGTCGATGAGGTTGACTCCATTTTGATCGATGAGGCTAGAACGCCTCTGATCATCAGCGGTAGCGCCGGTCTCTCCACTGAGTTGCCGGTCAAGGTCAACCAGTTCATTCCGTCACTCAAGAAGGATGAGGACTATCTCGTGGACGAGGAGCATCGCTCCGTGTCGCTCACAGATATTGGCGTTGAGAAGATCGAAGAGAAGATGAACATTCCGAATCTCTACGATCCGAATAACGTCGAGTTGGTCCATGCCGTTGTAAAGGCGCTGCAGGCACATACCCTCTATAAGAAAGATGACCGCTATATCGTCAAAGAAGGCGAGGTCATTATTGTGGACGAGTTCACGGGTCGCCCGATGCCGGGCAGGCGTTGGTCTGACGGCCTCCACCAGGCAGTCGAGGCCAAAGAAGGCCTGAAAGTCCAAGATGAGAATCAAACGCTTGCGACCGTTACATTCCAGAACTACTTCCGAATGTACGACAAGCTCTCAGGCATGACCGGTACGGCTCTGACTGAGGCCGAAGAATTCCACAAAATCTACGAGCTCGGCGTGATTGCGGTGCCTACCAATCGCCCGATCCAGCGTATCGACGAAGAAGACGTGGTCTACCGAAGCTACCGCGAAAAGTTCAACGCCATCGTTGAGCAAATCGTGGAGTGCAACAAGATTGGCCAGCCTGTGCTCGTAGGTACCACCAGCGTTGAGAAGTCGGAGGCGATCTCGGCCGTGCTCAAGAAGCGTGGAATCGACCACAGTATCCTCAACGCTAAACAACATGGCAAAGAGGCAGGAATTGTGGCTCAGGCTGGTCGTTTTGGTCGCGTGACCATCGCCACCAACATGGCCGGTCGTGGTACGGATATCTTGCTCGGCGGAAGTCCTGAAGGACTCGCCGAAGAAGAAGCCGGCGCCCAAGATGTGCCGGTGGAAGCCTGGGGCGAGCAGAAAGTCGCGTACTATACCGAAGAGTACAAAGAGGCGCTGGCCAAGTACGAAGAGATTTGCGGAGAGGAGCGCGAAAAGGTGCTCGGTGCTGGCGGGTTGATGATTATTGGCACGGAGCGGCACGAATCGCGCCGAATCGACAACCAGCTTCGTGGTCGCGCTGGTCGCCAGGGTGACGTGGGACGAAGCCGTTTCTTCCTCTCCTTGGAGGACGACCTGCTCAGGCTTTTTGGTGCAGACCGAATCGCCAAGATCATGGATACCTTGAAGATGGAAGAGGGTGTGCCGATTGAGCACCCCATGGTCACGAAAAGCCTCGAAAACGCACAACGAAAAGTTGAAGGCCGTAACTTCGATATTCGCAAGAATATCCTCGAGTACGATGACGTGATGGACACCCAGCGTAAGTCCATCTACGCCCTGCGTAGGAACGTGCTCAAGGGCAAGGACGACAAGGGGCGTGGCGTTCGCGAAATGACACTCGACCTCTTCGAAGAGATTGCACTCGCGACCCTCGACTCGTACGCATCAAGGGCGCTCCGCCAAGACGAGTGGGACCTTGAAGGGCTTGAAGTGGCTTTGCGCGACGTGTTTGGCCTTGAGATGACCCTCGACACGACCATCGGAAGAGACGGGCTTGAGCGACAAGTCTGGAAAGAGATTCGAGCCATCTTCCAAGAGAAAGAGGACATGACGGCTGCTGTGGCCAAAACCCTAAACGAAAGAGCTCAGGCGCAGCAGGCTGAAGTGGATGCTGGCGGCGACTGGGCAGGGGAAGAGGTCAAAGAAGTGACCGGTCGCGAGATATTCGAAGAGCAGGTACAAAATCAGTTCCTCCGCTCTATCGACCGCTACTGGCGCCAGCACCTCCAGCAGATGGAACAGCTCCGTGACGGTGTCGGTATGCGTGGTTACGCGCAGAAAGACCCCAAGCAGGAGTACAAGAAAGAGGGCTACAACCTCTTCGTGGCTCTTCTGGCCAATATTAAGACCAGCGTGGTCCGCTTTGTGTCTCAATTCCAGATTGAGTCGCCCGCATCTCTTGCACCACCTCCGGCCCATAACGTGCCGAAGAAAATCGTTCTCAACCGTCAAGATTCGGAGACCGAAGCGGCCGAAGAGGCTCGTAAGTTCCGTCGAGAGCTTCCAAAAATCGGTCGAAACGATCCGTGTCCATGTGGCAGTGGTAAGAAGTACAAAAACTGCCATATGAACTCGGAGAAGTCGGAAGAGGATGAAGCTCAAGCCTCATGAAGGTCTTTGTTCAAAACCTCAAATGTCTGGCTAAACACGGCGTCTATGAAGAAGAGCGTATCGAAGGACGCGCCTTCGAAATCGACCTCGCTGCCTGGGTGCCCGATCCCTCTGAGCGAGACGCTCTGAGCGCCACTCTTGACTACCGGCAGCTCGCCCAAATCATCATGAAAGCCATGGAAGGACCGAGTGTTCATCTGGTGGAAACCCTCGCGGAAGACATCTTGCGGAATGTGTTTGAGATAGACTCTGTTTCAAAGGCTGAAGTGACGATTCGAAAGCGTGCCACTGGGGTTCCGGGAGAGCCGGAATTCGTGGGCGTTTCACTTGCGCAAGAGAGGAACTCCTAGACATGTTCTACGATCCAAGTGGTTGGAAGGTGGGCTCGCTTGCCGGCGTGGATATCTCGATATCTTTTGGCTACATTTTTCTCTTGATGTTCTACATCGTGATGAATGGGGTCAGGGCGGGGATTCTCTTTGCCGCTGCCGTGACGCTTTCGCTCCTCATCCACGAGATGGGACATGCGGTGGTCGCCAAGTACTACAAGCTACGCCCCTCGGTCTTGCTACACGGCTTTGGAGGGCTTTGTTTTCACGATGTGGCGAAATCCGACCGAGACGATGCGCTGATCGTGCTCGCTGGCCCCATCATCGAGATCATCTTCGGCGCGCTAGCATTTGCACTTCTGGCCGTTGTTCCCTTGACCGGCGCACTCAACCAGTTTGTCTACCTCTTTGGGTTTGTGAGTATCTTCTGGGGCGCCATCAATCTCTTCCTTCCTCTTTGGCCATTGGACGGGGGAAAGCTCTTGAATCTGATCATGCGACGATTCACGAACGACGCCCGCGCACAAGATCTTTCGCTCAAAGTCAGCGTTACCGTGGCCATCCCGATCGGGGTTCTGGCCCTGATCAACGGTCAGTTCTTCATCACGCTTCTGATCTTTTTCATCATTCTGGACAATATCAACACCCTCAAGAGTGGTGCCGATATCGTGGGAAGGCGCTCCACGCCTAAGGTTTCGAGCTTTGCCAAAGAATTGCTCGCGAACGCCGAGAAGGCCCTGGAAGAAGGGGATTTCCGTGAGGCGTACCGCACTTGCCATCAGATTCGCTCAAATGGAGACGTACTTAGCGATTCCATGCAGACCCGAATTTGGGAAATTTTGGCGCTCACGGCCTACCAACTCGAAGAGTATGAAGAGGCTGAAGGTTGGCTCAAACGCGCTCCGAATTCCTCGGCGCTAAAAGAAGTGCGTTTGCAGCTCGAATCTAGGGCTTGATTCACTTGCTTATAGAGGGGGGATGGGCAATAGTCGGCCCCACAATCTTTTAGAAGAATCGTGGGATGCCTATGAATTCCAAATTTATGATGAGCGCGTTTTGCGCATTGGTTGGCCTTCCGCTCTCCCTGAGCGCACAAGGCCTTGCGACCTCGGACCGTGTCACGACTGCGCCCGTGGAAAACCCTGAGTTCTTCGAGCTCGACGCGAACTACTCGTTCTTTGTGCAGAACGGCGATCTGCCCGGTTTTTCCGCGAGTGACGAGTCCAGTGCATTCTCGCTCTATCAGAGGGCTAGAGTGGGTGGCGCTCTCAACTGGAGCACCCTCAAACTCAAAGTGGAACTCGATGGTGTGACCGGTAAACTCTACGGGGACGATATCCCAGAAGTTCCTGAGCTGGTCAGGACCCAAGCACGCCAGTTTACCAATCTGGACGAGAATTGGGTGGATCCTAGAGAGATCTACGTCACATGGAGTCCGGGACTCGCGGAAGTTCGACTGGGCCTGATGACCAGCGATTTTGGCCTTGGCCTCGTTGCCGACGATGGCCGAGACGAAGACTGGAAGCTCTTCAATAATAAGTGGGGCGGCGATCGCGGCGTGAGGCTCCTGGTGGCTACCAAGCCACTCGCGGCCTTTGCGACTTCGAGAACCATGAAGAATGTCTACCTCGGCCTCGGCGCGGATGTGGTCTTCCAAGATGATAACGCCAATTTCATCGATGGTGACCGTGCGCTGCAATTCATCGGGACCATTTTTTACCGAGATACAAATCCCGCAAACCACGATGATACCGAGTTCCTCGGCGTGTACGCGGCGTATCGTCAGCAGACTGACCGTGAAGTGCGCGACGTCACCCCTGAAGACGAGCTCAACGTGCTCGCCCTTGATATCTCGGGGTCAAAGTCTTGGACGGCGGACGACCTCTGGATTAGCCTTGGCGCCGAAGCGGCACTACTTTCCGGCGACACCACAAGGACGTACACACAATCGGGTGAAACCAGCACGAGTTTGCTCGCGCTCGGTGCCGCAGCTGAGGCGCAACTCACATGGAAGCCAGCAAACGTTTCGTTGAAGATGCTCTCCGGCTATGCGTCCGGCGATGCCAACCTCGATGACGACACCGTCTACAGATTCCGCTTCGACCCCAACTACAAAGTGGGTCTGGTCCTCTTCGACCAGTATATCCCAGCTGTGACGCGTGAGTCTTACGAGCGAGTCACCGACCCGACGCGCTCGGGAGAACCCCAGCGTGGTGTCTTTGGTTTGGTCAATGATGGTGCCATTGAAAACGCGGTCTACCTAAACCCGCAGCTCCTCTTTGGACGCCCAAACGGGTTGATGACCGGCGTGGGCCTGCTCTGGGCGTGGTCTGCCGAGCCCTTCTACGATCCATATTCGACCTTCGCGAGCGGCGGTACGCCAACCGGTATCAACGGGCGTTCCGAGGCGACCCGTGACCTTGGACTCGAGGTCGATGTGGCGGCCCAGTACAGGTACAAGATCGTATCTGACCTGACTCTAGACCTCAAAGCCGAGTACGGAATCTTCTTCCCGGGTACAGCTTTTGACGACGCGCAGGGCAATTCCGCAGCTGCACAGAGTCTGGTCCGCGCACGCGTCGGCCTCTCGTGGTGAGGTACTCTATGAATAAGCGACTTCTCCTTGCGTTCCCGCTCATTGCTTTTGGTTGTCTTGAGACGAATGAGACCGCCAAAGGCTTGCGTGTGGCCGCCGATAACGGTGGCTCCCAGGTTGTTTTCGACGTTGATGCACGGCCACTTCCGGAAATCCCTTTCCCGAACGATGTCGCGATGATCGTTGACCCGAGCATGCCTACAGGCCTGCGACTCAACGTTTCCATGATCGCTCCAACCGAGCTCGAGTCTGAGATCCGCGGAAAGGCGAATAAGCTCGATGGTTTCGGCACTTTCGGCCCGATTACCGTGGAGTTCACGCGTCCACTCAATCTCCAAAATATCATCGATCGGCATCGCGAGCCCGCACCGGATCTGACCAATGACGCGGTCTATCTCGTGAACGTGGACCCCGATAGCCCCGAGTTTGGGCGATTCGAAGTGCTCGACCTCGGTTCCGGAAACTATCCGGTGACCATGAAGAACCCCGCCAAATACTTCGATTTTGATAATCGAGTCATGGGGTCCAACCTCGTGTTCGAGTCCGTGCAAGAGGTGGATTCGAATGGCAATGGAGTGCTCGATCCTATTGAGGATACTGACGATGACGGCGTTTGGGATACCCCAAATGTTCTGAGCGCCGGTGGAGATCCTCTTGAGCCGGGACAAATGCTCGAGTTCTATGAGCGCGAGACCAACACGCTCATCATCCGAACCCTGGATGTATTGAGACCCGCAACCCGCTACGCCGTGGTCTTAACCTCGGCGCTCCTCGACGAAGATGGCAATCCCATCAATTCGCCGTTTAAGTACATCAATCACACACGCCAAACCTCGGATCTAGAGCCTTTGCGCCAGATCCTGCCCGAGGCGTTTCCAGGGCGATTTGATAAGAACTTGGAGCATGTTCGCTTCGCGTGGACGTTTACCACTCAGTCCTCGACGCGCGAGCTCGAGGCTATTCGAGCCGGACTCTATGGTCATGGCCCGCTCTCGTGGCTCACTGAGGACTTCCCGGCCGAGATGAATATCATTCACACGATGCGCGCCGAGCCTGAAGAAGGTGAGTCGAAGCTCGTTACCAAGATCCCGAGAATCGCCATTCAGGCGATCATTGAGGCGCTCGCGGACGACCTCTCTCCGGAAGGAAAAGAGGCGATGATCTCCTCGTTTGATAACGTGGATTATTTCATCTCCGGCAGCATGGTGACCCCGTATTTCCTGGTGGACCGTGACGGACTCTGGGGAACCCCGGATGAAATCGCTGAGCGCCGCAACATGTTCGATGACGACGAATCCTTTGATATCGACGTCAACAACGGGCGGGCCGCGGTCGGCAAAGACCTCCTGAGTTTTTGGTGTTCGATCCCCAAAGAAACAGAAGCCCGAAAGCCTCCGTTCCCCGTGGTGATCTACGGTCACGGATACGGGTCCGCACGCGTGGAAATGCTTGGGTTTGCAAGTGCGGCAGCGCGCCTCGGTATAGCCTCGTGCGGCCTAGATGCTGCCGGGCACGGCCTTATCCTGCCTGACGATATCAAGAACGACCCGTTGATCCCTCTGGTTTTGCGCAACACGAACCTCGAGAACTTGATCCCCGTGCTCGAGCATAACCGTGCTCGTGACCTTAACAATGACGGTGAGCGCGATTCCGGAGGCGACTTCTGGACCGCTGACATCTTCCATACACGAGACATCTTGCGCCAAACGGTGGTCGACCACATGCACTTCGCTCGCATGTTGCGCTCTTGGGACGGTGAGAAGAGATTCCCGGCCGAGCCGGATACCAACGACGCCTTCGTACGCGCTGCAGGTTCGATTGTCGCGGGCTTTGATGCCGATGGTGATGGCCAGCCCGAAATCGCCGGTGACTTTAACGGCGATGGCATCGTAGACCTCGGCGGCGAACAACCCGCGTATATCTGGGGGCAATCGCTTGGCGGAATCGTTGCGCCTATCGCAGCCGGCGCCGATCCTGCGTTCCGTGCCACGGCACCCGTCGCGGGCGGCGGTGGCTTGCTCGATATCGGATACCGCTCATCACAAACAGGGGTACCCGAGGCGGTCATTCTTCCAGTGCTTGGGCCCGGCCTCATCGGTCGGCCACAGCTCCACTGGGACGACGAAGCAGGCTGGACTCCAAGCGGCACCATCGATCTCGAGTGGCTCGTAACGTCCGCAAACCGAGCGCAATACATCCGATTTGCCACCCTGAATGGCATGGAAAACGGTGACCGAGTTATCCTCAGAAACCTGCGCCGCGAGGAGCGGCCGGAACTCGTCGAAGCCAACAAACTTCGCTCGTACACGGTTGTTCGAGATGGGTCGTTCAGGACCTCGATTGCTACTTCAGCGATCAGCGCCACAGAACGCCGATTGCGCCTTGGTTTCGATGTTCATTTGGATGCAACTGACCTCTACAAGAGGCAAGGGGAGCCGGAAGCTGGCCTGCGTGCTGAGTACTTCAGGCGCCGTGACGGCCGCGTCTATCCTGATGAACCCGTGATCGTGTCCGACCTAAATCAGGACTTTTCCGGAGAGCTGCCGGTTGAGGGCGCACGTCCATCAAGCTTTGGCGCGCGATTTGAGGGTATCTTGAGTGGGTCTGGTGAATACGATGTCCGAATCGAAGCCGCGGGCCGCGCTGAGCTCTTCGTGAATGGCGAACGCGTGATCAGAACCTCTGGAGGGCAGGGCTCAGAAGATATCGAGATCGACGAACACGCCCATATTCGTCTGGAGTACTTTTCAGAAGGCGCGCCAGGAGCGCTTAAAGTCTATTGGACACCTGATGGTGGTGCCGAGAGTTTGATTCCGGCAGACGCGTTTTCCACCCATCTTCCGCTCACACCTCAAGAGCTCGAAGAGTTGGAAAAGCGCACCATTACGTCTCTTGGAACAGACGCTCGGTCGTTTGGAGATCCAATCGTGATCGAGGTTTATGGCGCAGATGGACGGCTTAAGCAGACCATCGATACCTTCGAGAGAGATACGATTTTCGAGAACATTCTCTACCCTGCAGGCTCCCCTCTGGCGGCGCTTCGAGACGGGTATGGCATGAAGCGACAAACACCAGATTTCAGGCGGTTTCTTGGCCTCGCACAGCATCTCGTGGACGCAGCTGATCCGGCGGTTTGGGCGCGAACCTTCCATCGCACGCCGCTCAGCTTCCCCTACGAGACCAACCCCGAGTATCAGACCGGCGAAACCAACGCGCTCTACGTGCCGACAGCGGGCGACTCGTCCGTCCCTGTATCCACGGGCTACGCCATGGCACGCGCCGGAGGGGTCTTGAACTATCAGCAAACTGATGCGCGATATGGAAAGACGCCAAACCAGTACTTGATCGATAATTTCGTCTTTGAAGGTGTGCACTGGTTGGATCGTTTCGCCACGCATCCTCGCACTCTTTTTGACCACGACGACTTGGATAATGGGCTCTTCGTGAGTAACCGTTGGGAAGAGCGTGAGTTCAACGTGAATGTTGACGCTGAGAAGCCGCTGAGAGCTACGGTGAACACTTCTAGAGGTGTTAGCGCCCTACGAGTCCCCTACTTGAACGAAGAGGGTGAGCATGGCTTCTACTTGCCCGATCCGAACCGTCCCTTTGATATCGACGCATTCATGGCGAATCAAATCGCGCTCTACTTTGCGTACAAAGGTGAGCAGATTTCAGATGACCCGTGTTTGGCCACCTTCGACCTTTCAGCATGTGATTGGTACAGCGACGCGTGGTCGGCAGACTGAGGCTTAACGGCCTGAGGCCTAACGGCCTTTTGAGATGATTCGGACGCCCACGCGCCCCTCAACGTTGACAAGCTCTCCGCGGCCGAAGACTTGGTCGTTCACGAGGAGTTCCACGGGCTCACCCATCAATCGATCGAGCTCAATGATTGACCCGGCTCCAAGCCGAGCGAGTTCGTCCACATTTAGGCTTACTCGCCCCATCAATACATCGACTTGGACCGCTGAGAGATTTAGTGCAGCGGTCTTTTCGGGGTCACTCATCTCAAACTCCTGAATCGAGATCGGGTCATTCACCTCGGCCACCCAAACCTTCTCATCATCCCTTTCTTCCTCTCTTAGAGTCATAGCCAGATCGCCGCGGTCTAGGCGGAGTCGAAGAGGCCAGGGAAGCTCAAGCGGCAGCTCTTGTTGAAGGAAAAGAATATCACCGACTTCGAGTTGGTGGAACTCCACTTCTTTCAGGGTCTGGCTGCCCAACCACAGCTTGGCGCGGCAGACGAGGTTCGGAAGTTTTCGACCCCATTCCACAGGCTTGCGTCTGAACCGAAACTCGTTCCAAAACAAGGAGTCAGCCAAGATCCTAAAGAGGCCGTCGCCCCACTCCGCGCTCACGATCCAGGTAAAAGTCAGGCTATCAGCACGTTTCCGGACGTGCTCCACCAGGCTTGGATGTGGGGGCGAAGAATCCACTTCAATGGGCCCAAGCCCGAGGTTTTTCAATCCCCGAAGAAGCTTCAATAAGATGTAGAGCGCGCCCGAGAAGTCAGCCACGGTGTTTCTCGCCATCTCAATAT
Source organism: Microvenator marinus (assembly GCF_007993755.1). Classification (GTDB taxonomy): domain Bacteria; phylum Myxococcota_A; class Bradymonadia; order Bradymonadales; family Bradymonadaceae; genus Allomicrovenator; species Allomicrovenator marinus. Next base: position 4,220,924 of record NZ_CP042467.1, read on the forward strand.
TTCGAGTCTCCTCCATCTTGAGCCTGCGCATCAGAGATTGAACCGTCTGCGCTTCGAGAATGATGTAGGCCTTGTTTTGTTTCGGGGTTCGAATCTGCACCACAAATGTCTGAGGCGTAATCTCGGTCTTCTCACTCGGCTCGATTCCTTCAAAGTCCACGCGAAGCCTTCCGAGATTGTCCTCCAATTCCTCGGCGAGGCTTTCCAGATTAGCGCCCATATCGGTGATGTCCACGTTCGCGATCAACTCGTTGACGATTCGCATGAAAGGGCGTTGTACCTGCTCGAGCTCTTCAAATGGAAATGGTCTGACTCTCATTGCGCCACCTCAATCTTGGAGAAGTTGACCCCGTTTTCTTTCGCCTTTGCCTGTAGGTCGGAACGGGAGAGCATGAGGAGCGACTTGAGCTCAGGGTTGTCGGCTCGCATCCTCAACTCGATCCCGTCCTCCTTCTTCCAGAGGCGCACACGAACATTGCCTCGGCCCGGACACTCCACGTCCATCATCAGGACCTTCCGACCTTTGGAATCCTCTCCCATCTGCCCGGACGTCACCATAGTCTCGATCAAGCGCTCCACCACTTCGTGTTTGGCTTGTGGGCTCGCCGCGGCCTCGACCACTGGCGCTTGAATCGACCCGGCACTCATCTGCGGTTGCAGGCCCATCGCAACGGCCTCGTCTGGCGAGAGTTCGGCGGCAAATTCGGACTTCGAGTCCACCTCTTCTTGGAATTGGACCCCCTCTTCGGACTTCGGCAAATCGGTGCCTTCATTGACCTTGGAGAAACCGACCTCAGCGTCCTCCGAGGGGGAGTCTAAACTCTTTTCACTCTTTAACTGGCCTGATTCTTCCTTTAACAGGCCTGATTCTTCATCGGTTTTTCGCGCCTCTCCAAGCTCAAGCTTCGGGTCCTTCTTCGCTTGAAGTTCCTCCTTGCCTGACTTGGACTCGAGGGCTTCCTTAAAGCTCTTCTTGGGTTCGGCCTTAGCCGCTTCCTTTCGAAGACGCTGAACATCCTGAACGTCCTTTCCACTGATTTTTGAGATGGACATCGACTCACCTGGAAAAAAAGGCCTCCTATATATTTTCGGCCACTTTTCTCAGGTGTTGCGAAAAAAGTTCATTTTTTATATCCGCACGCCTTACATTCTCGGTCCGGCAACATCAAAAACACCCCGTAAACTGAGAGGATAAAGCTTGCGCTGAACGTGATCAAAAAGAGCACGACTCCAATCACGACCAGCGAAAAACCGATCACGATTCGCCAGATGGGCGCGCGGGTGGGGAGTTCGGTTTTACAACGGGGGCAGGAATTCAAGTGGTCTCCGGCTATTCGCCGGCTAGGTTGCGCAATCGCTCAACGGCCAGCTCAACAGCGAGTGTGTCCTGTAGCAAAGCCAGACGGGCAAGTGCAACCTGATCATCCGCATTGATGACGTCGAGCTGGGTTGCAGCGCCGTATTGATACGCAATCTGAGCTTGTTTCTGGGCGGTCTCGGCGAGCTCCACCTGAGTCTTTCCGCTCTCCATCTGGGTAAGGCTCGAGAGGTAATCAGCCCACGCCGTCTCAATCTCGGCCTGGATGCCAGACTGCAGCTTTTGCTCGTTCAATCGTGCGGCGATCAATTCGGCTTCGACTTTATCGACTTCACCCTCTCGAAAACCACCGTCCCAGATCGTCCAATTTGCGCCGAACGTCAGTACCCATCTCGGATCCGAGGGGCTCAATGCGGTCCCCTTTTGCCCGGCGTAGGTGAAGGTCGCCGAGAGTGTCGGCAAGTAATTCAGGTACATCTCGGTCTTTCGGAGCTCGCTAAACTCGATATTTTTCTCGGCCTCACGCACATCACTGCGCGTCTTGGACTCGTTTCGAATCTTCTCAATGTCCACATCCGTGGACACCTTCGTCTCAATCACGTCAAAGTCCGCTGGAGTCTGCAGAAGGTCCGCGAGCCCGGTCCGCACGTTGGAAAAGTTGAGTTTTGCGCTCTCTACGGCTTTCTGGGCCTGCACCACCTGAAGTTCAGCTCTGGTCACCTCAAAATCCGTTGCAGTCCCGGCGTTCTTACGCGCTCGGGTCGCCTGAAGCAGGGTCTCGGCTGAGATGAGCTGTTCTTTGGAGATTTCCAGCACGCGCCGCGTTGTCAGCAATCCGTAGTAGGATTGGATCACACCCAGCTCAAGTTGGCGTGTCAGGGACTCCACAGATAGGTCTACAAGCTCTTCTTGGAGGTAGGCTTGGCGGAGCAGCGAAAGCGCTCGGAAATTGGCTCTCAGGCTCGCTGAGACGCTCCAGTTCCAAGTCGTCTTAGGCTGGATGACGATCGGTTCGGGCTCCATGCCAGGTGGAAGTAAATCACCACCACCAAAATCAGCCACAACTTCTTCTTGGTTAACAGAGTAATTCGCTCCGGCACTGAAGGTCGGAATCACCGTGGACCAGGCCTGCCGAACCAACGCATCAGCCACCTTGTACTGAGTTTGCAGCGTCTTGATGTCCAGCGACTGCGTCTTGAGCAGCTTGCGGGCGTCGTCCAAGCTCAGCGAACGAGTCGCCTCGATATCGAACTCCGAGAGGTCTCGTTGCCCCTCGAAAATATTGCTGGATTCGATGTCCTCCGGCGTGGTGAAGAGCTTTTGCTCAAGCGGAGCTTCAGTGGGCTCAGCGCCAGCTTCCTGCGCCTGCAAGGCGATAGGGGAAAGCGCCACAATGAAGAGAATCGCCGCAGAAACGCTGCCTTTGAAGATCATCTTGCGGACCTTCTCCGAGGTGGACTCGAAGAGGTCGTACATCACTGGCACCACGATGAGCGTCAGCAGCGTAGACACGGCGAGTCCGAACGAAACCACCCATGCCATTGGGCCCCAGGTTTCAACCGAGCGCCCGCCGAAGACAACCTGTGCATTGACGAAGTCGAGGCTGATGCCGACCACCAAGGGTAGCAGGCCGAGCACGGTCGTCGTTGCGGTCAAGAGGACCGGACGCATACGAACCATTCCGGCCGTCATCGCGGCTTCGCGTATGCTCATGCCTCGTTCGCGCAGCTGATTTGCGAAGTCGATGAGCACGATACCATTGTTCACCGCCACACCGGCGAGGCTGATCACACCAATGCCGGTCATGATGATGCCAAAGGGCAGCTGCCCGACCACCAGCGCCATGAAGACGCCGATCAAGCTCATGATCACGCTACCCATGATGATTAAGGGTTGGAGCAGCGAGTTGAACTGGGTCACCAAGATGAGCACGATGAGGAACAATGCCGCAAGGAGTGCGCGCCCAAGGAACTCGCCAGCCTCCTGCTGGTCCTCGTTCTCGCCGGTATATCGAATGCTATAGCCAGGTGGAATCTTGAGCTCCTCAAGCCGAGTCTGGGCTTCCTTAAGGAGGTTCGCAGGGAGGTAGCCAGACGCGGCATTGGCCGTCACGGTCACCACGCGATCCTGGTCCTTTCGTCGAATCGAGCCCGCTCCGCCTTTGACCTCAAAGCTCGCCACTTCGGTGATCGGAATGTGGAAGTGGTCGTTGTTGACGATATAGAGGCTCGAGAGATCCTCGATACTTTGGCGTTTGTCGTCCGGAAGTTTGACGGTGATATCGTATTCCTCGTCGCCTTCTCGGTAGACTGTGGCTTCCGTACCATTGATGGCCGTACGAACGGTTTGTGAAACTAATCGGGTATCAACGCCCGCAACCGCAGCACGGGCGCGGTCAACCACCACGTGGACTTCAGGGCGCGAGAGTTCCGCGTCGTCTTGGAGGTCGATGATACCGGGGATGGTCTTGAGAATCTCGCGAATATCCCTTGCGACCGTTGCCATCACAGCAAGGTCATCTCCAACGATCTCGATATTCACAGGCGCACCCGCAGGCGGGCCCATCGACTCGGTTTTGAGCACCACAGACGCACCTGGTACGTTGGCGTAGATCGCACGCAGCTTATTCATGAAGACGTCTGGGTGCATGGGCTGGTCTTCAACGTCCACGAGGTCAACCGAGATACGAGCGTAATGGTCGGCGTTGCCGCCAGCTGCCATACCTCCGCCTCCGCCTTTGACGCCGATATCTGCGATCCATGCCTCGATGAGCTCGGGCTCGGTTCTGATCGGCTCTTCGATGCCGAGCGCCATCAAGCTGGTCTCGTCGATTCGAGTTCCGTCCGGAAGTTCTATATTGATCTCGAACTTCTCAGGCGTTGTCTTGGGGAAGAATTCCACGCCGAGCTGTGCCATGCCGAAGATTGCCATGGAGCCGAAGAGGGCTACTACAGATGTAGCGATCACCACGATTCGGTGATTGAGCGCCCACTCAAGGCTCGCGCGATAGACCCGGTAAATCCGATTGTCTGGAAGCTGGAATTCGTCCACCTCCTCACCGGGATTGACCTTCAGGAGAGTTGCACAGACTGTTGGATTGATCACAAGGGCCACGAAGAGCGAGGAAACAAGGGTGATGATGATGGTTCGCGGAAGATATCCCATGAACTCGCCCATCACGCCTGGCCAGAATAGCATCGGGAAGAACGCGCCCACCGTAGTCGCGGTGGAGGAAATCACAGCCCAGCCCACCTCTTTGGTGCCATCCATCGCTGCAGTGACGCGATCTTTGCCCTCGGACGCGTGACGGTAGATATTTTCTACGATCACGATCGCATTATCCACGAGCATGCCAAGCGCAAGCACAAGGCTGAAAAGAACCACCATGTTCAACGTGTAGCCAAGCGCGCTGATCACCATGAAGCTGATAAGCATGGAGAGTGGCACGCTGATGGCCACGAAGAACGCGTTTCGCGCGCCGCCCATGAAGAAGAAGAGGGTCGCCAGCACGAGGATTAGGCCGGAGATGATATTGTTCTCGAGGTCATGAACCTGAGCCAGAATCATCACCGACATGTCGTTCAAGACCTTGATGTTGACGCCCGCAGGGATGCGCGCTTCGTAGGTTTTGAGCAGTTCCTTAACGTCATCAGCGATATCGATGATGTTCTCGCCAGAGCGCTTCATCACTGAAAGAGAGACGTTATTCGACGTGAACTCAACCCGCTCTTCACCGCGCTCGTCCCACGAAGTGAGTCGTGAGTAAGTCTTCGGATCTTTGAATGTATCTTCGACTTCGGCGATATCGCGCAGGTACACCGGATTTCCGCCCGGCGCCTTGATGACGATATCCTCGATCATCTGCACGTTCTCAAACTCACCGGGCACACGGACCGTGTACTTCATCGGGCCAACATCGATCGCTCCGCCTGGTAGGTTGATGTTCTCAGCCTGAATCTTGTTGATTACATCGTTGAGAGAGACCTTGTGATAAGTGAGCTTCTCGGGGTCAACGAGCACCTGGATCTCGCGCTCTACACCACCAGCGAGGTCCACACGCAGTACGCCGTTGATCTTTTCGATATCGTCTTGGATGTCCTCGGCCAACTCCTTAAGACGAAGCGGGTCCATATCCCCGGCCACGTTGACGATCATGATCGGCCAATCGCTCGAGTTGATCTCGATGACTTCGGGATCCTCGGCATCCGGCGGAAGATCTGGCTTGGCTTTGTCGAGACGGTCTCGTATTCGTTGGAGCGCGTCTTCAATATTGATCGACGGCTCGAACTCGAGCGTGATCAAAGACACACTTTCCGCGGAGGTCGAGTTCATCCTCTTAAGCCCCGTGAGGCCCTTGAATTCTTTCTCCACTGGAATGGTGATCAACGTCTCGATATCGGCAGGGGACACGCCAAAGTAGGCTGTGCTGACGATCACCACTGGAATCGCAACCTCAGGCGCAGCCTCACGCGGTAAGCCTTGATACGAAATCATACCCCCGATGAAGAGGATGAAGATCAAGACCCAGACCGAAGTGGAGTGGGAAATTGAGAAGTTCGTAACCTTCATAGCGCGCCTCTATCGGCCTCTGCAGCGTCTTCGACAACCTGAGCCTTTCCGCTCGGCGCCACTTCGGCCGCATTTGAATCCTTGACCTCTTTGACCGACCTGATTTTGGTCCCGTCTGCGAGGCTTCGGTGTCCTTTCACAATCAAACGTTCGTTGGGTTTAAGGCCTTCTTCAACTACGACAATCGAGCCCTTTGCTGGCCCGAGCTTGACAACGCGGAGCACGGCTTTACCCTCATCTCCCTCTCCGTCAAAAATCATGGCCTCGGGGCGCTCAAATCCTTCGAGAATAGCCTCGCGTGGGACCACCACTACTTCGCCATAGTCCTTTCGAGGAACCACAACCCGTGCCCGCATTCCCGGGAGAATCGAGTGGTCAGCGTTGGCCACGTGAATCTCAACGGGGAAGGTTCGTGTGTTGGCGGTCGCGAGGATGGCGCGCTTCTTCACCTTACCTTCCACGTATTTCTCAAGGGCCGGAATCCACACTTGGACATCCGTTCCTTCCGTGACGAAGCGCACGTCGCTCTCGGCCACGTTGGCGATCACTTTTACCGTGTCAAAATCGACGATATGGGCGAGCGGCGAGCCGGGATTAACGTACTCGCCCTGCTCGGTCATCTTCTGCGCCACAACACCGTCGATGGGGCTTCTCACATTGGTCTTGCCCATGCCGACTCGGGCCTGCTTGATGTTCAAGCGAGCGCCGTCAACTGAGCTCTGGGCCTGATCGAGTTGCTGTGGAGTCGCAAGGCCCTGGCCCGCGAGCTGCTTTGTGCGTTGAAACTCACGCTCTGCGCTCTCGAGCTGGCTTTCCAGCAGGGCGATTCGCGCGGAATCCACTTGAGAATCCACACGCAGAAGCATGGCGCCTTTCTTGACGCGTTCGCCTTCTTCAAACGGGGCCGAGAGCACACGCCCGGGCGCTTCCGCCGCAACGTGCACCTCGTGAATGGGCTCCACCACACCGGAGACATCGACCATGTCGACAAAGGCTCGTGTACTCACCTTCATGGTCTCCACCGGAACGGCGGGTACGACCACCTCGGCCTTCGCCTCCTCTGGTGGCTTGCAGCCAGCACTGAGTCCCATCCCAATCAACACAACAAAAATCCATTTTTTCGACATGAGCCTTCTCCAATGGTTGGCCGCTTCGTAGATGTGAGGTTGATGCGACAAACGAAACACAGTTTCAAGCTTTTTTTGTGTGGCAAAATTGGCACAACAAAATTGCTTGACTTTCAGTTTATTGAACGCTTATTAAAACAGCTTGAACGAGCGTTAAATAAACCTCGGCAAATTCTTATGTCAAAAACAGAAATTCCCCAAATGATTGCGGGCTCCGAGTTCGCGGACGGCGCGAAAAAGATTTTGGCCGGTGCGGCCGAGATGTTTGCGCTCAAGGGCTATGCTGCCACTTCGGTCAGACAAATCGCGGAAGCAGCCGAGATGTCGGTGCCCATGGTTTACTACTATTTCCCAGGCAAAGAAGACGTCTTCAAAGCCCTGATGGAAGTCGTGATGAACCACGTGGAAACCGAGCTGGTGCGTACGTTTCCGCAAGATGGAACGCTGCGCGACCAGCTTGTCCATGTGCTCGACTTTCACGTCCGACTCGGGATGGAGAATCCCAAGATGGTGGCCATGATGATGAGCACGATGCTCGGCCCGCAAGAAGGACGCCCTGAGTTCCCTATGCATGAGCAATATGAGGATCATATCCAGGGAATTGCACATCTCTTCGAAAGGCAAAAGCTACGGCCAGGGATGAAGCCGCGCTTCCTCGCCACACAATTTTTAGGATTGAAAAACCACGTCATGATCTCGTGTACCGCGCTTGAGGACTCAAGGATTGCGCATTACCACGATGAGATTCGCGAGAATTTCTCTCCAGAAGGCATTGCCCTGATGGTGGATCAGTTTTTGTTTGGGGCACTCGACCCCGAGGGGCAACGATGAAGACCAGTAATGAGTGGAGAAACGAATACGAACATGTACTCGCCAAAGGCGTCAGGAATGAGACCTACGAGTACGAAGCAGGCATTCTCAATGAGATTTCTCAGGGAAATACAGACGCCTTTGACGCGGTGGTCGCCGTGCACTCAGGCCGGGTTTTTAGATTGGCGCGCCGCATCGTCAAGAACGAGGACGATGCGTTCGATGTAGCTCAGGACGTCTATTTGACCATGCACCGAAAGCTCCCGGAATTCAGGGGCGAGTCCGAGATTGGAAGCTGGCTTCACCGCGTAACTTGCAATGCTGCGCTCATGTATCTGCGAAAGAACGCTCGGCATACCGGCCATCTCAATGACGAGGTCTTGGAGCAGGTTGGAAGCCCAGAGCGAATCGAAGACGGAGTCCATAATCGGCAAGTGATCAAGCATTTGAAAGCCGCGTTCGGTCGCCTTTCAAAAAAGCATCAGCTCGTCTTGCAAATGCGGGTCGGCGAAGACCTCTCCATCAACGAGATGGCCGATTCGCTCGGGCTCTCGGTTCCCGCTACCAAATCTCGCATCCATCGTGCGCGTCTTGCGCTCCTCGCGAGCACGGACGTCCCGATTTAAGCCCGACTACACATCTCATTCATTTGCAAATAATTGAATAATGGCTTAGTTCCTGCGTCTGTGAGGGACTTTCGGTGTTTGCAAATCAAGTCGTAGAGGAGTCGTTATAATGCGTTGGCTATTTCTGTTCGGAATCTCTCTCTGGGTTGCCTCATGCGGAGACGCAGATACCCCTGTTGATGAAACACCGGCCGGAAACGGCGGAAAGGGCGATATCATTGGAGATGACGACCGACGAGACGAGTTTTCCGAAGACGTCTCTGACGCACTCAAGAAGCTTGGGGCCTCCACGGCGATGGTGATCGAGAACGCTGTGCTCGGAGAAGCCCTTGACGGCGCCTTTACTCCCGCAAGCCAGCTATTGGGCGAGTCGTACTATATGTGTCCGGACGAGACCAACTGGACTCAACCCGTGACAGGAATGTGTAGCGCGTGGCTTGTGGCTCCCGATATCATCGTGACCAACGGACATTGTGTAACCAGCCAGCCCGATTGCGACAAGAAGTCCTTCGTCTTCGACTACGCCAAAAAGTCACCCGACGACACGCTTTCTACGATTCCTCAAGAGAATGTCTTTGCCTGTGACCAGGTCCTCGCGTGGGATTATACCAGTGATTGCGATATCGACTTCGCGGTGATCAAACTCGACCGGCCTGTAGAAGGCCGCGAGCCCCTCAAAGTGCGTCAGGCCGGAGCAGACCTCAAAGGGGATTCCCTGGTTGTCATCGGGCATCCTTTCGGAATCCCAAGGAAATATGCGCTTAAAGGCGAAGTGCTCCTGGATGGAGCAAACGCGTTCACCACCACGCACGATATCATCGGCGGAAACTCAGGGTCGGCCATTTTTGATGCCGAAACCGGCGAAGTTCAGGGCCTCGTGACATGCGGTGGGTCAAATTTCGAATGGGAATACTACAACGAAGGATGGGAGCTCGAGACCAAGACCGGGAAACCATGTGATTCAACCTGTGATGATGCCGGCGAATACACCGACGGCACGTGGGAGGGGCAGTGTGTTGAAGGCCGCCGCCGCGCATGCGCGTGCGACGAAGGTCAGCTCGTCTGGCAAACACGTCCTTGCTTGAGTTTCGAGAACGACACTGAAGGCCAGTGCACTCGTGAGTACCGAACCACCGAAGATGCCTGCCGTACCGCACCATGGCTTTGCGCCCCAGCGCTCGCCCAGCACACCCACCATTTCGCCGGCTATATCGGAGAATGGGACGTCTACACTCAGGCAGACTTGGCCGTGCTCGAGGCTGGCGCTGAGCAAGACCTCAAGATCACGGTTCCAGAAGGCCACGCCCAAGCCCTAAGTGTAGCCGTTGAAATCTCAGAGCCAGACTACGTGATCGACGGCGCGAATATCGTCTGGGATCTCGAGGCCACTCTGGTTCACCCGAATGGGACGGAGTTCCCGCTCTCGGGACAGGGCCTATATTACGGCGGCCAAACATACGAATTCTCCAATGTTCCTACGTTACAGACTCAACCCTTTGAGGTTCCCTTCCTGATTTCAGGCGCATACGGGCTCGAAGCCGGTGGTGAGTGGACCTTGAAGCTCAAGAATGCCGGGACCTTCTACATTCCGATCAAATCGTGGTCGATTCAGGTTCTTGAGCGTCCAGAGGCGGAAATCACCGTGCCGCAAATCGCGTGCGTAGGCGATTGCCAAAGTCCCTATCTTGGGTGGCCCGACCCCATCATCGACACCTTTGAGGGTGAGGCGGTGGAATCTAACGTGGAAGGCGTTGAGGGTGAGCTCGCCCTAGGCTGGCGCGCTGAAGTGATGGATGCCGAGGGTCTCGATTACGAAGTCTTTAAATCGAGAAAGAGTCAGACCATGGCGATGACGAAGGGAGAGTTCGCGATCATCAAGGATTTCGGCTCTGACCTCGGCGATCGGACACTGACGGTGGACTACCGCTATGACGGCATCGGCTGGTTCCAAATCTGGGCCGGAGATCATATTCTCTTCACCAAGAACAACTTCTCTCAAGAGACGACAACCGTGACCTTGCCTGCTGGCGCCTCAAATATCCGGTTTGTGCTCGGGGCGACCAATCAGAGTCAGGCGCATGAGCTCACACTCTTCAGCCTCTCAATCTCTCCGCCTGCTCAGGAGTAGTCTTCGGAAGTGTCCAAGTTCTCCGACAAACTCAAGCGTTTGCATCAGTCACGAGTCAGGGCATTGGAAGCCTCCGAGGCCGAAGGGCCGAAAGGTGTTTTTCTCGCTGAGGACGTGGCTCATGACGCGGCCGAGGCCGCTCAGGTAGATGCCGCGCCCGATGAGCTGCGATTACTCGAGCGGAATTGGCGGCCTGAGCATCAACACGGCAGATATCGTGTGGGTGAGATGGCGCAAAGTGGCTTTGGCCAGTCGTTTGACGGGCAATTGAGTTTGTTGAAGGACTTTCCCCCGGAGTCTCTCGGGTTTTTTGATATCGAGACTTCTGGGTTGGGTGCCGATTCGGTCGCGTTTTGCATAGGTCTTGGTACCTGGAGCAGTGGTGAGTTTCGACTTAAGCAATGGGTGATGACGCGGCCAGAGCTTGAAGCTGAAAGCCTCGAGGGTTTTGCGGCGGAGCTTGAGCGCCTTTCAGGAATTGTCTCTTTCAATGGCAAGACCTTCGATGTGCCTCGGGTTCAGGGGCGGGCGACCCATCACGGTCTGGCTGACCCGTTTCGAAATCTGGTGCACTTGGATCTTCTCGTGGTGGCGCGAAGTCTTCTCGGCCGAAAAGATGGCTTGTCTCTGGGGGATCTGGAGCGTCAGTTCTTGATGTATTTTCGGCATGGTGATGTTCCCGGAAGTCAGGCACCTCTGCGCTGGAAGGAATGTGTTGAGGGTAAGGGCTATACGGCTATCGAGGCGCTCGTCACGCACAACGCGTTCGACGTTCTGAGCCTCGCCGGCCTCCTGCACCATTTCGGTGCGCTGGATGGTCCTGACGTTGTGAGGCCTTCGAAGGTGGCCAAACCCGTTCGGGACACCGAGTTGTCTAGAGATTTGCGGAAGTTGAGTGAGCGTCCCCACCGAATGTTGATCAAGAAGGGGCGCAAAGACGCTGGTGCCGTAAGGGGAGTGGTGCCTGTACCCGACGTTCGCAACTCGTTTGGCGAGCGTTTGGCGGATTTGAGGCACACCTACGGGTTGAAGAAGGCGGCCGGTGAAACTGAGGATGCGGTGGCATGCCTGCACGAGCTCGTGTCGCTATCCCCCACAAACGCATTCGCGCTCCTAGAGCTCGCCAAACACTACGAAGCCATTGGAGACGCGGAGCTGGCGGCGCACTTCAGGGGGCGCCTGAAGTTTTGAGCCCTCGTAGACATTTCTTTTTCCATTGTGCTATCTGGCGAGTTCACCGGTACGGAGAGTGAATCGTGAGCGTGGATTACAAAGATACCCTGAACCTTCCAAAGACTGATTTTGAGATGCGGGCAAACCTTGCACAGCGCGAGCCTGCAATGATTGAACGGTGGGAATCTTCCAAGATTTACGATCGCATGATTGAGGCGAGGCGCCAGCAAAACGCCCCACAATTTCTGCTTCACGACGGACCTCCGTACGCCAACGGCAACATTCACCACGGGCACATCTTGAATAAGGTGCTCAAAGACTTCGTGGTGAAGTTCAAGAATATGGACGGCTTCAAGGCGGAATTCGTTCCTGGCTGGGATTGCCACGGCCTGCCGATCGAGCATCAAGTGGACAAGGAGCTCGGCGCCAAAAAGGCCGAGATGTCCAAGGTTGATGTGCGCAAAGCTTGTCGAGTTTATGCCGACAAGTACGTCAGCATCCAGCGCGATGAATTCAAGCGCATGATGGTTTTTGCGGATTGGGAAAATCCCTACAAGACCATGAGCTATCAATACGAGGCGGCTACGGTTCGAGAGCTCGGGAAGTTTCTCGGGAAGGGGCTTGTCTACCGCGGCTTGAAACCTGTGCACTGGGATTGGGCGTCACAAACCGCTCTCGCTGAGGCTGAGGTTGAATACGCCGAGCACACCACCGAACATGTTTACGTGAAGTTTCCGTTTGAACACCTTCCAGAGGAGCTCAAAGGGGCCAACAAGGACCTGCCAACTTACGTGGTCATCTGGACCACTACGCCCTGGACGCTCCCGGCCAACCTCGCTATCGCGCTTCACCCTGAGCTCGACTACCAGTTCGTAGAAGTTGCGGGTGAAGTCCTTGTGATTGCCGAGGGGCTTCGAGATAGTACGCTCAAAGCCTGTGGAATCGAGGACTTCGAGGTGCTCAACACCTTTAAGGGTCGAGTGCTTGTGGGCGAGTTGGGTGAGGGCCGTGGTCTTGAGGCGGCGCATCCGTTTATCGATCGACCATCGGTGCTTCTGCCAGCTGATTACGTCACTCTGGAACAAGGTACGGGCTGCGTACATACCGCACCAGGACACGGCCAAGAGGACTTCGGGCTGGGTCAGGTTTTTGGGCTTGAAACACTTTGCCCGGTAGACTTCCGTGGCTGCTTTATGGAGGCGCTCGTCCCGGAATGGGGAGGAATGCACGTCTTTAAGGCGAACCCACTTATCCAGGAGTTCCTCGCTGAGCGCGGCCTTCTGCTCAATAAGGTAGGCGACAAGATCAAGATCGAGCGCTATCCGCACGGATGGCGCTCTAAGAAACCCGTGATTTTCCGCGCGACCACACAGTGGTTCATCGCCATGGAGGCCGAGAGTGCCAACCAGCAGAATGAGCAAGTGGTGGGTACGCAGCGTGCCGACATGGACCTCAGAGGTGCTGTGCTCTCCGAGATCGAGAAAGTGCAGTGGGTGCCGAAATGGGGTCGCGACCGAATCGTCGGCATGGTGGAGAATCGCCCGGATTGGTGCATCAGCCGCCAGCGTTCCTGGGGCGTTCCAATCACTGTCATGCACTGTCAATCCTGCGGAAACGTGCTCGCCAGCGAGGCGATTGCGAATCATGTGGCCGACCTTGTCGAAGAAGAGGGCGCCGACGTCTGGTTCGAAAAGAGCCCAGCGGAGCTTGTGCCTCCCGGCACGTCTTGTGCCAAGTGTGGTTCAGGCCCCGAGTCGTTTTCGAAGGAAAACGATATCCTCGATGTTTGGTTCGACTCCGGCACGTCTTGGGCCGCAGTGCTCGAAGGGCAACTCAAGCTCGGAACCGTGGCTGACCTCTACCTAGAAGGTAGCGACCAGCATCGCGGTTGGTTCCAGTCGTCGATCATGTGTGGTGTGGGAACTCGTGGGCACGCTCCGTACCGTACCTGCCTGACGCACGGCTTCGTGATGGACACCGAGGGGCGCAAATACTCGAAGTCCTCCAAGAATTTCGAGCCGCCTCAGAAGATGATCGACACCTACGGAGCTGAGATTCTGCGCCTCTGGGTGGCCGCCGTGGATTATCGCGGGGATATCTCGCTTTCCACCGAGATTATCAAGCGGATGTCGGACGCGTATCGAAAGGTCAGAAATACCTTTAGATTCTTGCTTGGTAATCTGGACGGATTCGACCCAAATCACGACCTCGTGGCGTATGAAGATATGCTCGAAGAGGACCGTTGGCTATTGAATCAAACCGCGGAAGTCGTCAACCGATGCCGCCAGGCCTACAACGAGTACCAGTTCCACACGGTTTTCCATACGAGCGTTCAGTTCTGTACGGTCGACCTTTCGAACGTACACCTCGATTTGGCTAAGGATCGCATGTACTGTGATGCTGCGGACTCCAAGGCGCGCCGCTCCGGTCAGTCTGCGTACTTCTTGACCTTGCACGCTCTCGTCAGAGTGCTTGCGCCTGTGCTTTCGTTCACGGCCGAAGAGGTGTGGGACCTGCTCCCGAAATTGGCTCAGGACCCAGATAGCGTGCACTTGACTGACTTTCCGTCGAAGACACTTGTCGAGCCGTGGTTGGACTCAGAGCTCTCGGAGCGCTGGGAGCGCTTGCTCGAGATTCGAGGCGAAGTGCAGAAAGCCCTTGAGGCGGTTCGAGCTCCGAAGAACAAGAAAGAGCCCGGACAGATTGGTTCAAGTCAGGAAGCCGACGTGACAGTTTGGGCGACCGGCTCAGATTTCGACTTGCTCTCTAAATACCAGTCTTTCCTCGCTACCCTCTTCATCACGAGCTACGCGCGTGTGGAGAAGGGCGATGAGTTCAAGGTCGACGTGGCCGTGGCGACGGACGAGAAATGCCCACGATGTTGGAATCACTGGGTCAAGCCAGATTCTGAACATGAAATCTGTCCGCGTTGTGCCAATGTCTTAGCCGACGGTACCCACAAGCTAGACTAGACCTTCGGCTTTCAGCCATTCAATCGTAGGCTCAAGGGTTGCGCGTGCGTCGCGAAACGTGATGCCGAGCTCTTTGGTCGCCTTTTCGTTGGAAATGAACCAGAATTTAGTCGCGTACGGAATCACAAGTGGATTGTAAGGAAGGGGAAGCCGCAAGGTTTGACCTACCTTCGTCAATGACTTGATCCAAGGCGTCGGGACCACGACCACCTTCTTGTTCAATCCGAGGATTTCCAAGGTCAACTGGGCTAGGCCCTCAATCGTGAGGTTCTCGCCGCCCAGAATATAGCGTCCGCCCGCTTTTCCCTTTTCCAATGCGGCGATCACACCATCTGCCACGTCTTCGACGTGCACCACGGCCGTGCCGCCACGCGTCACCAAAACCACCGGACTCGTCGCGAAATCCACAAGGTTGCCAGCCGTGACCATTCCCGTATCGTGCGGCCCGTAGACCTCGGCAGGGCACACCGTGACGACTCTCAAGTCCGAGTACTCTTCACAAATCTTTTCGGCTGCGTTCTTGCTCATCGCATAGACGAGAGACGGGTCTTTGAGCGTAAACTCGGTGTCTTCGTTCTGGACCACCGCATCGTCGGTGCCGTTGACCGCGATGGTGCTCGAACAGTAGACCACATCGAGCCCACCATGATGCCGCGCCGCATCGAGCACATTGCGTGTACCGTCCTCCACGATCTGCTTCATATAGGGCGAGTTAATGTCGTCCCACGACGATGGGCTGGCCAGGTGGATGACCGCATCGCAGCCATCTATACCCTCGATCATGAGTTCTTTGGAGCGCACATCGCCCTTAAACCGTTCCCATTCTATGCCGTCGATCCGCGATGTATCCGACGATTCACGAACCAAACAACGGACACTATGGCCTTGTTCGACGAGCTTCCTGACCACATGAGAGCCGATAAAACCGTGACCACCCGTGATAAATACTTTCATCCTGACTACCTCGAAGTCCTAAAATCCAAGGCTCTTCTACTTCGTTGTCAGGACAAGACCAACGCCAAAAGTTTATTGGAACTTCTGAACGAGAGCAGCGAAGGCCGCGCGGTCTGACTCAGGGAGGGTGCGGCGGGTGGTGCCGTGGTAGTCGATGGGGTCGATGACTTTTGAGCCCTTGTTGAGTTGGTAGTGGAGGTGTGGGCCTGTCGAGCGGCCAGTATTGCCGCTAAGCGCGATGAGGTCGCCAGCTTTGACGCGAGTTCCGGGCTTAACCTTGGATTCCGAGAGGTGCAGGTACTTGGCCAGAACCCCATCTGAGTGCTCGACCTCTACGCAACCTCCATTGGCTGCGGTGTTCCAGTTCACGCGCGTGACGACTCCGTCATACCCCGAGTAGATAGGTGTGCCGACGTCCACCTTGAAGTCCATTCCGTGGTGTGTAGGCCGGTCCTTGAGCAGGCTCGTGATTTGCTCGTACTCCTTGAGAGGGCTCTTTTTCAAGATATGTGGAATCTCGGTGCCGTCTTCGGACCAATACGACGGGTATTTGTCGCCCGTTGCTTTGAATCGGTACGCGCTGATGGTCTTCCCTAGCTTCTGGGATTCGAGGCGCGCGGCCTCGATGACAACGACGTCCGAGGTGCCCATGCTCCATGAGGCTTGAAGGGTATCTCCGGCTCTCAAGTCCTTCCTGAGGTCGAGGTCCCAGACCAGAAGCCGTGAAACCGTGGCGCTGACGTTATCGCCATAAGGGGCGGCAGGCTCAGCAAGAGTATGTGGGATGCTGATGTTGATAGGTACTCGGACGGACTTCAAAGCGTTGTCGGTAGGCGCGGCTTCGGCGGGTGCGTCTGTGGGTGGTGTAGCCACTGGTGGGGCTGGGTTTTCCGCGACCAACGGCTCGGCCACAGGCTCAGCAACCTTAGCCTCTTCCGCAACGGGCTCAGGTTCTGCAACGGTGTAGGAAGATAGTGCGGGTGCGGGTGTGGCTTCGGGGTCCGGTGCCAGGAGTGCCCCAATGAACACGCAGTTAAGCGTGGCCGACGTAGCAAAAGCAGCGAGCAAAAATTTGGGGTTCTCAAAGAGATTCATAGATGTCCTCGTACGTCAAACCACCGCAAACCGCCGCGGTGCACGTACATAGGATCACAGGTCCGAGATCTTGGCAAAAAATTCTGCACATAACTAGAGAGTGCACGGCGTTGAAGTCTGTGTGTTGCCGGAGGTTCGCAGGCGCACGGCGCCAGCAGGCGCGCTACATCCCGTTGTGCTATCGTCTTGGAAGTAGTGGAAGGTGCCGAGAGGACTACACGTCCAGTTGCCGTCGAGCGTGTTATCACGAAATTGGTTCTGCCAGCTCGGACACTCCGGCGTTGTTTTGGTACAGTCCGTGCGCGCATCGTGGTCGCAATACCAGTCGGTGTATCCGGCATAGACGCCGACCTTAGTGAATCGATTTCCAGTGATGGTATTGTCGTTGGAAAAATCTCGAAGTCGAACCGGGTCGCCCGTACTGCCTTCGAACCGGTTGTTCTCGATTTTGTTTCGGTCCGACATATGCGCGGCATAGATCGCATGAATCAGACCGCCGCTACTCAGGTTTACGACGTCCACAAAGTGATTGTTCCGAATCAGATTATCGTCGGAGTTCACAAGTCTGACGGCCGCAGTTGACGTGGGCGCCGAGGCGTTAAAGACATTGCCGATGCGCTCGAAATAGCAGCCAAATATACGATTGGAGCCATTTGAGTTTGCCTCGGCATTTCGGTCGCCATTGAGTGAGATTGCGGTCGTGTAATTGCGCACCCGAATATAGTTGAAGTCGAGGTTGGTCTCCTCGCCCGCACTATGTCGTAGTTGAAACCAGGTTCCGCCAGGGCAATCAGACGCGCTGAGGCATCCGTCAAAAATAGGGCGTTCGTCGTCAGGAGTTGGGCGAGTGAATTGAATGGTGTGAACGGGGTGTGTGTAGGTCCACACCACCTTTTGGCCGCGGTAGGTCCCGGGTTTGATCATGATGATGACATCGCGATCGGGCTGATCGTTGGACAGGATTTCGTGTGCTCGATTCAACGTCAGTAGGGGCGCATCCTCGCTGCCCGCGTTGGAATCGGAGCCATCTGGAGCCAACCAGAGTACGTAGGGTCCAGTGGGTTCAGGCTCAGGCTCTGGTTCGGGATCTGCGTCAGGTTCGAGATCTGGAATATCCTCGAAATCTGGAACGTCCTCGAGATCTGGAGCGTCTTCGAGATCTGGAACGTCTTCGAGATCCGTGTCTGCTGGTGAGTCTGGAACACCCATGTCTGGCGTCGAGTTAAGCACCGGTGGGTCTTGTTCACCGCACGAACAAAGCACGAACAGGACCACGAAGATTGTCACCATCTTCAAATGAACGTTGTTTAAAAAACTCATCTCCAAATCCTTACTAAAGCAGGGTTCCTAGCTCGTCGACCGGTACAAGACTGACTACCCCAAGAACCAAGCCTAGATCAAAGGTCCACCCAATCATCTTGCACACATTTACCTCAATGCGGTCAGAGCCTCATTGTCTCGCCGAATTTCTCAGACTATAATCTCCGCGAGCAGTCTTTCTGCTTCGTACATCTGAGGAGGAGAGCCCTCCTCTACATTTAACCACCCTGATTTTGGAGGGGGACATGAAACTTATTTTGATTCGACATGCAAAGAGCTCACATAAGCACGGCCTGCCTGATCATGAGCGTCCGTTAAACAAGCGCGGCAAAGGTGATGCACCCGTTATTGCGTCTTATATGGTTGCCCTTGGCCACATCCCGGAGCTCGTGATTTCGTCAGATGCCCGCCGGTGCCTCGACACCTGGGAGCTCATGGCTGAAGTCCTGAAAAAGTCAGGTCATGAACCTGAACTCCAGGAAAACCGCGTGCTCTATGACGTGGCCCACCAGAACGGTGCCTGGCATGACTTCTTAAACGTGCTTCGTTCGGTGCCCGAGGGCGTCGAGTCCCTGGCGCTTGTGGGGCACAACCCAACCATGGAAGACCTCGCGCGTTCTCTGGCGGGCGAAAGCGTCACAGTGACCACATGCAACGTGGTTGTTTTGGAGGGCGAGGCTCGGACTTGGTTTGAATTTCTTGGGAGGAGTGGTGTAGAAGTGCTTGCGCATTTAAGTCCAAGAGAACCCCGGTCGTAGTCCATGTCCCTGGAGATCAGGCCCGTCATAAGCGAACGCGATATCTGGGCGTTCGACAAACTCGGCCTGAGCCTCTACCGGGAGTTGGATCTGGGGCTTCGGCCTTTGCACACTCGAAGTTTCCTTCGAGAGTCCCACCCCTATTATCGCCGAGCGAGGTCGCAGGCGTGGGTGGCGTTCGATGGGAAACACGCGATTGGCAGGATCGCTGCAACCATAGATCACCGGCGTTTTGATGACGGGACAGGCATTGTTGGGCTTTTTGACTCGGTTGAGAGTAAGGAGGTCAGCCATGCGCTTCTCCACGTCGCCCAAGACTGGTTGCGGGTCCGCGGTGCCAGGCGCGCTATCGGGCCGCTCCTTCCTGGCGCGATCGTCAACGGCGGCCTGATGACGAGCGGATTTGAAGAGCCAAACCCTCAGGGTGCTCTGCCTGGCCACCCCTATTATTGGGAGCATTGGGAGTCAGCCGGGTGGAAACACGAAATCGACCTCTACACGTGGAAAGTCGGGCATCAGCCAGCGCCTAAACAGGTTCGGCAGATCGCACGTCTGGTTCAAGAGCGGCGGGATCTGGAGGTTCGTCGTCTGAGCAAGACCCATTTTGAACGCGATCTGGATCTCATGACGATGATCTACAACGCGGCGTGGGCAGGCACGTGGGGCTGGGTCCCGGCGGATCGGGAGGATTTGCGGGCCTATCTGCAGCCTGACCTCATCGATTTTGAGGTCTCAAGGCTGGTTTTCATCGCCTCCAAACCCGCTGCTATGGCCATTGTGATGCCCAATCGCACTCCGCTTTCTAACCTGAGCCGCCCCCAGCGAGTGCTCAGTCGACTGATGCGTCCGGAGACCTTTCGGGTCGCACTTTTTGGTGTCGTACCCGAATACCGCGGTCATAAGGTCGGCGGGCTTGCTATTCATCTCTATATCCGTATGCTCCACGCCGCGCGAATGGCTGGATATCATAGCGGTGAAGCTACGTTTACGAGTTCTCTAGACGAGATCCCCAACAATGGAATGGCCATCATTGGGGCCGAGCTTGCTCATACGTATAGAATCTGCTCAAAGTCCTTTGTTTAATGATGGATGAAAGAAGTTGCGCTACGATAGCGCAGCGGTCTGGAATCAAATGGAAAAAATCACAAGCACATCCGAAATGGAGGAGCCACGGGTACTTCTCGCTGCTGAAGATCTTCTCGGCTACGTGATCGATGGGCGCTACCGTCTCGATGAGGTGCTTGGCGAGGGCGGCATGGGCGTGGTGTATCGCTCTCATGAGCCGAGGCTGCAGCGGGATATTGCGGTCAAGCTTCTGAAGCCAAGCGAGGTCCAGGGCACTAAGCGAATCGAGAGGTTCCAGCGTGAACTCTCGATCATCGCGGGCCTCTCGCATCCAAATATCGTGCGGGTCTACGACTCAGGGATGGATGAAGACGTTGCGCTGCACTTTATCGCCATGGAGCTTGTGGAGGGGATTTCGCTCGACCGTGTGCTTCGGCATCACCGAGTGGCACCGAATCTCGCGCTAGAAATTGCTTATCAGATTTGCGGTGCCCTGACCGAGCCTCACGCTCACGGCATCATCCATCGTGATATCAAGCCCGAGAATACACTCGTCACCGTCATGTCCGACGCGAGCCTTCAGGTCAAACTCCTGGATTTTGGCATCGCTCGGACTCACGCGACGGAGTCCGAGCGGCTCACAACCACAGGCGTTGTGATGGGCACGCCAAGGTATATGGCGCCGGAGTCGGTTCAGGGCGGCGAGATAGACGCACGCACAGACCTCTATTCTGTGGGCGTGATACTCTATGAGATGTTGGCCGGCAGGACCCCGTTTTCTGGCGTGACCCCCGTGGCGACGATGATCGAACACGTGACCAAGGCGGCTCCTCGTCTCGATGAGGCCGTGCAAGGCTTTGAGTATCCTCGCATCGTCGAGTTGGTGCGTCTCCTCCTTGAAAAGGACCCGCGAAAACGCCTCGATTCGGCGCGATCGGTGCGCGAAATGATCGATTCGATTCGCGACGAACATGGATTCAAACGGCTCCGGCTCAGCCCGGGGAACACCAAGGCAGCCCTCCAGCCCTATTTGAGCGAGATTGAGCCCACTCAGACGGACCCCGATGAACTCTTCGGGACCTACGAATCCACTTTGCCACTAGGACACGACGAGACGCCCACGGAATCAGCCATGTTCCCTGTCCCGGCGGGAGTGGCTCGTAAGCACTTCAAAGAGATGGGTTGGTCTAAACAGCTGCCTGATGTGTCCACCGAGATCGCGGTAGCGCAGAGCGATAGGCGTTCCGCAACCTATGAGATGACCGTGGCGTCGAGCTCCAATCCGCTGGTGTGGGTTCTGCTTGTGGTTCTTATTGGGGCGGCGGTTCTCGGCGTTGTGTTTTGGCAACAACGCTCCGCGCCTGTGGTCAACCTCGGGTCCAAGTCTACGCTGCCGGCTCAAGTAGAGGCTGAGAAGCCTGACGAGAAGGTGGTTGAAGAACCAGCGCCTATCGAGCCAGAAAAGGTAGAAGAGCCGGAGGTGGTTGAAGAGGTCGAGGTGCCTAAGGAAGCCGAGAAAGCCGAGAAAACCGAGCCCAAACCCGAAGCGAAGCCAAAGAAGACTGAGCCGGCCGTCGAAGAAAAGGCCGAGGAAAAAACCAAAGAAAAAGACGCGGTAAAAGAGGGACTCGAATGGCTAAAGCAATAAGCATCTTGCTGATCGCCAGTCTTGTGTTCACCCCGATCAGCGGCTTCGCTCAAGATCCATCTGCGCTATCTGATGCTCAGCGCGAATTGTTGGGAAAGCTCTTGACCGAGGCCCGAAACGCCTATGACGCGCGAGACTATCCGGCCTCGATTCAGCGCCTCGAAGAGGCGTACGCGATCTTTCCTGAGCCGAATATGCTCTACCGAATCGCCGAAATGTACGAGGAACTCCAGGAGGTCGATAGAGCCATCGAACTCTATGAAAAGTACCGCACCGAGCGGCCAGAAGCGCCGAACTCGGCGGTCGTACAGACGCGCATCGAAAGGCTTCGAGCCAAACAAGAAGCCGAGCGCCCAAAGACCGCGCGCCTGACTGTCGACTCCATTCCACAAGGCGCACAGGTCTTCTTGGAAAAACGCCGAGGGACAACCCCGCTTGAATTTGAGGTCCCGCCTGGCGCCTACGAAATCAAGCTCACGAAGTTTGGCTATGAAGAGGCCACGCGTAGCGTCGAAGTCAAGGCTGGCGAGCTCCGGACTTTTGAATTTGCGATGGTTGAGCGCGAGGTCGAAGTAGCACCGCTTCCTCCACCTCCAGAGCCCTCGATCGGCCCGTGGATCCTCGGTGGTGTCGGGCTCGCCTCGGGCGTGACCTCGGTCTTTTTTTGGGTACTAGCGTTTGACCGACAGAGCCAGATCGATGCCTGGGACGCGGACAGAAACGCATCGGGGCGTCCTTCCAATTACGACCAGGTCTTGGATCAGGAGCTCACCTACCGAAATGTGGGCTGGGCTACGGCGGGCATTGGTGCGGCGTCTTTGATCGGTGCCGGAATCTGGTTTTGGTTAGACTCGGACTCCGAGCCAGACGAGCCCCAAATTGGGCTAAGACTCAATCTTGAACAAGAACGAACTCAGTTGGAATTGAGAGTCGTTTTTTGAACGGAGAAGAATATGTCGAAGTGGTTTCTACTTGGTCTTTTGGCAGTATCGCTCACCGCCTGTGAAACGGATTACGAACCCCCGACTCCCGAACCGGATATGGGCGAGGACGACGCGGGCTCCGATGCCGATGATATGTCTGAAGATGCGCCACTCGATCTGCGGTCGATCTCGCCTTCAAGTGGCCCAGCCGAAGGTGGAACTCAAGTGACCTTGCAGGGCACCGGTTTTGCGAACGGCGTGGAGGTCTTCTTCGGCGATTCTGTCGCAACCAACATTCAAGTTGAGTCTTCTACACGGATCGTGCTCGCGGCCCCGGCTGGTGAGGGCGTTGTGGACGTGAGAGTTGTGCTCGGTGAAGAGACGGACACGCTTCAGCAGGCGTACTCGTACAATGCGGAGCTCGAGTACCAGATTACGTATTGCCAGCTTCAGGCGCAGAGCCCGGTCTCTGTGGAGAGTGGGCAGGAGTCTGCTGGGATTTATTCTGTGGTTTTTGTGGATGGCTTGACCAACTCCGCCGGCCAAGGCTCGGGCATTGAAGGTGAGCTCGGATGGGGTGACACAGGGGCGGACGCCGCGGAGTTTACTTGGAAGGCGATGACCTACAACACAGACATCGACGGCTTAAATGCTGGCGATTTGGCGAATGACGAGTACGGTGCGACACTGCAAATCGCCACCGCTGGAACCTACGATTACCTAGCGCGATACCGTGTTCAGGGCGGTGATTGGGTCTATTGCGACCTTGGCGGAGACCTTGCAAATCCAGGGGCAAGGGGCGTAATCGAAGTCACCAATCCGCCCGTAGCTGAGGTAGGTTTCTGTCAGACACGTCCGTCGAGTTTGACCCTCGAGAACGGTGCTACTGCAGATGTTGAAGGCGTGGTCTTTGTGGCGGGTGCCACCAACGGTGCCGGTGCGGGCGCGAATGTGAGTGCTGAGGTAGTTTGGGGTCCGATTGGAGACGACCCTTCTGCATGGACCCTCTCTGAAAGTGCCATTTATTCTGGCGACGAAGATGGCCTTAACCAGGGTGACCTCGCGAACGATGTTTTCGCGGCGCAATTCGTGCCGACTGGGGTCGGAGAGTACGGGTTCGCAATGCGTGCGAGCGCTGATGGAGGAACAACCTGGACGTGGTGCTCCAACGATGGGAGCGAGTTCGACGCGTCCAAGGTTGGCGAGCTCGAGGTCGTCGAGGAACTCACCGTAGTACCGGATTCCTGCAAGATTCAATTCCCTGTGATTGTGACGGATGCCGTAGTCGGAGAGCCCTTGACCATCTTCGGAAGGGTGACAAAGGCTGGTGTGACAGGGCAGGACAATGCGGACGTTGTGGGCGATCTTATGGTCGGACCAGCAGGTGCGAGCCCGCTCACCAATGCTGCAGCATTTACGGTGGTCAATGGCACGAGACGTACCACGGGCGTGATCAATCCCGGCCCGGACGAAGACGAGTTTGAGGCAACGTGGACCCCAACAAACGACGGCGAATACGTGTTTGCTTGGAGGTTCAGCGTGAACCAAGGACAGGACAATGTCTTGTGTGATCTCTCGTCCGACACCAACTTTGAGCCCACTGAGATGGGAGTTGTGAGAGTCTGGCAGACCCTCCCTGACCTGGTGGATTATTGCAACGTGTGGCAGGCGAGCGTGAGCGGCAGCGTGGGACAGACGGCTCCGGTTTTGACGATTGAGACGTACGAGGCTGGGGTCACGGATGGCACGTTTGATGCCGCGGATTTGGTGGCTGAGGTTGGTTGGGGTGGCCTTGCTGACAACCCCGCTCTTGGCTACACATGGGAGTCTATGGCGTACAAGGGGCCTCGTCCTGGCGTGCCAAACAACCAGGAATATGAGTCGCCGATTTGGTCCGGAACGACGTCTCCTGCCGCGGGTACGTACCGTGCTGCGGCACGAATTAGACCGGCTGGCGTAACCGACGGTTGGGTCTACTGTGACACCAGCAATCTAAGCATGGACTACCTATTGGAGAGCGCTACATCATTGGACGTTCAGTGAGCATGCTTGTACGGCTTCAAAGGTCGCGGCAATACGTCACGCACGAAACCGTCTGGAACGGAGGCACACAATCATCATTGGTGTCACACGCGTAGGTGCAGCGGCGCGAACCCGTGAATGTGCGGCAAAGGCCGTCGTTTAGTCCTGGCACGCCACACTCGGCGTCCTCGTCGCAATAATCCCCGTACCCTCTCAAGGCCTCACACGTAAGCTCGTCTTCGTTAATCGTGCAGTAGGTCTGAGGTGTGGTCTCGCCGATCGGTGTCCGCTCCACACGAATCCCATACGGACGTCCACAGGCGAACTCGTTGGACCGATAGAGGCAATAGCCGCCAGGTCGGTCGACGCCCCTGAATTTCATTGGAACGCAGTCCTCAGAATCATAGCGGCAAGCGTCTCGAGATACGCAGAAGCCGCACGTTTCGACCGACGCGATCAGTGTTTCGGTGCAGGTATTGGTGGCTGGATTGCAGGTGTTGCCATCGCATGCGGTCTTCTTGTCTTCGGTACATTCCACACACGCGCCATCGCTGCACACGCTGAGGCCGTCACGAGCGGTACAGTCTGCGTCACTTCGGCACCCTTTACAAACGCCGGCATCACACACGGGTTCATCGTCGGGACAATGAGAGTTTTCGAGGCACTCAGCGCACTCAAGTTCCGTGACGTCACAGGTTTCGTCGCATCGGAAGAAGTCTGGATTACAACCGATTTCACACGTTTCGGCCTCGCAGAAACCAAAACCATTTGCCGTTCCAGGGCACGGCTCGCACCGGTCTCCGCAGGTTTCATCGGCATCGTTGGAGACACATTGATTTCCACACCGATGAGTTCCCGGCTCACACGTGCACTCTCCAGTAGCCGCGTTGCAGAGCGCATTTGTCCCGCATTGCGCGTTGAACTCACACGCGAAGCACCTACCGGTGTTTTGGTTGCAGGCTTGAGGAAGGCAAACGGTGGTATTGATGCGGCAATCACGGGTGTCCGGAGGTAGGTCCGGCGACTGATCCTCAGGCATATCTCGGGGCATATCAGGTTCAGGTTCGGGCGCGGCAACGCACACGCCCGCTGAACAAAGCTCGCCCACAAAACAATCGTCTGAGTCTGCACAAGGTGGTCGTTGTGCATCGCAAGCTGCGCTCAGAAGGACTAGTAAGATTAGCCTGCGCATCAAATCCCGCCGCAGTAGTCGCCACTGATACAGCCGATTTCATCGAACTCGAAGTCACCGATTTCGCGGCATTGGTTGCTCGATGTGCAATCGTACGTGCATCGCAAGGTATTTTCGAAGGTCGTAGGCTCGCATCGGCCATCTGTAAGCCCTTGCGCACCACACTCGTCTGCGTTGATGCAACTCTCGCCGGCATCCAACACGGCCTCGCACGTAGTCACTGCTTCATTCGGACCACAAGCCGTGACTGTAGCGCCTTCGACGCTGAGCTTTTGGACCTCAAAAACCCAGGGTGACGGGCACTCGTCGGCGCCTTTGATGGGCAAGCAGAACGATTCGGTTCGAGTTGCCCCGTCAAACTCCATGGCTACACAGGCGTGGCCTTCGGTACACGCTTCGCTTGCGGTACACGCTTGACACGGGTTCACGGAGCCTGCGGCGATATTGGTGCAAACTCCGCCCGCGCAGACGTTGCCGCCGCAGTCGGCGCTTTCGGTGCACTCTACGCAAGTGCCTTCGGCGCAGATCGGAGCGCTGGCGATATGCGAACAATCCGCAGAATTGTTGCAGGGCGCACAGTTCCCGGCGTCGCAAAAAGATGCGCTTGGGCTCGTACATTCGGCATTTGTCTCGCACCCGACACATTCGCCGTTGACCGCCACAAGCGGGGCCTCACACGCGATTCCACAGGTCACGCCATCGCAGGTGGCTGTCCCGTTTTCGGGGACTGGGCACGCCTCGCACGAGCCTCCACACGTCTCGGGGCTAAACGAGTTCACGCACACGCCATCACACGCGTGATATTCGGCATCGCACTCACAGAGTTTTTCAGGATTGCAAAAACCGTTTTCCCCGCACTCAACGTTGGTTTCACAATTGACGCATTGCCCAGTGTTTTCGTTGCAAATAAGCCCGGGAACGCACCCGTCTTCGACGCAGTTTTCGACGAATTGGTCGGGTGTGTTGACCATGTCGTTCATGTCCGCTTCGCCCTGATCGGACTGAGCCATATCGTCGTCCAGAATGGTGACTGGAAGACGGTTATCGGGATTGTCATCGGAGCAAGCAAGCAGGCCAAGGGCCAAAAGTGCAAATACGATTTTCATTTGGAAATCCAGTGGTGACTAAGCTGTTCGTTGCCTCAAAGGATAGGTCGCGTGCGCATCAAGCGCAAGCAAAGGTGACGCAATGCACGCTGTGGTTTACAATTGGGCCAGAACCACAGAAACTCTCGCGCATGCCATCAGAATCTTTCTCAGTCATTGTCGATCCAAACCGGTGGCAACGCTCTACCGAGGAGCTCGCGCGCACTTTGTCGCCACTGATGGGGGTATCGCCGCCGGTGCTCTCGTCCTTGTTGCTACGTGGGCCGATGACCGTAGAGGCAGACCTCAGTCACTCAGCTGCGATGACCCTCTGCTCTAAGTTGGTGGGGGCCGGGGTGCCCGCAACCATTGAGGGAGCGGGTGATGAGACGATCAGCGACCATATCAATGTGAGTGATATCGAGAAGATGCTCAACGCCATGGGGATCGACGCGATCGAGGTAGACGACGAGCTTGAATTGATGCCCAGAACCGCGCCATTTGAGCCATTGGAGCCGCGCCAGATGCCGGCTGCGGCACCAGTGGACAGCGGCCCCATCACCGAACCCGGCTGGCAATCGCTCTTTCCGGACATCACCACAAATCCCGTGCCGCTCTTCGATGAGGGGGAGACCGCGGAAGAGACGCCCCGAAGCAAGGCGTCGTTGATGGGTCTTTCTTCGGACGTGATGGATGACCTTCCACCGGAGCCTGAAGCTCGGATTGAACCTCCAAAACGACCTGAACCACCCCAGAGTATGGGGGCTTTGCTCGAGAAAGCTGAAGAGTCTAGGCCGCCTTTTGCTCCCACAGGTTTTGACGATCGTGCGCCTCATATCCCGAAGCTCGCCCGGCTTTTGAGCGTGCTCGCCCCGGGGGCGGGCCAGGTTTATAACGGTGACGACGAAGTCGCGATCGATTTTGCGCTCAACGCGTGGAAGCTCAAGCCTTGGGCTGATTCCGTGAGACACGCCGAGCGCCGAGCAGAGCGCGTGCAAACCTTTTGGCTGGCGTGGCCAAAACCCGGCAATGTGTTCAGGGCAATTAAGTTCTTGGCTGCGTATTGGCTGGTTTTGGGGGCGATTTTTGCGCTCGTTTTCTTCGTGGTTCGT
The DNA here is from genome assembly GCF_007993755.1 of Microvenator marinus. Lineage (GTDB taxonomy): Bacteria > Myxococcota_A > Bradymonadia > Bradymonadales > Bradymonadaceae > Allomicrovenator > Allomicrovenator marinus. The sequence goes on from NZ_CP042467.1 coordinate 4,248,821, forward strand.
GCGGGCCTTGCGGTTGTTGACCGCGAACCCGTCGAGACGGTGACCGAGCAAGACCGGGAGTTTGCCTTCTCGAATGCAAAGGGGAAGGTCCTCGAGGCTAGAGTTGCGGCCTTGGATGCCTTGAGCGATTCGATTGCGAACGCGCAGCACGAACGCTTCACCATGACGGATGAAGAACGGGCTGAGCGCCTCTATTTAACGGGCTATCAGGACTGTGTCGCTCGGCGGTTTGACGTGTGTGAGGCCGCGATGCGAAAGGTCACGGCGTTGGATCCGGCGAATCGAAACGCGTTTAGATTGCAGACATGGGCCAACGCCCAACGGATGAATCCCGACGGAACCAAAATGCCCGATGTGGGCGAGGTGCCGACGCTGGAGGATTTCGAGATGGAACAACTCGAAGAGGAGGTCCAACCATGAGCGAACTCACGTATATCCCTCTTCCTGCCGCGAAAGGCGCACGTCTCGAACTCAGAGACCTCGCCGATCATCCCTCTTCGCTCCTTCGCGTGATCTGCGACACCGTAGAGAAACCCTGGCTCAAAGGACTGTCTTTGCTTGTCGGGCAGGCCGGCGACCTAGAGCTCTGGACCATGAATCTCAAGTCCCACGTGGCCGAGAAGTCGGAGGTCGAGCAAGGGCCCTCGGAGTATTCGGACGAGTTCTGGCGCTCGGAAGTCGCCGCCCTTAAACATCAAGGGCAGGACTCAGAAGTCATCGTTTGCCTCGCGGGTCAACGCCATCGTGACTTTGTGTTGATCAAGGCAAAATTCGAGGGAGATTCAAGCTGTCTTAAAGGCCTCGTCGAAGTATTTTCGGAGATTCGGCCGCTCGCGAGAATCACTCTTAACTTCCAGAATTTGCAGCGACTAAGCGCCCGTGCTTCGGAAGAGATCCGGCACTATCGCGATAAAGAGCGCCGACACTACGTCTTCAAAGAATTGATTCGCGAAAGTCACGAAATGCAGCGGATGTATACGTCCTTAAACGCGTTTGTGGATATGGATGTCCCAGTTTTGCTCGGCGGCGAAGGGGGCACAGGCAAGGAATTGCTCGCGCGTGCGCTCCATCATCTCTCGAAGCGCCCCGGTTTGATGGTCGCGCTAAATGTACGCACGACCCCAGCTGATGAGCTTGATACCGACCTCTTCGGTGCCGTTGAAAGCGTCTTCGCCGGGACCACGACGGCTAGAAAGGGCGCTTTTGAGTTGGCCGAAAACGGCACGGTCTACCTTCAAGAAATCGACGCGCTCTCGCTCGTCCAACAAGGAAAACTCCTGCGTGTTCTCGAAGAATCGAAGGTTCGTCGCCGCGGTGCGACACGTTCGTATTCCGTCAGCGCGCGTTTCGTCGCGAGTTGCCATCAAGATTTGAGTGTTCTCGTGGAAGCGGGTAAATTTCGCGAGGACCTCTACACCTTCCTTTCTCGCCATATCCTTGTGGTGCCGGCGCTCCGAGAGCGAAAGGAAGATATCATGCCTTTGGCGCGTATTTTCCTGCGTATGTATGCAGAGCGGCATACACGGGCGGCACAAAAATTCGCCGAAGGGGTCTCCGACTTTCTGGTCACGCAGCCATGGCCAGGGAACGTGCGAGAGCTGCAAACTCGCGTCGAATCGGCTGTTCTACACTCTCAAGGTACTGAAGTACTCTTGAGTGATTTTTGCCCAGGGGGACTCGATGTCTCAACCGACCCAATCCAATCATGAGCGTCAGTGGCTCACTCAAGAGACCTTAATCGCGGGGTTCGCGCTCCTCGGCATCGCAATTCATCTTGTGATGCGCTTTGTGCTCGAATCACCCCATATGGACTGGCCCGTTTTGGTCGTTCTCATCGTGGGCGGAATCCCGCTTGTTTGGGAGCTTCTTGGGCAGCTAAAAAAGCTTGATTTCGGGGCGGATTGGCTGGCCGGAATAGCGATTGTAACTGCCGCAATTTTGGGCGAATACCTCGCCGGTGCGATCATCGTCCTGATGCTCTCAGGCGGCGAGGCGCTTGAGCGTTATGCAGCGGGCCGGGCGTCCTCTGTGCTTGAGGCGCTGGCACGCCGCGTGCCAAGTATTGCCCATCGGCTTGAAGGAGGAGTGCCAGTTGAGGTGGAGCTCAGCTCCATCAAGATCGGTGATGAACTCGTTGTGATGCCGCATGAAATCTGCCCGGTAGATGGTGTGGTGGTGGAAGGACACGGAGTGATGGATGAGTCCTTCTTGACGGGAGAGCCTTATCTTCTGCCAAAGGCGCCGGGTTCTATGGTGATCTCGGGTGCAGTCAATTCCGATGATGCCCTTACGATTCGGGTCGAGAAACTCCCCGAGGATTCGCGCTACGCCCAGATCATGAAAGTGATGCGCGAGTCCGAACAAAAACGCCCTCAGATTCGACGTCTGGCCGACCAGTTGGGCGCCTGGTACACCCCGCTCGCCGTGGGTGTTGGTGCCGCTGCGTGGGCCTTTAGCGGGGAACCCGGGCGGTTTCTGGCGGTGATTGTGGTGGCAACCCCTTGCCCACTTTTGATCGGAATTCCGGTGGCCCTGATTGGCTCGATTTCCGTGGCCGCGCGCCGCGGAATCATCATCAAGGACCCGCGTGTGCTCGAGCAAGTCGGTGAATGCCGAACGCTGATTATCGACAAGACCGGAACTCTGACCTCGGGCAAACCAGCATTGACCGAAATCGATGGCGTGCTCGCAGATTCAAGAGTTCTTCAGCTCGCGGCTTCTGTTGAAAAGTACTCGAAGCACCCACTCTCTCAGGCGATTCTCGACGCGGCCAAATCTCGTGGCGTGGCCCTAGTTGCGGCTTCAAGTATCAGCGAGCGCCCAGGGCAGGGGCTCACCGGCGAAGTCGGAGGCGCCCATGTGCGCATCACCAGCCGAAACAAACTCGTCAAGTCGGAGCATCCCGACGTGGGGCAGATTCCACCCGTGCAATCTGGTCTTGAATGTGTGGTGCTTGTTGACGAGTCTTACGCAGCGACCTTCCGGTTTCACGACCAGCCTCGCGCCGAAGGCAGAAGTTTCATCCAACACCTCGAGCCCAAACACCATTTCGAAAAAGTCATGCTCGTCTCCGGAGACCGTCAGGGTGAGGTCGATTATCTGGCGAAGATCATGGGCATCGAAGACGTCTATGCCGAGCAGAGCCCCGAAGAAAAGGTCGAGATCGTCAAGGCTCAGACAGCGCATTCGAAGACCCTTTTTGTTGGAGACGGCATAAACGACGCGCCGGCGATGACCCAGGCCACGGTTGGAATCGCTTTTGGCCAAACCCATGAAATTACGGCTGAGGCAGCTGGCGCCGTGCTCCTCGACCCGTCTTTGCGAAAGCTCGATGAGCTCATTCACATCGGGCAACGCATGCGAAAGATTGGGCTTGAGACCGCTATTGGTGGCATGGTCTTGAGCATGGTCGGGATGGGTTTTGCTGCAGTGGGCCTACTGCCGGCGGTAGCTGGAGCCGTGATGCAGGAAGTGATTGATTTACTTGCGGTCCTAAACGCGCTACGAACCTCGCGTCCAAAAAACCTTTCGGATATGTAGGTTAAAATCTCCATGAAATTCGCAGTACTTTCCTCATTCCTGGGAGCATTCTTCTCTCTTTTGTTGATCAGCTCCTCAGTGATGGCTCAGTCCGCCCCGGAGTCTGAGCCAGAGGCAGAGACTCAAGATTCGGACGAAGTCTTTGTGATTTCAGAGGTCGAGATCAACGGCCTTGGGCGCACAAAAGAATTTGTGGTCTGGCGAGAGTTCGACTTCGAACTCCACTCTCCAACTACGCGCGTGGTACTCGAAGAAAGTGCTCAACGTCTAAGGAACATGGGGCTCTTCGCCAAAGTCGAGTACACCCTTGAGCCCAAAGGCGACTCCCATAAAATTATTTATGATGTCTTGGAGCGCTGGACCATTCTTCCCGTGGTCAAGGCGTCGAGCGGTGGAGGGATCAACCAGCTCATCGTGGGACTTTACGATATCAACGTACTGGGCAGATACCTCGAGATGGGCGGCCAGTACGAGAGGTTAGGCCCTACGAACTCGGGAGTGGTTTGGTTTCGTGACCCGAGGCTCTTTGACCAACGACTCTGGTTTAGTGCAGACGTTTGGCACGTCAACCGCATCTACACACTCTACGATAACGATGGCGAGGAGGAGGGTGGGTTCTTGTTGCAGCGCAACATGCTGGCTCTGGCACTCGAGAAAGAGGTCGTCTGGTGGTTCAGGTTCGGAGGGCGCATTCAGGTGGTTCAAGACCAAACATCCCTAAATTTGATCGAAGATGATATCCGTCAACTTCAGGCGCGTCGCGGGCTTCCTGAAGATACCTTGCGCATCCAACCGGGCCTCACATTTCAGCTCGGTCGTCTGAATCAGGACAACTACCTTGTGGAGGGGGCTCAGCTAAATCTGCGTCTCGACGGTACCGATACGATCCTAGGATCCACCTTTTCGTTTGGGTCGATCGAGAGTGATTTGGTCTTGGCGAAAACCCTTCCTTTCAAAAGCACCATCGCGTTTAGATGGCTCGTTGGAATCTCGAGCACTGAGGCTGAGACGCATTTCTACTATATCGGTGGGTTCGACCGAGTTCGTGGCTTTTTGGACGCCAGATTTAGGGGGCCTGCCCATACGACCGCGAATCTCGAGTTCCGCATCCCCTCATTGGACACCTCTTGGTTGGTGTTGCAGCACGTGGGTTTTGTGGACGTGACTTCGGTGGGGCAGGGAGCATCGGATTTCGCAGACATCACGGCGGCTAGTGCAGGTGCGGGCATTCGCCTGATCAGTCCTCGAATCTATCGACTAACGCTGAGGCTCGACTACGCCGCCTCACTGGTGAATTCGGGCGATTCCGCGATAAGCTTTGGTGTTCAGCAGTTTTTCTAAAGAGGTAGTCGTGTATTTGAAAAAGTTGCTGGTGTTGAGTGTTGTCGCGATGGCCGGTTGCGTTTCTGGTAGCTACCATACCGCTACACCCATCCCCTCAGGTGCCGTCGAGTTAGGAATTGCCGCTGGCGTGGTAGCCCAAACGAGACAGGAGCAAGTGTACGACGACTTGATAAACACGTCGGACGGCACATTTTTGATGTACGACCTGTTCCTTCGCTACGGGGTCAATAGCTGGAGTGATCTGGGGCTACAGTTTAACATCTTTGGCGCGCTTGCTGGCTCTTTGCGGGCCGACTATAACGTCAATCTCATAAACACTGATAGTTTTGCGCTTTCGATTGCTCCGGCACTTCAATTGCTGGGGTCCACAGGTGGAGGTGCGGAGAGGATTTCAGGTGATCTTGGACTCTTCTTTGATGTGTACAAGTCGCAGTCAACGATCTTCTCGTTGAACCTCAAGCCAGGCTATGAGTACTTTTCAGAGAGCGTTTCGCTAGGCTCAGGGGTGTTACTTCATCATCGCATCGCGGAGGGTTGGTTCTTAGCGCCTTTTGTTGACGTTTACATGAAGCCGGGTCAGAAAAACTACGCGTTTGAGTTGTACGGTGGAATTGGTCTGGTGTACCGGATCCTTTAGCTTGCCAGCTAAGCTGCGGCTTCCATCTCGTCGAAGATGGTGCCGTCAAAGGCGCCAAGATCGCCGGCTTCCCACGCCTCAAGCAGCGAGAAGTAGGTGCGGATATGGTCCAAGGCCTCAGACGTCTCTTGTGAACGCGTCACGGCTTTGCGGAAGGATTTGCCAAAAACTAGGGGTTCAGCAAAATACTTGGCTACCATCTTGAGACGGTTCAGTGCGGCTCGTTCTGCGCCAAACGCCTCGCTGATTTTCTCGTGGTAGAGCAGGAGCACACGTTCTCTTTCACGCGCATTGATAACAGGCTGTGGTTCATTGCGCATCCAACGCGCGATCTTGAGTAGAAGCCAGGGGTCCTGAACTGCGCCGCGGCCAATCATGACGCCGGCACACCCCGTCTCCTGCATCATCGCGTGTGCGCTCGGAACATCCACAACGTCTCCGTTTCCAAGCACCGGGATCTTCACCCGTTGCACAGCTTCGGCAATCGGGGTGACGTCGCGAACGCCGCTATAGAGGTCAACTTTGGTACGCCAGTGGATGGTCAGCGCGTCCACGCCCTCTTCCTGAAAGCGCCAGGCGAGCTCAGGGGCGTTCTTGTTGTCGTGGTCGTAGCCAGTGCGCATTTTGACCGTAAGTGGCACTGTGACCACTTTGCGGACCGCACGCACGATTTCCACAGCAAGTTCAGGCTCGCGCATCAATGCAGAGCCGCCCGAGCGCGCGCAAACCTTCTTAGAAGGGCACCCCATATTGATATCCACAATGGTGGCACCCAAATCCTGAACTACTGCGGCGGCCTCAGCCATCACGGCCGGGTCGCGACCAAAAATCTGGATCGCGATCGGGTACTCTTCGGGATCGAAGGCGATCTCGTCGAGCACCTTACCTTGGGTCTCCGCGATGGATTTTGATGGGAAGAACTCCGTGTAGGTCAACCCTGGCCCGCCAAGCGAGCGGATTAGCCGGCGGAACACGATATTGGTCACACCTTCCATGGGCGCCAGAACGACAGCCGGGGAAATCGTGATGCCGCCTACATCGTAAGAAATCTTCTCGGGTGAGGGAGGTAGTTGTTCGTTCATGGTCTCTGGATTTCCGCGTTCAGAGGGGTCAATTCCCACCGATGCCGGTGGTCATGGTCCACCAATCGCCATACTGCGATCCGGGAGCAAGGTAATACCCAATGCCCATGCGGTTGATACCAGAATTCATGATGTTGCGACAGTGCCCCGGACTATTCATCCAACCGTTGACCACGGTTTGTGCGCTTCCGTATCCGGCGGCCACGTTTTCGCCGCGTGGCTGCCCGTTGTATCCAGCCGTGCCGAGTCGTTGCGAGAAAGACGAGCCGTCCGAGCCGTCGTGGCCGAGTCGGTTTCTCTCGCCCATATCCACGCTATGACAGCGCGAAGCGATGCGCATTTCGTCGTTCATCTCCACAGGCCCTGCGGGGTCGAAGCTTCCGTACTGACCACATGTTTGTGTCTGAGCACGAACCTCGTTGACCAACACAATCACCTCGTCCTCCATAGCCGCCCAATTTGAGGGCCACGCTGCGATGTCTGTGCAGTCCACCTGGCAGTCGTTGTCGTTGGTGTTGTTGCACGCAGATGGGCAACAGCCGTCATTGTCCACGCAGGCTGTGATGGTGTTTGAAACCGTGCATTCGGCGTCACATGTTGCCGCCGCGCCGCTCAAACTCATGGTCACACAGGCATCTGGGCTCTCGCACGTAGTCGGGCAATCACCGTCACAGGTTTCCTCAGCCTCGACGACCCCGTTCCCACACATCGTCCCGCAGTCGGAGTCCGTCGTGGAATCGCAGGCACTTGGGCAACACCCGTCGCCGTCGGAACACATGGTGATCGACGGCTCGGCCTCACACTTCGCATCGCAGGTGGCGGCGCTGCCCACAAGAACTTCAGGGGTACACGCGTCTGAGGTTTGGCACGTGGTTGGGCAGTTTCCGTCGCAGGTCTCGTCGCCTTCAATCACGCCATTCCCGCACACTTCTTCACAATCCTCGCAGCTCTGGCACTCCGGAATCGGGTCCCACACGCACTGATTATTCTCACACGCTGTCTTCATGCAGACTTTGAGCTCGCACTGAGCTGCGGTGGTGCATTCAGGTGTGTTGATGCCCGCACGATCGGCGAGTATCTGCCCCTCGCATGCTGCTAGGGCGAAGGAGAGGACCAGTAAAGCTATCGCTCTTCGAAGGTTTTTCATAAGGCATAGAGTAAATGAATGTACTCGGAGCTTCCAGTAGAATTGACTCAGTTGCCGTTGATGCCGCCAACCATGGTCCACCACCGGCCAGAGGTCGCGTGGAGGTAGTACCCAACGCCCACACGGTTGATGTTGGGGTTCATCACGTTCGCGCAGTGTCCATCCGAGTTCATCCAACCCTGGACCACGCTAGCTGGCGTCGAATAGCCTTTTCCGGCGTTTTCGTTCGCCGCGAAACCCGTGTAGCCAGCCGCGGAAGCACGCTGCGAGAACGAGCTACCATCAGACCCCGTGTGCGTCAGAGTGTTATGAACGCCCATATCCACCGAATGACAGCGCGAAGCTTCTTGGAGTGTCGGGCTCATCACCAAGGGCCCTGCCGCCGAGAACGTTCCCCGAGTCCCACAATTCTGAGAGCTTGACCGATATTGGTTGAGCAGGGTCACGACCTCTTGCTCGTAAGTTGCCCAGCCGGTTGGCCACGACGCCGGGTTCCGGCAGTCCACCACACAATCGTCGTCGTTGTTCGCGTTACAACCCGGCGCACAACATCCGTCATTATTCGTGCAGGTCACGATCGCCTGATAGGAGCACTCGACGTCACAATTTTGAGGAGTTCCGCTCATGGTGGCGGTCTGGCACACCATCGCTTCACAACTCTGGGGGCAGTTTCCGTCGCAGGTCTCAGGCGCTTCGGTCACACCATTTCCGCAAACAGGCCCCGTCGCCTGGTCTGGCATATCTGCAACCATGTCCACGGGCATATCCGGGACCATGTCTGCGGGCATGTCCCGAGGCATATCTACGACCATGTCTGCCGGCATATCGGCCAGAGTCATATCCTCCGTCGCCACATCCAAATCTTGGTCTGGCATCTCAGCAGGCATGTCCGCAACCCCGCCCATATCCAAAAGACCCACATCACCCGAGCTGGAATCCGGGTTTGAGACGTCGGGAGTCTCGGCCGGATCAACGTCGTAGTTAGTAGTGAGGCTTGCTTCGCACCCACTGACTATCAAAAACAATGAGATAAACACGCGTTGAAGCATAGGAGAACCTTTGGGGCGAATTCGTTATAGCCCAAGTATCTCATAGCTTTGGCGGCGAGTATAGGAGGTCAGATAAGGCCAAGGGCGCTGAGTTCGTCCTCAACAATCGGAGCCCATCCCTGATTGGCTTTCGGGCTCGCCGGCGATGGGTGCAGAATTCGCCCAAACTTCGTACCGGACTTCTTCAGAGCTCGTTTGGCCTGCTTCTCCGCCCAGGTTCCAACTCCGACCACCATCTCGATCTCCATGGCTTCAACGACCTCTCTGAGCGCGTCGTCACATGGTCCGAAGATGGTCTCGCGCTCCTCCTTCGGGAGTTGGTCTGGCGTGCGGTTTCGTCCAGATTCTTCCATGAACGAGAGTGGGCAATAGTTCCAAATGAAGAACTCCTTGAAGAAGCTTTCCGGCGTCTCGTAGCGCTCTTGGACCCAGCCCCAGAGCCGCGATCCGCTGACTTCGCTTCGGCTGCACTCAAAGCCTTCAACAAGTCGCTTGGGGTGTTCCAGCGCAGGCTTAGAGACGGGCTTCTCGATGCCAAGGAAGTCACGCACAAATCCCACATCGCCAAAGGGCACTCCCGTTTGAGCCATTCCCCACGGCCCGGGGTTCATCCCCATGAAGAGGACTTTTGCGCCATGGTCGGCGAACTCAAGATACGCGGCGTGACTCTCCCAAGCGTAGTCGAGTGGGTTGTAAACATGAGTCACCGGCTCTTGAAACTCGAGGTCGTGAAGTCGGCTCGATAGGCGTTTCGAAATCTCGTGAATTTTGTTCATGGTGAAGCCCTGGTGTTGTAGTCGACTACCCTTTATCAGATCACCGGTACGGACGTTAAGGTGTATTGGGCAACACCTTGAGCGTAGCTCAATTCAAGGGCGCTGAGCTCTCGTCCCCATGCAGCACCACTATCGAGCGCGAACGCATTTCCAAAATCGCGCGCCCCAAGCGCCGACCAATGACCAAAGATGATCTTTTGCGGCGGATTTTGTTTGGGCCAGAGGTCAAACCACGCGTGCAGCCCGCTCGGGATCTCGTCGTAGAGCCCCTTGTATTCGAACTCGAGACGGCCATCGCCATGTAGGACTCTGGCACGGGTGAGCGCGTTCACGGCAATCCGAAGGCGATCCACACCTTCGATTTCCGGACTCCAGAGCGAAGGCTGATTGCCATACATATTCTCGAAGAACGAATCGGGATCGGATCGAAGCGCCGCCTCAACCTCGCCGCTGAGCTCCAGAATCGTCTCCTCGGTCCACCCAGGAAGTACGCCTGCATGGACCAGAATGTGGGATGCATCGATCGAAAGGGCCAGCGGTTGAGACACGAGCCAGTCGAAAATCTCTTGCCGGTCACGCGCCTCCAAGATGTCATGGAAGGTGTCTTTCGGCCGAGCCTTCGACTTTCCTCGCATCACCGAAAGCATATGAAGATCGTGATTCCCAAGCACGACCTTGACGTTGTTTTCCATGGCCCAACGGACCACGTCAGCCGAGTTTGGACCCACGTTGACAAGGTCTCCGCAAAAATAGGTCTGGCACGAATCATGCCATTTTAGCTCGTCGGTGAGGGCCATCAGGCTCTCGAACTGACCGTGAATATCTCCGATGATGATGGTCCTCAATTTGCACTCCGCTGGACAACGAACACGCGGCACCTTAAGGATTTTCTCCGGCGGCGCAATTGGTGATTGAGACCCTATCGGTGATTCGACTCTATGAGTGACGAAAAACAAGCCCAGAATAGAAAGCTTCTCATCGCACTGGCGCTGCTCTCGATAGCGATGACCGCCGTGCTACTCGCAACCTTCTACCTGATTCAGCGCGATTCGGACGAGCTCGCCCTGCGGTTCCAGGAAGAAAGGGTTGCGCAGATTCAGGACGTCTCAAGGATTGTCACGGAAAGCGTTGGCGACGTAACTGCCGACCTTGAGTTCCTATCGAGGCTCGTGGTCGGGGCATCCGACGCAGAACGAGAGGCCTTTCTTCAGGCTCTTCTAGGCGGCGTCGGAGCATATCGCGCGGGAGCTGTGGTGGGCAAGAATGGGGTCGCGAGGCAGGTCATCGTGGACCCTCGTGCAGGGGAGTTGCCCGGTCGCGATGATATCGCGGCCATGGAAAAGGCTGCAATGCAGGCCCTAAAGGAAGGGACCTCCGTGTCTCCTTTGGCGCTCAATCAAGACCCGTGGCTCCGCGCCTTCGCGCAGAAGACAAGCGCTTCCGAGGCAGTGGTTCTTCTTGTCGATACGCAAAGTTTCCTCGATGAACTTAGGATTTTGGCCTCGGATCCTCATACCTGGCTCCTCGTCCTTGGGCCGCACGGCTCTCCCGCACCTTCAACGTCAAGCCCGATTTTGGAGCACGTCTCCAACCCGCCAGAAGCACTCGCGGAGGTTCTCGAACGCATGAGAAAGGGGGAGCGCGGCGCGCTCAAGATTAAGGCGGCGGATGCTCAGTGGGTTGGCTTTGAAGACGGTGACGTGGTTGTTGCCATGGAACGCGTGGAAGTGCGCGATGGCGTCTTCTGGTCCATCGCGAGCTTCTCATCGCTCGCCTCGATTCGAAACGCTCAGTCTTCCCTGCAAAGTCGATTGATTGGTTTTGCGACCGCGCTCATCTTGGTTCTGATTTTGTTCGGTGGCTACGCGTTTGTCGTGGTCAGAAAGACGGCAATTCTAGAGGAGAGATTGCGCACTACGGCCTACCTTTCTCACCTGCACGAGAAGGCGCATAAGGTGGTTCAATCCATCCCGATCGCGGTTGGGATATTGGACTCTAACCTCGAAATCAGCGACCAAAACAAGGCGTTTAAAGAGATTTTCGGGCCTGAGTTTTCTGCGATCCGCGAGCTCCTCGTCGAGGTCAGCCAAACCCGAACGCCTCGTAGCAAGATTTTTGAGAACGCCTTGCCCTTTGGAGACGGGGTATTCCAACTACACGTCGTGCCTATCGAGCCGCAGGCTGAGGACGCAAGCGTCGTGGTAATCGTCGAGAACCTCTCGGATCTGCGGACCCTGGAAGAGCAACTCTTGCGAATGGAGAAGCTCGCCACCGTGGGGGTGCTCGCGGCCGGAATTGCTCATGAGATCGGTACCCCATTGGGTGTGGTCCGGGGCCGTGCTGAGCTCATTCAACGCAAGCTAGAATCCGAGAGCACGCATCAACGCGGGCTCGAGGTCATCATCGAGCAGATCGATCGCGTCAGCCGAACCATTCAAGAGTTGCTCGACTTCTCACGCATCAAAGAGGCCAGCGTAGAAAGTGTAGACCTCCACGCGGTTGCGCTTCAGGTCAGAGAGCTTCTCTCGTACGAGCTTCGAGAAGGGCTCACCATTGACGTCTCCATTCCGAACGATATCTCCACCATTCAGGCCAACCCTGATCAGGTACAACAGGTGCTGCTGAATCTGGTAATCAACGCGATTGATGCGGTGCAAGGGATGGAAGAGGCGCGAGTCGAGATCGGCGCCCGAGATGAATCCGGCCACGTTCTGATCTGGGTTGAAGATAATGGCCCAGGCATACCCTCAGCAGATCGGCATCGGGTCTTCGACCCCTTTTACACCACGAAGAAGCGAGGCCAGGGAACTGGGCTCGGGTTGACAGTGGTGGGCCAGATCGCTCGTAACCACGGGGTGGAAGTGAGTCTCTCTGAGGTTTCCAAGGGCGCGCGTGTTGAACTGCGATGGCCGTCTTCAAGAAATCACAACGGCCACCGTGCGAACACGATGGCCGTTGTTCAATGAAGAGGTGCTGGTCAAACCTCAACATCGAATCCTGTCGATTCGGAAGGGATGGTCAATTCGACAGGATGAACTCTGCACGACGATTCTTAGAGTGGGCGGATTCTGTATCGCCCATGGCGGCGGGACGCTCTTCACCGTAAGAAATCGTGTTAACATTTTGTCCGGAGACGCCTAGACGCACCAAGTACTGCTTGGTCGACTGTGCCCTGCGCTCACCAAGAGCCAGGTTGAACTCCGTGCTTCCTCGCTCGTCGGTATGGCCTTCGATCACCAACTCTCCGTTAGTTGAGCGGATTTCAGTGGCCAGAGCCTGAAGCTGTCCAGAATAACTCGAATCGATTTCCGAGGAGTTGTAGGCGAAATACACCGGACTGGTGATGTCGTCTCCTGCACGGTCGGGCTCTTCGCTACGCGACGGTGCGGTCTTCTCCTCAGCCGGTGCCGCGGTGCCGAGACTGGTCTCATCAGGAACCACCGCCTTTTTAGGGGCCGACGCGCACGCAGAGGTCATAAATAGCGCCAACACACTCAACACCAACACACGATTCATAGTTAGATTCTCCTTTGTTCCGAATGGTTGTTTCGGTCTCTTTAACAAAATTCTTATTGAGCAAGCGGTGTGCCAAGATTCGGAGGAGGTAGTCGAATTCGCGATCGCCTTGGTCTGGTGCGGCACTCCGTGATTATGTTGAAGCGCGAGACGGTCCAAAGCCTTCAGAGTCTTGCAATCTGCTAGAGTCGTCTTGCAAATTGCCAGTCCCCAACACTCGCTCAACCAACTCAAAGAGGTCTTGAAGCTCGAAGGGTTTGCGCAAGAAGAACACACCATCGGGCTCAGGCACATCGAGTGCGCAGGAAACCAGAACGATGGAGGGTCTCGAAGGTGCGAGCTCTGCCAGCTTTCTAAGCGTAACCGCCGGAATTCGGGTGTCGCTGATGACCACGCCTTGCGCTCCGCCCAAGGCATGCGCGCCTTCGAGATCATTTAAGACGATGACTTCAAAGCCATGATCGCTGAGCGCTTGGGCAAGGAGCCCAGTCATTTCGTCCGAGTCATCCACCAAAATTGTGAGCTTTGAAGAGGCTGTCGTCATACTGAGGGTAGCCGAAAAGAAGGTTTCACGTAGAATGGTTGAAGCAGATAACGTGCCACTTATGAAACGACATGCCCGAATTCTAGTGATCGACGACCATGAGGAAATGGTCGAACTACTCGCCGAACAATTGCGAGACGAGGAATTCATCGTGGATGTATCCACCGATGGGCGCACTGCTTTGGTACTCGCCATTGAGAGGCTTCCTGATCTCGTGATCACCGACCTCAGGATGCGTGGATTTGACGGCTTTGATGTACTCAAGGCCTTCAAAGAGTTGGACCCCGACTTGCCGGTTCTCATCATGACTGCGTTTGGTGGTGTGGACTCTGCCGTGGAGGCCATCAAACAAGGCGCAGCCCATTACTTCACAAAACCTTTTCGGCTCGACGAAGTCTTGATTTGGGTCAACCGCGCTCTCGAAGCACGGTCCATGCAGAGCGAAAATCGCCGCCTTCGCGCCGAACGCTCCCAAGGCATCGACCGATTCGTGGGGCAATCAGCCGCCATGCAACGCCTGCGCGAACGCATCGGCAAGATTTCGAGCGTGGATGCGCCGGTTCTGATTCGAGGTGAGAGCGGGACGGGAAAAGAGCTCGTTGCGCGCGCAATCCACGAAGCCGGCCTTCGCGCCGCCGCCCCATTTGTGGCGGTCAACTGTACATCTCTGCCGCAAGAACTCTTGGAGAGTGAGCTCTTTGGACACGCAAAAGGCGCCTTTACGGGGGCTGCGAACGCAAGGCGCGGACTCTTCCTCGAGGCCGATGGAGGCACCCTTTTCTTGGACGAAATCGGCGATATGCCGGCTGAGCTTCAGGCCAAACTCCTGCGCGTTCTTCAGGAAAAGGAGATCCGCCCCGTGGGATCGGATGCCTCACGCAAAGTCGACGTCAGAATCATCGCTGCCACTCATCAACCGCTCGAAGAACTCATCAAATCCGGGAAGTTTAGAGAAGACCTCTTCTTTAGGCTCGACGTGCTCAACGTCCAGGTGCCTGCGCTCAGGGAACGTCGCGAAGATATCGAAACGCTCACGAGGCATTTTTTCGATAAGTACCGAGTGGAGTTTAAATCGAGCGTCCGTGAGCTACCCTCCGAGCTTCTAGAGCGATTCTTGCGCGCACCATGGGCTGGCAACGTCCGAGAGCTCGAAAACGCCGTACAGCGCTACGTAATTCTCGGTGAGTTCGACCCCGTTCAGTCCCATGCCGAAGACTCGGCTCCGCTGGACCTCTTCAACCTGCGTGAAGTCGAAGACCGTCATATTCGGCGAGTGTTGGACTATTGTGGAGGGAACAAAACACAGGCCGCGGAGCTCCTCGGGATAGATGCTTCAACCATCCATCGGAAACTCTCGCGGCCTTAGGCTTTGAGTTAGTTTTGACCGGGGATTAGAACGCGGTTTGACCAGCGTTCAGGGCGCCAAAGGTGAAAGCCTGTGGTGCCGTCGTCCAGTCAGCGGCAGTGTTGGTGTCCCCGTCATCGACGCGCTGGATCGACACGTCTTCCTGATCCAATCCTGGGGCGGCATTGGCGCAGAAGTCAGCGTCGATGTATCCACCAGCAGGCTGTCCACCGCCTACATTTTCCCACTCGTTTGCTGCTGCCACTTGTGCCGCACGCGTTTCAGTACCACCCGCAGCACTTGTACAAGCATCACGTGCCGCAAAGATGGCATCTTCGATATCGCCTGCACGATTCACCACTGTAAATACGTTATCCGTGCTCGTGAGACCGCTGTCGGTGGAGTAGAAATCCCAAGCGTCATCGTAATTTTGGGCGACGGTCGCTTGTGGGAACTCATTCTTAGCCGTGGTTTCCGAAGTTCCGTTACCGCAGTTTGCGTCGTTCGCATCAATATGTAGAACGATCAAATCGTTGGTGGCCACGTCGATGGAAGGGAAGTCGAAGATATTCGATGTTCGCTCGTTGAAGCTCATGCCACCGAGAGTTCCGCCACTAATCACTCGAAACTCGACAAGGTCGCAACCACCAGTTTGTTCTGCCGCGACTTCGTTGATTCGAAGCACTGCAGGCGTGGCGTAGCCTTCGAAGATCTCCTCGTTGTCCGGAGCTACAACCGCGCCACCGAGGATATCCAATACGGTATCCGCAACGGTGACGATATAGGCTTCGCCAGGAGTTTGAGTACTGACAGTCAAGGTGACTCGATTTCCACTTACACTTGCCGCACTCACAGTCAGACCGCCGTCCAGGGTGAACTGAGAGCCGTCTGGAAGCACGGATGCAGCGTCAAGGTGGCGATTGAAGTCGATCACAACTTCGGTTGGAGCGGTGCCCACAGCACCCGTGACTTTTGGTGCAGGGCAGGTTGCGTCCGAGAGGTCGTCGATACTGTAGAACGAGATCTGCGCGCGGTCCTGAAAACGCCAAACGTGGGCGGTCTCGAGCGTGAGCAAGCAGAATGGCTCAAACGTGTACACGTCTTGGAGGTCGTTAGGGACGCGGAATTCGAAGTTCAAGTCGCCAACGAGCACGGTGTTGTTCACGTCGGAGCCCGAGTGGCCGCTTCCGGCGAACCCGATATCGGTCAAGACCTCGATCTGACCCGAAACCAACTCAGCCTCATAGGTCGGAAGTGCCGACACGATATCGTTCACGGCCGTGATGTCTTGAGCGAGCGTGGTCACATCAAACCCACCACCAGCCACGGTGAGGTTGGAGATGGCGTTGGCCACGGTATTTCCATCGATGTCGGTCAGAGTATCTACCGTGAACCCGACGATATCCCCAACATTGAGGGCGGGTGTCGTGGTGGCTGGGTCTACAGCTACGAAGATCGCTGGACCCTGCTGAGTCGCTTGCACGAAGAAGCCCGCCACATCATTTCCAACTGCTGGCTTGATATAGGTCACTGCAGCAGCCGTGACGCTCCCGAGCGTGCCTCCTCGAATGAGTGCGATCTCGGCCTCTGAGGCGGGGTCTGGCATGGCAGGTGGATCCATGTCGACCTCCATATCCACTTCCATGTCAGGTTCCATATCCGGCTCCATATCCGGCTCCGGCATGTCTTCTTCCATGTCCGCAGGCATATCTGGCTCCGGCATATCCGGCTCCAAATCTGGTCCCATATCCTCCTGAGGATTATTGGTAGGCATGTCCTCGACATTATTCATGTCGTCTGGACCCATGTCCTCAATATTGTTCACGGTGTCATTGTTGGTGTTGTTTCCACCCTTCGGCGGATCATCATCACCACACGCAGCCGTGATTCCTAAGACAAGCATCATCAACGCAAATTTTTTCATCTCAATCTCCCTGAAAGAGCGGTTTCATTTCCAAACTCTCCTTATGGGTTTCGAGCCAAACTTTCAAGTCTGGACCCGTCCCCCCTCAAAGATTGTGCGTCGAAAAAGGCTGGATTAATTCAGGCTTTGGGCCCAAATCCAATGATGACGTAGCCGCCAGACTTCTCGTCCTTCTGAATATCCAGAAGTTGTTGGGTCTGGCTTTCTTCGATGAGCTCGTTGAAACTTCTAAACCCGTAGAATGTTTCTGAGAACTGAGGCCGCTTTCTCTTGATGACCTGCTTGACGTGCGAGGCCCAGATATTCTCGTCTCGCTCACGGAAAAGGGCTTCAACGGTCTCGAGCACAAGGTCCACAGCTTCCTGCCTTGCTCCCGCGCGGTCCGCGTTGGTCTCGCCTTCTTTCGCTGGCGCACCGTTGCTGGGCTGAGTCTCGGTGGTCTCTCGTTTTTGGCGACCTTTTTGCTGGGCATTCCTCTCGGACTTTCGTTTTTCGCGAACGAGGTCGTCGTAGAAGATGTATTCGTCGCAGTTCTCGAGCAAGAGTTTTGAGCTTGAGGATTTGACACCAATTCCGATCACAAACTTATTGTTCTCACGAAGCTTCGAGACGAGCGGTGAGAAGTCCGAATCACCGGAAATGATCACGAAGACGTTGACGTGAGGCTTGGTGTAGCAAAGGTCGAGCGCGTCGACGACCATTCGAATATCCGCCGAGTTCTTTCCGGAATACGAGACGTGCGGGATCTCGATGAGCTCGAACGCCGCCTCGTGCATGGGCTTTTTAGCCTGCTTGAACGTGTCCCAATCGGAGTAGGCGCGCTTGACCACGATCGTGCCCTTGTCGAGCAAACGCTCAATGATAAGGCTGATATCGAGGTTCGTGTAGTTCGCGTCTTTGGCGCCGATGGCCACGTTTTCATAGTCACAAAAAATCGCAATATTTGGGTTGGTTGGCAAAGATGCCATTGAATTCTCCATTTAAGTGGTTCGCAAGCTCTATCTAACACGCTCACCCCCGACTTTGCACCACTTTGTTTTGAATCTTGCTATGCCGCGCTGCGTTTCTTAGAGTGCCGAGGGAACCTTTGGCGCGCTGCCGCAATGAGGAAAGAATGAAAAGACGATATTTCTTAGGATTTTTGGCTGCTGGACTCGTGAGCTTGAGCACAGGGGGCGTCGCTTTCGCTCAGGCCGGCCAAGCCCTTTTCGACTACCAAATCCGCAACCTCGCCCAGACCGATTCGGAATCGCCGATGCTCATCATGAGAGCAAAGGAGTACATCAAATCTGGCGAAGTCGTGATGAAGAGGAGTGACGGACAGACCCAGCGCACAAAGCTTGGAAGCCTTAAGCCTGGTCAGGAAAAGCGCGTCCCATTCAAGCAGAAGAAGGGCTCTTTCGATTATGAAATCAGCGTCACCGGCACCACAAATTTTGATCAGACCCTCGAGACCTCTTTTACAACGACCGTGCATTATGTGGACCCTATCCAAATGACGGTGGACCGTGAGCAAGTCCGCGTGGCTGAAGGCGAGCTCATCCTTGGCGTCAATGTGCCGCTGGATAAAGTCGAGATCGAAATCTATGACGAAAACGGTACCAAGGTTGTAGAGCGAACACAGGCTATCGGAGGCAAGGCCGGAGATATCAAGATCACCTGGCCGGCGACCAAAGCTGGCGTAGGCGGCATCAAACTCGTGGCGCACGACGTCGCAGGCTTCTGGGCAGGCGTCATCCTTGAGCCATTCTGGGTAGACATTCCACACGAAGATATCGTCTTTGATTTTGGTAAGGACACCTGGCAGCCCTCAGAGGAGCCGAAGCTCGAAGCCACCTTAAAACGAGTACAAGAGGCGATGAGCAAACACCGGTCTAAGGGGCTCGATATGTCACTCTACGTGGCCGGATACACGGACACCGTGGGAGGGGCCGCCGACAATATCAAGCTTAGTCAGGCTCGCGCTCGCGCGATTGGAGCGTGGTTCAAAAAGAAGGGCCTCAAGATCAACGTCTTTTCCCAAGGCTTTGGAGAGTCAGTACTCGCGGTTCAAACCGCCGACAATGTTTCGGAAGAAAAGAACCGGCGCGCTCTCTTGATCCTTGGAAATGCCCCACCACCGACTTCCTCGCAAATTCCAAAGGCCAACTGGAAGAAGCTCTAATTACTCGTTATCGGTGAGCGTCATAGGTCTTCATCACGAATTGCCCGGCGGGGTGATTTCGATATGCCTCAACCTCTTCGCGAATCTCATCGGGAAGATCCTCCACGACGGGCATGGTCCACCCATAGCCTTTAGGCAGTACTAAGGGCGCGGCGAGCGCCGCAAACGTCAGATCTGCCGCGCTGAGCTTCTCGCCCACGATATAGTCGCGCCCGTCCAAAACCTCGGCCACTTCGGCGAAGATCGCGTCGAGCTTAGCCTTCGACCTCGCCACGCCGTCCGGCGTGATATTCAACGACTTTCTCAAGCCTGCTGCCGCCAACGGATACGATACCTG
Source organism: Microvenator marinus (assembly GCF_007993755.1). Lineage (GTDB taxonomy): Bacteria > Myxococcota_A > Bradymonadia > Bradymonadales > Bradymonadaceae > Allomicrovenator > Allomicrovenator marinus. Next base: position 4,268,226 of record NZ_CP042467.1, read on the forward strand.
CAACGAGCGGCTCTCCCACGTCTTAGCTTTGCCGTGCATCATCGTCATCACCAAGTCTTTGTGCGGCAGCATCCAGCCATAGGCGAGTCGCCGCGCATGCGGGCCTACGATCTGGTCAAACTTCTCTTCCCACTCAAGCGCGGCTTCGTGCTCGTACGGGTCCCACGTCGAAGCAGGGTGTGCGCCAATCCATTTGAGAATCTCAGTCGAGTCGCCAATCACGCGCTCGGCCACAAGCACTGGGACCGTTCGCCCGGCGCCCACGGACTTGACGTAGGGGATGTGGAAAATCGGAGCGTGCGCATCTTCCGTGAAATCGAGACCCGCCAAGTCAAGCGCCCATCGCGCTTTTTCGCAGTAGTGAGAGACCCCGATCGTAATCAATTTGATGTGCATGTTTGCTCCGGCTTCGTTCGTGGAATCGCTCGTGATATGGTCCAAGGCCTTGGAGCACTTTATGTCAAACGACGTGCAGATTGCCAGCATCAGCGTAGATCTCGACTCGATGGCTTGTTATCGGGAGATCCACGGCCTGGACGCGGCCAAAGTTGAAGGGGCGGACGCCGCCTACGCGGTGGGTGTGGATCGTCTTTTGGGCTTTCTCGACGAGCTTGGTCTAAAGTCCACCCTCTTTGTGGTGGGTAAAGACGCAGAAAACCCCGCGCACCATGGCTTGCTCAAGGATGCCTCGACTGCTGGACACGAGCTTGCGAACCATTCCTGGGCTCATGATTACGCCATGCGCAAGTTCTCCGAAGTGGCGCTCATCGCCGATTTCGAGCGCGCCGAAGAAGTGCTTGTGGAGATTAGCGGTCAAAAGCCGCGTGGGTTTCGAACACCTGGCTATAACGTCGACTCGAGGTTGATTAATATCTGCGAGCGGCGAGGCTACGCGTACGATTCTTCTGTGTTTCCATGCCCGTCGTATTACACGGCTAAGGGGGCTGTGATGGGCTGGCTCAAAGTGCGGGGCCGCCCGAGCCGTAGCTCGATGACCCGCGCAGAGGCCTTGATCGCTCCGATTCACCCCTACCATCCGGACCCGCAGAAGTTTTGGCGGCGTGGCAACTCAAAGATCGTCGAAGTCCCAATGGCAGTCACGCCGGGGACTCGCCTGCCCATCATTGGCACGAGCTTGCACCTTCTGAAGGCCAAGGGATTTGATATCGCATACGCCATGATGCGGCGCACAAATCCTTTTCTGAACCTAGAGTTCCACGCGATCGACTTCATGGACGACTCCGACCCTGGCGTAGAGTTTTTGCGTCCACATCAACCTGATTTGCAGGTCCCGTGGGCAGAGAAGAAGGCCCTCTACAGGCACGTGTTCAGCCGAGTAAACGAGGATTACGACTTCGATACACTCATCAATCTGGCGCGCGCAGCGAGAGAGAAATGAGGTGGGTTTTAGGTCTGGTTCTGATGACGCTGGCCCAGCCGGTATGGGCTGAAAGTCCACGAGACGCTTTTGCGTTGGAAGCGCCTGAGATTATCCCACCACTTCTCGACTCGTGGACGTTTAGGGCGGGTGCAACCCTCTCGGGACTCTTCAACTCCAACCAGGGCCGGCCATTTGTCTATTTTGACTTCGGTCTGAGGCTCAAGAACGACGTCGCCTTTGTAGATATCCACGCGCCAGTTGTACCATTTGGGTTCGATATGCTCTTCTACGCGATTCGTGAAGCCCTCGACATTCCTGGCTCAGAGGACTTCGCTCGTGCGATCAACGAAGAGTTCAATATGGTCTACTTCGAGCCACTGAGCTTGAAGTTGGGGCGTACATTTGTGTCTGGTTCAGACAGGTTTTCCCTCGGCCTTGTGGCAGCGGCGGAATTTGTCTTCTTTCAGGCGCTCATCAGTCAGGTCGATCCAGAAGAATTCAGAGGAATCGACGACCGATTTGCGGTGGATCCACTTATCGTTTTAGTGGGCGGTTTTGTGAGCTGGGGTCAGGCCTTTGATAACCACCGAGGCGCATTTAATATCGCCGTTGGTGGCGGTCCCGACGTCTTTACTTTTGACGCAGAGTACCAACCGAATTCAGGTGCCGTCATCTTTCTTGACTCCGAAGTAGCCTACCAGTTTACCTACGGTGTGGGTGGTTATATCCGCACACGACTTGCCACTTACACCCACCTCATCGACCCACTCACAGTCACACTCGTCGTCAACTTCGGCCTCCTCTTTAGGCCTTGATGACTTGTCTTGAAGTTCAGACATAAAACGTCTACGGTCCGTTAAACACAGATGCCCAGATGGGCGGGTAGAATACAAACTGAGGACGGTTATGCGTTTGAGTCTCTGGAGTCTCATTGGAGCGATTACTTTGTTCTCCGCCGCGTGCGGAGGATGTGATGATGATGAGGGTGAATCGCCCGAAGAAGTCGCCTTTTCGGAGGTGATATTTGAAACCTGCGGTAACGGAATCGACGACGACGAAAACGGTCTGACCGATTGCGAAGAAAGGATCTGTCAACGGCATGAATCATGCCGTTTTGAGCCGGCCGACCCATCGAGTTTGGCTGGGCCAGTTGGAGTAGCCGAGGTTTCAAACTTCTACGAATCGGTGAAGTTTCTCGTTGAAGGGGAAAACTCGGTCGTCAAAGGGGTAGACCTCGATAGACTGAACAAATCGGACGTCTCGGTTGTCCGAGCCCAAATCTTGGACCGCGAGTTTCAACCGCTTCAAGGTGTACGTGCAAGGATCCCGGGAAAAACCCAGTACGGCTACACGTTCTCGAGGCCTGACGGTTGGGTCGACTTCGTGATCAATGCCTCCGAAGGCGAGACGGTCATCCGGTTTGAAGACGACAACGTTCTTGGCGTGGATGCTGAGGTTGAGGCCCAATCCAATGCGTTCTCGAATGGCAGAACGGTCGTCGCTACGCCACAAGATTCGGTGGTCACACGAGTTCGAGCGGGCGAGGCTGCTCTAATAGACTCTACGCCTGTCTCGGATGATGATGGAGCACGTACCTCGCGCGCTTTCGTTCAAGAGGGAACCAAAGCCCGCGTCCGGCTTGCGGATGGTCGAATAGCCGTTCTCGACGAATTCAACGTGCGGGCCACCGAGTATACGGTGGGCGAGTCTGGCCCAGCTGCGATGCCCGGCCTGCTTCCTGAGGAAACGGGATACACCTATGCCGTTGAAATGAGCATCGATGAGCTCCGTGACGTGGAGATTGATACGGTTGAGTTCGACAAGCCCGTCTCGCTCTACGTGGATAACTTCCTCGGGTTTCCGGTGGGCTCCGTCGTGCCTTCTGGGACCTACGATCGGCAACAAACCAACTCGTGGGTGCCCAACGACAACGGTGTGGTCGTGGCCATCGTAGACGGTGGTTTTGACGTAGACGGTGACGGTTCGAAAGACTCCGGTGAAGCACTCAGCGCGCTCGGAATCACTGGGGAAGAGGTTCGTTCAGTGGTAGGCGCATACGGCGACGGGACTGAGCTCTGGCGCGCTCCGGTAGTGCACTTTAGTCCGCACGACCTAAACTGGCCCACCGAGTTTCCGCCTGACGCAATTCCCCTAGACCCTGACGAAATCCCAGACTTTCCGCCTGAGCCCGAGCAGGACCCGTGCGAACAAAGTGGCTCCATCATCGAATGCGAAAACCGTGTGGTTGCGCACGCTTTGCCGGTGCCTGGAACAAATTTTTCGCTTTGGTATCGAAGTGACCGAGTCCCCGGCCGTGGTCGAAGTCTCGTCGTTAGGCTCTCGGGTGATTCCGTGCCGAACTCTCTCAAGCGAATCGAAGCCAAAGTCATGGTTGCCGGCCGCGAATTCACGCATCAGGTCGACCCAGGACCCAACCTCGATTGGACCTTCGATTGGGATGGCACCAATGCGTACGGTCAGACTGTGGCACGCGAAGTGCCGGTCCGTGTGCAGGTCGACTATATCTACGACGTGAGCTACGTGATTCCGGCCAACTCTGAGCAGGCGTTTGGGGTCCCCGGACAGACACTTCAGGAGTTGCGTGAAGCGAGAATTGAGCGAGCCTATTCACAGGTTTTTCGGGGAAGGCTCGGGTCCTACGACAACCGTACAGCTTTCGGAATGGCTGGGTGGGCGCTTGATGTCCAGAGTTTCTACAATGGAAATGACCGTTCGTTGATCCTGCCTGATCGACCCGCTCAGAAAGGAGCTGCAAACGTTTCAAATCTCATCCGCACGTTCACGACGTGGAGTGCCGAAGAAGGGCCAGCATTCGATATGTTCCCGTTGTCCGATGGACGGGTCGCACTTGTGACAGGACTGGCTCTCGGACTGAGGAAGGTCTACGTCATGAACACTTCCGGAGACGTTGAGGAAGTCGGTGGGAGTCTGATGGGCGACGGTGAGTTCTTGGACGAATGCTTTTTGGGGCAGTCGGACTGTGGCGTCGGAGGCGATCCCGATCGTTGGAAGTTTGTTGGTACGGTAGACGCAGGGCCAGACGATTCCCTGTATTTCATCAACAGTGGGTGTATCCGTAGGCTTGATATCGATGGCGGGGTTTATGAAGAATACGCTGGTAGCTGTGGTGGAGATTACGACAACTATCTGGAGGGATTCAGTATTGCGGTATGTAGTCACGGTCTCTTCATCGGAGGCTCCGAAGAGATTTTCCGTGTGGAGCCCAGTGGGGCAGCAACGGTGGTGGCTGGCAGGCCTGAGAACGGTAGTGAGGAATATGATCCCGCGAGTGTCTCCGGAGCCGTAGCGACCGAGGTCTATCTGGGCGGAATCGGCCAGATGGCATGCGGAAGAGATGGAAATCTCTTCTGGATAGACGGGGTGGGCTCCATCATCGAGCTAACCTCCGATGGACGACTTGAAGTTGAATGGGCAAACGATGGAAACGCGATCGGACTGCTTCAACTCGAGGCATCGGCCGAGGGTGGTCCGCTCGCCGTAGGCCGCGAACAAGATACTGTACGCCTGTGGAAAGCCGATGACGGAGCGCTGAACCTCATCGCAGGGTCGCTCATAATTGATTTAGTAGGGCTTTCGAATGAAGAGCAAGAACGGCGTCAAAACGCAGATAACATCCCCGCTGTGGATGTCTTCTTCGCGACATTATACGCCGTTGCCCAATTCGACGACGGCAGAATCATTGTGCAGGATACGTCGGCGAACGCTTCGCAAGCAGGTGACAGATATCGGATAATCTCGAGCTCGACTCCAGGGCTCGATGCCTCCGGTATTCGACTCATCGATCCCGACGGCAGTGTGCTGACCTCTTTCGATACCTCAGGTCGGCCGCTGAAGATGATCAACGTGCGCACGGGCGTGGAAGTGCTCACGTTTGAGTACGATGAAGCTGGACTCCTTACGGCACTCGTCAATCCGCTTGGGGAGCGGGTCACGATTGAACGCGACGCCAATGGGGCACCACGTGCCATTGAGGGATACTATGGCGTAAGGACCGACCTCGACGTCGATGAGGCCGGATTCCTGACCGGTCTGACGTACGCGGATGGTTCAACGCGTGTGTTCGAGACCGACGAAAACGGTCTTATTACGGCCTATGTAGACGGCCGCGGGCAACGCACGGAGTACGAGTTTTCGGCAGATGGTGGGCTCGCTCGCGTGGACCATCCGGACGGCAGTTGGAAGACCTTTGAGGCTGATCGAAGCACCGTAACCATGGAGGCGTCCGATGGGCGCAGCATGGTCTATGCACGCGGAGATTCAGGTTTCACAGCACGCCAAACCACAGATGCAGCGGGCCGAACGTGGCAGCGGACTCGAACCGTGGATGGCATCACCACCACGCTTCGCCCTGACGGTGTGGTGACACGAACCTCGCGGTCGGACGACCCTCGATTTGGTGGGCAAGCGCGATACACATCGAGCATGGAAACTGAGCAACCCAACGGGCTTGTTAGCCGGACGCTCGTTGAGCGGCAGGCCGACTACAATCCTGAGGACCTACTCGATGTTGAGCAAACCCGCGACCTACTCACGGTCAACGATAAAACTTGGGAATCGGTCTACGACACGGCTTCGCGAACGTTGACGATGACAAGCCCCGAGGGCCGGACACAAACCGCGGTTTTCGACGAGTTCGGTCGCGTGATTCGTGCACAAGCTGGCACCCTCGATCCCGTGGAATACACGTATGACGGAAGCCTGAAGTCCACGATGACCTGGGGAGAGTTCGAGACGAGCGCGACTTATAATGGGTCTGGTTTCTTGACGCGTTTTGAGCGCAAAGATGGTCAGGGGTTGGACCTTGAGCGTGATGCTATTGGGCGCGTCGTGAACTCAACCACGGCAAGTTCAGATTATGATTTCAACTTTGACGGCCAGGGCAATATGACTTCAATCAGTACGCCAAGTCCATGGATTGCCAATGAGTTTGATCCCATGAACCGTCTATCGTCCATGAGCTGGGCGGATGGCACCGAGTTCACCTTTGATTGGGGTATGGATTCGAGACTTGTCTCGGCCACGGCGCCCGGTGTCACCCCGATAACCACCGTCTACGATGCGGCCGGGAGAATTGAAGAGGCCTCGAGTGGCACCAGTCAGATGAGCTTTGTCTACGATCAGGAAACGGGGCACATACTGAGCACGACGGCTGATAATGTCGCGCAGACCTTTGGGTATAACGGGTCCTTGCGAACGCGTTTTGAGACCAGTATCGGAGCCTTGAGCGCAAGCATCGAGCGTGATTTTGACGCTGACTTCCGGGTGAGCCGAAGAACCATTGGAGGTCAGGTTGTTGACCATGCCTTTGACGACGATGGACTCCTGGTGGAGGCTGGCGACTTGCAACTCACGTGGGCGTCCGATGTGGCGTTTCTAGAGTCCACCGAAGTGGCCGGAGTTACTAAGTCGATTACCTACACATCCACTGGGCTTCCAGAGTCTGTGACATGGCTGCGTGGAGGAACGGTGCTCTTCGAAGAGGTCTTGGAGTTCGATAGCGCCCTGAGAGTTCAATCCCATTCGGTGCTCGCCGGCCCGGGAACGGGAACCCATGAATACACCTACGACGGCGCCGGAAGACTCACCGATTGGGCAGAAGGAGGAACCTCGCAGGCCAGCTACACCTACGATGAGCGTGGAAACAGGCTGAGCGCGAACGGCGAGGCGCAAACCTACGACGCGGCTGGCCGCCTTCAAAGTGTCGGTGCCGTTACTTATAATTTTGACGCTGCTGGTCGTCTGCAGTCCCGAAATGGTGGTGGCATCAACCAAACCTTTGAGTTCGATGGGTTGAACCGTATGACGGGAGTCATGGACTCAGGCGTAGATTATCAGTACAACTACGACACCGTGGGACGCCTGGTCTCAAGGTCCACAAACGGTGTGGTGGACTTCGTGTATCTTTACGATGACTCCAACCGGCCGCGTGCTGAGGTCGACTCAAACGGAGATGTTGAGTCGGTCTTCGTTTATGGAGAACGAGAGTCCACTCCCGCCTATATGGTGCGAAACGGTCAAACTTACGTCTTTGTGACGGACTACCTTGGAAGCGTACGCCGGGTGGTGGATGAGTCGGGAACGGTGGTTCAAGAACTGACATACGACCCATGGGGCCGTGTGCTCAGCGATACCAATCCAGGGTTTCAGCCTTTCGGGTTCGCCTCGGGCCTGACTGATCCGGATACAGGTTTGGTAACTTTTGGCGTTCGCCACTACGATCCACTGTCTGGGCGATGGATTTCACCGGATCCTTTGGCCGTTGGTGGAGGAATCCATCCATGGGTTTACGCTGCCAACGCGCCAACTTCCTTTGTTGATTCAAACGGTGAAAATCCGTTTCTCGTCGTTCCCATTCTGGTTGGTGGCGGAGCTGCCGTAACGATGTATCTACTCGGTGTTCAGTCAACCGCATATTCTGCGGCTAGCGATGCGGTTCAAACTGGGAATAACGCCGGAGGAGGAGATGGACCTGTGGATGCTCTAAGGCATTGCACCATGAATTGTCGCATGACGAGAGTTCACGGGAGAACTATCGCAAGGTTGGCGTCTTGGTATCACGAATCTCCACTCGACGCGCCTGCCGATAATGTAGGTACACCTTCGAATCTTATGGACGAAAAGAACAATCAATGTGGTCGGGACCTTGTGGATAAGATCCCGAGCGACCAGTCCTGTCTAAATGCTTGCGAAAAGGCACTTCTGGATGGAACACTAGATATACTACCGCCCGATAAATGGTCCAATCGGAGTGCGACTCAACAAGAAATGGAAGCTGAGTGGACGCAATGGAAAAAGGATGGGCCACGCTCGAAGAGGTACGGGCCTTGGTGGTGAATCTTTATGAACAACACCGTCCGGAACGTTTTGGGGTTTTTGAAGACGACTGGCATCGTAATCTTGATTTTCATACTCATCATTACAGTCGCGATCTTGTCTCCGTTTGCCTACCGCATGGCAACGAACACGGACTTTGTTGCCGCTGAATGGCATGACAATAAAGAGCGGAGGTTTGACCGCTTGCCACGCGAACGTATGGCCTCCGACGTGGTGGATTGGCTTATGGATGAGCGCCCAACCCCCGACGAGGTCTTAGATCGTCTAGGCGAGCCCCACAGGCGTTTTGAGAGCGACGAATGGCGAGGTGATTTCTCGTACTGGCTAGGAGATAGCAGCGGCTCATTGCTTACCCTGGAAATCTGGTTCCATGAAGAGAAGGTCTCGCGGGCCTCGGTCAGGCAACACTAGGGCCCGCGTACGCTTTTGGTTTTGGTTTTTCGGATTTCATGACATCTTTCGCCGCCTAATTGTAGCGCGGTGAGAGGTTCCCTCATGTTCAAATCAGTTCTTCTTTTCCTAGTCCTCGGTTTTGCGGTCGGATGTGATTCCAAGCCAGAGGCTACGGCCCCAAGTCCCGAAGAAAAACCGGAGGCGAAAGCTCCAGAAGCCAAAGCTGAGGAGTCCGAGGCTAAACCGGCTGCCGCGACCGATGAAAATCTCACCACCATCTTTGATTTCGTGGACAATCGCCATCTAGCCCATATCTGGGACGAAGGTGTGGTTCTGGACATGGGAGCTGCTGGCTACCTCAAGTACATTCAGGGCTCGTGGAACGCCCCGTGGCATCAAGGAAAGACCGAGGAAGGCTTCCACTACGCGCTCCCTAAAGGCGTGGGCGGCACCGTGCGTTTCCCGCTCTATGACCCGGTGCTCAAAGGAAAAACCGCCGAGCCTTGGAAGATGGTGGTTCGGCTCAAGCCCTATGGAAATCAACGCTCGGACTTGTTCTTCCGTGCCGCAAACGGTGAGGAAAAGAAGTTCGCCTCCCTCAATGAGATTGGAGAAGGGTTCAACACCTATTCCGTGGACTTGCCTGCAGGCTATGAGGTCAATCAGGAGCATACGCTCCGCCTTCATTTCTCACGTTCTCAGGACGTAGGCGGACTTCGTGCGGCCGCAGCCATCGACTGGATCAAGGTGGGCCCTCAGGCTACCGAGAAGGAGCCCGCGCGGATCTCAAACATGGTGGACGCCGAGGCTCGGACCATCACCTTGCCGCCCAAAACGCGCCTGCAATGGTATCTGACCCCAGCCAAGGGGGCCACGTTTGAGACGATGGTTGAGGGCAGGGGAGAGATCGTCGTGACCCCACATGGAAAGCCCGGAAAGACTGTGAAATCCGAGAACGGTGGCCGACTCCCCGTGGATCTCTCTGTGTATCCAGGCACACCGCTTCGATTTGAAATGGTCAACAACACAGCAGAGCCAGTGACCTTCAAGAACCCTCGACTCGTGGTCAAACCGCAGGCCAAACGGCCAAAGACTGACGCGCCTAAGTACGTCTTGGTCTGGATTGTCGACACCCTGCGTGCAGACCATCTTCCACTCTACAACCCTAAGACGGATGTGAAGACGCCTATCCTCGATGAATGGGCAAAGAACGAAGCCGTGGTCTTTGAGCGCACCACCTGCCAGGGAAATAGCTCGCTCCCAACCTCGGCCTCCATCTTTACGTCCACGTATTCGCCCATTCACAAGATGATTACCGACAAGGCGCGCCTACCTAAGGATGGAGCAGTGTTCGCCGAACCGTTCAAGCAGGCCGGATGGGCCACCGCCCTCTACTCGTCCAACGGCTACGTCTCCAATACCTGGGGTTTTGCGCGAGGCATGGAGAAGGAAGTCAATCCGATCCGTGAGAATCGCCCTTCAGACTCCGAATACCTCTGGCCAGAGGCCCATGCCTGGCTTCAAAAACACGTCGAGACCAACAAGGACAAGCCCGCACTACTCTACATCAACACCGTGGACCCACACGTCCCCTACGACCCGCCACAAGAGCAGTTGGCGCCGTATCATACCGGCGGCAAAGTCGGCAAAGTCTCTCCGCGTGCAACCGGTCAACTCCTGCACGATATGGCCGCTGGCAAGGTCTCTCTAAACGCTGAAGAAGCACGCTACATGCACGCGCTCTACAAGGGCGAGATCACCTACAACGATATCTGGTTCGGCAAGATGCTCGAGGCTCTGGACGCGATGGGAATTCACGACCAAACCATGATCATCGTCAGCTCGGACCACGGCGAGGAGTTCGGCGAGTATGGGAAATGGGGACATGGCATCAGCGTGAATCAGGAGCTTGTGGATATCCCACTAATCATCGGCTATCGCCCCTGGACCAAAGGCGGCCTACGAGTCCCGGACGACGTCGAAGTTGTGGACCTGATGCCGACCGCACTGGACTCCGCAGGAATCGCGATCCCCGCATCTGTTCAGGGCCGCAGCCTTGTCACGGAAATGCTCGACCCCACGCCTCGTCATCCGCGCGCCGGCTTCAGCTACCACAACACCTTCTTGCGCGGTGCCAGAATTGGAGACTGGAAATACCAACTCTTCAATGGAGACCGAGACCCTGTCTACGAACTCACGGGCCCCGAAGGTGGTTGGGACAAGAACGACGTCTCCGACGCCTCGCCCATCGTACGTCGCATGATGCGAGACGCTATGGCCTTTCAAGTCGGGCTCGATACACAGCTCAAAAAACAAACCCACGGCTTCGCCAACAACCACAGCCCGGCGTTGGCCGAACTTCTGGACTCCAAGGCCTGGTAATCTCCACCTCATCTTGTCGCTCGATTCTAATCGCTCAGTTGAGACCGATAGGGGAGTCTACGATTTCGTATTTGGTGCACTACGCAGACCTGTGAGACATCATATTCATCCGCAAGGCGGAACACTGCGTCATCATCAAACTCGCCCGAGGAGGGAAGGTTTTTATTCAGTGCTTCTGTTGGGACAAGCAACTCTGCGGCGAAGGCGCGCTGAGCCTTCTGACGGAACTCTAGACCCGTCGTCACCATTGAAATCTTTTGATTCTGAAAAAGCAAAAGGTCCCCTAGTAGTCGGGCTTTCTCGAAGCGTAGGCTCTTTGGATGAGCGGCCGACCTCAAGAGAATTTTAATCTCTTCGTTCTGGGAAATCGCGCCCGAGACCGTAAGGTCTGGTGTCTCACCGAATGAATCTAAAAACGGGATGTCGTGCAGAGGAGCATCCACGTTCGCAAGATATTGGCGGAGCATTTTCGCGCCTTGAGCACCGAGGTCCCATGCAACTGACTGGGGAGGTCGCACATGTTTCTGCAAGGCCGCAATCTCCTTAGATGGCGAACCCTGACGAGTCTCAAAGGCGCTAAAAAGTGCTTCCGTTTCTAGTTTGGACGCGCTCCCTGCCAAGCTTAAGACTTCCGCTTCTCCATACTTCTGAGCTAGATCTTTCCAAAATTCCAATTCCTCCGAACGCCCTTCTGGGTCAAGACCAACCTGTGCTTCGAGCTGGCGCAATGGGTCGCTCTTTTCACTGGCAACACATTGCCAGAGCTCTTTCAGATAGTGACTAGGAATCCCTCGATCATCCAATCGGGCGTTTACGCTCCTAATCAGTTCGGATACTGCAGAATCAAATGCCTCATAAGATATCCAAAACGGCTCGGTGTTCCCGCGAATAAACACCGGCGAAATTCCAGTTTTGGTCGAATCTGCTACCGTTACTTTGATCCTCTCACCATCTGCGCTGAAGTCGATGTTGGGCCAAATGAAGCCTGAGCCAATCGCTGAGAGTCGGTGAGAAAGGGCATGATCGAAAGCGTCGGTGACTCGGACTTCATGTTTGAGTCGAAAGTAGTTCTCCACCAACCAGACAGCAAGTGGGTATGCAGATACTCTGATGTATTCACGAGTCGACTGGGAGCGAAGATCTTCCACCATGAAGAGCGATTCATTCGCTGTAGTAATCTGCAACTCACAGGCCGTAGCCCGTTCCTTTTCGTCTGTGGTCGTGAGCTCGACCCAATTGTTCACCTTAAATGCCAAGTCGTTCATGGTTAGGACTCCTCCCAACAGCTCTTGACCATCGCGTGAAGAGGGTCATCCTCAGTCAACGGATATCCATGGTACTCGCCCTTGATTTCATTCTCCAGCTGTGATTCCAGTACCCAACCGTTATGAACCGACCATACGTTCTTAGGGAAGCCATTCAAGAAATTTTCGCTGACCAGACCTCGAGAAATGCCTTCTTTTAAAAGCTTCGTGGCTAACTCCTTCTCGGTGATCTCTGTCGGGTCGCAGAGCGTCTTCTCGAAATGTGGGGAAGACGGAGGCGTCAGTCCAAAATCACCAGGATTTCTTTTGTGATACGGGCTGCCGTTGTAGGAAACTTTCGCCACCAACTCTTCGAGTTCGGCTTGGTCCGGAATTGAGGACACAAGGCGCCTCTTAGGATTTTGTTTCTGGCGAGCCATACTGCTGCAGGTTAACCACTTTAGTGTAGGCGAGCAACACCGATTGGCTCGCCCGAAAACGGTGGAACGGTTTGTATATGTTTCTAGAACGACAGGTCTCGGGGTGCCTGATACAATCGCCGTCAACAACCTGAGCGGAGGATTTTGTGGATTCGGAAGGAAGTCAGGACAAGAAGAAAAAGGCCAAAGATAAGGTCGAAATCAGAGAGATTGAGCTTGAGGATTTGGCGCCCGTCTACGCGCTGGGAGAAAAGCTCTTTACGGCTGATTTGTGGTCGAGCCTCCACAGGACCTGGGATGAGTACGAGGTTCTGAACCTCTACATGACGGATGGGGACACCTGTTTTGTGGCCATACTCGACGATGAAGTGGTCGGCTTTGCGCTGGGCGCAATGATCGAGAAACGCCGTAGTTCATGGAAATATGGCTATATGCTTTGGCTCGGCGTGAGTCCCGTGCTCAAGGGCATGGGTATCGGAAAGAAGCTAGTCAAACGCCTCACCGACGCTTTCATCAATGAGGGAGCCCGAATCATGCTCGTGGATACAGATGGCGAAAATGACGACGCGATCGAGTTCTTCCATCGCATCGGATTTGGGCAGGACCAGCGCCACGTCTACCTCTCCATGAATCTCACCAAGTTGCCAAAATACGAAAAGCACCGCGCGAAGAAAGATGAAGATAAACCTAAGAAAAAAGACGAGCACGACAAATGACCCAAGAATCTAGCCCAGAACGCCTTGAGCGCTGGCTCCGTGAAGTTGTGGAGACCTATAGTCCTACGTGGGCTGAGCAAAGCGTGCTCGAGGTATTTGGTGAGATTCTTGACGAGGCCCGCCTGCCTTATCGCAAACAAATGGTGGACGAGGAGAGGTACAACCTCATCGTGGAACTCGGGCCGCAACCAGCCTCATTGGTGTGGGTGGGTCACGTGGATACCGTGGCGCTCTACGACGAAGAACACAGACACCCGCGCGTCGAGGACGGCATCATGTGGGGGCTCGGCTCTGCCGATATGAAGTCAGGTTGCGTGGCGGCAATTGAAGGAATGCGTCGCCTGCGAGAGCGTCGCTCGCCGCTTGAATCCGGTGTCACGCTCGCGCTAGTGGTCGGTGAAGAGGAGTATGGCGATGGTGCCGAGGTCTTGATTCAAGAGCTCAAGGATAGCGGTGTGTTGCATCCCTGGGTGGTTATCGGTGAGCCCACCGATCTCAAGCTATGCCTCTCTCATTTTGGATACTACGAGTGCTTCCTAACCACCCGCGGGGCTAGAGCTCACGCGGCTCTGCCCGAGGTTGGGGACAATGCGATTCACGCCATGCTCGCGTGGATGACGCGCATTCTTGAAGCACAGCGAAAGATGGAATGGGGGGGTGAGGTGGCCCTTACGCCACGTAAAATCGACGGAGGGTCACCACTTTTCGCGGTTGCCGAATCATGTGAAGCCGTCTTGGACATTCACCTTCCGCCTAACGTTGAGTTTGAAAAGGTCGAGGCTTTGTTGAACGCCACCTTGGCTGACACTAGGGCAGACCACGGTGGCTGTCAGCTTGAGTTTGAGATAGCGTTTGCATCGCCCGGCTTCGCGGCCTCAGACCTTCCTGAGACCCTCGCTAAGGCTTATAGGGACACGTTTTCCGAGCTCGAGCCCTCGGCATTCAGAAGTCACTCAGATGCCGCCATGTTTCACTCCGCAGGGATGCCTACCGTGGTAGTTGGCCCTGGACGTCTTGAGGTGGCCCACACGCCCGACGAACACGTTGAACTACGACAAGTTGAACTCGCAGCAGAGCTCTATGCGCAGATGTTCGTCAACGCGGGAACCGGAGGTCTTCTGCCGCGTTAGTTGAATAGATCTCTCCTATTCACACTCGCCCAATTGAAGCTGATCTTTTGTATAACCCTTTACATCCCAGAAGGGCGGCTCTAACTGTTCAGAAAACTGGAAGAATATTCTGTTGCCCAAAGTGGTAGGCCAGGACGTCTCTTTGAGCTCTAGATTCGTCAATACACCAAGGCATACGGGTTCTGCCGAATTGGCATCATAGACTCGATACTCGGTTTCTCCGCTAAACGTCTCGCGATTACCGAGAATCAACCAGTCTCCCAAAACACTGAGATAAAAAGTGTGGGTATCCCCGGGTGCAAACTCGCTGAGGTCCCACGTTGCCGCAAGAGATGGTGTGGGCATGAGATTGAAGACGTGTACATATGGGGCGTTACTGGCAAATGCAAAGTTCACATCCGAGAGAACCATTCTACTAAAGCTTCCGTCAACCCATTCAGATTCACCAACCCACACATTCTCTGGGCTAGACAAATCCCAAGAGACCAGCCTTGATCGACCAGCAGTCGAGTAGAGTCGATAAATCATTGAATCACGAATGACTTGTCGGTCTGCGGAACTCGACCCGGTAGTGTTCGGGTAACGCTCTTCGATAATCGATCTTCTGTCGATTCGATTTGTAGCCTCAAGTCCAAGCAGCCTCCTGCGCAGGATGACAAACTCAAATTCTGTCACCAGAACGGGGCCAACGTCGTAGGGCAATATCGAATCAATGCGCCCAAATTGGTTGGCATCTGGTAGCTCCGCAATGAGGTCGAACTCTCCGTTGGTGAGGTCGTAATATTCAACGTGTCGAGTCGATGTTTCGGTTTCCTCGCGCACTATGATTGCACCGTCTTCAAAAGGTAAAGCCGCGAGCTGCGCCGATTGAGGTCCAATTGCGACTCGCTCCAACCAATCTTCTCCTTGTCGGAAGATGGCGAGATTGTAGACGAATTCGTTGTATTCAGGTGGCGCATAGCTGCGATGAGGAGCGATGAAATAGCCGTTCGCCAACTCTCGTAGGCCTGCCACTCGTGCGTTGACCTTGCGCTTTTCCAAAATTGGCTCATCCAAATCCGCTAGGTCATCTTGGTCAGATTCCAAATCCTGTCCAATGTCCGGAGTCGGTGGAACGAACATGTCTCCGGGCCAATTCATGTCCATGTCAGGAATCTCCGGATCAGTCGCAGGTTCGGATGAACATCCAGAAACTAAGACGACCCACCCAACGGGAATCAAACTCAGAATTCGCATATTCTCACATCTGTTATGTATGGTTCGTTGAAATCGACCTCGCATGAGTCGGTAATGTGATGAATGATCGCATAGGCTATCTCGTCCACCGGGCCCAATCTGACCACTTTCGTTTGGTTAAATACGCTGGTCTGAATTGTCTGAACAAAGTTTCCGCCGGTGTCGAAAGTCGAAATCTCGAAGTATCCGCCACCGGTTAGAGCAAACGTAAATACAGTACCAGATACCGGGAAGTGTACCACCGAACTCTGGCCGGGAACAAAGAGCCAGTTTCCGTTTATTCCAAGCGTTTGGATTTGAAACTGTGGTCCCGTTGTTAGTCTTTCAAAAAAGAAGCCATTGGGTGATGTGAAATTGGATCCAAGAAAGCTTGGTGTTGAATAAGTCGAGAAATCCTCAACAACACATGCGGCATCGTCCCCCGGACCGTCACTGGTGCATTGCAGCTCAGTGTCATAAGCCGACAAGACTCCTGGTGTAAGCAAGGTAAGAATGGTTGAGGTTGTGATTAAAAACTTGATGGTCATGGTCCCTCCAGTTCTAGGGCTTTGTGGTCAACTCACACTTCGTTTTGAACGAAGCCTGAATCCTGAGCTTAGCAAAAACAGGGGGGGGGGGGGCAAGCGCTTATGTCTACTTGCATCACCATGGTCCGACTCGGGCCCTCGGTTCAATCACATCAATTCTGAACGCCCTCCGATATAGTGGAGTGGTGTAGAACTACACACACACCAAGGTCTCTGATAGCGTTGAATGTCAAATCCACTCATCTCAAGCGGCTACAAGCCGATTGTACTTGTAAATATGACGCAACCAAAACGACGAAGTCACTGGGCATGGGGCTGGGAGCACAAGATGCCCTCCATTGAAGAACGCCACAGGCTCGCCGAGCTGCTCGAGGGTGTGCTCGGGATTAAGGCAGGTGAGGTGGAGGAAGCCGTCCCTATCCAAGCGGTGGAATTGCCTGGAACCGAGCTCAAGGCCACATGGCTGGATACCACCAACGACGCGCGCATCAGGCATACCTATGGAAGAAGCTGGCCGGACCTCATGCGAGGATTCCTCGGGGATTTTGGGCCTGCGCCACTCGCCGTCGCGACGCCTTCGTCCACCGAAGAACTAGAAAAAGTCTATGATTGGGCACAGGATAGTGGCGTCAAAGTCCAGATTTATGGCGGCGGGACGAGCGTTGTAGGTGGGGTGGAGTGTGACCCTGAATACCCCACGATAAGTCTTGATACGTCCAATCTTTCAGGGGTGCTGGAGATCGATAAAACGTCCCGAGGTGCCCTGATTGCGGCCGGGGCTTTTGGACCCGATATCGAGGACGCCCTTCGCCCACACGGTCTCACGCTTAGGCACTTCCCGCAGAGCTTCGAGTTCTCCACACTTGGTGGCTGGATTGCCACGCGCTCAGGTGGGCATTTTGCCACGCAACGAACTCATATCGAAGACTTTGTTCAGTGGATGGAGGTTGTCGCGCCTTGCGGCGCGGTACGTACCGGTGAGTATCCGGCTTCAGGGGCTGGGCCTGATATGAACCGTGTGTTCGCGGGCTCGGAAGGAACTATGGGGCTCATCACCAAAGCCTGGATGCGCCTCCAAGAACGCCCCAGATACAAGGCTCAGGCATCGGTAAAGTTCGCCGCGTGGAATGACGCGATTGCGGCCCTGCGTGCCATCGCTCAATCGGGCCTAAACCCAGCAAACGCGCGCCTGCTCGACTCCCGTGAGGCGCTGATGAATCAGGTGAGTTTCGACGGCTCGAACATCCTGGTTCTTGGCTTCGAGTCCGCTGACCGCCCGCTTGCTGCGCAAATGGAGCGCGCTTTGGAAATCGCGCGAGACCACCACGGCCAGTGCGACGGTGCCGTCTACATCGATACCAACGGGCCGGGAGCAAAGGAGAGCGAAAGGTGGAAAAGCGCCTTTTTGGACGGCCCATACATGCAGAGCGCTCTGCTGACGATGGGAGTTTTTGCCGATACCTTTGAAACGGCCGTGACTTGGTCTGGTTTCGAACGGCTCCACAACGCCGTGATCGCAAATATGAAAGACGTTCTAAAGCGCACCTGTGGTCGAGGGTTTTTGACCTGTCGAATCACCCATATCTACCCGGACGGATTGGCGCCCTACTATACGTGGGTGGCCCCGATGCCCACTCGCGATCGGAGCGCAATCGAGGTCTGGAAAACCATCAAAGACGAGGCGATGAAAACGCTCCGGACCAACGGCGGCACCATCACGCACCATCACGCTGTCGGCCGAATTCACCGCGATGCATGGCATCAAGAGGCTGGCCCACATTCAATCGCCGCGCTCGACGCCATGAAGTCGTCTTTCGACCCTAAGCATATCCTGAACCCTGGCGTTCTCCTATGATTATTGAGCCGATACAGAGCGTACTCGGGCACCTTTACACCGTCGGGCCTACGGTGGCTGGCTGGATTCCCCGAAAGGACCCCGCCACCGAGTGGGTTGGCCACGTAGATGACCCTGAAGTCGGTGGGATTACGCTTCGCGGGAAAGTTCATTTTCACTCGAACCCGCTGAGTGACCCGACCGTTTCGACCTTGCTCGTTCTCCTCCATGGTCTTGGCGGAAGCTCCGATTCCACCTACATGCGAGACGCCGCCAAGGACGGATTCCAGATGGGGTATGACGTGCTTCGACTCTCGCTGCGAGGGGCCGACGCCTCCGGACAGGACCTCTACAACGCGGGACTGACGGCGGATTTACACGCCGCAATCGCAAGCCCTCAGTTTTCGGCTTATCAAAATATCGTGGTCATGGGCTTTTCTCTAGGCGGGCACATCGCGCTGAAGGCGGCCGTTGAAGGACTAGACAAGAGAGTTAAATCGGTGGTCGCCATCGGCTCTCCGGTTGACCTCTCGCCAGGTGTTAAGGTGCTCGATGGCAAGTCGCGAAAGATCTATCGCGAGTATATCCTTCGGGAGTTGCGAGACCTCTACGCTGCGTACGCCTCTCAAACAGGCCGCGCCGAGACGCCTCTCGAGCGTGTCCAAAAGGTTCGATACATCCGCGAGTTTGATGAGCTGACGATCGTTCCTCGGTTTGGCTTTGATGACGTAGAAGATTATTACCAAAAGAGCAGCGTCGGGCCCGTGCTTCCCGACTTAACCATCCCGTGTCTCTACGTCGGTAGCACCTACGATCCAATGATTCCGCGAAGACTCGTTGAACCCTGGGTTTCCAAAGCCGGCCCGAATCTAAAAGTCATCTGGGTGGATGATGGTGGCCATGTCTACTTCCCAATGGTGGACCTCGGGTTTGGTGAAAGACGCGGTGTGGTTGCGCAGAGTCTCTCGTACGTTCAGGCGATGTAGAAGCAGTGGTGGATTTGAAGTCTATCCTACTGTATTCTCGCGGTTTCAACACCTGTCGAACGCGCAGAGCTGCCTCTGTCTGGGATTCAATGAAGAAGCTTCTACTACTCACACTCGTCTTGGCGAGCTGTTCGGATGACGCCCCCGTAGTCTCGAACAACTCGAATAACACATCGAATCAGACGGTCGCGCCGAACAACACTACGGGCCCGAATAACCCGCAAGATATGGGCGAGGACCAGGGGCCTGAGCCGGAGCCCGCGGAGTTTGGTCTCGACCAAAGGCCACCAAATACCACCTGTGTGGCACCGGCACGCCCGACCTCCACCACCGGTCTTGAGCTCGAGCGCGCGTTCTCGTCCCTTAGTTTCAATCAGCCGCTCGCCATGAAGCAGGCACCGGGTTCAGACACACATTGGTACCTGCTTGAACAACCTGGCCGGATCATGCGCTTTGAGAATCGCGCCGATGTCTCTGAATCTGACGTCTTCATCGACCATCGTTCAGAAGTCATCGACGGAGGAGAACGCGGCATGCTCGGGTTCGCTTTCCATCCAGGCTGGCCTCAAGAGGCGCGGGTGTTTATCTCGTACACCGCCAATATCAACGGCAACTTGCACTCGATTATCTCCGAGTTTAGCGCGAACCAAGACCTCGCGTCGCTAGACCCTGCCTCAGAGAGGCGGATCCTCGAGGTGCGCCAGCCCTATTCGAACCATAACGGTGGTCAGATCGACTTTGGACCGGACGGCTATCTTTACATCTCGCTTGGAGACGGCGGCTCAGGAGGCGACCCCGACGGCAACGGTCAGAATATCGAGACCATGCTCGGGTCCATCTTGAGGATTGACGTCGATGGCGCCGAGCCTTACGGCGTGCCCTCTGATAACCCATTTGTGGGCCAAGACGGCGCAGATGAGATTTTTGCCTGGGGTTTGCGCAATGTCTGGCGATTCAGCTTTGATCGCGAAACTGGCACGCTATGGGCCGGAGATGTGGGCCAAAATGCACACGAGGAGATCTCGATTATCGAGCTCGGCGGAAACTATGGCTGGAACCGAAAGGAGGGTTTTGAGTGCTTTGGTGGCTCACCATGCGACGGAAACTACATAGATCCGGTGGTCGATTACCCACACTCTCAGGGCCGCTCCGTGACTGGAGGCTACGTCTACCGGGGCACTGATATTCCGGCGCTCGTCGGCACCTATCTCTTTGGCGATTACGTCTCTGGCCGCATTTGGAGAGTCGTCTACGACACCGACGGCCAAGCTGGAATTGAAGAAGTTATCGGCACTGGATTCAACGTGTCTTCATTCGCCGAAGCCAATAACGGCGAGCTCTTCGTGCTCAATTATGGCGGAACGATTCATAGGGTTCAGGCTGCCGACCAGACCGGGGAAGACAACTTCCCAAGGACTCTGAGCGCAACGGGTTGCGCAAACCCGGAAGATCCCACGGAGCCTGCGGCAGGGTTGATTCCATATCGTCCGCAAGCCGAGTTCTGGTCTGACGGCGCGGATAAGTTCAGGTGGATGGCGCTCCCAGAAGGCCAGAATATCAGCATCGGCCCGGACGGAGACTTCGATTTCCCTAATGGAACCGTGCTTGTGAAGTCGTTTGAACTCGATGGCAAACTCATCGAAACCAGACTCTTTGTGCGTCACGACGATGGAGAGTGGGCAGGATATTCTTACGAATGGAGGGATGACCAATCCGATGCCGACCTGCTCTTGGCTGGAAAAACCAAGGAGTTTGGCGCTCAGACGTGGATCTATCCGAGTCGCTCAGATTGTATGGTGTGTCATACAGCGGCAGCCGGCCGATCGCTGGGTCTCGAGCTCGGACAGCTCGATCACGCTGGCTACTACGCGTCTACGAATCGACTCGCAAACCAGGTCAACACCTTGGAGAATATCGGCTTGCTCTCCAACGCCCGCGACACCGAATTCACTCGCCTCGTAGATCCACAAGGTGAGGCCACCTTGGACGAACGGGCACAGTCCTACATGCACACAAATTGCGCTGGTTGCCATCGCTCGGACGCGACCCTCCGGACAACGTTTGACCTGCGTGCCGGGCTAGACCTCTCGGAGCGCGGCCTCTGCGATGGGCCCGTCTACAATACTCTAGACATTCCCGACGCCGCGCTTCTTGCGCCTGGGTCCGTGGAACGTTCGTTGATCTATCAGCGCACAGCCACACGCGGGGTGCATAGAATGCCACCAATCGGCTCCACACTCGTGGATGAAGACGGCGTGAGTCTGCTCAGCGAATGGATTCAAAGCCTGCAGAACTGCAACTGATCCTTGTCTAGATTCCTCTGGCTGCAATCATCATGAGTAGGAATATTGCACTCAGAACAACCATGGCTACCCGCGGTACTTTCTGAATTACCACATGGAACTTGGCCATCGCCTGTGGGTCTGCGGATGAGTCGAAACCCATTCTCTTGGCGAGAATCGACTCCACCACAAAGTGAAAGATTGTGATGCCCCAGGCCAATCCTCCGCCCAAGAGCAAGGCGTGGCCCCAGCGACCTGAGCTCAAAAGTCGTGTCCAATCCCCATCCACCATTCCGTGAAGCATTAAGGTTCCCGAGACCACAACCGTCGCGGACACGATTGAGGCGAGACGGAAGATTCTTGGGAAGAGTTCGTCCAAGATCACCGGGTCTTTTGGATTCTTTTTAAGTGCCGGAAGGATCACTACGTTGATGAAGAACACCAGCCCAAACCATAGAGCGCCGCTCATGATGTGAATCCAGCGTAACGGATTCATGATTGCATTGATAAGGTCCAACATCGTCGTCTCTCGAAGGTCTCAGTGAAAATGAATATCAAATTCAAGATGGTGACTCTGTGATCTGAATCATGATGTTCTAAAAACATTTCATTGGGTGTACTCTGCCCTCAGAACAAAGCTTGGTTTTAAGATGAAAAATTTGTGGATACTGGCAAGTGCCCTGCTGATCGGTTGTTCTGCGCCTCAAGATTCCAAACCAGTTGCCGATGAAGGTCAGACGAGCCAGGAGCTTGAATCTCAGCCTTCAGAAATGCACTCGTCTCTAAGAGGCGAGGAAGGCAGCGAGCTGCCTCCACCGACGCGGGAGAAGGTGGTCAAGGAAAAGCCAAAGCCGGTGGTTCAGCGCGTGGTCGTCGCCACACCGAGGGCCAGGGGCGTGGTGCTCTTTGAATCCGAGCTCGAATTCCTGCGCGGAGCGCTCGAGTCCAGACTTCAGGCTGATGATCTCTTTGAAATCAAAGATCATTCCGAGCTCGAGGACGAGATGAAGGTCCTCAAGAAAGGAAAACTGCCAAACCAGAAAGCCTGCAAAGTGCTCCCAGATCCATTCCTTGCCGCGGCGGGATTTGAGGGCGTCAACGTGGTCTGGCCGAGCCTAGTCTGTGGCGCTGAAAAGTGTACGTTGAAGGCCACAAGCGGCCCGCAAACGAGAATCTACGAGCTCTCCGCGAACCCTGAGAATTGGGCAGAGGAACTGACCAGCGCTGCAGCGGTGGCCAAAGAGGCTGAGGTTGAAGGCACTTCAGTAGAACTTGGGAAGTACAAGGAGCCCTATCTTGTAGTTGAGGATATTGATGGCACCTGGGACGAGTCATTTCAGAAGCCGCTTCAGCGTGCGGCCAAGCAGGCTCGCCGCTGCGACGAAGGCCCAGACAGGTTCCTGGTATCGATTGCCGAATCGGGCAAGGTGAACTCGTGCGAGTCAGACCGCAGGCACACGCGTAAGCCCAAATCCGAGGATTGTTTTTGCAAAGCCCTCAAGCGTGTGCGCTTCCCAAAGGTCGAGAAAAAGTCTGGTGAACGCCGATTTTCAGGTCACCTAAAGGTTCTGGCGAAGAAAGAAAACGAGGCCCGGGCTCAAAGCAAGCGGGCCGAGCTTCAACTCTTGTCCAGCGACGACCCCATCGCCCATTTGAATTCGATTCATCTCAACGAGAAAAACCTCCGCAAGTGCGCTGATTTGACGGAGGCACCAACCGAGGTTGGGTTCATTCTCGAGGTGGCAGGGCAGGGCGAACACGTCGCCCATTCCACCAGCTGGACGGGCGAGGTATCTCCAGAGCTCAAATCATGTGTTAAAGGGCTCTTGCGCGGGGTCACCATGGATTGCCCCGCCACCGAACGCGCGACCGTTCGCGGCCGTATCGTTCTTAGACCCGAGTGATGTCACGAGGCGTAGATGGACAGTCAAAAAGCAAAAGTGCAGTGGTGGATGCCTGTGTTGGGCGTGGTGCTTCTAATCGGCGTGGGCCTTGGCATCTGGGCGTATCTTGGCCACCAGGAACGTCTGGAACAACAAAGGGCCGCTGACGCGCTCTTTGATCCGATTGAAGCAGCCGTTGAGGAGGCCAAGGCTGAACCGCGCTACGATATCGATCGTACCGTGCAGGTCATTCACGGCCTCGATAGCGCGCTTGATGCACAGGGCTCGCTCGAGGACTATCTCAAGTATATGGCCCGTCAAGACTACCGCGGTGTGGCGCCTGACGTGCTCGAGGCGCGTCTCAAGGTGCTGAGCATCCTGAAGCGTCTTTACGCGACCCAGACCAAGCTTGAAAACCAGGAGTCTACGTTCACGGTCACACGTACCGTGCTCTCCGCTCTTTCACTTGCGAAGGCCGACGTGGACATCATGTCCGGCGTGATGCCTTCGCTTGATTCTGAGCAGGCAAAGACTGTGCTCGAGGACCTGAGGAAAGACCAGGCCATCAAGAAGGAACTCCTCGACGAGCTCGCTGAGCTCGAAGTCGAGCTTATCTCAGTCATGACCGAGTATAGCGAAGTCTACTACAAGTACATTGCCGAGTGGGACAAACTGGTGCTCTTGCGGGATCGCGCCTACCTCGCGGCCGCTGAGGGCCAGTGGGCCACTGCCGCAAGTGCGGCCGACAAGGCCATCGAGATGGCCCCTGAGGAGACTGAGGCGCATCTGCTAAAGGCCCGCGCGCTCATCGAAGCCGTTCAAACGCCGGAGAGCCAAAACCTCGAGCAAGCAGTGACCCTGCTTGGCGAATACATGCAGGAGAATCCGGACAGAAGTGCCCCAGCGCTCTTGCTCCTTGGAGTGGCCTACGAGCGAATGGGGCGCATGGACGATGCGCGTCTTAATTACCAACAAGCGGCCGCCTACTACCCGAAGCAGGCTGAGGTCCTCTCGGATATGATGGACCCCTATGAGGTTCGTGGGTTCTTGAGGAAGTCCCGCGAAGGCAGAATCATTCTCGATCAATACTCCGCCACCATGCTCGGCGCCGGCTACTTCAGTCCGGACTTGCACATGGCCCGCGTGAGTTTTCTCGCCGGCGATATGGAGGAGGGGAAGAAGAAGGTCCTCGATCACTTCTCACGTAGGAGAAATCAGGCCAGCTGGGACCTCGTGCTCAACGATATCGAGTTCTGTGAGTCCTATCTCGGTGCCTATTTTGATGGGTTGTTTGTGGAGGATTCTCACCTCTTTTTGGAGGCCGAGCCTACACTGATTGGCTCAAAGCTCGACGTCTCAGTCAAGAATCAGTCCCCTAAACCCCTGCATAACGCCACCCTGCTTCTAGCCGTGCGTTTTACCGACATGCATCGAGACGATTTTCAAGTGTTCAAGGTCGGCGAAACCGTACCGGTCGTGACCGAGCACGCGACAACGAATTTTGGCTCGCTCACGGTGGAGTATCCGCTCTTCGGGCAAACTCGTGGAGTGGATGATATCGTACTGACCCGTGCAATTCTCTTGACGGACACAGCGGTGGTCTGGGTTGATTCGGACGAGTACCGGTTGGCATTGGCCAGGACTTCAGAGAGCGCTCCCCCGCCTGAGGAGCGCAAGACCTGGTTTGACGTGATGAAAGTGGACCCTGAGATGCTCACTGGGCTTCTTAACTCCAGTGATGTGGGTCTTGACCTCTCGCTAGGGCGCGACGATGTGACGCTAAAGTTACCTCGCGAACTCTCCATCTTGAAGCCCTCATTCCGGCTTCATGACGAGGGCCAAACGTATGCGCCCGAGGTCAACAAACTCAACGAGGATGGTATCGAACTCAGGTTTGATAGCGTGAGAAATTTTGAGGGGGACGGCGTCTCAAGCGCCAATCCCGTCGTCAAAATTCATACGCGCTTCGGAGACTTTGACGTCACGATCGACTGGAAGAATCGCCGAATTGGTGGTGTCGATTTTGTGGCTCGATAAGTACTCCAACACAAGCCCGCGAGCCGTCTGACCGAGCGTCTCGGACTCCATCAATCCCACCAGATGTTCAAGCTCGGCCGGAAGATTGAATCCCAAATCTTGATTGGCCCCTACTTGCAGCCACTCAAGAGCCTTGGGGCCCGTCAGCACAACCTCTAGGCCGGGGCGTCCCGCAAGGTCTTGGCAAATTGCACCCAGCTCCAACGTTTCAGCGCCGATCCCCTTGTTGTAGAGCAGGCTGAAAACCCGCACCGTTGTTGAGGCAGAGACCTCGGCGAAGTCTGCGCCTAAGAGCGTGGCCGAACGCAAAATCTCGCTCACACCCACTAAATCCGAAGGCTCAAGTTGGTCCAGCGCATCGATAAATGGCTGACAAAGGCTCAGGTCAATACGACCCATGCCGACCAATCCCTTCGACGGTGAGCCTTCAAACCAGAGGCCAGAGAGCCGCGCCAGTCGGTCTGCGAGGCGGTGTAGGTTGGGCTTTGCTGGCCATGGATCGATCGCACGCTCAAGGGTAGCGGCATCCACCAACTCATCCGAAGCGCGCATCTGCGCGATCTCCTTGAGCGCATCTTCAACATCCATCATGGAGCGGCGGCATTCCTCGTTGAGCTCCGCACCGAGTGTGCCTTCCAAGTCCGAAAAGTTGACCACGTGAAAACAAAAATGCGCGAAGCTAAGGGCTTCCTTTCGACTCAAACCCAGAGCGTGTGAAAGCGCCTTTGTGCCGACAATCAGGTAGTTGACCCAGGCGACCAGATCTCGGACGGGGCGAATGCCTCGCACAACATCAAAGACGCGCTGCCGCGAAGCTGCGATGGCCCTCGCGAGCTCCCTTAAGTGCGGGTTGTCTCGGAAAGCACTGAGTTCGTGGAACTCGGGACCGTCCACCTCGAACGCGAGCGCGGCGCGCACGACAGGCATGAATCCATGCGCACGTAGGTGGTCGATCGCGGCGAACTCAAACTTCTTCGAACGCTCGCCTAGATCCGTGTGGTCGAGGCGCCGAGGATTCCAGGCCTCTTCAAGTTTCATCAGCGCGATGAGGCCGCTTCGTTCTCCAACAAAATTAAGCAGAAGCTCCGTGTTCTCAAACACCGCGTCCACTTGCTCAGCCGCTGATAGGCCATCCAGTTTCTGGAGTTGTTGGTCAATTTGAATCAGGTGTTCGAGGGTTGATTCGGGTCCTGCTTCGGAATCGAAATTCGTGCCTTCAACGCAAAGTCTGGCGACGACGGATGAGACCCGTGTGTTTGACTCTACGAGGTCAGCGATCTTATTCGGGTCCAACTCGGAGCAAGTCAACTCGTGCCAAACACGCATCCAGACCAGGGACTTCTCAACGGCAACCAGCGCGTCGGGTCCAGCCTCGTCGCTGAGGGCCTCAAGCGTTCTGAAAACGAGACGTAGCGTATCCTGAGGTAGCTCAGGAAGCATCTTGGTGAGTATATTCATTCGGTCCTTCCTTGGTCCGCATAAGTGTTCAAGCGCCGATCCGTGGCGCCATGGCATGCACTATGCCAGAAATCTCCTGAGTATTAAAACCTATTGATCATCCAAGAAACGAAAAAAGGTCCTCTTGCGAGGACCTTTTTTCAGCGTCTTGTCAGGGGGAGGTGACAATAACGCAGACTTGCTAGGTGCAAGTCATCGGGTCTGGTGCTTGGAGGGGAACCCACCAGACCCAAGGTTGAAGACTACGTCCGGAGAGCCAGGGGGGACACGCTCAACCGAACCATCAACCTGATTGGAAAATTACAGTCCGAGTGTGTTGCGGTCAAGTCTTTTTTTAAAAGAAAACCAAATTATTTCGCTGAACTCAAGAATGTTTTCATCCATTGGACGATTTTGTCTGTCGCGTCTTCTACAACATAATGCCCGGCGTCTTTGAGGGCATGCACTTCCGCTGCGGGGAATCGCCGCTCCCACTCCTTCCTGAACTCCGGGTGAAAGCAAAAATCGTCGTCGCCCCAAACGATGAGCATCGGTTTATCCAAAAGGCGTTCGAGGCCGTTTTCCACCTCCAAGAGTGTCGTGTATGAAGGATGGCTCTCGGACATTGGGATGTCCTCGACAAAACGTTGAATTGCCACACGATTTTCCCAAGAATCATAGGGTGCGAGGTACCCGTTGCTGACCGGAGGGATCAGGTTGCTCCGATCGTAGATCGCCCGGAATTGTGCGACGCGTGCAAAGGCGTTTAGTCCACGTACAGCGAGGGGGCCAAAGCCCGGAACCCTGCACAATGCAATGGAGAAAGGCATCGAGGACGAACGAAAAGCCGCCGTATTGAACACGATGTTTCGCTCGATTTTCTCAGGGTGACGCGTCGCAAACCCCATCCCGATCGCTCCGCCCCAATCGTGGACGACCATGGTGATCCGATCCAACGACAGGTGTTCCGAAAGGGATTCTAAATCCTCGATTCGCCGCGCAAGTGTGTAGGGATAGTCTTCGGGTTTTTCCGAGAGCCCGCACCCAATATGGTCGATGGCCACACATCTGAACTCGCCGCGAAACGCCAGGATTAGCTCGCGCCAGTAGAAGGACCAGGTCGGGTTCCCGTGCACAAACAAAAGCACAGGCGCATCTTTTGGGCCCTCGTCCACAAAGTGTAGCTTCGCACCGTCCAGCTCCAGAAAATTGGACTCAAAAGGATAAAGATCGCGCCAATCTTGCGCCGCCACTCGCTCTGCACTCACCATCGAATCTCCATCATCGAGCAATTTAGACCGCTGCCAATCCCCATCAGGGCAATGCGATCGCCAACCTTAAGGTGCCCGCTACTCGCCGCCTGCGAGAGGGTAAACGGAATGGATGCTGGTCCCATATTTCCATACTCAGGGTAGCTTAAATGGGCCTCTTCTTGGGGGAGGCCAAGCCGCGAGAGCACGGATCTTAAGTGGGCAGACCCAACCTGGTGCATCATCAGATGGTTGAGATTAGTCTGAGTCCATCCGAGTTCGCGTTGTGCGGCGCTAAACGTCTGGCCCGCGAGCTCAACGCCCGCCTTGAGCAGGCCAGGGGCATCGGTGACCATATGATCGCGCTGACCGCGGCAGAGGTGGTTTTGATTGGATGCGCTCAGGCTCACCCCGCCGGTGAAGCGATGTGGAGTACGGCAGAGATTGGCATGGGAGAGCACCATCGCTGAGGCACCGCTTCCGAGCGTCAGGGTCGCAAAATTATCGCGTAGTTCTTTTTCGCCCACATTTGGCTGCGCCAACCACTGAACGGTGGTCTCGACCGGAAGACGGCTCGACTCACCCACCACGATCAGGGCTCGGCGAGCACTTCCGCGCTCGATCATCATCGCCGCGACTTCCATCGCGTTTAGGAATGCAAGGCACGCGTTCGAGATATCGAAATTAAGGCATGCCGGCCCAAGGCCAAGATTCGCATGAACCGTACTCGCGATACTCGGTTCGATATAGTCCTTCGAGACAGACGTGCTGATCAATACGTCGATATCATGGGCTTGGACTCGGGCGAGCTCCATCGCACGGCGTCCGGCGTCGGTGGCAGCGT
Source organism: Microvenator marinus (assembly GCF_007993755.1). Classification (GTDB taxonomy): domain Bacteria; phylum Myxococcota_A; class Bradymonadia; order Bradymonadales; family Bradymonadaceae; genus Allomicrovenator; species Allomicrovenator marinus. Next base: position 4,297,104 of record NZ_CP042467.1, read on the forward strand.
GACTTGACTCCTGGCCTTCGGGGAAGAACCGCCGAGCCACTACTCCGGTCAGCGAACGGATCAACCCCTGTTTATGACCAAGTCTTGTCAATGTTTGTGCGAACCCAGCTTCAAGCAGCTCGGATTCCACCCGAATCGGTGCCTCGATATGCGCCACCGACTCGACGCCCACATTCTCAAATTTCATCCGCGTCCCTTCAGTCCAAATACCGGTTCCAACTCCTTCACGATCTTGAAATAGACGTCTTTTTTGAAAGGTTGGTTCAGAATATGGAACTCCTTCTTCACGAGACCTACACACCCAAAGCAAAAAACACAATCATGACAATGGGTTGAGAGGTTGACGTAAGAGCAGCCACTCAGGAATGCTGAATGTTGGCAATACGACGAATTGGAAAGTCTTGAGCTCGAATGGCAATGGGTGCATCCCGTGCATTCGACCACTTCGGTGCAATAGGTGCACCGGTAGGAGTCGCGGCTTGAACTCGTGAACATGCACTCGAAGCAGCGCTCATTCTTCTCGGATTGGTAGGATCCGGGGTTGTCTTTTTGGCCTTCAAACTCTCGCTTAAGCTTGCTTAGCGCCGCCTCGAAGTCTTTTTTACTACGCGGAATGTCCACGCTAATCTCCTTGACACGTCACCGGTGCTTGTCCGCAAACTCGCGCGCCATTTGCGTCTGAAACACAGTTTTGGCTAACGCATTCGTCATTGCGGGTGCAGGGTTCACCACTTGGGCGCTGAGGCGTACACGCTTCCGCCTCGCAGTACAACCCAGAACCGTTGCCGCAACTCGACTCTTCACAAGGAGAACCTGCTTGAGGGACAAGCTTGCACGAGCCTTCCTCAGCACCCGGCGCTCGCGCACAGAACCCCGAAACACACTCAAAGTCCTCGCGGCAAAACGAACTCGTGGCGAGCTGCGGGGCCAGGAAGTCTCGGCAGGCCGGGATCGTCATGATAGATGCGGCCTGACCAGGCGAAAGCTCCGCGCAATTGCGCGCCCGCAAGGCCTCGAGACAGCCATCCTGCGCGTCTGCCTCAACCCTTATGGAACCCCGGCTCAAGGCACTCTCCCATGCAGGAGTTGCAAACGCAGAGAAAAACGAGGTCAGCTGCCCGGGGCACGCCGCCTCTTCTATCTCAGCGGAGAACAAGGTCTGCCTTTCGGCCGTGTCACAACACTCAAAGATTCGCTCACATTGCGCTGCGCTGAACTCCTCGACGATCACGCTCAGTTCGGGCCCGGGGTCGTTTCGCTCTTCGCCGCACGCTGAGACGGCAGCTACGCAAATCAGGATGGTATATAAGTTCCGGTTCATGCGCTCCTGATACCCCTAAGCATGGCTCGGACTCAATTGTTTTCTTGTCTTAGTTTTGCGAATGGTCCAATGATCAGATAGAAACATTCGAACCGCTCTTGTGATTGTGAGACGTCTATGTGGACTCGTTTAGGTGTTGGAATCGTGGTGCTCTTCGCTGCGGCGTGTGGAGTACAAATTGAACCCGGGCAGCAACAGGCCGGCCAAGTTTGTTATCAGACCAATGATTGCGCCGATGGGTTGACTTGTTTTGACAGGCGTTGTGCGCCGCTAGCCATCCCAGGGGAATCGCCCGGGAACAACATTCCCGGCAATAATCTGAACAACGACAACAACGATAACAACGACAATAATCAGAACAATCCACCGAATAATCGCCCGGATATGCCGCCCGATATGCCAGCCTGCGTGGTCGGAGAGGCGCGGTGCCTCGACTCCCAAACTCTCGAGATTTGCGTGGATTCGCCTGATGGGCCAATCCTTGTGGACCAGCGCTGTGACTCTTGCGTGGCCGGGCGCTGTATTCCCGCCGGCGAGTGTGTAGACCGCGATGGTGACGGTTTCGGAATTGGAGAGTGCAACGGCCCTCAGGACTGCAACGACAGCAATCCGGCAATCAACCCCGGAGCCCCGGAAGATTGCAGTACCCAAGAGGATGACAACTGTAACGGTCGTACCAATGAAGGGTGCGAAGAATGTTGTCCAAACGGCTGCGCCGATGGGACGTTTTGCAACACCGAGTGTGTTTGCGAGGACTTCAATCCTAATATCTGTACTGAACAGAATCAGCCGTGCAATACCGAAGGCTCGTTCAATAACGGCTTATACTGCGCCTCGTTCAGCGGTGAAGCTCCGAAGTGTTACGGGCTTTGCGACCGAACCGATCCGGACCCTGATTCCACGTGTCCATTTCCCAACAGCCGCTGTGCATTCGGAGAAGACGAGTTTGGAGTTTGCCTAACCGAGTGTGTGCCCGGTAGCTCATGTGGCGCAGCAGACCTCGGCTGCCTCGCGTTTGGAAGTGAAGATCCAGGAGGGATCTGCACGCCGACCACGCCGGGCATTCAGATCGGAGACTCATGCGATCCTCTACAGGGTTTCTCGTGTGGCGCAGGCGGGCTTTGTGTTCCGAATCCGAACAATCCCGACCGTGGGCGTTGTGAGCAATCATGCAGACCGTTCAGGTTCGCGCTTCAATCCGGCACGGATTGTGACGAAGGTCATTGTATTCCGTTCGCCGAGGACTTCGGTGTGTGCCGCCGAGATAACATGCGCACCGAAGGCCAGCCTTGTGCTGCCGAAGGCACCGCATGTAACGCGGATGCTGTCGGCTGTTTCCCATCCTTCCAAGGGCGTCGCTGTCAGCGACTCTGCAGATTAGGCCAGGGGAATAATGATTGTACCGCAGGTACTTTCTGTAATCAGTTTGCACCCGACCAAACTGAAATAGGAGTTTGCACGGTGCTGGCACCCTGAAGACTGAAAGATCAGGTCAAGACATGGACGTCTGGAGTACCTATGAAGATTTGGATAATTTCCGCGCTCGTCCTCTTTCCTCTCTGGGCGACGGCTCAAACACCCGATGCATCCCTTGTAAATGCGGGTGATGAAACCAAATTTCGAGTGATCTCGAGATTTGGGCCGGAGAGCAACCAAGAGACCAAACAAGAGACCGGCGAGGTCGAGTTCTCGCGAGCTTGGGCCCACTACGAAGCCGGGCGACATGCCCAAGCCCTCGCCGAATTCGAAGGCCTGACAAACGGGCTTTTCGCGGACTATGCGCTTAGATTTGGGGCCGAGTCCGCTCTGAACCTCAAGGAGTTTGAAAAGGCGCGAAAGATGGCATTGCGCGTCGATAAAGACTCGATCCCTGGCACCGAAGCTCAAAGAATCGCTGCGCTCGCCTTGCTCAACTCGGATGAGAAAGCCGCCTCACAAGAACTGGTAAAATTTGCTGACCGCTACCCTACGCGATCTACAGCGTTGGATGCCCGAGTTTTGGTCACAGGGCTTAAGTCGGTTTCGTCAGAATTGGTCAACGAACAATGGTACAGAATCGCGCGCGATTTTCCTCGGTCGTCGCATCGTCAAGCCGCCCTGACCGCACTCAAAAAGTCCAAAAGCAAAGACGCAAAAGCTCATCTTGATGAACTCAGCTCTCCCGCTGGCCAACTACGATATTGGAACGCTGTCTACGACGCTCATCAAAGCCAGGAGGTCGTCGATGGCCTCGGAAAGGAGCTCCCAAAGTTCAAGACAGGCAGCGACGCCTGGTGCGAAGCTAACTTCCTGGTCGCACATAGCCTCACGAAACTCAGGAAGCACGCCGAGAGTGTGGCGCCGTACACTACCGTGATCAAGAAATGCAAAGGGGTTGGGAATTGGTATCTGAGGGCGCTTTACCTTGGCGGCAAAGGCCACTGGAACGCCGGAGATACGAAGGCCGCGCTTGAAGTCTTCGAACGGATCTGGACCGAGTTTCCGAATCACTCGTACGCCGACGATGCCGCTTATTTTTCGGCACGGATCCACCGTTCGGCCAACGACGACAAGAAAGCGGAGAGTCTACTCGAAAAACAGGTCAGGAGCTGGCCAGACGGAGACATGGTCTCGGACGCCCATTGGTTGAAGATTCGACCACTCTTCGCGGCCAAAAAGTACAAAGAGATCGTCGCCTACATCGACTCGCTCAAGGAGACGGGAGAGCAAGACCTCTACTCGATGGGACGCATGGCCTATTTCAGGGCCAGGGCGCTGGAGCTCAAGGCCGGAAAGGTTAAGGGAGCCGCAGAACAAGCCTACCTCGCCGTGATTGAGCAGTACCCGATGTCCTATTACGCGCTCATGGCGCTCAACCGGTTGAACGGCGCTGGAATCGAGTTTGAGCCAAAGCCCACCAAAGGTGAGGCGGTTGAGACGTCCGCGGAGCTTGAAGCAGATTTACGGTTTAGGCGAGGCATGGCGTTTGTAAGACAGGGCATCGACTCGTTGGCCAAGCTGGAGTTTCAGGAACTCACAAAGGCGAAGACCGATCTCTGGCAGGTAGCACTACTCATGCACAAGGCCGCCGCCTACACCTACTCCCATGATATCGCACGTCGGCGGATCGATGGGTGGATGACGCACTACCCGGACGAGAACGCTCTCAGATGGCAGATTGGGTTCCCCGCCCCGTTCGAAGAAGATGTGAGACTCTGGGCTAAGAAACGAGAGATCCCTGCAGCGCTCGTCTGGGCGATCATGCGCGAGGAGTCAGGGTTTTCGCCTGGAATTGAGAGCTGGGCAAACGCAAAGGGCCTTCTGCAACTCATGGACTCCACTGCGGAAAGGATGGCGAAACTCGATGCGCTCAAGGGATTCGAGCCGCGTATCCTCTTCGACTCGAAGACCAATATCCGTCTCGGAACGCGTTATCTCTCCGAACTCTCGTCTCAAGTCGACGATCACCCCGTGCTCATGATCGCTGGATATAACGGAGGAATGGGCAATGTGGGCAGGTGGCTCAAGGAAAAAGAGTCCGAGGATCTCGATCTCTTTGTGGAGGATATCCCGTTTGGCCAGACCAGAAATTACACCAAACGTGTGCTCCAGACCTATTGGATCTACGCCTGGCTTTGGGACGAACATACCGTTCCGAAGTTCGATATGAAGTTGTAGGCGCGCATTAAATTGATGAACTTAGAATTTCTGTGATAGGAATGTATGGAAAATTCCGTTCAGGGTTGCGTCTTCAGTTGGGTAGACTATCCTTGTGGCTCGGAATTGTGCGTAAGGTCAGTGCATGTTCAAGCTCGTGATAGAGGATGACGAAGGTAATAAGACCGTCGTCCCAGTCATCCGAGATGAAATTTCCATCGGGCGTCAGGAAGGTAATACCATCCGGCTGACCGAAAGAAACGTCTCCAGACGCCACGCGAAGCTGGTTAGGGCCAGCGATAATTCGATCGTGGTGGAAGAACTTTCAGCCCGTTATGGGATTCGAAAGAATGGCGAGAAAATTGCGGGCAAAGCTGACTTCGCCATCGGGGATGTATTCCTGATCGGTGATTATCGCTTGACCTTGCAAGGTGACGCGCCTCCGGAAGCCAAGCCTGAGCTTCCGAAATTCAATGGCGCTCCGCCGCCAGCCTCCTTCCCGAAACCCTCGGGCGGGGGATTTTCGAATCAGCCCACGCAGATCACACGGACCGAAGATCTCGAGAAACGCGCCTCTCAGGGCACCGAGATTATCCCGGCAGCCCCCGCGAAAATCGTCGTCGTATCCTCGAATTTCGCAGGGCAAGAGTTTCCGCTCACCAACAAAGAGATGGTGATCGGCCGCGGTGATGAGTGCGATATCATCGTCGACCACAGGTCCGTCTCACAATCCCATGCCAAGATCGTTCGCGAAACCAGCGGCACCTATAAAATCGTCGACCTGAACAGCAAGAATGGCATCAAGGTCTCTGGCGAAGAGTATAAGGCTGTTCACCTCAAACGCGGCGATATCATTGAGCTTGGCCATGTGAAGTTCAGATTCGTTGAGCCGAATGAAAACTACGTCTTCACGCCTCAGGCCGTCATCCCCGACGATGATGATATTGCTCCGCCAAAGGGTGGAAATAAGAATCTTTTGATCGGCGTGCTTGGATTCGCGGTCATCGGTGCACTGGCGGTAGCCGGTTACGCCCTGACCCAGATGAATTCGACCAAGTCGGAAGGTGAAGAGCCCGTTGCGGTTCAGGCAGAACCCGCCGCAGAAGACGCGCCAAAATCCTCCGTTCAACCTCAACTCGACAAGGCAGTCGAAGAGCTGAACCAAGGAAACGCTGACCGCTCAATCGCCATTCTGGAACTCGCCAGGGACACCCTGAGCCCAAGCCCAGAAGAAAAGACTAAGATTTCAGACCTCTTAAGCCAGGCGCGTCGTGAAAAACCGCTTGAAGAAGCCCTTAAGGAAAGCCGGGCCTCGTTTGAGGATAAGCGCTATGTAGACGCTCTCAAGCGGCTCAAGAGCATTCCTCCAGAGGACTCTATTATCTATGGCTTGCTCAAAGAGGAGGGTCTTGTGGAGAAATCCATTGAGCAAGTCCTCGCTCAGGCTGAAGCTGCACACGAAGAGGGCGATTCTGAAGAAGCCATGGGTCTTGTGGAAGAGGTCCTGCTTTTTGACTCGGAAAACCAGGCCGCCGCGGCGCTTCGGTCGAAGATCGAGGCAGCAGAGCCGGCAGAACCTGTGGCCGTAGCCCAGAAGTCGTCTCCATCCAACGCGGTTAAGAGGCCTCCCGTTAAGAAGGGAATGACTCCGGAAGAGAGGGATGCCCGTATCGAACGCGCTCAAGAAGCCTTCAAGGGTGGCGATTGGCAAGCCGTGATCGACGAGTGTAAGCCCATCAAAAATGCCCGCTGTTACCGCCTGATGGGTGTCGCCTATTCCAAGATCGGCGACAAAGAAAAGACCTGTGAGTATTTTGAAAAAGCAGGTACAAAACACCCCGACTGTCCGTGATGAGGCAAGACTATCGCTAAGATATTTGGGGATCTGAGTAAGCTCAAAGCTAGCCAGATCAAATCTCTAGAAAAATTCTACAAACGAAAAATCCCTACAGCTCGTGCCGTCTCTCAGGAGTTTGCGTCGGAGCTCACCCTCTTTACGCGAGAGACCAACCGAGTCATCGCTGCGCTCGTGAATCGAAATGGGCAGGTAGAACACCTCGCTGTAGGTGATGCTCAACGTGTTTACCTCCCAGATATCGGCCGCGCTCGCGTCGGTGCCGGAAGGTTTCGTGGGCTTCGCCTTATCCGGACATTCATCACGCCTACGCGCAAGGTGGAGCTGAGCGCCGAGGATATTACGGACCTCTCCAAGCTTAGACTTGATGCCGTGATCTCGGTCGCGGTGGGGCCCGGAGGCTACCCCGCAGAGACTGCGTTTGCGTATCTCGTCCCCGACAATCCCGACGGGCAGATCTACCAGCTCGATAAGTTTCCGAACCCCGCTGAAGTCGACGTTGATTTCGAACATTTCATCCTCGAACTCGAGGCGGAATTTCAGAAAAAAGCAGAGGATACGGTCAAGGTCGCGGGCCAACCGGCCATGCTCATTCTGGTGGCCACCCCGAACATGCGCCACCTCGAAGTGGAACTCGCCGAGATGCAGGAACTCTGCCGTACGGCCGGTGTTCACGTGGTGGAAACCGTGGTGCAAAAGCGCTCTCAGATCCATCCGAAGTACGCGGTTGGACACGGGAAGATCGAAGAGATCAACCTTCGGGCACTTCAACTCGACGTGGACCTATTGATTTTTGGGCAGGACCTTCATCCGGGCCAGATGCGAGCGATCACCAACGAGACGGAGCTCAAGGTTATCGACCGTACTCAGTTGATCCTCGATATCTTTGCTCAGCACGCGACTACGGCTGACGGAAAGCTTCAGGTTGAACTCGCCCAGCTCAAGTACAATCTGCCGCGTCTCTCCTCCAAGAATACCGGGATGAGCCGACTGACCGGTGGAATCGGCGGTAGAGGGCCGGGTGAGACAAAACTCGAGATCAATCGTCGCCGTGCCAACGATCGCATTCGGCAATTGCAAAACGATATCGAAAAGCTCTCAGGTCAGCGCCAGTTGAGGCGCTCGAGGCGAACCAAGAGTGATGTCCCCGTGGTCGGCATCGTTGGATACACCAACGCGGGAAAGTCCACCCTCTTAAACCAACTCACCAACTCGCAGGTTCTGAGCGAAGACAAACTCTTTGCGACGCTCGTTCCGACCTCTCGCCGCCTCCGATTTCCTGATGAGCGTGAACTCGTACTCACCGATACGGTGGGTTTCATTCACGACCTCCCACAGGATCTTGTGGCTGCATTCAAGGCCACGCTCGAGGAGCTCGAAGACGCCGATCTCTTGTTGCACGTCGTGGATATGGCTGAAGAAACTTGCGAGGACCGCATTCGTTCCGTCAATAAGATCCTGGAAGAAATCGGGATCGGTAAAAAAGAGCAGATTCTGGTCTTCAACAAGATGGACAAGGTCGACCCCAGACTGGCTCGGGCGTTTGCCAATCAGTGGGATGCCGTACCGATCTCCGCCCTGGAGCGCCAAACCACGCTAGAGCTCATCGAGGTTTTGGAACGTAAACTCTTCAGGCAGTCCAAAGAAAGAGACTTTCGCAGCGAAATGAACTCCGGCGATTGATTGCGGCATCCAAGAGGCATAAACTTGGGAATGGATGCGCAGCAGAACTTGGTTATGTTCGCTGAGCGTCGAGCATTCCGAGTCGAGCTCCAGAAGGTTTAACCAGATGACATACGAGGAATTCGAGTGGCACGTATTGAGGATGGCGTACGAAGAGAACGTCAACCGGTTCCGTACGCCTATGTTGGCGTATGCCCTAGGTATCCCACACGATGCTGTCCGGAACTTCTTGGAGCAAGCGGCCCATAACGGTGTTTTGGAGTTGGACCTCAATGAAGAAGGCGTCTTGGAGTATTTTGTTCCGGGAGTCGACGAGTCCAAGCCCGCTCTCAAGCCCATTTGGAGACAGGAAGAACCCGAGCCTAAGCCACGCCAGGTGGACGAATTTGGCCACGACGGGTCCGTCACGGCCATTGAGCATCCCATGGAGATAGCGAGGCCGCGGGCTATTCCTGCGCCTCCCTCAAGCCTTCGAGAGCATGCGCTCGCGTTGCGCCCCCAAACCGGTTTGGAGTCGTTGCGTGTAGAGGCCTCTGATGAGGCGTTTTGCGACCCGTCTAAGACCATGTTCATGAGGCAGATTCGCGTCTACGGCGCGCAATCACCGCAGGCCATCAAGGATCAGGTCACCCGTCTTTTCCAGTCTTTTGGCTACAAGATCGTGGATTCGTCGGCTGAACGTATGCGCTTTGAGCGCGGCAGCGTGATGTTCATTCTCGCGCTCGTGCCCCTCTTTATTCTGGTTATTCCACTTTTCGTCTATCTCTTTTTGTACGTGATGGGGCGCTCCACCATCCACCAAGAACCCATTGAGCTCGACGTGCAGCTTCGGCGCGGCCAGTCCGACGAGCCCTACTGGGAGATCGACCTCACCTTTGTTGGATTGCATGGCGTTGTGCTCGGTGCCGCCGATCAACAAGTACTCAATCGCGAAATCGACACTCTAAAAGACGAACTCAAATGGTCACTGGCTCAAATCTAATTTGGAGCTAAATGGTTGGAGTTCGTTAGGGTTTGGGTTATGAAGGGGACATGAAGGATATCAAAATCGGTTTAACCCTCTTGGGGATCGTGTGTTTGAGTAGTTGTACGCTGCTTGTCGACTTCGATGAGTGCACGACGAGCGAAGATTGCGAAGCTAAGTTTGGTGCCGGTGTTTCTTGTGACGCCGGTATCTGCCAGACCGCTGCGCCCGCAGGATTACTCGGGGGGCCGTGTCAGCGTGTCATCGGTCCGGTCGATGCCGGCAATGCTTTTAATATTGGGGTCCTCCTGCCTACTTCGGGTGATGAAGCAGGGTTCGGAATTCCACTCGTCAACGCGATTGAGGTCGCGCAATCCGATATCAATTCCGGCGGAGGCGTGCTTGGCCGCCCCATCGGCTTGGTCGTTTGCGATACCGAGGGGCTTGATGACGTCGCGCTACAAGGCGCCGAACATCTGGTCAATCGGGCCAAAGTTGCTGCCATCATCGGTCCAGATTTCTCCAGACAAACCATCGACGTAGCCAACGAGCACACAATTCCTGGAAACACGGTACTGGTCACGCCTTCCGGGACTGCGGCATCCATCACTACGCTTGCCGACAACAACCTGGTATGGCGCACATGCCCCAGTGATAACCTCCAGGGACAAGCTCTTGCACAGGTCGTTTCGAGCGAGATCGATAAACTCGATGCCGTGGAACGCCCCGTCGTATGGTCGTTCCACCTTGAACAAGACACGTATGGGGTCGGCCTCCAAGAGACCTTGAACAGTGGGCTTGGCTCCGAGCTCGTTGCCTCAGAGAGCTATATTGCGCGCGTGTACCCCACGAACTGGCAGGAGTGGATCGTAGGGCAGCTATCGTCTTTGCCTGAACCAGATTTGATCGTGCTTCTCGGAGCCTCCGAGGCCTGGGATATCGCCGAAGAAATCGACCGAATCTACCCGGGTAAGAAGTACTTCTTCGCTGACGCCGCAAAGAACAACGAAGAGGCCATGCGAACAAGCTCTGACCTCGAAGGAAGGATTTTGGGCGTCGCTCCACAAAATGTGGGCGAGGCGGGCTACACGCCTTTTTTGAACTTCTCTACGAAATACCGCTCGAGATTCGACGGACAAGACCCGGCGCAGCTCCAGTTTGTGGCGAATGCGTACGATGCGTTAATCGCAGTAGCCTTTGGCGCTGCGGCCGGCGGGTTTACCGGCACAGGCATCGCCGAAGGAATGTCCAGAATCTCAGACGCCAACGGTCAGTCCATAGAAGGCTCTCAAACCGCGATCCAATTGGGGTTCCAGACCCTCTCGCAGGAAGGAACTATCGACTACCAGGGGGCCTCAGGTCCCCTTGATTTCGATGCCAATGGTGATCCCGCCAACACTCCAATCGCCTTATGGTGTTTCCGCGATTCCGGAACGCCCGAAGTAGGCGTAGTGCTCTCATCGGACGGGACATTTACGTCTCTCGATTGTGACGCCGCGCCCACCAACAATCCGGACCCTGATCCAGATATGGGCGCAGATATGGGAATGCCGGATATGCAAGTCGACATGGAAGTCGACATGGGGGACGTAGATGCGGATATGTAATTATGTCTGAAATGGTCCTTGCGCCCGACCGAGTTGAGCGCTCCCTGGCACGCCTAGACCGACTCGCACGTTTGATGGACGACCAATTCAAGGTCCCCGTTCTCAAAGTCAGGGTGGGTCTCGACCCCATTATCGGCTTGATTCCGGGCGGTGGAGATTGGGTCACATGGGTGGTCTCCTCATTTATCCTCTGGGAAGCGGCAAAACTTCGCGTCCCGAAAGCCCTTCTATTGCAAATGGCCGCAAACCTCACCGTAGACTTTCTCGCGGGCTATGTGCCTGTGGCGGGTGACGTGGCCGATATCTTTATCAAGGCGAACCGAAAAAACGTGGATCTTGTGTTCCGGTACTTCCAGGCTGAGACTGACCCGCTGGCGCGTTCCAAGGTCGTCGTTAAAAAAGACCTGAAAACACTGGAAAACACAAACCCAGTCTTGATTTATGGTTTGGCAATAGCAATCATATCCATTCTCTTTGTAATAGCGAGCATACCAATTGCCCTCTTGATTTGGGCATTTTCCGAAGGTTGAAGATGAAGAATATTTTGGGCGTAGTTTGTGTAATTGGATTGATGTCAGTCCACGATTTGGCCGACGCTCGTGCAGGGCGCCAGAATCTGGTTCCTAACGGGCTGGAGAACAATTGTGCCACGTGCCACGTTTCACCAGCAGGTGGCGGAGCGCGAAATGCGTTTGGTGTGCAAGTGGAGGATGCCTTCGACGACGGTACTTTTGATTGGGCTGATTTCTACAATCTAGACGCAGATGGTGATGGTTACTCAAATGGTGAGGAGCTCGGCGATCCTGAGGGAACGTGGACGGACGGAGCTGCGGGCGACTATCTCTCGCACCCAGGCGTTGAATCGAGCACCCCGTGCGGCAACGGAACCATTGAAGGCCCCGAAGAATGCGATGGCGCCGATATCAATGATGCGACGTGCGAAGCGGCTGATTTTGGAACCGGTACGGTTGCGTGTAGCTCCGAGTGTACGTTCGACTTCTCGGGCTGCGATGGCGCGCCAACCAATAATATCAACAACACCAATGGTGCGACCAACAACGCCAACAACACCAATGGTGGTGGCTCGAATAACGTCAACACCAACGGCGCCAACAATACCAACGGCGTCAATAATCCGGTGGGTTCCAACAATGAGCCCGGAAACAACGATAACAACAACTCGAACGGAGGAGATAACAACTCCGACGGGCCTTCAACCGGCGGCGACTCAGACGATTCCGGTTGCACCGCGGTTGATTCTAGCGCATCACCACTTGTCCTTCTCTTCGGCGTGTTCATGTTCATGCGCCGAAACAGAAGGCGAGTGAGCCATGCTAAGTGATGAATTCTTGAAGGAGATGGAAGGGAAACTTTTGGAAAGGCGCGCCGCGCTCGTTAAGCGACAGCTTAACGCCCAAAACGAACTCATCGAGATCCAAGCAAGTGACGCCGGAATCAGAGATTCGCTTGATACCACTGGGCTCGAACAAGAGTCCGCCCAGGCGATGATCATGAGGGAAAGAGAGCGCAAAGAACTCCTCGAGATCGATGAGGCCTTGCGCCGAATCGAGCAAGGCGAGTATGGAGTATGTGAAGCCACCGGAGAGCCCCTCTCCGAAAAGAGGCTTCGGGTTAATCCGCTCGCACGTCTAACTGTTGAAGCACAGGAAGATTTGGAGAGGGAAGAAAAACGAAGGAATTTTCGGCCCGGCTTGCTTGATGATATGTAGTAGTTTCCTTCTCTGGTGCACTTAATGAAAACAACCGACCCAAATAGCAAAGTTCGCTGCTCCTTCTGTGGAAAGGAGGCGCGAGACGTCAAGAAGCTCATCGCTGGACCTAAAGTCCATATCTGCGACGAGTGTGTCTCGCTTTGCCGCGAAATTATCGAAGAAGATAAACATCGTGAGCCGGGAAAGACACGCGGTATCGAGGATATGCGGCCCAAAAAGATCAAGGCCTTCCTCGATGAACATATCGTGGGCCAAGAGTTGGCTAAGCGTGCGCTCTCTGTGGCTGTCTACAATCACTACAAGCGGATTTTGGCAGCCAAGGCTGATGAGGAAGTCGAAGAGGACGAAGACGCCGATGTCGAGCTTACCAAAGGAAACATCCTGCTCATCGGACCTACCGGTAGCGGAAAGACCTTGATGGCTCAGACTCTTGCCAAGATGCTCGACGTGCCGTTTACGATCGCTGACGCGACCTCGCTCACCGAAGCAGGCTACGTGGGCGAAGACGTAGAAAACGTGATTAAGAATCTCTGGCTCGCTGCCGACCGCGATGTGGAGCGTGCTAGCCGTGGAATCGTTTGCATTGACGAGATCGACAAGATTGCGAAACGCGGAGACGGCCCGTCGTCCACCAGAGACGTTGGTGGCGAAGGCGTTCAGCAAGCCCTTCTGAAGATGGTCGAATCCAGCAAGGTGATGATCACTCCAGAAGGCTCAAGAAACCGGCCACAACAGGAGTTTATTCAGGTTGATACCACCAATATTCTCTTCATCTGCAGCGGCTCGTTTCAGGGTCTGACCGACGTCATCAGCCGCAGGATGGGCGAGAGCCGCATGGGGTTTGGGGCTGACGTAGCGCCCAAAAAAGAGAATACCAACGCGCTTTTGCACCAGGTCAAGCCTACCGATCTCACCAAGTTCGGATTGATCCCTGAGTTTGTGGGCCGATTCCCTGTGATTGTGACCTTCGATGAGCTCGACGAAGACATGTTGGTCAACATCCTCTGGCAACCTAAGAACAGCCTCGTAAAGCAGTACCAGAAGCTTTTTGAAATCGAGGGCGTTAAGCTCCGAATCAATCAAGAGGCCATGCTTGCGATCGTTCGAGAAGCCATCAAGAGAAAGACAGGAGCGCGTGGTCTCAGGGCAATCATCGAAGAGGTGATGCTCGATATCATGTACGAAATACCGAGCCTTCAGGGCGTTCGAGAGTGCGTGATCACCGAAGAAGTGGTGATGAAGAAAGAAAAGCCCATGCTGGTCTACGAAAAGAAGACGGCATGAAGCTCGGTGCCTTGAGCCTGCTCGGAACACTCACCATGCTTGGGTGTTCGTCGACTACCTACGTGGTGACGGACCCTCCTGGGGCCGAAGTCGTCTTGGATGAGACCAAGAGCCTTGGGAAATCGCCCGTGAAAATCAACGCTCAGGTCATGGTGTGGTCTGAGTTTGAGGTTAAGGCGATAAAAGAAGGGTATCAGACCAAATCTCTAACTTTGCGCCCGGACGAGCCGATAAGCCCCAAATATCTGGCGCTCTGTCTATGTTCTTTTGGAGTGCTTTGGCCCCTGACCTTGCTCTCAGACTTTGAAGAACCTGTGTATTCGTTGGTTTTGGAGCCAACCCAAAAAACGACTCCACCAGACAAATTAGTTGAACGACCCTCCATTAAATTCAGTTCTCGAAACTGATGGACCCTGAATATGATTCAATGCCCTAACCGTCCGATCTGCGATGGATGCCCAAATTTTGAACTCGACGATGATGACGACCACGCCCGCGTCCTCGAGGAATTGAGGCCGCTCTTTGAGACTCACGATCTGGAAGTCCCCACTGAGATTTTGGGTGCGGGTCCCCGCCTTGGCTATCGAAACCGCGCCAAAATGGTGGTGAAACGTGGTCAACTTGGATTCTACAGTCGAGGGTCTCGAGACTTTGTCCCGATCGAAACATGCCTCGTGCATGACCAAAATGTTGAGGCCGCTATCAATGCGATTCGACCTTTAGTCAAAGGACTCGACGGGCTGAAGTTCATAGACGTTCGGTATCTGAGAGAGGGTGTTGTTACACTTAGTGGTAAGCGAGACTTCTCGTCCGAAGAAACCGAACCTTTCAGGGTGGCCCTTTCAGAGCTGCCTACCAAATGGTCACTTCATCAAGTGGTGTCGTCGGCGTCGGTGGTGCATCCTTCAAACTCCTCGGCTCCAGTGCTTGAGGCTCAGGTCCGAGATAAGTCGTTTGAGCTGCCAGCCGACGCGTTCTTCCAGCTCAATACCTACGTGTTGGAGGCGATTCACGAAGCCATTCGCGAACGCGTTGAGTCGGGCGATCTGCTCGACCTCTATTGCGGAATCGGTACGCACGGCCTTTCGTTAGTCAGTCCCGAAGGGCGAGTGAGGGGTTTTGACGCGGTCGAAAGCAGCGTCCTCGCCGCACGTCGCAACGCAGAGGCGTTGAAGATCGAAGCGGACTTCGCAATACACGACGATTCTCAGCCGCCCAATTGGTCTGATGTGGCGGGCTCGACAGCCATCACCAATCCAGGAAGACAAGGCATGTCCACTGAAGTTGTTGAATGGCTGAACTCCAAAGATCTCGCGGGAATCGTGTATTTGTCGTGCCAGCCTGAGACCTTCACCCGCGACGTAGAAAGGCTCACAAACTGGAAAGTCGACGAGATCCAAATCTGGGATATGTTGCCAAAGACCTCCCGCGTTGAGGTCCTGGCCTTTCTGAGTCCGCGCAAGATAGAAGTCCTAGAGCCAAGCGACACCTGGGTGGCTCTAGTGGCGGGGCGCGCTCCGCATGGCGAACTTCCGGGCGGAAAGTTCAAGGTGCGAGCTATCAAGCGCACAGACCAATTTTCGCTGGTCTCGATTCAGGGTACGCCCGTCTCTGAAGATGAAATCGTCTTTGCCTTGAGAAAATGGGGTTTTCCTCTACTCACCCCCAATCAGGCGCTTGCGAAGTCTATGTTTTTGAATCGTTTACCGCTGGAAAATGTCGTATCAGGTGCCCCTTGCCATTTGTTCGCTCAGGCCCGCGTTCCCGTCAAAATTTTGGACAGTCTAGTGGCTTTGGGAACGAGCGAAGGGTGATGTTGATTTGAAAAATGTTCAGGTTTGCTTCATCATGCAATGTTGCAAGTCGGAGATAGTCTCCTTGTTCTAGCTTTTAGGATTTAGATGGTGCCCCATTCGTTAAAAACTCTCGTCGTTTTCTTGTTGTTCGTGGCCGTGGGATGTGGAGATGACACCCAGCCATCGGGGAACAATCAAGCTGATATGGATGAGTCGGACGCCACCACGCCGGACATGACTGAGCCAGATATGTCCGAGCCGGACATGACCGAGCCAGATATGTCCGAGCCGGATATGACTGAGCCGGATATGACTGAGCCGGACATGGCTGAGCCGGATATGGCCGAGCCAGACATGACGGAACCTGACCCCAATTTTGATCCTTTGCAGGTTTGTCTCTCGGATTGCAACTATTCGGGCCCAAGATGGTGCGAGGTAGATTGTGATTATGACGGGTTGAGCAATTGCGAAGAGTCTCAACTTGGAACCGATTCTTGTGACGAAGACTCCGACGATGATGGGCTAAGAGACCTCGTTGAACTTCAGGTGGGAAGCGATCCGCTCAACCCTGATAGTGATGGCGATGGACTCCTCGACTACGACGAGACGTTCTTCGGTTTCAATCCGACAAATCCGTCCACGTACAACGATAACATCCTCGATGGTGATCGATGGATTGTGAGCGCATGTGACGATCCAGCTGGAGAGCCTGTCAACTACTTCACCTCGTCTGAAGGTGATTGGCTCGTCGCTCTGCCGCCGGTCCTCGGAAACTACACCGAACTCACGATTGCTACGTCCACGGCTCAGAATAAGCAGGCTGCGGCGGTCTTTGAAGACCCCGCTAACGAGGTGATGGCCTTTATTCTGACAGAAGCACCAACGGCTGGACAAAATACTCCAATTTCGGTGCTTCAGGCCCTGCGATCTAGGGTTGCTGCCACTGGCGCAATCGAGCAGGACCAGACTTCTGGTGAGTTTGATACACACGACTTCCATCGCGCTGCCATCGGACGTTATCTCATTCGCACCACTGCTCAGAGCTCGGCCCGACAAGTACGCGATTCGCTCCTCTTCAACGTGGCGTCGTTTGAGCCTGCTGACGCTTCAGGTCTTCCTGTCTCGTCGGGTAATACCTATCGGGATTTCCGCCTCTTCATTTCCGTGACGTACCGTGAGAGCCAGACCAACGGGGATCGATTGGTCTACACCGCTTCCATTGCACCAGCTCAGAAGTTCGAGGAGCGCGAGAAAGTTCGATTCCGTATGGACGATATCACCAACACCACAGGCGTGGCGTCAGCTGTCGATAGCAACCAAGACCGTTGTTCCACGTTCCGTGCAGGAGAAGGAAATCCAGAGGCTGATTTCCTTTGGAACCTGGACCAGTCTGGCTCCATGTTCGACGATTACGCACGCGTCAAACTCGTGGCAAACAACTTCTACGCGAACCTCAACAATACCTCGCTCGATTATCGACTCGCCGTGAGCACCATGGACGAAGACTTTTTCGGACGTCCAATCGGAACGACCGCGTGGGTCACAGACCTCCCGTCGTTCATCAGCCGAATCACGGCCATTGAGAACGGCAGCTACGATTGTTGTGCAGAGTACGGACTCAAGACCACGAGAGACGGCATTCAGTGGATGCGCTCCTCGTCTGCACCTCAGAGCGCACGGGTTAGGGCTGATGCACAGCTGATCACTGTGATTCTCTCGGACGAAGAAGATGAGGAATTCCAAGGCGTGAACTTGGGCTCTGGGCCAGGCGCTAACCTCTTGGAGCAGTACAAACAGTTCTTCATCGCCAATACGATCTTCTTTGCGATCGTTGAGTATACTACTAGCCGTTACTCGGATGGTGCAGCTTACCGTGAAGTTGCATTCGCTACCGGTGGCTCCGCTGCTGACCTTTTGGCGACTGATATCCAGGAGACCATCGATGAAATTATCTACGCTGCAACTGGCTTGGCTTCATCCTACGTCCTTCCTGCGACTCCAATCTCGAGCACGCTTCGCGTCTACAAGAACGCCGAATGGGTGCCTCGTAGCCGTTCCAATGGCTTCGATTATTTCGCCAACACGAACTCGATTGCCTTCTTCGGGACCTACAGACCGGAGCCTGCAGACCCCACTCAGGGACGCTACGGCGACGACATCGCTGTGAGCTACTCGACCTTCATCGATCAGTCAAAAGACTGATCGGCAACTGATTTCCTAGCGTTGCTTCTTAATTGGTGGGACTTGGCGCAAGAAATGCACGCTTTTTTGAGGAAATGTGTTGCTCAATCCGCTACACTCCGCACTCGGAGGTTTTGACCATGACTTTGAAACATATCTTTTTGCTCGTTCTAATCGGCTCTCTCTCTGCGTGTGCGGATGATGTGGACCCTCCTGATACGCGCCCTGACATGGGCGATGAAGATATCGGAGTCGTCGACATGCCTGAGGAGGACATGCCGGATCCAGATATGACTGAGCCAGACATGACTGAGCCAGACATGACTGAGCCCGATATGACTGAGCCAGACATGACCGATATGGGCGACGATATGGCGCCTGACCAGGGCCAACCTGACACCCCAGAGGACTTCAATCCCTTACAGATCTGTCTTTCGGACTGCAATTACTCCGGTGTGCATTGGTGCGAAGTCGACTGCGACTACGACGGTTTGAGCAATTGTGAGGAAGCCCAACTGGGTACCGACTCTTGCCAGACGGATACCGACGGAGATGGCCTCAATGACCTCGCTGAGCTTCAGGTCGGCTCAGACCCGATGATCGGCGATAGTGATGGGGACGGCCTCAACGACGCCGACGAGATTACATTCGGCTTCAACCCTACCAATCCATCCACCTACAACGACCAGATCCTTGACGGTGACCGTTGGATTGTGAGCGCCTGTGACACTCTCGAAGGTGAAACACTCAACTACGAGGTTTCTTCTGCGGGCGATTGGCTGGTGGCTTTCCCAACGGTCTTTGGTAACTACGTAGAGCTCGGCATTTCGACAGCGACACCACAGAACGCGCAGGCTGCCTCTGTTTTTGAAGACCCCGCAAACGAGGTCGCTGGTACGTTGTTCTCAATGCGCCCGGCTGCCAATCAAACCACTCCGGAAGACGTTCAAGCGTTCTTCAGAAGCCGAGTGGCCGCGACGGGTTCCATTGTTCAGGACTCCACAGGTGGTGGTTTCACTACACATGACTTCGAAACAGCGGCCATCGCAAGATTCTTGATTAGAACTCCGCAACAGAGCTCAATCAGGCAAGTTCGCGATGCGCTTCTCTTTAACCTGGCGCCTTTTGAAGCCGCAGATGTGACGGGTCTGCCAGTGTCGTCGGGAACAACCTATCGGGATTTCCGCGTCTATATCTCCGTGACATATCGAGAAAGTGACCAAAACGGAGATCGTTTGGTTGTGGCCGCAGCACTTGCTCCAGCGCAGAAATTTGACGCCAATGAGAAAGTCTCATTCCGAATGGATGACCTTACAAACACCACCAATGTGGCTTCGTCGCAAGACGACCACTTCGGAAGATGCAACGCTTTCCGAGCCGGCGAGGGCAATCCTGAAGCCGACTTTTACTGGGTATTGGACCAATCTGGCTCAATGTCTGACGACTACGTGCGCGTTAGAAATGTGGCGAACAACTTCTTCGCGAACTTGACCAACACGGCTCTGGATTATCGCTTGGCGGTAACCACGATGGACCGAGATTACGACGGTCGCCCCGTGGGCAACGTGCCCTGGTACACAGACCAGCCTACCTTCCTTGCGGGCATCAACGAAGTCGAGAACGGACCCTACAACGGAGGCGCGGAGTATGGTCTGAACTCGGCGCGTGACGGTATTCAATGGATGCGCTCATCGAGTGCCCCTCAAATTTCGCGAGTTCGTCCCGATGCACAGCTCATTACGATCTTCGTTTCAGATGAAGAAGATAATGACTTCCAATACGACAACCTGAGCGACCCTTCGGTAGCGAACTTCCTTGAGCAGTACGTCCAGTTCTTCGTCGCTAACACGATTGCATTCGCCATTGTAACAATCGATCCAGGCGACCGATATGAAGACGGCGAGGCCTACCGGCGTGTCGCTCTCGCCACCGGTGGTAGTGTGGCTGAGCTCACAGCCAATGATATCCAAGAGACGATCGATGAGATCATCTACGCTGCAACCGGTCTGGCCTCGGCGTACGTGCTTCCAAGCGTGCCGATCTCTAGCTCCTTGCGCGTCTACAAAGACAACGTCTGGGTGCCTAGAAGTCGTGAGAACGGATTCGACTACTTCGCGAACTCCAACTCCATCGCATTCTTCGGAACGTACCGCCCAGAGCCCGCAGATCCTACGCAGGGCCGATATGGCGATGATATCGCCGTCGGATATGAAACCTTCCTCGACCTCACCAAAGACTAAACGAGTCGAATCGATCAGTTTTCAGGTCAGGGATTGGCGGTAGAGGTGTGCGTCCCAGGCGTGCATCGCCTCTTGGAGCACGCGGTTTTCTGCGTCGTAAGAAATCTCACGAACAGCCTGTGCCAAGGTCATGAATTCCACGTCGAGAACTTCGTGGTCATGGTCTGCAACATCGCCTGAGATGTACTCCATCAGGTAGAATGCCACAGACTTTTGGATACGGTGCCGCCCTGAGTCATCATGACGGGTGTACCAATAGTCGATTGGGCTCAAGGTCGAGATAATTCTCCCGAGGCAGCCGGTTTCTTCGCGGGTTTCGCGAATGGCTGCATCCTCAGGTGTTTCGCCGGGTTCTATTGTCCCCTTGGGTAGTCTCCAGCTAGGGTTTCCACCGCGAGTCGCCACTTTGATCAGGCAAACCAGTGGTCCTCCGTCCATCGGCTTAAAGAGTACGCCACCCGCCGATCGTTCCACTTGTGTTTCCATCATCTCTCCTCAGTCGGCCCTTGTTACCTGCTGAGGTCGGCTTTCTCAATACAATTCTGAAGTGTGTGGAAAAATGACTTCCATTGTTCCTCGCTAAGTACAAATGGAGGCGAGAGTCCTAACACATGTCCCCATGCGCCTGAGGGTAGACAGATAAAGCCTTTGGCGAGTAGCTCAGAGCAAATCTGTAGACCGCGCGCGCCGTCAGGACTTCCGTCCGACTTGATGAATTCGACTCCCAACATTGCGCCGCGTCCACGGATGTCCGAAATGGAAGGCGAGCGAAGAGTTGAAAGGTCTTGGTACATCATTTCGCCCAGTTTCTGCGCGCGATTTGCCCAATCGCCTTCCTTAAACTCCTCCAGAAACGCGAGCCCCATGGCGCAGCCCAACGGATTACCGAGGAAGGTCGACGTATGAACTGATTCACCCGATGACGTGCCCCAAGAGCGCATAATATGTGGCCTTCCGATGGCCGCCGAAAGCGGAAATCCACCGCCGAGGGCCTTTCCGACGCAAAGAATGTCAGGAAGGACGCCTTCCCACTCGCACGCGAAGGTTTTGCCCGTTCGCCCAAACCCAGTGAAAATTTCGTCAAAAATCAGTACCAGGCTGAATTCATCGGCAATCTCTCGCAAGCCTTGGAGGAAACCCTCCGGAGGTACAACTTCCCCTCCACGGCCGAGAATCGGTTCAATGATGATGGCGCCAATTCCCTCAGCCCCGGTTGCTGGCTCACTGAGCATCGAGCGGATATGTGTCAAGACCGCGTCTCGGATAGTCTCGGGTGCCGCGCCTTGGAGGCCAAACGGAGGTCTGGCTGGATTGGGATATGGTACGTGGAACACATCGCGACCAAGCTGGCTTAAGAACGGTTCGCGAAAACTCTTTCGGTAGGCCGTCACGCTCAGCGCGCCGTGCCCAAGCCCGTGGTAACCATTCCAAAACGCAATGACGCCGCTCTTTCCGGTGTGTATCGCGGCCGTCTTCAAGGCAGCACCAATCGCATCAGCACCGCTCAGCCCTAGGATGGACTCTTGGAGGTCGCCCGGTGCGATCTGAGCTAGCTTCTCCGAAAACTCAATCTTCACGTCAGATGGGAACACATCCCCCATGGCGTGAATCATACGGTCGACCTGTGAATGCGCGGCCTGAGCAACTCTTGGGTGTCTGTGCCCGAGCCCGCTCACTGCGAAGGCTGCGCTCAAGTCGACATAGATATTGCCGTCAGCATCCCGAATGTTCGCCCCGAGCGCGTGCGTCCACACGATCGGATCCTGATTGACGCCTGTCTCATGCTGTCTTCGTGCGCGCCTTGCTGTGATAGCGGGGCATTCGGTGGCGGCGAGGCGCGTGATAAAGTCCCGAGAAAGAGGGCCGGGCGGTGATGCGATGATCTTGGGGAGTAAGAGGCCAAAATCTTTGGGGAGTTCTTCTTTGGTTTCGTTCATATTCTTGCACCACGTCACAAGCCGATTATCCTGTCTTTATAAACAAGACGGCAGGAAGACTCATGTACCAAATTCTCATTGTCGACAAGAACGCGAGCCTCTCAATCCCAGATTCAAAAGGCGAACACACCTTCAGGGTGCCGACAATTGGCGAACACATTCTTGTAAAAATGGAACGCCGAGACCAAAGTCTGCGAAGTAGAGGACGTCTGGACCCATATCAATCTTGAGTCCGAACCGCCATTTCAAGGGGCCGTGCAAGTTCTGGTAAGGTGGAGTAAGGGTTTGGATCCATCTGTCTATGTACGCCGGTTCCGATAGCGAAAGGCAAAAAATGAAGAAACTCACACTGATACTGGTCGCATGCGGCCTAGCGTCCTGTTCGACCACACCTCCACCTGTGGAAGAAAAAGAGACCCCTCAAGAAGTCGCCCCGCCACCACCACCGCAGTGCCTACCAAACTGTGAAATCAACATTGAGGACGCCTGTGTATCTGAGGCGAACGTCATCGATGGAGCCCGCACCACGACCCAAGAGGTTGACTGTGACCCGCGTTGTTGTGAGGCGAGGTTTCAAGAGGCAAATGAGATCGACGCGGATGGAGACGGGATTCCTGACGAAAGGGATCAGTGTCCAGACCAGCCCGAAGACCTCGACGGGTTCGAGGACGAGGACGGCTGCCCAGATCCAGACAACGACGGAGACGGAATTCTCGACGTCAACGACCTCTGCATGCTCGATCCTGAGGACAAAGACGGGGACCAAGACAACGACGGGTGTCCGGAATAGCTCACTTAGCCGAGCGAGAGTTCCGGCGCCGTGTTCATGATATCCGCTTTGGTGAGTCCCGCGCGGCGTGCTTGCTGTAACGCATAGTCCAAATCCTCAAGGCCCCGTGTTGAGTGAGCATCGGATGTCAAAACGATTTTCACACCACGATCGTGCGCCATTCGTGCCAGATCAGCATTTAGGTCGAGGCGCCCTGTCGAGCCATTGATCTCCATCGCCACTCCATGGACGGCGCAAGCGTCCATGACCTGCCCGATATCGAGGTCGTATCCGTCGCGTCCTCCCAGGATACGGCCCGTCGCGTGACCCAGACAATGCACGAGTCCGGATTCTACGGCTCGAATCACTCGCGCCGTCATCTCCTCTTTAGGCAGATTGAAATGTGAGTGAACGCTCGCCACGACCCAGTCCGTCTCACGCAAAAGGTCGTGATCCATGTCCAAACTTCCATCTTTGAGAATATCGACCTCGATTCCCGAATAGATTCGAAAATCCTCGAGCTCCTGATTGATCTCTCGGATCTGAGCGATCTGGGCTTCGAATCGATTTGGTGTCATGCCGCCCGCAACTGTAACGGCCTGAGAGTGGTCGGTGATGGCGATGTAGCGGTAGTTTCGTGCCTTGGCCGCCTCAACCATCTCAAGAATGGTGTTTCGGCCATCCGTCTCGGTGGTGTGCATATGCAGGTCCCCCAACATATCTGAGGCTTCCACGAGTTTTGGCACCTTGGACTCTTCAGCCAAATCGATTTCGTCTCGTCCTTCTCTCAGCTCCGGTGGAATGAATTGAAGGTCGAGACACGCGTAGAGGTCCTCTTCGGTCTTGGAAGCTACTGGAGTGTCTGAGTCTCTGGGGAACACCCCGTACTCATTGATCTTTAAGCCCATCTTCTTTGCGCGAGTGCGCAGCTTGACGTGATGTTCTTTGCTGCCGGTGAAGTAGTGCAACGCGGCTCCGAACTGCTCCGGCCTAACGATTCGCACATCGACTTGCATTCCATTGCGAAGGCGCGCGGACGTCTTGGTATCGCCGCGCACCAACACTTCCTCCACCTCTGGAAGAGTGACAAAGGCCTCAAAGATTGGTTGTGGCTCGCCGCTCGTCGCCACGAGTATGTCGATATCTCCAATTGTTTCGCGGCCTCGCCGGATAGAGCCAGCGACGTCGATCGCCTCGACGCCCTTAACTTCCTTCAGTTTGTCTCGCACGCCGTAGGCAATCGCGCGGGCTGCGGGAAGTGGCATCCTTCCAGAACTCTGGGCGAGTCGTTCAATCTCCGCCAGTATTTTTTCCTGAGTTTTCTTCCCAAGTCCCTCGACGTCGGCAATCTTGCCGGACTCGGCGGCCTCTTTCAGAAGGTCCACATTGGAGATTCCGAGCTCGTCATATAGCGTCTTAATGCGTTTTGGCCCGAGGCCCTGAATCTTCATCAGGTCCAAAAGCCCAGGATCCAATTCCACCAAGAGTTCTTGGTGAACACTTGAAACTCCAGTTTCCCTCAGCGATTCAAGCTCTTTTGCCAAACTTTTTCCGATACCCTCGATTTGAGTGATATCACCCTCGTCCATCAGGCTCTCAAGAGGGTCGGCCAAGTTCTCGATGGCACGTGCGCCATTTTCATATGCTCGAATCTTAAAATGATTATCACCTCTGATCTGGCGTAATATTGAAATCTCTTTTAGAATTCTGGCGTATTCTTTGTTATCCATATGCTCCTCGCGCGCTTGACGCTACATGGGAAATCCCGGATGCTCCAACGTGGGACAGCATAAGCTCTATCTATTGAGGTCATTATGACAAGGTTGAATCGTGTTCTCTTGACGGCAATTTTGCTCAGCGCAGCCTCAACCGCGTGGGCGCAAAATGCGGATGAGAACGCAGAAACCGCGCAACAAGAGGTTGCACAAGAAGATGCCGCACCTGCGGCAGAAGGTTCAGAAGCGGAAGCGGAGGGTGCTCCTGAAGAAGGTGCTGAAGCTGCGCCTGCCGAAGGCACTGAGGCTCCCGCTGAAGCAGAGGGCCAACCCGCAAGCAACGAGCCCGTCTTGGGGCCCGGTGGTCGTCCTCTGAGAACCGACTACCCGGGCACGGACGAGTCGCTTCAGGCTCGAATGGACTCCAATCAAGTCCAAGGGCTGCAGGTTGACCCCAACATGCCGCAGGAAGCCTACTCCATGAAAATCCAGGAGTTGGAGACCAAGATCGATGATCTCAAAGAGAAGGTTTTTCAATCGAAGACTCGAATCGTGCTCCTGCGCGAGACGCTTCTGAGCGGAAACTTGGCCGGTGCACGAGCGATCGTGATTCATAAGACCGATATGGGACGGGCATTTAAGCTTCGAGAAGCGCTGTACAGCCTCGACGGAAGCAAGGTCTTCGGGCAGGTGGATCGCAACGGCTCACTCGCCGATAAGAACTCGTTCGAAGTCTACAATGGCGGCATCGCGCCAGGAAACCATAACCTCTCGATCTTTTTGAAGTATCAAGGAAGTGGCTACGGGCTCTTCCCCTATTTCAACGGATACGACTTTGAAATCCGGTCGTCGTGTCAGTTCAAGGCAGAGGAAGGGAAGATTAGTCAGATTCGTGTGGTTGCATACGAGAAGGGTAACGCAGCGACCTCCAAAGAGGACCGCCCATTTACCCGTTGTGAAGTGCAATTCTTCGATAATATTCGAACGGACGAAGGTGCCGTCGGGGACGAAGCGAAGTGAAGTTTAATCAACTCAAAACCCTGATCGCGTCAGCATCGCTCTTTGCCGCGCTCGGTTTGATGACTCCCAGTGTTTTTGCGCAGGCCCAGCCCGTAGAAAACCCAGGCGAGATCACCAGGGCCATTTCTGAGCTTGAGAATACCTTCATCAAGCCGGCAGAAGTGGCATCTCAGTATCGCACAGAATCGCGACTCAACGATGCTCGGGTCGCCTACTATCTTGAAGACTATCAGCGGGCGAGCGTGCTTTTCATGGACCTCGTTCGCCGCGAAACCGAGGCGTTTCCGAGTTATCGAGAAAGCCTTTTTCTCCTCGGAGACAGCCTCTACCGTTTGCGAAATTATCAGGCATCGCGCCGCTATCTCAAACAGCTCATCGACATGGGCCGTGGGACACATTTTGACGATGCCGCGCGCCTCTACCTAGAAATGGCGTACGAATCCCGAAACTTTGAGGGGGTCGACCAAATTCTCTCAAAGCTACAGGGCCAAGGGGTTGACGGAGCTCTCGACTATATTTCGGGAAAGACCCTCTATCGGCAGGGTAAATTCGAAGAGGCCAGACAGTCCTTCATGAGGGCGTCATCAAATCCTGAATATTCGGTGGTCGGGCTCTATTTTGCTGGCGTGGCGCAGGTCGCTCAGAAGGAATACGACGCGGCGTTGACGACCTTTCAGACCGTGACGTCGAAGACTCCGGGCAATCCCCGAGATATCTCCGTCATTGAACTCGCCTATATCGCTCAGGGGCGACTCGCCTACGAGCGCGGCGATCATGAGAGTGCCATCGACTTGTACAATCGCGTGCCTCGTGAATCCGAGCACTTCGATCGTGCACTCTGGGAGTTTACCTGGGTGCTCGTGGCTAAAGAGATGTACCGCGAAGCTCGACGAAACGTGGAGATTTTGCTTCTCAATGATCCGAACCCTGCTTTTGAGCCGGAAGCAAAGCTCCTGAAGGCTGACCTCTCCATTTTGCTCAATGAATACGAGCTCGCCGAGGATGACTTCAAAGACATCTTGACGACCTTTGAGCCGGTCAAGACTGAGATGGATAAACTCGCGGCTGAACAGCAAGACCTTCAGGCTTTCTTTTCGATCCTCGTTGAGGAGGTGCCGGGAGAAGAGGCGCGTCAAATGCCACCGTTGGTTACGAAATGGCTTGAGTCCGATGACTCGGTAGCCGCGGCGACAGCGATGATTCGAGACGTGAGAAATGTGAGCCGTGATATCGAAGACACGGGAAGCGTGATCCGAGAGATCAATGCTCGTCTGTCCTCTGGTGCACGGGTGCAGTCGTTCCCGGAGCTTTCCGAAGGGCTGGCTCAGGGGATTGAGGTGGAAAACCAGTTACTGGCGACACGCCATGCAATGCTTGAGAAGCAAGTTTCTAGCGCCAATCTCAGTGGTGATCTGGCCACCCGTTGGCAGGCGATGGCCTCGGAGCTAGAGGCCATCAAGGCAGCGCATGAGCGTGCCCCTCAGAGCCGAGTGGAGCTTGCGGAGCGTGAGGAGCTGATTTTTCAAGAGTACGATCGCCTACGTGCACAACTCGATGCTGTGGCGTATCAAATCGATAGCCAAAACGCGCAGCTTGCGGCGGTTAATACCTACTTAGAGCGAGAATATGGTCGTGACCTGAGTCAGGATGAGAAGGATCGCGTCGATGCGCTCCGCGCTGAAATCCGTGGCACCCTCAAAGAACTCGAAGATCTGAGAGCTCAAATCCAAGCTGAGATCGCGGAGTCTAGAAGCATGGTTGGCGTCGGAGATGATGTGGTACGCGCCGAAGGAAATATCAGAAAGCGATACCAGGATGCACTTGCGAGGGCCGAGAGTATGCTTGGAAGTCAGGGGCTTGATTCCAGCATGCAAACCGCCCGTGCGGAGTTTCCTCAACAACACCAGAGGCTAGACGCCTACTTCGCAAAACTAGAATCGCTAGTGGATGAAAAGGTCTCGGAGATCAGATCCGAGATCGAAGGCGAAGAGCGCCTATTGGCAGAACACCGAGCGTCCCTGCAAGAGCTGATGTTCGCATCGCAAGGTGGTGCCGGGGTGTTGGCATATCTGAACTTTATGAGAACACGAGCTAAATTTGATGAACTTGTTCTTCGAGCGGATGTCGGCCTGATCGATGTGAAGTGGCAGAAGAAAGAGCGAATTTCGAACCAAATTAATCAGCTCTTTGAAGACCGTACGTCTGAATTGAGAATGCTGCAGGAGGCCTTCAATGAAGTTCGATAACCTGCATAGGTGGGGCTCGCGAGCACTCTTGCTCGGTCTGCTCTTCGGTACTCCAACGGGCGTGTTCGCTCAGGAAGAGGTCGCTGAAGAAGACGGCCCCGAGATCGTCGATGAAACCGATTTGGACAAAGAAGCCGCCCAACGTGGAGAAGATATCCGCAATAAAGAGGGTATGGCTGCGGAAGACAAAGGCTTGATTCGTGCTCCGATCTTGCTTCCCGAAGGTGTTAGTCAGGAACAAATCGCGCATTTCGAAGACTGGCAGAACGCCCTTAATCGTTATGCTGCTGAGATTACCGACTTCCAGGGTACCGTAGATAATATCGTCGATGCCGAGTACAAAAAGCGTGTCTCGCAGATCAACGCGGCATATCAAGGGAAGATCGAGTCGAGCGAAGAGATTGAGCGACGTGACCGCGTCGCAGCGATCGAGTCTTTTGAGGCTTTCCTCGTCAAGTATCCGAATCATGAGCGATACACGCCGGACGCGATTTTCAGGCTCGCTGAGCTGCATTTCGAGAAAGCAAACGACGACTTCATGCTCGCTGATGACGCGTTCCAGGAGCAATTGGAGGCTTTTCAATCAGGTCAGAGGACCGACCCTCCGGCTGATCCGATTCGCGACTATTCAAATACGATCGCACTCTTCAGGCGTCTCATTGCGGAATTCCCTGACTATCGCTTGCTCGATGGCGCCTATTACCTGCTCGCGTATTGTGAATTGCAGATGGGCAACGAGACTGAGGCGCGTTCACTCTTTGCCGAGCTGATCGTCAAGAGGCCTGATTCTCAGTTCGTGCCAGAAGCGTGGATCCGAATTGGTGAATTCCACTTCGACTACAACGAACTCGAGCTTGCCAAGCAATCGTACATCGAGGCGATGAAGTTCGAGGACTCGCAGTTCTACGATAAGGCCCTCTACAAGCTGGCCTGGACTTATTACCGGCAAGACAATTTCGATCAGGCGATCAAAGAGTTTGCCCGCCTGATCGAGTACAGCGATGAGCTTCAAGCGACAACGGGCCAACAAGGTTCGGTTCTCCGCGCTGAAGCCGTGCAGTACATGGCCATCTCCCTCGCCGAGGAAGACTGGAATCTCGACGGCAATAAGGACGACGATTTCGGTCTGATCCGAGTTCGAAAGTACATCACCGGGGATAAACCCTACGAGAAGGAAGTCCTCCGACGCCTGGGTGGGTACCTTTTTGATAACACACGCTATGCGGATGCTGTGGATATCTACCGCTTCATCCTCGCGAGATATCCGCTCGATCGCGAAAACCCGGAAGTTCACGAGCAGATCATTTTGGCGTTGTTGAGAGACGACCAGCTCGAACTGGCTTTCGAGGAGCGCGGAAAACTCAATCAGTTCTACGGTCCCGAGAGTCAGTGGTACGCCCACCAACAAAAGCTCGGAAATGCCGAGGCCATTCGCTATTCAGATGTCTTGGTCAAAGATAACCTGATTCAGTCGGCCACGTGGTATCACGCCGAGGCCCAAAAAATGCGGTCCGAGGCTGAAGCCAGAGAAGACGAATCGCTTGGTGAGCGGGCGCAAACCCTCTACGCCTCCGCGGCTACGGGCTATGAAGGCTATCTTCAGCGCTACCCGAACGATAAAGATTTCTACCAATGGAACTTTTACTTCGCCGAGAGCCTCTATTACTCAGGGCAGTATCAACGAGCCTATGAGCAATACCGAGTGGTGCGAGAGATGGACGTTCCCAAAAACGAATTCCAAGAGGTGGCGGCATTCAATACCGTTAAATCTCTTGAGAATATGATGGCCGATAAGGTCAAAACTGGTGAACTTCCTCCGAAAGTCTTGCCGGGCCTTGCTGATGCGCAAGCTGTCGCGGAGAATCAAACCCAGGTTCGAAGTGAAGACGAGCGGGAAGAGCAAAAGACTATCACCGCAGAAGCAATTCCTGCGATGGTTCGTGATTACGTCACAGAAATGGACCGATACGTGGTGCTCAACCTCAAGAATGAGGAAGACAAGTATCTCGATGCGAAGTTCGCGTTCCAAGCCGCCAAGGTCTACTACGACTTCAACGACTATCCGACCGCAAGACGGCGCTTCGAGTGGGTGATCAACCAATACCCCGAGCACGAGGTCGCGTATCTCTCGGGAAGTTTGATCCTAGAGACTTACCGCAACGAAAACGACTTCACCAAACTCGCTGAAGCCGCGGAGAAGCTCTCCAACGTGATTCAGGGTGAACAAGCTGCCGCCGTTCGTGCAGAAGTCAAAGAGTTCAAGCTCGGCGCGATGTTTAAGTCGGCCGAACAGCTCTTTGCGGATGAAAAGTACGAACAAGCGGCTGAAGAGTATTTGCGCCTGCTCCAAGAGGATCCAAACAACCAGTTTGCAGCGAAGGCTCTAAACAACGCGGCCGTGGCCTACGAGAACGTTCAGCGATACGAATCGGCCATGAAACTCTACGATCGGGTTTACAAGGAACATCCGAACGATCCCCTGGCCGTTTACGCACTCTTCAGGGTGGCCGTGAATCAGGAGCGTTTCTTTGACTACGAAAACGCGATTCAGTCGTATGAGATTTTCTACGATAAGTATCGCAACAAGTCTCAGGCTGAGATCAACGAGACAGGACTGGATTTCCAGCTCACGGAGCGGCGTGCGGATGCGCTTAGGAATGCAGCCGTTCTTCAGGAAAACCTCCAGAATTATAAGCAGGCCGCAACTGCGTATGAGCGCTACTCGACGACTTTCCCCGAAAGTGAAGAGGCCGATGAAACTGCATGGCGAGCGGTTGAGGCGTGGGAGAAGGCAGGTGATTCTCAGAAGATGATTCGAGCCATCAACACCTATGTCAAGGACCACGGAACGGCGGAAAACTCCCCGAAGGTCCTCGAAGGATTGATGAAGATCGCCGACTATTACGAAGGACGTCGTGACCAGAGACGCGCCGACACGTACTACAAGCAGATCATCGACGAGTATCAGTCGCGCGGCGTGGCTCCGGCATCTCCAGGCGCCTTCTTTGCGGCCAAGTCGCAGTTCATGCTGGCCGAGAGAAACTTTGATAAGTGGAACAAGATTCAGATCAAAGGCTCGCTCAACAACCAGAAGAAGTTGCTCAACGAGAAGATCGCTGGTCAAAAGGCGCTCACAGCGGAATATGAATCGGTTTGGGGCTATCAGAGTCTTGAGTGGACCATGGCGTCGAGCTTCCGAATCGGAAGTCTCTTTCAGCAATTCGCTCAATCTTTGTATAACGTGCCTATTCCGTTCAGAGACGATTCCGAAGAGTACGAGGTCTATCGTACGCAGCTTGAGGATATCGCCATTCCGCTCGAGGATGAGGCGATTCGCCGCTACGAGACCACTATCGCTAAAGCCCGTGAAGAGAAGATCGTCAACGAGTGGACCATGCGAACACTCGAGGAGCTCAACCGCTATAAGCCGGCTGATTATCCGCTCTACAAAGAAGAACGTTCTACCTACGAGATGCGCGTGGTTACGGGTCGAGACCTCATCGGTGCCGAGAACCTGAATCCGGGAGCTCCAAAATGAAGAAGATTATACTTCTAGCTATCGGAACTTCTTTCGTGCTGGCTTGCTCGGGATCTCCGGAGAAGAAAGACGAGAGCGTTGTTGAGGAAAGTGTCGCTACCGAGGACATGCCAGCGACTGAGGACTTGATGAAGGATGTCCAAGAGATGCCTTCAACCGATAGTCTCGATGACGGATCTGCTGAGTCTAGCTCTGATGAGAGCGAGCTCGACGCCGGCTCGGCAGCAATGATCCGCGACGCGATGGAATCCGCAAAACGTGGAGACCTCAAATCTGCACAATCCTCCCTTGAATCTATTCTTACCCAGCCAGGTGCTGCGTATCTTGCAGCGTATAATCTGGGTGTGATTCATGAGAGACAGGGACAATACGAGCAATCTGCGCGCCGCTACTTTGAATCACTTCAAAAGAACCCCAACTTTAGCCCGGCGTTGATCAATTTGGTGCGTCTCTATCTGAGACAGGATCGCGTTCAAGACGCTGAAAGGCTTGCCGATCGCTTTGCGAATCAGAGGCCGGACGTGCTGAGTCACCGTGTGGCCGGCCTCGAGGTAGGGCTCTACAAGGGCGCGTACGAGGATGTGATTCGTAAGGCCAAAGAGGTTCTGAGACGCGACGAAAAGAATGTGGACGCCATGGTGGCTATGGCGCAAGCAAACTTTAACCTTGGCCGCTTCGAGCTCGCACGCTCTGTGGTTGTGAGGGCCGTGGAGCTCGATGGATCGAGGGCTGATCTTTTCAATATCTACGGGCTCGTGGAGCTGAAGTTGGACAAGAAGCCGGCGGCCATCGCGAACTTCCGTAAAGCGGTCGAGCTACGCCCACAGTTTCCCGAGGCGCGAAATAACCTCGGCTTGCTCTATCATGAGGCTCGTGATTTCGAGGCGGCCCGCTTGCAGTTTGAAGAAGCTGTCAGGGTCTTTCCCGATTACAAGCATGCGTTCTTAAATCTTGGTAGTGCTTACAAAGGTCTGAGCCGCTTTCGAGATGCGGAGCTCGCGTTCAAACGAGCGATCGAGATCGACCCTCAGTTTGCGGACGCTCACTTTAACTTAGCCATTCTTTATCTCGACAGCGATATCCCTGGCATGGACCCCATCGCACGCCTTCAAAAGTCCGTTGATACCTTTGGTCAGTACAAGGCCGTCAACAAGACCATGGCAAAAGATGACCCAGCCAACAAATATCTTGAGGAAGCTCGCAAAGCGATCGAGATTGAAAAACAGAAGCAAGAGATGATGCGTGAGGCTCAAAAAGGAGAAGAATCATGAAAATGATCGTACTAACGGTGGCTCTGATCGCTGCCGGAACAATGATTTCAGGTTCTGCCTTTGCGCAACAAGGTGTCATCAATCTGGATGAGACCGTGATTAAAGGTAGAATTGAAAAGCCAGAAGCCTTTTATATTCTGCAACATGCACAACTTAATTACGAAAAGCTCAAGCCAAAGCAGAGCTTTATTCCTGAGTTGCTAGAGACGGTTGATGAAAAGCCTTTCTAGCGACAAAAAAATGAACTTGGCCGCCCGCAATGCGGTATGCTATAGGGTACGGACTTCGGAGACAGCCGTTTTTTTCGAGAGCGTTGGTTCGGAGTCCTGATTTAGTTTTTTCAACGACCTACGGGTCATAACGGTTCGCAGTTTGTTAAAACGCGTACGGAGGTAACTCAACATGGGCGCAATTGCCGAAGCATTCCGCACTGGCGGAATTTGGATGTATCTCATCCTCGCAGTATCCATCTTCGCAATCGGGATTGCGATTGAGCGGTTCATTTTCTTGTTCTTCAAGTACAACATCAACGCCGAGGCCTTTTATCTTCAGGTCCAAAAGTTGGTGATGGCCAACAACATTGATCGTGCGATCAAGTTGTGCAATGCCGCTCCATCCGCAGCTCTTCCTCAAGTGGTGAAGGCTGGTTTGACTCGCGCCAACAAAGGCGAAGTCGAGATCCAGAACGCCGTGGAAGAGGCCTCCCTTGAGGTGGTTCCTCGTATTCAGAAGCGTACCAACGCCCTCGCGGCCCTTGGTAACATCGCAACGCTTCTCGGTCTTCTCGGAACCATCCTCGGTCTTATCGAGGCTTTCGAGGCTCTCGAGAAAGCCACTCCTGAGAATCGTCAGAGACTTCTGGCACGTGGTATTGCTCTCGCGATGAACACGACGGCTTTCGGTCTTATCGTGGCTATCCCGTCGTTGCTTGCTCACCTTGTACTCAGCGGTCAGACCAAGCGTCTGATGGACGAGATCGATCTCTACAGCGTCAAGCTTGAGAACCTTCTTGTCAGCCGTGGCAAGGGTGGCGTGGCAGAAGAGTAATTCCTCGGAATTAAGTGTGGTCCTGGAATAATAGTCTTCCAGGACGCAGGAGGATTCATGGCGCGTAAACGCACCGAAGAAAAACCAGATTTGGAACTCAACCTCGCCCCCATTATGAACATGGTGGTGATCTTGATTCCCTTGCTCCTTCTCTCGATCGTCTTCTTGGAAGTGGGTGTGATTAACATCACTGCGCCCAAGCTTTCAGTTGGACCTTCGACAGAAGAGCCTCCACCAGAGGACGATAAGAAGCCTTTGAATCTCACGGTCACCGTGCAGACCAAAGGGTTCATGATCGCTGCTTCCGAGGCAGTGCTCACCCCTCGTCCTGGATGCCCAACGCAGGGCCCGACGATCTGTCTTGCGAAGCAGAACGTCGACGTCGCTGCAAAGTTCCAGCGTGCTCGCGAAGCGATGGCACAAGGAAACCTCGTGGGTGGTGAAGCGGAGCTGAAAGAAGCGCTCGCGGCCTACAACTGGCCTGAGCTCTACAACCAGCTCATGAGAATTAAGAAAGAATACCCAGACGAGACGATCATCAAGATCTCGGCGGATCCAGACACCCCATACTCGGCCATTGTGCGCCTGATGGACGTGTCACGTTTCCAACTCGCCAAAGAGTCCTATGGCCAGGCGAGCGAGTTTTGGTCAGCTCAGTATAAGGGAACCGGTACTTCACCAGAAGAACTTTTCCCAGACCCAATCTTGTCGATCGCGCAGTAAAGGAGAACGATCATGTCGGACGGTTTTACACAATCAGACGAGCAATTCATTCTCGAGCAGCGTGCGCGGCAAAAGAAGGCTGGTCGGCGTAAGAAGAAAGCCTTGGAAGAGCCAGGTGGCCTTGGGATGAACTCCCTTATGGACATCATGGTTATCATTCTGGTCTTCCTTCTGAAGAACTACGGTGATGAGCCGATCAAAGTGATCGGTGAAGACTTGAAGGCTCCAGAGAGTGCGACCCAGCTCACACCGGAAGATATGACCACTATTACGGTCAGTCAGAAAGCGATCTTGGTGAACAACACTAAGACTGTGGACGTGAAGCAGGGTGCTGTGGATAAGAGCATGAAGAAAGGTGGCGAAGCCAGCCTCCTCATTCAGCCACTCTTTGAGGGACTCCAAGAGGAGATCGCCAAGAAGAAGCGTGAAATGCGAGTTTTGGGGCAAACCTATGAGCCCACTGCGACCATCATCGCCGATCAAAGCACTCCATTTCGCCTCGTAACCGAGGTGATGTACACCGCAGGCCAAGCAGAGTTGAACCAGTTTAAGTTCGCTGTGGTTAAGGTGAATCGCGACTCCTTCGGGGGCGCAGAGTGAGTTAATCCGCGTATTCGCGTAGAGGACGGTTTTTACCGTCCTTTTTTTTATGCGGTTGCGCAGAATCGTGGTTTAAGTCATTCTAGTGAGGGAAGGAAATCGGTATGCCGATGGTTCTAGTGTGAGCGTCACAATCGGGTGGTTGGAGAGGCCTCACGTTCGAGAGGGCGTGCGACGACTTGGCAACGGCTGTTTAAAGAGTTTTTGAATGTCTACGCAGAAAAAGCCTGTACAACGAATCCTAAGGGTTGGTCTTTTTCAGAATAAAAACTGTATCGAGGAACGTCTTATCCATACACGGAAGGCGGTCACGATCGGTCAAGATCTAAAGAAGAACACCTTTGTGGTCCCTGCATCAAAATTGCCACGGACCTATCAACTCTTCGATGTTAAGGACGGTGAATACGTTCTGAACTTTACGAAGGATATGACCGGACGTGTCTCGGTGGGCGATTCAAAGCCGCTAGAGCTCGAAGAACTGGTCAAGATGAATAAGGCACAGAAGTCGGGGGATGGATACGCTCTCAAAATCACCGAGAAGACGTATGGCCGCGTGGCGTTTGAAAACGGGGGTGAAGAGGTCGCTATCCTCTTCCAGTTCGTCAAGCCTCCGCCACCACGAACGCCCCCCGTGCTGCCCGCGAGCATGCGAGGAGGCCTTCTTTTCGCGCTCGTCGGTGCAACCACCCTTCTAATCACCACCTTCATTTCTGCGTTCCTTCAAGTTGGTTTCGTCGCGTTTGTTCTGGCGAAAGACTGGCCACAACCCAAAGATATCGATTACGTGATGCCGGATCGTTTTGTTTCGATCATGGTGGACGAAAAGCCAGAGCCGATCGAAGCGGAACCTATCGAGACCGAAGAAGGAGACGGGCCAGGGGAAGAGGTAGAGGACGATGGCCCATCAGAGCCGGCCCCAAAAGCAGATGACGAACCAAAGGCGGAGCCAAAGACCGCTGAAGAGCGCGCGGCTGCGGATGCGGAGCGGAAGCGACGATTGGCGGAAGAAGTGCAGAATAAGACTATTCTGGGTCAGATCGGCGCTTTGAGTTCCGAGGGGGGCTCATTGATCGATTCACTCTCTGAAGGTGCCGGACGTACCTCGATGGAAGAAGCCTTTGCGAACTCAGCGGGTATTGCGACCAACGTAGCAGGCGCCGAGCAAAGCGGTCTTAGGACTTCCGGCTCATCCGATGCCGACGGCAAGGGAAGTGCGGTGGGTATGGGTGAGTTGAAGGGTTTGGCAGGTGCTTCCAAAGCTAAGAAGGGCGTGGATACCGGCAAGCAGGCCGAGAAGAAGGTCAAGGTTAAGTTGAACCTCAAAACACCCGAGAAGATGGTCGGTGGAAAGCTCGACTCCAATTCTGTGTCTGATGTGATTCGAAGGCGCCAAGCCGCTATCCAACGCTGCTACGAGCGCGAGATTAAGAACAATCCAAGCGCTTCGGGTAAAGTGGTCGTTTCGTTTACGATCGGAACCATTGGCCGTGTGACCAGCGCGAAGGCCGTAGAGGACTCCGTCGGTGGTGGGGTTGGCTCGTGTGTAGCCGGTGTTGTGAAGGGCTTCAGGTTCCCTCGACCAGAGGGTGGTGAGGTCATTGTGAATAAAACCTTCGTCTTCGAGGTCGCACAGTAGTTGTTTTTGGTTCGGTTTGTATGACGTGCTAGATGTGTTAGTGTGAAGCGGAAATTGTAAGAATAGGGTCTGCTATGATGGCAAAAAACTTGATTATGGGAGCAGTGGGGGCGTTGACGCTTACTCTCGCTCTAAGTTTTGTAAACGCCCAAGATTCGGAGGCGCCTAGCACTCTTGCATCTGATATTGCGAATTTGCAGAATGAGGTCGACACCTTGACCGGTCCAGAGAAGATCGAGAGAGCGACCGAAATCGTAAACGGCATGAAGTCTACACTCACTAGCACCAATGAGGTGTTGGAGCGTGTTCGAACCGAAGAACAAGACATTCTGAAGTTGAACTGTTTGAATGAGAAGGTTGCCGCTATCAAAGGCTTTGTTAAGGTCGGTGAGAAGAGCCACGAAGAACTTAAGAGCGCCGTCTCAGCTGGAGACAAAGAGGCCGAAAAGCACCACTACACACTTGTGGCAATTGGCGGCGAGAAGGTGGGTGAGCTCGGTGAACAGGCGCTCGTATGTGCGGGGGAAGTTTTGAGATTTTCAGAAGATACCGTTGTCGATCGAACAATTGATCCCAACATTGCCGAGGTCGATCCTATCGTTATTGACGATAATGAGTTCGATTTTGACCTTGCGATGGAACGACTTCCCGAACTAACAGCATTTAACTGATTTTTGTGGGTGTATTTTGTATTCGGGTTCTGCTACTCACAGACCACTGATGTGTGATTAACTGGGGTCCCCAGGAATAAGATGGTTGCTAGAGTTCAACAAGTACAAGTCATGAGTGTGATCGCGGGGATGATCATGTCCGTGAGTGCTCTGGCGGCACCTGGTGAGGGTTTGCAATCCGAGTCGTTAGTCGCGTCATTTGGACTGACGATGGCGGGCGCCTACGATTCGAATATCTTCTATCAATCTGAAGATGAGACTACACGGCTGTCTTCGGCACCCTCCCTTAGATTCACCCCATTTCTCTCCATCGATTCCCTGAATCCAGGGATGGCTCAATACAACGTTTCCGCCAGTGTTTCGTGGCAACAGTATTTGGATGATGAGGCCACGGTCTCGGAGCAGAGCGGGCTTTCGGCCAACGTTGGCGCTACGCTCGGGATCAATCGCGAGGGCGCCTTTTCGGTGACCTTCAAAGAGGCTTTCGCAAGAACGAACGAGCCACCTGAAGGTCCCACGCTCGATGCATATAACCGCAACGTGAACTCATTGGGGCTTACGCTTGGGTTGCATCCCGGCGGAAAAGTATTCCAGCATTATTTGAGCTATGATTGGTTGGTATACAGGCATGAGGATATCGAAGCGATTAATCGCATGATCCACGACCTCACGCTGACGAACTATTGGCGATTTCTGCCAAGAACCGCGCTTACGTTGAGCCTCGATTATCAGATCGTCCAGTACGATGATTCGAATCAGGCGATTGGGAATATCGCGAATTCGAATAGCACACCTTTAAAGGTTCAGGCTGGTCTGACGGGTCTGATTACCGAGAGACTCTCATTGAAGCTCGTCGGTGGTTGGGGTTGGTCGTTCCATGACCAGGGAGACAGCTTCAGCGGTTTGGTGATCGACACGCGCTTGACCTACCACGTAGGCGACCCAGTCGCGAAGAACGTGCTCTTTGTCGGCTACAATCAAAGTTTTGCAGATACCACTATCGGGAACTTCTACACCTACTATCGGCCATACGCGGGATATCAGCATCGGTTGGTCGACCGGATTCGCCTTGGATTGGATGCAGAGGTCTCGATTCGAGACTACGTGGGAACTCCAGGCTTTGTTGGAGACATCTCAGACTTGCTCATCGGCGGTCGGGCCTCGTTGGGCTTTGATATTTTCAAGTGGTGGAGTGTTGATGCAGCTTATCGCCTGCAAATCAACAATACCGAAGACGTGCTCTTCGACGAGACTTTGGGTTTGAATTCGCTGCGGGAATATACCAAGCATTTGGTGACCTTCGGTACGACAGTTCGATACTGAAGACTTGAGACCCGCTCAATCTATGAGATCCTACTTCTACATCTTGCTTTTGGCGTGTTCTATCCTTGTCTTCGGCGCTTGCGGCTACGGTAGCGTAGACCCAGCGTACGAAGCATTGGTTGAGCAAGAGAACACGATGCCTATCGCCGGTGAACTTGGCGTGGGGGATCGTTTCCAACTGACAGTACACGGGCAAGGCTCGCTTTCCGGTGAATTTACGGTCTCCAATGAAGGGACGATCAACTACCCGTATCTTGGACGGATCACCGTTGAGGGGCTTACGTGCTCCGACATGGAAGAGAAGGTCACGGCAGGGCTTGCGGACGGATACATTCAAAGTCCAAGCGTTCGCTGCTCGATCACCGAGTTTAACTCCAAGCGAATCTACATTTTCGGCTCGGTGGGCGCGCCGGGCGCGTTCCCGTATCGGACGAATCTTTCGATCATCGAGGCTATTGCGCTTGCGGGCGGTTTTGCTGAACGTGCCTCGAGTAATGGGACGAAGTTGAGCCGAGTGGTCAACGGCACCGAGATACAGGTCCGGGTCCCGCTACAAGACATCGTTGAAGGCAAGAGCCGAAACATCCGCTTGTTGCCTGGCGATATTATCTTCGTACCTGAAACCCCCTACTAGTAAGCGTCAGTCCAAGGGGAGGAGCTTGTGCCCGTCAAACGCACAGAACGCCGCGGCCTTCGAGTATCGTTTTGAACAATGGGGACAGATCGTTCTTCGTGGTCCCTCGCCTAACGGGGCCAGCCGCGTGCGTGCGAGGTGTAACATGGGGAGCAGAGGGACTGCGTCGATCGGACACAGCATGGCTGCGCCATTGGGCTCTACATGGTGGCAGAGTGGGCAAAAGAGCATCGGGATGAGGGGAGGGCGCTGGTCAACCAGGCTCGGGTTAACCTCAACAACATTTGGCTCCTCGCAACACTTCTCCAGCCGGGTTTCTGATTCGCTTCCACAGTTTCGGCAAACATAGACACATAGAGCTTTTTCAACGTCTAGTGCCAACTCGCTGCCGTCGTGTCTGCAGTACCGAATCCCATGCTCATACCTTCGTCCGCACTGCTTACACGTGGGGCAGGCAGAAGATTCGCGCACGACGACTCGCTTCTGACCTTCCTCCAGCGCTTTCAGCGGGGTTTGAT
Source organism: Microvenator marinus (assembly GCF_007993755.1). Classification (GTDB taxonomy): domain Bacteria; phylum Myxococcota_A; class Bradymonadia; order Bradymonadales; family Bradymonadaceae; genus Allomicrovenator; species Allomicrovenator marinus. Next base: position 4,337,052 of record NZ_CP042467.1, read on the forward strand.
CATGAGGACAAATCACCAATGACTCATGGAAGTTGCGTTCACACTTCGGACATTTCCGGTCTCTGGAGCGTTTTGGGTTTACCAAAAGCTCCGCCTCTTTAAGGGCGCTCACAGACTCCGTGCTAACGCTTAGGCCGGCATGGCGCCCCGTGGTTGGTCTTCGCTTGTCTTCGGGCTCAGGAGGCTCCTGAGAGGTTCTAGAAGGCAATGGTGGTTTGTGTTGTCGCCTGCCACGAGTCCACATATATCCCAGAGTCCCAAGTGCGCCGACGAGGAAGAGAGAGAGGTAGAAGATAAGTGGTGCACTGAGCATGGCCGACTCCTCCTTGCACTATAACAATCCAAGTCGGGCACTACAAACACTCGGTCAAACGAATTGCAGAAGCTCGGGAACTCGGCTTTCGTGAACGATAATGACCTCGGCGTTAACCTCAAGGGTGGTTCGGGGAACCTCCATCTCAAAGACTTGTTTGGTCTCTAGGTTCACGAACACAAATCCCAAACGTCTTGAGATTCCGATGATTGGGGCAAAGTCCCAAGGGGTGATGTTACCTGGACGGATGAGAATGCCTCCAACTTCGCCCTTCCAGAGTCTGGAGAATTCGATACCGACGCTTCCTCGCGTGATTTCATAGGACGAAAAGAGACGGGACGCTGGGGTCAAAAAGAGCCTTTGGGATTCGGTCGAAAAGCTCGCTGGATCGTCGTGTAGAAGAAGGTATTGCCGCTTGAGAAGTCGTTGAGGGTCGACCGTGAGCTCTACGCCGCTGCTGTACTGAGAGATTCGATGCACTTTGGGGGAGCCTGGTCGGTAGCCGTAGATCTCTCGGGTTGTGACGTCCCCCACGTAGGCAGCGTGGACTTCGTGCTCGGAGATGAGTGCGACCATGGTTCCAATCCCGTGAGACTGGCGCCTCATGAATGCGCGGGTCCCGTCCAACGGGTCGATCGTAATCCAGAGTGAGGGTGAAAATGCGCACTCTACCTGCAGTTCATCCTCTTCGGCGATGATTCCGTAGCCAGGAAGGCACTCACGCACCATGCGCAAGTAGATAGCCTGAGCGGCATGGTCGGCCGTGGTTACAAAGTCTAGACCGCTACCGTACGAAGTAGTCTTTTCACTAGCTTCGAACGTGAATTGCTGCGCCTGGATAGTTTCTATTGCGCGCCGAACCATCTCTTTGAGGAGCACGCCGAGCGCATGAGACGTCAATGGGCCAAACTCAGACATGCTCACCTCTTCTTTCGATTCGATTTTTTAGGAGCATCGTCTAGGTCCTGAAGAACAAGCACCTCTCTTGTAAGGGGGGCGTCTTTGACCTCGACGGTAGCTCGTTTTCGAACCTCACCTTGTTCGAGTTCAACCTTATAGAACCCAGGTGTGAGCCGCGTGTAGACGGGCGTAGTGCCGATGAACACCCCGACATGGTAGAGTTTCGCCTCGGGTTGGGAGTCGATCACCACCCAGTTTCCGTCTTTCTTAAAAAGGGCCGTCGGTACAGCATCGGCTTGGACGATCGCTTCCTCGGAAAGAATGAAGCTCGCGCCACGTGGAATCTGGGAGGACGTGGTCTTGCTGCCCGCGGAGAGAACTGCGATCAAGACCATCGCCGCCAGCCCAAGGATGGAGCCCGGAACCATGAAAGCCAGATACTTGAACGGCAGCTGGGTAAGGCCTTCGGGCTTCTTTGGGGGCGGTGCGGTCATGGTCTCGAGCGCGTAGGCCGAAATCATGGTCTCGCCTGAGCGGTCCGCTGAGAAAAGGCCGGCATCTACTTCGTGAGAGGCATCCACATCGATTTCGAGTCCACGCAGGGTGCGCACGTAAACGCTGATCTCGAGCGGCGTGATGTAGGCGTTGCGCTGTCTGAGCGTGGTCTCGATGTCGAGGAGCATAGAGCGGGCGCTTTGGTAGCGATTCTCGGTTTGTTTTTCGAGCGCCTTTTGAATGACGCGTGCGTAGCTTTCGGGGATATCCGGTCTGAATTCCCTTGGGTCTGGCGTTGGGTTGCGCAGAATGGCGCTAACGGCAGGGAGTTCCTTGCCGAAGGGCTTTACTCCGGTCAGGAGTTCGAAGAATGTGATTCCCAGACTGAAGACATCGCTTTGGGGGCCAACGGTCTGACCTTCGATTTGCTCGGGAGACATGTAGGCATACTTGCCTTTCACGGCTCCTGATTGAGTGGCGCTGCGGTGCTTGGCAGCTTTTGCGACTCCGAAATCGACCAGTTTGGCGATGCCATCGTTGGACACCAAAATGTTTGAAGGCGTGACATCACGATGGACGATATTCAGCGGTGCTCCGTCCCTATCCGTGGCTCGGTGGGCGTATTCCAGTGCGTCGAGAATCGAGGCGATCACTCGTGCCGCGAGGTCGATGGGGATTGGCCCGTTGGTCTCGTAACCGTTGATAATCTCTTCGAGTGAGAGGCCGTCGATGAACTCCATGGCGATGTAGTGCTCGCCCCTCGCCTCGCCGAGTTCGTAGATCTGGCCGATATGGGGATGCGAAAGAAGTGAGGCGAGTCGAGCCTCGTCGAGAAACATTTCGCGAAGGGCGTTTTCCTTGGAAAATTCGGGCAATAGGCGTTTAATGGCGATATAGCGGGCAAAGCCTTCAGGGCCATTTTGCTCCGCCACCCAGATGGTCGCCATGCCTCCATCTGCGAGGTGGCGCAGGATGGTGTATTTTCCGAATTCTTGGGTCATTTCACACCAAATAAGGAGCAAGCCATCGTCGCGCTTCGTCGAGGGTTTGCCCTTTTCGCCGCGCGTAGTCTTGGAGTTGGTCGTCTCCAATCTTCGTGATGGAGAAGTATCTTGCCTTGGGGTGAGCGAAGTACCAACCCGAAACCGACGCCGCCGGATACATGGCGAAATTCTCGGAAATGGTAAGGCCAAACTCGTCGGGCTTGAGCAGTTCCCAGAGCTTTGACTTCTCGGTGTGGTCCGGGCACGCCGGATAGCCGGGGGCTGGCCGGATTCCCTGATACTTTTCGGCGATCAGGTCTTGGTTTGGCAAAGGCCCGTCTTGGATTCCCCATTCGATCCTCGCCTTCTGGTGCAACCACTCGGCAAAGGCCTCGGCGAGTCGGTCGGCCAGCGCTTTGACCATGATCGCGTTGTAGTCATCGTGGCGTGCCTCAAACTCTTTGGCCTTCTCTTCGGCCCCAAGACCCGTGGTGACGGCAAACGCCCCCATGACATCTCTTCCAATCTCCTTTGGAGCGATATAGTCCGCTAATGACATATTTGCCTGGTCATTCTTGGCGCGGTCGTTCTGTTGGCGAATCATGCACAATCGAGTGAGTTCGTTGCCCTCTTCGTCGTAAAGAACGACGTCGTCCCCTTCGCTATTCGCGGGGAAGAAGCCGTAGACGCCTTGGGCGTTGAGCCATTTCTCATCGACGATGGTCTTGAGCATGGCTTGAGCGTTCGCGAATAACTCACGGGCGGTTTCGCCAACGTCGGGATTGTCCAGAATTTGCGGGTAAGCGCCTCGAAGCTCCCATGCGGCAAAAAACGGGGTCCAGTCGATATAATCTACCAATTCACCGATTTCCACGGAGACTAGTTTTGGACCGTGAAACGGAAGCTTTGTGAGGTCTTCGGTCTTGAATTCAATCGGGAAGCGGTTCTCTTGGGCTTCTTCAAAAGGCACCACGGTTGGCGCGAATCGGCCTTCGTAGTCGGACTTGTCTTTGGCCTGCATTTCCCGGTTTTCGTCGATGTACTGGTCCCGTCGGTCGGCCGAAAGTAGACTTTCCACCACGTTGACCGCACGAGAGGCATCCACGACATGCACGGTTGGGCCTTCGTACATCGGGGCGATTTTGACCGATGTATGCTTGCGGCTCGTGGTCGCACCTCCGATTAGGAGAGGACGTGTGAACCCTTGGCGTTGCATCTCTTTGGCGACGTGTACCATTTCGTCCAGAGAGGGCGTAATCAACCCGCTCAGTCCGATGATATCTGCATTGGAGCTCTTGGCTTCGGCCAAAATCTTCTCGGCGGAAACCATCACCCCGAGGTCGATGACGTTGTAGTTATTGCAGGCGAGGACCACCCCGACGATGTTCTTGCCGATATCGTGCACGTCGCCCTTTACGGTAGCGAGAAGCACGGTACCCGCGTTTTGAGCCTCTATGCCCGTCCTCTCGGTTTCTTCCTCCATAAACGGCGTCAGATAGGCCACGGCCTTCTTCATAGCGCGTGCACTCTTGACCACCTGTGGCAGGAACATCTTTCCTTGACCGAAGAGATCTCCCACAATGCGCATTCCGTCCATGAGCGGCCCTTCGATGACTCGAATCGGGCGTTTCAGCTTGATTCGCGCCTCTTCGGTATCCGCTTCAATAAACTCATCGATGCCTTTGATGAGCGCATGTCGCATCCGCTCTTCGACCGGAGCATTGCGCCAGGCGTCGTCTCTGCCTTTTTTCTGTGTGGTCGTCTGGTTCAGAGTCGCCGCAAAATCCACGAGGCGTTCGGTGGCATCCGGCCGACGGTCAAAGAGTACGTCTTCGACGTGCTCAAGCAGGTCTTTTGGAATTTCTTCGTAGACCTCAAGCTGGCCCGCATTCACGATCCCCATATCCATCCCAGCAGAGATGGCGTGATAGAGGAAGGCCGCGTGGATGGCTTCACGTACGCGGTTGTTGCCGCGGAACGAGAACGAGATATTGCTTACGCCGCCCACGATCTTGATTTCCGGGAACTCGGCTTTAATCCGTCGTACTGCCTCGATGAAGTTGATGGCGTAGCGATTGTGCTCCTCGATACCGGTTCCGACCGTCAGGATATTGGGGTCGAAGAGGATGTCTCTGAGGTCGTAGCCGACCTTTTCTTGTAGGAGGCCGAACGCTCTTCGAGCGATCTCAACGCGTTGTTCAACTTCAGTGGCCTGGCCTGTTTCGTCAAAGGCCATCACGACCACAGCGGCGCCGAACTTCTTGCAAATTCGCGCCTGTCTGAGAAAGGTTTCTTCGCCCTCTTTGAGGGAGATCGAGTTGACGATGGGCTTTCCCTGAATCCATTTGAGGCCGGCTTCGATGACCTCGAAGCGCGAACTGTCCACCATGGTTGGGACGCGCGCAATGTCTGGCTCAGACGCGATGAGCTTGAGGAAGCGCTCCATCGCAGCCACAGAATCGATCAGGCCCTCATCCATGTTGATGTCGATGATATTTGCGCCGTTAAAGACCTGCTCGCGCGCTACATCAAGAGCCGTGGAGAAGTCGTCAGTCTTGATCAGGCGCTCGAACTTCTTCGAACCCGTGATATTCGTTCTTTCACCGACCATGGTGAAATTTGATTCTGGACGAATTTGGAAGGCCTCGAGCCCTGCGTATACCGTGTAGGGGGACGGCTCCGATGGAGTCCTGGGTTTGAGGTCTGATACCGCGGCTTTGATGGCGCGGATATGGTCGGGCGTGGTGCCGCAGCAGCCCCCAACGAGGTTGAGCCAGCCTTCCTTAGCAAAGTCCCTCAGAACCGATGCCATATGTTCCGGGGTGTCGTCGTACTCGCCGAACTCATTGGGCAAGCCAGCGTTCGGGTAACAACCGGTGTAGGAGTCCGCGAGCTTTGAGAGTTCCTCAACGTACGGGCGCATGTCGTCGGCACCGAGCGCACAGTTGATGGATGTGATCAGAGGTTTCGCGTGGGCGATGGTGGCCCACCACGCGCCCAACGTTTGTCCCGAAAGCACGCGGCCTGAGGCGTCGGTGATGGTCACGGAAGTGATGACCGGCACACGCTTTCCGCGCGCTTCGAAAGCCTCTTCAATCGCAATGAGTGCGGCCTTGAGGTTCAGCGTATCAAACGTGGTCTCCGGAAGGAGAATGTCTACTCCGCCATCGAGAAGCCCGTTGACTTGCTCAATGTACGCATCCTTCATCTCGTCGAATGTGACGGCTCGGAAGCCTGGGTCATTGACGTCAGGCGACATGGAGAGGGTTTTAGACGTTGGTCCAATGGATCCGGCCACAAATTTGGGAGCGTCGTTCGTGGTGAACTTATCCGCGACGGACCGAGCGAGTTTGGCGGCCTCGAAGTTGAGTTCATACGCCAAATCTTCAAGTTCATAATCGGCGAGCGAGATCCGCTGGGCATTGAACGTATTGGTCTCGATGATGTCGGCACCGGCTTCGATGAAGTCCTGGTGAATACTCGAGATCACGTCCGGCTGGGTGAAGACTAGCAAGTCGTTCGCGCCTTTGAGATCGATATGATGGTCGTGGAAGCGTTGACCGCGATAATCCGCCTCTTCAAACTTATGGCGCTGGATCATTGTGCCCATGGCTCCGTCGATGATGACGATGCGTTCGGCGAGCAGGGTTTCGAGACTTTTCATGGGCGCTCTCCGGAGCGAATACTTCGATACGAGTCGAGCATGATATTGTAGATCTGCTCGTCAGTTGGTGTGCTTCCTGCCTGTGCGGCAAGGCGGCGGAAATCTTCGACCATAGCTTTTAGCGGCTTTCTAAATTCGTCGTCCACCGTCCAGAAGAGGGCGGTGAGACGCGTGACATCGCCGTGCGGGTCGAAGGTATACGTCACGACTTTGTCGAGATCTGCGCCTCGGCCTAGTTCGTCGACCTGAGCGATCATCTTTGCAACGTTATCGTGAAACTTCTGCAAGACGTCTGGGCTGATTTCGGCTGCCGGAGTCTCAGAGTCGTCAATATGGCGAGCCATAAAGCGTGAGGCCTTGAGCCCCTCGCCCATACGGAAGCGTGCGAAAATGGTGACGGGTTCGTGGGCTTTGACGTCCAGATCCTCGCGCAATGGCATGAAGAGCGACTGATAGCCCGAGTGGCCAGCGAGGTGAACGGTGTTGTCGGTCAGCTCCACCAGGGTGGAGAGTCGAAGTCCAGTCAACGTGCCGCTAAGCAGTGGTTTCACGATGATCGTGTCGTCGATCTCCACGCTGAAATCTTCGTCGTGTGTGAAATCCGTCGTCGACCAATGTTTTGATTCTCCCAAAACCGCAAACACCTCACCGGGTCGCCCATATCGCGGCACCCTCAATGAGATTCCGCTGATATCAGTCGCAGACGAGGCGAGCTCAAAGAGGTGAACGAATCTGCGGGGAATCATGACGCCTTCGGGCTTGAGCACGTTCTTTCTGATATTCGTCAGGATTTGGGCCGCAGGTGTCTCCATGAACCAAGGTGAGTGAACGATGGTCACGGCGATATCCACTCTGGAGTCCAATTGGACACTGGCTGCGTCTTCTTTGAAGAGAGAAACGTTCTTGCCGATTCCTCGAGTCATGACGGCGTTTTGAATCGACTCAAAGAGCTCGGGATGTTTTTCTACGATATAGACCCGCTCGCTAACCTCGAGCGCCACATCGACCAAGGTGGCAGCTTGCCAACCGATGAGGGCGATTGAAGGTGTTCCCCCCATTTTCTTCGCAGCCTCTCGGATCGCCTTTTCGTAGGCGTTTCGACGATGGGGATCGAGTGCGGCGGAGAATTGAAAAGCAGGTTCGAGCAGGAATGTATCACTCATCGGAACACCTCGTGGTTTTCTTGAGGCATCCATAACAAAGCGGGTCTATTCTGTCGATCTTGTCAGCGTTTCAAAGTTGAGATGAATCTTGGCTCTTAGCCACTCTGCGGGCACGCAAACCAGCGACCGATCGAGCTCGATGGAGTGACGGAATGACTTAGCGTCAAGGTCTTCGCGCCTCAGCGAACGAAAGCTCGCGAGGAGCTTATTCTGAGCCAGTGTCGGGCCGACGAGTCTCTCGAGTTCAACGCAATCCGTATCGGAAATCTCTTGTTCGACGTCCCAATTCTTGACGTGCGGCAAAATCGCGAGGTCGGCGACAGACTTCTTAAAGCGATCTCCTCGTTCTTCCAGGACACAATGTAGAAGGTCAGCCTGTTTCATCCCGCCCACGATTCGGAGCGATGGCGACTCGTTCGTTTGAACCCTCAAACTCGGCGTCTTGAGGACTTCGTTGTCCAAGGGGAAGGCCATCCATCCTGGTTGGATGCCGTCTGCCGTATGAACAAAACCGACGCATGGCTCGTGCGTGAGAAGCCTATAACCCGTGGCTTTGGTTTGTGTTTCCGAGTCTTCGAGGGCCGAGATGAGGCGTGCAGCTAGCTCGATATTTTGAAATTCTTGGAACGCGATGTGTTGTTGGAAGAAACTCAACCGTCGGATGCGCGACCCATCTGTCGCAAAGACCTCCACTTGGAGCCCGTCTTCGTCCAACTCTGGACGATATGCAATCGAGTGCTTGAATTGTGCGGCATCCTGAATCTTTGTCATGCATCAATCCTGATACGCTACCGCTAATTGAACTGGAAACTCCGGGGACTTCCAGTGCGCTCCACGTTGATAGCCCTGGGCATCTCCCGCCACCTGGTACGGAAGAGAGCCTTCCAGAATGGTGCAGGTGACGTCATTGCAGATGAAATCCCAGTGGTGGCCCTCTTGGAGCTCACCTTTCCAAAACCGATTCAGGTTCTTGAGAATCCATAAGATAGAGCCGTCGAAGGTGCGCAGTTGGAAGAAACCAGGTTTGAAGTGACACTGAGGGAACATCTGTAAATCAAAGCCCCAATTGCCGATCGAGCCCACGCCAAAGATCTTTACGCGACCTTCAAAGATGGTCTCGCCAGCCTTGAACTCCCTGAGGACATTTCCATTTGCGTCGATCTGAAAGGCCTCCTTGTTGTTTACGAACTCGACCGGGACTTCCTTTTGCCGAAGAGCGGTAGGGATAGAACGCGTGCCAACGGCTAGCGCATAGCCGCTTAATCCCGTCACGTAATTCTCAAGGGCGCGTCCCTGAACCATTTCTTTTATGGCGTCGTAATCATTGAGGATGAGTGCGTCTAGGCCAAACCCTGCAAAGGGATAGAGCCCTTCGATGCCTTCGATCATCCCGACTTCGTAGGTGATAAGTGGCGCGCCAGCGCGGAGCCTCCTCAGGTCCGATATGATGTCGCCACTGCCGAGATAGGACGCTATCGCATTGCCGGTGCCCATCTTAAGCACGCCAACTTTGGGTGCTTCTGAGCGTTCTACTTGTCCGCTTCGAATCCGATTCTCGATGGCATTCAAGAGGTACATGATGGTGCCGTCGCCACCGGCAGTGAAGATGGTCTGGTAGCCTTCGCGGATAAGCCTATCCACGGTTCTTTCGGCTTGTCTGAAGTCCTCCGTCAGAAAGAGGTCTTGTGCGGGGACCCAGCGCGAGATCTCGGCATGAAGCGTGCCGGTCCAGCGTTTCGCGCGCGCATTAAGCATGACGGCGTATTTGCCCGGCGAGCTAGAAATCTTGGATGGAATGTCTTTTAGCACCTGTGGCTCGTAATCGAAGCAGGCTCAACGCGGCATCAGAAGGAACATTGATTCAAACACTGGTCCGACCCAAAACGAAGGTCGCAGCAATCTTGGCCGTTCTTACAATCGGCCGCTGTGTTGCACGATCCGCCCGTCAAACATTGTTGTTGGCAGGTACTTTGACCGCCGAGTCCAGGGCAGCAGACCTGAGCTCCTGGGCAATCGCTTGTGACCGTACATCCTTGACCGCCGTTGCCGCCACCGCATGTTGGAGCGCAAACTTGTTGCTGCAGGCCGATGCTAGAAAGGTCACAACACTCATCATTTCCAGAGCAATCAGCATCCGAGCCGCAAAGGCCGCCGAAGAGGCAATCGTCCTGGCAAATTGCAGAGCCGGTAAGGTCCACACAACACACTTGCGTGCCTGAACAATCAGCGTTGGTCATACACGCAGAGTTGGCTGGCATATCCGGTGCGGGCATGTCGGGCGCCATATCTGGCGTAGACATATCCGAGGCCATGTCGGTACCGGCATCGGGCGTTTGATTGTTGGTCGGGTCCGGATTGTTTGTGGGATCAGGGTTATTTACCGGGTCCGGGTTGTTGGTCGGGTCCGGGTTGTTGGTCGGGTCCGGGTTGTTTGTGGGATCAGGATTATTCTGAGAATTGTTCGTGGCGTCTGTGCCAGGGGTTTGATCACCATTGCCCAAGTCTTCGAGATCCCAGGGAGTACCCTCCACAGGGCTATCACCCGCATCAAAGGAGCATGCACTGAGTCCAATAACCAGAAGTAATCCGAGGAGTCTCATAACTTAACCTTGCTGCAGCGAAACGGTTCTCCCGCGCCTAAATGCCTCTTGATAAGCGAGCGTGAGAATAAGTAGCTGTTTGGCTTCTGCGCCCTTGAGCAAAGGCTCTTCTTCTCCAAGGCATGCGCTTACAAAGTTGCGTGTCGCGCGATGGAAGGAGTCCTCGAAGGCGGTATTCTTTTGGCCGTAAAACACTTTTCGGGAGTCGCGGCGAAGTTCGACCGGGGCCTCCATTTGTGTGGGGTCGGAATTCCGAATGATATCGATCTCCCCGCGTGTTCCGGTGATCGTGATTCGGAATTCGATCGGGTGATACGGCGTTCGCATCTTGCGTTCAGGCGCATAGACGTAGTTGAGGGTGCCGAAGCATTCTTGTTGGAAGTGCTTCCACATGGCCACGGTCGGCGCATCCAGGGTGAACTGCTCGTTGATCTTGGTATGGCCTTGCCAGACGTCGATTTTCTCAATCGAGCCGATCAAGAAGAGCGAAATACAGATGGATTGATAGCCAATATCGTAGAGCATCGGCGAGCCACCAACCAATTCTGGATTGAATCTCCACGCGTCGGCATCCTTGGCGTCGAACGACCAGGTACCACTAACGGATTTACCGATGGTGGCGCCAATTCTTAAGCTTGTGGGCTTTCCAATCTCGTTGGCATCGATGAGATTTCTGGCATCGAGGAGCGGCTTGTAGAAGAGACAAGGCTCAAACACCTGAAGGATTTTGCCTGATTGTTGAGCAGCTGCAATGACGGCATCGGCTTCTTCAATCGTGGTGGCAATCGGGCGCTCTACCGAGACGTGCTTGCCTGCGCGAAGGGCCGCGATGGCTTGCCGAGCGTGCAGATGATTTGGCGTGATGATCTCGATGGCATCAATGTTGGGGTTCTGAAGCATCTCCTCGAAACTCGTGTAATAGTTTCGAGCACCCCAATCCAGCGCACGCCGGATGGCTAGGTCTTCATCACGTTCGCAAACTGCGACGATTTCAGCGCGGTTATCATGTTCGTATCCCTTCGCATGAAGGTCTGCGATGCTACCAGCTCCGACAATTCCCACTCTCAATCGAGCCATAAACGCTCCAACTCACGGCGGTGGATAGATTTATCCGAAGAATGAATCAGCCTTTTTAATCACGGGACCTTCAAATTGTCAAAGGTACATCGTTGTGAGACCCGTGGCGGACGAGCCCTAGGCGCCTTTGACGAGGTTCACGAGCGTTGCCACGCCAAACCCCGTGCCACCTGGGGGGCTCAGTGGGGTCTCTGCCTCCGCCCATGCGGGTCCAGCAATGTCGAGATGCGCCCAAGAGTCCATGTTGACGAAATTCTTGAGGAAAAGCGCGGCAGTAATCGCACCGCCCCACCGAGGACCGATATTTTTCATATCGGCGGTGTGGGTGTCGAGCCCCTTTGCGAGCTTCTTCGTCAGCGGCATGCGCCAAAAATGTTCGCCCGAGGTTGCGCCAGCGTTTAGGATCGATGACGCGAGCTCCTCGTCGTTCGTAAAGAGTCCGGCGGTGTATTCGCCAAGGGCCACCACACAAGCGCCTGTCAAAGTCGCAAGGTCGATGATGGTGTCAGGCTTGAACTCTTGGATATACGCGAGAGCGTCAGCGAGGATGAGTCGGCCCTCAGCGTCCGTATTATGAATCTCAACCGTTTTGCCGCCGTATCCCTTGATGATGTCCTGAGGTCGCATTGCGCGTCCGCTGATGGAGTTTTCAGCGGTAGGAACCACAAAGTGGATTTCAACTCCTTCGGGCTTGAGCTGCCCAATGGCATGCGCCGCGCCGAGCACGGCAGCAGCTCCGCCCATATCTCCGTGCATACCAAGCATGGAGTTACCCGGCTTCAGGTTGTATCCACCCGTATCAAACGTCACCCCTTTACCCACAAAAGCCAAGCGCTTCTTGACCTCGCCGGCCGGCTTGTACGTGAGGTGGATGAGTCGCGGTGGATTCTCACTGCCTTGGCCCACAGCGGTAATCAGGTTGAACCCGCGTTTGACCAGTTCGGTTTCGTCAAAGATCGTACAGTCGAGCCCGAAGGACGTGGCGATAGTTCGCGCCTTGTCCGCCATGACTGCCGGTGTGAGGATATTTGGAGTCTCGTTGAAGAGGTCTCTCGCGATGATGATTCCGTCCGCGATATGATTGGCCCTTTCAAGCACGGCATTATCAAAATCGCCTTGGAAACTGATCCCTTCAAACCCTGGGAAAGAATCCTCAGATTTGGAGATGTGTCGGTCGAAGATGTAGGCGCCGAGCCGTGTTCCGATAGCCAGATGTTCAACGGTGTGGGTGTCGAAGCCAGCGGCCAAAACGCTGAGTCGCAGAGCGAAAATTTCCTTTGCTTTGCGCGCGGCGGTAGCGCCAGCGAGCAGAACATCGTCGAGTTCGCCGTTTCCATCCCCGAGGCCAACGAGGAGCAGTCTCGGGGCTTGGAGTCCCTGAAGTCCGCGCATCAAGAAGGATTGGCCAGCTTTGCCTTTGAATCGCTCTTGTTTGGCGAGCTCCAGCACGTCTTGGCCGCTCGACTCCTTGATTTGGTCGAGGGTTTTGCTCTTGAGGTCGGATCCGACAGGGACGACGAGTAGGTCGGTGACGATCTCAGGGAAACTTTCAGTGGATTTGGTGATGTTCATGGAGGTCTCTCAGACGTGGTATTGGCGATTGGCGAAGATCGAGGCACCCGCGATCAGCGCGGCTACCGAAAGCCCGACGAGCACCAAACCGCCGATCCACCAGTCAAAGACGATGGGCTCCTGCAGAACGAGACTGTCGAGCATGCCGAGTCTATCGGTGGCGCTGAAGCCGCCGAATGTTCGCATATAGTAGCGCACGCTCAGAAGTTCAAGGATAGGGAGCGTGGCGAGCACCATCTCGAAGACTACGAAGTACACGATACTTGCGAGCAATGTGGACGCAAAGGCAGCGCCGAGTGCCGCAAAAATCGTTGTATAGGCGATCGTACCGATGACCACGGCGCCCGCTGCTTTTCCGAACGCACCCATCAATTCGGCAGGGTCGGCTTGAGTCGCACAGATCCCGAATAAGGCCACGACAGGGATGATCGTGAGAACACACGCGATGATCGAACCCGCCGCCACTTTGCCAATCAGAATCATTGGTTTGGGCAAGGGTCGAAGAGTCAGGTACGTCAGGGTTCGTCCTTCCATCTCGTCGACAATGGCTGGACCTCCAAAGAAGATCGCGGCGAGTGGGACGAGGAACGTCAGCGTGACCTTCTCGGTGATGCCCGTGAACATGGTCATCCCATCCACGTTCTCAAAAATCACGTAGATGAAGGCGCCGATGACGGGCAGGAGTTGGACCACGGCGAGTGCCCATGTCTTTCGTGCTCGAAAACTCATTTTGAGCTGCACGCCAATCAGGGTCATGAGCAGGTGGGCAACGCCCAGATTTCGATCTTGAGTTGCCATGGTCAACGCACCAGGTAGTTGAAGACAGCCATCAGGTTATTGTCCTGAGAGGCGTATTGTTTGAGTTCGATTTTGTGCTCAAGAGCCATGCGCGGAATGCGGTCGTAACATGCGTCCGGATTTCGCGTGGCGATTTGAAATCCGCGTTCAAGGAAACGGATTTCCACCACATCATCAAACTTGGAAAGAAGGGCCGCGAACTCTCGATTCTTGTCCGCTTCAATGAAGATCGTGTGAGGATGCTCATCGATCATTTCGCGAATACGGTAGACGTTTCCATCCGCGATAACTCGGCCCTTGTTGATGAGCAGGATGTTTGAGGTCATCTGCTCGACCTCATGAAGGATATGGCTAGAGACGATGACCGTGCTGCCTTGCTCTCCCACCTTCTTGATCAGCTCGATGATATGGCGTCTACCCACTGGATCGGTTCCTGTGAGCGGCTCGTCCATGAAGAGGATCTGCGGTTTATGGGCCAAGGCCTGAGCGATCTTGATACGTTGACGCATACCCTTGGAGTACGTGTGAATCGGTCGATCTTGCTCTTTGGTTAGACTGACTTCAGCGATCGCATCTTTGGCGAGCTCGGCCGCTTTCTCCTTGCTGAACCCCTGGAGCTGGGTCAAGAAAGTCACGAACTCCAGCCCTGTCATTTCCTCATAGAAAGCATCCTGCTCAGGGACAAACCCTACTTTGCTCATGATTTCAGGATTGTTCCAAACCAGTTTGCCATGGATAGCAACTCCGCCCGTGGAGGGATGGAGTTGGCCCGTGAGAACCTTCATAAACGTTGACTTCCCGGCGCCATTGGGGCCGAGCAGGCCGATCACGCCACTTCCGATATCAAGGGTGATATCGTTGATGCCGATGACTTGTCCGTACCAAAGGCTTGCGCGCCGAACGGCAATAACGGGATCGCCTGAGCCGATCAGAGGGATGTTCTTTTCTTTCTCGCTCACGCGACCCCCTCAAGTTTGGAAATTCGTCGAGCCATAGAGGCGATGCCTAGACCGGTAACCACGGCCGGAATCACATAAGATACCCAGATAGGGGCATCAAACGTCTCTTCTGTGAGAAGATGTTTGGACGCCACCAAAATATTGCCGGTCAGGCTCCAGAGGTGCGCCCAATCGGCACCTCCAGTGGCGACCGCCACGATACCACTCATGATCAAGGGTACGATGACCACGCCGATCCACGAGAGCACCACGTAGCCGGTTCGCGGGGTCAAGGAGCTCAGCCCAACCACGATTGCTGTAACGATGGCGTTGAGTGCAAATGAAAGCCCGATGCCGATGGCGATTTGCCCTACCACGTCCTTTAAGAACTCGTTCTGAAGGTAGAAAGCGATTCTCAAGCCTCCCACGATCAACGCAGGGATGACCGTGACGAGTGAGCCCAGCAGAAAGAGCCCGAGGTACTTCCCAAGCGCATAGTCTGGCCTCGAGATGGGCTTACTGAAGAATAGCTGAAAGGTTCGGTACCTGAGGTCCTCGCTAATCACACCACATCCGCTCGCCGCATAGAGTACAGCGAGACTAAATGCCTGGGCCTGGATGAAATAGACGATATGGTTTCCGCTCGGGGGAGCTGGCTCGGTGAATTTTGCCACCTGGCCACTGACGGCATACTCCAAAATCACGAGGAAAATGGCGATGCCGGGGCCCACGGCCCAAAGACCGAGCAAGATGAGTTTGGTCCTGAGGAAGCTCAGATATGTACGAAGCGAGGTTCGGGCGATGACCCACCATGCGCCGGATTCCCGCAGCACGCCGTCGTAACGCGTGTAGTTTTGGTCGTGGATAGCCATTAGGCGTTCGCCTCCAGAAGTCCGAGAAATGCGTTCTCAAGGGTGAGTTCGCCAGGAACAAAATGGCGGATTTGAATATCGTTTTGAACGGCGAGCTCAAGCACTTTTGTGCGTTCGTGCCCCTCTGGGAGGTAGACTTTGAGCCGTAGTCCTTCAACGATAGCGCGGATTCCCTCGGCTTCGAGCACGGCTTTGAGCGCCTCATTTTTGTCTTTGGTCTCGATCTCGATCATGGCTTCGCCGCCAGACTTGAGTTCGTCGATAGCGCCCTGAAAGATGACCTCTCCCTGATTGAGCATGATCACGGATTCGCAAACCCTCTCAACATCGGGAAGGAGATGGCTCGAGAGCACCACGTTCACGCCGCGCGATTTGACGTCTTCAATCAGCTCGAGCATCTCATCTCGCCCTTTTGGGTCAAGTCCGTTGGTCGGCTCGTCGAGGAAGACCAGCTTAGGGCCCTGGACGATAGCCTGGGCGAGTTTAACGCGCTGCTTCATACCTGTTGAGAACCCGCTAAGCTGCCTGTAGCGGGCCTCTCCAAGGCCAACGTAGTAGAGGACTTCGTGAGCGCGGCGGAATGCCTCGGCACGCGGCATGCCAGCCAGCTCTCCACCAAATGAGACGTATTGAACCGCCGTCATATAGGGGAGGTAACAATCGTTTTCCGGCATGTAGCCAACGAGTTGTCGAACTTTTAGCGCCTCGTCCGGAAGTCGGCAGCCGAGCACGGATGCCGACCCACTGGAGAAGTCCAGAAGTCCCAGGAGCGCCTTAATGAGCGTGGACTTTCCGGCACCGTTCGGGCCGAGGAGGCCAACCGAGCCTTCGGGCACGCGTAGCGTGACGCCTTTAAGGGCATGAAAATCCCCGTAATGCTTGTGAATATTATCCAGATCGAAGAGCACGGGACCCCTGTATTATTTAACGAGGAAGAAAGCCACAGCCACAAGTACGGCAACGAGGGCAAACGATACTGCGATGATCACAGCGATCATGATCTTCTTCTGAGTAGCCGCACTGGTCGCAACCGTTGAAGAAGCCGGACGTTGCATCTGCTGAGGCGGTGCCGCTTGCGGGAAATTCGCTGAAGGGCCTTGCTGCTGCGCTTGCCCTTGAGGCTGTACTCCGACGCCGTGCGGCGCCTGGGTGGGAACGGCTTGAAAAATTCCGGTGAGCTCATTGCCCGGGTAATAGGCCGCTGATGCGCTCACTCGGCCCTCGGCCAGAATCTCGCGTTCGCGGGCATCGAGAGCTCGGAAGAGCTCCATCGCGTCCCCAAAGCGCTGCTTTGGATCCTTGGCCATGGCCTTGTTGATGATCGCGGCCATGGTAGGACTGACGCGGTTTGGAGCCACTTGTTCTGCGGGCGTAGGCGGGTTGAATACGTGCATCGTGAGCACTTGAACCGCCGAGCTCGACTGGAACGGGACTCTGCCTGTCATCATTTCGTAAAGGATCACGCCGAGACTGTAGATGTCGGTGCGTTGGTCTAGCGGCTGCGCCTGAGCTTGTTCCGGAGAGAGATACTCCGGCGTTCCGTACACAATTCCGGCCTGCGTGAGCTGATGTTCTTGGCTTCCCTGGTCCACGAGTTTCGCGATCCCGAAGTCCAAAACCTTGACGAAATTCGCCTCGCCGCGGAAATCCATGAGCAGGATATTGTCAGGCTTAAGGTCTCGGTGAACGATCTTGAGGTCGTGGGCTTCGGCCAGTGCTGAGCAACACTGCTTCAGAATCTTGATGACCGTGATCTCGTCGAGCAGGCCCTTTGCAAGCTTCTCTCTAAGCGTTCCGCCTCGGACGAATTCCATCGCCATATAGAGCGTCTCGGAGACGTTCCCACGTGGCTCAATCCGTCCAAATACCAGCACGCGTACGATATTCGGGTGCGAGAGCATGGTGATGACTTGAGCCTCGCGCTGGAATCGCTGGCGGATCTCAGAGCTCTGAGCGGCACTGCCGTGAAGAAACTTGACGGCGATATCGTGACCGATAAGCGGGTTCTTGGCTAAATAGACTGAGCCCATGCCTCCTTCGCCGAGGAGTTTGGTGATCTCGTAGTCTCCGAAGAGGCGCTGGCCAATAAAGTTTTGAGCCGACATTCAATAACCTGCGGAGTTTCCCATAAATTCTTGAGGCCGCGCGCGTTATAACACCATCGATGTGGTGCGGCAACTTCGGTGTGTCGGACGAATTCGGCAAAGAGCCTTCCCCCCCAATGTGGCGGAATTACAAAGGCTTTCGTCCCTGAATGACCCGGATGAGTACGACGATCACGGCGACTACAAGGAGGAGGTGGATGAACCCGTTCAAGGTATACGATGATACCAGTCCGAGTACCCAGAGTACGAGAAGAATGACTGCAATGGTCCACAACATAGGTTGTCCTCGATGAGCCGAAGCATTTGGATCGGCTCGAAACACTCCAGAATTCGGCGAATTGCCAAACTAGAAATACTGGAAGTAGGTCCAAGGTAGGGACGGTTTTTTGTCTGTCAATCAAAAGTGTCAATTTTTTGACAAAGGGTCGCGAGTGAACGCTCTTGCGCTTTTCGAACGGGTGTAGCAGATACCCCAAGGTCTTCAACGTTATAGAGGTAGTGCGATGAAATGGTTCATGTTGGCGTTTTTCGTGTCGGCGAGTCTCGCGTGTACCCCGCAATTGGCAAGTAAGGACAAGCTGCTGAAAAGGGCTAGTTTTGATATGGATTGCCCGGAGTCATCCCTGGAAATTGTGGAAATTGACGACAGAACGCGCGGTGTTAAAGGTTGCGATCAGCGCGCAACCTACGTTGAGACGTGTAAGCCGTGCGCGAACGGATACGTTGGTTGTGAGTGCACGTGGCTTCTGAACACCGATGGCAGATCGAATTGAACATGGAGTTTCATCGTGATTAGACTGACCGAAACGAAGGCGTGGAAGGACCTAGAATCACACGCAAACCAGATGAAGAGCGCTTCGATTCGAGAGCTTTTTGCCAACGAAGGGCGTGCCAAGGCTTTAAGTGTTGAAGCCGAAGGCGTGTTCGCAGATTTCTCGAAACAAAGACTCAATGAGGAAACCATCGGGTTACTCGTAACTCTGGCGCGCGAAATGAGCGTGCCTGCCAAGATCGAGGCGATGTTCTCTGGAGCCGAGCTCAATCCCACGGAAGGACGAGCCGTCCTACATGTGGCCTTGCGTGCTCCCTCAGATGCCGTGATTGAAGTGGACGGAGAAAATGTCATTCCTGGGGTGCATGCGGTCCTGGCGAGAATGCGGGATTTTTCGCGGCGGATCCGAAGCGGAGCGTGGAAGGGGCACACCGGGAAACCAATTCGGAATGTGGTGAATATCGGAATTGGCGGCTCGGATTTGGGCCCTGTGATGGCCTACGAAGCCCTCAAGCATTTCTCGGATCGAGAGCTCACGTTTCGCTTTGTATCAAATGTAGATGCGACCGATTTTTACGAGGCGACCTACGACCTCGACCCCGCAGAGACGCTCTTTATCGTAGCCTCCAAGACCTTTACGACCCAGGAGACGATGACCAACGCTCAGTCTGCTCGTCGATGGCTTGTTCAGACGTTGGGCGAGAGCGCCGTGGACAAGCATTTTGTCGCGCTTTCCACCAATCGTGTGGGCGTTGAGGCTTTCGGGATCGACCCCGAAAACATGTTTGAGTTCTGGGATTGGGTCGGCGGGCGTTATTCGATGACGTCGGCGATCGGGTTGTCCACGATGATCGCGATTGGTCCTGAGAATTTTGACGAGATGCTCGGCGGTTTCCACGCGATGGACACTCACTTTCGCAGAACACCACTCGAGGAGAACCTGCCTGTTTTGATGGCGTTGGTCGGCATCTGGAACACCAATTTTCTGGATGCAAAAGCGCAAGCCATTTTGCCGTACGAACAATATCTGAAGCGCTTTCCCGCGTATCTTCAGCAATTGGTGATGGAGAGTAATGGCAAGCGTGTGACCCTTGATGGCGAGGCCGTGGATTACCGGACGTGTCCGGTCTTTTTTGGGGAGCCGGGCACAAACGGCCAGCACTCGTTCTATCAGCTCATTCATCAAGGAACGGAGTTTATACCGTGTGATTTCATCGGGTTTCTCAAGCCCACCCACGATTTTTCGAACCACCATCCGCAACTCTTGGCGAATATGCTCGCCCAGGCAGAGGCCTTGGCGTTTGGGAAAACCGAGGACGAGGTCAGAGAAGAAGGTGTGAGGCAGTGGGTGGCGCACCGAGTTTTTGAGGGAAATCGCGGGTCGACCACGATACTGCTCGATGAATTGACGCCTGCGGCGCTCGGAAAGCTGGTGAGTCTCTACGAACACATGGTCTTTGTTCAAGGTGTGATCTGGAATATCGGGAGCTTCGATCAGTGGGGCGTGCAGCTTGGGAAAGTCCTGGCTTCTAAGATATTACCAGAACTCGAAGGCGCCCCGTTGGGACCACACGATGCGTCCACGCGTGCCCTCATCGAGAGGTTTCGCGGCTAGTTGGGCCAAAATATGGCTTTGAATTGGCGGATCGTGATACTAATGAAGAACTCAATCGGTTTAATTTAAGAAGGTTCGAGAGATATGAAGATTTACTCATTGTTAGCGCTTCTAGCGCTTCTCGTCGGGTGCGCGGAGGCGGAATCTGGTTCTGGCCCTGGGCAAGATACGAATAATGGAACGATGCCCACCGAGGATGCCTGTTTGGACAACGACTTGGATGGTTATTTTGGGCGTACCTCGGCGTGCCCCAACGGCACGGATTGCAACGATTTTGACGCGAATATCAACGCTGGGGCTACTGAGATTCCGGGCAATGGTATCGATGAGAATTGCGACTCGATGGACGGGATGCGCGAGGTGGAATGCGACGATGCCGATGGCGATGGATTCCGCGATAAGGCGTGTGGTGGAACGGATTGCGATGACTCCAATCCAGACGTGAACCCCCGAGCTACTGAAACCTGTGGGAACTCCGTAGACGAAGACTGTGACGATATGGACCTCGAATGTGCCGAAGGGTGTTTCGATGAAGACGGCGACGGCTACGGAACGGATGGCTCCACAGGATGTCCCGGCGGTGATGAGATCGACTGTAATGATGATGACGCTTCGATCAATCCTGGCGCGGCAGAGATCTGCAACCAGATCGACGATAACTGCAACGATGAAACCGACGAATGTGGCCTCGAAGGGCAGGTGTGTGTGGACGGCTCGTGCCAGGGTGGGGCTGGCGCTCAATGCGAAAACAACAACGAATGTGCGGGCTCGTCATTGACGTGCGACTTCACTCAAGACCCTAAGGTCTGCAAGGCCAACGAAGATGGGGCATGTGCCACGACCGACGATTGCGTCAACGGTCTCGTGTGCGAGGATAACGTGTGTACGGGCGATTTCTGCGCCGTAAACACGTGTTCCGGAGACTATGCGCATTGTAATGACGAAGGCGGCTATTGTTCGGAATGCCCTTATTGGGACGTGCAAAACGCCGATGCTGCCTGCTCGGGCCTTGAGCAATGTGCGCCGGGAGGCTGGTGTGCGGCCAACTTCGATATTCTGACCTCAGATCCTATCGAGGGTTCGGACGCCACCGACGATCTGCTCTGGGTATCGATCGCCATCGCTGAATGCTGGATGGACAAGAAGCCAGCCGGTGACAAAGACATGTGCTACGCCATGTGGATCTTCAACGATGTCACCCAAACGATCACAGAATCTATGGTTGAGGACGCCTATGTGGATGGAGACTTGGACGGGCTTCTCTTCGAGGACGAAGACGACGCCCTAAAGGATGTCTGGGGTGTTGGACTCTTCAATCTCAAGGAAATGGAGTGGAAGGCCGATATGGTTCCGGGCACCGCAAAAGAGGTGTGTATCTGGTACCAACCCGGCGGATTCTTTGGTGGAGAGGCCATTGTGGTAGACCGCTGCGAGAATTTCAGTCCTTGATTTTGGCTTGCAGAATTTGAGGTAGGCAGTATTCTTTAGAGGTTAGGCCGCACCCCATTTTGGGATGCGGCCTTTTTTGCAGGCAAATCTCGTACCAAAAATTCAATTCTCTTGTGCGTGGGGTGAACTTTGGGTATCATCGAGGGGTATGAAGGATTTACCAAAAACCTCAAAAACCCCGTGGTTATCGTGGGTTCCGCTCGGTTTGGCGCTTGGAATAAGCGGTGTCGTTTATGCCGAAACAGCTCCGGAATCGGTGGTCTCTGATAGTGCGCCGGAAGATGAAGTAACGGTTGCTGAGCCCAAGCCTGCCGGACGCGTGCTCGGCAAGTGGACGGTCTACGGTATTGAAGGCTCGGAGCGGTCTCTAAGCGGCCAAGACGTGATTCTACTGCCTTCCTCAAAGACTCTTGGTCTCGTCGTGATGGCCAAAAGCATTCAATGCGAAGGTCTAGATTGCAAGATGGTGGGTGTGAGGTTGCAGCGAGGTGACGCGATCTTTCGTGCGAACGAGGGGAGTATTCGTTTGGATGACGAATCAGTGAAGCTTGAGGGTTTGGGAATTCAGGCTCAAAAGGAGAGCTAAGATGGCGATGGAATTAAGACAACAGGTCAAGATGAGCCAGCAGTTGCGGATGACTCCGCAACTTCAGCAAGCGATCAAGCTCTTACAGCTTTCGCGTATGGAGCTCATCAACGCCGTTCGCCAGGAGATGGTTGAAAACCCGGTTCTTGAGGAGATTCAGGACGCACAAGACTCGAGGGACGATCGAACCGAGTTTGATCGGCGTGCCGAGGAGTTCGAGTCACCTGCAAAGAACGAGGAACGTGCCGAAGAAAGAGACGTCAAAGAAAAGATCGATTGGGAGAGTTATTTAGAGAACTATTCGGCGCCAACCCCGGGGAACTCCTACCTCGGTATGAACGAGGAGCGTAGCCTTGAGCAGACCCTCTCGACGAGCGAGTCCCTTGTGGACCACTTGATGGAGCAGGTTCGACTCTCTGGTATGAACGAGGACGAGGAATACATCGCGACCTTGATCATCGGAAATCTGGACGAAGCTGGATACCTGCGGAATTCAACGGTTGAGGAGATCGCTGAGGACGCGGAAGTCTCGGTTGAAGACGTGGAGTTTGTGCTGGGCATTATTCAACATGAGTTTGATCCTTTGGGCGTTGCCGCTCGGGATCTGCGCGAGTGTCTTTTGATACAGGCCGCCGTCCTCTACCCAAGGGATACACTTATCGAAGAGATGATCAGGGATCATATTCCTAACCTCGAGCGCAAGAGTTTTGCGAAGATCGCAAAGGCTGTAGACGCCGATGAAGACGAGGTCATCGACGCCGCCCGCGCCATCTCAATGCTTGAGCCCAAGCCAGGGCGCGCCTTTATGGATTCGAGCGCAGATTATATCACCCCCGATATCTACATTCGTAAAGTGGGTGACGACTACGTGCCGATCCTCAATGATGACGGAATGCCGAAACTAAAGATTTCAGGCTATTACAAGCGTGAGTTGGCGAAAAAGAAGGCATCAGGTGGACAAGATGAAGTCAAGGATTACATTCAAGACAAGCTCCGAGGAGCGATGTGGTTGATCCGCAGTATTCATCAGCGTCAGAACACCATCATGAAAGTCACCGAGAGCATCATCAAGTTTCAGAAGGACTTCTTCGACAAAGGGGTTGAACACCTGAAGCCTTTGGTCTTGCGCGACGTGGCGGACGATATCGAGATGCACGAATCGACCGTGAGCCGTGTCACCACGAATAAGTACGTACACACACCTCGGGGCACGTTTGAGCTCAAATACTTCTTCAACTCGTCGATTACGAACCTCGACGGAGAAGACCTTGCGAGTCAGGCGGTTAAGGCAAAAATCAAAGATATCATTTCGAATGAAGACGGGCGCAAACCCTTGAGTGACGCAAAAATTGTGGAAATTTTGGGGAAAGAGGGAATTGACATCGCCCGTCGAACGGTTGCCAAATACAGGGAGAGTCTTGGCATACTCTCGAGCGCGAAGCGCAAACAGGTCTATTGACCATTTACTGGAACCAGGGAGCTTACATGAACACACAGGTCGCATTCAGGCAGATGGATACTTCTCCGGCACTCCGTGATTACGCCACGCATAAGTTGGAAAAAATCGTGGATAAATATGTGCACGGAAGCGTGGACGCTTCTGTCGTGATGAGTGTTCAGAAGTATTGGCACATCGCTGACTTTACGCTGAACATCAAGAATCTGACCGTGAAAGGCCAGGAGCGAAGTGAGGATATGTACTCCTCGATCGACCTTGCATTGGACAAGATCGAGAAGCAACTTCGTCGACACAAGGATCGGATCCGCGACCACAAGCCATCGAATGGTGAGGCGCGTAGATTCAAGATGGGTGTGATTTCTCCGGTTGACGTGGATGACGATCCCGAGGTGGACGATTCACTGGCCGTCTTGAACACCTACGTTGAGGAGACCGAGACTCCTCCGGTGATCGAGGCCAATGAGACTCGCGTTTTCCGCCAGAAGGAATTCACGGCGAAGTCGATGACTGTTGAGGACGCGATTGTGCAGCTCGATATCCTTGAGGATCGAGAGTTCTACGTGTTCACGAACGCGGAAACGAACGCGATTAACGTTGTCTTTAAGCGACGAGACGGGCGAGTCGGGTTGATCGAGACCTGATGATGGAGCCCAAGGCGGGCAAGACCCGTTTCATCAAAAAGTATGGTGGGGAGGTCGTTCTTTTCCTCGTCATCTTCTTTGGGGTGATGTGGTGGCAGACCCGCGCCCTTGTGGGCAGCGGTGAGCCAGCGCCCGCGTTTGATCTGGTGAGCACCGAAGGGCAACGGGTCAGCACTGAAAGCCTGAAGGGGGAAGTGACGCTCCTCTATTTTTGGGCCCCCTGGTGTGGCGTGTGTAAAGCAAACGCTCATAACGTTCAGGACGTCAAATCCAGATGGGGCGCAAAGCTCAACGTGGTCTCGGTAGGGCTTTCGTACAAGAACACTCAGGAAGTCATGGACTTCGCCTCAGGCCACGGAATGCCTCAGCCCGTGGTCTTTGGCGAAGATTCTACGGGTAGGGACTACCGCATCAACGCGTTTCCCACCGTGTATATCTTGGACGAGACCGGTGCAGTTTCAGGCTCCGTCGTGGGCTATACCACCGAGCTTGGCCTTCACGCGCGGGTCCTCTGGGCGAAGCTCTTTTGAGCAAAAATGGCCCGAATCCATCCCGTTCCTTGACAGTTTGGGCCTCCCGCACTGATATTCTTGGCTTTAACTGGTCAGAGAGGATTGGAAATGAAGCGTTTGCTTGTGATCTTGATAGTGATGTCGCTTGCCGTCGGCTGCTCCAGAAAGCCTGAAGACCTTGAGGTCTGGCGCGATGCGGAAGGTGGTTATGAGAAAATCGAGGCATGGGCCAAGAGCCCTGAAGAGCCCATGGATGTTCGCGTCCGTGCGGTTCAAATCCTTCTCGAAGAACGCCAGCTTCATACCTTGACTCCGATGATGGAGGCCGTGACCGATCCTGCGACTAAGAAGGCTTTGGTCGATGGTGCGATGGTGACAATCGAGGAGATGTGGAAGGCTCAAGATCAGCCAAAGCTCGATGAGGCGACCAAAGAAAAAGGTGGGCAGGTCGCTGTTGGCGATTCGAAGACGGTGGTTGCCAAAGATGCCGCATTCTACCTTCATCCTCACGCTGAGGGCGCCTCCAAAGAGCGTATTGAAGCCATACTTGCCGAATGGATTTCAGCGGACCAAGACTTGAGGACACAGCTTGGTGGTACGACTGTGGGCCAACTTTTGCCTTATACCGGTCCTAAGGGTCTGGAGTCGGCTGTCGGCTGGCTCAAAGAGACGACGCGTCCGGCGACCGTGCAAGACAGCATTTACCAGCACACCGAAGACGAGAAGATCAAAGAAGAGCTTGGGAAGGTCCTCTTGGAGCGCGCCGAAGCTGCCCATCCGGATGTTTCGGGCGAACTAGAGATCGCTTTGCTCAAGAATGGCTCTTCGGCTGTGGTTCCTTACCTTACGAAGGCCATCAAGGATCCGAACGTTCCGGCGAAGACCAAAGATGGTTTTATGGACGCCATTGTGCGAGCGCAGGGCGAGCGGGCCACAGGGATCTTCACGGACCTCGTTGGCACCCAGGAGGGGCTTTTGCGTTGGGTATCGGCCCAACGTCTGATCGAGATTCGCGGGAAGGCCGGTATTTTGGTAGCTGCAAACGCTCTGCCGCTTGAGACCGGCGTCTACGCCAATGAAGACCTGAATGAGGAGACCGAGATTTTCTGTAATTTTGTGAGTACAGAGATGAAGGAACTCAACGTGACGACCATTGCGGATGTGCTGGAGCGCGGGCTTGATTCGGAGCGCTGGCCAACTCGAATGGTGGCGCTCAGGTGTGCTGAGATCGCGAAAGTGAGTGAGTTGAAAGCCAAGATCGACGGCATGACGAAAGACCGGACCGCGATTGCACCATGGGATGGCGTCAAGACCACTCTGGGCGAT
Organism: Microvenator marinus; assembly: GCF_007993755.1. Lineage (GTDB taxonomy): Bacteria > Myxococcota_A > Bradymonadia > Bradymonadales > Bradymonadaceae > Allomicrovenator > Allomicrovenator marinus. The sequence goes on from NZ_CP042467.1 coordinate 4,362,892, forward strand.
CTTGCGAAACAAGCCTCAGCCGCGCTTTAACCTAAACTGGCCCCTGAGAGTGTATGATTCTCTCGATCATCAAAAGCCTCTTTGCGTCGCCAAAGGCTGAGACTCCCATCGAGGAGTTGAGCGACGAAGAGCTTATGATTGCGTACGCGGGAGGAAAAGTAGAGGCGTTTGAGGTCTTGGTGAAGCGGTATGAAAAGCCGCTCTTCAACTTCATTGTTCGCAGCGTCAAGCGCGCCGACCTGGCCGAGGAGATGCTTCAAGAGGTCTTCATTCGGGTCATCAAGAGCGCATCGAAGTACCAGCAGACAGCCAAATTCTCGACGTGGATTTATACGATCGCGCGCAACCTGTGTATCGATCGCGCGAGAAAGAAGAGTGGAAAGGAGCTCTCGCTCGACCAGACGATCGGCGATTCGGAGAAAGATACGCATCTGGATCGCGTGGTGGACGAAAGTAATCAGGCGGCTACGGAACATGATCGAGCGGTCTTTCTTTCAAAGCTGGAAGAAGCCTTGGAGAAACTTCCAGAAGAGCAGCGCGAAGTGTTTCTGATGCGTGAGGTCTCAGATCTTAAGTTTCGAGAGATTTCCGAGATTCTGGGGATTCCGGTGCCCACCGTGAAAAGCCGAATGCGTTATGCGCTCGAGGCTTTGAGAGGGCATCTTACCGAATATGCGGAGCATAGTTTTGACGATGAAGACGTAAAGGTGAACTCGCCGGGCGGCTAGGAATGGTGCTGCTTGGAGAAAAATCGAGAGTTTTGGAGATCCAGACTTCGGTTGGTACGTTAGATAGGGAAGAGGCCGAAACTCGGTCGAGCGGAAGGAAATAGTCCGCACGTTGGTTATAAACCCGTCCCTTCAGTTATGGGACAATGTGGAACCGAGGAAGTTCCACAGGAGAAAGAAGATGGCTATCGAGCCGGATGACATACTCCTCGACGCCTTGTACGAGGAGCTGGACCCAGACGCCGAGGAGGCGAAGTCGTTGAGCCCTGAGCTCGCGGCTGAGCTTGAGGGGTGGCGGGAGTTCAGGGAGTCACTCGGGGAGCAGTTCCACGTGCATACGCCCAATCCGTCTGTGCGCGCAGCGGTGATGGCTGCGGCGCGTGACGAGTTAGCCAAACAAGTGGAAGTTCAAGCGACGGATGATTCCCCGAGGCGCCCGCCAGGCGTGGACAAGCGCGGGTTCTGGGCGAAGCTTGCGTCGGGACAGGGGGCACAGATCGGTCTTGTGGCTACCATTCTCTTGGTGGGCGCATTTTCGCTTCGTTATATGAATCTCGATTCGCCTCAGATGAGTATGGAGCCTGCCTTTGAAGAGGCTGGCATTCCAATGGGTAAAGACGAAGTAGCTGCTGCTGCCCCTGCGTTTGACGCGCCTGAGGAAGCGGCTCCTGCTCCGGGGGAGGCTGAGGAAGAAGCAGCGGAGGGGTTTGCTGCGCCCGTTGAGGAGCGGGAGGCTCGAGCCGCTGAGCCTTCGATTGAACCAGAAATGAAGAAAGATTCGGCGCTTTTGGCGCGCGAGGAAACCGGACGTTCTGACGCTAAGCCCGAACCTCAGAGGCGCGTTGCAGCGAAGCGGCCGACAAAGGCAGCGCCTTCGACACGAAGCGCCGGACCCGCGGAGGAACCTTCCAAAAAGGCAGCGCCGAAATCAAAGTTCTACGATTTTGACGATAGCCTCGTGAAGGCAGAGTCGATGGGGAATCGTGCAGCAGCGCCTAGCAGCGCCGAGCCCGCTGAGGCAGCGCCCATGCCGGTTTCTGGCGAGAGCAAGATGGACGATGCGTTGGAATTCGGAGTGAAAGAGAAGGGCAAAGCAGAGAGCGCACCAGGCGGTACGATCGATGCAGTCGAAGCTGCGTTTAGGTCCAGGGACTGGCGCCGAGTGATCTCGGAATCCCAGACGGTGGCTACGTCGTCGGCACCCGCGGTTCAGAAGGCGCGTGCGCTAGAGTTGCGTGCGCAAGCCTACAGGCAAATGGGCATGTTCCAACAAGCGTTGGAGACCTATCGAAATATCGAGACCAATTTTCCGACCTACCAAACGGACCGAATTCGCTCTTCACGAGTTGAAATCGAACAAGAACTCGAGTCCCGTCCACAGCCTGCATCGCGCCAGAAGCGTAGTTACGATTTTGAGTCCGAGACTCTCGACGAGCTTCAGTAGGGTTGACGCCATATCGTGGGTGGCACTAGGCTCCGGTGCAAAGAGCCAAGGAGCATTCCATGAGCAAAGTTTTCGAGTCGGCAGATGCCGCAATATTCGACATTGAGGACGGGGCCACGTTGATGAGTGGAGGATTCGGGTTGTGTGGAAACCCCGAGAATTTGATCCTCGCGCTGAGTCGTCGTGGAACCAAGAATCTTACCGTGATCAGCAATAATTGTGGGACTGATGAATTCGGGCTCGGCGTTCTTTTGCAGAACCGCCAGATCCGAAAGATGGTCTCAAGTTATGTGGGCGAAAATAAGAACTTCGAGCAACAATTCCTGAGCGGCGAGCTCGAGGTTGAGCTCAATCCGCAAGGGACATTGGCTGAGCGTATACGCGCGGGTGGTGCGGGAATCCCCGCATTCTTCACCGCAACCGGAGTCGGTACGGTAGTAGCCGACGGAAAGGAGACGCGAGAGTTTGACGGGCGCACCTATGTGATGGAGCGCGGGCTGCAAGCTGATTTCGCGCTCGTTAAGGCGTGGAAAGGCGATAAGTCTGGAAATCTCGTGTTCCGAAAGACGGCACGAAACTTCAATTCGATGATGGCAATGGCTGGGAAAGTCACCATTGCTGAAGTCGAAGAACTTGTGGAAGTGGGCGAGATCGACCCCGATCAGGTGCACCTCCCGGGGATCTTCGTTCAGCGGATTTTGAAGGGCGAGAATTACGAGAAGTGGATCGAACAGCGCACCACGCGCAAGAGAGGTTGAAAATGGCCCTATCACGAGAAGAACTTGCTCAAAGAGCAGCTCAAGAGTTGAAAGACGGAATGTACGTCAATCTCGGGATTGGGATTCCAACCCTGGTAGCCAACTATATCCCGGACGGCATGAGCGTGACCTTGCAAAGCGAGAACGGTCTGCTGGGTATCGGGCCCTTTCCGTATGAAGGGGAAGAGGACGCGGACCTCATCAACGCGGGCAAGCAGACGGTCACCGCCATTCCAGGCGCTAGTTTTTTTGATAGTGCCATGAGTTTTTCGATGATTCGCGGCGGGCATATCGATCTTTCAATCCTCGGTGCCATGCAGGTCAACCAAGAGGGGGATCTGGCCAACTGGATGATCCCAGGCAAGATGGTTAAAGGCATGGGTGGTGCCATGGATCTTGTGGCTGGATCCAAACGTGTCGTCGTGCTCATGCAGCATCAATCAAAGTCTGGAGAGTCCAAAGTGCTCAAGGCGTGTGATCTACCGCTGACCGGTACCCGATGTGTTCACCGAATCATCACGGATTTAGCGGTCTTCGACGTTGCGGGCGACCATCTGGTCTTGATCGAGACAGCGCCAGGTGTCAGCGTTGATGATGTACGGGCAGCGACGGAAGCTCATTTTGAGGTTTCGCCGTCTGTGAAGACAATGTCATTTGATTGATCGCCACAAACCTGCGAGAAGGCGTGCGAGGGCGGTCAGGTGCTTGGCGGCCATGAACTGAGTCGATAAGGCCGAACTTGATAGTCGAAGGTAGCATCGTCGAATTTACTCACCACGGGGAATCCAGACTTGGAGTCGTCAAGAGACTTCTCGGCAAGAAGGCTCTGGTCATGGGTCTGGACTCCACGCAGTTTCGTCCAAAGCTCAAGGACATTCAGGAGATTCTGGGGAACGCAGGTGAGGCCGATGTGGACCAGGTTCTTGGAGGTCTGGAGGCCGAAGCTCAGGTTCTGGTCGAGGATATTGATGTAGAGGCGCTCTGGGGATTGGTAGAGGCTGGCGAGACCTACGCCACTACAGAACTTGCAGACTTTGCGGGGGGCGCGAGCCCGAGCCAGGTCTTGGCCCTTCGGCGCGCACTTGAGGCGGATAGCCTCTACTTCCGGGCGGTAGACAAGGGTTGGCAAGCCAGGGACGCGAGACTCCTGGCGTCTTTGAGCGAACAAGCCCGTGAACGCGATGCAAAGGCGAAGGAGCGCGACCAGGAGAAGCGTTGGCTGTCTTCGGCCTTGAAGGGCTCGGCTGGGTGTCAAGATGCTCCTCGTGGACTGATATCTCGGCTTCAAGACGTGGTACTGCACCCGAACTCTGAGGACGCTGATTTGTTTCTTGAGTTCCTACGGCAGACCGAGGACGAGGTAGGGGAGTATCTGCCAGGTGTAGGCGTGCTCAAGGTTTTTGAGCTTTTGGTGCGTCTTGGTGTCTATTCAAAGCACGAAAACCTGGAGCGTCGCAAATGGAAGATACGAGACCATGAGCTGAGGATTCAGGACCTAGCGGCTGCCCTAAAAGCATCTGAGGCGTCTCGGCTAGACCTTGAGCAGGAGTGGACCTTTACTGTGGACGATGCCCAGACTCGCGACATGGACGATGGGTTGAGTCTGAGGTCAAAGAAGGACGGCTCGTGGTTGGTCGGGGTACATATCGCGGATGTCTCCGCGTGGGTGCCCAAGGGACACGAGCTCGACTTGGATGCGATTCGGCGTGGAACTTCGGTCTATCTGGTAGAAGATGAAATTCCGATGTTTCCCAGAGTTTTGAGTCACGGGAATCTGAGTTTGGTCAAAGGCGAGCGCCGTGCGGCCCTGAGCCTCTTGATGACTTTTGATCGTGGGCTGGAGCTCAAGGCATGGGAGTTCAAGGAGACCTGGGTGCGTGTTGCCGAGCGGTTGACCTACGATGAGGTCGACAAGATTTTGAGTGAGGAGTCGACTGAGGAACATACCGATCGAATCCACACGATGTTCAAGATTGCCGAACAGCTCAGGTCTGAGCGGGAGTCAAGGGGAGCGCGAAGCCTTGAGCTTCCAACTTCGCACGTCGAGCTTCGTGGCGAGGAACCTGTGATTTGGTCGGTGTCTGATACGGCTTCTCGACGATTGGTTCAGGAGTTCATGGTCGCCTACAACGCCAAGGTTGCCGAAGTGTTTGATAAGGCGAATATTCCTGCCGTCTTTAGAGGTCAGGAGCCGGCGGAACAGGAGCTCGAGCCGTTGGAAGGCGTTGCCGGCGAGTTTGCTGTGCTGAAGACTATGCGTAAGTCGAGCATGGGTCTAAGCCCAATGCCACACGCGAGCCTGGGTCTTGCGGCCTATGTTCAGGCGACGAGCCCGATCCGACGCTACCTCGACCTTGTGCATCAAAGGCAGCTCAAGTCATGGCTCCATCATCAAGCCCTTCCCTACGAGGACCAAGAGCTCTACGGCGTGCTCGCCGAGGTCTCTGAAGCGGCGATGCACGCACAAGAGGTTGAGCGTGCGTCTCGCCGTTATTGGCTATTGGTGGCGCTGGGTGCCCGGACGAACGAGGAGTTTGACGCCATCGTACTAGACGAAAACCGTCAGGTCTTGCTCACAGAATTTGGTGTGATCGAGACGGTTTCTACGGCGGAACGCATGCCACTAGGGGCCAAGATTCGTGTGCGCGTGGACCACGCAGATGCGCGCCGTGGCGAATTGGTGCTAACTTTTGTACATTCCTGAATAAGTAAAGTTGACCGTTGTATTTTCCTGCCTTAAACTCCGGTCTCCACCAATGCTGGTCAACCACAGAAGGAGAAGGGTCTGATGAACGCAATTGGAAAGTACGTGCTCGTCATGGGTCTCGTCGCGATGGGCTTCGCGATGGGATGTGAAAAGAAAGAAGATGCTCCTGCAGCTGAGGCGCCAGCCGAAGCACCTGCTGAAGCCCCAGCAGAGGCGCCAGCCGAGGAGAAAGCAGCTGAGCCTGCAGCCGAGGAAAAGGCTGAGGAGGCCCCTGCAGAGGGAGCTGCTGCTGAAGGCGAGGCGGCCGCTGAAGGTGATGCACCTGAAGCTCCTCCTGCATCGCAGTGAAGTAGCGCGACATAAGAAAGCAAGAGAGCCGGCAGCAATGCCGGCTTTTTTGCTCTGAACTTTCAGGTTTGTTCAGGGTACTTTGCATTGCAAACGCCCGGAAATGTGTTGTATGACCCGTCCAACTTAGCGAATAAGGCGCATTTAGGCGCCGTTTTTTGGATAGTTGGAGGAACCATGAGTGTACAGTGGAATCGTTTGGCGGCCCTTGCCATCACAGGATGTGTCACCCTCGGGGTGGCTTCGGATGCTCACGCAGATCGTCGTTCGAGCTTGAACGGTAATCTTCTGATCGAAGACGTCGATGACGTCTATTTCTACCCACAACTTGCGTTGGAATATCGCAACCTTGTGAGCTTTGATTACTACCCAGGTGCGTCGCTTACCGGCATTATCGGTGGTCAAAGTGGTGACGAGACCGCGGCACCTTCTCAAGGCGAACAAGCCATGGGTGGCGGTGGTCTACTTCTCTTTGGAGATGAGAACTTCGCGTTCGGTATTTCAAGCCATCGCCAAGATGTGTTTGGCTCGACCGTTCACGGCTTCCTCGGAGCGGGCGACCTCTACACCTACGGTCCAGCCGCAAACCAGTCTTGGAGCTACTTCGGCTATAACTCGCCGCTTCCTCCCGCACTCAGCGATACGCCAAATGTGGGTGACGCAGCGGGTCCAAACAGTAACTTCTTGACCCCCCTTCAGATGGTGGACTTGCTTTTGGCATTCCGCCTTGCTCCTGACCATTCGTTGGGCTTCCGTCTTTCGGTGGGCCAGAACAATGCAAGCGTGGAAGTTGACGCCCCAGGTCTGACCGAGAAAGATTCTTGGAACACCACGGCCATCAACCTGACCGCAGGTTATTCGGTTCGCTCCGACATCAAGCTGGACGTCAACCTTGAGCTTGGACTTGGCTTCTTCAGCAACGGTTTTGAGACGACTCAGAACAACGAGCCGAACTACGCTGACTCGGGAACATTCCTTCCTAGCTTCACGCTTTCGAACCGTACCCTCGTGCCTCTCCAAGAGAATATCGAGCTCGGTGTCGTAGGAATCATTCACGTGAATTCCTCAAGCGTCACAAACGAGAACGGTGTTTCGCCTCAAAGCTCAACCACCCCTCTTGAGTACACTGAAGATTCGACCAACTTCTTCATCGAAGCTGGTGCGGGTCCTGTGTACACCTTGCCAGATAACACCACCATCGCAGCTTACGGAACCCTTGGGTTCGGCTACTCGAGCTACTCGCTTGACGGTGGTGACCAGGACATCTCCTCAACTTCGTTGTTGCTCCCTGGTTTCAAACTGGCTCTCGAGCACTGGCTCTGGGATTGGATGGCATTCCGCTCGGGGCTTACCTCGCGCTACCACTTCCAATCACAAGCTCAAACCTTCAGCGACGATAACACGCCAAACGTCAGTGGTTCGGCTAATCACTACGAGTTCCTCTGGAGCGTTGGTGTGGGAATCAAGCTCGGTAACTTCGAGCTTAACGGAACGCTTCAAACGCCTTTCGTGACCGATGGTCCAGCGATTCTCGGTGGAAACTCCACGGGTCTCTTCTCGCTCTTGAACGCTCAGTACAAGTTCTAATCTAGCGTCCTAGAATACGATCATGTAGCTTCGAGCCCGTTTTTTAACGGGCTCGTTGTGTTTTTGGAGAACCATGTTCCACCCTCCAGGAGAATCCTACGAAAGTGCTGGTGAGCTGGGCGCTCATGAAACTGTGGCGCGTGGCTCAGTGAACTGGCGGGAGGCCTGGCGTTTGCCATTCCTCATTTTTCTGGTTTCGTTTGGAATCTACGCGGCATTTGCGGGGGAGCGTCTCAAGGGTCCGTCAGCGGACAATCACTTCGTGTATTTGGCGCAGACCTTCAATTCGATGGTGGCGTCGTCTTTTTCAGATGAAGCAGCCCAAAGACGCGAGGGCCTCGCCCCATTTGAGCTCGAGAAGAAGCCGCATCATCGCAATGACTGGGCTAGCTACTGGGAGATTCGGCTGCAGAGCGGCGAAGAATTTCGGGGAGTGTGGGTGGACCGGCGTGGCTCGGGGAGCTTTCAGCTCTTGGATGGCCGCCGAGTTGAGCTTGGACCCAAGGAGTTACGAGGTGCCGAGCGAACGCAACGATACTTTGTATCATTTCCGCCTGCGCCGGCTGTCCTGATGATGCCCGCGGTGGCGTTGTTCGGCTGGGAGATGAACGATGTTCTTTGGACCATCTTCTTTGCGGCACTAAACGTTGCTTTGATTTACGTGCTCTTGAGGCGACTTTCTCAAGGCGGCAGGAGCGGAAGATCTAGGTCGGACGACTTGTGGTTAACGCTGCTTTTCGGCTTTGGCACCGCCCATTTTTGGTGCTCGGTGCTGGGGCAAGTGTGGTTTACAGCACTCATTATGGGGGTGACGTTTACGTTGCTCTACGTGCTTTGCGCGATTGATGCGCGCCGGCCGCTCTTGGCCGGAATATTCATGGGGCTCGCGTTTGCGACAAGGACTCCGCTGGTTTTCAGCGCGGTGTTCTTCTATCTCTTCTTACTTTTCCCAGGCGGCAAGCTCAGGACCGAGGGGTGGCAGGAAGCGCTTAAAAAGGGGGCTCTCTTCTCGTTTCCTTGTCTTGTGATTGGCGGGCTACTTCTGGCGCATAACTACGCGCGATTCGAGTCCTTGAGTGAGTTTGGACACACCTACCTCGCCGGTGGTGGCTTGCAGCGCGTCAAGGAGCACGGCCTCTTTAACACCCACTTTTTGTCCAAGAATCTCACTGCTGCCTTTACCTTGATCCCTAAGTTCCAGGCGGCAGAACCCTATGTGATCATCTCAAAACACGGCATGAGTTTGCTTTTGACCACGCCGGCGTTCATCTGGCTTTTCAGGCCGATGCCTCGGGATTCCGCGCCCGATGTGTTTTGGTGGCGTGCACTCTGGGCCACGGTTTTTGTGACGGCGTTGCCAGGCTTTTTCTACCAGAACACGGGATATGAGCAGTTCGGATTCAGATTTTCCTTGGACTACACGGTGTATTTGATCCTACTCATAGCCGTAGGTCGGCGCCCATTGACCAAAGTTTTCAAAGCGTTGGTGCTGTGGGGAGTTGCCGTCAATGCGTTTGGTGCGGCCACTTTCAAACGGGTACGCGCCCATTATAGCGAGAGCTTCTTTGTCTGAGTTTTCCGATAGACCACCCGAATTGCCACCGATGTCAGGGGACACTGGGAATCGGGTTTTGATTGGTGCTGCCGCGGCGGCAATCGTCATTTCAAATATCGCGATCGTGGCGGAAGCACTCACGGACCGATGGCTTGCCCGAGGCTTAGGCTTTCCTGCGTACTTGAGTTTGCCGCTCGCGTTTGGAGCGGCTTACCTGGCCTTCCGCGTTTGGCAAAAGCTCGACAGGCGAATTGGACAGGGTCTACTTGTGGGGGCGGCGGTGTATTGGGTAGTACTCGTGGTAGATGTCCTAAATTAATCATGGAGTTATTCGAATGAATCACATTGAGCAGGCCGCTGAGCGGCTCAGAAATGCGGTGGAGTCAGGTGCTCCCTGTTCCCCGTTGAGTGCCGAGTTCGAGCTGACGAGCACTGATGCTTATGCGATTCAGAGGTCGAATATTCGGCGTCGTGTCGCGGCGGGATCGACGATTGTTGGGCGTAAAATCGGGCTGACCAGCAAGGCGATTCAGTCATGGCTGAAAGTTGACCAGCCTGATTTCGGGTGCCTGCTCGATGATATGTTGGTCGCGAATCATGGCAGCGTAGAGACATCGAAACTCCTGCAGCCTAGGGCTGAAGCCGAGCTCGCGTTTGTCCTAAAGACGGGTCTTGAAGGCGGAGCCTTTACGGTTCCGCGGGTGATGAAAGCCACTGACTTTGTGTTGCCTTCGATCGAGATCATTGACTCGCGAATCGCCGATTGGAAGATCACCTTTGAGGACACCGTTGCTGATAATGCGTCGAGTGGCATGTTTGTGCTGGGTGACACGCCTGCGGACCCGATGTCGCTTGACCTTCGTCTCCTGGGAATGCGTTTGCGAAAGAATGGGCGAATCGTGAGCACCGGAGCGGGTGCGGCGTGTCTATCGAACCCGTGGCATGCCGTGGTTTGGCTTGCTCAGACGCTCGACCGCATGGGTGAGCCTTTGAAGGCCGGAGATATTGTGCTCTCGGGTGCGCTTGGACCGGTGACGCCTGTGGCACCCGGAGATGTCTTGGACGCCTCGATCAGCGGCGTTGGCGGCTGCACGGTCCGTTTTGCTTGAGGCTACATGCTTGAGGTCAAAAACATTGAGCTCTCATTTGATGGCGTAAAGGCATTGCGAGGGGTATCGCTCGAAGTGGCGAAGGGTGAACTTGCTGCAGTCATAGGCCCAAACGGTGCGGGCAAGACCTCTCTTTTCAATTGTATCTGCGGAGTTTACGAGCCTCAGGTCGGAGAGGTTTCATTCGAAGGGCGCTCGCTCAAAGGGCTCGCTCCGGCGCAAGTATCGAGGCTTGGAATCTCACGTATGTTCCAGAACCTGGCGGTCTTCCCACAGATGACCGTCGTGGAGAATCTAATGCTAGGGTGCCATCAACACTACGAGTCGGGATGGCTAGCCAACATGCTCTGGACTCGCAGTACACGGGCCGAGGAGATTCAGTGGCGGCGCGTAGCTGAAGAAGTCATGGACTTTCTTCATCTGGAAGCTTGGCGCAAGACTCCATGTGGAATTCTGCCCTACGGTATCCTAAAGCGCGTTGAGCTTGGCCGTGCCCTCTGTATGCGCCCGAAACTCTTGCTCTTGGACGAGCCGGCGGCAGGCCTGAATCAGGAAGAAACTGAGGATATGGCGCGCTACATGTTGGACATCAAAGAGGAGCTCGGCATCACACAGGTACTGGTGGAGCACGAGCTGCGAATGGTACTCGACCTCGCCGACCACGTCGCCGTCCTGGATTTTGGAGAGAAGATCGCTGACGGACCCCCTCAGGAGATCCGTAAGAATCCGCAGGTTATCGAGGCTTATCTGGGAGGTGCCGCTTGAGCGAAACCACTCTGGTAGGCCAACTGCTGGGGCACGCTCAGAGCCGGCCGGATGCACCTGCAATGCGGGTCAAAGAGCACGGGATCTGGCGGGAAATTACCTGGCGAGAGTACGGACTACAAGTTGCCGGGTTCGCAAAACAGCTTCAGAAGCTGGGCGTCAAGGCCGAGGGGAACGTCTCGATCCTAAGTGATAATCGCCCTGAATGGCTTTTTGCCGACCTCGCAGCCCAGGCGCTGGGGGCCAGAAGCGTCGGGATCTATCAGACGAATCCGGCCGAGGACGTGGCGTACGTTCTCAGGCATTCGCGTTCGAGCGTGGTCGTCTGCGAAGACCAAGAGCAAGTTGATAAGGTCCTCGAGTGCGCGGGCTCGCTGCCAGACCTCGAACACATCATTGTGCTCGATGGACGCGGCGTGAGCGCTGAAGACGATCCTCGAATCTTGTTTTGGGAGGACTTGGAGGCTCAAATCCAAGCATCTGCCGACCTCGATTGGCTAAAGGAGCTTTGCACGGGGCGTCGCGCGGACGAGCCCACCATGGTGGTCTACACATCCGGCACCACGGGCGAGCCCAAAGGGGCGATGTTGGCGAGCGCGAATGTGGTGGGGGTTGCGGCCCAGGTCGCGCCACTACTGGGCGCGGGGCCGTCTGACCAAATCATTTCCTACCTTCCTCTCTGCCATGTCGCCGAGAAGATTTTCACCATCTTCTTGCCACTTAGCGTTGGAGCCACGGTGCATTTTGGTGAGTCGATCGCCACGATTCAAGAGGATCTGCGCGAGGTCTCCCCCACGATCTTCCTGGGTGTTCCACGAATTTGGGAGAAGATGCACGCGAGCGTGGTTCTAAAGATGAAGGACGCGAGCTGGCTCAAGCGCACGCTCTTTGATTTCTTCGTGAGGCGGGGTGAGGAAATCGCGCGTAGGCGCATCGAGGGGAACTTCAATTTTCTGGACACTCTGGTGTTTTTCCTCGGCCACCTCTTGGTTTTCAGGGCTTTGCGTGAGCGGCTTGGGTTGGCTCGCTGCCGGCATCCGATTTCTGGAGCGGCGCCAATCTCACAGGATTTGCTCTGGTGGTTTCATGGCATCGGCGTGCCGGTCCTCGAGGGTTATGGGCAGACTGAATGCTCTGGGGTATCGCATCTAAATCCGCCGCGTGCTCCGAAGATCGGTACGGTTGGGGCACCGGTCGAGCTCGTGGATTTTAAGCTCGCCGAAGACGGCGAGATTTTGGTTCGAGGGCCGATGGTCTTTAAAGGCTACCTGCACGATGCCGAGGCCACGGCGCGCACGCTGGATGACGGCTGGCTCAAGACGGGCGATATCGGCGAGGTCGATGACGAGAATTACCTCAAGATTACTGGACGAAAGAAGGAGATCATCATCACGGCTGGTGGCAAGAATCTCTCACCGGAAAAGATCGAAAACGCGCTCAAAATGAGTCCGTTCATCAAAGAAGCCGTGGCTATCGGCGATCGCCGAAAATTCGTGGGCGCACTCATCCAGATTGATGCCGACTCGGTCGGGGATTGGGCTCGACGCCGAGGAATCGACTACACCTCGTTCCAAGATCTGGTTCAAAAGCCCGAAGTGTCCTCGTTGATTTCGAGCGAAGTGGAGAGTGCGAACGAGCGATTGGCTCAGGTTGAGCAAGTTCGTGGATTCAAGCTTCTCCCCAAGGAACTTCATCAGGACGACGGTGAGATGACCGCAACTCAAAAGGTCAGACGAAGTGCAGTTGAAGAAAAGTTCTCGGACCTGATCGAGTCGATGTACACCAAAACCTAGTATGACTAGCAACATGGCTGATGTTTGGTTAGGATAGCCCATATTCTTGCTGTACGGGATTCGATGGGCGCGAAAAAACTGATCCTGCTAAGTGTGTTTTTGATGGGGTGCCCTGGGTTCGGAGACGAAGCACCTCCTGTGCTCGATGTTCCTGAGCTACCGGAGTGGAAGCGCGATGTCTTGCCGCTGATGGAGAAGTACTGCACTGAATGTCATTCCGTTCCAGCGACTCAGAGTGCGCCAGGCTATTTCAGGCTCGATGAGTGTGAGAACGCCGATGTCTCGGGCGCGAGCACGATGGCGGCCTTGAATGCCCTGAGGACATCACAGCTAAAGACCATGCCACCGCCGAGCTACCCGTTGCAGCCCACGGAAACCGAGCGAGAGATCTTTCAGCAATGGTTCAACACCGGCGCGCCGTGTGAGGGGCCGGGCGTGCTGCCGAACAATATGCCCAATAATCCGCCGAACAATTCCAATAACTCCAACAATTCGAACAACTCGAATAACGGCACGAACAACACGACCAACAATGTGGAAGGCGCGCCTTTTGATGTGGTTGCGGGGATTTTGGCCACCAATTGTGGAACGGCTAATTGCCACGGGCAAGCAGGCGGCAACGGAAATCTGGAGATTCCGGTCGGCGCTACGCCAGAACAGGTGCGGTTCGCGCTCGCGGGGAAAAACGTTGAGTCGGCGTCGTCGGTCTACTCAGCCGGGACGCCGTTTGTGGTGCCCACTCAACCCGAAGAGAGCGCAATTTTCCTGAGGATTAACTCGAATACCGCCGGCGTGCGCATGCCTCCGGCTGGCAATTTGGTGGACGCACAAATCGAGGCCGTCCGTACTTGGATCGAATCGGGAGCACCTTACCAGTGAAACACTTCTTCAAGGCGCTCGGCCTGGTTTTGCTATTCGTGGGGGTGCGCGCGGAGGCGCTCCCTGTCTATGCGATCAGCGCATCGAGCGCTTGCGATACCTGTCATATCGAGCCACTCGGCTGGGCGAACCCGGATATGTCGGCTCGAAGATGCACGCTTGATTGTGCGGGCTGCCACGTGTCACCGGCGGGCGGAGGACTTCGCACCCCAGATGGTCAGTACTATGGCAAAGAGGTGTTGCCCACGTGGGGTACGCGGCCAAGTTCGTTCGCAAATCCGATGAAGTACAAGCCCAAAGGCTTTCCAAAACGCGGGACGTATTCCCTAAAGGACGGGTTCTCCGGCTGGTGGCCGGGAAAGCGCGACCATACGACCATTGAAGAGCGGTATGGAAATATCGAGGCCGAACCCACATGGAATTGGGGCGGCGACTTCCGATTTATGGCGCTGAATCAGACGATCGGGGAAACAAGCGAGAACTACGTGTTCCCCATGCAGGCCGACCTCTACGGCATGAACGAGTCGGTCAAGGACCTGATTCTCTACGTCAGCGCGGGCGTTCAGGCGCGCAAAGACGAAGAGCAATTTGATAACGCGTCGTTTCGCGAGAATTTCACCATTCGCGAAATCTTCATCAAGTATCGGCTCCCCTACAATTCATGGGTTCGTTTCGGCCGCATCTCGCCGAGGTATGGTTGGAAGGTGGACGACCATTCAGCGTTCATGCGCAATGACCTCGGCTTTAACCAGTATTTCTCAGCGTTTGGGATGGATGCCGGATTTAACCCGAATTACTTCTACGCCGATATGTCGCTCTACTATCAAGGGCTTCAGCGCTGGCCTGGCGAGCGGCTTGAGCGTGGGATCGGAACCACGGCGAACGTGGGCTTTAGGGATTTGGGTTGGCAAACTGGCGCGAGTTTTGGGTACTTGAATCGTCGTCTGGGGTTCGACCAAGCCACGGCGGGCCTGCAGTGGGCGGTCAATCTGAACCCACTCGTCGTCTACGGTTCTGCCGACTTGAAACGTAACCTTTCGGAGATGGAAGGAATTGACGATTTCACCGGTTTCTACACGTTCAACGAGCTCTTCTTGGGGCTTCACCGCGGCGTCTATGGAAAGTTCAAGTACGAATGGGCCGACCCGAACATCCGAGTGCTCGACGACCATAAACATCGCGTGCAGCTCGGTCTGGATTGGCACCCGTATACGTTCGTTGATTTGGAGGCTTCGTATCGGATTAACTGGACACCACGTGTAGACTTTACGAACATCGCGTCTACAGAGGCGTTTTTCATTGCCCATATTTGGTTCTAAAACATGGACTCAATCACCTTAGCGGTCGATGCCATGGGAGGATATAACGCGCCGCGCGATGTGGTGGCGGCGGTTGCTGCCGCGTCGCGGCAAGGCTCGGGCGATGTCTTCTTCTTGTTGGTCGGCGACGAGGTGCGACTCAGCGATTTGCTCTACGAGTTCGGGCATAACCCCGAGCGGATCAGCGTCATCCACGCCCCGCACTATATCGGCCTGGGCGAGCCCGCACAGCAGGCTCTGGAGCGAAAGACGGATTCTTCGCTCGAGATTGCCTGTGAACTGGTGGCGAATGGGGAGGCCGATGGGCTTGTTAGCGCGGGCCATCCGGGGGCCGCGATTCTTTGTGCACGCAAGTACTTTCAGCCGCTGCCCGGAATTTCCCGGGTGGCGCTCGCCTCAGTCTACCCAACGCCCAGGGTGAGGGGCACGGATCGACTCGGGCTGATCTTGGATGTTGGCGCAACGCTGAGGGCCAGTGCTGAAGACCTCCAGAATTTCGCCTTGATGGGAAGCGCCTACGCACGGCTTGTGAAAGGCCTTGAGCGTCCTCGAGTAGCGCTCTTGTCCAACTCTAGAGAGGCGCGAATTGGGCCGCCTGAAGTCGTAGAAGCCTATGAGTTGTTGCGAGAGGACAAGCGCCTTAACTTCTACGGCAATATCGAAGGCGACGAGATTCCGCGCGGCGATTACGACGTCATCGTGTGCGAAGGTTTTGTGGGAGATGTAGCCCTCAAACTCCTCGAAGGTACGGGCGAGGCGGCGTTTGAATTGGCTCGTTCTGCGTACGATAAGCATCTTGCTTGGAAGACCGGCTTGAAGCTCTTGTCGGGCGGCTTGAAAAAGCTAAAGACGGCCATCGATTTTGAAGAGTACGGGGGAGCGCCGCTCTTGGGGCTCGACCGCGTGGTCATTGTGGCGCACCCCAAATCCGGGAAGAAGGCCATAGGCAATTCACTCAAACTTGCGATAAAGAATATCAGGGCACGCCTTCCGGAGCAGATTGCTCAGGATATTGCGGGTGCTGAAATTGAGGGTGAGTGACGTGGTGAGCCAGGATCCGGGCGATGTTCCGGTAGTCAGAATATACAGGTGGGACCTCGATAAGACCTATCTGAAGACCGAGTTTGATTCGATCAAAGATCTGATCCGAACGGCACTTCAAAAGCCCGAGGACAAGATCAACGTGCCCGGTGCCGTGGCCCTCCTCAAGGAAGTCAAGCGGCCGCGCCCAGAGTCCAGGTCCATGGTGACTTTCATCTCCGGTAGCCCCACTCAGATGCGCTCCATCCTCGAGAAGAAATTCGAGCTTGATGGCATCCAACCCGACGCTTTCATCTTGAAGCCTACTCTGGAGAATATCCTCAAGGGCAGGCTCAAAGCGGTCCGTGGGCAGGTCGGCTACAAGCTCGAGGCCCTATTGCGTGTGCGCTCAGACGCGGCACTTAGCGTGCCGGAGACACTCTTCGGAGACGACGCCGAACAGGACGCGTTCATCTATTCTGTGTACGCGGACCTTGTGTCTGGAAACATCGGCCTCGACGTATTGCGCGACGTGCTCGTTGAGGCGGAAGTCTACGCCACGACTATGGAGAAGATCATGCGTTATGCGGCTCATCTGCAGCCCGATGACGCCGAGGTCGACCGGATTTTCATCAATCTCGACCGGCGCTCTCCGCCCGGAAGGTTTCTCACGTTCGGTCCCAGAATCGTGCCGATCGTGAATTATTTTCAGGCTGCGCTGGTTCTCTGGGCCGATGAAACATTCACGTTGGACAATCTGGTGCATGTGGCTGGCGGCATGCTGAGTCGAGACGATTACGGAATCCAAGAGTTGGCCAATAGTTTTCAAGACCTATTGAGGCGTCGAGTCTTGACCAGTGCACATCTAGACCGGCTTGAAGCGGAGGTCGAGGTCTACGAAGAGCCCGACATCATCCCGAGCGGCTTTGTAAAACGCCTGATGACGCGAGTCAGGGCGCTGGCACCGCGCTCGGAGATTAAAGAGCGTGAGTGGGTAGGGCCGCCCGATTATATCGAGATTCTGCGGGCGGACCGCGCGCTCAAGGCTGCTGTGACCCAAAAATCAGCGGGGTTATTCGGGTGAGCTCTTCGCTTGAATGGCGCCTGAGTTTCGCGGACCAAACCTTGTCCGACGAGGCAACCTTGCGGCCAGTGTTGGCGTGGCTGGAGAGACTTCCCGGCATGGAGCCAAGCGCCTACGACTTAAACTTCATGGAGAATTGGCGGCCGTGGGACTTGGAGAAAGCCACCGTAGACGCGCTGACGCAACGGACACAGGTTTTTCGGGTTAAAGGCGGGGCGGAGGTGGTCGTGGCGCTCGGGAAGCACGACGAGCCGGCTACGGCGTTCTTAGTGGGCATCGACGTAGACGTGGCAGAGTGTTTTGAGTCGATTCCGAATCTTGTCCGACTTGTCTGCGGCGATAAAGAGTGGGAGCGGGTATGAGCTCCGGGCTTGGCGTCAAGATCCGAAACCTTCGAAAGAAGCAGAAGATGACGCAGGCTGGACTTGCAGAAAAATTGGGGATCTCAGCCTCCTACCTGAACTTGATGGAGCATGAACGTCGGCCGGTAAGCGCCGAGGTCTTGATCAAGGTTGCCGAGATTTTTGGCGTTGAACTCCGCGAGTTTCAACAAGGTGGCGTTCAGACTTTGATCGGGCAGCTAACCGAGGTCTTTTCAGACCCTGTCTTTGAGAATCACGAGATCGGAATTCAAGAGGTGCGTGAGTTGGCTCGCGCGGCGCCCGATGTGGGGCGTGCGCTGATATCCATGTACGAGGGCTACCAGGAGTTACGAGAGCAGATGCAGACGGTATCTGCGCGCCTCGATGAGGTGGAGGCTTCGGGCGTGGATTCGTGGCGGCTGCCATCCGAAGAGGTCAGTGATTTTTTGCAGCGACACGGAAACTACTTTCCAACCTTGGAGATCGCGGCCGAGACCTTGCGCAAAAAAGCTGGCCTGCCGAGCTCGGATTTGTTTGGGGCCTTGAAGGGCTATCTGGAGAACACGCACGGCATCGAGGTCCGGTTCGTGGAGGCCAATCATGCGGTCAAGTCGGTACGCCGGTTTGACCCCGAGGAGCGTGTACTTTTTCTCTCCGAGCTTTTGGCTCCGCACACGGTGAATTTCCAACTAGCCCACCAGATTGGACTTCTGGAGCACTCGCCGATGCTGGCGTCTCTTGTGGACGATCGCCATCTGACTACCTCGGATTCACGAGCTTTGATGCGCGTGGCTCTGGCCAATTATTTTGCTGGTGCAGTCTTAATGCCTTACGACGCATTTTTGGCAGCTGCGAAGTCTGTGCGCTACGACCTCGACATGCTTGGTCACCGCTTCAGAACTAGCTTTGAGCAGGTGGCCCACAGGCTGACAACCCTGCGGCGGCCTGGGAATCAGGGAGTCAATTTCCACTTTATGCGGGTGGATATTGCGGGGAATATCAGCAAGCGCTTCAGCGCCTCGGGCATACAATTTGCGCGCTTTTCCGGGACGTGTCCGCGTTGGAATTTGGTGGTGGCGTTTATGACGCCAGGGCAGATTCGCACGCAGATGTCCGTGATGCCGGACGGGCGCCACTATTTTTGTGTGGCGCGAACGGTGAATCGTGGTGAACGCGGCTTTCATGCGCCTCCAGCGCTGCATGCGATCGTGCTTGGGTGCAAGCTCGATGAGGCTCGCGAGTTGGTCTACTCGGACGGTATGGACTTGGAACGCACGGAGATGGCGGTGCCGGTGGGTGTGACGTGCCGCCTCTGTGAACGTATGGACTGCGAGCAGCGCGCGTTTCCGCCTCTTCAACGGTCATTGCATATCGACGAAAACGTTCGTGGTTTGACGTTTTATGCGTCGCTGAAAGAGTAGGGGCTAGAGGTCGCTCGTCGCGTGCTCCAACGCCCGATCAATGTAGGTTTTTGCGGAGTTTAGCACGCCGCCCATGGTGATGAAGCCGTGGATGATGTCGGCGGCGTCGTGATGGTGAACGTCCACGCCAGCCTTGACGAGGTCCTTGACATAGGCCTCGCCTTCATCTCGCAACGGGTCGAAGCCGCACGTTACAATGTAGGTACTCGGAAGCTCGGACTTGCGTTTGAAACGTCGCGGAAGTGCTCGCGGGTCGTTGGCAATCTCAAACTTGGAGGCGCCGAGATACGTGTTCGAAAACCAGTTGATTAGCTCGTGGCTCAAGAAGAAGCCCTCGCCAAACAGCTCACGCGAGGCATAGGGTCCTGCATCTGTGGTCGGGAAGAAGAGAATCTGTTTATACGGGGTTTGGCGCCCAGCCTCGACTTGTGCCTGCGAGACGTTGATGGAAAGCGTTGCACCCGCCGAATCCCCAAGAACCATGAGCCTTTTCGGGTCTACCCCAAAACTATGGTGCTGGTTCACAACGTGATTAAACGCCGCCACACAATCCTCGATTCCGCACGGAAACGGGTTCTCAGGTGCAAGCGAATAGTCCACGTTGAAGACGACCGAGTCAGTCTGGTGCGCGATGTACTTGGCGATGGCCGCGTGCCCCCTGGCACTGCCAATCACGAAGCCACCTCCGTGAAAGAATAAAATGCCCGGAGCATTGCGCGACTTCACATGATGTGGCCGATACACTTCGTAAAGGACGGGTCGTTTGCCCGGAACAAAGCCGTGATAGGTCTTCACCTCCCACGGAGCTTTGAGGTCCATGGTTTGCGTCGCCTCGTCGTAGACTTCGCGCGCCCGTCGAACCGTGAGCGTATGGAGCTCAGGCTGCTTAGTGGCCTTGATTAGTGAAAGTAGTGTGTGGGCTTGTGTGTCGAGCGCCGTGCCGCGGTCATTGACCGGTGGTGCCCCGAACATTCGTTGGGACACCCGAGGAGGCAGAACCAAAGTACGTCGCATGGCTTCGTACTGCAGAGATTTGATGGGTTTTGGTACTTCCATAGCGGCGGGAAGCTAACACTCAACGCCGACGATGTGTCAATCGTCGGATTCGGCGGTACCCTTCAGTTCAGCTTTGAGGGCCTTGATTTCTCTCCTCGCCTCTTGAAGTTCGCGAAAAACCTCTTCCGCAAACCTCCTTTGCTCTTCGGCAGCCTTCTTTTGCTCTTCGGCGGCCTTCTTTTGCTCTTCGGCGGCCTTCTTTTGCTCTTCGGCGGCCTTCTTTTGCTCTTCGGCGTACGTTAGAACGTTCACCCCATCTACATACATGAAATCAAACATGGTCTTCTCCAAATCTTCGGGTTTTATTTTATCGTTTATGTTTTCACTTATCAATCTCGCCGCCTTATCAAACTCTCCTGGAGTTTGGGGCAGGCGAGTGGTCATCTTCATCCACTCAAACTCAGGGGTATCCTCCAGAGCCGTGGTTGCGACGATGAAGATAGGGCCGCATTCCACCGATCCCCACCTCCAAATACCTTTGTGTGGAGTTGGTTCGAACATATTGGGCTCCTTGAGCACGCGTTCGGGCGTGCGATGAGACAGGATCACCATGGATGGGTGGAGCTCTGTCCGATTCTTTATCCGTGTTGTGAAGTACCGGTACGACGCATAGCCGATCTTCTCGCGACAGGATCCTAAATCGGACAAACTCACTGAGTTCGAAAAATGCTCAACCAGTACGTCTCGTCTGCACAAAAGACCTGCCAATGGTCCCCAATGGGCCACTGGATTCGGCATATGGAGTATCGCGTCCACTGTCCGGTGTTGGCGAAAGGATTCGTGTTTTCTGACTTCGCCGCACACCTGCAATGCGATGTTGAGGCACCATGCCTCGTGCGGCTTCGCCATTTTGGGCGTTAGCTTTATCATTCTATCCCCCTTAATCGGGTTTAGTTGGTTGTAATCAAAGTTACGGCGCCCAAAACTTGGGCCCGTATTCTTATTTTCGGACAAAATTCGAAAGTGTTGCGAAAAAACTTTAAATTTCTTGGGAGAACTTAGTTTCGGACAAAACTCGGATGTGTTGCTAAAAGAGGTTTTCAGAATAGGAAATCACCTCGTGAAGTTGATGCCGAAAGCCAGAAATCTCAGCGCCGTAGTCGTATTGGCAGTTTTCTTCAGCGCCAGGAGCGAGGCGAGTGCACAAGACTTGCGGTGGGAGTCCTTTACGGGGGTGTCTGTCAACCCTTTAGGCCTGATTCAGATCGGCACCTTTACGGCTAGCCACGAGCTTTACGAAAGCGAGAATCCCCTCTTTGCCTCGAATTTTGTGGATGCTTCGGCTATCGTGGCTTCGACTCCAGCCTACTCGATCGTGGGTGCACAACTCCAGCTTCAGCCTCTTTCGATTTTGCGGCTGCGGGCGAGGATTGAGGGTCTGGGCTACTTTGGAAACTTTGACCACGTCCAGAGCTTTGAAGATCTCGAGGTAGACTTTTCGGACTCCGCACTCGCCAGAAATGAGGACCATGCGGCCACGGTGGGCATGCGCTTTACAGGGAGCGCCCTGCTTCAGGCGAAGTTCGGCAAAGTTGCGGCCCGTGCGCACTTGCAAGCTGCCACGATGACCCTCGATCTCGCCACCAACAAACGCGTCTTCTACTCGCCCTATTTCGACCATATCCTGGAGTCTGGAAACTGGATTTACGTCAGTGATGCTGACCTCCTCTGGGTTGAAGAGCGGGTGGTAGTCGGTATTCGCCATACCGCGATGGTGGCGCAGTTCTCTCAGGATTTGGCAGCCTCGGATCCCAATGGCCCAACGCACAGAGTGGGGCCGCTGATTGTCTGGAAAGTTCGCGACGCCGAGGGTGAAACCGTAGATGCCATGAACCTGATTTTCCTGGCTAACTGGTACCTCGTTCACACCAACCGCACAGGATATGACACGCCGCAGTGGCTGCCCTATCTTGGCGTTGCGTTTTCGTTTGAGGGCTCGTTTCTCTAAGTCGCAGCAGACGGGTGGGGAGTTGACCCAACACTAAGGCCGTGATAGCCCGCGTGCGAAAACGCGGAGGTAGAGCGTGATTACAACGTCTGGTGTGATGGTAAATTTCGGTGGGTCTCCTCTTTTTGAGGATGTGAACGTCAAGTTCGTGCCCGGCAATTGTTATGGTCTGATCGGCGCAAACGGCGCGGGAAAGTCGACGTTTCTCAAGGTTCTTGCCGGGGATCTCGAGGCGAGCGCGGGTTCGATTTCCATTCCTGGAAATCTGCGACTTTCCAAGCTTGAGCAGGACCAGTTCAAATTCGACGAACAAAACGTGATCGATACCGTTTTGCAGGGCCACACCAAGCTTTACGAGGTCTTCAAAGAGCGCGAAATCCTCTACGCCAAGCCGGATTTCTCGGAAGAAGACGGCGCGCGCGCAGCTGAGCTCGAGATGGAGTTCGCGGACATGAACGGCTACGAGTGTGAGTCGGAAGTCTCCACGCTGCTTTCTGGTCTAGGTGTGGCTCAAGACCAACACTACAAGAAGATGGGTGAGCTCGAGGCCGGCGACAAAGTTCGCGTGCTCCTCGCCCGCGCGCTCTTCGGAAAGCCAGAAATTCTGCTCTTGGACGAGCCCACCAACAACCTTGATGTGCACACGATTTCGTGGCTTGAAGACTACTTGCAGCGCCAGGAGGCGTTGGTCATCGTAGTCAGCCACGACCGCCACTTCTTGAACAACGTCTGCACGCATATCGCGGATATCGATTTCAAGCGTATCAAGGTTTACGTCGGTAACTACGATTTCTGGTTCCAGGCAAGCCAGCTCGCGCTTCAGCAGCGCCGGGACGAGGCCAAGAAATCTGCGGACAAGGCCAAGGACCTCAAGGCGTTCATTCAGCGTTTCAGCAGCAATGCGTCGAAGGCCAAGCAAGCCACGTCGCGCCGCAAACTACTCGATAAATTAACGCTTGAAGACCTGCCGATCTCAACACGCAAATACCCGCACATCGTTTTTAAGTCGGAAAGAAACTGCGGAAAGATGGTTGCGGCCATCAAGGATCTTCACGTGAGTTTGGATGGGGAGAAACTCATCAACGGCATTAATTTCACGCTTCATCCCGGCGACCGTGTCGCTTTTGTGGGGCATGACGGGCGCGCAAAATCCGCGCTCTTTGATGTGATGGCCGAGATTTCTAAACCCGACTCGGGGGAAGTAGATTGGGGTACGACCATCACCAAAGCCTACTTCCCAAAAGAGAACGAAGAATTCTTCAAGGGCGTTAATTTGAACCTCGTGGACTGGCTGCGTCAGTTCACCAAGGAGCAGTCGGAAGAATACGTGCGCGGCTTTCTCGGGCGCATGCTCTTTAGCGGTGAGGACTCACAGAAGCCAGCCAAGGTCCTTTCAGGTGGAGAGCGCGTGCGCTGTATGCTCTCGCGCATGATGCAAACGGGCGCCAACGTCCTGATCTTTGACGAGCCTACAAACCACCTCGACCTCGAGAGCATCACCGCGCTGAATAACGCGATGAACGATTTCCACGAGGACAACGTGATCGTGTTCAGCTCGCACGACCGCGAGCTCGTCAACACGGTCGCTAACCGAATCATGGAGATCACCCCAGCCGGTCTAATCGACCGCTACATCACCTTCGATGAGTACGTGGAAAACCCCGAGATTCAAGAGATGCGTCAGCAGATGTACGGACGCGAAGAGGCGCTCTAGTCGATCGTGGTCAAATAGCCCACGTGACCAAATCCTGAAATCGGCAGCGATCCGCCTAGGTCAGCACGCGCGCCGCCTTCCAAGTATACACTCCATGGGGTGGTCCAACGCAAGCTTGCGGTGACCGGGCTCATGGTGGTGGTCTTGGAGGTCACTTTGCCAGAGCCGTCTTCAGCGACCGTCTCTTCGTCCATATCAAAGAGGGCGAAGAGGTTGAGCGCTGTATACGCATTGAGCGAGACTTGGCTGAAGATCCTCCAGCCGAGTGCGAAGTCGGCGCCCAGCAAGTAGTAGTTGAAGTCACCCTCGGCAGCCGTATTGTACCCGCCAGCCAATCCCATTCCGTAGAAGAAGTCCTCGTCATCTCCCATGAAGATGCCCGAGATTCGCATGCCTAAATTTGTAGAGTCGATACCACCGAGCGAGTCATGTGCGCCGCTGAACTCAAGGACCATGCCCCCGTCGTAGCTGTCCGCGTACCGCAACGAGAAGATGAAGCTTCCCACGGCGTCTTGATTTGGCAGATAACCTGACATGTACTGATAGCCGATAGCCATGGTGCCTTCTGACCATTCGCCCCATTCTGAGTCGCTCCACTCCGAGTCTGAGCTGCCATCCCCGAAAATACTGCTGATGGTGTTGTAAATCACGGGTGTGCCGTACTCGAGCCCGCCGCCGACCATCCACGCGAGTCCTTCCCATTCCGAGCCATTAAAGTCTTTGGAGCCCCAGATGAGGTTGCCGTCTCCACGCAGTTGCAAACCTCCGCCGAGGTGAAAACGTAGCGCGGCCTGGCCCGTGTAGCCGCTCATACCGTCGATGTCCGAGCCATAGTACTTCTGATAGCCAACTCGAAGCGGTGAGAGGCTGAAGCGCCCAGCGGTCAGGCGTCCAAGGCCGATGCCACCACCTAGCGAATAGGCGCTTTCCTGCTCCTCACTCGCGAGGATGTACGAAGGCTCGAAGAACGCCGAGAGGTGGCCACCGTAGCCGCCGAAGTTGATTTCGACGTTCCCTCGGACAACCTGGAGTGATTGGCGGTTGAATTCCCCTGGGAGGTTCATCTGAGAGTAGAATACGCCCAGAAGTGGACCGCCTGGTGCGTCCGCCCAGATATAGTCGTGCCAGAACGAGTAGGGCATCAAGCCTTCGTATTCTGCCTGAATGGTTTGCGAGCTACCTCCACCGATGCCTGAAACGCTTCCCTCCCAGACTTTTCCTGTAGAAACTTCCGTCACGCGAACCGGAATCTTATCCGCGCATTTCGCAAAATTGTAGGTGCCCGGGGCGCTCCCGAGGACATTGCCTTCTACCTCAACCTGACCTTGGAATGGCTCACCGTCTCGGTCGTTGGGCATGTTGAAGGTGACAGGGACGCTGCCTGCAGTCACATACGGCCGGCATAAATTGTGGCGCACCGCGTCTGGCTGTACGAACGAGATCAAATCCACCATTTCGGTCTCGCCGTATAGATTTGAATAGTTCGCAAGGAGTTGGGCTTTATTGGATTCATCCACACTCTCGAGCGGGAGAATCTTTTTGAGGCGCTCAAGGTCGGACGTCTTTTGCGAGGCAAAGTCTCGTCTCTGCTTGGAGAAATCTTCCCAGAGTTTGGAGCGTTTTACGGCTTCTTCCTTGAACGGATTGTTGCCCGTTGCCTCGGCGACTCGCTTCCATCCCTGTGCCGCCGCGTCGGGGTCTGTTTCACCCTGCGAGTCGAGTCTGAGTGCCTGATCGCGGATCACCAGGAGTTCTGCGTCAACGCTTAGTCCGATGGCCCCAGCGGGGTTCAAAACGTCAGGAAGGCTTGGAATATTGCCGATCGGAGACGGTCCTGGCACGGGAATAGGCTGGCCGAATTTGGCCTGTTCTCGTAAGAGGTCATAGATGCCCGGGTCCTTCTCGGCCACGCCCCGCGTCAAGACGAGGTCTGTCTTTCCGTGGATGGATGGGGTTTGGGTCATTCGGCCAGGGATGCCTCGAAGCGCGCGTTGCACATAGCGTTGGGCTGATTGTGCGGTGACGGTTTGGGTGGCGTCGGAGGCCCATCCACGAAGCGCCCCGAGCAAGAGATAGGAGAAAGCTGGTCGGTTTTCTCCGGGTAACGAACCCGCAAACTCGGACGCCTCGGCAGCCGTAATGACCACGGTATTGCTCTGAATCGTGGGCGTAATCTTGGTTGGAATGACCGGTTGTGCAGGGGCGAGCGCCGCACCGTCTGAGGCACGTCCGGAGAAACATGCGTCAACGATGAGCACGGTTTGAGCTTGAGGTCCGGTCTGCAAGATGTCGAGCAACGTCTGCTGAGGAACTCCGCGTGCGAACAAACTGTTCGGGTCTTGGCGTGCGTCTGAGCCCACCAGTAGCCCCTGCTTTCCGTCTTTGGACGGTGCTCCGTGCCCGATGAAGATAAACCAAACCGTGCCGCCCGGTTGAGCCGATTGGGACGCCAGAATTGCGAATCGCTCCAATTCTTCCTTGGTCGCCTGACTGTTCGAGACATAGTGCACGGTTGGTATGCCCAACGAGTCCGCGAAAAAGCGCTCCCAATCATTACCGTTCTGCGTAGCTCCAGCAACATCGGGAAGGAAGACGTAGTCCTCCACTGCTACGATGACCGCGATATCCGCACTTCCAGACTTCTGGACCTGTGCGGGTGCGCTGAGGGTCGGATAAGGGCCTTTGGCTTGAGCGCTCGTGGCACAAACCAAAAAGGTGAGAAGAGTCAAAAAGAATCGCGCTTGACCAGTCATACCATCTCTTTTGATTTTTGATTATCGGGGTAACTAATAAGAGATAATAACACCGAAAATTGCGGTCGGGAACCTCCCGAGGGCGACAAAGATTTGTCGCTTTTTTGGGTTTGGTGTTTACAGGATTTACAGCTTTACAGTTTTTTGTTTACAGGTGTGAACCGGTTTTCATGAGGTTTTACAGGGGTTTGATTGCTTTGTTCCTCTCCGTGTTGACAATTGGAGGTGAACGAAAGCCGGAGTGCTCATTGTGAATGAAATACAAGTCAAACAAACCCCGAACGCGAGCCCCTATGTCGACCAAATTTTGACGCCCGATGCGCTCAGTTTTCTCGCCGCGCTCGTCCGCGAATTCAGACCGCGCGTCCGTGAGATATTGGCTCAACGAGCCAAGGTCCAAGAACGGCTAGATGACGGAGCAGAGTTCGGATTCCTCGAGCAAACCAAAGAGATTCGCGAGGCCGATTGGAAGGTCGCTCCGCTGCCGCAAGATCTACTCGATAGACGCGTCGAAATCACCGGTCCTGTGGACCGCAAGATGGTGATCAACGCGCTCAATTCGGGCGCAAAAGTCTTCATGGCAGACTTCGAAGATTCAAACGCGCCAACATGGGAAAACACCCTCGCCGGCCAGGTCAATCTTCGAGATGCCGTGCGTCGAACCATTGAGTTCACAAATGAAAAGGGTAAGCACTACAAACTTGTTGAGAAGCCAGCGGTATTAATGGTGCGCCCTCGTGGGTGGCATCTTCGAGAAGAACACATCTTGGTGGATGGTGAGCCGGCGCCGGCGAGCCTCGTGGATTTTGGGCTCTTCTTCTTTCATAACGCAAAGGAGCTCTTGGCCCGAGGCTCTGGCCCCTATTTCTATTTGCCAAAACTTGAAAGTCACCTTGAGGCCCGTCTTTGGAATGACGTCTTTGTAGCCGCGTCCGACGCACTCGAGATTCCAAGAGGCACCATCAAGGCCACCGTACTTATCGAGACGATCAGTGCCGCATTCGAGATGGACGAGATTCTGTGGGAGCTTCGTGAACATTCGGCGGGCCTGAATTGCGGGCGATGGGACTATATCTTTAGCTTCATCAAACGCTTTAGGAACAGGCCAACCGCCGTGATGCCCGACCGAGCTCAGGTGGGCATGACGCAACCGTTCATGAAGGCCTACTCGGAGCTGGTGATCAAGACGTGTCACCGGCGCGGCGTACATGCCATGGGTGGAATGGCCGCACAGATTCCGATCAAGAACGACCCCGAAGCCAATGAGGCAGCGATGGCGCGCGTTCGCGCAGACAAGGAGCGCGAGGTCAAGGCCGGACACGACGGCACCTGGGTCGCTCATCCAGGCCTCGTGCCGCTCGCCATGGAGATATTCGACCGTCATATGCCGGCGGCAAACCAGATCGAGCGCCAACGCCCGGATGTAAATCCAAGCGCCGAAGCGTTGGTAGAGATACCGGAAGGTACTCGCACTACGGATGGCCTCAGGCTCAATATCCGCGTGGGTATTCGCTACATCGAGGCTTGGCTTCGCGGACAAGGGTGCGTGCCGATCTACAACCTGATGGAGGATGCCGCTACGGCTGAGATTTCACGTACACAGGTCTGGCAATGGCTCAGGCACGGCGCTGAGATCGAAGGCGTGGTGCTCGATGAAGCGCTCTTTGAAAATGAACTCAAAGCTCAGGTGGCGCTCATTCACGAGGAGGTAGGCGACTCCGCGTACGAACAAGGTCGTTTTCCCGAAGCAATTTCACTCTTTAGGGACCTTTGCCTCCACCAAGACTTTGTCGAGTTTTTGACCCTTCCAGCTTACGAAATGCTTCAAGACTGAAGATACCCGCGGGAATTCCCGCAAGGAGAGACCATGAAAGACCGATTCGAAGGAATTCAACGAAACTACACCGAAGAAACCGTCAAGAGTTTGAGGGGGTCGGTGAAGATTGAGTACACCCTTGCAACGCGCGGCGCTCAGAAACTCTGGGAGCTTCTTCACGAAGAAGAGCCGGTAGCGGCACTTGGAGCGCTCACGGGAAATATGGCCGTTCAGCAGGTTCGAGCCGGAATGAAGGCCATTTACCTCAGTGGTTGGCAGGTTGCGGCCGACGCAAATAACGCAGGCCAGATGTATCCCGACCAAAGCCTCTATCCCGCAAGTTCGGTGCCCGATGTGGTCAAGCGCATCAATAACGCGCTCCTCAGGGCCGACCAGATCGAGCATGTCGAGGGTGGAGCTTCTCGTGATTGGTTGGTGCCGATTGTGGCCGATGCCGAGGCAGGTTTTGGTGGCCCGCTCAACGCCTTTGAGTTGATGAAAGGCATGATTGAGGCAGGCGCTGCCGGCGTACACTTCGAGGACCAGCTCTCCAGTGAGAAGAAATGTGGGCACCTCGGTGGCAAGGTCTTGGTTCCTACGTCGCAGTTTGTGAGGACCTTGAATGCGGCGCGTCTTGCTGCCGATGTGATGGGTGTGCCAACGCTTTTGATCGCTCGAACGGACGCGAATAGCGCGAATCTCCTGACCAGCGATATCGACCCACGGGACAAGGAATTCACGACCGGTGAACGCACCCCCGAGGGCTTCTTCCACGTGCGCGGTGGAATTGAGCAGGCGATTGCCCGTGGGCTCGCCTATGCTCCGTACGCCGACTTGATTTGGTGCGAGACTTCGACGCCGGACCTCGACGAGGCGCGGCGCTTTGCCGAGGCTATCCACGCCAAACACCCAGGCAAGCTGCTCGCCTATAACTGCTCGCCGTCCTTCAACTGGCGCAAACACCTCGACGACGAGACGATCGCGAATTTCCGAAAAGAGCTCAACCAGATGGGCTATAAGTTCCAGTTCATTACGCTGGCCGGATTCCACGCGCTCAACTACGGGATGTTTGAGCTTGCACGCGACTATGTGGGCCGCGGCATGAGCGCTTATGCGGACTTGCAGGACGCCGAGTTCGCGGCTGTGGAACACGGCTACACCGCTGTAAAGCACCAGCGCGAAGTGGGAACCGGATATTTTGACGCGGTTACGCTCGCGTTATCAGGCGGCGAGTCTTCCACAACCGCGCTTGATAACTCCACAGAGGCGCATCAGTTCTAGGGATTTGGGGTGATTAACGCGTTGCGTCAAAAATCCATTGACACCAGCTTCGAAATTCCCCATTCTAATGCACGTGAAGGTGTCAGGTCCTTCATTTCGGATCCCCGGCGCGGTCCGTGCCTCCCTCCAGTTTTATGGGCCGCGCCGGGTCGATTCCGATTTCGCTACCACCACATCGCATCCGCGGCGCAAACTCAGCCTGAGTTTGAGATGTGCGCGTGTGCCCAACGCATGGAGTATGAATGCGCGAGAGTCAAACGAGTCCAGAGCCAATTTGGGAGCGAGAACGAGACGCCTGTGGAATCGGGTTTGTCTGCGATATCGAAGGTCGCGCTTCGCATCAGGTACTCAAAGAAGGACTCGTGGCGCTCGAAAAACTCCAACACCGCGGCGTAGTCCACGAAGACGGAGTTTCGGGCGATGGCGCTGGCGTGATGACTCAGATTCCGTGGGCTTTGGTCGAGGCCGATGTGCCCGCGGCGGTAAATACTTCGGCTAGCGGACGCGCGCTGGCGCAGGTCTTTCTTCCTGCAGAAGCGAACCAAGACGCGCGAATCTTGCAAGCGGTGCGAGACGCATTGAGTGCGTTTGACCTGGAATTGCTCGGGACGCGAGAGCCTCCTGTATTGCGCGACGCGCTCGGTGAAAGAGAGCGGAAAATCGCTCCGCGTCTCCTCCAGATTGTGATTGGCGGAAAGGATCTGGAGCAACCCCTTTACCTAGCTCGACGCCGTATAGAGCGGGCGCTGGCCGACGTTGACGGATTCAGCGTGGTCTCGATGTCGGCTCGGACCGTTGTCTACAAGGCCTTGGTCAAACCGTCACAACTCTCGGTCTACTATCCCGATCTCCAGAACCCTAAATACCAAACCGCGGTGGTGCTCTTTCACCAACGCTACAGCACGAATTCCGCGGTGCGCTGGGATCTCGCGCAGCCCTTGCGCTATCTGGCGCATAACGGCGAGATCAACACTGTCCATGGAAACATCAACCGTCAACTCGCGAGGGAGCGTGGCTGGCTCGTCGAGCCCAAAACCGCCGGCGCGTTTGAGTCAGCCCTCGACGACGTGGTGCCGGTCATTCAACCGAGAGGGAGCGACTCGATGGCACTCGATAATGTGCTGGAGTTGCTCAGTGTTGGCTCTCAAGGAAAACGGCCGAATCTGGTCGGGCATAACTTAGTCTTGGCGGTCCGCGCATTGGTTCCGGAAGCCTATGAAACGAAGCCGCTCTCGGCCGCAATGAAGGCGTTTTACCGATACCACGCTGCCATGCTTGAGCCATGGGATGGGCCGGCCGCGCTTGTGTTTACCAATGGCCGAAGTGTGGGTGCGGCGCTTGACCGAAACGGGCTCAGGCCGCTTCGCTATTGGATTACCGACGAACGTGTGATCGTGGCGTCCGAGGCCGGTGTGGTGGAAGTTCCGGAGGAGAAGATTCGAGAGAAGGGGAGGCTTGGTCCGGGACAAATGCTCTCGGTCAATATCTCGACCGGCCGCATCTTCAGAGACCACGAGATCCGACATGAACTCGAGCAAATGGGAGCGTGGGAAGACCTCGTCTCGTCTCATCTTCGAGAGTTGAAGGAGCCCCAGAGCCTCGACGTACCGGGCTCCGAGGCGAGTCTTGTCGCTCGCCAAAAGACGTTTGGATGGAGTCGTGAACACGCGGAGAGAATTCTCGAGCCGATCGTCTTTGAGAAGCGCGAGCCTATCGGTTCGATGGGCGACGACACGCCTCTCGCCGTGCTCTCGGAGAACCCTCAGCGACTCTACAGGTTCTTCAAACAGAGTTTTGCCCAGGTCACGAACCCTCCCATCGACCCGATTCGAGAAGCTCTGGTGATGTCTCTGACCACCCGACTTGGCTCAGTAGGCTCGATACTCGGGGGCGATGACCCTGATGCCGCGCTGGTAGAGTTCAAGTCGCCAGTTCTGGGGCCTCGTGAGTTTCGCCAGATCTTTGAACAAGAGCATTTTGGCGTGCACGTGCTGGACACCACATGGCCTGTTGCGTCCGGGCCAGATGGGATGGTGTTGAGGCTCAAGAAGATTGTGGACGAGGCCCGGGACGCGATCGCTGCTGGCTCGCAAATCTTGGTACTCAGCGACGCAAACGTCAGTGCCGAACGTGCTCCTTTGCCCATTCTGCTGGCCAACGGTGCGATTCACTTTGGTTTGATCGAGCTGGGCCTTCGTATGAAAGTCGCGGTGGTTTGCGACGCGAGTGATGTGCTCGAAGACCACGATATTGCTTGTCTTCTCTCGTTTGGCGCACTTCTGGTCTACCCGAGGCTGGCCATCGACTCTGCCATTGAAGTGGCGTCGCGTTTGATGCCCGAAAACGATGCTGTTGGGACCTATATTGCTGTGGTTGAAAAGGGGCTCAAAAAGATTATGGCCAAGCTCGGTATCTCGGCCATGGCGAGCTACAGAGGTGCCCAAACCTTCGAGATTTTGGGCCTGAATGATGATCTTGTGAACAGTCTCTTCAAAGGCACGCCGTCCCGAATTGGCGGCGTGGGTCTAGAGGAGCTCGCCGCACATGTTTTGGAATTTCACGCACAGGCATGGGGCGAAGATGCGCGCCTTAAGGACCAAGGTATCTATCGATTCCGGCGCGACGGCGAGTACCACGCGTTTAATCCTAGCGTGTTCAAACCCCTTCATAAGGCGGTTCGTGAGCAAGATAGTGCCGCGTTCGAGGAGTACCGAAGAGCCGTCGATGAGCGTCCGCCCATGGCGCTCCGCGACCTTTTGACGTGGGAGTCGAACCCGATTCCTCTGGACGAAGTGGAGTCGGCCGACGAGATCGTGAAGCGGTTTTGCACTCAGGCCATGAGCTTTGGCGCGCTTTCTAAGGAGACGCACGAGACACTTGCTGTGGCCATGAACCGCATCGGGGCGAAGAGTAATTCGGGTGAGGGTGGAGAGGATCACGCGCGATTTGGGCCGTATGGGGCAAAGGCCGAAGGCCGAATGCTCGGTGCGTGGCAGCCTGATGCGACCGACGTGGCCTCGAGTGCGATCAAGCAAGTGGCGTCTGGAAGATTCGGCGTCACTCCAAGCTATCTCGTGAGCGCACAGGAGATCGAGATCAAGATGGCGCAAGGCTCCAAGCCGGGCGAAGGTGGCCAGATTCCGGGCGATAAAGTGACGGCGGATATCGCCGCCACGCGCGGCTCGGTTCCAGGGGTGATGTTGATTTCACCGCCGCCACATCACGATATCTACAGCATCGAAGACTTGGCGCAGCTGATTCACGACCTCAAACAAGTCTCGCAAAAGCCGATCTGTGTGAAGCTCGTCTCGTGTGCAGGCGTGGGAACCATTGCTGCGGGCGTAGCAAAAGGCGGGGCGCGTGCGATCCAGATTTCGGGGCACGACGGCGGGACTGGTGCATCGCCCCTGGCAAGTATCAAGCACGCCGGCTTGCCGTGGGAGCTGGGTCTAACCGAAGCTCAACAAGTCCTTGTGGCGAATGGCCTTAGAAAGCGCGTGAAACTGCGTGTTGACGGTGGCCTAAAGACCGGGAGAGACGTGGTGATCGCGGCGATGATGGGGGCTGAAGAGTTTGGCTTTGGAACGGCGCCTCTGGTGGCCGCAGGGTGTGTGATGGCGCGTCAATGCCACGCCAATACTTGCCCGGTGGGGATCGCGACGCAGCGAGAGGACCTGCGCGCCAGATATCCGGGAACACCCGACCACGTGATCGCCTTCATGTACTTCTTGGCGGAGAATGTGCGTCTGATTTTAGCTCAGATGGGCGTAAGGCGCATGGCCGATATCATCGGGCACGTTGAGTTGCTCAAGCAGAAGACCAATCTGCCTGAGCGTGCCAGAAGGGTGAGTCTCGATGCGATCCTCAAGCCTCCGGTCGGCACCGCTCGCCGATTGGAGACGGAAGATTGGCATATTGCGGCAGCGACGACCGACGAGAAGATCTGGGAGGATTTTAGGGATTCTGTTGAGGCTAAGCGCGCCGAAAAGCGCACCTATAAAGTCAGCAATGCTGACCGTTCTTTGGGCTTAAGAATGGCGGGCGAAGTGGCCAAGCGTTACGGCGATCTCGGCTTAGAACCTGGGCTGCTTGAGATCGAGCTCTATGGGCAGGCAGGCCAAAGCTTAGGTGCATTCTTGCCACAGGGAATCAGTATTTCGCTAGAGGGCGAGGCCCAAGACGGGGTCGCGAAGAGCCTCGCTGGTGGGCGGGTGTCTATTCGCCCGAGTGGGGCACGTGAAAACGATGTCTTGATCGGCAACACGTGTTTGTACGGCGCGAGTAAGGGCGAACTCTTTGTGGCTGGAAGGGCAGGTGAGAGGTTTGCCGTGCGTAATTCCGGCGCCGTTGCTGTGGTGGAAGGGTGTGGCGACCATGGGTGCGAGTACATGACC
Organism: Microvenator marinus; assembly: GCF_007993755.1. Classification (GTDB taxonomy): domain Bacteria; phylum Myxococcota_A; class Bradymonadia; order Bradymonadales; family Bradymonadaceae; genus Allomicrovenator; species Allomicrovenator marinus. The sequence continues at coordinate 4,396,733 of NZ_CP042467.1, forward strand.
GGCGGTGTGGTGGTGGTGCTGGGCGAGACCGGCTTGAATTTTGGCGCGGGTATGAGTGGCGGCCAGGCATTCGTCTGGGACCCAGACGGCGTGTTCCCCGATCGTGTAAATCGCGACAGCGTGACGGTGGAGCCCGTCGCGGAAGCCGATTTCCCCAAGTTGCGTATGATTCTGGAGGCGCATATGGCCGCCACGGGCTCAAAGCGTGCTGTTCAGGCGCTTTCAAGCCTTGAGAGCTTCCTGACCGTGACGGCCCTCTCGGCGTAGGCTAGCGTTTATGCAGTGGATTGGAGGCCAACGCTTTCAAGAGGTCTTCCAGGGAAGCCTTGGCAGCAGGTGCCGCCTTTGAAATCTCTGCCTGCACCAAGGCAACACTTTCGGATGAATTTACGATCAAGATGGCCTTGCGCAGTTCTTTCTGGAGCTGTGGCTCTTTCGCGTAGGTTCGAATCAACGCAGCAGCACTCAAGTTGCGGACTTGCTCGCCCTCACCTGAAGCCGCCACCACATCAGTCTTCCACGCCCACGCGTTGCCATGGTCGCGCAAAGACTCGACGAGCGCGCGTTTTTCAGAATCAGCCTTGGCCTGCTCAAGCCTGCCTACCAAATACTCCGTGACGACCAGACGGCGGCAATGCGCCATGCCTTCGAGCACAGCCTCAGCGCGCGCGCCTTCGCCGGCAGAAGCCTTGATGAGGAACTCTGCGGCCTCTTGGTCTTGGAGCTTTCCAAGCGCCTCAGCGGCTGTCCTCAGAACCCAAGTGTCAGACTCCTGGCTCACCACACGCTCAAGCACCGGCCGAGCGATAGGATTTCTGAGTCTGCCAAGGGCATGTAAGACGCCGATGCGCCAGCCCTGGCGCACCGAAGGACGCTGGTTCGCGAAGGGTTTGTCTTGGATGAGGTCGTCCATCAGCGCCCAAACGGCGTTTGGCCCGAGGAGGTCCAGAGTTGTCCCTACAGGGGCGATCCTGCCGCGTTTTCGAGCGTCCAACTCCGGCATTTCTTCGCGCAACTGCTTGACTGCAGCAAACTCGGCTGCATGGGCCTTTCGAGCACCTTCAATCTGCTTCGTAAGGGCGTTGAGCTCTGCAGAGCTTGTAACCGGAGCGTCTGGATTTTGCGCCATAGCGAGCCCCGAGAAGCCAAAGCCGGCAAGTGCGAGTGCAAAAATAATTGGTTTGATTCTCATTAAATTTCCTCCCACCAGCGGGTGGTTTCAGGGGCCATTCGGGTGACATTTGTCGCACAATGTATCTCGCCAGCAAGCCGGTGATACATGTCCCAATCTTCGACCCATGAAACTGTGAACCCTCGAGCAGCGAGCCGCTCTTCGGTGATTTGGACCAAGAGGTCAACGCCGCCAACACGAGGTCCGTGTGGGTCAGGCGCAAAGTAATTTTCGTCGTCCATTACGATACCGTTCACAATGCCTGGTTGGTGCGCGATCGAGGCTCCACCAAGCGTCATATGGGTGAACGGAATGTAGATGATATCCGCATCGGTAAGGCCAGAAGCCGATTTGATGGCATTGACTTGAGCGTCAACTTCCACCGCAGCCTCGGCTGAAGCACCCATGATGTCCGGGTCGTTGAGAACCTCGGATACACTCACCGCAGCGCTATATTCCTGGCCGAAATCTGAGACCCAGCGTTTGCCCTGGAACATGTCGATTTGCGCGCCGCCCTGGTTGGCCAGTGTATCGAGCATTTGCACCGCGTACGTGGCGTCGTTGGCGAGCATCGCCCAGCCCATGGCCGCGTTCTCGTCCTTAATGAAGCTCACGGTTTCGTCAATGTGCGCCACAAGGAGCCAGCCGGTATCTACGAAGAGAGGATTTTGTACGCCTTGTGCACTGAACATCTCGAGCATTCGGGCATCGCCCTTATCTCCGGGCGCCTCGCCACGAATTATTCGACCAAGTGGGTAGCCGTCGTGTGGCGGAATGACTTCCGTGTTGCCGAAGGAATTGAGTGTGTCCCAATCGAGCGATCGCTGGCTCGTAAACTGGGTTAAACCTGCGCGATTCGGACCTCGGAACACGGTGTAGACCACGCGGCCAGCGGAACGGAGTTCACGGCCTCCATTGAAGCCCATCTCAATATTGGCAGATCGGATGTAGACATGGATGAGTTGAGGGTCGTCCTGGCCCGGCATCATCAAATATGCGCTCTCCAAGAAATCTTGGGTCCACTGGTCTTGAACAGGAAGTTCGTAATGTTGTCCGGGCTCAAGTCCCATGCCTGCGACCGCCGCTTTCAGGTCGGACGTAAATGCGCCGTCACCGCCGATACCGAGCTCAGAACTAAAGATCTGGAGCACTGGGTCTAGATGATGCCTGAGCACGAGCGGTGCCTGCTTGAGCTGCAGGGCGTCTGTGGATTCGGTGGCTTCCGGGACGCCATTGAGCGTCGCTGTGATGTTCAGCGTACCGTCCCAGCCATTGACCGATCGAATCACGTCGAGGCCTTCCACACGGAATTCGAGTCCCGTGCGAAGCTCCTCGGCTGCAAACGTGGTTGCATTGGGGTCAAAAGCGGTCCAGATGCCTTCCTCGTCTCGCCGAAAGAATCGCACGTTTTGAACGGCATCAACGCTCAGGCTGGCTGTCGCGGTATCGGGGATCTCACCGACCACTTTTAGCCCGATCGGCGCGAGGTCCAGAAGATCTTCCGCTCCATTGATCATCTGGTCTGACGCGTCATTACATGCTGCGAGGGAAGCATCATTTCCTTGTCTTGAGCACCGTTCAGAATCGTCGTCGATATTCGGCAGAAAGACGGCGCCAGATGTGCTGTCAAAAAGGTCTTCGCCGACATCCTCCGTAAGATCTTCCCATGAAAGTACGCCGTCACGGTTAGTATCTGCCCTCAAGTCGATAATCACTGCGCCAGGAGAATTGTTCGGATCCGGATTATTGTCAGGATTATTCGGGTCCGGGTTGTTCGTAGGGTCAGGATTGTTGGGGTCTGGGTTGTTTCCCGGGTCCGGATTGTTGGGGTCCGGGTTGTTCGGATTTCCGATTGGATTGTTCTCACCCAGGTTCACAACGACAGGTTCTTTCTTCGATACCGAATCGGAGCAGCCGAGCAAGCCGACCAGCACGAGGGCGCTCCACTTTGCGTATCCCTTCATTCATACCTCATATGTTTTGCCTCCATAATTGACGTGGAGTCTAACAACCACATGTAGGGAATTCCAGCACATTTTGGCCGCTCGAACATTGTTTTTAACTTACAAGATGTTAGAGTCCGTCACATGAAGACGTTAGCGCTATCCTTGATTCTTTTGATGCTCGCCGCGTGCGGTGAGGCACGAATGACTACAAATATGCCCGAGTCCGACGATGCCGGCTTGGGCGCGGACCAGTCGCCAGATATGGGTGCTGAGCCCGAGCCAGAGCCGGAACCCGAGCCTGAGCCGGAACCCGAGCCTGAGCCCGAACCCGAGCCTGAGCCGGAACCCGAGCCTGAGCCGGAACCCGAGCCTGAGCCAGAACCCGAGCCGCCGACGACCAACGCGCCACAATCGGGGCCGACGGTCGAAAGCACGATGACCTCGCAGTGCAGCACTGGCGCCGTGATGGGGATTTCATTGCAGCTCATCGATCAGATGAACTGCTTGGATCCCGGCATTATGAAGTCGTTCGCGGGTAATGATAACATCCGATATTCGTCCACCGTGTTCCCGTTCCAGCAAGGGCCAGCCACAGATACAGTGATTTCGGTAGTTTCTGGTGGACCGGTGATGAACGTGAATTCGGCGTTGAGAACCGTGCCGCAGCAATATCTCTTGTTCCAGTGGTACAACCGAGGTTTGTGTAACGCCAATCTTGCAGCTGCGCCGGGGCGTTCTAATCATAATGGTGGGTTGGCGCTGGATATCGCGAGTTCTGATACCTGGCGAACACGGATGCGCAATCGTTCGTATATCGACAATGTGTCCGGGGAGCCGTGGCACTTCTACTACAACGGTGCAGGTGGAAAGGACGTTCGGAATTTATCGGTTCTGGCGTTTCAACAGCTCTACAACCTGAACTTTCCGCAAAACCCGATCGACGAAGACGGGATTTACGGGCCGCAAACTGAGGGGGCACTGAAATCTTCCCCAGCGAACGGCTTTAGTCGCGGCCCCATTTGTAATCAGACCATGCAGTTGATGGCGTATCCGGGCGACGTCCCTATCTTTGTGGATGCCGAGGAAGACGCGGGCTATCTGGTTGCGCGCGTTGTGGTTCCAGCAGGAATAGAGGCTGTGGAGATCTCGGCAGGTGGTGCGATCATCGCGGGCCAGATTGGACGTGAGCATAATGTTTTTGAGTTCATCCTGCCGGCTGATCAAGACCTCGACATTCAGATCTACGATGGAGAGGGCCGGGTCCGTGGCGCGAGCCAAATTTACCAGGATGGTCTGGTGCGTGCGCTCCCTGTGGGTTGGCATAACTGGCGAGTGAGCGGGGTCATGCCATGGGAAATCCGAGCTCCTCATACTCGTGTGATCCCTGGGACTTTGGACGTACACGTCACGCATTCTGAGATTCTCAGCGCGCTCCGTTAGTCACCCGGTAGACATCACGGGCAGTACATCTCAAGCTTTTTGTAGATACGCTCGCTTTTGAACGCGCAGCCGTTTTCGAGCACCAAACCTGGCCTCCACGGCAATCTGATCACAGTGCCCTTCACTGGGTCCATGGCCCACCATTCGTCTGTGCCTGGTTTTCCCGTCTGATAGACCATTCCGGGAACATTGACCTTGATGGACGACTCCTTGAGTTCACCGCTCTTCATATCCCATGCGGTGAGGCGCTTGTCGGGACGTGTAAAGATCCACCAACCAAAACGATTAGGGCCTTCACGTTGGCCTTCGTGCACAGGGCCGATGTCCATGGCGCCGGTCAGCACGTCCAGACGCACGGTTTCTGAGGTGTCCGATTTCAGGGCGTGGACCCAGCGACCATCCCAGGGCTCGTGAAGATTGGACCAGAAATGAAGTTTGCCGAGAGGGGTTCGTTCACCGGTTTCCAAATTCTCGAGGATCAATCCTTCTTTGTCGTATCGCGCCACTGTCGGCAGCTTGTAGAATGCCGTCACGATAGGCGGCATCATGGTTTCGTCCGCGGTATAGAGTTGCATATGCTCGCGATCCAGCAGATGTTCGCGCGTAATCGGCATGTACATGCGGCTCAATTTGACCACCTTGCCATCGTCTCGGACGAGGTCTGCATCAAACTCACCCTGCCATCCATAAAAACCAATACTCTCCGCAAATCTCTTGGCCCACCGGTGGCTACAAGAGGTTTTTGAACGCGGAAACTCAACCTCGCCACTTTCCGGTGTCTCGATGGTCTGCAACGTTACCCAGTCGGCGTGCGCGCTGGGCTGGCCACGCCAGATGGTTCGATTGATTGGCGGATTGAAGGTTTTTTCAGCCTTGGTTCTTAACTCGCGGACCCTGAATCTATTATCTTTAGTGACCCAGCCGAGGTAGGTGCCGGTTGGGTCGAAGAGCGCGGAGCGATTGGGCTGACAGGGGTTGTTGTCCGGCCTCAGGTCCACATTCGGAATGACTTCTTCCGCTGCCGTGCGAGCGTTAATGAGGACCATTTCCTGGGCTCGCCGAATCACCAAGAATTCATTGTTTGAGGCACGCGCGACCACGTCGTCCGCCCGGATATCTCGCCCTGCAACTCGGTCGATGACTCGCAGCGTCGGCTCGGGACCCAAAAATTCTCCGTGATTGCCAAAACGCATTTCCCCCTCATGGACCCCCTCGTCCTTCAAGACGAGCACGGTGGCAATTCTTCCCTCGGCACCCACCCAATCGAGAATGGTCTCAAAGCCCTCAACCCAAACCACTTGCTTGGGCTCTACCACCGTAAAAGCGGATGGTTGCGTGGCCTTTTGCTGGTCGCACGAGCCTTTGCAACCCGCCAATAGGGTGAGCAAAAGGCAAAAAAACGTCAGTCTTGCAGCCATACGACCTCTTAGATCACGAGGATTCATGAAGGTTATCACGATGAACTTGACCTAGAATTAGAGCGTTGCTAGCCTCCGCTCACCTTGTCAACAAAGACGTTGATTCTTGTTTATCGACAGCGCCAGCATAGGCGGCGCGACTTAGTAGAATGGAGCAGAGCATGAAGTTCAAGTATGGTTTTGCAGTAGCGGCCCTCGCTGGTTTTGTTTTTGTAGGTTGTGGAGACGACGAGACTCCGTCCGGCACCAATAATCCGGATGTAAACAACACCAACAACAACACCACGGATCCAAACAACACCAACAACGGAACCACCCCGACCACCAACAACAACACCACGGTGGACCCAAATAACACCACGGGTCCAGAGCCGATTCCAGCTCCTCCAAAGTGTGGTGATGAGGACGAGCCAGCTCGTTGTCAGCAATCTGCTGACGGGTTTGAGTGGGAGACCGCTTCGATCATCAATACCTTCGCGCTCGTGGGTGATGACTCGTGCTGCTTCGACTACACCGGCGACGGCGAGCCAGATAATGCTCTCGGTGAGCTTCTCGGATCACTCGGTGACGTGAACACTTCGATTCAAGAGGGTATTGACTCCGGGTCCATCGCGCTTGTGCTCGAGCACTCCGGGCTCAGCAGCCTTGAGAGCGGTGATTTCGTGATCAACTTCTGGCTCGGCGAGTGGGATGGAATTGACGCCCTTGCTGAAACAGGCGGAAACACCGTGCTTATCGACCCTGTATCTATCGACCAGGGTGCACAACCTCAGGCATATGTGCCTGGTGCTACTCTTGCGGATGGTGCCGTCACAGCCGGCCCAGGAACCATCGCGATTACAATCGACTTGCTCGGAACACCACTTAGCGTTCAAATCTCGGGTGCTCAGATCGAAGCTGATGCAGGAGCAAACTCGGATCTTGAGACCGGCGTACAGTTGGACAACGGTGTTATCGGCGGCTACGTTACGGGTTCTGATCTATCTGCCGCACTCAATGCCTACGTCTCCGGCAATTGTGAGTGCCTTGGTCTGGAAGGCCCTCTTCTTACTTGGGATCAGGCAACCGGAACTGGAACCTGCGCAAGCGTCGCGGGTAACTCGTGTGGCCAAGATACCTGCGGTACCATTGGTGGCCTTTGCTCGTCGCTCTTCGTCATTGCAGCTCCAGATGTAGATACCGATGGTGACGGCGTAGCCGATGCACTTTCGATCGGTGCTGAGTTCACCGCGGTTGGTGCTCAAATCACCGGCGTAGCAGCAGCCGAGTAATCCTCACTCGTTCAAGCGTTGAGAATCTAAAAGCCTGAGTCATTTGACTCAGGCTTTTTTTTATTCACACCCTGAAAACTCAGCCACCGCACAGAAGCCTTCAGATTCGCCTGGCGGGATAACGCAAAGCTCTCCGGCACCGCATCCGTCTTGCGTGCAGGCCTCTGTGCAGCCGGCACACGTACCACGCACGTCTCCAGGCTCTGCCACACATTTGGACGGTGACTCACATTCGCAGTCGCCCTCCAGTCGGCAAAGGCCGTCGGCGTGACACGCCTCGGTTTCGCCACAATCGGATTGAGACCCGCAAGCACTAAGGGAGCCTGCTCGGCGGCACCGAGCGTTGTCGCAAACTTCGTTGTCCGCACAATCCTCATCCGCCGCACATTCCGAGGGGTTTGCGAGCACGCAACGCCCAGATGTGCACTCCAAATTCGAGCCGAACGCGCAGTCCTGATCGTTGATGCATTCCACACAGCATCCGTTCTGGAGCGTGAGCCCCTGAGCGGCGCAGGCGGCATCGGATTCAGCGCGCAGGGGGCACCACATACAGACGCGTGCGTCCGAACACGCAAAGCCCTCCTCAAGGCAGTCGAAGTCGTTGACGCAACCAACACACTCACACGTCAATGGGTCTTGGAACGGGCGCTCTATAGCGCAGGAGATTGGCGAGCATTCCACGGTGTCTTGGCAGCGCCTATCCCTGCATATTTGCGAGCCGAGGCATTGGTCATCGCGGTCGCACTCGGGCCGGCATAGTTCATCGCAATAGGAGCCTTGGCCGCATTCATCGTCCGCCCTACATTCCAATTCGCAGAGGCCGAGCGCCAGAACGCATCCTCGCCCAACAGTGCAGTCACGGTCATCCAGACACCGATTGGGAGGCTCCTGACACCTAGGTGGCTCCCCACGGCACGCCTGCCCCGTTTCACATTGAGACACGTCTTCACAGAGCCCGAGCCGGCATTCGCCTTCATAACAAATTCCAGTGTTGCAATCGGATGTTTGTGCGCATTGTGGCGCGTCACAAAAGCCGTCCACGCAAGCAGCATCAGGAGGGCACGTTGACGTTCGTTCGCACGCGATTCGCGAGCAAATTCCGTTCAGACAGGCGAGTCGGTCACCGGTGGCGCATTGTGCGATGGTTTCGCAGCCGTCCGAGAGTTGAGCGACAGGCTCGTCTTCGCATGCCACCAAGAGCGCAATGGCCAGGGCCAGGCCTCGCAGTCGGGAGGAGTTCTTCAAAGGAAAATAGTCGGGGCACAGGTGGATACTCCGGCGCCTACGATGTAGCGGCCGCTCTCGGGAATGACTTCCTCAACAGTGATGGGATCGCGTTCCACCCGGTAAACGCGCGTGCTTGTGTCTGTTTGGCTCTTGTAGAACAACCAGAATTTGCCACCCCAGTGGGCGAACGCCCATGCGTTGGGCTGGCCTTCGATTCTACCGACTTGAATAGACTCTAGAACTTGTCCGGATCTGGAGAGTCGAGCCACCTCAGGCGGGTTGTTTCCGGGGAAAAACGCCCAAAGTTCACCCTCTGCGGTGCCGCTCATCTCAGGCCATCCGCCGATCGTAGCGAGAGAGGTGACGTCAAAGTCCGGAAAGCTCAGCGTGCCTAGCCGCGGCGTGCCCGAGCCGGGCCCGTCGCTGCCTGCAATATAGAGGGTTTCGTCTGGAAATCCCGGACTGTCGAGGGTGAATCCCATGCCGAAAAGCCAGAACCCGCTCTGGCCAGGAACGTACGATGTGGCCTCACAAGAGGCGTCCGTGGTGCTGACCTTGAAGAGGTCCCCACTATCGTAGAGTACCCAAGCCACGCCGGCGCGGTCCACACTCATCGAGAACGGGGTCGCGTCTTGAACTGGGCAATTGAGCTGGCCGATTTCGGCAAAAGTCAGCGTCTGGGCGTCAAAACGCACAAGGGTTCCCTGCGCCTCAGGGTTTTGCACATCGGCCTCGACCACGTAGATCGGACGCGCGGACTCTGGGCAAAAGAGGTCATCCGGGTTGTTTTGACCCTTGGTGTTGTTAGAGCTCACGGGGTTGTTTTGGCCCACAGGATTGTTCTGCCCCACCGGGTTATTCTGCCCCACGGTATTGTTTTGGCCCGCAGTGTTGTTCGGCGTTTGGTTGTTGATCTGGATGGGGCCCTTCTCGTTGGTCTCATCCCCACATCCGAGCGCCAAAATAGAGCCGACTACAACGAGGGTTTTCTTCATCAGGTTCACCTTGGGAAAACGTTCAGGCAAAGATAACCCGTTCTTGCAAAAATTGCAGGAGCGTCGTGTAGAAATGCTTAATGTTTTCAGGGTGTCTCCATCCGTGCCCCTCGTTCTCGTAGACATGATACGTGTGGGGCACGCCTCGTCGGCGAATCGCGGCCACAATACCTTCCGCTTGATCGATAGGGACCACCTTGTCCTCCTTGCCATGATAGACCGCGAGCGCGTCCTGAATCTTGTCCGCCTTAAAGAGTGGCGAGCGCTCTCGGTAGAGCTTTGAAGCCTCCGGCAATGGCCCGACCAAGATATCGTTGTAAGCCGCCTCAAATTTATGGGTTCCCATCGCGAGGCTAAAGAGGTTGCCGATCCCGTAGAGGCAAACGCCGGCCTTGAAGATTCCGGGGTAGTCCGTCAGGGCCTGAAGGACCGCATAACCTCCGGAACTCCCACCGAGGATGACCAGTTTTTCAGGGTCGGCAAGGCCCGCTAACGCGAGATGTTTTGCGCCCTCCACAAGGTCTTTGACGTCCACGATTCCCCACTCTCCGCGGAGCGCATCTTGGTACTCGCGGCCGTAACCTGTGCTCCCCCGGTAGTTCACGTCGAGCACTGCAAATCCACGCGTGGCGAAGAACTGATTACGGGCGTCAAAAGATGCGGTCCGCTGAGAGGTAGGGCCGCCATGGACCATGATGATCGCGGGTGGTAGCTCGCCCGCTAGTTTGGTGGGTGGATAGTAGTTTCCAAAGACGTCCACGCCGTCGACCTTCCACGAGATCGCCTGCATCTCCGAGAGTGCGTCAGGGGTCAACGACTCAGCCGTAGCGCGCGCGGCCACAACCTCTCGCTCGTCGAGCACCACCACGCGAGTTGAAACCGTGCTCGAAGAGCCGATGAAGGCCTTGTATCCAAGTTTGGACCACGTTGGTTGGCCCACGGAGGTGTAGCGCTCAGCCAAAGGTTCGGCATGTACCGTGCCGTTCAGGTCTACGCGTTGAAGCCGAACAACTCCCCGCTCATTGGCGCATACGAGGAGTTCCTTTGAGTCAGGGCTCCAGTCCAAAAAGCGAAGCCCCTGAACCCAGGCTGGCCCACCGTATTCGAGATCTCCCGAGGTGAGGGCCTTCGACTCGCCCGTCTTAAGATTTCGAACCCAGATATGCGCGAACCCTTCGGGGTCGCTGATGTACGCGAGCCACATTCCATCCGGCGAGAATCGTGGGCATTGAGAGCAGAGGTCGTGGCCAGATGCGATAACTTCCACCGATTCGACCTCAACAGATTCGCTGCCAATCTTGAGTTTGGCGAGGCAAAGCTCGGTTTCGTCCCATGGCATTGCGGGTTGTCGCCATTGTGCCCAGGCGATGCATCGCCCATCTGGACTCCACGTGGGTTGCATGTAGAAATCGGCGCGGTCAATCACAAGCTTTTGCGGCCAGTTCTTGCCGTGCATCGGTGCGATAGCAATCGCGTCTTCAACCCCGTCTGAGAACGTGTAGATGACCCATTTTTGGTCCGGCGAGATCTCGGGCGCTGCGATACCGCCTGGGTGGGCCGGGGTGATAGGGGAGGGGGCTCCTGTATGAAGGCCAACCTTCCAGAGTCTGGAATCTGCCACAAACACAACCCAATCCTCGCTCACATCGAACTCGCCGCCTCCATAACCCACGGAGCCGCGCACATTGAGGTCGGCTGAGACATCGCGCGTGGCGTGTCCCTTGGGGCTCACGACCACCACACCTTGGGGGCCGCGCTGCTCGCACCAGACCAGGGTCTGGCCGTCAGGCGCCCATTTGACGTCGCGAAACTTCTTTTCGCCAGAGAGCATTTCGATGGTTACGGGGCTTGAAAACTGGTCTTTCATGAGTCGGTCCTCGGTCTTTAATCAGGCTATTTCTTCCACAGCTTCGCTCAAATGTCACGGTGGGCTTGGCAACGCCTATCCTATTGGGTAGAGCTCGTTTTTTTCTACGAGATGAGGTCCACGATGAAGTGGTTGTGTCTAATGTTGCTCGTTGGCGTTGGTTGCGGTGCAACCTCTGCTCGCTCGGATAAGAGTCTGACTGAATGCGAAGGGGATGCGTGCAGCCCAGCCAAAGATGCCTCCAATCCGTGTCTTGATGGAGATTTGAGGGCCTGCAACACCTTGGGTTGGGCATATCAACAAGGAGATGGTGTGGCTCAAAGCGACGAAGAGGCCGCCCGTTACTACGCACTCTCCTGTCCTTCGCCAGAAAAATATGACGACTACGGGTGTGGGAATCTCGGCTACATGTACGAATCCGGCCGTGGTGTGGAGCGAGACTACGAGAAGGCGGCTCATTATTATGGCCTGTCTTGTGACCGGAAGATGAAGGCGTCGTGTTTTAGTCTCGGTATCGCCTACGAGCTTGGGCGAGGTATTGACGCGGATCATAAGAAGGCTCGTGAACTCTACGAGTTTTCGTGCACCGCAGGCTATGGCCCCGCATGTACCAATCTAGGTGTCCTACTAATCAGAGGGCAAGGTGGGCCATCGGATCCAAAACGGGCTGTGACTTTGCTGCAGAAAGAGTGCGACGAAGACAACAACCCGTGGGCGTGTGGCAGTCTCGGATACGCCTATAATTCGGGACTTGGGGTTCAGATCGATCGATGCCGGGCAAAGGAGTTGAACACCAAATCGTGTGACAACAAGCAGAATCCGGTCGGCTGCGCGAACCTTGGCGATATGTTGCTTCGTGGGGATTGTGGCGATCCAGACCTCGAACGAGGAAAAGAACTTCTCAGCAAGACATGTGACGAAAACAACCGAGGATGTTCGTCTCTTGGTATCTTGTACCGGGACGGAAAGACTGTGGGGCGAGATTTGGCTAGGGCTCAGGAACTCTTTGAAAAGGGGTGCGCAGCGAATGAGGCAGCTGCCTGCCTAAGGCTCGGCGACTTTCATTACTCGAAAGGAGACAAAGAGGCAGCACTCCACTCGTATCGGCGCGGCTGCGACGCAGGTCGTCCGGCGGCTTGTCAAAAGCTCGCCGAGAATCTCGGCAAAGGGCATCCCGACTACGAGGCGACTGCTCATAAGGCATGTGGTTTTGGAGCCAAATGGTGTCCCGAAGATTGAGTGTTTGACGAGTTGAATCAAAATACAGACAATAGGCCTGGATGATGATTCCACCTAATTGAGGGACAGAACATGAGTCAAAGTGCATCGGGACAGGCAATAGCGGCGTTGATAGCCGGAATAACGAGTTGGTTTCTCTTCCCGGTTATCGGCGGGATTGTTGCAGTTATCTTGGGTAAGATGGAGCTGAATGCGATCGCTAGCGGGAAGAGCTCTCCGGCTGGTCAATCCCTTGCGCAGGTTGGCTTTTGGCTCGGGGCCATCAACCTTGTGTTGACCGTGGTGGGGTGTGTAGTCAGTGCGCTCATCGCCATTTTTGTGCCTGCAATCTTTACCGCCATAATGGTGGGACTTGGGTTTGCCGCCCAAGTCTAGTACCAGTCGCAATCACTGTGGAAGGGTACTAGAGCCTAACTTACTGAACTAATTTGCGGGAACTAAGGAAACAAATCCATGACCGGATTAAACCCGAATAAGTACTATCTCTATGACGAATTGACGGCTTACCTGAAACGTGTGGCCGATGAGTTTCCTGATAGGGCGCGGCTCTTCTCGATCGGCGAAAGCCCCGAAGGGCGCCAGATTTGGGTGGTCGCACTGACCGATCACACGACAGGTGCCCATCAAAACAGGCCCGCGTATTGGATCGATGGTAACACGCACGCGAGCGAGGTCATGGGCAGCGCCGCGTGCCTTGTAACCATCGACCACGTGCTGACGAATTGGGAAACGTCCCAGATTGCAGAGTTGATGCAGGACCGAACCATCTACGTGGCGCCTCGAATCAATCCTGATGGCTCTGAGTACGTCCTGGAGAAAAACCACTACGTGCGCTCGGTGCGCCGAAAGTGGCCTGAGCCTGAACCTGTGCTCGGCCTTGAGCCTCAAGATATCAACGGCGACAACGAAGTCCTGCAGATGCGCATCAAGGCTCCGGATGGAGCCTGGAAGACGAGCTCCAAAGACCCACGCGTGATGCTTCCACGCATGCCTTGGGACACCGACGGCCCGTTCTATCATATCTACGCTGAGGGCCTCTTTGACGAAGATGCCTTGCGCGACCCACGCCGCCCGATGATGGCGGGTGATTCGCATGCCTTAGACTTTAATCGCAACTTCCCGTCCAGATGGGAGCCCGAAGGTACCCAGTACGGCGCGGGTCCGTACCCGTTGAGTGAGCCCGAGACAAAGGCGGTGGTGGACTTCCTGCTCTCGCACAAAAATGTGGGCGCGATGATGACCTATCACACTTATAGCGGTGTGTTATTGCGGCCCTTTGGCGACAAGCCAGACACCAAGATGCCAAACTACGATTTGGCGGCCTACAAACTCTTTGGAAAGCGATGTGAGGAACTCACGGGCTTTGCATGTGTGAGCACGTTTCACGACTTCCTTTACGACCCCAACAAACCGGTGGTGGGTGTCTTTGAGGAGTGGGCCTATGAGAATTATGGGGCGTTTGCGTACACGATGGAGCTCTGGTGCCCGTGGGATAAGGCTGGCCTTGATTTCAAGGGGAACTGGCTAGGGTTCTGGCGTGATAGAACCGAGGAAGACGAACTCGCCTTGATCCAGTGGAGCGACAAAGAGCTTGGCGGTGATGGCTTTGCAGATTGGGTCGAGTTTGAGCACCCGCAGCTTGGGAAGATCGAGCTTGGTGGGTGGCGATGGCTCTACTCGTTTCGAAATTGCCCAGCGCGCATGTTGAAAGATGAGACGTTGCCGTCGGTTCTCTTTACGCTGGACCACGCGAGTGCCTTGCCCCGTCCGCGCCTTGACGTGCGGGTTGAGGAGGCAGGTGATGAAACCCGCGTGGTGGCTACACTTCAAAACCTTGGGTACTTCCCCACGAACATCACGGACTTGGCGGTGAAGAATAGCCTCGTGGGCTCACCGTTGCTCGAGGTGGAGCTCGGCGACGGCGTGGAGCTGAAAGAAGGTAAGTTGCGCCAGAAAGCTCAGCACCTGAGCGGCTATTCTCAAATGACTTCCGCCACGCTTTCTTCCCAACATTTCTCGGGGCGAACGCGTAACGACATCGCCGAGTATGTATGGCGGGTAAAAGGCAAAGGGGCCTTAGTAGTGCGGTGGAAGGGTGACCGAATCGGCGTCCTCGAAAAACTAGTTGAAATCTAGTTCTGGACTTCGTTCATGGAGTCGCGCGAAGGCAATGCGGGTATGAGCGCAAAAGCCGTCAGGGCTAGTAGAGACAATGCCAGCATAGCGTTGGAATAACGCGCCCCAAGACCCGCACTCAAGCCAATCCAGCTCAGTGCGTCTGGTGCCTGCATCTCCACGAGCGCCACAGAAATCGCCACTCCCATGCCTCCGCCGACGAAGAAAATCAGCATGAACATCCCTGTGCTCACACCCACCTGATTCTTCGGCACAATCTGGGATACCGCGCTCACACAAGGCGTCTGAATCATCGCGAATCCCATGCCGTAGAGGCCCATGCCGATGGCAATGCCGGTCACGCTGGAGCCCGCGGAGAGTGCGGTCACGGCGTTTCCGATGAAGATGAAGATTGTGCCCGTGAGCACAGGCATACGCGGGCCAAACTTATCAGCGAGCGACCCCGAGTAGCGCGAGAGAATCGCTATCGCGATGGCGCCCGGGAGGAGCACGAGACCAACTTTGACGGGTTCTAGATGGTCTACCTCGGTCAGTAGAATCGGAACCAAGACGATGGTGCCAAAACGCGTGGCGTTGCTTAGAAACGCCACGAACGACACGGCGAGGTAGCGCAGGTTGCTCATGACCTCGGGGGAGACGAAGGGCTCTTCTTTGGTTCGGATCCACGCGAAAAATGCCACGTGGAAAGCGATGGTGAGCGCCACGTCGAGCCCAAGCTGCCAGCCAAGGCCGAACTGCTCGAGGACCGTAAAGCCCACCATCAGGCAGGTTACCGCGAGCAAAAGCAAGACTGCACCCACGAGGTCGAACCTCGATGGCTCCGTATCGTTCAGAGATTCGGGAAGCATCTTGAGGCCAAACGGAATCGCGCATACTACGGCCCCCGTGAGCACAAACATACTTCGCCACCCGAACCACTGAACCAGCATTCCTCCGATAAACGGACCGATGCTCGCGGCGAGTCCCACGGCCATGAGGATTACGCCCATGGCTGCGCCTCGGCGGTTGGCCGGGTAGAGCGTGGCGATGATGGTGGAGCCGAGCACGGGCATGGCTGAGGCTCCTGCGCCTTGAAGAACGCGCACGAGAATCGCGAGTTCGATCGTCGGGGCGATTGCCACGACGAGCGAGGTGATTCCGAAGATCGCGATCCCCGCGAGGTAGAGCCTCTTGATGCCGAAGATATCTGCGAGCCGGCCGTTGATTGCGCTGAAAACCCCGAAGGTCAGCGTGAATCCGGTCACAATCCAACCGTACACCCCTTCAGAGACGCCGAAGTCGCGACCGATGTAGGGCAGGCCCACATTGATCATGGTGCCGTTGACCACGGCTATGAAGACGACCGTGGAAAGCAGGATGAGTACCCATGGTGATGGGGCCTCTTGGTCTAAGTTTTGGATGCTTGTTGCCATGGAAATGACTCAGTACTGACGAGTACTAGGATGCCAGAGTTTCTACCCGAGATTCTTATCTTTGTACTTAAGGAAAACTCGGCGTGCGTCCTCGAGTTGGGCCGGCGCCCGCTTGACGAAGTGTGGATGGTCGTGCCTGCCGAGTACCCAGAGGGTGATGGTCATCATCCGAACCACTCCGAAGTGGTCGATCATCGCCTCAATCTCCGGTATCAACTCCCTCTCAGACCGATACCCCTCAAGTACTAACTCGCGAGAATTCACATCAGGGTAGAAGCGCTCTAGAGGGCCCAAGGTGACGGCCAAATCGTAGGCGAGGTAGCCGAAGGCGGCATCGTCGAAGTCGATTGGGAGGGCTTTGACTTCGGTCCCACTGCCTTGAAACACTACATTTCGATAGTGAAGGTCAGCATGAATCAGCGAAAACGTAGACGGGGTTTTGCCGTGCAAAGCGATGCGGCTGCGCAACGCCTCCTGGGTATCCTCAAACAGGTTGCGCAATTCTGCAGGCACCAACTCAAGGCTTCCGCCCATTACCGGCTCGTCTCCGAAGAGACCGTCCATGTCCAAGACTTTGCGCTCAAACCCCTCAGGCGGCTCAAAGCCAGCTGCTTGCTCATGAAGCGTCGCAAGTGTCCTCCCGGTGGCTCTAAACATGTCGTCGGTGACTCGCCGCCCCATCATTCGGCCTTTGACCCACTGAGTGCACGTTATGATCCGTTCTTCTTGAGCAGGGCCGCTGGATTTGGCTATCCAGTCTCCGTCTACACTCATCTGCGGCACGGGTGCACCGATACCCGATGCGTTGAGCGCCAAGAGCCAGAGGAGTTCTGAGCGAATGGTGGACTCGGTTTGGTAGCCGGGGCGATGGATCCGAATCAAGAATTCGCCGTCGTTCCCCTTGAGGCGCCACGTGGTGTTTTCGCCGTGATGGATGAAAGAGAGCTTGCCGCTCAGTCCAAACGCACCAACCCCCGCTTGTGCCGTGCGCCTCAGCGCCCGGACTTGCCCTAGGTATGAACCACTCATGGCCGCTAAAGTTCCCGCGTTGAGATGAGATCGAGCATGTAGCGGCAACGGGGCTCCGCGTGATTGAGCCACGCGTCCAACAAGGGCGCGCGCTCGGGAAACTCCTGAGCTTCCTCCAATAGAATCTGGGCAATCGCTTCATCGCAAAGAATCCGGGTAAGCCGCTCGGCATGAAGCATGGCGAAGCCAAAGTCACGCTTCGGGTCCCATTCGGTCTTGAAAGGTTCAAGCCACTGGCTCAGCGGTTTATCCTTGATGGTCTTGAACTTGTCGGCGGCTGTTTTTTGCACAATTTGTTGTTGCGCCATGAGACTAAAGACCTCAATTTTTGCCACGCGTTTGACCATCGGGTCTTTGGCGGAGACCGAGCGCCAGCGCGCCTGCGCGAGCTTTCGGACGAACTCCTGCGGCGCCTTGATGATGGCGCCGATTGTGTCCTTCATGGCCATGAGGGACTGAATCTGGCTCGTGCCCTCGTAAATAGGCATCACCATCGCGTCTCGCAAAAGCTTCTCGGCCCCGTACTCCCGTGTATAGCCCGCGCCTCCGTGGATCTGAACGCAGCGCTGAGCAAACGCTACGGCACACTCGGCTGAAAGGTACTTGAAGAGTGGCGTAATCTTGCGCGCGCTGGCCTTATGAAACTTCATGCGGCGCTCGTTTTTCTTGCGCTCCTCAGCTGGCATCTGCGGGTTTTTCATGGCCTGGATTTTCAACCTGAAGCTCATCTCCTCGTGGAAAGATGCCTCGTACCCAAGCGAGCGCAAAGCGCGCGTGGTGGTCTCCATCTCTTCGAGGTAGTCGGCGATCATCTCGTGTTTATCGATGGTCTTTCCAAACGCACGGCGCTCGGCCGCGTACTCCTTGGCGAGCCGAGTTGCGGCCTCGCAGATGGCCACGCCTTCGAATCCAACGCCAATACGTGCGTTATTCATGAGCAAAAGCATTTGCAAAAAGCCTTCGCCGCGTTTGCCGATCAGCTCGGCCGGGGCCCGCTCAAAGCTAATCGAACAGGTGGGAGAGGCGTGATGCCCGAGCTTCTCTTCCAGACGGTCGATCACCGCATAACGTGTGCGGGTGCCGTCTTCGTGGTCGTCATAGGCTTTGACCATGAAGGTTGAAAGGCCTTCGAGACCAGAGTCTACGCCTTCCGATTTTGCGATGACGATATGGTACTTGGCGTGTCCCGAGGTGATGAAAATTTTCTGGCCGGTGATCCACCATTTGCCGTCTTCGTCTACCTCGGCGAGGCACCTGAGCGCGGCCATATCGCTGCCTGCGTCGGGTTCTGTGATGTCCATCGCTCCCCAAGCATTGCCGCTCAGAATTTCGCGAATTTCCTTCTCAAAGCGTGTGGACTTGATGGCGCTATTCTCAAAGACGGTACTTCCTTCGCTCATCGAATAGACAAGCATCGCCATCGCGATCCCGTAGTGAAAGCTGTGGTGGGTCATCATCGAGACATCGGCTCGCGCGAAGATCTCGGCAATCGCCATCGTAAGCACGTGTGGCGCGTTCATTCCGCCTAGCTCTCGTGGCACGCCGAGGCCGTGGATCTCTAACCCTTTGATAGCCTCGAAAATCTCCAAAAACTCCGGTGGATGAACGACTTCACCGTTTTCCAGATACGGGTCTTGGGCGTCAATCTTAGCCGCCTTGGGCGCGATTTCTTCGGCGATGAACTCACCTACCAAGTTCAGAACATCGTCAAAGAAAGCCTTGGCTTCTTCAAGGTTTTGGTGCCCATCAGGCTGTGTAAAACCATCTTCGGCGAGCTCGACCAGAGTCTTCCAGTCGATTCGCTTTTTGATATGGAATTGGAGGTCTTGGTTGTCGGTGTAGAAATTGGCCATGGTGCCGCTGGGGTCGAAAGTTCGGACCTCGTTTTGACCCTCCGTGTGGGCCAAGTCAACCCAGAGTTGCCAGAGAGTTTATTTGTCCTGAAACTCAGCTCGCACTTCGGCCATTACGCGCTCTCGTAGTGCACGGAATTCTGCGTCGTCAATGTGTCCGGAGCCGTCAAGGTCGTGCGCCTCGGCCCATCCTGCCTGCCCGGTGATTTGGTCGATTCGGCGGGCCACCTCGGCCAAAATAGCAGCTTCGGGATTCTCGGCCGGGTCGAAATCTGGCGTGCTCAATTTCCTCCAGCCCGGCTCACGCAAAGTTCCAACCGGGCTCATCTGGCTAATCACGGCGCGGAAAAAGCCGATTTCCCACGTTCCCTTCCAGATCTCCATCTCGCCCGTAGTTCGACGTCTGATTCGCATCGTGAGTTGTCCCGGAGTCCGTGAATGCCGTCCACTCGTGGGGTGGGACTCCACGGTTAACTCCAAGAGGTCCACGCCTTTGAGCGCGCACCATTCTTCAGAGACGCTGCGGATAGTCGCAGCGCCGATGCTCTGCTTGATGACCACGGAAACAATCGCGATAGTGAAAATGATCCCCAACCAAAGGAGCATACTTGGTTCCAAAACTCTTCCTCCACTAAGTATGCTTTTTGTATCAGGAAAAAGTGATGGTTGCACCCGCGGACGGCTCCCGTCCGCGGGTGCAACCCTCAATCATCGATTGATGAGCGACATATCGATGCATCGAAGGTCGACTGCGGTCAGGCGATTGTTCTGGAACGCACCCCAGAAGCCCTTGACGACTTCGTTGTTGGCGCACGTAGTCCGGAAGTCTCCGCCACCATTCCAGCCCGAAGGAGCTTGCGATCCGTTGCTTTCCGAGGAGAGGTTGAGAGTGGCGGGAGTCACGCTCGTCGTCAAGGTCCGTTGGACGCATACGGGCCCAATTCTATCGATTCGAGCACCACTGCGTCCGATGAACCCACGCATTGAGCTGTCTCCCGAGCAATTGAGGGTGTTGTCGGTAATCGTGTTCCATCCGCATCCTCCGTCGGGTCCCGGTGCAAAGCCAAGAATACTACCCTCCTCGCTCGAAGAGTTGACCGTTGTGTACGTAAATGGATTGTTGTTGGTGTTTACCGAGATGTTTGGGTCTGTGCAAATGGCGTGCACACCAAACACTCCGGTTTCACCTCCACAAAAGCCTGCCGGGATCTTCCCACGTACACGTATGCCGGACATGACCTTGTTTCCTGGGCATTCGAAGAGTTGCCATCCGGAACCGCTACCTTTCACGTCGTTGGCACTTCGGGCGTTGCGTACGTTGAAATCCACGGGACAGCCGTCGTCGATGACTCCGTCGCAGTTATTGTCGAGCCCTTCGCACACCTCAATCTTGTTCGGTGCTTGGTCAACCCCGGTGTAGAGGTGTCCATTCGAAGCCACCTGGCGCTGCGTCGTCGAATCATTGCAATCGCCACCATTGGAAGTTGGATATGTATTCTGCTCATTCGTTGTCATCGATGAGAAGCAGAAGTCAAAGCCACTTGTGTTGGGGCCATATCCGTCTCCATCGACATCCCTGTAGCGCCTAACTTTTCCGGTAGCAGCGTCGTGGACCTGTCCGTCGCAGTCGTCATCGTAAGGCGTATTGCAGGTTTCTGTGGCGCTCGGGTTCACCGACGCGTTGTTGTCGTCGCAGTCAGATTGGTTGAAGAGCGCTTCTGACCAGTTGTTCGGAATGATGGTGCAATAGGGAGTGCGCGAGTTAGGAGTGGGTGAGTAGCCATCGCCATCGCGATCGAAGTAGTAGGATTTTGCGTTGGTCCATGTATTTGGGGGATCATTTGCCAAACAGTTGTCGTCTGCAGCTGTTGAGCAGTCCTCCATTCGCCCAGGATTGATACTCGGATCGGAGTCATTGCAGTCGGTGTTGACCGTAGACCAGCTGCCGTTTGGACAAGCGGTAGGAGCGGTTTGTGGCTCAAAGCACCTCGACAACGCGCCTGGCTGAACGCCATATCCGTCGTTATCGCAATCGGGGTACCAAATCGGCGCGCCGACTGGAGGTACACCATTGGTCAGGTCGACCTGTCCGTCGCAGTTGTCGTCGAGACCGTTACACATTTCTACTTCAGGGTCTGCAGCGAGACATGTCCAACCTGCGACTCCGTCACATTGGGCGGTGCCGTTCGCACAAATCCCCTGTGCCGCGGCGTTGCAGTCGTTGGTGCCGTTTGAGTTGAACGTGATGCCTTCGTCGAAGTCACCATCGCAGTCGTTGTCGAGTCCGTCACACACTTCCGTGCCTCCGGGTCTCGCCTGGTCGCTGGTGTCATCACAATCGTCATCGTTGTCCACAAATCCGGCAGGAGGAAGGGCTGGGTCACAGGCGAACTGAGGAACGTTGGGGTCTCCAAAACCGTCACCATCTGAGTCCCGATAGTAAATGCGGCTCGTGTCGTCTACGGGTTGTTCACAGCCGTTTCGTGCATCGCCATCGCAGCTTGCGTGGGTCATCTCACAAATGGCTGTACAGACGCCTTGAACACAGCTGAGCGAGCCATTGAGCACATCGCCGGAGCACGTGTCTCCACAGGCCGTGCAGTGGTCATCTCCCCAAAGGGTGCTCGCGATCTGCTCCTCCGCATCTGAAAGACCGTTACAGTTGTAGTCGTTTTCCGGCGCGCAGAACTCTGGGAAGGCGTGACCTGGATTGACGGCGTCGTAATACACATCTGCGTTCAGGTCGTTACAATCCACAGGTGTCACGGGCTGCGCGGCACCGCCGCAACGTCCGGTTCCACGTCCGTCCCCATCGCGGTCCAAACATGCGGTACAGGTATCCACGATAGGCCTACAATACGAACCACCCGCGATATCAGCGCACTCGAAACCCGAAGGACATTCGCCCTCACATGCACCCAGGCAGGTTCCAGCCTCACCATCTGCAGCGGCTTCGCCGGTCAATGCGTCCCAACATACTGCAGAGCCCGCGCACGCCTCGCCGCCAACGCATGGAGCGCAAAAGCCGTCGTCTACATCAGGACTGAGTTGGAACGGAGGGCGGCAAATCGCGCCAAAAGGCACACCTGCCGTAAGTTCCGAAGGCGAAAGTTCCCCATCGAACGGCAGAGCCGGCGCAGGATTCGGATAGGGCGATTGACCCTCGAAGATCACCTGACACACATAAGGCTGAGGGTCAGGCGTGTTGCCGTTGACCGAGAGCTCCGAGCAGGACTCAGTGTTCACCGTACAGACCGAAGAGCACACGCCTTGTCCCTGAGCAAGCTCGGGGAAGATCTCGTTGAGAGGCACACGATCCCTGCCGTCTGCGTCAGGCCTGTTCAAAGGAATCTCAAGTACACAGGTCCCGAGTCCGACTGGGCAATCCGAGTCGAGTTCACAACTACGATAATTAACCAGAGTTCTGATTGCTGGACCCATGTCCGACGGCATGTCTTCGGAGACCATGTCGACCGGCAGGTCGGGCTCAGTAGTCATGTCCGGTGTGACCGTCATATCGGAAGTGTTATTATCCGCGGGCATATCCACGCCGGCATCGGGTCGATCCCCAATCACGGGCGTCTGAGGGTCAGAGCTACAGCCCCACACCACAGACGCAATGATTACTGCTTGGTACTTCTTCATTCGCATTGTCCTTCAGGGAATAGGTCTTGGTAGGAGTAGGTCACACGGATCTCGATATCCTCCAGGTTTGACCAATCGAGGTCGTTGTTCTCGCCGAGTGCCGTGTCGATGAGCACGGTGTACTGGGACGAGAGCGGGAGGCCTCTCAGTGTGGTGTTCTCACTACCATCGAGGAATGTGTTAATGCCTGCTACGGGCGAGATGCTACGGCCCTGAGACCGAAGATAGGTCACCGAACCAAATGAGGTGGTGCCTTCGCCAAACTGAGCTACGTAGTCGTCGATACCTGGCTGGCACGAACGAAGCTCGCCTGTTCCGTCATAGAGCAAGGAAACGGTCGGACGCGCATCTCCGAGCTCACCCACGAGCTTGATATCCACAGACTCGAGCTTGGCGTTGCACGTTGCGGCGAGGTTCGCAAAATCGCCCAAGTCCACGTAGAAACTAGCTGCCATGATATCGTCTTTTCGACGCATCAAGTCTCCGATGCTCTCGTCGGTGGTGTAGCGTGTTCGCTTGTCTACGGGGATGTAGCCACTCGCCATCAACTCGCGGAAGACAGCTGTTGGGTCCAAAATGGTGCCGTCCAAATCAGCTTGCGGAAGCGTGACCGAGAGGAAGTCCTTTCGAACCGAGAGTTCAGTCGTGAACGTATTGACGCTTCCACCACAGGCTGCCTGAAGATCCACGAGTTCGTCCGCGATCTCTTCGAGCTGGTAGGGGTTTCTTGCGAGCAAGATTTGAATACGCTGGTCCATGAACGGACGCACGGCGTAGTACTCAAGCGCAACCAGCCAATCCATCAATGAATCTTTGGCGTTCTCAAGCTCGTTTTCTGCGCGGGTGATGCGGTTCGCTCGTGCGAAGACTGCAGTTGGTGAGCCTACGATCAAGTTCACGTTCTGGCGTTGAAGAATGAGCTCACGAAGCTTCGCGTCCACGAGCTGAGCCCGCTGAACGATCGCCCCGTAGTCGAGCAAGCGCTGCTCGTATTGAAGCCTTGCTTGAGCAACACGAAGATTCATCCCTGCGGTCTTTGCGAGTTCTTCAAGGAGTTCAGCACGTCGGCGCTGGAGCTCAGTGCTGTCGCGAAGAAATGCGAGTCTGTTTTCGCGCTCTTGGACGGCGAGCTGCATGGCCTGTTGGATGAGCTCGCGCTCTGCTTCACTTTGAGCTCCGGAGAGCTCAGCAGCTTCCGCAAACTCGTCGAGTTGGAACCTGAATTCTTCGCCCTGAAGGTCAGATTCGGCCATCATTCCTTCAAGTGCAGCACTGGAATAGCGATCAACTTGTTCAGCTGCGAGTGAGAGAGACTGACTAGCCGTCTCAAGGGCAAATGCGCTTGCCCCGAGTGCCGCTGCGCTGTTTACGGCTGCAGCACCAACCGCGAGGCGAACCGCTGCGGATGGGATGTCTTCTGCACTTGTTGGCAGGCCGTCCTTGAATGCGTCGCCGGCTTGGAGGATGCCTTCAGCAGCGCCGTCAAGACCGGCCGCAATGCGACCCGTCGTAAGTGCGGCAATTTCAAGGCCCGTTTGGGTTGCTGCGGCTCCAAAGCGAATACCATTCCAGAGCTCGAGAGTGTCCCGTGATGAGTCCACGTAATCGACGCGTGCGGCAGCCCGTTCGGCCAAGTTCTCAGCAAGGCCAGCGATATCATCCTGACGGTTCTGAGCGATTTCAGAGAAGGCTTCAGACATCTCGGTGAGTTGTTCTGCGCGCAAGACTTGGCGCTCTCTCATCGTGTTGACGAACTGTTCGGTGAGCTGGTTTTTGATTTGCACTCGAGTCAAGAGCTCGCGGCGCTCTGCGTTTGCGATCCGAAGATTGTTTGCAGCGGCCAACATGGCCATCAGCGCGGAGCCGCCTTCGCTTGCAGCGAGGTCAGAAGAGCCGTAGTTGGTCGCGAAATTATCGGTGCCTTTGGTGTAGATAAATCCGCACTCGCCGCCATCGACGCGCACGACACACTCATCATCCACCAACACGTCATTGACCGTGCAACCTTGTGGCATGCCACAGAGACCGATCAGGTCCGATTTGATATCGTTGATCTCATTGTTGAGATTGTTGCGAAGTGTGGTCTCGTCGAGGCGCTGAGCCTCCTCGGTCTCAACCACTTCCACCACGGTGCTGAGTGCACTCGCGATATCTTCGCGTGCCTTGTCTTCAAGGTCGCCGAGCAGGGTCTGGTTGCTAACAGTCGGATCAACCGATGTCGCTACGGTGACTTCTGCATCGCGTGCGTAGATGAGTTGGTTGAAGCCTAGAGAAAGCCGCCCTAACTCGCGCTGAAGACCGCCAAAGCCCGAACCAATTCCTGCCGAGAGGAAGCCCGAGCCGCTTGCGAGGTTCAAGTTCTTGAGTACGCCAGCGAGGATATAAAGGTCGCGGGCGCGGCTCGCCACATACGCTGCTTTTTCTTCGCGCTTTGATGCTTCGGTGTAGAGCTCGTCCCAACGACGTGTCGCGATGGTCAAAGACTCGAGCGCGGTACGGAAACTCTGGTTCATCTCAAGGAGGAGTTCTCCGCGAGTCTCGATTCCAGCAGCCCCTTCCGGCTCACGAGTCAACGCGATCAGGCCAGCAGTATCGAACTGCCCCTTGAGCACATTGAAGTGAACATCGAGCACGTTCTCTTGCCATTCGTCGAGAAGTCGCTCGTTCAGATCGCGAACGAGGTTCGTGACCACGGCGGGATACGTTGAGGTGCGAAGCCACTCGAGGCGAGTCTCGGTGTCGGCGCGAAGTGAGCCAAACTGGGCTCCAAGGAAGGTTTCGCGCGTGGTCTCCTGGTACTGAAGCAGGAGGGGTGCGACAAAAACCGAATCGGATTCCTGGGTCCGGTAAGCAGAAGCGGTCAGCTGCCGGGCACAGACGACGTCTTCATTCGGCACACATCGGCCATTCGTTCCACTCGCGCACTCGTTCATGAACTGGGAGAATGGTATCCCGAGGTCGCCGCCATCGAGGTAGGTCTTGATTTGGGCAGTGGTCGTCTCACCACTCATTCCAGTCAATGCTACCGCGATGGCGCAGCTCGCCTGCGCGTCCGGAGTCGCAGCTTCAAAGTCGGCAGTGTCGACGATCCCAGCGCAAGTGTAGTCGATCTCATTTTGAGTGGCCGCAAAACCGCTCAGGTTCATGGTGCATACAGAGAGGTCTGGCGCAGGAACACCCTGAGTGTTCGGGGCCGGAAGTTCCGCATCCACATCGATCGTGCTCAGGTCCGAGGCGTTGCCGATCTTCGAAGCGAAGATAGAACCCTCGAAAATTACGTCTTCGCGGGTCAACACGCCGTTGAGCGAGCGTGCCTCGTAGAGGCCGGTCCAGATGTCGCGGAATTGCCCTACAACATCACCTTGCTCGTTGATTGTGATCTCAAAACGAATCTTGCGGTCGATTTGCTCAGCCGCGTCCGTGGTTAAAACCACGCCGTCTGTGAGGTCAAAGGCGCCGCGGAAATTGGCAACCCAGCTTTGCGTGAAGTCATCGAAAGTCAACGGTGCCGCCACCTTTTCGGGGGCCTCGCCGCGCGCTGGTGCGAAGACCTGGCTTTCGGCGATCGGCAGGACAACCCATGCGGTCTGGGCCTGAGTGAGAGTAGCACCCTCAGGCTCGGTCAAGATTTCAAAATCAATGGGAAGGCCTGCGCTTCCGAAGGTATTGATTCGCACCGAGCCGGAGTAAAGGCCTTCTGCCGAAGACTCGGGCAATAGCGCGATAGTCACTGAGCCTACGGCAGTGAGCAGCTCCACGCGTACGGGACCTGGGTCGGCGCCATCAGGAGAGGCATTACCGGCAGCAAGACTGAATGTGGCCTTGTTCCCGTTGACCCGCATTCTGCGAACCACCGATGAAGCAGCCTCATCGTCGTCTCGGCGTACCACGTACGCAATTCCCTCGGATGGCCCATTTCCGCTCAGGTCAAGCGTGATCTCGGCTTCGGTCTGGCCAGGTCGAATGTAGTGAACAGCCTCAGTGGTGGACGAAAGTCTCAGCCCAGGCAGCACCGGTGGTGCAGCGAATTCGCCTCCGGCTACGCAGCGACCGCGCTCGTCGCAGGTCTCTGATCCCTCGCACTCATCGTCGGTGGAGCAGCTCGCAGCACATAGACCTTGGAAACAATGCGTACCGGCCTGGCAGTCCAAGTCGAGCGCACACGCGTCTGCGGATGCCATGGTAAGGGCAGTTGGACCGCCGGCCACTGCTTCGTTTGGATCCGGAAGTTCAAGAGATATGCTCCCGGGAGCCGCAGAATCACCACAGGCCACGGCAAATGCCGCCGTAGCGAAAAGAACACCAATCTTCTTCATGTTATACCCTTCAGTTACTAGGTTGTGTGATATTTGCGGCGGAGAATGACACAAACAAAAAACGTAAAATAGTTGCTAATGGGTAGGGTTGGGGCCTGAACACCTACTCATTAGTAGGTGCGGCTTTTGTCCACATTTTTTTCTGGATGTGTTAAATACAAGACCGAATCCAGAAAGAGCAGTAGAAAATGGAATCAAAGATAGAATGGGAACGCGTCGAGCTTCTCTGGCGTGAATTTCTCGCCATTCCCATTAACTCTCCTGACATCATGCTTCAGTGGCTCTTGGAAGAGCTTAAGTCTTTGTGCCGAGCGCAACAATCGACCTGTGTGTTGTGTTTAAATGACATGAGTCCATCATTGAGGCGCAATGATCCGAGGTTAGGCTGGCGCGCGGTGGCGTGGGTCCCGAGTGCGACAAATCCTTTCCAAGATATGACTTATGCGAAGCGTTGGGCGGAGGACCCTTCAAACGTTGCGGATAATGAATGCTACCTCGGGTTTGTCAGGGATGCTGGTACTACGCGTTCATTCATCATGGACGACGTCATGCCCGGAGCAACGCCTGAAGAGGCCCGGAAAGACGGCCTTTATCGCTACTATCAGGTTCAGGACAGACTCGTAGGCATCCATGCCATTTCTCCCAAAATCGAGGTCTATTTCTATCTCGACCGGGAGAGCGACGAGCGGTTCGGAACGCTCGAGCGCGACCAACTCCAATACATCCTTGAAGGACTTGGGCCCTTTTGTCGACGACTGGCTTTTAGTTATGGCCTACTCAATGGGCAAACGAAGCTTTCGCCGCGCGAACGTGAGACCTTCCTCTTTCTTCTCGGTGATAAGAGTGAGAAGGAAATTGCTGCGGAGATGGGGCTTTCGCTGCGCTCAGCGCATCAAAACGTCGTAGCGGTCTACCGAAAACTTGGCTTCTCGAGCCGCGCCTCACTCATGTCGAGCTGGATGGACCTTCAAGGCGGTTCGTGAAGTGATGGCTGGTATCGCGCCACCAAAAGAATTAGCATGCGTCATCCAATCTTGGAGTTGTCCATGCGCTACCTCTTAATCGCCTTTCTCTTCATCACCTCGTGTTCAGGGGACACGTCTTCTCCGCCCCCGGCTACGCTCTCAATTCAGGTGCCCGAAGACCAGGCGATCATCGGGTCAACACGCGTTGAAGTCAGAGGGAGTGCCACCGGGGTTGCCTCGGTCGAAGTCAACGGAGACGTGGTTGATGTGGTGGGTGGTGAGTGGAGTACCGTGCTCAACGCGAGCGACGGGCCACTCGATATCGAAGTGGTCGCCGGCGCCCTAGAAGAGTCTCGCAGTGTTACTGTAGATGCCACGGCACCCCTGCTGGTTTTGGAGTCTCCTGAGCGCGGCTTCTACCGGGACCTCGCTGAGGGAGACTCAATCCTAGTGAAGGGAAGGGTCGAAGACGCGACGACTGGAATCGAGTCGGTTTTTCTAGGTGGGCAAAGCGTTGTGCTCGGCCCCGATGGTAGCTTTGAAACCGAAGTGCTCTTGCGAGAAGGCCTCAACGATATCTCGATCAGCGCCGTGGACCGAGCTGGCAATGAGTCGACGTCTTTGCGGGGAGGAATCGCGGGGTCATTCGCAACGCCTACTGAGACAGTCGGTCGCGCGTTCAGAGTTTTTGTTCAGCGCGAGGCGCTCAACACGCTTGAGACCGTAATCGAAGAGACAGTGACTCCAGAGCTTGTCACGAGCTTTGTGACCGCGAACTTCATGAACGAAAACGTGGCTGTCGACACCATTACGTTTGACCCTATTGACCTTGAGGTCAACACGTCCACCGGCGCACTTTCTGTGACTCTGAACGTGGCGAATGTCGCGGTGGCTGGCTCATTCACCATTTCTGACGACGTCTACCCGACGACCATCGAAGTCGTGCAAATGGGCGTGACTTTGCCATTGAGCGTCTCGGCCACAGATGATGGTGGCTTGAGCCTTTCGTTTGGCACAGCGGTGCTCGATCTCGAAGACGAAGACTTGCGATTCAACATCGCCGGGCTCACCCAAGACGACGCAAATTTCCTGCGCAATGTGATGAGGCAGGTGGTTGAATACGCGTTCGCAAATTTCTTGAGTGACCAGGTCTTTGATCAACTCTTTGATCCCAATGTCCTGATTCGTCGAATCGAGGTTTTCGACCGAGTCATAACCTTTGAGCTCAAGTTTGAAACGGTTCAGGTGTTTGGCGACGGCATCCTCGTGGAACTCAGTGTGACCATGCCCGACGAAGAGTTCGAAGAGGTACGAGACGTGCCGGGCGCACTCAATCGAATCCCAGGCAATCCGAATGGTCCGGTGTCCGAGAATGACTTGTTGTTTACCACCACACATCAGGCGCTCGACCGAATTTTCCACGGTGTCTGGCGAAGCGGTCTCCTGCACCAAACCTTCGACCAGGAGCGGTTTGCCGGGTTTGAACTCCCTATTGAGCTGACGGTTGCCGAACTGGGGCTCGTGTTGGGCTCCGAGGTCAACCAGCTCGCCCCTGCTGGAACGCCCTTGGCGCTTCGATTACGCCCGCTTCTACCTCCCGTGGTGGACCTCACTCAGGATTCACGCATTTCCCTCGCGCTCAGTGAAACCATGGTGGATTTGGTCCTGCAGCCTAGCGGTGGTGAGGAGATTGTGGTGGCTTCGATCGCAGCGTTCCTAGAGCTTGATGTGCTTTTGGAACTCGATGGTGTGGAGGTTCTCGTTGGGTTTGAAACCAACGTACGCGCCGATTTGGATTCGGAGGCTGTTGATTTTGATGACCGCGCTATTGAAGGGCTCTTGACGGATATTTTGACCCTTGTGCCCGATGTACTGGCACAGTCGCTGAGGCTTCGGGGTGAGGCTGATGTAGAATGGGTTATCTTGAATAACCCGGGGATCGAGCTTCATGGGGACGGAGCCTACGTCACCCTCTCCACGGCGATGACTCCCAATCCTGACGGATTCACGTTAGACCTGTAGACGCCATCTTTTTTCTGGGCTCCCGAATGCGCCAGTCTTGGTCAAAATTTATCTTCGTGTCGTGTGTTCTCGCCGCGTGCTCTGAACCCGTCACCGTTGAATCAACTGATTCCACGCCAGATTTGGGAGTGTCAGACATGGCGGACATGGATCCGGCAGACACTTCCTCAGACATGGACAGCTGTGGCACCAAACTCTTTGGGACGCCGGCTCCGAACACTGGCTTGAGCTCTGACCAATGTGGTCCGACGTGTGGATGCCCCGGGCTCGAGAAAGTTGGCACGATTCCCACTCCAGAGATGATTGCCAATGTGGGTTCCTTTGAGTTGAACGCGCCTTTTGAGGAGATTCTCGAAGACCCGTACCAGATGCCAGCGCCCGACCCCGCGCCCGAAGGGACCGTTTGTGCCGCGCTCATCGAGGGAACGAGTTACTCCCTCCAAACCTTTTCAAGCACTGAAGTTGCCCTTTCCGACGGCTACATAGTGACCCATTTCGGCGCCTGTGGGGCGTGCTCACCGCTCCAAGACCTCGCGGTCTATATGGAGAACCCAGACCTGACGACGCCTGTGCGGGAATGTGGATTGAAGTCCATTTCGGATGGCGAAGAGGCAGCTCGTGAATGCATCCGAGACCTCGGCTTCACCGAGCCCTGCGCGCAAATCTGGTTCTACAACACTCGCCACACGCGCCAGGAATGTCTCGAACCCTGCCTTCTGAACCTGAACGCGCCTTATCACGAAGAAGATGGATCGTTGAACGAATGTATCCTCTGTGACGAGGTCAAGAGTGGTGATGTGTTTAAGGCAGTGGCAGGCCGCACCCGCAGAAATACTGGACTTCCATCCGCCCTTTGCCGGCCTTGTCAAGAAGTCTCAGTCTTGGAACATCAGTACTAGAGCGGTAGGTTCACCGAGAACACGCGTTTTTGGACTGGACGTCTGACAACCACCACTTCGCGTTGTGGAGCCCTGCGGTGTCTTTGATGAACGCGCTCCCTTTGCATCCTCTTGTGTCGTTGATGAACTCGCTTCGCGCGCTTCTTCTCAACGTGTTTGACTACGGTGGTTGTTTCAACCACGCGCCCATGTGAATGGGTTGTGGTCGTTGTGGTCACGGTCTTCGTCACCGATTTTGGTTTGGCCATCGCGGACCCGGTGCTCATCAAAAGGGCAAGGGCGCTAAAGAAGATGATTGCTGTGATTCTGGACTTCATTGTTCTACTCCGTGTTTTGGGCGGCTCTTTCCGCCTTCAAAGGAGTCAAACGACCAAAGTCTTAACCGAATCTGAAGTGAGCTAACTTTTCCAAAACAATTTCTTCCAGGAACTCAAAATAGAGGTCGATGTAATTCGAACCATCCTCATTCGGAGTCAGAAGCCACGGATTCATGAGGGTGTGACGAAGCACCAAGAGCGATTCGTCTCCAGGGGCCGGCGCGTCGAGCCCTAGTAATTTATGGGCCTCGTGGGTTCGAGGGCCATAGTGTTCCTCCACGAGCCTTGTTGACGACACGATGAACGACCGGTTCTGAATCGGCCCATCTTGGACCGGTCCAAGCTTCTTCAAGAGCTCCTTTCCAAAGGCGTTGGCGACCTTCAGGTCGCGATTGCCGGTGGGGTTGAGGGCAAAGCAGGCGATATTCGTATCAGGCTCAAAGGGCATAGCCAGAACCACCTTGTCCGCCATTCGAGCCGCCCATGCTTGGGCGACGTCCCAAAAATACTCACAGGAATGGATGGAGTTGCCGATGATTTTTCCAAACCCTTTGTGGTTCAGAGGAATGACTCGATGTGTGATATAAGCGCTGGCCACAGTGGAGCCGGGCTTCGAGCCCTCCATGATATATTGTCCGAGTTTTCGGAAGCGGGAATCATCCGCAGACTCGCCGTCAAAGACGTAGGCGGCATCTTGTCGGACGAACTCAACGATATCTCGATTCCGAGCGATATACGCGCCTGCGGGGTATGGTATGAACGCGAGTTTATGCGGGTCGATCGTAGCTGAGTCGGTCTTGGATGTGGCATCAAACGCGTTGTATACCTCGGCGCTCGGAAAGTACTTAAACTCTGCCTTGAGCTCCGCATGTGGCCTGAGCGTGCCATCTTCCGCCTTGAAGAGGCTTCGAAGGTAGCCACCCCACGCCGCGTCGAGGTGGATCCCGAATTCCTGTCCACGCAAACGGCACGTCTGTCGCGCCGCTACCACGCCGTCTACAGGGTCGATGGCGCCAAACTCCGTGGTTCCGAGCACCGGCACCACCAAAAGGACGGTGTCTTTAGCGTCATGAGCGTAATCGAGGAGCTGCTGCAAGGATTCGAGCTCCATTCGCATATCCATGTCCACCGCGATCATGTCTAAGTTGGAGGTACCGAGACCCATGAGTTTCATGGCTTTTTCCCATGAATAGTGGGCGCTCGCAGGAACCATAACTCTAAGGCGACCGAGCTCTGGATGGCGTCTTTGAAACTCGGTAAGTCCAAGGGTTTCGTATCGTTGAGCGTCAACGAGATCCGCCCAATTTTGGATGCCCAATTCTTGAGCGCTCTTGTGGGCAGCCGCGCGAATGTCGAGGGCTTCTTCGACGCTCATATTTGCAAGCCGGCGCGGGGAGATGTCTCGGATGAGCTGGCCCTCCCATTTGAGATCGGCGTCTAGCTCACGGGCAGCTTCGCCAAGCGCCACGGGGAAAAGTCTTGCCGCCATCAGGTTCTTGAGTCCTTCGTAGTTGGCGATGGTGCCGCCCGATGTCATATGGCCAAACGCCTTGATGGGCCCGGAGAGGCTGTAGCCCAGCATTTCGGCTAGCTGTTCTCCGACTTCGAGCTCCTTTTCGATGGTGGCTGGGCTCGCGTCTTCGCTCACATGGTTGGGGTTGTAAAGAAGCGTCGCGATACGTGCGACCACACCTGGGATGAGCAAGTCGCTCGCCATGTGTCCAATATAGCGAGGGCTAAAAAAGGGAATCGCCGCCTTGAGGTCCGCGCTCAGACGGTACATCTCGGACTTCAGCAAGGCCACGAACTCCTGATACTCTGGCGTGAATTGAGCTGCGGTCGGGATGGGCGGCTGGGACTCCGGATGAAAGTTGCGGCGCCAGTACATGTGATCGCGCATCGCCTCGTTGACAAGGTCCTCAACAAGTTGGTGGTTTTCACCGTATGCGCCTAGAAACCAGGGATAAAAATCTTTCATAAGTGTATTTGCGTAGAGGAGGGCTTTGTCCTCTTCAGTTGAGTAGTGGGAAAGCGAGTATTTCAAATCTTAGAACAACTGACCTGATCGGAATTTCCCCCAAATTAATCAGAGCAATTATCGTTCCTAGATCCCATAGCCCGCATGTTAGGGGGAACGCGACCCGGCCAAGGTTTCCATGAGCAAGAAATTGCACCTTCAGGAATATTATCCGCATCTTTTTCGCTACAGGGGACCCTTTGGAATTTTATGAAAAACTACATCCTACCCATTGCACTACTCGCCGTCTTTTCTCTTGGTGCGTGTTCTTCGACTGAAGAAGAAGCTGCACCGAAAGGCAAAGGACCTTCAGCAGCCAAGGTGACCACGGTCCCCATTGAGCGAGATTCACTCTTTGAAGAGCGTCGCTTCATGGGAGATGTCACCAATGCTGAATCCACCGTTCTAGCCGCCGGAGGCTCTGGCGAGGTGATCCGAGTGACGGTGGCCGAAGGTGATCAGGTCAAACGTGGACAAGTGCTCGCGCAGCTCGATGATTCAATCCTGCGTGCGAGACTCGCTGAGCTCCAAGCCGGGCTCTCACAATCGGATGCTCAGCTAGAGCAAGCGATTCGCGACGCCGACCGACTCAAAAACCTAAGCGGTCAAGGGTATTTCCCTTCTGCCGAAGTCGAGCAGGTCACTACTCGAAAAACGACGCTAGAGGCCGCCAAGCAAGGCCAAGACGCTGGGATTAGGCGTCTGCGCGAAGAAATCGCACAGATGCGCATCACTGCGCCCTTTGATGGAGTGGTCTCCAAGAGGCATATCGCTCCCGGGCAATGGCTTAGTGTGGGGCAACCGGCCATTGAGCTCGCGTCTGAGGGCGTGCAGGAGGTCCATGTTCGCGTGCCTGGAACACTTCTGGACGTGCTCAGTGAGACCACAGAAGTCGTTGTTTCCCGCGGCGAGTACGAAGTCAAAGGAAGTATTGCGGGAGTAGCTGGGGCTGTAGATGTGCGCTCCAGAACGGCACTCCTGCGCGTGGTCCCCGAAGCGGCCCCTGAGTGGCTTCGAGAGGGCCTTGCCGTAGACGCTCTTCTGCGAATTGAGCGGGTGAACGAGGGCGTGGTCGTGCCCATTGATGCCGTTGTTTACTCGGTTTCTGGTGCACGTGTGTTTCTGGAGAAAGAGGGTAAGGCCGAACCGGTTGATGTGACCGTCGTCGCTCAAAACTCCGACGAAGTCTTGGTGTCTTCCGAGCGACTCGAAGTCGGCCAGAAGGTTGTCACTCGTGGCAATGAGCGCCTCCGACCCGGACAAGATTTGCAGGTGATGCAATGAGCTTTAATCCCGAGTCCGGAATCCTCTCGAAAGCCATTTCACGCCCGGTGAGCGTGGTATCCACTATGATTCTGGTGCTCTTCTTTGGAGGACTCGCCGTATTTCAACTTCCAATCCAGCTCACACCAGATATCGCGCGCCCCACGATCAACGTGGCCACGGTCTGGCCCGGCGCGTCTCCCGTAGAGGTCGAGAGCGAAATCCTTGAGCAGCAAGAAGATGTGCTCAAACGGGTGACAGGACTGCTAGAGATGGAGTCTACGGCGCGTCTCGGCCGCGGCGAGATTTCGCTCGAATTCGAGGTTGGAACCGATATTGACCAGGCCCTCGTACGCGTCTCAAATCAGCTCTCACAGGTTCCGTCCTACCCGGAGAATGTGGATCAACCCATCATCTCCAGCGCGAACTCTACCGGCCCACCGCTAGCCGTGATTATTGTGCGCTCGAATCATCCGTCGGTCTCAACTCAACCTTATAGAACGTGGGTGGAAGAGGTCATCGTGCCTGAGATTGAGCGCGTACCAGGTATTGCGAGCGTTCGACTCAGAGGCGGCGCACCCACCGAGGTGCAAGTTGACTTTGATGTAGACGCGCTCGCGGCGCGCGGAATCACGGTCAACCAACTCGCTCAGCGCGTGCGTGCCGAGCTCGCCGACGTATCTGCCGGTGATTTTAATGTTGGAAAACGCCGCGTGATTGTTCGCTCCAAGTTCAAACCTGGCGAGGCTACCGAGCTAGAGAAGATTGTGATTGCTTCTACCGCTGACGGGGTTCCCGTAAGGCTCTCGGACGTGGCCACCGTCAAGGTCGGCCCCGGCAAAATGCAGGATATCGCCATCGCCGATGGTGATGAGGCTATTGCGATCCTCCCGCAGCGTGAGGCTGGCTACAATGTGCTTGAGGTCACTGAACAATTGAGAGATGTGGTGATCAATCTCAATGACACTCGTTTTGAGCCCGAGGGGCTTAGAATTGACGTGGTTGACGACCAGGTTTCATACATTCGAGGCGCGATCGGTGTGGTTCAGGAAAACCTCATCGTCGGGGCTATTCTCGCGATCATCGTGCTGCTGATTTTCCTGCGCCGTTTTACGGCGGCCACCATCATCAGTCTTGCGATTCCTGTGTCTGTCTTGGGTACTGCCATAGGCATGGCAGCACTCGGCCGAACCATCAACGTCGTGAGCCTCGCCGGTATGACCTTCGCTATCGGTATGGTGATCGATAACTCCATCGTGGCACTTGAGAACATCGACTCGTGGAGTAAAAAAGTCTCGGATTCACGCGAGGCGGCGTGGAAAGGCATCAAAGAGGTGGCGGGGGCCCTGCTCGCCAGTACGGCCACGACCGCAGCGGTCTTCATCCCTATCATCTTGTGGCAAGGCGAAGTCGGCGAGATTCTACGCGACCTCGCTTACGCCATTGCGCTCTCTGTGACGATCTCGTTTGGCGTCTCTATCCTCATCATTCCGAGTCTTGCGGGCGTGTTGCTTAGGTCGTCTAAGAATGACCAACTCCCATTGCAAAGGCTTGCCGGTTGGGGCGAAGTAGTGCGCCAGTCGGTTGGTCGGGTTTCGAGTTGGCTCTCTCGAAAGTCGTGGCGCGCGGGCCTTGTCACGGGAATCGCCGTGGTGATGTCGGTTGGAGTAGCGTTTACGCTGCTTCCGAAAATGGAATACCTGCCTACCGGCAACAGGAATCTGATCTTTGGGATTATCTTGCCGCCGCCAGGCTACTCTGTGGAAGAGTCGTACGAGACTGGGTTCAAGAACCAGCAGACCATGATGAAACACACGGGTGAAGAAGATGTGGACGGCGTGCCAGCTATCCGGCGTTCTTTCTTCGTGGGAGACCCGTCGCAGTTCCTTGCGGGCGCAGCAACGCAAGACGAAAACCGTGTTGTTGAGCTGAGGGACTTCATGCAGAACCTGCACTCACAGATCCCGGGTGTCATCAACTTCGCGAGCCAGGCAGCGCTCTTTGCATCGGGTATCGGCGAAGGCCGTGCGGTAGAGATCGAACTCTCCGGGCCTGATTTGGCAGCACTCGTGGGGCTTGGACGCCGACTCATGGGAGAGGTGCAAAAGGCAGTTCCCGGTGCACGCGTGAGACCCGTTCCACTCTTGGACGAAGGGGCTCAGGAGATTCACGTCAAGCCGAGGCGTGACGAGGTGGCTGAGCTTGGTGTGACCTCGGCCGACTTGAGCTTTCTCGCCGATGTCTACATCGACGGCCGAAAGATTGGTGAATGGGGAAGAGAGGGGGAGCGCAAAGTCGATGTGAAGTTGCGCTCGCAAGCAGAGAACAACGCTACAGACTCTCTCAGAATGCTCCAGGATGCGCCTGTCGCGACGGCCACAGGCGAGACGGTTCCTTTCGGCGTGCTGGCGAGGATGGAGACGACGATCGGGCCCACGGTGATTCAGCGCGTGGAGCGCCGGCGTGCCGTTATTCTGCAGGTGACCCCACCGGACGATATGCCGTTCGAGACTGCAATTGAAGCAGTTCAAACCCAGATCGTTGAGCCGCTACTGGTGTCCGAAGATTTGCCGCCCGGCGTCAACGTGCAACTCTCAGGCACGGCCGGAAAACTCAAGGATGCCCAGCAACAATTCGGTTGGGTTCTTCTCTTCGCGTTGGTGATTTCGTTCCTACTTTTAGCCGCACTTTTTGAGGACTTCCTGGCGCCGGTCGTGGTGCTTGTGACCATTCCCTTGGCCGCAGCCGGTGGCGTCTTGGGGCTGATTTTCATCGACTGGGCAGTGACTGAACAGCCGCTCGATATCATGACCGCCGTCGGCTTCTTGATCCTCATAGGCGTGGTGGTCAATAACGCGATTCTGATTGTGGACGGCGCGATTGCGCGCCTTAGAGAGGGGGCTGAACTCGACGATGCCGTGTCCGAGGCCGTCATCAACCGCGTGCGCCCAATCTTCATGAGCACGCTCACCTCCCTTGCGGGTCTGCTACCTATGACCCTCGCGACCGGTGCGGGATCGGAGCTCTATCGCGGAGTTGGTGCCGTTCTCCTTGGCGGACTCCTTCTCTCCACATTTATGTCTCTCTTTGTTGTCCCGTGTCTCTTCTCGCTCATCTGGAGAATTCGGACGACGGCGTTGAGGGTCAAAGAGTTGGCGGCCGCCGAGTAGTGCCTCTGTGATTCATTGGTTTTTTGGGTTGAACTCAACTACACTTGTGAGAGTCCTCTTCAACTGGCAAAGCAGGCAAAACCATGATTCTTAACGCCCGAACGCTCGCTCCAGCACTTTTGACCACAAGCCTCGTTGGTGTGGCTCTGTTCGGTGCGTTAGAGAAACACCCAGGCCTAAAGGACGACGCCCTCAAAGAGGCCCTGCGCGCTGAGCGCCAGCATCAGCGGCTCGATCCAATCCGGGCCCGAGTAGCTCTCTATCTCAAAGTCGATAACGAAGACGGTTGGGTTTACGACCGCTACACGAAGACCAAAATCAAGGCAGGGAAGCCCCCGCTTCCCACGGAAATGTGGGTCGAGCAGACATGGCCAAGGCTACAAACGCCTCATCCTGACGCAAAGACCGACTTGCACCAACTCTTCCCAGTCGCGCCAAAAGCTAATGTCACAAGAGCCACATTCCCGTTCTGTGATGTGAAGTTTCCAGTGTGGTCTGAAGGGGGCTCGCGACTCGGAATTGGCAGCGGACGCAAAGTATGTTTTGAGCCGCCAGATGACCACAAAGGCGACGCCGCCCGAGCCATGTTCTACATATCCGTCATGTACAACGCCCCCATTGAGACCGAACAGGAAAAGGTACTCAGGGATTGGTCTCAAAGAGACCGCCCCGATGCGCGTGAGAAACGCCGCAACGACCGTGTGGAAAAGGCACAGAAGTCGAGGAATCCATTTATTGACGACCCTTCAATGGTCAAACGAATCTCGAACTTCTGAACTACCATACCAACTTCGCACTTACTCCGCTGGGGCCAACCGCAACTTCGACGTCCGAGACCAAGTCGTAGCCGATGATTCCGCCAGCTACGGAGCCGCTGAAGGCGCCCGCAAATGAGAGTGGAATCATCAGTGCTTGGGGACCGTCCTCCCAGGTGCTCCACATGACCCGCATCGCCATGACCGAAACCGCGAAGCCAGCCATTGAACCAGTCAGGGTGCCCGCGAAGTTGGGTGCTAAACCACAATTCTCGGCGGCCAACGAAGGGCCCACCAACATCAATGCCCCTCCGACGCTAACAGTCGCAGCTCCCACCCCTACACCCATGATCAGGTTTTCTCCGCTCGGATTTGCAAAAAGGGCGGCCGTTAAGGCGCCTCCTACGAGTGTGGTGCCTCCAACCACGGCGGTTGTGTACTTGAACTGATGGTATCCAAGTTCATCGTCACATGCTGCTGAAGCGTCGAGTGAGAAGGTTAGGGAAGCGATAAGGGCGATAAACATTGAAATTAAAGTTCTCATGCACCGAGCTACCGCAAGCCGTGTGCCAAAAGTTAAAAAACCTCGAACGTTGGCTTGAGATGCGGTCCTCACCTAGTTATGCTTCACGAGAGTTCTTGCCCAAATAAGTTGGTTCTGAATGCGGGTGGTTGTTTTTTGCGCGAGTGTTGTACGTAAATTGAACAGATGGTGGCAAGGGCGTTGATATGCGAAGATTTCTTTTGGTCGTTTTGGTTCTTTCCTTGAGTTGTGGCGAGGATATTTCAAAGAAGACACCGGTCCCCGAACCCATGGAAGACATGAACACCGCGGACATGAACACCGCGGACATGAATACGCAGGAGGACATGTCTGGGGATTTTGAATCAGACACCGGCACGGACGGTGCTGAAGACATGAGCAATCCGTGCGATTTGGTAGATTGTGGCCAAAACGCAGAGTGCCTAGTGGTAGAGGACCAAGCCATTTGCGAATGTCTGGAAGGTTTTGAATTGGATGGCCAGGATTGTGTGCCGGAGAACGAAGGCCCAACTCTTCAGAATCTTCCTGCGGAAGAGTCCGGCGCAAGGTCGGAGTCGGATTCCTTCACGATCACTGCGACCGACCCCAATCCTAATGACGTCCTCACTTTCGGACTTGTGGATTCGACCTGCCCCTTTGATGTGCAGGTCGTGGCTGCCACCGGTGTGGTGACCTGGAATTGCCCCGCGACAACATTGAGTTGTGGCGTCAATCTACAAGTCAAAGACGATAGTGGTCTGACTGACGTCGAGGCACTCACCATTCACTGTGTTCGGAGCCTGCCCGTCATCAGTTCCACACCGCCTACTATGGTCGATGAGCACGAAACGCTGAGCTACGACGTTCAGTGCCAAGACCCTGAAGGAAGTCCAGTCACCATTTCTAGAGCGGCTGACGATACCTGCGGGGGCATCATTCAGACTAACCGCTACGTCTTTACGCCAGGTGAGACGGATGGAGGAAACGCATGCCTTTTGAAGATTCAATGCTCCAACGGCGAGACGACCGAAACACAGAGTTCCACGTTGAGTATTCAAGAAACGAATGAGCCGCCTTCTCACGTCACGCTACCCACCACCGCATCCGCCCCATGGGGCCGTGCGGGAAGTATCCAACTCGCCGGTGCTGACTCCGATATCCCGCAGCAGAGCCTTGAATTCACTCGATTGAGCTCCACGTGTTCCTACAACGTGGATGTTTCGCTCGGCGGTGCTGTATCGTTTCTCTGCCAGAACTCGACAGGCACGTGTTCTACCCAGATCCGGGTATCGGATGGCCTCAGTGCTGCGACCTCTACGTTGACTACCGCGTGCACAAACGCCGCGCCTTCAGCCTCGAACGTGAGTGTCTCACCAGCACAACCGTCCTCACCCGGAGCCCTGCTGACCTGTTCTTACACCTTTGCGGACCCCGATTCCGACGCCGACCAATCCACTCTTCAATGGTATTTGAACGGGAGTCCCACCGGCGTGACCTCTTCGACCTTCAGTGCGTACGGAGAGGGCGACGAAGTGCAGTGTCGAGTCACGCCAAGTGATGGGATTTCGAGCGGAACCACCCGACTTTCGAACATCGTTGTGGGTCCCCTTCAGCCCTTCGTCAGATTGGGGGAAGCTCATGCGTGCGCTCGTACCGCAGCCGGAGGCGTCAAGTGCTGGGGGAACAATTTCTATGGAAAAGTCGGTGGACCAAACCTATCCGGCAGTTCGTACTATGCGCCGTATACACCCGGAAACCTCACCAGTGGTGTCACGCTGATGGATGTGGGAAACAACTTCTCTTGCGCGGTGCACAACGGGACCCTGAAATGTTGGGGCTCAGCAGGGTACGGTTTGCTCGGTACAGCTCTTCAGGGCGCACAGCCGAACCCTGTCAGCGTGCTTAGCGGCGGAATCACCCAAATCGCTGCCGGAAGTACACACGTCTGTGTGGTTCAGAATGGGGCGGTGAAGTGCTGGGGAGGAAACGCCGAGGGTCAGTCTGGAAACACGTCCACCTATAACGCAACCGAGGGTAACCCGTACCCAACCACGGTTTCCGGCATGACTTCAGGCATCACGAAAGTCGTCGCTGGAAGTAGCCATACCTGCGCCATCAAATCAGGTGCACTCTATTGTTGGGGCAATAACTATCACGGGCAGCTCGGTCTCAGTACGAACTTCCAAACCGATAACATGAACGCTTCGCCCAGCATCGTCAGTGGTATGTCTTCGGGAGTGACCGACGTGGTAGCCGGAGCCCTCCACACTTGCGCAGAACACAACGGCGTCTGGAAGTGCTGGGGCTTTAATCAGTGGTCACAGCTAGGCCGCACGACCACGTCGAACTTCAACTACCTGACTGGGACGGTGGCGGCCGATATGTCCGGCGCGGGCTTGGTACGGGCTGGCGGTGATAACGTGTGCTTCTTGGATTCAGGTTCCTTGAACTGCTGGGGCTCAAACTCTTGGGGGCAGCTGCTATCACCCACTTCCTACGAAACTATCGATTCGGAATTGCTGCTCCCTTCAGGGGTGACGGACGTGGGGATTGGCCGCCAGGCGGTCTGTGCTGTTGAGAATGGCCAGGTTTATTGCTGGGGAAGCGACTACAACGCCATCAGTGGCGGTGGGCAGTCCGTCTCAGCATACTTTCCCAAAACACTCATCAATCTATAGTCTCCAAGAAATCCGAGATATCCTTCCAGTAGACTTTGGAATCCGGCGGGAAATCGTTGTGGTCGCAATCGTACGAGATAAGGCGACCACCGGTAGCGGCGGCCAATTTCTGGGCATGGTGAAAGGGCACAACGGAGTCGTGGGTGCCGTGCATCACAAGGACCGGAATCTTCTGTTCTTCAACCACGCTCAAGGTGTCAAAAGGATCACTCACGAGAAATGCCGGTAGGAAGAACTGAGAAGCAAAAGACGACACGCTGGTAAAGGTGGACTGCAAGATGATTGCTTTCGCCGGCCGATGAAGCAAGAGCTGGCCCACCGCACCACCGCCAAGGGAGCGGCCGTGAAACACTATGCGGTCTTTGTCCACATCTTCTCGTTGAACCAACCAGTCATAGAATTTAATGAAATCTTCGGTAATCGCGTCTTGTGAAGGGTCTCCTGCGGAGCGCCCATAGCCGCGGTATTCAGGTAGCAGCACGTTGAAACCCATCTTGCGATACGGCTCCATTTCATGCGGCCAGTAGTCGATGAGCTCCCCGTTTCCGTGTGCAAGAATCACCGTTGGACGAGCACCTGTGCCTTCTCCCGGCAAGAACCACCCTTCAACTTTGCCCTGCGGTGACTCCACATAAGTCTTCTCTATCCCCGCGACCCCGTAGCCCGGATTTGGAAGTGGTTGAGCGTAGTGTCTGGGAAAGAGCATTGAGCGTTGAAAGAAAGTAATCATGAGGCCATAAAGCAAATAGACGATGAAAAGAGCAAGGGTGATTCGCCGCAAGGAGCGCAGATGCTTTTGAAAATTTCTACCACTCATACGCCTGCCACGGACTTAGGCTATCTTCTGCACAAACATCCAGACCGGGCCCAAGTGTTTGACGTGGGCTTTGGAGATGCGCACGTTTTTTACACCGAAGCCAACGACATGCGAACGACGGCCGCTATGTTATTGGATGTCGACCCAGTTCGACTGGTGCGCTCCCTCGACCCCAAGCATTCTGCACCCTTGCATCAGTACGTCAACGATCGGCCCTATGTGTCCTCATCATTCATGAGCGTGGCGATGGGTCGTGTGTTCTCAACCGCGATTTCGGGAATCTGCAAGATGCGTCCTGAACTCGTTGAAACAGCAATCCCGCTTGAATTCAGTGTGGATGTAGTCTCCGCGCGTGGCGGTGAAGGAGCGATCCGCGGGTTCTTTGAGCCCCTTGGATACACCGTGGAAGTTCAAGGCGTTGTGCTCGACTCAGAGTTAGGCTGGGAGCACTCTTCGCACTATCATTTGAGCTTAAGTCACACGCTGCGTCTAAGTGACGCGCTCTCGCACCTCTTTGTACTCCTGCCCGCTCTGGATGATTCCAAACACTATTATGTGGCGGATGATGAGGTGGAAAAGCTGCTGAGGCACGGTGAAGGCTGGCTAAGCGCACATCCGCAGCATGAAGAGATCACCAGAAGGTATCTGGAGAGACGACGTGTGCTCGTGTTTAAGGCATTGGACCGCCTGGTAAGTGAGGACGAAGAAAGGGACTCGGAGGCGCCCGCAGTGACTCCCGCTGAGGAACGTAGGAAATCACTGCATGACCAGCGACTTGACCGCGTCTTGGAGATCCTCGTGTCTAGCCCTGCGCGTTCGGTTCTCGACCTCGGCTGTGGGGAAGGGAAGCTTCTTCGCCGACTCGTGACCAAGTCTCAGTTTCAGCGCATTCTTGGCCTTGATGTCTCACACAAGAGCCTTGAGATTGCGTCTAGGCGCCTGAGGCTCAATGAGATGTCGAACGAGCGTCAAGATCGGCTTCAGTTGGTTCATGGGTCGCTCCTCTACCGAGACAAGAGACTTGAAGGCTTTGACGCAGCAGCATTGGTCGAGGTTATTGAACATCTCGACGAGGCGAGGTTGTCCACATTGGAGCGAAACGTGTTTGAGTTCTCGCGCCCAGGTACCGTGGTCGTGACTACGCCAAACGTCGAGTACAACGCGGTCTTCGCCGATATGGAGGGGTTCAGGCACTCCGACCATCGGTTCGAATGGACACGGGCTGAGTTTGAGTCATGGGCCAAACGCGTGGCGACGTTCTATGGCTATTCCGTAGAGTTTGAAGGAATCGGCGAGCCCCACGAGGAGTTTGGGGCACCGAGCCAGGCAGCGGTGTTCAGGAGGGATGTATGAAGATTTCGATACCAGATCCATCATTGGTCGTACTTATTGGCCCGTCTGGAGCAGGAAAATCCACCTTCGCTCAGAGGCATTTTGCCCCTACCGAGATTCTTTCGTCGGACCGATTTCGTGGACTGATTTCCGACGACGAAAACAGTATGGAGGCTACGAGTGATGCCTTTGAAGCGCTTCACTTCATGTTGGACAAGCGCCTCAAGAACAGGCGAATGACCGTAGTAGATGCCACAAACGTCCAAGCTCACGCCCGCGAGGAGTTGCTCAGAATTGCCAGGCGCCACGACCTCTTGAGCGTTGCTATCGTCTTCGATTTACCTCAAAAGCTATGTCAGGAACGAAACGACGCGCGCCCAGACCGAGATATGGGTCCTCACGTCATTCGACGCCACCTCGCCGACATGCGGCGTGGGTTTAAGGATATCCGTAGAAGGTTCAAACAAGTCTTCGTTCTGAACTCAGAGGCCGAGGTCAATGCAGTAGAGGTGGAGAGAAGGCCGCTCTTCTCCGATCACCGCGATATGACAGGTCCATTCGATATCATCGGTGATATTCACGGTTGCTATGACGAGCTTCGTGAGCTCGTCCAAGAGCTTGGCTATCAGGTGGAGTTGAACGATACGGACCCGTGGGAAGCCCCCGCCTACGGATATAAGAACATCACCCACCCAGAGGGAAGAACCCTCTTCTTCGTGGGAGATTTTTGTGACCGCGGTCCTGCTACTCCGGAAGTTTTCCGATTTGCCATGGCGGCAGTTAATGCTTTCGGGGCACGCGCCGTGCCGGGTAATCACGACGTAAAGCTTGCCAATGCACTCAGAGGTAAACGCGTGAAGACCGCGCATGGCCTTGCGCTCTCGCTTGAGCAGTTGGCAGAAGTTCCTGAGTCGTTCAAGCAGGATATCATTGAATGGGTGGATAGTCTGGTTTCGCATCAAGTCCTGGATTCGGGCCGACTCTGCGTGGCTCACGCTGGAATGCGTGAGGACTACCAGATGCGCGCTTCGGGTCGCGTTCGAACCTTCGCACTCTATGGGGATACCACCGGCGAAGTTGATGACTTAGGGATGCCTGTGCGCCTCGACTGGGCCTCCGAGTACGAAGGCAAAGCTCTCGTCGTGTTTGGCCATACCGCGATGGCACGTCCACGTTGGATGAATAACAGCGTTTGTATTGATACGGGGT
Organism: Microvenator marinus; assembly: GCF_007993755.1. Lineage (GTDB taxonomy): Bacteria > Myxococcota_A > Bradymonadia > Bradymonadales > Bradymonadaceae > Allomicrovenator > Allomicrovenator marinus. Next base: position 4,441,665 of record NZ_CP042467.1, read on the forward strand.
GTGTCTTCGGGGGCGCTCTGAGCGCGCTAAAGTATCCAGAGCGTGAAATCATCAGTGTGCCGGCGAAGCAAGTCTGGGCTGAACCCGTGAGACCTCTTGGCCAGCCGATGAACCCTGAAGACGACGGCGTGCTCGATATCGAGCGATTTTCCGGACGAATCGGAATCGAAACATCGCTGATGAATCGGGTCTCCATCGCGGCCGAGAACACGAACGCGGCCATGGAAGTGATGAGTCGATTCGCCATCGATCCACGCTGGCTTGTCTACCTTCCTCCCACCATGTCCCCATGTAAGACCTCGGAGACAGAGCTTCTAGAAGCGCCGCGCGAAGCTTTTGATGAATTTGAGTCTTGGGGCGTAAAGACCGTGATCTGCCAGGAAAAGCACATGGGCTCGAGGGCCGTGCTCGTGTTGTGTCGAACGCTCGAAGTTTCAAAAGAGCGTTTCGATGGCATTAACCTTGGGGTGATCTACACGCGAAGTGGACGGCCGTTTTTCGAACGTGACCTCGAGGCAAGGCTCGTCAAGCGCGTGGTTGATGCCCTTGAAAAAAGCGGTATCTGGGATGAGTTGGGTGCTAAGGTCTTAGTATTGGACGCTGAGCTCATGCCTTGGAGTGCTAAAGCAGTGGAGTTGATTCGCGGTCAGTACGCCAGGGTAGGGGCGGCGGCCGAAGCGAGTCTCAAGAGTGCACTAGAGGCGGTGAAAGCGGCAATAGCACGCGGAATCGACCCAGGCGTTCAGCCACAATTGGAGCGACGCATCGAAGACGTTGAAAAGTATCGTCGTGCCTATCGTGCCTACACATGGGCCATAAACTCAGACGACGACTATCGCATCGCTGCGTTTCACTTCCTCGCCTCCGACACACAGGTCTTCACCAACAATGACCATCTTTGGCATATGGCCATGGCGGAGAAGCTGGCCAGCACCCAAGATCCTGTCTTGATGGCAACCCAATGGCGGAGTGTGGATTTGGACAACCCCGAGTCGCGTACCGAGGCGGAATCTTGGTGGAAGTCCATGACAGGCGCAGGAGGTGAGGGCATGGTGGTCAAGCCTCTCGACTTCGTTCACTTGCAAGCGGGCAAGGTTCAGCAACCAGCCATCAAGGTGCGTGGGCCCGAGTATCTGCGCATCATCTACGGGCCAGCCTACCTTGAGGAAGGAAATCTAAACAGACTTCGAAAGAGGGGGCTTGGGCGAAAAAGAGGCCTTGCACTTCGGGAGTTTGCACTCGGGATGGAGGGTCTTGAGCGTTTTGCTCGAGGTGACTCATTGGTGCGAGTGCACGAATGTGCATTTGGTGTTCTGGCACTCGAAAGTGAGCCTGTGGACCCGAGACTCTAGTTTCTCGGTTCGAGTCCGCGCTCGCGTCTCAATTCGTCTTCGATCGGGTTGTAGTAGTCCTCGGCTTTCACAAAGACGCCCTGAAGTCCTTTTCCGCCTGTCTTTGCACGGAAGACATCCGCGAATACTCCAGCTTCTAGAACCTCAAAGAGCCCTGTTTTTTCCACCCGTTCGAGGAGTTCAGTGGCTTCTTCCAAAACGCTCTGGGCGCGGGTCTGAATCATGCCGCCGGGCTTGTACTGGATCTCGTCTCCTAAAGCGCGCATGTTGTTCATGACGTACTGTGCATTTTCCAGCGCAAGATATCGATCACCCATATGAGGCGTGTGCATCGCTTCGGTCATCATGCCCAAGAGCTGAATGCCCTGTTTGGTCCAAACCCCGATCATATTGAAGAGTGCATCCTGGATATGTCCTTTAAAGATGTTTCCAGTCATGTGTTTGGTGGGCGGCATATATTTGAGAGGGGCGTTCGGGAAAATCTCACGGGCCATCTGGGCCTGCGCGAGCTCCATGAGAAATCCGTTCTCGATCTCGGGATTCATCTCCATGGCGTGACCGAGCCCCATCTGTTCTTCGGGGAGACCACTTCGAAGCGCAAACTGCTCGTTGATAAATTGGCTCGCGAGCACCGTATATGCAGCCTCCACAGCATCCGCAGTGGTCAGGTAGTTGTCCTCGCCGGTATTGATGACGATTCCCGCGCTCGCGTTGATAAGACGGCTGAAATACTGGTCGACAAACGTACGTTGCGGATTGATATCCCTGAAAAGAATGCCGTAGAGCGCGTCATTGAGCATGACGTCGAGCCGCTCCATAGCGCCCATAGCCGCGATCTCCGGCATGCAGAGCCCGCTACAATAGTTGCAGAGACGGATGTACCGCCCTAGCTCTTCTCCCACTTCATCGAGCTTCTCGCGAACGATTCTGAAGTTTGCTTGAGTGGCATAGGTGCCACCAAAGCCTTCTGTGGTAGGGCCATAGGGCACGTAGTCGAGTAGGCTTTGCCCTGTAGAGCGAATCACCGCGATGATATCAGCGCCCGCGCGAGCAGCCGTGGCCGCTTGCACTGCGTCTTCATAAATATTGCCGGTGGCCACGATCACATAGTGAAGAGGTTCCGGTCTCGGTTGGCTTGCAGCGATCAATGCACTTCGTTTGGCCGCGTTTCCAGCGATAGTGGCCGCGGCCTCGCGTGCCAGTTTTGCTCCGAGTTCGTGAACGGCATCATCAGCCTCGTCCGGAATCTCGCTCAATTTGAGGCTTCCTGATGCGACCAGCTCCGCCACATCTTGTGCACTTCGCCCGGTATGAATCATGCCGCGGACAAGAGTGTGCATGATGCCACGCTCAAGGACTCCCGCTTCACGAGCGGCGTCCACGAGACGGTTGGGCAGCGGAATATCATCTTCATCTACACCGTCTACGCCGACGAGACGAAGGACCGTTCGCTCAATCGCCACGGTGGAGCGCTCAGAGATGAACGTGTCCATGTCCTGAGCAATTAGGCCCGCAGCGTGCCGCGCACGTTCGATTAAATTTGGATCAAGTCCCAGAAGAGACATCTTTACCTCAGAGGCTCTGGACGTTGGGGTGTTCCCCTTTGATGGCGTGTCGCGCGTCGAAAACAAGGCGCGAATGTTTGATGACGAAGTCGTAGTCGACGTCACGGTGGTTGGTCACCACGATCACAGCGTGAGAAGCCTCAAGAGCTTCCTTGGTCAAAGCGACCGACTTCGCCTTGATGCCATGGTCGTCGACATGGTCCACAAACGGGTCGTGATAGCGCACATCTGCGCCCCATTCTGTGTGGAGCAATTGCCATACATCCAGTGCCGGAGACTCACGGACGTCATTGATATTGGGCTTGTAGGCCATGCCGAGGAGAAGGATTTTGGCGCCTTTGAGCGCGACTCCTCGCTCGTTGAGTGCCCGCACGAGCTTGTTGACCAGGAATCGTGGCATATTGCCATTGATATCGGTCGCAAGCTCGATGAAGCGGTTGTAGAAGCCGTAACTCTTGGCTTTCCAGCTAAGGTACGTGGGGTCGAGCGGAATACAGTGGCCGCCGATTCCAGGGCCCGGGAAGAATGGCATATATCCGAAGGGCTTGGTGGCCGCAGCTTCGATGACATCCCACGTATAGATCCCCATGCGGTCCGCCATCATCGCCATCTCGTTGACCAATGCGATGTTCACGGCGCGGAAGGTGTTTTCCAACAACTTGACCATCTCTGCTTCGCGAGCGCCGCGCACAGCATGCACGTGGTCGACCACCTGCGAGTAGAATTTCTCCACCAACTCGGTGCTTTTAGGCGTGACTCCGCCCACCACTTTCGGGGTGTTCTTCAAGCCGTAGTGCGCGTTTCCGGGGTCCACGCGCTCTGGACTGAACGCCACAAAAAGGTTCTTGTCCAAGACAAGGTCTTCCGAGGCCAATTCTTGGGCCACGAGCTCCTCGGTGGTTCCGGGATACGTGGTCGATTCCAAGATCACGAGCACACCGGATTTCTTCAGATGGGGGCGCATCGCTTCCACGGAAGCCTGAATGTACGAGACGTCTGGGTCGCGCGTCTTTCTCAACGGTGTTGGAACGCAGATAGAGATAACGTCGGCGTCCTTCAGGTCTTCGTACGACGCCGTCGCTCGATAACGCCCGGTGTCTACGAGCTCTTTAACGTCTGCGTCAGAAACATCGATGATATGGCTTTCACCGCGATTTAGGCCCGCCACCTTCTCAGGATCTACGTCGAGCCCGATACAATGAAATCCGGATTTGATGACTTCCACAGCCAGCGGTAGCCCGACGTATCCCTGCCCGATCACGGCCACGGTCAAGGATTTCGAGTTCAATGCTTCAAGTAGGTTCTTCGACATTCCCATCTCCAATGAATTTGCGTGGAATAGCTACACCACACTCCCCTTGTGTACAAGCAGGCTCCGTTTGCTTGGAATTCTTCTCAAAAAAATTAACTTTTTTCGCAACATTTTCGAATTTTGTCCGAAAATAAGAATACGGGCCCAAGTTTTGGGCGCCGTAACTTTGATTACAACCAACTAAACCCGATTAAGGGGGATAGAATGATAAAGCTAACGCCCAAAATGGCGAAGCCGCACGAGGCATGGTGCCTCAACATCGCATTGCAGGTGTGCGGCGAAGTCAGAAAACACGAATCCTTTCGCCAACACCGGACAGTGGACGCGATACTCCATATGCCGAATCCAGTGGCCCATTGGGGACCATTGGCAGGTCTTTTGTGCAGACGAGACGTACTGGTTGAGCATTTTTCGAACTCAGTGAGTTTGTCCGATTTAGGATCCTGTCGCGAGAAGATCGGCTATGCGTCGTACCGGTACTTCACAACACGGATAAAGAATCGGACAGAGCTCCACCCATCCATGGTGATCTTGTCTCACCGCACGCCTGAACGTGTTCTTAAAGAACCCAACATGTTTGAAAAGACAACAAATAAAGGAATTTGGAGGTGGGGATCGGTGGAATGCGGCCCTATCTTCATCGTCGCCACCACGGCTCTGGAGGATACCCCTGAGTTTGAGTGGATGAAGATGACCACTCGCCTGCCCCAAACTCCAGGAGAGTTTGATAAGGCGGCGAGATTGATAAGTGAAAACATAAACGATAAAATAAAACCCGAAGATTTGGAGAAGACCATGTTTGATTTCATGTATGTAGATGGGGTGAACGTTCTAACGTACGCCGAAGAGCAAAAGAAGGCCGCCGAAGAGCAAAAGAAGGCCGCCGAAGAGCAAAAGAAGGCCGCCGAAGAGCAGAAGAGGTTTGCGCAAGAAGTTCTTCGCGAACTTCAGGAGCAGAAAAAGCTCAATGAGGAGGCGAGGCGAGAAATCGAAGCACTTAAGGCTCAGATGAACGGGGGCGTCGCCTCCGACGACTGAGTCGGGCTACGCCATCCCCGAACGAATTTCTAGTAGGAAAAAATACCGATTCATTGCTACCTTATCGGTATCAAAGGAGGTCCAATGTCTTGGTATAATTTGCCCCCTCGGCGCGATGAGGGGGACGACCGCTCTATCGATGAAATCCAAATTCGAGCCACGGAGCCACATCCAGCTCCTACCGACGGCGCCCTCGGCCAGGCGTGGGAGATGGTCAAGGAAAAGCCCTTCGAGACCATACTGCTCTCCTTTGGAATGATCATTTTCGGCCAAGGTGGCGGGTGTAACAATGTGGGCAATTTGGGTGAGCTCATCCCCACAGGTGATACCGACACTTCCGATACCTGGGGCGATGATTACGGTGATTCTTACGACGACGGCTCCAGTTTTGGAGAGGGGACTCAGGACTACGAGAGTTGGGATCCCGCAACTGAGCTCCTTGGAACCTTCGATCCGGCAAGCATTGATCTGGTCAATCTCCCGTTCTCACTAGGAGTGCTCACCGATACTGCATGGCTCGGGATCGGCCTTGCCGCGGTGCTTTTCATCGTGGCCTTGGGGCTCTTGATGTGGGTGCTCCGCACGGCCATTGAGGCGGGCTCTGTAGTGTTCTGGCTGCGCTATGTACGCGGCCAAGACGCAACACTGAATCACACCATACAGGCCAAGAAGTTCATTCTGCCGCTGCTCGTCACGAATATCCTCTACGGCATAGCCATCGGTCTGGGCTTCCTCGCTCTGGTCATCCCGGCGGTGATCATCGCGATAGGTCTCTATTTCGTTTCCTATGTCGTGATCGATAAAAACCTGACCTATCTCGACGGCCTCAAAGCTAGTTGGCGTCTTACCGACGGCTACAAATTCGATATTTTCATATTTGCGATTTTGTCGGGCTTCTTGAACATGGGCGGTATGCTTCTGTGTTGTGTCGGTATGTTTGTGACGAACGCGATCGTGATGGGAGCCACGGCCATCATTTATAACCGGCTCGCAGAGCCCGGAAATGCCTATATGCCGCATTCTGATATATTGAGCGCGTTTGACTGAACCTTGAGCTTCGGAGCTGTAGCGGGCCCATGGATTTTCGAATTCAATTTTTCATTCTAAGTGCGATTTTGCTGGTCGGCTGCGTCGATCCTGAAGCGCGTCCTTACGAAGAGTACGTCGAGGACTACGAACGCCTGCAAAATGGCGAAACTTTGAACAACCAATCGACAAACAACCAGTCGAATGGAAGTACAAATCAGAATACCTCGAACCAGACCAACAACGCCTCGAACAACACCTATCCTTGCTCGCCGGATGGTGGCGCGTCTATCGACATCACGATTCGCAATGCTACTGAGTATCCGGCAGATCTCTTCTGGGTCTCGTTTGACTGCGAAGAGCTACAGTATGGGACGCTCTTTCCCGACCAGGTTCGGTCTCAGCAGACCTTCGTGGGGCACGTCTGGATTTTGAAAATCATCAATACCACCCTCGCATGGGGCGTGGTGGAAGAGGGCACGACTGAGCTTGTTTTGGGGGAAGAGTGAGATCTTTTTGGGTTGTACTTGTTGGTCTCTTGGCGAGTGGCTGTTGGAGCGTAGTGACGCCTCAGGCGTCCAAAGCCGATAAGCTTCTAGCGCAAGGAAAGCTCCAAGAGGCAGACGAAGCCTACGCAATGGCAGCGCAGGCCGAGCTTGCTCAGGACGAATGGGACTACATTTTTGAGCAGCGATGCAAAGCGCGAACTGAGATCCTCCAGGACGCCATGAAGACCTTGCGAAGCACTCAGCCGAGTACCGAAGAGGTGGAGAAATGGCAGGAATATTCAAGGCGCTGTCCGTCGTACGTGGAGTTCTACGCAGAGCTTACGGACATGATGATTGCGGCCGCCGAGCGGCAGTTTGCCACTGACGTGGACCCAAAAGTGGCACAAGGCGATCTCTACGGCGCGCTCAAAGCGGCCGAGCCCCTCACACGCCTGATTCCGGAGGGTGGGGCGCGCGCGAAGATGCTCGAGGACCTTCGTGATCGTTATGCAGCTGACTTGGCTCAAAAGTCCGGCGCGCTCGAGACCACTTATCCCACGACAAAATCAGTCCTCGACTGGATGGGCTCTTGGTCGAGCCTCTACGACGGACAGATTGATCGCGGTCCAACAGAGCGGTTTATGAGCGTGGCACAAGCCAACTCGGCTGCCGCCGCCATCGAAGGTGATTGTGCAGCCATCGCGATCGCGCCACTCAAAGAGGTAGGTTCGAGTACAGGCTACGAGATCGTCGGTCTAAAGGTCTCAGATTGCACTAAAACCGTCAGTGTTAGAGAGGGAATCGAGGAGTACATCGAGTACATTCCCAAGGTAGTGACACGGCAGGTTGAGCGGGAGGTTGTGGTTCCGGTGTCAGTCCCGAGCACCACAAACTACGTCAAATGTTACTCGAGCGGAAACTGCTATACCACCTCTTCTTACACTACCTACTCCACTCGCTATGAGACTCAGAGGTATACCGAAACCATCACTGAGACGATTCAGGAGCCGCACCAAAGGCAACGGCCGGCCCTCTTTGCAGCGGCGCGGCGCAAGGCCCGTGTCGATTTTGAGGTGCGCTCGCCCGATGGGGCACAATTCGTGTCGTTTGAGGTGAACGTGTCGAACGAATCGAGCCCGTTTCCTATGACGACGGATCGTGCTCTCGTTCAAGGATTTGATACGGACTCGGTTGTAAATGAGGCCATGCTCGCTGAGGTCGAGGCCAAGATCCGAGAGGAAGCTCATGGCGCCGCCTATGCCCTTCGGCAAGAGACAATCGCCAGACTCTGGGAGGCGCAAGTCAGCACCAACCCCAAACAAGCTACAGAGTATGCACTCATGCTTTGGATTTCCGGGGATGATACTGCCGAGGTGATTTCATACCTTGATGCCGCGCTCCCGATGCCGATCTCAAGGTTTCCCATCGCCGAGGATCACCGCGTCCCTCGCTACACATGGGCACCTTCAGAAATCAAAGATAACTACTTCGTATTCGATGCGAGCAATCGTTACTGGGAGGGGGTCGTGTCCACAGGATATCCGATCTTCTCAGCTGGTATCATGGGAGCCTATCGCTCTCCCGAAACCTTCGTTGGCCAGCCCGAGCGCGGTAGCGCTCAAGCCGACTTCTTTACCCGTTTGAGGTGGACCTTCAGCTCCGACGACCATCACAAGGGGTTCGGGCTTATGCTAGGCTACGACACCACCTTCAGCATCGGAACGAGACTCGGCGAGGACTATCAAAGGCTTCAAGAACTGCCGATCTACGTGGACGAGGAAAACTATAAAGAGCTCGGAACCACGTTTGGCATGGACCTCGCCGTTGCATCGATGGTGGGCTATCGCTCTCGATTCTTTGGGATCTTTGCTGGAGTGCGCCCCACGTACACCTCGTTCAAGATCGGGCACTTCTTTTCGGAAGGCGGCACGATTCCGCTGACGGGCAGACTCGAAATCCGAGTTCGCGAGCGTTATCCCGTGATCGCAGAGGCCTGGTGGGGGGACTTAAACGGCTCCACGTCGCTTGGCGAGTTCGGGCAGGCAGGGGCTTTCCTCGATTGGCCCATCGGCCCCATAGGGTGGCTGAGGCTCGGCGCCACACAACACGTCCTACCAGCTGAGTTTTTCGGCCTCTTCGAGACCGACGACATCTACGTACCCAGCGCTAAGACCCTCACTGGGTCAGTCGGCTTCACACTAAATCTCTAGAGTTTCGTAGTCTCTCGTTGGTTAGTCTTGCGTTTGGAGACTGACCGGGATAGGCAATCGAAAACCTGAACCTGGATTGAAACAATGCCCATTAAAGCTGCAAACAACATCCTTGAACTCATCGGAAACACGCCTCTTGTGAAGTGCCACAAGATTGCGGCACACGTAAAAGCTGATATTTATCTGAAGCTTGAGTACTTGAACCCTGGCTCGAGCGTCAAAGACCGACCGGCGCTCCAGATCATCCGTGACGCGGAAGAATCGGGTCTCCTAAAGCCAGGCGGGACCATCGTTGAGGCCACCAGTGGAAACACCGGTATGGGCCTTGCGCTCGCCGCCGCGAACCTCGGGTATAAGTGTATATTCGTGATGCCCGACAAGATGAGCGAAGAGAAAATCCGCTCGCTTCGTGCGGTTGGCGCGCGCGTGGTGGTCTGCCCAACAGCTGTTGAGCCCGACGATCCGCGCTCCTACTACAAGGTAGCCGAGCGCCTCAGCATCGAGACCCCAAACGCTTTCCTCGCGAATCAATACCACAACGCTTCCAACCCCAAGGCGCACGTGCACAGCACCGGCCCCGAGCTTTGGGAGCAGACGGACGGCGAGATCGACGTGTTTGTGTCTTCGATGGGGACTGGCGGTACGATCAGTGGAACGGGGCGCTACTTGAAAGAGAAGAACCCTGACGTGCAGATTGTGGGTGTGGACCCGATCGGGTCCATCTACTACGACTACTTCAAAACTGGTCGCATGACCGAAGCCCACACCTACCTTGTAGAAGGGTTCGGCGAGGACTTCTTGCCCTCGACCATGCATTTCGACGTGGTTGACGAGGTGATTCGTGTGAGCGACCGAGAGTGTTTCGAGTACACGAGACGCCTCGTTCGCGAAGAAGGAATCCTAACCGGTGGCTCGTCGGGCGGCGCACTTTGCGCAGCGATCAAGTACGCTGAGCGCATGGACAAGCACATGAATATCGTTGTGATCATGTGCGACTCCTTCTCACGCTATATGTCCAAGATTTTTGACGACGAGTGGATGCGTGAGAATGGCTTGCTTGGACCCGATCCTAACTCGGATCGAGTCTCCGATATTCTGAACACCGTGGGGGCGCACAAGCGCGCTGTGATTACGGCTCGCCCTCAAGAGAAGCTCACCGAAGTCATCGAGAAGATGAAGAAGCACGGGATTTCCCAGCTTCCGATGTTGGACGGCGACAAGGTTGTGGGAATCGTAGCTGAGAACGATGTGTTGAACTACTTGCTCACCGCTGACAAAGAAGGTGGCGTAGCGGCAGACGTGGCAGAACCGAATTTTGCCGTCGTTGATCCGTCTACCTCTGTGAGCATCGTGGGTCAGTTCTTTAAGCAGAACAAAGTCGTCGTGGTTTACGATGACACCAAGCTCACGGGTATTTTAACCAAGATCGACTTCATCGATCATGTGAGCCGGAAAATCGCATGAGATTATTGTTACTCGCTCTCTCTTTTCTTCTCATCTCGACGGAGATCTCGGCTCAAACAAACTTGCGTTTGGTTGTTTCGGATCCGAGCGAGTTGAGCGAGGGAAAGTCCCCGAAGCGCCAGGCCCATCTGAATCAGATGGTGCTCGAAGCGTTGCAGAAACGTACTGAAGCTGCGGGGATGAGGGGCACTCAGGTGACCAAGGCGGGTAGCGATCTCAAGATTTCAGTTCCGAAGAAGTGGAAACGCTCATTCATCGATCCGATCGTCTTGGCACCAGGTCGCCTTGAGGTTCGGGCTTTGAGCCCGATGGCCGTTGATTGGGTCCAAAATGCGTCCCAACTGCCGGCTGGGGTTGAGCTTCGGGGAGCTGCCGAGCCATTCCTCTGGAGTGCCGACCGCCGGCTCCTCGACCAAGTCGCCGAAAAGTTTTCGACTCCCACAGAAATGGTGGTGGTCGCGAAGCATCCCGAAGGCTGGAGAACCTACTCAGGTACTCAGGTTCTGGGGCGTGAAGCCGACATTGATGTGGCCAAATCGGACCGTAGTCCGAACGGCGGCGCATTTATTTCGATAAGATTCCGCACTTCGATGGTGGATCGTCTTGCGACTCCGGCTTTTTTGGATGTAAAAACATGGCTGGTCATTTTGGACGGTGAAGTCTTGGGACTTGTATCTTCCACTGCGTTGGCGACGGGCTCAATTGAATTGAGCGCGCCGGTCTCATTGCCCTCCGACGGGCAACGTCAGTGGGTTTCACAGGTTGCAGGCCGGCTCGCCGCTCCTCTTCCTATTCCTGTTGCCATTCTTCCGGAGTGAAGCATGCGAGAGCGCCCGCTTCCAGAAGCCATACGAGGCTCGTGGTATTACCTCCCCGCCAATACAGATCCGCGTCAAACCGGTGAAAAAGGCATTCAAATGTACCGATTCAGGCTCGACGGTACGTTTAGTCTCTTCGGAGGCCGCGCGGGGTCATGGACTGAAAAGGAGCGTGGTGAATACACGTTCGACGGTCAGTTCCTGATTATCCGTGGTCGAAACACCGAGACCTTCCGCGTCAAAGCCAGCCGATACTGGCGTTGGACGCTCGAGGGAAAGAAGGAGGATTACGTTCTCGTGCGTGGCAAAGCCACAGACGACGACTTCAAGGCCTTGCCCCCTGAACAGGCCAAGGAAATTCGAATTCTTCCTATCCGAGTGCTCATTCACAATGAGTATGACGAGCGTGAAGGCATTTTTGAGCTCGTCTACGAGAGCGAAAATATCCGAAAGCCGGTCGGCTCCTTCTTTGTGGAGCACAACACCGAAGACGGGAAGATGTGGGTGGGTCTAAGCCCCTGGGCCGAAGGCCTTGAGCCCAAAACGTGGGAGCGAATCATTCGCGAGTCCTTCCTCGATATCCATCGCTCCAAGCCGGACGACGTCACGGTGGTCACGATTCGAAACCTCCGCGATAACGAATCCAAAGTCTTCAACTACGTCTTGGGTTGAGGCTTAGGCCTATTTCACAAAGGGGTTGAGCTTTAGAACCGCAGCTTGTTGCTCGGAGATTTCGATATCCGCTGTGCTTCCGCCAACCGCAGGGAACATCAGATTTCCAGCATCTGGACAGCCGAATCCCTGAAATTGCACGTTCGAACACACCGGGGTGTCATCTAGCGGATCTTGGGTGTCCACCATGGTCTTGAAGAAGACGGACGCTTCGTCGGTTCCGTTGTGCAATGTTTCAGTCGTATGTCTGAGGCCGAGGTAGTGACCGAGCTCGTGTGCCATGATCTGAGCCACGAAGGCGTTGTCTTGGCCTAGGTCTGCGAGCCTAAAGATAAGGCCGTTGTTGGCGTTCCCATGCATTCCGGGCGGGCCTGGGACGCCTGCCGAGAGCCCGAGGATCAGTCCCGATGTCTGACCTACGAGGATATCCTCCACCCAGAAGACGTCCACGGAGAGGTGCTCATCAAGACTTGGACCTCGCGGTTGTCCTAGCGCCGAGATCTTTCTCAGGTCCGGAAACCCGCGAACGATCTGATATCGCTCAAGTGATTCGCGGTCCGGGTCGTAGAATCTAACATCACCGAGTTGAAGGCCAGCCTTCTCGAAAATCGTATTCACGCCATCTAGGACTTCCTGCACATCCGCATTAGCTTGGGCGTTGGACGCGTTGATTCCCGGGACACCGAAGAGATGGATGTTGAGGTCCAGCCGTGCTGCTTGGGGGTTGCTGGGGAGAATGTAGAGGCAGGGTGTGTCGCCATCTGTGGTAACTCGCAGCGTGTGATTGCCGGCCTGAACCAAGTTCTGACGGGCAGGTGAGTAGGGAACCATAAAGGGCCAGTCGTAGCTGACGGTTTTATAGATTCCCACGGGCTCGTAGTTGTCGAGTGGCTCGTCAACCGCGCGCAAATTGTGGTGGATATAGTCGTTGATGAGGTCAATGTTTTCTTCAGGGCCAATCACAGAGCCCACGTCCACACGACCCGTCCGAACCATTGGGACGAGCGTATAGCCCGTCCAAGTCGCATCGACCGTGTATTCGATCTCCCAGCGGTATTTGTCCCCATCCTGTCCGACCTGAACCGCGTTGCACGTGATTCCGAGCGCCTCGGAGGTCTCTTCAAAGGTCACATTGGGGGCTGGCGCGTCAAAAGGAACGCAGAAGCTACCGCCCCAGTCGTCGTCGCAAATATAGCCTGGCCGGCAATCGCGAGTGCCTTCACACGTTGCGGCGCAGAGCGTGCCAGCTGGCGTTTGGGCGCACGTTGAGTTGCCCGGACAAGTCTCACAATCGCGACTCGTGCAGTAACCGCCAGGAAGTGCGGTCTCACAGATTTGCCCGGAATTGCAATCTTCGGCGCGTTCGCATGCGGAACCCGGGTCGCCGGGGGAGGGGCCATCGGTGCTCGGTGTTTTGCAGACTCTAGTGCCCGCAACGATTTCGCATGCGTAGCCAGTGCGGCAATCTTGCCCGGTAGAACACGATTGAAAGCACATGGACTGAACGGCATCGAGAGCAAGGCAAACCGCCCCCTCACCGGTGCAGCCGTCGGCCAGGCAATCGGTGGTGGTGCAATATCCTTGCGGCCACCCCGAGAAGTCCTGGAGGCACGAGTCTCCCGCACAATCGGCGGCTGTGGTGCAGGAGTCGCCGTCATCAGCTCCGTAGACGATGGGGGCGAGTTCTGGTTCGTCCCCGCCGCATGCCGTCAAGATGAGTGTGAGCAAAACCGCGCAGCGACTCGTGTACATTGTCTTTAAATCCACAGTTTTCCCAAAAGTTTGGATAGAGACAGTGTACCAAAAACCGGTGGTGGGAGGAATATTGCGTTGGACTCGATTGTCTTTGATTTGCCTTGGTGGTAGTCCAAGAGCACCCGAGCAGGAGATTCACCATGCGAAGACAAATACAAAAACTTATTGAAGCTGAAATCAACCCGATGGTCGCCGCTCACGGTGGCCGAATCGACCTGGTCGACTACGTGGACAAGAACGTGTTCCTCGTGATGTCTGGCGGCTGTCAGGGATGTTCCGCATCCTCGGCCACCCTCAAACAAGGGGTCGAGCGGATTCTTCGGCAAGCGTTCGGTGAGGATATCAACCATATCTACGACGTCACCGACCACGAAATGGGCGACAATCCATTCTACGCCTAGCGACCAGCTTTTCTTTCGGCGAGCGGTGGTCCGTCTTTCATTTGTGATTAAGTTGTTATTGCGACAATCGCACACGAGCACAGAGCCCGCGTTGACTGGAATCGCAGGGTCGCATACGCGGACAGAGCCCGCGTAGACGGGGTTCCCAAGCCGAAGGAAGACATCATGAACAATGACGATGCAAAACGCGAAGAGCTCGAGACCCAGCTCAAAGAGGGCACGGGCCACGTAAAGTTCGGTGTGGGAGTCGGGGCCGTTTCAGCGGCTTCACTCCTAATTCTCGGGACTACTTGTCCGCTATGCTACTTTGTGGCACCGGCCATGGTTGCCGCGGGAGTTCATAAGCGGCGGAAGGCCAAACAAGAGCTTGAAAAGATGCCTGGCATCAAAGTGAACTGGCCAGAAGAACTGGCATAGGCCGCCACATCACCACGTGCGGACCAATCCCTGGAATCTCCCAGTCGGGCCCCACCTCAGTCCAACCATATTTGGCGTAAAAAGCAGCGGCGGTACGCCGCGCATTGCACCAGGCTATCTTTCGGTCCGGTGTGGTGAGCGCAGCACTCACGATCGCGTAATTTAAGAGTCTCTGGCCAATTCCTGTGCCCTGCGCTTGAGGAAGTACGGCCATACCTCGAAACTGCCAAGCGTTGGGTTGAGCCAATAGGTCTGGAGCCCCAGGTAAAGTTTTGTGGGTCTCGGGGAATGGGCGGGCCATCATGGTCAAGACAGCGACCGGAGCTCCGTCTTCTTCCCAAAGTGCATGCAGCGTTTCTGGGTCGTCGTCCCCTTCAAAATGTGCCAATTGGCCGGCCGAAAAATGAGGTCGTAGGACCGTGGTTCTCACGTCCAAAATCTCGGAAGTCTCGGCCCAGCGTGCGCCCTGACTCATTTCAGTAGTTGCCAAAAAGTGAGGTGAGTTTGCAATCGAGAGCCCGCGCAATCTTGTAGAGCGAAGACACCGATGCGCTCGATTCTGCGCGCTCGATCTGAGAAAGGAGACTCACCGAAAGGCCCGTTCTCCGGGCCACCTGTTTGAGCGTGAGCTGACGGTCTTTCCGGGTTTTTCGAATATTATGGCCGATAGAGATTAAGAGCGTCTCTTCAGGGTCGGTCAAGAGACCTTTCTCACGCAGAATCCGCTCAAGACTCGTGTTGAAGTACGCAATATCAAAAGGTTTTTGGATGTAGTCAGAGACCTTGAGTTTCAGCGACTGCACCGCAGTTTGCACCGTGGGATTGCCGGTGAAAATGATGACGTCGATATCGTTATCAAACCGGCGAATCTCTTCGAGAAGCTCCATGCCGTTGAGGTTTGGCATCATGATATCGAGCACAACCACGTGATAGTCGCCCTCTCGCAGCTGATAAATCGCGTCTTCAGGCTTCGAGCAGGTGTCCACGTTGTAGCCGCTTTGTGAGAGCAGGAGTTCCATGTACTCACAAATGTCGCGGTCGTCGTCGACAATAAGAATGTTGATATTACGTGACAAAAGCGTCCCCGAACGTGATTCATCTTCGATCTTCTTCACTAAAGACCTCTGAGGAATCAAAGTCAAGACAGAAACTCTGAGCAAAAGGCGTGCGTTATCCTTCAAGTCGAGCTAGTCTAGGGGCTCGGAGGTACCTATGTGGATCAAAGTCGCCGCAGTTTTTTTAATGCTAATGGCCAGCGCATGTAAATATGATGCGTACAGCGAATTAACTTGTTCATCAAGCAGTGAGTGCCCTTCGGGGGCCGAATGTCGCTCCGGATTTTGTGCGTCAACAAATGACGTGGTCCCCGTTGAAGATATGGGCGATGACACCCCAGATACAAGTGTATTCAGGATTGAAGTTGGCCCGACCTTAGCTCTCAACGTCGGTGATACCGGGCAGCTCGAAGCTCAGGCGTTTAATCGTGCATCCGAGCCACTCGCGGTTCTTTTCACCTGGTCTAGTGCCGATGAGAGCGTGGCCGCGGTAAGTCCATCGGGCGAGGTCACGGCTCTTGGGCCTGGGAACACGACCATTACTGTCAGTGCTGAGGGTGTCGAAGCTCAAGCAACGGTTGGTGTAGATAATCCCCCAGTGGCCATTGAAGTCCAACCTGAGACTGCAATCGTAGGTGTAGGCACTTCTGTTTCGCTGAGTGCAGAGGTGACGGACATCAACGGCGGCGTGCTCAGCGTTCCCGTCACCTGGAGCTCTTCCGATGAGGCGGTGGCTACAGTGTCTCCCACTGGTGTGGTGTCCGGCGTGGCGGAGGGTTCGGTGACGATCACGGCCACGTCTGGCGAGTTGAGCGGCACCGCCGAGATTGATGTCCAACTTTTGGAGCCAAATACACTCGTCTTAGAGGCATTCGATTCTTCCCTCGATCCTATCGATATCCAGGATATCTCCGTTCGAAATTCGGCGATTATTGTCGTAGAAGCGAGTCTCTTCTTCAGAGATAATGGCGTGGAGCTCGAGTTTCCGAATGAGTCCGTTGTGTTCGCGATAGATTCAACGACTTTCGGAGTACTTGGGAACCCGGGCGGTCAAACGGCGTCGTTCACCGCGGATGCTGACTCCGAAGGTATCGCGACGATTACAGCCACATTCGGAGAGCTCGAGGAAACACTAACGATCGAAGTCTACACACCAGTCCCGGACACCTTGACCATCACGCCCACAGACCCTTCGGCCTTTATCGGTGCCGAAGTTGTTTTCACGGCAGATGTAATTGCGCAAGACGGTCTGCCTTTAGTGACCGATGTTAACTGGACGAGCGATAACTCCTCTTTGGCCACCATTTTGGAAGAGGATCTCGGCGCGACAGCCGTCGCTCGAACCTTGGGTCCCGGTGCCGTCACCATACGGGCTACTGCGGGCAGCTTGACCGAAGAGACGACGCTCACCATCGCTGGCTTTGCTGCGGGGTCGATTGCTCTCGGTGAAGAACATACTTGTGCCCTTTCTTTGGCAGGCTTCGCCTATTGTTGGGGCGAGGGCGCGGATGGCCGACTTGGAGACGACCAGACAAGTGACCGCGATCTGCCGAGCCGAGTGGATGGCAACCGTGTTTTCGGCTCAATTCATGCTGGTGACCGACATACATGCGCGTTGACCAGCGACGGAGCCGTATTCTGTTGGGGAGCTGGGGGGCGTCTTGGAACTGGAAATGGTTCTGGGGCTGAGGTGCCCACCCCCATCACGGGTACGCGAGTTTTTCAGGAAATCGCCACAGGCAAAGACCATACGTGTGGATTCACTGATATGGATGAGCTCTACTGTTGGGGCAGTGGTGGGAGCGGACAGCTTGGCGATGGTCAGGCTGCCAATTCGAACGCTCCGGTATTGGTCCCTAAACCAGCAGGCGCACTTGGATGGCTCAACGTGGCTGCAGGTCACACCCATACTTGCGCGCTGGACACTGCAGGAAAGGCCTATTGCTGGGGAACAAATGACCAGGGGCAACTCGGAAACGGAACCAACGATCCGAGCAACTCGCCCGTGCCGGTCGATGTTTCGGCTGTTAATAACGCCGCGTTCGTGTGGATTGGCGCGGGTGAGAACTTCACCTGCGCACGAACCATGGCGGGTGAACTCTACTGTTGGGGTACAAATGCGGTTGGGCAACTTGGCCTCGGCGTGGCCCAGACAAGTTTTGATACGCCGACTCAAGTCCCAGGGCTGCTCTTCGAAGCAGTCTCAATCGGGAGCTCCCATGCGTGTGGTCTTAGCGCCGGTGATACCTATTGTTGGGGCGATTCTGGCAGCGGTCGGATCGGCGCGGCGATGGACCAAAACATGCCCACTCAAGTGGTAGGTGCAACCTTCACGTCAGTTGAAGCCGGAGGTGAGCACACCTGCGGGCTACTCTCCACGAATTTCATCGAGTGTTTTGGCGAAAACCAGCGCGGCCAGCTCGGAATTGATAACACCGACGACCAAAGCTCGCCGAGCCTCGTTTGGCCTTAAGCATTGCGTTTCCGACGGCATACGTGTAGCGTCCGCGCCGTGCCACCATTCGGCCATTGATTGATTAGGAGCTCAAGTGCAAGCCACGGTAGAAAACGGAAAAGTCGTCTTTATTCACTTCACACTCACAAACCAAGAGGGCGAGGAACTCGATTCTACGCACGGCGATGAGCCACTCTTCTACCTTCATGGCGCGGACAACATCGTGCCTGGCCTCGAGCAAGCTCTCGAGGGCAAGCAAGTAGGAGATAAGGTCCAGGCTGTGGTTGCGCCAGAGGACGGTTACGGAGAGCGCTCAGAAGCTCCTCCACAACGAGTGTCCAAAGATGAGTTCCCAGACGATATGGAAGTGCTGCCGGGTATGCCGCTTCACGCCGAAACCGACGACGGATTCATCACCGTTTGGGTCACTGACGTCACCGCGGATTGGGTTGAGATCGACACGAATCACCCGCTCGCCGGCGAAACCCTTCACTTCGACGTGGAGATCGTCCGAGTTCGAGACGCGCATAAAGACGAGCTCGAGCACGGCCACCCACACGGGCCAGAAGGCACCGAAGGTCACCATCACCACTGATGTCGTGGCGTAAGAATTTTCTGAAATCACTTGAAGGTGAGGGCGGATTTGTCGAGGACGGCCAGCAATGGCCGTTTCGTCGAGTTCTTGAGTCTGCTCAGGAGTTCGCCGAAAGCCTTGGAACACGCGGCGTCGATGCCGGTGATACGGTGGGCGTTCGTCTAGAAAGCCCCATCGCGAACGTCATCGCATTGGTCGGGAACTACCTTCGTGGATGCGTCCATGTGCCGATCAACACGCGGTACACGCAGCGTGAGGTGGACCATATCGTTGAGGAGGCGGAACTCAAGTGCATCGTAGGCGACGAGTTTACGCTTTTTTCGGACTCACCCGCGTCGCCCTATCGTGGGGACGACGAGGATATCGCGATCATCCTCTTTACATCAGGTACCACGGGGCGCCCAAAGGCCGTGGAGCTTAGCTATCGTGCGGTGCTCTCCAATATTGACGCCCTCACAAAGCTCTGGCGTTGGACTCCTGCCGACACATTGGTCTTGAGCCTGCCGCTCTTCCACGTCCACGGGCTGGGAATTGGCGTCCACGGCACGATTCTTCGTGGATGTTGGGCCCAATTGCGGGGCGCTTTTGAGGCGGAAGATGTGGTCTCGGCATTCGAAGGTGAGAACGGGAGAGCCGGTAGCATCTTCATGGGAGTTCCCACGATGTACTCAAGGCTGATTACACACCTTGAGAGCAAGCCTGAAGCTTGTAAGGCTCTTTCGAGAGGGCGCCTCTTTACCTCGGGGTCCGCGCCTCTCTCAACCAGTGATTTTGACGCCTTTCGCCGTCTTACCGGGCATACCATTCTGGAGCGTTATGGCATGTCCGAGACCATGCTGACGCTATCTAATCTCTATGAGGACAGACGCCGCGGCATGGTCGGGCAACCGGTGGGCGATACCGAGATTCGCGTGGTGGATGAGCTTGGGCAGGACATCTCCGATGGAATCGGCGAGCTCTGGGTTCGAGGTTCGAGTTTGATGAGTGGGTATCGGGGGCGACCTGAAGAGACGAAGGCGTCTTTCGAAAATGGCTGGTTCAAAACCGGCGACATGGTCGAAATCCTAGACGGGTTTGTGTCGATTGTCGGCAGACGGTCAACAGATATCATCAAGTCTGGTGGCTTCAAGATCGGCGCGCGAGAGATTGAAGAAGTGATTCGCGAGCACGAATGGATAGCCGATGTTGCCGTTTTTGGTGCTTCGGACACCGATCTCGGCGAGCGAGTGGTAGCGGCCCTGGTCTTGAGTGGTGAGCATGGCCACTTGGAGTCCGAAGTACTGAAGTCTGGCTTGGATACCTGGTGCCGAGAGCACTTAACGGGCTACAAAATACCCCGCGATCTCCTTGTCGTAGACGCGCTGCCTCGAAACCCAATGGGCAAGGTTCAGAAGCCGCGTCTCAAAGAAATTTACGAATCCACGCGGACTTGACTTGCGCGTCGTGGAGCTACGGGCCATCCTCTCGGTCAAATTTCCGTGGACGGACGGTAAATGTCAGGCGACGTAACTTCAATGACTGGGCTTGTTCTGGACGGGCGATATCAAGTGGGCAACCTGCTTGGTGCCGGTGGTATGGGGGCGGTCTACCGTGGTGTTCAACGGTCTGTTGGACGAAATGTTGCCATCAAAGTCCTGCGCGTCGGAGTATTTACGACCGAAGAGTCCAAGGTTCGATTTGAGCGCGAAGCTCAGGTTATGGCCGGTCTCGAACACCCGAATATTGTTCGTCTCTACGATTTTGGATCGCATGAGAAGGGCGTCTTTATGGTGCTCGAACTCGTCGAAGGAAAATCTCTCCACGAAGTTCTAAAGGGGCGGAGCCTCGCCCCGGAACTGGCGATGGAGATCGTTCGTCAGATCGCTACCGGGATGGCGGAAGCGCATGCACGTGGTATCGTTCACCGCGACCTAAAGCCCGCCAATATCATGATCACCTCGGACTCTAGCGGTGCGATGCGGGTGGTGATTTTGGACTTTGGTCTCGCGAGGCCTTCGCGCCAAGACGTACGCCTGACTACGAACGGTCTCGTCTACGGCACTCCCGAATACATCGCTCCCGAGTACGCTCGCGGAAATGAGTTTGACGAGACGGCTGAGATCTATGCGCTCGGTGTGGTGCTCTACGAAATGCTGACGGGCAAACCACCGTTTACGGGCGACCCCTTGCAGGTGCTTTTTCAGCAGGTCAGCGAGCCGACACCTGGTCTGGATGAAGCGGTCGCCAGTGGGCAGATTTCAGAAGCTTGCGCGAACTTGACCATGTCCATGTTGGAAAAATCCCCAGAGAATCGTCAGCCGAAGTCCATGCTCGGGCTGGTGCAACGACTGGAAGTGATGGGGATAGGCAAGCGTAGATTTGTCCGCGAATTGGACGAGGGTTTGCGTGCTCCGGTGAGCGTGTCCAGACAGCGCCCGAAGCTCGAGCCTAACAAGGTCCGTGCGGGATCTACACCATTTTTGGAAGCGGACGACGCGGTCAAAGGGGCGTGGCAAGACTATGTCCGCAAAACGGGGGCTATCAAACTCGATGAACCCCTAGGTCAGGGGACCGTGATCGACCCAAACATCGATGGTTCGCTGGAGTTTGGGACCGACCCTGAGTCGTTGATCAAGACCATTCCGCGTGAAGGCGTGCCGCCGATCACCGAGCAGATGCAAGACCCAAGAGGAGAGCTGCCAACCATGCTCTCGGTTCCAGGCGTGGACCAGAGCTCCGAGATGAGTCGCTTTACGACCGAGCGGATGAACTCTGTATTCGGAAGTCGAGAAGGAATGGGAACCATTCCGGCTACGGACGTTAAGATTCAAGCCGCACCCGTACCCCCACCGGCCGAGCCGTCGCCGAAGAGGGCACAGCCTCAGAGCCCGGAACTTGCCTTTGACCCGAGAGAGCGGTTTTCGCAAGAGCGGCAACGTCCGGAGGAGCCAGCAAAACCCAAGACTGCCATACCGGCACGACTCATACTCGTTGTGGCCATCATCGTGCTCGTGCTCTTGGTTGCGATTGTGCTTCAGCTGAGAAATTTCGCGCCCGAGGCAGACACCCTCTCAAGAGAGGAGCTCCTCAAACTCTATGAGGAAGAGGCGGACGAGGCCGAGAAGGCTGAGAAGGCCGAGCAATCGACAGGGGAAAGACCCCAAACATCAAGGGCAAAGAAGACCGCACCGAAGAAAGGCGAGGTCATCGATCTTTTCGAAGGTGAGGCGGGTCAAGACGAGCCACCCTCAAATATTAAAATTGAGAGAGGACGATGACTTGGAAAGGGCGCCTTAAACGAGGTGGTGCCGCTAGCGTCACGCTCTTTGTGATCGTGATCCTCGTGATCGTCTTCCGAGGCCTATTCGTTCAGTCAAAACAGCCGGTTCCTCAGACACCGAAAGAGTTTGAGCCGAATCAGGGTTTTGAGCAGCGACTTTCCGACGCCATTAAAATTCCCACCGTTTCCGACCAAGATCCGTCGAAGATGGATTTCGCGAAGTGGGATGAACTCTTCACCTTGATCGAATCGGCCTATCCGAAGGTGCACCAGACGCTTGCGCGTCAAAAGATTGGTGAATGTTCGTGGGTCTATGAGTGGAAGGCAGCCCAGGGGGCTGGATCGGTGCTTTTCCTCGCGCATACCGACGTGGTCCCCGAGGAAGAAGAGAAGCTCAAAGAGTGGGAGCATCCTCCGTTTTCAGGTCATGTGGACGACGAGTTCATCTGGGGGCGAGGCGCGCTGGACGATAAGGTCTCGGTGTTTGGAATGCTTGAGGCGCTCGAGGTCTTGGCGAGTCGTGGCTACAAACCTGAGCGCAATATCGTGCTCGGCTTTGGATGCGATGAGGAAGTTGGTGGACATTTAGGCGCAAAGGCGATCAAAGCTCATTTTGAAAGGGAGAATCGAAGATTTGTGTGGTCCATGGACGAGGGACATATCATCGGCGACGGGTTTTTCCCTGGGGTAGACCGGCCCGTGGCCTTTATCGGCCTGGCCGAGAAAGGGTTTGTGACCCTTGAGCTGAGCGCCGAAGGCGAGGGTGGGCATTCGTCCATGCCTGGAAAACAAACAGCTGTCGGAATTCTTGCTCGGGCCATTTCGAAGCTAGAGGAGAACCCATTCCCCGCGCGGCTCACCCCGCCGGTCGAAGGTATGCTGGCCCATCTTGCGCCTGAAGTGAACGGGCCGTTGAGATGGGTTTTTGCGAACCTTTGGATTTTGGAGCCCCTTGTTCTGCGGGTATTTGCTGGCAAGCCCTCCACCAACGCCACGGTGCGAACCACGACAGCTCTGACGGTGTTTCATGGCGGTGTGCGTGAAAATATCTTGCCGAAAACAGCCAGTGCGAAAGTTAATTTCAGAATTCTTCCCGGCGATACGAGAGAGGGCGTCTTGGAGCGAGCGAAGGAACTGATCGACGACGAACGTGTCAAAATTGATGTTCCAGAACGGGGCTTCAACTCGAACCCAACCTCGCCGTCATCGATTGACGGGCTGGGCTATGCGGTCATTTCGCAATCTATCCGAAACGTCTGGCAGGATGGCGTATTTGTGGCTCCGTCACTTACGGTGGGCGGGACCGACTCACGCCATTTTGAACCATTGGCCGATGACACCTATCGATTTCTGCCCCTCGTCTTGACCCCAACCGACACGCCTCGAATCCATGGCGTGAACGAGCGGGTCTCCATCGAAGGTTACGAAAAAGCGATTCGTCTCTACGCCGAAGTCTTTCAGCGTCTATCCGAATGAGTGGTAGTGGCATTGTGTTGGTCTTTTGAGTACACTTCGCCGCGATGAAGCTCTTTTTTCTTATTACATCACTCTTTTTCCTCTCGTGTTCGGACGGGTTTCAAACTCCCGAGGCTCCGGCTGATGCCGACCTTATGAGTCGAAATTTCGCGTTGGGCGAGCCTATCGACGGCTATCCTTCTTATGAAGAGAGGGTCGTGCTCTATTTGACGAACCAGCTCCGCACCGAGCCGCAAGCATTTAATGAGCAAGGGGCATACGCGCCAACGCCGCCGTTGCGCTATGACGCTGCCCTCGGCCGAGCCGCACGATTTCACGCAAAACACATCATCGAGGCCTCGTGCTGGTGCGAGGACCACTCTTCGTGCTGCCCGCTCGAAGCTGGGCCCGATGAGCCACAGTGTGCCCAACCCGCAAGTGGTTGTGGCGTGATGGATGCCGCGGATCGCGTGAGCATGTTCAGCCCTGCTTATTCCGGCGAGAACATGGCGATGGGCCAGCCCACGCCGCAGTCTGCGATTGAAGGTTGGACTTTCTCCGAGGGGCACTGGTCAAACATCAATAATGCTGGGCACCGACTGCTTGGAACCGGCTACTACCCGACCGCCTGGGTTCAGGACTTTGGCGTCGGTGGCTCGCCGCCTGTGATCGGCGACGGTATTCATATGGGGGCGAGCACGTCCTCAAAGTTTGGCATCACGTATTACCAACCAGGGACGGGCGGGCCGCGTGTGGCAATGGTCATCGTCAATGGCGAGTGTCACGATCTTGATCTCGTCTACGGCACCCCGGAACACGGTTCATTTGAAACCACGGTCAGCCTCGACCAAGGCTGTAATCGCTACTACTTCCATTTCACTGATGGGCAAGGAAACGACATCACTTACCCGTCTCGCGGAAGTTTTGGCGTGGGTGATGGGTGTGAGTTTTACGTTGAGGAGCGCCCCGCGGACACGTGCTCTCCGAGCGGGCAAACATGTGAAACTGGAGACACGCGCGCCTGCTACACCGGACCCTTTGGCACCCGAGATGTGGGTGTTTGCGCCTCAGGAGTTGAGCGTTGTGTAGGGTCACAATGGACAGGCGAATGTCTGAACCAGATTGTGCCGGGCGAAGAAATTTGCGATGGAACAGATGCCGATTGTGACGGCGAGGTCGATGAAGGTTGTGAGGTTGAAGAACCCGTGGTCGAAGAACCACTTCCTGATCCGATAGACGCGCCAACAGAAGAATCGCCAACCAAGGAATCTGAAGGTTGCGCCTCGGCGGGAATGGGTTATGTGTGGCTTTGGTCGTTTGCTCTCATGATGGGCGCGTTCAGTCGCCGGCGGCGACGGTGAAATATTGAGGAATGTTATGAAAAGAGCGTTGATTGTCGCGCCATTGCTTGCGCTTGGGTGTACCACGGACGTGGAAAAACCCGCTCCAGATACTGAGACTCAGGGCCAGAACTTAGGCGAGTCGACTCAGGCTTATTATTTCTCGGGCATCGGTGCCGGTGAGATGCCGACCATGCAAGAACGCGTGGCGATTCACCTCGCAAACCGCGTCAGAACTGCCCCTTACGTTTGGGGTATCCAGACCGAAGAGGGTGAGCCGGTCGACCCAATTGCTGCTTTGACATACCAGCCCTTCTTCGCTGAAGCAGGCCGCTGGCAAGGCGCTCACGCGATTCAGTATCAGTGTTTCTGTACCCCGGGCATGATGCCGGCCCCTCAAGATTACAACACGTGTTGTGAAATGGGCCTGAAGAATGGTGAGGTCCAGTGCGTTGGGCCGATCACGACCTGTGAAGAAGGCACTGAAGAGGCAGACCGCTGGGCTCTCTTGAACAGAGGTCCCGGTGTCATCAACAACGAATTCTTCTGGCCAGGTGATTTGCCTGCCGGAATCCCAACGCTTCCAGGCGAGCTGGCGGCGAACTTCTTGGTGCAGAACTCACTCGGCGCGCTTTTTAGCCCTCGAGATCGCGCAGCAGCGTTCTCTCAAGTCAATACACCGATTATCCCTCAGGAATGCCAACCACAGTTTGAGCCATGCGCTCAGGGCATTTGTACCGATATCGATACCGGTGCAAATGAGTGCGATACGGCTCTGAATCCGGATTGTCTGGGGCTCTGCCTTGGGACCGACGAAAACCCAGCACCTCCTTGCACCCTCAACGAGCCTTTGGACCCCGAGATCTGTAACCCGGACGAGTGGCAACAAGCGTTCTATTGGACTTTTGCCTTCGGTGGCAGCCGCGATCCGGTGCCAGTGCTCTCTGATGGTGTTGCGTTCCAACCTGGATTCACCGCGACAGAACAGAACCCAGAAGGCACGTTCGGTGTTGTAGAGCCAGGGGAAGTCCTCTTCTCTGTTCGCTACCACCAGCCCGTTGGTGCCCCGCAATCTTTGAAGTTGGCCATGAACGGGTCGTGTTTCGACATGGATCTTTGGGTCGAGCCTCCAACCGAAATGGTGCCTGTGGAGGGCGATATGGGTCCAGATATGGAAGACATGGGAGACATGGATCCAGATATGGACACCGATATGGGTGAATTCGAGGAGCAACCGGTCTTCCCATACTCTGGTCTTACCTTCGAAAACGTCCAAAGCCTTACGGCAGGTTGTTACCGCTTCTTCTACTCGGCTATTGACGCTGAGGGGTTTGTGTACCGTTTCCCTTCGCTTGGTTCGCTTGGGGTTAGCGTAGATGCCGAGGGGCGCGTCAATCTCGAGGATCCAGAGTGTCCAACCTGGTCTGAAACCGTACCTCCCGTTCAATGTTTGCCAACCGTTGACGAATGCAACGCTGGTGAAGAACGGCCTTGTTACTCCGGTCGTCCAGGCACGCAAGACAAAGGTATCTGTGAACTTGGAACTGAGTCCTGCGAACAAGGACGCTGGTCCGGTAAATGCGAAGGCGAAGTTCGTCCTGAAGCTGAAGAGACGTGTGGCGACAACCTCGATAACAACTGTAATGGTGTGGTCGAAGAAAATTGTCCCATCACACCACCAGACCCAGAGCCAGAGCCAGAGCCAGATATGGGCGCTGATGATATGGGTGCAGAAGATATGGGCGAGGCCCCAGCGCCTGGCAGCTCAGACTCCTCGGATGATGGTTGCGGCTGCGCCACTGTGGACCAAAAGCAAGACTCGCCCTACGGGCTCGTCGTCCTAGGTCTCTTTGGTGCCTTCATCCTGCGCCGTTTCCTGTAGGCGAACTACCCAACTAACGAGGAAGGAGCCCTCGTTGACACGAGTTCCAGCGCCAGTTTCCTTGCTTTTTCAGACTCGCCTGCGCCAATGGCCTCGGCGATGGTTCGATGAGAAGACAAGTTGTTGAGCTCCTCCATCAGGACTACCGCCATCAATTCACGCATCTGATCGTAGAGCTCTCGAATCGAGTTGAAGGCGAGTTGGTAGGCGACGTTTTGCGAACCTCGAATGACGGTCGCCCAGAACTCCATGTTTAGGTCTTGGCGTGCGCTCAAGTCGCCAAGCTTCATCTCTTCACAAATCCTGAGCAGGTTTTCAGCGATCTCCGGGCTTCGAATCGCGCAAAGTCTCGCGATATCAGCGGCCATGGCGCTTCGCATTTCCATCACGCTTCTCGCGACTTCAAAATCAATCTGACCATCCGCATCAAAAATGAGCGAAGAAATCAGCTCGGTGCCAGCGGTCTCCCAGAAGTCCAAGACTCGCGTAGATTCGCCTTGATGAATGGTGATGAGCTTTGCCTGTTCAAGGCGTTTGAGGGCTTCGCGGACGGCACCTCGGTTGACCCCAAGGGTTTCAGCCAAATGCCTCTCGCTCGGAAGTGTTTCGCCGGCCGCGAGCTCGCCCGCTAGAATTCTCTGTCTCAGTTGTTCAAAAACAGAGTCTGAGACAGATTTTTTCGTTATTGGCGTAAACATTTCGTCAACTCGTCGGTAGAATGCGTTCGACCAAGTGGTCATACCAGATGAGGTTCATCTCGGGAATGTAACGAAAAGATTTGGGTTGATTATTCGTGGACGATGTAAAAGAGTAGCGAGCAGCGTTCCTGCAGTTTCCTAGGAGTAACTATGGCGTTTGTAATTACTGAACCGTGCTTGGGTACGTGCGATACCTCGTGTGTAGAATCTTGTCCGGTAGATTGCATTCACGGCCCGCTACCAGTGGACGAGGTCAAGGACCTCCAAGCCGCTGGTGACACTGAGGCCCTGGCGAATATACAGATGTTTATTGATCCAGACGTATGTATCGATTGTGGATGTTGCGTACCCGAGTGTCCCGTTGAGGCCATTTTTGAAGAGGACGATGTTCCTGGAAAGTGGTCGAATTTCATCAAACTCAATGCAGACTTTTTTGCGTAAGGACACTCGATGGCGAGAATTGATATTCGCGACCACATCGCATTTGACCGAAAGACCGTCTACGAGACCTTTAGAGACCATCTGAAGGAGTTGCAGCCTTACCTCCCTACGATTGAGTCAATCGAGGTTGAGAGCTACGACAGGCTCGATGATACGATGGTTAAGATCGTCAACATTTGGAAGGCCTCAGAGGGGGATATTCCCGCAATGGCGTCTAAGTTTATCAAGCCTGAAATGTTGCGCTGGACCGACCGCGCCACGTGGTTTGATGACCAGCATATCTGCAACTGGGACATGGAAGTTGGCTTCCTAAAAGAGGCGATTTCTTGCAGCGGTACAACTCGTTATATCGAGAAAGGTAACGGGACCGAGGTGCATATCGAAGGCAATCTTCGTGTGGATGCCTCAAAGATCCCCGGTGTGCCGCGCCTGGTCGCTGGAAAGGTCTCTGATGTCGTCGAAGGCTTTGTGGTCAAAATGATCACTCCCAACCTCAAAGAAGTGAATCGCGGCTGCGAAAAGCATCTTTCGAAGTAGTTGGCCCACCCTTTGCAGTCTGTTGGCGTCGATGAAGACGTTCAACGGAGCAAATCGTGAAAGAATTAGAAAGACATGATATCTCAGGCATCGCCGCCCAG